>NZ_CP046980.1 GCF_030408395.1 Corynebacterium aquatimens
ATGGCGTTGGATCAACAATCGCTTGATGCTCTGTGGGATGACATCGTGGCGGAGCTACTCAGCCTCTCTGAGCGACCCAACTCCAGCGTCCCCACGTTCACGCACAAGGAGCGCGCCTACCTCCTCTTGGTTAAACCCGTCATGCTTGTGGATGGGTTTGCGTTGGTCTCTGCACCCCATGCCACTGCTAAGGCGGTGGTGGAAGACACCTTGGGTCCACACATCAGCAATCTTTTAAGCCGCCACCTAGGCAAACCATGCGCCCTAGCGGTCTCTATTCCGGCACCAGGGGAAGAACCCGCATCCCAGCCGAACCCGGCACCCAGCCAGCCGCAGGTTCATGCAGCTCAACCTGTTGAACCCCCTGAACCCGCTACATACCCGCAGACCCCTGAATACCCCGAAACCCCAGTTGCAGTGGTGGCGCCGGCACAACCGACACGCCCACGCGAATGGTTCACCACTTTCTCGGACGCCGATACCCCAACGGCATCCCCGGCGGTGGGGGAGCAGATCCCCATGGGTCTTGATGAGTTGGCCCGGTTGCACTCCCAGCAACAGGCGGAGCGTGCCGCTGCGAACGCGCACCCCACGGTTCCGGCACCCCACCGGATCCCGCGTGAAAAACCCGCGCACGACCCGAACAGGGAAACCAGCCTGAACCCGAAATACACGTTTGAAAACTTCGTCATCGGTTCGTCGAACCGATTTGCCAACGGCGCCGCCGTCGCCGTGGCCGAAAACCCCGCGAAGGCCTACAACCCACTATTCATCTGGGGTGGCTCAGGCCTGGGCAAAACCCACCTCCTTCACGCTGCAGGCAACTACGCGCGCATTCTGCAGCCAGACCTTCGCATCAAGTACGTGTCCTCGGAAGAGTTCACCAATGACTACATCAACTCCGTGCGCGATGACCGGCAGGAATCATTCAAGCGGCGCTACCGCAACTTGGACATCTTGATGGTGGATGACATCCAGTTCTTGGAGGGTAAAGAAGGAACCCAGGAAGAGTTCTTCCACACCTTCAACGCTTTGCACCAAGCAAACAAGCAGATCATCTTGTCTTCGGACCGACCGCCGCGCCAATTGACCACACTGGAAGATCGCCTGCGTACCCGCTTCGAAGGCGGCCTGATCACGGATATTCAGCCACCGGACTTGGAAACCCGTATTGCGATTTTGATGAAGAAAGCTGCTGCCGACGGCACAGAGGTAGACCACTCAGTGCTGGAACTGATTGCTTCGCAATTCGAGTCGTCCATACGCGAGCTCGAAGGTGCCTTGATCAGAGTCTCCGCGTACTCCTCGCTGATCAACGAGCCGATCACGATGGATGTGGCGCAAGTTGCGCTACGGGACATCCTGCCGGATGAAGGCGACCTCCTCATCACGGCCGACACGATCAAGGAAACCACCGCTGATTACTTCCAGCTCACCGTTGATGCACTGGTTGGTGCCGGGAAAACACGCGCCGTCGCCCACGCACGTCAGCTGGCGATGTACCTGTGCCGTGAACTGACCGATATGTCACTGCCGAAGATCGGCCAGGAATTCGGCGGCAAGGACCACACCACCGTCATGTACGCCAACCGCAAGATTCGTTCTGAAATGACCGAGAACCGCGAAACGTACGATGAGATCCAGCAACTCACCCAGCTGATCAAAAACCGCGTCCGCACCCAATAGCGCGACTTCGCATTCACCACACCCACACTCACCACCCGGGCAGCCCCGCGCTGGCCCGGGTTTTTCGGTTATCCACAGAGTTATTCACATCTGTGTAATTTCATGCATGTCATTTTCTTCGCCACGCATATGCGCGCGAAACCCAACCCCTCAGCACCCCCTGTGGAGAAGTACGTCAAACATGTGATTTATCGGTGGAGAAATTCCCCGATCATGTGGAGCACGCACGCCGGCGAAAAGTTTTCCACAACCACGCCACGTTCCCCACAGGAATTCCACACTTCCTACCCACACCCGAAATATCGTGTTCACCTGCACGTGACCCCCGCCATCCACACAACTCACAAGACTTACTGTTACTACCATTTCTTTTCTTTGTAATTAACTAAGAGAAATAGAGCGTGGGGACAGCCCTTAAAAGAACCCCACACGGTCTCCGAGCAGAACAGGGCCATGGATGCGAGTGTCGGGCCCGACGTTTAAAGTGGTTCATCGGAGCAAGCTAACAAAGCGGTAAGGAGCAGGGCATGGATGAGAACAACGTGTCATTCCGCGTTCACAAGGATGATTTGTCGGAAGCTGTCGCATGGGTTGCCCGCAGCTTGCCTACCAAGAACACTCAGCCGATCCTCCGCGCTGTAGTGATCAACGCTGATGATTCCGGTTTGGAATTTGCTGGCTTTGACTACGAAGTTTCGTCCCGCGTGCGCATTCCCGCGGAGGTTTCTTCGCCAGGGCGCGTCGCTGTGACAGGTAAGCTGCTCGCGGACATCGTCTCCAACATGCCGGCGAAGCCCGTAGAGGTCAGCACTGATAATTCCCGCCTGCTGCTCAAGGGCGGTTCAGCCCGATTTGAACTGCCGCTCATGCCGTTGGATGACTACCCGCAGCTGCCCACGTTGCCGGAAGTCACTGGCCGCATCTCCACCAAGACTTTTGTTGATGCCGTGAGCCAGGTTGCTTCAGCAGCTGGCCGCGATGACACGCTGCCCATGCTCACGGGTATTCACATGGAAGTATCCGGGACACACATCCAGCTAGCTGCCACGGACCGCTTCCGCCTGGCGCTTCGCTCCCTGGAATGGGATCCGGTCACCGATGGCATCGAAGCCAAGCTGCTCATCCCAGCGAAGACACTCCAGGACAATGCCCGCACGTTGGACACTCACATCGAGGAACCGGTAGAGATCGCTGTGGGCTCCGGGGACAACGTTGGCGGTGAAGGTCTTTTTGGCCTGCACACAGGCAACCGTGAAACCACTACCCGCATGCTTGATGCGGATTTCCCCAACATCCAGCCGCTGTTGCCAAAGACCCACACCTCTATCGCGTCGGTGGAAATCGCTCCGCTGGTCGAAGCTATTCGGCGCGTCAGCTTGGTGGCGGACCGCAACGCGCAGTTGCGCATGCACTTCCAGCCCGGCCAGGTCACTCTCCATGCCTCGGGCGCGGAGAATGGTGAGGCAAGTGAAACCCTTGAGTGCGCGTTCACCGGTGCGGATGAGCTCCTTATCGCATTCAACTCCGGCTACTTGCGTGACGGTTTGAGCGTGATCCCGACCAACCGTGTGGTCTTTGGTTTCACGGAGGCATCGCGTCCGGCAATCATGATCCCTGAGCCCGAAGAGCTCCCCGAAGCCGGCCCGGACGGATCCTTTGACACCCCGGCGACGAATTTCACCTATCTCCTCATGCCCGTGCGCCTACCGGGTTAAGCCCGGCCATAGCCCCTGCCGTACGCACGCACAGGCTTAGCGACGACCGAAGGTAGAACACCGTGTACCTGCGCGAACTGGATCTCCGCGATTTCCGCTCCTGGCCGGAGCTGCACGTGGACTTAGACCCCGGTGCCACGGTGTTTTCTGGCCGCAACGGACACGGTAAAACCAACATCGTGGAGGCCGTGATCTACTCGGCGGCACTGTCCAGCCACCGCGTGTCCACCGACGCGCCGCTGGTGCGCTCCGGGGCAACCTCGGCGCGTATTTCGGCGACCACGGTGAACCAGGGCCGCGAGTTGACCACGCACCTTTTGATCCGGCCGAACGAGTCCAACCAGGCGCAGATCAACCGCACGAAGCTGAAGTCCCCCAGGGAGATGCTGGGCGTGCTGCGCACCGTCGTCTTCGCGCCGGAGGACCTGGCGCTGGTGGTGGGGGAGCCTCAGCAGCGCCGCCGCTTCCTCGATGACTTGGCTGCGCTGCGCATTCCGCGCCTGGGCGGGGCCAAGGCGGACTACGACAAGGTGCTGAGGCAGCGCAACGCCCTGCTGCGCAACTCCTACGGTGCGTTGCGGCGCGGGTATGACGATGAGGATGGTGCCTCAGCGCTGACCACCCTCGACGTGTGGGACGCCCGGCTTGCTGCGCTGGGCGCCCAGGTCATCGCCGGCCGCATGGACCTGGTGAATCTACTCGCCGACCCTGTGCGGGAGGCCTATGCCTCCGTCGCCCCGGAATCGCGCCCGGCGGCGATCAGGTATTCCTCCAAGCTCGATGCCACGATCGCAGAGCTCATGGGCATCGACCCGCACGAAAACCCCGGCACCGGCCGTAGCAACCCTGCGGGCAGTGAAGCCATCCCGCCCGAGGTCATCGAGGCTGCGTTCCTCAGCGAGCTGGGCCGTCGCCGCAAGGAGGAGATTGAACGCGGCACCACCTTGGTGGGCCCCCACCGCGATGACCTGCTACTCACGCTCGGCGACCAACCGGCGAAGGGGTACGCCAGCCACGGGGAGACCTGGTCGTTCGCTCTCGCTCTGCACCTCGCCGAGTACGCCCTGCTCTCGGGTGAGGGCAGCGCCCCGGTGCTCATCCTCGACGACGTCTTCGCCGAGCTCGACGCCAAGCGCCGCGAGCGCCTCGTCGCGGTCGCCGAAACTGCGGAGCAGGTGCTCATCACCGCCGCAGTCGGCGACGACCTGCCCGCCAACCTGGACACCCACGTCAGCGCCCGGTACACCGTCACGATGGAGAGCGAAGAGCCAGGGAATACCACCCGCGTGTCTCGCATCTTTAAGGAGGCCCAGTGAGCACCACCCAGCCAGCCGGCCCGAGTGACCACGGCGACAGCACGGACCCGGTCTCCGCCACGTTCCATAACCTGCGTGCCACCACCAAGCGCCGCAACGGACGCGTCCCGGAACTGGGCAGGAGGAGAAACCCGGGGGCGCAAGGCACCTCGTCGTTAAGCAAAGATGCCCGCGCCGGGATCCGCGTGCCCGGAGTGGACCTAGAACCGCACGGGAAAAAACCGCGGCCACTGGTAGGGCGGCCCAGTGGCCCCGATGGGCGCGCCCCGCAACGTAGCTACGCAGTGAGTGGCTTTTCCGCGCTGGTGAGCAAGGAGATCCGCGACCGCGAGTGGACGGAAAAGGTCGCGCACGGCTGGGTGATGGGCAACTGGGAATCGCTGGTGGGGGCGAAGATCGCGCAGCACACGCGGGTGGAGATGATCAAAGAGGGCACCGTGTTCATCTCCTGTGACCAAACCGCGTGGGCCACAAACCTGAAGTACATGCAGGGCACGATCCTCGCCGCCATCGCGGACAAAATCGGCCCCGACGTGATCACCACGCTGCACATCTACCCCCCGAAAACCAAAAGTTGGCGCTACGGCCCCCTTCACGTCAAAGGCCGCGGGCCACGGGACACCTATGGGTAGAAATTGCAAAGTGGGATATAGAAACGTTACCGAGAAGGTCGGGGCGCCCGCGTTCCTAGCCGTCATCACGGGCACCGAATACGCGTACACGCTGCCCAGTGGCGTCCATGTCATTCCGCTCGGCGTCTTGGGAGCGTAGTTCCCACATTGCGTCCCGTCCTGGTTCCCACGCCGCGCTGCCGCTACCCGGTTTGTCCTACCAGCCATGTAAAATGACTACGGTTAACCTGCCGTGAACTCGGCTCTAGCATCGATTTAGGAGACCTATCACCCGTGGCTTCCAACGAGCACCAATACGACGCGTCATCGATCACCATCCTTGAGGGCCTCGAGGCGGTGCGTAAGCGCCCCGGTATGTACATCGGTTCCACAGGTGTGCGCGGCCTGCACCACCTGGTGTGGGAGGTTGTGGACAACTCCGTCGATGAGGCGATGGCGGGCCACGCGGACAAGGTCGAGGTCACCCTGCTTGGCGACGGTGGGGTGCAGGTCATCGATAACGGCCGCGGTATCCCGGTGGAGATGCACCCCTCGGGTGCCCCGACGGTGCAGGTGGTCATGACCCAGCTGCACGCCGGCGGTAAGTTCGACTCGGAGTCTTATGCGGTCTCCGGTGGTCTCCACGGCGTGGGTATTTCCGTGGTCAACGCGCTGTCCACGCGCGTCGAGGCGGACATCAAGCGTGACGGCAAGCACTGGCTCCAGAACTTTGAGATGGCGGTGCCGGACCCGCTCATTGAGGGCGATAACGCCCGCGGCACCGGCACCACGATTCGCTTCTGGCCGGACCCGGAGATCTTTGAGACGGTCGAGTTCAACTACGACACGATCGCCCGTCGCCTCCAAGAGATGGCGTTCCTCAACAAGGGGCTGACCATCGTGCTCAAGGACGAGCGCGTGAGCGACGAGGAGCTCGAGCTTGAGGCTCTCGCAGAAGAGGGCGACACGGCACAGCTTATCGACGGCGACAGTTTCGACGATTCCATCGAGGTTGTCGACGGCAGCGAGAGTAGTGCAGACGGAGACGAAACCGTCACGCCGGCGGAAGCGGATGTCAAGCCGGAGGCGCGACGCAAACGCGAGAAGAAGCAGACCTTCTACTACCCGAACGGCTTGATTGACTACGTGGAACACCTCAACAAGTCGAAGACGGAGATCCACCCGACGGTCATCGGTTTCGAGTCGAAGGGCAAGGATCATGAGGCTGAGGTAGCCATGCAGTGGAACAGTGGCTTCTCCGAGTCGGTCCACACCTTCGCCAACACCATCAACACGCACGAGGGCGGCACCCACGAGGAGGGTTTCCGCGCGGCGCTCACCTCGCTGATGAACCGCTATGCGCGTGACCACAAGCTGCTGAAAGACAAGGAGCCGAACCTCACCGGTGATGACTGCCGCGAGGGCCTCGCCGCCATTGTCTCTGTACGTGTGTCTGACCCGCAGTTCGAGGGCCAAACCAAAACCAAACTTGGTAACACGGAGATCAAGGGCTTTGTCCAGCGCGCGGTGAATGAGAACCTGTCTGACTGGTTTGATGCGAACCCGGCTGAGGCCAAGGCGATCATCAATAAGGCAGTGTCGTCTTCGCAGGCCCGTCAGGCTGCGCGAAAGGCCCGTGATTTAGTCCGCCGCAAGTCCGCGAACGATCTTGGTGGCCTGCCGGGTAAGCTCGCCGACTGCCGTTCGAAGGACCCCAAGGTCTCCGAGCTGTTCATCGTGGAGGGTGACTCCGCGGGCGGTTCGGCCAAGCAGGGCCGTGACTCGGCCTTCCAAGCGATTCTGCCGCTGCGCGGAAAGATCTTGAATGTGGAGAAGGCCCGCATGGACCGAGTGCTGAAAAACGCTGAGGTCCAGGCGATCATCACTGCGCTGGGCACGGGCATTCATGACGAGTTTGATATTTCCAAGCTCCGCTACGACAAGATCGTGCTGATGGCGGACGCGGATGTGGACGGCCAGCATATTGCGACGCTTTTGCTCACCTTGTTGTTCCGCTTCATGCCGGACCTAGTGGAACAGGGCCATGTCTTCTTGGCTAACCCGCCGTTGTACAAGCTGAAGTGGGCCAAGGGCGAGCCGGGCTACGCCTTCAGTGACGCTGAGCGCGACGCTGAGCTGGAGGCCGGCCTGAACGAGGGCCGCAAGATCAACACGGACGACGGCATTCAGCGCTACAAGGGTCTGGGCGAGATGAACGCGGGTGAGCTCTGGGAGACCACCCTCGACCCGGAGAACCGCATCCTGCGCCGTGTGGAGCTCGAGGATGCCCAGCGTGCGGACGAGCTCTTTTCCGTCCTCATGGGCGATGATGTCGCCGCCCGCCGCTCGTTCATCACGCGCAAGGCAAAGGACGTCCGCTTCCTCGATATTTAGCGCAGTTTCGCTTATCGACGAATAGCTGTTGCCCCCTCCAGAAATAAATATTTTCAGGGGCCTACGTATATGCCGTGAATTTTGCTAAGGCGCAGATAAGAATGTTGACGGTACACCTACTGCGTGGTAGACCGGAAGCGTCTGCCAAGAGAATGGCAAGCTAATTCTATTAATCACTACGGCCATGGATGGCTCGTAGTGTTCGCGGTTCACCGTCTGTGTAGCAGCGCTTGGGACCGTGATTATCAAACAGGAGTAAACGTGACTAAATCAACCCGACGTACACGCACGGCTACCCGTTCCGGTATAGCCGCTGCATCCGTCGTTTCATTGGCTCTCGGCGCATTCGCTGTCGTCGGCCCCGGCCCCGTTGCCACGGAGGCTGCTGCAGCAGAACTCTCTGGTGGCATCCGTGAGAAGTCCGGCGCGGTGGAGGAGGGCGCCCAGCAGGCGTCCGACCTGCCGGCCGGTTCGTGTGTTGTTAAAAGCGGTGAGACGAGCGGAAACCAGGCAGGTTTCCGCTGGAGCACCCTGGAGCCGAGTGGGACTAGCCCCTCGAAAACCCTGTGGGGTCTGAGCGTCTCCTTTGATAACTCGAAGGACCGCACATTCGCCGATTGGAACTTCTTCAATACGGGGGGGCTTGGCAATGTCTTGGATGTCGGGCAGGTGTCTTCTATGGAGGCCGACGGCAAGAGCGTCACTCACAAGGCCGACGAAATCATCAAGATTACTCCTAGTGGTCGCGCTCTACGGAACTTGAATCTCGAAGCAAATCTGACCGACGAGGAAGTCAAGGAGTTCGCTTCGGCCTCCGCCGATAACCCTGTGCGTTACGCCTGGCAAAGCAACTACACGAAGGACAATCCTAATGGTCCGTATGCCACCCAGGGGGGCAGTGCGTCTTTTGGCGCTACTGTAAACCCGTGGCCGAGCGAGAACATCGAATGTAACCCGATCACGGTGTCGTGGGAGACTGCCGAGGTATCCGAGAAGCATGTGATCGTCCCTGGTGAGGAAACCAAGGTCGGCACGATCAACGTTCCTGCACTGTCTGACGGCAAGACGGACGACTCGATGTCCCGCATGGTCGTGGAAGCCTACGACGGCAACGGCAAGTTCATCGGCACCACGGATCCGTCCGTCTCCGGCGGTGAGCAGCTCCTGCGCATCGACGAAGATGGCAATATCTTCTTCACCTGGCCTGAATACCGCGGTACTGCCCTGGCGACCGACAAGAACGTGAACTTCTCCGTTCTGGCGAAGCCGCGTACCGTTGCCCAGCTCCAGGCTGCCTCTGACAACAACACCTATGAAAAGGCAGGCAAGGCCTTCGACAGCTCGAACTCGCTGACGCGCTACAACAAGGCGAACGTCATCGACTCCAAGGCGTTCTCCCTGGATGACACCAAGTACCACGACCCGCAGTACGACAAGACGGACGCTACGATCATCTCCGGTGTCGATTCGAACGGCAATCTGACCGATCAGCCGCAAGAGGTCGTGTTCAAGCAAGTTCCGGACCTGATCAAGGACCTGGAGAAGAAGAAGGGCGCTGGCGGCTTCGAAGCCAAGGTCACCCTAGATGAGAAGTACGTCTACGAGGGCTGGACCGTCGAGATGGACGAGGACTACAACGTCACCGTCATCGCTCCGGAGAACCCGCGCCCGGGCACCTTCGCGCAGCCCAGGGTCGTTGTGGAGTACTCCAACGGTTCGAAGGATGAGCTGAGCCTCCTCGTGGTTGTCGACCCGAACCACACCCAGGTCACCGATCTGGTGCGCCCAGACCTCTCCAAGGGCAAGGTGAATGATCCCATCACCGCCCAGATCACCACCACGTCCATTTTGGATGGCTACGACCCGGTCGCCCCGAAGACGTTTGAAGTGGATCAGTCCACCGTCCCCGCGGGGTGGACCGTCACCGTCGATAACACCGGCAAGGTCACCGCCAAGGCAGACGATACCGTCGCACCGGGCACCATCATCACTCCGAAAGTGACTGCCACTTATCCGGATGGCACTACCGATGACGTCGAGACCCAGTTCCAGGCGATCGTCGATATTAAGATCCCGACTTATGACACAGTGACCAATAAGCCGGGCACCGAGGTGAGCCTGACGCCGACTGTTCCCGAGCGTGGCCTGAGCGGCAACACGACCGATGAAGCCCCGAAGCGCTACACCTTCGAGGACGGCGAAACGGAGTACACCCACACTGACGACAGCGGCACGTGGACCGTCAAGATCGACGAGAACACTGGCGAGATCACCACGACCATTCCACAGACCGCACCCGAGGGCTACATCCTGAACGTCCCGGTTCTCACGCACTACGACAACGCCGACAAGCCGCAGCAGGTCAAGGGCTCCGTCGTCGTGCTCAAGGGCGATATCGCACCGGTCTACTCCGTTGAGTCCACCGGCCCGAATAAGGCTGTGGACCACCAGGTGCAGGACGCCCCGAAGGGGTCGACGTTCTCCTTCGGCAAGAACCCAAACGGCACGCCGATCACCGAGATGACAACTGAAGATGGTTGGAAGTACACTATTGATCCGGACACCGGTGTCGTTACTTCCACCCCGCCGGCTGACGCCAAGCCGGGCGACAAGAAGACCATCACCGTCGATGTGGTGACCCCGAACGGCTCCACCTCGAAGGTGCCGGTGACCACCGTGGTGAAGCTGACTAACAGCTGGGAGGCGGAACCGAGTTACCCGGCGGAGACGGTGTACCCGGGTGAGACGGCAACCTCGCCGCTGACCATCCAGAAGCCGGAGGGCGTCGAGGTGGCGAAGGAGAACCCGTATGTCATCCAGCCCGCGGAGGGCTACACAGCTACCGGTGAGAACAACGAGTTCGGTAACCCCACCTACACGGTGACAACCGAAAACGGCGAATGGATCGTCGGCCTCGATGACAAGGGCAACGTCGTCGCCACCGCACCAAAAACCGCGAAGCCGGGCGATAAGATCAACGTGCCTGTAAAGGTCACCTACTCCGACGGCTCCACGGATGACGTGACTGCCCCGATCGCGGTAAAAGACAACCCTAAGCGCCCGGTGCCGTTTGGAGTGGAATATGTCTACGACGACACGATTCCTGCCGGCGAGTACAGGACTGTCACGAAGGGTGTGGCAGGTGAGGAGAAGCAGAAGCGCGACGGCACGTGGGAGCAGACCACTGCGCCGACCAACGAGGTCGTGCACGTCGGTACCAAGCAGGCTGAAGCGTCCGAGGATGTGACGTGGACGGTGCCGATTCCGTATAGCACCACCACTCGCCCGAACCCGGCGCTCGCTCCGGGTGAGACGAAGGTTGTGCAGCAGGGTGTGAACGGTGAGCGCACGTACACCGCGAAGTTCACTGCTGCCGGTGACCAGGCGTCCGTCGTGGAGTCCGAGGTCAAGAAGGAGCCGGTCGAGGAGATCATCGAGTACGGCCCGCGCCTGGCGGACCAGCAGTTGGTGACCCAGACCACCCGCCCGATCCCGTTCGATACGACGATCGTCTATGACGACACTCTCGAGGCGGGTAAGCAGGTCGTCGATAAGGAAGGCGTTGTCGGCGAGGAGAAGGTCACGAGCACGCAGAAGCTTGTCGACGGTAAGCCCTCCGGCGAGCCGGTGGTTACGACCGATACCACAAAGCCGAAGCAAGATGCTGTCATCCGCGTGGGTACGAAGACTACGCCCACGATTGGTGAGCAGCTAGTAGATATCCCGTTTACGACCAAGATCGTCTACGATCCGACCCTCCAACCAGGTGATCGAGTTGTGGACGTCGCTGGCCAGAATGGTCAGGTAAAGGTCACTGTCACCAATGGCGTTCCAACCGTTAAAACGGTGAAAGAACCTGTCCAGGAAGTCGTTCGCGTCGGCACCAAGCCGGCGGACGGTGTGGAATGGACTGAGGAAACCCCGTACGCCGTTAAGGTTGAGGAGGACCCGAACCTCGAGGCCGGAAAGTATGTGGTTGCTCAGGAAGGTGTCCCGGGTAAGACGGTTCACCACGCCGACGGCACAGAGACTAAGACACCGGCCAAGGACCACATCATCAAGGTCGGCACGAAGAATGCTGACTCGGTGAAGAGCACCTTCAAGGCCCCGATCCCGGCACCCGTGCGGATCGTGTACGACGATTCGTTGCCGGCTGGCACGTACCAGGAGGATCCGAACAACCCGGGTGTCGATGGTGAGAAGGAAGTCACCGTCACCCGCAAGATGGTCAACGGTCAGCCGACTGGTGAGCCTGTCGTGGAGGAGAAGGTCCTCACCGAGGCGAAGCCGAAGGTGATCAAGGTCGGCACCAAGCAGCCGGAGGCTGGCGAGAATGTCACCTGGACGGAGCCGATTCCGTTCACGACCGAGTTCCGCGAGAACCCTGCGCTCAAGCCGGGCGAGACAAAGGTCGTCCAGGAAGGTAAGGACGGTGAGGCCACCTACAAGATCGGGTTCAAGGCCAACGGCGAATCTGCCACGGTTGAAAACACGAACCAGCGCGTCGAGCCGGTCAACCGCATCATCGAATACGGACCTGGCCCAGACGATGATCAGATCTCGTCCCAGGTGACCCGCCCGATCGAGTTCAAGACAAGCGTCATTTACGACGAGACTCTTGAAGAGGGAAAGCAGGTCATCACCCAGGGTGAGCTCGGTGAGGAGGTTGTTACCACGACCCAGAAGATTGTGGACGGTAAGCCGTCCGGTAATCCGGTTGTCACGACCGAGCAGACCAAGGCGCCGAAGAACGCGGTGATCCGTATCGGTACCAAGAAGCCGGGTGCGCCTGAACCGGAGCCGGAGATCACTCAGGATGTCGAGCTTCCGTTCACCACGAAGATCGTCTACGACCCGACGCTCAAGCCGGGCGAGAGGGTCGTCGACACCCCTGGTCAGCCAGGCAAGGTGAAGGTCACGGTGATCAACGGCCGCGCTGAGGTCAGCACCGTCAAGGAGCCTGTCCAAGAGGTTGTCCGCGTGGGTACGAAGCCGGCCGACGACGTTGAGTACACCTACGAGACGCCGTACAAGGTCAAGGTCGAAACCGACCCGACTCTGCCTGCAGGCGAGGTCAAGGTGGTTCAGCCGGGCAAGGTCGGACTGGTCAAGGTTGTGGGCACCACGGAGACCGTGGTCAATGAGCCCGTCGACCAGATCATCAAGATCGGTACGCAGACCCCGCTGGGCTACCCCGCGACGGAGACCCCGGTGGAAAAGCAGGTGAAGGTCAAGGCCAACACCTCCAAGCCTGGTCTCACGTACCGCCTTGGCGAGGTGCCGGAGGGCTGGACCGCGACTATCAACGAGAGCACCGGTGAGCTCACGGTCACCCCTGGCCCCACGGTCAAGGATGGAGACACGGTGGACATCCCGGTGATCGCGACCGACGCTGACACCGGCGCGGAGTACGGCACTTACGCCAAGGTCAAGGCCACGGCAAAGCCGTCGGTCCCGGGCGGTAACGACTCCTCCTCGGAGAAGGCGAACCAGATCGCCAAGCAGTGCTTCGGAAACGCTCTGCAGTCGCCGATCGCGTGGCTGCTGCCGGTGGCGTTGCTTAGTGTGGTCGTCGGTAAGCTGATTGAGCCCTACATGGGTCAGATCAACGCGCAGTTCGACGCGATCAACCGTCAGATCCAGCAGAACCTTCCGAAGCACGGGCACGGTGGACACGGTGGCAACGACCAGCTGAACGAGCAGATCGCTTACATTAATGGTCAGTTCCAAGCGTTCGCTTCGAACCCGACGGTGCAGATGGTGGGCAAGGTCATCGGTGGCGCGCTTGCGCTGGGTGCCCTGATTGGTCTGCTTTACGACTGGTGCTCCGCTGAGGTTGGTCAGGCGAAGACGTCGATCGACTTCTCCAAGCGCGGCGGCAAGAACGTCTTCCAGGACGGCGAGGGCAGTTCCACCAAGGGCGGAAACCAGCAGGGCGGTTCCTCGAACTAGCTAGCACCCGCACAATAAAGGAGGGCGACCACCAGTCAGGTGGCGCCCTCTTTTTCTTGAGCGGCTATGGAAGTACCTATGGACCACATGGTCACCAAGGTCAATGCTGTCACCGAACTGTTTGGTCAATCCCACCCGCCGGATAATTCCATGAGCACCGTGTACTGCTTCGCGCCGGCGGAGGACACCGCCCAGGTCGGTGAGGCTCCACTGGTGATGATGTGGCCCGGGTTCGGCATGGGCGCGCGGTACTACCGTCCGCTGCTGAGCTGGAAGCCGGCTTGAACGAGGGCCGCAAGATCAACACGGACGACGGCATTCAGCGCTACAAGGGTCTCGGTGAGGGTTAATAGACAAAAAGTGTGTCTGGTCGGCGTGTCGCCGGTGGGGCACGCTTTTTGTTATTTGAGGGGTCCTTTTCTGATTCCTACTGAGTGTTCGTAGTCGGTTGGGATAGCGTTGTCGTAGAAGGCTGGTCGGCCTGTTTGATGGTCGGATTCGTTTCGGTCTTTAGTGACGAGATCGGGAACTTTGGCGAGTTGATCTTGTCCGAACCTGCACTGCCTGGCGATCTGTAATGGGGCGTCAGGCAGTTGCGTTTTCGAGTGCAGGTACCATTCGAGCATTTTGCGTTGCCGCTCTCCTGATCTGCCGCGGTGGGCGTCAGCGATGCGTTTGAGTTGGGCGTTGATCCCGCCTTCAAGACTGTTGGTGGTTGCTGCCCACCGGTCGGGTTCGAGTGCGTCTGTCGGGGGTTGGAGGTAGGTGAACAGCCAGTTGTTGCGTGAAAGGTGCACAAGCGAGTTGTAAGCCCTACGCACACGGATATGGGTCCATTCCCATTGGTGGTTGAGGGTGCGGCGCTCTTTGGGTAGGAGTGTTTTCTCGTTGAGGAAGGCCTTGTAGACCACTGCGAAGTCGTGTAGACGCAGCGTCCATTCCCGGGCTTGGTCCACGGTGGTGATCGTGGTCAGTTTCAGCGCTAGTGCATAGATGGCCTTGCCGGCATCGGTGCGGGGGCGTGTTGTGGTGTAGCGGCGGACAACGCGTTGGGCATGGACGAGACAGCGCTGGATCAGCGTGTTGGGCCAGCAGGCTTTGATGGCGGATAAGGCGCCTTGGCCGCCGTCGAGGACGACGCATAACGGTGCGGCGATGCCGCTTAGTAGTTGAGTGTAGGCGTGGGCTGATTCGCTTTTAGCCCAGTGCCAGGCGATGACGTGGTCGCGGCTTGCGGCAACCAGCAGGCAGCCAGCGTCGGTGTAGGTGCCGTCGATGAAAATCTGGTCGTAGACCCGGTGTGGGTCTGGGGTGTTGGGAACATCGATGAGCCAAAACGGGGCGAACCGGCGGTCGAGCGTGCGGCGGGAGACGTTCAAGGTACCAGCTACGTCGTTAAGTGACGCTGTGCCAGTGACGTAGGCGTGAAACGCTGTGAAGTCCCGAGCTTGGGTTTGGTCGGTGCGGTGGCGTATGAAGGTGGCTCCGCAGTCTTTGCACCGCCACCTAGTGGAGCCTTTGGGAGTGGGACCGTTTTTCTTTGTTTCCCCATGACATGAGGGGCATCGTGGTCTGTTTGGTGTCACCGGGAAAGCACACCAACACCCCGCTAGCACATGAAGGTGCCATTCCGGTGGATTGAACGAAAAACGAGCCAGAATAAGGCGAAAAACCCTATTCGAGCCCGATTTATGCAGCCTGATCAGCAGATATACCGGAAATCAGACACACATTTTGTCACTTAACCCCTCGGTGAAATGAACGCGGGTGAGCTCTGGGAGACCACCCTCGACCCGGAGAACCGCATCCTGCGCCGCGTGGAGCTCGAGGATGCCCAGCGTGCCGACGAGCTCTTCTCCGTCCTCATGGGCGATGATGTCGCCGCCCGCCGCTCGTTCATCACGCGCAAGGCAAAGGACGTCCGCTTCCTCGATATCTAACGCATTTTCGCTTATCGACGAATAGTTCTGCGCTTGAAAAGGTGTGGATAATCACAAATCCAAGTACAGGGTTTTAGATCACATTGTGGCCCGTTTGCACTGTTGGTGCTGTCTTATGATTCCGATTAGAAACTCATATTTTCAAGGGCCTGAATATATGCTGCTCCTTCCTGCATAAGTGCAGCTAGAAACTTGACGGTGAACCTAACTACATGGGAAAATCGGGACGTCTGCCATGAAACTGGCAAGTTTATTCAAATAATCGCCATGGCCTTGGATGGGTCATGGTGTTTGCGGTTCACAGCCTGTGTAGCAGTGGTTTGGTCCGTGACTATCAAACAGGAGTAGAAGTGACTGAATCATCTCAGCGTCTAAAAAAATCATCTCGCGCTGGCATCGCCACCGTGTCCACCATCGCGTTAGCGCTCGGTGGCCTGAGCATCGTGGGACCGGGGCCGTTGGCTTCCCAGGCCACCGCCGCTGCATTCACCGGCGGCATCCGCGACAAGTCCGGCGCGGTGGAGGAGGACGCGCAGAAGCCGTCCGCCCTGCCGGCGGGTTCGTGTGTTGTTGAAAGCGAGGAGCCCAGCGGCAGCCAGGCTGGTTTCAGCTGGAACACCCTGGAGCCGGGTGGGGGCAGCCCCGACAAGAAAGCTTGGGGTCTGAGCGTCTCCTTTGATAACTCGAAGGACCGCACATTCGCCGATTGGTACTTTTACAATACGGGGTCCCTTAAGAACGTTTTGGATACCGGCGAAGTGCCTTCCATGGAGGCCGGCCAGACCTTCGATGGCAAGAGGGTCACTCACAAGGCCGACGAAATCATCAAGATTACTGCTAGTGGTCGCTCTACGATAAACTTGAATCTCTACGCACAGCTGACCGATGAGAAAGTCAAGCAGTTCGCTTCGGCCTCCGACAAAAACCCTGTGCGTTACGCCTGGCAAAGCAACTACAAGCAGGACAACGATAAGGGGCCGGCGAAAGCCACCCAGGGGGGCAGTGCGTCTTTTGGCGCTACTGTAAACCCGTGGCCGAGCGAGAACATCGAATGTAACCCGATCAAGGTGTCGTGGGAGACTGCCGAGGTGTCCGAGAAGCATGTGATCGTCCCTGGTGAGGAAACCAAGGTCGGTACGATCAAGGTTCCTGCTTTGAAGAACGGCGGTACGGACGACTCGATGTCCCGCATGGTCGTGGAAGCCTACGACGGCAACGGCAAGTTCATCGGCACCACGGACCCAGAAGCCTCCGGGGGTACGCAGAACCTGCGTATCGACGAAACGACCGGCGAGATCTTCTTCACCTGGCCTGAGTACCGCGGCACCGACCTGGCGACCGACAAGAACGTGAACTTCTCCGTTCTGGCGAAGCCACGTACCGTTGACCAGCTCCGAGCTGCCACTGAGCATAACACCGAAGGCAAAGGCAATGTCTACGACAGCTCGAATTCACTGACGCGCTACAACAAGGCGAACGTCATCGGCTCGACGTCGTTCTCCCTGGACGACACGGAATTCCACGACCCGCAGTACAAAAAGAGCGAGCTAACAATCACGTCCGGCATCGACACTAACGGCAGTCTGACGGACCAGCCGCAGCAGGTCATCTTCAAGCAGGTCCCCGACTTGATCCGGGACCTGGTGAAAGATAAGGGCGCCGGTGGCTTCAATGCCAAGGTTAAACTGGACAAGCGATACGTATTCGCGGGCTGGACCGCCGATATGGATCCGGTGACCTACGACGTCACCGTCACCTCCCCAGCGAATCCTGAGCCCGGTACCTTCGCGCAGCCCAGGGTCGTTGTGGAGTACTCCAACGGCTCGACGGATGAGCTGGGCCTCCTCGTGATCGTGGAGCCGAACCACACCCAGATCACGGATCTGGTGCGCCCGGGTGTTGCTAAGGGTGAGGTCAATAAGGCGATCACCTCTCAGATCGCCATCACGCCCATACTTGATGGTTACGCCCCGGTCGCCCCGGCGACGTTTGAGGTGGATCAGTCCACCGTCCCCGCGGGGTGGACCGTCACCGTCGATAACACTGGCAAGGTCACGGCAACCGCTGACAGCACCGTCGCACCGGGCACCATCATCACTCCGAAGGTGACTGCTAAATATAAGGATGGCACTGACGACGTGGTCGAGGTCCAGTTCCAGGCCATTGTGAACATCAAGATTCCCGATTACGACACGGTGACTAACAAGCCGGGCACCAAGGTGACACTGACGCCCAAGGTCCCGGCGGTTGGTCTGACCGGTAACTCCAGCGATGCGGCGCCGACCCGCTACACCTTCGACGGCGGCGAAACGGAGTACACCCACACTGACGACAGCGGTACGTGGACCGTCAAGATCGACCAGAACACTGGCGAGATCACCACGACCATCCCGACGACCGCACCTGAGGGCTACAAGCTCAACATCCCGGTCCTTGCGCACTACAGCGCTGCAACTGGACAGGCGCCGCAGCGGATCAAGGGCACCGTCGTCGTGCTCAAGGGCGATATCTCACCGGTCTACTCCGTTGAGTCCACCGGCCCGAATAAGGCTGTGGACCACCAGGTGCAGGACGCCCCGAAGGGGTCGACGTTCTCCTTCGGCAAGAAACCTGACGGCTCGCCGCTCACCGTGATGACAACCGAAGACGGCTGGGAGTACACGATCGACCCGATGACCGGTGTCGTTTCTTCCACGCCGCCGGCAGGCTCTAAGCCGGGTGACAAGAAGACCATCAACGTTGATGTGGTGACCCCGAACGGCTCCACCTCGAAGGTGCCGGTGACCACCGTGGTGAAGCTGACTAACAGCTGGGAGGCGGAACCGAGTTACCCGGCGGAGACGGTGTACCCGGGTCAGACGGCAACGCTGCCAGTCACCCTGCAGAAGCCGGCCAACGTCAACGTCGCAAAGTACGAGTTGGGCGCTATTCCCCCGGGTTGGACTGTCAACATCGACAACGACGGCAAGATCACTGCAACCGCACCGGCGGATGCCGTGCCGGGTAGCCAGGTCGAGATTCCCGTCACGGTGACCTACGAAGATGGCTCGACGGACATCGCTACGGCCGTCGTGAACGTTGTTGACGTTCCGACACGTCCGGTGCCGTTCGGAGTGGAATATGTCTACGACGACACGATTCCTGCCGGCGAGTACAGGACTGTCACGAAGGGTGTGGCAGGTGAGGAGAAGCAGAAGCGCGACGGCACGTGGGAGCAGACCACTGCGCCGACCAACGAGGTCGTGCACGTCGGTACCAAGCAGGCTGAAGCGTCCGAGGATGTGACGTGGACGGTGCCGATTCCGTATAGCACCACCACTCGCCCGAACCCGGCGCTCGCTCCGGGTGAGACGAAGGTTGTGCAGCAGGGTGTGAACGGTGAGCGCACGTACACCGCGAAGTTCACTGCTGCCGGTGACCAGGCGTCCGTCGTGGAGTCCGAGGTCAAGAAGGAGCCGGTCGAGGAGATCATCGAGTACGGCCCGCGCCTGGCGGACCAGCAGTTGGTGACCCAGACCACCCGCCCGATCCCGTTCGAGACGAAGATCGTCTACGACGACACTCTCGAGGCGGGTAAGCAGGTCGTCGATACGCAGGGCGTTGTCGGCGAGGAGAAGGTCACGAGCACGCAGAAGCTTGTCGACGGTAAGCCCTCCGGCAACCCGGTCGTCACGACCACCACGGTGACCGAGAAGCAGGATGCTGTCATCCGCGTGGGTACGAAGACTACGCCCACGATTGGTGAGCAGCTAGTAGATATCCCGTTTACGACCAAGATCGTCTACGATCCGACCCTCCAACCAGGTGATCGAGTTGTGGACGTCGCTGGCCAGAATGGTCAGGTAAAGGTCACTGTCACCAATGGCGTTCCAACCGTTAAAACGGTGAAAGAACCTGTCCAGGAAGTCGTTCGCGTCGGCACCAAGCCGGCGGACGGTGTGGAATGGACTGAGGAAACCCCGTACGCCGTTAAGGTTGAGGAGGACCCGAACCTCGAGGCCGGAAAGTATGTGGTTGCTCAGGAAGGTGTTCCGGGCACGATTGTTCACCACACTAACGGCACTGAAACAACGACTCCGCCTCGGGACCACATCATCAAGGTCGGTACGAAGAAACCCGAGACCGCGACGCCTGAAGGAATCTTCATCCCACCGTTGATCAAGCATGTTGCTTCGGAGGCCGGAACGGTTACGTTCCAGCCGGATTACCCGAGCAACATGGTCCCGGGGAGCATCCGTTTCCTTGACGGCAACAAGAACGAGGTCAATGAACTTGTTGTTGTTGGCCAGGGTACGTGGAAGGTCGATTCGAACGGCGAGGTGACCTTCACGCCGGAACAAGGCTTCACGGGTAACCCAACTCCGGTCTCTTATGTGGCTAAAACCGCTAGCGGTCTCAAGGCCGCAGTGGACAACCCCGGTAAGTTTGCGGTGACGTACCAGTTGCCGGTGACTACGACGAACACGACGACGCAGCGTGAGACCGCGACGACGACGGCGACGGCGTTGGTGCCGACGACGGTGACTACTGCGGTACCTACTACGGTGACGACGACTGCTGATGGTGTTCCGACGACGGTTGTGACTACGGTGCCGACGACGGTGACGTCGACGGTGTTTAGTGCGCCGCGTTTGGAGTATGTGTCTGAGAAGTCGGGTGTGGTGACGTTTACGCCGGATTATCCGAGCAACATGGTGCCTGGTTCGATTAAGTTCTTGGATGGGAACAAGACCGAGGTTGATGCGCTTGTTGTGGCGGGTCAGGGTACGTGGACGAAGGACGCCAACGGCAGCATTACGTTTACGCCTGTTGATGGGTTTACGGGTAACCCGACTCCGGTGTCGTATGTTGCGACGTCTACTGGTGGTGTGAAGTCGTCGGTGAACGAGCCGGGCAGGATTGCTTTGCGTTACCAGCTGCCGGTGACCACTACGAACACGACGACGCAGACGGCTACCACGACAGCTCAGGTTCCGACGACCGTTCCGACGACGACCGTTACGACGGAAAAGCTCACTGAAACCGCCACGGCAACGGAGACGACTCAGGTTCCAACGACGGTGGTAAACAACGTTCCGACGACGGTGGTCAGCAGTGTGCCGACGACGGTCGTTGAGACCACGACGATCAATGGTGAGCCGTCGACGGTCACGCGGACTACTGAGGTGCCGACGACGGTCACGAACACTGCGACTGTTCGGACTCTGCCGAACCTGGAGAAGGTGTCGAACGAGCCTGGTAAGCCGGTGACGTTTACGCCTGCGTACCCGGATTGGGTTGTGCGGGATACCGTCAAGTTCCTAGACGGCAGCAATAACCCTGTCGATGTGCTTGTTGTTCCTGGTGAAGGTACGTGGCGGGTTAACGGCTATGGTGTGCTGACGTTTACGCCGGAGTCTGGCTTTACGGGTCAGCCGACGGCGGTTTCGTACACCGCCTCCGCCGACAATGGTTCTGCTACTCAGCCGGGCAAGGTTGCTCTGACGTACCAGGCACCAAACACGACGACGGCTACGACGACCACGACTGCGACGACGCAGGTTCCGACGACGGTGGTAAACAACGTTCCGACGACGGTGGTCAGCAGTGTGCCAACGACGGTCGTTGAGACCACGACGGTCAATGGTGAGCCGTCGACGGTCACGCGGACTACTGAGGTGCCGACGACGATCACGAACACTGCGACTGTTCGGACTCTGCCGAACCTGGAGAAGGTGTCGAACGAGCCTGGTAAGCCGGTGACGTTTACGCCTGCGTACCCGGATTGGGTTGTGCGGGATACCGTCAAGTTCCTAGACGGCGGCAATAACCCTGTCGATGTGCTTGTTGTTCCTGGTGAAGGTACGTGGCGGGTTAACGGCTATGGTGTGCTGACGTTTACGCCGGAGTCTGGCTTTACGGGTCAGCCGACGGCGGTTTCGTACACCGCCTCCGCCGACAATGGTTCTGCTACTCAGCCGGGCAAGGTTGCTCTGACTTACCAGGCACCGAACACGACGACGGCTACGACGACCACGACTGCGACGACTCAGGTGCCGACGACGGTGGTCAACAACGTTCCGACGACGGTGGTCAGCAGTGTGCCGACGACGGTCGTTGAGACCACGACGGTCAATGGTGAGCCGACGACGGTGACGAGGACGGAAACGGTTCCGGCGACGGTGACGTCGACGGTGTTTAATGCGCCACGTTTGGAGTACGTGTCCGATAAGTCGGGTGCGGTGACGTTTACGCCGGATTATCCGAGCAACATGAAGCCGGGTTCGATTAAGTTCCTTGATGGGAATAAGAACGAGGTTGACGCGCTTGTCGTTGCGGGTCAGGGTACCTGGACAAAGGATGACAACGGGTCTATTACGTTTACGCCTGTTGATGGGTTCACGGGTAACCCGACTCCGGTTTCTTACGTCGCCACGACCAATGACGGTGTGAAGTCTTCGGTGGATAACCCAGGCAAGATTGCACTGCGTTACCAGTTGCCGGTCACCACGACGAACACGACGACGGCTACCACTACCGCGACGACACAGGTGCCGACGACGCAGGTTCAGACCGCGACGACGACGGAGACGGATGTTCGGACGGAGACGGTGACCACTGAGGTCCCGACCACGGTGAAGGAAACGGTGGTGACCACCACCACTGTTGACGGAACGCCGACGACGGTCACCGTGACCAATGCCGTGCCAACGACGGTTCCGACGACGGTGACGGAGAAGTACTTCATCCCGCCGGTCATCGAGCATGTCTCGAACAATCCGGGCGAGGTGAAGTTCACGCCGAAGTACCTGGAGACCATCGTTCCTGGTTCGATCCAGTTCCTGGACGGCAACAAGCAGCCGGTCAAGCAGTTGCAGATTGATGGTCAGGGAACGTGGCGGGTCGCGCAGAACGGCGAGATCACCTTCACGCCGGAGGCAGGATTCAGTGCAGATCCGACGCCGGTTCTGTACATCGCTGAGCGGGTGGACGGTACGAAGGCTCGCATCGAGGAGCCGGGCACGGTTGCTATTCGCTACCAGATGCCGGATACCACTACCGCCACGACGACCGCTACCGAGCAGGTGCCGACGACGGTGCGTGAGACCTCCACGGTGACGACGACTGTTGCAGGTACGCCGACCACGATCACCACGACGAACACGGTCTTCATTGCGCCGAAGCTCGAGCACGTTGCCACGCAGGCGGGCAGGGTTGAGTTCACGCCGGAGTACCCGAACAACATGAAGCCGGGTTCGATTAAGTTCCTTGATGGGAACAAGAACGAGGTTGACGCTCTTGTTGTGGCTGGTCAGGGTACGTGGACGAAGGATGACAACGGCAGCATTACGTTCACGCCTGTTGACGGGTTCACGGGTAACCCGACTCCGGTTTCTTACGTCGCTACCACCAACGACGGCGTGAAGTCTTCGGTGAATGAGCCGGGCAAGATCGCTGTTCGCTACCAGTTGCCGGTCACTACGACGAACACGACGACGGCAACGAACACGACGACGCAGACGGCTACTGCTACGGCAACGGCTACCTCCACGAAGACGGAGACGACGCAGGTGCCGACGACTGTGGTGTCGCAGGTGCCTACCACGGTGCCGACGACTGTGGTTAGTAATGTGCCGACGACGGTTCCGACCACGGTGCCGACGACTGTGGTGTCGCAGGTGCCTACCACGGTGACGACGACTGCTGATGGTGTTCCGACGACGGTTGTGACTACGGTGCCGACGACGGTGACGTCGACGGTGTTTAGTGCGCCGCGTTTGGAGTATGTGTCTGATAAGTCGGGTGCGGTGACGTTTACGCCGGATTATCCGAGCAACATGGTTCCTGGTTCGATTAAGTTCTTGGATGGGAACAAGAACGAGGTTGATGCGCTTGTTGTTGCGGGTCAGGGTACGTGGACGAAGGACGCCAACGGCAGCATTACGTTTACGCCTGTTGATGGGTTTACGGGTAACCCGACTCCGGTGTCGTATGTTGCGACGTCTACTGGTGGTGTGAAGTCGTCGGTGGAGAACCCGGGCAGGATTGCTCTGCGTTACCAGCTGCCGGTGACGACGACGAACACGGCGACGACGACGCAGCGTGAGACGGCGACGACGACGGTTCCGACTGTGGTGCCGACGACGGTGACGACGACTGCTGATGGTGTTCCGACCACGATTACGACGACGGTTCCGACTGTGGTGCCGACGACGGCGACGACGACGGAGACGGCGACGTCGACTACTACGGCGGTTAATAACATCTTCACGTTGCCGAACATTGAGCACACTGTTCGTGAGGATGGTCCGGTGACGTTTACGCCGAAGTACCCGTCGAATGTGGATCCGAAGTCGGTTCGCTTTATTGATGGTGCTGGCAAGGAGGTCAATGTTCTTGAAGTCGTTGGCCAGGGCAAGTGGACTGTTACCGATAACGGTGAGGTGACGTTTACTCCGGTTGATGGTTTCACTGGTTTGCCGGCGGCGGTGTCGTACATTGCGTCGACGCGTGATGGTGTGAAGGCCGTTGAGCCTGCGCAGATCCAGATCAGCCGTCACCTGCCGGTGACTACGACGAACACGACGACGGAGCGTGAGACGGCGACGACGACGGTTCCGACTGTGGTTCCGACGACGGTGACTACTGCGGTTCCTACTACGGTGACGACGACTGCGGATGGTGTTCCGACCACGATCACCACGACGGTGCCGACTGTGGTTCCGACGACGGTGCGCGAGACTTCGACGGTGTTCATGCTGCCGGACTTGCAGCGGGTGGCTACGAAGGCGGGTCAGGTCTCCTTCCTGCCGGATTACCCGGCGCAGGTGAAGCGCGATACCGTCCGGTTCCTTGACGGCAACGGTGGCGAGGTCAACGTGCTGGTTGTTCCGGGCCAGGGTCGTTGGAATGTGGATGGTAACGGTGAGATCACCTTCATTCCGGAGGATGGTTTCACGGGTGATCCGACGCCGGTTGCGTACACCGCGTCGACGGTTGATGGGGTGAAGGCGTCCGCACCGGCGAAGGTGTCTGTGAAGTACCAGCTGCCGGTGACTACGACGAACACGACGACGACGACGCAGCTTGAGACGGCGACGACGACGGTTCCGACCGTGGTTCCGACGACGGTGACTACTGCGGTTCCTACTACGGTGACGACGACTGCGGATGGTGTTCCGACCACGATTACGACGACGGTTCCGACTGTGGTTCCGACGACGGTGACGGAGAAGTACTTCATCCCGCCGGTCATCGAGCATGTCTCGAACAATCCGGGCGAGGTGAAGTTCACGCCGAAGTACCTGGAGACCATCGTTCCTGGTTCGATCCAGTTCCTGGACGGCAACAAGCAGCCGGTCAAGCAGTTGCAGATTGATGGTCAGGGAACGTGGCGGGTCGCGCAGAACGGCGAGATCACCTTCACGCCGGAGGCAGGATTCAGTGCAGATCCGACGCCGGTTCTGTACATCGCTGAGCGGGTGGACGGTACGAAGGCTCGCATCGAGGAGCCGGGCACGGTTGCTATTCGCTACCAGATGCCGGATACCACTACCGCCACGACGACCGCTACCGAGCAGGTGCCGACGACGGTGCGTGAGACCTCCACGGTGACGACGACTGTTGCAGGTACGCCGACCACGATCACCACGACGAACACGGTCTTCATTGCGCCGAAGCTCGAGCACGTTGCCACGCAGGCGGGCAGGGTTGAGTTCACGCCGGAGTACCCGAACAACATGAAGCCGGGTTCGATTAAGTTCCTTGATGGGAACAAGAACGAGGTTGACGCTCTTGTTGTGGCTGGTCAGGGTACGTGGACGAAGGATGACAACGGCAGCATTACGTTCACGCCTGTTGACGGGTTCACGGGTAACCCGACTCCGGTTTCTTACGTCGCTACCACCAACGACGGCGTGAAGTCTTCGGTGAATGAGCCGGGCAAGATCGCTGTTCGCTACCAGTTGCCGGTGACGACGACGCACACGGCGACGACGACGGAGCGTGAGACGGCGACGACGACGGTTCCGACTGTGGTTCCGACGACGGTGACCACGACTGCGGATGGTGTTCCGACCACGATTACGACGACGGTTCCGACCGTGGTTCCGACGACGCTAACGGAGACGGCGACGTCGACTACTACGGCGGTTAATAACATCTTCACGTTGCCGAACATTGAGCACACTGTTCGTGAGAACGGCCCGGTGACGTTTACGCCGAAGTACCCGTCGAATGTGGATCCGAAGACGGTTCGATTCATCGATGGCACTGGCAAGGAAGTCAACGTCCTTGATGTTGTTGGCCAGGGTCGGTGGACTGTTCTGGACAACGGTGAGGTGACGTTCACTCCGGTGGATGGTTTCACTGGTTTGCCGGCGGCGGTGTCGTACACGGCGTCGACGCGCGATGGTGTGAAGGCTGTTGAGCCAGCGCAGATTCAGATCAGCCGTCACCTGCCGGTGACCACGACCAATACGACGACTGCTACGGCTACAGAGACGGCAACGGCGACGGCGACGACGACTGCGTTTGTCCCGACGACGGTTGTAAACAACGTGCCAACGACGGTGACCACTGCGGTACCGACGACGGTGACGACGAGTGCGGATGGTGTTCCGACCACGATTACGACGACGGTGCCGACTGTGGTTCCGACGACGGTGCGCGAGACTTCGACGGTGTTCATGCTGCCGGATCTGCAGCGGGTGGCTACGAAGACTGGTCAGGTCTCGTTCCTGCCGGATTACCCGGCGCAGGTGAAGCGGGATACCGTCCGGTTCCTTGACGGCAACGGTGGCGAGGTCAACGTGCTGGTTGTTCCGGGCCAGGGTCGTTGGAATGTGGATGGTAACGGTGAGATCACCTTCATTCCGGAGAATGGTTTCACGGGTGATCCGACGCCGGTGGCCTACACCGCGTCGACGGTGGGTGGCGCGAAGGCGTCCGCACCGGCGAAGATCTCGGTGCGCTACCAGCTGCCGGTTACTTCCACTGTGACGACGCAGGTGCCGACGACAGTGGTGAACACGACCACGGTTGCTGGTACGCCGACGACGATCACGAAGACCACTGAAGTGCCGACGGTTGTTCCGACCACGATCACGGCAACCGAGACGCGGAACAACACCACCACGGCGACCGCGACGGCGACGGTGACGAACACGCAGACGTTCCTGCACCTGCCGGATGCGCGGACGGTGTCGGACAAGCCGGGTGTAGTGAAGGTCACGCCGAACTACTCGGACACGGTTGATCGTGCGTCGATTCGCCTGATCGACCCGGCGGGTAATGAGGCCACGACGGTTCAGGTCCCGGGTCAGGGTACGTGGACGGTCAACGGTGGTACGGGTGAGTTCACCTTCACGCCGGAGAACGGTTTCACGGGTAACCCGGATCCGATTGCCTACACCGCGCAGACCCGCGATGGTGTCAAGGCTCAAAACAACGGTACGGTGACTGTCAGCTACCAGCTGCCGGTGACGCAGACGCAGGTTGTGACCACGCAGGTGCCGACGACGATCACGACGGTGCAGCCGACCACTGTTGTCAGCAGCGTGCCGACGACCGTTGTGACGACGGTGCCGACCACGACGACTGAGCTGGTGCCGACGACCGTGACCACGGGTATCCCGACGACGGTGCCCACCACCGTGTCCACGACGGTGACGCTGTTCACGCTGTCCGACATTGAGAAGGTTGCTACTACCGGCGGCAAGGTGGAGTTTGCACCGAACTACCCGGCGCAGGTGAAGAAGGACGCTGTCCGCTTCATTGATGGTGCCGGCCGTGAGGTGCAGGTGCTCAAGGTCAATGGTGAGGGTACGTGGACTGTTGATTCTGATGGTCGCATCGCGTTTACGCCTGAGGATGGTTTCTCCGGCAACCCGACGCCGGTGCAGTACACCGCTGAAACGCTGGGTGGTACCAAGGCTGTGTCCCCGGCGAAGGTCAGCGTCAGGTACCAGCTGCCGGTCACGCAGACGCAGACGACCGTCGCGACGACTACTGAGAAGACCACGGAGCGCACGACCGAAACGACAACTGAGCGCACGACCGAAACCACGGTGCGTGAGGTGCCCACCACGGTGCCGACGACGATCGTGACCACCGAGCCGGTCACCGTGACCACGGGTATCCCGACGACCGTGTCCACCACTGTTCCGACGACGCTGACGACGACGGTGCCTACCACCTTCACCACGTCTGTGTCGACGACGGTGACGCTGTTCACGCTCTCCGACATTGAGAAGGTCGCTACCTCCGGTGGCAAGGTTGAGTTTGTACCGAACTACCCGGCGCAGGTGAAGAAGGACACTGTCCGCTTCATCGACGGCTCGGGCCGCGAGGTGCAGGTTCTCAAGGTCGTTGGTGAGGGTACGTGGACTGTTGATTCCGACGGCCGAGTCACCTTCACCCCGGATGAGGGCTTTAACGGTGACCCAACGCCGGTGTCCTATGTTGCTGAGACTCTCGGCGGCATCAAGGCGATGTCCCCGGCGAAGGTGAATCTTAAGTACCAGCTTCCGGTCACGCAGACCGCTACTGCAACTGCAACGGAGACCACCAGCGTCAGCGTGCCGACGACGGTGACCACCACGGTGCGCATGCCTATCGGCGGATTTGATGGCAAGACCGTGGCTGTGGAGCAGGTCCAGGGCGAAGCACTGGCCGTCACCTTCGACGAGCCGGACAAGCAGAAGGGTTCGGTGAAACTGCCGAACGGTGCACGTACCAAGGCCGTGGCGGGCAAGGGTCAGTGGCGGGTCAACCCGGACACCGACGTGGTTACCTTCGAGCCGGAACCGGACTTCGTGGGTGAGGTAGAGCAGGACTTCATCTACACCGACAACGATGGTGTGGAGCAGAAGCTGCGGGTCCGCGCAACGTACACGCCGCGTACCAGCACGCCGCCGACGGCTACTGCTACCGCTACCGCGACGGTGACGGAAACGGTCACGCCGAGCGTGCCCGCGCCTAACGACGGCTCGTCCGCGCAGGCGAAGCTGATTGCGGAGCGTTGCTTCGGTAACGCCCTGCAGTCGCCGATCGCCTGGCTGCTGCCGCTGGCGCTGGTCGGTGTGGTTGTTGGTAAGGCTGTTGAGCCGATCGCGGGCCAGTTCGGTGCGCAGATCGACGCAATTAACCGCCAGATCCAGCAGAACCTGCCGAACCCGGGCCGTGGTGGCCATGGTGGTAATGATCCGTTCCGCCAGATCAATGAGCAGGTTGCTGCGATCAACGCCCAGTTCCGCGGAATGGTCGGTCCTGCTGCTGAGCAGATCGGCCAGGCGATCGGTGCAGCCGTTGCACTGGGTGCGCTGATTGGTCTGCTCTACGACTGGTGCTCCAACGACGTGGGCAAGGCCAAGACCTCCGTTGATTTCGAAAAGAGGGGCGGCAAGAACCTCTTCAGGGAGAAGTCCGGCGAGTCTGGTTCGGCTGACGGTGCCCAGGACGGCTCGTCCTCGGGTTCCTCAACCAAGTAACCCCTCCTGAGCACAACAAAAGGGCGATCACCGAAAGGTGGTCGCCCTTTTCTCGTCGATAAGCGAATGCTCGCGCCTAAAGCTGGAGCGGCTCCGCGTAGGCGGCGTCGAAGAACTCCAGCTCCAAAGCGACGGCGCGGCCGAAGTACTCGGTTATGATCGCACGGTTGTCCTCGCTGGCCTGGCCCAGACGGTCGACCTCACTGCGGAGGAACGCGACTAGATCGTGGAACGCGGGGTAGTCGTGGAGCTCAATCCACTCGTTGTGGACGAAGTTCTGCGGGCGGTCGGCCGGGGCTTTGATGGCCCAGTCGAGGTACAGCCATTCCGCCACGACAAGAACGCCTAGCGCCGCGGCATACGAGCGGGTCCCGGCGGCCTCCCGCATGAGACCCGTGAACCCAGCGGTGGGTGCGGAGTCGGGAGTGTTAGCGCGCATTTCCTCGGTGACGCCAAGGGCTTCGAAGGAGCGAAGGAAGTACGTGTTCTCATCACCAGCGACCTCACCGATGAACTGGGACAGGCGCAGGCGCGGCGCAAGCTCATCCGCGGTGGACATCGCCGCACCCAGCAGCTGCAAGAAGCTATCCAAGAAGCGGTAGTCCTGGACCAAGTAGGAAGCCATGACGCCGTCATCGATCGTGCCGTCAAAAAGCTCACGTACGAAGCGGTGACCCACCGCGGCGTCCCACGTCTCACGGTGTGTTTCGCGCAGCTCGTCGGTGAAGCGGGCGGTTGTGTTGACGGATGTGTTGGTCTGGTTTTCCATAGCGACATTCCTTTCGCGAATGCTAATTCGGGCAAGTTCAACGGGTCTGATCTCAGCGGGCCTCAGCGGGCGGCACCCCGTGTCACGCGCCCACGGTACCGGAACTTTCTGGTGTTCGTATCTGCCTTTTAGGAAAATGATGCAGTAGAACTGGTGAAAATGGTGTAGTAGAAGCTCTGAAAATGATGTACTAGGAAGCGTGAAAATGGTGCAGTAGGACCATTCGCGCAGTACAATCGCGGTCATGGAATACTTGCGCCGAACGGTGGACACAGAGCTTGACTTCCTGCTGAAGCACGTACCGGCAATCGCGATTGATGGCCCAAAAGGCGTGGGCAAGACCGGCACTGCGCAGCGGAGAGCGGACACGGCGTGGTACCTCGATGACGCGGATGTGCGTGCCGTAGTTGCCGCGGATTTCAGCCTGTCTGGGGCCGGTGAAGGAACGTTGCTTATTGACGAATGGCAGCGGTTGCCACAGGTTTGGGACTCAGTCCGACGTGGTGTGGACAACGGTGCGTCTGCTGGGCGATTTCTCCTGACGGGGTCGGCGACGCCGGTTGATGCCATGGGGACGCATTCGGGTGCGGGACGGATTATTTCCCTGCGCATGAGGCCGATGGCGGTACACGAGCGCGGGGTCACAGAACCAACGTGCAGCTTTAAGGGCATCTTCCGCGGTGAGAAAGAAATCGGCGGCGCAACGTCGCTACGGGTTGCTGACTACGCCGGCCTCATCGTTGGTAGTGGTTTCCCCGCGATTGCGCCGCAGGATCCGTTGCTCCAAGAGCTGATGCTGGACTCCTACCTTGAGCGGGTAATCGACCGGGATATCAATGAACAAGGTTTGGAAGTCCGCCGACCAGTCGCACTCCGACGGTGGATGCGTGCGTACGCCGCGGCCACATCGACCACGACTTCCTACTCACGGCTTCTGGATGCCACGACTGGTGGTGACGGATCTCAGCCGAACCAACGAACTACGTCCGCATACAGGGAGCATCTTTCGAAGATCTGGCTGCTCGACCCGGTGCCAGGGTGGGTAACAGAAAATAATGAGATTAAGCGGCTCCAACAAAGTCCGAAACACCACCTCACCGACCCAGCGCTTGCTGCGAGGTTGCTGGGCTTAATCGCGTCGAGCCTGTACAGCCCTTCCGGGGCGCACATGATGGGACCGCTCTTTGAATCATTGTGCGCTTTGAGCCTGCGGGTCCTTGCGCAGGCGTGCCGCGCGAATGTCTACCACTTGCGTACTAACTCCGGGCAGCGCGAGGTCGACTTCATCGTCGAAGGACCCAACCGCGAAATCCTCGGCGTTGAGGTGAAGCTGGCTGCCGCGATTAATGACTCGGATGTCCGGCATCTTACGTGGCTGCGCGAACAATTACCTGACCGCGTGGTAAACCTCATGGTGCTCACCACGGGCAGCCAGGCCTACGTACGTAGTGACGGGATCATTGTCATGCCATTGGCTCTCCTTGGCCTCTAGAGGAACCTAAGATGGACCACATGGTTAAGGCTGTCAGTGAACTTTTTGGGCAAACCCACCTGCCGGATAACTCCGTAAGCACCGTGTACTGCTTCGCGCCGGGGGAGGACGCGGCAGTCGTGTCCGCCGCCTCCGGTGAAGCCCCGCTGGTGATGATGTGGCCCGGCTTCGGCATGGGCGCGCGCTACTACCGTCCGCTGGCCCATTATTTGGCGGAGCGCGGTTTCCCGGTGGCTATCGGTGAGCTGCACGGCCAGGGCACGTCGACGGCGAAGGCGACCCCCAGCAACAAGTGGGGCTACCACAAACTCGCCTCGCAGGATTACCCGGAGGCGATCCGCGAGGCCAAGCGGGTGCTGGGCCTACCTGTCGATCACCCGACGTACCTGCTCACGCACTCCATGGGCGGCCAGATTGGATCGCTGTTCCTCTCGCGGCCTGAGGCGAAGGAGCTTAACGTGCAGGGCATGATGGGCGTCGGCTCGGGGAGCCCGTACCACCGCGGGTTTATCGGCAAGGCGCACGTGCGTGCGCTCCTCGGTGGGCAGATGATGGGGCAGATTGCCAAACACAAGGGTTACTGGCCCGGCGGCGCGCTCGATTTTGCGGGCTATGGCCGCCAGTCCGGCACGCACCTGTACGAGTGGTCGCTGCTCAACCGCATGAACACCTTTGCCAACCTGGCCGGCCAGGACCAGGATTACACCGAGGCACTCAAACAGGTCGACGTTCCGGTCCTTCTCACCCGCTTCGCCAACGACCCCGAATGCACCATGGCCTCGTGCGAGTTCTTGCTGGGCCACATGCCAAAGGCCCCCCGCAAAGCCGAGGAGCTCGCTGGCTGGCTCGGCCACAACAAATGGGCCCGCGAGCCGGAAATCGTCGGGGACAGGTTCATTGAGTTCGTCGATAAGCGCATGCCATGAAAGCTCTCGGAAAAATCCTCCTCGCGTTCGTCGCGCTGTTCCTTGTTTTCGTGTTGGTTATCGTGGGCCTGCGTGCCTACAACCAGCACACATACCCCTTCGGCGCGGGCGAGGAGGAGGCGTACGAGACCACCGACCGCATCACCGCGATCTCCGGCGAGTACCTGAACGGCTTTCACTTCCGCCCTCACGAGAAGACCCACCGCGGCGTCGTGGTCACCTACGGCGGGTCCGAGGGCTCCCCCGCGTACGACACCGCACGCTCGCTTTACGACGACGGGTACGAAGTCCTCGCCCTATATTTCTTCGGCGCCGACAACCAGAAACCGACGCTGGCGAACGTGCCGCTGGAGCAGTTCGATGAGGTGACTAGCTACATCGCCGACAATGTTGCTGATGCAACGCCCGTGACTGTGATCGGCGCGTCGAAGGGCGCCGAGTTCGCTGCGCTGCTGGCGCAGCACGGTTTTGGCGTGGACAACGTAGTTGCGTTTGCCCCGGCGCATTATTCCTACAGTGGGCTGGATTTCTCCTCACGCGATGACCAGCCGTCCTTCACACTGCGGGGTGCGCCTATACCCCACGCGTCTTTCCGCGACGCCGATCCCGCCACCGGGTTCCGCGCGATGTGGGAAGGGATCACCGCGCACCCGGTGTCGTACCGGAAGACCTACGAGGAGGCCGCGGCGAAAGCGCCTGACGACGCCCGGATCGACCTGAGTGGATTCAACGGAAACGTGCTGCTCTTTGCCGGGACCGGGGACCGCATGTGGCCCTCCGACGTGGCCGCCCGTGCCCTCGCCGAGCAGAACCCGCGCATCGAGGCTCACATCTACCCCGACGCCGGCCACGTGTTCTTCGAGGACGCCGCCGCGCTGCCCAACGGCTGGCAGCTGGCGCTGGGCGGCACCGCTGACGGTAACCGCGACGCCTACCAGGACTCGCAGGAGATCCTGCGGGAGCGCCTCGCCTCCTGGCACCGTTGACCGTAGCCCGTTATTGACGGATTCCGTTATGTTCCATAGTCTTTTAGCATGATCCAATCCTTCGGCAACCGTGAAACTGAGCGCTTGTGGGAGCGTTTGCCGGTTCCGGGGTTGGATCCAACTATTCACAAGACCGCAAACAGGAAATTACACCAGCTGGATGCTGCTGTTTCCCTTGATTCTCTTCGAGTTCCTCCAGGTAACCGCTTGGAAGCACTCAAGGGGAGTCGCCAAGGAACCTATAGCATTCGAATAAACCGGCAATGGAGAATTACGTTTCGCTGGACGGAGAATGGGCCTGCGAACGTAACGATCGAGGACTATCACTGAGGTGCGTAATGGACGAGAAACTCTATCCCCCGATTCACCCGGGAGAAGTGCTGCTTGAGGATTTTATCGAGGGCTTTAATCTCACTCAGCACAAACTTGCGGTTTCCATTGGTGTACCCCCACGCCGGATTAATGAAATTGTCCTAGGCAAACGTGGCATCTCAGCGGATTCAGCACTACGCTTGGGGCGCTATTTCGGTGTAGAGCCGCAGTTCTGGCTAAACCTCCAAACTCGTTATGAGTTGGAGCTGGCCGAAGAAAAGTCCCACGATGAAATTCAGAAAATCACTCCACTGGCGGTGTCATGATTCATCCACGCTCTGTTCTGGGGGATTTCGCCAGCGTTTCTTCGTTGAAGGGGTAGTCTAGGTCGCTGTCGGCTGAGCCCGTGTGACTAACCGGGGCTCTGCTCGAATTCGCAGAGATGCCCGGATAGCTGAGTCATTGCTCGAAGGGACTGCGGGGAGGAAGCCCAAGCAGTATAGATGCTGTTTCGTGATTGGCCGGGCCACTCACGTAGGGGTGCCGGAACCTCCCGGAATGGGTGCCTGGACCGTCTCGGAGGGGTGCCGGAACCTCCCGGGATGGGTGCCTGGACCGTCTCGGAGGGGTGCCTGTCGGCTCGGCGTGTGATGTGTGCGGTTGAGCCGACCCGCCGTAAAAGGGCTCTTCGTGTTTTAGAGTGCGTTGATCTTGGGTTGGAGGCCTCCGGAGTGGATTAGGCACCGCAAGATGTAGTGGTTGATGTTGCGGAATCCGAGGGCGATGCCGCGGAGGTGCTCGAGGCGGCCGTTGATGGCTTCGACCGGGCCGTTGGAGGCGCCGATGTCGAAGAACGCGAGGATGTCGGCGCGGCGTTTGTGCAGGGTACGACCGAGTTGGGCGAGTTCATCAAGCCCGGCTTGTCGTAGCCCGCGCAGCCGGTTGATCAACCGGCGCATCTTCGTTTTCGCGCGGGTCTTGTTCGGGTCTTCGTAGCAGTCGATGATCTCCTGGTACACCAGCCACGTTTCTTGCAGCACGGCGTAGTCGTCGTCGTAGTTGAACAACACATCCAGGCGGTGCTGCTGCTCACCGGTTAAAAAATCGATGCGGGTGAGCATGGTGCGGCGGTTTTTATATAACGGGTCGTTGGTTCTGCCGCGCCTGCCGTAGGTTTCACGCTGCAGCCGCTGCCGACACGCGGTGACTTTGTCGCCGGCAAGACGCACCACGTGAAACGGGTCCATCACCCGCCTGGCCTGAGGCAGGGCTTCATCGGCTGCGGTGGCGTAACCCTGAAACCCGTCCATGGTGATCACCTCCACCTGGTCGCGGAAGATTTTCGGACGTTGGTTGATCCAGCGGGTGAGCACTTCGGCGCTTCTGCCCGGGATGACATCAAGCAACCTGGCCGGTTGGCCGGTGTGCTGGTAAGTCATGTCCACGATCACGGTGACGAACCCGCCGCCGGCAGCCTTGCGGTTGTGGGCCCACTTGTGCTCGTCAACCCCGATGACGCGCACCCCGGCCAAGTGGTCGGGGTCGGCGACGAGGGCTCTGGCCATGGACAATGCGAGATCGCATGTCAGCTGCCAGCTAATCCCGAGTGCTTTGGCGGTGGCGGCAACGCTCATCCGGTCGATCGCTAAGCGCTGCAGGATCCAGCGCACCACCCGGTGGGTGACCTTCGAGCGGTCATCAGCGCAGGAAAGCGAAGCCCGGAAAATCTGCTGGGCGCAGGAATCGTTGCTGCATAGATACCGCGGCACCCGCACCCGCAGCCGGGTGGGAAACCCGACCACCGGCAGATCCACCAGTTGCCGGTAGGTGTGATCGCGCAACAAGCCCGGTTGCTGACACGACGGGCAGGCATTGATCGGGTCGAGCGTTTCACAGTCGATAACGGTGCACTCGTCGTTGTGCGCGGCATTGGTGATCGCCAACCCAAGCTCCGCGGTGCGGCAAATGGTGTCGGCGACGATGTTGGAACTAGGCTGCATACCAGGGTCCTTGTTGGGTTGTGGATTGGCTTGAACACCTAAATCCTTAACCCAGCAAGGACCCCCACATCTTGTGCAACACCCCAGCACCCCAAGAAACGACCAACGCACTCCCAATCACGAAGAGCCCGTAAAAGCGGTCTGGTGAAGGCCGTCCAAAGGATCGATGCAGGCGATGCTGGCCTTGCCGACCTATCGGCGTACCGGTTTGATGGGGCCGATGCCCTTTGCGCCCGGGGCGAAGAAGTTGTCGTAGATGAACTTGCCTACTGCACCAATGGCGAGGAAGAACAGGGGGACGGAGATCGTCGCTACGCCTGAGTATGCCCACCATAGCGGCGGGTCCTTCGGCTTTTCGTAATCATCGGGGACGCAGTTCTTAGCCGACGATCCACCCCCGCACTCGCCTCGCTCGGGCTTTTCCTTGGTGATGGGTCCCGGGGTGTCCATGTCAACAGGTGTCGGAGCGGTATCATCCACTGGCATCTCGGACTTGGTGGGGTCATTCTCAACTGCGACAACTGGCGTGGGCGCGGTGTCCTCGGCGTACGCGGGGGCTACGACCAGCGACATCGTTAGCGACGCGGCAGCCACGGCAGCAGTGATCCTCTTCATGCCCATAACTTTAGGACCCTAGCACCGTGAACAAAGAACGGGAACCGGTGCAGTGACCAGTTCCCGCATAAGGATGGGTTAGTAAATCCGCATTAGAACGGCAAGCGGATCCATCCGTTCTGCACCGCGAAAGCGCCACCGCCGATGAGGCCGAGGAGCGCAAGGATACCGACGATCAAACCAATGATCTGGCCCGTGCTGGATTTGTCGTCCTTCTTCTGGGAGGACTGGGAGCTCTTGTCCGTAGTGGTCGGCATAGGCGTTTCGGTGACGGTCACCGTGCCGTTACCACCGTTGTTGCCCGGCGTGGTGGACGCAACCGATGTGGTCGTCGTAGCGGTGGTGGACGTGTTGCCGCCGGCACCGCCACCGTTGTTACCTGGGGTGCTAGTGGCCGGGGTGCTGTTCGGGGTTGTGGAGCCGTTACCGCCGCTGTTGTTGCCCGGCGTGGTGGACGCAACCGATGTGGTCGTCGCGGCGGTGGACGTGTTGCCACCGTTGTTGCCCGGTGTGGTGGACGCAGGGGTGGACGTGTTGCCGCCGTTGTTGCCCGGCGTAGTGGGGGAGGTTGGCACGGCGCTGGTGGCCGTAGCCGGGGTGCTGGTGGTCGGCGTGGTGGTCGCGGGGGTAGAGGTCGACGGGGCAGGCGCGCTGGTGGTCGGCTGTGCGCTGGTGGTCGGCTGTGCGCTGGTGGTTGGCTGTGCGCTGGTGGTCGGTTGTGCGCTGGTGGTTGGCGCCGCCTTCACCGTGACAGGGATGGTGACCTGCTTCTGGGACCCGTCCTTGAACACGACTTTGATGCTGATCCCGTCCTGGACGGTGCCGGCAGTGGTGGGGGTGAGAGTGAACTCGCCGGTGTTCATGTTCGTGCTGTAGGTCCAGCCAGCCTCGTTGGAGCCACTCGGTCCGAAGAACTGGGCGCCGTCAAGGGCGTCGGCGGGTTCGGCTGTCGGTTTCACGGTGACGGTGCTGCCGACAGTGGTGTCGATGGCATCGTAGGTGACGGTGGTGGTGACGGCCTGGGTCTTAGTCGGGGCAGAGGTGTTAAACCGCGCGAGGACGTTCTGGCGGGAGCCGTCCGGGAACGTGACGGTGACCGGAATGGACGTGGAGATACCGCCAGGGGAGTTTGTCGGGGCCTTGACGGTGAGCACGCCGGAGGTGTCATCGACCGTGATCGTCCAGCCTGCGGGGACATCCTCCGGCTTCACGGTGGAGAACTTCGTCCCTGTCGGAAGGGTCGCGCCCGAGGTCGGGGTGATGGTCGCTTGCTCGTCAGCGGGCACCGTCGTGATGGGGTAGGAGACCTGGTGGTTCGGGTTCTCGGATTCGAAGGAGCCGCTGGAGGTGACGTTGAACTCGGCCGACTTCACCTCTTCGGAACCGTCGCTGTACTTCACGGTCACGTACACCACGAGCTTGCTGCCCGCCTTTAACGGCTGCTTGGGGGAGGCAGTGATTGCGCCGGTGGAAGAGTCCACGGAGATCGTGAAGTACTCGTCAGCGTTGGAGGGGCTGGTTGCGTACTTAGAGTACGTTGCCCCGGTGGGCGCTTCGGGGGACCACGATGGGGTAGCGGTGGCGGTGGCACCTTTGTCGCCGCTGAGGTCAGTCGCCGTGTAGGTCGGCTCGTACTTGGTGTTCTCCCGCTCCTGAAGCGGAGTGGTATTTCCTGCCGCGTCAGAGACCGTTACCTTCACGTACTGCACGGTCGATGATGTGTCCGGGAAGATAATTTTCACCCCGACGTAGTCGTAGGAACCAACGCCGAGTTCGTTGGACGGAGTCACGCGGAGCTGGCCGGTGCGGCCGACGACTTCAGCTGCGTAGTTCTTCGGGGTGTAGAAAATTTCGTAGTCCGGTTCTTCCATACCCAGGCCCGGCGTGATCTGAGGGGTAGAGGTGCCCTGGACATTCTTTTGGGTGACAATATCTGGGTACGTCACCGTTTGCGTTTTGGCTTGAGCGTTCGGGTTTTCCACGATGGTCAACTTCGCAGAGTCGGTCGCCGTGATCGCCCACTTCTGATCCGCGTTTGCTCCCTGGAGCTGGTGGACTTCCATGTTTGCGGTGATAGAGGAACCCGGGCCTTGGTCCGCCGGGGCGGTGACGGTGACCACGCCGGTGTTCTCATCCGTAGTAAACGTCCAGCCGTAGTGGGTTCCCTTCGGGCCGCCGACTTTCGCGCCAGCTGGCAGGTTCTCCGGGGACAGGGATTTGGTTTGGCCGGGGTAGAACTCGGTGTCCTTCCAGTAGTCAACATCTGCAGGTTTGGATTGGGAGGGACGGTTGTCCTGCGCGGTGGCCTGCGGCACGACGACGGCACCAACGGCGAGGGAGAGGGAGGTGGCCAGGGCCACGGTGGTTTTCAGTGCCACGGTGTTTCTTAAGGCAATGCGGTTGCGTTTCATCGGTTCATCCTTTTTGCTGTCAGTCACGGATTTGGTTCTGGTTACTGGGCGGTAGCCACAGCGTGTCACCGTGAAGTCTAGCTAAGTAACGCCTTAAAGTCACGTATGTAACAAATTAAAGACGCTGCAAAGTGTACTTAATAACCTGAAATGGTTGAGGGGGTTGCGGGGTGTGGGGGAGTCGTCGATAAGCGTTGTGCTCACACGCGGGCCAGGTCACCGGGTTGTGTCGCGTGGCCCGCTAAAATGGCCCTGTACGTGTGCGCGCCGAAGCGATGATGGCGCGCGCGTTGGCTTAAAGGAGATCCATGAGCGACGACACCTTGAGTGGCGACGGCTTTGACCGCATCATGCCCATTGACATCAATGAGGAGATGCAGACCAGTTACATCGACTACGCGATGAGCGTGATCGTTGGGCGCGCGCTGCCTGACGTGCGTGACGGCATGAAGCCGGTTCACCGCCGCATTGTGTACGCGATGTATGACTCCGGCTACCGCCCGGAGCGCTCCTACGTGAAGTCCGCGCGCCCGGTGTCTGACACGATGGGTCAATTCCACCCGCACGGTGACTCCGCGATTTATGACACGCTGGTGCGTCTCGCCCAGCCGTGGGTGATGCGCTACCCGCTTGTAGACGGGCAGGGGAACTTCGGCTCCCGCGGCAATGACGGCCCGGCGGCGATGCGTTACACGGAGTGCAAGATGTCCCCGCTGGCCATGGAGATGGTGCGCGACATCCGCGAGAACGCGGTGGATTTCGCCCCCAACTATGACGGTAAGGCCCAGGAGCCGGTCGTGTTGCCGTCGCGCGTGCCTAACCTGTTGATGAACGGCTCGGCCGGCATCGCGGTGGGTATGGCCACCAACATTCCACCGCACAACTTACGTGAGCTGGCGGAGGCGATCTACTGGATCCTGGACAACCATGACGCGGATGATAAGGCCACCCTTGACGCGTGCATGGAGTACGTGAAGGGGCCGGACTTCCCCACGGCGGGACTCATCGTGGGCGACCAGGGCATCAAGGACGCCTACACCACCGGCCGCGGTTCGATCCGCATGCGCGGCGTGAGCGAGATCGAAGAAATCGGCTCCCGCCAGGCCATCGTCATTACGGAACTGCCGTACCTGGTCAACCCGGATAACTTCGTCTACAACATCGCGGAGCAAGTCAACAGCGGCAAGATGGCGGGCATCGCGCGTATCGACGATGAGTCGTCGGACCGCATCGGCATGCGCATCGTGATCACCTTAAAGCGCGACGCGGTGCCGCGAGTGGTGCTCAACAACCTGTACAAGCACTCCGCGCTGGAATCCAACTTCAGCGCCAACATGCTCTCGCTTGTCGACGGGGTGCCGAGGACCCTGCGCCTGGATCAGATGTTGCGCTACTACGTGCAGCACCAGATCGAGGTCATTGTCCGCCGTACCCAGTTTCGCCTCGACGAAGCGGAAAAGCGCGCCCACATTCTGCGTGGTCTGGTCAAAGCGCTCGACATGCTCGACGAGGTCATTGCGCTCATCCGCCGCTCGCCGACCGTCGACGAGGCCCGCGCCGGGCTGATCGATCTCCTGGATGTTGATGAGATCCAGGCGGATGCGATTCTGGCAATGCAGCTGCGCCGCTTGGCAGCGCTAGAGCGCCAGAAGATTGTTGATGATTTGGCGGCGATCGAAGCCGAGATCGCTGACTACAAGGACATCCTGGCTAAGCCGGAGCGCCAGCGCGTCATCATCGGCGAGGAGTTGAGGGAGGTCGTCGATAAGCATGGTGATGACCGCCGTACGCGACTCGTGGCCGCGACGGGCGACGTGACCGAAGAGGACTTGATCGCGCGCGAAAACGTCGTGGTAACGATCACGGCGACGGGGTACGCGAAGCGCACCAAGGTGGATTCATACAAGTCGCAGAAGCGCGGCGGCAAGGGCGTGCGCGGCGCTGAGCTGAAGCAGGACGACGTGGTGAAGAACTTCTTCATCTGCTCCACGCACGACTGGATTTTGTTCTTCACCAACTTCGGGCGCGTGTACCGCCTCAAGGCGTACGAGCTGCCGGAAGCGGGCCGCACCGCGCGCGGACAGCACGTGGCCAACCTGCTGGAATTCCAGCCGGAGGAAAAGATCGCCCAGGTCATTCAGATCCAGAGCTACTCCGACGCCCCGTACCTTGTACTAGCAACCCGCGATGGACGCGTGAAGAAGTCGCGCCTGACCGACTACGAATCCGCGCGCTCCGCGGGCCTAATTGCCATCAACCTCAACGAGGGCGACGCGCTGATCGGTGCCTCGCTGGTGGGTGAGGACGATGACATCCTGCTGGTGTCTGAGCAAGGCCAGGCCATCCGCTTTACCGCGGACGACGAGCAACTGCGCCCGATGGGCCGCGCAACGGCCGGCGTGAAGGGCATGCGCTTCCGCGGCGACGACCAGCTGCTGGCCATGACCGTGGTGCGCGACGGCCAGTACCTGCTGGTGGCCACCTCCGGCGGCTACGGCAAGCGCACGGCCACCGACGAATACTCGCAGCAAGGCCGCGGCGGCTTGGGCGTGATGACGTTCAAATACACCCCGAAGCGCGGCAAACTGATCGGTGCCCTGTCCGTGGATGAAGACGACCAGATCTTCGCCATCACCTCTGCCGGCGGCGTGATCCGCACCGAGGTCAACCAGATCCGCCCGTCCTCTCGCGCGACGATGGGCGTGCGCCTGGTGAACCTGCCGGATGACGTTGACCTACTGGCCATCGACGTCAACGTCGAGGACGAAGGCGAGGAGGAAGCCACCGCCGTGGCCAAGGGCGAAAAGACCCTCGAAGCCGCCCAGGACGGCCTGAAGGACCCGGCCGCGCCGGCGTCCGGGAGCTCCGGCAGTGGTTCCGGCAGCTCCGTCAGCGGTTCCGTCACTGGTTCCGGCAAGCCCGTGAACGTCAACTCGGTGTCCTCCGACAATCTCGGTGAGACGCACGACTACGACGACACTGACGGCACCGCCGGTGCTGCTGGCGCTGACGATTCCGACGGCGGTGAGGAGTAACCCATGGCAGCACGCAACGTAACCGTCACGCGCATCCGGCCCGGGTCCGCCTTTAAGGTGGGCATCTTGCTGGCGATCATCGGCTTCGCTGCGTGGCTGCTGGCCGTCTCCGGCGTGTACATGGTGCTCGACTCGGCCGGTGTGGTCGAGTCCGTGAATTCGCTCATCGGCGGCGTCGGCGGCGAAACGGTGGTGAACTTCGGCATCGTGCTGGCCGCCGCCGCGCTTACCGGCACGATCTGGGTCATTTTCGTGGCCATCATGGCCCCTCTCACCGCGTTCATTTACAACGCGCTTGCCGACCTTGTCGGCGGCCTCAGCATCGAGCTGACCGACTACCGGTAGGCGCCTTGTAACCCCCGCGGGCCCCGCGGGCCCCGTGCGCCCTGTGCCAGCCGGAGCCCCTCCACCCCCCCAGCAAACCCCCGCCGCAGTCGCCCACCCGCCCGTCGATACGCGAAATTTGTATCCAGCTTTTGATAGGCCGGACAAAACTGCAGTTCAGCGCATCGACTGATTTCAGTGTCAGATCAGCAAATCAAAATTTCGCGAATCTCCCGGATTGGGGACAATTCTGCGCTGCCGGCGCCAGGTGTCGAGCCGTCAGCCCGAAGTGTCGAGCCGTCAGCCCGAAGTGTCGAGCCGTCAGCCCTGTTGCGGGAGCAAAGTTGGCCGGGAAACCAGAAAAAAACCGAAAACCGCGTGTTTCTTCCATTCCGGGCCAACTTTGCATGCTCGTTTCGGCCCGGTGTCGAGCCGTGGGAGCTAGCGCCCGATGGTCGGCCCGAAGTATGGAGCCGTCACCCCCGGCACCCAACTTTCGGCCAAAAATGGGGTGCCAAAGTAAGGGGATTATCGGTTAATGAAATGGCGTGTAACCAGGCGATTTGGAATATATCGGAGGCATGGGTAATGTTCTAACAGTTCCGAGCGGGCCTATAGCTCAGTCGGTTAGAGCGCATCGCTGATAACGATGAGGTCGCAGGTTCGATTCCTGCTAGGCCCACCAAAGGAACAACGGGGCATTAGCTCAATTGGTAGAGCATCTGCTTTGCAAGCAGAAGGTCAGGAGTTCGATTCTCCTATGCTCCACAGCCCGAGACCCCTGTACCGTGCGGTACAGGGGTCTTTCATACCTGGAGATCTTTTAGGGTTAATAGACAAAAAGTGTGTCTGGTCGGCGTGTCGCCGGTGGGGCACGCTTTTTGTTATTTGAGGGGTCCTTTTCTGATTCCTACTGAGTGTTCGTAGTCGGTTGGGATAGCGTTGTCGTAGAAGGCTGGTCGGCCTGTTTGATGGTCGGATTCGTTTCGGTCTTTAGTGACGAGATCGGGAACTTTGGCGAGTTGATCTTGTCCGAACCTGCACTGCCTGGCGATCTGTAATGGGGCGTCAGGCAGTTGCGTTTTCGAGTGCAGGTACCATTCGAGCATTTTGCGTTGCCGCTCTCCTGATCTGCCGCGGTGGGCGTCAGCGATGCGTTTGAGTTGGGCGTTGATCCCGCCTTCAAGACTGTTGGTGGTTGCTGCCCACCGGTCGGGTTCGAGTGCGTCTGTCGGGGGTTGGAGGTAGGTGAACAGCCAGTTGTTGCGTGAAAGGTGCACAAGCGAGTTGTAAGCCCTACGCACACGGATATGGGTCCATTCCCATTGGTGGTTGAGGGTGCGGCGCTCTTTGGGTAGGAGTGTTTTCTCGTTGAGGAAGGCCTTGTAGACCACTGCGAAGTCGTGTAGACGCAGCGTCCATTCCCGGGCTTGGTCCACGGTGGTGATCGTGGTCAGTTTCAGCGCTAGTGCATAGATGGCCTTGCCGGCATCGGTGCGGGGGCGTGTTGTGGTGTAGCGGCGGACAACGCGTTGGGCATGGACGAGACAGCGCTGGATCAGCGTGTTGGGCCAGCAGGCTTTGATGGCGGATAAGGCGCCTTGGCCGCCGTCGAGGACGACGCATAACGGTGCGGCGATGCCGCTTAGTAGTTGAGTGTAGGCGTGGGCTGATTCGCTTTTAGCCCAGTGCCAGGCGATGACGTGGTCGCGGCTTGCGGCAACCAGCAGGCAGCCAGCGTCGGTGTAGGTGCCGTCGATGAAAATCTGGTCGTAGACCCGGTGTGGGTCTGGGGTGTTGGGAACATCGATGAGCCAAAACGGGGCGAACCGGCGGTCGAGCGTGCGGCGGGAGACGTTCAAGGTACCAGCTACGTCGTTAAGTGACGCTGTGCCAGTGACGTAGGCGTGAAACGCTGTGAAGTCCCGAGCTTGGGTTTGGTCGGTGCGGTGGCGTATGAAGGTGGCTCCGCAGTCTTTGCACCGCCACCTAGTGGAGCCTTTGGGAGTGGGACCGTTTTTCTTTGTTTCCCCATGACATGAGGGGCATCGTGGTCTGTTTGGTGTCACCGGGAAAGCACACCAACACCCCGCTAGCACATGAAGGTGCCATTCCGGTGGATTGAACGAAAAACGAGCCAGAATAAGGCGAAAAACCCTATTCGAGCCCGATTTATGCAGCCTGATCAGCAGATATACCGGAAATCAGACACACATTTTGTCACTTAACCCATCTTTTAACTTCTGGGGATCGTTACGGCGAAAACGTGATTGCGGTGATGTCAATCTCGAAGCGGAATCCTCCCCTAGTCTTCAAGTACCTCCCAAGAAGCCCTGAAGACGAAGAATTCATTATGAAAATTCGGCCGGGTGTCAACCTCACTCCTCTAGGAAAGAAAATCTGGAGGCCGCCAAAAGTGAGAGATTGAGCGGTAAGGGTGCAGGCGGGTCGAAATTTGAATGCCGGTTTCGTGGATCAACAATTGGCGTGGGCTGGAGTTAATTTTCACAGAACCAGAAGTCGCACGTGCGGTGTCAAAATGATAAAGCTTTCACACTTTGCGGGTTCAAAGTGAGAATCACACTACGAAACCGCTGGTAGTAAAACTGACAATAAAGCGATAAAGTCATAATCGTGACTTGGAATGAACACAGGCTTCGTGAGACGCTGCAAGAGATGAGCGCGTTCGGGGACGACACCACGTTGGTTGAATGCAAGGCTGCGTCCAAGGGAGTGCCGGAGAACATCGGTGAAACCCTGTGCGCCTTTGCAAACATGCCGCAGGCTGGGGCAATCATTCTGGGAGTCAGTGAGCGTAAGGGGTTTGAGGTCACTGGCGTAGAAGATCCCGCGCAGATGGAAAAATCCGTGACGCAGGTAAACCGATCTGCTGTGGATCCTGCGCCCCAACTGAGCTTCTTCCACCATGTGATTGAGGGAAAGAACGTGGTGGTGGTTGAAGTGACTCCGCTCCTTCCGTCGGAAAAGCCAGCGACGTACGGAGGGAAACCGTACCTCCGACAGGCGGACGGTGATTACACGATGAACTCCAACGACCTGAAGATGTTAGAGCTTTCCGCGCTTAGTGAGTCACAGCAGGCCCATTTCGATTTCAAGTCGGTCCCCGGCACGGACACCGGTGTGCTGGATGCGGAGGTCCTCAATGGGTTCATCACGTCCGTACGCCAGTCGCGCCCGCGGGTAGCGCGGATTGTTGATGATGCGCAGTTGCTTCAAATCACCAATGTCACGGATAACGCTGGCAATGTGCGTTTTGGGGGCTTGTATGCGCTGGGGTATCTTCCGCAGTCGATTGAGCCAGCTTTGGGCGCAACGGTAGCAGTGCGGTTGTCCCGAGGGGATGCGGCCGGAAGGCACAAAAACCTAACAGAAATTGAGGGGCCGCTGCCCGTGATGCTCGTAGAGGCTATGGACTGGGTGCGGCAGAACACGGACACTGTCAGCCGTTATACGGAAAACGGTCACCTGGTGGATGAGCCTGAGTTTCCACCATCAGCGGTGCGTGAGGTTCTGGCTAATGCGCTTGTTCACAGGGACCTTGGGCCGTCGGTTGAGGTGGGGAAGAAGGTGGAGATCCGCGTCACGGACAGGATGCTGATTGTGGTTAGTCCGGGAGGGCTCCGCGGGCTTTCGGTGTCGCAATTGGAAAGCCCGGCGTTGACAAAAGCTCCTGTGAACAAGCGGTTGTATGAGATCGCCCGGTATCTACGAACGCCCGATGGCGAACGCGTCATTGAGGGGGAAGGCGGTGGGATTCAGGAGATCCTGGCCGCGATGCGGGAGGCGAGGCTTCCAAAGCCGAGGTTCATTGACAACGGTGTGGAGTTCAAAGTCCTTTTCCCCCGGGGTTCGCGGTTCACTGATGATGAAGAGCAGTGGTTGGCGCAACTCCAAGAGGGCCGGTCGCGTTTTAGCGCTACCGAAGCGGATTTGCTGGTCAACCTTCGCAACCACGGTGGTGCCACGCTGAGCAGTATCACGCAGACGTACGCGCCTTTAGGGGAGAGGGCGTGCAAACGGATGCTGGACCGTTTCATGAACACTGGAGTGCTTGAGCAGCACGACGGCCTCTATTTCATAGCCGGCGAGCCCGCGTTGCCCCCGGATCAGAAACCGGCCGCAGATCCCGATGCTTTGGCTGCCTTAGGCAAGAATGTCCCAGCGGTTTACGAAGCCTTTCACCCCGGCGAACACCTCACCATGAAGGATCTGCGGTTAAGGACTGGTCTTTCAGCGGCGCAAGTGCGTTATGCTCTCGAGCCATTGCTTATCGACGGCCACCTGTCCATGCTCGGGGGCCAAGGCCAGCGCACAACCTCTTACCGCCGTAATTGAGAATCACAGTGAGAAAACTTTCGCAGTCTTGGCCCATCATTGGGCATTTAAGAATGAAAATGCAGGTCACAAAAGTGTGAAACTGAGAAAACGAACCTCCGCTGACAACCCATCGGTGTCCCAGAAACCGCTGGAAGTTGTGGCGTTTTGGGGTTATCGCGTAGTAGTCGTAAGCTATAGCGTGCATCCAAAAGCATCTGATGCTTCTGATGCATGGGGCATTAGCTCAATTGGTAGAGCATCTGCTTTGCAAGCAGAAGGTCAGGAGTTCGATTCTCCTATGCTCCACCCCAAGCACAAGGCTCGATCCATTCCCATCATCGATGGTTTTGGTCCGAGCCTTGTTTTGTTGATTCCGCCGAACTCGGTGATTTCAACCGAGCCCAGCAGCAATCCTGACGATGCTGACACCTTTGCTTACGCCCTCGCGGGAAGCTACGTAAAACTGCAGGTCAAAAACATGCGCATCGACTAATAGATCTGTCCGTGTCAGCGGATTCAGCAACCACACTCAAGCGTTGCAGTTTTGGTAATGAACGGGGTCCGAATGGGTTTTAACGGCTGCGTCTAGTGGGAGATTGTTGTCTGTTGGTAGAGCGTGAGTGCTGGGGAGCCGTCGATAAGCGTGTAGGTGCTGCTCATGATGGCTTCGAAGGTGTCTTCGCCGCGCTGGGACGTGGCGCGGTACACCAGCGTGGCGGCCTCAGGGCTGACGGGGATGAGGCGTGCGCCGGTGATGGAGTAGCTGTCCCACGGCGGGGCGTCGTTGAGGCTGGCGGCGATGGTGTCGCGGTCTAGGATCATGCCGTTGACCAGGATCATGACGGCGTCTTCGGTCATGAGTTCGCCGTAGAACGTACCGCCGGTGCCATTGGTCAGGGAGTCCCAGCCGCGGTGTTCTAAGGCGAGGAGCGTGTCGAGGTCGAGCATGGGTCCGACTGTACTCGCCGCGCGATCGCCGGTCCTTGAGTAGTGATAAGCAGAACGATCGGCCTATCTACGCGATGATTCTGTACTGCGGGAACCACTAGTGTCGAGCCGTTAAAATTCACCGCGGAGAAATCCCAGGTCGCGTTCACAGGAATTAGCCCAAAACGCCGACGGCTCGACACTTCCCCCCCATACTTTGCGCGATTGACACTGCTGTTCAGCAAACGAAGTTTCTGTAACAGTTAATGCGGTGGTTGCTGAGCCCGGTTGGTTGGTACCGGTGTTTTGCGTAGGTGGTACTGGTGGCTTCTGTGTTGTTGGTACTGGGGTGGCCGGCGCTGGTTGAGCGCCGGCTTGTGGGGGGTGGGTTAGTTGGTGGGGCGGCTGAGAGCTTTTCTCATGTCGTAGTCGCCGATGTCGATTCGTAGGCCTGTGTTGAGTCTGCTGACGAGGGATTCGGCCGCGATTCTGTTCGGCATGGTTTGCACCCAGTAGGCGGCGGTGGATTGTGAGGCGATGATGGTCGGCAGGCGCCCGTCTCGCTCGATTACGATTTTGGTGAGGTCCTCTTGTCCACGCAGGTCGATGCTCATGGTCAGAAAGTCGTCGATGATGAGGACATCGACGTTAATGAGCTTTCTCATCAAGGCGGTGTAGTCGGGGTGTGTGGTCGGGAGGACTGCGAGCTTCGCGGTGAGTTGGTCGAGCCGGAAGTAGGCGACGCTGTGCCCGGTGTGGCAGGCTTCGACGCCGAGTGCGCAGGCGATGTAGGTTTTTCCTGCACCAGTGGGTGCGAGGATGTGTATGTTGGTGGGCTCTTCGCGCCATTTGGTGGCCGCGAGGCGTTTGAGTTGCCGCTCGTTGATACCGCGTTCGCTCGGGCGGGAGATGTCTGCGATGGTGGCGTGCGGGTAGAACAGGTGGGCTTGAGCGATTGCTTTAGCCACGTTACGTTGCCGGCGTTGTTCGAGTGCCTCATCGACGGCGGCGAGGAAGATGTTTTCCGGAAGCTCATCTGCGTTGGCGTCGTCGTTGAGGAGGGCGAAGTAGATGTCGGCGAAGGTTGACAGCCGCAGGGCGCGTAGTTTCACGCGTGTGGTCTCGTCGATGTCGATCATGGTTTACTAGCCCTCCTTTGTGGTGTCGTAGTAGTCGGCTGGGCGGATGAACACCGAGTCGGCGACCGCGGTGATGTCGACGATTGCTGCTGCGGGTGCCGTGTGTGATGCAGTGGGCTCTGGCCGGTTGTGCGCAACGTCGGATTGGATGCGCTTGAGCACACTGATTGTTGGGGCGAGCTGTTTATCCAGCAGTAATTGGCAGGCTGGTTCCAACGTGGTCTTGTCGTGTTTCTTGCCGAGGTTGGCCAGGATGTTGCGCGCTTGGTGTAGTCCCCGGGCTGGTGCTGCCGAGTGCACATTCAAGACCTTGGTGATCACCGCCACCGTCGCCGGCCCGTACGAGGACGCCCATGCGAGTAATTCATCATTGCTCAGCACAGCTGGGGCGTGCTGGCCCTGGGCAGGCCCGTGTGTGGGGTCGGTGGAATAGCGGTAGCGGTAGCCGGTTAAGCGGGCGTGCTCGGCAACGAGGGTGTCGCCGTCGTACAAGCTGACGAGTGTGCTGGTCAACCGCGCACGAAGGGTCTTGCCTACGAGCTGGAAGGGCACCGAGTAGTACTGGTAGTCGCAGCAGACATGCCAGTTGCGATCCACCTTCGGGCTTTTCCATTCCACGCTGGTGAACGCGTCTTTGGGCAACGGTCGCATCATCGGCAGCTCGTCGGTTTCGTACCGGGTTCTGCGCGTCGTGCCGTCAGGGTAGGACAACGCGGTGTTGATTTCCTCGACCCGCTCGGCGATTGCCTCGTTGAGCTCGTCGAGTGTGAAAAACGCCTCGTTGAAGGGTGTCAGGAAGTTTGTGTGTGAGGCTCTGATCTGAAAGGAGTTTCACCGATAATGACTACGGTGTCACCGAAGAAAAGCTACGACCCGTCCAGGGTCAACGCGATCAGCGAGAAGCTAATGGATAACCCCGAGCTCGCCAAGCTCATCGGGGAGCTGTCTACCTCCACCGACGACGCCAGCGAGCTGGTCAAGGGTCTGTTGCAGGCCTCGATCAACGCTGGCCTGCAGGCGGAGATGGATGCCCATTTGGGCTACGAGCACTCCGACCGCAAAGCTAAAGCCCAGGTGGAGGCTGCTGGGGGTGGTAACCACCGCAACGGGTCGTACATTAAGACCGTGGATTCTGGCTACGGCTCGCTGGAAGTGACCATGCCCAGGGATCGGGCAGGCACGTTCCGGCCGCAGATGGTGCCCAAGGGCGCGCGCAGGCTCACCGAGCTCGACGACATGATCATCTCCCTCTATGCGGGCGGGATGACCGTGCGTGATATCCAGCATCACCTTGCAACCACCCTCGGGGTGGACATGAGCCCGGATACAATCAGCACGATTACCGACGCGGTGCTCGATGAGGTGATGCTGTGGCAGAACCGTCAGCTAGATGAGTTCTACCCGGTGATCTTCCTCGACGCGCTACGCGTCAAGATCCGCGACGGCCATCGCGTGGTCAATAAGTCCTGCTACATGGCTGTTGGTGTGGACATGGACGGCATCAAGCACATCTTGGGCTTGTGGATCGCCGATACCGAAGGTGCCGCATTCTGGGCATCGGTGTGTGCGGATCTGGCCAACCGTGGCGTCCAGGACGTGTTCATCGTCTGCTGTGACGGGCTCAAAGGCCTGCCCGAGGCGGTGGAGGCGACGTGGCCGAGTTCGATGGTGCAGACCTGTATCGTGCATCTGATTCGGGCGGCGAACAGGTGGGTGTCCTACCAGGACCGCAAACCCGTATCCAGCGCGCTGCGGGAGGTCTACACCGCACCGAACGAGGACACCGCGCGTGCCGCCCTGGACGCGTTCGAGGCATCTGAACTGGGGCGTCGCTACCCCCAGTCGGTGAAGGTGTGGAAAGACGCGTGGGAGCGCTTCGTGCCGTTTCTGCAGTTCCCGCCGGCCGCCCGCCGGGTGCTCTACACCACGAACTCCATCGAGTCGCTCAACGCTGAGCTGCGCAAAGCCACCCGCAATCGGGGCCAGTTCCCGAACGACACTGCGGCGCTGAAGACGCTGTGGTTGATGATCTGCAACATCGAAGACAAGCGCGCTGCGCAGCGTGCGAAGAAGGCGAAGCGGGCCACCGAGTGCAACGGCTATATTGAAGGGGCGAAAGCCACCGGGTGGAAACAAGCCATCAACCAACTAGCCGTGGCATACCCCGACCGGTTCGCGGACTACTTGTAAACCAAGCCCCCGCACACAAACAATCGGACACTCTCCCTCGTTGTCGAAATAGCCCAGGATCCGGGAATACACAATCTGCACCGCACGCTCCACTGAGGCTTTATCGCGCGGTTTGCCCGGCCGGGCCGGTACGATCGTGACCCCGTAGTACTCGGCGAACTCGGCGTACTTCGCTGTCACCGCCCGGTAAGCACGATTCTTCACCGGCCGGTACGTCGCTGTGGATGCGTTGTCGGCCACGATGACCCGGGGGCAGGCCCCGAGATACTCCAGGGCTTTGACGTGGCAATCAATCCACGAGCCCATCTTCTCGTCCGCGGCGGCGGTGACAAACAGCAACCCCGAATACGGGCACACCGCAACAAACAGCGACGCTTTCAACCCGACTTCGCCGCTTGCCCGGTCAATAATGCCGACCTTGTCACCGGCCCAGTCCACGTACAGCTCTTCGCCTGGGACATGCTCAATGACCTCGCGTAGATCACTCGCGTCCACGTACGCTGCTAAGCCGTCGCAGAACTGGGAGTATTTGTATTTCTCCAACCCGGAAGCTGGCTCTTCGTCGAGGTACTCCAACCACAATCTGTGGCGGGTCAGGTGCTTGTTGTGCTTCAACCGTTGCGCCAGCGCACGGTAATCCGGCTGATCGAACTGCTTCGAGCGATCGCTGCGCCCATCGGGAAACATCTCATCGAACCATCCCGGCGACAACAACGCTAACGACTCACTCGTCAGCGAATGCTCCTTCACAACACGCTGCACACGCGAGACATCCCGACGCGAACACCCCACCACTTCGGTGATGTAGGAATAGCTGCGGCCTTCGCAAATCAACACCGCAATATCTTTGAAGTTGGCCATCTAGCCGTCCTCCTTCAAAACAGGTAAGACACGGCACCACCGAATTGCGATGCCGCCGAAATCCAACCTGCCCCAAAGCAGTACCAACTACACGGAAAACCAGTACCAACTACGCAGACACCCCGTACCAACTACACCAAATCGGCACGCATGCCACTCGCATCAAGGGTTTGCTCGATGTGAAGCCTCAGCCCCGGGTCCCGAGTGACGAAGAAGCACGTACCGTTCTCACCAAAGTGGCAGACGCTGTGGTATCAATCCAGAGCAGGTCGACCCGAAGTGCATCGCCCGGGGCCTAGCGAGCCCAACCACTGCGTGGCAACGCATGACATCGACCGGGATGCACCTGTTCAAGACGAATTACTGAATTGCTCAGCAGGTGAGCTGGGCAAGGAACGTGCGGGCCAAAACTCTTTAAAAAATCTATATCTATAAGACTGTTTCGTAGCAAAGGCCCGTTTGATAACTCACCTCGCCCGCGAGATAGACTAATTACCTGCGTATTTGTCCCGATACTGCCTTTTCTCTTGACAACTTATTGTCTAGATGATAAGGTAATGACTGTTCACACGTCTGCGAATCTCGTAGAGAACTCCAGGAAAGCTCCGAGCCAGCACGCACGAACCCCTCTTTAGATCCCCCGACGTCGTCGGAGGTTCCGCATGCCCGAAAACCTCATGCCGCCAGTCGGTGCGAGGGAAACTCGACCGCTAACGGCGCGCTGCCAAATGCGCATTGTTTGTAGGCAAGGGCATGCAGGAACACCCTGGCTGAAGGGATAATTGTCAACCCTAAAAGAATGGAGATAGAAAATGACTAACGATGAACTTTCGCACGCTGTGACTTTTGAAATCGATGCACACGGTACTCACTTCACTGCAAACATGGAGTTGCATCCTATGAGCACTAGCCTGACAGAGGAGGAAGCGAGCGCCGTCTTGGCCAGTGTCGCGGAACCCGTGGCGCAGGCCGTTGTTGAGTACGAGCCAGTTGCTGATACGCGCGCTGAAACCTTGGACGCTTACGTTGTCTTGGCAAACACCCTCCAGTCGCTTGACCTGGCGGCGAACTCTGAAGGCACGAGCGCGACCCAGGTGCTGAGCTACATGGAGACTGTGGTTGCCAACTTAGACATCCTCGAACAGTGGGACCCGCGCTTTTCCACTGCTAATGCCTTGGCGCACTGGGGCACCGAACGGGTAGGTAACTTCAATTTCGAGAACATCTCGCAGCTGTGCGAGGGAATCGAAACATGGTTGCCGCCTCGACTCGTGGAACCGATTGATGTTCCGCGATACATGGTTGTGGACGACACCCAGAGCGCTGAGGACTTCCAGGCAACACGCCAACCGGACCACGAGGCGGTTCGCGTGACCATGGTGAGTGCAGAGGACGCGAAGGACATCGAGTTCCAAGCAATTGGTCGCGCAGTCTTCCCTGTGCCTATGTACCCCGACGATGCCCTTCCGAATCGCGCGATTAGTCATCGTGACATTGCCGGCATGCTGCTTGAGGTGGAGTTCACCACCGACCGACGAGATTTCCCTCTTCTCAAGGTCGCGAACGATGCCGTGTACAAAGCTACCGCCCCCGAGTCTCCGTACTCTTCGGTGGAATTTTACGTCGCGGCCGCCTACGCGTACCAGTTAGCTCGAATCGCATACAGCGTTCGCTTCACGGAGGATGCGGTTTACCGGCGCAAGGTCCTTGATGAACTTGAGTCAGCTCTGGTGTCGCTTGTCCTGTGTACTGGCAGCTACAAAGCACCACGAGAGCTTGTGCGTCATGCCATCGAGCTCAATGAAAACCTGCGTATTGCCGATTCGATTCAAGTGAGCCGCTGCATTGTCAATTGGCTACCGGAGGACCTCACGGAACGCATTCCTGGGCCAAGCACGATGGGCAATGTCGATGAGCTTTGCGCAACGGTCGTGGCGGAGCTTAATGCACTGCCCGGGGACCGTCTCGTGGCCGTTTACGATTCGCAGGATGGCATGGAATTCGCTGCCACTGGGCTTCCGGACCGCGACAAACTCAGCCCTGTTCTCGTTCACCCGGAACAGTTTGACCCGAAGCTCATCTCCCCGAACCTCGTTAGCCCGGCTGAAATGTGGGAGCGCCTAACGGTCCGCGGAATGAGTCTGTTCAAGACCGATTTCTAGGGGCAAACCAAAGAGGGCTCACCTAACAGCTGAGCGCCAAAAGGTCGTCGACAAGCGAGAGTGCTCCCTCTGGTGAGTACTCCGCAGGTCGGTCGGCGTGCTCCGTGCGGTAGGAGTCAATTACATCGCGCCACCGCTGCGGAATGCCATCCTCACCGTAAACCGCGCCGAGGTAGGCCCCAGCAATCGCGGCGTTGGTGTCGGTGTCACCGCCCATTCCGATAATGGCTACAAGATCGTCTTCAAAATTGGAGCCATTCGCGGCGTAATAGCAGGTGAAGTTAAAGGCGTATCGGCACCACCCAAAATCTCCTAAATGGACGTGTTCTGGTGGTGTTTCGATGAAGTCCTGCACCTGCAGTTGAAGCTCATCAGCGGACCCTAAAAGAGCATCAACCGGGTTCTCGCCGCTTATAACCTTTGCAAGTGCCGCGGTGTAAACCGCGTTAACCATCACTGCGTAATCATTCGGGTGAGTCATCTCCGCGTCTACGCGGGCGCAGTCCGCGGCTACCTCGGGCTTACCGTGATAAGCAATCGCGAGTGGACTGATACGCATGAGCGCTCCGTTTGCGGCACTTTCGAAATTGCGGTGGTAGGGCGGCCACAACGCAGCTGAACAGGTCCCACCAATGTCGAAGGGGTCCGAATCTGCCCACCTACGGTATGACTCCAGAACATCCTCGGCGCTGTAACCGCGGTTGCGTACAAGACTCCGCGCCAACGTAAGCGCCATCTCTGAGTCATCCGTTGCTTGACCCGGCACCACACCGTGCGGCCCACCGCCGGTAAGTTCACGCACCCCGTTCGGATATAACTGCTCAATTTCCCACGGCTTTCTAAACTCCACCAGAGCACCGAGATTATCCCCGATAAGCTGGCCGTACATTGCCCCGCGGGCGCGAGCCTGCAAAATTCTACACATAACCTGCTCCTAAGAATTGTCGGTTTCCGGCTCGAGAACATGTAGCCGGAATTCAAATGATGGAACGCTACTTGCATAAGTAAAACTGGCGGGATCCCTTCAAAATGCAGCGAATTCCCAAAAATACGTTAAGACCAAATTCAAATGGCGGCGATAGCTGTGGGTGCTCTACCCCAGATTGACGGAGGCGACGCAGATTCCTTGGTTATATGGGAACTGTACTGCTGCTACTACAGGGAGATCTGCACAATGGCACTTTATTCCATAGAAAAGCTGGCCAATCAAGATAAGAGAGTTAACTCAGTGGTTCGGCGGATTGCGAGTTCTAATATGACCAAGAGCAAAATGACTGAGACTAACGACCTAGAATCCTGGATTGTCAAGAACCCATCAATCATTAATGAGGCTTTGCCAGCCTCCACTGAAATGATGGTGATCACTACTCAATTTAATTCTTGGTCCACGGTAGTTGAGGAAGCTTTCGAAGGTGCCGCAGATAGTTCCACTACTGCAACATCCAAGAAAACTCTCGACATTCTAGGTTTGACTAATAGTGGTGAGCTGGTGGTTGTCGAACTTAAACGGGCTTCTGATAAGGACATTCACCTCCAAGCCATCACCTACGCTGCGATGGCGTCTCGCTTCACTTACGGTCAGTTGGCAGCTGCACACGACGCTTGGTTGCGGTCACCGCTACGCAAAAGCTATTACACTGACGAAGAACTGAATGCTGAGGTTGACGGCATTACGGAATCACATGAAGGATCAACTGCAGTTAATCAAGACGTAAGTCACGACAATGATCGCAATTCGTCCAACGCATCACTTAACAAAATTGCGGCCTTTGTGGGCGGGATAGATTCTCCAGATGAGGAGTTTAGTGTTCCAAGGATCATCCTTGTAGCCGAAAGCTTCTCGGTCGAGACGATGACGACACTTATTTGGTTGAAGAAGATGTCTAAGAAGTTTGACTTCACGTGCATCGAATATGACGTTTACCAAGATGGCGACGATTTCTTTGCTCATTTCAACGTTGCTTGGCCGGTGAAGGGCGAAGCGGAACTGAGTTTGGCTCCCGATGTCGAGGAGCTCGAACTCAACAGAACTGAAGAGAAAGTGGCGCAAAGGAGATCTGAAAACATCGCCGGATACTTGGTCAAGAGACTTCCAGACGGTGGTTGGAAGATCCCAGAAGGCGAGCCTGTTCTACTTCCTTTGGAGAAACTGCAAAGCTCGTCGTTTACGGATGAGCATCGTGCAAGGTTGGCTGAGCTCTCTAAGCACATGCAGATAACATGGACGAACCAAGGTACGCCTCCGAGCAAGTCGCTCAAGGTGTCGAATTTAGGTGAGTTCGATGGTGAATACGCTTTGCAAGCTGTTTGGAACTTGATTATGAAAGAAATCGGTGCGGTTAAAGGGTTGCCTGGTCAAGAGCAACCGATTTTCCGCCAAGCCTCGAAGTACTTTGTGGTTGGGGAAAAGACACTCCACGAACATGCCGAAGATCTAAGAAAACAGCTGGGAGCACATGACCTCTAGAACGCAGCCGCGATTGTGAAGTAGTTCGCTAACCGGAAGCTAGTCGCTGGGACCTCGGGTGATACACCGCACCACCCCGCCATCAACGAACAACAGCTCTAGACGGCAGACGTCCATGTCGAGTAGGTGGGCGTAGACCTGGAGCTGGGTGAAGTACTCGTTGATGCGTTGGGTGGTGACTACGGAATCGGTTTTGTAGTCGGCGATGACCCAACGCCCGGTGGTCTCGTCTTGGTAAAGAAGGTCGATGACGCCCTCGAACGCGGTGTCGGCCAGCGTGCCGATGATCGGCACTTCGCTGTAGTGCGGTGCGGCGAAGGCAGCGTGGACGATCTCTGAGTTGAGGAAAGTCTCGACGATGCTGCTGGCCTCGTCAATGAGGTCCGGTTCGAGGCCGTTGATGCTGGCCACAGTTGTGACGACATTAAGGACTGTATCGGTTTCGGGGACGGTGTCGGTGTCGGAGCGGTCTCCTTGTTTCGCGAAGTAATCCATAACTTCATGGACAACGGTGCCGAAGGTCTGTCCGCGGGCCTCACGATCAGTCTTGAAGAAGCTCTCCGTCGTCTGTGTAAGCCATCCTTCGTCTGCTCCTAGTTGCCGTATGGCAGCGAGTTGGGCAGTTTCCTCCGCGTGGGCGAAGTAGGTGGCGGTAAGCAGACGCATCTCAGGGGGTTCGGCTTCTGCGTCCTTGGCGTTCTTGTTGTAGGTGGCACGGATCCTTTCAGCGTCGATCTGCGGCCGCGGGTGGGGGAGGGCGACTGCGTCAGCGGAGAACAGCTCGCGCGGATCGATCAGGTCTTTATCAGGGTTGAGCGAGTCGTAGAAGTACTTGCCCTGCGTCGACGCATAGGTTGTGGCCGGTTTTGTTGGGGTACCCCCGGTCAGCTTCGCCTCTAGCGGAATGATCAGCTGGTGCTTAGCGCGGGTCGCCGCTACATAGAGTTTGCGGACGTTCTCCCCCATGGTTGCGAGCTTCTCAAACGCTTTAAATTCGTCGAGTCCGTCGGTGCCTATACCTTTGAGACCGAACTCAACGACGCCGGTTTCCGGATGGAGTCCATGACTAATGGTCCGGTCTTTTTCACCCGTCAGACCACCAAGAATGACAACGGGAAACTCCCGGCCTTTGGATGCGTGAATGGTCATGATGCGCACTGCGTCGGTGCCGTCGTCAAGCACGGGAACCGAAACGCCCGTGAACCCCTCGGTCTGAGTCTCTGCCCAACGCAAGAAGGATGACAGGCCAGCGTTCGTAGCGTTCGTGAAGGCGTGGGCATCGTCGAGCACGCGTCTTATCGACGGGTTCTTTTCTACCGTTTCCGGTCGTGCAAGGTGGCCGAGAATGAACAACTCATCGATGACCATCTCCACGATCTGTGCGACGTTCATGGACGCCGCCCGCTTGCGTAGCTTTTTTAGGTGTTCCGCAGCGACGATGGCTGGGTGGTCCTCGGCGATTTCGCTGCCCATGCGGCGAGCACGGTGGCTCTCCACCAAGTCTTGGTCGCTCACCCCGAAGTACAGCCCGCGAAGAGCGACGACCTCTACAAACCCGTTGGCCGGGTCGGCAATGGCGCGCAGAACTGCGATGAGCTCTTCGACCTCCGGATCCTTATAGACTTTCTCGGCGCCTTCTGTGATCGCTGGAATACCGTGTTCGCGCAATGCTTTCTGGACCCCGAGGGCAGTCTCATTCTTTGCGACGAGGACGGCGATATCACTGAGTGCTACTTCGGCATTCTTAACCGCCGAAATGATGTCGGCGTGTTCGCAGAGCTCCGGCACCCCGGCGCCTGAATTCATCTCAGGGCGGCGCAGCATTGCAACGAAACCACTGTCAGAATTCGAGGCCTCCATCGGTGCGTAGGGCACCGTGAGAGGAGCCGTCGGGTCGTTCTCATCCGACTCGACCGACGCAAACATCTCGCCGAAAATAGCGTTTACAGACTCGACGACCTCCTGGTCCGAGCGGAAGTTTGCGGTGAGCTGAAGGAGCTCGCCACGTTTCTCAGCCTGCTGGCGCGCAGAGAGATAGGTATTGACGTTGGCACCGCGGAATCTGTAGATGGATTGCTTCGGATCTCCAACGGTGAACCGGTGGCCTGGCTTGCCAGCGGTAATAGCGTCCACGATGCGCAGCTGCACCCCGTCGGTGTCTTGGAACTCATCGACGGCCACCATCCGATAGTTTTCGGAGAGCTCTTGCCGGACATAGTCGATCTGGACCAGCTCATCGGCAAGGAAGATCATGTCGTGGTATTCCAACTTGCCCGTCCGGCGTCGGGCCTGGGCATTATCGCGCACGATCGTGGCTATAAGGCGTCGAAGCACGGAGATGGACCGCACGATCGGGGAGTTGATCTTGCGCTCGAACTCAGCCCCAATTTCCTTCATACGGTCCCTATAAGTCTTGGGGGCCACGCCCCAAATTGTTTTGTTGCCCGCATTGCCTTCGCGGAGCCCCAGCGCAGCAGGTACGTCGTAATTCGGTTTGTCTTCCGCGATGAGTCTGTCCAGCTCTTTGATGAGAGGATCGACCTTCACTTGGAATAACTTGTCTTCGACCACGTCGCCTGGAGCCAAGTCAACCCACTCCTGAATTTCTCTGCGAGCCGACTCGAGGTCAGCTCGGGTGAGAAATTGAATCGAGGGTAAGGGGGCAGCCACAGTGGCATCGAGCACGCCCCACAGGGGATCCATGAAGAGTACAAGCTTTTCGATGTCGGCTGTCTTGAGGCCCTGCTCAGTCAAGATGGCGATGGATTCCTTGATGTTCTCGAACGGTATCCCGAGGTTGAGCTCGGCAAGTGCGTCCTGCGCAGTCGGATCGTCGGACACGATGCGGTCCACTAAATCAATAACCGCATCGGCGCGGTTGACGGTTGCGAAACTGGTCTCAATCTCATCGACTGTCGTGATCTGCGGAGGGACACCGGCTTCAAGCGGGTACATGCGGATCAAACGCAGGCAGAAAGAATGGAGCGTCTCAATGGCCGCGCCCGGAAGGGCGGCGAGGGCCTGCTCAGCCCGTGTCTTCGCCTGGGGATGGTCGAAGGTGCGCACTTCGTCACCGAAGCGGCTGAACGTCCCATGCTCGGCAATCTCGGTGAAGGCCGCCCGCAAGCGGTTGGTCAGCTCCTCAGCGGCCTTAACTGTGAAAGTGATTGCGGCGATGGAGCTAAGCGGTACCCCTTCGTCGATAAGCAGCGTGAGAATGCGCTCCACCAGAAGAGCCGTTTTTCCAGAGCCAGCTCCGGCTTCTACGAAATAGGAGGTATTGGTGTCGTAAATGATCGCATCGCGCGATGTTTGGTCTGCTGGATTAGACATCTTTAGCTCTCCTCGTCGCGGGTCCACGCAGCCACTGCCCGTGAAATCGCGAGGTTCCGGTTTGGTCCGAAGGCGGTGGTGAATGCATCGGCGTAGTTCTTTTTTGCGTGAGTCGGAGGGAACTCGCCGCGGAGAATGCTCTCCCTGGTCGTGCGCAAGTAATCCTTGAGGGCATTGCGTGCAGCATCTCCAACCGTAATTTCGACGACGGAGTCGTCTGGGTCGGTAAACATCCAGTAGCGCGCCTTAACGGTCACCGGTTGAGAACCGTCGATTCCTTGCTCTACAAGTGCTCGGTGGAGTGTCGGAGCCGGGCTTTCCTCTGGGTCGTCGCCACGGGCAATGGCCTCGAGCACGCCGTGGACGACCTCCCCGTAGATCGCGAGCTGCAGGGCATATCCACCGGTGCCACTTTCGTAATCGAGGGGTTTCCCGATGAACCGCTGCGGGTCATCGAGGTCAAGATCCTTTGGTTTCTTTGTGGCACCAAGCTTGTCGACGTACGTTTTCCCCTTGCCCGACTTGTAGTCGGTGACCCTAACCTCGAAGGTATCGCCGGTTCTTTTGACATCGACTCTGTCGATCGAGCCTTTGACGTAGATGATCGATCCGTCGTCCAGCACGATGGGGAATGGCGGGGTCTCGTTGCCAGAGCGTCCTTGCCCGAATTCTGCCTCTGCACCCACGGCAACCCAGTCGCCCGTTGCGTCCTTCAACTCCTGTTTGAGCCAGTCAGTGGTAAACCTGGCAAAGTCTCTCCTAACAACGTCAGCAGTCAGCGGCGGAAGCTGCGCTAGCGTGGGGAGCACATGCTTATCGACGACCTCCGCCAGCGCTGGCTCGGCCTGCTCTTTGTCGAGTTTGGTAGGGGCATCGGGCCCGATACGGTAGCGGTTCGACCACTCCTCGAAGATCGCGTGGTACAAGGTGCCGCGGCCCGACGCATCGAGGTCAGCCGTTTGCCCTTTATCGTCGAGAAGCGCGCGCCCGAGAATACGGGTGATGAAGAACTTCTGGGGCGCAGCAGAGAATTCTTCGAGTGAGGACGAAGACACTGCCTGGTCGAGCCACTCCTTACCAGCAGGCGTGTCCACGTATCCGTTGAATTCGTTGTGGGTTCCCGCCTTACGGAACTGCCGTAGTCGCGTCGCGCCCGTTTCTTCAGTGCTCACGCTCTCGTCGAAGATCGCCATCGCAGCATCGGTGGGAGGCACCAGCTCTTCACTGCGGAACCGTATCCGTTCCCAGTCTTTTTTCGAGCTACCGACTAAAGGCACGAGCCAGCTCGAGGGTTCACCGGAGATTGCCCCACTTATCGACGACCGAGGGAATGACACCCGAACCTTGTGTGCTGCGTTCAGAGCTCCTTCCCATAAACGGCGGATGTGCGTGGTGAACCACTCAGAGTCGAGGTCAGACTGCTCAGGTTTGATGGCCGCGTCCGCAACAAATGTGCCGGGCAGATGAATGTCGTTGGCTCCGACGATGAACAGGTAATCGAGCTGGAGACCGACCATGGAGACCAGATCGCCTACCGCAACGCCGTCTCGCTTCGCGTCTGTTTGGCGGGCGGGAAGAGTGTCGCTGAGCATATCCACGACTACCTCTGGAGTGGGTGGTGGAAGCACGCCGTCGAGCTCCGCCAGTGTCTCGATGCTATTTCTTAGAACGCCTACCGCCAAGGCTCGTTCATCGTTCGTTCGTGCACCGCTGCCCTGGGCATCAGCGTCGTTGTCCTTGCTAGCGAACTGTTCTTTCACAACTGACTTGATAAGCGTATCCAACGCCGCAGCAGTGTCTTTCCAAGTTTCACTTTCCCGTACGCGGTGAAGGCCGTCCGCGAGGGAGAAAACCCACTTCTGGATCCGTTTGTCTTCGTTGCTCAGAACCTCGGCATCGAGTTTGCGCCAATCCGAAAGATCGTGCAGCGTGGCAGTGCCACCTCGGCTGAGCCTGTCAAAGTTGTAGAGCGACGGGGCCCCGTCGAGAAGCACGATGCCCAAGAGATCGGAAAGGGCACGCCGCGGAAGAACATTGGGGTCGAGACTGAGTGCGTAGAGGACAGATTGGATGTAAGGATCCTCATTCCACCCCACAGGCGCTGAAGCGTCATTAGGAATTCCAGCGGAATCAAGAATTTTCTTAAGGGCAGGGAGGTACGTGGAATCGCAGGCCGCGATAGCAATGCGCGCATTGGGTGATTCTTTAAGAATGCCCCGGACGGAAGAGACAACATCCGACAATTCTTCATTGGAGTCAATGTAGGAACGCACCGATACCCGTCCTGGCGCAGTGTCGACAGCTGCGTCAATGTGCGTGGCGTCAACGGCGCTGAGCATTATTTCATCTTGCGGGTCCCGCGCGACGTTGCCCACCGCAATCACCGCGGCGTTGGCGAAGTGTTTGGCTGCGTGCTGGCGACAGTGCGCGACGGTGAAATGATCGTCGGCAGTCCGCTGCTCTACCAAGTCTGCAATGACGGCTGACTCAGCCGCTAACCCCCGAAGACCATCGATGTTTCTTCGTTCAGGTGGGATGGTGAGGAGTCGGGCCACTATGTCGGTAAGAGCGCGCCGCGTAGCGCTTTCAGTGTGGACACCGCTGCGTGAAAACTCAGTTTCCACGTTGGCAAGGATGCTCGACACCTCGCGGAGAATCCGCCCACGAGTAAGAACCGTCCTTGGCGCGAGTGTTCGCGCTGCAGTCCGCAAAAACCCGTCGATGGTCATCACAGCGACATCCCTAAAGCTGCCTTGATGAGCCAACGCCACGATAGTGTCCGCGCGGGCTTTCGGGCCGCACACAACAACCACGGGCTTGTAGGGATCAGAAGCTCGCAGATCACGGATAGTCTCTGCTAACAACCGGCCAAGTGGTTGTGAGGGTGCGTTACTTGCCATGTTAATACTTTTAGCAGGAAATAATGGCGGCTGCGCTGTTTCCGCTGTCTTGGCAAGGAAGGTGCTGCGTCTAGTGGGTGATTGTTGTCTGTTGGTAGAGCGTGAGTGCTGGGGAGCCGTCGATAAGCGTGTAGGTGCTGCTCATGATGGCTTCGAAGGTGTCTTCACCGCGCTGGGACGTGGCGTGGTAAACCAGCGTGGCGGTCTCAATGCTGACGGGGATGAGCTGTGCGTCGGTGATGGAGTAGCTGTCCCACGGCGGGGCGTCGTTGAGGCTGGCGGCGATGGTGGCGCGGTCGAGGATCATGCCGTTGACCAGGATCATGACGGCGTCTTCGGTCATGAGTTCGCCGTAGAACGTGCCGCCGGTGCCATTGGTCAGGGAGTCCCAGCCGCGGTGTTCTAAGGCGAGGAGCGTATCGAAGTCGAGCATGGGTCCGACTGTACTCGCCGCGCGATTCTATGAGTCCAGCAAAAGTTCACGGTCACCGAAGGCAAGCAGCCCACCCGCCGTTAGTCGATCACTGTCGAGCCGTTAATATTCGCCGCGTCAAAACCCCAGGTCGCGTTCACAGGAATCGGCCCGAAACGCCGACGGCTCGACACTGGTCCGTTTTCATCGAATTTCACGCCAAGAACGCCGCCAAACCGCTAGTTTTGTAAGGAAAATAACAGATACTATCGGCGGGAGTTTCAATGTGGTTCGAACGGAAACGACAAGTAGTAGCAGTGTTAAGCGCACTCGCGCTGACCAGCGGGTTCGGCGCCCCAGTCGCGGCAGCCCAGAGCTCGGGCCCGTCGCCGTTTGGGTCGGCGGCGGATCTCACACACCAGTCATCGGTGAAGACGGGCGAGTCCATGCGCCCGGTCGCGCAGCGGACCAAGCCTATATATAGGAGTGATTTGCCGGAGGTTGGGCCGTCGTCACGCGTGGGCGAAGTTCTGGCGAAGGTTCCGCTTGACCCGCGCGCGGGCCTTGATAACGCGGGTGAGCAGGTGCGTTTCGCATACACGACTGTCGATCAGCACGGTCAGCCCGCGGTGAGCACGGGCGCGATGTACATGCCCAAGGGCCAAAAGCCCGCGGGTGGGTGGCCGGTGATCGCGTGGGCGCACGGCACCGTCGGGCTTGGCGACGAATGCGCGCCGTCCATCAACCCGCAGGTGGGAAATGACGCGCGGTACCTGAACAAGTGGCTGGATGAAGGCTACGCGATCGTGGCCACGGACTACGTGGGTCTGGATTCGCCGGGGCTGCACAGCTACCTCAACGGCAAGGTGTCGGCGGCGAACGTTGTGGACTCGGTCGCCGCGGCGCATGAGATGTTCGGCGGTGAACTGTCGAAGAAGTGGGCGGTGGTCGGCCAGTCGCAGGGCGGGGGAGTGGCGCTGCACGTCGCGCGCCGGGCCACGCCGCTCAGCGAGAAACTCGGCCTGGATTACCGCGGGGCGGTGGCTACTGGCGCGCCCGCGTACATCGAGGAGATCGTGATCGCCGCGGGCCCGACCTTTCCGCCGATGCCTCTACCAGGCGGTTTGTCGGTGTTTGGCCTCTACATCCTTGCCGCGGTGCAGGAAGCCCACCCAGAGATCGACATGGACGCCGCGCTTAGCGACGAAGGGCGATTCATGCTCGCCGAAGCCAAAAAGAGCTGTTTCCACGAGGTCCGCGACGGGGTCCAAGGTGTGAACCTGGCCCGCGCGTTTACTAAACCGCTGCGCTCAGTGCCGGGGCTGGATAAAGCCATCCGTGAGTTCATGGCCACACCCACCAGCGGATACGACAAGCCGGTGTTTGTCGGCCACGGGCTCAAAGACATGGATGTGCCCAGCCCCATCGGGATGCTGCTGAACACGGAGATGTGGTTTAACCAGTTCTTCGGAATGCCGCGCAACACGCGCGTGGATGTGAAGTGGTACCTGTCTGACCACGGCACGACACCTAACGTGGCGTTTCCGGATTCCTCGGCATTCCTGGCTGAAATCTTCCGAGACTAGGCAGGCCGCGCTGCTGAGTTGAAGAATTCGTGGCCTGCACCATGTTGGCTAGCTAAACACGGTGAGTGTCTAACTTTCGGGGGGCGGTCCACGGGGATCAACGCGGTTGCGTGATTGGCAGTGCCAATCAGCGGTAGTTGCCGCGGAAACACGCTGGTCGCGCGGGAAAAAAATACGTGATTGGCACTGCCAATCAAATGAAGCCCACGAAATGAAGTCTATGTAACGGTTGACGCGGTGGTTTAGACTTAGCAGACAGAACCGACTTAATAGTCAATGTCTTATGAAGGTCGTATGAAGTCGGGCGGCGCGCACCCCGTGCAGTGCATGCCCGGAAGCGCGTCCGATGTGGAGGATCACCGTGAAGAAGATTATGGCAGCCGCACTCGCTGCGGCCCTGACGTTCACCACCGCTGCCCCGGTTACGCCTGGGGTGGCTGCAGCCGAAACGCCGACTGCCAGCAAAAAGTACTCGGAGATCTACCCAGTAACAATGTATGGCTCGGTCAAAAAGGCCGGACCGGTCACTCAATCGTTTGAAGTCACTGTTGATGACGGCATTGGCGGGAAGTCCGTCAAGGCAATTGAAGAGGTCACAGACAAGCGGAGCAGTCAAGAAAACGTCATCTTCACGTTGAAAACATATTCTGCCGGAAAAGCGAGGGGCGAAATAACCCTCGGTAACGAAGCGATCTACCCGGCGCAATTCTATGCCAGCTATGAAGTCACAATTGTTTACACCGATAACAGCAGAGCGAAGGCAACTGGCAGCCTCTCCATTGAGCCCATGGATACGTTGGTGGATCGGTCGAAGCCGCGAGAAGACACGCCTACAGGCGGCACCGGAAACCAAGGCGGCACGGGCAACCAAGGCGGCACGGGCAACCAGGGCGGCGGGAACGCGCTGAGCAGCGCGGATGGCACGCCAACAGAGTTGGGGCGCACGCTATCGATTGTTGGGGGGATTGTCGCGGCGTTGGCGGTTGTGTTGGGTGTGGGTGCGTTGTTTATGAATGCGCAGGTACCGTTCCGCAGGTAAGAAGAGCGTAATTCGCTTCGTTGTTGGCCCGCTGCGCTACTGTGTTATAAGGACACGGGGTGCCGCGGGTCTTGTGCGTGCGGCTGAGAAATACCCGTTGAACCTGATCCAGGTAATGCTGGCGAAGGGATGTTCGGGTGCATTGACCGCGCGTTTCTTCGTTGGCGTTTAAGAAATCGAACGAAGAATGGGAGCGGCAAATGACGGTGACAAATGCGGGTGCGGCGCAGCTTTTGGCAGCAGTGCGGGAGCAGACCCCTTTGGTGCAGTGCATTACTAACTCGGTGGTGACCAATTTCACGGCGAACGTGCTGTTGGCGTCGGGTGCGGCGCCGGCGATGACGGACATCGTGGGGGAGGCGGGTCTGTTCGCGGGTATCGCTAGCGGTGTGCTGATCAATCTGGGTACGCCGACGCCGGAGCAGCGGGAGGCGTCGCGTGAGGCAGTGGCGGGTGCCGCGGAGGCGGGCACACCGTGGGTGCTGGACCCGGTGGCTGTCGGCGCGTTGCCGGTGCGTACGGAGCTCGCCCGCGAGCTGGTCGCGGCTGGTCCGACGGCGATTCGTGGCAACGCCAGCGAGATCATGGCGCTTGCAGGTGCGGGCGCGGGCGGCCGCGGCGTGGAGTCTTCCGATGAGGTCGATGCCGCGGTGGAGGCCGCCGTCGCTTTGGCGCAGCAGTCCGGCGCGGTCGTTGCGGTGTCCGGACCGAAAGACTTCATCACTGATGGTCAGAACGCGGTGTGGGTAGATGGCGGTAGTGAGTTATTGACCAAGGTCACGGGCGGCGGGTGCGCGCTCGGCGCGCTGATCGCGGCATTTTTGGGGGCCCGCGGTGAGGCTTCGGCGCTCGAGGCGGTTGCGGCCACGCACGCGTTCTACTCGCTCGTCGCGGAGCGCGCCGCGGCGAAGGCTCACGGCCCCGGCACGTTCGCAGTCGCGCTTATCGACGAATTGTCGTCCGTGACCCCGGATGACCTCGCCGCGGTGACGAGCATCAGCGCAACGACAACGAGTGAGAACTAATGAATATTCCAGAAGGTATTTACCTGGTCACGGACAAGGCTTTATGCGGTGAGCGTGGCGTTGTGGAGACGGTCCGCCTGGCCGTTGACGGTGGGGTGACCACGGTACAGCTGCGCGATAAAGATGCAGGCCGCGATGATCTTGTGCGCCAACTCGAGGAGCTGGCGGGCGTAATTGATGGCCGCGCAACGCTCGTGGTCAATGACGCCTTAGACGCTGCGGTGGAAGCGCGTCGTCGGGGCATTCCTATCGACGGTGTGCACGTAGGCCAATCCGATGAGGACGCAACGGTGGCGCGTGCGCATCTCGGGCCGGACGCTGTCGTGGGCCTGTCGGCGAGCAACCGGGAGGAATTCGCTGAGATCAGCACCTGGCCTGCCGGAACGGTGGACTACGTCGGTGTTGGTGTTATCCGGCCGACGGCGACGAAGAAAAACCACCCGCCGGCGCTCGGCATCGAGGGATTCGGCGAGCTCACCCGCATTGCGCCGGTGCCGACGGTGGCGATTGGCGGTGTCGGTGCCGGAGACATCGTTGGCCTTCGCCAGGCGGGAGCGCACGCGGTGGCGGTGGTGTCCGCGATCTGTGCAGCAGAAGATCCCCGGGGTGTTGCTGAGCAAATGTCTGCCCTGTGGATAAGTGCTTAGGCACGTGTCCGGTGGTGTCACCCCCGGCCGATAGGATGCAGCCATGACTCACACGAGATCCCGGGTATCCCAGTTCTTTGCCATGGTGATGGCGCTGCTCACCGTCGCGGCGCTCGCGACAACACTCGCGGCGTGCAGCGACGGCGGCGCGGGCGAGGGGGAGAAGATCCTCTTCGCTCCGGACTGGACGCCGAACACGAACCAGACCGGGTTATTCGTGGCCAAGGCGAAGGGATTCTTCGAAGACACCGGGATCGACGTGGAGATCCTGCCGTACAACGAAGCCGGCACCGATGTTCTGGTGGACTCCGGCCAGGCGACGTTCGGGATGGGAACCCAGGATCGATTGACCATTGCCAAATCTGCGGGGGCGGACATCAAGTCGGTCATGGCAGTTGAGCAGCATTGGGCAACCGAGATCGCGGTCTTGGCAGACCGGGCTGATATTAAAAGCCCCAAAGACCTGGACGGAAAGACCTTCGGCGGCTTCGGTGAACCCGCGGATGAAGCAATCCTCAAAGGCGTCATCCAGGCCGCTGGCGGCAAGGGCGAGTTCGACTCCGTGGTGCTAAACACCAACGCCTATGAAGCGCTGTACAACAAGGAAGTGGATTTCACCATTCCGTACGTGGCCTGGGAGTCCATTGAGGCTAAAAAGCGCGGCATCGATCTGAAAGGCTGGCGCTATACGGACTTCGGTTTCCCGGATAACTACCAGATCATCATCTTTGGCAACCAGGACTGGATGGCGCAGCACCCAGAAGAAACAACAAAATTCGTCCAGGCAGTGCAGCGCGGCTACCAGTACGCCATCGACAACCCGGAAGACGCTGCGAAGATCCTCCAGGAGGAAAACCCCGAGTTGCTCACAGACCTGGACCTATTAATTGAGAGTCAAAAGACGCTTTCCGGTGAGTTCATGCGAGACGCCGACGGCAAGTTCGGCCGTCAAACCGAAAAGCAGTGGGCAGACCTGGGTGCCTTCTTATACGACAACAATCTGCTGGTAGACCGTGACGGTAAGCCCTTGGCCAACCAGCCGGAGTGGAAGAACTTCTTCACCAATGAGTACCTCGCCGACTAAAACCGCCCCCAGGCCCAGCCGCACCCGGATCCTGCGCGGGGACACGGCATCGAACATCATTGTGCCGGTGGTGTTCCTCGCCATCGGACTGGTCATTTGGGAGATAGCCGTCCGCGCAAGCGGGGTGCGCCCGCAGGTGATGCCTGCCCCAAGCCGCGTGGTGGAAGCCGGATGGTCGCAGCGTGAGGTGATCGGCCAACACGCACTCGCCACAATCCAGGTCACCCTGGCCGGTTTCACGCTGTCGTTGATCTTGGCGTGGCTCATCGCCATCGCCATTGACTTCTCGCCGGCCTTGCGCCGCGGGTTGATTCCGATTCTGGTGGCGTCGCAGACCATTCCCGTCGTCGCCATCGCACCGCTCATGATTATTTGGTTCGGCTTCGGCCTCGTGCCAAAGATGCTGGTCGTTGCGCTTGTGACGTTCTTCCCCATGACCGTCGGGTTGGTGGAAGGTTTCAGCCGCGCGGACGCGGAATCGTCTAATCTTCTGCGTTCCATGGGCGCGGGAAGGATAAAGGAATTCCTCTATGTGCGCTTGCCGTCGGCGATGCCGCAATTCTTCACGTCGTTACGCATTGGCATTACCTACGCGATGACCGGCGCGATTTTCGCGGAGTATGTGGGCGCGCGTCGGGGCCTGGGCATCTACATGAGCGTGCAGAAAAACGCGTTCCGCACGGACCTTGTTCTCGCAGCCGTCGCGGTCACTGCGTTCATCTCGATCCTGCTGTACATGTCTACTTACCTGCTGGAACGCGCCACAATCCCGTGGCACATCAAAGAGAGGCGGGCGCGCAATGTCTGACACAGGTTCGACTCCCCGTCTGCGGGTGGACGGAATCACGCGAGAGTTTGTCGTCGATAAGCATGAGCGGCGCCTTGTGTTAGATGACATCTCTTTCGATGTCGCGCCGGGCGAGTTCATTTCCCTCGTCGGCCCCTCGGGCGCGGGCAAATCCACGCTGTTCAACATCATCGCGGGCCTTGATACGCCCACGTCGGGCCGCGTGCTTATCGACGGCCGGGAGGCGACAGGCAGCACCGAACACGCTGCGTACATGCCACAAAAAGACTTGCTTTTCCCGTGGCGCACCATCGCCGCGAATGCTGCGCTGGGCCTTGAGGTGCAGGGGATGAATCGCCAGGAGGCACGCGCGAGGGTGCGCGAGTGGTTCCCGCGCTTCGGCCTTGAGGGTTATGAGGACGCTCATCCGTTTGAGCTCTCCGGCGGTATGCGTCAGCGCGCGGCTCTGCTACGCACAGTGGTTCAAGATCGTCGCATCTTGCTTCTCGACGAACCGTTTGGCGCCTTGGATTCCCTGACCCGCCAACAGCTTCACGCGTGGTTGCAGGGCGTGTGGGCTGAAAATGATTGGACGGCGATCTTGATTACGCATGATGTGCGGGAGGCTGTCGCGCTGTCCGATCGCGTGATTGTGTTAAGCCCGCGCCCGGCGCGTATCCGCGGGATTATTGACGTGGATTTGCCGCGACCGCGGTCGATTGAAGACACGGCGAGCCGGGAATTTGCATCGGTCGAAAAGCAGATCTTTGACACACTTCTGGCTGAGTAAGTCCCGTGTACCTCAGCATGTGAGGCAAATCACATATTAGATGTTGGTGATTACTTGTGCCTGCGACTACGCAACCTGCCCTGCATTTTCGCTCTGCTCTGACCGACGCCCTGCCTGCCCCCGGCGGTACGGGCGGGCCCTGAGTGTCCTAGACCTTTGAAATTCCCTGACGATTCTCTACATTCTTAACCAGAACTTAGAAAACATTAAGTCCTAATGTGGGTTTAGTAAGAAAATCCTCACAGCTGCATAAAATGCGCTAGGGGATGCTCACGTGAGTGAAAGGGAATACCGAAAATGAACCGCAAATCGACCTCGCCGCTGGCGCCGCGCCTATCGCGCAAGCTGGTTGCGGCCGTACTGGCTGGCTGCCTCACCGTCAGTGGCACTGTCGCCGTCGGGCCCACAACGCCTGTCGCTGCGGCGCGGAGTGCCGTGGCTAACGCGGACCTGAGCAGCTACGAGCCCCTGCCTTCTTCCGTCGACACCTCCCTGCTGATGCAGACCCCCAAGGTCAACGACTCGAACCTTCTTGAAGTCCCCGGCCTGGGCAATGGCTGGTGTATCGATGCCGGCGTTCCCACTCCGGGCACCAATGAGTACGTTCCCGCGAAGCTCACCGGCGCCTCCGGCCGCTGGTACACCCCTGGCACCACCAGGATCGAGCCGGACCTTCTCAAGTCCGCCATCGCTGTGATGAAACTCCTCCAGGTCGACTACAACAACCGCGACCTAGACGGCGTGAAGAAGAAGACTGCAACCCTCCAAGCCCTGTTGGGCAACGAGGGCGGACACCTCAACAACCTTCGCTACGAGATCCAGCACAACGGCAAGCCCGGCTGGCAGTCCTTCCGCGACAAGCCCACCTACGAAGAGTTCCGCGCCTGGACCGGCTTCGACATCTTCAGAAAGGAATCTCTAACCAGGGCGGACCGCGACCGCTACGCGATCAACCACCAGCTTGTGAAGAACCGCAACTTCGACTCCGTGACCAAAAACGTCGGCGCCTCCGAGTACCTCACCGTCCTCGTCCCGAAGAGCTACACCACCTTCCCACGCGACGCTAAGAAAACGACCCAGCGCATCATCACCATCTACCAGCCGGGCATCACCATCACTGGCGGCGGGAACAACACCGGCGGCGGCACCGACAACACGAACACGAACACGAACACGAACACCAACACGAACACCAACACGAACACGAACACGAACACCAACACGAACACCAACACGAACACCAACACGAACACCAACACGAACACCAACACGAACACGAACACCGTGACCATCGTGAACGGTGGCACCACGGAGCCGAACAAACCGGTCTCTGTCAACGTTGGCGTGAACGTCACCAATCTCGTGGTGGTCAACAATGGTGGTGGAAATGTCCAGGTGAACCAGGACGGCAAGGGCAACGTGGTTGTGAACCCGGGCAGCGGCACCAGCGGCGTGGTGGTTGTTGAAGGTACGGCGGCCGACGGCAGCACCGTTCAGGTCCACGTCACCGTGAACAACAATGTGAACGTCAACACCGGCGGCAGCACCGGCGGCAACAACGGCGGCGGCACGGTGGTCACCCCGCCGACGACTGGCAGTGAGCACGAGTACTCGATCTACACCAACCAGCTGGTCCGCATCGATTTCAACACCACTAACTACACGGTCACGCAGGGCAGCAATCTGGTTACCGTGAAGCTGGAGAACGGCAAGATCGTCGTTCGCCCGGTTGATGGTGCGAATGGCACCGCCGTGATCGTGGTGACGGATTCCAACGGTGGCAAGCACAAGTACACCTTCCACATCACCCCGTACAACGCACCGAAGGTGTCCCAGCAGGTCACTGTCGGATCCACCGTGAACGTGAACATCGATTCCCAACACACGCTCACCGTTGAAAGTGGCGGCGGCAACGTGTCCATCTCCAACACGGGCGGCGGTTACATCATCACTGCTAAGAACCCGGGCACCACGGTGTTGGTTGAGCGCAACCCATGGGGCGTCGTGGTCAAGCGATACGAGATCATCATCACCCAGGTAAACACACCTGCGCCGAAACCCACCCCCACCCCCAATCCCAACCCCAACCCGAACCCCACCCCGAACCCATCCAACGGCTCCGGCAAGGTTGAAATCAAGGACAACGGGAACGGCTCCTGGACCGTCACCAACCCGGGCGGCGGCAAGATAGACGTCGAGTTCACCACCGGCGGCGATTTGGTCGACGTGATCAAGAACCCTGACGGCTCGCTCACCATCCGCTACAAGGAGGGCAAGCAGGGCAACGTGACCTTCTACGTGCTCATTAACGGTGTGCGCGAAGGCGGCGACAAAAAGATCACCAACAACTTCAACCAAGTCATCAACAACAACGGAAGCAGCGTCAACAGCGAACAATCCTCCAGGAGCGAATGCATCGGCCCGATCATCGGTCTCCTCGCTCCGCTGTTGTTCCTGATCCCAGTGGCAATCCTGTCCCAGGTGCGTATCCCAGGCCTGGAGTTCATCAGCGAGGGCATTCGCCGCTTCAACGACGATCTGCAGCGCGGCGTCGGCATCTACGATCAGCGGAAGGCTGAGGCAGCGGGCAACTTCTTTGCTGGTATCGACGGCCGCACGATTGGCCTCGGACTCGGCTCCTTCGCGGTTATCGCCTACGTGCTGGGCATGATGGATCTGGCACTGAAGAACTGCGGCAAGCCGGAGTTCACGTCATCCCACGCCATCGAGCAGGCGAGGAACAAGAAGTAAATAGCAACGCGCAAGCCCTGCTAGTGACCTGGTGATGACCTGGTCCTAGCAGGGCTCTTTGCTTTTGGGGGCGCATCCCCGCTGCCGCATGCCCGACGGCGTATGCCCGGTCCGGGTTAAGTAGCAAAATGTGTGTCTGAGTTTCGGCGTTCTTGCTGATCAGTCTAGGTAAATCGGACGGATATAAGCAGCAAGACCTTATATCCGCCCGATTTGTGTTCAATCCACCGGAATGGCACTCGCATGTGCTAATCGGGGGTTGGTGTGCTTTCCGGGTGAGTAAAAACAGACCACGATGCCCAGTAGAGGGTGTCAGGAAGTTTGTGTGTGAGGCTCTGATCTAGAAGGAGTTTCACCGATAATGACTACGGTGTCACCGAAGAAAAACCATGACCCGGCGAGGGTCAACGAGATCAGCGAGAAGCTGATGGAAAATCCTGAGCTCGCCAGCCTGATCAGCGAGCTGTCGACCACTGCTGATGATGCCAGCGAGCTGGTCAAAGGCCTGCTGCAGGCATCGATCAACGCTGGTATTAAGGCAGAGATGGATGCGCATTTGGGCTATAGCCATTCCGACCGCAAGGCCAAAGCCCAGGTGGAAACCGCGCAGGAGAGCAATCACCGCAACGGGTCGTACACCAAAACCGTCAATTCTGGCTACGGCGCGGTGGAAGTGACCGTGCCCAGGGATCGTGCCGGCACGTTTACTCCCCGGATGGTGCCCAAGGGCGCACACCGGCTCACAGAACTCGACGACATGATCGTCTCGCTCTACGCCGGCGGGATGACAGTGCGCGATATCCAGCATCACCTCGCGACCACCCTTGGGGTGGATATGAGCCCGGATACGATCAGCACCATTACCGATGCGGTGTTAGACGAGGTCATGATCTGACAAAACCGTCAGCTCGACGAGTTTTACCCGGTGATCTTCCTCGACGCGCTACGCGTGAAAATCCGTGACGGCCACCGCGTGGTCAACAAAGCCTGCTATATGGCGGTTGGTGTCGACATGGACGGCATCAAGCACATCCTGGGATTGTGGATCGCCGACAATGAAGACGCTGCATTCTGGGCATCGGTGTGCGCGGATCTGGCCAACCGCGGTGTCCAGGACGTGTTCATTGTGTGCTGTGACGGGCTCAAAGGCTTGCCGGAAGCCGTGGAGGCAACCTGGCCGAATTCCATGGTGCAGACCTGCATTGTGCACCTGATTCGGGCTGCGAACCGGTGGGTGTCGTATCAGGACCGCAAAGGTGTCTCCCGGGCGCTGCGTGAGGTCTACACGGCCGCAAACGAGGACACCGCCCGTGCCGCCTTGGATGCGTTCGAAGCCAGTGAACTGGGCCGGAAATACCCGCAGTCGGTCAAAGTCTGGCGCGACGCTTGGGAGCGGTTCGTGCCGTTTCTGCAGTTTCCGCCGGCGGCACGCCGGGTGCTCTACACCACCAATTCAATCGAGTCGCTGAATGCTGAACTGCGTAAAGCTACCCGCAACAGGGGCCAATTCCCGAACGATACCGCGGCGCAGAAAACGCTGTGGCTGATGATCTGCAACATCGAACAAGCGTGCCGCCCAGCGGGCGAAGAAAGCAAAGCGCGACATTGAATGCAACGGCTATATTGAAGGAGCGAAAGCCACCGGGTGGAAACAAGCCATCAACCAACTAGCCGTGGCTTACCCCGACCGATTCGCGGACTACTTGTAAACCACCCCCCGCACACAAACAATCGGACACCCTCTGCCCGGTATGCGCCTGCTCGCGCGCGCAAGCCGCACACTTGGCGAATACCTAGGCCGCGCCGGATGGCCGCCCTCGGACCGCGACGCTGCGGCTGGCGAGGGAGCGGACCAGGGTCAGACCGAGGAGAGCGCCCTTGCCTTGATCTGGTCGAACTCCTGCTGGGTAATCGCTCCCGAGTCGAGAAGGGCCTTCGCCGAGGCGATCTCATCGGTCGGGCTCGATCCGGCGGAGCCGCCGGCGACGGACTTGATGTACTCATCCTGCCGCTGCTGGAGCTCCTGGTGCGCCTCGACCGCGCGGTCGGTCATCCCCCGACCTCGAACAAGCAGGTACGCGAGCATTCCGATGAACGGCAGCGCGACGATGAACACCACCCACAGCGCCTTCGCGAAGCCGCCGAGGTCCTTGCTGCGGAAGAGATCTCCGAAGATCCACCACAGGGACATGAACCATGCGAAGAAGATAAAGAACTCGAACATGGCGAGTAGGAATGAGCCGTTGTCGCCGAACATCTGCTGACTGCCTCCTGACTGGATGGACGCTGGCCGAGCGGTCCACGCGGACCCCAGCGCACGACGGTTAGGAACAAGGACGTGCCCGGGCCGTCGCCTAACCACGTTAGCAGCTCTTCCTCACCAAGCGTGGTAGCCGGGTTGCGACGCGCTGACCGGGTTGGGCTGGTGAAGACGGGCCTGGGACTCCACGATTCGTAGCGACCAAGCAACGGATCGAGAGGAGTCCCAGGTGAGTGTTGAGGCTACCGTCCTGCCCGCTGCGATGCTCGGCATCTCGGGGTTGGTGGTGCTTGCCGTCGGTGAGTACGGCGGTGAGCTGGAGCTGTTGGTGGAGACCTCCGAGTCGGTGACCGGGTGCCCGCGGTGCGGGGTGGTCGCGGTGGCCCACGGCCGGCGTGAGCATCTGGTGCGTGACATCCCCTCGGCGGGGCGGCCGGTGCTGCTGGTGTGGCGCAAGCGGCTGTGGCGGTGCGCCGAACCGGCGTGCCCGCAACGTACCCGGTCAGTACACCTAATAAAGCGACGTCAGTACGTTCGCTAATGCTCGAGCTGATCTTTCATCGCTCGTACCTCTTGGCTGCCAGCGTGGTCACTTATTCGCAACCGCCCACCGTGCGTTCTCTACACCCCTCACCGTTGCACTCATGTGAGACATTTGAACGCGCTGTGGCCTTATCCGTCCCCGCGGATTGCTCCTCGCCTGTCATTCCTGAAGGGTGTCAGGAAGTTTGTGTGTGAGGCTCTGATCTAGAAGGAGTTTCACCGATAATGACTACGGTGTCACCGAAGAAAAACCATGACCCGGCGAGGGTCAACGAGATCAGCGAGAAGCTGATGGAAAATCCTGAGCTCGCCAGCCTGATCAGCGAGCTGTCGACCACTGCTGATGATGCCAGCGAGCTGGTCAAAGGCTTGTTGCAGGCATCGATCAACGCTGGTATTAAGGCAGAGATGGATGTGCATTTGGGCTATAGCCATTCCGACCGCAAGGCCAAAGCCCAGGTGGAAACCGCGCAGGAGAGCAATCACCGCAACGGGTCGTACACCAAGACCGTCAATTCTGGCTACGGCGCGGTGGAAGTGACCGTGCCCAGGGATCGTGCCGGCACGTTTACTCCCCGGATGGTGCCCAAGGGCGCACACCGGCTCACAGAACTCGACGACATGATCGTCTCGCTCTACGCCGGCGGGATGACAGTGCGCGATATCCAGCATCACCTCGCGACCACCCTTGGGGTGGATATGAGCCCGGATACGATCAGCACCATTACCGATGCGGTGTTAGACGAGGTCATGATCTGACAAAACCGTCAGCTCGACGAGTTTTACCCGGTGATCTTCCTCGACGCGCTACGCGTGAAAATCCGTGACGGCCACCGCGTGGTCAACAAAGCCTGCTATATGGCGGTTGGTGTCGACATGGACGGCATCAAGCACATCCTGGGACGGCACCCGCAGCACCAATCGTCGACATCACCGCAGTCGCCGACTCGGTGTTCATCCGCCCAGCCGACTACTACGACACCACAAAGGAGGGCTAACCAACCATGATCGACATCGACGAGACCACACGCGTGAAACTGCGGGCCCTGCGCCTGTCAACCTTCGCTGACATCTACTTCGCACTCCTCAACGACGACGCCAACGCAGACGAGCTTCCCGAAAACATCTTCCTCGCCGCCGTAGACGAGGCACTCGAACAACGCCGGCAACGCAACGTGGCTAAAGCAATCGCCCAAGCCCACCTGTTTTACCCGCACGCCACCATCGCAGACATCTCCCGCCCAAGCGAACGCGGCATCAACGAGCGGCAACTCAAACGCCTCGCGGCCACCAAATGGCGCGAAGAGCCCACCAACATACACATCCTCGCACCCACTGGTGCAGGAAAAACCTACATCGCCTGCGCACTCGGCGTCGAAGCCTGCCACACCGGGCACAGCGTCGCCTACTTCCGGCTCGACCAACTCACCGCGAAGCTCGCAGTCCTCCCGACCACACACCCCGACTACACCGCCCTGATGAGAAAGCTCATTAACGTCGATGTCCTCATCATCGACGACTTTCTCACCATGAGCATCGACCTGCGTGGACAAGAGGACCTCACCAAAATCGTAATCGAGCGAGACGGGCGCCTGCCGACCATCATCGCCTCCCAATCCACCGCCGCGTACTGGGTGCAAACCATGCCGAACAGAATCGCAGCCGAGTCCCTCGTAAGCAGACTCAACACAGGCCTACGAATCGACATAGGCGACTACGACATGAGAAAAGCTCTCAGCCACCCCACCAACTAACCCACCCCGCACAAGCCGGCGCACAACCAGCGCCGGCCACCCCAGTACCAACAACACAGAAGCCACCAGTACCACCTACGCAAACCACCGGTACCAACCGACCGGGCTCAGCAATTTCCCGCATGGTGCCGTCGGTGCGCAAAGTCCACGACACCATCAAAGACCTCGAAACTCGCACCGCCACTGCCACAGGTGGTGCGCAATCACCAACATCATCTGCTGCGTCAACTAGGCCGGTGGCGCGTCGCGCTCCAGCTGCGCAGGTGTCGCATGTACGGGGCAAAGCAGCGTTCGAGTTCAGTGAGCTTGAATTCGGTGAGGAGGCGTAGAAGCATCATGGCGTTAACCGATGAAGATTTCGACAAGCTCGGCTCGCTGCGCGGCATGCGCGTGTTCGCCGCGACGATCCAAGAGATCGTCAACGACCCCTCGCGCGATAACGACTCCTTCGAAGACAAGATCAAAGAAGCCCTCGAAGCCCAACTCACCGCCCGCGACAACAAGGTCATCCAGACAAGGTTGCGTGAAGCGAAACTCCTTGGCTCAACCGCCGCACTCGAGCGCTTCGATGCCTATCCCGGCCGCGGTGTAACCCAAGACCGCATCGACCGGCTCGCCACCTGCGAATGGGTCGACTACGGCAAAGACCTCATCATCGTGGGAGCTACCGGCACCGGTAAAAGTTTTCTCGCTCAAGCCCTGGCCGTCGCGGCGTGCCGCAAAAAGCTCACCGCCCGTTACTACAGGCTCAACGACCTGGCCAACGATTTCGACGCTGCGGCTGAGCATCCCCAGGCCCGCAAACAACTCCTCGCCGACTTGCAGGCCCCGGCACTTGTCGTCATCGATGACTTCCTCGCCACCGATGTCTCAGCGCACGCGTTGAACCAAGTGTTCAACCTGCTCGTCGGGCGTGAGCATGCCTCTACCGTGATCGCCAGCCAGCACGAACCCGATTACTGGTACGACGTCTTCTCAGAGGCAGCACTGGCGGACGCGGTGATGTCCCGTCTTGCCAACCACGGCTCGAAACTCACCCTGACGGGAGAAGACATGCGAACCCGCAACGACATCAAACAAGAAAGGATGGGCCCTGCCACACCCAAACGGCTGCGTCAACCCCAGAAGCCGTAACCGGGGGTAAAAAACGGGTACCGGCAACCACCAACACCCCGGTACCCGATACCGCCCTACCGGTACCGAAAAGAAACGCCCGTCACCCTGCAACCTACTTGGATGATCTGCTCGCCCAAGCCTCCCCTGACCTGATGCGGCAGATGCTGCAAGGGTTTATCAACCAGATCCTCTCCGCCCAGGCCGACACCGTCTGCGGCGCCGAATACGGCGTTGCTTCCACCGAGCGGGTCAACCACCGCAACGGGTACCGCCACCGCGACCTCGACACCCGTGTCGGCACGATCGACGTGGCAGTGCCGAAACTGCGCCACGCACGCGTTCTTCCCCGACTGGCTACTAGAGCGCCGCTCACGAGCAGAACGCGCGCTGTCGACCGTGATCGCGACGTGCTACCTCAAAGGGGTCTCCACCCGCCGAATGAACGATCTGGTGGCAACCCTTGGGATTTCTAACCTGTCGAAATCGCAAGTCTCGCGGATGTCGGAAGAACTTGACGAGATGGTCGCAGACTTCAAAAACCGCCCACTCGACCCCGGCGGGTACGCCTACCTGTCGTGTGACGCACTCACGATCAAAGTGCGTGAAGGCGGACGTGTGGTCAAATGCTGCGTGCTGCTAGCTACCGGGGTCAACGCCGACGGCTACCGGGAAATGCTCGGCATGCACGTTGCCACTGCGGAATCCAACGCGTCGTGGAAGGGCTTCTTCCAAGACCTCAAGGCCCGCGGGCTTTGCGGGGTCTTCCTTATCACCAGTGATGCTCATGAGGGCATCCAGCACGCCATTTCTGAAGTGCTGCCTGATGCGTCGTGGCAGCGCTGTCGCACCCACTTCGCCAAAAACCTCTACGAAAAGGTGCGGGTCCGGAGAACGTCAACGGAAAATGCTCGAGTGGTACCTCCACACCAAAAAGCAACTGCCTGACGACCCACTAGACATCGCCAGGCAGTGCGATTTTGGCCAAGATCAACTCGTCAAAGTCAACGATCTTGCCGAAGAAGACCACAACAAAGCCGACCAGGAAACAGGACGACCAGCCTTCTACGACAACGCTATCCCAACCGAATACGAACACTCGATAGGAATCAGAAAAGGCCCCATGAAATAACAAACGGTGTGCCCGCCCCACGACACGCCGAGCGGACACACATTTTGCTACTTAACCCCCCGGTCCGGCTCCATTCCTCTAAAGCGGCGATCGAGCCGTTGAGTTTTTGATCGAGCCGTAGCCTGCAAAACTCCAGGTCAGATTTTGCGGAAGTTCAACGGCTCGATCGCCGCGGTCAACGGCTCGATCGCCGCGGTCAACGGCTCGATCGCCGCGGTCAACGGCTCGATCGCCGCGGTCAACGGCTCGATCGCCGCGGTGAACGGCTTGTTCGATCAGCGCGTGATGGGTTAGACCCTTGAGTGGTGCCACTCAGCGCTAGTCGACACGGAAACCTGCAGGTCGTGGCCGACTGATTCTCTTGAGTGGCGTGGCCACTCAGCGAAATCGGCATTGGGCGGCGAGAAGCGGCGGGTACACCGCGGGCTGTGGGTTATACCTGCAGCTCGGGGTGGATGTCCTTCATGCGTACGGTGCGCTGCAGGCGATAGCCAATGCTGCCGGCGATGAAGGACAGGACGCCGATGATGGCCAGGATGATTAACGCCTGGTGGGGACGGTGGTTGCCTTCGGCGCCGCCGAAGAGGCAGAAGCGGACAAGGTCGACGGAGAAGCGCATCGGGTCGATGGTGTGCATCCACTGGATGAACTTCGGCTGGACTTCCGGCGGATAGAGGCCGTTGGAAGAGACCAACTGCAAAGACATCAGGATCATTGCTAAGAACCTGGCGATGGCGGCACCGAGGAGGGAGTTGAGCGCCAGGATCAGGGTCATAAACACCGCGGAGACGAAGACTAGGATGCCCAGCATTTCTGCAGGGTGGACGGGATCCACCTTGAGCAGGAGGGTTTGCACCCACCACAGGTTGAATGCTTGGACCGCGCCGATCAGGACGGCCGGAATCAGGTTGGCCATCATCATGCGCGCCGGGTTCGCGCCGGAATCGATGATGCGGCGGGTCAGTGGATTGTAGATCATGAAAGTGATCAGGCCACCGAACCAGAGCGACAGGGAGAGGAAGAAGGGGGAGAGACCCTGGCCGAAGGTGGTGACATCTTCACCGGTGTTGACCATCCGCACGGGGGAGCTGGCTGCTTCAGACGCCTTGTCTAGACGTTCGCCGTGCCAGCGGGGGAGTTCCTCAGCGCCCTCGGTGATCTTCAGAGCCAGCTCGCCGGAGCCGTCGTCAAGCTGAATCAAGCCGTCGTTGAGCTGGTCCACGCCGACAACCAGTTGGTCGGAACCATCGGCGAGACGTGAGGTGCCGTCGGCAAGCGTGCGTGCGCCCACGACGAGCTGGCTCGTGCCGTCTTTGAGCTGCGTAGTTGCGGCGAGCAGTTGGCCGGAGCCGTCAGAGAGTTGGTGGAGGGCCTGAGCGAGCGTGTCGGCGCCGTTGCCCGCCCGCGCGATGCCGGAACGGAAGTCACTGCCCGGGTCGCCCAGCTGGTACGCCAGCTCATGCGTGCCGTCCTGGAGCGCCTTGACCTGCGCGTAGACGTCGGGGCCGAGGGCAGCGAACTCGCCGCTCGGAGCCAGCTGGCGTTGCAGTTCACGGATCTGGGCGGCGACCTGCTGGGCCGCCGGAACGGGGGAGGCCTCCAGATCACGCAGAGCCTGTTCAAACTGGACGTTGACCTGGCCAAGAGCTCCTGCCACGGCGGCGAGCTGGTCTGTGACGCCGGCGATCTTGTCCACGCCGCCAGCGATCTGGCCTGCGCCATCACCTAGGCGATCGGCCCCGCCCTTAAGAGCACCGAGTCCGTTTGCCAGCTGGTCAGCGCCGTCAGAGGCCTGACTCAGGCCGTCGTTAAGCCGGGCCGCGCCGTCGTGGAGCTGGCCAGCACCGTTGTCCAGCTTCTCAATGCCGCCGACGAGCTCCGGGATTTTGTCGTTCGCGGTGTTCAGACCCTCGTTGAGCTGGCCAGCACCATCGCGCAGTTTCACGCCGCCGTCCTTGGCTTTGCTCGTGCCGTCGTGGAGCTTATTTGCGCCGTCGGAGGCCTGATCCATGCCCTCACCCACGGTGTTGAAGCCGACGAAGAGCTGGTGGGTGATTGTCTCACCGACTGTTTCACTAATCACACTCGTCATCACGCGCGTGACCTGATTTCCCAGCATGGTGGGGATGAAGCCGTTGGTGTTGTTCAGCGTGACGTTGAGTTTGGCAGGATGGGGGTCGTCTTCTTGCACGCTGGTGACGGCCTCGGAGAAGTCGGTGGGGATTTCTACGCCGAGGTAGTACGTGCCGTCGGCGATGCCTTTTTTGGCTTCTTCCGGGCTGACCAGCTCAAAGTGCATGGGCTGAACCTCTAAGAGCTTCTCTTCGACCTCCTTTCCCGCGTACAGCATCTCCCCATCGGGGCCTGGTGCGCCCTTGTCGGAGTTGACCAGCGCGACGGGGACCTTGTTCAGGTTGCCGATTGGGTCGTAGTAGCTCCACACGAACAGGCCACCGAAAAGCAGTGGCAGGATCGTGATGGCTACCAATGCCAGCGGTGGGAGAGTGCCGTGAAGCAGGCGTTTGAAGTGTGTTCCTATGTAAGTTCCGCTGATCATGCCAGCTCCTCTTCATCCGTAGACCAGTGGTGGCCGCGGAGGTCGATCACGTTAACCGGGGCTTCGCCGGGAAATTCTTTTGGTACGTCGTTGACGGTCAGGGCCAATACTGGGACTTTTTCCGCGATGCGGGAGAGGTTGCCCAAAAGTTGGTCGCGTAGTTCCAGGCTGCGCAGCTGGTCGACATCGTCGACGATGAGGAGGCGCGCGTCCGGTCGCGCCACCAGAGCTAAAAGGACACGCAGCTGCAGGCGCGTGGTGGGGTGGAGGTCGCCGACCTTATCGTTGACGTCTAAGTCAGATAATTCGAGGTCCTCGACCCATGGGGCAAGGCGGGAGTGTTGAAGGAGATCGTGGCGGGGAACCGGCACGAAGAAGCGCTGGGACCAGGAGATTTGTTCCCGGATTAGGTCGCGGACGGGGACGAGCCGATCCAGGTCGTCGATAAGCTCCTTGCCCGCGAGAGCGACAGCTGAAAACCTCTCCTTGGGCGTGGACGGGCTTCCGAGCAGATCGACGCTCCCAGCGGTGGGGCGGAAACGCCCGGCGAGAGCGAGGGCAAGCGTAGAAGAGCCTGCCTCGCGGTCATTGATCAAAATGTTGAGGCCTTCTTCTGCATCGAAGGCGTAGGACGAGCCGGTCTTGGTCACAGCCAAGTCGTGCACTCGTAAGACGGGGTCCACTGGACCAACCTCCCCAAGGTTGATTAGTACTACGCCCTACAACTTAGCCTTCCGCGGCCATAAGTGTTAGTTCGATTTTGAGCCACTAACTGGTTCTTTGCACAAACTAGTGGCGCGGATCGGTAGCCTGACGCTGGTCATCGTCGAGCGTGTCCAGGGTGGACAACTGGTCTTCGATGGAGCTCAGCAAGGCCTCATCGCGCTCGGCCGGCTCCTCGCTCAGCGGGCCGTGGGTGGGCTCCTTCTTCACGGGCGCGTTCTTCACAGGCTTCACAGGCGCGGGGTTCAGATTCTTGCGCTCGTGCGTCGGCGCAGAGCTGGGCGCGGAATCTTTGCGGTCATCGCGCACGAAGAAGTAGTAGACCGCCGCGGCGATCGCGGACAACAGGGCGAGGATGCCTACGCCAGCGCCCACTTTGGTGCTCTTTTGCTTGCGCTGCTCCTTCCTTGCCTTCTTCTCCAGCTTGGCGGCGACCTTCTTGTCCTGCACAGCCTGCGCGAATGCGAGACGGCGCTCGTCCAAGCGGTCGTGCGCGGCGCGAGTCACGGCGCCAGCCTGGCGGCGCGCAGCAGCTGCTTCACGCGCCTTCTTGCCGCGCTTCGGCGTGCGCGAGCTCAACGCAGCGATCTGTGCCGCGCGTTCCTCGTCCTCGTGGGCGCGGCCCTCGTTGAGCGCCATCGCGCGCACAGCTTCGTACAGGTCGCGCTGCTTCTCTTTGTCCAGGTTGCGGTAGCGGCCGTATGCCATGCTTGCCAGGCGGTACGCCATGCGGGCGGTGCGGAGGTTCATGCTGGTGCCTTTCGTTGGAAATCGTGTTGCCACCAGCGTAGTGGTAATGAACGGACTTAGTGGACAGCTCTGTTCATTTTCTGTTTCGACGGGGCATTTAAATTCACGTAGTCGTGAAGCGATGTCCTGCGGATTCAGCGCCGCGCGAGGCAGTGACTTGTTAAGCCCGCGGACCGTTCGTTACATTGCGTAACTGAATTGAACCCAAAGCGCTGAGCCCAGCCACCCGATCGCGTGTTTTAAGTACAGCACGCTTAACGACGAAAGGATTCCTTCGTGCAAGGAGGAACTGAATCGTCGAGGTTGTCCCGCCTTTCAGCTTCCGCGCCACTGGATTCCCTCGACGAGGCGCCGGAAGCAAACCGGCGTCCAAGGCGCGCCCGCACGGCGCTGAGTTTTGAGATGATCCCCCCGCGCCACGACGCGGACGAGGCGAAATTAACCGAGCTAATCGAGGGCTTGGCGGCCTACAACCCCGACTACCTTGCGGTGACGAGCTCACGGCGTTCCGGCTGGCTGGAAGGCACAGCGAAATTCATCGAGCGCTTGAGCACCACCACGAACTTTCCCACGATCGCGCACCTCGCGTGCACGGCGGGGACCGAAGAGGAGCTGTCCGAGTGGATCCGCCGGCTCATTGACTCGGGCGTACGCGGATTCTTGGCGCTGCGCGGTGACTTGCCGGAAGGCGAAGACCATCTGCCGGAGGGATACCTCCAGTACGCGACGCAGCTGCTGGTGCTCATCCGCGAGATCGAAGAAGAAAACGCCTACCGGCTGGCGGCGGGCAAGCTGGCGCTGTCGGTGGCCTGCTACCCGTCAGGGCACGCGGAGTCCGCGACCCCGGACCTGGATTTGGACGTCCTTTTGTCCAAGCAGCGCCTCGGCGCGGATTTCGCGATCACCCAGCTCTTCTTCGACGCCGAGGACTTCCTGCGTTTTGCGCAAGAAACCCGCATGGCGGGCGTCCGGATCCCCATCATCCCCGGGATTATGCCCATGACAAGCCTGAAACGGGTTGAGCGCATGGGCGTACTGTCGGGGATCGAGGTGCCTGCGCACGTGCGCGACGCCTTCGAGGCGTGCTCCGACGCGGAAGAAGAGTATGAGGTAGGCATGCAGATGTCTACGGACATCGTGCAGACGCTTCTCGACGCCGGGGTGGGCGGCCTGCACATCTACACGCACAATAATCTTGCAGTAACGGCAGACCTCCTGTCGCGCTGCGGCATCGAACCGAAATAAACCACACGAGAAGGATAGAAACCGGATGGCTACTTTCCCTAAAGCAACAATCGAGGGTTACCCGCGTATCGGCGCTAACCGCGAGCTCAAGCGCGCGCTTGAGTCCTACTGGGCTGGACGTATTGACGCTGAGACGTTCCGTTCCACCACCCGCGCCCTGCGCATCGACACCTACAACCACCTGCGTGACCTGGGCCTGGATGAGGAGTACGCGATCCCGGCTGACGTCGCTTACTACGACCAGGTTCTGGAAACCGGCTTGACCGTGGGTCTTATCCCGGGCGGCACGGACCTGGACGAGGAATTCGCTCTTGCCCGCGGTAACGACACCCGCGTGCCGCTGGAGATGACCAAGTGGTTTGACACCAACTACCACTACCTCGTTCCGGAGCTTGAGGGCGTCACCGAGATCACCCCGGCCCCGGAGCGCGTCCTTCGCCTGGTTGAGGAAGCCCGCGAGGCTGGCCACGCCGTCCGCCCAGTGCTGGTCGGCCCGATCACGATTCTGGCGCTGTCCAAGCCCGCGGACTTCTCCTTGCTGGACAAGCTTGTCGACGCCTACGCAACCGTCTTTGCCGCGCTTGCCGACGCTGGTGTTGAGTGGGTCCAGGTCGCCGAGCCGGCCCTGGTTGCTGACCTGTCCACCCCGGACGCGGACCTGGCTAAGTACACCGAGCAGGCATGGTCCACGCTTCTGGGCGCCGACAACCGCCCGAACGTCTACATCACCACGCCGTACGGTTCTGCGCGCGAGGGCCTGAAGGCTCTGGCTTCGGTCAAGCCGGAGGCCGTGCACGTGGACCTGTCCCCGTGGACGCTTGACGCCGATGCTGACTACCCGGCACGCGTGGCCGCTGCATTCGAGGGCACCGACACCACGATCGTCGCTGGTCTTATCGACGGCCGTAACGTCTGGGCTGCCGACCTGCGCACCAAGGCCGAGATCCTCAACTCCCTTTCTGCTGACGGAAATGCTCCGATTTCCGTCAGCACCAGCACCTCTTTGCAGCACGTTCCGCACACGCTGAACGCGGAGAAGAACCTGCCGGTCGACGTTGCTACCTGGCTGTCGTTCGCCGATGAGAAGATCGGCGAGATCAAGGCCCTCGTTGCTGGCGAGGAGAACGCACCGGAGGCCTTCGGCCGTTCCGATCGTGCTGTTCGCACCCGCACCGAGTCCACGAAGATTCACAACGCGGACGTTGTTGCTCGCGTCGATAAGCTTCCTGCTGGCGAAGTCAAGCGTGCGCCGGAATTCGCGGAGCGCAAGAAGATCCAGGGTGAGGTTCTGGGCCTTCCGGCTCTGCCGACCACCACGATCGGTTCCTTCCCGCAGACTACCGAGATCCGCCAGGCCCGCGCCGCGCACCGGAACGGTGAGCTCAATGATGAGCAGTACACCGAGGCCCTGAAGCAGGAAGTCAAGCAGGTCATCGAGCTGCAGGAGCGCCTCGGCCTCGACGTTCTGGTTCACGGCGAGCCGGAGCGCAACGACATGGTGCAGTACTTCGCCGAGCTTCTCGACGGCTTCGTGGTCACCGAGAACGGCTGGGTCCAGTCCTACGGCTCCCGCTGCACCCGCCCGCCGATCGTCGTCGGCGACGTTTCCCGTCCGAACGCCATGACCACCGAGTGGTCCGCGTTCGCGCAGTCCCTGTCCGAGAAGCCGGTCAAGGGCATGCTCACCGGCCCGGTGACCATCCTGGCCTGGTCCTTCAAGCGCGATGACGTGCCGGTCTCCGTTTCCGCTGACCAGATCGGTGTTGCTCTCGCCGACGAGGTCGCTGACTTGGAGGCTGCTGGCATCCAGGTGATCCAGATCGACGAGCCCGCCCTGCGCGAGCTCCTGCCTCTGCGCGCCGACGCACGCCCGGAGTACCTGGCATGGGCCGTGCGCGCCTTCCGCCTGGTCGCGTTGAACGCACAGCCTTCAACGCAGATCCACACGCACCTCTGCTACTCCGAGTTCGGCCAGATCATCGAGGCCGTCGCCGGCCTGGACGCAGACGTTACCTCCATCGAGGCAGCGCGCTCCAAGATGGAACTGCTGGAAGACATCGATGAGACCTTCCACTCCGAAATCGGCCCGGGCGTGTGGGACATCCACTCCCCGCGCGTGCCCAGCAAGGAAGAGATGGTCGAGCTGATCAAGGCCGCTCTGGAAAACGTGCCGACCGACCGCCTCTGGGTCAACCCGGACTGCGGCCTGAAGACCCGCGGCTACGCCGAGGTCGAGCCGTCGCTGACCAACATGGTCGCCGCCCGCGACGAGGTTGTCTCCGGCCTCTAAAAAACCACCACGAAGCCCCGCTGGCGCTCGACCTAATTGTCCTGCACCGGCGGGGTTTTGCGTTGCCGTTTTCGCCTAGACTGTTCCTATGTCAAACACACCCGCCTTTGATCCCGCGCGTACCATCCTTTCTCCCGCTTACCGTGAGCAGCTCCTCAGCTCGCTCACAAAAGGCCAGGATCAGTACGACCTGATTGTCATCGGTGCCGGCATCACCGGCGCTGGCGTCGCCCTTGACGCCGCCAGCCGTGGTTTAAAAATCCTGGTTGTTGAAGCGCGCGACATTGCTTTTGGCACGTCGCGGTGGTCGTCGAAACTAGCCCACGGCGGGTTGCGGTACCTCGCCACCGGCAGCGCGGGTGTGGCTCGCCGCAGCGCAATCGAACGCGGCAAACTCATGGACACCATCGCCCCCCACCTGGTCCGCGCGCTGCCGCAGGTGGTTCCTCTCACCGAGGCGAACAAAGAAGCCGTGCTGCAACGCCTCGGCTTCGCGGCCGGCGATGCGTTACGCGTCGCTGCCGGGACGTCGTCAAGCGTGCTCCCTCGCTCCCGCGTGATTTCCGCCGAGCGGGTCAAAGAACTCTGCCCCACCGTGCGCAAGGATGTGAAGTGGGGATTCCTTAACTACGACGGCCAGCTTATCGACGACGCCCGCCTCGTCACCGCCGTCATCCGCACCGCCATGGGCTACGGCGCGGACGTCCTCCTCGGCGCGCGTGCTAGCGTCGCCCCGGGCCGCCGCGACGGCGCGAAGGTTGTCACACTCGACATCGACGACCGCACTATCGACGTTCCGACCATCGACGTGGCGGCCGCCGGCGTAGTCAACGCAACCGGCGTCTGGGCCGGCGAGCTTGAAAACAAAGTGACCATCATCCCCAGCCGCGGCACGCACCTGGTGATCGACGCCGAAAAAGTAGGCAACCCCACAGGCGCACTCACCGTCGCCGTGCCGGGATCACCAACTAGGTTTTGTTTCATTCTCCCAGCTCAAATGGGGCATTGCTACCTGGGAATCACCGACGACCTCGCGACAATCGAGGACGAACCTTCCGTCCCCGAAGAAGACATCACGTTCATCCTGGACGTGGTCAACGGCGGCCTTGAGACCAAACTCACCCGCGACGACGTCATCGGCGCCTTCGCCGGCCTACGCCCGCTAGTGAAGTTCGGGGACGGCGAAAGCTCTGCCGAGGAAGAAATCAAAACCTCCGACCTCTCCCGCGACCACCTCATCCTCACCACCGATGGCGTGGTCACGGTTACAGGTGGCAAGCTCACGGAATATCGACTCATGGCGGAGCAAACGGTCGACGCCATGCTTAACGACGAATCCATCTCCACCAACCTCACCTCCCCCGCGTCCGAGTGCCAGACCAAGCGCATTCCCTTGGTCGGTGCATCCTATGAACGCTCCCCGCACGAGGCCTGGGCCTCCACCGGCGCGAACGCGGAAGAACTACCGGAATCCCTGGTTGCCCGCTACGGCGCCGAGGCCCGCAACGTTCTGGCTGCGAGCATCATCCCTAACGGCGCAGACCGCGTCGCGGACCTGGACCTCACGCGCGCCGAGATCTCCTACGCCGTCACCCATGAAGGCGCCCGCAGCGTGGACGACATCCTCGACCGCCGCACCCGCGTTGGTTTCGTCGCCGCCGACCGCGCCGCCGCCGAGCCCGTCGCCCGCGAAGTCTTCGACGCCTTGCCTTGACCCGTTCCAGCCCCGCGCGGGCTCGCCCGGGCCCCGCGCAGGCCCAGCGCGGGCCCCGTCGTTGAGGGCGATACGCGAAATTCTGCTTTGTTGAACTATCACCATAAAGCCGCAAGGCCGTGACCAGGTGTTTTAGAAGCGCTATCGAAAGTTGGATACAAATTTCGCGAATCGGGTCAAGCGCGCCTGGGCCTAAAAAAGGAGACCCACCGGTCCGCCCAGATAAGGAGTTGGGCAGGACCTGAGGGTCTCCGTGGGGAGGTCGTGCGTTAAGACACGGAAATGGAGTTGATCACAACGTCTTCGACTGGGCGGTCCATGCGGCCGGTCTGAACGCCAGCGATTTCATCGACGACCTTCTTCGAGGCCTCATCGGTGACTTCGCCGAAGATGGTGTGGCGGTTGTTCAACCACGGGGTGGCATCGACAGTGATGAAGAACTGGGAGCCGTTGGTGCCTGGGCCGGCGTTGGCCATGGCCAGCAGGTAGGGGCGGTCGAAGGAGAGCTCTGGGTGGAACTCGTCGCCGAACTGGTAACCCGGGCCACCGGTACCGGTGCCGGTCGGGTCACCGCCCTGAATCATGAAGCCCGGGATGATGCGGTGGAAGATTGCGCCGTCGTAGAACGGGCCTTCGCTCGCACCGGAAGCGTTCTTCGTGGAGTAGTCCTTTTCGCCCTTGGCCAGGCCCACGAAGTTGTTCACGGTCTCCGGGGCGTGGTTGCCAAAGAGCTCGATGACGATGTCACCGTGGTTGGTGTGCAGAGTAGCTGTTTGCGTAGAAATGTTGTTAGCCATGCACGCCAGTGTAGCTACTAACGCCACCCCATGGTCATCAGCAGCCCCAGGATGAAGCCGCCGAAGCCGATCGCGTAGTTCCACGGGCCGAGCTCCACCATGAACGGGATGTTCGGGCCCGCCAGGTAGTTGACAACCAGCCACAGCAGGCCAAACAGCATGAGGCCAAACATGATGACCTTGTACCAGACTGGGGTGCCGCCGGTGTTGATTTTCACCGGGGTGCGGGTGGTGCCCGTCGACGTGGTCAGCGGGGTAGAGACCGAGTCTTTGGAGACCTTTGCCTTTGGCATGACGTTTATCGTCCTTTGTGAGTAGTTGTTACTGTGCTGGGACTCTACCAGTTAGGGCAGCAAGTCCCGAACTCCTAATTCCCAAACATCGACGGTGATGTCTTGGTCCTTGCGGATCGTTTCACCGGCGCCCGGTCGGGAACCGGAGATGCGCTCGTGATCGTCCGGCACCAACGTGCTGAATCGCTCACCTTCACGGAGTCTGCCGGACCAGCCTTGGGAACGCAGGGTTTCCTCAGCGCGGGACTTGGTCATTTTCACCAGGTTCGGCATCTTCATCAGGATTCCGTTGGAAACTTGCAGGTTAACCTTCGTTCCCTCGGTGACTTCCTTGCCTTCATCCGCGACGGCGAGGACTTCACCCTTGGGGTTTTCAGAGTCGATTTCGGTGACGGTCGCTTCCAACCCAAGCGAGGACAGGGTCGCGCGGGCCTGATCCACTTTCATGCCGCTTAACGACGGAATACGGATCTTCTCTTTACCCGTCGAAACCTTGATGGAGACCTTGGAGCCCTTCGACAGCTGGGAGCCTGCCACCGGAGTTTGGGAAATGATCTTGCCTTCCTCGACGTTGTCGCTGGAATCGCGCTCAATGTCGTCGTTAAGCGTGAGCCCCGCTTTCTTCAGTAGATCCTTCGCTTCCTGCGGCGTCTTGCCGGTGATGTCAGGGACGTCGGTGATTTCGCGGCCGGACGACACGGTCAGAGTGACTTGCGCGCCGGGCTTGAGCTGCGAGCCGGCGTTGGGGTTGACCGCCATGACCTCGCCGCGCGGCACGTCAGGCGATGGTTTCTCGCTGATGTTGACCTGGAGGCCTAGAGCTTCAATCGATCGAATTGCCTCCTCGCGTGGCTTTCCAATCACGTTGGGGACGGTGACGACGTTATTTTCCACCTCTTCTTCCTTGCCACCGAATTCATTGATGGCGTACAGGCTGCCGCCCACGATCGCCAGCGCAGCGAGTACCGCTAGCAGCCACTTCCATATGGAGCCGTTCTTGCGGTTCTGCGCGAGGCGGTGCTGGGAATAACGCGATTCGCCGCTAGCTAGCGGGGCCTCTTCGTACTCGTCATACTCCGGGTCGTAGGCGCCGAACTCATCGTCGTACTCGTCGCTGTATTCGTAGTAATTGCCGTCTTCGTCGTAGTACCCGTTCTCGTCGTAGTACTCGTCGTAGTCGTCTTGATCGCTTTCCTCGGGCTGCTCGGCTGCGCTCACCACGCGCGTTGAGCTGCCTTCGACAGTGGCAGCAGGAGTAACCACCTGGGTAGTCGGCTCGGACTCAGTAACGTGGTTGCGCGCGGCCTTGGTTACAGCCCCGCGCTCAAGGCGTTGCAGGTCTTCCGACATTTCATCCGCTGATTGGTACCGGTCAGCGGGGTGTTTTGCCATGGCGGTAAGGATCACCGCATCAACGTTCACGGCCTGGGTGTCGGTGAGGTTCAGCTCCCCCATGTGGCTGCTCGGCGGCTCCGCGTCTTCTTGAACGTGCTGGTACGCCACCGCGAAGGGGGTCTCACCAGAAAACGGCGGCGTGCCCGTCACGGCTTCGTACATCACGCAGCCCAACGCGTAGATGTCGCTGCGTGCGTCCGCGTTCTTGCCGCGGGCTTGCTCCGGGGAGAGGTACTGGGCGGTGCCGATCACAGCGGAGGTCTGCGTCATCGCGGCGGTGGAATCATCCAGCGCACGCGCGATACCGAAGTCCATGACCTTCACTTCGCCGGTGTTAGTCACCATGATGTTCGCCGGCTTCACGTCACGGTGAATGATGCCCGCGTCGTGGCTTGCCTGAAGCGCCGCAGTCACCGGGATCATCAACGCCGCGGCTTCCTCCGGGCGCAGCGGACCGTCCTCGCGCACAATGTCGCGCAGGTTACGGCCCTTGATGTGCTCCATCACGATGTAGGGCACGCTAATGCCATCAACTTCCGTGGCCCCTGTGTCGTACACAGCCACGATGTTGGGGTGGTTCAACCGCGCAGAGTTCTGTGCTTCTTTGCGGAAACGCTCGCGGAAGTTCTCGTCGCGGGCCATGTCGACTTTGAGCATCTTCACGGCGACTTCGCGCCCCAGCAGGGTATCCGTGGCGACATAAACGTCCGACATCCCGCCGGTACCAATCATGTCTCCTAGTTGGTAGCGGTCTCCAACGAGAGTCATTTACGCTCCTCCTTGGTCTAAGTTCACTACACCGATCTTTGTACCTATTCCCAATACATCTTCTCTTAACTGGGGGAATGGCATGGCAGGGGGGTCCTGGTTTGGTGTTGGCACCGGCTGGTTGTCCTCGACATCCGGCTGAGGCGCCGGCTGCGTGCGGCGGGGCAATTCCCGCTCGCGTGGCGTCGGCCTTTCTGGCTCCGGCTCACGCACTGAAGGCCTCTCCGGTGGCGTGTAGCGCGGCTGTTCTTCCGGTTCCGGTTCGGGTTCCGGCTCCACCGTCGGCTCTTCCTGCGTCGGTTCGGGGGCCGGGGGCATTTCGCTTGTCGACGACTCCGTACCCGTCCCGCCGAGATACCCCTGCGAGTAGGCGAACACACCGCCGCCGAGCAAGAGCAACGCCAAGACACCAGCACCAATCCACAGGCCAGTGCTGCTTTTCTCTTCCGGGGGTGGCGGTGGCGGTTGGTACGGGCGGCGCTGTTGTGGCGGGCGCTGCTGCGGCGGAAGCTGCTGCGGCGGGCGCTGCTGCTGTGGCGGGCGCTGGCGGGGCAATTCGCCGGTAGCCACGCTGGTGGGCAGGGCCGGCGTCCGCGTCGTCGTTGGGCGTGGGGCGGTGGGGCGCTCGCCGGCCTGGGCTTGGCGGATCGCGCGGAGGAATTCGCTGCCGTTGGCGTAGCGGGTTGCAGGATCTTTGCGCAATCCAATGCCAATTAGTTCGCGCGACGGTGCGGAAATCGCCGTCGACATCGGCGGCGGTGTCTGAGAGACGTGGGCCATCGCGATGGAGACGGAGGACTCGCCGGTGAAAGGGCGGCGTCCGCACAGCATTTCGTAGCCGACGACGGACAGGGAGTACACGTCAGAAGTTGCGGTCACCGGCAGGCCTTGCGCTTGCTCAGGGGAGACGTACTGGGCCGTGCCCACCACCATTCCGGTTTTGGTCAATGGGACGGCCGCGGCTGCTTTGGCAATACCGAAGTCGGTGATTTTGACCTGGCCGTTCTGGGTGATCATGAGGTTACCGGGCTTAATATCCCTGTGGACAAGACCCATCTGGTGGATCACCGCGAGGCCGTTGGAGGCCTGCGCCAGGACGTCGAGCGCCAAGGATTCTGTGAGACGCCCTTCGCGCGCAATCATGTCGGCCAGCGATTCACCGCGGATGTATTCCATGACGATGTAGCACATGGAGAAACCCTCAGTGGTGTCCACTTCGCGGTAGTCGTAGGTGGCAACCACGTTGTCGGATTCAATGCCCTCAGCCGCAATGGCCTCGTTGCGGAAACGGGTGAGAAATTCCTCATGGCCTGTGTATTCAGGGCGTAGGACCTTGATGGCGACTTCCCGGTCGTTGACCTTGTCGTCGGCAAGCCACACCGTGGACATTCCGCCCTGACCCACGACCCACTGGAGCTGATAGTCCGCGCCGATGAGGCGCTGGAGCTCGTGTCGGTTATCGGTGTTCACCGTCGCCTCCCTTCTCTGCGGCGGGCGCGGCGCGCAAGATGGTGCGGCCGATGGGAGAGCAGACCTGACCACCGGTGGCCTTGAGCCCTAGGCCGCCACCATTTTTCACCACCACTGCTACGGCAACGTCCTTGTCAGGGTCGAAGGCCACGTACCAGACGTGCGGTGGAAGCCCCTCGCCGTGCTCGGCGGTGCCGGTCTTCGACGCGAAACCGTTGCCGTCGTAGCCCCAGGTCTGGGACTCGGAGCCGTACATCAGGTCTGTCACTGCTTTGGCTACCTCGGGCTTCAGTGCCTTCGCCGCCTCATTCGGGCGCGTCTGGCGCAAGGTCTTCAAATCCGGGGTGACTACGCGTTTCACAATGTAGGGGCTCATCCGAGTGCCCTCATTAGCCACCGTCGCCGCCATGACCGCAGCTTGCAACGCGGTCATCGTGACATCAGCCTGGCCGATGGCAGACATTGCCGCGCGTGCCGGATCCTGCAGATCGCCCAGCGAACCCGCGGAAGAGTTGATGCCTAAATCGTATTTCTCGCCGACGCCAAACTTCGTCGCGGCTTTCTCAAGCTCCTCCGAGCCGATCTTCTCCTCGATCTCTACGAACGCCGTGTTGCAGGAGTTCACAAACGCGTTGCGTAGTGTCGTCGTTTGGCCGCCGCAGCCTTGGCCGTCATAGTTGGTCAGCTGCTGGTTTGTGCCGGGAAGCGTGATCGACGGCGCGCCGGTCACCGGGGATTCTGCGCGGTAACCGTTGTCTAAAGCGGCGGCGGTGGTGATGATTTTGAAGATTGATCCGGGCGGGAGTTGGTCCTGCGCCGCGACGTTCACCAGCGGTTTTCCGGGATCATTCGTCGTGGCTTCCCACGCCTTCTTGGCCACTTCGTCGTCCGCGCTGGAGATCGCGTTGGGGTCGTAAGAAGGGTTCGACGCCATCGCGAGCACTTCGCCTGACGACGGCCGGATCGCTACCACAGCACCGTTGTAACCGGAGTTGCTCAACTGGTCATAGGCCGTTGCTTGGAGCTGCGGATCAATGGTGAGCTCAACGGAGTTACCTACCCGGGTTTCTTTGCTCGTGCGGAAGAACCGTGAGCTTGCCAGCGAAGATTCCCCGCTGAGTTCTGTATTGAATCCGGCCTCTAGGCCAGCCGTGCCGTAGATGTCCGACATGTAGCCGGTCAAAGGCGCGAAAGACACTGGCATGTTGGGGTAGGAGCGGTGGAAGTTGCCGTTCTCATCCGGGTGGGATTCCGCCAGGATGGTCTCGCCAGAGAAGATGCTGCCGCGGTCCACTTTCTTCGCCTCAAAGTTGTTGCGGCGGTTTTCCGGGTGACCTGCGTATTCATCTTCGTGGAAGACCTGAACCCAGGAGAAGTTAAGCAGCAAGATCAGCGTCAGGAGAAGGGAGCCGATGGCGCCAACGCGTATGGACGAATTCATCGCGCCACCTCCAGCTGCGGCGCCTTGGCCGCCGGATCGTGGTCGATTGGCCGGTTAGCGTTGTTGGAGATGCGCAGCAGCAGACCCAGCAAGATGTAGTTGGCCATGACGGCCGAACCGCCGGCGGACACAAACGGGGTGGTCATACCGGTCATGGGCAGCAACCCGCTGACACCACCGGCGACGAGGAAGACCTGCACCGCAATCGTCAGGGCCAGGCCGGAGGCAACCAACTTGCCGTATGCGTCGCGCACCGTCAGCGCGGTGGCAAACCCGCGGGTGATGAAGATGGCGTAGAGCACTAACACTGCGGCCACGCCGACGAGCCCGAGTTCCTCACCGATGGAGGAGAGAATGTAGTCCGACCACGCAACGGGCACGACCTGCGGGTAACCGAATCCAAGGCCGGTGCCGGTCACGCCGCCCCAACTCAAACCAAACAGGGCCTGGGACGCCTGGTAGCCCGTTCCGTTGATGTCCGCGAAGGGGTCAAGGAAGTTGGCCACACGGGTCTGGATCTTGTCGGAGATCTGGTAAATCGCGTACGCACCCACAGCGGTGAGTCCACCGCCGATCACGAGCCAACTTGTCCGGCCGGTGGCGAAGTACACCAAGCCCAGCACCGTGGTGAACAGCAGCAGCGCCGGCCCGAAGTCATTCGTCGCAGCCATGATGAACAGCGCGATCGCCCAGACCAGCAAGATCGGCGCGAGGTCTCTCAAGCGGGGCAGCGTCAGCCCAAAGATCCGGTACCCCGCCACGGTGAACAGCGCGCGTTTTTGGGTGAGCAGCTGCGCGAAGAACAGCAGCAGCAAGATCTTGGAGAACTCACCAGGTTGCACAGAAAACGGCCCAAGCTTGATCCAAATCCGTGCATCCGCATCAGCCGGTTGCGGCGCGATTAGCGGCAGCGCCAACAGCACGAGGCCTAAAAGCCCAAGCAGATACGAAAAGCGTGAAAGCTCACGGTGATCGCGCACGATCAGCAACGTCGCCGTCATCAGCACCACGCCCACCAACGACCACAGCACCTGCCGTTCCGCAAGCCCGCTATCGCGGGCCAGGTCAAGGCGATACACAATCACCAGCCCAATCGCGTTCAGCGTCGCCGCAACCGGCAGCAACACCTGGTCCGCGCTAGGGGCGGCGAAACACATCGCTAGGTGCGCAATCGCGAACACGCCCACGAAGCCGCCGGCAAGATACACAATCTCAATCCCAGGGGCATTTCCTTGGGACAGCTCCAAACTTAAGAGCATGATCAAAAGCAGGACGGCGGAAAAAATCAGCAGGAAGAGTTCGCGGCCGCGGGTAAAAAGTTTTCGCATTTACTTTTCCTCCCGGCAGGAATCGGCACCGCCGTCCACGCACACCGGAAGCGCCTCTTGGCCCATGCGCTCAAGCTGGCTCGTGACTACGCTGTAGTCCCCGCTTTCGAGGTTGTCCACGGCACCGCGCGCGGATTCAGGCAGGTCATCGACGGTGAACACCTGGCAGTCCGCGGGTTGCTGGTCGATGTTGAAAGTCCGAATTTCGTTGTCCTTATTGATGCACACTTTCTGCACTGGCGTGTGCGTCCCAGAACCGAGCACAGAGCTGTCAAAGCCCTGCTCAATAACAAACTCATTTTCCTCATTCGTGGAGATGAAGTAGCGGTTTTCCTTCGCGCTATTCATCCACGCCCACGCGCCACCAAGCACCATCACAACGACCACAGCTAGGGTCAAAGCGGGCCACAGCCAGCGAGGAGCAGTTCGCTTATCGACGGTCTCTTCGACCGCTTCGTCCTCAACCGGCTCATTGTCGGGCTCGTCGGAATCCGGCTTTTCCTCCTTCGCGCGTGGTCGCACGAGAGCTGCTGCGCGCGAAGCTGCCGTGTCCGGGTGGGTATCCTCAGTGGTCAAGGCGAGCGCCCCGGCTAGTGCCGGCTTGTTCGGTAACTGCGCCTTCTCATCGTTGCCAGAGTCCACAACATCCGCCACGACGACCGTGACGTTGTCGGGCCCACCGGAACGAAGCGCGAGTTCGATGAGCTTCTCACCGGCCTCACGCGGGGTGCCTCCAGCCAGGGTGTTCTCGATGGTCTCCGCGGTAACCGGGTCAGACAACCCGTCGGAGCACAGCAGGTAGCGGTCGCCCGGCTGCGCATCAAAGTATTCGAAGTGCGGCTCTACGGGGCGACCGGTGTACGCCTTTAAGATCAGCGATTTCTGCGGGTGCGTCGACACATCCTCGGGCGCGAGCTTCCCTTCGTCGACAAGCGACTGCACGAAAGTGTCATCCACGGTGATCTGGCTGAGCGTGCCGTCGCGCAGACGGTACCCGCGCGAGTCACCAACGTGGATCAAACACAGCTGAGATCCGTTGAACATCAACGCCGTGAGCGTCGTGCCCATCCCGTTGTAGGCAGGGTTTTCATCAATGGCTGCATCAATAGCCGCGTTGGCGTCATCAGCGGCGGCACCAAGGAGCGCCTGAAGGTCCGCGTCCTCGGGGTTGCGGTCCAAGTGCTCCATGCGCTCGACCATTATCTGAGACGCGACCTCACCCGCAGCATGGCCGCCCATCCCGTCAGCCAACAGAAGCAGGTACGGGCCTGCGTACGCGGAGTCCTCGTTGTTACCGCGGACCAGCCCGCGGTCAGACAGTGCCACGTAGTTGAGCTGGTATTTCACGTTCTGATCGCTCACGGCATCAACCTCACGATCGTGCGGCCCATCTTGATGTCAGTTCCCACCGATACCCGTTCCGGCTGGTCAATGCGGTTACCCGCCACAAACGTACCGTTGCGGGAATCCAGGTCTTCGACGAACCAATCGGAACCGCGACGGAACAGGCGGGCATGGCTTGACGACGTGAAATCATCGCCGAGCACAAAGTCATTTTCCTGCGAACGGCCAAGGGTGAAGGCGTTCAGCTGCGCGATCTCCATGTGTGAGCCGCGCAGCGGGCCATCGACCACCACGATTTCCCGCGCCTTCTCTTTACGAACCTGGCTGGGAACCGGAGCCGCCTGGCGCGGTGCTCCCGCAGCGGCTTTGACGTCCCTCCGCAGCGCCATCATCACTAGGAAGATGAACAGCCACAGCAGGGCAAGGAGGCCAAACCTCGTGGCCAGCATTAGTGCTGCATCCATACGCGTCTCTCCTGCCTACCGCCAGAACTCCGGGATTTCACCTTCGGGCGCGGCTGGCGCCTGCTGCGCCGCCGGTGCCGGCTGGCCCTGGCGCGGTTCCACGATCCGTACCTCGATCGTTGAGTGACCCATAGAGATCACGTCCCCGTCCGCGAGCATCCAGTTGTCCACCTGCTGGTCATTCACCGTCGTGCCATTCGTGGACTGCAGATCCACCAGCACCGCCACTGAACCATCCCAGGTGATCTCCGCGTGGTGACGGGAGACACCCGTGTCAGGCACGCGGAAGTCCGCATCGTTGGAGCGGCCTAAAATCGTGGATCCTTCCTTGACCTGGTAGCTGCGCGAGGAGCCATCCTGGAGGATCAGGATCACATTGGCGCCGCCGCCACTAGTCGGCTGCGCAGGCGCGTGCGGCATGCGGGAGTCCGGTGGGAATTGCATAGCTGAGCCTTCCTGCGCTTCAGAATTAATTACGTCGAATCCGCTGTCTACATCAGGTGCATCATCAATATAGGAAGAAACCCGCAGCTGACCAGTTCGCAGTCCGGATTCTTCCGCGACACGCACCACGGCGGGGCCATACAGACTCCAGCCTTGATTGCGGACGTAGCGTGTGAGTTGTGAGGCCAGGTGGGAGGGAAGGTTCGTGTCTTGGGACAGGTTGGTTAGATCCTTCTTGGAAACACCCACGGCGTAGACGTTGGGCACCACCAATTCGTCATACTCATTGGTGACAATGCTGTCTTGGGCCTCCTGCTTCAAGATCTCTTCGATTTCCGCAGGAACCACGCGTCCGCCGAACACTGCCGCGAAGCCGTTATCCAGCCCGCGCTGCATCGCACTGTCTAGCTTGGCCAGGCGCTCCATAATCGCCACGAACCTCACCTCCTTCCAAATAAGCCTCAACTGCATACAGCGTTATCCCACGGGTCGAAGCGTTTTCTGCGTGTTCCGTGGGATTACTCCTGTGACAGTATAAAGGTGTAAACGACATCCACCTACACGCTGGCGCGAATCTCCTGTGAACGTATAGGAAAATCCCAGGTAGTAGACGGATTTGGTGATTGAGTACTCCGCCGTGCTATGTTTATTTAGCCCGCCCGGGTGGCGGAATTGGCAGACGCGCTGGCTTCAGGTGCCAGTGTTCGCAAGGACGTGGGGGTTCAAGTCCCCCCCCGGGCACGGTCGGAAGTCCCGTGACATCGTTCCTACGGTGTCACGGGACTTCTTCTTTTACTCCCGGCCCTGCAGAGTTGTTTAAAACAACTCCCACAACAACTAACTGGCTTTGGGCCCTAAAAAAGCAGGTCAGGATAGTTGTTTGAAGTTGTTAAATCCCGATCCACCGGACGCTTGGTCCACGCGATTTCCCGGATGGGTCGATTTTTGCCCGACCCAGGTCACGAAGGTGGCTCAAGATTCGGGTGATGTCGGTCCGGTCGACTCCGAGTTCTTCCGCTACCTCACGGGAAGACAAAGACTTGCCCTCTCGTAGCTGGGTTTCGATCCATTCTTGGATTGTGACGGTAGCGATCATCCCTTCCTCACCTGGCTTCATTTCTTCACGGGCTGTTTCAGAAAGAATCCATTCTGGGGCATCCCGCAGTTGCTCAATGAATCCGGCATTGGCGTAAAACGCCAGAACATCTTCGGCTTGATCGAGAGAGAGCTGCATGAGATGGGCTGCAGTAGACGCGGTGAGGATTGGGTTATGCATGAGATGACGCGCGATTACCAGTCCGTTGACGCTGTCAAAAAGCTCATGGCCATACACTTCTCTCAAGTTCGCAAGGCCGATGACGAAATCCCGGTCGACGTTGCCGGAAGAAAGAGAAACCTCAACGAAGTTCTCGCTCGCATTTACTGTCGGTGGAGTACGGCCGGTTGACAGCATTGACGCCCACATTCGGTCAAATCCGCGAGATGCCTGCTCTGCTAATCCGAGCATGCGAAGTGCCGTCATCAGCGTGGGATTGCGGGGTACTGACGGGATTGTTAGAACGTTGTCGACTGTCACGCCCACCGGGAGAGAGCCTGGAGACCACACCTTGAGTTCGGTGGGCGATTGTTCGACCACGATAGGGGAGGTGGCATCCCAATCCCTGTGGGCGGCCGCGTTGGCGATTACCTCATCAACCGCGCTTTCAGGGAAAGCGGGGATGATGACTTCTTGGCCGTTAGAAAGGGAGATCGTTGCAACCTCCCTGCTCGCGTTGGTGTCAATCAAAGGGCCGAGCCGTAAAAAGGCAGTCACTAGCGGCGCAGAGATTCTAGAAATCTTGGGCTCGCCGCCAGGCACTGTGCGGAGCTGGTGTTGGACCGTGATGCGTCCGTGCGGAGGGTTCATGAAGAGCACTTCCCCGGCGAAGCTGATTGCCCCATCCGGAGTCAGCAGCGCGAGTTCATGTAAAAGCTCAGTTGTAGTGTTCGGGGCGGGGAGCGCGTTTCCTGAAAGTGCTTTCCGGGAGGCTAGAAGCTGGCGGGCTTGATCGACCGCTAGGGTTCAATATCTGACATTGGCCGAGCCGATGGGAACGCAGAAAAGTCCGGGTTGGCACGGCGAAATACGATATCCCGCCTTTGTTCTTCAGTCAGGGAAACACAATTCTTACCTACTCGTTTCCCCGCCTGCCCCTTTCGTCGTGTGTACAGGGCAAGACCCCGGGGAACGCGAAGAGCCACGAGGCGGGTGTTTTCCCAGGTTAGCTCGGTAGCTTCCACGCTGATACTGGGGCGCGTGTTATCGAAGATCTTCTTCTCAAACCACTCCGTGCGGCGATTGGTGCCGGTGAAAGCCTCCGCTCCAGACTTCTTGTCGGAAACGCCCACGACAATGTAAGAAATCCCGCCTTCGCTGTTGGAAAAGCACACGGCTTCATCGGCAAGAACATCAGCGAGGATGGCGTCAGGGTTTCGGTTGTTGGGGTGTACGGCTGGGTCTTCTTTGAACTCCAGGCACTCGGATTCCTGGCTGTCCCCAGTCGCGCCAGCGCTAATGGCCTCAAGAGCTGCATAAATGGCTGCTAGTTCCCGCTCACTCATAGTTTGAAGACTACCAAAACCCCAGGAAGTTGTTTAAAACAACTCTTGCAACAACTATGAAACACTTTGAGTGGAAAAGAAGCAGTATGTGCAGGTCAGAATAGTTGTTTGTAGTTGTTTACAGTTGTTTTGAGTTGTTTATGGTTGTACTGTGGGCCCATGCAGTTTTTTGAGCAAAACAATTTGGGCTCGGATTTCCCTTTGGCGAAGCTGCCGGTGGATTCATCAACGCGGCCGGGCCCGGGGCGCGGTAAAGAGATCGCGGTGTTGGCGCGGGTGGCGGACAAGATCGGTGGGCTGGTGCAGGGCAGTAAGACACTGAACTTGTTTCCAGCAATCGGCCGGGCGCGGCGCAATTTCCTGCCGTGGTTGCTCTACTCCGGCATGCTGATGCCGTTTGGGATTTTGTCGCGCAAGGAGTCGGAGCTAATCATTTTGCGTGTCGCGGCGTTGCGCGGGGCGACGTATGAGCTTGAGCATCACAAAAAGTTGGGCAAGAAAGCCGGGCTTAGCAATGACGAAATTGCGCGGGTGCAACGCCAGGAGCACGGTTTCGACGGTCGCACAAAAGCGGTGCTTGACGCAGCGGATGACGTTGTCCGCTACCGCCAGGTGAGCGACGAGGTATGGGCGCGGCTCGCCGACCGCTTGAGCGATAAGGAGATCACCGCGCTGCTGTTGCTGGTGACCAACTATGACGGGCTGGCCACGGTGATGGACGTCCTAAACATCCCGCTGGATGAACCCCGCTAGGGGCTTTCAATCCACGCGTCCTTCGCGGCCCACTGGAAGGCTTTATTGATTCCGGTCAGAACGGCTTTGTACGCAAACGGCGCGTTCACCTGTGCCCAGCGGCCGACTTTGATGTCCGCGCTCGTGGCAATCAGGTACTTGCCTTTGTCCACGTCGCGCAAGATGATCTCTGCGCACTTCGCGGGGGAAATCGCGTGGCGTTGGAAGGCCTCTTTTGCAAGGCGGACGCGCTTTTGGCTCTGGTCGATGCCGTGGATGTCAATGGAGTGGACCAACTGGGAATCGACCGCGCCGGGCGCGACCGCATGGACGGTAATCCCGTAGGGCGCGAGGTCAAAGCGCAGGACTTCTAACATTCCCAGCACACCGGCTTTGGAGGCAGAGTAAGCGGCGTGCCAGGGCAGACCAATGATTCCAGCGGAGCTGGACACACACGCTAATCGACGGGGGCCAATCGCGCGTTTCGTGTCCTTGTCCACTGGGCCGGCCTTCATCATCGACGGTGTGAACGCGCGAATGACGTGGACGGTGCCCATCAAGTTGACGTCGATAAGCTTCTGCCATTTCTCCAGTGGGAACAGGTCAACCGCGCCCCACATGGAAATGCCCCCGACGTGGTGGATGGTGTGTGCTGCGCCGAAGCGTTCCTCAAGCGCGCGTGCCCATGTATCCACCGCTTCATGGTCGGAGATGTCCACGGGTGTGGCGTCGATGACCTCGCCGGGGCTGGTCCGAATTTCCTTCACGGTGGCGTTGAGCCCCTCGGCGTTAATGTCGGTGATTGCCACGCGCCAGCCCTTCGCCGCTAGTTGCAACGCAACCTCTTTGCCGATCCCCGAGGCGGCGCCTGTGACCACCGCATAATTTCCCCTCAAGGCACTTTCGACGGCGCTGGCTGGAACCTTGCTAAATCGTTTCTTAAACAAAAGCATTCTTCAATAGTACCCAGGAAGCCGTGACGTAGGGCGTGGTTAGCCGTAGTGTTGAGACATGCTGTCTAATGAAGAATTCGTCGCGCGCACCACGGTGGCCGTCACTCGCGGCCCGCGTGAAGCAGCGTTTGCCGCAGATGCGCCAACGACGGTGTTCGAATGGCACGTAGACACGGAGCTTGTCGACGATGATAGTAACGTGAGCGAATAGTTAGGAGGCAGCAGGTGCAGAACTTTGAGCCACGGGGAAATGTTCTACCCATCTATTTCATCGCGGACGAGTCCGGTTCGATGGCGCCGGACGTGGGCCAGCTCACGGACGGTTTGGCCTCACTGTTAGACCAAATTCGACGCGAGCCATTCGCGGCGTCGTCAGTGCGCTTTTCCGTCATCGGCTTTAATGAAGAGGCGCGTTTGTACCTCAACATCGTTGACCTGCGCGACGTGCGTGAAATGCCGTCGCTTATTGCGCAGGGGGCGACGTATTTTTCTGCGGCGTTAGACATGCTCGCACAGGTCATTCCAGACAACGTCGCGGCGTTGAAGGCGGAGGGCTACCGCGTGAACCGGCCGACGGTCTTTTTGCTTACCGACGGCTACCCCATGGAAGACGACGAATGGCGCGAGGCCCTCGACGACCTGATGTCCTTACCAGCGCGCCCGAACATCCTAGCGTTCGGTATTGGTGACGCGGATCCGCAGATCATTTCCGGCCTGGCGACGCAGCCGGGATACGCGTTCATCGCAGCGCAAGGTGCGGATACGGGCAGGATGCTCACGGAGTTTATGGGCAGCCTGACGCAATCCGTGATTAGCTCCGGAACCGCTATTGGCAGTGGCCGCGGAATGATTCAGCCGGAGATCCCAGAGGGCTTCGTTGCTATTTCCGCCGACGAGGTTTAGGTGAGCCATGACTCACGCGAAGCCTGATTCTGAGGATCCATACACGGTGGACGCGTCCCGCTTCCGGATTGTTATCGGTGAACCCGCGGTGGAGGTTGCGCCGCAGCCGGTTCATGCCAGCTACCGCACGGGCAACAAGGTGCCCGACACCGTTGTGGACGGCTGGGACGGGGATTTTCTTGGGGTTCGTGCGGCAGCGATCCGTGGGCGCATGCACAGGCACGGCGGCCAGCCGCGCCAGGACGCGTTCGCGGTGAAGGTCAGTGAGGATGACCAGCAGTTGTTCATCGCCGTCGCGGATGGGGTGTCCTCCGCGCGGTTTGCGCACGCGGGGGCGCAGGCCGCCACCGAGTACGCTGTGTCCTATCTTTCCCAAAGCTACACGCTGGACTTTGATGAGAAGAATGGATGGGACTTGGTCAAGGGCGCATCCTGGGAGATCACCCAGCGCGCCGAACGTGCCTCCGCGGCGCCAGAGGACCTGTCCACCACATTGATCTGCGCCGCAATCACGGCGACGTCCGATGGCATGGTTGGCCACGTGGTCTCCGTGGGAGATTCCGGCGCCTGGCTGCTTGGTGCTGATGACGCGCTGGTGCAGGTGACCAGGGGAAAGGCATCGGAGGAAGGAATCGATAACGTCCGCGTCCACCCACTGCCGTTCCTCCCCGAGTCGCTGGAAATCCACGCTTTCACCGCGTCGGCGGATGAGGTCTTGTTGGTTGGTTCGGACGGGATTGGTGATCCTCTTGGCGGCGGCGGTGGCCCGCTGACCATGCTGTTGTCTGACATGCTGTACCGCAGCAAGCCAAGCATCTTGGATTTCGCTCACCTGGTGGACTTCACCAAGGTGGGATTCGATGATGACCGCAGCTTGATCGCGGTCTGGCCCCAGCACGTCTATTACGACACGGGTGAGAACTAGGCGATGGCGGGCGGGCGTACACAGACGATCCAAGAATCCGCGCTGGGCGGCACCGGCAAACAGCTGGGCAAGGGCGGCGAAGGCGCAATCTATGAGCTTGAAGGCGCGCTGAGCACGGGCCAGGCTGCGGTGCTGAAGAAGTACCACACCGTTCCCTCCCGCGTGTCCCAGAACCACTTGGCTAAGCTCACCGGTGCGCTGTATTCGTTTCCCCCGCAGGTCCGCTCGTGGATTTTGTCCCACTCCGCGTGGCCCACGTGCCTCGTGCTCAACTCAGACCAGGAAGTCGCGGGCTTCATCATGCCGCGCATTCCCTCGCGGTTCTTCCATGACTTCCCGTCCAAGGACGGCTTCGTGTCAGGCCCGCGGGACATCCAGTACCTGTTTGAGCCAGCGCACCGGGCGGAGTGGATCGGATTGACTCTGACGGTCAAAGACCGCTACCAAGTGCTGGCAGCCATCGCGGAGGGATTCGCCATCCTGCACGGTGCCGGGGTCACGGTAGGGGATGTCTCCCCGAAGAACCTGTTGTTTTCCACCGCACGCAGCGGCGGGGTAGACGTCTTCTTTCTTGACTGCGACTCAATGAGCATCGCAGTGAGCCCGAATCCAACCAGTATTGAGACCGCGAGCTGGGAAGCCCCCGACTTCGTGGAAAAGGGCACGCGCGAATCTGACCAGTACAAATACGCGCTGATCGTGCTACGTACCTTGGCCGGTGATCAAGTGACGCGTAACCTCGCCGACGTCCCGGCTGAGACCCCTGAGCAAGTCAGGGCGCTGCTTACCCGGGCGCTCGAACCCGACGGTGCTGTGCCCAGTTTCGAGGAATGGGCGATGCTCCTGCGCCGGGTCTCGCGCTCCCACGCAGTTCGTGAACTGTCCGAACCGGTCGAGGAGTCTCGCCCGGCCCCGCCAGCGTCCACCGTGTCGCGGCGTGTGGTGGTGGCGCAGCAGCAGGAGGGCGTCGATAAGCCTGCTGCTCTTCCGTCGAGTGTGAAGGCGCGGTCAGCGGTGCCGAAGGCGAAGCCGAAGAAAAACATGACCATGCGCGTTATTGTGATTCTGGTGGTTGTGATTCTGGTGGTGGCAGCGGGGGCGTGGAGCATGGGTTATGTCTAGTCACTGGGCTTTGTCGATTGACTTCGGGACGTCCAACACGTCCGCGGCACACACCAATCCGTTCAAGGGCACGGTGGAGCCAGCGACGCTGAGCGACGACCACCATTCCATGGCGTCCAGCGTGCTGGTGAGCAATACGGGAGCAATCTCCGCTGGTCCGGTGGCGTTAGCGAATGCGGAGGGTTTTCCGGAAGGCTTCATCCGCTCACCGAAGAGGCTCATTGGGCAGGATACGGCGTGGCTCGGCGGGGGCCAGGTTGCCGTGCAGTCGATGGTCAGCGAGGTGTTTCGGGAAACCATCCGTCGCGCCTCGCGCGCCCACAATAACCTCCCGCCGCGATACCTCGTGGTCACGCACCCGGAGGTGTGGTCGCCCGATGAGATCGCGGTGCTGAAGAAGGCGGCGGCGGACGCGGGTATGCCGCCGAATGCTGTGGCCACGTTGTCCGAGCCGAAAGCAGCGATCGCGCACTACACCCAGGACCGCGCTTTAGTGCCCGGCCAGAAGATCGCCGTGTTTGACATCGGCGGTGGCACGCTCGACATCGCGGTGCTGAACTGCCGCGCACCCGGGGCGTATGACGTTCTTGCTGCGGAAGGCGATGGTTCCATCGGCGGGCGAAGTTTTGATCAATTGCTTCGTCGCTGGTTGGAGCGCCACTTGGACGAGGATGAGCCGGATGTCCTCGACGCCCTGCGCAGGCACGCAACGTTTGATGAGCAGCGCAAACTTGAGCAACGCATTACCGACGCCAAGGAGTTGTTGTCCGACACTGACCGGGCCGTCATCCCCGTTGACGTGGACGGTAAGTCCCACCGCGTTCAGATCACTCGGGGTGAGTTTGAGGACCTGATTTCGCCCAGCGTCGACCGCGCGGTGGGGCTCGCGCGCGCGGCACTGGCGCAAGCCGGCCTCACCCCGCATGACCTCCACGCGTTGTACCTCACTGGCGGCACCTCCCGTGTTCCGCTGCTACAGGAAAAGCTCAAAGACATCGGGCCCGTCGCCCAGCTCGACAACCCCAAGACCGTGGTGTGCCAAGGTGCCCTGGTCTCACTCATCGCGGCGGTTGAAGCGCGCCGGGCTCACGAACCGGTGAAAACCTCCGGCCCGCGCCGCGCCGCTCATCCGCAACCCCAGAGGGTGGTCTCACCGCGCCGTCGTCGCACCTAGGACGTATGCTTGCTCGCATGCGCTCTCCCATTTCGTCCTACCTCTCCGCGATCTTGGATGAAGTCCGTGACAACGATAGCGGTGCGGTCGCCGATTACATTGGGGCCTTGAAAAGCGCTGACCCAGACAAGCTCGGCTTGGCGTTGTGTACGCGCAGCGGCCACCTGTACGCCGTGGGGGACACGAGCTATGAGTTCTCCATCCAGTCGATTTCCAAGCCCTTCATCTACGCGCTCGCACTCGACGAGGTAGGGGTGCTCGGCGTCCACGAGGTCGTGGGCGTGGAACCCTCCGGTGAAGCGTTTAATGAGCTGTCGCTCGATGAGGAAACGAAGCGCCCAGCAAACCCCATGATCAACGCTGGGGCAATCGCGGTGAATCAGTTGATAGCAGGCGTTGACGCGACCGTCGAGAAGCGTGGGGCCCGCATCCTCGACTACTTCTCGCAGCTCGCGGGGCGTGAAATGCGTATCGACGAGACGGTGAAGGCCGACGAGCTCTCCAGCGCGGACCGCAACATGGCGCTCGCGCACATGCTGAAGGAATACGGCATCCTGCGCGACAGCGTCCACGACGCGGTGGAAACCTACGTCTTCCAGTGCTCCGTGCTGGTGACCGTGAAAGACCTCGCGATCATGGCCGCGACCTTAGCATCGGGTGGAATCCAACCGATCACCCGTGAGCGCGTGCTCAGCAACGAAGCCTGCCGTTTAGCTCTCGCCGTGATGGCCTCATCCGGAATGTACGACGGCTCGGGGCGGTGGATGTCCTCGGTGGGCATCCCTGCGAAATCCGGGGTGGCCGGTGGCCTCATCGGCACGCTGCCCGGCCAGCTGGGCATCGCGAGCTTGAGCCCCCGGCTCAACGACAAGGGGAACTCCGTTCGCGGCGTCGAGATCTTCCGCCGGATGTCCAAGACCCTTGGTTTGCACATGATGAGCTCTAATTTCTACGCCGCGCCGGGCATCCGCTCGGTGGAGCGCCACGGGGACACGAACGTGGTCCAGCTCCAGGGCATGATCAACTTCACCGCCGCTGAAAACATCCTGCATGACCTGGTGGAACGCAAACTGGTGGGTGAAAAACTCGTCCTGGATGTGTCGAACGTGACGTCGTTCAACCCCGCGGGGCGGCGCCTGGTCAAAGAGGGCCTGCGCCAATTCCGTGAGGACGGCTTTGACGTGGCTATTTATGACCCGGATTCCGCGCTGCCGGACTACCAGTTCTCTGACGGCACGCATGCGGAAAGCGTGAAAGACTTCTCCGAATCCTTCACCGTTCCCGTGTCCGCCGTGGATGCCTACGAGGCGATCGCGCACCCGAAGGACTGGTGGGATGAAGAGAACCAGGACTCTACCGTCGAAGGCAATGCGGACGAGCAAGGCGCCGAGTTCCAGATGGACACCGAGGATGGTTCGAACCTCTACGTTGTGCAAGAGGCCGACGAGGGCGAGCGCCTGGTCTGGAGCGTGGAGCAGTCCGGCGAGTCCAATGAGGATGAAGAGTGGCGCGACACCAACATCATCTTTGATTTGGAAGAAGCCGACGACGGATCCACCCGCGTTCGCGTCACCCACCGCGGGCTCAAACCCCACGACCGCAACTATGACCAGGCCGTTCGCGATTGGCGCAAGCGCATCACCCAGCGCCTCAAGCCGCTCATGGCGAACTCAGAGGAAGAAGGTTAGCCCCAGTCGCCCAACGCGCCCTCAAGCGCGCCCAGGGCGGTCTCAATGAGGGCATGACGCTTATCGACGGGGCACCCGGCGTCCGCCCAATCAACACAGATCGCGTCAACGAAACCGAAAAACCCGGTCACGGCGAATTCCGCGCGCGGGTGTCCCATCGCGCCCGAAAGCAGCTCGCGCAACTGGGAAACGCTGCGATCCCGTTGATCAATGCGGACGAACAAAGCCTCCGCCGGAATGTCATTGCCCCGCGTCTCCGCCACCCAGGCCGCTGGACGTTGGGCAATGTAGTCCAGGTAGACCCCTACGGCCGCCTTTAAGGTTTCCCGCGCGGGCGTGTTCGGTGGAAGGCCCTCGGTACACTGGGCGATGCTGGCGCGCAGGTGAGCGAACCGCTGCTCCAACACCGCGGCGTAGAGCCCCGCCTTGGATTCGAAATAGTGGAAGATGAGGCCTTGGGAGATCCCGCATTGCGTAGCGATCTGAGTCGTTGAAATCTCATTGAACGGTGCAGCGTCAAAGATGCTCGCGGCGGTGTCTAAGATCTCTGCGCGGCGTTGCTCAACCGTCAAGCGGGTACGTGTGCGGGATGCCATACGGCATATCCTACCGGAAACCGGTAGAGTATTGAGTATGACTCAATACAAAACCATCTGGTGGCACGTCTACCCCCTCGGCGCCACCGGTGCCCCCATTCGCAACCGGCCCGAAGGCGATTCTGACCACCGGCTTCGCGCACTGGAGCCGTGGCTCGACTACCTGATCGAACTCGGCTGCGATGGTCTGCTGCTCGCCCCGATCTTCGAGTCAGTAGCGCACGGCTACGATACTCTTGACCACTACTCAATTGATTCCCGCTTAGGCACCAACGAGGACTTCGACTGGCTGGTCGAACAATGCAACACCCGCGGTATCAAGGTGATGCTCGATGGCGTGTTCAACCACGTCGCCGACAGCCACCCTGCTGTGGCCGAGGGGCTGGCTGGTAACACCAACTGGGAGGGTCATGGTGAGCTGGCGACCCTTCACCACGATGATCAGCGCGTGAAAGACATGGTGGTTGACATCATGGAGTTCTGGCTGGCCAAGGGCATCGCGGGGTGGCGCTTGGACGTGGCCTACTCCGTGCCACCGGAGTTCTGGCGCGACGTCATCGGCCGAGTCCGCGAGAAGTACCCCGACGCGCTGTTCCTGGGCGAAGTCATCCACGGCGACTACGCCCAGATTGCCAGCGACGGAACGCTTGATTCCGTCACGCAGTACGAGCTATGGAAAGCGATCTGGAGCTCGCTGAATGATGAAAACTTCTGGGAACTGGACCACGCCCTGACCCGTCACCAGGCGGTCAGCGAACAGCTTCTGACCAACACCTTCATTGGCAACCACGACGTGGACCGCATCGCCAGCAAGGTCGGCCACGACAAGGCGATCCTGGCTGCAGCGATCCTGTTCACCCTGCCCGGAATGCCCAGCATCTACTACGGCGATGAGCAGGGCTTCGAAGGCATTCGCGGTGAAGGCTTTGCCGCGGACGACGCGGTGCGCCCACCTCTGCCCGCCACCCCAGACGAGCTGTCCCCGCTAGGGCAGTGGGTCAAGCGCGAATACCAAGGTCTCATTGGCCTGCGCCGACGCAACGAATGGCTCACCACCGCAACCGTCGACGTGCTGGACAAAACCAATGAGACAATCAGCTACCGGCTCCACGCCGACGGCCATGAGATGCAGGTAGACCTCTGGCTGTCTCCGGCGCCTGGTGTGCGCATCCACTCCGCCGGTGAGACGCTCTACGAGTGGACGCCGTAAACGGGGTTAACGCATGAGGTCGCGGCCGTACTTCAGGGCCACGGTGAGCAGCCCAGCCCACTTCTCCGGGTCAAGCGCGGTCGGGCCGGAGATCGGCACAATGCGCTGCTCGGCGACGGTGCGGGCTTCGGTGTACTTGAGCAGACCGCCGTCAGCGTGGCGGCGGCCGACACCAGAACGCTTCCAGCCACCCATCGGGGCGCCGATGGAGGACCAGCCCGCCGCGTAGCCCTCATTGATGTTCACGGTGCCGGCCTCAATTTGGCTCGCAATCTCGCGCGCTGTGGATGGCTTGCCAAAGATGGAGGCGTTCAAGCCGTAGGACGTGTCATTTGCACGGCGGATAGCTTCCTCGTGGGAATTCACGACTTCGATGTACACGACCGGGCCAAAGACCTCGCCGCGGTACAGCTCGGCGTCTTCCGGAACGTCTTTGAGGACGGTCGGCGCGAAGAAGGCAGGGCCCAGTTCCGGGAGGCGCTTACCACCCGTAAGAACGGTCGCGCCCTTTGCCACCGCGTCGTTCACCATCTCCTCAACGTGGTCCGCGTGGTCCTCGCTAATCAACGAGCCCATGTCCGTATCCCAGTCGTGGCCAGCACCGATGCGCATTTTTTCCACGGACTTGATGAACGCCGGGATGAACTGGTCCGCCACGTCACGGTGGACGTACATGCGCTCAATGGAGATGCAGAGCTGGCCGGTGTTAGAGAAGCACGCGTGGCGCACGCCACTGACAATCTTCTCCGGGTCCGCATCAGCCGTGACGATAAGCGGGTTCTTGCCGCCCAACTCACCGGAGAAGCCAATGAGCCGCTCACCGCACTGCGCGGCCAGCTGCGAACCGGTCTCGGAAGAACCGGTGAACATCAGGTAATCCACGCCGTTGACCAGCGCCTGGCCCACCTTGCGGCCGGAGCCCGGGATGACCTGGAACACGTCCTTCGGCAACCCAGCTTCAGCCATCAGCTCAGCGGCACGCAGCGCGGACATCGGGGTAGCGGAGTCCGGCTTGAGCACTACCGTGTTGCCGGCCAGCAGCGCGGGAATCGCGTCAGAAATGGCCAGGGACAGCGGGTAGTTCCACGGTGCGATAATGCCCACCACACCGACGGGGGAGTGCTGCACCTGCGTCTTCGTTGCAATGGGCAACGCCACCTTTGCGCTCTTCGGCTTCAGCAGCTTCGCGGTGCGGTACGCGTAGTGGCGCGCGGTCAGCGCGGTGTCCAGGATCTCTTCAAACGCGGAGCGGCGGTTCTTGCCGTTCTCATCCTGGATGATGTCCAGCATCTCTTTCTGGTGCTTGAGCACCAAATCATGGAAGCGCAGGAAGATCTTTTTGCGCTCCGCAATCGGGGTTTTCGCCCACTCGCCTTGCTTGGCGCGGGCGCGCTCGATTGCCTGCTGCGCAACCTCGGCGTCGTAGTAGTTGGTGGTGCCCACGACTTTGCCGGTCGCCGGGCTTTTGATGGTGATCGTCTCAGTGTTCAGGCTGGTAGTCATGCCCCTAGATGTTACGCGGATGTCACGCCCCAAGGAAGCGTTTTAGGAGGAAACGATATGCCCGAGTTGTCAGTTTCACATCCGCTACGTCCACGTATTCATCATGGGAGTGCAGCTGGTCCAGCACATCACCGAACAATCGCTCGCGTTCATGCAGGGCGAAACCGTAGCCCACACCACCCAAATTCCGGGCAAACCTCAAATCAGACCCGCCGGCAGCAATCGTCGGAACGATCGTCGCCTCAGGGAAAAACTCATGGATGGTCTCCACCATCGCGTCGTACAAGGGCCCCGAGGTCGGCGAAACCGTCGCGTCTTCTGTGATCAGATGCTCGATCTCCACGTCGAGATCCCCCAGAGCCGCACGCAACCCCTCGTCGATAAGCTGCTGGCTCTGTCCTGGTAGGGGCCGAACGTCGAGCTCAAGCTTAGCGACGGAAGGCAGCACATTAATCGCCCCACCTGCCTGCAACACCGTCGGCGCGATGGTCAGGTGGCTCATGGCGTGGCTGTACCGCGCGAGCCCTCCGAGTGCCTCGTAATTTTCCCCGCGGAGCAGCTGCGCTTCCGTCTCCGGATCGAAGCGAAACGCCTTGACGTAGCCTTCCCAAATGTCATCGCTCACGACGTCGGGCTCTACCGCGGCGACGCGCCGGGCGACCTCCCCGATCTTTCCCACGGTGAGCTCACGCCCGTATGGCGCAGAACCATGACCGGCATCCCCGTGAACGCTCAGACGCCGCTGACCCGCGCCCTTCTCGCCCACGACCACGATCACCGCGTCGGAACCGTCGTTGACGGGCAGGTGGGAGCCGCCGGTTTCGGACAGGCAGTTCTTCCAGCTAATCGCCTCTGGGTGATTGCGTGCCAGCCAGCCGGCGCCCAGGCCGCCGCGGGCTTCCTCGTCGGCGCAGGCAACGAACGTCAGCGTGCCCCGAGGCGGGGTCGCCGAGCGTGCGACATCGCGGGTGACCACCGCCATCGCGGCGGTAATGAAGAGCATGTCCATCGTGCCGCGGCCGTACATCTTGCCGTCTACGATCTCAGCGCCAAACGGATCGCGGGTCCACTTCGGCTCATCGACGGGAACCACGTCTGTGTGACCAAGCAGAGTAAGAGGTTCCGCGTTGTCATCGCTGCCTTTAACGGTGAACGCCACGGTCACGCGGCCGGGGTGCGGCTCAAAGCGCTGGTGAGTGACGGTTCCATCGGCGATCTCAGCCGCAAAGAACTCTTCCAAGGTCTCCGCGTTGCGGACTTCCTCGCCGGAGTCCGCGGTCAGGTCGTTCACGCACCCGTTGCGCACCATGCGCGCGAGCAGATCAACGGCCTGGTCTTCCAATTGAGCCTCACTCATTAAATTCCTCCCACCACGGCGGTGACTCCGGATCAAAGTGCTTGAACTGCAAGGAAGAGTCCCACGAAACAATCAGCGCCGCCATCTTGTTCAACGCTTTAACGGTGTCCGTCATGGACCCCGCCTCAGAGCGCGCGCCAATGGACACGCCATACGTCGATCCCGCGACGGTGAAAAAACCCATCTGCCGGTCGTCGTACCCGCCGTCCAGCTCGGAATCGTTCCACCCGCCTTTAAAGTGCATTCCCTCAATGCGGCCTAAGCCCCACGACTGCTGTGGCACCACCTTGCTCATTGAATCCGTGACCAGGTTGTCCGCAGGCAACGTGGACAAGTAGTAGGCGTAATGCGCCTGGGAAGAGATCGGCCACTGCGTGACTCCCCACATCGGGTCCATGTACACGTCCGCGCCGCTTCGCCCAACCTGTTCCCCCACCAGTCGCGCCGCGGTCATCGAATCACCCAAGCACCCGTACAAGAGATCGGTTGAGGAATTATCGGACATCGTGATTGCATTCGTAATCAGCTGATCCAGCATCGCCCGATCCAGCGCGCAGTGCTCTTGCGCCGCCAAAGCAATCGGCACCTTTTCCGTCGACCACGCAGGCAGTGAACGCAACGTTCCGCCGCGGATCTCATTCGTGCCGTCCCATAAAGAAAGCGCCACGGTCGTGTTCGTCTCCTGCGCGATGCTGGCCAGGGCTGCGTCTAATTCGCCCGCATCGATGCCCAGCGCCGGTTTCGGGGCAGCCACGCGCGCTGGGTCTGCGGCCTGCTCGGTCGAAGCACACCCGCCAAGCAGCATGAGAGCAAGCAGCGCGGCACCGATCGCGCGAGGAATGTGCTGCCCTTGTCTTTTCACGATCACTCAGCTTATCGCGAATGTATATGGTGGAAAAGTATGGAACGTGCGGATTCGGTTGAGGCGGCCGTCGATAAGCTCATTGCTCTGTATTCCGCGTCTTGCGAGAAGGCGCGTGAGGTGCTTCAGTCCGGTGCCTTTGAGGACTATGAACAGGTGCGCTACCCCAAGATTTCCGTGACGGTGAAGCAGTGGCACCCGATCGATCGCGCCGAGCCTTTCGGGTACGTCGATGAGGCTGGCGTGTACTCCGCGGAGCTCTCGCGGCCGGATCTGATGCAGAGCTACCTGCGCAAACAGCTCGAGTGCCTGACCAATAACTACGACTGCGAGATCGAGGTCGGCTATTCCGACACCCGCATCCCGCCCGAATACATCGACGGCGTTGAGGGGCTGTCGGAAGTTCGCCGGAGCGTGTCCAGTGCCGCCAGCATCCCGCGCCCAACCCTCGACGAGGTCCACGACGCGATCGTTGACGGTGACTGGGACGTTTTCCACGCCGCTGAAAAACCACTCTTCCACTTCGGCCCGCAGCGCTTCGACATCGCCTGCGCTCGCATCCAGCATTACACCGGCATCACAGTCGACACCGTGCAAAAGTTCATACTCTTCACCAACTACGACATGCACGTGCGCGAATTCGTTGCGTTCGGCATAGAGCAATTGCTTAACGACGACTCCCGCTACACCGCCCTGCAACTCCCCAACGCCCAAAAAATTACCGCCCGGGACCTCCAAGGCGTGGATGCCCAGCAGCTCAAGGACGTGGGAATCGCGTCGAAGTACCAGATGCCGCGCATCGATTTGGTCACGCCGAACGGTGACGGGGTGACCATGATCAACATCGGTGTGGGCCCCTCGAACGCGAAGACAATCACGGACTGCCTCGCGGTGCTGCGCCCGGAGGCGTGGATCATGATCGGCCACTGCGCCGGACTGGACGCGCGCATGCGCATCGGCGATCTGATCCTCGGCAACGCCTACCAGCGCCACGACCACGTTTTGGACAGTCATCTACCCGTTGACCTGCCGATTCCCGCTGTCCCAGAGATCCAGCGCACCCTGGAAAAATCCGTGAAGAAGATCTACGGGGACGAAGAAGAATCACTCATGCGCACCGGCACGGTGCTGTCTACTGGTGACCGCAATTGGGAATGGAACTCGCCCAAGGAGCTGTGGGAGTGGCTGCGCGGCTCCACCGCCGCGGCCGTGGACATGGAATCCTGCACGATCGCCGCCAACGGCTACCGCTACCGAGTGCCCTACGGAACCCTGCTGGCGGTATCCGATCTTCCCCTGCATGCGGTGCCGAAGCTGCCGGCCGCAGCCCAGGCCTTCTATTCAAATTCCAAGCAAGCGCACGTGATCTGCGCCGTGCGCGCGATGGAGCGCCTGGCCAAGCACCCCGAGCGCCTGCGCACCCGCAAGCTGCGCCGCGCGATCGGTGAGCTTCCGTTCCGCTGAGCCCGCCATAGCCCGCCATGACCGCGTTCCTGTTCGATCTCTTTGGCACTCTGCTGCCCGCTAACCCGTCCGCCGAGCTTGCCGCCCGCCAGGTCATGGCCCACGGCCACCCGTGCGGGGTGATCGCAACCTGCCCGGCAGCAACGACATCGCAGGTCCGCACTAGTTTTTCCCTGATCGCAGAACTCGATGCCGCGGTTTTCTCCAGCGACATCGGGGTTGGGCTTCCGGATCCCCGCGCCCTCCGCGTGGCAGTCGACGCGCTGGGCACCCGCGCTGAGCGAACGATCTTTTTCTCCACCGATTCCGCCCACCTGGCTGTGGCCGCCGGCGCCGGGCTCAACGCTGTCTTCTACACGGGACCCGAAGTCATCGTGGCTAACCTCTAGCGTGAAAACGTTTGCTTCCAGCCGGTTCCAAATGCTCGTTTGCCCAGGTGGGATTTAGTTGCTGCGGCAAATCTGCAAACGTTTTCACGGCTCCCCCCGATCCACCCCCAAAATGTCCACTACAGTGAACAAAACCTGAGAATTCCGGGCGGCATGGAACCTGGAACCGGTGGCATGAGTCCAATGGGTATGAGAAAACCTTTCACTCGTACCCCCAAGCACCTAGTTAACGGAATGCACGTGCATTCATGGATACCCGGACGCCTCAACACAGACGGCAACGGCATCCGCGTTTCCCAGCATCAATTCGCCACGGGCATTTCTGCCAGACCCCCTGAACTGGTCAGATACCAAGCCCAGTTTCATCCCGCCAACATTGGTTACGCCGCCGATGCTGGCATTCGCGCCGTCGCCGCCGCGATCGATCACCCTGGACATGTGGTCACTGGGCTCAGCGCTCTCGCGCTTTTCGGGTTGCCGTACTTCGCGGACGGCTGCGACACGACCCTGGGCGGGCCAATCAACAAGACCCGGCCGGCGGGGGTTGTGGCGCCAAGAATTGTTCGTCGTAAAGCGGAAAATGCCTGGTGCGTGCGTTGGCGGGGGTACGAGATTGATGTCAGTCCGCCTGCTGATGCAGTGGTAGATGCGATTCGCAACATCAGGGATGGCGTGTGCACGTGGGCTGTCCCAAGTTGGGTTTCTGATCACAAAAGCTTCAGGGCAATTTCGCTTATCGACGCCATCCGCCGCTTCCTCGATATTTCCCTCGATTCCGTTCTGGAAGCCGCCCGGGGGAAAATAAACAAGAAATGGCTTGAGAAGGTGATCAGTTTATCGAGCAACTTGGCTGATTCCCCGATGGAGACCGAGATGAGGCTGATGACCCGGGCGTTGTTGGAGGGGCCGGGCCAGCTTCCTTTGCAACTGATTCATCCTGATTCAACGGACCGGACTGCCCAGGCGATTATTCAATTGTCGGAACGGATCAGCCACCTGGGTTTGAAACTCACGGAGCAGGTGGAAGTCCGCGATGGAAACAGGCTGATTACCGTTTTTGACCTGGCGATTGAATCGTTGAAGATCGGGCTGATGTACGACGGTGAACACCATCTTTTGCGGAGCCAGCGGGACCAGGATTCAGAGATCACGCTGGACTGCGCCTTTGAGGACTGGTTTCCGCTCCGGTTTTCCGCGGGGACCCTACCAAACCTGCCGATTTATCTGTACAGATTGATCGTTGCTCGGTCCGACAGGTTGGCCGCGTGAAAACGTTTGCTTCCAGCCGGTTCCAAATGCTCGTTTGCCCAGGTGGGATTTAGTTGCCGAGGAAAATCATCAAACGTTTTCACGGCTCACACGCAACGGCTCCCGCAGAACAAGGTCCAACGCAACGGCCCGGGCAATATCGCGCACTACCTCGCGGTGGGTCGGGATCATGCGAAGGTTGACAGCGCGCCGTTCGGCGGGATCGGGCAGATTGGAGCGTGCCACACGGGCGAAGATGGCGGGGGCTTTCGGGTCATCCGTGAAAGCGGACCCGGCGACCACTAGCGTGGCCGGGGAATGGGCATTGACCAGGTCAGCAGCCAACTCCCCGAGTTGCACAATGCGCTGGTCAAGCGCTGCGCGTAGGGACGTGTTGGTATGGGCCGCCACCACGGCATCGCTGAGTTTTGCAATCCCGGTCTTTGTAGCCATCCCTTGGGTGGTCAGGTCTTCCCGGTCAATCGCGATGGGCAGGACCCCGGTTTCGTGGGAGACCGCCGCGCCGATCGAGTCATCCACGTACAGGGCCATGGTGGGCGGGGTGCTAATGGAGCCAGTCGATTGGATCTCCGACCCCACGATCCCCGCAACCGCCGCGGTCACGGTGACGGGAACACTGAATTGCTCCTGGAGTTGTGCGCCGATGTCTTCGCCGAACCAGCCCAGGTTGGGCGCTGTGACCACGCCATCGGGGGTGACAGATCCGGAGGTGGTCACGCCGACTGTCGCCAGGGGTTGCTTGAGGTCCGAAAGCATTCGGTTGAGGGCAGCCATGATGTGCTGGATGAAGTCGCCTTGGGCCAGGTTGGCAACGTCGGTGGGCACGTCGGTCTCACGGATCGTGCGGCCTTTGATGTCAAACAGGGCGATGTATGTAGACGCTGTTGCCACGGCGATTCCTGCATAAATGGCGCCCGTGTCCGCCAGCTCAATTGGAATGATCGGACGGCCACGGCCCTGCGATTGGGCAAGGTCCGCGCGCTCAACCACGAATCCTGACTCGACCAGAGAGGACACTGCCCGGGTCACTGTTGGCTGCGACAGTCCGGTTGCGGAGACAAGCTCGCTTCTCGACGTCACCGAATTCAGCCGCACGAGGTGAAGACACTTGGCGGCCGGCGTGTGGGGCCGTGCGTAGGCGGACCACGTCGAACTCATGGGCGTCATTCTAAACCGGCCAGGATTGTAGGTAAAACCTCCGCGGCGGTCCCTTCCACGGTGACCGTCGCCAGCCGGGACAGCTCAGTCGGCGCAGGCGTGACCTCAATGATCGGGGTGCCCATCTGGTGCGCCAGCATCGGCAGCCCAGCCGCCGGGTACACAACCCCGGACGTACCCACGATGACCACGAGGTCGGCGGTGACCATGTCCATTTCCGCCCGTTCCCATTCGCGTTCCGGAAGAGCCTCGCCGAACCAGACAACGCCCGGCCGAACGAGGTCCCCGCAGGACTCACACCGCGGCGGCGCAATGGATTCCGCCGGCTGGTCGGGGATGGTCACGCGATGAGGCTGACCGCACGAGGTGCAACGGAACTCAAACAGGGATCCGTGGAGGTGCGTCACGTCCGTCGAGCCTGCGCGTTCGTGCAGGTTATCAATGTTTTGGGTGGTTACGCTGACAGAGGTACCGTCGATAAGCGACCAGCGCGAAATGGCCACGTGACCCGCGTTTGGCTCCGCGAGGCTCGCGAGTTTGGTGCGCCACAGGTACCACGCGAACATCGGCTCCGGGTCCGCGCGCCACGCGTCGATGGAGGCCATGGCCTGCGGGTCAACGTTTTCCCACAGCCCCGTCACTGCGTCGCGGTACGTCTCCAGTCCGCTGTCCGCGCTCATGCCAGCACCCGTGAAAACGTTGACGCGCCGGGCGCCGGCGGCGAGCTCGATTGCTTGGTCCAGTGGGGTTCCCATACTAATGACGATAGACTGCCGTGGTATGACTGCTAAACGCACGCCGTCGCTGTTGGACGCGACGTGTGAGGCCTTCGTCTATGACCTCGCGGAGATTTCGCCCACGCTGGGCACGGAGTTGGGGCTCGAAGGCTACGACGGTGAGCTTCAAGATTTCAGCCCGAACTACTGGTCGGCGATCGCTGATCGCATTCGCGAGCTCATCGCGGACGTTGATGCGCTTAACGACGGCACGGATGCTAGCGATGACGAAGACGACTTTGATTCGATCGACGAGCTGACGGCGGAGATCCTCCGCGAACGCATGTCGGTGGAGTTGGAGCTGCACCACCAGGGTGAAAACTTGCGGCAGCTGAACAACATCACCTCGCCCGTTCAAGAGATCCGCAAGGCGCTGACGGTGATGCCGAAAGACACGGCGGACGACCTGGAAAACGTTGAGTCGCGCCTTCGCCAAGTTTCCGCGTCCCTTGCCGGTTACCGCGAGTCGCTGGCGGAGGCCGCGAGCCAAGGTGACGTCGCGTCCGCGCGTCAGATTGACTGTGTGACCAGCCAATGCGAGGCGCTTGCCGACGACGGGTCGCTGCTTGAAGACCTCGGTCTTGCGCCGGACAACGACGCCGTGCGCACGGCAAAGGGCGCGTTCGCGGACATGGGGGACTGGCTGTCCACGGAGCTGGCGCCGCTGGCCAAGCACTATGACGCGGTGGGCCGCGACCGCTACGAGCTGTTCTCTGAGTACTTCCTGGGCCGTCAGATTGACCTGGATGAGGCCTACGATTGGTCGCTGGAGGAGCTGAAGAAGCTGGTTGAGCGGCAGGGGGCGGTGGCGAAGAAGCTGTACGGCGACGACGTCAACGTGCGCGGCGCGTACCGGCGACTGGACAATGACCCCGGCTATTCCTTGACCGACAGCGAGGTGTTTGTGTCCTGGATGCAGGACATGTCAGACCGGCTGATTGATCAGCTGGACGGGACGCTGTTCACTCTGCCGGAGGAGCTGCGCACCATTGAGTGTGCTTTGGGTGAGGCCGGCCACGGCGGGGTGGTGTATGCGCCGCCGTCGGAGGACCTCTCGCGGCCTGGGACCTTATGGTGGTCGACTCCGGGAGGCGAGACGATCCACGCTTGGCACGAACTGACAAAGATCTGCCACGAGGGCGTTCCTGGCCACCACGTGCAACAGGGCATCGCCATGGCTCAGCGCAACACGCTGAACCTGTGGCGCCGCACGATGAACTTCAACTCCGCCCACGGTGAGGGCTGGAGCGTGTACGCCGAAAACCTCATGGAAGAGGTCGGCTTCTTCGAAGACCCTGCGTATGAAATGGGTCTGTTAGATAGTGTCCGGTTGCGCCTTGCCCGCGTGGCCGTAGACATTGGTGTCCACCTGCGCAAACAGACCCCGGACGGCACCGGCACCTGGGACGTGGCCTACGCGAAGGCCTTTTTGCGCGACAACACCGCGATGAATGAGGCCCGCCTAGGGTTCGAATTGGACCGCTACCTGGGCTGGCCCGGCCAGGCCACCAGCTACGCGCTGGGCTACCGGGACTGGTTGGACCTGCGTGACGCGGCGCTTGCTCAGGGCATGAGTCTCAAGGAGTTCCACGACAAGGCGCTTCGTCTGGGATCCATGCCCATGGATATCTTGCGCCGCCACGTGTTGAACTAAAGCTTGCGCAAGATCGTCGGTAAGGCCCCGGCGAAGACCAAGATGCACAGCAGGCGGATCAGCTGGCATGCGATCACGGCTGGTCCGGCGCCGCCTTCCGTGGACAGGGCCAAGACGGTCTCGATCGCGCCGGGGCTCGTGGCCAAATAGCCCTCGAAGTAGCTGATTCCCAGCCAGTGGGAGATCACCACGCCCATTGCCGCGCACGCAGACATGATCACGATGATGAAGGCGATCGTCGCTGGCAAAAGACGCGCGAAACGCTTGAGTGCGGGCACGTTGATGCCGCCGCCACAGACCCAGCCGATGGACAGAAACGCCATGACGGCCAGCGGTGTCGGCGGAATGATGACTACGGGACTAAAAGCCGCGATGGCCGCGGTGATGAGCAACGGACCGAACACGCTGGGCGCCGGGATGCGTAGAAACCGCGCGACGGGGTCGCCAACGACCGCGATCACCAGCACAGCGATCCACATCCACCACGGCGTCGCCGCGTTGGTGAGGTGATTTTCTCCTGGCGCCGGCAGCAGCGACGCAACGAACGGCAGCGTCGCGGACACCGCCAGGACGCGCAGGTACTGTGCCAAGGTCACGTAACGCATGTCTGCTTTGAACTCACTGGCCATCATGGTCATGATCGACGCCCCGCCCGCCAGCATGGACAACACTCCGGTTTCCCGGCTGACACCGCTGTGCCTAGCGAGCATCAGGCCGCCGGCAAAGCCGATGCCGATGATCACCACGGCCGAGACCAACCCCGGGATCAGATAATGCGCCAGATCCCTAAGCGGCACCCCGGCTAACGGCGCCGCCGCCAGCACGCCAATCACCCCGCGGCACAGCTTGTAAAAGTGCCCGCTGACGGGCAGATCTTGGCCGGTTCCTAGTGCCATCGCGCCAGAACATAAAATCGCGGCGAGGATCCACGCGGCCGGAACCCCCAGGGACGCAAAAAGCCACCCCAGCGCAATAGAGGCTGGGGCGACTATGCACCACCGGGCACTAATCAAGGGTCAGGGAGCCGTTGACCAACCCGAACACGGCGAATGCCGCCCCAATCACCACGACGGCGACGACTACCCACTCGAAGCTGTTGAACAGCTTTTCCTTCCGCGCAATGCGGGTCCAGATGTACGGAATCAGACCAGGCAGAACCGCCAGCGCGCCGAGCAGAACAAACTTCGGATCAGCCGCGTAGATCAGCCACAGGGAGTACACGAACGCCAACACACCAACGGCCAGGTGGCGCTTGTTGTCGCCCGATGCGATTTCGGGGCCCGAGTCGTCGAAACGCGTGCCCGCGTGTGGGTGGGTAAGGCCGCGACCACGGATAGACAGCAGCACTAGGTACAGCGCGGAGAAGATGTACGGCAGCAGGTACATGATGGTGGCCAGCTGCACCATCGAGTTGTAGGTGGTCTCATTGGCAAAGAACACGATGACGAAGAACTGCACCACAGCAGTGGAGATCAGCTGCGCGATCCACGGGGCACCGGACGCGTTCGTAGTGGCCAGCTTCTTGGGCAGCAGGCCATCCGTAGCCATAAGCACGATGGGTTCTGCGCACAGCATCTGCCAGGAAATGTAGGCGCCAAGGACGGACAGGCACAGGCCGATGGAGATCAGCACACCACCCCAGGGCCCAACCACGGCTTCGAGCACGGAGGCCATAGAGTTGTCGGGCAGCGCCGCCAATTCCTCCTGCGTGAGCACACCGTAGGACAGCGTGGAGACCGCCACCAGCAGCGCCAGCACAGACAAGAAGCCGATCACGGTCGCGCGCCCGATATCGCTGCGGGACCGCGCCTGCTTGGAGTAGACCGAGGCGCCCTCAATACCGATGAACACCCACACGGTGAACAGCATGATTCCCTGGATCTGCTCCATCAGCGGCATTCCGGAGCCCTTACCCCAGAAGTCAAGCGTGAACTTGTCCCAGCTGAACCCCAAGAACGCCACGAGCACGATGAACGCGAAAATGGGCACGAGCTTAGCCACGGTCGTGACCAAGTTCATCGCCGCGGCCTGCTTAATGCCCATGGTCAGCGCCGCGAAGATTCCCCAGGTCAACACCGATACCGCGATGGCCATCGCCCACATGTTGTTCTGATCAAAGAACGGCAGGTAGTGGCCCAGCGTGCCAAAGAACAGCGTGGCGTACCCCACCTGCGCCATCACGGAACCAAGCCAGTAGCCCCATCCCGCGGTGAACCCAATGAAGTCGCCCAAGCCGGCGCGCACGTAGGAATACACGCCGGAATCCAGGTGCGGTTTCCGGTAGGCCAGGATCTGAAAAACGAATGCCACAGCGAGCATGCCCACGCCAGCGATGAGCCAACCGATGAGCATCGCGCCGGGGCTCGCGGTCGATGCGATATTTTGAGGCAGGGCAAAAATGCCCGAACCGACAGTGGAACCAATGATGAGTGAAACCAGCGTCCAAATGGACACTGTGTGGGCGCGGTTCGTGCGCGCGGAATCGGCCGTAGTCATAAACGCTTAATTTACTTGGTGTTCCCCATGAATCCCTAACGGCCCGCCGTGGCAGTCGCACTCCACGGGTCCTCGGGCCATGGGTGCTTCGGATACCGCCCGCGCATCTCTTTGCGCACACCGTCATATGGCCCGTCCCAAAAATTCCGCAGGTCATCGGTCACGGCCAGCTCGCGCCGCGCGGGGGAGAGCAAGTGAAAGAGCACGCGCACATTGCTTATCGACGGAGACTCCTCCAACCCGAAACACTCCTGCAACTTCACCCGGACGATCGGCCGCCCCGTTGCGTACTCAATTTTTGGCCGCGACCCGCTAGGCACTTCGAGCCTTTCCGGCGCAAGCGTGTCCAACTCAGCTGCCTCCGGCCACGGTAGTTGCCGCATCAGTGCGCCATACATATCTATTTCCCGCAGGGCCACGCCCTGCGCCAGCTGCTGAATCTCCGGGGAATAGTCACCCCGTTCCACGTCCGGCCATGGCTCGCCGAGCTGTGCGTGGAGAAAGTCAAGCCGGGCTTTCAGCGATTCCGCTTTCTCGGACAGGTGGAACTGAGAAAACTCGAACCCGTGCAGGGCTTCGATGGCCTCTTCAGGGGTGAGCCGCACCGGGGTTGAGCTCAGTTCAATAGCGCCGATAGCCTTCACTCGCCGCCCGCGCACCGCGCCGTTTTCATACGTTGCCCGTGTCTGTTCGACGATTCTGTCCGTGGGCATTTGTGTTGCCGCCCCGGAGCGAATAACGGCACCGCGCCCGGTTAACTGCACTTCCGCCGCCGCGATCCACTCGCTGACCGGAATTGCTGCATCCAACGTCGCCCTGGTGCCACTGGCCAGCAGGTACTCGCGTTCACTCACCTGCATTCCCACCCACTCCGGGTACGCAGAACTGATAACTTCCCCCGCAGACACCGGGCCACGGTCCTTGACCAACCGCGCCAGCCTTTCAACACTGCGCTTTGGCGCCCGCGCCCGGTCCAGATCACCGTTCATGCCCTCCGCCATCGCCGCAACCGTCGTCGCAGCTCCCGCGCCGTGTGTCAGCAGAGCAGCCCCCATCCGAGGGTCCAGCGGCAACCGCGCCAGCCGCTCGCCGAACTCCGTAATCGCACCGTCAACGGCTCCGAGCGCCCTCAGCGTCGCCAGCGTCGCCAGCGCATCCTCCATCGCCTGCGCCGGCGGTTCCGACAGCAACGGCAGATCCGGTGAACCCCACGCCGCCATGGTCAACGCCGCTGAGGTCAGGTCACTCGACGCGATCTCCGGCACAATATCGGCCGCGAAGTGCTGATAATCCTCGCGCGAGTACGCACGCAATACAGTCCCCGGACCCAGGCGTCCCGCGCGTCCCGCGCGCTGATCAGCACTCGTCCGGGCCGCGGACACCGTGACGAGACCGGTCATCCCCCGCGCCGCATCACGCCGCGGCACGCGTGCAAGCCCGGCATCCACAACACGCCGCACACCCGGCACCGTTATCGACGACTCCGCGATCGACGTCGCCACCACCACCCGCGCGTCGCCATTGAGCGCCGCGTCTTGCTCCGCAGAGCTCAACCGCCCGTGCAGCGGCACCGCGTCACGACTCGCCCCGCACACCAGCTCCACCTCGCGGACACCGGGAACGAACACCAGGGTGCGATCGTCGCCGTCGGCAAGCGAAGCGACGTGCTCATAGAACTCCCGCGTTCCCTGCGCGCGCCCCGGATGCGGGTGGTAGCTCACCTCCACCGGGTGCGTCACCGCTTCAGTCGAGAGCACCTGCGCCCCCATGTGCGCGGCCAGGGCCTTCGCGTCCAGCGTCGCGGACATCGCCGCCAGATACAGGTCATCGCGCAGGTACGCGACCTCCATCGCCATCGCCAGCACCAGGTCCGTCTCCAGCCCGCGCTCGTGCACCTCATCGATCACGATCGCGCCGACGCCGGTCAGCTCCGGATCCGCGATCAGCCGGTTCAGCAGCACCCCCGGCGTCACAAACTCCACCAGCGAGCCATCGCGGTGCTCGCCCCGAATCGAGTACCCCACCCTATCGCCCAGCACCGATTCGTCGAGAAGCGCCAAGCGCCTCGCGGCCGCGCGCACAGCCACTCGCCGCGGCGCCGTCACGAGGGTCACCCCTTCCACACGATTGCTTATCGACGGCGGGAGCAACGTCGTCTTACCCGTTCCCGGTGGCGCTTCCACAACCAATGGCCCAGTTGGCGGCAGTGAATCGATCACATTCGCCACCGGCAACCCCGCGCCGATCTTTAGAAGGTCAAACATCACGATCCAGGGTACAAACCCAACCTAGTTAGACTCCCGAAACCCGAAAATGGTTCCCTCGGTTTTGCACACTATAGTGTGCAGAATTTCCTTGGCACCGCGTAGTACTGCCCGTAGCGTTAAAAAGCGAAGGGGGTACAACACATGCAAATTCCAAGTTTCACTATCCGTTACTGTCCGAACGACCATTTCTACCTGCCCATCGGCCTTATAGCTATGGATTCCGAGTCGGGTGAAGTCGCAGTCCCGATCATGAACGGCATGCATCCTGCGGCACCGATTGGGTACACCGACGAGGCCGCCGCCGCAATCGCCGAGCGCATCGGTGATTTCCTCGAAGACAGCATGCTCAACGGCGGACCGAACCACGATCTTTTGGGCGATCACATTGACCTCGTGGACAATCCCGTGGTCGAAGCTGATGACTTCGAAACCGGGCTGGACACGCTCATCGAACTTCATATCTTGAACCCGCGCGGGTTCGCCTCGGATATTTATGACACCTTTACTCTGGATATCCGGCGCGACCGTGCTCATGACCCGATGTGCACCTGCTACGAACCGATTGCGGTGTTTGCCATCAACCTCCGCAGCGGGGATCTTCACACCACGTGGCTCAGCGATAACTATCCACTCCATGATCCCCCGCTCACTCGTGAGGAACGGCGGATGGTGAAACGTGAACGCAAGCGCTTGGCCAAACACCTTCGCGGCCCTAATCCGCACAGGGCGTTCGACAAAGTTAGCCGCCCGCAATTCTGCGTCCACCCAGTTGGGCAGTACGACGCCTTGTCCGGCCAAGATGCAATCTCTGCCGCGTGTGTTCATCTGGTCGGCACCAACGCGTTCGCCTAAGCGCCTCATACCGGTAGTCCTTCGAAGATGGAATCATCGAAGCTGTCTGCATCGATCAATGCTGGGGTCGGCCGGCGCGAGTCATCGCGGTGGACATGCCCGTGCTCGCGTGAGACGAACGCGGAGCCATCTGGGAAGAAGAAGCAGGTGTCCTGCCCCTGCTTCTCTATCGAAATACATCCGTCGGTGACCATCGAATGGCACGCACTGCACAGCGGCAGCAAGTTATCAATGTTCGTTTCACCGCCGTCTGCCCATGAAGTGATGTGGTGGATCTCGATGAACCGCGTGTGGGTGCAGCCAGGCATGGCGCATTGCTCATGCCAGTACCGCAAAAGGGCGTTGACCTGGCCGGGGGACGCCAGGCGATGCCCGCGTCCGAGATGGAGCGACACTCCCTTGTCGTTGACTCCTTCGAGCCTGCCAAGCGCGCTGCCAATCAACCGGGTAAGCGATTTCGAGGGGGCCTTCGGGTTCGACGGCATGTAAATGTGCCCATCAAGGTTTACAACTAGATTCACCTGTGCCCCGGGCGTACGCAAAGGGGGGTTCACGCAGTCGCGTGCTATATGAACTATGCCCATTAACGCAGCTAGCAGGGATCTGCCAACGGGCATACCGAATCCCGATACCCGCTGTGGGCGGGAGTTTTCGGCGTTTTCACCGTCATCTTGAGAGGCTGTCTCGGGCGTACCGAAATACGCCGCCTCACCCGTTTTGAGCGCAGCCTTGAACATCGCTCCGTCCGTTGCGTTCAATCGCGCAGTAATCGTCACGTCACCGTTGTCCTCGTCCCGGATGCGTAGGAAGTGTTCTGGCTGCGTACCGTCATCGTTGGTGTCGTACCCAGCCAGTGCTTTACGCAGATCCTCATGCGATAGCTTCTTCGCCAGCGCTAACAGATCCCCTTGGTTAGCAGGCGTAATGTATTTCAGCAGGAAGCGCAGGGTGGAATAGTGGATCTCACCATCTTCCAGCGCATCGAGGAGCCCCGGAAACTGCCTGAGCCTGCGAGCCACACTCGTGTACTCAAACGCGGTCGACCTAGAAACGCCGACATGGCGGATGAGCAGCGTGGACAGGCTTGACGTGCCGTACAAGTCGGCCAACCGTTCTTCGTCCAACTCTCCGAGCAACCGGAGCAACCGTGCCTTGCATGAATTGATCATCGAAAATTCGTAGCTTATTAGTTCGAGCGGATTCATTATTCCCCCTATCTGCTTGCGTTATACGCAACTAGGTAAGCGATTATTCGTTTGTGTGTTCCATAGTAAAAACGCCCGCGACACCAAGCGCCCGAAATGTTCGAAAATAGATCACATGTTCGAATAAATCCGCAAAACCCCAGTTCAGAACAGGTCCGCGAGTCCGCCCTGCGGACTTTCAAAACCGGACAACCGTCCACAGGGGGACTCGAACGCGGCCAGAAGGATCGTCGATAAGCAAAGGCTCGAGTGAAAGCCGCAACTTAGTTAGACTCCCGAAACCCGTAGAAGGTTCCCCCGAAGTTGCACACTATAGTGTGCAACTTTCCCTTGCCCCCGAGTGGCCGGACGCTTTAGCGTTGAACATCGAAGGGGGTAATACACATGTACATCGGAAGTTTCACAATTCACTACACACCAACCGAACACTACGACGCAGCCGACAGCTTTCCAGTGGGGATCATTGCCTTTGAGCTGGAGACGGGGGAGCGGATCACTAGGCTTCTTGAGCCTGACTCAGCAGCGGCTCCTGAATGGTACTGCGAGTCTCTCGCCAGAGACATCGAGGAAGAGATCAACGAGTTTCTACTGGATTCGAACACGAGCTTGGTCAACGAGTTCGGTCAGATCATGGTGGGAAGCGACATCGAGCTGACGCTCAACCGCCCGTTAGGGGTATCCGACTTTGAGGCCGGGATGGCGCTGCTCATGCAAACGTACGTGACGCGCGCGTTGGGCCATGAGTACAAGACGTACGAGACCTTTAGCCTCGATTTCCGCACCAACATCAAGAAAGACGAGCACTTCCCAATCGCCGTGTTCTCATACTGCGCGCCGACGGGCGAGTTTTCCGCAGCTTGGCTCAATGACGAGAACCCGTTCGAACCGGCTAGGCTCAACCGCTCGCAAAGAAAGCACATCCAACGCCAGACCGAGGAGTTCATGGCCAACATGGACTCGGACAACATCCAGATCGCATTCAATAACATCCGCCGCCCGCAATTCGGCATCTTTAAAATCGACGAATTCCAGGCCATGTCCAGCGGCCAAGCGCTCGACATAGCCATCGACGACCTGAAGAAGCTCTGGGCAAGCAGGAAAGCGGCGTAAGCATCGAAGGGGGTAAAAACATGCAAATCGCAAGTTTCACAATTCACTACACGCCATCAGAAGACGACTACTACTACGACAACGACGAGGTTTGGGCCGCGTACTACGACCTGTATCCGGATGAGGACGTCGATTTCGAGACATTCATCGAAGATAACCCGGAGTTTGGCACCTACACGGGCGAGAGCTTCCCGGTGGGGATCATCACGTTCGATCCGAGTGACGGAAAGCGCGTGACGAAGCTTCTTGATCCTTACTCAATAGAAGCGCCGGAGTGGTACAGCGACTACATCGCGTGCGACATCGAGGAGATTATCGACGAGTTCTTCAAATCGGACGGACCCGGTCTATTCGATGAGGAGGGCCGGTGCTGCCCCACATGGGATATCGAACTCACCGTCAATCGTCCGCTCAGCGCGGCAAACTTCGAAGCGGCGCTCGATCGCCTCATGGACACCTTCGTCACTCGCGCGCTGAACCACGAACACCGGCTGTATGAAACGTTCACGCTGGATTTTCGCACCAACATTAAAAAGGACGAGCATTTGCCCATCGCGGTGTTCGCTTACTGCGCGCCCACGGGTGAGTTTTCCGCCGAATGGCTTATCGACGACAACCCATTCGCGCCGCCAAAACTCAACCGCGCACAGCGCAAACACATCCAGCGTCAAACAGACGAATTCATGGCAAATATGACTGCCGAGAACATCCAAATTGCCTTCAACAACATCCGCCGTCCGCAGTTCGGCATATACAGAGTTGATTCGTACCCCGCGCTGTCGAGCGGTCAAGCCGTGGATATGGCACTCGCGGACCTGAAAGAGCTTTGGAGCACCAGGAAAGCTGCCTAAAGAAAGCAAAAAGCCGGTGGGAACGCCGGCTTTTGTTGTTAGAAAAAGTAAGGCTTAGGAGTTCTTTATTTTCCCGAGCTCGCTTCAGCGCTTCCGGCAATTGCGACGCCAGTGAGATTAAGGATCGCAGCAATCACCCCACCGAAGACCGCAAGGAAGATATCGACAAGGATCCAGGCGGCGCCGATTTTCAGGATGTTCTCGACGTCGGCGCGAGGCATCTGGGGGGCCAAGCCGTGGAAGAAGTTGGTCACGTCAGCCGGGATGACCAGGCGAGAGCTCGGCTCCGGAGCGATGATCTGTGCCTGAGCAACCGGAGCGACGGTGGTCACAGCCGGGGTGCCGGTCAGGATGAGGGCGGAAGCGGTGACCGCGGCGATAGACTTGCGGATCTTCATGGTGACTCCTCGTTTCGAAGGTCGGGTTTTCTTGACGTGTTGATTATATGCACGACCGTTCAAGTGTTCCCCTGTCTTCTGGCAGGAATTTTCAAGGTGTGATCAAGGACACTGTAAGCCTGGATGTGGCGGGTATGCATATGCGCAGGCGAAACGTCTGTGCGGGGAATAGACCCCAGGGAATATAGCGACAATTGCAAAAGAAGTTGCCGCCTTGGGTAACCGAAGAAATCTCCGTGCGTGCGTCATACACTACGTACGTGGTTCGTTTCTTAGCAGCTATCGCATTGTGCGCGGCGGTGCCGGCGCTGGGTGCGTGTGCGGCGGAGACGGCGGCGCCGGGCATTGAGCCGATGTTCGCGGATGTGGAGCCGGAGTCGTCGGATACTTCGCCTGACATCAGTGCGGAGCAGCAGAGGGCGTTTTTCGTTCGGGCTAGTGATGGGACGGAGCCATCAAGTCCGCAGTGTGATGGCAGGGGTGTGCTGATTCTCGCATCGGTCCAGCTGTGGGCGGATGAGGTTCCAGATCGCTTGGCGCGTGAGCTTGCGGCGGATCCGCGGGCGGAATTCACGTACCCGGGCCAGTGCCGTTCGTTGCGCGACAGGGATAATGGGGACCCGATTTACCCCGTGTACATCGATTTTGGGAATGACATCGACGCGCTGTGTGACGCGGCCGCGTCCCATCCTGGCGGCACGACGAGGTTGCTCAGGAATGTCTACGACGATGTGATGCCGTGCTGAGAGACATCGCAGAAGAGCTTTCTTATGCCGGGTACGAGCTCATTGAGGAGATCGGCCACGGTGGGATGGGCACCGTCTATAAGGCGCGTCACCGGGCGCTGAGCCGTGAAGTGGCCGTCAAAGTCCTGTCGGCGCAGCTCAGCCGCGACCCGGTCGCGATGGCGCGATTTGATAATGAGATGGTGACCATGGCCAGCCTCGATTTCCCGTCGATCGCGCGGGTGTACGACGGCGCGATTACGGGCTCGGGCGTGCCGTACTTTGTCATGGATCTCATCGAGGGGCCTTCGCTTGCCGACGAGCTTTCTCTTATCGACGAGCCCTTCGAGCCCGCGCAGGTCGCTGAAATGCTCCGGCCGATTGCGCAGGCGGTTGACCACCTGCATGAAGCGGGCATTGTGCACAGGGATATTAAGCCAGAGAACATTCTGTTGTCACCGTCGGGCGCGGTGCTTACGGACTTCGGTATTTCCTATTTGAGCGACATCGCGCAGGAAAGCCGATTGACGATGGAGGGAATCGTTGTCGGTACTGGAATGTACATGGCGCCTGAATTGTACGAAGCGGGCGTGACTTCCCCAACCCCGGCGACGGATGATTACGCCCTGGCTCTCATTGCCTACGAAATGGTGACGGGTAGTTCGTTCTACTCCACCGTGAGCAGGGAGGCGTGGCGTGGGCCACGGCCGTTGGCCCACCTTAAAGAAGTCCCAGTGGGACATGTTTTTGAGCAAGCGCTAGCCAACGACCCGTCCAAGCGTTTTCCCAACTCGCGTTCCTTTATCAATGCGCTGGAATGCTCCCAGGCGGTAAAGCGTCAGCCGAAATGGTGGGTCGCTGCCGTGGCGGCAGTAATGGCCGTTGTCGTGGCGGCGGAATTGATCGGCCGTGACGCTGCTACAGGGTGGAATCCGACCGAAGAAGCCATGGTCAAGATGTACTCACTCATGCTTCCGGAAGATGTCAACGGCACTGGGTGGAGGGACTCGACCTGTACGCGCGGGACTTTGGAAGAAGGGCAAGAGGCGAAAATTGTCTGCTACGGCACTAAGTTCACTTTCGCGATAGCGGACTATGGGTCGCGGGAAAATTTGGAGAAGTCACTCCACGTTCCGGAAGAAGACGACTTAGTTCACAATTTTTGCTATTCCTTCTACGAGGATGCGGATCCGGTCGCAGAGCCGACGTACGTAGCAATCCAAGAAAAGCCGTTGGATTCGTACGCGATTTTGGTAACTGGGTTGCTCAGCAGCGATCTCATACTGTCGCTGCCTTTCTGTTAGACAACTGGGGGTTGCACCCCGCAAACGTTGAAAGCCTCCCACGCGCAATAGATCATATTTCTATTAAGTGTGAAGCGGTCTGAAAGGCGTATGACGGGTGTTGGTGCGGGGCAATCTGTTGGTGGAAGACATCGGTGGTGGTCAGAGCATGACTTTATCGTCGCGGCAGCACATCACGATTGGGCGAAGCGCTGACTTTACTATTGGGGCCTCCGACCCAGGAATGCACAGGCATCTGTTTCACTTTTGGGATTCTGACGGTGATTGGTTAGTCAAGAACGTGGGATCTTTGATCACGGCCCGGATTGTGCCCGCCGGCAACGTTCGTTTCTTGCCGCTGCGTCTCGCGCCGGGGGATGTGCTCTATGTTCCCGCAGGCCGCTCCACCGTGGGGTGGTCAACCAAGGAAGCCGATTACGCGATCAAACTGACCAACGCCACTGTAATCCGCGAGCCCCAGGTTCGAGCGGCCTTCGACCGACGAGCGACCAACGAGCACTTCGTTCCCTCCGCCGAGCAGCGCATGTTGCTCAATGCTCTTGCAGCCCCGCTTGTGGAAGACCCCATGGCAGAGGCACATATTGTTGTGCCGAGCGTCGACAAGTTGGCTGTGGAGCTGGGGTGGACACGGAAGAAAACTGAGCAAAAGATGCTGCGCATTGTCGACGCGTTGGAGCGCGCCGGGGTCCCGGAATTCCAGCGCTCCGAAAACCGCGCGCCGTGGCGGATCCTGCTGGCGCGCTTCGCGTTTGAGCAATACGGCCGCGGTTAGCCATACACTCGGGGTCATGGTGGAAAAGAAAGTAGCAGTAGTCACCGGCGGATCAGCAGGAATCGGGGAGGCGGCTGCCCGTGCGCTCGCCTCTGATGGGTGGTTGGTGTACGTGGCGGCTCGTCGGAAAGAGCGCTGCGATGCCGTTGCCGCCGAGATCGGCGGGATTGGCGTTGAGTTGGATGTTACGGACCAGGGGTCCGTCGATAAGCTAGCTGCGCAGCTTGACCGCGTGGACCTGCTGGTCAACAACGCGGGCGGGGCGAAGGGGCTTGATTTGCTGCGCGAGGCGAATTTGGACGATTGGGAGTGGATGTACCAGACCAACGTCGTGGGCACCGTAAGGATGATGAAAGCGCTGTACCCGCAGCTCGTGGCGGCAGAAGGTCTGGTCATTAACGTCGGGTCCGTCGCCGGCTGGGACGCGTACGTCGGGGGCAGCGGCTACAACGCCGCGAAGTTCGGTCTACGCGCGCTCACGCGTGCTTTTCGACGAGAGGAAGTGGACCAGCCGATCCGCATTACCGAAATTGACCCGGGCCGCGTGAAAACGGACTTTGCGCTGAACCGTTTTGAAGGTGATAAGCAGCGTGCCGCCGCCGTGTACGAGGGGAAACTGAACCTCACGGCCGAGGACATCGCTGAAGCGATCCGCTGGGTGGCGTCGTTGCCTGCACACATGAACATCGACACGATGAGCATTATGCCGAGGGATCAGGCGGAGCGCTAAACTCTCTGGGTGACCTTTTCGAGTTTCTGTGCATTACTGGGCATCTGGCTAGTCGGCATCGTGAGCCCCGGGCCCGATGTGCTGCAGATAACCAGGCAGGGGGCGAAGTCCCGGGCGGCGGGCGTGGCGTGCGCGCTGGGCATCATGGTTGGCAACACGTTTTGGATTGCGGCGTCGCTTCTGGGGCTCAGCGCCTTAATCCAGGCGTTCCCGCAGATCCTGGCCGTGCTGCAGCTCGTTGGTGGCTCGTACCTGCTGTACATGGGTATCGGCGCGGTTCGTGCGGGGTGCGCGGCCCGCGGGAAGAGCGGGCTGCGGGTGGAGGCGGCTGGGGGGTCGTCGTCAAGCAAAGCGTTTTGGGTGGGCGTGGCCACCAACCTCTCGAACCCCAAGGCCGTGCTGTTTTTTGGGGCGGTGTTCGCGCAGTTCATCAAACCCGGGATGGGTTGGGAATGGATGGTGGCAATTCTGGTCACCATGGTGATCACCGGCGTGGCATGGTTCGTCGGCTTTGCTCTGCTCATCGACGTGATTGCCGGGTTCTTGGATCGGTGGGGTTACCTCGTGGACATTGTCGCGGGTGTCATCTTTGCGGTGCTAGCGGTGTGGATGATTTTTGAGGGTGCGACGGCGCTTCTAAGTGGGGTATAACAACTCCGTGAAGTTAAAAGGCATAATCGCTGCTTTATTCCTCGTCGCCGCTGTCATTTTTGTGCCTCAGGCCGCTGCTATGGATGTGCGAGCGGGAGCCCAAGGGGGACGCACCGCGGTTGCGGTCTACCACCCGAATGGCTCGTGGACCGGTTCACCCGATGCAACGCAGCCGCGCCGAGCGCTTTCGCTGTCCAAGCTCTACCTTGGCTACTGGATTCTGCAGCACGGCTCCCCCGGTGAAAAAGCGCAGGTTGAGCACATGATTAGGGTCTCGTCGGATAGCATCGCGGCGCGATTAGATAGCGCGCACCCGCAGGCTATTGATGTTGTAGCGCGAAACTTCGGGCTGCATGCCACTCACCGCAACGGGCGGTGGGGGAATACCTCTACTTCCGCGTACGACGTTGCAAAATTTGTCAATGACATCCGTTTCGATCCTGTCGCGCAACCGATCATCAATGGCATGCGTACTGCCGCACCGATTGCGCAAGATGGATTTGCTCAGAACTACGGCACCTCCCGCCTTCCGGGCGCTGAGGGGACGAAATTCGGATGGTCTGATAATCGCTGGTCAAATATGGCGAGCGTGAGCTTCGGGCCAGGTTGGACTGCCGCTGCGATGACGAACGGCAACGCTGCGGCAAATACGAATGACGCTTTGGCGATGATCGGTCCGGAGGTTCACCATTTTGCAGGCAGTTCGTTTGCGCTTCCCACGATTCGTTGGGTTCCGATACGCGAGCTCCTTCCCCCGTTCTTTCCGCCACAGCTGGTTGATCTCATAGCGCCCGAACTCCTGTGGCCCGTGCTGGGTTAAGGTGGCACCAATGGAGATTGAAATTTCAGGCAGCAGCATCAAGCTGGGGCAATTCCTCAAGCTTGCCAACATCGTGGAGACCGGAGGGCACGCGAAAGAGGTGATCGCCGACGGGGAGGTCACCGTCAATGGCGAGGTAGTCACTGCGCGTGGGCACATGCTTCACGACGGCGATGTGGTGAGCGTGAGCGGAATCAAAGCGGTTGTTGCCACTGGTAGTGGTGATTATTTTGATGAGCGCACTGCCGATGATGATTTTGACCCTGAAAAGTGGAGGAACCTTTAAATGCCAGCCTTTGCAGCGCAACCGGGAATGCCGTACTGGATTGACTTGGTCACTTCGGAAGCGCGCAAGTCATCCTATTTCTATTCCAAGCTGCTGGGGTGGGACATTGATGCCGGCGATTACCGGGTAGCGCGGCTCCAGGGTCTGCCGGTGGCAGGAATGGTCAGCGCGGAAGCCATGGGGGACGCGTGGGTGACGTACTTTTTCAGTGCGGACATCTCAGCCGACGCAGAAAAGGTGGCTGAGCTCGGTGGGCGGGTTGTCGCGGAGCCGACCGAGGTGTCGTTGGGAACCATGGCGCTGTGCGCGGACGTGGCCGGCGGGTGGTTCGGGCTGTTCCAGCCGGCGGGTGAAGACGCATTCGTCGCCGCGGGGGAGCCAGGGACACCTGTGTGGCATGAATACACCTCGACGAGTGACGTGGCTGCCGTGATTGACTTTTACGGTGACCTCTTCGGGTGGGAGATCGTAGAGAACAACGGCTACTACCTGGTCATGGCAGACGGGGCTGCCTTCGCTGGAATCTGGGATGCACAGGATCAGATCCCGGCGGATGTGCCCAGCTTCTGGCAGACCTATCTGGGCGTGGCCAACATCGCCGAGGCTCGGTCGCGGATCAGCGAGTTCGGCGGCGAGGTACTGCGCGGGCCGGAGAACTCCCCGTTCGGGCTGTTGCTAACGGCAGTGGACTCGACGGGTGCCGTCGTCACGTTGTGCGAAGTCGATGAGCCGGTGGACGAGGACGCCCTGAGCGAAGCCGATTCGATCCTGGACTTTATGTAGACAGAAAATCGGCGACGTCGCGGATGCGGCGACGGGATTCCTCGGGGGTGGCGATGGTGTGGGTGGAGTGGTAGTCCACCACCCGCACGCTGGCGGGAAGATCGGGGCGGGCGACCCTGTCGTCGTAAAGCGCGATCTGCACGAGCGTGCGCGGCCATGACTCCGCCGGCGGGATTTCTGCGCCGGCGCGGATGTCGTCTGGAAGGCGCCCGAACTCGTTGAGCGACGGGTAGGTGAGTACGAGGGCGTCCACGTCGTTGGAAAGGAGCGTGGCCAGCGTTCCGCCCGAGCTTGCGCCCCAGATGGTGACGGACTGAGGGTTGTGGCTGCGCACAACGTCGAGCGCCCGACGGACGTGGGCAACCATGTCCGCGACCGTGTGCTCGGGGGCAAGCGGGTAATCCAGGTCGACGATGGTGGTGCCGGACAGCTGCGCCGCGGCGGCGACCTCCGGCTGCCAGCGCATCTGGCGCGCGATGCCCGCACCGCGCCACCAGCCGCCCGGGTGCAGCGAAATGGCCCATCGGCCGGTGGGCTCGGACGGGGTGAACAGCGTGGCTGCGAGATCGGGCAGTTCCTCCACCGTGATCCCGTCGGAGTAGGCCACGCCAGGCATCGTGTGGTCTAGAGCCGAGCCGAGCATCAGCATCGCCGCGTGGGTGATGCGGTCAGGCAGGTGAGCCAAGTAGAGATCTGCTTCCGCACGATCGCCGGCGCCGCCGCGCCACGGTGCGGTGACGTCTGGGCGCGGGTAAGTCGCGTCCATGTAGGACACGAGCTGATTCAGCTGGTCAGCGGGGGAAAGGGTGCGCTTTACGCCCCCGACCGTGAACTCGGCTTCCGCCTCACCGATAGGCAGCGGCTCGCTCGGCTCAGCAGGTTCGGGGATGTGCCGCATCCGTGCCTGTGCGTCCTCAAAGCGGCTCACCAGATCACCACGCGGTCTTTCTCCTCAATCCGCATTGCGGAATCGGCGTACTCCGGGAACGCCTCGTAGAACTCATCGATGTTCGCGGCGATCACGTTGCAGCGGAACTCGGCCGGCGAGTGCGGGTCGATGGCGAGGTACTGCGCGGCCATCTCCGGGCGGATGGCTGTGCGCCAGACGCGTGCCCAGGCGAGGAACAACCGCTGCATGCCTGTGTACGTATTTCCGGACAACGCCGCATCGGCGCCGTCGACATCGAAGGGGAGCGCCGGGCCGTCGTCAAGCTCATGCTCAGCGAGGTAGTTTTTGTACGCCACGATCGCGATGCCCAGCCCACCGAGGTCGCCAATGTTCTCGCCCAGCGTGAACTTTCCGTTGACGCCAGCGACCTCTTCGCGGCCCTCGAGCACCGTGGGAATTAGACCATCGAATTGCTCGACGAGTTTGCTGGTCAGCTCCTCAAAGCGCGCGCGGTCTTCGTCGGTCCACCAGGAGTTGAGGTTGCCGTCGCCGTCGTAACGCGAGCCCTGGTCGTCGAAGCCATGCCCGATCTCATGGCCGATCACCGCGCCGATGGCGCCGAAGTTCTCCGCGGCGTCGGCCTCTGGGTCGAAGAACGGTGGCTGCAAGATCGCCGCGGGGAACGTGATGTCGTTGACCACGGGGTGGTAGAACGCGTTGACGGTCTGCGGGGTGGACACCCACTCGTCGCGGTCGGTCGGCTGGCCAACCTTGGACACGTGGTAGTCGTGCTCGAAGGCCGAACCGCGGCGCACGTTTTCAACCAAGTCACTGCCTGCGGGGGAGAAACTCAGGTCGCTGTAGTCGCGCCACTTGTCTGGGTAGCCAATCTTTGCGCGGAACTTCTCAAGCTTGGTCAGCGCGCGGCCGCGGGTTTCTTCGCTCATCCACGCCAGCGCGCTGATGCGTTGGCGGTAGGCGGACACGAGGTAGTCCACAAGCTCAAGCATCTGCTCCTTCGACGAAGGCGGGAAATGCTTGTCGACGTACACCTTGCCGATGTCCTCACCCACCAGTGATTCGGCGAGGCTCACGCCGCGCTTCCAGCGGTCGCGCTGCTCCGTGGCGCCGGAGAGGACCGTGCCGTAGAAGTCGAAGTTGGCCGTACCGATTTCCTCGGCGACGAGGCCAGCGCGGGAACGCAAAATATGCCAGGTGCCCCACAACTGCCAGTCAGCCAGGGCGTCCGGGCGTAGCATCGCGGCAAGGTCGTCGACGAAGGACGGCATCATCACCACGACGCGGCCCGGTCCCAGACCGGATGCGGCGAGCATCGTCTGAATGATCTGCGGCAAGTCAGAAAACTCGCGCGGGTTGTAGATCTTCAGCGCGTCGCGCGAATCCACGACGTCCCAGTGGCTCGCCGCGATCTGAGCTTCAAGCTTGACGACGCGCTGTGCTGCCACGTCCGCACCCAGGCCAAACAGTCGCGCCGGGTCGAGGAAACCAAGCATGCGCTCAACGTGGTCGAGGTACGCGCGCAGGGTCTCTTTGTGGGCGGGTTCGCGGTAATAAGCTTCGTCCGGAAGACCGAGGCCCGCTTGCACCAGATGGGGGACGCTGGTTTCGCCTTGGGAGTCCTTTTCCACCCAGTAGCTCACCGGCGCGGCGATGCCGGTGCGTTCCAATAGGCCCAGGTTGTGCGCGAATTCATTGATGTCTTTCACGCTTAAAAGGTCGAAGTCTTTTTTAAGGGGCGCTAAGCCCGCGGCGTTGATGGATTCCGTGTCCATGAAGGAGTCGTAGAGAGTGCCGCCCAAACTGTCGGAGGCGGTGAGGATATCTCGGACGTCTACTTCGGCCTTATCCCGAAGCGCGTGGAAGGTGCCGTCGACCCCGCGGTCGGCGGGGATGACGTGCGAGTCCAGCCAAGGACCATTCACCAGGCGGTACAGATCGGTGTTAGTCATATTTCTTCTCCTCCGGGTCACGGATCTTCATGTCGGACGGGTGCCAGAGTCCGGAACGAGTCACGGTTTCATAGTTGATCGTTGCCAGATCTGGGTTTTCACCTAGGGAGTTCGTGCGCAGAATGTACTGGTTCACCGAACCCCAGTCCCGCTGCCAGTCCTTATCCAGGTAGCCGGGTAGCTCGTACGCCGCGTTGACTGCCTCCGCGGTGGACATGGCGCCGCCGCCCAGGAAGTCCTGGAAAGCACTGAGCTCCTTCTTACCCGGAGCGTCGGGGCTGATGCGGAAGGTGGGGATCTCCGCTACGCCAGCGTAGTGGTTGAACGGGCGGTTGCAGGGGAACTGCAGGGAGGTCGACCAGTCAAGCAAGCCGGGTTCATCCCTATCAAACCTTTCGGTGAGATGCTGCAGCTGCGGGTTGCGCAGCGGAGTAATCGCTAGCCATTCGTACTGGTCCCAGGAACTGTCCTGCGCCACCAAGCGGACCACGTCAGCATCTTCGGGCAGGTCCGCGATGGGGTAGCGGACATTGCGCCATTTCATGTTTGGACCCGGGTCGAGCATTTCTACTTCGCCGATGTTGTGCACGGAGCCGTCCGGCTCGCGGGTGCCGTACTCCAGCTTGAGAACCTGGCCGGGCTGTTCAATGCCGTCGATATCGTGGTGTTTGATGCGGCCCGCGACCGAGGCGACGAGTAGCGGTGCCGCATCGGTGGCCTCAGGGAGCTCGTACCAGGTGGTTTTGGCTACGGACTTACCGGCTGCGGGGACGGCGAAGGTACCAATCACCGGAACGCGGTTGTAGTCCAGGTTGTACGGCAGGCGCACCGTCGATCCATTCACGCCCACCTTGTCTTCGGTGCGGTTGCCCTGTGTCTCGGCTTCGGAGGTGGACTGTTCTGCCTCCGTGTCAGCGGTTTGTTGGCCGCCTTGCTGATCCGCGACCGCAGCATCCGGGGTGGTGCGGGATCGGCCGATGTTCGCGGCGGTGTTTTCGTCATCGTCGATGATGAAGGCGGGGACACCATTGGGGTCGAAGCCTTCCGGCTGGCCGATCTCAAGCGACTTGCCCAGCGGGATGCCGTCGATAGGCGTGAGGAAGGAATCGTTCGTGTTGGCCTCCACCAGCACGTCCCCGCCCATTGCACAGGTTTCTCCGCCGAAGTTGCGTACGTTGCCCAAACCGACAGAGTAAGCGGGGTACTGGTCCACAAAGGACTTGACAAACACCAGCATGCAGAACACCACCACGCCCACGCAGGACACTGCAATCGGGGCGCGCATGAGGCGGTTGACGCGAGTGTCCGGAAGCGGTGTGTCGCCGTCCGAACGCAGCGACTGAATGATGCCCACGATCACCGTGATGACGCACAGCCCCAGCATTACGGTGGCGGCCTCAATGCCCTTGTACTGCACCATCTTGTCCCACCAGGGCACGTTGAAGGAGGAAATGTACCACCACGCGTTCCACCCAGCGAGAGAGATCGCTAGTAGACCCATGACAGCGGCTAAGGAGAACGTCCGCGCGCGGGCCGATTTCACAGCCAGCTGCGCGAGCACGACCGCGCCGAGTGCCGCGGCGGCACCGGCGATGCCCGCGAAGATACCAAAGTGGTGCGTCCACTTCGTTGGGGTGAACATGAGGAAGAACGCCGCTGCAGCAAATATCAACAACATGCGGCGGGTGGGGGCCTTCTCTGCGCCAATGACCTCGCCGTAGCGGGAAATGCTCCATGCGACAAGAACAAGGCAGAAGATCAAAGTGAACATGGCGAAGCGGCGGGGCAGTGAGCCGTCGGCGGCTTCTTCAAAAAGCGTGGAGTAGCGGACAAACTCCGCGTACCAGTTCAGTGCGGGACCCACGGCGGAACGCACCGCGGTGGATTCGCGTACCGTCGCCAGCGTTTGGTCGTGGAAGACCGCGACCATGACCACCGTGCCGGCGGCCAGGAACGGGAAGACGTGCGCCGCGCCGGGGGCGATGGGGGCGCGCTCACGCATGATGCGGAACAGTGCTGGCAGACAGATCAAGAACACGCCCACCGCGGACAGGCCCGTGGGGCCGCAGGCCAGGGTGAACGCGGCCATGATTGTGCCCACGGCGGCGGGTGTGAGGCGGCGCGTGGCGCAGGCACGCTCAAACGACGCCCACGTGGCAATGAGGCCGAGAGCGATAATCGGCTCCGGGCGCAGACCGTTGTTGTACGGAAGCCAGAACGCCAAGAACATGAACGCGGCCGTCCAGTAAGCCACGCGACGTGTTGCGATCGCCTCCCCGAGACGGGGCAGGATCTCCCGGGAGAGAATCCACCAAATCAAAATGCCCGCGATGAGCGTGGGAATGCGCATCCACACCGACGCGGTGGAGATCTTGGCGAACAGCGACAAGATGTCGTAGAACGGCGATCCGAACGGTGCCTCCGGAACGCCGTACCAGCGGTAATAGTTGGCCATGTAATCCGAGTCATTGGCCACTCGCGCCATGGTGAGCAAGAAGCCATCATCGGAGGTGTTAGCACCGAAGATGTGCCAAAAGCCCAACACGAAGAGCACGATCCCGTCGAGCGGGTGGAACCTCCGCCACTCGCCGCGAAATGCCGGAATCTTCTTTCCGTCCCATTGATCAAGGCGCCACAAGCACCACAGAGAGAGAATGGTGAGCAGCGTGCCTAGGATCATTGCCGCCCACTTGAGCACCGTGGGCGAAGAGGTGAAACGCGAGTTGATCTCGATGTGGGCGGATAACCCTTCGTCGATAAGCCGCTGTGCTTGATCCCCCTTGATCTCCGTGTACACGCCGGTGACCTGCGGACGCATGTCCTCCTCTACGGTCTCTGTGTAGTCGGTGCCCGGAATCGCGATGGTCATCTCCGAGTCTGTGACCTCGAGTTTCAGCTTCGCGTCGGCGGGCACCTCAGCGAGCTCATCAGGAGTGAGTTCGAAGACCACCTCGTTGATAGAAATGACCGTCAACCCAGCATCTTTGCCCGCAGACACGAACAAACCGCGGTCGGCGGCCTCGGGCGAGTCGGGCGGGAGGGTGGACAAGACGTTGACCTGGCCGTCGTTAAGCGACGCGGCAGCGCTGAGCGGAATTTCTGCGTTGAGTGACTCAGGCGCCAGCGAGATAAGCGGAGCGTTAACAGAGTTCAACGTGCCGTTCTGCGGCCAGTCCAAGGATGACTGGACTTGCTTGACCGGCAAGAACGGGATGGCGACTAGGCAGATAAACGCGAGAAGGCCGCTGATGATGGCGGTGTTGGCCAACCACCGCGGCGCAGAAATTTTTGTACTCATCGTGTTCGATCGTCTCATGAAGCGCGGACCACCACCACGAGCGGGCCAAACTGCTTGACGTCCCAAGCTTTCGAGTCGAAAGCCTCGGGGTTGAAGTACAGCGCGTCATAGCGGACGTTGGGTTGGTTGGGGTAAATATCGTGCGCAACGTGGGTCTTCCACTGCTGGTCATTAACGTTCTCAGCGTTTTCATTGCCCCGGAAGATGAACGCGTCAGGGGCGCGCCACGGCGAAGACTCGACGGCTTTGAGGAAGGCTTCCGGGTCTTTGAGCTCGTTGAATGAGCCATTGCCCCACGCCTCGATTACCTTGTTGCGTTCCTCAAATTCACCCATCGGGTTGGCGTAGTGGCTGGTGAACGCATTGAAGGCGTAGTAGGGGTAGTAGGACATGAAGTTGATCTCATCCGTCATCACCACGGTGTCCGCTGGCTCACGGCCGTGGCTTCGGAGGAATTCATCAATCGCGCCGTAGTACTTCGCCGCATCCGGAGCGCGACGGTCAGCACGCTCACCATATCCATCGGTGTCCGCGTAGGCCTGGTCGATGTACTTCTCATTCTCAGCCGGGATCTGCTGTACATACGCCAGCCCCGCAAAGGCGAGGACCACGATGAACACGGCCGAGACGGTGCGCTCGCCCTTTTTATCCAAGGCACCCGGGTAGAGGTAATCAAACCCGGTGAGGCGCAAGTCAGCGATGGCCAAGATTCCCGCGGTTGCAAGCAGCAGGGAGATGAGCACCTCAACGCGGAAACCCAACAAGGTGGTGCCCACCACCGTGACCACCATGGATCCGATGCACCAGACGTAGCACACGCCAGTGGCGATTCCGAGGGCGCCGATCTTCGGGGTGGAGAACCGCGCGATGATGTAGATCAGACCCACGAAAGTCAGGATGCCCAGCAGGGAAAGCTGGAAGATAGGCATCGGGAAAACTGTGCCCTCCCGCGGGAGGAAGTGCTGTGCCGTCGAGCTCAAGACACCGTCAAAGGTCGCGGCTTTGATGAGGTAGGGCCCCCACGCCAACAGCGCAATAAGGATGGAGCCCACGCCCATCACAGCCAAGTGAATGACCGGGCGCCAGCTGCGGTCGCGGGAGAAGAACACGATAAACGCGTAGACCACCATCGTTAGTGCCATCACGCCCGTGTAGAGGGTGTAGAAGCAGGCGGAAACTCCGAGGTAGATCATGACAGCGATGGTCGATGCCCAGTGCCCGCGGAAGGCATAGGTAGCAATGATCGCTATAGCCGGGGCAAGCATGGCCACGACCGCGGCATAGGGCTCCTCCGGAACGAGGCGCAAAACAATCGCCGTCGTTGTCAGCGCGATGGCGACAGCAACGGGCAAAGAACCAGTGAGCTTGCGCCAAATCGGGGTGAGTGCGCTGGCGGCCATGGCAAGCGACACCAGTGCCCACGGCTGGTAGGCCTCCCACCCGGGAAGACCCAGCAGTGCGCCAAAACGTCCGCCCAGCCAGAACCACCCGGACGGGTAGTAGGACGGCATGTCCACGTAGGCCATGTCCGAGTTGGATGCCGTTTGGACCATGCGGCTTAAAAACTGGGTGCGGAAGCCCTGGTCAACCTGGATTCCGTCGAGGTACAGGCGGGTGGAGGCAAGCGGAATGCCGATCGAGGTGAGCACGATGCCCGCCGGGGCCATCGCGCACACGCCTTCGGTAAGGATGTAGCGCCAGCGTGGACGCTCGCCAGGTTTATTGCGGCCCTCCGGACGTGCGTCGCGAAGCCAGAAGAAAGCCAACGTCGCCGTTACGGCTAGGACCATGAGCGACCCAGCGGTGGACAGCGCCCGAGTCACCATGGAGGAACTGAACGCGGGAAGCGACGTGGCGCGCAGAGCGTACCACCCTATCAAGACGAGCATTCCGCCAGAGATCATCGCGATGATCATGCGGATTACGGCACTGCGGAGGCTCACAGCGTCCGGCGCGTACTCCTGGACTTCAAAATTCAGGGCCTCAAAGCGCGAGGTGTGCGTGGGGCGGTCAGTCATAGAAAACAGTGTCCCACACAAACACGTTGGGCTAGAAGCTCAACCGCCGCATGATCGGTGCCGGGATGTGCTGCAGCACTAATGAAATTGGGCCGAACAGCGGGTGGACAAAGATCGCGGTCTTCTTCTTCACAACGGCATCAACAGTGGCCTTGGCCACTTCTTCCTTGTCCACTGTCAGCGGGGCTTCCTTGCCCAAGTCCGCGGTCATCTTCGTACGTACTTGGCCTGGGCGCACCACCAAGACGTTCACGCCGCTATCGCGCAGCGCTTCGCCGAGCTGCATGTAGAAGCCGTCCATGCCTGCTTTGGCCGAGCCGTACACGAAGTTGGAGCGGCGCACTTTCATGCCCGCTACCGAGGACATCGCGATGATCGTGCCGTGACCCTGCTCCTTCATCTTCTGGCCCAACAGCACGCCCACGGACACGGGCGCGGTGTAGTTGGTTTGCGCGGAAGCTACTGCGGCCTGCTGGTTTTGCCACAGTTCTTCCTGGTCACCCAGAGTACCGAAGGCCACGATGGCCACGTCCACGTCATCTTCAGCGAAGACTGCGTCGATCACGCCTTCATGCTTATCGACGGCGAAAGCGTCGAAGTCAATCACGCGCACCTCGCGCGCACCGGCTGCACGGACCTCCTCCACCGCCGCGTCAAGGCGAGGGGAGTTTTCACGGGCAGCCAGGGTGACTACTGGGTTGCCGCCGCGCACGAGAAATTCGCGCACAATGGCAAGCCCGATGTCGGAGGTTCCGCCGAGGAGAAGAATGTGTTGAGCTTGTCCTACTGCATTGAGCATGTTTAATCCTTATTTTCTGAGCGAGCTACGCGAGCTCAAGTCGACGGGACATGTCGGAGGCGAAAACGCCGTGCGGGTCAATCGCGTTGCGGGTGGCAAGCCAGTTGTCCATCTCTGGGTACATCGCGTGGAATTTTTCTGCGGTTGTGCGTGATTCCTTCGCGAGGTAGAGACGGCCGCCGAACTCCATGACTTGGTCATCCAAGCGGTCCAGGAAGGAGTGCAGGCCCGGGCGGATTGGGAAGTCCACGCAGACGTTCCAGCCGCGCATCGGGTAGCTCAGCGGGGCACGGTTGCCTTCACCGAAGAGCTTGAACACGTTGAGCGCCGTGTAGTGGCCAGAAGACTGGATGTCGTAGATGATCTGCTTGAACGGCTCAACGGCGTCAGTGGGCACGACGAACTGGTACTGCAGGAAGCCAGCTGGGCCGTAGCCGCGGTTCCACTCCGCGATCATGTCCAGCGGCTGGTAGAACTGCGTCAGGTTCTTGATGTCGTTCTTGCTGTCCTTGCCCATGAAGTAGTAGGCCTCACCGATCGCCATAAGCGTCAGCTTGTTCATCGTCCAGGACGGGAAGATGTCTGGCACGGTGAGCAGCTGCGGGGCCGAGAACTTCAGCGGGTCCTTTGCCAATTTCGGCGCGAATTCCTCGAGCTGCGCAAGCGTAGCTAGAGAACCACGGGAAATCGTCGAGCGGCCTGTCTTAGGCGGACCGGAGATCGCATCGAACCATGCGGAGGAGTAGGTGTAGCCCTCCTCTTGACCGTGGCTGTGTTCTTCAATGGTCTCATCCAGCGTGGAGGTACGGACCGTGTCCGCGATGTAGTACGCGGTTTCCGTGCGCGTCATTTGAATGCGGGCGCGCAGGATAATGCCGGTCAAGCCCATTCCGCCGACGGTGGCCCAGAACAACGTGCCGTCCGGGTCATCCGGGGAGCCGTTCGGTTCCAAGTGCAGCACGCGGCCGTCTGCGACAAGGAGCTCCATGGACAGCACGTGGTCACCGAAGGAGCCGGCGGAGTGGTGGTTCTTGCCGTGAATGTCTGGGCCGATCGCGCCACCGATGGTGACCTGGCGGGTGCCCGGCAACACCGGGACCCACAGGCCGTACGGCACGGCTGCACGCATCAGCTGGTCCAGCGTCACGCCACCGTCCACGTCTACGATCGCGGTTTCAGGATCGATCGAGTGGATTGTGCTCAGTGGCTGCATATCAATGACTAAGCCACCGCCGTTTTGCGCGGGGTCGCCGTAGGAGCGGCCCATTCCGCGGGCGATTACGCCGCGCTGGACGGCCTTTGGCGATGATTCATTAGCTTCCGCAACGAGGCGGACTGCGTCTGCGATTACCTCTACATCCGGGGTGCTCAGAACGTGGGCCGTGGACGGTGCAGTGCGCCCCCAGCCGTAAAGCGATTTGGCGGTGGTGTGAAGTTCCATGCCCGCCAGCCTACCCGCGGCTAGAGGTCTAGGACTTCGCGCACGCGCGGAGGAAGCTCGTCTTGGCTACAGATCACAGGACCGTCGTAGCTGTGCAATTCCTCATACACAATCCCGCGGCTGACGCTGTCGAGCAACGGGAGTTCCTGGGCCACCAACCGCGTCATGTAGTCATCCAGCGGAACCTCGGTCAACTGTGCCGCGATGTGCTTTTCACTCATACGCCTACTATGGCACCCATGACAGCCACGATCCAAGACCAAGTTGGTGAAACCGCCATTGATTACAACGCGCTTGACAACACGACGGCGGGCCGCGCGCTTCAAGCGGCGTTCGTCGGCGCGTTTTATGCTGTGCCGGACTACGTAGCTCGGGGCCGCGGGGTGGCCTCGCTGGGGGTCCTCGCTGCGCTTGTTGCCACCATTGGCGTGTTCAACTCCTTCGATGAGGACCCGCGCAATGACTTGACCGCCCAGCTGGACCACGGGCACGAGGTGGGTTCACCCGCGAAGACCTGGGGATTGCTCGTCGGTCTCACCGCGGGGTTGGCCGGTGCACTCGCCGGGCACGTGAAATTCCATGGCTGGCTGAACACCACGCTGCGTAAGAAGGGCTGGGCCCGCCCGCACACCCGGATCGGCGCCGCTGCGGCCATTGCCACCTTCGCGGTGACGGAAGCGCTGGCTCGGCGATAGCGCGAAAATAGCTACCCTGGGGTCATGCCCAGCACGCTGTACCGTCCGCAACGCCACCAGCAGGTGGCGGAGGTCGTCGACCTTGCAGCGGCCCGCGCGCGTCTTCGGGGGACAGACTTAAGCGGGCGCACTTTGCTGGTGCGCTGCAGCGTCGCGCTCGGGGACGAAGAGGTGCTGCGCCACATTGGTGTGTGCGGTGACACCACGTTGGAGGACTTCCGCGGCGTCATTGAGAAGGCCTTCAGCCTGCCCCAGGTGGACAGTCCTGAGCGTTTCACGCACGGATACGATGATGACGGCCGGTTGGACCCGCACGATCCCCTTGGCCGCTACCTTGCGCACCCTGGGGACGAGCTGTTTTTCCATTGGGGCCTGTGGACGTTCCAGATTACGGCGTTGGAGGACTATCTGCGTGACTCGGCGACGCCCACTGCGCTGTGCGTGGCGGGTGCCGGAAGTTTCCCCGACAGCTCGTTTGATATCGCCGCGGTGAACGCGCAGCTGCTTGGGCCAACGGCGATCCAGGCCGTCTTGGGGCAGACGCGTCCGGAGGTCAAAGACGTGGTAGACCGTGCGCCCTCGCTGGACTTCCCAGCACTGCTCAAGGCAATGGACTTGGAACGCCCGGAAAGCATGGAGCGTCGCAAGCGCGAAACACTGCGGAGCCTGCCGCGGGAGAAATCACCAAAAGCGCGCGATGCATTTTGGGCCACGGTGCTAGCCCATTCGTGCATGACCGATGCGTCCACCACGGATGCTGTCATTGAGGCCACGATGGATGCGCTTGGCTATACGGAAGCCCACGGCAACAAGGTCACGGCGGCGGGCGCGAAGCGCCTGTGCTCCGGGTCGTTGGTGCGTCTCGCCGGGATCGGCGCGTATGGGCCGGGATCGGCATCGGCGGTGGATCGCTTGGACGTCTACCGCGCGCTGCTTCGCCGCCAGGGCCCCGCCGAGTAGACTTCACGGCCGTGAAAACAGATTCTGCATTAGCCCAGCTCATCCGCTTCACCATCGTGGGCCTGTTTACCGCATGCATTGACTTCGGTTTGACCTACACCCTCACCCACGTTGCTGGGTGGGACCGCGTGAACGCGAAAATTATCGGCTGGTGCGCGGGAACCGCTACGGCGTATGTGCTGAATTCGCGTTACACGTTCAAGGCGGAGCTCACGGCCAAACGAGCTTGGGCCGTGTTTATTTTGTACGCCACGACGTTCGCGATTCAGGTGGGCTTGTTCAAGCTGACAAACGCGCCGCTGATCGCCTTGGGCTTTGAAGATCCGTGGAAGGACACGATTTCTTTCGTCATCGCGCAAGGCGTGGCAACGATCACCAACTTTGTGCTCCAGCGCGTCCTCATCTTTAAGGACGCCGGAAATCTTCCTGCGCACCCATCCGCAGAAGCCTAAGCCAGCGCACGAATTCCTTCGGGTTCTTCCGCTCAATGAGGAAGAACCACCCAAAGCGCACGAATTCCTGCAGCTGCATCTTCTTCATTCCCCGCTGGCCGATGATGTAGCCGCGGTTGCGGTAGGTGAAGTAGCGCTTGACCTCGTTGTCCGGGTACTGCGCGTGTGCGCGTCCGCCCATGATGGGGTGGAACTCGCTCGAGCCGTCCGGGTGCAGGTATGCGCACGTCAGAGCGGTCCCAAACGGCATCCCGCTGCGCGCTAATCGGCGGTGGTATTCCACCTCATCGCCGCGGATGAACAGGCGGTAGTCCGGCACGCCAATGCGCTCCATCGCTTTCGCGGAGATCAGCGCGCCATTGAACAGCGACGCAATGCCCGGCAGGAAGTCCCCCTCTAGTTCATCGCGGCGCCGGCGCCACACAAGCCCTTGGCGCAGCGGAAACGCCAAGGCTTCCGCGTCGTCGATGTTGGCAACAACGGGGGAGACCTCGCTCAGCCCCTCACGCGTGGCCACGCGGTACAGCTCTTCCAACACGCCCGAATCCGCGGGCATTCCATCATCGTCGGCGCACCAAATCGCGTCCGCGCCCAACGCCAGCGCGTGCAAGAATCCGTACGCAAAGCCACCCGCGCCCCCGAGGTTTGTCTTCGACGGCAGGTACACCGCACGTTCGCCAGCCACAGAGCTCACTAGCTTATCGACGGCTTCCTCACACCCGTTATCCACCACAACGACCCAGTCCACAGGGTGCGTTTGCCGGACGACCTGGCGCAAGGATCGTTCCAGTAGATCGACGCGTTTGTGCGTCACGATCACTGCGGCGGTCGTGCCGTGTGCATTGAGTTGGGTGCTCACTGGCCCAGACCTTCCTCTTCACTGTCGAAGCGCACCAACAGATCCCGGACGTATTTGCCGGCCTCGGGTCCTTCGTAGGCCTCCACAATCTCGTCCACAAGACCTGCTTGGCGGATTTCGCCCTTATCGATCCACAGCGCTGTGTTGCACAGTTGCGCCAAAAAATCATTGGAGTGGCTGGCAAACACCAAAATTCCGGAGCGCTCCACAAGCTCGGCCAACCTGTGGCGAGCTTTGGCCATGAAGGCGGCATCAACGGCGCCAATCCCTTCGTCGAGAAGCAAAATCTCTGGCTCAATGGACGTGACAACCCCAAGCGCTAAGCGCACGCGCATGCCCGTGGAGTAGGTGCGCAGCGGCATGTTGAGGTAATCGCCGAGCTCCGAGAACTCCGCGATCTCATCAATCTTTGCCTTCATTTGCTTGCGTGTCTGCCCAAGGAAGAGCCCGCGGATGATGATGTTTTCATACCCGGAGATCTCCGGGTCCATGCCTACGCCCAGGTCGAAGACGGGGGCCACTCGGCCGCGAACGTTAGCCACGCCGCGGGTGGGCTCGTAAATGCCGGAGAGAAGGCGCAACAGCGTGGACTTGCCGGCGCCATTGTGGCCGACCAGCCCCACGCGATCGCCTTCACGAAGGTGCAAGTTGATGTCACGCAGCGCCTCAACGACGACGGTATTGGATTCGTTCTTACCAATCGCCCCGCCAGCAGAAGAGATCATTGCTTTTTTTAGCGAGCGCGATTTGGCGTCGAAGATGGGGAAGTCAACGCAGGCGCCGTACGTATCAATGGAAACCATTTTTATCACTCACCTGTTAGACCCAGTACGGGACGCGGTAGCGCCACTGCTTCATAACCACGAGCGCCAGGAGCAAACCAACGGCAGTGCACCCCAACACCACCCACCAGTGGTAGGCGGCCAGCGGCTGGTCAATCAGTGGCGCGCGGACGATTTCAAGGTAGTGGTACAAGGGGTTGAGCTCCGCGATCTTCGCGCGCTGCGCCACGTCACCGCCTTGTTCTTTCAACGTCTGCGTGGTCCAGACAATCGGCGTGACGTAGAACAACAGCTGCACCAGCGCCTCAAGCAGCGGCGCAACATCGCGGAAACGGGTAGCCACCACGCCGAAGAGCATGGTGACCCATACCCCGTTGAGGATGAGCAGCGCCAACGCCGGAACCACCAACAGCGTGTGCAGCGTGAGCGGGATGCGGAAAATGATCACCAGCACCAGCCAGATCACCATGTTGTGCGCTAGAAACAGCAGTTGGCGCCACACCAACCGGTACACGTGCACGCTTAAGGCGGAAGGAAGCTGCTTAATCAGCCCCTCGTTGTCAATGAAGACGTTTGCACCTTCCCTGATGCAGCCGGAGATGAAACCCCACACGATGAAACCGACCGTGACGTGCGGAAGAAATTCCCGCACGGAGATCTGGAAGAGCATGGAATACAACAGTCCGAGCGCCAGCGCCATCACGCCCGTCGCGATGGTGATCCACAACGGGCCCAGCACGCTTCGGCGGTAGCGCTGCTTAATGTCCTGCCAGCCCAACTGCAACCACAGCTCGTACTGGCCCCACCCCCGGGTGAGGTCCGAGGCGGCGGCAGACATGGTTTGGGACGCGGACTTTGGCGGCGCGTCTGCGTCAGCGGACGTCATCCGCGACACATCGGCGCGCAGTTTCTCTTTCTCCTGCTGGTGTGCAACCACGTCCTAAACCCTAGTCACCGTCTGGGGGCCAGTGTGCGTTCTACCCGCCGCGCAGGCATACTAGTTCCCATTGGGGATCCTCACTCAAGGGATGAATACACGTAAAGGAAAGGGGCCGTGCCGTGGCGTATGACTGGTCGTACGATGTCGCCAGTGTGCGTGGGCTGTACAGCTCCTTGTCCAACGGGTGGACTTACCTGAACGCGGACGTGTGCCCGCAAGTCCCCGAACGCGTCGCCTCTGCGGTTGCTCGCTCTTTCCGCTTGGCCGCATCCGTTTCTCCCCCTGAGGCTGCATCAGGCTCCCACTCCCGCCGCCTCATCGGCCAACCGGAGGGGCTCAACTACTTAGCCAGCGCCCGCTACGCCATCGCCGACCTGGTCGGCGCTACGGCCAACCGCGTGGTGCTTGGTCCCAGCCTGCCGGTCCTCTACGCCTCCCTCATCGCGGCGATGCGCCCGCAGTTCCGCTACAACTCTTCCGTTGTGGTCACGCACCTAGACCGCCCGGAGCTTCACGCGGGGCTCTCCCTCGTCGATGCAGATGTGCGCCGCGCTCACGCCGACTTGGGCACAGGGGAGCTGCCTGCCTGGCAGTTCACAGAGCTCGTTAGCGGCACCACGCGCCTAATCACCGTTCCCGCTGCGCACCACCAACTGGGCACGCTCGTGGACGTCGCTGACGTGGTGGATATGGTCCATGAGCGCTCGCGCGCCTGGGTGCTTGTGGACGCATCGGCGTACGCTGCCTACCGCTGCATCGACTTCGATGAGTGGGGCGCGGACATCGTCGGCATTGATGTGAGTCAGATCGGCGGCCCGCAGATTTCCGCCCTGGTTTTCCGCGACACCGCGATGTTCCGCCGCCTCGGCGGCACCGTCGCATTGGATGTCGCGCCGGGCCTCGCCGGCGGCGCCGCCGAAGCAGTGGAACACTTAGCCGTTTTGGCTGCCTTGCAGCAGCCTGCCTCCGGCAAAGTCACCCGCCGTGACCGGCTGAAGGCCTCCATGACGCAGACCACCGCCTACATGGATCACCTGCGCGATGACCTGTACACCTTCCTAGGCACCCTGCCCGCGGTCCACATCATGGGCGCCAGTGGTGAAGCAGCAGCAGAAGCTGCCCCCGACCGGCTCCCGGTGTTGACCTTCGGCGTGCGTGGCGTTCCCGCCGCGACGGTGTACGAGCGCCTCATTGACAACGGCATCGTCACATCCCTTGCCGCGCCGTCCCCGCTGCTGACGGACATGGGCTTGGAGGAAATGAACGGCGCCGTGACCGTGGGCTTGAGCCCCTTCAACACGGAAGCGGACATCAACCAACTAATCCGCGTCGTGGCCTCCCTGGCGTAAACAGCCCCCACGATTCACGCCCACGGGCCGCCGTTAGCTAGAATTCCTTGTGCCCGAAGCGTTGGCATCGGGCAAGGAGACGTGGCAGAGCGGCCGAATGCACTGGTCTTGAAAACCAGCGAGGGTCACACCTCCGCGGGTTCAAATCCCGCCGTCTCCGCTTTTTTCTTTAGAGGTTGCGCGCGACCTGCTCCGCCATGAAGCGCGAACCAGCGGGGGAGGGGTGCAGGTTCATGTTGTGCTCCACGTACGGGTCCATAAAGCCCACGACCCAGCGGTCCTTGTCTAGTGCGCAGGTGTTGTGGCCAGCGGACGGATCCTTGATCTCAATGTAGGTAGCGCCGGTTGCGCGGGCTGCCGCACGCTGATTGTCGCGGTTGAAGTTTTCAACCTGCTGCAGGGCTGGCAGCGGAAGACCAATTGGCATGTTCGGTGCCGCGACCAGGAGACAAATGGAGTTCAAACGGTACGGCTCCGAAATGGACAAGGTGCCCGGCAGCAAGACCTTCGCGTTCGGAGCGGCGCGGCGGATCTTGCCCACTGCAACGCTGATGTTGTGCACGTACTCGCGGTGCATGCGCGGCTGGTCCAATGGGTTTGCGCCGCGGGCTATGCCCCACGGCCCGTAGTCGTTGATGCCAACGGCGATAACAACGGCGCGGGTGCCGCGGTGGATGTCACCGTTGCGGATTGCCCGGTCAACCTTGCCTGGGATCACGTGGGAGGACTCCGCAGTGCAGGAGTAGTCCGAGATCGGCGCGCCGGTCATGCCGCCGAGCATGCGCGGCCAGTTATTCGGGGCCTGCAGGCAGCCATCACGGCTGGGGTAGGTGCCCCACACGAAGTGCTGCACCTGCGGGATTTTGATCCCCTTCACCGTGTTGCGTAGCTCGTCAGGGTTCGATGTGTAGGAATCACCAAAAGTGACGATGTTGCCGTTCGGTGCCGCGTCAGCGGTGACGGTCATGGTGCCAGCGCCAAGTGCTGCCACACCCAGGCAGGCGGCAAGAACTGTGCTGATTTTGGAGCGGATTTTCGTGCGGAACATCAGTTTTCTTTCAGGTGTCCGGGGGGGCAGTCCCCACTAACGTGTGTTACTGGAGTGACGATTTTAGCTAATTCTAAGACTGTTGTCACGTGAAAAATCCCGCCGACCAGAGGGCCGACGGGATGGGTAAAAGAACCTTAGACGGTTGCTTCGGTGTTCTTTGCGCCGAGTGCGGAGAAGATTCCCTCGACGATCCACAGTGCGATGGTCATCACGATCGCACCGAAGAATGCGGCCCAGAAGCCGCTGATGTTCAGGCCGGAGAGCCAGCCGGTGATGGAGAACAGGAGGGTGTTGACCAGCAGTGAGAAGATACCGAAGGTCACGATCTTCAGCGGAAGGCTCAGGGTGTGCAGGATCGGGGAGATCACCGCGTTCACGAACATGAACACCAGGGCGACCCAGATGAAGGAGCCGACGCCGCCGTTGACTTCAACGCCGGGGACAATTGCGGTAACCAGCCAGAGGGCCAGGATGGTCACAATAATGTCAGTAATAAAACGCACCATGATTGATTTCTTTCTCTTCGATTTTCTAGATGTATAGCTCGCTCATAACGTGAAACTGCCGCTCACCCGGCACGTCCGCCAGCGCTGCTTGAGCGCCGCGGAGCCCCGCGCGGTTCGCCGCCGCAACAATGCGAATCGCCTCAGCGGGCAGCGGTGCGTCCAGCTCAATCGTCGCGTTCGCGCCGTCGTGGTACGCCAATTCCTGCGGGTTCACCCCAGACGCGAGTGCATGCTTATCGACGCCCCCTAGCTCACCAACCAGCACGCCGTACAGCGCTGCATTTTCGCTCAGTCCGGGGATTGCCCGCGGGGCCAAGTACAAAGTGGTGGAGGTGGGATCGGTGGTCCAGGCGATCCATGCATCGACGTTGTCTGTCGTGGGGACCGCGCCATCGCCGGAAGCAAAGCCCGAGGTCAGGGAGTAGTTCAGTTTCACTCCTGCCAGTGTAGCCGGGAATGCATCAGCCGATTCTTACAATTTGGCATCAAACCGCTCACGAGGCAGCATCGGCGCTGGCCTTGGCCTCGGCGACGGACGCATCCCACGCGGAGAGAAATTCATCGGCCTCCTCCTGGTTGGTCACGGTCACGCGAAGGCCCTCTGGGAACGCGCGGGTCAGAACCCCGTGAACGGCTAAGCGGGATGCCATGTCGTAGGGGTCGATCGTCAGGCCGTCGAACGTGTGGCCCGCGGGAAGCCAGACGAAGTTCGCTTGCGAGTGTGCAGCACCTACGTGGTCCGCCACCTCGTCGCGGACCGCAACAGTTTCTTCGCAGCGGTCCAGCACCTCGTCGCGACGGCGCAAGGATGCAAGAGCGCCTGCTTGCGCCACGGCACTGACCTGGAACGGCACGCCCACTTTGTCCAGGGCCTCGATGATTTCCGCAGGGCCGAACGCGTACCCCACGCGCGCGCCGGCTAACCCGTATGCCTTGGAGAAAGTTCGCAGCCCCACGACGTTGTCATAGTTGCGGATTTCCTCCGTCGCGTTCACGGCTTCCGGGTCGCGTACGTACTCAAAGTACGCCTCATCCAAGGCGACGGTGACATGATCGGGGACCTGCGACATGAACTGACGGAACTCATCGGTGGAGATCACAGCGCCTGAGGGGTTGTTCGGCGTGCATAGGAAAATCAGTGAGGTGGAGTCGTCGATAAGCGAAGCCATGCCCTCTAAATCGAGCTTGCCGGAGTCTAACAGTGGAGCCGAACGCTGCTGCGCGCCCACGATTGAGCAGAAGATGGGGTACGCCTCAAAGCTGCGCCAGGGGTAGATGACGTTGTTGGCGCTGGTCGAGGTAGCCTGCACCAGCTGCTGGCACAGCGCGGATGAGCCGCACCCCACCGCGACCTGGTGGGAGGTCACCCCCAGGTGGTCAGCGAGTGCCCTCTTCAATGCCACCACTGACATGTCCGGGTAGCGGTTACTGTTAGCCGCGGCCCGCGCCATCGCATCCGCGGCGGCCGGAATCGGCGGTACGTGGGACTCATTCGAGGACAGCTTCAGCGCCTCCGGGTCACTGGTGCCGGGCACGTACGCGGGAATGGATTCCAAATCAGGGCGGATCATGGAGTGAAATTCTAGTATTCGAGTCTCAAGTATTTGTGTCTAAGGCGCGGAATTAGGTACTATTCAAATTCGGCTTTGGAGATGTGCCAGAGTGGCCGAATGGGGCTCCCTGCTAAGGAGTTGCTCTCTCGCGAGGGCCGCAGGTTCAAATCCTGTCATCTCCGCCACGCGCCCGTAGCTCAACGGATAGAGCATCTGACTACGGATCAGAAGGTTGGGGGTTCGAATCCCTCCGGGCGCGCCACTTTTTATGCGCCATAATGGCAGTTATGAAAACAGACGCTGCCGTGTCGCAGCTGCGCGAAGTGCTGAAGTCTAGCGGCACGATTGATTCGGATCGCGCGGAAGAAATCCAAGGTCTTGTTAACAAGACCCCGCTCAATGACCTCCTCCGCCTCATGGAGCGGTATCCCGCGAAAAAGGGTGCCGTGTTGTTCCGCCTACTCCCGCCTGAGCGCGCGAGCATTGTCTTTGATTCGCTCGACCCGCGCCACCAGGCTGAGCTGGTGACCGCGCTCGGCGGTGATTCGGTCAACGAGTTCTTCACGGAGATGGGCGCGGAGGATCGCGTCATGCTTCTCGACGAACTCCCGGCCGAAGTTGCCGACCGACTCATCGAGGAGCTCGGCGAGGACGACAAGGACCGCACGAACGTTGTTCTTGGCTACGAAAAGGGTACCGTCGGGCGCGTCATGAGCCCGGAGATTCCCCTGATCACCGGCGAAATGACGGTGGGGGACGCGGCGGAACTGATTCGCGACCAGCATGACCACCTGGAAACGATCTACACCCTGCCAGTCGTTGATGAGGACCGTTTACTTTTGGGCGCCGTTCGAATGCGGGACCTCTTCCTCGCCGATCGCGACACGGTAATGAGTGATCTTGCGAGCGAAACACCCACGGCGCACGCCAGCGATAATGCCGAGGACACTGCGCGCACCTTCCTCACCTCCGGGCGAATCGCTATTCCGGTTCTGGATGATTCAGAGCAGCTCGTGGGCATTTTCACGTACGACGAGGCGTACCGCATCGTGGAGAGCGCGGACAACGAGGATTCCGCACGCCACGGTGGTTCCGAGTCCCTGCGCCAGCCCTACTTCACCACGCCGGTGCTCGCCCTGGTGCGCTCGCGCATCGTGTGGCTACTCGTCTTGGCGGTCTCCGCCATCCTCACCGTCCAGGTCCTGGATATTTTTGAGGCCACCCTGGAACAGAAAGTCGTGCTGTCCCTGTTCATTCCGCTGCTCACCGGCACCGGCGGCAACACCGGTAACCAAGCCGCCACCACCGTCACGCGCGCGCTGGCACTCGGCGACGTGCACAAGTCCGACATTGTCAAGGTCATGTGGCGCGAAGTCCGCGTGGGGCTCACGCTAGGTGCCGTGCTGGGCGCACTCGGGTTCGGTGTGGCATCCATCTTCTACGGCATGGACATCGGCACCGTCATTGGGCTGACCTTGCTGGCCGTGTGCACGATGTCCGCCACCGTCGGCGGTGCCATGCCGATCATCGCAAAGGCCGTCGGCGCGGACCCGGCGGTGTTTTCCAACCCCTTCATCTCCACTTTCTGCGATGCCACCGGCTTGGTGATCTACTTCTTCATCGCCAAGGCGGTGCTGGGGATTTAGCTGGTCCTAGCTGGCAATTTTGGATTCTTCGGTCGGGGGAGTACAGTTTAGCGAGTTGCGCCCGTAGCTCAACGGATAGAGCATCTGACTACGGATCAGAAGGTTGGGGGTTCGAATCCCTCCGGGCGCGCCACTGTCCTGAGTCGCGACATGTTTGACAGATGAGTCGCGACATAGTGGACAAACCGGTGTCTCAGTTTTTTGTGTTCTGGGGCACCGGTTTTGGGTTAGTCGGGGCGTAGTGGTGGTTCGCCGTGTTTCCAGTAGGCCTTTTCTCAATGAAGCCCACAGCAAATTCTATCCATGAGGTACGTCAGTAAATCCTTGCATTGTGTCATTTCTTTGTCGATTCGGGGTAGTTGGTACCGCGAGTCCGCGTAGTTGGTACCGGTGTTCCACGTACTCGGTACTGCAAGGGGTTTTCTTTCATAGTTGATGTTGGCGACACCACAATCCGGTGGTGTCGCGTCAACATCTACTTGGAAGGAGCCGGTCCTTGTGGCCAACTTCAAACAGATCATCGCGATGTGCCTTGACGGTGCAAGCTATGCGCAGATCACACACGCATTGGGATGTTCACGGCGAGAAGTATCCCGCGCAAAGAAAGTCATCGCTGATGAGGCACTAACGCCAGAGCGTTTCCGCCAACTCCCACCGGGATGGTTCGATGAACGATTCAGCGACGGCCGGAGTAAGCGGACGATGTCCTACGACCAGCCTGATTTTCAAGCCCTTGCACGCAAGCTCCAAAGCAAAAAGCACGTGACCAGGCATAAGCTGTGGATGGACTACTTGTCGCAGCCGTGTCCGACGGACAAGACAAAGTACCAGTACTCCCAGTTTTGCAGTGGGCTCAATGAATTTCTCCGTGCTCATGATCTTGTCGAAGTCGTCACCCATGAGCCGGGGCAAGAGCTTTACGTCGACTGGGCTGGCGACAAAGTGCCGGTGGTGGATCAGGCCAGTGGTGATACCGCATTCAAGGCGTCACTGTTTATCGCGGTATGCCCGTACTCAGGACTGATGTACGTCACTGCTGCTGCGAATGAGAAGATGCCGGCTTGGATTGAGTGCCACGTCAAAGCGTTGAACTATCTTGGCAAATTACCGGCGGTCATCGTGCCGGATAATGCCTCTACGGCGACCTACCGGCCGAGGAAGCATTCAGGCTACCGGATGGTCACTGACCGCTACGCAGCGTTTGCCGACTATTACGGGGTCACGATTGTGCCGACAAGACCTGGCAGGCCACGCGACAAAGCGGCAGTAGAACGTGCTGTGAAAATCGCCTACGCCAAAATACTCGGGTATTTCAGCGACGAGGTCTTCTACAATCTCGATGAACTCAATGAGGCAATCGCTGACCGGCTTGCCGATATCAACAGCGCAATGACACGGGCTGATGGCACAACACGGCGCATGCGCTTTGAGCAAGAAGAAGCATCAGTGATGCGCGATCTGCCGCCGACACCGTTTACGGAAGTGTCATACAAGCGGCTCAAAGTCGACCGTAATTGGCACATCACCTGTGACTACCAGTACTACTCTGTGCCATTTCAGCTGGTAGGAGAGGCAGTGACGGTCAGGCTCACCCCGCAACTGGTGAGCATCTTCAACGGCGATCAACTAGTTGCTGAACACACACGCCTTCACGGATTCAAATACCGGTACTCCACTGATCCCAACCATGGGCCAAGCAGCGATGACGAAGGCCACAAGGCGCTCACCCGCGACGAACTCTTGGCTTGGGCCTCGTCGTTCGGTTCTGCAACGCACACAGTCATAGCGATGATCCTCGATCGTAATAGTGCCGCCGTCCCCCGCGGACTTCTCCAAGCTCGCAACGTGCTGGCCAACCTGGGCAAAAAGCACAGCAAAACCACCCTCGAGCCGGCGTGCCAGCAGGTCTTAGAAAAGAAGCTGGCTCCAACTATGGCTGTGATCAAGCGCATCCAGACTGACATTGCGCACGCTCAGCAGCACCCTGCTGCACCAGGGCGAAGGACACAGCCCGCGACGAAGAACCAACAACGCCCAGGCGCCCCGCTTACCAGCGACGCAGCTGACGCCGTCTTCATCCGGCCTGCTGACCACTACGAAAACTAGAAGGAGCGTGAACCATGAGCAACATCAATGACGAAACAGTACGGGCAAAAATGCGAAAGCTTCGCGTATCGACCTTCGCTGATGTCTTCTACGAGATTGTCAACGACGAGGCCTACGCGGATGCGCTACCAGAGGACATCTTCCTCGCAGCAGTCGAAGAGGCCTACACACAGCGGCAACAACGCAACATCGCCAAAGCCATCACCCAGGCACAATTCCGATACCCGGACGCGAGCCTTGCTGAAGTCACCCGAGCAGAACAACGCGGCATCAACATGCGCCAACTGAAACGAATCGCGGCGACCAACTGGCGGGAAAATCCGACCAACATTCACATCCTCGCGCCGACCGGAACAGGGAAAACATACATAGTCTGCGCCATCGGCGTCGCCGCATGTCAAGCCGGATACTCCGTGGCCTACTACCGGCTAGACCAACTCGTAGACATGTTGGCGGTCTTCTCACCGACTGACCAGAACTACCTCGATAAGATGCGGAAACTGATCAATGTCGATGTCCTTATCATCGACGATTTTATGACCATGAGCATCAACCAGCGCGGGCAAGAAGACCTGAGCAAGATCATATTCGACCGCGACGGTCGGCTCCCAACACTGATCTCCTCCCAATCGGCCGCCGCCTACTGGGTCGAAGCCCTCCCCGACAGAGTCGGAGCCGATTCACTCGTTAGCCGCCTCAACAACGGCCACCGAATCCGCATCGGAGACTTCGACATGCGCAAGGCCACCACCCCAATAGAACCGGACGAATAAAGCAAACAGCCGGGCCGACTCCGTCGGCCCGGCCCCCGGTACCAACTACCCGGAACCCGGCAGTACCGGGTCTCCGGAACACCGGTACCAAAAACCCGCATCTGACAATTTCTTCGATTAGTTTTGGTTACAAACAATAATCGACACAAAGCTTGAAGTAATACGCGCTAGGTTACTTCAACGCTCTAAACCCATAAGGACCCCCAAAATGCTGGGAAACACTCGTACTCGCCTCGCCACGATGGCCCTCATATTCACACTGCCCCTTGCAGTTGCCCCGGTAGCTGCGGCAGAGACTCCTGCTCCTGTCGAATCTGCAGGAACCGTCGACGAACAAGCACTCGCCCAATACTTTGCCAAAATTGACAATGCTCAAACCGAAAAGGAAGCACATGACGCACTCGTAGATTTCCTCGGTGAAGACGCAGCTAATCAAGCAATCAAGGAGAATTCTGCCTCCGGTCAGTCCGTGTCCTCGCGCGGGGCTGGAACATTCCTCACCTGTGTTAAGGGAAAAGCCTCTGATGACATCAAGAGCGTCTTCGACATTAACGTAGTTGCCGCCGCGATTGGCCAAGAAAACTACGCCAAGGCCGCAAAGGAAGCAGTGAAGTACCTAGCTAAGCAAGGCATCAAGAGAAATGCCGCTGCTCTGGCTGGCATGTTCGCGTATTGGGGTTGGCAGTGCCGAGGTAGCTGGTAAATCCTTAGCATCACAAGCAGAACTAGAAGGGCGTATGCGTGGAAGCTGTAGGAAAATTCCTGGTCAGGTGGATTATCATGATCCTGATCATCGGAGCGTACGTTGTACTCCGGGACGTCATAGGATGGGATGAGGATCTAGACTGGTCGCGGTTTGCAGACTTCTCTGCACTGGGAACCCTTGGTCTTTTCCTGCTGGCCGTCTACTCGCGCGAAAAGGCAGACTAATCTAATCTCACTGTAAGATTACCTGCTTTGCTCTTCTTAGCCTTGATGACTAGCTCAGCCTACGTAAAGCAATATCCGCGTCTTAGATCCCTATTTCATCGTCGATGCCGCTGTCCGTACCCGGCATATTCACTCCTAGAGCAGGGAGTGGTTTGGTGTCACACCAAGCTCATTAGATCTGGATTTGATCCGCTTGCCCATGCGGTAGAGAAAACACCAGGATAATCCGGGAGCCCGATACCCATCAACTCAGCACCTAACAGCGGAGCATGTCGGCCTGCAGCATTCGTTGGGCAGTGCGGCTTCGAAGCGGATGTAGGCGCTTTTCGGCTTCTTCTTCGGGGGATGAGCCCCACTTTGGTCAGGATGCGACGGATCGTATGCGATCGTTTCGGCCCCGCCCTGAGGATCCTGACATCTGAACTAGCCCCCGAAAGTTGGACTGGTTTAATTCTAGGCGGTTAGGGCTTCAAGGGTCTGATTCCGATATTGCATCGGGGTCAGGCCCTTGAGTCGTTGTTGGATGCGTTCGGTGTTGTACCACTGGATGTACTCGTCGATCGCCTGGTTGAACTCTGCGACGGTGTCGAAGACTTCCCCGTGGTACATCTCGGCTTTCAGGTGGCCGAAGAAGTTCTCCATCACCGCGTTGTCGTAGCAGTTGGCTTTACGCGACATCGACTGAACACCACCGTTATCGCCGATCAGGTCACGCCACGAGGAATGCTGGTACTGGAAGCCTTGATCGGTGTGCATCATCCACCCGGGTTCAGGTGCACACGCCGCGATTGCCTTGGATAAAGAAGCGGCGGTAAACGCTGTCGACGGCGATGTAGCCACGGTGTGGGCAACGATTGAACGGTCGAACAGGTCCATCACCGGTGACAGATATACCTTGCGGCCTGCGACCCTGAACTCGGTGACGTCGCTGACAAAGACGGCATTTGGCTTATCTGGGGTGAACTTGCGGTCAAGTGTGTTGGCGGCAATGTGGCTGATCGTCCCGTTGTAGGAAACATATGGCCTGCGCTGGCGGACCTTGGCTCGAAGCCCCATCTCGCACATGAGCTTGTAGACGAGCTTGTGGTTGACCACCCAGCCCTGGTTGCGCAGGTCAAGTAGCACTCGTCGGTAGCCATAGCGATGCTTATTACGCTCGAAACTTTCCCGGATCGCGTCTTTGAGCGCAGCGTGCTTATCCGGCTCGCGCAGGCGTTTCTGGTGGTAGAAGAACGTCGATCTCGCCATGCCCGCCGCATCCAAAAGGTATTGCAGACGATGTTGTGACTTGAGGATGACAATCGCCTGGACTTTCAGGCGCGTCCCTGGTTCCTCAAGTCCCGCAATTTTTTTAGATATGCGTTTTCCGCTTCCAACCGTGCGATCTGGCGGCGCAGCTTCTCTTCCTCCGACAGCGGCTTCGGTGCGACCGAGCCTCTGGGCCTACCCTTCGGCTTCGGTTTTAGCGCCTCATCGCCACCTTTACGCCATTTCCACGACCACCCTTTAACTAGCTGGTCTGATGACAGGCCAAACTCACGCGCAAGATCCATCGCCGTCTCACCGGCAAGGTGGCGTTGGACAACTTCCTTCTTGATTTCGAACGAATACTGCTGCTTAGTCGGTTTCTCCACAAGACATAGCTTGCCATGCAGCGTAAACCGACGATAGAGCATACGGGCGGCGTATCTGGAGACACCAAGAGCAATGGCAGCGGCCTGGCAACCCATCCCCTGCTCGAAAAGCTCCACTAACTGTTCACGCTGAACTTCACTGAGCGAACTACGTGCTCTCAAAGGAACTGCTCCCCACTAGTCGGTAACTGATTTCTCAGTCCAACTAATGGGGAGCAGTTCAATCCCCGGGCGGGGTTCATTACTATCCGGCCCCTAAACCTGCAGGTCAAAAACGTGCAGGTTTCCTTATGGGTGTCTGCGTTGTCAGGATCGTCAGGGCCGTCAGGATCATCCTGAGTTACATCACCTCGATGCGGCCGCCAATGGATTCGGCCTGCTTGAGCTGGTCCACCCAGCCCGGCCCGCCGGGGTTAATCCGCATCACGGGCCGCGATGCCCGCGCGCCGAACCGGACGTAGGCGTTGTTGCCGGCCTCCGCGAGGTCCTTGATGGTCGGCGTTTCTAGGTCCTCCCGCGCCTTCTGGAGGATCGGGATGATCTCATCCAGCGTTTTCACCAGAGCGGGGCCGTTGGTTTCGCACATCGCGCGGACGAGTTCCGGCTTGGTCCCAGCCACCCGGGTGGCGCCAGCAAAAGAGCCAGCAGCGAGCGATTGCGCCAGCGTGCCGCCCCGATCGCCGATGACCGCCAATGCTTCAGCGAGCACGTGGGGGAGGTGGGAAACGCGGGCGACGGATTCGTCGTGGTGCCCGACCGTCACCGGCACAATCTCCGACCCGCAGATCTGGGCGACAGCGCACACCTGCCCAAAGACGTCCATCCACTTTTGCGAAGTGGGGTTTTCCAGCGCGTAGTCGTAGGCCACGGCCCACGCCGCGCCGTCAAAGAGCCCGGTCTTCGAGGCCATCCAGCCGGAGTACTCCGTACCCGCCATCGGGTGCCCACCCACGTAACGCTGGCCCATGCCGCGCTCGCGCACGAGGTCGTAGACGGCAGCTTTCACACTCACGACGTCAGTGATTCCGCAATTCGGTGCGTGTTCATTGATCGCGTCCAACGCGACACCCACCGCGTGCATCGGCACCGCGATCACAATCAGTGCCCCGGCTTTTTCGGCGCGCTGCAGCACCGCAGTCAAATCCGTGGTGACATCAAAGCCGTCTTTTTCCGCCCCGCGCGCGCCCGCTGCGGAACGGTTATAGCCGAAAACCTCCACATCGGCCGCGGCAAGGTCGCGCATAATCGACCCGCCGATCAGGCCAAGGCCGAGCACACACACGCTGAGAGAATTCTTCGAAGGATCGATCACAAAACCAAGTGTCCCACATTGCTATTAGGCTGACTAGGCATGAACCAGGAAGGCTACGCAATCACCGTCACCCAGCGCGAGGGACGGTGGGAAGTGCGCGAGTTCGCCGACAACTTCACGCGCGTCAGCCACGCGATTTCAGCCGTGCGCAACTTGCGTAGTGAGTCCGCGGCGTTCGCCATCGTCAACGTCGAGGAGGAGTACCTCGCCATCGTTCGCCCCGGTCCCCGCGGCACCCGCGCGCTAATTTCGGACGCGACGATGGCGGTCGACGATGACTTCGCGGCGGATATTTGCGAAGAAGCAGGCATCGAGATCCCCGACATCGACCCGGCCGACCTGGACGACGTTGACGCGTACGCCGACGGGGACTTCGACATCCTCGCAGACCTCGGCCTGAGTGAGGGCACGTTAGCCGTGCTTATCGACGATGGGGAGGCGGACCCATCAGAGATCATCGAGCGGATCGCTGATGAGCTCGGTTTTCTTGACGAATTGCTCGATGCAGTTGGATAACCGTTTGGATAAGCGCCTGGATAACCGAATGCAGCGCGCTCTGGACATCGCGCGCACCACCCCGGACGGTGACATTCCTGTGGGCGCCGTTGTGTACGGGCCGGGTGGGGAGGAGCTTGGGGTGGGGACCAATCGTCGTCAAGCAAGCTGCGATCCCACAGCCCACGCGGAGGTTGAAGCGATACGCGCAGCCGCGAGTGCGTTGGGCACGTGGCGGCTCGACGGCTGCGAGCTGGTGGTGACGCTGGAGCCGTGCACGATGTGCGCGGGCGCGATCCTAGGCGCGCGGATCGAAAGCCTGGTTTTCGGTGCATACGAGCCGAAAACTGGCGCCGTGGGTTCGGTTCTTGATGCGCTGCGTGACCCGCATCATCTGCACACGGTTGAGGTGCGCGGTGGAATTCGTGAGCGAGAGTGTGCCGAATTGTTACACAACTTCTTTAGGCCCCGCCGTACCATGGGTCGAAACAATTACTTCAACGAAAAGGAGACAATCATGGGTTTGGCTGACAAGGCAGAATCTCTCAAGGGCGACGCTAAGGAAGCTCTGGGCGACGCTACCGACAACAACGAGCTGAAGAACGAGGGCAAGGCTGACCAGCTGTCCGGCGACATCAAGGACAAGCTGGACCAGGCTGGAGACGCTATCAAGGACAAGGCCAACGAGGTCGCTGGCAAGATCCAGGACGCACGCGAGAACAACTAATTTGGTTTCATAGGCGCGCTACCGCTAACGTATTTCGCGGTAGCGTGTCCGAGCGGCCGAAGGTACTCGCCTCGAAAGCGAGTGAGGGTAAAACCTCCGCGGGTTCAAATCCCGCCGCTACCGCCACAGAAGTCCGCAGCCACACGGCTGACGGACTTTTTCCATATTCATTTCCGATTCATTTCCGTTCGATGCGCTGAAGGGACTCGTCACGTGGCGACAATGCTCTACCGGCTGGGCAAATGGTCCTTCCTGAATAAGTGGAAGGTGATCGTTGCCTGGGTGCTGCTCTTCGTCGGTGGGGCACTCGGCGCGGTCACGCTCTCCAAGCCGCTGACGAGTGACTTTGCTATTTCTGGCACGCCATCTATCGACGCGCTGGTGACGCTGACCGAGCAATTCCCCGATCAATCCGATCCCGTCCAGGCCCCCACCGTGAACCTCGTGTTCGCGGCGCCGCAGGGAGATAGTTTGGCCAACCACACCGACGCCATCGACGCCACGGTGGGCTACATCAAAGACAACCTCAGCGGCATCAAGGGCGACCAGCGCTTTGGTAATCCGGTAGAGATCAACAAAGCCCAAACCGAACAGATCGTCTCCATGATGACGGAGATGGGGTTGCCGAAAGAACGCGCCGAAGCTGATGCGCACAACGTTCGCCTCGTGTCCGACGACGGCAGGATCGGCTACACCACCTTTGAATTCGGCGCTGAAACCTCCATGCAGGTCACCGATGAAGAGCGCGCGGTGGTGGACCGGGCACTGGAAATCGGCCGGGAACGCGGGCTTCAGGTTGAGGCCGGCGGGCCGGGATTCGGTGAGCCAATCCAGATCAAGTCCACCTCTGAGATCGTCGGTATCGCGATTGCCTTTTTGGTCATGATGGTGACCTTCGGCTCCCTCATTGCTGCCGGCATGCCGGTCATTACCGCAGTGGTGGGGGTGGGCCTAGGCGCTTTCCTCACGTTGATTGTGACCAACTGGGTGGACCTCAATGAGGTCACGCCGGTTATGGCCATCATGATCGGCCTGGCCGTGGGAATCGACTACGCGCTGTTCATTCTGTCGCGCTACCGCCAGGAGCGCAGGCACCTCCCCGGGCCTGAAGCTGCTGGCTTAGCGACGGGCACCGCGGGTTCGTCCGTGGTCTTCGCCGGAAGCACCGTCTTCACGGCGCTCGTCGCGCTTGTCCTCGCGCGCATCGAATTCTTGTCGTGGATGGGCTTGTCCGCTGCGCTCACGGTCGCCATTGCTGTGGCCGTGGCGATCACACTCCTACCTGCCCTCATGGGCCTGTTCGGCGACAAGATGTTTGGGGTGCGCCTGCCTTTCGTCGCTAAGCATGATGAAAACGGCCGAACCATGGGCCGCGCCTGGGTGAATTTTGTCGCGAAGGCTCCCGCGCTGGTGATGGCTGTGGTCGTGTTGGCGCTGGGTGGGCTCGCGTTGCCCGCGCTGAACATGGAGCTGTCCCTTCCTTCGGACTCCAACAGCGACACCGACACCACGCAGCGTAAATCCGCCGACCTGATGGCCGAGGGATTCGGACCCGGCGTGAACGCGCCGTTCCTCCTCGTCGTTGATGCGCACGATGCGAAGCCCGATTCAGAAGGCCTCAAGCCCTACATCAACCTCATCCCCGACGAGCAAGCCCCTGGCCCGCAGAAAAAGGCTGCTTTGGCCACGTTCATGTACGCGATGGAGCGCGCTGGGACGAGCGCGGGGATCACCCACGCGCAGCTCGTCGGCGTCAACGAAGACATGACGGCCGCCCAGATCCTGGCCACGCCGAAGACGGGCCCGGACGACGAATACACCGTGGATACCGCCCACGCGCTGCGCGAAATCGATCGTGAGATTGAGGACGTCACCGGCGCAAAGGTTGGATTGACCGGGTTCACGGCAGTCCAGATGGACATCACCGAAGCGTTAAGTGGCGCGATGCCGCTCTACCTCGCGATCGTCGTGGGTCTCGCCATCGTGCTGCTTATTCTGGTGTTCCGCTCGCTGCTCGTGCCGCTGGTAGCAGGCCTTGGCTTCCTGTTGTCCATGGCGGCATCTTTCGGCGTCACCGTCGCTGTGTTCCAGAACGGCTTCGGCGGCCTGGTCAACACCCCCGGCCCGATCCTGTCATTCCTTCCGATCCTGCTGATCGGCGTTACCTTCGGTCTTGCCATGGACTACCAGGTCTTCCTGGTCACTCGCATGCGTGAGGAGTACACCCGCCTACGCAGTGCCGACAGTGACGACAGTGACGGCAGCGATTCCGACGCGCGCCTCCACGCGGTTGAACGATCCACCATCGAAGGTTTCACCCGCGGCGCCCGCGTGGTCACGGCCGCCGCGATCATCATGATCGCCGTCTTCGTTGCCTTCATTGACCAGCCGCTGCCATTCATCAAGATCTTCGGCTTCTCCCTCGGCGCCGCCGTGCTTTTCGACGCCTTCTTTGTCCGCATGGCCCTTGTTCCCGCCACGATGTTCATCCTGGGCAACGCAACGTGGTGGATGCCCAAGTGGCTGGACAAAGCCCTGCCCAACCTTGACATCGAGGGCGAGGCGCTGGAAAAGGAATTCGCCCATGCCTGATCTCTCGTTCACAGTGGGCTCCACCCACGGCCGCGCGCGAAGCGGCGTGATCACAACTCCCCACGGGGACATTGCCACGCCTGCGTTCATTCCCGTTGCAACCAAGGCGACGGTGAAGATGCTCACCCCGGAGCAGGTCGCAGCCGCCGGTGCCCAGGCGGTCCTGTCGAATGCGTATCACCTGTACCTCCAGCCTGGCCCGGACATCGTCGATGAAGCCGGGGGTGTTGCGGCTTTTGAGAACTGGCGCGGCCCCACCTACACCGATTCCGGCGGCTTCCAGGTCTTGAGCCTGGGCGTGGGATTTAAAAAAATCCTCGCCATGGACGTTGCGGAGCTCACGGAAGGCGACATTCGCGCCGCGAAGAAAGACCGCATGGCGCGTGTCGACGACGACGGGGTGGACTTCAAATCCGTCATCGACGGCTCCTCCCACCGCTTCACGCCCGAGGTGTCCATGCAGATTCAGCACCAACTCGGTGCGGACATCATGTTTGCCTTTGATGAGCTCACAACGCTCGTCGATACGCGTGCGTACCAGGAGGAATCTGTGGCGCGCACCCACCGCTGGGCGCAGCGCTGCCTTGATGAGCACGACCGGCTGACCAACGCTCGCGCGATCACCCATCCCGACCGGCCCAAGCAGTCGCTGTGGGGTGTGGTGCAGGGGGCGCAGTACGAGGATTTGCGCCGCCAAGCCACCCGCGGGCTCGTAGAAATTAGTGACCGCGCCCAGGCTGAGGGGCGGCGCGGTTTCGGCGGCTACGGCATCGGTGGCGCATTAGAAAAGAACATCCTGGGCACGATCACCAGCTGGGTCACCGACGAACTCCCCGATGACAAACCGCGTCACATGCTGGGAATTTCTGAACCCGATGACCTGTTTGAGTGCATCGCCAACGGCGCCGACACGTTTGATTGCGTCGCCCCGACCCGCCTTGGCCGCCGCGGCGGCGTTTACACCCTCGACGGACGGATGAACCTCGCCGCCGCCAGGTTCAAACGGGATTTTGGCGGAATCGACGACGAGTTCGCCGCTGCGACCGGCGCCTACGTGTCCTCTAATTACTCCCGTGCTTACATCCACCACCTTTTAAAGGCGAAGGAATTCCTCGGCGGGACCTTGTGCACGCTCCACAATTTGGAGTTCATGCTTCGCCTTGTGGACAACATCCGCGCCTCCATCGACGAAGGCCGGTTCGAGGAGTACCGTGCCGAATTCCTCGGCCGGTACTACGGGCCTCGCAGCTAAGCGGTTTCCGCGCTCACGCGCTCCTCAGCCCGGCGCACGGCTGCGATGGTCGGGTACGTGATCGGCAACAGCACGACCTCGAGCAAGGTCTTCCACAGGAATCCAACTGCCACGTAGTTCACAAATGCTTGCCACGAGTCGATTCCGATCACCGTGGCTGCGATGGAGCAGAACAACAAGGTGTCCGCGAATTCACCGACGACGGTCGAACCGATCAAACGTGCCCACAGGTTGCCGTGGCCCATGCGATTCTTCATCTCCTGCAGCACCCACGCGTTGAGCAGCTGGCCCACGACGTAGCCGGCGAGCGATGCAGCAACGATCTGCGGAAGCAGGCCAAGAACAGCGGAGAACGTGTCCTGCATGTCGTAGAAGCTCGCCGCCGGCAGCCAGATCGCGATGTAGAAGGACGCGATGGCAAGCAACGCAATTCCGAATCCGGTGAACACCGCACGGCGGGCGGCCTTGAACCCGTAGACTTCCGCCAACACATCGCCGATCACGTACGACAGCGGGAAGAGGAAGAACGCACCGTCGGTCACGAGGGGTCCGATCTCCACGCCCTTTTGGGCAGTGATATTTGAGATCAAGAACACCGCGCAAAAGACGGCGACGAGGTACGGAAACGGTGAGCGGGCCACTGGGTGAGTCACGGGTTGAGTCATGCGCAATATCATGGCACATATGCACGACACTCGCCCCAACGATCACGCGGGCGCGGGCCGCTACGCCCCCTCACCCAGCGGCGATCTGCATTTTGGAAATCTACGCACAGCCGTCCTGGCCTGGCTCTTTGCCCGTCAATCAGGCCGCGATTTCTACCTTCGCGTCGAGGACATCGATACCGCTCGCTCGTCGCAAGAGTCCGCGATCCGCCAGATCGAGGATCTCGAAGCCGTGGGCCTCGCCTTCGACCCGCCGGTTGTCTACCAATCGACGCGCCACGCCGCCTACGCGGAGGCCTTAGCCCAGCTCAACACCTATGAGTGCTTCTGCTCACGCAAGGACATTCGCGAGGCCACCTCAGCGCCTCACGCCCGCCCGGATCTTCAGCCCGGCATGTACCCCGGCACATGTAGGAACCTCACGCAGGAGCAGATCGCTTATCGACGGTCGGAATTTACCAAAAACAACCGCTCCCCAGCCATCCGTCTCAGAGCGAATTCTGAGAAATGGACAATCCACGACTTTTACCACGGGGAATACACCGGCCCAGTCGATGACGTAGTCCTCCACCGCGGCGGGATTGGTGACCAAGCCGACGATTGGGCGTACAACTTGGCCGTGGTCGTTGACGATGGTTACCAAAATATCGACCAGATCGTTCGCGGCGATGACCTTCTTCCCTCGGCGCCCACGCAGGCCTACATCGCGCACGAACTGGGCGTGGAACAACGTTTTTACGTGCATGTTCCGCTTGTTGTCGCGGGCGATGGCCGTCGTTTAGCGAAACGCGATGGGGCAGTCACTTTCAGGGAGATGTCCGCGAACGGGGGTACCCAACAGGTTGTGGAAACATTGTGTAAATCTATCGGCTACCCCGAAGTGAAAACGCTCAATGAGCTGCTGGAATGCTTTGATCCACACCGTTTATCCACAGAACCGTGGCTGTGGAATCCTGTGGATAACCTAAGTTAAATTATTCTAAAACTTGAAAAACATTTAGAAACGTCTCATAGTAAGCAGTAATTTCTAATCACATCCACAGAAAGATGCCCATGAGACTCTCCAGAAAAATCACCGCCAGCGCCCTCGCCCTAACGCTCGGCGCAGGCGTACTCACCGCCCCGTACGCCGAAGCCCTTCCCGCCACTTTCCAAAGCCCTCCCGGTTTGAACATCGGCTATGAACGCGGTTGCCGGAACACAGTCTCCCACTCCGTGGAACCCGGACAGCATGCGCGCTTCTACGAACGTTCGGAATCAAACGGACAGGCCGTGGGGACATACCGTGTTGAAGATTGGATCAACAAGCGTACGGAGTTTTACATCTGGGCTGAGGCTGTTCCCGAAGGTGATCGTATGTTCCGACTGCTTCAGTTCACCCCTGAGCTCCGCAACGTTTCGAAGCAGAACGTCACGTACAAGATTGAACGGGTAAAGCCTGGCGTCTACGCGTGGAAGGACGTCGCAACTTCTCAAGGCACGCAAGACGTTTCGGTGAAGGTCACAGACACCCTGGGTCTTCGTGACTCAACGATAACCCTGGCACCGGGGGAATCCAAGAGTTCGTGGGCTCAGCTATCTGCATCAGACCTGAAAGAGAAGAAGGTTTGGATGTGGAAGATCACGGCCCCATTCGATCCGACAGATCGTGATCTGTACATGTCCCAGGCGCGCCCGGTCCTTGAAGGACACGCGGAACCGTGGCCGTTTGAAACTGACGAGTGCCAGCCCATGCTCCCGTCCCAACAGAAGACGGTGAGCGTCATCGCCGACGGTCGCGAGTACGACTCCGGCATTGTCGTGGCTAACGCCAAGGAGGACTATGAGCGCCTGACGGGAAGGGTTTTCTGGGCAGGCAAGCAGGTTGACAGAGCGCAGGTACGCGTTGATTCTGCAGGTAAAGTCTTTGTGACCTTGCAGCCGGGCTCCACTGGTGAGTGGGACGACAACAAGCCGAAGCAGCTTGATGTGGAGATCTGGGCGAAGCCACGTGAAAATACGAAGGATTCGATGTACGCGGCGTACAGCAACGAGCAGTTCTTGCGGATTGAGAATAAGGCAAGGCCTGGTTCGGTCGACCACAACTCGAAGAAGTTCGTGGGCAAGGTGAACATCGCTTCGTTCAACCCTGCTTACCCCGCCGAGAGCACGGTGCAAGCAGGAAAGACCCTCGAGATCTCTTTGGAAAAGACGATCACGGAGGTCATTGGTGGCCAGAAAGTCATCGATGGCACGACGTTTAGCGTCGCCAAGCCTGTTGGTGGTTGGAACGCGACGATTGATAAAAAAACTGGCACGTTGACTGTGGCCGCGCCGGCAGATGCGCGTGCCGGCGAGGTACAGGCGCTCGAGGTAACGGTCACCTACCCGGATGGCTCAAAGGACGTTTTGAAACCGGGTGTCAAGGTCGCCACCGAAGCCGACTTCCATAACCCGAAGTACGGCGAAGGAAAGGGTAAGCCCGGCGACACCATCATTTTGGAGCAGCTGACCCCAGGCATCCCGTCGGGCTCGACGTATGTGATCTCCCCAAACCAGATCCTCGGTGACTGGAAGCCGACCATTGATCCGAACACCGGCAAGATCACCGTTGTCATCCCGCCGAGCGCGAACGAGGGAGACGTGCAGCAAATTCTCGTCGACGTCACGTACCCGGACGGCACGAAAGACGAACGGGTACCGGCCAAGGTGACCGTCGAAAAGCCTGCGAGCCCTGGGGTTCCAACCAACCCGGTCACCGTGTACCCCGGTTACACCATCAACATCACCATTGGCGGCCCCGGTACTACGGCGACGATCGACCCGTCGAAGATCCCCGCTGGCTGGATCATCACCCCTGGGCCCGATGGGACCCTCACGGTCATTGTGCCCCCGGGATACAACGGGCCAGACAAGGTCACCATTCCAGTCACGGTGACGCAGCCAGGTGGCGGCACCAAGGTCATTGAGATTCCGGTCGTGGTGGAAAAGCCAGGCACACCGGGCACCCCGACGAATCCGATCATCGTCTACCCAGGTGGACCGTACGTGATCAACCCAACGATCATCGGCAACCCCGCTGGCACGAAGTTTGAACTCGATCCAAAGTGGACGGCACCTGCGGGTTGGGTAGTCACCGTTGACCCGAGCACCGGCCAGCTGACGGTGACTGTTCCTAGCACGGCAAAACCCGGTGAGACGGTAACAATTCCGGTCAAGGTCACCCTGCCCAGCGGTGAAACCAAGATCATCGAGGTTCCGTTCGTGGTCGGCGGCGGCACAGTCGTTGGGCAGCCGGGCAACCCGATTATCGTGTACGTGCCAGGCGGCACGAACGCGGGCACGATCAAGCTTCCCGAAGGCTGGAGCTACGCCCGCGACGGCGACAAAATCACGATCATCGTCCCGCCCGGCGCTAACTCAGGCAACAACACCGTGGTGATCCCCGATGGCAAAGGCGGCGAGATCAAGATCAACGTCGAGGTCACACGGCCTGGTGCTGGCGGCTCCAGCGACAATGGGTCCTCGAACAAAATCAACCAATGCTTCCAGGACATGTCTTCGGAGGCTGGTCCATGGATGGCACTGCTTCCGCTGGGTCTGCTCTTCCTGATCGGTCTGCCAATCGCCGGGCCATTCAGCCACGAGCTTGGTAAATCCATAGGAGCCGTAACCGACAAGCTGGGCATCAAAACCCCGGACTTCGGTAACGGTGGCCACGGTCGCCCACGCTCCGAAGCGGAGATCCAGGCAGGTATCGAGGCGCAGCGTCTCAACGAAATGTTTGGCCAGCAGATCGCTCAGGCCGCAGGCATCGGCCTCGCGCTGATCGGATTGTCCAGCCTGATCGGCTTCATCGGTTGGTACTGCAATGCCACGCCGGAGGAGCACGCGAAAGCCGGGGCTTCTTCGTCGCGAAGCAAGTGAGCCAGCTAGCGCGCTAGACTCAGCGCGTGCCCCAACGAAAGCTTTTCGCACTCTGCTTATCGACGATTGCCCTCACCCCAATCGTCCTTTCTGGCTGCACGTTCTACTACGACCGGCCGACCGTGACCAGCACCATGACGACGACGGCGACCTTGTCCCCAGGCGAGGTCCCGCCGTCGTCATCGTCATTGGAGCCGACTGCTGGGTCCAGCACTGTGCCGAGCAGTACCGTGCCGAGCAGCTCGTCCCTCAGCTCGACACTTCTTCCCGAACCCGAAAAAGTGGTCGCACGCTGCGGTAACCCGGGCAAAGAAGAGCGTGGAACGACCTACTACGTCGACGGCACGAAGGGTTTGACTCAGCTCTGCTACGACCTCATGCCTGAGTAAGGCAAAAAATTAAGCCCCAGCATGAGCCGGGGCTTTGGCGGAGGATGTGGGATTTGAACCCACGAGGGTATTGCTACCCGCACGCGTTCCAGGCGTGTGACATAGGCCGCTAGTCGAATCCTCCTAGGACGCTAAAGCGTCGAGCACTCACTTTAGCGGATTGGACGGTGGTGACAAAATCGTCGATAAGCGTGCTCTGAGCGTGCTTTTTGAAAGCCTTGAGAAAGCCAACTAGACTACCCAACAGGATCCCACGCGGTGCTTATCTTGTGAACTCCCCCAGGGCGGGAACGCAGCAAGGGTCAGCGAGCTCTGGCAGGTGCGTGGGGTCCCTTTTTTGTGCGCAAGATGGGCGGGAAATTGGGGTTATCCACAGCCTACGCACTGTTCAACCTGCGGATTTGCGTTTTGTCCACAGGTGGGGAGGTTCTTGTCCCGTTGTGTTGTCGGGACCGGTTGCTATCGTGAAAGCATGTCAAAAAGACATAGAACAAACAAGCGTATAAAAGTTCTCTAAGGCTGCAAAAATAGCCTTGAATCGTTCATACGTACGAGTGTACAATTGAGATTGTAGGGAGGGATGCACAATGACAACAGACAACACGGGCACGGACCACGATGAAGGCGGCGCCTACTTCAGGACGGAACTGGAGTCGGATCCCGTCGCGGAGGCTGCGACGTTCATGCGGATGATGGAAGCGGAGATCTTCGGTGACTACGCCCATGGCTGGATGGACATCGATGATTTGGAAGTCCACGTTGAATCGCTGGCGCGTTCGACGGGCTGGGGTAGGCAGCGCGTAACCAAGGGAATTTTCGCGTACAAAAGGCTCGATGACTTGCCGTTATTGCGGGAAATGCAGGAGGTTCATCACAGGCTGGATCTTGGGCGTTTGATTGCTATCGACGAAACGCTGAACCAGCTGGGGCCTGACGCCGGATACAGCGTGATGTGCGAATTCGATTTAATGCTGTGCTGCTTGCTTGATCCGCAACGGCCAGCACAAGAATTGCCGTCGCCGCGGGTGATCAAAGAGCGGATTAAGAAATTGATTGCCTCGATGGACGCCGGCATTGCGCACGACGAAGAGAAGCGGGAAGAGCGCGAGAAGAAGGGCAACGCCGCCAAGAAGACGATTGAGCTCACTGTCTCCTCCGCGGAAGAGGTCGGGCGGGCCGCGATGACGCTGAGCGCTGATTCCACAACAATTACGGCGCTCACCGCCGTGATTGAGAAGACGGCGCGGGAACTCAAGCTAGGAAAAGGTGAGGCCGCGCGCCAGATCATCCTGGGCGAAACTGACCCGGCGCTGGGAGCCAAGCTCTACGGCTTCGTCGCGCTGGATGCCACCGGTGCCCCAGTTCCAGGTGAGTCGATCTACTTCCCACGTTTCGGATGGACGGACGCGATCGGCAACGAAGCCTTTGAGTCACTGGTGGCGGAGGAAGACTGCGCCATCGTGAATCTCCTCGACGTGGCGGACCAGGAGACCGAAGCGTACGTCCCCACGGAAAGCATGAGGGCGTACGTCATCGCTAGGGACGGTACGTGCATCTGGCCCGGCTGCGGCATGGCGGCAGAGCGTTGCCAGTTAGATCACCGCGTTCCCTTCGATGAAGGCGGCAAAACCACGCCGAATAACCTGTTCGCCCTATGCCAACACCACCACAACCTCAAGACCCAGCGGCGCGCAACGTACATCCCGGATCCGGAGTCCGGTGAAATCGTGTGGCTTTTTAACGACGGGACGTACTCCAAGGTCATGCAGGACGGCTTCCTGTACAACCAGCTATCCACGCGCACCGCAGGGTGGGGAAGTACGTCGCTCGCGGAAAAGCGGCGTGAAATCGCCGTCGAGGCGGAATTCTTGGCACGGGGCCACGCAATCCTCGACGCCTGCGAAGAAGCGGCCGATGAGGACGAGTTCTGGGAGGGCATTAAAGCCCTGCAAGCGTTGGAGAAAGAGTATGAAAGATTCTTCCCATTCGATCCCGTGGCGCCAGAGGGAGTGGAGTTTGAACCCTGGGATCGCCTCGAACAGGGACCCACGGAATCGGTACGATAGGCACCAGAAAAGCGACAACATACAGAGGATGAAACGCCATGTCTTTGCTTGATCTTGATACTTCCGCGCGCGAAGAACTCGCTGCGCAGGTCCAGGCCGAATACCAACAGCTGAAGGACCGTAACCTGAACTTAGACCTGACCCGTGGAAAGCCGTCTTCGGAGCAACTCGACATCTGCTCCGGCCTCCTTTCACTCCCCGGGGATGATCACACGGACGCCACAGGGGCAGATGTGCGCAACTACGGGAACCTGAAAGGTATCCAGGACATCCGTGAACTTTGGTCGGACGTCATCGGCATCCCGGTGGAGAACATTTACGCGGGCGATTCATCGTCGCTGAACATCATGTTCGACCTCGTGTCGTGGTCATGCTTGTTCGGTAACAACGATTCTCCACGCCCGTGGTCACAAGAAGAAACCATTAAGTGGATCTGCCCGGTTCCGGGATATGACCGGCACTTCTCCATCACGGAGAAGCTCGGTTTTGAGATGATCCAGGTTCCCATGCTTGAAGACGGCCCAGATGTTGATGCCGTCGCTGAACTCGCGAAGGACCCAGCGGTCAAGGGCATGTGGGTTGTTCCGATGTTCTCCAACCCAACTGGATACACGGTCACTGAAGACGTTGTTCGTCGTCTGTGTGAGATGGAGACTGCGGCTCCAGATTTCCGCATTGTGTGGGACAACGCTTATGCAATCCACACGCTGACTGACGAGTTCCCGCCGATCATTGACGTTTTAAGCGCGGCAGAAAAAGCGGGCAATCCGAACCGCTTCTGGGTCATGAGCTCGACGTCGAAGATTACGCAGGCAGGTTCGGGCGTGGCGTTTTTTGCGTCGTCAAGCGAAAATCTCGCGTGGTACGCAGACATCGCTGGGATCCGCGGAATCGGTCCGAACAAGGTGAACCAGCTCGCGCACGCGAAGTTCTTCGGTGACGCTGAGGGTGTGCGTGACGTGATGCGCAAGCATGCGGAATCGATGGGGCCGAAGTTTGCTGCCGTCGACGAGATTCTGCAGAACCGACTCGGTGAGTATGAGGTGGCGCGGTGGACCAAGCCGACCGGCGGTTACTTCATTTCCCTCGATGTTGTGGACGGCACCGCGACGCGAGTGTGGGAGCTGGCGAAGGACGCAGGAATCACGTTGACGAAGGCTGGTTCCTCGTACCCGCTGGGCCAGGATCCGAACAACCGGAACATTCGGCTTGCACCGTCGCTCCCGCCGCTCGAGGAAGTGCGTACCGCGATGGATGGCGTGGCCACCTGCGTGCTTCTGGCTGCGCTTGAAAAACTCGGGTAGGCGTCGGTGGCGCTATATCGCAAGTACCGTCCCGCGTCTTTCGCGGAGATGATCGGCCAGGAGCAAGTGACCAAGCCGCTGTGCGCAGCCTTGGACAATGGCCGGATCAATCATGCTTACTTGTTTTCGGGGCCGAGGGGAACGGGTAAGACGTCGTCGGCACGCATTTTGGCGCGCTCTTTGAACTGCGTCGAGGGGCCTACGTCGACCCCGTGCGGCGTGTGTTCCTCCTGCGTGTCGCTGGCGCCCGGTGGCCCCGGCAACCTTGACGTGAAGGAGCTAGACGCGGCGTCGAACCGCGGTGTCGACGACATGCGATCGCTGCGTGAGAGTGCCTTGTTCGCCCCGGCGGAATCGCGTTATCGCGTGTTCATCGTGGATGAGGCCCACATGATCACGCGCGAGGGATCAAACGCGCTGCTCAAGATCGTGGAGGAGCCGCCGGAACATCTCATCTTTATTTTTGCGACGACGGAGCCGGAAAAGATCATTGGAACGATCCGCTCACGCACGCACCACTATCCGTTCCGTCTGCTTACTCCGCCTGCGATGCGCGAGTTGATTCACCGTACCGTGGTTGCGGAGGGCGTCCATGTGGATGAGGACGTGTATCCGCTGGTGATTCGGGCTGGCGGTGGCTCGCCGCGCGATACTCTCTCGATCCTCGACCAGCTCTTGGCCGGCGCGGGGGAGCAAGGCCTGACGTACGACGTCGCCTTGCTGTTGCTTGGGGTTACGGACTCTTCGCTTATCGACGCGACGGTGAATGCCCTGGCCGCACACGACGCCGCCGGACTTTTCTCCGTGGTCGATGGAGTGATTGAGGCGGGCCATGAGCCGCGCCGGTTTGTGACGGATCTTTTAGACCGCCTCCGTGATTTGACTGTGCTGCAGTTCGTTCCTGACGCGATTGAGCAGGGGCTTGTCGACGCTCCTACGGATCGCGGCGAAACACTGAAGCAGCAGGCCGCGCTGTTCACTGGGGCGCAGCTTGCGGATCTCGCCACCGAAGTCAATGACCGCGTGAGCGATCTGAAAGGCGCCACCTCTCCTCGTTTGTTGCTCGAGATCATGATGGCGCACTTGGTGGGTAGTGGCTCGAATCCCACTGCGGTCCCGGCTGTGCAGCAGAGTCCGCCGCAACCAGCGCCACCACAACCAGCGCCGCCGCAACCAGCACCGCCGCGACCTGAGCCACCCAGAGATTCCCTTGCCCAGATTCGGGAGTCCTGGGAAGAGATCCGCGGGAAGGTGCAGGGGCGCAATAAGGTCGCCGGGATCCTCCTTGCCGAAGCGCAGCCGGTGGAGCTGGATGGCCAAACGCTGGTTATCGGGCACAACACGGGTGCGTTGGCGCAGCGTCTCAACCTCGATGTGAATCGAAGCGCCATTGAGAGTGCGTTAAGGGACGTGGTTGGCACGGCAATCTCTGCACGCTTCGTCGTAGGCACTGGGTCAAGCACTGGGCAAAGCACGGGGTCCAGCACGGAACCCGAACCAGAGCCCGAACCCGAACCAGAACCAGAGCCCGAACCCGAACCAGAACCAGAACCAGAACCGTATTCCAGGGAGGCCGAGGAAGAGGACATGGTGAATCAGTCCCAGGAAGCTGGTGAGCTGGACCACCGTAACCCGACTGAGATGGCGAGGGACTTGCTGGCTGATGAGTTGGGGGCCCGGCCGGTCTGAGGCAAGTAAGGCAAGGCGGGTGGGTACACTGGGAAAAGCAAAATCTCGAAGTAGAGGAAGAAAGTAGAAGGTCGATACAATGACTACTCCTGAGCAGGGTATGCCGGATATGGAAGAAATCATCCGCCAGGCAGCCGAGGTCCAGGCGCAGATCCAGCGTGCGCAGGAAGAAATTCTTGCGACCGTGGTGGAGGGCACCGCAGGCGGCGGCTTGGTCACCATCACCATGACCGGTGGTGCGGAGATCCAGGACCTGGCTATTAAGCCGGAAGCAGTGGACCCGAATGATGTGGAGACGCTGCAGGACCTGATCCTCGCTGCATACCGTGACGCTCACAACCGTGCTGCGGAGATCGCGCAGGCGAAGATCGCTCCGTTCACCGAGAACACGGGTCTTGGCGGCGGTCTGCAGTAAATGTTTGAGGGCCCGCTCCAAGATCTGATCGACGAATTTTCTCGTCTTCCCGGGGTCGGGCCGAAAAGCGCCCAGCGTATCGCGTTCTTTCTGTTGAAGTCCGACCCAGAGGACATTGACAGATTGCGTGACGCGCTGGGCGCTGTGCGTGACGGGGTGACGTTTTGCAGGATTTGTAACAACGTCTCCCGGGAAGAGGTCTGCCGGGTGTGCGCGGACTCAAACCGGGACGCTGGGTTGATCTGTGTGGTGGAAGACGCCAAGGACATCCAGGTCATTGAGCGCACGGGGGAATACAACGGCCGCTACCACGTTTTGGGCGGGGCACTTGATCCGCTGGCAAACGTGGGGCCGAAGGACTTGGCTATCGCGCCGCTGCTGCAACGCATTGGCGGGGTGTTGCCAGACACGGGGGACACAGCGCCGGAGATCCACGAGGTCATCGTCGCTACGGACCCTGATACGGAGGGCGAGGCAACGTCGTCTTACCTGGCACGCCTGCTCAAGGATTTCCCGGGGCTAACGGTGTCGCGATTGGCGTCGGGGATGCCGCTCGGCGGGGACCTTGAATTCGTCGATGAGTTGACGTTGTCCCGCGCGCTGACTGGCCGCCTGACGCTTTAGCCGCGGAGTCGTTCGCTGCGGAGTCGGTCGACTTCGGGGAGGGTGAGCGGCTCAAGATCTGCCAGCGACACGTCGAGGGCGCGGGCGATCAGCAGGTCCGCTAGCTGCGGGTTGCGTGCTAGCGCCGGGCCGTGCATGTATGTTGCGATCACGCTGCCTTGGACGACGCCCTCGCCTGAGTGCTCCACCACGTTGTTGCCGGTCCCGCGGGTGACAGTGCCTAAAGGTTGCGCGCCGGGGCCGAGGATGGTTGCTCCCAAGTGGTTTTCAAACCCGGTGAGTGGTTCGGTGAGCTCGGGCAGGGTGGGGCGTGAGGTCACTTCGCCGATCGCGCGGGACGGCATAGCGGCGGTTGTCGCGTCGATGAGTCCCACGCCGTCGACGATTTCGCCATGAGCGTGGAAGGTCTTGCTTAGTACCTGCAGGCCAGCGCACACTGCGAAAATTGGGCGGTTGTTGGCGGCGGCGCGGGAGAGGCCACCGTCGTTAAGCAAATGCTCTGTGGCGAGCACTTGCGCGAAGTCTTCGCCACCGCCCATGCAGTAGAGGTCAAGGTTGTCGGGCACCGCGTCGCCCAGCGCAAGCTTGACGACGGTCGCCTCAATCCCGCGCAACGCACACCGCTGGCGCAGGACCAGTGCGTTTCCGTTGTCGCCGTACGTGCCAAGCACGTCAGGGAGCACGAGGCCGATGCGAATTTTAGGCATTGATTTCCCTTTCTAGAGCACGCTTGAGGTCCCGGAAGGACGTGTAATTGGCCAAGACTTCGACACGACCGGGCGGGCAGGCGCGGATGGCTTTCACTGGGTCGTGGATGAGTTCGTGGTCGATGCCCGCGTAGAGCAGGCGCACGGCGAGGTCCGTGCCGCGCTCACCTGCGGCTTTGACGTGGGTGCCTTCGAAATCCTCGAAGCTGACGTCCCACAGCCAAGACAGGTCTTCACCGTCAGCGACCTGGCCATTGACGGAAATGACGAGGCCATCTGCGCAGCGATCCACCATGGACAGCGCCTCTTGCCAGCCCGCGGGATTCTTGGCCAGAAGCAGGTGGATCTCGTGCTCACCGAGGGTCATCGTGGAGTAGCGCCCGGCGACGTTGTCCACGGACTCAGCCGCGCGAACGGCAGCGTGTACGTCAATGTCGAAGGCGGTAACGGCCGCGGCGATGGCCTGGGCAGCGTTGCCCCGGTTAGCGTTGCCCGGCAGAGTGAGGTTCAGCTCAACGTCACCGTCGGGCGTGTGGAGGCCATCCGCGTCCACGCGCCACTGCGGGGTGGGGCGGCGGAACTCCCGGCCGTCGGCAAGCGGCTTTGTCGCGTACCAGTCCTCCCCGTCACGAACGATGAAACCAGGTCCGCGGGGGTTCGTGATGGAATCTTCGACCCACCCGGCGCCGGCGGATACCCACACGACGTTGGGCGCGTCGAAGGCGATGGAGGACACGAGCACGTCATCGCAGTTGGCAATCACGGTCATCGCAGGATGCTTATCGACGGCCGCCCGCAACGCCTTCTCGATCTTGTTGATCTCGCCGACACGGTCGAGTTGGTCGCGGGAGAGGTTGAGCAGGACTAGGGCGGTCGGGGCGAGCCGGTCCGCTGCCGCCGGGACGTGGAGCTCGTCGACTTCCAGGACGATGTGAGAGGCGTCTTCATTGGCGAGCAACGCAGAAATAATGCCAGCGTCCATGTTGTCACCGCCGTCGTTGGTGGCAACCGTGTGCGCGCTGCGCAGAGCGCTAGCCAGCATGCGCGTAGTGGTGGACTTGCCGTTTGTGCCGGTGACCAGCACGGTGGGCCGGCCGCGGCCGAGTTGGGCAAGGATCGTTGGGTCGATAGCGTTAGCTACCAAGCCACCGATCATTCCGCCGGCCCCGCGGCCAGTGGCGCGGGAGGCAAACGTGGCCATCTTCGCGGCCGTTACTGCTAGGCGTGTGCGCAATCGCATAAGGGGAAGTTTAATGCGCTGGGTCTGAAACAGCCGCAACGGCGGCGGTGAACTGGCTATCCGTGAGTAACGGAATCTCCTTGCGCTGCGCGTGCATGGCCTTACCGCGCAGGGCGGCTGGGTCACTCGCGTTCGTCACAACCAGGGAGGTTTCGCGGGTGACCTTTTCTGAATACGTAAGTTGTGCGTCGAGCGCCGCTTGGATGAGGTCGTCGTGGCAGGTTTGCACATCGTCGGTGATCACGACTTCCATGCCCGGCTTCAGGCCCGTCACAGGGGAGTAGGGGCCCGGGTTGTCTACCTCAGGTGAAGCCTTATGGGCATCGACGCGAATTCGCGCGCGCTGGAGACCAAATCGGTCCGGTGCAAGCTCTTCCGGGCTGCGGGTTGCTAGCTCCCCGCTTGCCGCTAAGCAGCGGTAGAGCTCGATCAATGTGTGCGTCCGCGACCGTGAGGTCTCTTCTTCGGCGCGCGCGGCGCGTTCGGCGCTCGCGGTAGGAGGCTCAACCGTAAGGCCAGAATCGCGGGCCACGGCCTCGAGTCGCTGGTCAACCGGGATCACGCCTTGGAGTCGCGCGGACGCTAGCGTATCGACGATCACCTTCGGCGTCGGCACATGCCCCACCCGCTGGCGACGACGGCCGTTGCGTTTCCGGTTCGCGCGCGCCGCAGCGTTCATTGCCCGCCGAGCCTCAGCGACGATAAAACCCCAGCTCGTGGGGGCGTCGTGGAGGATGAGTGTCCGACCGTCGATAAGCTTGTCCAGCTTCTTTAAGCTGCGGGAGAAACGCGGGGCTTGGCAGAAATCTGACCGTGGCACACCGTGGTTGTGCAGAGGACCCGGGTCGGTGACGGGGTTGAATACTGCGTGGAAATCCTCGCCAACATTGCCCTCAGCGTCGAACGCGACCGCGTCGAGCGTGAGCAGATGCCCTGAGCTGGGATGGATCCCCGTGGCCTGGAGGTAGACGGCGACGAAAGGATAATCGATGGCGCTTACCATCCCAACTGGAACAGGGGTTGGCCAGGCGGAATGTTCGATTCCACGCGCACACCGCCGACGTCATTGACATACGGGCGCGGGTTCGCTTGTGCGGGTGCGGCTGGTGCCGGCGCAGGAGCCGGGGCTGGCGCTGGCGCGGGTGTGGGAGCTGGGGCCGGAGCGGGCGCAGGCGGTTGTTGCCGCGGCACCGGGGCGGGGGCCTGCTGCACCGGCGCCGGCTGGTTTTGCTGGACCTGTTGGTTCTGTGGCTGGTTCTGTGGCTGGTTCTGGTTCTGCCGCGGCGCGGGATCCTTCTTTAGCTCCTCTTTTGGCTTGTCTTTGGGCTCTTCTTTTGCCTCGTCTTTTGGTTTCTCTTCAGACGTTTTTGGCTCCGACTTCGTGGGTGAGGTGGACCCGGTGAAGGTATCGGATACCTGGTTAGAGCTCACCGTGATGTCCTGGGAGTTCACAGCCATCAAGCCCACGCCGCCGAGTGCGAGCGCGACCGTGAGGCACGCCGCGACCTGGAAGCTGGTGTATCGCTTCTTTCTCTGTGGTGCCTCCGGCTCATCATCATCTTCGTCGGCTGCCAATGCTGCGGCTTCCGCGACGCTGTCAGCGGCGAACTGGGGTTCAGGAGCCAGGACGGGGATCGGAGAAGTGATCGGGTGTTCTTCCTTGGCCACTGGGTTGGCGGACACCGTCAGGGACGGAGCTCCGCCGTTCGGTGCGTGGTAACCGTGCGCCATTGGAATCACGCCGCGCTTCTCTAAGCGGCGCAACGTCGGGCTCAGTTCGGCGCCGGTGGCTAGGTCGAACTCGCCCACCTGCTCGCCGTCGATAAGCGCGATGACATCTCCAGCCGCGTCGAAGCCCACCTCGACGAGGAAATGCTTGCGCTCAGTAGACGTGGCCAACTTTGCGGTGGGGAGGTACGACACCTGGCGCGGGGCCCCGGTGGGGAGAAGCACCCAGGGCTCCTCGGGGGGTGTGTTTGCTGGCGTACACAAACCCGGGCGGGGGAGGCGCAGGTGCAGATCCAGGTCGTAATCCGCGACCTCGAGCCGCGCTGTGACCTGCGGGGACAGGCCAGCCTGGGCGATCGTTGCTAGCTCCGCGTACTCGCGGCTATCGGACGCGGAGAGCGTGCCGAGGGTGTGGCCTTCGAGCACAACCGCGAAGGGGCTGTCGTGGCCTTCGGGAAACTCGATGGAGACGGTGTAGTCACCTGCGGGCAGTTCGCGCAGCAGGTCCTCATTGAGATCATTAACGGGGATAGTGCGAATAGCGCCAAGGCCAAGGTCTGGCACCTTGTAACTGGTCGACGTCAACGCCCCTCCTTCGATCACGAGGTCTTTCTCAAGTTTTCTTACTGCACCGTAGGGTTATCTTAGCGCCCCAACGTTTCTCTTACAATAAAGCCGCGGTTGACCGCAGAGACGATCGCGTGAATTGATGCTCGAGTGGTCGATCCCGCGATGCCCACGCCCCATGCGGCGGAGCCGTTCACGTCCGCGTAGATGAAGCAGGCCGCATCCGCGTCATCGCCCGCGGTGCGGGACTGTTGGCGGTAGTTGCGAACCTCGAAATCGATGCCGATTGTCTCCAACGCGTTGGCGAAAGCGGCGATCGGACCGTTGCCGCGGCCCTCAATCTCATGGGCTTCGCCCTTGTAGTTGACCTGGGACTTTGCTGCATATTCAGGGTCGGCGGACTCATCCACAGCCTGAACGGAAACGCTCACGAGCTCCAGCGGGTCCTCCACGTCCAAGTACTCAGACGCGAAGATGTCCCACATCTGCTTGCTGTTGACTTCTCCGCCCTCAGAGTCGGTGATGGCCTGGACGATGGTGGAAAATTCCGCCTGCATTTCCTTCGGCAGGTTGATCCCGTGATCGGTTTTCATGATGTATGCCACACCACCCTTGCCGGACTGTGAATTCACGCGAATCACGGCTTCGTAATCGCGTCCGACGTCCTTCGGGTCGATCGGCAGGTACGGGACCTCCCACACGGTCTCGCGCAGCTCTTCCCAGCTGACCTCGGTAGACATGGCCTCGGGGCGTACCTTCTGCGCCAGGGCGTCCAGGCCCTTGTTGATAGCGTCCTGGTGGGAGCCAGAGAACGCGGTGAAGACCAGGTCACCCCCGTATGGATGACGCTCGGGGACGCGGAGCTGGTTGCAGTACTCCACCGTCTCACGGATGTGGGAGATGTCGGAGAAATCAATTTGTGGGTCCACGCCCTGGGTCAGCATGTTCAGGCCCAGGGTGATCAGGTCCACGTTGCCGGTGCGCTCGCCGTTGCCGAACAGGCACCCCTCGATGCGATCGGCGCCCGCCAGGTAACCCAGCTCAGCCGCGGCAACGCCGGTACCGCGGTCATTGTGTGGGTGCAGCGACAAAATGATGGAGTCGCGCTTAGCCAGATTGCGGTGCATCCACTCGATCGAATCTGCGTAGACGTTTGGCGTGATCATTTCCACCGTTGCCGGCAGGTTCATGATGATCGGGTTTTCCGGAGTCGCCTCCATGATGTCCGCCACCGCGTCGCACACCTCGACCGCAAAGTCCAGCTCCGTGCCGGTAAAGGATTCGGGCGAGTACTCCCAGCGCCATTGCGTATCCGGGTAGTCCTTCGCCACCGTCTTAATCAGTTCTGCAGCGTCCGTCGCCAGCTTCTTGATCGCCGCGCGGTCCTTGCGGAAGACCACCTCGCGCTGCAGTTTCGACGTGGAGTTGTAGAAGTGGACGATGACTCGCGGGGCGCCGGCGCACGCTTCGAACGTGCGGCGGATCAGGTGCTCGCGCGCCTGCACCAATACCTGGATGGTCACATCGTCCGGAATCATGTCCTCTTCGATGATCTCGCGCACAAAGTCGAAGTCAGTTTGGCTTGCCGACGGGAAGCCCACCTCAATCTCTTTGAAGCCCATTTGCACCAGCAGCTTGAACATGCGGCGCTTGCGCTCCGGGCTCATTGGGTCAATCAGGGCTTGGTTGCCGTCGCGCAGGTCCACGGCGCACCACTGTGGAGCGCGGGTGATCTTTTTATCCGGCCAGGTACGGTCCGGCAGGGTGATGTCCTCAACTTCTTCGGCGAAGCTCAAGTAGCGGTTCGACGGCATTGCGGAGTTGCGCTGCATATTCCACGCGGGTTGCCCATCAGGACGCGGGCCAGACGGCGTCACGATTTCGCCGGGAGCAGGGATGTTGGAGTTAACGGGAGACATGCTTAAAAAGTCCTTAACTAAAAGCTGAACTAAAGGATGTGGGGGATTCGGCCAGCATGACAAACTCCGCGACGGGGCGCTGGCCGTAGAGATGAAGACCTAGAACCCGCCGCGGCGTAGAAGTAGGGCGCTTCCGCGCGCGTGCATCGGGGCGTACATGCTGGCTACTATACGCGCTTAATGTGTCCGTCGTCACGCGGGCTTGCGCGAGAGGGCAAAGGTGGCGGCGAACATCGCGAGGACCGCCACCACCATGATGAGGTAGCCGACAAAACCCTCGACCTTGAAAGACTCCCCGAGCAACAAAATGCCCAACGTGTACGCGACTAGAGGCTCAAAGACTTTCATTGCGGGCAGCGATTGAGCAAGGTTGCCGGAGCTAAACGCATATTGCTGGACGACGGTGCCGATCACTGCGGAGGCGAGGAGCGCGTACAACGGCCAAGTGGTGACCAGGCCAATGATTCCGCCGTGGACGAACTCATCGACGGCAGTTTTAGAAAAAACGGCGAGGTAGCCGAACATTGCACCGCAGATCGCGCCCAGCAGAAAAGCGCGGGTGGTTCGGTCTTGACGAGCGGCGAGGTAGGACGTGACCACCATAGTGACCGCGCCGACAGCGACTGCGGTGCCCCATTCGACGCCGGTCACTGCGCGCGTGCCCGGTAGTGGCCGTCCAATGATGACGAGCGCGCCCACAGCGACCGTGAGGACGGTGGCCCAAAAACTTTCATCGACGTCCATGTGCCGGCCTTCAACGCGGGCGGCGAGAAGAAGCGTCATCAACAGCGACAAGACGAGCACCGGCTGGACGACAAGGAGTGAACCGTACGCGAGCGCGACCGCCTGGAACCCGTACGCCAGCCATGCCAGCGAGAGCGACAACCACCAGGTCGGCTTCTTGAAGGTCCCGAGCGTGGAGGAGTCGTGCTGAACCACGATTTGGTGGCGCCACACAGTGCCCACAGCGATCGTCAGCGCTGAAAGCAGCGCGAAAGTCACTGCGAGAACATTGCTATGCGCGTCAACTTGCACCCTGCCATCCTATGGCACCCAGTGCTGACGAATCTATTAGAAGACGATGTCGGGGGAATGCCGTAGAGTATTTCCCGCAACATTTTTTCGTTATATAGAGGTAGGAATACCGTGGCACTGATTGTGCAGAAGTACGGCGGTTCGTCGTTGGAGAGCGCGGAGCGAATCCGGGCGGTGGCGGAACGGATCGTCGATACGCATAAGGCGGGCAACGACGTAGTGGTGGTGTGCTCCGCGATGGGCGATACCACCGATGAGCTACTGGACCTTGCCGCGCAGGTGAACCCGGTGCCGCCGCCACGCGAGATGGATATGCTGCTCACCGCGGGTGAGAGGATTTCAAACTCACTGGTGGCAATGGCGATCGCGTCGTTTGGTGCGCCGGTGCAATCCTTCACAGGCTCCCAGGCTGGTGTTATTACGACGGAGCGTCACGGCAACGCGCGCATCCTGGAAGTCACCCCGGGGCGCGTGAAGGAAGCGATTGACGCCGGCAAGATCGCCATCGTCGCCGGCTTCCAGGGAGTTAACCGCGACACGAAAGATGTGACCACGCTCGGGCGCGGCGGCTCGGACACGACGGCGGTGGCGCTCGCCGCGGCGCTGGGCGCAGACGTGTGTGAGATCTACTCGGACGTCGATGGCGTGTACAGCGCTGACCCACGCATCGTGCCGGACGCGAAGAAGCTTGACCAGATTTCCTTCGAGGAAATGCTGGAACTGGCTGCATCCGGGTCAAAAATTTTGGTTCTGCGCAGCGTCGAATACGCACGCGCGTTTGGCGTGCCCATGCGAGTACGCTCGTCTTACAGCAATGATCCCGGCACACTCGTCGCCGGAGCGATGGAGGATATCCCCGTGGAAGAAGCAGTTCTGGTTGGTGTAGCTACCGACGATTCAGAGGCAAAAATCACCGTGCTGGGCATGAAGGACGTGCCGGGTGAAGCAGCGAAGGTGTTCCGCCTGCTGGCGGATGCTGAAATCAACATCGACATGGTGCTGCAGAACATCTCCTCTGTGGAAGACCACACCACGGACGTGACCTTCACCCTGCCGATTGCGGATGGGCCGCGCGCGATGGAGCTGCTGAAGAACCTTCAGGAGCGGGAGAGCTGGACAGACGTTACCTACAACGACCAGATCGCTAAGGTGTCCTTGGTCGGTGCCGGTATGAAGTCCCACCCAGGCGTCACGGCCGATTTCACGGAGGCTCTCCGGGACAACGGCATCAACATCGACATGATGAATACGTCTGAGATCCGCATTACGGCCGTCGTGAGGCGTGCGGAGATGGCGGACGCAGCGCGCGCGATCCACGAGCAGTTTGACTTAGGCGGCGATGAAGTCGCTGTTGTCTACGCCGGAACCGGCCGCTAGCTGCACGAAGATTTGAAATAAGGAACTGTACAATGACCACTCTTGCTGTTGTTGGTGCCACCGGCCAGGTCGGCCGCGTGATGCGCACGATCCTGGAGGAACGCAACTTCCCGGCTGATAAAGTGCGTTTCTTTGCCTCTCCGCGTTCGGCGGGTAAAGAGCTTGCGTTCCGCGGCGAAAACATCGTCGTGGAAGACCTCACGCAGGTTACGCCGGAAACCGTCGCTGACGTTGACATTGCGTTGTTCTCCGCGGGTGGTTCCACCTCCAAGCAGTGGGCGCCGGTGTTCGCGGAAGCCGGAGCGACCGTGGTGGACAACTCGTCCGCGTGGCGCAAGGACGATGAGGTCCCGCTGGTTGTGTCTGAGGTCAACCCGGATGCGCTGAAGAACATTCCCAAGGGCATCGTGGCTAACCCGAACTGCACCACCATGGCGATCATGCCGGTAGTGAAGGCCCTGTCGGATGCGGCAGACCTGAAGGTCATGCGAGTGGCCTCCTACCAGGCGGTGTCCGGGTCGGGTCTGGCCGGAGTCGACGCATTGGCTGACCAGGTCAAAGGAATCGGTGAGGCGGCGACGGACTTCGTGCACGACGGCTCGGCGAATGAGACTGCGAACTTCGGGCCCTACGTGGCGCCGATCGCGTACAACGTGCTGCCCATGGCCGGAAACATGGTCGATGACGGCACGGAGGAGACCGACGAAGAGCAGAAGCTGCGCAACGAATCCCGGAAGATCCTGGGCTTGCCGGAGCTGAAGGTGTCCGGCACGTGCGTGCGCGTTCCGGTGTTCACAGGCCACACGATGGTTGTGCACGCCGAGTTTGATAATGAAATCACCCCGGACCGGGCACGTGAAGTTCTTGGCTCCGCGCCGGGCGTGACCGTCGTTGAGGTCCCCACGCCGCTCGAGGCGGCTGGCAAGGATGATTCCTACGTTGGCCGCATCCGCCAGGACCAGGCTATCGACGGCAACCGTGGACTCGTCTTCGTGGTGTCAGGCGACAACCTGCGCAAGGGCGCGGCGCTGAACACGATCCAGATCGCGGAACTATTGGTCTAATCCGCTGATTAGCTGGCTGCGGGCGCGCGCGACGCGGGAGCGAATCGTTCCCACGCGCACGCCCGCAATTTTTGCTGCCTCCTCGTAGGAATAGCCCAGCACCTGGGTCAGGATGAGGGCTTCGCGGCGTTCGGTAGGTAGCTCGTCGAGAAGCATGCGGGCGTCCATGACCTCAGACCACGTGGTTGTGTCGTCGGGGCTGGGGCGCGTGGCGGCGGCCTCTTCGTATTGGACTGCTGCTTTTCGCGGGCGCGCCATGTCGCGGCGCACGGAATCAACCCACGCGCGGCGGGCGAGGCTTAAAAGCCATGTGCGTGCCGACGAGCGGGCCTGGAAGCGCGGCAGCGACCCCAGCACCCTCAGGTAGGTTTCTTGCGTGAGGTCATCAGCGAATTCCCGACCAGCGAGGTGAGCGAGTAGGCGCCACACATCATCGTGGGTGAGCTCAATGAATTCACTAAGCGCACGCTTGTCTCCGCGGCCGGCGGCGAGCGCGAGCTGAGTAATGTACCCGTCGTCGCTGTGCCTGTCGTGCGTGCCCACGTGATTGAGCGTAGTAGCAGCCGATGAAGGGCAAACAAAGGGTTGATGCGAATGGGTGAAATCGTGCCTACCCTGGGGTGGCATGCAACACAATCCCAGTACCCCAGAATCTGCATCCGAACCGATCCTCGCTAAGGGCGAGCGCCCAGCGGGCAACGGCCAGTCCACGCGTCTTGGTGGCCAGCCCGTCGCCAGCGAGAACATTTCCGTCACGGTCGGCCGCCAGGGCCCGAACGTGCTGGATGACATCCACCTGATTGAAAAGCTTGCTCACTTCAACCGTGAGAACGTGCCGGAGCGTATCCCTCACGCAAAGGGCCACGGTGCCTTCGGTGAGCTGCACATTACGCACGACGTGTCCCAGTACACCAAGGCCAAGCTCTTCCAGCCTGGCACGGTGACCCCAATGGCCGCGCGTTTTTCGACGGTCGCTGGTGAGGCTGGTTCGCCGGACACCTGGCGCGACGTTCACGGCTTTGCTCTGCGCTTCTACACCGAAGACGGCAACTTTGACATCGTGGGCAACAACACCCCGACCTTCTTCCTGCGCGACGGCGTGAAGTTCCCTGACTTCATCCACTCCCAGAAGCGCCAGCCGCACACCGGCCTGCGTGATGATGAGATGCAGTGGGATTTCTGGACCCGCACTCCGGAGTCTGCTCACCAGGTGACCTACCTGCTGGGTGACCGTGGTACCCCGAAGACCAGCCGCCACATGGACGGCTTTGGTTCCCACACCTTCCAGTGGGTCAACGAGGCTGGGGACCCGGTGTGGGTGAAGTACCACTTCAAGACCCGCCAGGGCATTGAGAACTTCACCGATGAGGAAGCAACGGAAATGGCTGGCAAGAACGCCGACCACCACCGCGAGGACCTCTACAACGCTATTGCTAACGGCGACTACCCGATCTGGGACGTCAAGGTTCAGATCATGCCGCCGGAAGAGGCGGAAGACTACCGCTGGAATCCGTTTGACCTGACCAAGACGTGGTCCCAGAAGGACTACCCGTTGATCGATGTTGGGTACTTCGTGCTGAACCGCAACCCGAAGAACTTCCACGCTCAGATTGAGCAGCTCGCTCTGGACCCGTCCAACATTGTTCCGGGCACCGGCCTGTCTCCGGACCGCATGCTGCAGGCCCGCGTGTTCGCGTACGCTGACCAGCAGCGCTACCGCATCGGACCGAACTACCGCGACCTGCCGGTGAACCAGCCGATCAACCCGGTGAACACCTACGCAGAGCGTGGCCCGATGCAGTACTTCTTCTCCAACGAGGGTGAGCCGAACTACTCCCCGAACAACACGGACAAGGGCGTTGGCTACCTAGACAACGGTGAGGATTCTTCCTCCAACCACACTGACTATGGCCAGGCCTCTGACCTGTACGTGAACCCGGACCCGCACGGCACCGACCTGGTTCGCGCAGCGTACGTGAAGCACCGCGACGACGATGACTTCATGCAGGCAGGCATCCTTTACCGCGAAGTCTTCGATGACGCGGAGAAGGAGCGCTTCGTGAACAACATCACGAACAAGATGCTGCCGATCACTAATAAGGACGTTGAAGAGCGCACCTTCGCGTACTGGGGCAAGGTGGACGCCGAGCTCGAGCCGAAGCTGCGCGCTGAGCTCGCACGCAAGCGCGGCGAGGCTTAAAGCTTCACGCCCCTAGCGCCCCCAAGCGCACCTAGGAACACGGACCCGCGGTTTTTACTGCGGGTCCGTTTCTTTGTCTGGATTGGGGCGGTATACTTCGATGATTTTGGCTGGTGGGCGCAGGCTTGTGACCTGCGGGAACGTTATTGAAAACCGGGGAAAATTCATCGAAGTATACTAGCTCCCCCGCTGCGGCTCGACGCGGGGATGAATGTGCGCGGCTAGACGGATTCTCCGGAATCTGTGCGCTGTGGATCGGTGACGGTAACACCGTAAATGGAGCGGCCCATGACGAAGCTGCCGACGGAGCCGACGATCCAGACGCCGAGGATGGCGATGACGGCGCGGAGTAAATCGCCGATGATGAAGCCGACAGTGGACCAGCTGTAGATCAACTTAGCCAGGATGAGCAGGGGGATCGCGTTGACAACGAGGGTGCCCAGCAGGTTGGCGCGGGTGAGGGCATCGGGTGCGCGGAGTTGGAGGATCGTGGCGGCCACGGTGTAGATGGTCGCGGCGATGACCAAGATGGCGACGAGGATGTGGGCGATGGTCATTAGCGCCGCCCCCTAGCAATCACGCGGGCCATGGACATGGTGGGGATGGCGCCGGAGGCCAGTGCCGCGAGGATGGCAATTTCGTAGCCGATCCAGGTGTCATAGAGAAGGGTCCAGATGAAGAACATGGCCACCATGGCGTAGAAGATCATGTCAGCCATGACTGCGCGGGAGAGCCGGTCGCTGGTTGACACGATGGCGATGAGGCCGACGACCATGCACAGCGCCACGATGGCGATGCACACGATGATGATGGTGTGGATACTCATTTAGGCGTCCTTCCCGGGGTCTACGTCCAACCGAACGTAGGGCTCCCATTTCACACTGTCGACGTCAAAGGCAATGCCTTTGACCTTGGGGTTGACGTGTTCCTCCATATCCGCCAGTGAGGCGATGATGTCGGCCGGGTCGTCGCCAAACGCTGCTTCGACGAGGAGAAGCGTGGGGTCGGTTGAATCTTCGGGTTCACGGAAGCCGATTGACATCGTCCCAGGGGTGGCGGTAATGGAGGTGGAGAACCAAAATAGTTCCCATTCCGTGGTGAGCCGCAGGGGATAGAAGATGATGATGGGCCGCAGGCCAGGGTCTTTCTTGAACGCTGCGATGGCGGCAGACGTACCGGCGGCGTAGATCTCTTTGACGATCCAGAAGAAGTAGCCAATGCCGTGGAGAATTTTCATCGCGGCACCCCCACTGGCGAGTCCCCGAGCACCGCCGAGGTGTAGGCATCGACGTCAAGCAGCGCATCTACCGAGCCAGTCACGGCTTCCCACACGGGGCCAGCGCCGATGAACATCGCCATCGAGACGAGCGCAAGGCTTAACGACGGCAGCATGTGCGTTAAACGGATTGTCAACCGCGAATCAAATTTCTTCATCGGGGCACCCCAGAAGACTTCCTTCCAGATGCGGAACATGGACAGCAGGGCACCGATGGAGCCTAAAACGATCGCGGTTAGAACGACCCAGGAACGGGCATCACGTGCAGCCGCCGCAGCAAACACGATGGTGAGCTTGCCCCACAGGCCGGAAAATGGCGGGAAACCGATCAGAGAGAAAGCGCCGGCCGCGAAGACCGCGGAGGTTAGTGGGTCGCGCCGAGCCAGGCCCGAGAGTTTGGACAGGGTAGCTGTTCCGTAGGTCTCCTCGATCGCGCCGGAGTTGAGGATGAGCGAGCCCATCGTGACCATGTGGTGGATGGTGTACAGCAGGCCAGCGGCGAGGGCATAGCGGGGCTCAATGTCCGTAAAGGCGAGCATGACCAAGATGAATGGCATGCCAGCCACCATCTGGTAGGCGAGGACTTGGCGGATCGTGGACTCACCCAAGCCCGCGAAGGAACCGACGAGCATGGACGCCACCATGACGGCGATGATGATCCAATTCTCAGCGCTGCCATGGGTGACGTCAATGCCGAACACCACAACCCAGAGGCGGAAGATCATGTACACGGCGACTTTGGTGTGCAGGCCGGAGAACAGGGCCATCACGGCGGCCGAGGTCGAGGTGTAGGTGCGCGGAAGCCACGTGTGCAGGGGGAAGATCGCGGCCTTGGCGCAGATAGCGATCATGATGATGCCCATGGCCACCGTTGCGGGACCGCCGTCGCTAGCAACACCGCGAAGCGCCGCGATGTTCACCGCGCCGGTCACGCCGTACACATAGCCAACGCCCAAGACCAGCAACGTCGATGCGGCTAGATTGAACAGCACGAACAAGCGGGCGGACGCCAGTCGGTAGCGCGTACCGGTCATGGCGATCAAACCGTAGGACGGTAGGAGCATGACCTCAATCATCACGAAGAAGTTGAACAGATCCGCGGTCAGAAGTGCGCCGGACACGCCTGTGATCAGCACTAGGCTGAGCGGGATGTAGAAACTTGATCGTGTTTCACCACTAGCAATGGCGAACCAGTTGGCCACTAAGGCGATCAACATGGTGGTGACCATCATGATCGCGGACAGTTGGTCGGCAGCGAACGCGATACCGGCATTGCCCACGTAGAGACCGATGACGTGACCGATCGTCCCGTGCGTGGACGTCTGACCGAATAGCCAGAGGCCGGCGATGAGGTTCAGCGCCGGGATGAGCAGGCCAACCGCATCGTTGACCCTGCGCCACGGCATAAGCACCGTAAATGCGGAAGCAATGAGCGGAATTGCGACGAAGACGGGGAGAAGCACATCGGCGGTCATTCGGCATCCTCCTTGAGTCTGGCTGTCCGACCTGCGGTGGTCAGCGGGGAGGGGCCGCCGTGGTTGAAGTGGTCGCCGTACACCGTGTCGTCGTCACGCCCAAGCGCGGCGAGCATCAGAAGGATGGTCGTGGTAGCCATGGAAATGACGATCGCGGTGAGCACGAACGCTTGGGGGAGCGGGTCCGCCATTTCGTCCAGCGGTGTGGTGGAGGGGAAGGCTTCCCCGCGCCATGCGCCGACGCCCGCGGCCAGCAGAGTGAGGTTGGTGGCGTGGCCGAACAGCATCATGCCGAACACGACACGCACCATGCCGCGCTGCTGGATGAGATACACCGCGCCGGCGACAAGAACGGAGATGGTCAAGGCCATAAACATGGTTAGTCCTCCTCCTTCTGAGCCACGGAAGTGGGCGTATGAAAGGCGGGGACGTCCGGCAGGGGGTTCTCCCCATCGCGCAGGTAGTCCAAGTTTTCCCTCTCATTACCGGGGCGGACGTAGCCGCCGAGCGCATTGATGGCCATGGTGAGCATGCCGATGACACACATGTAGATGCCCACGTCGAAGATGAGCGACGTCGATTGGTGGATTCCAGCGATTTCACCGTGGATGGCGTACATGAACCCACCCTCGATCAGGCCGAGGAAACCGGAGGAGATCGCAATGATGATGCCGATGCCGGTGAGCCAGATCGGAGTGGATTCGCTCACGACCTTCTCATCGCGGCCCTTGGACAGGTAGCTCATTACGAAGGCCGTGGCCAGCACGAGCGCTGCCACGAAGCCGCCGCCGGGGGCCTGGTGGCCGCGGAAGAAGATGAGGATGGACAGCACGATCATGATCGGCAAGGTCATGCGCACGACCTTGCGGATCGGCATGGTGTTGATCTGCGATTGGCCAAACGGCTCCGGGCGCAGGCCACGGGTGATCTTGTGCCGCGGGACGGAGCTGGTCACGGCCATGATCACCACGGCCGCCATGCCCAGCACGGACAGCTCGCCCAAGGTATCAAAGCTACGGAATTCCACGATGATCACGGCCACGATGTTGTCAGCCTGGGTGAGCGGCGTCGTGTTTTCCAAGTACCACATTGCCAGGTCAGAGCGCTCGCGGCGGCCGAGTAGGCCGTAGACGCCAGCAAAAGCAATGAAGCCCGAGAGTGCGGCCACCACTGCGGCACGCGCTTTTCGACGGCGCCTTACGGGCGGGAATTTATCCGGCTGGTAGCGCAGAACCATCATGATCACCACGACGGTGAGCGATTCGACCATGAACTGGGTCAGCGCGACGTCCGGGGCGCCCAACATCAGCATCTGCAGGCTCACGCCGACGCCGACCGTGCCCAACAGGACCGCAGCGGTGAGGCGTGAACGGGTGAGAACCAGGCAGCCCACCGACACCGTGACTAGGACTAGCGGGACCAGGTCCCAGTAGTTGTCCAGGCCGTCGACCCGCGGTGCGACCTCCAAGTTCAGCGAACTGAAGCCGACGATCAGAACGATGACGACGAGCCAGATCAGGTGGCGGGCCGGGTTGTAACTGATCGCGGGGCGCGCCATCCACTCACCGATTCGATTCGCGCCTCGGATAATCACCCGCAGCGCGGTCTTACCGTTGAAGGGCAGCAATTCGCGGTTGTTCAACCCGTCAAAGACGCGATGACGCACGAAGATGAAGCCGATGCCGGCTGCCAGTACCAATACAGAGACCATCAGCTCCGGCGTGACACCGTGCCAGAGGTGCAGGTGGGAGTGGTACGTCTCATCCTGGGTGATGGAGTGGACGGCGGCGGTCACCGGGTCGTCGATAAGCGGGAGCGTGAACGCTAAAGGGACTGAGAAAAGGCCCGGTAGGGCGGCGGGTACCCACATTGAGGCGGGGGCTTCCGTGACGTGGGAGACGTCGCGCGGGCCGTCGACGAAGGTGCCGAAGATGACTTTGACGCTGTAGACAACCGTGAGGAATGCGGCGATGGCGGCGATGAAGAGAAGCAAACCGCCATAGGGTCCGCCGTAGAAGGCGGTGAGCATTGACTCTTTGGAGATGAAGCCGAACAGCGGCGGGACTGCGGCCATGGAGGCGACGGCGATAGTCATGGAGACGAACGTGAACGGCATTTGCTTTAGCAAAGGGCCGAGACGACGGATGTCGCGCGAGCCAGCCTGGTGATCCACGACGCCGATGAGCATGAACAACGAGGATTTGAAGAGAGCGTGGGCCAGCGTGTGGGTTAGAGCCGCGGCGAGGGCGACCTGCGTGCCCACGCCGATGGTTGCCACGATCCACCCCAGGTGGGAAACCGTGGAGTAGGCGGTGAGCTGCTTGAGGTCAGTCTTCGTTGCCGCGAAGATCGCGGACATGATCGCCGTGAACAGGCCGGTGATGATGAGCAGCGCGTTCCAGACGACGTTGTCGTGGAAGATCGTGGAGAAGCGCAGCAGGACGTACACACCGGCCTTGACCACCGCTGCGGCGTGCAGGAACGCGGACACAGGTGTCGCCGCCGCCATCGCCTCCGGGAGCCAGAAGTGGAACGGGAACTGCGCTGCCTTGGTGAACGCGCCCAGCGCCACGAGAACCGCGACGACTGTGGTGCGGCCCGGTTCTGCCGCCCAGACATCACTGCGCAGAATCGTGGAAAGGTCCGTGGAGTTGGCGGACACCGCCGCGATGGCAAGGCCGATAAGCAGCAGTAGGCCGCCGACGAACGTCACAGCGAGCGTGCGGAACGAACCGGCCTCACCACCCGAGCCGGCCCGCGCGATGAGCAGGAATGATGCTAAAGAAACAAGTTCCCAGCCGATGAACAACAACACCACGTCACCGGCCAACACGAGGATCAGCACCGACAACGTGAAGGCCGTCATGATCGTGTAGAAACTCGTGTTGTTGTCATTGTTATGCAGATACGCCGCTGAATAAATCAGCACGATTCCGCCAATCACTAGGGCTAACAGCGCGAAGAAGGTGCTGAGCCCGTCCGCATGCACTGACAAGCCGACCTCTGAGCCTGGACCGACTAGGTCACGCGCCCACACGTAGCGCGCAGTCAGGGGGTCCCCGGCGAAGATCTGCGGCAGTTTCGATCCTAAAACACCGGCCGCCACTAGGAGCGCTGGGCCGAGGATCCAACCGGCACGCCTATCCATCAGAGCAACCAGCGGCGGGGAAGCCACCACGGTGCCTGTGACGATGGCGAACACGATGAGAAGAGTCATAACGTTTATAAACAATAACAGCGCTGCCGACATTCGGTGCGCCTTGCACCGGTACCGGACTGCTACGGCTACATTTTTGCTTTATGAAATGGCCCATTGTCCCAGCAATTTTGCTGTTTTTCGTAGCCGCGTTCCTTCCCCTTGCGCCGTCGTCTACCTGGCAATCGGGGGATGCCACTACCGGCGCCCCGGCAGTTGCGGCTGGCCCTGACCCGTACGTGGAAATACGTCGGGCGGCTGGTGATGCCGCGGCTCAAGCCAGCTTCCTCACCCAAGGCACGGCCAAGCTAAAGGAGGGCACGAGCCAGTTCGACGAGGGTTCCGGCCAGCTCACCGAGGGCTTAAGTGCCGCGGACGCCGGCAGCACGGAGCTTGCGAATGGCCTACAGGAACTGCAATCCGGTACCGGCGAGCTGGGCCGCGGCGCCACCCGGATCGCGGATGCCATCGGGGAAGTCACGGGCCAGATGACTGCCTTCGAGGCCGTCCGCGGCCAGATCATCGCCAACATCGACATCACGCTGGAGGGCCTGAAGGACCGCAATGAGCCGGAGGTGGTCGCGATCCGTGATCAGCTCAAAGACCTGCGCAAACAGGCTGAGACCGCTGAGCTCCCCCAGGAGATGTCCGGGCAAATCAACGAGCTTCGTGACGGCTCGCGTGAGTTGGCTAACCAGCTGTCGACCCCCGGATACAGCTACTACGACGGCGTCCAGGCCGCCGTGAGCGGATCCCAGGAGCTGTCCGACGGCCTCACGGAACTCAGCGACGGCACCACCGGCGCAGTCGAGGGCATTGAACAGCTTATCGACGGGGCCGACCAGATCGACCGAATGGCCGTCAACACGGCTGACCGTCTTTCCGCAATCCAACGCGCAATTCCTGCCCCGACTCCCGTCACCAATACCGAGGCCCAGGACGAAAACGCGCCGCGTTCAGCTCTTGCGCCGTTGGCTGCGATGTTGATCAGCGCGATGGCGGTCCTCGGGGGCGTGGCCTTGGCCATCGCTGCGTCCGCTGTCTACCGTTCCCGATGGTCCATCCTGGGAATTGGCACCGCATTCATTACCGTCACCGGCTTGGTCTTAATCATGATCTTGGGCGTGAGCTTGCCCGCGGCTGCGGTGGCAATCTCCGCGTTTGCGCTCGCCCTGGCGACCCTGGCCTCCGCAGGTTTGTCCTGGTTGTTCCTCCGCGTGGCCGGACCGAAGGTTGGTACCGGAATCGCAGCAGCCTTCGCCCTTCTGCAAATCGGCGTGGTCGGCTGGACCTGGTCCACCGCAGCCTCCGGCGAGGTCACCCAGCTGTGGCGCATGGCTTCCGCCGCCCTGCCGATGCACTGGCCAACCGTCGCGATGTCCGCAGCTGGCAACGGCGGCTCATTGACGTCCATGTGGATCGGCATCGTTCTCTCCGCAGCACTTGCCGCCCTTGGCCTGATGTCCATTGCCGGTGACCGCGACACCGAGGACTACTACGGGGAGGATTACTACGGGGAGGACTACGACGGCGAGGACTACGGCGAAGAGTACGGCGAAGACGAGTACGGCGAAGACGAGTACGGCGAAGACGAGTACGGCGAAGAGTACGGCGACGACGAGTACGACGCGGAGCTTTCGGACGACACTGCCTACTTGGAGCCCCAAGAACCCGGCGGTTCGACCCGCATTTAGGGCCAACGCTTGGTCCGTGTAGATCCGTCCGGTTTTTCGAATGTAAAACCGCAGGTCGCATTCGGCCGATTTCTGAACGGATCTACACAGCTCGCTCTGGGGGCTAGGGGCGCTGGGGGTGCTGCGCGGATCAAACAAAAAGAAGGGAAACCGGCTGGTTTCCCTTCTTTTTGTATTTGGTCGGGATAACAGGATTTGAACCTGCGACCTCTTCGTCCCGAACGAAGCGCGCTACCAAGCTGCGCCATATCCCGAGGTGTACTGGCTTGCGCCTGGGTACCGGAGATACTTTAGCGCACCGGCCCGCGGGCGCCAAAACGCGCTGTTGGGCGCGGTTGGTGCTTACTTCTTGTGCGTGATGGTGAGCAGGCTCGCGGACGGCGGGCAGAAGATCCGCACGGGCGCAAACTTGGAGGTGCCTAGGCCGTTGGAGACCTCAAGCCACATGTCGCCGTAGCGGTGCAGGCCGGATGCGCGCTTTCGGTCGATGTCGGCGTTGGTGACTAGGGCGCGTTCGCCGGGTAGACAGATCTGGCCGCCGTGGGTGTGGCCAGCCATGGCTAGCTGGTAGCCATCGGCTGCGAAGGCGTCGAGGACCCGTCGATACGGCGCGTGCGTGACTGCGAGTGGAAGGTCGGCGTCCTCGTTGGGCGGGCCGGCGATGAGGGAGTAATCGTCCAGGTCATGGTGGGGGTCGTCGGTCCCAGCGATGGCAAGTTTGACGCCGCTGGCCTTGAATTCCAGGCGGGTGTGGGTGGCGTCTTGCCAACCGCGCTCAATGAACGCAGCGCGCATGCCTTTCCACGGCAAGTCGACGTAGCTGGGCTCCCGCTTCGTGTCAGTGAGGTACTTCAAGGGGTTCACCGGCCGCGGGGCCCAGTAGTCGTTGGTGCCAAAAACAAAGACGCCGGGGCGATCAAGGAGTGGGCCTAAGGCAGCCAGAACATCGGGCACCGCGTGCTCATCGGAGAGGTTGTCGCCGGTGTTGACCACCAGGTCCGGCTGCAGCGCATCGAGTGCGCTGACCCAGGCGATCTTTTCCTCCTGGCCGGGGATCATGTGCAGGTCAGAGACGTGGAGGATCTTGAATTCAGCAGGCGCGTCCGGGGGCAGGAGGGGCAGCTCGTACTGCTTAAGGCGGAAGTTGGTGAGCTGGGAGACGCCGTAACCAATCGTCGTCAAGCCTGCTGTGGCCGCGGCCGCGAGTGCGGTGGCGGTGGAGTGTTTCATCCCACCAACGGTACCTGCCGCAGCGAAAGGTGTTGGGTAGAGACTGTAAATTCGGTAGCTATGAGTGAATTGAAGAACCAGATTCGAGCAGATCTAAAAGAAGCCATGAAGGCGAAGGAAAAGGAGCGTACCGGCACGATCCGTATGCTTCTTGCCGCGATTCAGACCGCGGAGACGGAAGGGACCAAGCACGAGGTCACTGATGAGGACGTGCTGAAGATCATCGCCCGCGAGATTAAGAAGCGCCGCGAGTCCGCGGAGATCTACGCCACCAATGGTCGCCAGGAGCTCGCGGACGCGGAGCTCGCAGAGGCCGCGGTTCTTGAGGGGTACCAGCCGAAGCAGCTTGACGACGACGAGGTTGCTGCGCTGGTCCAGGACGCCGTTGCTGAGGTTGGGGCCACGAGCATGAAGGACATGGGTGCGGTGATGAAGGTGGCGAATGCGTTGGCTGCGGGGCGTGCTGACGGCAAGCGTCTGAGTGCTGCGGTGAAGGCTGCGCTGAGCTAGGGCTTGCTAGCCCGGTGCCAGCAGAGCGCTACCAGAGCGCTACCAGAGATCGAGTTGCTGGCCGAAGTTATCGAGTCGGCGCTCAAACTCATCGCGGGTGATCGGGGGGTTGTTAAAGCCCCAGCCGCCGCCATTATCGTCGGGATTTGTGTCATCGGTGCGTCCCCAGTTGCCCCACCCTGATCCGCGGGATCCATCAGAGACCGTGATTGTCACGGTTGGCTGCTGGCCAGGGACGGTGCCGGACGCGCGGGCGGAGATCACTTGCCCGGCGGGTGCGCCGTTGCCAGGACCCGTGACTTCGATCACGGTGAAACCGGCGCCTTCTAACATCGACCGGGCTGCTGCCGCGTCCATGCCAGTGACTTGGTCGAAGAAGGCGTTGCGTGATCCTTCGTCGAAAAGCGGGCTTGCGGCCGGAAGCCCAGCCTCCGGGACCCCGGGGAGCTGGTTGGCCAAGCGGAACCAGGAGCCGGCGGCCTCGTTGCCGCCAAAGAGGTTGCCGTACGGGCATTGGCGGACCGGGCCGGTACACAGCGGCGTGGTTTGCGTGCCGTCGTTGAAGATGTAGGTGGCTGCGGCGAATTTGGAATTGAATCCCAAAAATGCGCTGGATTGGTGGGATTCAGTCGTGCCTGTCTTCGCGGCGACGGGGGAGCGCCAGCCCGCACCAGCGGCTGCGTCCTTGGCGGTGCCGTTGATTGCGTCCAGGCTCATGCCGCTGGCGAGTGATGCGGCGACCTTCTCGTCGAGGACATCTTCGCACTTCTCGCGGTCGAGGAAGACCTCGCGGCCGTGGCGGTCCTCAATCTTCAAAATCGGGTTGGGCTCGCACCAACGCCCGCCGGAGGCCAAGGTGGCGGCGACGTTGGACAGCTCTAGAGCGTTGACGGGGGTGGGGCCAAGGGTGAAGGAACCTAAGTTGTTGTCGCGGAAGTAGTCCGCGATGGAGTGCTCGCCGTCAAAGGACCCTTTGTCCTCGTAAGACCGAAGGCCGAGCTTAACGCCCATGTCCACGGTTTGTTGGACGCCGACTTTTTCAATCAGCTCGATGAACGGGGTGTTCGGGGACTGGGCCAAGGTGTCTTTGAGCGACATTTGCGGGGCGTAGACGCCAGCGTTGTCCACGCAGTAGGCGCCAGGCGGGCAGCCTGCCGCGCCGCCGGAGCCCATGTTGTACTTGATGCTTCGGGTGGGCACGGGGAGCATAGAATCCAGCGTGTAGCCGTTCTGCAATGCAACGGCCGCGGTGAAGATCTTGAATACGGAGCCAGCGCCGTTACCCATGAGTGACGCGGGCTGGGGGAGGACCGTCTGGTTGTCCTCCAGGCTCAACCCGTAGTCGCGCGATGAGGTCATGGCCAAGATGTTGTGGGTACTGTCACCGGGTTCCACCACGTTGACTACCTGGGCGACGCCCACGGTGCTGGGTGCGACGCCTGACGTGACCGCGTTGTGGGCGGCGGCTTGTACTTCCGGCTGCAGGGTGGTCTGGATCGTATAGGCTCCGCGTTCAAGCTCCGCTCGGCTAATGCCCTTGCCCTCGAGGTACTTGATCGCGTAATCGCACAGGAACCCGGCGCCGCCGGCGGCGAAGCAACCTTGGGGAAGCCGGTCTGGCTTGTCTTGGACCCCCAGGCCTTCGGACTTGTAGCGGTCCGCGTCCGCCTGGCTGAGGTAGCCGGAGGTGACCATGGCCTGGAGGACGTCATTGCGCCGCGCCGTGGCGCCGTCCGGGTTGGTGTAGGGGTTGAGCATTTCGGCTGACTGCAGCATGCCCACCAACAGCGCGGCCTGCGGCACGCTGAGTCGTTCGGCGGAGCTGTCAAAGTAGACCCGCGCCGCGGCTTCGATGCCGTAGGCGTGGTTACCAAACGGAACCAAGTTGAGGTAGCGGGTCAGGATCTCATCTTTAGACAGGGTTTTGTCTAGGTCCGAAGCCATGCGCATCTCGCGCAATTTGCGGGGGATGGACTGCTCGACGGCGGCGGTCTGCTGCTCCGTGGACTCAGCGTCAACCAGGAGCAGATAATTTTTCACGTACTGCTGGTCGATGGTGGACGCGCCTTCTTCGACGCCGCCGGCCAGCACGTTGGTGACCATGGCGCGAGCGAATCCCTGCATGTCCACGCCCTCGTGCTCGTAGAAGCGGCGGTCCTCGATGGCAACCAAGGCGTCTTTGACGGACTGGTTGATCTGATCGGCTTCTACTTCATAGCGGCGCTGTTGGTAGAGCCACGCGATGGGTTCGCCGTTGGCATCCGTGATGGTGGTGACGCCCGGGGCGGAACCATCGGTGAGGTCCGCCAGATTGGATTTCATCGTTGCGTCAACTCGGGCAACGGTAGCCCCGCCGATACCCGCAAAGGGGGTAATGCACGCAGCGATACCTAGCGTGGCTGCCACGAGCCCGATAAGTAGCTTTCCCAGCGAGTTCAGAAACGACACCCCTCATACCCTACGGGTTGAAGCTCCGCGGGGGAATGGCCACCTACCCCCTATGAGTGTGATCCATTAGACAATTCCTTTTGTACGTGAATACACTTACATGCGGGACTTGTAATATTTACGGATATTCCAAGAGATTCCCCCGGTTTTCGCACACGCGCTTTCAGGTTTATTCCAGCCGCCAAGGAGATTGACATGACCGCCACGATCGGCCGTCCAACCCACATGGGTAATCCTCGATATGACTCGTATGAGCGCGGGGAATGGGTCACCCTTGCTGTGTGCAGGTCTGGGGATCCAGACGCGTTGTTTGTCCGCGGTGCTGAGCAGCGCAAAGCCGCAGCGATCTGCCGTCGCTGCCCCGTTCTCATGGAATGCCGCGCTGACGCCTTGGATAACAAGGTGGAGTTCGGCGTGTGGGGCGGCCTGACGGAGCGTCAGCGCCGCGCGGTCTTGCGGAAGAATCCTCACGTGACCAATTGGGCCGCGCACCTTGCCTCTGGTGAGGAAATCGTTGGCATTTAGGCTGTAGTCTTGAGTCCCATGAAGAAATGGGAATACGCCACAGTGCCGCTACTGACTCACGCAACCAAGCAGATCCTGGATACCTGGGGTGAGGAAGGGTGGGAGCTGGTCACCGTCATGCCCGGTCCGAACCCGGAAAACGTCGTTGCGTACATGAAGCGTGAGGCTGAGTAAATGGCTTCACACTCCGAACGCCTGAAAGAACTAGGCATCTCTCTTCCGCCTGTTGCGGCCCCGGTGGCGGCGTACGTTCCTGCCACCCGCGTGGGCAACCAGGTGTGGACCTCCGGCCAGCTTCCCTTTATCGACGGTGCGCTGCCTGCTACCGGCAAGGTGGGTGCAGATGTCGCTGCCGAGGATGCCTACGGGTACGCACGTACGGCGGTCCTCAATGCGATTGCCGCTGTCGATGCGGAGGTAGGGATCGACTCCATCACCCGTGTGGTAAAAGTTGTCGGCTATGTCGCGTCCGCCCCTGAATTCACTGGTCAGCCGGCCGTCGTTAATGGCGCGAGTGAGCTCATTGGTGAGATCTTCGGTGATGCTGGCGCCCACGTCCGCTCCGCCGTTGGGGTAGCGAGTTTGCCGCTGGATGCCCCCGTGGAAATCGAGCTGGTTGTAGAGGTTGGTTAACCCCCTTGCAGGCGCGGTAGGCTAGGGGTATGCAGCATCCCGCTTATAGCCAACTACGTCCCGTTACGCCTTCTGCTTCCGTGGTGCTGGCCATGAACCCCAGCTACGCGGCGCTGGAGGGCACCAACTCGTGGGTCATCCGCGACTCTGAAGATGAATTCAGCGTGGTCATTGATCCCGGCCCGGAGGATGAGGGGCACTTAAACGTGCTGCAGGCGAAGGGGGAGAAGGTCGCGCTGATCTTGCTCACCCACCGCCACCACGACCACGCGGATGGCGCGCAGCGTTTCCGCCAGCTCACCGGCGCCCCCGTGCGGGCGTTCGATGAAAGCTACTGCCACGGGGGCGACCCGCTCGTTGACGGCGAGGTGATCTCTGTTGACGGCATCACGCCGCAGATCAAGGTGGTTCACACCCCAGGCCACACCCACGACAGCGTGTCGTTCTACATCTACACGGGTGAGGCCGATAACTCGACGCTGGAGGGCATCTGCACCGGCGACACGATCGCGGGCCGTCACACGACCATAATTTCTGAGACCGATGGTGACCTGGGGGAGTACCTGACTTCCCTGGACAAGCTGGAAAAGGACGGCGCAGGCATCACCCTGCTGCCGGGCCACGGCCCTGAGGGTGAGGACATTTCCGCATTCGCCCGTAAATACATTGATCGCCGCGAGTTCCGCCTGAACCAGATCCGCGAGATCCGCGAGGAACGCGGCCAGCTTTCGTTGGGTGAACTGGTGGACGCGATGTATGACGATGTGGATCCGGTGCTGCGCGGCGCCGCGGAGCAGTCCACTCGCGTGGCGCTGCGTTACCTCGATTCCCTATAACTAGACAGCGCTACTTGGCGCTGGCTAGCGCGCGCGGCGCGCGAGGTGCTCGGTGTTCACGATGAGCACCGATTTGCCCTCAAGGCGAATCCAGCCGCGCTGCGCGAACGTTGCCAGTGCCTTGTTCACGGTTTCGCGTGAGGCGCCGACGAGCTGCGCGATCTCTTCCTGGGTCAGGTCGTGGTTAACGCGGACCGCGCCGCCTTCCTGCATGCCAAACCTGTTGGCCAACTGCAGAAGTGTTTTGGCCACGCGCCCCGGGACGTCGGTGAAGATCAGGTCTGCAAGCGTTGCGTTTGTGCGGCGCAGGCGGCGCGCGAGCACGCGGAGGAGCTGCTGGGAAATCTCGGGGTAGTCGCTGATCCAGCCGCGGAGCATCTCCGAATCCATCGTCGCGGTATCCACGTCGGTGACGCAGACGGCTGAGGACGTACGCGGGCCGGGGTCGAAGATAGACAGCTCGCCGAACATGTCCGACGGACCCATGACGGACAGCAGGTTCTCACGCCCGTCGGGGGCGTGGCGGGCCAGTTTGACCTTGCCGGAGGTGATGATGAACAGGCGGTCGCCGGGCTCGCCTTCATCAAAAATCGTGGTGCCCTTGGAGAAGCTTTCGGAGCTCATTTGGCCAATCAGGGTGGACACCGCGTTGGGGTCGACGCCTTGGAAGATGCCGGCGCGCGCCAGCGTGTCGAATACGCCGTCCATGAAGTACGAGCTCCTTAAATCAGCGCGAAGAAGTCACCGCGAAACAGTTACTTTCCAGCGCTGGAGTTGAATTGGTCACATTTACGTCTACGCTACCACGGACGGTGCGAGCTACGTCACCTTTTTGGTGGTAATCGTCTCTTCCAGCTTTTCCATCATGACTAGAAACATGGCTAGGCATAGGGGCGCGAGAAACGCGAGCATTGCAACGACCATGCAGCCGAGTATAAGCGGGCTTGGACCAGCTATAGTTGACGTGATGAAGAAAACCGCGGTGGCCAGCGCTCTTGCGCTAGTAGTGGCGACCGCGCTTGTCGTTGCGGCGGCTATCTGGCTGCTTGGCCCAGGCGGTGAAACACCGGGTGATGCTTCAAGGCAGGGCGCTCGCTTATCGACGACAGGTGAGGTGCCGGTGCCGGATCGGCCCGAGTGTCCGTCGACAAGCGTGGGCGGCGTTGAGCTGGAGTGTTTGGGGGCGAAAAGCGCTGGTGACGCCAGCGATGACCGCATTACCGTCGCGAACGTGTGGGCGTGGTGGTGCCAACCGTGCCGTGATGAGTTGCCGGCGTTGGATGCCGTGGCCCGGCAACGGCCGGAGTGGACCGTCGTGGGCGTGCACGCGGACCGCGATCCGGCGGCGGGGGCGAACCTGCTCAATGAAATGGGCGTGGGCTTGGCGAGCTACTCAGATACCTCCGGTGCGTTTGCGGGCGCCTTGGGCCTTCCGGGCGTGGTTCCGGTTACGGTTGTGTTTCGAGGTGAGGAGAAGCTGGCGGTCTTCCCTGAGCCGTTCGTAGATGCGCCAAGCATTATTAAAGCTGTTGAAGATGCCATTAAGGAGGATGGTCGCTGATGTTGCAGCCCGAGATGGCACCGGAGTGGATGCGCCAAGCGGTGAGCTCGCTGGCGCGGCCCGGCAACGCGCGAGTTGTGAACCGCATCCAGGGCCACATGCGCTTTGCGTCGAAGAAGCCGAAGCATGCTGCCGTGCTGATGTGCCTCACGGGGACGCGCGAATCCGCGACGCTGCCCGAGGATGCGGCGATTTTAATCACCCACCGCAATTCTTCTATGCGTAACCACTCTGGTCAGATGAGCTTTCCCGGGGGACGGTTGGAGCCGGAGGACTCGGGGCCGATTGACGCGGCGCTGCGTGAAGCGAACGAAGAAACGGGGCTCAAGCCTGAGGTTGTCACCCCTCTCCTGGTGTTGGAGGCGATCAGCGTAGGGCCCTCGGGGCACCCCGTGAACCCAGTGCTGGCGTATGCGGAAGCACCCGGGGATGTGTGGTCCGCCAGCCCGGAGGAAAACGACGACGTCTTCTTCGCGTCCATGCAGGATTTGATCGACCCGCAAAACCGCTTCCGGGTGGGGCGTTTCGGCTGGTCAGGCCCGGCCTTCCACATCAATGGGTACGTGGTGTGGGGTTTCACGGCGTCGTTGATCGCGGCGTTGATTCAGGAAAGCGGTTGGGAGCGCGAGTGGGATACTGCCGCCCCGGTTGACCTGCGTGAAGCTCTGTCTAAGTCCCGCAACGGTGAGGGGAACAGCCTATGATGGAGCTGCTTTCTAGCGGCGTGTTGATTGATGTTTTGATCATCATCGCCCTGATCTCCGCGATGGTCAGCGGCTGGCGCCAGGGTGCGCTCACCGCGGGACTGTCGGTGGTCGGCGTGGTCTCTGGGTTGATCATCGGCTTCGCTTTCGTGCCAGTGCTGGTGAACCTGTTCACCGTGCACAACGTTCGGCTTTTGGTCACGTTGGCCACGATCATCGTCTTCGTGGGGCTGGGCAACATGGTCGGCGCGACTGTCGGCGCGCGAGTACGAGAGAACATGCGCACGCGTACCGGTCAGCGGTGGGATTCCGCAGTGGGTGCGGTGCTCCAGGTGATCGTGGTCAGCGTTGTATTGTGGTTGATTTCCATGCCGCTTGCGGCCAACGCGCCCGGTCAGTTCGGTGACGGCGTGCGAAACTCCCGTGTGCTGGCCAAAGCTGATGCCGCCGCGCCGGGATGGATGCGGCAAATTCCGGAGCATTTCTCCGCGCTTCTCGACGAATCGGGCCTGCCCCCGCTCGTCTCACCGTTCCAGTCCGCCAAGGGTGGAAACGTCGATGCGCCGAACCCGGCGGATGTGGACCCGACCATGGTGAAACGGGTTCGCCCCTCCATCGTCCACGTTGTGGGTGACGCGCAAGGGTGTTCCCGGCGACTGTCCGGTTCCGGCTTCGTGGCGGCGCCCGACTATGTGATCACCAATGCTCACGTGGTCGCCGGCACGAACTCAGTGACCTTGGATACGGTGCTTGGCGTGAAGTCCGCGTCCGTTGTGCTCTACGACCCGGATGCGGACTTGGCGGTGCTGCACTCTCCTGAGCTCGGTTTGGACGCGGTTCCGCAGACCGATAAGGCCCTCCGCAGGGGCGAACCCGCAGTGATCATGGGCTTCCCTAAGTCCGGGCCGTTTGTTGCTCTTGCGGCGCGCGTGCGGGAGAAAATGAACATCTCCGGCCCGGACATTTACGCCACGGGCCGAATTGAGCGCGAGGCCTACTCGCTGCGCGGCAATATTCGCCAAGGAAACTCCGGCGGGCCAGTTCTGAACACAAAGGGCGAAGTCGTTGGCGTGGTCTTTGGCGCCGCCGTGGATGACTCCGAGACTGGGTACGCGCTGACCTGGGACCACGTGAAGAAGGTCATTGGGGATTACACAGCGCTTAAGACGCCGGTGGATACGCAGCGCTGTGTTTCCTAAACGGTGCTGCGTTTCCTAAACAGCGTCGATCCCGCGGAGGAACCGGCTGATCTCTTCGACGAAACCTTGCGGGTTTTCCACGTGTGGCAGGTTCTTCGTGCCCGGGATGCTCGCGGTGCGCAAAGGACCCGTCGTCCGGGTGCGCGCGAGGCGATCGATGCCCGTCCACACGCTTTGTGGCGGATGAATGGCCAAAACGGGGGCGGCGACCGGGGCGCTTGCGCGCCGGGCGGCTGCGTCGGGAAGCGAGATGATCTTCGGGGTGAGCAAGCGCGAATTCAAGATGACTCCGCGAAGAGCATTGGGGGTGCGCGCGGCAAGGATGCGTGCGTCCAAAAGCTCCTCGAAGGCGGGTGTGTTGTGGAAGGCGCGGGTGGTGTTGAGGAGCAACTCGCGGCGCCACAGCATGGGGATGCGGGATGAGAAGCGCTGAAGTAACGGGCGCGGGAGCCGCCCTACGCTAATGCGGATCAACATCGGGATGAGCTGCCACGGCCGGGCCATGAGATAGGTGCGAAGATCGTGCGGGTGAGCAGCAGAGATGGAGATCAGCGCTGTCGTGCGGTGCGGGTAACAGGCCGCGAATCCCCAGCCCATTGCGCCGCCGGTGTCGTGGCCGGCAATCACCGCGCGCTCGTGCCCGAGGGCCGTGATGATCCCATCGATATCACCCAGCGCGTAGAGGGCATCATTGCCGTGGCGTGAAGGCGGTTTGTCGGACAGTCCGTAGCCGCGCATGTCTACGGCGGCGACGTAGAACCCTTCGTCGGCAAGCGGTGCGATGACCTCGCGGAAGTCGAGCCATGCGCCAAACGTGCCGTGGATAAGAAGAAGCAGGGGATCGTTGGGATCCCCTGCGGTAGCGGCATGCAAACGGATGCCGCGGGTGTGCAGAAGCTGATGCTCCCACGGGCCTGGGAGCCGAAGCTCTTCCGGCGAGACAGCCAGGGTTTACTTCACCTTCGTGGAACCGGTGCGGTTGCCCGGAACGGTCGAGCCGGTACCGGTGGAGGTGTAAAGCACGGTGGAATCTTTGGCCAGGTTCTTCTGCGCGGAGCCCGGCACCAGGTTCTTCAGCTCATTGACAGAATCAATGGTCTTTTCCGGCTTGTTGATGGCCTTGAAACGCTTCACGCCAACGAGGGCGAGAACCGCGGCGGTGACCAGCATGAGCAGGAAGACGATGAGGAACGCCCACGGGCGGTCCATCCACTTGCTCAAAAGCTCGGCGAGGAAGAAGAAAAAGAAGAAGGAGGAGTACAAGCCGATCACGCCGGCAACTGCCAGGAGAGCACCGCCCATGACGCCCTTCTTGACTTCGCCAATGACCTCGGTCTTGGCCAGCTCAATCTCGCTGCGGACCAGCGTGGAAACCTGCTCGGTTGCGTTGGACACCAGCGTGCCCAGGGAGTCCGTCTCCGGCTGCGTCGCGTCAGTGTCGCGCAGCGGGATCGAATCGACGGAGCCTTGAACTTTGTAGCTGGTCGAACCGCTGGTGTAGAGACCCTTGTTGCTCACGTTTAAAAAACCTTCCTTTTTCAGCCCGTGCTAATACTAGCGAATCCTAGCGGATTGCACAGTTACAGAACGTTTTTACGTCTCTTTGCCACGTTGGCGCATCCACATTCCCACGGCTGTGAGCGCGGAAATGGTTGCCACGACGGATGCCCCGATACCGACCTCTTTAATCCCCGGTTTGGATACGAGAGGCTCGGGGTTTTTAAAGGTCATGATCTGCCACTCGTTGTCGAGCGCGTGCTTGCGTAGCGCCCGATCGGGGTTCACGGCAACGGGGTTTCCCACCATTTCCAGCATGGGCACGTCAGTAACCGAATCGGAGTACGCGTAGCTGCGCTTCAGGTCGTAGCCGTTGTCGGCGGTGAGCGAAGCTATGGCCTCCGCCTTCGCCTCGCCTTTGAGATAGCTGGTGAGTTCCCCGGTTAAAACGCCGTCTTCTTCCTTCACTTCGCTGGCGATGATGGTGGAAATCCCCAGCTCGCGGGCAATCGGCTCCACCAGAATCGACGCGGATGCGGAGATAATGATGAGGTCGTGGCCTGCGGCCGCGTGGACGTCGATTAGCTCGCGCGCTTCTTTGTAAATCGCTGGCGTGACCACACGCTTCATGGTTTCGGCGATGATGCTTTGGACGTCGGCGACATGCCAGCCGCTGACCATGGTGGATAACCTGTCGCGTTCCGCATCCATTTTCTCGTGGGAGTGGCCGGAGAACATGTATGAGGTTTTGGCCAGGTAGAGGCTGAGCGCTTGCTGCCACGAGATCAATCCGCTGGCCATGAATCCGCGACCAAATGCGTAGGCAGACGACGTGGCGATGATCGTCTTGTCCAAGTCAAAAAAGGCCGCGATTTTTGCCATGAGTGTCAGTGTAGCGCCGCGGCAGAGCCCAAAACCGTGAGTTTTCGCAGGTTTATCCACAGATTTTTGTTGAAGCATCCGCTTATCGACGAGTTATCCACAGCATTTTCGCTGGTCATTGCGCTGCACGAAAAATCCGGTCATGGTGAAGGCATGACTGTTCAACTCACACCAGTGGTGATCGCCATCGATGACGCGGTGCTTCACCCTGAGGCGACGCACATCGCTGCAGCGACGGGAAGGCCGATCGTGGAGGCGGTAAGCTCCGCGGAACTCGCGCGCCATTATTCGCGGGCACACGCGGTGTTCGTGGACACCGCCCGCCTTGAGGATCTTGCGGGCTTGCCGCCACGGCGCGGGGTGTTTTTGCTGGCAAACGACGGGGATGGGGATACGGAGGGGGCTTTTGTGCTGCCCGCGCAAGCCGCGGACGTGCTCGCCGCGCTGGGGCGGCTGCATGAGGCTGCCCCGGCCGTCGTTACGCATGGCGACGGCCGGGTGATCGCCGTGGTCGGCGCAGCCGGCGGAGCTGGGGCCTCGACGCTGGCGTGCGCGGTGGCGCGGGTGGCTGGGTACGAGGCTGCGCCCACGGTGGTAGACGCGCACCCGTTTTCCGGCGGGACCGACCTGCTGCTTGGCATTGAGGATCAGGTGGGGGTGCGTTGGGGCGACATGGATTTAGGGGAAGGCGCCGTGGATCCAGAGACGCTGCGCCGGGCGCTGCCGCAGACCCGCGACGGCATCGCGGTGCTCACCGCGGCGCGCGGGGGAATGGAGCTTGCCACTGCGGCGGCGGTGGAACGTGCCGTTGATGTCCTGGGTGCGGAGGGACTCACGGTGGTGGACGCTCCGCCGGCCGCGATCCCGCAGCGGTGTGACTTCGTGGCCATCGTCGTGCCCGCGGAGGTCCGGGCGACCGCCGCGGCGGCGCTGATCGTGGAACAGTGCGCGCGCAGTTCCATCCCGTGCGCGCTGGTAGTGCGCCATCGGGGGTGGTCGGGGATGGACGTGCGCGACATCGAACGCGCGGCGAAAGCTGAGTGCATTGCGCAGCTTCTCACCCTGCCCCGGCTGGTGAAAGCGGTGGAGACCTCTGGGCTCCCGTCCACTCTTCCCCGTGGATTAAGGCGAGCGGCCGCTGCCGTCGTAGAGCAGGTGTGGATGTGATGGCTGTGCACGTTACCGAGATCATTGAGAAGGTACAGAGGCGCCTTGCAGATGACCCTGCCGCCACGAGTCCGGCGACGCTGGCAGCGCTGATCCGTGAAGAGGCCGTGGTGATCAGCGACGTGGATGTCCTCGCGATCATGCGCAAGCTTCGCGACGATTCCATTGGGGTCGGTCCGCTGGAGAGCCTTTTAGCGGCGGGGGACGTCACTGATATCTGTGTTAACGGCCCAGACGAGATCTACGTCGATCGGGGCGGCGGACTCGCGCGCAGCTCGCTGGCGTTTAGCAGCGATGCCGACGTGCGTAAGCTAGCGACCCGCCTGGCCACGAGCTGCGGGCGCCGGCTCGACGATGCCCAACCGTTCGCGGACGGGCACATCACCCGTGATGATGGCACGATGCTGCGGTTCCACGCAGTCCTTGCCCCGACGTCCCATTCCGGGACGTGTATTTCACTGCGTGTGCTGCGCAGTTCCACGGCAACTCTGGAACAACTCCACGCGCGCGGGGCGATGGACACGCAGCGGTTGGAGCTACTTAAGGGGGTGGTTGAGCGTCGTCAAGCATTCGTGGTGGTGGGCGGCACGGGAACAGGCAAGACGACGCTGCTCTCTGCGATGCTCGCGGCCGTGGCGAAGCACGAGCGCATCATCGCGATCGAGGACACGGTGGAGCTCACGCCTGCGCACCCCCATGTGGTGAATCTGACCACGCGCGGGTCAAACACCGAAGGGTCGGGGGAGATCAGCATGTCCGATCTTTTGCGGCAGGCGCTGCGCATGCGCCCCGACCGCATCGTGGTGGGGGAGATCCGTGGGGCGGAGGTCGTTGACCTGCTCGCGGCGTTGAACACCGGCCACGACGGTGGGGCGGGCACCGTGCACGCGAACTCAATCGATGAGGTCCCAGCGCGGCTGGAAGCGCTTGCCGCATTGGGTGGGCTGGACCGGGCGGCGCTGCACTCGCAGCTGGCTGCGGCGGTCGATGTTGTTGTGGTGATGAAGCGGACCCGCACGGGCGCGCGCATCGTGCACCAGATCGGGGTGTTGGAAGGCAACCCCGTGAGCGCCAAGGTCGTGTGGGACTCCACGCGCGGGCCGCTCGACGGCTACGAGGAGCTGGCGCCATGAGTGTTTTACCAGCCGTTGTCCTTGCCGCCGCCATAACGATTGCCCCGCCGCGGGCCGCGCTGCGGATCGCTCCGCCAGTACCGCTGCACGTGCCGCCCGCGCTGCTGCCGGTCGCTGCCGTCGCTCTGACCGTGGCGGGCATGGCCGCCGGCAGATTCACGGTCGTGGCCAGCGCGTGCGTCGCGGTACTCACCGTGTGTTGGGCGGTAAGCGCCAGCCGCGACGCCGCGAATCAACGGGCCCGGCGCGTCGCACTCGCTGGGTATCTAGGCCACGTTGTCGCCGCCCTGAAGGCGGGCTCTACCTTGCCGTACGCGTGCGAGCGCGCCCGTGACCAACTGCCTGATTCAGCGCCGCGGGCTCTCGCCGGGGAGCTGGATCGCTTGGTGGGGCACACCCGCACCGGGGGCGACGGGGCGAGTCTGCTGCGGGAATCTACTCTGCGTGAGCTCCGCGATGTCGGTGCCCTGTGGGCGCTGTCGGCAAAACTGGGAATCCCCGTCGCCGACCTTTTAGCGAGCGCCCGCACGAGGATCGACCAACAGCTGCGCCACGCCGACGCCACCAACGCAGCACTGGCCGGACCGAAAGCGACGGCGGTGGTGCTCTCCGTCCTCCCGCTCGCCGGGATCATGATGGGGCAGGCCATGGGGGCCGCGCCGGTGCATCTGCTCTTCGGCGGGGGACTGGGAGGCGTGCTGCTTCTGATAGGAACGTGCCTGGTCTGCGCCGGTTTTGCCTCGTCCCAACATATCATCAGGAGGGCAACGCGATGAGCGTGCCCGTGTTGATTATCGCCAGCGTGCTTCTCATTCTTGCCCCCGTGAGCCCCGCCCTGCGGCTCGTGACTGCCCGCGGGCACACCCGGATGCTGAAGACAAAGACGCCCCGCGATGGCCCGGTGGATCGCCATCGGATCGCCAGCGATATCGAGCTCTTTGCCGCCTGCTACCGCGCCGGGCTTCCCACGCTGACTGCCGCTGAGGCAGTGGCGGAAACCTACGCTGCGGCGGATGCGTCAACCTCGGGTGAGACTCAGCCATGGATCCGTCTGGTGTCCTACCTGCGCCTTGGGATTGATTCGGAGACCGCGTGGGAGGTCATGGACGGCATCCCCGGGTGTGAGGAGCTGGCGTCACTGGTGGCGCTATCCCATTCGTCCGGAAGCGCACTGGCGGATGGCTGCGACCGCATTGCTGGCCAGCTCCGCGACCGCGCTGCCGACGATGCCTCAGCCGCGGCGGAACGCGCGGGCGTACTCATCAGCATTCCGCTCGCCGCGTTCTTCCTCCCGGCGTTCTTCGTCCTAGGCCTGGCACCAGTGGTGATCGGCCTGGGCGCGGAGATGTTTACCCAGTAATCAATCAACAAATCAACACTTGCCCACAACAAACAAAAACAACTACGAAAACAAATAGGAGAAAAAACCAATGAAAATCCTCACCACAACCAACGACTACCTGAACGTTCACCTTTCCGCGGCGCTGGAGAAAGCCAGGTCCCGTGCCGTGGCCACGCTGGCCAATGACCGCGGGATGTCGACCATCGAGTACGCCATGGGGTCTTTAGCCGCTGCGGCGCTCGCCGCGGTGCTCTACCTCGTGGTCAACGGTTCGGGCGTGGTCTCCGCGATCGAAGGGATCATTACTGATGCGTTGTCGCGCACCCCGTCCTAGAGCCCGCGTGGCGCAGGCGCTGGTTGGCGATCGCGGCTCGGTCACCATCGAAGCGGCGCTTGCGCTGGCCTCGCTGGTTATCGTCGCGGCGGCCATTATCGCTGGCGTATCGACGATGGCGGCCTACCTTTCCGCCATCGACATCGCCGGCGCGGCTGCGCGCTCCCACGCCATTGGAGTGGACTACAACCCGCCCCGTGGCGCGGTGGTGATCACGCAATCGGACGGGATGGTCACCGCTACGGCGCGAGTTCCGTCCCCGCTGCGCACGATGAGTGCGCACGCGTCCTACCCCGTGGAGTTCGAGTGAGTACCGCCGCGAGGGCTGCAACAATTCTGCGCAATGACCGCGGGTACGCCACGATTCTTGCCGCCGGGATCATTTCCGCGGTGGTGAGCGTGGCGCTCGTGGTCGTGGCGGCGGCGAGCCACACGGTGAACTCGCATCGGGCACAGGTCGCAGCCGAGTTGGCGGCGGTGTCCACGGCGACGGCGGTCTTCGCGCTGTCCGGGCTTCCCGGGAGCGGGGAGCCCTGTTCGGTCGGCCGTCGCACGGCGGAACACAACCGCGCCGATGTCACGTCCTGTGTTCTCGACGGAGCCGATGCCACAGTGGCGGTGAAGGTAGGCCGCGCCACGGCGGTTGCGCGCGCCGGGCCGCTCTAAAGCGCGGCCGTCATCGTGCTCAATGCGCCCAAAAGCGTAATGGCACCGGCCTTGTCCAAAGGCTGGTTGCCGTTGCCGCACTTCGGTGACTGGACGCAGGACGGGCAGCCCGATTCGCAGGGGCAGGAGCGTACTGCTTCATGCGTTGCGGAGATCCATTCGTGGAAGCGGGCGTAGCCCTCATCCGCAAACCCCGCGCCGCCGGGATTGCCGTCGTAGACGAACACCGTGGGCAGCATCGTGTCCGGGTGCAGGGCGGTGGATACGCCGCCGATGTCCCACCGGTCACAGGTGGCTAGCAGGGGCAGCAGGCCGATGGCGGCGTGCTCCGCCGCGTGGAGGGTGCCGGGAACATCCCCGGGGGCGATGCCCATGGCATCGAGCGCCAGGGGATCGATGGTGTACGCCACCGCGCGGGTCACCAGGGTCTGTTCCGGCATGTCTAGCGGGATGTGTTCGCTCACCGTGCCGTCGGCAAGCCGGACCACGTAGCCGGTCACGCGGTCGGTGACCTCCACGTCGACGTTGGCCACCCACAGCCCTGGCGCACTCACCGAGTCGCCATCGCTAGGGCCGATGATCCGGATATCGGTCACCGAACGGGCTTGGGTCGTGTAGTCCGGCATCTCCGGCCGAGCGAGCGCCACGTAGTCATCTAGCTCTAAGGACTCAATGACGAAGTATTCGCCCTGGTGGATGTACACCGCCCCTTCGTGAACCTGTTTCGCGGCGCGCGCGGAATCCACGGTGCCCAGCAGCCGTCCATCGCTTAAATCAACGATCATCACGTGCTCCCCGGAACCGCCGCGGAGGCTGACGGCGGCGTGGGCTGTTTCGGGGGTCAGTGGGCCGTCGATAAGCGGTGCGGGGAACCACCCGCGTGGGCGCTTGCGCAAGAAACCTTGCTCCGTGAGGTCGCGCACCACCTCATGCGCGCCAAGGACGTCCACGTCCGCCTCACTCAGCGGCTTTTCCACGGCCGCGCAGTACACGTGGCCCGCCAAGACAAAGGGGTTTGTTGGGTTGAACACGCTGTTTTCCACTGGTTTATCAACCAGCGCGGCCGGGTGGTGCACGAGGAACGTGTCCATCGGGTCGTCGCGGGCAACCATGACCACCAGGGAGGATTGGCCGCGGCGCCCGGCGCGCCCCGCCTGCTGACGAAACGACGCGATCGTGCCCGGAAAACCCGCCATGACCACGCTGTCTAGCCCGCCGACGTCGATGCCGAGCTCCAGCGCGTTCGTCGTGGCCATGCCCAGTAAGTCCCCGTTGTCCAGCGCACGTTCCAGTGCCCGCCGGTCCTCGGCCAGATAGCCCGCACGGTACGAGGCGACACGCGAAGCAAAGTCCGCGCGCCCTGCGGCGACGAGGTCCTCGGCCGCGCGCATCGCCACGATCTCAGCAGCACGCCGGGAACGCACGAAGGTTAAGGTGCGCGCGCCCTGGTCGATCAGGGTGGCCATGATCGCGGCGGCGTCTGTGGTCGCAGGGCGGCGCACGGGCGCGCCGTTTTCGCCCTCGGCGCCCTCGATGAACCCCGGCTCCCACAACGCTATGGTCTGCTCACCCGTTGGTGCGCCATCGTCCGTGATGGCCTCAACCGTGCGGCCGCACAGGCGCGCCGCGTGCGCCGCTGGATCGGCGGTGGTGGCGGACGCGAAGATCACGGTCGGTGCGGACCCGTAGGCATCAGCCAGGCGCAGCAATCGCCGCAAGACCAGCGCTACGTGTGCGCCGAACACACCCCGGTAGCTGTGGCATTCGTCGACGACCACGTAGCGCAGCCGCCGCAGAAACCGCGCCCACCGCGCATGGGAGGACAAAATCCCGGCGTGCAGCATGTCCGGATTGGTGAACACGAAACGCGTGGACTCACGGATCGCTCGCCGCGCATCCACGGGGGTATCGCCATCATAGGGTGCCGGGTGTATGGCATTGTCGCCGGTGAGCGCGGGGTTGCCACGCACCATCTGCGTCACCGCGTGCAGCTGATCTGATCCCAGTGCTTTCGTCGGCGTGATGTACATCGCGCAGGCGGTGGGGTCATCCGCCAACGCGGAGAGCACCGGCAGCTGGTACCCCAGCGATTTTCCGGACGACGTCCCCGTCGCCACCACCACGTCGCGGCCCTCCCACGCCAACTGGGCGCAGTGTGCTTGGTGGGAATACAGCTGGGTGATCCCGTCGTCGATAAGCGTGCGGCGCACGCCCGGCTCGACCCACGACGGCCACTGCGCGTGCTGCGAAGGGCGAGGCGCGATGACCCGCGTGTGCGTGATTGTTCCGCTGGGCAGCGCGCTTGATAGGGCGGCGATGAGTTCGCCCGCAAAGGTGGAATCCACGCGTCCTCCTTCCCGCTCGCCCAGCACTTCCTGCTAAATCATGGCACACTGGTGTGCGCTCCAAACGAAAGGTTTATATCTCATGGCTACCGGTACGGTTAAGTGGTTCAACGCGGAGAAGGGCTTCGGCTTCATCGCTCCTGATGATGGCTCTGCGGACGTGTTTGTCCACTACTCGGAGATCCAGGGCAACGGCTTCCGCACCCTGGAAGAGAACCAGCGCGTCGAGTTTGAGGTGGGTGAGGGCGCGAAAGGCCCGCAGGCCCAGCAAGTCCGCGCGCAATAAGCGCCCGCTTATCGACGCTTGGGGGCAGCGTTTCGGCCTACAGCGCCGAGACTCCCCGGCGGACGTCGTTCCATTCAAAGAACGCCTGCTGGGCTTTTTGTATGCCCCAACCCACGAGGCCGCCTAGGGTGACTCCGATAGCCATGGCGAGAAGTGGGTAGTCGGCGAACAGGGTGCCGCCGAGGTAGCCGACGCCAACGCCGATGGATGCCCACAGAAGCACCCCGATCGTGTCGTAGAAGAAGAACAAGAACCAGTTGTACCTCACGCTGCCCAGCGCGATCGTGGCAATCCACCGCGCCCAGGGCAGGAAGCGTGCCACGATGATGGTGACTCCGGCGCGTTGGTTCATATTCACCCGCACCCACTCCATGGCCTTGCCGGCTTTCGATTCCGGGTCGAGCCGGTTGACCACCCCGATGAGGCGGGAACCCAGCATGTAACACAGGTTGTCGCCGATGATCGCGCCCGCCGTGACCGCGCCGATCAATACCCACGGGTTGGGCACGCCGCGGGAGCCAGAAAAGGCGCCCGCGAGGTTAATCACGGTTTCGGAGGGGACAAGGGGGCACAGTGCATCAATCGTGATGAGCAGGCCCAGCAGAGGGTAGAAGATTGGCTGCACCATAAGCTCTTCGAGGAAGCTGATGAGCGAATCAATCACGGTGCGCGTTCCTCCTTGCTTAAGATTTGTACCCGGCAGCGCTTTAAGCGAGTGTAGTGTCTAAGCGAAACCCGTTGGTTGGAAAAGTCAGACCTATATTAAGGAGTCACATTTAACGTGGCAGGCAATACCGGATCGAAGACCCTTGTCATCGTGGAGTCCGCGACGAAGGCAAAGAAGATCCAGAACTACCTGGGCAGCGACTACGTCGTCGAGGCCTCCGTGGGGCACATCCGCGACCTTCCCGGCCGCGCAGCTGACATCCCAGCCAAGTACAAGAAGGAGCCCTGGGCAAAACTTGGCGTCAACCCCGAAGACGGGTTCGCCCCGATCTACGTGGTCGGACCGGACCGCAAGAAAAAGGTCAGTGAGCTCAAGGCGAAGCTGAAGGACTCCGACAAGCTGTTGCTCGCGACAGACCCGGACCGCGAGGGGGAGGCCATTGCCTGGCACCTGCTGGAAGTTCTGAAACCCAAAGTCCCGGTCGAGCGCATGGTGTTCAACGAGATCACCGAAGCGGCCATCAAGGAGGCGGCCGCCAACACGCGCGAGCTGGACATGGACTTAGTCGACGCCCAGGAAACCCGCCGTATCTTAGACCGCCTCTACGGCTACGAGGTTTCCCCGGTTCTGTGGAAGAAGGTCATGCCCCGCCTGTCCGCGGGCCGCGTGCAGTCCGTGGCCACCCGCGTCATCGTCGAGCGTGAGCGCGAGCGCATGGCCTTCATCTCTGCCGAATACTGGGATCTGGCAGCACAGTTGCTGCCCCCGGATGGGAAAGGCGAGGGCAACGACACGTTCGACGCGAAGCTCTCTACCGTCGACGGCGCGCGCATTGCCCAGGGCCGCGACTTTGATGACCGGGGCAACCTCAAACAACCGCGCGGCGAAGGCCGCGTGGTTGTCGTCGATAAGCAACGTGCTGAAGCTTTAGCCGATGGCCTCATTGATGCGGAAATGCGCGTGTCCAACGTTGAGGAAAAGCCGTACAAGCGCGGACCGTTCGCGCCGTTTATGACCTCCACGCTGCAACAGGCGGCGGGTGCGCGGCTGCACTTCACGTCGGCGCGCACGATGCGAATTGCGCAGCGCCTCTACGAAAACGGGCACATCACGTACATGCGTACGGACTCGACGAGCTTGTCCGCCCAAGGTATTTCCGCTGCACGGTCCGCGGCGACCGAGCTGTACGGCCCCGAGTATGTGGCCGCCGCCCCGCGCCGATACGACCGCAAGGTGAAAAACTCCCAAGAGGCGCACGAGGCCATCCGCCCGGCCGGTGAGCGCTTTGCCACCCCCGGTGAGCTGGCAAATTCGCTGGACGCGGAGGAGTTCAAGCTCTACGAGCTGATTTGGCAGCGCACCGTCGCCTCTCAGATGCAGGACAAGCGCGGCACCACGATGGTGGTCACCCTCGCCGCTACCTCCACGGGTGGCGCAGACGTTGAGTTTGAAGCCCGCGGAAGCTCCGTGACCTTCCCAGGCTGGGAGCGCGCGTATTCCGACACCGCCGAGGCTAAGGCCAACCAGCTTCCGCAGCTGTCCACGGGAGACACCGTGACGGCCAAAGAAGTCACGGCCGAGGGCCACTCCACCAAGCCGCCGGCCCGCTACACCGAGGCCTCCTTGGTCAAAAAGATGGAAGAACTGGGGATTGGCCGCCCATCGACGTACGCGTCGATCATTAAGACAATCCAGGACCGCGGCTACGTGGTCACCCGCGGCAACGCGCTCGTGCCCACCTGGGTGGCGTTTTCCGTCGTGGGGCTCATGGAGCAAGGCTTTGAAGCACTCGTGGACTACGAGTTCACCTCGTCGATGGAGGACGAGCTCGATGAAATCGCCAGCGGCAACGAGGACCGCACCGCGTGGCTCACCGGCTTCTACTTCGGCGATGACAACGCGTCCGACACGATCGCCGAAGCCGTCGCGCGTCACGGTGGACTCAAGCACATCATCGACAACAACCTTGAAGCGATCGACGCCCGCGCGGTGAACTCGCTCGAGCTGTTCCGCGATGACCAGGATCGCCCCATCTACGTGCGCGTCGGCCGCTACGGTTCCTACATCGAGCGCCAGGTCGGCGTCACCGACGAGGGCGAGCCCGAATACCAACGCGCCAACCTCCCCGAGGCCACTACGCCCGACGAAGTCACACTGGAGATGGCCGAAAAGCTCTTCGCCACCCCGGCGTCCGGCCGCGAGCTGGGCACCAACCCCGCCTCGGGCCGCACCGTCGTCGCGCGCGAGGGCCGCTTCGGCCCCTACGTCACCGAGCTCGTACGCGACGATGAGCGCGCCACCGCCGAGGCCTCCGCCCTCGAAGTCATTGCCCAAGAGCGCGCGGCAGAAGACGCCCAGCGCGCGGCAGAGGGCAAGCGCGCCAAGAACTGGGAGACCAAAACCGCCACCGCGGCGAAGGAAAAGCGCATTGAGCAGCTTATCGACGAGCAACTCAAGCCCGCCACGGCCTCCCTCTTCGCGTCCATGGAGCCATCCAGCGTGACCTTAGAAGAAGCGCTCAAGCTGCTCAGCCTGCCCCGCGAAGTGGGTGTGGACCCCGCCGACGGCGAAGTGATCACCGCTCAGAACGGCCGCTACGGCCCATACCTGAAGAAGGGCAGCGACTCGCGCTCCTTGAGCAGCGAAGAACAGATCTTTGACATTACCCTTGAGGAGGCCCGCCGCATCTACGCGGAACCGAAGCGCCGCGGCCGCGCCGCCGCGAAGCCGCCGTTGAAGATGCTCGGTGACAACGACGTCTCCGGCAAACCCATGAGCATCAAGGAAGGCCGCTTCGGCGCCTACGTCACCGACGGTGAGACCAACGCGTCGCTCCAACGCGGCGACACCCCCGAAACCATGACCGACGCCCGCGCCAACGAGCTCCTCTCAGCCCGCCGCGCCCGCGAAGCCGAATCCGGCGGCAAAACCGCCGCCGCCAAGCCAAAGCGGACCACAAAACGCGTCGTCAAGGCCAAAAAGAAGTAGCCCCGGCGCGCGGCCCACGGGTCGATCCTGAATTTGTTGACACCTCGCGCGACCCCGGCCGTGGAAAACCCCAGGTCGCGGTGGGCTGAGGTGGGTTCAGGTGTCAGGATCGTCAGGACTGTCGGGCTCGCTAGTGCTTATCGGCCATGGTGGGCCGCACGGGGCGCGCGAGTTGGGTCATTTTGAACCGGCCGCGCAGCTCGATGGACTTCATGCGGGTCCACCGCTCTTGTTCCTCCTTGTCGGCGCGTTCCAGCGTGGACGTGTTGGTGAGCACGCGGCCCGGGGTGTCCTTGGCCAGATCGGTTAGGCGGGAGGCGGTGTTCACGGCGTCCCCAATGACCGTGTATTCAAAGCGATCCTCGCCGCCGATGTGGCCAGCAACGACTTGGCCAGCGGCGACGCCGATGCCCGCGTCAAGCTCGAGGCCACGCAACTCCTGGCGCAGCTCCCTCGCACATGCCAGGGCGCGGGTGGCGTAATCCTCCAAGCTCAGAGGCGCGTTGAAAACAGCTAGTGCCGCATCACCTTCGAACTTGTTAATCACACCGGAATTACGGTGGACCACGCTGACCACGATCTCAAAGAATTCATTGAGGGCCTCAACGACTTCCTTTGGTGAACGCTCAACCGCCAGCCCCGTCGAGCCCATGACGTCAACGAAGACCACGCCGACCTCGCGGAGCTCGCCGCCGAGTTCCGGCTTGTCCTCAAGCGCTTTCGCAGCGACCTCCGAACCCACGTAGCGGCCGAAGATGTCGTGCAGGCGCTGTCGTTCGCCCAACCCACGGATCATCTCATTGAACCCGGCCTGGAGAACGCCCAGCTCAGAGCCGTCATAGATGTCCACCTGCGTGTCGGTTTCGCCTTTGCGCACCCGGTTGATCGCGTCTTGGAGGTCCATGATCGGGTCCACCACGCTCATTACGGTAAACGCAGTGCCCGCGAAGCCGGTGATCAACGCGGTGAACGCCAGCGCGGAAATCGCCGGCATCAGCTCACCAGGGTTGTTGCGGAAGAAGCCGTTGTACTGCGCCACGAGGAGCAAGAGGATGCCCACGAGCGGCAGCGCCGACGTCATCACCCACGTCAAGTACATGCGCTGGCGCACCGGCGGTTCCAGTCCGCCTTCATCGGCGTCGCTCCCCAACACGCTCGAAGAGATCGGGCGCATCAAACGCTCCGCCTGAACATAGGTGAGCAGCATGCTCATCAGGCCCGCCATCGTCGACGCGATGCCCACCACCACGGCCAACCGCGGGCTTTCGCGCCCGGACGCCGCTGTCGCGATCAGGATGCCCACCAGCCACACAACACCAACGACGAGCGTCTGCAGCACCGGGATCCGCAAAATGAGGCGCCGCACCGTCGAGCGTTTATAACGCTGCGGGTTGCGCTGCCAGTACAACACCGGTCTGAACAGGGCGAACGACACCAGTCCGCCGAGCACCACGGCCACGAAGAGGTAGATGATCCCCACCTCAGACACGCCGACCGCGACGTCGCCCAGCAGGCTCGCCTCCGGCATCGGGATGAGGAAGCGCACGTAGTACATGATCGCCACGGCACCCACGACGTTGGTGAACAAAAGAACCGCTGCGTAGAGCGGCCATGGCGTCGACCACAGCCATCTCAGATCACGCAGGAATTTATTCACGCTTTAATACTCTAGTCCTCCTCTACGCGGGCACAGCCGCGTAGAGAAAAAACCCATTAGCGGGCACAGCCGCGTAGAGAAAAAACCCATTAGCGGGCACGACCGTGTAAAGAAAAACCCCACACCTATTCGTCGAAAAGCGAACCGCCCCACACTTCGCCCTCCCGGGTGCCGCGGGGGACGGCGAAGACGGCAGAGCCGATGTGCGTGATCCAATCGTTGAGCCGGTCGGAGGCATCGAGCCGTTCCTGGATCACGTTGAACTGCTTCAGCGGGTCCTTCTGGAAACACACGAAGATCTGCCCGCTTTCCGACGACTCCTCCCCCGCACGCACCGGCATGACGTAGTTGTACGGCCGCCGGAAGATGCGGGCCTGCATCTCGGGTGTATCAGGCTTGTCGGAGCGCGCTTTCGCCAACGCCATGTGGGAGTTCGGGTCGATCACCGGCAGGCCGTAGTGGTCACGGGTGGCGAAGTCAGGTTCGTCGAACTCATCCGTGCCGGTCAGCGGCGCGCCGGAATCCAGCTTCCGCCCGATCACGGCCTCACGCGACGGCCGGTCGAGGATGTCCCAGGTGTCCAGGTGCATCTCAATGCGCCGCACCACCATCGCGGTGCCGCCGCGCAGCCACTCTGGCCCGTTATCAATCCAGACAACGTCGCCAAAATCCGCGACCCCCGGGTTGCCGGTCCCGTCGAGTTGCCCGAAGTGGTTGCGCATCGTGTAGCCGGATGGAATAGCGCCGTGCGCGTGCAAAAACCCATCCTGGGTCCACCGCGGAGCCACGTAGGTCCGCCCGGCGGCGGTGAGGAATCGTGCGGCGTGCGCCACCATCATCGGGTCGTCGGCGCAGATTTGGAGGGCGAGGTCGCCGCCCGACCATTCGTCGTCAAGCTTGTCGCGCGAATACTTCGGCAGGGGGGCAAGCCACTCGGGCGCCTGGTCGCTCATACCCAGCTTCTCAAACAGTCCCGGCCCGTACCCCACGGTGATCGTGAGGTTCGCGGTCACCGTGTCAAGCTCCCGCGCGAGGTCAGCGCGCGGCGCGACACCGCTGCACAGCCGCCGCGCGTCCTCTGTCCACACGCGCATTAGCCGCGCCACATCACGCCGCGTCTCCCTGTCTTTGCGCAGGTCAAACGCCACCATCTTCAAAAATGAGGGGTGCGGCGTGGCAATGCCCGCCTGATGCTCGCCGTCAAAATCAACGCGGGAGTCTTGGAGCAATTCGCTTCTCGACGGCCCCCCTTCCGCCCCCGAATCCTCCCTCGCGCAGCCGGCCGCCCCCGCGAGACCGGCGCCAGCTACTCCGGCTGCTGCGCTTCCCGCGAGGAACGTTCGGCGTGAAACTGGTCTATCCGTCATACTCTTCCTTGCCCGCAGGCTGTTCCTGCACGGGCACGTCGGTGGTCAATTCGGAGCCGTCTTCGCACTTCACGGTGACGGTGACCTGGTCGCCGGCAGCGACTTCACCCGGCAGGTCAAGCGCCATCAGGTGGTCGCCGCCAGGCACCAGCTTGGCCGTGCCACCCGGCTCGATGGTCAACGACTCCTTCTTCTGCATCTTGCCATCCACAACCTCGTGGATTTCAAAGCGGGCGCCTTCTAAAGAGATAGACGTCCATTCCGTCACCGTGACGGCCGTGTCGCCTGCGTTCTTGAGCTCGCCAAAGCAGGCGGTCATGCCGGCGCTGCCGTGGTCCATTCCCTCGTGGTCCATCCCCTCATGGTCCATTCCCTCGTGCGCCGCTGCATCATCGGCGGGCTTCGCCTTGCAGTACCCATCGACCAACACCAGGTGCGCGGCTTGGCCTTCCACGGCGTCGGTCGTCGCGCTTTCGGAAGCAGCCTCGGCTGCCGTGGTGGTCTGGCCCTGGGAGGAGCTCATGTTCGTTTCGGACGAATTGGTGCATCCCGTGATCGCCACGGCGGTTGCGGCGCACAGTGCGAAAGCGGTGATGGTCTTTTTCATAGGGGTCTCCTTTGTCTGCGAAGAACGTTTCATCCCGGTTGAGTGTCCTGCCGGTTATCAGATTTAGTCGCGCACATCTGAAGGATAGTTCCCGGCCGGACAGGTGCTCGACCCCCGGATTCGGTCAGTCTCCGCCGCCGTCGCCGCCGTCGCCACCGTCACCGCCATCTCCGCCACCGTCAGATCCGCCGTCGCCGTCGAAGCCGGAGGAGAAGCTCGAATCAAATCCTGCACCGATCGTGTCCGGGTCCCCAACGTGGGAAAACTCGTACTCGCCGGCGAAGAAACCGACGCCCACGCTCTGGCCGTTGTCGCCGGTCTCACCGGGAGGGTACACCACGACGGTGTTCCCGCCGCTAGTCGTCGAGTCCCCGTTGCTCTCGGGCCGCCCGTGGAGCATGTAGTCATACATGACGTGGGAGTTAATGATCTTCCACCGCACCAGCGATGCGTACGTTACGGGGCCGGTGTGCACCCAAATCGGGTCGCCGATACTGGGCGCCGGCAGGGCGTAGACCAGCGGGCGCGCGTCCTCATCTTGTTGCGAGGTCCACGCGATCGTGTTCGCCAGCGTGCGGCACAGCGCGTTCTGCCGTGCCGCCAATTCGTCGAAACACGGCTGGAAATCCGGCGCCCCCACGCGCGCCGCAAGTTGCGTGAGTTCCGCATCGATGGCTTCGGCTTCGCCGCGCATCTGCTGTTCGTGCAGTGTCCGCTGCATGTAGTACACGTCGGCCTGCAGTCGGTCGAGGTCAGCGCGTTGCGAGGCGGGGAGGCCGCGTCGGACACCGAGTTCTTTTTCCAGGTTGTGCCCCGCGTTGATCATCATTGTTAGCGCATCGTGCGCGCGGAAAATCGCGTCCTGCTCGCCTTGCGTGAAGCGACCCTTCGGCGCAATGTGCCGCGCCGCTGGCAGCGCCATCATCACTTCCTGTTCGAGGCGCTGGAAATCGCGTTCCAGCTGGTCCGCCCCGCCGAGTTCACTAAGTTGCGGGAGCACAAGCCTGCTTTTCGACGCCCCCTCCCGCGCAGCTCCCTCCAACCGATCAAGGTCTGCTAGCTCCGTTTTCGCCAGGCGCGCGACGTAGCGGCGGCGGAAGAACCGGTTACGTGCGCGTTTGAGCCACCGGGGATTCACCAGGGCATAAAGAAAGAGCCACAAGAACGGACCGACTATAAGAAGAAGTAATAGCGAACCAAGATCTATCTTCCACTCGTCCCCCGCGAGCCACACCACGGCTACAAACAACCCCGTGGCCACTACTATTGCGAGGTCGATCTGGTCCGAGTGCGCGTGAACTTGAGGGTTGAAAAACGCACGCCGCTTATCGACGAACGTCACACCCCCCGTCGCCTCCATCGCCGTGGTTGCATCAGGTGACGTGGCTTCCCTAGTCCGCGCATCGTGCTGGGCGGCTGCTGCCCTGGATTCTTCTTCCCGTAGTTCAGCAGGGGTTTTCAACACCGATCTGTCCGGCCTGCCGACGTCTAGGCGCCTCAGTTCCTGTCGCCCCTGCGGAGCTGGCGCTGCACCGCCGGTGTGAGCGTCTGAGTAGGGATCAGTCTCCGCCATGGCTGGCACCTCCGTGTTTTTAATAATTCCCAGCTTGTAGCGCCCACAATAGTGCGCCACCCCGACACCGGCAGTCGGTGTCGGATTCGGGACGTAGAGTAAGTGCCATGCCAGCCGCGCCACCTACTGCCCAGCCCGCCACGCCCACCCCGGCACCCGATTCCGCTCCGCGCTCCGTGACCGCGCGGTTGGCGGATATGCCCAGCGTGCGCGCGGTCGTCCTCGATGCCGCGGCGGCCGCGCGGGGTGCCGCGGGCTCGGATGAACGTTCCATGACCCATTCGTGGCTGTTCACAGGCCCGCCGGGTGCGGGGCGCTCGGTCACCGCGAAGGCGTTTGCCGCCGCACTGGTGTGCACAGACCCTGATGAGATCGGTTGCGGCCGCTGCCAGAACTGCCTCGATGTCTTCGCTGATCGCCACACGGACGTGGTGCACATCGTGCCCAAAGAGTTGGTAATTCACACGGAGGAGGTGCGCCGAATCATCGCGCAGGCGTCACGCTTGCCGACGATCTCAGCGTGGCGCGTCATCATCATCGACGATGCCGATCGGTTCTCCCAACCTGCGGCCGATGCATTCCTCAAGACGGTAGAGGAGCCGCCCGCATCCACGGTGATCATCATGTGTGCACCGTCGACGGATCCGGAGGATTTTTCCGTCACGCTGCGTTCCCGGTGCAGGCATGTGTACATTCCCGCCCCGTCGAAAAGCGAAATTGTGCGTCTTTTGATGGCTGAGGGGGCCAGCGAGTCCGATGCGCAGCTGGCCGCCGCGACGTCGCTGCGGCACGTGGGCCGCGCGCGGCGTCTGATCCGTGACCCGGGTGCGCAGCAGCGCCGCGCCGCCGCGATTAACCTCGCTGAACTGGTGTTTGAGGGTGACCAGGCTTTCAAGGCCGTCGCGAGTTTCGTGGCCAACGCGGAAAAGGTAGCCAAGACGGATTATGGGGAATCGGATGCCGCGGAGCTCGATCGCTTAGCAACGTCCCTCGGCGTCGGCGCGAAAGGCAAGGGCGCCGCCCAGGCACTGTCGGGCGCGGCCGCTGCCATCAAGGAATTAGAGAAGAAACAAAAGGCCCGCGGCACCCGCCGTACCCGCGACATCCTCGACATGGCCCTGGTCGACCTCGCCGCGCTGTACCGGGACGCAATGATGATCAGCTCGGGCGCCCGCGTCGAACTGAACCACCCCGACTTCGAGCCGCTGTCCCGCGAGCTCGCCGACCGCGTGGGCCTCAGCGGCCTCACGGCCTGCCAAGACGCCATCGCGATCTGCCGCGAGCACCTCGACCAGTCCGTCCTTCCCCCGGTGGCCTTCAACGGCCTGATCGGCCGGCTGCGCATCGCCTGCAACGCTCACTGAGCCCCCGATTTCGCGATCGCGGCGGGCGTCGGTTATGCTTTTCCCCTGGCGGATCTCCGCCGCGCCACCTTAGCTCAGTCGGTAGAGCATCTCACTCGTAATGAGAAGGTCGCGAGTTCGATTCTCGCAGGTGGCTCCATCGAAACCCCAGCTAGAACGGTGTTTTAGCTGGGGTTTTTGGGTTAATAGACAAAAAGTGTGGGTTAATAGACAAAAAGTGTGTCTGGTCGGCGTGTCGCCGGTGGGGCACGCTTTTTGTTATTTGAGGGGTCCTTTTCTGATTCCTACTGAGTGTTCGTAGTCGGTTGGGATAGCGTTGTCGTAGAAGGCTGGTCGGCCTGTTTGATGGTCGGATTCGTTTCGGTCTTTAGTGACGAGATCGGGAACTTTGGCGAGTTGATCTTGTCCGAACCTGCACTGCCTGGCGATCTGTAATGGGGCGTCAGGCAGTTGCGTTTTCGAGTGCAGGTACCATTCGAGCATTTTGCGTTGCCGCTCTCCTGATCTGCCGCGGTGGGCGTCAGCGATGCGTTTGAGTTGGGCGTTGATCCCGCCTTCAAGACTGTTGGTGGTTGCTGCCCACCGGTCGGGTTCGAGTGCGTCTGTCGGGGGTTGGAGGTAGGTGAACAGCCAGTTGTTGCGTGAAAGGTGCACAAGCGAGTTGTAAGCCCTACGCACACGGATATGGGTCCATTCCCATTGGTGGTTGAGGGTGCGGCGCTCTTTGGGTAGGAGTGTTTTCTCGTTGAGGAAGGCCTTGTAGACCACTGCGAAGTCGTGTAGACGCAGCGTCCATTCCCGGGCTTGGTCCACGGTGGTGATCGTGGTCAGTTTCAGCGCTAGTGCATAGATGGCCTTGCCGGCATCGGTGCGGGGGCGTGTTGTGGTGTAGCGGCGGACAACGCGTTGGGCATGGACGAGACAGCGCTGGATCAGCGTGTTGGGCCAGCAGGCTTTGATGGCGGATAAGGCGCCTTGGCCGCCGTCGAGGACGACGCATAACGGTGCGGCGATGCCGCTTAGTAGTTGAGTGTAGGCGTGGGCTGATTCGCTTTTAGCCCAGTGCCAGGCGATGACGTGGTCGCGGCTTGCGGCAACCAGCAGGCAGCCAGCGTCGGTGTAGGTGCCGTCGATGAAAATCTGGTCGTAGACCCGGTGTGGGTCTGGGGTGTTGGGAACATCGATGAGCCAAAACGGGGCGAACCGGCGGTCGAGCGTGCGGCGGGAGACGTTCAAGGTACCAGCTACGTCGTTAAGTGACGCTGTGCCAGTGACGTAGGCGTGAAACGCTGTGAAGTCCCGAGCTTGGGTTTGGTCGGTGCGGTGGCGTATGAAGGTGGCTCCGCAGTCTTTGCACCGCCACCTAGTGGAGCCTTTGGGAGTGGGACCGTTTTTCTTTGTTTCCCCATGACATGAGGGGCATCGTGGTCTGTTTGGTGTCACCGGGAAAGCACACCAACACCCCGCTAGCACATGAAGGTGCCATTCCGGTGGATTGAACGAAAAACGAGCCAGAATAAGGCGAAAAACCCTATTCGAGCCCGATTTATGCAGCCTGATCAGCAGATATACCGGAAATCAGACACACATTTTGTCACTTAACCCGGGTTTTTGCTCGTTTTCGATTCCGCGAGTTGTCCCGAGTTGTCCCAGGTTGTCTGAATTATTACCGAGCACAGAACGCGCACAGAACGCGCACAGACCGAGCACGCCGAAATAGCTAGTGAGCCCAACCAAGGCCCTTGATAGGGTAATTTCGTGCTCCACGCTTTCATTGACGAATCCGAACACCGAGACGAATACTTCACCCTCACAGCGCTAATCGTGACCGAGGAGAACTTGCCCCACCTGGAACGCGAATTGGACGCGTTGATCGCGCAATATGCTACGACAACCCAGCTGGTAGAAAGCACCGCTGAGTTTCACGGGTACGACATCATGCAGCAAAAATGCGATTGGGATGGCGTGCCGCTTAATATTGCGACCTCGATTTACCTAAAAGCGCTAGGAATCATCAATCGGTGGGCATCGGCGATGTTTGTGGAAACAATTGACAGGCGCGCTCAGGAAAAGAAATACCGATATGTTTTCAATGCTCGGAAAGTGGCGATTAACTACATATTGGAACGGGTTGACGGGCGTTTCTTTTCGGTACCGGTAGGGCGGTATCGGGTACCGGGGTGTTGGTGGTTGCCGGTACCCGGTTTTTACCCCCGGTTACGGCTTTCGGGGTTGACGTAGCCGTGTGGGTGTCGTAGGGGCCATCCTTTCTTGTTTGATGTCGTCGCGGGTTCGCATGTCTTCTCCTGTCAGGGTGAGTTTCGAGCCGTGGTTGGCGAGTCTGGACATGACTGCGTCTGCCAGTGCTGCCTCGGAGAACACGTCGTACCAGTAATCGGGTTCGTGTTGGCTGGCGATAACGGTAGAGGCATGCTCACGCCCGACGAGCAGGTTGAATACCTGGTTCAACGCGTGCGCTGAGACATCGGTGGCGAGAAAGTCGTCGATGACGATGAGTGCGGGAGCCTGCAGGTCGGTGAGGAGTTGTTTGCGGGCCTGGGGATGCTCAGCCGCAGCGTCGAAGTCGTTGGCCAGGTCGTTGAGCCTGTAGTAACGGGCGGTGAGCTTTTTGCGGCACGCCGCGACGGCCAGGGCTTGAGCGAGAAAACTTTTACCGGTGCCGGTAGCTCCCACGATGATGAGGTCTTTGCCGTAGTCGATCCATTCGCAGGTTGCGAGCCGGTCGATGCGGTCTTGGGTCACACCGCGGCCGGGATAGGCATCGAAGCGCTCGAGTGCGGCGGTTGAGCCAAGGAGTTTCGCTTCACGCAACCTTGTCTGTATGACCTTGTTGTCGCGGGCTGTGAGCTGGGCTTCGAGGGCTTCTTTGATCTTGTCTTCGAAGGAATCGTTATCGCGCGAGGGGTCGTTGACGATCTCCTGGATCGTCGCGGCGAACACGCGCATCCCGCGCAGCGAGCCGAGCTTGTCGAAATCTTCATCGGTTAACGCCATGATGCTTCTACGCCTCCTCACCGAATTCAAGCTCACTGAACTCGAACGCTGCTTTACCCCGTACGTGCGACGCCTGGGCTGGTGGTGCGGGACGAATCACCGGCCTGGTTGACGCGGCAGATGATGTAGGTGATTGCGCACCACCTGTGGCGGTGGCGGTGGCGGTGGTGGTGCGGGTTGCGAGGTCTTTGATGGTGTCGTGGACTTTGCGCACCGACGGGACCATGTGGGAGTCGAGGACGTCTTGGCAGGCTTGTTCAAGCAGGCTGCGGGAGTACTTCTTCGACAAGCTCAGCACGCCAAGGGCGCTATTGTAGGCTTGGGCTTCAACTTGGCGGGCGTGAAACATCTGGCGGATGAGTTCGTAGGTTGCGGCCCCAATACTTTGAGCCCATGACTCAATCCGGCCCCGATCCCACTTCGTGGCCAAGTCCTGGTGCTTTGCCGGCACATGCTCTTTATCTGTGGAGTACTGCATGTTGCCAGGCTTTTTACGGTGGGAAGCGATATGCTCACCCGCGCTGAAGGAGGGTGTCAGGAAGTTTGTGTGTGAGGCTCTGATCTAGAAGGAGTTTCACCGATAATGACTACGGTGTCACCGAAGAAAAGCCATGACCCGGCGAGGGTCAACGAGATCAGCGAGAAGCTGATGGAAAATCCTGAGCTCGCCAGCTTGATCAGCGAGCTGTCGGCTTCCGCTGATGATGCCAGCGAGCTGGTCAAAGGCCTGCTGCAGGCATCAATCAACGCTGGTCTGCAGGCGGAGATGGATGCGCACTTGGGCTATAGCCATTCCGACCGCAAGACGAAAGCCCAGGTGGAAACCACACAGAGCAGCAATCACCGCAACGGGTCGTACACCAAAACCGTCAACTCCGGGTACGGCGCGGTGGAAGTGACCGTGCCCAGGGATCGTGCCGGCACGTTTACTCCCCGGATGGTGCCCAAGGGCGCACGCCGACTCACAGAACTCGACGACATGATCATCTCGCTCTACGCCGGCGGGATGACAGTGCGCGATATCCAGCACCACCTCGCGACCACGCTCGGGGTGGATATGAGCCCGGATACGATCAGCACCATTACCGATGCGGTGTTAGACGAGGTCATGATCTGGCAAAACCGCCAGCTCGACGAGTTTTACCCGGTGATCTTCCTCGACGCGCTACGCGTGAAAATCCGCGATGGCCACCGCGTGGTCAACAAAGCCTGCTACATGGCGGTTGGTGTCGACATGGACGGCATCAAGCACATCCTGGGATTGTGGATCGCTGAAAATGAAGGCGCCGCATTCTGGGCATCGGTGTGCGCAGATCTGGCCAACCGCGGGGTCCAGGACGTGTTCATTGTCTGCTGCGACGGGCTTAAAGGCCTGCCGGAAGCCGTGGAGGCAACCTGGCCGAATTCCTTGGTGCAGACCTGTATCGTGCATCTGATTCGGGCTGCGAACCGGTGGGTGTCGTATCAGGACCGCAAGGGAGTTTCCCGGGCGCTGCGTGAGGTCTACACCGCTCCCAATGAGGAGACGGCACGTGCCAGCCTTGATGCTTTCGAGGCCAGTGAACTGGGCCGGAAATACCCGCAGTCGGTCAAAGTCTGGCGCGACGCTTGGGAGCGGTTCGTGCCGTTTCTGCAGTTCCCGCCTGCGGTCAGGCGGGTGCTCTACACCACCAATTCGATCGAGTCGCTGAATGCTGAACTGCGTAAAGCTACCCGTAACAGGGGCCAGTTCCCGAACGATACCGCGGCGCTGAAGACGCTGTGGTTGATGATCTGCAACATCGAGGACAAGCGCGCTGCGCAGCGGGCGAAGAAAGCCAAGCGCGACGTTGAGTGCAACGGCTATATTGAAGGAGCGAAAGCCACCGGGTGGAAACAAGCCATCAACCAACTAGCCGTGGCTTACCCCGACCGATTCGCGGACTACTTGTAAACCAAGCCCCCGCACACAAAGAATCGGACACCCTCCGCTGAAGATGTCGACGACATCGTCGAAGATCTGCACGTCAACGCTTTTGCCGGCGAAGCTCCACGGCACAGAGTAGAAATGCTTCTCAACTTGGACGTGGTAGTTCACCCCGGCCTTGGCTTTACGCCACGTGGAATACGACCAGCGCTGTTGAGGCAGCGGGCGCAATGCTTCTGCTTCGCTTTCAACAAACAATTGCCTGCGGCTTGCGTTGCGGCCCCGGAATCCTTCCCGGTCGTTGATCCAGTCGACCTGCGCCGCAATAGCGGCGTTGAGAGCGTCGAACGTGGAGAACTCTTGGCCCGATAACGCTTCCACGACCCAAGTCTGGACGATATCGACCGCCTTTTCCACATGGGCCTTATCCCTGGGTTTACCCGGCCTAGCCGGGGTGATCCCGCACCGGTAAAACTCGGCAAACTGCTGGTAGCGCTCATTGACTTCACGCACCGTCGTGCCACGTGTGACCTGGTTGGTTGCGGTCGAGGCGTTATCCGGCACGATGCGCACCGGCACGCCACCGATATAGTCCAACGCGTCGCGGTGGGCACACAGCCACGACCGCATCCGCATATCCGGCCACGCACTGGCATGGATAAGCCCCGAATGCGGCAGCGACGCCACAAACACATACGCCCGCGCACACACCCCTGTCAACGGGTCAACAACTGCCATGGTTTCCCCAGACCAATCAACGCACAGCTCCTCACCAGGGGCATGGGTCAAAAGCGCAGTCAGGTCGTTGACATCGACGTAATTTTCAAACAGCGCGCAGAACTGCCGGTAGGAATAATGCTGCTGACCAGAAGCAGCCTGACGCCGGGTGTATTTATGGTGTTCCACCTTCAACGTCACCCGCTCACCACGTCGGCGCCGGGCAGCGATGCCTGCGAAATCCGGTTCCACGAACGCATCTGAATCCCGCCGGCGATTATCCGGAAACAACTCCGAAAGCTCCTGCGCCGACAACGCGGTGATCGTGTCCTCGTCCATCCCAGTCGAGCGCAACACCCGACTGGCCTTATCAATACTGCTGCGCGAACACCCCAAATCCGACGTGATCTGCGACCACGAGCGGCCTTGCACAAGCGCCAGCATGATCAGCCTGTAATTGGTGACCACACCAAACTCCTTCCATGGTTACGCGGCCCGCGCGTACACACTGCGCAGGGCCGTCAACCACAGACTGCCAACCTAACTACCCCCGGTACCCGATACCCGCACACCCAGTACCCGATACCCGCCCGACCGGTACTAAAAACCGAACCCGGTCACGGGTCAACAGCTACGCACTGAATAATGGCGATACCGCGAAGTGTTATCTCGATGATCACTACACAGCACCGGAAGGCCGTAAAGAATTTGTCGAGTACAAGGCAACCGGCGAATTTGGTTATCGGAGTTCAAAACTAGCGAGCATCGATGAGCTCGAGTTTTACGATTCGAAGGAGAAGCGCGGACTCCAAGCCGCAGACCTATGTTGTTATATCTACCAGCGACGAATGCATGTCAAGGCGGGGAACGAGAAGATGCTCAAGACGCAAGAGAAAATGTGGGGAGCGATCAGCGACATTATATTGCGCGGAAGGCAACGAGTCTGGCCGTAGATGCACAAAAACCCCGCGCGATGAACTGCTCCCCATTAGTTGGACTGAGAAATCAGTTACCGACTAGTGGGGAGCAGTTCCTTTGAGAGCACGTAGTTCGCTCAGTGAAGTTCAGCGTGAACAGTTAGTGGAGCTTTTCGAGCAGGGGATGGGTTGCCAGGCCGCTGCCATTGCTCTTGGTGTCTCCAGATACGCCGCCCGTATGCTCTATCGTCGGTTTACGCTGCATGGCAAGCTATGTCTTGTGGAGAAACCGACTAAGCAGCAGTATTCGTTCGAAATCAAGAAGGAAGTTGTCCAACGCCACCTTGCCGGTGAGACGGCGATGGATCTTGCGCGTGAGTTTGGCCTGTCATCAGACCAGCTAGTTAAAGGGTGGTCGTGGAAATGGCGTAAAGGTGGCGATGAGGCGCTAAAACCGAAGCCGAAGGGTAGGCCCAGAGGCTCGGTCGCACCGAAGCCGCTGTCGGAGGAAGAGAAGCTGCGCCGCCAGATCGCACGGTTGGAAGCGGAAAACGCATATCTAAAAAAATTGCGGGACTTGAGGAACCAGGGACGCGCCTGAAAGTCCAGGCGATTGTCATCCTCAAGTCACAACATCGTCTGCAATACCTTTTGGATGCGGCGGGCATGGCGAGATCGACGTTCTTCTACCACCAGAAACGCCTGCGCGAGCCGGATAAGCACGCTGCGCTCAAAGACGCGATCCGGGAAAGTTTCGAGCGTAATAAGCATCGCTATGGCTACCGACGAGTGCTACTTGACCTGCGCAACCAGGGCTGGGTGGTCAACCACAAGCTCGTCTACAAGCTCATGTGCGAGATGGGGCTTCGAGCCAAGGTCCGCCAGCGCAGGCCATATGTTTCCTACAACGGGACGATCAGCCACATTGCCGCCAACACACTTGACCGCAAGTTCACCCCAGATAAGCCAAATGCCGTCTTTGTCAGCGACGTCACCGAGTTCAGGGTCGCAGGCCGCAAGGTATATCTGTCACCGGTGATGGACCTGTTCGACCGTTCAATCGTTGCCCACACCGTGGCTACATCGCCGTCGACAGCGTTTACCGCCGCTTCTTTATCCAAGGCAATCGCGGCGTGTGCACCTGAACCCGGGTGGATGATGCACACCGATCAAGGCTTCCAGTACCAGCATTCCTCGTGGCGTGACCTGATCGGCGATAACGGTGGTGTTCAGTCGATGTCGCGTAAAGCCAACTGCTACGACAACGCGGTGATGGAGAACTTCTTCGGCCACCTGAAAGCCGAGATGTACCACGGGGAAGTCTTCGACACCGTCGCAGAGTTCAACCAGGCGATCGACGAGTACATCCAGTGGTACAACACCGAACGCATCCAACAACGACTCAAGGGCCTGACCCCGATGCAATATCGGAATCAGACCCTTGAAGCCCTAACCGCCTAGAATTAAACCAGTCCAACTTTCGGGGGCTAGTTCACGAACCGGGGTTTTTGGCAATGTGGAGTTGCACACAATATGCAATCTCTACACCCAGAATCATAATGGATAACAACAACTGGATACAAGAGGACAAACCGGACGAGATCGTCAACTCGGCTTTTGCGTCCGAACTACGCGGCGTTTCTACCCCGCGTCCGGCACTGCGCGTAGTCCGTCGCGTCGGGCGGTGCGATCGAGACGGCGTTTCGCGCGCGGCGTCACGTTCGCGTTCGGCGGTGAGGTAAGCGTCTATCGCATTGGGGATTGCGTCGAGGCCTTCGTCCCAGAGGTGTCCGTAGACGTTGAGGGTGGTGGAGGCGTCGGCGTGGCCGCACATCCGCTGCACGGCGTACACGTCGGCGCCGGCGGCAACCAACGCCAACCGTCTCACAAGCGTTTAGAAGCGGATGCCGAACTGGCGCAGCATCGGAGCAGCGGCGACAATGCCAGCGCCAATCAACACGAGGACTCCAATCACGATGCCGATGATCGCGCCCGGCGACAGCGACCCATCCGGGTTGCGGCTGCCGCCACGAGGCTCAGAGGTCGGCGTTGGCGCCGTCTTCGTCGAGGTCGGGGTTGGGGTCGACGTTGCCTTCGTCGAGGTCGAGGTCGGCGATGTCTTGGTAGATGTCGGCGTCACCTTGGTCGCAGTCGAGGTCGGAGTTGCTTTGGTTGAGGTCGAGGTTGTCTTCGGCGCAGTCGAGGTTGGCGTAGCCTTCGTCGAGGTCGAGGTCGGCGTTGTCTTCGTCGAGGTCGGCGTTGAGGTCGCCTTCGTTGCAGTCGAGGTCGCCTTGGTCGAGGTCGAGGTCGGCGTCGCCTTACGCGGTTCGCGGTGTTGGATGTTCGCTAGGTTCTGCTTTGCTGTGGCGACCTTTGTCTTAGCATCCCTAACTTGTTTTTCAGCCTTGGCTACCGCATCGCTATCGCCGGCGATCTTGGTCAGTTCGGTGATCCGGTTGTTCAGGTCCTGGATTGCCTTGTTCGCGTTTTCATTACCGCTTTCGGTCTTCACCTTGCCCCAGTCGACGTCGGGCGTGCCCCCTAGTGGAACCTTGTTGACGCGGTTTTCCATCTCGGTTTTCCCGCCGACAATGTCGGTGTAAGAAACAGGATCCGCGTCTTCGGAAATTATCTCCTCGTTGCCGCTAGGAACGTAGTTGCCGTCTTTATCACGTTTCGGCACCTTTCCTAGGGTGGTGGGGGCCGACCAGTTAGTGATGCCCAGCGCCTCCATTGCGCCAGTAGGCATATAGAAGTCCTGGGGACGCTCTAACGCTTCCACCATCGTGCCATCGGTAGGGCGGAAGAAGTACATTCCATCGGAATTGGGAGTGTGCCTAACTTCTTCGTTGTGGAAAAGCGTTGTTCCCCATAGATTCCTCTTGCTATCGGCGTAGTATGCGACGCTGGCGCCATCGAGCCACTCGGTGATCATGTTCGCGTTGTGGGTAGGGGAATTACGCCACCCCTCAAAAGCTTCTACGGCGAGCTTGCCCCAGTCTTCTTTATTCTTGCTCGTTGACGGAAGGTCGCCGCTGTAAACAAGGATGTTTTCAGCACCCTTTTCTAACTCCTCGTCCGTGGAGTGGCGGAAAGAATGGTCGGTCGGAGTGCCATCGGCATCTTTTCCTTCCTTGTCTAAATAGAGCTTCGCCATTTCCATATTCCAGAAGGATGCGCGGTCAGTAAATAGCGGGTGGGAGCGCAGCGGGTGGAGCCCGTTCTGGACGCGGTATAGGTTTATCATCTCCATTGTCGCCTGGCCTGCGAGGGCGCTCAGTTCAGCGGTGGTGAGCTCGCCCTTTTGCTGGTTCTCAAGCGCAGCCCTTCGCTCCTGCGCCGCAGTGAGCTCAGTGTGGGCGTTTTTGACGCGTTTCAGGTTGCGCTGAGCAGCGTCAAGCTCCTCGTTCGCTGTTTCAAGTTTCGACGCAGCGTCCTCGAGATCGTACCGCCATTGTTGGTACGTGTACGCCCCCTGGCTCGCGGTTTGGGCAAAAGCGGGGGAGAGCTGGGGCACGGCGACGGCGGAGGTCGCTAAGGTGACGGAGGTGAGGGCGGCGAGGGCAATCCGCTTGTAGGAGCGCATAGTATTCCTTTAATCACACGATGTCGGGGAGTGCAGGCGCTCGTGCGTCGAGGGGTCGATTCAATGCGCGCCGCCGATTACCTGCAGGAAATTACACGGTAATCATAAATCCTTTCGCAGGAAAGTAAAGCCCTGCCGGGGAAATTTCCCCGACAGGGCTGCATTAGTTGCAGTTGTATGGGTAAGTCCTACACGCGGATCCCGAACCGCTCGAGGATTGGTCGCAGCGCTGGCAGGCCGAAGGTCACCAGCGTCGACACGATGAACGTCACGCCGATGACGATCCCCGCGATGGCGATCGGCTGAAGTTTGCCATCCTCGGTGCGGCTGCTGTTCTCCTTCTTCGGGGTGTCGGAAGGCGACGGCGTCGCGGTGACGGTGGTGGTCACAGTCTGCGGAGCCGGGGTATTCTTGTCCCCCTTCGACGAAGACAGCCCATCGAGAGGTGACTTCTTCGTAGTCGTCGTTTCGCTTGTCGACGATTCCCCATCCTTCGTAGGCTCAGCCACCGATGTCGGGACGGTGGTCGATGTTGCCGTGGATGACGTGGCTGTGGCCGATGTGGCTGTGGTCTCCGTTTTAGGTTTGCGCGCCACGATTTCGTCGTACGCGCGTTGAGCTTCGTTCTTTTCCACGGTGGCGGCGGCGTGAGCGCGAGCGGCTTCCGCGTATGCAGCGCTGGCGGCGTCCAGCTCGGCGCGATACTTGCTCTCGTTAGCCCTCGCTGCTTGGAGCTTGGCTTTCAGCTCGGGCGAGACGTTGACCAGACGAGCCTCGTCACGATTCTTCTTCGCATCGGCGACGTTTTGCTCAGCGTTGGCGATGACCGCGTCGGCATCCTCGAGGGCCTGGGGGAGGGCATCGATTGCGTCGTTGGTGGCCTGAATCTCCTGCTCCAGCGCGGCGATCCGGGCGTTGCGTGCGTCTTGTGCCGCCTTGCTTTGCGCCTTGTGCCAGTCGATGCGCGGGTCGCCGCCGCGTACGACGGTCAGTGAGCGGGCATCCATCGTTTTCTTGCCGCCAATGATCGCGGAGTAGTCGACCACGCCCTCCTCTACGGGTTTGTCGCCCTGCTGGACCTTGCCGATCGCGTTCGGCGGCTGGTTGCTGATCCCCAAGACCTCCATGGCGCCGCGAGGAACGTAGAACTTCTTCGGCTCCTTCAAAGCTTCCTTCGTGGAACCATCCGCGGGGAAGGTGCCGCTCATGGCGGCTACTTGGTCGCGGTGGAAGGTCTGGGTCCCCCAGTAGTATGAACGATCGTCGCGGACGTATTCGAGCGCGAACGCGTCAAAGGTTTCCTCCACCAGGTTGAAGTTGTGGACAGGAGAGTTCTTCCACCCGTTGAACCCGCTGCGTGCCACGTTAGCCCAGTAGGTTTTGTCGTCTCCTCCCGTGGCCTGCATGCGCAATGCTAGGTTCTCCCCGGCCTTGGGGATCTGTTCGTTGGTGGAGTGCGGGGTTTTATGTGGTTCCCGTGCGTATTCCTTAGAGATGTACTCGGTGTAGTTGTACGCCTTGGGGTAATACGCGGGGTGGGTGCGCAGCGGGTGCAGTCCGTGCTTCTCACGGTAGGCGTTGGTCATCTCAAGCGTTGCCTGTGCGGACAGCCAGCGCATTTCATCCTGGGTGAAAGGTTCGGTAGAGGGGTTATCCCTTTCGTCGATAAGCGTTTTGAGCTCACTTTCGCGCGCCGCACGCGCCGCATCGAGCGTAACGACGCTGCCCGCTAGCTCATCCCGCTTCTTGCGCGCATCGTCAGCGGCGGCTTGGGCCTCTTTGACCGCGGCGGTGAGCTTCTTTACTTCCTCCTGCTGCTCGGGAGTCAGCGAGGTTACAGCCCGGTCCACTTCGGTTTGAATCTTGGCGGCCTCTGTGGCGGGGTTGACATAATTCTTAACAGCGGTGTCTAGGTCCTCCTTTCGTTTGTCAAGCTCCCGCTGTGTTTCCTCGGCCGTCTTTTTCGCATCCACGAGTTTCTCTGCAGCCGGGCCGCGCTCCTTCTCCCACTCTGCGAGGGTGAGCGTGGGTGTTTGCGTCGGCTCACCCGCTGGACCGCTCCCCGGAAGACCAACGGTTGAATCATCCGGGCTATCCTGGGTAGTCGCGGCGAAGACGGGGGAAACGGACGGAACCGAAACCGCAGCTCCCCCGAGGGCAACGGCAAGAGCGGTGGCGGCACTAGCGCGGCGCAAGAAAGTCATGTGCACATCTTAAACTCTTGCGCATGAAACTACCGCGCGTTTAAGACTTGTTTCTTTTTGCGGCGGAAGTACACCTCGCGGCTGACGTGGGCCACAACGTCGCCTTTCTCATCGGTGACGTCCACGTCGAACCAGTGGAGGTACTTCGAGCCGTCGGCGGTTTTCGCGATGATCTCGTCATAAAGCTCGTCTGAGATGCGCATGTCGGCGGTAAGCAGGCCCTTGCCGGGCTTGACAAACTTGACCGTCCCCTGGGTGTCCCACACGTTGTACTCCGGGCCGAGCCGGTGCATGGCGGCCAGCATGAAGAAGGGGTCCGTCATGGCCATGATCGTGCCGCCGAACGCGGTGCCCTTCGCGTTCCTGGTCAAAGCGTTCGGCTTGTGGGTGACCAGCACGCGGGTTCCATCGTCGTCGAACTCGCGGATCTTCACCCCGGCGCCGAGGAACGGAGGCCAGTAGCTCATGAAACGGCGCAGGTTATTGGCGGAAAACAGGTTTTCGGGACGCAAGAATTTTGGAGTAGCCATGTAGGAGCACTATACGCCCTGATCCCGCTGGCTCGGCGGCAAGAACCGCGCCATGACCTTGCCGGTGGCGTTGCGCGGAAGGGAGTCCACAAAGTTGACGTCGCGCGGCACGGAGTGATCCGCCAGTGTCTGCTTTACCCAGGTGCGGATGGACTCGGGCGTGAGCGCGCGACCGTGCTCGTCGTCGCCGCGCACGACCCATACCGCGATGCGCTTAAACCACTGCTCATCGTCCACGCCGCCGGCGTGAACATCCCCGATGCCGGGCATGGTTTCTAGGACCTCCACCACGGACTGCGGGTGAACATTCTCACCGCCGACGATGATCATGTCGTCGCTGCGCCCCAGCACGTGCAGGCGATCTTCATCGTCGAAGTATCCAAGGTCTCCCATCTCAATCAACCCGTCGATGATGTCCACCTTCGTGTTCGGGTTGGAGTAGCCCTTCATGGCGGTTTCGTTGTTCAAGAAGATGCGCCCGATTTGGCCCTTGGGCACTTCGTTGCCCTCATCGTCGTAAAGCTTGAGCACCGTGCCGGGCACGACGCGACCCGCCACGGTCGGGTCCACCGCGATCTCTTCGGCCGTCGCTGCCGTCGCGAGCGAGAGCTCCGTCGAGCCGTAGATGTTCGCCAGGATCGGGCCGAAACGCTCATGCACGTCCGCGACAGCTTGCGGAGTCAGCGCGTTGCCCGCCGAGAGAATGAACTTCAGGTTGGAGGTATCAAAGCGCTCGTTGCCCTCCAACGCCGTCATCTGTTTGAAGAAGATCGGGGAGGAAATCATGCCGTCGCACTTATAATCGGCGAGTTGTTTGAACGCCTTCTCTGGATCGAAGTGTCGCATCATCGCGATCGTTGAGCGCGACGCGAGCGCCACGTTAATGCAGCTCCAGCCCCACGTGTGGAACATCGACGCGGACAGCTGAAGCGTCATGTTCGAGTGCCACGGCGCAGCGCCCAAAAGGCCCGACACCACGAACGGCAGCTTCGGCTCGTCGCGAAGAATGCCCTTGGGAATCCCCGTCGTGCCCGACGACATCAGCACCAGGTCGCCGTGTTTAGGGAACACGGGGAGCTTCGGTAGCTCCTCGTCGGAGAGCAGGATCTTGTCGATCGTCAGCGGAGCTTCGTTCGTGCGCCCATGATCGCGCGAGGTGTGCGCCCACACCACGGGAATGCCCAGGTCAGACGGGATCCTATCCTCGAACTCGTCGTCCGCAAACACAATGTTGATTTTGTTTTCCTCAACGCACCCAGTGATCTGCTCGGGCGAGGACCCCACGTTGAGCAGGAACACCGCGCCGCCCGCATACCCCTTGGCGGTCAGCGGGTACAGGAAGTAGCGGGAGTTGCGCGCCATAATTCCAATGCGCAGCTCGCTTCTCGACGGATCCCCACCCAGCTCCTCCTCTTTATACTTCACCAACCACTGAGCGAGCTTCCGGGAGTTATCGCGCAGCTGGGCGTAGGTGATCACCCCGTCATCATCAATGATCGCGTTGCGGTGCGGGCAGCAGCGTGCGCCTTGGTGCACCTCACGCGCGGTGGAAAGGCCCCAACGTGGCAGGTCCTGGAAGCCGGTGAGGAAAACCCCAGGCCCGCCCTCCAAGCTGACCACGCCGCGCCCAAGGACCAACTTTGCGAGGTTAAGAAGTTCTTTAGCCTGGTCCGTTGGACTCAGCATTGCCTTTTTCATGAGAATTCTTTCTGTCGAGTGAGGGTTCGTATGGGGGTTTGGGCCCGCAACGGTTGTTTGAAGGGACTTTGTGGGGAAATATCGCTACTGTGTGGCGTAACGTTGCGCCACAACCAATCTAAAATTCTGAGGCATTCAAAACAATACGCATGTTACCAAAGGTGCGTATGTTGAAAAAGAGGACTAGGCTACAAACCGTCCAGAACAGATCCAGCACAAACTCAGTAGAAACCCAGCAGAAAGTGTGAGAAATGACCATTAAATCGCGCCGCGTAGCAGTGGCGGTGACCGCAATCCTTGCTGCTATTGGGATGGCCATTGCGCCACATGCTGAAGCACAACGCGGCAACATGGTGATGTTCGGTGACTCAATCATGAACGATGCCCCCGCGTTGGAAGTTGCTGGCGCGCGTTTCGGCGTTCACCCCAACGGTAAAGCCGACCCTAACCGGTGGTGCCCGCGCAGCAACGAAAACTTTGGTGTCCTCACTGCACGCAAGCTAGGTCTCCAGCCTCGTGATTTCTCATGCTCAGGTGCGGTTGCGATTAGCCCGGGCCCGAAATTCCAAGACCAGGTCAACCACGCACTTCGCGTCCGTGCCCTTGACAAAAATACGCGTCGCGTTTTGATCCAGGCTGGATTCAACGACACTTACAATCACGCTGGCCGTGACCCCATGGCTGTTCGCCGTGACTTTGTAAACGCGTTGCGCCCGACTATCGATCAGATCCGGCGCGCAGCTCCGAACGCCCGAATCCAGATCATTGGCTACCCCTCAATCACGAGCCGCGGCGATATCTGCGCGATCCACGTTATTCCAAACTTGGCGGATCGCATTCCAATGCCTCAGGTCGCGGCATGGGAAAACCTCGCGCAATGGATGGAAGTCGATCTCGCGCGCGCGACGGGAGTTCAGTTCGTTGACCTGAAACCGGCTACCCGAATTAACAACATGTGCGCGCCGGATAACGCCCGGATGTTTGCTGGACTAATCGACTTGACCGCCGGCCCTGGTCACATGCCTATCCACATCAACCAGCGCGGCCACGAGCACATTTCGAATGTGATCGCGCGCTCTTAGTTTTCCGCGCTAGCTCCGCTAGCTTTCTGCCTTTGCCAGTTCCTGCTCGATCGCGTCCTTGAACACGTCGAACGGCTGCGCTCCCGCGACCAGCTGGTTCCCAATCACGAACGCTGGCGTTCCGTTGACCCCCGCCGCCATGCCCTTGCTCCGGTCTGCGTCGATGGCGGCGTCGAACTTATCGCTCGCGGCGTCGGCCTTGAACTTCTCTAGGTCGGCCACCCCCGCCTTCTGCGCCGCGGCCACGTAGTCTTCCATCTCAAAGTCGGGGTGGCCCCCGCGCGCGTACGCCTCCTCATGCAGGGCCTGCGCGAATTCAAAGAACTTTCCCTGTTCGGCCGCGGCGCGTCCCGCCCGCGCTCCCGTCAGCGACTTCGGCCCCTGGGCCGGGAAGTCGTTGAACTCGATGCGCACGACACCTTTGTCCACGTACTCCTTCACGATCTCCGGCGCCGTCTCCACCGAATACTTCGCGCAGTACGGGCACTCGAAGTCCGAGAACTCCGAAATCACCACCGGCGCGTCGACCTCACCCAAGGCGTAGGGATCGCCGGCTTCACGACGGGCAATCCCCTCAAAGCGCCCCTCGTTCGCGCCGCCCCTCGCGGCCTCAGCGCTCCCAGCAGCACTCCCATCAGCACTGCCAGCCGCACTGGCGTGTATCGCCGTCGCCTTTTCCTCGCCTTCCCGGAACCCGATGACGTAGCCGCCGACGGCGGAGCCCACGCCCACGACCAGCACGGTTGCCCACACCAGGGGGCTTTTAAATGGGTTCGTTCCTGCATTGCTCGTATCCACAGCGGCGTTGCGGGACGCCGGTTTCGATGGTTGCTCTGAGTTGCTCACTCGTTCAACCCTAATGGAGCGGAGGGATCGTCGATAAGCGGAGGCCCCGGAGGAACCGCGTTGCTGAGCGCGACGGCGCGGGCGAGGCGCGCGTACCGCAATTCTTGTTCGCGGAAGCGGACCCATGTGGAGAGGGTGGTGAAGAAGAACGCGATGACCAGCACGTACAGCATCAGGTCGGTGCCGCGGCCGATGCCGAGCCAGTTAGCCACGACCGTGAGGTCGTCTGGCCGCAGGATCGCCCACACGGCGCCGACAACCAGAAGCGCAAAGCCGATCTTGACGCCCGCTTTTGCATTGGCTTTCTTGCGGTTGGTAAAGAAGTACCCGGCGAGCGCCAGCGCCGCGAGCAGAAGCAAAACTTGAATCACGGGAGCCTCCTTGCCACCAGCCCGTCGGCGATGATGTTCACGCCGTTGATCAGCGATTGACCCTTCGACATCGAGTACTCCGTGTACAAAATATCCACGGGCTCCTCGGCGACGCGCCACCCATTTTGGTCAATCATCTGCACGATCTCGGAGGCGTGCGACATGCCGTTCATGCGGATATTCATCCCGCGCGCCACAGTGAGGTTGAACGCGCGGAGGCCATTGTGGGCGTCGCTAAGCCCCAGCCGCCGCGTGCGCGGTGACAAGAAGACGACGGTCTTCAGCACCACGCGCTTCAACCAGGGCACTTTGCTTATCGACGCCTCCCCAAACCTCGTCCCCACCACAATATCCACCGGTTCGGTCCGCAGCCGCGCAACCATGCGCACAACGTCTTTGACTTGGTGCTGCCCGTCGGCATCGAAGGTGACAAAGAACTTCGCACCGGGCTGTGCTCGCGCGTACTCGATGCCCGTTTGGATCGCCGCGCCCTGGCCGAGGTTGACCGGATGATTCACCAGGTGCGCGCCGGCTTCGTGGATGCGCGCCGCCGAGTCGTCCGCGGACCCGTCGTTGACAGCCACGATGTTGGGGAAGGTGAGCAATGCGTTGGCCAGCACGTCGCCGATCACGGTGGCCTCGTTATAACAGGGGACGATGAGCCACGTGTCCGCAAAGTCTGCCCCCGAAGCGCGCCTAGTGTTCACGAGGCTTTACTTTAATCACCCGCGCTCATCATCGGCGCGCGGCAGCGGGTGCGTCACGCATGAAACAGCCGCGCGTACACCCGCCGCATCACGCCGAGCGGCAGCGCGCGATACAGGTTCCGCACGGCCAGGTTCACCCGCGCGCGCGGCCGGCTGATCAGTCCGTAGCTGACCAGCGCGTCCTGCATGGCTCGTTCGGCCGCCCGCGTTTCCCGGGTGGTGCGGCGCCGAAACTGCGCGTCGCTCACCCGGAAGTAGGTCAGCGGTTCCGGCATGTTGTGAAGCCGCTGGCCGGCGGCGATGAGCCGCGCCCACAGGTCATAGTCCTCCATGTTGTGCATTGGCCGGTACCCGCCGACCGCCCGCACGGCCGCGGTGCGCATCATCACCGACGGGTGATTCATCGGCGAATTGAGCCGCGTATACTGTGCAATCTGCGCGTGTTCCTCCGGCAGCCGCCGCACCCCGCCCAACTTCCACGCGTCTCCGTCAGCCTCCCCATCAGCGCCCTCTTCAACACTGAACTCCTGCATCGCCGAGCCCACCACGGCAATCTCGGGGTGCGCGCGCATGAACTCCAGCTGCTTTTCCAGCCGCTGCGCCGTCGCCGCGTCGTCTGAGTCGAGGCGCGCAACAAACTCTGTCGTCACGCGGGCGAAACCGTGCGCCAAGGCCCTGCCCAAGCCCTGGTTGCGCTCCAACATCAGCGTCTCAACTCGCCCGTCGCGCAAAAGCTTATCGACGCCCCCCTCAACCGGCCCGTCCCTCACCACCAGAATCTCCTCCGCCGGCCGGCTCTGGCTATAAAGGCTGTTCAAGGCAGTTTCCAGCTCCGAAGCGGTGGTGCCCCGGTAGACGGCCATGAGCACGGTCACCGCGCCGGGGGTCAGATCCCCTGCGCCAGTCGAGTTCTTTTCCATGGGCTTGGCTCTCTTCTCGCGGGTTCAATTCTCGCGGGCTCTACTCCCGCGCGGCGTCGAGCAGGTAGCGCCCATAACCGGACTTCATCATGGGCTCCGCCAGGCGTTTGAGGGCCTCGCCGTCGATGAATCCTTGTGTGAAGGCCGCGACCTCGGGCGATCCGATCACCGTGCCGGTGCGCTTTTGGATCACTTCGACGTACGCGCTGGCCTCACTCATCGAGTCGATCGTGCCGGTGTCCAGCCACACGTCGCCGCGATGCAGGCGGTGGACCTGAAGTTTGCCGCGAGTGAGGTATTCCTCGTTCACGCTGGTGATCTCCAGCTCGCCGCGCTCCGAAGGTTCGATGGTCTTCGCGATGTCGACCACATCGTTGTCGTAAAAATACAGCCCCGTCACCGCGTAGTTGGATTGCGGCTCCCTCGGCTTCTCGACGATCGATGTCGCCGTCCCTACCTCATCAAACGTGACCACGCCGTAGCGCTGCGGATCGGATACCTCGTACGCGAAGATCGATCCGCCGTCGGGGTCAACGGCCTCGGCCATGAGCGCGTTAAGGTGGCCCCCGTCAAAGATGTTGTCGCCTAAAACCAGCGCTACTGAGTCGCTACCAATAAAGTCTTCGCCGATGATGAAGGCCTGCGCCAAACCGTCGGGGGAGGGCTGCACCGCGTAATCGATCATGAGGCCGAGCGCCGAGCCGTCTCCAAGCAGGCGCTCGAACGCTTCGCGGTCCTCAGGCGTCGTGATGATGAGGATCTCCCGAATACCCGCGTTAATCAGGGTGGTCAGGGGGTAGTAAATCATGGGCTTGTCGTAGATCGGCATCAGTTGCTTTGAGATGCCCTTCGTGATCGGGTACAGGCGCGTGCCGGAGCCGCCCGCGAGAATGATGCCCTTCATGGGGACAAAGTGTAGCCGGGCGGACCCAGGCAGACCCAGGCAGACCCAGGCAGACCCAGGCACGCCAGACCATGGGCACGGGTCTACTTAGGCAGTGCGAGCCTGGGTATCCGGCACGGGGAACAACACTGGGTCCGGGCACGAGGGGGTTGAGGTTGAAGGTTCCTGGCGCGGCACATCGCGGTGTTCCGAATCCGGCGGCGATTCGGTATCTGGTGGCGGGTTGGAATTCCCACCTGATTGGTCGCGACGTTTTCGCAGCTTATGTCCGCAACTATCGTGATAACCCACGGTGTCGTTGAATCTCATGGGGCCGCCATCGGCGGGAACAACGCCGACCCGTCCGGTTTCGGGATCTCTGTCAACGTATCCCTTGTTCCCGGTGCCATCTCTTCGGTCGTTGTTACATCTGTGATGGGCGCGACATAATCCGACCAGATTGTCGATGTCTGTCGGGCCTCCGTCGAGGTAGGGCAGTATGTGGTGGATGTCTAACTCGCTAAACGGCTTGTCGCACCCATGCCAGGCGCATACTCCCTGCATGGCCAGCAGTGCAATGCGCTGGTACACCGAGGCAAGACGCGTCCGGCCCAGCGAAAGTGGCACGCCGGTCACCGTGTCCAGCTGTGCCACAAAGTCATTGCCAACAAACCCCAGCCGCAGGAGGTCGTACACAGAGACCTCAATGCCAGTGTTGGTTGCAAACCGGGAGGTGTGGTCCGCCCCGGCCAAATCATCAAGCGTAATTCCCAAAACAACCGTTCCCACACCGTTTTGGGAAGTCGACTTCGAGTTCGACCACGTCCGCACGATCCCCATCAGCTGGTCGAAGTGGCGTTGGCCCATGGTGCGGGTGTCCTTCGCGTGGGGATCACCGGGCTTCTGCCCGCCACCCCGACCGTAATCGAGGGCCGCCTTCAACATGGCAGCCTCCCCAGCCGGTGCCTTGATGGTGATCGAGCACATTCCGTCCGCGTCCTGCTGCCCGAAGTGAAGGTTGCGAGCGTGGAAATCAGACTGTGGCTTGTTCGCGGCCTTCCTCCGGCCGCGCTTATTAGCATCGCGAACGAGCCGCCGAACGAACTTCCGCAGATCTTCTGGGGAACGCTTCTCGGCCTCGGCGAGCGCTTCAGCCAGGATCGTTGCACGCCCAGGATCTGCGCCATCGCGCAGCTTCATCAGCTCGAGGTTGATGATCTTCTGTTTCTCCTCAGCGACCTTCTTCGCGCGCTCTTTGGCCTTCTTTTTCGCGGCGCGCTCCTCCTCAGCCCTACGGCGTGCTTCTTCCGCTGCCGCCGCAGCGGCTGCCGCTTCCTCGGCGGCGTTTGGTGTGTCCGGATCCACATCGTCAAAAAGCGAATCCTCCTCCACATCAAACTCAGGCACTTCCTCAAAAAGATCGGCCCCGCGTCGTAACCGACCCATGGCCTCCGCATGGGACAGCCCCAAAACGTCCCGCAGATACGCCACCGCGTGATTCGCGCCGACGACCTTGCCCGCTCCGTCACGTTCGCACAAATACGCAAACGCCGCATCCACATACGCCTTCTGCCCCGACACCGCGGCCTCCAACCGCTCCATGTCGTTGCGCACATCAGTAAATCGCAGGGGAGAGGGGTCGGCGAACACGCGCGAAATCTCCGCTATCGCATCACACAGCTTATCGACGGCCCCAGTCAGCGCACCGCCCGCCTTTGCACTATCGGTCTGTGTTCGCATGATCTCCCTCCCTTCGATTCCGATCTGCGAGACGTATTCCGTTCTTTTCGGCGCCCTTTATTTAGACGTTGACATCACGATACAAACCGCCCCCGACACCAAAGCCTAAAAAAATCAAAATTTCGAACATATATGCGAAAACGCTTTCGAATCTCGACCAAAACACATGATCCGACCTAGGCGCGGCCGCGAGGAAAAGCGCTATAAATCGGCCAAATACAACGCCAGCGCAACGCGCCAATTCGTGGGCGTGAACCCAGTTGCCTCGATTTTGTCCAGCGCTAACGTTGATTCCTTCGGACGGTCGGCCTCATGCGTGCCGTTAGCGGCACTAATCCGCGCCCACTCTTCCGTGGTCACTGGCTGCACGCGGGCAGGATCCTCGCCAACGCCTGCGAACACGGCCATCGTGAGCTCATCGCGCCCGACAACATCGCCGCCAGACGACAGGTTGTAGATCCCGTATGCCGCGCCCGTGTCCATGAGGTGAACGATGCCTTTCGCCAGGTCATCGGCCCAGGTTGGCCGCCCTCGCTGGTCCCTCACCACGGCCGGATCGACGCCACCACGCGCGAGCCGCGCCATCGTCGCAACGAAGTTCGCGCCGTCCCCAAACACCCACGAGGTCCGCACGATGAAGTGCTGTGCGGCGACCATCGCGGCCGCTTCGCCGGCGCTTTTCGACGCCCCATACACCGACAACGGCGAAGGAACCTCTGATTCCGGGTGAACCTCTACCGATCCGTCGAATACGAAATCGGTGCTCACGTGCACCAAAGTGAGCCCGAACTCATTCGCAATCGCGGCCAATTTCCCCGGCGCCACGGCGTTGACCGCCCACGCCCCCGCGCGCCCCTCCCCAGTCTCCGCTCCATTCACGTCGTTGTACGCCGCCGCATTAATGATCGCGCTGTACTGTCCCCAATCACGCGAAGCGCGCAGCTTATCGACGGACCCCGTTACATCTAATTCCTCCCTCCCCGCAAAATCCCAGTGTTCGGTCCCCGGGAGGGACTGAAGTGCCCTTCCAAGCTGGCCGTTAGCCCCGGTCACGAGGACTTTTCTGGGCGGTACGGGGGTAGCGTCGATAAGCAAGGGGTGCCCTTTGTCTTTGTCTGATACCTCCGTGGGCTCGAGCGGCCAGTCGATCTCCGTGTAGGAACTGAATGAGTACTGTGCATCCGGCGACCACCGTGAACTGCACAGATAGATATAGGTCGTGTTGTCCTCGAGGGCCTGGAACCCGTTGGCTACCCCGCGGGGAACGAATACGGCAGTGTCGGGACCGATCTCACAGCCGAACGTCGCGCCGAAGGTGGGGGAGCCTTCGCGCAGGTCAACCCACGCGCCCCACACGCGTCCGGTGGCCACAGAGACGTATTTATCCCACGGCTCCGCGTGCATGCCTCGCGTCGCCCCGCGGCTGGCATTGAAACTGACGTTGTTCTGCGCGACCCGCATCGGCGGCTCGCCCGCCCAGTTCTCCTTGAACCACCCGCGGTTGTCCCCGTGAACGTTCAGCGGCCGAACAATCAGCCCCGAGATGCCAGAATCAGTCATGCTCTTAAGCGTACTGACTGGATCAACGGCGATAGCCCAGGAATCGCAACGGCCACAGCTGCGATGACCGCAACCAGTACCGCAATCACGATCCCCGCGATCGCTCCCGGGGACAGTTCAGCGGAGGATTCCCCAGGTGGGTCCGTGGGGAGCTCCCCGGCTTTCGTCGTCAAGCGAATGCTCTTAGATCCACCGTCCTTGCAGGCCAGCTGAGCTTTCGCGAGCCCCGTGACGAAGGGGTAGCGGTTGGCTTCATAGACCTCTTTGGCAAAGTCCGTGTTTTTGAAAGCTGCGGCGAACTGCGCCTCGCGGCCAGGCGCCTGCGTGCCGATCGTCGCGGCCAGGTAGTCGTCATAGCTCAACGTCGCTTGGGTGCGGGCGTCCTTCAGCGATCCCGCGTCCACGCGGAGCTGATCGACGATTTTCCCCTCCGCGTTCCGGTCAGCCTCGACCATTTCTGCCAGCTCATCGTGTGAAACTGGCGGGTAGTAGTTCGTATACAGATTCGGGTGGGCCTCCCACAGGCGTAACGAAAGGTAGTAGCCTGCTTGACCATCGAGGTCGAGCCCGAGCTCCTCCGCACGGTCGGTGAACGGGTAGTAATGCTCGTCTAGGTATCTCTGCCGGTCCGCCCCGGAAGTGCGCCCGATCTGACGGATGATTTCGCGCACATTTGGCTTAGCGACGAGCTCATCGCCCACCGCCTTCAGCCCTGGGAATGCACCCTCGTAGCCTCGCGCGAGTGCGGAATGACCGCTATCCAGCAGTCGTTCTTCCTGCAGAATGCCCCACAAGTACGCAGTCCGCTCCTCAGTGGAGAATTCAATTACGCAGTGATCGCCCTCGCGCGGACCGACCTGTGCTGCGTAGGCAACGTTAGCTCCTGTAACGGACGTGGCCAGCGCCGTTGCCAAGGCCGCAATTCTCGGTGTTCGTTTCATTGCAGATACCTTCCCCTCTAGCTGGTGTTAAACGAGTCTAACCGTAAAAGCTGTAAGCCGGGCGCATGCAGGGAAGCTACGCCTCGTAGCCAGCCTCCACCGCGTCCTTGCCGCGTGCCCACCAGTCTCGGTTGTTTGAGTACCACTCAATAGTCTGTTCCAGACCCTCGCGTAGATTCCGGATGTTTCCCGGCGACCACCCAAGCTCATCGCGCAGTTTCGACGCGTCGATCGCGTACCGTAAGTCGTGGCCGGGGCGGTCGGCGACATGCTCGTATTCACCACCCATGATCTCGCAGATCATCTCAATGACTTCCTTGTTTGAGGCCTCACCATCGGCGCCGATGTTGTAGGTTTCGCCTTTTGATCCTCGCTCAATAATTGCTAGCACCGCATCGTTGTGGTCATCAACGTGGATCCAGTCGCGCACGTTGCGGCCGTCACCATACAGCTTCGCCGGCCGGCCGGTCAGAATGTTGGTGATCTGCCTGGGAATGAACTTCTCAATGTGCTGGTAGGGGCCGTAATTATTTGAACAGTTTGAGATCGTCGCTGTGATTCCAAACGACCGCACCCACGCGCGCACAAGATGGTCTGACCCAGCCTTCGTCGCGGAATACGGCGACGAAGGATTGTACGCGGTCGCCTCCGTGAACTTCGCCGGATCATCAATCTCCAAGTCCCCAAACACCTCGTCGGTGGAAATATGGTGGAACCGGTTCCCGTGGCGCCGCACCGCCTCTAGCAGCGTAAACGTCCCCACCAGGTTCGTCGTCACAAACGGCGACGGGTCGCGCAAAGAATTGTCATTGTGGGATTCCGCCGCAAAGTTCACAATCACATCGCTTCGCGCGGCAAGCGCATCAACGACCTCCACATCCGCGATCGACCCCTCCACGAACTCCACATCGAGACCAGCCAGATTCTCCCGATTGCCCGCGTACGTCAGCGCATCAAGCACGATAACGTCCGCGCCAGGATCCCTCTCCAACACCATCCGAACAAAATTCGCGCCAATGAAGCCAGCGCCGCCTGTGACAAGCATGGTCATGGCCTCGATGGTATCGGTTCTGTGAAAACGTTTGATTTTGCACACGTGTTCGCGAGAGGCGACCTGCTCTTATGCAGTTGAACTACTGGATTTTTGCAAACGTTTTCACAAAGCTATCGCCGCGCAAGACCCCCAATGTGAACGAGCGCGCCGGTCAGCGGTCCCACCATCAGTGCAAGAATCACCGCTTCCGCCACCCCAAAGCCAGCGCGCGCGAGGATAAAAAGCAGAGCAAAGGCGCTTATCGACGCCACAACCCAGCCGGCCACGTACCACCCGTGTCGCTCGGAAGCGAGAACGGCAGTACCAGTGATGATCAGCGCGCCCATCACGGCCGAGGCGAAGGTGAGAAGGCCAAGAGTAAGGCCGTCCACAAACAACTCCGGCGGGAAGAGCGCGCGCAGGATCCATGGCCCGACCAGCCATGCCGCGACAAAGCCAACGGCACCGAGGGAAAGCACCGCCCCGATGGGGGCAATCAATGAAGAATAGATGCGGTGGCGATTGTCCACGAAGCGCACGACAAGAGCGGATTGGAATCGCTGTAGCGGAACCAATACCGGCGCCCGCGTGAGCAATACCGCCTGGTTGATTGCCGCCACCAGGCTCGCCGCGGCAATTGGTGGTGCGGACGACATCTCTGTTGCCGGAGCGTCCGCAGGAAAAGCAGCATTAAGGACGAACGGGAATCCCGTGATCAAGGCCGCCGATGCGCCGGATGCGACGATCGCGGACAGGACGCGGCGGGTGAATTCGGTGCGTCCAACATCTACGGCCGCGCGGATCCGGCTACGCGCGTGAGTAGATAGACCAAGAATGACAACCCAGCTGAGCGCCCCGATCACCGTGATGAGTAGAAAGGCCGGCAAGCCCCAGCCGAGCCACCACGCCAAGGCAGCTAGTACCAATCGGATACCGGAGTCCAATGCCACTAACCCGGCGTACTGGTCCCATAATCGAGTCCCGCTCAATATCCCGGACAGAACCGCCTGGAACACGTAGCTGACCAGACCGAACACGAATAATCCCGTGGCCAGCTCAGGCGAGGGCGGGACCGTACCCGGCATCCAGAACATTGACGCAACTAGCGCCACCACGGCGACGACCAGGGCTAGAGCGGCACCGACTTGCCACGCGTCCGCGCGTTTTAACCCCAAACGATGGGGCGGCGTTGCGCCGTTGCCGGAAGAACCGGCAGCGTCAGGACCGGCCGCGGCCGCGACAGCACGCGTTGTTTCCTGCGTGATGCCATCGATGAACCCTGCGGATGCGAAGAACAGCGCCCAGTAGGCCTGGAAGAAACGCAACTGTGTGTCCGGGTCGAGGGACCATGAGGCCACCCACAGCACGATGAAGCCGGAGGCCGCCGCGAAGAGGGTGGCTATGGACAGAGCGCGCATCGGATTTAGCGGCCCCGAACCGGGTGCAGGGGCGGCAATTCAGGTCGGTGGAGCCAGGCCTCTAGCGTCGCGTCGATATCCGCGGCGCGGTCAGGGGCGAAGGACTTCAATGCGTTGCGCAGGTCGATCGGCTCAACCACGCTGTGTGCACCGCGCGTAACGTAGTCTCGCACGGCGGTGAAGAACGCTTCGTCGCCGATCAGAGTGCGCAGGGCATGCAGTGTCAGTGCTCCGCGCTTATACACCCGGTCATCAAACATGAGCCGCGGCCCAGGGTTGCCCACGATGATGTCCTGCGGTTTGAGAGCCAACGCGTTGTAGTGCAGGCGGATGCTTTCCTCGATAGGTACGCCCGCGCCCGTCGTGGCGTTGCGGTGTGCCGCCCAGAGCCATTCGGAGTAGCAGGCAAATCCCTCGTTCAACCAGATATCGTCCCACTGCGCCACGCCCAACGAGTTACCAAACCACTGGTGGGCGAGCTCGTGGGCAATCAGTCTCTCGTTGCGCCGCACATGGTTGCGGCCGAAGATCGACAGGCCTTGAGCTTCAAGCGGAATTTCCAAAGGATCTTCGGTGACCACCGCTTGGTAGTCAGGGAACGGGTACGGGCCAAACGTCTCTTCAAAAAAGTCCAGCATCTCCTGCTGGAGAACAAAATCCCCGACCTCAACCCCCGCGGGAAGCCACACGGATGTATTGCGTCCAAGCTCGCGGCGGGTGTATTCGCCGATCTGTACCGTAGCGAGGTACGTCGCCATCGGGCCCGCGGTGAAAGTCCAGCGGTTGCCCACATGCTCGGTGAGCGCCCCGTTGGCGATCACCGTGTAGGGCTGATCGGTCTCGATCGTGATTTCATACCGCGCTTTTTCATCCGGCGTGTCATCGCAGGGGAACCACGTGGGCGCACCATTCGGTTGGCTGGCCACCAGCGACCCGTTGGTCAGTTCCTCCCACCCAATCGTCCCCCATCGGGTACGCCTCGGGCGCGGATTACCGGCATAAACGATGGTCAGCTCAAACTCTTCGTCGACAAGCACGGGCTCCGAAAAAGTGATGCGGAGCTTGCCGCCCGACTGCTTGAAGCGTTTCACGGTGATGTCCCCGCGGCCGCTCGCGGTCACGCGGCGCGCCACCATGTTCGGCTCAAGGTCCAGCGTCATGTGCGGGAGATCGCGCCACGCAGAGCATTCAAGCTTAGCGACGCCCTCCAGCCGATTCGGCGCCACCTTATACCGCAGGTCCAGGCGGTAGCGTGCTACGTGGAACCCTAAATTGAAATCCACCCCCGTGTACCCGTCGCGCGTACCGGGGATGGGGGTGGAGCGTAGTCGGAGATTGCTCACTGGTGAAGTTAAGCCCTTGTGGTTAGGCTCCGCGGTCCACGTGGACCGACGGGTTAGCTTTCATACCGAAAGCTGGAGCGATGGTTTCTTCCCAGGACAACTTGTAGTCCTCGCGCCACTGCGGCCACGAGTGCGTACCCGCGTTGCGCAGCTTGTAATTGACGTTCTGGCTGCCGTTGATGCGGTCCATCTTGGCCTTGAAGTCATGGTTGCAGGAGTTGATCGCGGCCTCAATCACGCCACCTTCGACGATGAGGGTAGCTGCACCGGCGGAAGCCGCCAGTTCCTTCGTAGCCCTGTTCTGGTCGTTTTTGTCGATCTTAGACTTCAAGTAACCGGGCATATCGGTCTCTGCAGCAAGACCAGATGCACCAGAGATGTACAGCTTGGTGTCCCTGAGCTTCTCGGCGTTCACCAGAGCATCGTTGTAGCGGTTGTACTCCCCGCCGGCAGGGCCCCACATTTCCTCTGGGGTGCCGCTGCCGCGGTTCACCGTGAGTCGGGCAAAGAAGTTCGCAGCAGGGGAGGACGTAGCAGCGCAGCCGGAGAAGGACGCAGCTGCCGTGTAGAAACCGGGGTAGTGCGAAGGAATGACCAGCGCCGGGGTGCCGGACATGGAGAAGCCCACGATTGCGCGACGGGAATCTGCACCCAGTTCTCGCTCGATCGGGCCCGGAAGTTCCTTGGCTAGGAACGTCTCCCACTTCTGTGGGCCGCGGTAGTACTGGTCAGGTCCATTCACCTTCGGCGTTGTTGCCCAGTCCGCGTAGTAGGAGAACGCACCTTCCATCGGGATAACTACATTTACTCCCTGCTTTTCAAAGTATTGCTGGGTTTTCGCGTAGGTCAGCCAGTCATTGCCTTGCTCAGCGCCCCCAGCGCCGTTGAGAAGGTAAATGATCGGCGCGCCCTGTACGGGTTTACCGTTGGCATCCTTCGCCGGGATCACTGCAACGGGAATTTCGCGGCCCATGGATGGGGAGAAGACGTTGAAAGCCTTCACTTTATTACCGTCGATTAAGGAGTACCACGCTTCGGGTTCCGTCTTTCTTACCACGTTTCGCGCATCATCTTTAGTGATGGGCCGGAGCTTGCCCCAGAGGTTTTCGTCTGGCGAAATAGTCTTTGCGGTCTGTGTGTCCACAGCTTCAGCCTGCGTTGCAGTGGCAACGCCCAATGTCAGCGCTAGCGCTGAGACGGTGGCGACGACCTTCCGGGAGAGCTTCATGGATCCGTCCTTATGCTTCTGTGCTTCGGGGTATCAGTTTGATGGACCACAACATAATTCGCTTGGTAACGGTTAAACGTTACCTGGCGATACCTATATAAAGCTACCCGCTGGGGAGCAGTTCCCCAACGTAAGCTTCCTGTTGCGCAAGTATACTGGTGTTACTAGTGTGGCGTTGGTTAGTGACACGAGGCGCTATCTGAAAACTAATCGCTATACACCCCTACAAAACACCCCTACAAACCCGAGTAAAGGATTCTCATGACCCCCTTGGAGCAGCTCATCGTCCAATTCAACGAGTTTCTTGGAATGATGGCCCACGGTATGTCGTCGACCTCGTCGACGATCGCTTTGGGCCTCGGCATGTTCTAACAAACCTGCGTATCCTTGGGTGCGTGGCTGATAAACATTTTGACGTAGTAGTACTCGGTGCAGGTCCCGGCGGTTATGTTGCCGCCATTCGCGCGGCGCAGCTTGGCAAAAAAGTTGCCGTCGTGGAGAAGAAATACTGGGGCGGCGTGTGCCTCAACGTGGGTTGTATTCCCTCCAAGGCGTTGATTAAGAACGCTGAGGTTGCCCACATCTTCACCAAGGAAGCGAAGACCTTTGGCATCAAGGGTGACGTGGAGTTTGATTACGCGGATGCGCACGCGCGTTCACGCAAGGTCTCCGAGAAGATCGTCGGCGGCGTCCACTACCTGATGAAGAAGAACAAGATCACGGAGATCAACGGTCTCGGCTCCTTCAAGGACGCAAAGACACTGGAGATCACCGAGGGCGATGACGCTGGCACCACGGTGACCTTTGATAACTGCATTATCGCGACCGGTTCTGTGGTCCGCGGCCTGAAGGGCGTGGAGTACTCCGAGAACGTGGTGAGCTACGAGGAGCAGATCCTCAACCCGCAGGCCCCGCAGAAGATGGTCATCGTCGGTGCGGGCGCAATCGGCATGGAGTTCGCCTACGTTTTGTCCAACTACGGCGTGGACATCACCGTCGTCGAGTACATGGATCGCGTCCTGCCGAATGAGGACAAGGATGTCTCCAAGGAGATCGCCCGCGCGTACAAGAAGCTGGGCGTGAAGCTGCTGACCGGTCACGCCACCACCGCGGTGCGCGACAACGGTTCTTCCGTTGAGGTGGACATTCAAAAGAATGGCACGGACAAGACCGAGACGCTTACCGTTGATCGCGTCATGATCTCCGTGGGCTTCGCCCCGCGCGTTGAGGGCTTCGGCTTGGAGAACACGGGCGTTGAGCTCACGGATCGCGGGGCCATTGCTATCGACGATCGGATGCGCACCAACGTCGACGGCATCTACGCCATCGGTGACGTAACCGCGAAGCTCCAGCTGGCGCACGTAGCTGAGGCACAGGGCATTGTCGCAGCTGAGACCATCGCCGGCGCGGAGACCCAGGAGCTGGGCGACTACATGATGATGCCGCGCGCGACGTTCTGCAACCCGCAGGTTGCCTCCTTCGGCTACACCGAGGAGCAGGCTCGTGAGAAGTTCGCTGACCGCGACATCAAGGTTGCCGTCTTCCCGTTCTCCGCAAACGGCAAGGCAGTCGGTCTGGCGGAGGCCACCGGTTTTGCCAAGCTCGTTGCTGACGGTGAGTTCGGTGAACTCATCGGTGCCCACCTGGTTGGCCCGCACGTCTCCGAACTCCTGCCGGAGCTGACCCTGGCGCAGCGCTTCGACCTCACTGCCGGCGAGATCGCCCGCAACGTCCACATCCACCCGACGTTGTCCGAGGTCCTCAAGGAAGTCGCCCACGGCGTCGAGGGCCACATGATCAACCTTTAGCCCCACGCTTAACGACGGGGCCCCTCCAAACAGCCCCCCAAGCACCCCTTTGGGCGCCTCGCCCTTAAGCGCCCATCCGTAAAGCTCCATCCACCCCGCTCCTCCCCGGCAGCGGGGTGGATTCGTTTTACCCCCAGCGCACCAACCCCCTAGCGCACCAACCCCCTAGCCTGACCCGGCCCGTCAAGCTAAACCCCAGCCCAACGGGCCCACCCTGGCCACCGCTAAGCCAACACCCCAGCCCAAACCCGGCCTGCCGCCCAGACACTGTAGATCCGTTCGGGAAATGGGGATTAGCGACCTGGGGTTTTACAAGCCAAAACCCGAACGGATCTACGCTTTCCGTACTCGCCCCGCTAAACCCGCGGATCTACGACTTCAGAACCTGACGCTTCACACCCACTGAAAAGACCTGCCTCTTGTTTGGGTCCGAATGGTCGCTTCAGGCCAGCGAGAGAGTTTTAAATTCTCGCCTCAGGACAAATGCTCGTTTTGGCTCCGAGTTGGAGGTGCAAATTACCTGTATAACGAGCATTTGTGCTATTTGCTATCCCGTAAAACGAGCTTTTGAAAACGAGCATTTGGAAGTCGGGCGGCTAAGACGAGCATTTGGGCTCGGGTATGGGGTGAGTCGGGTCTGGCAGGGGTTGGTTTTTTGGGGGGAAGGTTAGAGCAGCTCGGTGTTCCAGTTGAGCTGCTGGATACGGGTGTCGATGGCGCGGAACTGTTTGGCAAAGTCATCGGCGCGCGAACGTAGGGCAGCGACGTCCAGGGTGGAGACGTAGCGGATCTCTGCGCGGCTGTAGCGGTCCTGGCGGGCGCCGGCGGCGTCGGCGAGGCCGGTGTAGAAGCGCCGCTTGCGCAGGAGTGAATCACGGAGAGCAAGGGCACTCGTAAGCGAGTGGGTCTCGTCGAATGGCGTGGCAGAGTTGGTTGCGTTGATGTGGCGCACCAGGTCTTCGATTTGCTGCATCAAGGCGTCGGCTTCGGTGAGGAGCTTCGTCGGATCCTCATCAGGCTGGTCGCCTTCTTGAATACGCGCGACCCGGTGTAGGCGTTCGGTGACTTGGTTCAACCGGTCCTGGGCCTCTGCGCGCTGGGCGAGTGCTTCTGCTAACAACATGTGATCACCTCGTGTGAAATGCTTTAAGTCCCCGAACCCAACCCTCACGCACCGACCCCGCCAACGCCTGGTAGTAACTGGTAAACCCCTGGTGTGGGGATGAAAAGGTGTGCCAGTGTGACATGTGCGGGCCGCCTAAATAGTGCGGTTGGAAGAATCGAACTTCCTTAAGTCCCTTACGGCCACTGGGACGCCAGAATGGAACCCGTCTTCCCTCCGGGTGGGGTTGGCGTTCACTCGAGGTCGGTGCGCTACCGACTTTGTAGCTAATGGTTTAGTTTTGTGCAGTTAAGGGAACCCAGCTTAACCCAGTACAGGCGGAAGTCAAGGATATACACTAAGTTCATGCAGGGTCTGGGCCCTACGCGGCCCCTAAAAAGCCCCTAACGGAACGAATGCAATACGCAGGTAAGGAAGAGGTGCGCAATGTCGAGCATGTATCCGCCGTCCGGCGGCCGGGGTAACGGCCAGGACAATTCGGAGGACAACATCCCCATGTCCAGCCCTTCGGACTACTACGACTACACAAGCTCGGGGCAGAGTCAGGCGCCTTTCGGTCAGGACTACCGGGCGCAGTCCTACGCGCAGCAGGCTCCACAGCAGCCTTACCCGCAACAGGCACCTCAACAACCCTACCCGCAGCAGGCGTCCGGTGCCTATGGCGTCCCGCCGAACCAGCCAATGCCGAAGAAGGGTAACGGCGCCGCGATCGGTTGCGTCATTGCGATTGTGATTACGCTGCTGTTGATCACAATTCCCGTGGCGTTATTCTTCTACTACTTCGACAAGGAGATCGACAGCTACACGGAATCGAAGGAGGTCAGCGTCGGCGGGCCGGGGGTGAGCTCAGGCGGTGAATCGCGCGATGACACCCTTCCGATTGGCGCATGGGTGGAGTCCGGTGAGTGGCGCGTGTCCCTGGATTCGGTGGACCTTGACGCTAACCGTGAGATCCACGATGAGAATGAGTTCAATGATCCGCCGAAGGCGGGGTATGTCTACGTGATGGCTGGCCTCACGGTCACGTACTTGGGCGATGACCCGCAGGGGGATAACCCCTTCGTGGAGGTGGAGTGGACTAATCCTGACGGCACCACATTCGACGATAGTGACGCTAGCGTGGTGATCGACGATAGGTTCTACTCCACGGGCAAGACCCTTTACAAGGGTGGTACGTACACCGGCAAGATTGTGTTTGAGGTTCCTTCCGCCACGGTGGATGATTCCACGATCGCAATCAAGCCCACCATCAGCTCAGAGAAGCGCTTCTTCAGCGTGAAATAAGGCACCGCTTTACGACGGGCATGTGGCGGCGTGGTCCTGGGGCCGCGCCGGTCGCGGGGCCCGATTCGCGAAATTCTGCTTTGCTGATAGATCATCAAAAAACCGCGGGCCCGTGACCTGGGGTTTTACGGGGGCTATCGAAAGTTGGATGCAAATTTCGCGAATCGCCTCGCCGGGGCACCGCGGTGAGAAACAGGAAAAGAAACAAGAAACCCGCATCCCTGCCCCGCCCGTAACGGCGCGGGGTGAAGGATGCGGGTTGTCGTTTCGGTGCTACCTAGGCACCAAACGCACCGCGGCTGCGCAGCTGATTAGTCCAGTGCGGCAGCAAGCGTGTTCAGGGAGTTGGCGCAGAACTCGTCGTCAAAGTTCTCGCTCATCTTGCGGACGAAGTCGGCCTCGATCTCGCTGCGGTCGTAGGTCAGGGTAACGCGGGTGTTCTCCGCATCGATCGGCTCGAGCTCGTAGAGCCACTTCGCGCCGACCTCCACGTCAGCGGTGGTGTTCTTCAGGTTCTTCCAGCCGACGACCATGTTCTCCTGGAGTGCAAAAACCTCGTTCTGCGTCTGGTAGTCGCCGTCTTCCTTGGTCATGTTCATGGTGAAGCGCTGGCCGACCTTTTCAAAGCGGTCTCCCGTGTCGGAGGAAACAACCATGCCGGACGAATCGGTCTCATTGTGGCGGTCCGGGTTGGTCAGCAGGTCGTAGATGTCCGCTGCCGGGGCAGCGATGTCGCGGGTTGCAGAGTTTGTATCAGTCATGCGCCCCACGGTACAGAAATTTAGATGGAGGGTTTTGTTCGCGATCGCCGTTGGGGCATCCGGAACAGGTGAAACCTAAGGTAGTGCTAACAAACAAAAGGTTTACGCCGGACGGGGTGAAACCACGGGGGAGGGACTGTGGGGTGTGGGGGTGGCGTCGATAAGCGTGTGCTTTGTGAGGGTGGGTCGGGCGTGACTGTGGCGTGGGGCACAAAGCCCGCGTGTTTATGTTTCTGAGCTGGAGTTATAGGGCGGCTTGGAGGGAGCTTGGGGTGTGGTGTGGAACACATGGGTGGCGGGGTATGGGCGCGTGTGCGGCGGGGGTTGGGGGGTGTGTAGACGCGTTGTGTCGTTGAGTCGGTTAGGGGTGCGGGGGAGCCCTAAACTTATAGGGTGAAACTGGAGGTGCCATGACTGTTAAAGACGTCGATAAAAACGTTGGCCAGGCTCACGGGTTCAATACTGCGGCGATGGATGCCGTAGACCGTGAATCACTGCGCCACGGCAAGATCACTGAGAAGCCGCTGCGTGAAAAGCCTGGTTTCCCAACGTGGGCAATCAAGCTGTGTATGGCCGTAACGGGCCTAATCTTCTTCCTCTTTGTGCTGGGCCACATGGTAGGAAACCTGAAGCTGTTCATGCCGGACCACGCCGGCGTGCCCGCATTGGACGCCTACGGCGAGTTCCTGCGCACCATCGGTGAGCCATTGTTCCCGCGTGAAGGATTCCTGTGGATTCTGCGCATTATCTTGCTTGCCTGCCTGGCGCTGCACATCTTTGGTGCGTTTGCGCTGGCGGGACGCTCCAAGCGTTCGCGTGGCAAGTTCAAGAGGACGAACCTGATGGGTGGTATTCAGTCCACCGCGGCTCGCGCGATGCTGGTCACCGGTGTTGTGCTGCTGCTGTTCATCATCTTCCACATCCTCGACCTGACCACCGGCCAGTTGGTCGCCTCTGAGGCATTCGAGCACGGCGCTGTGAAGAACAACATGCTTGCTACCTTCGCGCCTGAGCGCTGGTTCGTGACGCTGTTCTACGTCGTGGCGCAGCTCTGCCTGTTCTTGCACCTGACCCACGGTGTGTACCTGGCCGTGTCCGACTTGGGCTGGCTGGGTAAGCGCGGCCACGCAATCATGGTTGTCCTGGCCTACTGGATCCCGGCGATCGTCATGATCGCGAACATCATCATGCCCCTGTCCGTCACGTTTGGCTGGGTCAGCTAACACGTCTTCATAAGCTGGAGAAAAGATTATGACTACTGCATCTAACGGCAACGGTGCGCGTGAAGACGCTCCTCGCGTAGTGGCGAAGACCGACACTGAGGCCCACAACACCGCTGGTCGTGCGAGGACCGCGGACACCGACACGACCAACACCCACGCGCCGAAAGCTGACGCTAACGTTTCTGGCGGTGCGGATAATGAAACGAACGCAGCGGGCAAGGACTTCCGTAACCCGGATTCCGTCGTTCCGGGCGTGACTCCGGGCACCATCCTGGAAAACAACGAGCCTAAGGGCATCCCCATGCGCGACATGTGGGAGTACCAGAAGGACCACATGAACCTGGTCTCCCCGCTGAACCGCCGTAAGTTCACGGTGATCGTGGTGGGTACCGGCCTGTCCGGTGGCGCTGCAGCTGCCGCGCTGGGTGAACTCGGCTACAACGTCAAGGCCTTCACCTACCACGACGCACCGCGCCGCGCGCACTCCATTGCGGCGCAGGGTGGTGTGAACTCCGCCCGCGGTAAGAAGGTGGACAATGACGGTGCGTACCGCCACGTCAAGGACACCGTTAAGGGCGGCGACTACCGCTGCCGCGAGTCCGACTGCTGGCGCCTGGCTGTTGAGTCCGTTCGCGTTATCGACCACATGAACGCTATCGGCGCACCGTTCGCGCGTGAGTACGGCGGCACCCTGGCCACCCGTTCCTTCGGTGGTGTGCAGGTCTCCCGTACCTACTACACCCGTGGCCAAACAGGTCAGCAGCTGCAGCTATCCACGGCATCTTCGCTGCAGCGCCAGATTCACCTGGGCAACGTGGAGATCTTCACGCACAACGATTTGGTGGACCTGATCGTCACCGACGCGGAGGAAGCCGGCGGCAAGAAGAAGTGCGTGGGTATTGTCACCCGCAACCTGATCTCCGGTGAGATCGTTCCGTTCACCGGCCACGCTGTTGTGCTGGCCACCGGTGGGTACGGCAACGTGTACCACAAGACCACGCTGGCAAAGAACTCCAATGCTTCCGCCATCATGCGTGCGTACGAGCACGGCGCATACCTTGCGTCCCCGTGCTTCGTGCAGTTCCACCCGACCGGTCTTCCGGTCAACGCGAACTGGCAGGCAAAGACCACGCTGATGTCTGAGTCCCTGCGTAACGACGGCCGCGTGTGGGTGCCGAAGGACCCGGAGGATTCCCGCGACGCCAAGGACGTGCCGGAGGAGGACCGCGACTACTTCCTGGAGCGCCGCTACCCGGCCTTCGGTAACCTCGTCCCGCGTGACGTCGCCTCCCGTGCAATCTCCCAGGAGATCAACGCCGGCCGCGGTATTGGCCCGCTGAAGAACTCCGCATACCTGGACTTCTCCGACGCTATTGAGCGCCTGGGTGAGGACACGATTCGTGAGCGTTACGGAAACCTCTTTGAGATGTACGAAGACTCCGTGGGCCGTAACCCGTACCACGAGCCGATGCGTATCGCCCCGACCGTCCACTTCACCATGGGTGGCCTGTGGACCGACTTCAACGAGATGACCTCCATCGACGGCCTGTTCGCCGCCGGTGAGTGCTCCTGGACCTACCACGGTGCGAACCGCCTGGGTGCGAACTCGCTGCTGTCCGCGTCTGTCGACGGCTGGTTCACCCTCCCGTTCACGGTGCCGAACTACCTGGCCGACCACCTCGGCGAGGAGATCGTGGACATTGAGTCGGAGGACGTGAAGAAGGCAGTTGCTCGCTCCCAGGAGCTGATCGACCGCCTGATGAACATTCGCGGTGCGGACCCGCACGGTCCGGATTACTACCACGAGAAGCTTGGTCACATCCTCTACGAATCTTGTGGTGTGGCACGCGACGTGGAGTCCATCAAGCGCGGTATTGAAAACATCCGCGCCCTGCGCGAGGACTTCTGGGCTAACGTCCGTATCCCGGGCCACGCCATGGACATGAACCAGACCCTGGAGAACGCCATCCGCGTGGCGGACTACATCAACCTGGGTGAGCTCATGTGCATCGACGCCCTGGACCGCGACGAGTCCTGTGGTGCGCACTACCGCGCTGACCACCTCTCCGAGGATGGCGAGGCTGAGCGTGATGATGACAACTGGTGCTTCGTATCCGCCTGGGAGCCGGGCGGCGAAGGCGAGTTCATCCGCCACGCTGAACCCCTCTACTTCGATTCGATCCCGCTGATGACAAGGAACTACAAGTAATGAAACTCACACTTGAGATCTGGCGTCAGGCCGGACCCAACGAACCAGGCAACTTCGAGACCGTCCAGGTTGATGACGCAGTTGAAGAGATGTCCATCCTGGAGCTGCTCGACCACGTCAACCTGAAGCGCGTGGAGGAAGGCCTCGAGCCCTTCACCTTCGCTTCCGACTGCCGCGAAGGCATCTGTGGTACCTGTGGCGTGTCCGTCAACGGCCGTCCGCACGGTGCTGGTCAGAACACCACGGCCTGCCTGCAGCGCCTGTACAACTACAAAGACGGCGACACCCTGAAGATCGAGCCTTTCCGCTCCGGCGCATTCCCGGTGATCAAGGACCTCACCGTGGATCGCTCCGCACTGGACCGCGTCATGCAGCAGGGTGGCTACGTCTCCGTCATGGCCGGTACTGCACCGGACGCTGACACGCTGCACGTCAACCACGACAATGCTGAGAAGGCTCTTGACTTCGCCGCTTGCATCGGCTGTGGCGCCTGCGTTGCTGCGTGCCCGAACGGTGCTGCGCACCTGTTCACCGGCGCGAAGCTGAAGCACCTCAAGCTGCTCCCGCTGGGTAAGGAAGAGCGCGGCCGCCGTGCCCGCAAGATGGTGGACGAGCTGGAGACCAACTTCGGCCACTGCACGCTGTTCGGCGAGTGCGCCGACGTGTGCCCGGCTGGTATTCCGCTTGACGCCGTTGGCGCGATCAATGCTGAGCGTGCGCGCGCAGCATTCCGCGGCAAGGATGACTAGAGCCGACTAGAGTAGTACCCAATTTCCCTTCTACGAAGAAAGGTCCCCGATGTCTGTTGAAGGACCCGCACCAGTAGCCGACGTGTCGGCAGAGTCGTTCCCGGATTACGGCGCGCGGCTGCATGACAGCTACATCGACGGTTATGATCCCGTCTCGCTCCACGCACCGCACTCTTCCCTGGTGAAGAACATCACCTGGGTGGGCATGGGCCTTGTCCTGTCATGCCTGGCTGGCTTTGGCACCCTCATCTACGGCGCGGCTGGCAGCATCTGGGGCCACGGCGCAAGCCCGGATATTTCCTCCACGGTGATCATCGTGGGTGCGGTGGTCACGCTGGCGACCCTGATCCTGGGCTTTGTGTTCATCCACATGGGCCGCGCCAACTACCGCAACTACCGCTCTGAGACTGGTCGCAGGAACTAACTATCCGTCACCGCAGTTGTTAGATGGGTAGGCACAGTGCCCACGATGCCGCCGATGAGCAGGTGAGCTCAGGCGGCATCGCCGATTTTCAGGAGACCTCCACCGATTCCCCGGCTCCGGCCGTGCGGGAACCGCTGGAGGTCCCTGGCATGTCTCCGGAAGTTGAGGCGGAGAAGCGCCGGCTGTTGCGCAACTGGAAGCTGCGCGCCACCTCCCTTCTGGTCATCATGGCCGTCATTTACTTGGCGTGTACGTGGTGGCTGCACACGCACGCTGGTGGTGCGACTCCGAACACCGGCCCGAACACATTCGCTTGGTGGCTGGGCCTGTTCCGCACGGGCTCGGAAGCCGGCATGGTCGGTGGCTTAGCGGATTGGTTCGCCGTTACCGCTTTGTTCCGTTACCCGATGGGCATCCCCATCCCACACACGGCGCTGGTCCCCAACAAGAAAGACCAGATTGGTGATGAGCTTTCCAAGTTCGTCGGCGAGAACTTCCTTCACGCCCAGGCCATTACGGAGAAAATCGAGGAAGCCAACATCCCGCAGCAGGTTGGTGCCTGGCTGGCCAAGCCGGATAACGCTGAGAAAGTCTCCGCGGAAATTGGCCGGCTCACGGCTAATGCGGTGCGCGCCGCCGATCGCGCCGATGCCGAAGCACTGATCAACTCCCAGTTCCTCTCCCGCGCTGTTGAGCCGGAGTGGGCCCCGCCGCTCGGCCGCCTGTTGGAAGGCCTCATCGATGACGGCAAGATCGAACCCATCGTCGATGAGGTAGTCGGCTGGGCGCGTAAGAAGGTCGCGGGCATGGAGGACAGCGTCGTCAAGCTTATTGATGAAAAGATGCCTCGCTGGGCCCCGCGTTTTGCAAAAGACCTGGTGGGCGAGCGCGTCTACCGCGAGCTGGTCTCTTTCATGGCGGACGTGGACACCAACCCGAACCATGATGCCCGCGTGGCCGTTCGGCGCACTATCGCGCAGTTTGCCCAGGACCTCCAGCACGATCCTGCGATGATCGCGCGCATCGAGCAAATCAAGGGCGACGTCATGGGGTCCCCCGCGATGGCGTCCGCCGCTGGGTCCATCTGGGACCAAGTTTCGCAGGCGCTTATCGACGCGGCGGAGGACCCGGATTCGGTATTGCGGCGCAAGATCACTGAAACCTGCAAGCGTTGGGGCGGCCGAATCAACACGGATCCGCAGGTCCGGGCCCAGCTTGATCGCCGTATTGAGGCCACCGCTCGCTTCCTCGTGGACAACTACGGTGACACCATCACCGGCCTGATCTCTGAGAACATCCAACGTTGGGACGGCAAGGAAGCCAGCGAGAAGATTGAGCTCCTCGTGGGCAAAGACCTGCAGTTCATCCGCATCAATGGTTCCGTAGTAGGTGCACTCGTGGGCGTGCTTATCTACATTGTTACCCAAGCACTTTTTTAGCCCGCAGGAACTCCTCCAGCCCTAAACAGAAGGGGACACACCATGACCGACGCCACATCGCACAACAGCGAAAACAACAGAGACAACAACGCAGACAACAACCGAGAAAACAACACAGACAACAACGAACTCCTCGACGCCCTGAAGGGCGTGGGCGGTGCTTCCGCGGAAGCCATTGCTCGGATCGGTGACGTGCTGGGGGACTTCGGGCGAAAGCTGAAGGAAGACCGCGAATCCGCCAACACCGGCGGCTCCCACCACGCGGAGGACTCCGTGGTGGAAGATCATGACGGTGTGATCAGCCAGCTGAAAGCCGCCGTGGATAACGCGCGGGCCGCCTACCAGGGTGCAGAGAACGACAATGACGTCCGTGCGGCTGGCGCATCTTTTGTGAACGACGCTGATTCCATCCTGCGGGACCTCGCTGGCTCCGTCACCCGCGCCGCGTACTCTACCGGCGAGTCCACCGAAGCCGATGAAGCCAAGAAGGCACTTCGCTCCGCGCTGGAGGAAGCACGCGACGGCATTCAGTCCGCAATGAACAAGTTCTGGCCCTCCTCCAGCGAAGGCGAGAGCGTCGGCAAGACCGACGGCGAGACCGAGCCCGGAAACGCGGCTGAAAAGAAAGAAGACAACAGCTAAATGCCGATCCCTGATTTTGCTAACTACTCACTGGAGACCTGGATCATGCTGATCCCGGAGTTGCTGCGGTTGTGGCTGCTGGCGCTCGTGGGCGTGTGCGGGATCGTCGGTGCGGTCCAGGTGGGCCTGACGCGGGCGGACGCTTTCCCGGCGGCAGACCGTATGCCAAAGGTCGGCTGGGTGGCGTTGTTGCTCATCGCATCGCTGGCGTGTTTAAGCATGCGGCCGTTCTTTGGCATCATCGGCGCCGTGGTGATCGGCATCTACTTCTTCGATGTGCGCCCGCACCTCAAGAACATCCTCAGCGGCAACTACGGCTGGTAAGCGCGTGGCCTGATTGTCGCGTGGTCCGATTGTCGTGTGGCCTGTAAAGGCCACACGCTAGTTGGCGACCGCGAGTTCCTTCAGGGGGACGTTGTCGCCGGATAGCGTGACGCGGAAGTTGTCGGGCAGAACATCGAAGTTCTTTACTGCTAGTGACCCGATGACTTGCTCTTCCATTGCTTTGCGCAGTTGTTGGGTGATGATCTCGGAGACGAAGTCGGGCAGGGTGATCCCCATGATCTTGGTGCGTACGGCGGTGAAGTAGAGGGTGTCGTTTTCCATCTCTGGCTTCAGTTCAATGGTGGCACCGCCGTTGGAGATCGTGATTTCAAAGGTGCCGTCGCTGGGTTTCGATTCCACGTCGGAGATCGTCACAATGTCCTTGTAGATGGCAAAGTCGCCTTCGCTTTGCTCATCCATGGCGTGGGAAAGCTGGGATTGCAGCATTTCACGCACGTATTGGTTGGGTAGGTCGGACGTTAATGTCAACGAATCCGCCACGGGGTCAGAATCCAGCGTGAAGCCGCGTAGTTCCAGCTTCGCGGGCGGGTTGCCCTCAATCACTCCGCCGTTGCTGGTCAGGGTGGAGGGAACTCGTACGGTGACGCTATCGACTTTCTTGCTGGCCACCGCAAAAAGTAGTGGTGAAGGCCCAAAGGATACGTCCGGTTCTTCATCAATCACGGCGCCGGCGGGGGCGCTTTCGATGAAGCTGCTCTTGATTTGCGCGGCAACGTAGTGGCGGAGCCCAAACTCAACGAGCATGAACAGGATCAAAATCCCCACCAAGACGCCGATGATGATCTTCAGCGCCTTAGACCCGGAGCTTGAAGAGCGCGGTGGGTAGTAGCCCTGCGCGTGCGGTGCGTCCCCGGAAGTAGTCTCCGGCGCGTAGGGCTCCGCAGGCAACGTCCGCGTCGAGTGTGCTCCCGTGGAATTAGACATAAAATCCATTGTGCTGGATCAATATCACGTATGCCAAGGCATTAATGAGTGGCGGGCGATACTAACGGCCAATCCACAGTTAATGTGTTGTCTCGTGTACGCCGACGTACAGGATGTAGCGGCCACCCTTCGTCGATAAGCAGCGTGCGTGCGTGCTCCCAGCGGACCCGCGGGCCGTGAGGCGCCCACCCGGCGGCGCGCTCCCATGCGGAATCGGCGGCGGTGAGCAGCTCGTGGATGGGCTCACCGGGGACGTTGCGGTGGATCAGCGCTTTTGGCAGGCGTTCCGCAACATCACTTGGCGCGTTCACATCCTCCGGGTCCCATGCGAGAGTCAGGGTTTGGGGCCCATCGGCGTTGAGGAGCACCCACGCGCAGCGTCGCCCCAGCTCATCGCAGGTCCCCTCGATGAAGAATCCCCCTGGGGCTAGCCGCGAGCACACTTCGTTCCACGCCGTCTCTACTTCGCTGACGTCGTATTGTCGCAGCACGTTGAACGCGCGCACGAGGTGCGGACGGTACCCGGCCAGCTCAAAGCCCCCGAGTTCAAAGCGGACGCCGTCACGCGGCGGCAATACGCGCTCCGGATCGATCTCCAGCCCCACTACCTCCACATCAGCGTTGATCTGCCTCAGCCACCGCGCCCATTCCACGGTGGTCGTGTGCGACGCGCCGTAGCCCACGTCCACCGCCAGCGGCGCCTCTTCCGCACGGAGCAGCTCGCTTATCGACGGATGAAACCTCGTCCACCGATCCGACCTACGCAACCGATTCACGCCGGTGGTGCCGCGGGTGATGACACCAAAAGGCCGACCCTGCCCCCTGCTTGCACGCAGGTTATGGGCATGGTCGGCCATGGCTTACATCCTTAGAAACCCGGAAGGTCCCTTGGAGTGAACCCCCCTACGAACTCGCTGCGACCTCTTAGAGGTTCTCAGCGATCCACTTGGTGGTCAGCTCTGCCTCCTGGTTGAACAGGTCACCCAGTGCTTCGCCCACCTTCGGCTCGATGGCAGCGCCCATGAACGGGATGTTGACCTTGACCTCGTTGTCATAGCTCAGCGTCGTGGTGTCGCCGTTGCCTTCCAGCTTGATGTCGCCGCCGAAGTCCACCGGGGTGCCCTTGACATCTGCGGTGTAAGAAAGATCAGCTGCCTCACCGTTGAGCGCACCGATCTTCACAACGCGCTTGACCTTCAGCGCCTGGGAAACCATGGAACGCACGGCCTCCGGCAGAAGCGTCTGCGGCAGGACCTCAAACAGCGCTACTTCAGTGTCAGAAAATTCAGCGACCTCACCTGGTTCGGGCGACAGGTTAGCCGCGATGTACTCCCAGTATTCGCGGGTGGTGAATGCCTTGTGGACCTTGTCCGCCGGCTGGTTGATCGTTGCGGTGTTTTCACTACGTGTAGCCATGCCATACAGGCTACCGTGGTTTACGTGTCTGATTCCCCAGCGACTCAAAATTTCTGTGACATACCCGACTGTGAGGCCCTCGACGGCGTTCGTTTCGCGGATCTGACCACGCTGCGCATCGGCGGAACACCCCGTCGCGCCTACCGCGCCCGCTCGTCGGAAGCCCTTGCGCTCATCACGCAGCTTCTCGACGACGCCGGCCACCCCCTCCTCATCGTCGGCGGCGGTTCTAACCTGGTTGTCGCCGATGGGGAGTTAGATCTCACCGCCGTGATCGCGGCTAATGATGACATTCATGTCAACCCGGACGGCCTTGTCCGTGCTGGTGCCGGCGCTGTGTGGGATGATGTTGTCGCCCAGACCGTTGCCGCTGGCCTGCGCGGAATCGAAACGCTGTCCGGTATCCCTGGCTCCGCTGGCGCCACTCCGGTCCAAAACGTCGGCGCCTATGGCACCGAGGTTTCTGACGTTCTCGCCCGCGTCCACCTCTATAACAGGAAGACCAAGACCACCGAGTGGGTCCCCGCGGCCGATTTGGACTTGGCCTACCGCTACTCCAACCTCAAGTTCACCGGCCGCGCCGTGGTCTTGGACATCGAACTCCAACTGGAAGCCGTTGGCCCCTCTGGTGATTCCATTCCCCTGCGCCACCGCAAAGGGGAGAAGCTCCCACTCGCTAAGGCCCGTGAGGAGATCATCTCTATCCGCGCGCAGAAAGGCATGGTGCTGGATCCTACGGACCACGACACGTGGTCTGCCGGCTCCTTCTTTACCAATCCCATCGTCCCACAGGCCCACGCCGACGCGATCCAGCAACAACGCGCCGCGCAAGACCCCGTGGACGCGGAATCCATGCCGCGCTTCCTCCAACCCGACGGCACCGTGAAACTGTCCGCCGCCTGGCTCATCGAGCGCGCCGGGTTCCCCAAGGGTTTCCCAAACACCGAAGCAAGCACCGAAGCAAACACCGAAGCCCCCGCCCGCCTCTCCACGAAGCACACCCTGGCTTTAACCAACCGGGGCAGCGCCACGGCCGACGACATCGTGGCTCTTGCACGCACGATCCGTGCTGGTGTTCAGGATGCGTTCAGCGTTACTCTCGAAGCCGAACCCGTTTGGGTGGGCTTGACCATCGGCGAATAAAAGGCGATCAGGAGCGCTGCCTGGGTTCAAACAGTAAGGCCGCCACCCAGTGATTCAGGTGGCGGCCTTTGTGGCTGCGCGGTAGCTAACTTTCGTCGTTAAGCGAAGCTAGCTTCCTTTTGCTTCAGCTTTTACTGTGCGTCCTCGGCGGGGTTGTCTTCCACTTTGTCGCGGTCGGCGTCGGTGCCCTCCGGGGCCTGCTCGACGGACCAGCCGTTCTCCTTCTCGCCCTTCTCGACTTCCTGCTCGGACGGGGCCTCGGGCTTGCCGTCCTTGTTCTGGCCGTCGGCAGCGGTGCCGGCGTTGAGGCGGTCAATCAGAGCCTGCTGAACCTCGCGGCGGCGGATCTTGCCGGTCATGTCGCGGTTGAGCTCCTCGAAGTGGTAGAAGGTACGCGGAACCTTGTACGGAGTGAGGCGCTCACGCGCGAAATCCTTGAGGCCCTCCGGGTCGAGTGCGGCGCCCTCTTCGAGGGTGATGCAGGCGACAACATCCTCAGAGCCATCTTCGCGTGGGCGGCCGACGACGGCGATGTCCTCGATGTCCGGGTGGTCACGCAGGGTGTTCTCCACCTCATCCGGGTAGACGTTGAAGCCGCCGGTGATGATCATTTCCTTGATGCGGGAGACCAGGCGGATCCAGCCATCCGGCTCCATGACGCCCATGTCACCGGTACGGAAGTAGCCGTCGACGAAGGCCTTCTCATTGGCTTCAGGCTTGTTCAGGTAGCCCTTCATCACCTGCGGGCCCTTCACAATCAGCTCACCGGCTTCGCCGTCAGGCATGAGCTCCGTTGGGTTGTCCGGGTCGACGATGCGCACCAGGGTGTTCGGGAACGGGATACCCACGTAGCCCGGGCGGCGGTTGCCGTCCATGGGGTTGGCGGTGACGATCGGGGCAGTCTCCGTCAGGCCGTAACCCTCCACCAGGCGACCGCCGGTGACTTCCTCCCACATCTCAACGGTGGAGACCGGCAGGGTGGATGCACCCGAGAAGGAGTTGCGGATGGAGTCAAGCTTCTTGCCGCTCTCCTTCGCGGAAGTAGCAATGCGCTGGTACAGGGTAGGAACACCCGGCACCCAGGTCGGTGGGTTCTTCTTCAGAGCGTCCTGGATCAGGTCCGGCTCCGGTGCCGGCAGGAGGGTGATCTCGCCGCCGACCATGATGCCCAGACCCAGGTTCAGTGCCAGACCGTAGACGTGGAACAGCGGAAGCACCGCGAAGATCTTCTCATCAACCTGACCCAGGTCAGGGGCCCAGGCCTTGCCGGCCTTCATCTGGTGGTTGAAGTTACCGTGGGTGATCTGTGCGCCCTTCGGCTCACCGGTGGTGCCGGAGGTGTACAGGATAACCGCGGTGTCATCCTGCGTGATGTCCGGCCAACCGAGGTCGTGGCCGTCGCCGCCAATGGCGGGGGAGAGCAGTGTCTCAAACGCGATGGTGTCCGGGGCCTTGCCGGAGAGCTTGTCGCGGGATTCGCGCAGCTTCTTCAAAGGCACGTACTTCAGCGCCAACTCCATGTACTTAGGCATCATCTTGGTCATGTCGACCGCAACGATGGTCTCCAACGGAGTGTCCTTCTTCAGGCCGATGAGGTTGCCAGCCGCCTTGTTCCACATGATGGCCACGCGGGCACCGTGGTCATTGAACTGGTAGCGCAGCTCGTGCTCCGTGTACAGCGGGTTGTGGCACACCACCGAAGCGCCCAGCTTGAGCGTGGCCATGAAGGAGATCACCATCTGTGGGCAGTTTGGCATGACCAGCGCAACGCGGTCACCCTTGCGCACGCCGAATGCCTTCAGACCAGCGGCTGCGGAGTTAACCATCTTGTCCAGCTCGGCGTAGGTCATGGTGCGGCCGAAGAACCAAGTTGCGTTCTTGTGGGCCTTCTTCGACAGGGTTTCCTTGTAGATGTCCACCAGCGTGTCATCACCAAGCTCCACCTCATGCGGTGTCCACTCTGCGTAGTGCTTCAGCCAGGCGCGCTCTTCGAATGCCGACATGCGTCTTTACCCTCCAATAGTTAGTAGAGATTATTTTCTTTCCTTAACTACTTAAGTATAGGGGCCAAGTGGTCACCGCGAGGCTAAACCTATGAGTTCTGTCACTTATTAAAGGCATCTTTAAGTGCGGCACGGCATTTACAGGGCTGCTACTATCCGTTTAACAGCTTGTTCAGGTCCGGGGGGATCTGGCTGTTTGACCAATGGGGGGTTTACATGACTACCGTCCGCCACCGTGCGCAGGATCCACAGCCACCACACCATTTACAACCGTCCGGGCACCACGGTCTGGGTGATGAGTCTTCAGCCGCGTTGCCGTACGGCCTCGAACAGTGGATCCAGGCAGGGCCGCTCCGAGATGACGCCAGTACCGGTGCCCACCGCGTAGTTGAGCCGCCTGGGGTTGCGGGTGGTGACCATGTCCCGGTGGGGGCCGATGCGGGTGCGAGGGTGGCGTCGCAAAGCAACGCTCCCTTGAGCCGCGGTGATCTGGTGCGGGCGGTGAAAGCGCCACCGAAGAATGGGTGGCGAAAGGTCGTGCATTCCGTCAGCGGCGGGAGAGTGAATCCGGGAGCCTCACGGCGTGAGCAGGGGTGGAACTCGCTGCAAGAAACTATCCGCACGCCGTTGCGTGGCGACTACCGGATTGCGGTGATGTCGCTGAAAGGTGGAGTGGGTAAGACCACAACCACCGTGGCGCTGGGCTCTGTGTTCGCCCAAGCGCGGGGGGACAGGGTGATCGCGATAGATGCGAACCCGGATTTTGGGACGCTTGCGCAACGCGTGGCCGCGCCGGGGCCCGCCACGATCCGGGACCTGCTGAGCGCCTCAGACACCACCCGGTATGCGCAGGTGCGGGCGTTTACCACCCAGGGCCTATCGCGGTTAGAAGTCATCGGATCTGAGCGCGACCCCGCAGTAAGCGAGGCCTTTTCTGAATCTGATTACCGCCGTGCCGTGGATATTTTGCAGCACCACTACAACTTGATTCTGACCGACTGCGGCACGGGGCTCATGCACTCCGCGATGGCGGGTGTGCTGGACCTAGCCAACACTCTGGTCTTAGTGTCTTCACCCGCATTGGACGGGGCGCAATCAGCGTCGGCGACGTTGGACTGGCTCACCCTGCACGGATATGAACGCTTGGCGGCGAACGCGGTAGTGGTGATTTCCTCAACAGCCTCCCCTAAACCAGCCATTGACATGGACCGATTGGTGGAGCACTTCGCGGCACGCACGAAGGCTGTGCACGTGATCCCGTACGATCCGCACCTGGCTGAGGGGTCCGTCGTGGATGTAGATCGCGTTGCGCGATCCACGCGCCGGGCCTACGAGGAGTTGGCTGCCACCGTTGCCGGGGATTTCGGGGCTTGGCACAAGCACGCCGCGCCTTAGCGACGGTCGGGTGCGTGAAAACGTTTGCTGATTTTCCGGTGCAAGTAAATTTCACCAGGGGAAATACAGGTTCCGGGAGTACCGAGCGCAAACGTTTTCACTGGTTGCCCTCGAACCTCTCGCGGGGTCGTATCATTGCGCGCATGCGCGTAGCAATGATCTCCATGCACACATCCCCCCTCGAGCAGCCTGGATCGGGGGACGCGGGTGGCATGAACGTGTATGTGCTGAACATCGCGCGGGAGCTGGCGAAACAGGGGGTGAACGTGGATGTCTTCACGCGCGCAACCCGGCCAAGCCTGGGCGAGGTGGTGCAGGTGGAGGAGAACCTGCGGGTCATCAACATCGTGGCGGGGCCGTATGAAGGCCTATCCAAGGAGGACCTGCCCACGCAGCTAGCGGCGTTTGCCGGTGGAATCATCGCGTTTGCCAAGGGGGAGAGTGGGTACTCGGTGATCCATTCGCATTACTGGTTGTCCGGCCAGGTGGGGTGGCTGCTGCGGGACCTGTGGGGCGTGCCGCTTGTTCATACCGGGCACACGTGGGCAGCCGTGAAAAATGCGCACCGCGCGGAAACGGATTCACCGGAAACCGAAGCCCGTCGGATTTGTGAACAGCAGTTGGTGGACAACGCCGATGTGTTGGTTGTGAACACGCCCGATGAGACGGTGCAACTGTCCACGCACTATGACGTTGATCCGGCGAAAATTCGTGTGGTCACACCCGGTGCGAACACCGATCTGTTTACGCCGGGGACCAACCGCAACACAGAACTGGCGCGGCGCCACCTGGGGATTCCCCTGCACACCAAAGTCGTCGCGTTCGTGGGGCGTCTTCAGCAATTCAAGGGGCCGCACGTTCTCATCCGCGCCGCAGCAATCATGCTCGAGCGGGATCCCGAGCGCGATTTTCGGGTGATCATCTGCGGGGGAGCGTCGGGAAGCGAGGCTACCGTCGAGGAATATCGTGCGCTCGTGCGAGAGCTTGGTGTCGAGCGGCGCGTGCGATTCTTCGGGCCCCGTCCGCCAGAAGAGCTCGTGCAGATCTACCAGGCGGCGGACATCGTCGCGGTGCCGAGTTACAACGAGTCCTTTGGGCTGGTTGCGGTGGAAGCGCAAGCCACCGGCACCCCGGTTGTTGCAGCGAATGTTGGCGGGTTGCCGCTCGCCGTCGCCGATGGGGTTACGGGGGTGTTGGTCAACGGCCACGACCCCGCGGATTGGGCAGACGCGTTGAGCGCGCTGCTTGACGACGATTCGCGCCGACTGACCATGGCTACCGCCGCTGTCGAACGGGCGATGACGTTCAGCTGGGCCGCTTCGGCAGCCGCATTGGCAGACGTGTACGGAGGGATACAGGCGGGCGCGAGCGGCGACTAAGGTGCCGGGCTCTTAGCTTCTAGCGGTTGTGCGGAGCTGCTTGCCTAGCGGCGCGTTCTTCCTCGACCGCTGTGGCCAGCTGGATTTGTTCGAACCTGGCATTGAACCCCATGCCGGTTTCGATCGTCTGGCCTAGAAGTTCCTCACCTTGTTTGCGGGCTGCGTCAACGTTGCCGGTGGTGACGGCTCCCCACGCGATGTTGCCGGCGCGGTGTGCGGTGTCGCCGATCGCTGCGCCGATGTCATTGTTGAGCTTGTCGTATTCAGCATCCACGTCGACCGGCGGTGCAGTAGCGATGATTGTGTCAAACACGTAGTTTTCCACCTCTTGCTGTTCACTAGCCATGCTGGTGAACTCCGGCTGCTGCGCGGTGGAGTCGGTCAGCTTGAAACGTGCGTTGACCTCACCGTCGGGGATACCGTAGGCGGTTTCCAGTACGACATCGGCCGGTTGCGCGCGGCCCAGCGGGCCTATTCCCTGGGAACTAACGCCCAAGATTTCACGGGTGACGGGATCAAAGTTGATGCCGCCGGAATCGCCGTGGTCATAGTACATACCAAACGACCACACGCCGTTGCGGGTACGGAAAAGCTGGGTGCCGCAGGTGCGCTGAGTGGTGTAGCCGTCCTTGCAAATCGGTTGCCCGAAATTGTCAAAGACAATGTCTTGCTCACCCAGGGTGCGCCAGTCGCGCACGCCAACTAGCTCAACTGGGGCGGACAGGTCACCGCCGAATGCGTCGCGGGACTGCGCAACGCGCGTGTCTGGGACGCCAGGATCAAGGCGCACCGTGCCCCAGTCGCTGGAATTGAATACTTGGTTAGCCACGACAATGAGGTCTTCTTCGTCCTCATTCAACGAATCCAAAAATGAGGCGTGCTCTGTTTCACCGATCCGGGTCAACCCACCGGGCAGCGGGGAGTACACAACGGAATCCAGCTGCTCTTCCGTCGGGTTAGTGCCTTTCAGGCAGTGGCCTGCAGTCACCATGACTCGGCTGCCGTTGACGTGGCCCACGAAACCCTGGGAGCAGGCGGCCAGGTTGGCCTCTTGCGGTAAGGGGATTTCAGTGCCGAAGTAGTCAAGCGGCTCCGGAGGGGTGAGGATACGAAGGCGCAGTGGTGCACCAGGGCCAGCGATGGCGCCGCCCGCCGTGCCCGCGGCCTTCGAAGGCGCGGTCTGGGGAAGTTGCGCTGGTGCTGGACCCCCAGCGTGGGCCGCGGGAGCGAACCCACCTGCACACACGGTCAATGCAGCCAGGCTTGCCGCCGCAAGGTGCGCCATGCGGGGCAAACGTCGCGGGCTGCGGCCAGAACCTGTTGAGTTTTTGGAAAGCGGGGCGAGAGCGAACATGAAACCTACCGTACAACACACCTAACTCCCGACGCGGGTAGAAAAATCGTGGCAAGGTGGAAGGCATGGGAACACTAGGAAACAGCAACGGCAAGCTGATTTTGGTCCGCCACGGCCAGAGCACATGGAATGAGTCCAACCAGTTCACTGGGTGGGTAGACGTTGACCTCACCGAGAAGGGTGAAGCGGAGGCAGTCAACGCGGGCAAACTGATGAAGGACAAGGGCATCCTGCCGGATATCGTCTTCACGTCGCTTCTGCGTCGCGCGATTCGCACCGCCAACATCTCCCTCAATGAGGCTGACCGCCACTGGATCCCGGTGGTGCGCAACTGGCGCCTCAACGAGCGTCACTACGGCAAGCTGCAGGGCCTGAACAAGGCTGAGATCCGCGAGGAGTTCGGTGAGGAGCAGTTCATGGAATGGCGCCGCTCCTACGACACCCCGCCGCCGGAGATTGACCCGGACAACGAGTACTCCCAGACCGATGATGCCCGCTACGCATTCTTAGAAGACGTCCCGCGCACGGAGTGCCTGAAAGACGTGGTGGAGCGCTTCACCCCGTACTACATCGACTCGATCCGCCCGCAGGTTCTTGAGGGCAAGAATGTCATGGTGGCCGCGCACGGTAACTCCCTGCGCGCGCTGGTGAAGTACCTGGACAACATTTCCGATGAGGACATCGCGGGCCTGAACATCCCCACGGGTATGCCGCTGGTCTACGAGTTCGATGAGAACGGACATGTAGCAAACCCGGGCGGTACGTACCTGGATCCAGAGGCTGCTGCAGCGGGTGCTGCCGCGGTGGCTAACCAGGGTAAGTAAGGCAGATACAGCGCAGTCGTGGCGTCGTTAAGCTGGTGGCACCCCAAGCGCTACCTCGGCACGCATGAGAACAGGCGGGCGGAGGAAGACGATGATGCCCAAGCGCGCACGGTGGGCTACATCCTCAACCTTGTGATCCAATCTTCGCCAACGGGGGTGGCGGTGATTGGTCGCGGTGGGGATGTAGTTTTGTCCAACGCGCGTGCGCACGACATGTCGATCGTGCACGACCGTACGCTCAACCCTGAGGTACGGGCTGTCGCCGAGGGCGTCTTCGCGGAGAAAGAATCCCAGTCCATCGATCTCACGCTGCGACGGCGTTCCACGGGGTCACGCATCACCAACGTCCGCGCGGTGGTCACGCCGCTGTCGCTTCCCGACGGGGACTTTGTAGCGGTGTACGCCACCGATGAGTCCGAAAACGCGCGCATGGAATCGGCCCGCCGTGACTTCGTGGCTAACGTCTCCCACGAATTAAAGACCCCGGTTGGGGGTATGTCGTTGCTTGCCGAGGCCCTCCTTGAAGATCCTGAAGATCCCGGCGTTGTGCGGTACTTCGGCGAGAAGCTGCTCAAGGAATCCCACCGTATGGGCGGGATGATCTCTGACTTGATCAGCTTGTCCAAACTCCAGGGTGCAGAGGCTCTGCCGGAGATGGCCCCCGTGCGCGTCGACGACATTATTGATGAGGCCATGCTGCGCAACCAGGTTGCCGCGGACAACCAAAACATCGAGCTCACCCGTGGTGAAACCTCCGATACCTACGTGATGGGCGACAGGTCGCTCTTGGTCACCGCCCTGTCGAATCTGGTTACCAACGCCATCAATTACTCCGCTGAAGGCCAACCAGTGTCTGTCACGCAGAAGGTCGTGCGGGATTCTGTGGTTTTGATCCGCGTTACCGACCGCGGCATTGGCATCGCGCCGGAGAACCAAAAACGAGTTTTCGAGCGTTTCTTCCGCGTGGATAAAGCCCGCTCACGCTCCACTGGCGGAACGGGTCTGGGGTTGGCCATCGTTAAGCACGTCGTGGCAAACCACGGCGGTAATATCAAACTATGGTCCCGGCTGGGAACAGGCTCAACGTTCACCATTGAGCTTCCCGTTTACGCCGCAAACATGTCCGCGCCACCGGTCGTGCCCCCGGCGCTCGCGGATATTCCTGAGGTCTCTGACATCAGTGGGGTCAAAGCCGACGCAAAGCCAGAAGTGAATACTGACAATAAAACTGACCTTCGACTGACATCCGAATCACGGAAACCAGACTCTCTGTCGAAGCCTGCCAGAAAGGACACGCAATGAGTACGACCATCCTGATCGTCGAAGATGAGGAGTCGTTGGCGGACCCACTTGCGTATCTACTGCGCAAGGAAGGTTTTGAGGCAATCGTCGCCGGCGATGGTGCTACTGCGCTCCGCGAGTTTGAAGCAAACAACGTCGATCTGGTCCTGCTGGACCTCATGCTTCCAGGCATGTCCGGCACGGACGTCTGCAAGAAGCTGCGCGCCACGTCAAACGTGCCGATCATCATGGTCACGGCGCGTGACTCGGAGATCGACAAGGTCGTCGGCCTGGAACTCGGCGCCGATGATTACGTGACCAAGCCGTACTCCACCCGTGAACTCATCGCCCGTATCCGCGCGGTCCTGCGCCGCCGCGTGGACATCGTGGAAGAACTCGAACCAGCCGACGGCGAAAACATTCTTGAGGGCGGCCGGGTCCGCCTCGACGTTGAGCGCCACACCGTGCTTGTCGACGGGCAGCCGGTGCCCATGCCGCTTAAAGAGTTTGACCTGCTTGAATACCTCATGCGCAATTCCGGCCGCGTACTTACCCGCGGCCAGCTGATTGACCGTATCTGGGGATCCGACTATGTCGGCGACACCAAGACTTTGGACGTCCACGTCAAGCGCCTACGCACCAAAATCGAAGCCGAACCGTCCCGCCCAGCCCTGCTGGTGACCGTCCGCGGCTTGGGGTACAAGTTCGAATCGTGAGGGCGCAAGCGCCCTCACGATGGATCGAGCCGATAGGAAGCGCCCTCACGATGGATCGAACCGGTCGGGCGCGGGTGTGAAGAAAGCCGCGCGATTCCGTAAGGAACGCCGTTTCGGTCTACGCTTATATATCGTGCGACTAGGTGTATTGGACGTGGGCAGCAACACTGTCCACCTCGTAGCAGTAGATGCCAAAAACGGCGGCCGTCCCACCCCGATGAGCGACTGGAAACAGTCACTGCGACTCGTGGAGATGCTGGACAAAAAGGGCAACATTGAGGACAAGGGCGTCGATAAGCTAACGAGCGCCGTTAAAGAGGCCTCTGACCTGGCCGGAAACCTCAAGTGTGAGGACTTCTTAGCGTTTGCAACGTCCGCCGTGAGGTCCGCGAAGAACTCCGAGGATGTCTTGGACCACGTGGAAAAAGAAACCGGAGTTCGGTTAAATGTCCTCTCCGGTGAGGACGAAGCGCGGTTGACGTTCCTGGCGGTGCGCCGCTGGTATGGCTGGTCGGCTGGGCGGATCACCAACCTGGATATCGGCGGCGGCTCACTGGAGATGTCCACTGGTGACCACGAAATCCCAGACATCGCCGTGTCCCTTGATCTTGGCGCGGGACGCTTGACGCACGAGTGGTTTGACCACGACCCGCCTGAAAAGAAGACGATCAACACCCTTCGTGACTTCATCGACGCGGAACTGAGCGCCGCCGCCGAGGAATTCTTGGCTAAGGGTGAGGCCGGCCTGGCCGTGGGTACGTCGAAGACCTTCCGCACGCTCGCGCGCTTGACGGGTGCCGCGCCGAGTTCCGCTGGGCCCTACGTGAAGCGCACTCTGACCGCGCCGGGTCTGCGTCAGCTGATCGCGTTCATTTCCCGCATGACCGCCTCTGACCGCGCCGAACTCGAAGGCGTGAGCTCCGACCGCTCGCACCAGATTGTCGCCGGTGCGCTGGTTGCGGAGGCGGCGATGCGTGCGCTTAAGCTCGAAAAACTTGAGATTTGCCCGTGGGCATTGCGCGAAGGCGTGATACTTCGGCAGATTGATCAGAGCGCATAAGTGGTGCATTCAGCCGCGTTAATTCAAGCGGCCAGCATTCAACCAGTAAGCTGAACGTTAACTTGAACGTTAGCTTAAGGGGTAGCGTGGAAGTTGTGTGTTGGCACCTCACGGTGGCGTACAAACGGTGGCATAAATAAGGAGAAGACGACCGATGCCGGATAAGCAACTGACTGTTGCGGAGCTCCTCGCCCGCGCGCAGCAGGAGAACCCGCAGGCGGAGGGTGAGCAACCCCGTCGCCGTCGCCGCCGCAGCCTCGAAGACGGCGGCGTGTCCGTCGCCGAACTGACCGGCTCCCTCAAAGCCGTCGACGCCCGCCCCGCCGAGGTCAAGCACTCCTCCGTGCCTATCGACGAGCCCGCCCCTGCACCCCAGAAGCCCACCGCCGCCCAGCCTGCTCCCGCGCAGCCTGCCGCTCCGCAGCCTGCCGCTCAGAAGCCTGCGGCTCCGAAGCCTGAGGTGAAGAAAATCCAGCCCCAGACGCCGGAGAAGCCCAAGGCCCAGGCACCTGGCGCTGATGACACCATCACCCTGCGCAAGTTCACCGCGGACAAGCCCGAGGCTGTAAAGCCGGAGGTAAAGCGCACCGACACCGCAAAGCCGGAACCGGTAAAGCCGGAGGCAAGGCCCGAGGCGGCGAAGCCCCTGGAGCCGAAGGTGGCTCCGAAGGTCACCGCTGAGAAACCGGACGTAAAGAAGCCGGTTGAACCGAGGGCAGCGTCAAAGCCAGCGGCAAAGCCAGCTGGTTTTGGCAATGCGCCGTTGCCGGTGCCGTCGCCAGAGAAGGCGTTTGAAGAGACCGCGCCGGTTCCCGTCGTTCGCGATGAGTCGGTGAATCCGCTGGCGGAGAAGGGCCCGGCCGAGAAGACCCCGGCCGAGAAGGACATAGTCGAGAAGGCCACAGTCAAAAAGCCCGCAGTCGACAAGCCCAGGGTAGAAAAACCGGTTTCGCAAAAGCCGGTCGCTGATCAGGTGGGGGCTGATGGGGTGGGGCCGATCGTCGATAAGCAAAAAGCTCCCATCGAGCCGGTGTATGACGACGTTGAGGAATACCAAGACGAGGCTGACAACGCCGTAAACCCAATCGGCCTGGTGCTGATGGTGTTCGCGGGCCTGGTGCTAGGTGTGCTGGTGTTCCTGGCGTTCCAGTACCTGTGGGGGAACTACGCGAAGTGGATCGTGTCGATCCTCGCGGGCCTGGTCACGGTCGGTGTTGTGGTTGGCGTTCGGTCGATGAAGACGGGGCGCGACACGCTGACGCAGGTGCTGGCGGGTCTCGCTGGTTTGGCGATGACCTTCGGGCCGGCTGTCGTCCTGCTGCTTTAAACCGCTGCTCCGGGCGCTGCCGGGGGCTTGCCTGGGCATGTAGCGCCACGGTGTGGCAGTCTTGGACCCCATGAGCACTATTGCAATCATTGGGGCTGGCACCATTGGTGAAGCGCTGATTTCTGGATTGGTGGCCGCTGGGCACGATCCGGAGACTATTACTGCGACGAATCGCTCCTGCGCACGTAGCCGTGAGCTGCACGAAAAGTACGGGGTGAACGTCACGGGGGACAATGCGGAGGCCGCTTCCGGGGCGGACGTGTGCTTCGTGTGCGTGAAGCCGCACTCAATCGTGGACGTGTTCACGGAGCTGGCGGAAACTTTGGCCGATAATGAGACCGCCACTGTGTTGGTGTCCATGGCTGCGGGGGTGACGCTGGAGTCGCTCGATGAGGCTGCGCACAACGCGGGAACGCCGATCGTGCGCGTCATGCCCAACACGCCCATGCGCGTGGGCAAGGGTGTCAGCGCGGTGTCCTTTGGCAAGTTCGTGGAAGACGACCAGAAAGAAATGGTCGTGGAACTGTTGTCCGCCACCGGCCGGGTGGTTGTTGTTCCGGAAAGCCAGATCGACGCGGCGACGGCCATTTCAGGGTCCGGCCCGGCGTACTTCTTCCTTGTCGCTGAAGCGCTTGTCGACGCTGGGGTGGCGCTAGGCCTTACCCGCGAATCCGCGATGGAGCTTGCCACTGCTACGGCGGAGGGGGCAGGGTGCATGCTTTCACACAGCGGCGCGTCGCCCGTGGAACTACGCGCTGCGGTGTCCTCTCCCGCGGGGACCACCGTCGCCGCCATCCAGGAATTGGAGGAATCCGGCATCCGCGGCGCCTTCTACCGCGCGACTCGCGCCAACGTTGCGCGCTCCGCGGAACTAGGAAAATAACGGTTTGGGCACACTTGGCGGTGCCGGTTGTCGGTCGGGTCGGACGTTACGGAAAATGGCGTTGTAGTGGGCAAATCGTGTTGCGATGAGGCGTCTGGCGGCGTGGTTGCGGGGGCTTCGGGCGCGCGCGGCGGTGTAAAAGCTGTGAAGAAAGTGGAAGTTTTTTGGCTTTTGAGTCGCATGTGCCACTACTTTCACGCTAGGCTAGCTAAAGCACGTGAGTGATCGTCCTGTGGGAGGGGAAGCCTACAGCGCCACGTGTACTTTTGAGGTCCTGAAGGGTCATAAACACATGGCAAACGAAGATAAGGGTAAGTTCCTGACCGTCGCTGAGGTCGCTGAGATCATGCGCGTTTCCAAGATGACGGTGTACCGTCTCGTCCACGCTGGCGAACTGCCGGCCGTGCGCGTAGGTCGCTCCTTCCGCGTAAACGAAAACGCTGTGAGCGAGTACCTTGATGCTTCCACTTTCGAGGCTGTCAGCGACGTCAGCTAGCGTTTGCTAGCCCGCGGCTTCGGCGTTGGCTGGGTTTGTCGGCTGGGTTGTCGGCTGAGTTGGCCACAGAGCAGTCCCAGCAGGATCACCTGCACCCCAATTCCAACGATGAATGCAGATGGATGCAGCGGTAAAGCAACCGCGTTTTTTCTCCCACGGGGCTGACCTGTAAACTGATTCCTCATTAACGCTTTTACCGGCGCGAGTGTTCACACCGACAGTGTGGGCTTCGCGCCTCGTCAGAGTTTCGGGCGCACGCCCGCTTGGAACAAACGAAGAGAAATGAGGAGTGCCCCATGGGTTCAGTGATCAAGAAGCGCCGCAAGCGCATGTCCAAGAAGAAGCACCGCAAGATGCTGCGCCGCACGCGCGTTCAGCGTCGCAAGCTTGGCAAGTAAAACCTTTTGCTTTTCAACGGGGTCCGATTTGATCGGGCCCCGTTTTGCATTCCTCGACGGTCTTAGCCGCTGAGTTTCCAAATGCTCGTTTCTAAATGCTCGTCTTAGCGGCTGAATTTCCAAATGCTCGTTTCTAAATGCTCGTCTTAGCGGCTGAATTTCCAAATGCTCGTTCTTAAATGCTCGTTATACGAGTAGTTGGTGTCTGCAAATGCTCGTTATGCGAGTAAGCCCGCTGGCTGGAACGAGCATTTGCTAAATCGAGGGGCTGGAACGAGCATTTGCGGGAGGGGGGTAGGGCTGGAACGAGCATTTGCGGGAGGGGGGTAGGGCTGGAACGAGCATTTGCTAAATCGGGGGGCTGGAACGAGCATTTGCGGGGGTTAGGGGCGGGAGCGGAAGGCGAGGGCGGCGGCGGCGGCGACGGCGCTGGCGGCGAGGGCGGGGAGGGCCAGGGTGGAGAAGACGCGGCGGACGGAGCGGTAATCGCGGATGAGCCAGCCGTGGGATTTTGCGTGGTGGCGCAGTTCTTTGTCGGGGTTGATGGCAACGGCGGTGCCAACCATGGACAGCATGGGGATGTCGTTGGAGGAGTCGGAGTAGGCGGTGCACTGCTCCAAGTCGAACTGCTGGATGGCGGTGAGTGCAGCCACGGCGTGTTGTTTACCGGGGCCGTGGAGGATGTCGCCGATCAGCCGGCCGGTGAACACGCCGTCTTGTTCCTCAGCGACGGTGCCGAGGGCGCCGGTGAAGCCGAGGCGTTCCGCAAGCATTTGGCCGACCTGGACAGGGGTGGCGGAGACTAACCAGACTTGTTCGCCGGCGTCGATGTGCATCTGTGCCAGTTCGCGGGTGCCCTGGTAGGTGCGGTCCAACAGCTGCTTATCCACCATTTCGCGGCAGATGGCCTGGAGTTCGTCGACGCGGCGGCCTTTGATGAATTCCAGGGCCAGGGCGCGGCCGGAGACCATGGCGTCGGGTAGTTCGCTGCCTTTGACGCGGTATTTCACCTGCATCCAGACAACCGGGAGGATTTCTTTTAGGGTGAAGAATTTCTTGCGGTACAGACCCATGGCCAAAAGGATCAGGGAAGAACCCTGGATCAGGGTGTTGTCCACGTCGAAGAATGCAGCGGCGGTGGCGTGCTGCGGGATGTCCGGGTCGGGTTCAGTAATGCGGATGGAGCCGCCGGAGTTAGCGGCACCGGAGACGGCATCGATGCCGGTCTGAAAGTCCTCAACATGGATTCCAAAGGATTCTTCGAAGGCGGCCGCTGCGGCGGCGGCACCAGCGATGCGCTGCGCTTCGTCGCTAAGCGGTGGGACTGCGGTGCCCTCAATGAAGCGGCGGACGTTGCCGTGTGAGCTCATGTAAGTAGCCTAAAACATGTGCCGAATCTTGTGGAGGAAGCTGGGCAGCCCCAGCCGCTTGTGGAATTGATGGTGCGTGAAACATGCGGATCGTGTGAGCGGGTGTTTGCGCAGATTGAACCCGTCGTGAAGCGTGCTGGCGCGCGTTTAGTTGCGGTGGACGTGGACGGTGATGATGAGCTGGCGATGGAATTCGGCGACCGCGTGCCTGTTGTTGTGATTGATGGGGATGAATTCGCGTGCTGGGAGGTCGATGACGCGGAGCTTGAGGCGGAATTGAGGGCGCGCGGGGCCGCGAGTATCGTTTAGTGGTATCTCAATCTTTCGGACGATAAGCGACGATAAGCGAGGATGAGCGGGGAAGGAGGACAACCGCGGTGGGAGTTTTAGTCGTGGGAATGTCGCACCACTCGGCGCCAGTTGCCGTGCTGGAAAAGCTCAGCATGGACGCACAACACCGCGTGTTTGCCGCCACCGCGCTGATTGAAGAAGCGCCGCTGAGTGAGGCGATGATCATCTCCACATGCAACCGCATGGAGGTCTACGTGGTGGCCGAGGCGTTTCACCCCGGGGTGCGCGCGGTCATGGATGTTCTGGTGCGGTGTTCCGGCGTGAATGCCGCGGACCTGCGGCGATACCTGTATGTGCGCTACGCGGATGCGGCGGCTTACCACGCGATGACGGTGGCCGCGGGGCTGGATTCCATGGTGGTGGGGGAGCAGCAGATCTTGGGGCAGATGCGTACTGCGTACCAGGACGCCGCGGGGGCGGGGACCGTCGGGCCGGCGCTTCACGCGCTGGCGCAATCCGCGCTGAGGGCTGGCAAGCGTGTCCACACGGAAACGGAGATTGACTCCGCGGGGGCATCCATGGTGTCGGTCGCGCTGGATGAAGCCTGCGCGGCGATGGGGCGCGCGGACCTTTCCGGGCGTACGGCGGTGGTGCTGGGTGCTGGGGCGATGAGTTCGCTCGCGGCAACACAGCTGGGTCGACTCGGGGTGGAGCGGCTGATTGTGGCCAACCGCACTCGCGAGCGGGCACAACGCTTAGCGGAACATTCCAGCCAGGCAGGGGTTGCTGCTGAGGTAGTGGACTTTGACGCCCGCGCTGAGGCGATCGAGCGCGCGGACATCGTGGTCAGCGCGACGGCAAGCGGGGGGTTCACTGTCACGCCGGAGGTTCTGGGCACCGCGCCGGGTTCGCGGGTGCTGGTGGATCTGTCTCTGCCGCGCGATATCGATGATGCCGTGGATGACTTACCCGGGATTCACCTGATCAACATTGAGCGCCTTTCCGCATCCATCGGGCAAAGCGTCGCGGGGCCAGCGCGTGAGGCTGCGGAGGCCATCGTCGCTGAGGAAATGGAGGCGTATTCCACCGATCAGCGCGTGCGCGAGATCGCTCCCGTGGTCACTGAGCTGCGTGTTGCTGCTTCCCGCACCGCCGATGATGAACTGTCTAAGCTTCGCACGCGCCTGCCGCAGCTCGGGGACGATGAGTTCGCGGAGGTGACTCGGGCGATGAAGAGGGTCGTCGATAAGCTTCTGCACCATCCGACCGTGAAGATCAAAGAGATCGCCAGCGCAGGCGACATGGAAGACCTTGAGACGACGATCGGCGAGCTTTTCGGGCTTGAAGACGAGGTGGTCGCGCACCGCACGCCCACCTTCAACTTTGAGGCGTCCCAGTTAACGGGCCTGTGTGACTTGAAGCGTCAGGCGCCTAATGGGGAATGAGCCGCGGGAACGATAGGAGAGACTGATGCGTACCTTGAGGATCGGGACCCGTGGGTCTGTACTGGCCACGACACAGGCGGGGCATGTCCGGGACGCGTTGATCGGCGGTGGGAACCCGGCGGAGCTGACGATTGTGACCACGCCTGGGGACATAAACCATTCGCCGGTGGAGCGCATCGGCGTGGGCGTGTTCACCACCGCGATACGTGAGGCGCTGTTTCGCGGTGAATGCGACGTGGCTGTGCACTCGCACAAGGATCTGCCCACCGCGCACGAGCCGCGCACGCACCTCATCGTGCCGCCGCGGGAGGACAACCGCGAAGCACTGATTGCTCGTGACGGATTGACCCTTGCTGAACTTCCGGAGGGCGCGCGGGTGGGGACGTCCGCGCCACGCCGGATCGCGCAGCTTCGCGCCCTGCGCCCTGACCTGGAGATTCTGCCACTGCGCGGCAATATTGATTCCCGCATGGGCCGGGTGACGTCCGGGGAGTTGGATGCCGTGGTGCTGGCGTTCGCCGGGATGTCCCGGGTGGGCCTTGGCGCGCGCGCAACCGAGTTGTTTGATGCAGACGTGTTCATGCCCGCGCCTGCCCAGGGAGCGCTGGCCGTTGAGTGCCGCGCCGATGATGAACAAGTGCGGGAAGCGATTGACGCACTCGCGGTGGCGTCCGACATCGCCTGCGTTCAGGCCGAACGTACCGTGCTGGCCGAACTCGAAGCTGGCTGCACCGCCCCCGTCGCCGCCACCGCGACCTGCGACGCTAGTGGTGTCATCACCCTGCGCGCCGGGGTTTTCGCCCTTGACGGTTCCGGCCGCGCCACCGCCTCCGCTAGCGGGACGGACCCGCAGGCGCTTGGCCGCGACGTCGCGCGCACGCTTATCGACGACGACTGTGCCCGCTACCTCTAGGCCGGGCCTAGCGGTTTTGAAATACGGGGCTCGCAAATTAAGGTGTAAATATCACACGGCATCTACGCCGTTTTTATTTGGTCTGCTTAAGGCGGGCCCGAAGTTGAGTCACATGTTCGCCGACTAGATCTTCTAGAAGAGACTTCATCTATGCCGAGTTCCGCCACGACCGCGTCGACTGTCCCCGCACGCGGCAAGGTCATCTTTGTTGGAGCTGGACCGGGAAACCCGGACCTGCTGACGATCCGCGCACGAGAGGTGCTTGAACGCAACTCCGTAGCCGTCGTAGATCCAGAGGTCTCCAACGGCGTGCGCAGCGTTGTTGCATCGGCGCTGCCGGTTCCCAGTGAAAAGCTCGAAGCCGCAGAAGCCGCTTATGAAGAAATGTGCGCCAAGGCAAAAGAGGCCGGTGCGCGTCGCAAACCTGCCAAGCCCGAAGCACCAACGGCAGCAGAGCTAACGGAGCTCGCGCCGGGGGCGGACATTGTCGCGGCGCTGAATGAAGCGCTTGACCAGGCGGCGGATCTGATCGCGCGCGGGGAAGCGGGCGACGGTGACGTGGTGCGTGTGGTGGCGGGCAACCCGCTGACCCGCAACGCGGTGATGGATGAAATCAGCGCCGTGGCCGCAGCGGGCATTGAATTCCAGGTGGTGCCGGGAATGTCATTGCCGTCAACGGTGCCGTCGTTCGCGGGTATCGCGCTTGGTTCCACGTACACCGAGGCGGACTTAGCCAACGAGCCGATCGATTGGGACAGCCTAGCGGCTGCGCCGCAGCCGCTCGTGCTTCAGGCGCAGGCAGAGCAGCTTGAGATCCTGGCCCAAGAACTCACATCCCGTGGCTATGCCGCCTCGACGGCGCTGTCTGTCACCACCAACGGCACCACGCGTTTGCAGAGGACCTTTGACGCCACGCTGGGGACCGTCGGCAAGCTTGATGCGGATCTCGCGGGCCAGCTCGTGGTGACGATTGGAACGGCCGTCGATAATCGCTCGAAGTATTCCTGGTGGGAGAACCGGCCGCTGTACGGCTGGCGCGTGCTCGTGCCGCGGACGAAGGAGCAGGCTGGGCCGATGAGCGCGCGCCTGAATGGCTACGGCGCGATCCCGCAGTCCGTGCCCACGATTTCCATGGAGCCGCCGCGCAACCCCGCGCAGATGGACCGCGCGATCAAAGGCATTGTGGAGGGCCGCTACCAGTGGATCGCGTTCACATCCGTCAACGCGGTCAACGCAGTGTGGGACAAGTTCGAAGAGCTCGGCCTTGACGCGCGCTCGTTCGCGGGCGTTCACCTCGCGGCCGTGGGCCAGAAGACCGCCGACGCGATCCGTGCCCGCGGCATGATCCCTGAGCTGATCCCGCACCGCCGTAAGCAGAACGCCCAGGGGCTTGTGGACATCTTCCCGGAGTACGTCGAAGAGATTGATCCTGTCTCCCGCGTGCTGCTGCCGCGCGCGGATCTGGGCACCGACGTGCTGGTTGATGGCCTAAAAGAGCTCGGCTGGGAAGTCGATGACGTGGTCGCGTACCGCACCGTGCGTGCCGCCCCGCCGCCGCCGGAGGTCCGCGACATGATCAAGACCGGTGGTTTTGACGCCGTGTGCTTCACGTCCGCGTCCACGGTGAAGAACCTGGTGGGCATCGCGGGCAAGCCGCATTCACGCACAATCATCGCGTGCATCGGCCCCATGGCCGCCGCGGAGGCACAGGAGCAGGGCTTGCGTGTCGACGTGGTGCCTGAGGTCGCGGACACCGCATCGCTTGTCGACGCATTGGCGGACCATGTTGCCGCCCTTCGCGCTTCTGGCCAGCTGCCGCCGCCGCGGAAGAAGCGCCGCACCCGCCGGAAGGCAGAGTCAGCGTAACTGCCGATTGTTAGCGGCGTGACACAATGGGGGCGTGAAGTCTGCAATGAATTTGTCACAGGGGCCACAGGGGCCGGGCCTTGAACGGCCTCGTCGCCTACGCACATCTGCGGCTATGCGCGAGCTGGTCGCCGAGACCAGGCTAGCGCCCGCGGATCTGATCCTGCCGGTGTTTGTCGCCGCTGATCTGTGCGGTGCTGGCACAGCCAGCGCCGAGGGTAGTGGTGTTGACCAGCGGCGGGAGATCGCGTCGATGCCGGGGGTGTACCAGCACTCGATGGACTCTTTGGTGGACATCTGTGAAGAAGCCCTGGCGGTGGGGATTAAGGCAGTGGTGCTCTTTGGTGTGCCCACGCCAGAATCCAAGGATGCGACGGGGTCACAGGCATGGGCTGAGGATGGGATTCTCAACCGGGCTCTGCGGCACCTGCGGGGGCATTTCGGCGATAGTCTCATCCTGATCGCCGATACTTGCCTGGATGAGTTTACGGACCATGGGCATTGTGGGGTTGTCGTCGATAAGCGAGTGGACAATGACGCGACGCTGCCGCTGTACGCGAAGATGGCGGTGGCCCAAGCGGACGCGGGCGCGCATGTGGTGAGCCCGTCGGGGATGATGGACGGCCAGGTGGCGGCGATCCGGGAGGCGCTGGATGACGCGGGGCACACGGACGTGGCGATCATGGCGTACTCCGCGAAGTACGCGTCCGCGTTCTACGGGCCGTTCCGTGACGCGGTGGAATCGACGCTGGAAGGCGACCGCACTACCTATCAGCAGGATCCGGCGAACGTGCGTGAGTCCCTCCGTGAGGTGGAACTAGACCTTGCCGAGGGCGCGGATTTTGTGATGGTGAAGCCAGCGTTGAGCTCACTCGACGTGATAGCGAAGGTCGCTGATTTTTCGCCAGTACCTGTGGCTGCGTACCAGGTGAGCGGCGAATACGCGATGCTTAACGCGGCGGCCGCGAACGGGTGGCTCGACGGTGAGCGGGTGATGATGGAGTCGCTGACCGCGATCAAGCGCGCGGGAGCAGACCTGATTTTGACGTACTTTGCTATTGACGCGGCGCGTGCGCTGGCCAAGGAGGTGCGATGAGCACCCTGGGGTTTCCTGGCGGAGGATCGGCTGGAGCTGGCGGGGCAGGCAAGCCTGGTGGTCCGACGGCGGCAGAGGAACGCCCGGAGGTAGTGCGCTACGTGATTGTGGCGTGGGCGATCATGCTGTCCGGGGAGTTGGTGCGGCTGATGGTGGATGTTGCGCTGTCGTTGGCGGACCCCGCGAGCCTGAAAGAGGAGGCGCGGAAGGCCGCGAAAAGAGTGGGGGAGCCAGCATCCGAAAACCTGGTGAATCTTTCCGCGTATCTCTCGGTGGGCGTTGCCGCGATGTTTTCGCTGCTCCTGCTGCTGGTGATGGTGTGGGCGCTGACGGCGTACGCGCAGCGGAAGAAGTGGGCCGAGACCGCGCGGCGGATGCTGGCGGTGCTCTCCGGATTCTTCGCGCTGCGGATGCTCATGGTGTTCATGGTGGTGCCCAGTGCGTACGGCGGCCCGACGGCGCTGTTGGCCACGGGCGGGGTTGTGCAGATCATCATCGGTGTGGTTGGGGTGTGCGCGATCATGTTTGCCACGCAAGATGAAGCGCGTAAATGGTCTGAGCCAGCCGATGAAGCGAAGGGTTCCCACAACCGGCATACACCCAGTAGCATCTAATAACCATGGCGGGAATGTTTCCGACTTTTGTCGCGGACCCTAATGACCCCAACCGGCGGCCAGTAATCGAGTTGGGGGAGGACTGGCCAGCGAACCTGCGCACGTCGTTCTACTTGGCGTGCTCGGCATCGGTGGTCATGTTGGTCGTGGGCATGGTGCTGTTGTCCAAGGGGTTCCCGGGTGATCCCGCGGATCCGGCCCTGGAAGAGGTGCGTCGTTTCTACATGACCAATATGCGGATCACGGCGCTGGGCAACATGGTGCTGGCGCTGGGACTTACGTCGGTGGCGTCGTACTTCAGGCGCGGTAGCCGCCTGGCGCGCAACATCGCGGCGGGTCTTGCGGCGCTTGCCATTTTCCTTAACGTCGCTGCGGTGCTGTTTCGCGTGACGGCTCTGGCGTTGTCCATGCTGATCGTAGTGTTGTTGGCGTTTTCGTTGTTGTTCCTCTTCCGCCGCGATTCCAACGCCTACATTGAGCGGGAAAGCCCGAAGTTCTAATGTCGTCCCGCCCGCACGCGTCCTATGCCTTTGAGCTGGAGGACCTCCCCGACGCGCCCGACCTCCCTGCGATTGAAGAGGCCCTCGACAGCATCCAGGGCGTGCGAGTCACCATCGTTCACCCAACGAAGAAAGCGTGGGTGACGGCGCCGCCAGCGGTATCGCCTGAGCGTCTCATCGAGGCCTTTGCGGAGCACGGCATCACGGCCACCTTGTCGGAGTCGTCCGTGCTGCGCCGCGAGGCCTGGCTGTCGCAGCCGGAGTACTACGCGCCGCGCCGTGGCACGAAAGCAATGACGGGTCGTGTTCGCCGGCGTCGTCGCGAGGAAGCGGCGCACCACGCGCGCGCACGCCAAGCGGGTTTCGGTCGTTCCTCGCGCACGCGCGCGCAGGCCCAACCCGACGTGCTCTACACTGCGCGGGATCTGATTACCCCGGCGAGGTTGTGGATCGCGGTCCTTTTCACTTTGCCCGTGCTGATCGTGTCCTACACCCCGCAGTTCCACTTCACCGGGTGGCAGTGGCTGGTTTTCGCGTTGTCGATACCGGTTGTCACCTGGTGCGCGTTCCCCTTCCACCGGGCGCTCGTGGGCGGTGTGCGCCGCGGCATCACAGCGCTTGACGGCGCTAGCTCAGTTGCGATCTTGCTGGCGTTTTTCTGGTCCGCCGTCGCCGTCATCGCCCGGCCGATTGATTACACCGGTTGGACGTGGGAATTTAGGTGGTTTGCGCTGCAGCATTCGCAGACACATGGCCCGGAGCTTTTCTTCGACGTGGCCTGCGGAATCACGGTCCTTCTTCTTTTCGGCCGGCGCAACTCCATCCGCGCGCGCACGTTGCTTATCGACGAAATGTCGCGCATCGACTTCGACCCCAACGTGGAAGTAACGCGGACCGTGAAACGGCGGGGCAGCGCGGACGTGTCCAAGGAGCGCGTACCGGTTTCTGAGCTGACTCGCGGCGATGACGTGATTGTGCACATTGGTGAAACCGTGCCGGTGGACGGCCAGGTGGTCGGCGGACGCGCAAGCCTGCGGCCGGGGTTGATTGATTTCCACGAACCCAACGAGGTCAAGGTGGGTTCCAAGGTGTACGCGGGCTCCGTTATCGGCGACGGGGAAATCAAGGTGCGCGCCGAGCGCACCGCCCATGCCACGAGATGGGCGTCCGTGTACCGCTGGCTCTCTGAAGCTGAGGACCGGCAGCGGTTTGCCACCGCGCAGTCGCAGAAATCCGCGGCGGTGCTTTTGCCCATTGCGTTCAGCGTGGCCTTCGCCAGCTTCGCGCTGTGGGGCTTGATCAGCCGGGATTACAATGCGGCGTTTTCCACCGTGCTGGCTGTGCTGTCGTGCGTGGCGCCGGTGGCGCTAGCACTGTCTCCGTCGTTAGCCTTGCGCTTAGGCATTGAGGCCGCGGCGCGCCACGGCGTATTGGTGCGTGATGGTGCGGTGCTGCGCGCGCTGGAGACCGTTGACGTGGCTGTGTTTAACCGCACCGGCGCCCTGGTGGAGCCGACGATGACCGTCGAAACCGTCACGGCACTTCCCGGCGAGGACAAAGAGATGGTGCTGCGCACCGCCGGCACCCTGTCGATTGAGCTAGACAATCCGATGGCCGAAGGCCTCGTGCGCGCTTCGCGTGAGGCCATGACGCAGTCGGGCCGAGACCCACAGCTGCCCGTGCGCTACGAGCTCGTCAGCGAGGAAGAAGCCAAAAGCGGCGACGTCCGCGGGCGCGTAGCCTTCGTCCGGGTGGATGAGGACGGCCACGAGCACACCAACACTGTTGAAGCCGTCATGTGGCGCCCCACCAACTTGAGCTACCTGCCCGGGCCTTTGGCTGTCGCGGCGACGTCCGGCGGCACCCCGCTCATCGTCGGGTGGAAGGGCAAGGACCGTGGTGTCATCACCATGTTTGACACCTTCAAAGACGACGCCCATGATGCCATCGAGTGGCTGGAATCCCTCGGCGTGGAAACCACCATGCTCACGCGCGACATGTACCCCGTTGCGCGGCGCTTTGCCAACTACCTGGGAATTTCAAGCGTCTTGGCGGGCATCACCAACGACCGCAAGCCTGGCACCATCCGTGCATTGCAGGTGGACGGCAGCCAAGTCGCCATGGTGGGCGACCGCGCCATTTTGTCCACGTTGAAGGCCGCGGATGTGGCGATGATGTACGCGCAGACCTCCGACCTTGAGGCAAGCCGCAAGAAGCGGCGCGGGTTGTCCGTCGTCATGCTGCGCCACGACGTATCAGTGGTGCCGCAACTTATCCAGCACGCCCGTCGCGTGTGCATGATAATCGACCGGAACCTGGCGTTGTCGTGGACGTACAACGCCACCGCCATGACTCTGGCCGCCGCCGGTTTTCTCCCGCCCATCATCGCCACCGTGCTGATGGTGGGTTCATCCCTCCTCATTGAGGGCCTGTCCATGCGGGCCCGGAAGTACCCGACCTACTAGCGCTTGAATGACCCCAATGAAACGAACTCTTAGCAACGCCCCACTTATCGACGCAGCCTTCGGCCGCACCCCGTCCCGCACCCCCGTGTGGTTCATGCGCCAGGCCGGCCGGTCCCTGCCTGAATACCGTGCCGTGCGCGAAGGCATCGCGATGTTGGATTCCTGCTTCATGCCGGAGCTGCTCGCGGAGATCACCATGCAGCCTGTTCGCCGCCACGATGTCGACGCCGCGATCTTGTTCTCGGACATCGTGGTGCCGCTGCGCGCTGCGGGTGTTGACGTGGAGATCGTGCCGGGCCGCGGCCCCGTCGTTGGTTCTCCGATCCGTTCGGCCGAAGACGTTGCCGCCCTGCCGGTCCTTGACAATGACGTCGCGGAAGTCGCTGCCGGCATCGAGATCATCCTGGGCGAACTCACCGATACCCAGGCCCTGATTGGTTTTGTTGGCGCCCCGTTCACCCTGGCCAGCTACCTCATTGAGGGTGGCCCCAGCAAGAACCACGAGAAGACCAAAGCGATGATGCACGGCGATCCCGACACATGGCACGCCCTCATGCGCCGGCTCGTACCCACCATCACCGCGTTCCTGCACACCCAGATCACCGCGGGCATCGACGCCATGCAGTTGTTCGATTCCTGGGCCGGCTTCCTCACCGAAGCCGACTACCGGCGCCACGTCTTGCCATACTCGACCGAGATCCTCGCCAGCGTTGCTTCCGAGACGACTGCAGTGCCCGAGATCCCCCGGATCCACTTCGGCGTCACTACCGGTGAACTGCTCGGTGCCATGTCGGAGGCGGGATCTGAAGTCATGGGCGTCGATTGGCGAGTGCCCCTCGACACGGCTGCCCGTCGTTTCCACGAACCGAAGGTCCTACAAGGCAACCTTGACCCGGCGATGCTGTTTGCTGGCACGGATGTTGTTCGCGCCGAAGTAACTCGGATCAAGGCGGAGGCTGCCCGCGCTATCGCGGCCGGCGACGCGACCGGCCACATCTTCAACCTTGGCCACGGCGTTTTGCCTGACACGGATCCAGACGCCATCACCGAAGCAGTTCGCATCATCCACGAACCCGCCGATCAGGAGGCCCACAATGACTGAAACTCCCGCCGCACCACAAACAGCACGAATCGCAATCATCGGCGCTGGCCTGGCCGGGCTCACCGCCGCCTACGAGCTGAACAAGCAGGGCCTGAACAAGCAGGGCCTGAACGAGAACGCTCCTGAAACAAAGATCGATGTCTACGAGGCCACGGATCGTATCGGCGGCAAGCTCTACACCGTTGCGTTTGAGGCTGGCCCCACCGACATGGGTGCCGAGGCCTTCTTGTCCTACCGCACCGATGCGATGGAGTTCTTCGAGGAGCTTTCACTCAAGAACGACATCACGGCCTCGTCGTCAGCCCGCTCCCTGGTCTACTGCGGTGGCGCCACCCACGATCTCCCCACCTCCGGGATCATGGGCATCCCCAGCTCCAGTGAGCCGGTCAAAGACATCGTCTCTGAGGCGACAGCCCAGCGCATCGACGATGAAGCTGAGCAACCTGGTTTCGCGTGGACCGTCGGTGGCGATGCGAACGTGGGCGAGATCGTCCGCGCCCGCTACGGCGATGAAGTCGCCGACCGGCTCGTCTCCGCCCTCCTCGGCGGGGTCTACTCCTGTGCCGCGGATGACTTAGGCGTGCGCGCCACGATGCCGCAGCTCGCAGCGGAATTCGACCGCCTCGCCAGCGAGAGCGCCGGCGAGGGAGATGGCACGGTGCACCTGTCAACGGCGGTGAAGAACATCGAAGCGCGCCGTTCCCAAGCCGCGGGTAACCCCTCGGGCCAACCAAAACCAGCCTTCGCTGCTTTCAAGGGCGGCTACGCTCAGCTGTACGAGACCCTCGCGGAGAAGTCCGGCGCTGACATCTACGTCGACGCATTCATCTCCGGGATCGAGCGCGCCGGGAATGGTTACCGTCTCACCGGTGGTGAAGACACCGTCTACGACCACGTCATCCTGGCCACTCCCGCTCCCACGACTGCCCTTCTTTTGAAGAAGATCGCCCCGGAAGCCTCGGCGTCCTTGTCTACCGTGAAGCTTGCTAACTCCGTGGTAGTGGGGTTGCGGTTTGACGGGGAGGGGGGCGTCGATAAGCAATTGCCTGACAACAGCGGTGTGCTTGTCGCGGCGGACGAGCCAGGGATTACGGCGAAGGCGTTCACGTTTTCTTCGCGCAAGTGGCCGCACATCGGTGAGCGAGGCGGGGCGATGGTGCGCGCGAGCTTCGGGCGATTCGGCGACGACATTGCGATCCGTGCGTCCGAGGATGACCTCGTGGACTGGGCTCTAGATGATCTGCAGACGATCACCGGCTTCGATGGCCGGGCGGCGGGGCTTGAGGAAATCTACGTGCAACGGTGGTTCGGTGGCCTGCCGCGTTATGACGAGCACCACCTCGCAACTGTCGCAGCTGTCCGCGAGAAACTCGCCAGCGTGCCCGGGATCTCCGTGACCGGCGCGTGGGTCGGCGGCGTGGGCGTGCCCGCGGTCATCGCCAACGCGCGGGAGGTCGCCACGTCCGTCGCTCGCGGTGGGGCGGCTGGAGTGGGTCGCGCGTAGGCGAGTGGGGTAACTTTGGTTCCCATGTCTCACGAAGAGCCCGCTGACCGCCCCAAGGACGTCGACGCCGCAGCTGAAGCTGGGGGTACCTCGGATTCTGCGGCGCAGGAACCCGAATGGTGGGAACAGCCCGGCCTTCCATGGAACGGCAAACCGACGAAGTCTGATTACTGGTGCCTAGCGTGGTTCGGGTTCGTAGGTCTGTTCGGCATGGCGATGCTCCCGCTGCGCGCCTGGCTTTTGGGCCTCGACCCGCCGGTGATGCTGGCGCTCACGGGCTCGCGCATCGGTGCTGCATCCACCGGTGCGCTGGCTGCCGTGGGGGATGCGCCGAACTGGCTGTTCTACCTGTTCATCGGGTCAATCGTGGCGATCAAGTTCGACTGGGTCTACTGGTGGGCCGGCAAACTCTGGGGTCGCGGAATCCTAGACGTTCAGGCCGAGACGTCCCCGCGGATGGGGCGCAACATCGAACGCGTCGAAGGATGGTTCCACCGCGTCGGCTGGGTGGGCATCTTCCTGGCGTACGTCCCAATTCCGCTGCCCATCGCGTTCGTTGTCTTTGTCATGTGCGGCGCCACCGGCATGAGCGTGAAGCGGTTCATGGTGCTGGACTTCATCGCGAAAACCATGTGGTCATTCCTGTACTTTGGCCTCGGCTGGGTGATCGGCGAGCCCGTCGTGTATGTCCTTGAGCAGTACGCCCGCGTTGCCAACTGGATCGCGATCGGCCTGCTGGTTTTCGTGTTCATCGGTGTCTTCCGCGGCCAAGCCAAGCGGGCCCGGCAGTTGCCTGCTGAGAACTAGGTCCAGTCATCGCGACGGTTTGTGGGAAGTTCAGCTCTTTCGACGTTGCCGTCCGTTCGGGAGCTGCTGTTCTTGTTTCTCACCTCGCCTTTGGGGGACGGGCGGTCATGATCCCGATAGCAGCTGGCACCAGCGCTGCAGGGAGCGCGGCCGTCCACAGGAAACCCGGGCCGAACAGCATGAGGTACCCGTATGCAGCTTCCCCGCCGTCGGTGCTTGGCGCGGAATCCAGAAGCAACGCGTTGACAACAAGGAAGGTGGTTGCTGCGGCGGAGCTGGCGGTCGTCGATAAGGCGAGTGCCGTTGACCATGTGCGCGGCGTCGGTGGGCGTTGCCCAATTGTTGGTTGCTGGATGGGCGGCGCTTGCGGCGGCATTCCCGGCTGTGGGACGGCCTGCGGCGGAAGAACCTGCGGGTTCATGCCAACACCCGGCGCTCCTGCCTGTGCGTTTGCCACATCAAATGGGTCGGGCGGGTACTTCTGGTTTTTGCCGGTGACCCTTCCGCCCCACCAGCTAAGGGCGATGTAGAGGGCGCAGCTGACGAAGAAGAGGGCAGTACCGATTTCTATACTTCCGGGGAAAGGATTCTTCTCTTGGAGAAGGAACGCCGCGGTGAACAACATCAAGGTGATTACACCGATGGCAGCCCCGATACCTGCGGATTTCCACAGCTCGCTCTGCGGCGCGTTGGTGTTCAGGTAGCGCAGGAACGCAACTGCGAGCCCGACGATCAGCGGCATCAGCACAAAGGGGAAGAACAAGACGAAGGCGAGCTCAGCGCCACCGTTGCCAGCCGAGGCGAGGTAGTAAGACATGACTCCACAGTAGAGAAGGCCGTTGCCCTCCGCCGCTGATCGTCGCTGGCCTCCGATGTCGATCCTGACGATCCTGATGATCTTGACACCTCGCCGGCGCGGCCGGGGCCGCGGCTTCCGGTGGTGATCCTGACGATCCTGACACCTCGCCGGCGCGGCCGGGGCCGCGGCTTCCGGTGGTGATCCTGACGATCCTGACACCTCGCCGGCGCGGCCGGGGCCGATTTTGGGAAACCTGCAGGTCAAAAACGTGCGGTTCTGCTTATGGGTTGGGGTGTTGTTAGCGTCGTCAGGAGTGGGCGCCGACGCCCGCCGGTGACCGGGTTCTGGAGCCCAGTCGAGCCCGATCGAAGCCCAGGTGAGGGCTTGGCGGTGCCAGGCTGCTTGGTTGGAGGGCGTTAGCGGGGCCAGGCTGCTTGGTTGGCGGGCCAGGTGGGCGTGGCGGGCGGTGGCGGTTGGTTAGACCTTCCGTGCGCCGTCGACGGCGTGCGTGGCGTAGATGGTTGGGGTGGGGTAGCCGCGTTCGGCGGTGGCGTCCTCGATGGCGGTGGCTACGGCCTCGGGGTCGGAGCACAGGGCGATGATTGAGCCGCCGAAGCCTCCACCGGTGATGCGTGCACCGATTGCGCCAGCTGAAAGAGCGGCTTGAACTGCGGTTTCGAGTTCCATGGGGACGATCTCGTAGTCGTCGCGCAGAGAGGCGTGGCTTTCATTCATCAGTTCGCCGAAGCGGGGGATGTCGCCAGCTTTCAGGGCCTCAATGGCCTCGATTGTGCGCGTTGTCTCGCTGTGGACATGGCGCACCCGGCGGCGGATGACATCGGGCGCGAAGTCGGTGTCGGCCTCGGTGTCGTTGCCGGTGAAGGCATTGACGGCGCGTTCGACGATGTCGTCCTCGCGGAAGGTGCAGTCCAGTTCGGCTGCGATGCGGTCGATGAGGCCGCGGCGGGAGCCGTAGCCTCCGGTTGCGTGGGAGTGCTCGACGTGACTGTCGGAGACCAGCAGGGTGTAGCCCTCCAGGGCGCACGGGACCTGCTCGTGGGTTCCTTCCAGGAAGTCGAGCGCCAGCGCGTAGCCTTCTTTCCCGCGCACAACGGCGTTTTGGTCGAGGCCGCCGGTGTTAGCGCCGACGTAGTGGTTTTCGGCGCGCATGGTGGCGGCGATGAGGTCGTCGTCGCTGGTAGAAAGATCATAGAGGTCGCGGGCGGCGACGCCCACGGCGCATTCCAGTGCCGCGGAGCTAGACAGGCCGGAGCCGAGCGGTACGTCAGAAACAACCGCGATGTCCATACCGCCAGCGCCGAGGGCGTGGACCGTGCCGGCGATGTAGCCGCGCCAGTCGGGGAGCGGGGGTGCGTCAGCGTTGGCGGAATCCAAGTCAGCGAGGGCGACCGACGCGTCGAGGATTTCACCGGTGGGGGACTGGGAGATCATGCGCACGGCGCCGTCGTCACGCTTGCGGGCGGCAACTGCAGTGGCCATGGTGGTGGCAAACGGCAGGCAGACGCCGGAAGCGTAGTCAACGTGATCGCCGATGAGGTTGATGCGGCCTGGTGCGACCCACACGCCGATGTTGGCGGGGCCGTCGGAGTCCAGCGCGTGGTCGATGTGAGCCGCGAAGAACTCGCGGGCATCGGCGGCGAGGCGCTCCGGAGAGCGGGTTTCGGACACGATCATGGTGTTATGCACCTGCTTTCGGGCTGGGATCGGCTGCGTCGGCAGCGCCATAGGCGGCGCGCAGCGTTGACGCGATGGTTTCCGGCGTGGTGTCGTTGATCCATACGCCCTGGCCGGATTCGCTGCCGGCCAGGAATTTCATTCGCCCGGGCGAGCGCATGAGGGAGAACAGCTGTAGGTGCAGGCGTCCGTCCGCAGGTGCGTCGACGGGGGCTTGGTTCCAGGCGGCGATGTAGGGGGTGCGGTCGATGCCCTCAAAGAATTCGTCGACCGCGTCGTAGAGTTTGTCCAGGATCTGCGCCAGGTCGTCACGCGCGGCGTCGGACAGCGAGGGGAAGTTCGGCACGTCGCCTTTGGCCATCACCATCACTTCCAGCGGCCATTTGGCCGCGGCGGGGGTGAAAACTAGGAAGTGCTCGGTTTCATCGATCACGCGGGTGCCGGCACGCCGTTCAGCGGCAATGACCTCGTCAAAGAGGTTTGTGCCGGTTTCGCGGGCGGCTGCAGCCTGCGCCGCGATTGCGGCGGCGCGAGGCGGCACGAATGGATACGAGTAGATCTGCCCGTGCGGGTGGTGCAGGGTCACGCCGATTTCCTCGCCGCGGTTTTCAAAAGGAAATACAGCCTTGACCGGAGCAAGCGCGGAGAGTTCCTCGGTGCGGTGAGCCCAGACGTCGATAAGCGTGCGCTTGCGCGATAGCGACAGGTCCTTGAACGACCCCTCGGCGTCGGGGGTGAAGCAGACTACTTCGCAGCGGGATTCGGCGGGTGCGCGGCGAAAGATGTCCTCGCCGTCGACGGTCGGCTCCCAGCCGTCGGGCAGCTCAAGGCGCATGCTTAACGACGGAAACCGGTTCTCAAACACCACAACCTGGTAATCCGATTCGGGGATCTCGCTGGGCTTTTGGCCTTCCCGGGTGGGTGCGAGCGGATCCTCGTTGGCGGGCGGGAGGAAGGTGCGGTTCTGGCGGTGCGCGGCGTAGATCGCCCATTCGCCGGTGAGCGGGTCTTGCCGCATCCAGGACTCGGTGTGGACCTCCGGCAGGTCGCGCTCGTCTACGGCCGTGCGGTCGGGGGTACCGGGAGTGTCGTAGTAGATGAGCTCCCGGCCGTCGGAAAGCTGCGTGCGCGTGATTTTCAGATCCATGGTTCCAGTGTGCCTATTCCGCTTCGAGCGTGTCGGCGTCAAAGGTGATGGGGTTGAGCTTCGCCCACACGATGAAGAAGAGGGCGGCGACGGCGAGCGCGATGCCCACCCACAGGTTGTCCTGGGAGCTCTTGGCCACGCCCGTATCCGGGTTAACGCCCGGGTCGAGGATGAAGCCGCAGATAATCAGCACCGCGCCGTAGAAGCCCAAAAGGTAACCAATGACGTTGCGGATGTCGAAGGTGGAGGCGGTTTCCGTGTGACCACCTGTGGCGTTGGCGGCGGAACCAGTGTGTTTCGTAGTCATGTGAATCAGTCCTTATGAAGTGTGCGCTGCTAGAGGAACAGCAGGTTGAGGCCGATGACAAGGACAAGGGCGATGATGCCCAGCGGGACAGTCTGGCGGTACCACGGCATGGTGGCTTCCGCGGCGTCCGTGAGCTGATCCTTCGGAGTGACGGAGCGGACGAAGCCCACGAGCTCATGGTCCGGCTTCGGCGTGGTGAACATAGAGACGACCACGCTGACCAGGATGTCCACGAAGAACGCAAGCGATGCGGCGACGAACGCGGTGCCCTGGCCGGGCAGGCTCACCAGCGGGTCGGCGCCGAGCGTGAGCGACCAGAAACCGATCGCGGCAGCGGTACCGGCGACAAGGCCGGACCAACCGGCGTGCGGGGTCATGCGCTTCCAGAACATACCCAGGATGAACGTTGCAAACAGCGGCGCGTTGAAGAAGCCGAACAGGGTTTGCAGGTAGTCCATGATGTTGCCGAAGTTGGCGGCGAGAAGCGCGGTGAAGATTGCGATGACGGTGGCGCCGACGGTGGCCAAGCGGCCGACCTTGAGGTAGTAGTCATCGTCTTTGTCCTTGACCACGTAGGTCTGCCACAGGTCGTAGCTGAACACGGTGTTGAAGGACGAAATGTTGGCGGCCATACCAGCCATGAAGGCGGCGAGAAGACCGGCGATACCCACGCCCAGCAGGCCGCTGGGGAGCAGGTCGCGCATGAGGTAGAGCACTGCGTCGTTCGGTTTAGCTGCGCCTTGGGTGATCGGCGTGACAATCACGGAGGCGATCATGCCCGGCACCACCACGATGAACGGGACGAACATCTTGGGGAAGGCACCGATAATCGGCGTCTTGCGCGCCGAGGACAGCGAATCCGACGCCATCGCGCGCTGCACCTCAACGAAGTTGGTGGTCCAGTAACCGAAGGACAGCACGAAGCCCAGGCCGAAGACGATACCAATGACTGACCAGACCGGGTTATCAAAACCGGACAGTTCCTGGCCCGGCCATGCGGAGAAGTGCGAGGGCTCGGCGATAGCTTCCTGCAGGCCGTTCCAGCCGCCCACGTGGCGCAGACCAATGATTGTCAGCGGCAGCAGCGCAGCAACGATGACGAAGAACTGCAGCACCTCGTTGTAGATCGCCGCCGATAGGCCACCCAAGGTGATGTAGGCCAACACGATGATCGCAGCGACCACCAGCGTTGCCCACAGCGGCCAGCCCAAAAGTGCTTCAACGACGCTGGCCAGCAGGTACAGGTTCACACCCGCGATGAGCAACTGCGCGATCGCGAACGACACAGCGTTGACCAAGTGCGCGGCCGGCCCGAAGCGTTTGAGCATGAACTCCGGCACGGAGCGGACCTTAGAGCCGTAGTAGAACGGCATCATCACGATGCCTAGGAAGATCATTGCCGGTACGGCGCCGATCCAGAAGTAGTGCATCGTCTGCACGCCGTATTCCACACCGTTGGCGGACATACCGATGATCTCCACCGCACCCAGGTTCGCGGAGATGAACGCCAGACCCGTGATCCAGGCCGGCAGGCCGCGGCCTGAGAGGAAGAAGTCAATCGACGAGCTGACTCCGCGCTTCGCTGCCCAGCCAATTCCAAGCACGAACGCGAAGAACACGGCCACCAGCAGGTAGTCCACCCACGTGGCGTCAAGCCGTAGAGCAGTATCCATTACAGACACCCTCACTTTCCAAATAGTTATGTGGTTTTATTCGCCGCGATGATCCGCAGCGAAAGTCCTTAAATCGTGGTCACCGACCACGCCACCGTCATCGCCTCACCCGGCGCGAGCACGGTCAGATCCTCGCCGCTGTTCAGCGCGTCCGGCGGCGCGGTCATGGGTTCCACCGCAAGGTGTCGCTGCGGGGAGGTGAAGATCTGCGCCCAGCGCATGCTTGACGACGCCTCCAGCGCCACCCCTTCACCGTCAGCGTTGATCAGCCGCGCGACGTGCGTCCCGCCGGATGCACCGTGATCGGCGATCGCGTTGTTTCCGTAGACACCAGCGTCGTCAAGCCACACGCCGTCCATGACGATGGGGTTTTCGTCCCAGGGTTCGCGGGGACCAGTGGGGATGTTGCGGCTATCTAGCGGCTGCCGGTGCGTGAGCTGATGGTGCAGCGTGCATTCGTCCAACGGTGCGCCCAGCGCAGAGATATAGGTATGAACGCCAAGCGCACACGGTGCCGGTTCATCGCTTGTGTTCTTTGCCGTCATCGTGCCCTGGATCCCGCCTTGGATCCCGCCTTGGATCCCGCCTTGGGCGATGAGCGTGTAGGTCACCGTCACATCGATTGGCCACGGCCACCCAGGCTCGGGTCCAAGCACCGTGCGCAACGTGGCCTCCCCGTCGTCAGTTGCGACGAAGTCGAAGATCCGGCCCCACGTAAACCCATGCAGGGCGTGGCCTAGTTCCGGTTCGGAGACTTCGAGCTGGTGCGTCGTGCCGCCGAAGTCAAACTTCGCATCGGCGACGCGGTTCGGCCACGGCGCCAAAACAATGTTGGCCGCGCCGGGCGGGCGCACCGAGGGAGGGAATGAACGAAGAAGCGGGCGACCGTCGACGGTCAGGCTTCGAACCGCAGCTCCCGAAGCGGTGATGATTGCCTCAACGTTGCCGCTACGAAGCGTCACTTCGGGAATTGAGACCGCGTCAACATCCATGCATTAATTATGAGGCAGATCACGCTGTGAGAAAAACGTTAACCCCAATCATGGGTAAACACGGCGCCGGATCGGTTTTACTGACGGCCTAATGCATCGTAAAGCTGGTTGCATTCTGGGCACACTGGCCGATCTTCATGGTCATTCAGAGGGACGAAACTAACGCCGCACAAGGCGCGGACGGCTTTTCCGTCGATTGTTTTCTTAGAAAGATGCTCGCGATGCGTGTAGTGGCTTTCCTTCCCTGGTTCAGTAGGTTGCAGCACGCGCTTTTTCACCATTAACTCGAGTTCGGCTACGCGCCTTGTCCACGAACCTGGCTCACCGATGTTGGAGAACGTCGTGGAATACCTGTCCCATCCTTGTTCTGGTGGGGAGATGGAAGAAAGAACACGGATTATCAGTACCCACAAGATTTGGTGTGCGGAAAACTTTTTCTCGGGAGTGATGCCTACGAAAATTTCGTCGACGTCAATTTCAGAATTATTTTCCTTGTGGGTTCGAACGAGTTCTACTGTTAACTCAACATTGGCCAGATGTAATGATGGATCGTGTGGCATCGAAACGTTGAAAGAATACGTTCCTCCCGAGTGCACCGTTCGCAACGCCTCCAGCGTGTGGCGTTGAATTTCGAGTTCCCATTCTGTCCGCAGGCGAGCTGCTGTTTCGCGTTTCAGAAGCTGCAGATCTTCGTTCGTCGGGAGCCATTGCGACAAATCGGTTGCGGTATTTTCTCGGCCGATTCGTTTGTAGAAGTCCTCAAAATCGAGGTGGTCACCTTTAGCTAAGCCAGCTACTACCAACCAGCACACCCCTAGGTCAGGGTCCTCCCACACGCCACCGCGCCATTGGGAGGACTTGATTTCTTGAACCACCAGCTTGGATATACCGGCAATTGGCCGCTCAAAATTGTCTTCAGCTGGATCCTCCCCGAAGCTATCCGCGGCTTTCCGGATAATCGGATGAGGAAGATCACTTAGGGGATGTAATGCCTCGTAGCGGTGCTCTTCGATCGCTCTTCTCGGCGCTGGGTCCTCCCAGTCAGTCGAGATATCGTCTCGGAGCACCCGAAGTGTCGGGCGGGCACGTCGCATGTGCATAGTGTGATCATGCCAAAACGAACTGCTCTCGTGGCGGATAAGTAAGCAGTTTAAAGAAAATCTGCGATTTCAGCGTCAGCGCTATCTGCAGTTTCGCGCTGATGTGCAAAGCGTTCCGCGAGCTCGAGCTGGTCCTTGTGGCGCTCACGATTGAAGGCGACGAGGTCGCTCACGAGAATCCGACGATGAGATCCGACTTTGTGGGAGGGGATTTCACCGCGGTCGAGGAGCTTGCACAGGTGAGTGCGGCTCATTTTTAGATGTTGGGCTGCCTCGTTTGGGGTGAGTTCCTCTTCAGCGTGCAGTAAGTAGATAGTTTCGCCGCTGCGGACGTAGTCAACGACCTCGCGAAGGAACGCTTTCACCTGTGGAGGCACGTCGGCTGTGGCGAGTTCGTCCAGCGCATCCACGTCGGTTTTGCTCAATGTGCTGGGGGTAAGTGTGTGCACGGCGGTCATCCTTTCGTGTGGGGCGTTGCGTGATTGCGTAGCTTTGGGGATTGCTACCATATCTGCATTAACTAACGTATCTGTCATAACTAACATAACTGACACTAGCCTACTTTCGGGGTCTGTGTCGAGCTGCCCGTTAGGATTGGGTGCATGAATGGTTCGGCAAACACTTCCTTAAACACCTTCGCCAACACCGCGCGCTCGGCGGAGCTGTTTGCCCGCGCGAAGAAGGTCACGCCGGGCGGGGTGAACTCGCCGGTGCGGGCCTTTGGCTCAGTGGGAGGGCAGACGCGCTTCATCGAGCGGGCGAAGGGGTCCAGGCTCGTTGACGCTGACGGGAATGAATACGTGGACCTGGTCTGTTCGTGGGGTCCCATGCTGCATGGTCACGCGCACCCAGCGGTGGTGGAGGCCGTGGAAAAGGCTGTGGTTGACGGCCTGAGCTTCGGTGCGCCGACGGAGGCTGAGGTTGAGCTCGCGGAGATGATCGTGGAGCGTACCTCGGTAGACAAGGTCCGGATGGTCAACTCCGGAACTGAGGCCACGATGAGCGCGGTGCGCGTTGCGCGTGGTTTCACGGGTCGGAGCAAGATCATCAAGTTTGAGGGGTGCTACCACGGGCACGTTGATTCACTGCTGGCCAGCGCGGGCTCGGGCGTAGCGACGTTCGCGTTGCCGGATTCGCCGGGCGTCACCGGTGCTCAGGCGGGCGACACGATCGTGGTGCCCTACAACGACGTGGATGCCGTGGCAGAAGCGTTTGCGGCGCACCCTGGAGAGATCGCGGCGGTGATCACGGAAGCAGCCGCGGGCAATATGGGAACGGTCGCGCCGGTCGAGGGATTCAACGCGGCGCTCAAAGACCTGGCACACGCTAACGGCGCGCTGCTCATCATCGACGAGGTCATGACGGGCTTCCGCACCTCTTATTCCGGCTGGTATGGGGTCGACGGTGTGGCCGGTGACCTGACCACCTTCGGCAAGGTCGTATCCGGCGGGCTTCCGGCCGCCGCGTTCGGAGGCCGTGCGGATGTCATGAGCAAACTGGCACCGGAAGGCCCTGTCTATCAGGCCGGGACACTGTCCGGTAATCCGGTGGCCATGGCGGCTGGGATGGCGTCGTTAAGTATTGCGACGAAGGAGACCTATGACGTGGTGTCGGCGAACGCTGACAGACTCGCGTCGGCGATTTCTTCGGCGCTGACGGGCGCGGGTGTGGCGCACAACATTCAGCGTGCGGCGACGATGCTCTCGGTGCGGTTTGCGGAAGGAGAAGGCCGTAATTTTGCGGACATGAAGCGGGCGGAAACGTGGCGCTACCCGGCGTTTTTCCACGCTCTGCTGGAGCAAGGTGTGTACGCGCCGCCGAGTGCTTTTGAGACGTGGTTTGTCTCCACAGCGTTGACTGAGGAAGACTTCGAGCTGATTGAACAGGCGCTGCCGCGCGCGGCGGAGGCTGCCGCTTCGGCTGAAGAGAGGACTTAAACGATGGTGCAAACGACGGTGCATCTAGTGCGGCACGGTGAGGTGTATAACCCCCGCAAGCTGCTGTATGGGCGTTTGCCGGGCTTCCATCTTTCTGATCGTGGCCGCAAGATGGCGGCCGCGACTGCCGTGAGCTTCATGGGCCACGACGTGACGTACCTTGCGGCCTCACCGCTGGAGCGCGCGCAGGAGACCGCGGCGCCGATCGCGGAGGTGCTGGGCGTGGGCATCCACACGGATGAGGATGTGATTGAATCCGCCAACACGTTTGAGGGATTGCGCACCAAGGGGCTGCGCTCCCAACTGCTCAACCCGATCCGGTGGCGCCACATGACAAACCCGTTGGAGCCGAGCTGGGGCGAGCCGTATGAGGCGATTTTGGAGCGTATGCAACGCGCCATCGCTGCGGCGCGTGGGCACGCCCGTGGGCATGAAGCGGTGTTGGTCAGCCATCAATTGCCCATCGTGATGGTGCAGCGTCACACCAATGGCAAGCGTCTCCCGCACAGCCCGCTGAACCGTCGCTGTGAGCTCGCGAGCGTGACAAGCTTGTTTTTCGACGACGACGAGCTGGTGCGCACCACCTACTCCGAACCGGCGAGGAGGGTGTAATGCGCGTGGGTGTAAACCGTATGGTGGCCGCGGTGGTTTGCGTACTGGCTGCTGCCGGTGTGCTTAGTGCGTGCTCTTCTGGCGGGGACGCGGATACGTACGCGTTTCACTCACCGGGTGGCCAGGTAGAGATCTTCTATGAGCCCGAGGAACGCGCGCCGCTACAGGGCTTTTCAGGCGAGTCACTGATGGAGCCGGGCAAGCAGGTGCAGTTAAGCGACTTTGACGGGAAGATCGTGGTGCTGAACGTGTGGGGGCAATGGTGCGCGCCGTGCCGCGCGGAAGTCGATGACTTGGTGGAGGTACAGGAAGTGCTCACGCAAAAGGGTCAGGGAACCGTGTTGGGCATCAACGTGCGCGACTACAACCCAGAGGTCTCCCGCGACTTTGTGAAGGACAATGGCGTGAACTATCCCTCGATCTATGATCCGCCGTTCAAGACAGCAGCGGCGCTCGGCGGTATCCCAACCTCGGTGATCCCGACCACGATCGTGCTGGACGCCCAGCACCGCCCGGCCGCGGTGTTCCTGCGGGAAATCACCACTGAAGACATCACGGACATCACCGATAAACTCGCGGCGGAGGCGGTGTAGATGGGGCACGCGCTCAGCGAACTCGTCTCTAGTGGACCCCTGCTGATGGGTATTTTCGCCGCGGCGTTGGCGGGATTGGTCTCCTTCGCCTCCCCCTGCGTGATCCCGCTCGTGCCCGGTTACCTTGCGTACTTGACCAGCATTGTTGGTGGTGAGCGGCGACGCATGGCCGTGGTGGGGGCGGCCGCGGCGTTCGTTGCCGGTTTCACGGTGGTGTTCCTGCTGGCCACCGTCACGGTCTTCGGGGCCATCAGCTTGATCGCGCTCAATGCGGAAACGCTCATGCGGATCGGGGGAGTGGTCACCATCATCATGGGTTTGGTGTTCATGGGCGCGTTCCCGGCGTTGCAAACGGACACCCGAATGCAGCCGAAACGCTGGGCAACCTGGATCGGTGCGCCCCTGCTCGGCGGGGTCTTTGCGTTGGGCTGGACGCCGTGTCTGAGTCCGACGCTGGGCGCAATCATTTCCCTGTCCGTGGGCACGGAAGGGTTTACGGCGCTGCGCGGCATCCTGCTCGTAATGGGTTACTGCATTGGCTTGGGCCTGCCCTTCCTGCTGTTGGCGTGGGGCTCATCGTGGGCCGTAGGCGGCATGGAATTTCTGCGCCGGCACTCGCGCACCATTCAGGTCATTGGCGGTATCACCATGGTGATCTTAGGAATTCTGCTGCTCACCGGAGCGTGGAACCACTTCATCGGCTGGACCCGCCAGTTGGTTATGGGCTTCGGCATGGCTGTTTAAAAAGGGCATCTAGGGTAGGTAGGCATGGATCTGGCTGTGCGATGGTGGAAGAAATTCTGGCACTGGCTCACCAGCATGCGCACCGCGTTGGTGCTGTTGTTCTTGCTGGCCTTCATCGCGGTCCCGGGCGCGATCCTGCCGCAGCGCAACGTGTCCACAGCTCGGGTGGATGAATACATCGCGGCGAACCCAACCATGGGGCCGATCTATGATCGGTTGGCCCTGTTTGACATCTTCTCATCCCCCGTCTTCATCGCGCTGCTGACGCTGCTCATGGTGTCGTTGGTGGGGTGCATTATCCCGCGGTCGATTGACCACTACCGCGCTTTCAAAGCTAGGCCGACGCGCGCGCCGAAATTCCTGCATAAAATGCCGTTCCACGCTAAAGTAGAGGTGGAGCAGAACGTCGAAGACGCTATCGCCGCCGCGACGAAGGCGCTGAAAGGCTGGCGAGTGGCGCGCTACACCGCGGAGGAGGACCGCGCGGGCGCGGTCAGTATCGCCGCAGAGCGCGGTTACAGCCGCGAGCTGGCCAACCTGGTGTTTCACATCGCGATCGTCGGGCTTATCATCACCGGTACGCTCGGCCGCATGACCTACTACGAGGGCCAGGTCATCGTGGTAACTAACAGCGAAGCCCGCGGTGCGGTTCCCGTGGAACAATCGCGCGTGTTCTGCAACACGTCACCCGCCAACTTTGACTCATTCAAGGCTGGCCCGCTTTTCGACGGAACCGGGCTGACACCGTTTTGCTTCCAGTCTGAAAACTTCTTAGCGAAGTACCTCCCCAACGGCCAGGCGGAGTCTTTCTCTTCCGACATCAGATACGCCGACGCGGACGCAATGGCGAAGGACCCATCGGAGTGGCAACCGTACACGCTGCGCGTGAACCACCCACTGCGCATCCACGGTGACCGCGTGTACCTGCAAGGCCACGGCTTTGCCCCACAGATCACCGTCACCTGGCCAAACGGTGAATCGCGGACGCAAATGGTGCAGTTCCAACCGACTGATTTAACGTTCTTCCTCTCCCAGGGCGTTATGCGCTTCGACCCGCCGGCAGGAATGTTCCCGGATCTTGGCGAGCGTCGGCAAAACCAGATTGCCATCGACGGTGCCTTCGCCCCGACCGCCGCCTGGGGCGGGGAGGACGGAACCGAGCTTGCGTCCGCGTTCCCGTCCATGCAAGACCCCGCGGTGGCGCTGAACATCTACGTCGGCGATGCGGGCTTGGACACAGGCCGGCCGCAGAACCTCTTCGAGCTTGACCAGGACCTGATTAATAACGGCCAGCTCAACAAGGTCACGCGCGTGGACTTGAAAGCCGGAGAAGAAGCTGAAGTTGCAATCGGTCCAGATGGCACCGGCGAGCCAATCAAGGTCCGCTTTGACGGCGCCGCCGAGTACGCCAACTACCAAATCTCCCGGGATTCCACGCAGGTGTGGACCTTGGTGTGGGCCACGCTCATGCTCGCTGCCTTAGCTGGGTCGTTGCTGATCAAGCGCCGTCGCATCTGGGTGCGCTTTGTTCCCGCTCACTCTCCGTCCGCGGCCACCGCTGGTACCCGTGTGGAGATCGCTGGCTTGGCCCGCACCGACCGCGCGGGCTGGGGCGGGGAGTTCGACACGGTCGTGCGCGCGATCACCGGCCAGCCCGATGAAGTTGATGATGATTACGACACTACAGAGGACCTCTAGGCCCGAATGTGGGGTATCCATAAGCTGAGTGAAGGTGACTTTTTCGCAGGCCACGGGGTAGTTTATAACCATGCCGGTCAACCCCACTCTCGCTGATATTTCAGATCTCACGTTGCGCACGGCTTTCGCCGTGTACGTGTTTGCACTGATTCTTGCGTGCCTGTACTACATGCGTGCACAAACGCTCGTCGATATGCGTCGTGCGCTTGCCGCATCCACCGCGAAAGCGGAGCACAAAGAGCTCGTCACCGTTGGTGGTGGGCGAAGCGAGAGCTCCGAGCTTATCGACGAAGCGCCGGATGCGACCGACTTAGACGCACAAGAGATTCGCGTGCGGAAAGCAGCCGGGATGACCCAATCGCTGGCGTGGCTGGGCATTGCTTTCCACCTCGCGGCGGTAGTGACGCGCGGGATGAGTGTCGGGCGCGTCCCGTTTGGCAACCTCTATGAGTACGTGCTGACGATCACCGCGGTGACCATGGTGATCATCGCAGTGATTATTCAGCGCAAGAAATGGCACTCCCTGTGGGCGTGGATCCTCGCCCCGATCATCATCGTGCTGTTCTTGGACGCGACGGTGCTCTATGTCTCCGCGGCTCCGCTGGTGCCCGCGCTGCAGAGCTTCTGGTACCCGTTCCATGTTTCCACCGTTTCCACCGGTGCATCGATCGGCCTGATCTCCGGCATCTTCTCCCTGTTGTACTTGCTGCGCATCCGCCAGCCGCGTGGTGAAGAGACAGGGGTGTGGGGCAAGATCGCCAAACCGCTGCCGAGCGCAAAGAAGCTGGACACGTGGGCGTACCGCACAGCGATCATCACTGTCCCACTGTTTGGTATTGGCATCATGTTTGGTGCGATCTGGGGTGAAATCGCGTGGGGTCGGTTCTGGAATTGGGACCCGAAGGAAACCGTCGCGCTGATCAACTGGATCCTCTACGCCGCCTACCTCCACGCGCGCGCAACCGCCGGGTGGAAGGACCAGAAGGCCGCGTGGATTAACATCGCGGCATTCGTGGTCAATGTGTTGAACCTCACCGTGATCAACTTCTTTGCCACCGGCTTGCACTCCTACGCAGGGCTGAATTAGTCAAACGTTTCGATGAAAGTACTGATCACGGGCGGTGCCGGCTACATCGGTTCCACCATCGCCGCGTGCTGCCAAGAGGCTGGGATTACCCCCGTCATCCTGGACGATTACAGCCGGGGACTGCGTGTATTCGCCGCCCCCTATGCCCACTATGAGGGCGACGTTGCGTCCGCGGACGTCCTCGCCCGCGTTTTTAGCGATCACCCTGATATCGACGCCGTGGTGCACTGCGCCGCGTCCATCATCGTGCCGGAATCTGTGCAACGCCCCCTGGATTACTACGCCAACAACGTGGGAAAAACCATCGCCTTGCTGGCCCATCTCCAGTCTTTCGGCGTGCGGCGGGTGATCTTGAGTTCCACCGCCGCGGTCTACGCGCCGGCACCGGACTACGTCGCTTCTGAAGACTCCCCGGTGGCACCACAAAGCCCCTACGCGGCGTCGAAGCTAATAGTGGAACGCATCCTCGCCGACACCGCCGCAACCGGGGCACTGTCCGCCATCAGCCTGCGGTACTTCAACCCCATCGGTGCAGACCCCTTGATGCGCAGCGGCCTCCAAGACCCTGCGCCCACGCACGCCCTGGGCCAGATGATCGCCGCCCATCGCGCCGGGCGCCCCTTTACTGTCACTGGTACCGCGTGGCCCACCCGCGACGGTTCCGGCCTCCGCGACTATGTTCACGTCTGGGACCTCGCCCGCGCTCACGTTGCTGCGCTGACGCGTTTTGCAGATGTCATTGCTGACACCCCCGGGCACGCCGTCATCAACTTGGGCACGGGCACCGGGACGACGGTCTTTGAACTCGTCGATGCCTTCGCCCAGGCCACCGGGGTACCCCTTCCGATTAAAACTGCTCCGCCGCGCTCCGGCGATGTCGTCGGTGCCGCCGCCTCCGCCGACAAAGCACACCGTCTGCTCGACTGGTCCCCGCAGCTCACGCTTGCCGACGGCGTGGCGCACTCCCTGGAGTGGGAATCCCGCCTCACCGATGTTCTCGCCCGTGAGGCTTTAGCCCGGGAGGGCACCGCTGGACCCGCGTAGGGTCTTGCCCGGCACTTTTCCGCTCTGTGGGTTAGGTTAAGTGCCGTGACGAATAAACCTCGCAAGAAGCAAGGTAAACCAGCCAGCGATTGCCCCGAGCTCGTCGCGCTTGGAGGGGCATTAGCGCAGCGCAGGCGTGATGACGGCCGGCTGCAGCAGGAAGTCGCGACCGCGGCGGGTGTATCCCGGTCCACTCTGCACACCATTGAGCACGGCGGTGCTGGCGTGCGGTGGGAAAAAGTAGTTGCCGTGGCAGGCGCACTAGGTCTAAAACTCGCGTGGGTAGAAGCTAACCCCTAAGACCGCGCTCTTCACGCGAACTGCGCAGCCCTCACGCGAACTGCACGATTCCTATGCGGGGTTTTCGTCCCCGTCGCGCCGGTTTTCGGGGTGCTGCTCCGGACCGAAGTCTTGGGCGGGATCTGCACTCTGGGAAGGCTGGTCGTGGGGTGGGTAACGCTGCTCAAACTTTCGTCGTAAAGCCTGCTCTTCCGCTGCTTTACGCTCGGCTTCCTCGCGGGCGCGGCGCTCTTTGAAGCGATTCTTTTCGATGTTCCACAGGAACTCTTCATCATCATCCGGGCCCTTGATCGCGGGCGGCTTGTCAGGCTGGCGCAGGGAACCGTAGCGCTCATTGCTGCCAGGTCCGAAGGCGCGCCACAACATCCACACGGCCACCGCGACCAAAACGAGAAGTAGGAGACGACCCATGGCCAACACCTTACCGCGCGGCTTCGCCAGGCTGTGCCCGACCCAACGGCCCTGACCCATCCCCGGTTCCATTTCTTCCCGGTTCGATTCCTTCCCGGTTCCATTCCTCCCCGGTTCCATTCCTCCCCGGGTTCTACTCGCCATTCAGACCCACTTAAGGAATGCGTTGATCGAGCCGTTTGACTCCGTGATCGAGCCGTTTGATTTTTGATCGAGCCGTTTGACGCAAAACCCCAGGTCGGATCTGGCGGAATTCCAACGGCTCGATCGGCATCCCCAACGGCTCGATCGGCATCCCCAACGGCTCGATCAGCATCCCCAACGGCTCGATCGGCAGATGGATAGCGGGCTAGTCGCTGAGTGGTTCGGCCACTCAGCGATGGTTGATGCGGAAACCCGCAGGTCGCGGCCGGGCGATTTTCTTGAGTGGTTCGGCCACTCAGCGAAATGGGCGGGCGAGGCCGTGCTGGGCCCTCGAACACGAGGGGCGGCTGTGAGTGGCGCTAGGGTTGGGGGCGTGGAAGAGCGCATGAATGAAACAGACAAGGCCCCACAGGTTGATCCCGCTGCGCGGCGCCGCGCTAACAAAGCCGCCGCGGTCTACGGGGGTCTGCGGCTGCTGCTGTTCGTGGTCCTCACTGTGGTGATCCAGGGCGCCGCGATGCTGATCGGCGCCCAGTTCCCGCTGATCATGTCCGCGTTGTTGGCGCTCATCGTGGCCTTCCCGCTGTCCATGCTGGTGTTTTCCAAACAACGCGTTGAGGCTGTCGAAGCGATGGCAACGTGGAATGAGCAGCGCCGCGCGCGCAAAGAGTGGGTGCGCGAGGAACTCGCTGGGCGTGGTTAAGCGCCGAAGAGCAGGGCGATCAGAATCATCGCTGGCATCGAGGCGAACGTGGTGATGAGCACGCTGTCGCGGGCGACCGTTTCACCGACTTGGTAGTTGGCGGCGTAATTGAAGGCCTGTTGCGCGGTGGGGAGCGCGCACAAAATGACGGATGCGTAGAGCAACGGGCCGTGAAGGCCAAGAGCCACGCCGACGGCGAAGGCGATGGCGGGCATGACCGCGAGTTTCATCACCGTTGCCACGATCGTGGGGTTACGGTCCGGGCCCGGCGCGAGAACGTTGCTGCCGGAGAGGGAGGCGCCGAAGCTCATCAAGATTAACGGGATGGAGGCGCCGCCGAGGATCTCAATCGGGGCTAAGACGGGATCCGGCACGGTGAGGTGGCACGCGGCGACGATGAGTCCCAGAAGGGAACCGACAACGACGGGGGCCGTGATGCCTGACCATAGGGCGTGCAGCACTGCGCGGGTGCGGGTTGATCCGCTGGCGGCATTGGCGTTGAGACCGGCGATGATTAATGGGGAGAAAACCACCATTTGCAACAGGAGGACGGGGGCAACGTAGGTGGCCTCACCGATCACGTAGATGCCGATGGGCAGCCCGATGTTGACGGAGTTGAAATAGCTTGCGGACGATGCGCCCGACATGGTGGTGGGGATGTCTTGTTTAAAGAAAATCGCGGAGATCACCCAGTACAAGCCCATGGTCAGGGCACTAGCGATGAACACGACGAGCACCACGGGTGAGGTGAAGGTGGAGATGTCTGAGCGTGCCACGGTGGTGAACAGCAGGCAGGGGGATGCCACGTAGTAGGCGATCTGGTTGAGCATCAGACGTTTGTCCCCGGGGCCGATGATCCCGCGGTGGGCCAGGATGAACCCCGCGCCGATTACGGCGAAGATGATGGCAAAACCAGTGATGACGTCAAGCACGGGCGAAAACCTGCTCTACCTTCTTAATGCGTTTTATGCGCCCGCGAACGCCAGGCCGCCAGCGACGAGGATGGACCAGATCAACATCGCGCGACCGTTTGTGCCCAACACCGGAATGAGTGCTGGCCCGGTCGCGCCGCGGCGCACAACAAGGATTGACCCCAGTGCCCACGGCAGCGCGGCTAGGGACAGCACCGCGGGGATAGCAACGACGCAAAGCCCAAGCGAGACCACAAATGGCACGAGCGTGAGAACAGTGAACACATCGCGCGCCCGCTCGTCGCCAAGTGTGACCGCCAACGTGTTTTTTCCCGCGACCGTGTCGGTGGGGATGTCGCGGATGTTGTTAGCCAAGTTGATCGCGGCGGAGATGGACCCGACTCCCACGGCGCAGGCCACGCCGGCCCACGTGACCCAGCCGAGCTGAGTGAACTGCGTGCCCAGCACTGCAACGAGCCCGAAGAAGACGAATACGGCTAGTTCCCCGTAGCCCTTGTAGCCGTACGGGTTCTTTCCGCCCGTGTAGAACCACGCGGCGGCGACACACAGGAGTCCCACCAGGATCAACCACGGTGTCGTCAGCAAAGACAGCGCCACGCCCGCGATGCCAGCAACGCCGAACGCAGCGAACGCCGCGAACTTCACCAGCTCAGGGCGGGCGAGCCCAGAAGCCGTCAAGCGCGTCGGCCCAGTGCGATGTTCATCCGTGCCGCGCACCCCGTCGGAATAATCGTTCGCGTAGTTCACGCCCACGATCAGCGCCAGCGATACCACCAGCGCCAACAGTGCGTACCCCAGCTGCGCGCCGTCATCGCGCGCCGCGGCCCCTGTTCCCACCACCACGGGGGCAATGGCGTTGGGCCACGTGTGCGGGCGGGCTGCTTCGAACCAGTCGCGTGGAGTCGCGTTCATGTCACCCATCATGCACCGAAAGTGCGCCGCAGGGGAATGTGGGTACTAAAGTATCCCTTCATGTGGATCGACTACGCCATCCGGCAGGGCTTGCACACCGCCGGGACGCTGCTGCGCCAGCCGGGTTTGCTGCTGGCAACGCGCGCGCCGGGCTTGTCGTTCCCGCAACACGGGGAGACGGTCATCTCACTGACCACTTTTGGTCCCCGCATGTCCACGGCGGTGCTGTGCATTGCATCGCTGCTCGTCGCCAGCCCGAAGCTGCCGGTGATCTTGTGGCTCGACCGCGAAGATTATGAAGGCGAATGGCCGCGCGGCCTGAAGCGTCTCGTGGAACGGGGTCTGCAAATCCGCTGCTCCGATGGCGAATACGGGCCGCACACGAAGTATTACGGCACGTTCCAAGAGTTTGCCGGAACCGGCACCCGCATCATCACGGTTGATGATGACATGATGTATCCCCGTTGGTTCCCCGACAAGCTGCTCAACGCCGCGGATGCCTCCCCGGAGTGCGTCGTCGCCTACCGCGCCCACACCATTGTCCGGGACCATGAGAACGGGAAACTCGCTCCGTATAAAGACTGGCGCCCCACGCTGACCACTGAGCCCAGCGTTTTGCATTTTGCAACGGGTGTGTCCGGCGTTGCGTACCCGCCGTCGATGGTGGATTTCGTCGCGGCACAGGGCACGGAGTTCCTCAATCACTCACCGCACGCGGACGACGTCTGGCTCCACCACTGCGCGCTTGAATCCGGGCACCTAGTCCGCCAGGTGTTCCCGCACCCGCGTGAATTTTCCGTCATTCTGTTTAGTCAGTCGAACGCGCTCGTGCGCAAGAACACCTTAGGCGGCCGCAACGACACCCAGATCGCCGCGACCTACACTGACGAAGACCTGGAAATACTCCTCAGTGCAGAAAAACCCGCCGAGGACTAAACGAGTCGCCACAGCATCACTGAAAGAGCGCAGCGACAGCTTTCCGGTCCGGCTTTCCCGGGCCAATCACGGGAATTTCGCGCACTACCCGAATGTCCTTTGGCACCTGCCAGCGCGGAAGCGTGTCATCAAAATGCTCCATGAGCTGCGCCGTTCCCGCCGATCCCGTGTAAGCCAGGCACAGGCGATGCCCGAAACGCTCGTCCGGCACGCCCACGACGCACGCACCCGTCACGCCCTCGCACGCAAGCACATGCTTCTCGACGACCTCCGGGTGAACCTTTAAACCCCCCGTCTCAATAATGGCGTCAAGGCGACCGGTGACGGTGAGCGTGTCGCTAATAAGCATGCCGGCGTCCGAGGTGGCGAACCAGCCATCCTCCGCGAATGCCTCATGGTCCGGGAGATTGCGGTAGCCGCGCGCGATGGTGGGGCCGCCGAGGTGAATGCGCTCGCCGACGACCTTGACCCGTACTCCCGCGAGCGGACGGCCGTCGTAGACGCAGCCGCCAGCAGTTTCCGACGAGCCATACGTGGTCACGGCGTTAATGCGCAGCTTGGCCGCTGATTCCAGCAACTTGGGGTTGATCGCGCCACCGCCGACGAGCACGGCGGCGTAGAGACGCAGCGCCTCAATTCCAGCCAGCGTGCTCATCGCTTTGGTGAGCTGCATAGGGGTGAGCGCGGTGTAGCAGCGTTCGCCGGTGCTGACCAGCTCATCCGTGCGGTAGGCGAACTCCTCAACCGAAAAACCCTGGGTCAGATCCACCCATTCCGGCTCAACTCCTGCCACCAAACACCGCGTGAGCACCTGCAACCCCGCAATGTGGTGCGCGGGCAGAGCCAGCATCCACTGACCCGGCCCACCCAGCGCCTGGTGCGTCGCATCCGCACTAGCTACCAAGTTCGCCGGCGTGAGCTGCGCCCCCTTCGGTTTTCCCGTCGACCCTGAGGTAGCCACCACGACCGCCACCGACTCGTCGATCGACTGCCCCGCCCGCATCGTCGTGCGCAGAAGCTCCGCGCGATCCCTATCCCCAGGGGCCATTCCCCCAGGCACCGGCAGAATCGCCTTCATCCCCGCAATCGCTTCTTCGAGGTCATCCATCAAGGCCACCGGGTCCGCGGGGTCCACCGGGACGATCTCCAGCATGTGTGTCACGGGAGTTCATCGTATCGCCTGCTGCCGCGTTGAACCCACCAGCGGCGCGCCCCAGCACGGCCTTGCAGCAGTCCGCGCAACACACATCAAGAGATACTTGTGGGGACTACACCTCGCGTGCGTGAAAGATTCCGTCGCAAACGACGCGCTGGCACGTAAAACCGTGCTTAACTACCTAAAAATTCACCAACCGTCACAGGAGGATCCGTGTCCGTCACGCTGCGTACGAAGATGGCAGTATCTGCCGTTGTTCTTGCTGTCACCATAACTGGCGTTCCAGCTGCCACCGCGAAGTCGCACAACTGGGAGCACACAAGTACGGATGAACCAATTTCAACCGTCGTTGAGTCCGAAACCGGAGAGTCATTGAATGCGGGCTACTTTCCGGCACAGCACTTCAATGTAGGTACGCAGGTTCCCGGTGAGAAAGATGGCGAACAAGCGCCAAGTGGTTCTAAAGAGAGTTCTGAACTTGATGAGAAAACCAAGAAGATCATCGGTGGCGTAGTAGGCGGGATCGTGGCGATTGCTGCACTCGTAGGGCTTGTGCAATTTGCTGGACCCTTCATTCAGCAGTTCTTGCAAGATCACAACATCATTCCCAGTGCGCAACCACAAGGAGTTTCTCAGCGTGAACGTGACTACGCAGCACAGTTCATGCGAGAGCTCAACGGGTACCGAGTTTCCAAAGGGTTGAGGCCAGTTATGGAGGATAGGAACCTCTCGAATGGTTCATACAACTGGTCTAAACACATGTATCACGTCGGTCGAATCACACATTCCCATGGCCCGTTTGAGGAGCTAGTTTTTAGGGCACTGGGGGACTACGTTGACGACCCAAGTTCAGCAATCAATGTTTGGAAGAGCGATCCAGGCGTCAACGCAAACTTGCTTGATCCTCGAGCACGCGCCGGTGGGATAGGTTTTTACATCAAAGATGGCTGGATTTACGCCACTTATCGATACGTGCGTTAGATGGCCAAGTTTTTAACTCCGGGCAGTGGCCGCGCGTTGTGAAAACGCGTCGTGTGGTCGCTGCCTTTTGTATTTCATCCAGATCGTCCCAGATCGTTTCGGATCGTCATTGTGGACGTGCGCTTTACGGGTCTTTACGACTTACCTAAGTCGTAAAGTGCATCAGGGATCTAATTTTGGTCGAACCCTTGCTTCCTGGGAAAATGTAATTTACGATCGTTTACGAGCCCCGCGAGTCGTAAAAAGAATCGTAAAGTTGAGCATCAATGGTTAACAGTCCCTACACTCCTGGAGAGGTCGCGTCCGTGGTGTATGGACGCGAATCTCTTCTTGAAAACATCAAACGTGAACTTGTATTTCTTGCCGAAGAGCCACGTTTGATTGGACGCACGCAGGTGATCGTTGGGCCGCGAGGCGTAGGCAAAACCAGTTTGTTGCGTAACATCCAGGCTTACGCCTCGCGCAAGGGTTTCGAAACCGTGTGGGTTACGGCGGGTGATGGCCCGTTGGCTAACGCCCTTGTTGATGGGCTGCAACGACTGACGCATACCTGGCGCGGAACGCTTGCGCAGAAGCTCCAGGAGCTCATCGCTTCCGTCCGGATCGAGTTCGCTGGCGTGAACGTCGAGGCATCAAGCCTTAAAGGCCAGCCCGATCAGACCGGTCAGGCACACACTCTTCAACGCCTACTAACTGCTGCGGGAAAAGCGGCTATGGAGCGTAACGCAGGACTGATCGTCCTCATCGACGAAATCCAAAGTGCCGACGGAGAGGGGCTCCGAGCATTGGCATATGCGTGGCAACATATGCAGTCTGATGCAGCGGATCTCGCAATGGCGACGTTCGCGGCCGGATTAAGCCACTCCCAAGACGTGATTACTGACGCTGTCAGCTTTGCGGAACGCTTCCGATACGATGAACTTGAGAATCTGCCCTATGCGGATGCTGAGCAAGCTTTGCGACAACCCGCGGAAGAGCGCGGCGTGCGGTGGTCCGATGAAGCTATTCTTCGGGCGCTTAACGAAGCAGACGGCTACCCGTACTTCATTCAGGTAATCGGGGATGAAACGTGGCGTGCAGCGGGATACCCGGGAGCGGGAACTCTATTGGAACGTGAACAAGTTGACGCAGCCATGGAAGGATTCAGGCGTTTAAGGTCATCATTCTTTCGCGCTAGATGGCAGAAAGCAACACCCGCAGAAGCACGAATGCTGCGAGCAATGGCTGAGCTGGGCGAGGGGAAAGTAAAACGCAAAGATATCACGGACGCGATGAACATTGAGTCGGATGCGATCGGGGTCGCTCGGCGGTCGTTGTTGGACAAAGGTCTAGTAGATGCGTCCAGTTATGGGTATCTGGAGTTTACGGCGCCCGGCTTTGCGGAGTTTATCCGCAATGAGGCCGAGTAGCCGTTGTTATAATCCGAGCTCTGGAACCTGTGCCCGATCTTTACCCCTGCCTAGTAGTAGAACGGGAATTCGTCCCAGTTGGGTGGGCGCTTTTCCAGGAAGGCGTCGCGGCCTTCGACGGCTTCATCGGTCATGTACGCCAGGCGGGTGGCTTCGCCGGCGAAGACTTGTTGGCCCATCAGGCCGTCGTCAAGCAAATTGAAAGCGAACTTGAGCATGCGCTGGGCGGTGGGGGACTTGCCGTTGATCTCGCGGGCAGCTTGGATCGCTTCGGCCTCGAGGTTGGCGTGGTCGGCGACAATATTCACGGCGCCCATGCGGTGCATATCCTCGGCGGAGTAGGCGCGGCCAAGGAAGAAAATCTCGCGCGCAAACTTCTGGCCCACCTGTTTAGCCAGGTAAGCAGAGCCGTAGCCGCCGTCGAAGGAGCCGACGTCCGCATCGGTTTGTTTAAAGCGGGCCTCTTCACGGGACGCGATGGTGAGGTCGCACACGACGTGGAGGGAATGACCGCCGCCGGCGGCCCAGCCGTTGACCACGGCGATGACAACCTTCGGCATCGTGCGGATCAGGCGCTGGACTTCCAAGATGTGCAGGCGTCCACCCTCAGCTTTGACGCGGGCTTCATCAACGTGGTCGGCAGTGGCTGCTTCGACGTCAGCGTCATGGTTCGTGGCGTACTGGTAGCCGGAACGGCCACGAATGCGCTGGTCACCACCGGAACAAAATGCCCAGCCCCCGTCCTTGGGGCTCGGACCGTTGCCGGTAAGGAGCACCACGCCCACCGACGGGTCGCGCCGGGCGTGATCGAGGGCACGGTAGAGCTCATCAACCGTGTGCGGGCGGAACGCGTTGCGCACCTCAGGTCGGTCGAAGGCGATGCGCACGATGCCGTTTTCGCGGCCCTCACCGATGTGGCGGTGGTAAGTGATATCAGTGAAGTTCGCCGGGGTAATGCCATCAAGGCTGGCAGCTGCACGCCACTGGGAGGCGTCGAAGGGTTGCGCGGTGGAATACGTCATGGCCGCCATCGTACGGGCAGGGTGTGAGTGGCGGTGGAAATCACAGGCCACATATTTGATCGCTACCTAAGTCGAGCCTAACCTAAAGATATGTCCGCGAACACCCTGTACGACGTTCCCGTTGGGGAACACGCAACCGTCGCCGGAACGATGGTGGACGCAGCTCTTGATCGCCGGTTACGGGAACTGGGGTTGCGCGTTGGGGCAGACGTCGCCGTCATGCAGAAAACGTCAATGGCGGGGTGGGCTGCCACGACGGAGCGTGCACGACGGGGCCTGTCGCACTGGTGCTGACAAAGAAGATCCACGACATTGCGTAGCCCCGATATCGTCACAGCCGAAGAAATCCTGGAGCGTGCCCACGTCGTTGCGCTGCCTATGGCGGTCCGCTTCCGTGGGGTGACCACGCGCGAAGCTCTCCTCATCGATGGCCCGCACGGCTGGGGGGAGTTCTCCCCATTCATCGAATACGCCGCGCCGGAAGCGTCCGCATGGCTGCGCTCCGGAATTGAGGCGGCCTTTGAAGGCCTGCCCCACGCCGATGGATTCGTGCAGGTCAATGGCACTGTCCCAGCGGTTACGCCCGGCGAGGTTGAAGGGGTGCTGGCGCGTTTTCCGGGGGTCTCCACCTTCAAAATTAAGGTCGCTGAGAAAGGGCAGTCGCTTATCGACGACCTGGCCCGCGTCCGCGCCGTCCACACCGCGCGACCGGATGCCACGCTACGTATCGACGCCAACTGTGCCTGGAGCGTCGACGAAGCCGTGGAGGCAGCCCGTGGTTTTGCCACGATCGTTGACCTTGAATACATGGAGCAGCCCTGCGCGACGGTAGAAGAGCTCGCGCAGCTGCGCTACGAGCTGCACCGAATCGGACTGAACACACCGGTGGCGGCTGATGAATCGATCCGCCGCGCCACCGATCCACTGCGCGTGGCCGAACTCAACGCCGCCGACGTGGCCGTGATGAAGGTCGCGCCACTGGGCGGAGTGCGTGCGGTGGCCGGATTGGTGGAACGGATCGTCGATAAGCGTGGTGTGCGTAGCGTGACTGTCGCGTCGGCGTTGGACACGGCGGTGGGGATTGCTGGGGGACTCGTGGCGGCGAAGTTGACCGAGTCGAACGCGGCGGGGCTGGCCACGCAGCGGCTTTTTGTAGAGGACGTCGTCGCCCCGCGGGAGCTCTTTGGCGGCGGGCTCGCGGTGGAACCTGCCGTGCCGGACCCCGACAGACTGGCGGATTTGGCGGCACCAGCGCCGCGCCGTGACTGGTGGTTTACACGCGTGAGGCAATGCTGTGACTACCTCGAATCACGTTCTCAGTAGAGCCGATCCACAGCCTATCCACACCGCCCTCAGCTAGAGGGCGTGGCTCGTTGTCGCGGCGGTGATTAAAGTAGCGCGTATGAACCAACCACACAACGGAAATGGCAACGGCAACGGCTTCGGCCAAGACCCCACCAACCCGAACAACAACTTCGGTGGCCCCAGTGACCCGAACCCGGAAACCGGCTACATGCCGCCGACTAGCTCCGGCCCGCAGCAGCACTTCCCGGGCCCGGATGATCAGTACGGCCAGGGCAGCTACGACCAGTACGGGCAGGACAACTACGGCCAGTATGGGCAGGACAATTACGGCAATGAGCCGTACAACCAGCCGTACCAGCCGCAGGGCGGCGCTGACGGTCAGCCGCCGAAGAAGCGCAACATGCTGCCGCTAATCATCCTGGGCGTGGTGCTGATCCTCGCCCTGATTGCGGGCCTTGTTTACTTCCTCACCCGCGGCGATGACGGCGAGTCCGAGGAGTCCTCTGCACCTGAGACCACGACCTCTACGTCCGAGGAAACCACCACCACGTCTGAGACCACGACCTCGAAGGAGAAGCCGAAGGAATCCAAGGAGCCGACTCCGCGCGAAGAGCCGAACGAAGCACCCCGTGAGGAAGCACCAGAGCGCCGCCCGGCCAACACCCCGCCGCCGGCTCCGGAGTATGAGATCCCACAGGACCTCCAGGATGAGCTTGACCGCAACATCCGCGAGCTAGAAAACCTGCAGACCTCGCTAGAGAATCGACTGAATGACTCCGTCCGGAACGTCCAATAATCCATTGCCAGACACTGCGCCAAACACTGCGCCCGACGCTGCGCCCGATACTGCGCCGAATGCGGTGGCGGTTGCATCCGCCGTCGTTGACACTCTTGCTGGCCACGTCACTGACGTTGTGGTGAGCCCCGGTTCACGCAACTCGCCGTTGACCTACGCGCTTCTCGCGCGCAGGGACATACGCGTGCACATGCGTATCGACGAAAGGTCGGCGGCGTTTACCGCCCTAGGCATGGCCAGGGTTTCGCGGCGCCACGTCGGTGTGGTGATGACCTCCGGTACCGCCGTGGCGAATGCGCTGCCGGCGGTAGTGGAAGCGCACATGTCGCACACGCCGCTCGCCGTGATTAGCGCCGACCGGCCCGAGCGCCTCGTTGGCACGGGCGCGAGCCAGACCATTTGGCAGCAGGGCATCTTTGGCCGCTACGCCCGCACGCAGCAGGTGACCCAGCCGGACGATCCGATCAGCTTCAGCGACTTACAAGTCCACATCAACGTCGCGTTTGACACCCCGCTTGTGCCCGCCGAACTGCCCACGCCAGTTGGTGAGCCGCGGCTGCGGGTCGGACCGGGGTTCTTGAGCGGATCCGCCGCGTCCTCCGCGAGTGCCGGCGGTGCAGAAATCGCCGAGTCGGTGGACATCGATCTTGACCGCGACACCCTAGTGATCGCTGGGGACGAGGCGTGGGAGGTGCCGGGCCTCGAGCACGTCCCCACGATCGCGGAGCCGACTGCCCCGACTCCGTTCCATCAGGTCCATCCCTTGGCCGCCGGGTTTTTCGTCCAAGACCAGGTTTCGATCAGCCATGACGGGGGCTCATTCACCGCATCGACGAAGCCGGAACAGGTCGTTGTGGTGGGGCACCCCACATTGCACCGCGACGTGCTGGCGCTGCTCGCCGATTCCACGATTGAGGTCATCGGCCTCACCCGAACCGGCACGGTCACCGGGAATCCGGACCGCGTTGCCAGGAACGCGAAGGTGAGCGGGCAGCCGCGCGATAGCTGGATCAAGATCTGCGAAGCCGCCGGTGCGGTCGGTGCAGACACCGTGCGCGATGCCCTTGCTGAGGACGAATTCGGCTTCACCGGCCTGCACGTCGCCGCGGCGGTCTATGACACGCTCGATATCGGTGATTCCCTCGTGCTTGGTTCCTCGAACCCTGTGCGCGATGCCTCGCTCGTGGGCATGCCTATCGACGGGGTGGCCACCTACGCCGCCCGCGGCGCCGCCGGGATCGATGGGACGGTGTCCCAGGCAGTGGGCGTGGCACTGGCGACTCAGGCGCTTTATCCCGATGAGATTCGCGCACCGCGCACAGTGGCGCTCATGGGGGATCTCACCTTCCTCCATGACGTGAACGGTCTTCTCATCGGGCCAGATGAGCCACGCCCGGGAAACCTGACGATCGTTGTTGCGAACGACAATGGCGGCGGGATCTTCGAGAGCCTCGAGCCTGGCGCGCCGCACGTCCGTCGTGATTTCGAGCGGGCCTTCGGTACCCCGCACGGCGCCGTGATTGAGGACTTAGCGTACGCCTACGGTTGCGCGTACCAGCGGGCCGAGTCGATCCACGAGCTCGTCGACGTACTGGTGGAAACCATCGCCGAACCCGCCCCAATCACGATCATCGAGGCCACCACTACCCGCGCGACGCGCCGCGCATTAGCGCAGCGCCTGAAGCGCTAAAACCGCCAGGAGCAGCACCAGCCAGGATCAAAGTCGTGAGTACAGCAATTTCTTCAGTCTCATCGCGATTCGAGTTCACGGATGCGCGCCGCGGACTCGTGCGTCGGCGACTGCACCAAGTGGTCATCATGCTGTACCTGTGCGCGATGCTCGGCTGCGCCGCGATGGTGATGGGTCCTGCCTACAACGACTACGTAATCGGCAAAGACCCGGGCCGCGGGATCGCCACGGTCACCGGGGTGACCAGTGTCCGTACCTACGTTGAATACCAAGATGACCAGGGTTCTTATCACTTCCCCCAAACCGGTTTGCTCTACCCATCCGGACTGGGGGAGGGGCAGCAAGTGTGGGTCACTTACGCGCGCTCCAAACCAGATTTGGTGAAGGTTGAAGGCCGCACATGGACCCTGTCCATCATTCCCGCGCTGTCGGTCGCGGTGGTCTCCACCGTGGTTGCGGCTCTGGCCTGGTTCAGCGTGAGTTCCGCCTTTGCGCCGCGGAAGGCGGACGAGGGTGAGGGGAGTCGTCGATAAGCGTGCTGCGTACTTAGCGTGGGCAAAGTAACATGTAGCGCATGCGCGTTGCCATTGTCACTGAGTCTTTTCTGCCCAACGTCAACGGCGTGACCAACTCGGTTTTGCGTGTGCTGGAGCATTGCAAGCGAGAGGGGCACGAAGCGATTGTGATCGCGCCGGGGGCGCTCCGCGACCAGGAGCAAGTCGATTCTTACCAGGGATTCCGGGTAGTCAGCGTGCCCGCGATGATGGTTCCGATGATTGACTCGCTGCCGGTTGGCGTACCTATGCCGCGGCTCTACCGCACGCTGAAGAGCTACAAGCCGGACGTGGTGCACTTAGCCAGCCCGTTTGTGCTCGGCGGCGCTGGCGCGTTTGTTGCGAAGGCACTGAAGCTGCCCACGGTCGCGCTGTTCCAGACTGACGTGGCTGGGTTCGCCGCGACGTACCGCCTCGGCCTGTTGGAGAAAGCCGCGTGGGGCTGGACCCGCGCCCTGCACAACGCGACGACCATGACGCTGGCGCCGAGCTCCATGGCGATCAAAGAGCTGGAAGAACACGGCATCCGCAACGTTCACCACTGGGGCCGCGGAGTGGACTCGGAACTGTTCAACCCGGAGAAACGCTCCCAAGCGCTGCGCGACGTGTGGGACCCGACGGGGGAGAAGAAAATCGTTGGGTTCGTTGGCCGCCTCGCCAGCGAAAAAGGCGTGCGGCGGCTGGCGGTACTCGATGATGATCCGGCGATCCAGCTGGTCATCGTCGGCGATGGCCCCGAGCGTCGCGAGCTGGGCAAGCTCATGCCCAACGCCGTCTTCACCGGGGAACTCAAAGGCGAGGCGCTCGCGTCCGCGTTCGCGTCGCTGGACCTTTTCGTCCACACCGGGGAGTTTGAAACCTTCTGCCAGGCACTCCAAGAGGCGCAGGCCTCCGGCGTACCGACGATCGGCCCCCGCGCCGGCGGCCCCGTCGACCTAGTGCAAGAGGACTACAACGGCAAGCTTCTCGACGTAGCAACCTTCGAACGCGATCTCCCCGCCGCTGCGCACTGGATTCTCGATGATTCTCGCCTTGACCAGCTGAAACTCAACGCCCGGCAGTCTGTTCAAAACAAGACCTGGCCCGCCCTGTGTGAGCAACTCATCGGCTACTACCAACAGGCGATCGCCGAACACGCGGCCCGCTAGCCCGCCCCGTCCGCTAGCCCGCCCCGCCTGGGCCCGCAACACCCTGCGCGAAAACGCAGCCCGCGGCGCGCTAGACTTGCAGCACTATGGCCAAGGCGAATTTGGAGAAAAATCCCCACGACGTTGCCGGGATGTTCGACGACGTGGGGAAGAACTATGACATCACAAACACCGTGATGACGTTCGGTCTTGACCGCTCATGGCGCCGCGCAACCCGCAAGCTGCTTGATCTGAAACCCACCGACAAGGTGCTTGACCTCGCTGCAGGCACCGCAGTGTCCACCGTTGAGCTGGCAAAATCCGGCGCATGGTGTGTAGCCTGCGACTTCAGTCAGGGGATGCTCGCCGCTGGCGCACACCGCGACGTGCCCAAAGTGTGCGGCGACGGCATGCACCTGCCCTTTGCGGATAACACCTTTGATGCCGTCACAATCTCCTACGGCCTGCGCAACATCCACGACTTCGAAGCTGGTTTACGCGAAATGGCCCGCGTGACTAAGCCCGGCGGCCGCTTAGTTGTCAATGAGTTCTCAACCCCGATCGTCCCCGGCTTTTCCCAGCTCTACCGCACGTACCTGCCGCGCATGATCCCGCTACTGGGTAAGGTCTTTTCCTCCAACGCACCCGCTTACGAATACCTCGCCGAATCCATCCGCGCGTGGCCCGCTCAGGCAGATCTCGCCGCCGCCATCAACAACAGCGGCTGGTCGGAGGCCTCGTGGAAGAACCTGGCGCTCGGCATCGTGGCGCTCCATCACGCCACGAAACCCGAGTAACCCCCGCGATTCGCTGCGGTGCCCTCCCCGTCGTCTGGAGGGCGGTATACTTCGATGATTTCGGGCCACAACTCCGACGCCGTGACCTGCGCAAACCTTATTATCCCACGCTAATATTGAATCGAAGTATACTAAGTCCGCGGGGGCTGGGCGGTTACGGATCCCAGAGGGGAGTGCCGGCGCGCGCGGCGTAGGCGCCGGATCCAGCGAGGCGCCACAGCCTCGCGACGAGATCTTTGTCTTCCTCTGTAACTAAGTTGCCCATGAGCCGGGCCGCTGCTGGCATGATGAACTTGCCGCCAAGACCGCGCAGGGCCAGCGGTCCAACTGCCGGCAAAAACTGAGGGTAGGTAAGCAAGCGTGCAAGTGTCCTGGCCAGCACGAATGCTTCGCCGTAGTGTTCACGGAGTACGTGTGGCCACAGCAGAGTGAAGTCGCGATCGGCCGGGGTTGGGGAGGCCGGGGTTGGGGAGGCCGGAGTGGGGGAGAGCGGGTCGCGGCCAGTGATAAGGGAGGCGGCGAGGATGGCGGTTTCCAGTCCGTAGTCGATGCCTTCTCCGTTAAGCGGGTTGACGCAGGCAGCGGCGTCGCCGATGAGCATCCAGTTCGGGCCGGCAACGCCGGAGACGGCGCCGCCCATCGGTAGCAACGCGGAGGTGACGGATTGCGCGGGGCCGAGTTGCCACTCCGCGCTGACCTGCGACGCATAGGAGTGGAGCAGTTTCTTCGTGTTCACTTTGGCCGGTCGCGCGTCGGTGGATAGGGCGCCGCAGCCGAGGTTCACGGTGCCGTCGCCAAGCGGGAAGATCCAGCCGTAACCAGGCTGAATTTCACCGTCGGCGGAGCGTAGTTCCACGTGGGAGTGCATCCACGGTTCCTGGGAAAACGGTGTCGCGCAGTAGGAGCGCGCCGCGATTCCGAAGACCTCGCCGCGGTGCCAGGTGCGCCCCAATTGCTTACCGACGCCACTACGCACCCCGTCTGCCACTATGACCCAACGCGGGCGGATTTCACCTTGAGGAGTGTGAACGACAGAGATCGCGCCGCCTGTCCCGCGTTCTACGGATGTGGCCGGGCAAGAAAACTCCACCCGGGCACCCGCCGCAGCGGCCATGTCCGCAAGGGCGGCATCGAAGCCCACGCGCGGCCGCGCCGACCCTTCGTCGCCGTACATTCCCGCAGGCCACGGGGCTGTAACCGAACCGCCGAACCCGTGTAGTTTCAAGCCTTTGTTGCGGTAGTCCGGAAGCGCGGAAGAAAGGCCCAAACGCCGCAGGGAATGCACCGCGCGCGGTGTTAGCCCGTCGCCGCAGGTTTTGTCGCGGTTGCGCGGGGAGCCGTCGATAAGCAAAGTGCTCAAGCCAGCGCGGGCGAGAGCGATGGCCGCGGCGCTTCCGGCGGGGCCGGCGCCGATGACTAAGCAAGACGGGGTAAGCATCAAAAGTATTGTGCCAGACCCCTCGCTATGCGGGTGTCGGGGAGTGGACTACGGTAGGAGTGACCCGCACCATCTCAACCCTCAAGGAAAGATCGATGACCAACGGTGCAAGCCACCACGCCGCCGGCGGACTCGACTTCGGCGACTCTCAACTCACTGCGCGGATCCAGAAGGGCCTGGCCGAAGTAGAGGACCTGATGGTCGCGGAACTATCCAGCGGTGAGCCATTCATTGCGGAGAAAGTCACGCACCTGCTCAACGCGGGCGGCAAGCGCTTCCGCCCGATGATTGCGCTTCTGGCCAGCGAGTTCGGCGAGACCCCTGCCGCTGACAACGTAATCCGCTCCGCCGCGATTGTGGAAATGGTCCACCTGGCCACGCTCTACCACGATGACGTGATGGATGAGGCCGACACCCGCCGCGGCGTGCCGTCGGCCAACGCGCGCTGGGACAATACGGTGGCGATCTTGTCCGGCGACTACCTGTTGGCCACGATGTCTCGCCTGCTCAGTGAGACTGATCTGGAAACCGTGCGCCACTTCTCGGACACGTTCGGCGAGTTGGTCGTCGGCCAGATGCGCGAGACGATCGGGGCGGGGGAGGCCAACGCGGTGGAGCATTACCTCACCGTCATTGAGGAAAAGACGGGCGTTCTCATCGCTTCTGCCGCCTACCTCGGCGCGCGTCACGCCGGCGCCCCAGCCGAGCACGTGGAGGCGCTGTCGAAGGCGGCGGCGGGAATCGGCATTGTGTTCCAGATCGCCGACGACATCATCGACATCTTCTCCGATGCGGACGACTCTGGCAAAACCCCCGGCACGGACCTGCGCGAAGGCGTGTTCACACTGCCGGTCCTCTACGCGCTCGAGGAAGAGTCGCCCGCCGGCGACGAACTCCGCGGCCTGCTCACCGGGCCTCTCACCAACGACGAGGACGTCTCCCGCGCGCTTGAGCTCATTGCGCTTACCGACGGCCGGTCGCGCGCCACCGCCCTCATCCACACCTACCTCGCCGACGTGGATGCGCACCTGGAAGCCCTGCCCGACATCCCTGCCCGCGAGGCGCTGCGCACCATTTCGCGTTACACCGTTGAGCGCGTTGGTTAGCCAGGTGTGTGCCCTGTAACCAGCGCGTTTGCGTAAATATGCGCATCGTGTTGTAGAGTATCTTCCGCACGCCAGGTTGCCCGAGCGGCCAAAGGGAGCGGACTGTAAATCCGTCGGCATTGCCTACAGAAGTTCGAATCTTCTACCTGGCACAGCAGCGAACCCGCTGCGGTACACCGCGATCAAACGGTACGCCGCAGCGGGTTTTTCGCATTCTTCTGCGCCCGGCGGTAACGCGAATTGTTTTGTTGACGATGTCACTTTTGAAAGCGCTCGCGTCGCCGCAGGGGCAATCTGTCGGCGGGGCAGCGGTCACCACCTTAAAGACAACTGGACACCAGCTTCTGTAAGGAGACACGACCATGAAATCGAAGAAACTGGCCGCGGCCGCCCTAAAAATGACTCTGGCAACCACGCTTGCGGCGACGCTGACCACCGGAATGATTGGCGCGAACTCGGCGCAGGCTTTTGAAGTCACGCCAATGCCATTCGCGGGCTGCCGTATCGCTGCCACGGAAGGTGATCTGGCGGCTATGCGCGCGTACGATGAGGCCTACCTCAACGCCCTCCAGCGCCTGCTCAAGGAGCGCATCCCCGGCGTTGCTGCCGACGTGGACACCGTGGCTGACCATGCCCGCGCAACCCGTGACTTGTCGCCGTTTGCCCCCAACCCGGAGCACATTGGCCAGGCGATGTGGCGCATTGATCAGGCCGCGCTCAAGGTCGGCTACGACCGCTACGATCACCCGGGTCCGGCGCTTCTCGGCGCGATCCGTAACACGGATCAGTTCAACCGCGATCGCCTCGAGGTCCACACGGGTGCGTTCAATCGCATCAAGGCCACTGAGGAGGCTGACAAAGCGGCCCGCGGCGACAACCCTAGCCTCTTCTACCAGGCGGACTTGAGCCGCTTCACCACCAACCGCTCCGCCGCCTACACGAAGCTCCAGCAGGATGCTCACGCTGCGGCGAAGCCTCAGATGGACGCCTTCAAGAAGCGCGCGGCGGACGGTTTCGCTGCGTGTCGCGATGGGCGCCCGCTTAACGACGGCACCGCAGCCCTACAAAACTCCAAAAACATCAAGCCGGGGGAGGAGACCGCAACGGAGCTGTTCGACCGCGCCGCTGAAGCCTTCTCCAAGGGCGATCTCGGTGGGGCGTTGAACTTCCTGTTCCGTGGCGTGATGCGCGGTCTGCAGGAGTTCCTAATGCCGATCATGATGCTCCCCGCGGTTCCAGCGTGGTTGTCCTCGCAGAACCAGCCGCGCTAATCGGCGCCGATTTGTCATCTGTTCAGCGGGCCGTTCTTGTTATCTGTTCAGGGCGTCGATTTGGTATCTGTTCAGTGGGCCGAAACGGCCTGCTGAACAGGCGATTTGGACATATTGCACTTTACGGGTTAATCTTTCCAAGGCTTCAACGTCAAGGGGTCGTCGAAAAGCGAAAGCTTTGAAGCGATTCCATAACGGAAAAAGTCTGCGCCCCCTTAGCTCAGTCGGCAGAGCGTCTCCATGGTAAGGAGAAGGTCAGCAGTTCGATTCTGCTAGGGGGCTCTGTTGCTTGTTAGCAACTTTTTGTGTGAGCGAAAGCTTGCATGCGGCGGTGTAGCTCAGTGGTAGAGCAAGCGACTCATAATCGCTGTGTCGAGAGTTCAATTCTCTCCATCGCTACGCACCACCTCACCGGTGTGCGGGGCTTGTTACAGGCCTCGTGCTAGAGTTGGCGTACTGTGTAACTCGCGGTAACCCGCGTGATACATGTAGGGGCGTGGCGCAATTGGTAGCGCAACGGTCTCCAAAACCGTAGGTTGCAGGTTCGAGTCCTGTCGCCCCTGCCATATTCCACGTACTCAGTCCAAGGAGAACTGTGGCCGAGAATCCAGAGAAGCGCCCATCCGCTACACCGACGGGTAAGCGACAGCTCACGGGTGACTCTTCCATCAGTACGGAGTCGTACGAGTCGAAGAAAGTCGCCAAGGTTGAGAACCCTGATGAGGACAAGCTGGGTGGCGGTCCCGCGCAGTTCGTGCCCGAAGTGGCAACGGAGATGCGCAAAGTTGTCTGGCCGACTGGTCAGCAAATGCTCAACTACACGTTGATCGTGTTTGCGTTCTTGATCGTTCTGACCGCGCTGGTGTGGAGCGTGGACACCGGCTCTGCGTGGGTGATTGAGAAGATTTTGGTTCCGGAATCCGCAATGAACCCAGTTGAGCTTCCTGATCCGGGCGCCCCGGCGCCGGAGATTGAGATGCCGGCAGAAGCGCCAGCCGAGGCACCCGCTGGCGAAGCTCCTGCAGAAGCCCCGGCCGAGTAGGTCCTTTTCCAGCGCCGCTGTGCGGTGCGCTATAATTGCAAACATTGTTTATCCCGCCTCCCGGATCACCCGGGTAAGGCGGGATAACTTTTGGGATAATGGGACCCACGTGATCCCACGAATAATTAACCGAAAGGAGTAGACGAAATGTCTGACAACAAAACCGACGCAAACAACAACCTCGGCAACGTCGAGGGCCAGCGTGAGGAGACCATGGTGGCCGAAGGTGGCCCCGTGACTGGCGGGGAAGACCAGACCGATTCTTCCGAAGACGACAGTTTGAACTCCGGCGCTTCCACCGACGCTCCGGACGAGGCGTCGGAGGTTACTCAAGGCGAGCCCACGCTTAACGACGATCGGTTTGAAGCCTGCTCCGGCCCCTCCGATCCGATTGACACTCTCCCGGACACTGACTCCGAGACCGCCGAGGCCGCGGAGCCGGAGGCCGGCGCTGAGGGCGCAACCCAGGCTGACCCGGCCGTCGCAGAGGCGACGAATCCGGACGCTGAGCTTGCAGTGGCCGATCCTGCGGAGGCTGCGCCTGCGGAGGCCGAGCCTGCGGAGGCTGAGCCTGCAGAGGGCAACCCGCTCGAGGCCGGTGACGATGATGCCACGGCGGATGCCGAGTACCGTCGCCGCTTGCGTGAATATACCCGGGAACTGAAAAAGCTGCCGGGTTCGTGGTACATCATTCAGTCGTACTCGGGCTACGAGAACAAGGTGAAAACCAACCTTGACATGCGTATCCAGACGCTTGAGGTAGAGGATTCTATCTATGACGTCGTGGTGCCCATCGAGGAAGTGGTGGAGCTCAAGGATGGTAAGCGCAAGATCGTGAAGCGCAAGCTGCTTCCGGGCTACGTGCTCGTCCGCATGGACATCAACGACGCGGCGTGGTCCGTGGTCCGCGAGACCCCAGGTGTGACCAGCTTCGTCGGCAACGAGGGCAACGCGACCCCGGTCAAGCACAAGGATGTTGCAAAGTTCCTCATGCCCAAGACCGCACCGGTCGAAGGCGAGAAGGCACCCGCAACGAGCCCCGAGGGCGAGACCGTCATCGCTATGCCGGAAGAAGAGGCAAAGCCAAAGGTTGCCCACGATTTCCAGGTTGGCGAGGCAGTGACGATTCTCTCCGGTGCGCTGGCCAGCGTTTCCGCCACAATCAACGAGATCGATCCGGAAACCGGTCGCATCCAGGCGCTCGTGTCCATCTTCGGACGTGAAACGCCGGTGGAGCTCACCGCGGACCAGATCGAGCGAATCATTTAGGGCCTGAGCGGTTGGGGGCCTTTCGTCGATAAGCATCTGCGGTGCCTGAGTCACAGACTTGGGCACCGTTTTGCTTTTCGACGCTTTATCAGCGTAAACTTCCCCGACGTGCCTTCTTCGGGCACGACGTGAAAGTTTTATATCCCCGGTGGCTGGCGTGCTGGCATCCGGAAGGGCGCCCGTTTTCATCGTGGCGTGCGCCCCGTACCAAGGAATTGAGGTAATTCGATGGCTAAGAAAAAGGTCACAGGCCTGATCAAGCTTCAGATTGAAGCAGGTATGGCAAACCCGGCCCCGCCGGTTGGTCCGGCTCTGGGTGCTCACGGTGTGAACATCGTTGAGTTCACCAAGGCATACAACGCTGCGACTGAGTCCATGCGCGGCAACATCGTCCCGGTGGAGATCACGGTCTACGAAGACCGCTCCTTCGACTTCATCCTGAAGTCCCCGCCGGCTGCGAAGCTGCTGCTCAAGGCCGCTGGCCTGCAGAAGGGCTCCGGCGTTCCGCACACCCAGAAGGTTGGCTCCGTCACCTGGGATCAGTGCAAGGAAATCGCTGAGACCAAGAAGAACGACCTCAACGCTCGTGACATCGAAGCTGGTGCCGCCATCATCGCTGGTACCGCTCGCTCCATGGGCATCACCGTCGAAAAGTAAACAAACATTTCGTGGCAGGGCCTGGTCAGGCCCGTACCACATTCCAGTTCGCGCCTTGACGGCGCGGGCGCATTCATGACGAAGATTCGAACTTCAACGAAAAGGAATAATCATGGCCAAGAAGCACTCCAAGGCATACCTGGAAAACCTGGCGAAGGTTGACCGCGAGAAGCTCTACCGCCCGCTTGAGGCAGTGGCTCTTGCAAAGGAGACCTCGTCGAAGAACTACGACGCATCGATCGACGTGGCAATCCGCCTTTCCGTCGACCCGCGCAAGGCTGACCAGCTGGTTCGCGGTACCGTCTCCCTGCCGAACGGCACCGGTAAGACCGTCCGCGTCGCTGTGTTCGCTGAAGGCGAGAACGCTACCAAGGCAACCGAAGCTGGCGCTGACATCGTTGGCTCCGACGAACTGATCGAGCAGATCAACGGTGGCACTATCGACTTCGACGTTGCAATCGCTACCCCGGACCAGATGGCTAAGGTCGGTCGCGTGGCTCGTGTCCTCGGTCCCCGCGGCCTTATGCCGAACCCGAAGACCGGTACCGTGACCCCGGACGTTGCTAAGGCGATTTCCGAGGTCAAGGGCGGTAAGATCTCCTTCCGTGTTGACAAGGCTGCGAACCTGCAGGCCCTGATCGGTAAGGCATCCTTCACTCCGGAGCAGCTGGCTGAGAACTACGGTGCTCTTCTCGACGAGGTCCTGCGCCTCAAGCCGGCGTCCGCCAAGGGCGTTTACCTGAAGAAGGTTACTGTCGCTGCATCCCAGGGTCCCGGCATCCCGGTCGACCCGTCTGTGCAGAAGAACTACGCCGAGTAGTTCACCGGGCACTCGCCCGTTTGCATTTTCACCCGCTTTCCGCGGTCCCATGGGCCGTCGGGGGCGGGTTTTGCCTTTTCTGCTGGGGGCCGCGTTCGCGAAATTCGTCTTAGGTGAAGCGTCATCTAAAAGGCTAAAGGCTCTGACCCGGAGGTTTGAGAATTACGTTTCTGTCGTAAGCAAAATTTCGCGAATGGGTGGATCGCCGCTTCAGGCTTATCGACGAAGCGTCCCACACTCACCGAACATTCCGGCGTGCAAGTGTGTACCATCCGCGGCGACAGCCTTGACCCGCAGACAATTGCTCTGATGCGCGCGAAAATCCATTAAAGGAGAACCCATGAACAGCCAGAACCGCCGCCAGAACAACAGAACACTCCGTGCGATACGAGGCGTGGTGAAGAACGTCGTAGCTGCGAACGCGGTCGCGGTGGCACTGGGCCTTGGTTCGGCTGGAATCGCGCAGGCCCAGGGGGAAAGCAATGACCCTGCGCTTCAGCAAAGGGTCAACGCGGATGAAAAGATCGCGCCGCTCGGGGAGAAAGTGGTCATTTCCGAAGGGCACGCGGACTTGGGGCCGGTGTATGTGAACGGGAAGCTGAACTTCATGGTCCGCGACGACTCGCAGGCACCGCCGGTCTGGCGCCATATCGACGACGTCGTCTTTGCCGTTTCAGATAAGGCCATTTCCGACAATGCGGTTTCAGACAATGCCATTCAGACGCTGCCGGAGGCCGACGAGCTCTCTTTCACCGGCGCGAAGCCTGGGGCAAAGGTGTGGGTGGTGCCGCAAACAGAGGTCGCCGGTGTCCCGTGGTTGGGGTGGACTGTGCAGTCGCCGGCGGTCGTCGATAAGTCTGAGCGCGGCGTGAATATCGCGTTCGGTGGGCATCAGGGCCCGGGCGATTTTTCTTTGTTCCTGCACGACGGCGGGTCCAGTCAGCCGCAACAACTGTGGAACTCGCGGTTGAGCGGGCACCAGCCGATGTGGGTGGAAGCGGATACTCACACCCACGCGAACTGGGTGTTCACCGAGCCTGGCGTGCATCTGGTGGCCGTGCAGTTCTTACTCAAGGAGCACTCGGGCTTGACCACCTTGCACCAGAACGTCATAAGGTTCGCTGTGGGGGATTCCACTAACCCGGCGCAGGCGCGCGCGGCTACGTTCGATGATCCGTGGCGTACGGCGAGCACGGGCGCGGCGGAGGCAGACGGCGGGGCCGAACACGATGGGGCCGCCGCGACCGAAGACACGCAAAGTGGAAGTGGTGTCATGTGGACGTTCGTTGGACTGGTGGTCTTCGCCCTGATCCTGGGTGTGGGAAGCCTGGTCACGTTGAAGCGTGCCCGCGCCCGCGCCCGCCGCGAACAACGGCTCGATCGCCAGCAGGGATAGTTCCTTGAGTGGTTCGGCCACTCAGCGAAACTAAGTTCGTAAAACTGCAGGTCGCGATCGTGAAATCTCCGTGAGTGGTTCGGCCACTCAGCGAATCGGCTTCCGAAGACCAGCCGACACCGCGTGGAACGCAACGGGCGATTTGGTCCTAGGCGTTCACCGCGCTAAACTCCCCAATCGAAGTTTGAACGGCCGATTCTAGGCCGAGCTCAAGTTTCACCAAAGACCGTCGGTCATCCCTAAAGGTTCCCATGCCGAAGGGATCGAAGACTCCCCACGGAGTGGCCCACGCAGGAGAAACGTGGCATCTACGCTGGCGCGCGATTCGCAAGCTGGCATTCCAGATACGCCTCGTGCTTCTGCACGGGGCGTTGTTCGTTTTTAAGCCAAGCGCATGAAACGCACATTGCCCCGGCGGACAGAACAAATGAAGTTACTGGAAGGAGGCGTGTGAAAAATGGCAAACCCGAAGAACGTTGCTGAGTTGGAAGCCTTGGACGAAAAGTTCGCTGGCGCTGACTCGGTGTTCCTCACGGAGTACCGTGGTCTGACTGTTACGCAGATGCAGGATCTCCGCGGTCAGCTGGGTTTTGATGTTGAGCTGCACGTCGCCAAGAACACCCTCGTCAAGATCGCGGCTGCAAAGCACGGTGTTGAGGGTCTCGATGATCTCCTGGTTGGTCCGACCGCTGTTGCCTTTATTAAGGGTGACGCTGCGGTGGACGCTGCCAAGGTGATGAAGAAGTTCGCGTCTGACAATGACAAGTTCATCGTCAAGGGCGGATTCATGGACGGCAAGGCTCTTAACGCTGATGACGTTAAGGCTGTTGCGGACATGGACAACCGCGAGACCACGCTGGCGAAGATCGCTGGCGCTATGAAGGGCAACTTGGCCAACGCTGCTGGCCTGTTCCAGGCTCCGGCTTCCAAGGCGGCTCGCCTGGTTGCCGCGCTGCAAGACAAGCAAAACGAAGCTGCTTAATTCACACACTTAATCTGAGCGGCCACTACCGCTCACTAAAGAAAGGATGCCATCATGGCTAAGCTCACCAAAGAAGAGCTGATCGACGTTTTCAAGGAAATGACCCTCATTGAGCTTTCTGAGTTCCTGAAGGAATTCGAGGAGGTCTTCGAGGTCACCGCTGCTGCTCCGGTTGCTGTTGCGGCTGCTGGCGCTCCGGCTGCTGGCGACGCTCCGGCTGCTGAGGAGAAGGACGAGTTCGACGTCGTTCTGGAGAACGCTGGCGACAAGAAGATCGGCGTTATTAAGGCTGTCCGCGAGCTCGTTCCGGGTCTCGGCCTGAAGGACGCTAAGGAAATGGTTGAGGGCGCACCGAAGGCGATCCTCGAGGGCGCTAACAAGGACGATGCTGAGGCTGCTAAGGCCAAGCTCGAAGAGGCTGGCGCTACCGTTACCCTCAAGTAATTTAGAGGGTCTCTTAGGCTCAAGCGAAGAGCCTGAGTTGCTTATCGACGAAACCCCGTCCGCATTTTCCCCCAGCGGTGCATTGCACCTAAGGGAAGGAGATGCCGGCGGGGTTTCGCGTTTTCGATGCCCAGGATTCACCGGGTCTCGCTGATGCGTAAACTTATAACTCATGTTGCCTAAGTCCCGTGTCATCTCTGCGCTGTTGGTCGGTCTTGGCCTGGCGCTGTTATTGGCTGGGATTGCTGCGCCGCGTTTTCTTAATGGTGACGCGCGTTTCCCGTTGGATTTGGAGCACACGACGTGGACGGTTCATGATCCGGATGCGACAGTTGATGGGAAGCCTGCGTCGGTGACGCACCAGTTGCATATGACTGTCCAAAACCCGTCGACGGATAAGGTCGCGGGACTACGCATTGGGGATTCGTTGCTGCGCGGCCCCGCGGGCCTAACGGGGGGCAACGGTAGCGGAAGCGACATTGACAACCTGATTGCTGCACGTACCTGGGCGCTTGAGATGGATCGGCACACGGGGCAGTTTGTTTCGCCGGTGAAGGTGGCGAACACGATGGCGATGCCGGAAACGCAGATCCCCGTCGAAGGTGTCTGGCTGAAGTTCCCGGTCCACGTGGAGAAAACCACGTACAACGTCTTCGACCCCACGTTGCGTACGACGGCCCCCGCGACTTTCACCGGCGAGAAAGAAATAGCAGGTAGAACGGCCTATAGCTTCGTTCAGGAGATCGCGCCGACTAACGTGGCCACGCTGTTCAACGACCCCGCCAACATCACCATGGTCGAGGTCGCACCCGGCACGCTCGAGCAGGCGTACCTCACCCACGCCGCCCGCCGCGAGTTCATGGTCGATCAATCCACCGGGTTGGTTGTGGGCATGAGCGAGCTTATCGACGATTACTATGCCGACCGCACCGGTCGCGGCCTGCGAAACATTGCAACGTACGAAGCGACAATGGATGATGCCCAGGTGGAGGCGCTGGCCAGTCAGCTGCCGAGGGTCACTGCCTACGATTCGCGCATCGTGACGATCGCGGTTCTGGTGACCGGTGGCCTGCTTACGCTCGCCGGGCTGGTCGGCGCGCTGCGTCCGCAGTGCAGAAGCCCGCAGCGTAGGCTCCCGCAGCATGAGCGGACGGACTAATTCCGCGCAATCCTCCTATTTCCAAAGAAAGCGCATACCCCGTTCGGGGTAAAACTGCTCACTCATTCGGCCACGCCGTTCACAGGGTAATAACATGATTTCTTGAGAAAGTACTGAGGGAACTCCCTGGTCATTTAGTTTCTTGGAAGGAAATATATGTCCGAGAGGATGTCGTCGTCAGCCGATGCTGGGTCGGCGAGAACAACTGAGCGCGCTGCCAAACAAGTCGCGAACGATCCGCGCAGACGCCCCGTCCACCGCCGCCGCGGCGTAACGTTAGCGGCCGCCGCAGTTGCTGCGGCTCTGTCCGCCACGGTGGTGCCCCCAGCGGCGCACACGTCCCTGGTCCCGCAGGCGCAGGCGCAGCCAGCGCCGAATGCGCTGCCAGGCGGGATCGACCCGAAGTGCGAGGACAGGCCGAACACGAGCACAGTCAACGGTAAGCCGGTGACGGGTAACTCCAACACGTACCCGTTTGGCACGACCTCAGCAGTGTCGACGACCGCGCAAGCGCGCGACGCCATCGATGTGGACTACGTGACGTCGGCAGCTGATCTGGCGCAGGCGAAGAGTACGGTGTCGGGCAAGGTCACGCTGGCGGGTACGGGCACGATGGCGCCGGGTACCGGTGAGGGCCTGGACGGGATCAAGGTCTACCTGCAATGGCAGTCCGCCAACGGAGCGGTGTCCCCGGTGTATTCCGCCACGACGCACAGTCTCAAGGGCGACGGCAAGGGTGTGTATGCCTTCGACCTACGCGAGGGCTTTGTCGACGCACGAGGCACGTACCACCAGTTCACCGCAGCGGATAACCAGTCCTACCGCGTGTGGGTGGAACCCCAGCGCAACCAGGTCTCGGAGAACTGGCTTTACCCTGTGCGTTTCGGCAACGGCGTCGTGCCGCGTTGGTCGGGAGCCGGTGGTGACAACCGCACCACTGGCGCGGTCCAGAACAGGGGCGTGAACGTCCAGCGCGTGGACGTGCGCCTCACTGAGATCCCGTTTGCGCAGGATGCCCCCCAAGCTGGCCACCGCTACTACATGCACGCCCGGAATTACAGTTTCAACCAGTTTAACGCCGCGGGTGGGAACGCCAACTCCATTTCTGGCCGGGTGTGGCTCGAAAGCGGCAAGGATGCCGAGGGTAAGCAGACCCCGGTGTACGACATCCCCACAGGTGACAAGCCAGCCGCCCGCTACACCGTGCACCTCGCCACGCTGACGCCGGAGGGTGCGAGGAAGATCGCGGCGATCCAGGAGCGTGAGCAGTCGGCAAGCGCCCGCGCCAAGGCCGTGCGCGACGCGATCGTGGAGGCCCAGGAACGTAACGAGTACTGGGTGGGTTACAACTACAACACCGTGACGGAGGCTGACGGCCGCTACCGCATCGTCAAGATTGAGCAGCCAGGTCGCTCGTTCCAGGACATTGTGAAGTACTCCTACATGTGGGTTGAGGGCCCGGGCGGCACGGTCCTGCAAACGCATTCCGGCTGGATGCTGCCGGAGTTCCGCCCGGCGTGGGAGGTGCACAACTGGAGCCCCAGGCCACTGCCACAGCTGAACACCAGCGGAGGGCCCTCCATCACCGACGTGCACTTCGCGGTCACGTCCTCGCCGCCGCAGGCCACCCTCAACATGTTCGTGGAGAACTTCGACACCGAGTACAGGCTGGCTAAGCCGGGGGAGACCGCGCGCTTGCGTATCGACGGCACGCTGCCGCCCCAGGGCGCCCGCGTGCAGTGGCGGCTCATGACCGGCCGCCCATTGCCTGTCGACGGCTCCGGTTGGCGCCTGACCACCTGCGCCGACATCAACAACGCCACGTTCGAGGTCCCGGAGGATGCCCAGGACGGTGACGTCTGGGTGGCTCAGCTGATCATCGGCGACGAGGTCATCGCCCGCGATTCCTTCATGGTGCACACCGGCCAGGCCGCCACCTACACCCCGTTCTACGAGGGCGTGGCGCCGAGGGGCGAGCAGGCCCCGCTGGGGGAGAACAAACCTGCGCCGGGCAAACAGCCGCAAGGCACGAAGAATGCCGGCATCGACGTCAGCGGCAAAGTCTTTTCAGACTTCCCGTGGTTCAAGAGCGTCACCACCGGCGAAACGCAGGGCCTGCCCCCGAGCGTGGACGGTTACGCGGTTGCGCCCCTGCCGGAGGATCGCAAGGTGATCTTTGAAAAGGAACGCGGCTTCGCCTATGACGACATCTCGATGGTTGCCGGCGGCCGCGTGGTCTTACCCACGGTGCCGTGGGGTCAGGACGGGGAAACCCTCAAGGTCCCCGTGGTGGTTACGTACGAAGACGCCACCCGTGACGTGATGTTCGCGGAGTTTGAGACGATCCGCCCGCCGCGCGATATCACCATCGAGAACCCGCAGGAGGAACCGGTCACCGCGGTGGATTACCCGGTGACGTACGTGCGTCGCGGCAGCTCGCGCGCGTCGCAAAAACCCGCGGTGACCCGCACGTACGGTACGAACGCGGTGTCGCACCAGCCGGTGCCGGAGGGCACGACCTTCCGCCTCGCCGAAACCCCGGCGAACCCAGCCAACCCCACCACCCCTAAAGCCACCGTGGACAAGAACACCGGCGCCGTCACCCTCGAAGCCCCGCGCGACGTAACACCGGGCACGAAAGAGACGGTTAAGCTCATCGCCGCCGTCCCGGGTCAGGGTGATGTCACCACCGAGGCCACGTTCGTCATCGAGGACCTCCTCGCGGCAGACCGCCACACCCCGGGGTATGAGAGTGAACGCAAGGCCGTGCCGGGCGCGACGATCACGCTTAAGCAGGAGGGTGATACGGACCTGCCGGCATCGGCTGAGTTCGCGTTCTTCGCCGCGGACAACGAGCTCAACGGCTGGCTCATCACGGTCAACGAGCGCACGGGTACGATCCGTGCGACCGCGCCGGCAGACACCGAGCCGCCGAAGTCGGTCACGCCAACGATCCACCTCACGTTCGACGACGGCTCCGCGCGCACCCTCACGCCCACAATCTCCGTGGCCACGGGCCCGAGCGAGGCGGATGGGCATGCGCCGGCCTTCGCCCCTGTCGTGGCTAAGCGCGGTCAAAAGCTCACCCTTCCGGGCCCCGCCGATCGAGCGCAGGGAGCGCGATTCGAGCTTATCGACGGCTGGGCTTTAGCCGCCGCCATCGACGAGGACTCGGGCGCAATCACCGCCACGATCCCCACTGACGCGCAACCAGGCTCGACGTACTCGGTGCGCTCCCAGGTGACGTACCGCGATGGCAGCACGGAGACCGTGACCGCCTCTATTGAGGTGGACTCAATAGCGCGGACATCTACCGCGAGCTGGCCGCGCATCACGGTCCCGCGCGAGACGGTGGTGACGCAAAAACCGGAAACCGCCGCCCCTGCGGGTACCACCTACGGGGTGAAGAGCACTTTTAACGCGCCGGGCTGGTTCGTCGGGCTGGACAAGGCCACGGGCGAACTGTCCGTGACCACGTCGGCTGACGTGAAGGCGGGCGCGGAGATCGCCGTGCCGGTGGTGCTTACCTTCCCGGATGACTCCCAAAAGGAGGTCACGATCGCACTGCGGGCTGCGCCGAACCGCGCGGATGTGGTGCAGCTGACGTACTCCGGCGTCTCGGTGCGCCCGGGCGAATCCGCGGAACTGAACCTCGACGCCCCGCCGGGTACCGTGTTCTCCCTGGTAAGGGAAGTTGAGGACCTGGCGGTGAAGATCGACCCGTCCACGGGCAGGTTGAAGGTCACCGCAGTGGCCACGGCCACGGCCGCCACGAGGAACGTGGAGGTTGAGGCGCGGTACCCGGATGGCTCGAACAAGACCATCGAAGCGCCGGTCACTATCGAACCGCCCGCCCCGCTGCCGGACGACGGCCTGTCGTCCAAGCCCGCGCCCGAATCCCAGGCCACGACACCGCCGTCGACCACACCCAGGGACACTGACGCCGGAGACACAGACTCCCAGAACCCGCTGAAGCCCAAAGACCCATCCTCCGATCAGGGTATGAGCAAGGGTGCCCGGGTAGGCATCGGTGTTGCGCTGACGGTTCTCATCGGCGTACTCGGGGCGGCGGCATTTGCCGTCACCAATCCACAGATTCGGGACATGCTGGCTTCCTTCGGGATCAGGTTGTAAGAGGGGGAACGAGGAAAGATCATGCGCATCGCACGCCATATCATCGCTGTAGCAGCATCGATGGCTCTCGTGGCCACGGCCACGGCGCCGATCACGACCCCGGTGTCCACGGCGGCTCCGGTGAGCCCGGGCAAAGACGAGGCCGTCCAGGTCCCGGTCCAGCCGGGTGCCGGAACCGACGGAGTGGTGGTGAGCACCTGGGCGAGCCCCACGAAGAAGCCCACCCCGAGCCCCACGAAGCCGAAGACAACAACCACCCGAACCACAACGACCACCACCACGGTCACCGTCACGCGCAAGCCGAGTACGAGCACGCGCCCGGCCGAGCCGCACAACCCCGACCAGCCGGACACGCCGCCGAACCCTGTCACGCCCACCACAGCACCCACCACGACGACAACCACGCTAGAAAACACGCCGACAAACACGCCGAAACCCAAGCCCACGGGCCCGAGTTTCTGCCAGTTTGTCACCGCCGCAAACACGGGCGCGGGTTTCAACCCGGCGTTGGTGCGGGCATCGAATACCTCCGACTTCCTTTACGACAACCCGCTCACCTTCGCGGCCGCGATGCGTACCTCACTCATGGCCTCGGTGTGGGTCAACGGTGGTCGCGCGCTCGACCTTGAGGCGGACGCCGAGGTCACCTGCCAGGAGGGTTCCGGCGGCGCTGGTCCGTACATCGTGACTATTTCCTCGGACACGGACAAGGCCACGGTGGTGCGCACGTTCACGGTGGGTACTAATTCCGCGACCCTGGACATCGCCGTCACCCCGAAGGGCACGAAGCGGGTGGAGGTGGACCTGGCCCACTACGTGCACGCATCAAAGCCGGGAGAGGCCCGCGTGCTCGAGGGCGACAGGCGTGGTTTCGCGTTCACCCCAGCCGGAGGCAAGGGCGACCCCCAGACCGTGGTGTTCTCCGACAACGTTGGCGCCATGGGTACCGGCTTTGAGTACCGCAAGGTCAGCGATGCCTTGGACAACGGCGCGGAGCGTTTCATTGACGCCGCGGGTGCCCGCTTCCAGGTGGGTAACGTCAAGTCCGGCCCCACCAACCAGACGGTGAGGGCGTCCGTGGGATTCACGGTGGACACCAACCAGGCGGCTCTTGATACGGACCGCGATGGCTTGCCGGATGTGTGGGAGCGCGAGGGCGTCACGCTTGGCGACGGCACCACATTGCCCCTGCACAGGTTCGGCGCCGACCCGAACAAGAAGGACGTCTTCCTGCAGCTGAACTGGATGCGCTCGGAGTGGGAGCAGCTCAAGTGCTACCGGGATCAGCCCTTTGATGCGACGGCGAGCGGCTTCGCATCGCTGGAGGAGTGGCGTTCGCGCTGCGCGAAGGCGGACGTGAAGGAATACCGCCCGCCGCGCGCGGTACTCAAGCAGCTGGAGAACGTGTTTGCGGAACAGGGGATTAACCTGCACATCTTCGCGGGCTCCTACTACTCCACGGACAATGCCGGTAGCGAGTACCGCTTCGGCGGGGAAACGGAGACGTATGAGAAGACGTACTTCACCCCGGCGAAAGACAACCCGCTGAACTTGGACTCCACTCGCCGCTTGGAAAAGAACCGCGACAGGCTCCTCGGCGCTCGCCAGAGCGTGTTCCACGTGGGCGTGATCGGGGATCAGCTGGCGCCACATCACCCGAACCCGGCGTATGACTTCTCCATGAGCTCTGGCCTGGGCGCGTATGGTCGCTCCTTCTACGTGGCCAAGAACGACGGTATGACGGAGCTGTCCCAGCTACGCAACACAATTCTTCACGAGTTCGGTCACATCCTGGGTCTGGACCACTCCGGAGCCGTCCACGCCCCGGGGTACGTGGTGGAAGGCCTCAAGGACGGGCAGGAAGCCAACTACTTCCCTAAGTACCTGTCCACGATGAACTACCTGTACCAGATGCGCCACTTCGGCTTCACCAGCACCGAAGTGGACAGTGAGACCTCCCCGATGCCGGACAAGGCTGAGGCCGCGTGCAGGAGCCTCTCGGCCCCGGACGAGTGCTTCCAGGGTTTCTACCGCGTGCCCGCGGACTGGCAGAACCTGCGCTTCTACTCCCCGCAGATCGGCACCCTGACGGAGAATATCCCCGCCGGCGAACAAGAGGTGGAAGCCGAGATGCTCTCCGTCAGTGAGCTGGACCTGCTCGCCGCGGAATCGAAGAACGGTATCGCCGGGCTGCGTCCGGTGCAGCACCTCACGGGCCGCACGCTCTCGCGCGCCCGCACAGACAACTTCGTGCGAGTGGTGCTGGACAACAAGGGCTCCAACGGCCACGACTTCACGCTGCGGGCATCCTGGCCTGGCGGTTCTACCTCGCAGCGCGTGCACCTCTCGGGTTTGCCGCGCCCCGGTGCCAAGGTAGCTGTGGACGTGCCCATCACGGGTATTGGTGGATTCACGTTGCCCAACCTGCCGGTGAGCTTCGCCATCGTCAACCAGGACGGCAAGACCGTGCTTGCGGAGGAGTACTCCTTCCCCATGATCAACTACACCGCGGAGGAAGCCGCCCGCGTGCGTGAAGAGCTGGTCAACTCCAACGACCAGCGTCTGAAAGACGCCGCGAACCAGGCACTTTCCCCGGACGCCAACGCCGCCCAACCCGCACCAGCCCCGAATGTTTCCGCGCCCACCCGCATGGACGCCCACGACGCCCCCGCTGTGACCCGTCCCCCTGCGGCTAAGCCGGTGACCGACCTGCCCAACAAGCAAGTCACCGCACCGGACAACGAGCCCGGCCGCCACAACCCCAGCGCCGATACAAGCACTGAGAACAACACACCCACCGGGAAGGAAAACCCCACCCCGAGCAACCAGGAGCAACCGACAAGCACCCAAAGCAACAGCGGCAACAACAGCGACCAGCACCAGAACAAACCCGGCGCCTCCCCGGACAAACCACCAACCCTCTCCACCGGTGCCATCGTCGGCATCGTGGTCGGCGTCTTGGCCGTGATCGGCGGCGCCGCGGCTGCGTTCATGTTGCTGGCGGGCGGCCTGGCCCTTTAGCGGTACCGCCCACCCCGGCCGGTCCCGCTTCAGCGGCTAGAACTAAGACCCACGTAAGCACGGTCTGTGAAGTTGCCAAGATTCTTATCCCAAGTTCGTTTTGTCAGCTCAAGTGCAATAAATTAACGTAAGGATGATTATTTCTTTAGGCTGCGCGCAGGTGCGTTTTTCCAGTGTCACGCAGCCTTACGGAAGGGTCGAGCTCGTGCGAACCGCTCTGAAACGATCATGTAGATCTTTGGCCGCTGTAATCGCCGCGGTGGTTACGATGGCCGCCGGTGGACTGGGCACTTTCGCAGGTATACCGGTGCCTCACGCCGACGCCGCCATCACCTCGACTACCAACGGCACCGTGTCCTACACGAAGGACCCTGACGAGGACGGCTCGGTTCGGGCGGTGGATCTCCGGTTGGACGACGATGAAGGGTCCGCGAGGGTCACCTTCAATGATCCCGCCGGCGAAGATCGCAGAAGCCACGTTCGTCATCGCTGCCCGAACGCTCGCGGAAAGCAATGACCCCGCGTATGAGTCCGGGCGGGTGGCTGTGCCGGGGCAGCGGATTTCTGTAAGTCTGGTGTCTGACCTATTAGCGGGAACAGAATTCGCTTTGGTTCGGCCGGACGGAGGTCTACGGGGTTGGCTAGTTTCCGTCAACCGCAATACCGGGGAGATCAGTGCGATTGCTCCCACAGCGGATGCTAAACCCATCGCCGTAACGATTAACGTCAGCTACATCGATGGTTCTCAGGAAACTGTCGACGTTACGGTTGGAGTTACCCAGGGCGGGAATCAGGCGGCGCAGAATGAACCCGAATACGAAAAGCAAGTTGCTGCTCCTGGAACTCAGGTGACTGTTAAGCCAGTCGGCGGAATCCCTGCCGGCTCATCATTTGAGATGCTGGATGCGCGAGGCTTGGATGCAACCGTCGATAAGAAATCTGGTGCTCTCACTGTAACGCTTCCAGCCAATGCGAAGCCTGGCGTGATCTATACGCTTCAGACCAGAGTTACGTACGCGGACGGTAGCTCGGACATCATTCCTCTGAAAGTCGAGATTGATTCTCAGACTCGCCGTGATGCCACACGGTGGCCAAACCTTGAGGTTCCACGAAATACCCTCGCAACTTACTCGCCGGAAAACAAAGCACCTAGCGGTACCACCTACGGGGTAGCTCAGTCCTTTAACCAGGCGGGATGGTCGGTAGCCATCGACCCCAAGTCTGGCGATCTGAGTGTTACCACTGCGAGTACTGTCAACGCGGGCGAAACAGCTGACGTACCCGTGGTGACCAACTACCCGGATGGTTCGCAACGCGTGGTGAGGGTGAAAGTCAAAGCCATGCAGAATCACGCCGACACGCAACAGCCTGCGTACCCGACCGTTGATCTCAACCCAGGCAAATCCACGGACGTTTCCTTGATCTCGCAGGTGGATGCGGCGTTCGGCCTAGTCACTACTGTCGAGGGCGTGCGGGTGAAGATCGACCCGCAGACCGGGACGATGACCATCACGGCGGATGGGGAAGCCCGTAACGGAGTGAAGCATATTCCTGTTCGGGTCTACTACAAAGACGGCTCGGTTGAAGAGATCCTAGCATCTGTACGTATTACCTCAGGTTCTAGTGACCCGTCCAGTTTCGACAAAGAATCCTCTAACACGGGTTCGAGCAAGGGAACCTGGTTCGGCGTCGCGGTCGGGGTAATTGCTCTCATTGCCATCGGCGCGTTCGGTTACCGATATTACGATAAGCAGATCCGTGATTTTCTACGCCAATTCGGAATTCGGATCTGATAAAAGGCTTCTTATATAAACTGGATGGCCCTCGACTGTCCGAGTTATACGGCTTCGGAAAGTGTTTTCCGGGTTAAAAATAGCAGTTCAGGCTATGGGTAGCGCTTGAAATCACCTATGGAAGCTGAGTAGACTTCTCTCTGAGGTTTCGTACGCGACCCTTGGTTCTGCCTGTCCGGTCCATTCGGGTTTCACGTTTTGGTAGCTCACACGCTTTCTCGCTCGAGGCTAGGTTGCGATGAATCCTGATATCTGAATACCGATTTCTCTATATTGCTGGAATCCGGTACTTCTGCCGATTCCTTATCGATTGTTCTTGGAAGGGAACTTATGTCTAAGAAGGTCATTCGTCGTCGTGGTACGACGGTTGCTGCGGCTGCGTTGTCTGTGGCTCTTGTTGCTCCGGTGGTTCAGCCGGTGGTGTCTGTTGCTCGTGAGCCGGAGGGTGTGAATCTTACGTGTGTGGATCGTGGTCAGCCGTTTACGCCGTGGGATGCGAAGTTCACGCCTGATACTGCGCAGTGGGTGTCGGGTGCTGCTCGTACGGCTGAGAAGCGTGATGCGATTGAGGTTGGTTACATCAACTCGTCGACGGATTTCACGAATGCGAAGTCGACGATTTCTGGTTGGGTTCACTTGGCTGGTACGGGTACGGTGACCAACGGTACGGGTGAGGCGGTTGCTGAGGGTACTCCGGTGTATATGCAGTGGCGTTCGGCGACGGGTGCTATTTCGCCGGTGTATGTGACGTACACGCATAACAATGTGGGTGGTGCGCAGGCTAGTCCGGGTACTTACGCGTTTGATTTGCGTGAGGGTTTCTTTGATTCGAATGGTCAGTACCATGTGTATGAGGCGTATAATGACCAGTTTTATCGTGTGTGGACGGAGCCGGGTGTAAACGGGGATCCGCAGAACGGTGGTACGGGTAGCATTATTTACCCGGTGCGTTTTGGTAACGGTATTGTGCCGCGGTGGGCTAATTCGATGGGTGCTGGTCGTGCGACGGGTCAGTTCCAGCTTGTGGGGGTCAATGTTCAGCGTGTGGACATTAAGATGGGTGAGTTGCCGATTGATCCGGTAACGGGTGTGAATTACATGCGTGCGGGCGGTAAGAATGGTCCGTTGGTGGAGACGCCTGCGGGTACGCAGCCGAAGTTTGGCGGGAATTTTGTGTCTGGTCGTGTGTGGCGTGAGGGGGGTCGTGGTGCGGATTCCATCAACCTGATCACGGGTCCGGCGTATGCGACGGGTTCGAACCATGGTGATAGTGCGTTGGAGGGGTACAAGGTGTACCTGACGACGTTGACGGAGGAGGGCAGGGCCCAGATCACCAATATTCAAGATGGTGCCACTGAAACTGACAAGGTTAGGGCGGTGCGTGATGCGTTGAAGGCGAACCCGGAGTACCTCGAGAAGACCTACGTTGGTACGACGGATGCTCAGGGTAACTACGCGATTCATGTGGATGTTCCTGCGTACGCCAAGAATTTCGATGATTACACCCAGAATGTGTACATGTGGGTTGAGGATCCGCATGGTGTGATTGTGCAGGCGCACACTAGGTTTGCTCGTCCGGTGTTTACGAATGCTGCGGGTCCGTCGAACTGGAGCCCGATTCCGACTCCGGCCGCTTTGTCTGGGTTGAAGTATGCGAATAATTTTGCTGTGACTGGGTACCCGCAGGACAGCAATTTGAATATGTATGTCAAGGACTATGACGAGACGTTGCACCAGGCGAAGCGGGGGGCCACTGCGGAGTTGGTGATTGATGGTGCTTTGCCTCCGGTTGAGACTCGTGTTGTGTGGGTCAAGACCGGTGAGCGTGATGCTAACGGCAAGACTGTTGCGACGAGCCAGGTTGTGAACCCGGATGGTTCGCAGAAGATGAGTTCTGGTACTCGTCCGAGGGCGATTACGGATCCGTATCACTCTGAGGCTGGCACGAAGCTGGATACGTGTGGTGATCTAAGTGATACCGCGAAGTTCGGTTTGAAGGTACCGGACACGGCGGAAGATGGTGATATTTACACCGCGATGTTGTTCGTGGGTGATGAGGTTCGTGCGGCGGATTCGTTTGCTGTTTCTGCTGGTGAATCGGCTCGCTACGACGTGACCTACGACAGGGTGTCGAAGGCGGATGCTCCAAACCCTGGGGACAACGGTAAGCAGACTGCTGATTCCACTGTGGGTGGGGTTGATGTCAAGGTCGGCAATGTGGTGTCCGGTAAGCCGAAGGTGACAGATGACCAGAACCCGGGCACGACGACGGATCAGTTGCCTGACGGTGCGAAGCTTGGTCCGGTTTCGGCGCAGCGTGGTACGTCGTTGGATCGGTGGAAGGAGAACTTCCGTAACGATCGTGGTTTTGAGTACGACGATATTCAGTTCACTGATGATGGTCGTGTTGTGTTGCCGGCGGTGCCGTACGGCAAGCAGGATGAGATTCTCAAGCTTCCTGTGGTTGTGACCTATCAAGATGGCACGAAGGATCTCCTTGAGATTGAGGTGGAGACTGAGGAGAAGCTGGCTAACAAGCTCCAGCCGCGGTATGACGAGAAGCGGGTTCACAAGGGTGACGACAATGTCGCAATTGAGGCCCCTAAGTTCTTCGATGCTGATGGTAAGCCGGTTGCGGCGAAGCCGGTTGCGAAGTTTGAGTTGAACCCGGGTTCGCGTCGAGACCGTCAGCTGCCTGATGGGTGGAACGCTCGCGATATCACCGTTGATCCTAATACTGGTGCGATCACTATTACCAAGGTGCCTGCTGGTGCGAAGCCGGGGTTGAACCAGATTCCGGTGTTGGTGACGTACTACCAGGATGAGGCTGCGAAGGCTGCGGGTACTGAGGATTCGCACGAGATTGCGTATGTGCCGGTCTACATTTTGGGTACGGCGGATGATTTCGAGCCGCGGTTTGGTGATGTGCGTAAGGAGAAGGGGCAGGACTTTAGCTCTGAGGCTCCGACGTTCCACGATCCTGCTACCGGTGAGGTAAAGGATTTGCCAGCAGATGCTAAGCCGAAGTTTGAGCTGAAGACTAATGATGGTCAAGACTTCAACATCGCCCCAGGCAACGATGAGCTGAGGGACAAGTGGAATCTGAAGATTGACCCGGCCACTGGTGTGGTGACGGGTACGATCCCGGATGATGCTGAGGTTGTCAATGGTATTCACCCGATTCCGGTGAAGGTGACGTATGCGGATGGCACGGTTGATGACGTGTTCTTCAACCTGTTTGTGGGTAAACCCACCACGGTGGAGAACACCACGACTGATCCGGACGGGAAGGTTGTTGTTGATCCGTCGAAGATCACGCCGGTGGATTCGAATGGTGAAGAGCAGCCGACGGGTGTGACGATTGTTAACCCGGATGCGGATACCAAGGTCACTGCGACCGATGGTGATGGCAAGCCGGTTGAGGTTCGGGTGACCGATCCGAATGCAGACGGTAAGTCTGAAGTTGTGGTGACTCCGGGTGAGGATGTGAAGGGTCCGATCACGATTGTGATTAAGGATCCGGATCTGAAGTCTCCTACGAACCCGAACGGTGAGGTTACTGCGGTTGTTCCGGTGAACCCGGCTGTTGTTGGTGAGAACACGAATGTTCCTGCTGATGGTAAGGAGCACCCTGTTGGTACGGTGACGAACCCGAAGGGTGGGGAGACCGGGAAGCTTGTTGATGGTAACGGCACTAAGATTCCGGGTTCGAAGGTTGAGATCGACGACCAGGGCAAGATTAAGGTGACGGTGCCTGCGGGTACTGATCCGAAGGATGCCACGGTTGTTGTCAATGACAAGGGCGGCAACAAGATCGGTGAGCTGCCGGTCAAGATCACCAAGCCGGAAACGGACAAGACGGGCATCACGGTTAACCCGATTAAGCCCGGTGACACCGTGATTGAGGGTAAGGGTCCTGCTAATGGTTCGGTCACCGTTACCGTCACCGATAAGGACGGTAAGGAGAAGTTCAAGGAGACTAAGACTACAGACGGGAACGGAAACTGGAAGGTAACAGTTCCTGGCGGCGTTGCTGTCGGCGATACCGTCACGGTTGAGTCCAACGGGAACACTGAAACTATCAAGGTTGTTCGCGAGGGCCTGTCCAGCCAGCTTGAGGGCGCTACGAAGGATGGCGTCAGCAAGAAGGATATGTGCGTCGGTTCCCTGATCGGGATGGGCGTCCCACTTGCGCTCCTGGTTCCGGTCGGTCTGGCACTTGCTGCTGGCCTGCCGGCTCTGCGACCGGTCATTGACCAAGTCAGCTTCCAGATCCAGAGCGCTAACACCGCACTGCAGCAACAGCTGGGTATCTTCAACCCGGATATGGCTCGTGCGATTGCACAGGTCGACCTCCAGCTGAAGGAAGCCCGTATCAGCCTTGGTCAGGTTGCATTCGGTCTTGCACTGTTGGCTGCTGGTCTTACCGCAGTCGGTGTTGTAGCAAGCAACTGCAGCCCGAACGAGAAGACTGGTTCTTCCGGCTTCGCGAAACTGAGCCCGAAGTCCACGAGGACCTCGACGACGAAGAAGACGACGGAAACCAAACCGTCTACTTCGAAGACGTCTACCTCGGCAACTACGACGAAGTCGACCACGGCCTCGACGTCAACGTCGACTGCGACGTCGACCACTCCCGCTGCTACCACTGCGCCGACGGCGACAGAGACGCAGTAGCTAGAACGGTAAGCTATGGATCCTGCACTACCAGCCGCAAGGCTGGGGTGGGGGCCTAGCTAAGGTTTCGACATGAGAAACGCCCGCTGAGGTTCAGCGGGCGTTTTTCGTGGGTTAATAGACAAAAAGCATGTCTGGTCGGCGTGTCGTCGGATGGGCACGCTTTTTGTTGTTTGAGGGGTCCTGTTCTGATTCCTACTGAGTGTTCGTAGTCGGTTGGGATAGCGTTGTCGTAGACCGCTGGTCGGCCTGTTTGATGGTCGGATTCGTTTCGGTCTTTAGGGACGAGATCGGGAACTTTGGCGAGTTGATTTTGTCCGAACCTGCACTGCCTGGCGATCTGTAATGGGTCGTCAGGCAGTTGCGTTTTCAAGTGCAGGTACCATTCGAGCACTTTGCGTTGTCGCTCTCCTGATCTGCCGCGGTGGGCGTCAGCGATGCGTTTGAGTTGGGCGTTGATCCCGCCTTCAAGACTGTTGGTGGTTGCTGCCTACCGGTCTGGTTCGAGTGCGTCCGGCGGGGTTGGAGGAAGGTGAACAGCCGGTAGTTGCGTCAAAGGTGCACAAGCGAGTTGTAAGCCTTACGCACACGGATTTGGGTCCATTCCGATTGGCGGTTGAGGGTGCTGCGCTCTTTAGTCGGGAATGTTATCTCGTTGAGGAAGGCCTTGTAGACCACTGCGAAGTCGTGTAGACGCAGCGTCGATTCCCGGGCTTGGTCCAAGGTGGTGATCGTGGTCAGTTTCAGCGCTAGTGCATAGATGGCCTTGCCGGCATCGGTGCGGGGGGCGTGTTGTGGTGTAGCGGCGGTCAACGCGTTGGGCATGGACGAGGCAGCGCTGGATCTGCGTGTTGGGTCAGCAGGCTTTGATCGCCGATAAGGCGTCTTGGCCGCCGTCGAGAACGACGCATAACGGTGCGGCGATGCCGCTTTGTAGTTGGGTGTAGGCGTGGGCTGATTCGCTTTTAGCCCAGTGTCAGGCGATGACGTGGTCGCGGCTTGCGGCAACCAGCAGGTAGCCGGCGTCGGTGTAGGTGCCGTCGATGAAAATCTGGTCGTAGACCCGGTCTGGGTCTGGGGTGTTGGGAACATCGATGAGCCAAAACGTGGCGAACCGGCGGTCGAGTGTGGGGCGGGGGTCGTTCAAGGTGCCGACTACATCGTTAAGTGACGCTGTGCCAGTGACGTAGGCGTGAAAGGCTGTGAAGTCCCGTGCTTGGGTTTGGTCGGTGCGGTGGCGTATGAAGGTGGCTCCGCAGTCTTTGCAGCGCCACCTAGTGGAGCCTTTGGGGGTGGGACCGTTTTTCTTTGTTTCCCCATGAAATGAGGGGCATCGTGGTCTGTTTGGTGTCACCGGAGAAGCCCACCAACACCCAGCAAGCACATGGAGGTACCATTCCGGTGGATTGAACGAAAAACGAGCCCGAATAAACCGAAAACCCTATTCAAGCCCGATTTATGCAGCCTGATCAGCAGATATACCGAAGATTAGACACACATTGTGTCATCCACCCCTTTTTCGTAGATGTAGTTAAATCTCATACTCCGGGTGGGACGCACGCACCATGTCGTCCCATTCGACGATCTTCTTGCGCTCGCGGCCCTCGGCCTCGCCGGCTGCCTTTTCAGCGGCATCCAGGTTGTGCCAGCCTTCCCAAGTAGTGACTTTGAGGCCCTTTTCTTCAGTGAAGAACTTAAACGCCTCCTCGCTTGTCCGTTTTGGTGCGGGGGTGAGTTTGCCGGCGTGGAAGTCGTCGATAAGCATGCTCGTGGTGTCTTTTGCATCGGACTTCGTGTTGCCGATGAGGCCGATGGGGCCGCGCTTAATCCAGCCAGTGGCGTAGAGGCCTGGGACGATCTCGCCGTTGGGTTCGGTGAGCACGTGGCCTTCGTCATTAGGGATGACGGCGTTGAGATCGTCGAAGGGAACGTCCTTGATCGCGTCGGATCGGTAGCCCACTGCGCGGTAAACTGCCTGGACATCCCAGGTCTTCGTTTCACCCGTGGTGGTAACGCCGCCGTTGCCGTCGAGCTGGGTGCGCTCAGTGACGAAGCCGGTGACGTTGCCGTTGTCGTCGCCAAGAATTTCTACCGGAGATTCGAAGAAGTGGATGAAGAGCTTGTGCGGTGCGCCCTTGGGGTCGCGCATTGCGTAGCCTTCGAGCGTCTGGCAGACGAGGTCAACAGCCTTCGCGTCGCGGCGTGCTTGCTCCGAAGCTTCGTCATAATCAATGTCTTCTGGATCCACGATGACCTCAATGGTGGGGGAGTGATCCAGCTCTTTGAGCTCCAGCGGGGTGAACTTTGCCTGCGCTGGGCCCCGGCGGCCGAAGACGTGAATCTCTTTTGCCGCGCTTTGGTTGAGGTTGCTGTACACGTTGTCCGGGATCTCCGTGACGTGGAGCTCATCCGCGGTCTTTGCCAGGACGCGGGCGATATCGAGAGCGACGTTCCCGACGCCGACGATGGCGATCTTTTCGGCAGTGAGATCCCAGTCGCGCTCAAAATCCGGGTTACCGTCGTAGAAACCGACGAACTCGGCGGCGCCGTAGTGGCCCTTGAGATCCGCTCCTGGGACGTTAAGGTCCTTGTCCGCTACTGCACCCGTGGCGAAGATAATTGCGTCGTAATACTCGCGGAGCTCTTCTACCGTCACGTCCTTGCCTACCTCAACATTGGCCAGCAAGCGGATCTGCGGCTTGTCCAGCACGGAGTGCAAGGATTTAATGATGCCTTTAATACGGGGGTGATCCGGGGCCACGCCGTAGCGGATGAGACCGAACGGTGCTGGCATGCGCTCAATAAGGTCAATACTTACGTCTACACCGGACTTGATCAGCAAATCCGATGCGTAGATGCCAGCCGGGCCAGACCCGACCACGGCAACGCGGAGTGGCGTAGTAGCAGAAGAGGCGGTTTCAGTCATGCGGTGGATTATAAGCTCCCAGGAAACCGTGGTTGAAGCTACACTGGGGCGCGCTAAGGCCTATACGGCTTTGTCAATTCGTGAATAACACCTACACGCTGCACATCTCACACCCGAAAGGCTGGTGGCACATGTCTGAAATTAATTCCGGCAATGCTTCAGGATCTAAGTCCGTACTTCTTACTCTGGCGAACCGCAACTTTGACGGTATCGATTTGGAGGCACTCGCATCGTCTGCGGGTCTGCGTCTGGTGGATCTGTCCACGCTGTCTACTGATGTAGCGGAACTCGTTGGTGCTGACCTGCTGGGCGAGGGTGACGCTCTGATCGCCGGCCGCGGCAACATTAGCTTTGATGCGACCGTCGCTGCGTCGCTAGGCGTTCCGGTGCTTTTGCTTGCGGACGACGCTGCGCGCGGTGAATTGGTGTCGCGTCGCGTGACTGAACTGGGTGGCGTTCTTGCGGACACCGTGACGTCTGTGGACGCTTCCGTGCTGGAGTCTGCTGCTGGCGTCGAAGCACACCAGGTGCAGAGCCCCGAGGTCTTTGAGAACTGGCTGATTGGCCGTGCGAAGGCAGACAAGAAGCACATCGTTCTTCCCGAAGGCGAGGATGACCGCATTCTTGAGGCAGCTCACCAGCTGCTCAAGCAGGACGTTGTGGATCTGACCATCCTGGGTGACCCGCAGGACATCGAGGCGCGTGCTTCGAAGAACGGCTGGGACCTGTCCAAGGCTGAGATCGTGGACTTCGAGCACTCTGATCTCGGTGACTCCTTTGCTGAGGAATTCGCAGAGATGCGAAAGAAGAAGGGCATGACCGTGCCCGAGGCGCGCGAGATCATGAAGGACATCTCCTACTTCGCCACCATGATGGTGCACCGCGGAATGGCCGACGGCATGGTCTCCGGTGCAGCGCACACCACCGCGCACACGATTAAGCCTTCCTTCCAGATCATCAAGACCTCCCCGGGTTCTACCGTGGTCTCCTCGATCTTCCTCATGGTCATGCGCGGCCGCCTGTGGGCATTCGGTGACTGCGCCGTGAACCTGAACCCGACCGCTGCGCAGCTCGGTGAGATCGCCGTAACGTCTGCAAAGACCGCTGCACAGTTTGGTATCGACCCGAAGGTTGCAATCCTGTCCTACTCCACCGGTACCTCCGGCACCGGCCCGGACGTTGACCGTGCAACCGCCGCTGTGGGCAAGGCTCGTGAGATTGATCCTGAGCTGCTGGTGGACGGCCCGCTGCAGTTCGACGCGGCGTGCGACCCGGGCGTCGGTAAGTCCAAAGCTCCGGACTCCCCGGTTGCCGGCGAGGCAAACGTGTACATCTTCCCTGACCTTGAGGCTGGTAACGCTGGCTACAAGATCGCGCAGCGCACCGGTAACGCGCTTGCCGTTGGTCCGATCCTGCAGGGTCTGAACAAGCCGGTCAACGACCTGTCCCGCGGCGCGACCGTTCCGGACATTGTTAACACCGTGGCCATCACCGCTATCCAGGCACAGGGAGAAAATTAAATGTCACTTGTCCTAGTTTTTAACTCCGGCTCCTCTTCGGTCAAGTTCCAGTACGTTGACCCGGAATCCACCGCCACCGACACCCCGATCGTCAGCGGCCTGGTGGAGCAGATCGGTGAGCCCAAGGGACGCATCACCATCAAGTCCGAGGGTGAGGAGTACGTCAAGGAACTTGAGCTGCACGACCACCACGACGGCATGACCGCCGCCGTTGCATTCATGCACGAAACCGGCCTGGACAAGCACCGTAAAGACGCTGTCGCCGTTGGTCACCGCGTTGTGCACGGCGGCCGTACCTTCTCCGCTCCGGCGCTGGTGGACCACGAAACTATTCAGAAGATCGGAGCACTGACGCCGCTGGCGCCTCTGCACAACCCGGCTAACATTTCCGGTATCAAGGTCGCGCAGGTGCTCCTGCCGCACCTGCCGCACGTTGCCGTGTTTGACACCGGTTTCTTCAACCACCTGCCCGAAGCCGCGGCAACGTACGCGATTGACAAGAACGTCGCGGCTGAGCACAACATTCGTCGCTATGGCTTCCACGGAACGTCGCACGAGTTCGTTTCCGGTCTTGTGCCGGAACTCATCGGCCGTGCACCGGAAGAGACCAACCAAGTTGTGCTGCACCTGGGTAACGGTGCGTCTGCTTCCGCGATCCGTGCGGGCAAGCCGATTGACACCTCCATGGGCCTGACCCCGCTGGCTGGTCTTGTCATGGGTACCCGTTCCGGTGACGTTGACCCGGGCGTGCTGTTGTACCTGCTCCGCAACGGCATGGATGTCGATGAGCTGGATACGCTGCTCAACCGTCGCTCGGGCCTGAAGGGCCTGTCCGGTGTGAATGACTTCCGTGACGTTCACCGCCTGATTGACATGGGCAACGACAACGCCAAGCTGGCACTCGAGGTTTACCTCACCCAGCTGCGCCGCATCATCGGTGGATACATGATCGAGCTGGGCCGCGTTGACGCCATCACCTTCACCGCCGGTGTCGGTGAGAATGACGCGATCGTTCGCGCCCGCGCCATGGAGAACCTTGACTTCTACGGCATCAAGATCGATGACCTGAAGAACGAGGAACGCTCCCGCGAAGCACGAGTGATCTCCACCGAGGACTCCACAATCAAGGTCCTTGTTGTTCCTACTAACGAGGAGCTGGCGATTGCCCAAAAGGCCGCCGCTGTTGCGCAGCAGCAGGGTTAAGTACCAGCCCTATCCGAACCCGGAAGCAGTTCAGTTAGCTGCTTCCGGGTTTTTCTGACTTCCGTAATTGCAGATATAAGTGAAAACAGGTAGTCTGGGATCCATTCAAGCGCATCCGTAGTAAGGGGAACAACGATGAGTTTGGCAGTACAAAGGACGGGTTCCGTGTTTTTGGACGAAGCGGTATCCGCAGCCATGCGTGAAATGGACGTACCTGACGGAGGACGCCTTGTGGCAAAAGATGCTCACGGGAACGAGACTGCACTCCCATCCGCAGTGAGCGATGTCTTGTTGCAAGTCCTCCGCAGCTTCGCGGAAGGCGGGCGCGTAGTTGTTTCCCAGATCCCGAATGAACTAACCAGTCACATGGCAGCGGACCTCTTGGGTGTTTCGCGCCCCACCCTGATGAAATGGGCCAAGGAAGGTCACATCCCGAGCTTTAAAGTGGGCACCCACAGTCGTTTCCACCTCCATGAGGTTCTGGAATTTGATCGCGTACGACGGGAAAAGCAAGGTGCCGCGTTCGATGAATTACGCGAATTCGACTACCAAAACTTCGGTCCGATCAACGAACAGCGTTCGACGGAATAGATGACGCTTCGGGGGGGAAGGTAGTGAAAGTCTTAGTTGATGCAAGCGTCTTAGTAAGTCGAACGCTGCAAGACTGGCTGTTCCACTTGCACCGCTGCAACTATGGTAGGTTCAGTCTCATCTGGACTCTTGACATACAAGCAGAAGCGATTCGGGCGCTACGCAAGAGGAATCCCCTTTGGTCGGGGACAGCGATTACTCGGCGGTTCGAGAAAATGACTGAAATCATGGATGAAACGGTCAGTTTCGAAACTGGCGATTACAGGTTCTCCGGTCAGGACAGGGGAGATTACCATGTACACGCAGCTGCGCTATTCAGTAATGCCACTCATCTGCTGACCACGAACCGAGCGAGTGACTTCACCGGCACAGCTGAGTGGGAACCGTACGAAATCATTAGTCCGGACGAGTTCTTCATATTGCTAGCCGAGCTTGATGCGCGGGCTTTTTCCCAGGCAGTCGCCGGTCAGTTTGAGTACCACGAGATTCAAGGAAGAACGGTGGGGTCAATGGTTGACGCACTTAAACTTGCTGGATGTGACACCTTTGCGGAACGAGTACGCCGCGAGCTTACTGGCATATCCGAATAGCGAATCGGGTGGGACCTAGAACCACGTTGAGGGGCGGACCTTGTTGGCCGTGTCCACGAGTGCGTGACGGTGGCGGGCTGTCGGGGCGCGCCGGGCTTGTTCGCGCAGGGTGATTGCTAGCCCGGTGCGCAGGCCTTGCTGCGTGAACGGGTAGTCGAAGAGCGGGGCCTTATTCTCTGTTTCTTTCTGGCCGGTATCGCGGAGGTACTCAAGAGCAGCGCGGAGAACAGCGACCTTGATTTGGAGCAGGCGTGGCTCGTTAGTGGGGATTTCCTCGAGCCTGCGGGCTGCGCGGCGAATGCGTTCCTCCACGATCAACGGGTGCGCAGCCGTGGTGTGAAGCGTGCCTGGGGCAGGTGGGTTGGCACCGCGTGAATGCGGATGCACGGAGTCGGTGTGTTCGTGGAATGCAGCTGTGTGTTGTTGTGCTGTGTGCTGTTGTGCTGTGTCTTCTTGCGCGGTGTGTTGTTGTGGGGTGTGGTGGCTGTGCGGGGTGTCGCGGGGGATGAAGCTGCGGGTGCTGGTGGCGGGTTCGGAGATGAGGTCCAAGATGGTGGTGAGCTTGGCCATGCGCTGGTGGCGGGACTGCTGGGGGACGCGGTCCAGGGCGTCGACGGCCATTTCCACTTCGCCTTCGAACATTAGTTGGCGGGCGAGTCCGAAGGCGCTGGACACAGTAGTGGAGTTGGTTAGCCAGACCAGCGAGTACAGGCGCATGGCGTTGACGCGGAGGGTGGCGGGGTTATCGGTGATCGTGGACCAGTCGTGGGTGAAGGTGGTGTTTTCTTGGAAGAACTCGTTAGGAAGTTCAGCCAGCGAGCAATCGAGTCCGGCGGCGTGTTGGGCCAAGTAGTCGCTCAAGATTTCTTTGGTCTGCATTCCCTGTTCCTGGAGGAGCAGTTCATCGACGGCGGCAAGCGCTAGTTTCGGTGCTGATTCGCCGGGTACTACGTCGAGGACCTGTGAGAAGTCGGCCTGGGCGGTGGTGAAATCCCCGCGCATGAGGCTGGTCACGCCGTGGTACCAGTGGAAGCGCCAGTTGCCGCGCATCCGGTCAGGAAGGTTGACCAGCCAGTGGCGTGCCTGGCTGGTCAGGCCCAAATCAAGCATCGCGCGAACCACGGCGAAAGGAATTTCGGCAGAGGTCTCATATTCCGGGGTCGACATGGCCTGGCGCAGCATTTCCAGTGTTTCGTGGGGCTCCGCGTACGAGGAACCAGAAATCAGTCCCGCGCCCACGTCGGAGCGGTCAATCAGGGGAGTGGGCAGCGCCGAGACAACTTCCGTGGCGGTGATTTCCACGGTGCGCTCAATTCCATCGATGAGCTGATCCGTGCGAAAAACGATGTGTTTTGTGCCAAACGTCGTACGCTGCGGGGAGAAAAGGGAGTGGCGGGCTGGGAAATACCGGCCGTCGCGAAGCGCGATGACCTCACGCAAGACACCCAGCATTTGTCGTTGGAGCTCCTCCACCGACGCGAAGCGTTTCTTGGGATCAGGATGGCAGCAACGCGCAAGCAGGCGATAGTAGGACAGGTACCGGCGGAAGGTGGGTTCGTCTGACGGGCCGGGGAGGTCGAGCACGTATATGCCGTTGTCATCGCGCGGCATATTGATTGTAAGCGCTAACAGCGTGCGGCCGATGGTGTAAATATCGCTGGCGATCGACGGGCCTTCCGAGGCAACTTCGGGGGCTTGGAACCCACGGGTGCCATAGATGAAGCCGAAGGCGCCGATTCCGCTTACTGCGCCCAAGTCAATAAGCTTCACCTGGTCTTCCGTCACGATGATGTTATCCGGCTTGAGATCGTTGTACACCACGCCGCGGCTGTGTAGATAGCTCAGTGCGGGGAGGATTTCCAGCATGTACCCAATGGCCAAATCGATGGGGAGCAGGTGGTTCGGCTGGTCATTGCGGCGCTGGCGTAGCGACGGGCCGCCGACGAATTCCATCACGATGAAGCCACCGGGCACCCGGGGATCATCGATGAAGTTGAAGATTTTGACGATCTCCGGGTGGGTGATGTCGGCGAGAAACTCCCGCTCAGCTGCAGCCGCGGAGGCCTCATCACGGGATTTCTCTGCGTGCAGGCCTTTGAGCACCACCACGCGGCCGGCAACGTTGCGGTCGGTAGCGAGGTAAATCCACCCCATACCGCCGTGGGCGATGACGCCCTTGATTTCGTACTGCTCGGCTACCACATCGCCGGGGGACAACTGCGGTTCGGGGATGCCTTTTTCTTCCGTTGCTGAGGCTGGATCAATAAGCGCTGCGGAGGGATCAAACGGCGGGATCCAGGGCAACTCCACCATGCCGTCCGCAACCGTTCGTGCCGCACGCTGTGTACCGCGACGCTCACGGAACGTGCTGATCGCTTCCCTGCGGCTTCGCTGACTCGTGTTTTCCCGTTGCTGTTGCACACCGGTGCTTCCGTGCAGGCCTGCTTCGCCGCCCTGCTTATCCGCGTGCTTTGTGGTTCCCTTGAGCTTGTCCAGGTCCTTGAGCAGGCTTACCACGTCATCGCCGTAGAGGTCCGCGTTGGCCAGGTCATTGCTTAAATCCGGGACGTACGCGGATTCCGTTGCGTCGTCGGTGTCGTCGGCGAAGGGATCGAAGGCAACCGCCTGGGTGTGCTCGGTGCTTTCGGTGTCGTCGGCGAAGGGATCGAAGGCGACTGCTTCGGTGGATTCAGGCGTGTGGTCGGGCTGCGGCATGGGTTAGTCCTCCTCCCGGTAGCGTGCGGGTGGGGTGGGGCGGTTTGCAATGTGGGGGCCAAGCCAGGTGCTGAACATGGTGTCCCACGTGCCGTCGGAACGGATGCGTTCGATGGTGGAGTTGACCTGGCGCACTAGGCCGTCGTTTCCTTTGGCAATGCCCACGGCGTAGATCTGCTCAGCGCCGTAGCTCTCCTCGGAAATTCGGGTGAGTGGGTCTTGGACCGCGGAACCGGCCAGGATCGTTTCGTCGGACATGATGGCGCCGACTTGGAATTGTTGAAGTGCCATGAGACAGTCGGGCCACGTGCGGGTGCGCAGGATGGGGTGCGTTGGTGCTTCACGGCGTGCGACGTCTAAGACGCTGGTGCCGCCGGCCACGCAGATCGTCGCGCCGGGTTCCAAGCCGGCGAGTCCGTCCACGTCCTGGGACTTAGGCACCATGAGGCGCACAGAGGAGCTTAAGTACGGGGTGGAGAACTGCACTTTGTCCAGGCGTTCTTTGGTGACGGACATGGTACGCACAACGATGTCCACGTCATTGTTTTCAAGAAACTCGGTGCGCATGGATGATTCCACGAAGCGGAAATCCACGCGGTTAGGGTCGCCGAAGATATCGCGGGAGATCTCCCGCGCCAGGTCAACTTCAAACCCTTTGAGCTCACCCGTTGTGGTGTCGCGGAAGCTCAACAGGTTTTGAGCTTGGTCCACGCCCACGATGATTCGGCCGCGCTTGAAAATTTCTGGCACGCGTTCCTCAGCCGTCGCGTTATCGGGCCGAAGCGACCCCGCCCAGCTCAACGTGGCTTCTTCTTGCGCTGGCGGGATGCCTGCTCTGTCCAGTCGCGCCTCCGGGGGCAGCGGGAACCCGGCACGATTCAAGGCATCAGAATCCTTATTAGTTTCGACGTTGCGCTTCGCGTCTTTGCGTGAGGGCGAATTGGTCAGATCTGTGCTGGTGGGAGCCGTCTGCGGCGGGGACGTGCAAGCGCTGAAGGTTGCAAGGGCCACCACGATTCCGGCGGCGGTAAGTCCCCGGTGGCGGACTGTGCGGCTAAATCGCCATGTTCGTGCGGCCATTAGAGGTACTCCTGGATGCGTGGCCTGATGCCAAGCCAGATGGACAAGATTGCCAGGATCACCAGCACTAGGACGCCAGTGGGGACGGCGCGGGAGGCGCTTTGCCCTTCGTCGATAAGCAATTGCACATCCGCGCGGGAGGCTGTCATGAGCGTGCGCAACGCAGAATCGAGTCGAGTGAAGGCGTCGGCCGCCGTGGGGGCGGCTGGTGAGGAGTCCTGCGCGGAGCCAGCGGTCGCGACGGCTTTATCGTAATCGCCGCTGGCCAGAGCGTCGATGAGCTGCGTGTGCGCCTCATGCCATTGGCCCAGGGCCGCGCGAGCTTGGCTGACTAGGTACTGGCTTTCCGGACGGGAGATTTGATTAAGGGCCTCGTTGACCTTGGCTTCCGTGTCGTCGAAGGCGACGGCCCGGTCGCGCAGGGACTCGCGGCGCAGCAGCAAGAGGGTCTCATCGGTGCGTGTCAGTTGGGCGTCAATGCGCGCGTCCGTGAGGGCGGTTAAAGGCCCGACGGCGCGGGTGAAGTCGCGTGATCCCGCGTCCCAGGTGCTGTAGTTGGCTGCGATAACCCAGACGATTGCCACGAGCATCAGGGCCGTGGCACTGAGAAAACCGCGGTTGAAGCGGCGCCGGAAGGTACGCCACAGGAACCATTGGCACGCGATCAGCGCGATCAACCCGGCAATTAGCCCAGCTAGCGGCGCACGTTGCGGCGCGCTAAACCGCGCCATCTCGTTGAGAACCTGCGAGCGCGTGGCGTCCAGAACTTCCTTCGCCTTCGGCAAGATCACGGAGCGCATAAGGTTGCTCGCGCTGGACATGTAACTCACGCCCACGGGGTTGCCCATGCGCTGGTTCGCGTGCGCCCGCTCCATCTGTGCGATGTAGAAAGGCATTTGGCGCTTGATTTCCAGGATCTGTTTCTGGATCGTGCGGGTTGTCTCAGCTTCATCTTCACGGCTTGTCGACGACCCCCGCTGCACCTCATCGGCCGCCTTCGTGGCTTGGTCAATCGCCGCAATGTAGTCAGCGTGCGACTCCGCCGTGCGCATCCCGGGCTGAACAAATGAACCCGTAGCTAGGGTGTCCGCTGTGGACAGCGACATGTAGAGGTCGTGCGCCGCTGTTGACATCGGCTCAGTATCACTGAGCACCGCCGCGAGGTTCTCCTCCCGCTTGATACCGGATTGGTACGTGCCCACGCCTGCGCTGAGCAGCAAAGCGGTGAGCAACACCATCATGACGGTGAGCCTGCCTACGGTGGTGGTGAGATAATCCCACGTCCTGACGGCCAGTTCGGTGGTGCCACCTAGTGATTTCCGCAGCCGTGCCCGAGCGCCACGCCGCTGCGGTGCCCGCTCAACAACGTCGAGCCAGGCGTCCTCGCTGGGTTCCCCGTGCGGTTCCCCCGCTTTATCTACTGCTTTATCCACTGCTTCATCCACTGCCTCCGTCGCCGCAGCATCGTGAGAAGCTGCGGCTGCGGGGAATCGGGCGGTGGACATTGCCCCAGAATATCGCGTCTGGTGCCCGCCGTGGGGCAGTCGTCGGTTAGGGGGTCGGGTTACAGTGGGAGCCATGACTGTTGGTGATGGCAATGGCTGGGTAGAGGGCCCCGGCGGCAAGCCTGTATGGGGGCGTTTCGGGGCTGCGGGATTATTCCTGCGCACCAGCACGGGTGGGGACGCCAAGGTCCTGCTCCAACACCGCGCGAACTGGGTTGCGGACGGCGGGACGTGGGCCCTTCCCGGTGGCGCGCGTGATTCACATGAGACGGAAGCGGAGGCCGCACTGCGGGAAACGGTCGAAGAATGTGGGATTGACGTGGGCAAGGTGGTCGTCGATACGTGCATTGTGACTGCCGCTGGCGATGACTCCTCGTGGACGTACACGACGGTGCTTGCGCACACGACTACCGGCGAGGAGCTTCCCACCGAGCCGAACGCGGAATCCGCCGACTTACGTTGGGTTGAGCTGGATAAAATCCGTGAATACCCGTTGCATGGTGGCTTCGAAGCGTCGTTGGACACACTTCTATGGCACTGTAAAAACCATGATTGAAGTTTCCGGCCTGACAAAACAGTACGGTCAGGTCCGCGCCGTTGATGACTTAAGCTTCACCGTGAAACCCGGAGTGGTCACGGGATTTTTGGGCCCCAACGGCGCGGGCAAGTCAACAACAATGCGAATGATCGTGGGGCTTGACAATCCCACAGCGGGCACCGCGCTTATCGACGGCCGGCCGTACCGCGAATTGGACAACCCCATTCACAAGGTGGGAACGCTGCTCGACGCGAAAGCCGTGCACCCGAACCGCAGCGCGTATCGCTCTTTGCTGTGGCAGGCGCAGGCGGCTGGGCTTCCCTCCTCGCGCGTGGATGAGGTTTTGTCCCTGGTTGGTTTGACCTCCGTGGCCAAGAAGAAGGCCGGCGGTTTTTCCTTGGGTATGGGGCAGCGCCTTGGCATCGCGTCCGCGATGTTGGGCGATCCGGAGGTGTTGATCCTCGACGAGCCAGTCAACGGCTTAGATCCCGAAGGTATCCGCTGGGTGCGTGAGCTACTCAAGTCCTTCGCCGCGGAAGGGCGCACTGTTTTAGTGTCCTCCCACCTGCTGGCTGAGATGGCACAGACCGCGGACGAACTGATCGTGATCGGCCGCGGCCGCCTCGTTGCAGCCGGGCCGATGCACGAGTTCATCAAACAGAACTCTGCTGTGTCCACCGTCGTTCGCTCCCCGCACCTGGAACAATTCGGCCAGGCGCTAAGCGCCGAGGGCATCCAGTTCTCCGTGGCAGCTGATGAGGACGGTCGACCGACCATCATCGTGCCCAACACCGATTCCGACCGCGTTGGCGAACTCGCCTACAGCACCGGCGTCATGCTCACCCAGCTCTCCGAGCAGCGCGCATCCCTCGAAGAGGCCTACATCCGCAAGACCGAGGGCGCCGTGCAGTACCACACCGGCCTCCCCGCCCAGCCCGGCCCCGCGCAGCCTGCGCCCGCCGCGCCGGTTGGCCACCCCGCCCCCGTTGCCCCCGGCCCGACTGAACAGGCCGGCCCAATGGCTCCGACGGATGGGCGGTTGGGGGAACCGTCGATAAGAAATGCTCACAGCAAGGAGGTTCGCGATGCTTAACACGATGCTTTCGGAGATTACGAAGCTCCGAACAACCGCTTCCTTCTGGTGGACGTCCGCGATCGGTGCGGCGTTGATGCTCGCGATGGTCACGATGATGGCGTTCATCGACCGAAACAACGGCGCGATTGACCCGATGGATCCCATGAGCATGGGTGGTGGCGCGTGGGCGCCCGTGACTGTAATCGGTGCGTACGGGCTGTTCACGTTCGTGGTCACGGTGATGGCGACGATGGTGGTCACCACCGAGTACCGCTTCAAGGTGTCGTCGACAAACTTCACAATCACGCCGCAGCGATGGCAGGTCGCGCTGGCGAAGCTGCTGGTATACGGGCTCTTCTCGATGGTCTTCGGGCTGATCCTACTGGTGATTTCCTACATCCTCGGTGACGCCATTGCAGCCAACCCATTCGATTGGACATCCAACTCCGTTGCGCAGCGCACACTGTGGGCGCTGCCACTGACCACCGGTCTGGTCGTGATGCTCTGTCAGGGAGTCGGCTGGCTCGTGCGTAACTCCGCCGGTGCCATCACCTTGGTCGTCGGCTGGCAACTTCTGCTTGAGGGCACGATCCTGCAGCTCATTCCCAAGTGGGGGCCGAGAGTCCTTAAATACATGCCGTTCCAGAACCAAACCCAGTTCCAACTGCCGTTCTTGGGCACCGAGTGGAATGAGTGGGTGCACTTTGGCATCTTCGCCGCCTGGGCCATCATCCCGTTCATCATCGGCCTGGTCTTGCTGGAACGCCGCGACGCCTAGGCTAGGGCCTGCCCACCGGCCCCAGCCCCGGCCCTCCCGGCTGGCCACCGGCCCACCCTCAGCCCAGCTCACCGGCCTATTTTGTCCCGCACAACCCGGCTTCGGCCGGGTTTTTCGCTGCCATGCCCCAGCTCCAACCCTGTCACCTGGCCATGGCCTGTCCATGGCTCGTCCTTGGCTCGTCCTTGGCTCGTTTTGGCCTGTACTTCGCTTGACCGGACATATAAATGAAAGCGAAATTGGCCGGGAACGCTGAAAAAGGCTGGAAAACGCCGATTTTGGGGGCTCGCGGCCAACTTTGCTGGCGGGTCTGCTCAGCGGGGCGGTCAAGGCGGGGTCGGAGTTCGCGCTGGAATGGGCATCGAACGGGAGGCTGGGCCGGAATTGGAGCCGGAATTGGAGCCGCGCGGGGACAGGGGACGCGCCTGTGGATAACTCTGGCACAGAGCCGAGGGAAAATGCCTGGTAACGGTAGTCGAAGCTTGAATTCCCGGACTTATCCACAGGGGGAAGGATGGGGGAGGGGTGGCGTCGATAAGCAAGTGCTTAAATCTGGGACTTATGAACGGTGAATTAGCAAAAGTAGCGAAAACGTTGGTGGTCGTGCCGCAGAATCCGGGGCCTGAGATGCGTGAGCGGCTGAGGCGCGGCGAGCTGGTGCAGCTGGCGAGCCGGCGGGCCATCGAGCGCGAGGATTTTCGGGCGATGGAGCACCATCAGCGGCGGATTGCGCGGATTATGGCGATCGGGCAGTCGCTGAATTCGGCGATTGTGCTGGGAAGTTCGGCGGCGCTGCTGCATGGGATGTGGTCGATTCACAGCGACGTGCAGGCGCCGGTGCGGCTGGCGCTGCCGAGTGGTTCGCATCCGCCGCGGGATCGCTGGCCGCAGGGAAGCCAGTACGTGAAGCGGGCCCTGGACCCAGAGTGGGTGTGCAGCGTCATGGACGTAAGCGTGACCGATCCGCTGGAAACGTGGCTCGAGATCGCTCGTGAGCTGGGCTTTTGCCATGCCTTGATCGCGGCCGATTGGCTGCTGAAGCACGGTTTCGCACGCTCCGACCTTGCCGCGCGTCTGGATGCCGCAGGGCGTTTCGTCGGCGTCGGGCACGCGCGCCGCAGTCTCGCCTATGCGGTTGGGAATTCCGGATCGCCCTGGGAGAGTTACGCACGCGCATTACTTATCGACGCCAACCTCTCCACCCTCACCCAATTCCCCATCGGGCCTTACGAAGCGGATCTTCTCGTGACCGAGTCCGGTCAGGGTGGCGGTTCGGGCGCTTGGTCGGGTGCTGGTCCTGGTCCTGGGCGTGGTGGTGGCTCGGGTTCAGGCCGCGGTTCTGGTTCTGGCGCTGGGCCGACCCGCGAGGGCCGTTCAGCTTCGGGGGCGCGGGCTGTAGTTCCGTGCGTTGTGGTGGAAATCGACGGTGACTGCAAATATGTCGAAGAAACCAGCGAAGTGCTATTACGGGAACGACGACGTGAGACCTTCATCCGAAACGAAGGCTATCCGGTTTTGCGTTATGCCCCGTGGGAACTCGGCCGAGATCCAGGCAAGATCGTTCGGCAGGTTCGTGAGGAGCTGCGCCGACAACAGCGCTAGCGCTCCACTGCACCCTCGGCCCACGGTCCCGAACCAAGATGGCCGGGAAGCAAAGATGGCCGGGAAGCAAAGTTGGCCGGGAAGCAAAGTTGGCCGGGAAGGCCGAAAACCGCTGTTTTTCGGCCGTTTTTCTTGCTCAGGGACAACTTCGCTCGGCCCCGTCGCGCCCGGCCGGTGCTCCGGGCCAACTTTACTACCGGAACTCGGCCCTGAGATCGTGCTGGTTGTTTGTCCTTGACTGGGCTGGACTCATTCCTTCTCGCAGGGGAGCAAAGTTGGCCGGGAAGGCCGAAAAACGGCATTTTTCGGCCGTTTTGCATGCTCAGGGACAACTTCGCTTTGGCTTATATGTTGCCTTGGAAAGCGCCTGGTGTCGCCGAGTACGGGGGAGGGGGAAAGCCTGGGGGCAGGGAGGGCGCCAAGGGGAGGGGGAAGCGTGGGGGCCGGTGTGCAGTGGGGAAGGCGTGGGAAGGCGCTTGGAGAGGGGAGGGCGCCAAGGAGAGGGGAGGGCGCGAAGGGGAGGGATGTGCTGTGCGGGCTATTGGACAGCGGAGGTCAGTTTCATCACGTTGTCGATGTAGCGGCGAGTCCAGGGGCGGCTCGACCATTCTTCGAGGGTCAGCTGTTTGGAGACGTGGAAGTAGGAACGGGACAGTGCCATCAGGTCGTCGAGAAGCGGGCCGCGTGCGATGAACAGAGAATTTTCGAAGTTCAGGGAGAAGGAGCGCATGTCCATGTTGGAGGAGCCCATGATGGCCACGCAGTTGGGGTGCTCGGAGGAGGAGTCGGAAGCGTCGGTGGGTTCGGCGGGGTCGGCGATGGCGAACTTGGTGTGCAGGATGTAGGGGGCGGGGAACTGCCAGATGTGAACGCCGGCTTCGAGGAGTTGCTGGTAGTAAGCGGATTGGGCGTGGTCGACCATGAACTGGTCGGCCTTTTCGCCGACGAGGAGGTCGACGCGGACGCCGCGGTAGCAGGCGGTGGTGATGGCCTCCAGCATGGAGTCGTCGGGGACGAAATAGGGGGAGCACAACACGAGGCGCCGGCGGGCGTGGTGGATCAAGGTGTTGAACATCCGCAGGTTCGGTTCGGTTTGGTAGCCGGGCCCGGAGGGGATGAGCTGCAGTGTGGAAGGTTCAGCGGCGTCTGGGTCGGGGTCGTGGGGAGGAACTAGCTCAATGACTTCGCCAGATTCGGTGTACCAGTCCACGGCGAACATGGATTCAAAGGACGCCACGATCGGGCCGGTGACTTCCACTAAGGCGTCGACCCATTGGCGGCCTTTCTTCACGTGCCCCGGCATGAGGTAGCTGCGGTCGATCAGGTTGATGGACCCCATGAAGCCGACACGGTCGTCGATAATGACTTGCTTGCGGTGGTTGCGCAGGTCGGGGCGGCGGAAGCGCCCGCGTAAGAGTTGGATCGGCAGGGCTTGGTGCCATTCGATCCCGGCGGCGGTGAGCCGCTTTTTAAAGTCTTTGAAGCCGGGGTATTTCTGCGATCCGATTTGGTCGAACAAGACGCGTACTTTCACGCCGCGGGCGACTGCGCGTTCCAGCGCTTCGAACACGATGTGGGTGGTTTGGTCCCAGGCCTGGGCGTACATTTCCACGTGGACGTAGTGTTCGGCATCGTCGATGGCCGAGGCCAGGCGCATCATCGCTTTGTCATAATCCGCCCACAGCGCCAGAACGCGACCGTCCAGCGCCGGGTAGCCGGTCAAGGTCCGGTTGAGCGTGATCATGGAAATCTTTTCGTCGCTAAGCGTGGTGCCCTTAGGGAAGTCGGGGATGGAGGAATGGACGTCCTGTACGGCGTCGGCGGCGCGCTCTTGGATGCGGTGGCGGCGGCGATTAAGGAAGGTCGAGCCTAAGAAGAAGTACAGCGGAAGTCCCAGGTAGGGGATAAGCAGGATGACCAGGAGCCACGCGTTAGCAGACGAGGGCTTGCGGTTTTCGGGGATGATTCCGATAACTACAAACTTGATCGAATAATCGATGACGAAGAGGATCCACTGCCACGTGGACAGGTCTAGGCCTAACATCAGCGCACCTCGTCGAGCGCGCCGGCAAGGTCCGCGACATCGTAGTCGGCGATGACGGGCGCGTGGTCGGAGGCACCCTGCCCCTTGCGTTCGTCGACATCGACCCATGCGAACTTGAGGCGGTCTGCCATCACCGGCGTTACTAACTGGAAGTCAATGAGCATGCCTTCGCCGCGCTGGAAGCGCATGGATTTGTAGTCCCAGTAGCTGTACAGTTCGTCGTGGGTGACCTGTGTTAAGCCTGACTCAACAAGGCGTTGGAACGCGGCGCGCTCCGGTTCCGTCACGTGCGTTTTGCCTTCAAAGAATGCAATGTCCCACACGTTTTTATCCGTCGGTGCGATGTTGAAATCGCCCATGAATACCTGTGGTGAACCGGGTGTGACCTGTTCGGATAGTCGGTAGAGGAACTCCAGCTTGTAGTCGTAGTGGCGGACGCCGATCTCCCGGCCATTGGGGACGTACAAGCTCCACACGTCCACCCCGCCGCAGTTCGCGCCCACCGCGCGCGCCTCCATGGCCTGCTCATGCGCAATGTCTTTGTGGAACCCGGGTTGGCGCTCAAAACCCTCGCGCACGTCTTCTAAACCCACCCGCGACGCAATAGCCACGCCGTTCCACTGGTGGTAACCCACGTGCGCTACCTCGTACCCCGCTGCCTCAAACACCGAGTAGGGGAACTTCGCGTCAGCGACCTTCGTTTCCTGCATGGCTAACACGTCAATGTCGTTGCGCTGAAGAAACGCCTGAATGCGATCTGCGCGGCTGCGCACCGAGTTCACGTTCCACGTAGCTATCCGCATGCGTACCCACTCTAGTTCCTCGCGCTGCCCCGCGAAGTCATCGCAGCGTGAAGTACCGCAGACGATGGTGCTCTTCGAACCCTAGCTTGCGGTACAGCCGCAAGCCCGCCTCATTCGACCCTAGGACCTGCAGGTACGCGTTGGTCGCTCCGTGTTCGCGTCCCCACTGACGCATCTTGCGGCCAAGAAGTGTCCCCACGCCCCGACGTCTCCACGCGGGGGCCACCTCCACCGCGGAGTAGCCAAGCCAGACAACATCGCTTTTCGACGACCCCCTTCCGCCATCCATCCCCACCCCCGCATATCCGGAGTCAAAACTCGGCGTATCCATACTCGATGACGTCAAGGTCCCACGGGTCACCGCGATCGTCTGCCCCTGGTGTTTCAGACGACCGAACGTGATCTTTCCGTCGATGGTTTTTGCTAATGCCCGCAGCGCATCCGGCGGGAGCGGCTGGCCCCGAAAATGGTACATGGCCAGCCAGTCCTCATCCGGCTCATCGGTTACCTCGAAAACGAGGGTGCTCAACTCTTCGGCCTCGATTGGTTCGTCCGCGGCGGCACTGCCGTGCAACGCAGTGGTCATAGTGATGATCTCCGGCCCAACGCTCCAGTGCCCTTCACCAGCACCAACGAGCAACTTCTCGGCCGCAGCCCCAATGCGCTCCGGAACCAGTAGTCGGGTGGGTAAACCCCGGGAGGCGTAAAACTCATGAATCTCGCGGATCGGCACGGGTCTAAAGCCCGCAGACGGACCGATCGGGGTAGCCGAATTGGACCGTTCGGCGATGTCTGCGCCAGCGCGCGTGAACCAGCCGTCGATAAGCGTGTGCTCTTGGCCTGGGAACGCCTTCGCCGTGGCGACCTCGATGGCGCGGATGTCGGAGTTGCGGACGCGGCGGGGGCTTAAGCGTTTGAGCACCTGGATCTGCTCACGCGGGATCGAAAGAGTGGGCGCGCTCGAGGGCAGGCCGCCGACCTTTTGCGGGCGGAGGACCAACGGGTCGAGCGAGACGACGTGGCCGATGACGTCGGTGACGTGGCTGCCGGGGCCATCAAGGTAACGGCGCACGACAACGCGCTCGCCGACGCTGACCTCATCGGTGCGGAACAGGCGCGACACTCTAGTGACCGAAGGGATCCGGGTCATCGCCCGGCATCCAGGTGTTGCCCGCCGCACCCCAGCCGTTGGCCTTGACCGCGCGCTTCGCCTCGCGCTTGTATCGGCCGGTGAGAACGTCGAGGTAAACGAAGCCATCGAGGTGACCCACCTCATGCTGAAGGCAACGGGCAAAGAACCCGGTGCCCTCAATGTCCACGGGGTCGCCGTTTTCATCAGTGCCTGTCACGCGCGCCCAGTCCGCGCGCCCAGTGGGGAAGCCCTCGCCCGGGACGGACAGGCACCCTTCATCATCCTCGCCGTCATCGCGCGGCATTGTCTTGGGGATCTCTGACGTCTCCAGCACGGGGTTGATCACCGTGCCGCGACGCATCACGTCCCCGTCAGGGCAGTTGTACACGAACAGGCGCTTGTTCACGCCGATCTGGTTCGCGGCCAGGCCCACGCCATGTGCCGCATCCATCGTGTCATGCATATCGGCGATGAGCTGCGCGAGCTCCTCCACGGGCTCCGTCACAGGCTCGGTGGGGTTGTGCAGGACGGGGTCGCCGTAGATCACGATTGGTCGAATAGCCATGGCTATAGTCTAAGCATGCTCACCGACGCAGACCTCGCCGTCCTCGATTTCGCCGACCGCGCCCCCCGCAGCCTCGGCGCACGCGAGGAGGCCATTCGCCGTGAGCTTTCCATGTCACCCGTGCGCTATTACCAGCGCCTCAACATGCTTATCGACGATCCCTCAGCCCTAGCCGCCCGCCCCCAACTGGTCCGGCGGCTCCAGCGCATCCGGGATGAGCGGGTGATTAATCCCGGGGCGTGAGCGTGCGCGGGCCCCTTGGTTCGGTTGATTTTACGGCGAGTCGCGCCCGAAAGGTTAGGAATCCCCAGGATACAGTGACGTGTGTGACGAATGTGAATTCTGGATCCAGCCGTTGGAAGCCCACCGGGAAGCCTAAGAACGCCCCGGAGGCCGACTTTGTCGAGGCCGATTCTGTGGACGCCTCAGCTCGCCGCGGCGAGGTCGATTTCTACGAACCTGCCGATGATGGCGCATTCGCCGAGGCCTATGAGGAGTACTACGACGAAGCCGTCGTTGAGGACCCCGCACCACGCGGCCGCCATTCCCGCCCGGACGCCCCGGGTGAGGAGGACAGCCCGGTGTTCAACTCCATGTTCGACTCCGGCGCACGCCGCCCCGAAACTCGCGGGGGTTCTGCCGCTGCTGGTGCTGCTGGAGCTGCCGGTGTCGCTGGCGCTGCCAGCGCTGCTGGCGATATCCACGACGCGGAGTTCGAAGAGGTAGTAGAGGTCGAAGACGATCCACGGGTTACGCAACGCAGTGAGGCGGCTCCCGCAGCCGCGCCCGTGCGCGGTGAGGCTCCCCGCCCTAGTCGGGCTGAGCCGATCGAGTACTCCGAGGAATACGAGGAGTATCCCGAGGACGACCAGCCTCGTGGCATTCCGAAGCGTGGCCTGGCGATGGTGCTCATCGCGGTTGCTGTGTTACTTGGCCTCTGGGGCCTCTACGCGCTGACTCAGGGCAATAAAGATGTGCAAAACACCGCCAACGACCCAGGTCAAACGGGACAAACCGTTCCTACGGGCGCTCCCGCGCCGGGCCAGTCACAGGCACCGGGTCAGGACCCGAACGCACCGAAGGACGACGCCGATCACAACCGTGATTCCCAAAACCGTGCGCCGAAAGATGGGCGTGAAGGGGATCGTCGAGAAGCTGGGCGCGAAGGCGAAGGCGGAAACCGGGGCTCGATTCCTGCTGGTGAGAAGATGACTGCGGATAATGAGAAAATCAACGTCTACAACAACTCCACCGTAAGCGGGCTTGCCGCGGACGTAGCGGACAACCTGCGCGGCCAGGGCACCGAGGTCGGTGGTGTGGGTAACTTCAACGCCGAAACTCTGGAGCAAACCACCGTATTCTTTGACCCGAATACCCCGGGTGCAGAGGAGCGTGCGCGAATCCTCGCGGATCGCGTGGGTGGCATTGCTCGTGCCAACATTGAGTCTCTACCGGAGGAAGCTAAGAAGCCGGACACCATCACCCTTATCATGGTTGGCCCGGTGGAGCTTTAACCCCACCGGCCCCGGCCAGATCACCCGGCGGGCGTCGAGGTGATCACGCCAGCTGGGCTGTAAGATTTCAGCGTGGACCCGTTTAAGGATTTTGCCCGCTCACCCGAGCCCACCCTGGGCGTGGAGTGGGAGATTGCGCTTGTCGACCCAGTTAGCCGGGATATGGTGGCGGAGGCCGGGGCGGTCATTGAGGCCGTCGAGAAGCGATATGGCACGCACCTGGAGAAAGAATTCCTGAAGAACACCGTTGAGCTTGTCACGCCGGTGTGCCACACGACGAGCGAGGCGATCGGGTGGCTGCGCGGCACTCTTGGCCAGGTCAAAACGGTGACTGATGAGATGGGCTTGCGGCTGTGGGCCAGCGGTGGCCACCCCTTTGCGGATTTCCGCGAGCAGCCCGTGGGGGACAAAGAGACCTACAAAGAGATCATCAACCGCACCCAATACTGGGGGCAGCAGATGTTGCTGTGGGGAACACACGTGCACGTGGGCATTAGGCATGAAGAGCGCGTCTGGCCGATCATCAACGCCATCATGACGAAGTACCCCCACCTGCTGGCGATCTCCGCCTCGAGCCCCGCGTGGGAAGGCCTGGACACGGGGTATGCATCGAACCGGACCATGCTTTACCAGCAACTTCCCACCGCCGGAATGCCGTACCAGTTCCGCAATTGGGATGAATGGGTGGGGTTCATGCGCGACCAGGCGAAGTCCGGGGTCACTTCGCACACGGGTTCCATGCACTTTGACGTTCGCCCCGCCGCTAAATGGGGCACGATCGAAGTCCGCATCTCTGACTGTTCGGCGTCGCTCAAGGAACTCGCCGCGGTGGTGGCGCTCACCCACTGCCTGGTGGTTTATTACGACTCGCTTATCGACGACGGGAAGGAACTGCCCACCCTCCAACCCTGGCACATTGCCGAAAACAAGTGGCGCGGCGCCCGATATGGGTTGGAAGCCGAAGTGATTACCTCCCGCGATACCGATGAACGCTGGGTGACCGACGAGCTCCACGACTTAATCGAGCAGCTGCAACCAGTCGCGCACCGACTCGGCTGCGTCACGGAACTCGGCTGGGTCGCCGACATCATTTCCAACGGCGCCGCCTACCAGCGCCAACGTGAGATCTTCCAGCGCACCGGCGACTGGAAGAACGTCGTCGACGCCACCTGCGACGACCTCGAATCCAACCTCCGCACCTAGCGCCAAATAGGGGCCGGGGCGAGAGTGCTACGGCTTTGGCTTGGTGGGCCGGGGGTCTTTGTAGCGAGACGGATTCTCGTTGACGGTGAGCTGGTCTTCGCCGCCGTAGAGTCCTTCGAGGCGGGAAACGCGTCCAAGACGTTGAGCCACAACAGGGCTGGTCATCAGCGCGAAGAGCAGCAGGAGAAGGAGCATGCCGGCGTCGCCGCGGTGGCCCACGTCGAAGGTAGGAGACCCGGCTAGCCGAATGATCGTGCCCATGACCACCAGGAGGAGGCCGGTTGTTTGCGGTTTAGTGATGGCATGGATCCGCGCGACGGTGTTGTTGAACCGCACCACGCCAACCGCAGCAAAGAACACTTGAAGCGATCCAAAGAGGATGAAGACCAGGGATGCGATGTCCGCGATGAGTTCCCAGTTCATTACAACGCACCGTCCCTCTTGCGGAACCTGGCCACGGACAGTGAACCGATGAAGCTGAGCATGGCGATCACAAACATGACGTTGACCACGGTGGTGTCAAGCGTCCAACAGATGTAGGTTGCTAGGGCGCATTGAAGTGACGCGGTCATCCCGTCCATCCCCACCACGCGGTCAAGAGAGTTCGGGCCCACGATCATGCGCCACGTTGTGATGAAGAATCCCGCGGTGAGCAACACGGCCGCGATAGCAAGGATTCCGTTGTACAGGGTCGGGTCCATCGGTTAGCTCCTTGTCCCCTCGAAAATCGCGAGCATAGAGCGCTCGAGCTTAGCGACGTTAGCGAGTTCGCGTTCGATGTCTTTTTGCGTGTGCGCGTCTAGGACGTGAATGGTCCACGTGCGGTTGGCAAGGTCGAAGTCGGTGACGCACCCACCGGGCTGAAGATTGTACGCACAGGCCGCAAAGTACAGTTCGAGTTCCGTGGCAAGGCGCATGGGAACGACGAAAATTGCGCTCATCGGTGGGTCAGCCGGGCGGATTGCCAGCCAGGACACCTTCACGGATGCAACGATCAGTTCCCAGAGCCAATGGACACCGAACTTGAGCAGTTCCCAGAGGTTGAGGCGAATTCCCCACAGCGGAACCGGTGGGAGCGGAAGGAGCCACACGATAGCCAAGGCCAGGGCGAGTCCTGCGAAGAAGTTTCCCCATGTGAGCTCACCCATCAGGAGGATCCACATGACGGTCAGCCATATAACGCTCAAGGGCCGGGTGCGGTCACCGAGTTTGGAGAGCATCACTGCACCTCCCTTTCGGCTTCAGCTGGGACGCGATCAGGATTGGGCAAGGGGACCTCCGCGGTGGTGACCTCGGCCTTAGGCGCAGGTGCGTCCGATCGTCTCTTGCTGATGTCGTCTTCAACGTTTTGGCCACCGGGATTATCCAGCGTGCGCCCGGGCTCGGTGTCTTCCGTCCACTCTGGGCCCAGCACGGCGGAGCGGTAGATCGAAATGTCTAAGGCGCTCTCGGCGGCGCGGCCAGTAATCGCGGAGATCGGCCCAGCTAGGAAGGTGATGGACACTGATGCTGCCACCAACGTCGCGGTGGAAAGAACCATGCCCGGTGGTGTGCGGCCCACGTCATTGCGGTCCGCGACCGAGATTGTGTCGGTGATATCGCCCAACGGGCTGAGGCGTTCAAATGTCACGTCCCCTTCAGGCGCATCGGCACGGTCGCGGACAAAGGCCTTTGACCACACACGGATCATCGCGTACAGGGTCAACAGTGAGGTGATCACTGCGCCACCGATGAGCAACCATGCAAGCCAGGTGCCTTCCTCGGCGCCAGCTTGAAGCAGGATCACCTTGCCCAAGAAACCAGAGAACGGCGGGATGCCACCCAGGTTCAATGCCGGGATGAAGTACAAGATCGCGATCACCGGCGCGGTGTAAAGCAACGATCCTAAACGGCGTAGCTGCGAGGACCCAGTGGTGCGTTCGATGAGAGAAACCACCAAAAACAGCGAGGTCTGCACCAAAATGTGGTGCACCGCGTAAAAGATCGCCCCGCTCAGGCCCTGCTTCGATCCAAGCGCTAGGCCGAACACCATGTATCCAATGTGGCTGACCAGCGTGAATGACAACAGACGTTTAATGTCATTTTGCGCCAAAGCACCCATGACACCCACGATCATGGTCGCTAGAGCCACCCACATCAGCAGGGTGTCCAAAGAACCGTCGGTGAATACCGTCACGCGCATGCGGATCATGGAGTAAACGCCGACCTTCGTCAACAAGCCAGCGAATACTGCAGTCACCAGCGACGCGGCAGTGGGGTAGGAGTCCGGGAGCCACGCATCCAGCGGGAAGACCGCGGCCTTAATACCAAAGGCCACGAGCAGTGTGGCGAAGATTGCGGTCCTCGTGCCGTCATCAAGCATTTCCATGCGCATGCCCGCTTGAGCCATATTCATCGTGCCCACGGACGCGTACACCAACGCGAGCGCGAACAGGAAGACCATCGACGACGCCATGGACACCATGACGTAACCGATACCTGCGCGAACGCGGCCGGGAGATGCGCCGAGCGTGAGCAGGACGTAGGAAGCGATCAGGAAGATCTCAAAACCGACGTAGAGGTTGAATAGGTCACCCGCCAAAAACGACAAGTTCACGCCCATGGTCAGCAGCATGTATGTGGGCAGGAAAACGGATACCGGATCTTTCTCATTACCGTCCCGGATTCCTTGGGAGATGGCGAACCACATCACGGACACCAGCACAATCGCGGACACGAAAAGCATGATTCCGCTGAGACGATCCGCCACCAGCGTGATTCCTATCGGTGCATCCCACCCGGCCATCTGCACGGTTTGAATGCCTTTGATATCCGCGACCAAAATCAACGACCCAGAAATCAACGCCAACGCCAACAAAGTGACAAACGCGACGGTGCGTTGGATCGACGTGCGGTGCCCCGCCAGCAAAATTAACGCTGCAGCCAAGGCCGGCAACAGCACCGGCAGGGGGATAAGGAACGGCGCATACGGCAGGAGCCAGTTCACGTACGCATCAACGGTGGCGTTCATGTTCTGCCTCCTTCACTGGGTCTTCGAAACTTGCTGGCCCAAACGCGTCACCGCCGCTGCGCAGACGGCCCGTTTCCGGGTCATCGGACGCGTCCGCATCCGGCGCCGCCGACGGTGTTGTCGGCCGGGCCGCAATTGCTGCATCCTCTGCGTCATCCTCGATAACGTCGTCGGTGCGGTAGCGATACTGCCTGTAAATCAGGGCGAGAATGAACGCCGTCATCGCCATCGAAATCACGATCGCCGTCAAAATCATCGCCTGCGCAAGCGGATCGGCGATCTTCTCCCCGTACTCCAGCGAGTCACGATAAATAATCGGCGGCGAGCCAGCCTGACCACCAGCTTGCAGCAGCAGCAAGTTCGCTCCGTTGCCCAGCAGCATCACTCCCATCAGCATGCGCGTCAAAGCGCGATCAAGCATCAGATACACGCCCGCGGCAATCAGAACGCCTGACGCCAACAGCAGAAACAGGTTCGCTTCCATCTAACGCTCGCCTCCTTCGCGCTTGCTTATCGTCGACTCCCTAGGCAACGTCACCTTCCACGACGCCGTCGGGGCGACGTCCGATCCCACACCCGCGGTAGCGAGCTCGGACAGTTTTTCTGCCTTTGTTTTTCCGCTGCCAGCACTGTCGCTCCGGGCCTTCTCACGGTGGGCCTTCTCACTGCGGGCTTGAGCACGGGCGGCTTCGCGTGCACGCTTCTTTTCGGCGTTGATGCGTTGACGCTCTTCGTTCTTGACCTGCATTGCACGGGCGCGGTCGCGTGCCCGCGCCTTGCGCTGATCTTCTTCGAGGTCAAGCTGCGCGCCCATGGCGTTGAGGATGTGCATGATAAGGCCGACCACGATGAGGTACACGCCAGCATCGAAGGCAAGCGCCGAGGGGATTGCAACCTCCCCGATCAGCGGCAAGGTCGGCTCGACATAGCCTGTGGTCAGTGGTGGGTAACCGAGGAACATCGGCACGATCGCGGTGACCCCCGATGTCAGCAACCCAAATCCCAGCAGCGATGCCGGGGCAATGGGCAGAACCTCTTCCAACTCTTGACGTCCGCCGGCTAGGTAGCGCAATGTCAGAGCAAGCCCCGCGACCAAGCCACCGGCGAAACCACCGCCGGGTGCGTTGTGGCCGGAGAAGAAGAAGTACATCGACAGCAGCATGATGGACGGGAACAGGATCCGCGTCACCACATCGACCATGATGGAGCGGTTCTGCTCTTTCTCATCCGCGACACCGCTGGCCAACCACCGCGGATTCGTTGACGCCAACGTCGGGCGCCGGGAGCGCCGGTCGAAGCTACGCGTGCGGTAGATCAGGCTCGCGATACCGGTAGCGGCGATCACCAAAACGCTGATTTCGCCGAGGGTATCCGCTGCACGGAGATCAACCAGCAGCACGTTCACCGTGTTGCGACCGTGGCCGATGTCGTAGGCAAGCTGCGGCATCGCGGTGGAGATCGGCTTGGTGGTCCGCGCGGAAATCGCCACCATGGCAACCACCACGACGGACACACCAACACCGACCGAGAGCCATGCGCGTAAGCGGTTATCAGCATCCTTGCGCGGCTCAATCTCCGTCGGCAATCGGCGGAGTACCAACATGAAGACGACCATCACGATCGTTTCCACGAGGATCTGAGTCAGCGCCAGGTCCGGTGCGCCGTGGAGCGCAAAGATCATGGCCAGGCAGTATCCGGCCATGCCGACCATCGCCACCATGGACAAACGGTTGCGTTGCCGAGTAGCAGCGATCGCCGCGAGCATGATGATGATCGCGGCGGCACCCTGCCATGGGCTGTCCCACAAAATCATGCGCACGGTGTTGCTTTGGCCCAAGATCAAGCCCGCGAGCGGCACAACCATGAGAACCGCGAAAATCACCGCCAGGTTGATCGTCACCGAACCGCGCTGAGTCGACGCCGTCAAGCGCAGCGACAACGTACGCAGCGTGCGCAAAATGTTGTCCCAGAGCTCATCAGCATCACCCAAGGCTGGTCGTTCAAACTGCGCTTTAGCCACGAGTTCTCGTTGCCAGTGCATGAGTGCACCGACGGCAATGATGACCACTGTGAGGATCAGCGGGACCGTAATTCCGTGCCACAGCTTGAGCTCATGGGCTTCCATGCCGGGGAAGCGGACGTTTAAAAACTCGGTGAAAGCGTGCGATAGCGGCGCTGGCCATAGACCAAATACCGTGGTCAAAACCGTCAATACCGTTGGTGATGCCCACAGCGTCAGATCACGAGTGTGTAGGTTTGCCTCTTTGACGATCTTCTCACCACGATTTTCGGGGTGATTATCAATGACCCCGACGAAGCCTTCCTTGGTGCTAAACGCACCGTAGAGAAAGTACAACGCGTACGCCATGGTCAGGATCGAACCCACCACAAAACCGACCATCATCAGGTTGCGCGGCATGCCCACCAAGAGCTCTTCGTGCAGCGTGGCTTCCAACGCAGCTTCCTTAGCCACGAAGCCCCACAAGGGCGGAATCCCAGCCATCGAAGCAGCAGAAATGATCGCCAACGTAGCGACGAACGGGCTTGACCTGCCGAGGCCGGAGAGCTCCCGAATATCGCGAGTACCCAGTGTGTGGTCGATCGCGCCCACGATCATGAAAAGCGCTGCCTTGAACAGCGAGTGGCTGAACGTCAACGCCAATCCCGCCATCATTGCTTCGCGCGATCCCACGCCGATCACAGCAATGATGAACCCAAGTTGGGAAACCGTTCCGTACGCCAAGATCAGCTTGAGGTCATACTCTTTGAGCGCCATCCAGCCACCAAGCAGCATCGTGAAAATACCCACGGGGATGACAACCAAGTGCCAGCTACTGACCGTGTGGAAATCCGGGGCCAAACGCGCCACCAGGTAGATTCCCGCCTTCACCATGGCGGCCGAGTGAAGATACGCCGACACCGGCGTCGGCGCAGCCATTGCACCGGGAAGCCAGAAGTGGAACGGCGCCTGAGCTGATTTCGATAGAGCACCAAGCAGGATCAGGACGATCGCGACCTGCATGGGCATCGTCGACTCAAGCGTGGAGAACTGGGAGATTTCCGAAAGCTTCCAGATCCCAGTGCTTGTGCCGAACAATACGATTCCCACCAGCATTGCCAAACCACCGAAGGTGGTGACCAACAGTGCCTGGGTTGCTGCACGGCGGGAACTCGCACGCTCACCGTAGTAGTTAACTAACAAATACGACAGCAGCGACGTGATCTCCCAGAACACGTACATCAGTAAGAAATTGTCCGCGATGACCAGGCCGTACATGACCGTGGCAAACATCGTGAGCTGGGAGGCAAAGAGCGCCAACCTGCGTGGGTTTGAATCGAAATACCCCCAGCAATAAAAGAGGACCAGCGCCCCGATTCCCAAAACGATGAGACCGAACAGACCCGCCAAGGCATCAAGGCGGAAGTCCAAGTTCAGATGGATCGGAGGCATCCACGGAATTGACGCGCGGATCTCACCCCCGTTCGCGAACGTTCCACTAATGAACTCGCGGGTGAGCCACAAAAATCCCCCTAAGGGGACGAGTGCCAAAAGACCGAAAGCAGGACGACCAATCGACCGCATCAAAAACGGTGCTGCGGCGGTGGCCGCGATCAACGCGAAGAGCAAAACCAGCACGGTTTTCTAACCTCCTCGCGTACTTGTCCACAAAATCAAAAGCAACACTTACACAGTACATAACGGCCCCGACATTCCATTTCCGTGGCCTTTGGCCAGCGGAAACGAAAAGAGAAGAGCCTCAATAAAACCGTGGCCTTTGGCCAGCGGAAACGAACAGATAACGGGATCGTCGATAAGCGATGCTTTAGCCGTAGATGCGCTGTGCCGCGGAAGACATTGCGGCGGCGATGGAGGCCTGCGGGGTGGCGCCGAAGCCGATTGCCCAGGCGGTGTGGCGCTCGTTGATTTGGTGGGCGACTTTGATCGCGGTGAACGTGGCCTCGTGGATTTCCCACTGGTGGAAGTCCAGGATCTCAACGTAACGGTTGGCGTCGCCAAGCATCTGGGCGAAAGCGTGGGCGGGGCCAGAGGCTGTGACCTCGTGCTGGGCGGTGCGCGGTGGGAACGTCTTGGACATTTCGGTGACGTCAGCGCGGTAGGAGTTGTAGCACCAGTTGGCTTTCTCCTCACCAGTGAAGGTGATGCGCGTCATTGGGGTCGGCGCGAAGGTGGCGGTGAACAGGTCCCAGCTCATCCCCTGGGCCTCATCACGCAGTTCCTTCGGCAGTGGGCGGGAGGAGGGGAAGCGGGTCTTCAGCGGATCGCTACCGGACTTCGTTGCCGGTGCCGGTGCAGTCTGGGAAGTGAAGGTGCGGGAGTCGGAAATGGTGGTCGTGGAAAAAGCGTCGAAGTTCGACATGATTGGAAGAGTCCTTCTACGTATGTGCGTTGTGTACGGGATCCGACTCCTTGGGTGGCTGGGTTACTAACGACCACTATCCCGTACCGCTGGGGAGTCGGTTACTCCGCGTCGGGGTCGGTGGCCCGTAGTACTAGCCCTACGGCACGTAGAAGGATTGCTGAATACATGTGGGCTAGATTACAAAACCTGGCCCGGGCGCGCAATACGTTTTTGGAATCTTTTTGGATCAACGTATAAAAAGCCCCTGAACGCGCAGTTCAGGGGCCTAAGAATTCTGAAGAATAAAAATCGGTTATCGGCGGGCTGTTGCGCCGTATCGGGTGAGGAAGAGGGCTTCCGCAACCGCGATCGCTTCGATTTCGGTTGGGTCCACCGACTCATCCGCGGAGTGGATCCGGGCCAAGGCGTCTTCCACGCCGAACATGGCGATTTCCGCGTCGGGGAACTGCTTTTGCAAAGCGGCAGTGAGCGGGATCGAGCCGCCGGACCCAACGACGGCGAGCTCAGCGCCGTCGTAGGCTTCCTGCAGGCACTGGCCAAGGAGCTGCACGGCGGGCTTGGCGGGATCGGTGGCAAAACCGTTGTTGATGTCTTCGATGTCTACCTCAACGTGAACGTTCCACGGGGCATGGCTGAGCAGGTGCTCGCGCAACGCTTCAGCGGCGGCACGGGGGTCCATTTCCGCAGGTGTGCGCAAGTTAAGCTGCGCGGAAGCGTGCGGCACGATGGCGTTGACTGCTTGATCGACCGGGGTCGAGCTGAAGCCGATCACGCTTACCGCCGGTCGCGCCCAAACCAGGTCTGCCACTTCATCATCGCCGCCCATGAGGTCAACCCCGTCCAGAACGCCGCCGTCAGCGCGGAAGGTAGCAGAATCATACGGCTGGCCGGACCATGTCTGGGTGCATTCCACACCGTCGATCACGGTGCGGCCTTTCTCATCACGCAAGGAATCAAGCATGCGGATCAGCGCGGCCACCGGGTCCGGTGCTGCACCGCCGAAGGTGCCGGAATGCACAGCATCATTGAGCGTCTTCACCGTCACTTTCAGTTGCGCACCGCCACGCAGAGACGTCGTCAGCGTGGGTACACCAACGGCGACATTGCCAGAATCAGCAATCAAAATAGCGTCGGCTGCAAACAACTCAGGTTGTTCTTCCAGAAGGACTTCCAACCCGCCGCCGCCGAGTTCTTCCGAACCTTCGACCACCACAACAAGGTTGATCCCCAGTCCTTCAAAGCCGCCGTTGTCCGGGCGCTCACCAGAACGTTCGCGCAGCAAGCGAAGCGTTTCCAGGTGCATCGCCACGTTGCCCTTGCAGTCCGAGGCGCCGCGGCCGTACCAGCGCCCATTGCGCTCCGTAAGGGTGAAGGGATCCGAGGTCCATTTCGCGGGGTCGCCCGCCGGGACAACGTCGTAGTGGGAATATAGGAGCACCTGTGGTCCGTCGATAAGCGGCGTGCTCCGCGCGATGATCGTGTCAGCATTGTCGATGGTGGGGTGGCGGGAAACGTCAAGCCCAGCGTCGCGCAAGGCTCCCTCTACCCATTCGGCGGCTGCGGCGTGCTCATCCGCAAGCTCAGGGACGGAGTGCGGGGAGTTGAACGACACCAGCGCCGAAAGGTCAGAAAAAATACGGTCACGTTGCGGAATAAAGGTGCTCATGTGCCCGACGGTACACTTTTTCCCATGGACCACGGCTTATCGACGACCGCCAGCAGCGCACCACACACCCCCACAGCTGAGACCTCCCTGCGTGAATTGACGCTACGCGGAATCATCATTGGTGGCTTGATCACCTTGGTCTTCACCGCCGCAAACGTCTACTTGGGGCTGAAAGTAGGCCTCACGTTTGCCACGTCCATTCCTGCGGCCGTGATTTCGATGGCTGTTCTGCGGAAGTTCGCGGGTCACAACATCAAAGAGAACAACATCGTGCAGACGATCGCATCGGCGGCGGGAACGCTGTCCGCGATCATCTTCGTCCTACCTGGCTTGGTGATGGTGGGCTACTGGTCAGGGTTTCCGTTCTGGACAACCATGCTGGTCTGCGCGATCGGCGGAACGCTGGGCGTGATGTTCTCCGTGCCGCTGCGTCGTGCACTGGTGACTGGGTCTGATCTCCCGTATCCGGAGGGCGTCGCTGCGGCTGAGGTTCTGCGTGTTGGTGACGCGGACCCGAATAATGAGGAAAACAAGAAGGGCCTGCACATCATTTTGATCGGCGGAATCCTGTCCGCGCTCTATGGTCTACTCGCTGCAATGAAAGCGGCAGCGAGTGAAGTCGCAGGGGCCTTTAAAGTAGGCGCTGGCGGCACGATGATGGGTGCATCGCTCTCGCTCGCCCTCGTTGGCGTGGGACATCTCGTGGGCATGACCGTGGGTATTGCGATGCTGGTCGGCGTGGTAATTTCCTTCGGAGTGCTGTTGCCGTGGCGCACCTGGGGCGGTGCTGAAGCTGCGGTTGGTTCGGAGGCACTCATGGAGTTTGTTTCCGGCACGTTCGCGTCCGAAATCCGCTTCATCGGTGTGGGCGCAATGGCCGTCGCTGCCCTGTGGACCCTGGTGAAAATCACCGGTCCGGTGGTGAAAGGCGTGGCGGGATCCTTGAAGTCGTCGCGAAGCCGCGCTGCTGGCAAAGAGGTTGACTTAACCGAACGCGATATTCCTTTCCCTATCGTTTCCGGCACGATCGTCGCGTCCTTGGTCCCCATTGGGTTCTTGCTGTGGGACTTCCTGCGTGGAACCGACATTCATGAGCACGCCTTTACCTTGATCACGATTTCGGTGCTGTTCATCTTGATCATCGGCCTGATCGTCGCGTCCGTGTGTGGGTACATGGCTGGTCTGATCGGTGCGTCTAACTCGCCGATCTCCTCGATCGGGATCATCGCTGTGCTCTCGAGCGCACTGATCATCGCCGCCTTCATGAACGGCACTGAGGCCAGCGCGGCATCGCTGGTGGCCTACACCTTGTTCACCGCCGCGATTGTGTTCGGTATCGCCACGATCTCCAACGATAACCTGCAGGATCTCAAGACCGGTCAGCTCGTCGGCGCGACCCCGTGGAAACAGCAAGTCGCGCTGATCATCGGTGTGGCGTTCGGTTCCGTGGTCATCCCGCCGATCTTGCAGCTCATGCTCACCGGATTCGGCTTCCAAGGAATGGAGGGCGCCGGCCCGGATGCGCTCGCCGCACCGCAGGCTGCACTCATGTCCTCGGTAGCGACCGGTATTTTCAGTGATTCACTGGATTGGAACCTGATCCTGCTCGGCGCCGGCATCGGTGCCATCGTGATCATCATCGATGAAATCCTCACCCGCGCCAGCGGCAAAAAGTACTCACTGCCCGCACTCGCAGTAGGCATGGGCATGTACCTGCCCGTGTCCGTTTCCGTCATGGTCCCGCTGGGAGCTTTGATCGGGTGGCTCTACAACCGCTGGGCCGACGGCCTGGGCACGGACTCCGGTTCCACGGACACCGCCGCTGGCAGCCGCTCCGAAGTTGCCAAGCGGATGGGCACGCTTGCTGCCACGGGCCTCATCGTCGGTGAATCACTGTTCGGCGTGGTAAACGCCGGAATCATTGCAGCTTCGGCAGGTGAGAGTCCGCTGGAGATCTTCCCAGGTGGCACCTTCGCCAACCTCTTCGGTGTGGCCATCTTCGCTGCATCCGTGGCGGTAATCTACGGCCTCACCCGGCGAATGGCTTCCAGCCTAGACTCAACCCCGTCAACTAGCCGATGATCTTTAAAGGCTTGGCGGCGTCCGGCGCCCTGACGCCAGGGGTGACGTCCTGACGATGGTGACACCCGGCAAGACTCCACCTGGTGTTTTGTCGCGCCGGGGAGGGATTTTGGTCAGCATCGTCAGGATTGTTGGGTTTGTAAGGGGGCAGCGCGGCCGCAGCCGGGCTGGGGCGTAGAATCTTGCACTCGGGGAATGAGAGTGCTAAAAATGGCGTTAGCACTCATGAGCAGAGACTGCTAACACACTCATGAGCAGAGACTGCTTGCACGAGACTGCTAGATAAACGCACCTATATATAGAGGAGTACCAAACTCACATGGCAAAGATGATTGCGTTCGATGAGGAAGCACGCCGCAGCCTGGAAGCTGGTCTGAACCAGCTGGCTGACGCCGTGAAGGTAACGCTAGGCCCGAAGGGCCGCAACGTGGTCCTGGAGAAGTCCTGGGGCGCGCCGGCGATTACCAACGATGGTGTGACCATCGCTAAGGACATCGAGCTCGAGGATCCGTACGAGAAGATCGGTGCTGAGCTGGTCAAGGAAGTTGCCAAGAAGACGGATGACGTCGCTGGTGACGGTACGACCACCGCTACCGTTCTGGCACAGGCGCTGGTCCGCGAGGGCCTGCGCAACGTGGCTGCTGGCTCCAACCCGATGGGCATCAAGCGCGGCATCCAGGCCGCCACCGAGAAGGTCTCCCAGATCCTGCTTGATTCCGCCAAGGAAGTGGAGACCCAGGAGGAGATTGCTTCCACCGCTGGTATTTCCGCATCCGATCCGGACATCGGCAAGAAGATCGCCGAGGCTATGTACGCAGTCGGTAACGGTTCCGTGAACAAGGAATCCGTCATCACCGTTGAAGAGTCCAACACTTTCGGCGTTGACCTTGAGGTCACCGAGGGTATGCGCTTCGACAAGGGCTACATCTCCGCATACTTCGCAACCGACATGGAGCGCGGCGAGGCTGTGCTCGAAGACCCGTACATCCTGCTGGTTTCCGGCAAGATCTCCAACGTTAAGGACCTCCTCCCGGTTCTGGAGCAGGTCATGCAGTCCGGTAAGCCGCTGCTGATCATCGCTGAGGACGTTGAGGGTGAGGCCCTGTCCACGCTCGTCGTGAACAAGATCCGTGGCACGTTCAAGTCGGTTGCTGTCAAGGCGCCGGGCTTTGGCGATCGTCGTAAAGCGATGCTCCAAGACATCGCGATCCTCACGGGCGGCCAGGTCATCTCTGAAGAGGTCGGCCTGAGCCTCGACACCGCGTCGCTGGATCTGCTGGGCCAGGCACGCAAGGTTGTCATCACCAAGGACGACACCACGATCGTTCAGGGTGCTGGCGAAGAGGAGCAGATTGCTGGCCGTGTGCGCCAGATCCGCTCTGAGATTGAGAACTCTGACTCTGACTACGACCGTGAGAAGCTGCAGGAGCGCCTGGCGAAGCTCGCTGGCGGTGTTGCAGTGATCAAGGTTGGTGCGGCAACCGAGGTTGAGCTCAAGGAGCGCAAGCTCCGCATCGAGGACGCTGTGCGTAACGCGAAGGCTGCTGTCGAGGAGGGCATCGTCGCTGGTGGTGGCGTTGCGCTTCTGCAGGCTGCGAAGGAGCTCGAGGGTGAGCTTGGCTTGGACGGCGACGAGGCAACCGGTGTGAAGATCGTGCGCGAGGCACTGTCTGCTCCGCTGAAGCAGATCGCTCTCAACGCTGGCCTGGAGCCGGGCGTTGTGGCTGACAAGGTTGCTAACCTGCCTGCTGGCCAGGGGTTGAACGCAGCCACCGGCGAGTACGTAGACATGCTGGCCAACGGCATCGCGGACCCTGCGAAGGTGACCCGTTCCGCGCTGCAGAATGCCGCATCCATCGCTGGTCTGTTCCTCACCACTGAGGCTGTCGTTGCTCAGAAGCCTGAGCCGCCGGCACCAGCCATGGACCCAGAGGCCATGGGTGGCATGATGTAAGCACTCGCTTATCGACGAAAGGAGCCCGCTCACGCGGGCTTTTTTCATGCCTTTTTACGGTAGCGCTCCCGTTGTGATCTGCGTCACCGCAGGTTGTGGCGATAATTAACCGAAATGTCACGAATTGGTCACTTAATCCGTAGAAATCTATGGCAATATGTTCCGAGTGACGTTCCTAGCGAGCGTCAGGAAATCGAGCATCCTTCCGGCCCGTCCGGATCATCTGAAGGAGATATACGAATGAACCTCAACGACATCTCGGTGCACCTCACCAACTTCGCTGACACCTGGAGCGGCTGGGGCGACGTGATCAGCAGCATCGTAAAGCTCATCTCTGAAGAGTGGCGTGACGCTCTTCGGGCCCTCATTCGGGCTTTTGATCCGGAGACTGGCCTGCTGAACCCGGCGAACAAGGACGACCTTTCTGCTGCCCTGAAGGAGCCGGCACAGCCGAACGAAGAGGGCAAGTACGAGTTCAACGGCCTGTCTAGCGTCAAGGGCTCTTCCAAGTAACTCTTTGAGCGTCCTCGGATCTCATCGCAGCTTCATCTAAAGGAGAAAATCACAATGGAAAACGCAGTGGAAACCACCTCCAGCTTCAACGACTTCATTGGTCAGCTCGCGACCATCTGGAACACGCTCTTCGCACCGTTCTGGGAGGTCCTGGAGCCCATCATCACCCTGGGTAGCGGCATCAAGACCCTCGCTGGCCTGCTGTAAAGAAAACTAACCTGTGATGCCCGGTCTGGGCGTCGACCACGACACATCTCCGGCCCACGCCGGACCATCGCAAGGAGAAACACATGTCTTTTGATCTGATCAAGGATGTCATTTCCGCTCTGTACGACATCATCAAGGGCTTCATCGACCTCTTCGACAAGGATTCTGAGGGCAAGTTCGAGGTCTTCGAACCGCTGAAGAAGCTCTTCACCGAGACCCTGAAGCCAGAAAACTTGAAGGCTGCATTCGACAAGGACAACGCTGAGGGCTTCAGCTCCAAGAAGCCAGAAGCCGTTAAGTAACCCAATTCTTGTAGGAGGAGAACATCAATGAATACCCAAAAAGCACTCGATGGCGTTGACAAGATGGGCGCTGCCTCGTCTGAAGGCGTCCTGGGCAAGATCGTAAACTTCATCATCAACTTCTGGAACGAGATTCTCTCGCCGATCTTCGGCTTCATGGTTCCGACCTCCGGCATCGCCGGTGGCGTCGGCGGCCTTCTGGAGCTCGTTCCGTAAAGAACGGGATGCTCGAAAGCGGGGTTTATGCCCCGCTTTTTTCATGCCCATTTTCAGGCGACACGCAGCTTTTCTGCGATTTGCGTCACATCGGAACGCGGCCCCCGATTTAGTTTCTGAGAGAGTTTCCGGCCGGTGGCTATAATTTCCTTCGATTGTACTGGGTGAATTCGTGAAAGCTTACCGTTTGCATAGGAAAGTCTAAGGTAGATGCAATTCACCAAAGTTCATGGATTGCCGGAGTGTCTTTGTTTGCTGTTAAGGATCTGGCAAACTGTTGCACGGATTTCATTTCACACCGGCTCAATCAGTTGGGGCCGGTCGACACAAGGAGATTTCAACATGGGTGTTGACAACATTCAGTTTCACGTTGACAACTTCGTGAACACCTGGAACGGCTGGTACCACTTCCTCAACGGTCTGATCCAGGTCATCGAGCGCCTGATCGCTGGTATCGGCGGTGCAAAGGAAGCTGGAGATAACACGGGCGCTGGTGCGAAGGCCTTCTTCGATGCATTCAGCTCCACCAAACCTGAAGGCCTCGGCAACGATCGTTGGCCGCTCTAAGCCCCGTCAAGAACTAATTTCAACAAGTCTCAACTCAAGGAGTTTCCAATGATCTCTGCACAGATTGCTGCATTCTTCGGCCAGCTGTTCTCCATCGAAGGCCTTCGTTCGCTCTTCGAGACCATGCGTCCGTTCGTTGAGTCCTCTTCCGGCTTCAGCACCCTGCTTGACCTGATCAAGTAGTCCTGTCAGCGAATCGGGTGCTATCGGCACCGCTCGCTACAACCGCCTAACCCTGCCGCTACTGTGGCAGGGTTTCGTGTTTCTCGGGGGTTAATAGACAAAAAGTGTGTCTGGTCGGCGTGTCGCCGGTGGGGCACGCTTTTTGTTATTTGAGGGGTCCTTTTCTGATTCCTACTGAGTGTTCGTAGTCGGTTGGGATAGCGTTGTCGTAGAAGGCTGGTCGGCCTGTTTGATGGTCGGATTCGTTTCGGTCTTTAGTGACGAGATCGGGAACTTTGGCGAGTTGATCTTGTCCGAACCTGCACTGCCTGGCGATCTGTAATGGGGCGTCAGGCAGTTGCGTTTTCGAGTGCAGGTACCATTCGAGCATTTTGCGTTGCCGCTCTCCTGATCTGCCGCGGTGGGCGTCAGCGATGCGTTTGAGTTGGGCGTTGATCCCGCCTTCAAGACTGTTGGTGGTTGCTGCCCACCGGTCGGGTTCGAGTGCGTCTGTCGGGGGTTGGAGGTAGGTGAACAGCCAGTTGTTGCGTGAAAGGTGCACAAGCGAGTTGTAAGCCCTACGCACACGGATATGGGTCCATTCCCATTGGTGGTTGAGGGTGCGGCGCTCTTTGGGTAGGAGTGTTTTCTCGTTGAGGAAGGCCTTGTAGACCACTGCGAAGTCGTGTAGACGCAGCGTCCATTCCCGGGCTTGGTCCACGGTGGTGATCGTGGTCAGTTTCAGCGCTAGTGCATAGATGGCCTTGCCGGCATCGGTGCGGGGGCGTGTTGTGGTGTAGCGGCGGACAACGCGTTGGGCATGGACGAGACAGCGCTGGATCAGCGTGTTGGGCCAGCAGGCTTTGATGGCGGATAAGGCGCCTTGGCCGCCGTCGAGGACGACGCATAACGGTGCGGCGATGCCGCTTAGTAGTTGAGTGTAGGCGTGGGCTGATTCGCTTTTAGCCCAGTGCCAGGCGATGACGTGGTCGCGGCTTGCGGCAACCAGCAGGCAGCCAGCGTCGGTGTAGGTGCCGTCGATGAAAATCTGGTCGTAGACCCGGTGTGGGTCTGGGGTGTTGGGAACATCGATGAGCCAAAACGGGGCGAACCGGCGGTCGAGCGTGCGGCGGGAGACGTTCAAGGTACCAGCTACGTCGTTAAGTGACGCTGTGCCAGTGACGTAGGCGTGAAACGCTGTGAAGTCCCGAGCTTGGGTTTGGTCGGTGCGGTGGCGTATGAAGGTGGCTCCGCAGTCTTTGCACCGCCACCTAGTGGAGCCTTTGGGAGTGGGACCGTTTTTCTTTGTTTCCCCATGACATGAGGGGCATCGTGGTCTGTTTGGTGTCACCGGGAAAGCACACCAACACCCCGCTAGCACATGAAGGTGCCATTCCGGTGGATTGAACGAAAAACGAGCCAGAATAAGGCGAAAAACCCTATTCGAGCCCGATTTATGCAGCCTGATCAGCAGATATACCGGAAATCAGACACACATTTTGTCACTTAACCCTTTCTCGGGAACCGGCCGACCCTACGCCCCGCCACGCCCGCGCGCCACGCCCAGCACACCCGCGCGCCATGCCTCCACGCCCAGCTCATCCGCGCCGCGAGCACACCCGCGCCGTGCGCCGCCCCTGTAGATGCGTGCGAAAATCAGCCGATCGCCACCTGCGGTTTTGCGCTCGAAAATCCGTACGGATCTACACCCGGCCAGCGCAACCACGAACCCCCAGCGTGGATCCTGAATGTGTTGACACCAAAAAACCAATTAGCAGATGCGCATGTTTTTGACCTGCGGGTTTAAGTAGCAATCGAGATGGCACCGAGGAAAAGTGTCAGCGTCGTCAGGATTGCCGCCGGGCGGGGGGTTTTGGGGCGGGGATAAGCGAAAGGGGCGCGTGTCGCGGTGGGTGGCTAGACTGTTCTTATGGCCGACAAAGAGCACAAAGACGATGAAATGCCGATGATTGACCTCGCGCAGACCGAGGGTTACTACGTCGATGATTCTGACGAAGATGATCCGGTCCTGCTGCAGGCGGACGGCACTCCGATTGAGACGTGGCGGGAGAACTATCCGTACGACGAGCGCATGACGCGTGATGAGTACGAGAAGGTCAAGCGCGCTCTGCAGATTGAGCTTCTGAAGTGGCAAAACTGGACCAAAGACACTGGCCAGCGCCACATCATCCTCTTTGAGGGGCGCGACGCCGCTGGTAAGGGTGGCACAATCAAGCGTTTCAATGAGCACCTGAACCCGCGCGGTGCGCGCACGATTGCACTGGAGAAGCCGAGCCCCCGCGAATCGACGTCCTGGTACTTCCAGCGCTACATTGAGCATTTCCCGGCAGCTGGTGAGATCGTGTTCTTTGACCGCTCGTGGTACAACCGTTCCGGCGTGGAGCGCGTGATGGGCTTCTGCACCGAAAGTCAGCACGCGGAGTTCCTGCGTGAGGTCCCCATGCTGGAGAACATGATCCTGGGCTCGGGTATTTCGCTGACGAAGTTCTGGTTCTCCGTGACGCAGAAGGAGCAGCGCACGCGCTTTGCCATCCGTCAGGTCGACCCCGTGCGCCAGTGGAAGCTGTCTCCGATGGACCTGGCCAGCCTGGACAAGTGGGACGATTACACCCGCGCGAAGGAAGAGCAGTTCCGCTACACGGACACGGATGAATCGCCGTGGATCACCATCAAGTCCAACGACAAGAAGCGTGCCCGCATCAACGCGATGCGCTACATTTTGTCCAAGTTTGAATACACCAACAAGGATCATGAACTCGTCGGTGAGCCCGACCCGCTGATTGTGAAGCGTGGCCGCGACCAAATCGGTGACTAAGTCGGTTGTGCCCCTAGCCGTTAGTGGCTAGGGGCATTTCTCATTTCGGGCCACGCCATAAAGGGAACGGCTAGTCTTTAAAAGCGTGCTGATTGAATCGTCCCGCCCCGCGCCCGGCATCGCGCTTTTAACCCTTAACCGCCACGACAAGCGCAACGCCCTTAACGTTGAGGTGTGCGAAGAACTCGCGGCAATCATCGAGGCCTTACTTAACGACGGATCGTCGTCCGACCCGACCAAGGCCATCGTGATCACGGGCGCCGGGACTGCGTTTTCGGCGGGAGCTGATCTTTCCGACGGGGACCCGGTCGCGATCTACGAATCATTTGCGCGGGTTGTTGAGTTAATCCGCACTGCGCCGATTTCCGTGATTGCACACGTTAATGGCCCAGCGATCGGTGCTGGGGCGCTGCTGTCCGTGGCGTGTGACATCCGGGTCGTTGATCCGTCGGCCAGGTTCATGATCCCGGTGGCCAAGATGGGCGTCCACGTTGACCGGGATTTCGCTGAAACTCTGGCGGAACTGGTCGGGGGAGCGCGCGCCCGCGCGATGCTGCTCGCCGGGATGCCGCTGTCCGCCGCGACCGCGGTGGAGTGTGGTTTCGCGGCCGTTGCGGGGGACGTAGGAACAGCATTGGAGCTCGCGCAGGTCTGCGCCACGGGTGACCCGGGCACGGTCGCCTCGATCAAGGCCGCGTTCGCCTAGGCTCCCATCGCGCATTCGCGAAATTCTGCTTTGTTGATGCAGCAGCGGTTTTAAGCAACGTTCTGAGCTGCAGTTTTGCTAGGACCGCCGAAAGTTGGATACAAATTTCGCGAACGAGCTTCCATGGGCTGGCGGTGTCCACCGGCAAAAGTGTAGTCCTTCGTCTGCCTCGCTAGTAAGCCCCGCGAGGCAATTTACAGCTACCAGGGCTGGATGGGGTTGCCCTGCCATTGGGTGTGCGGCGGTACATGGTCGCCGCGCATCACCAGCGATCCCGGCCCAACCAGTGCGCCGTTGCCGATCACGGAGCCCGGCAGTGCGACGGATTGCGCACCCAGCGCGGCGCCATCGGCGATGGTGACGGTGTCAAGACTCATAACGCGGTCTTGGAAGAGGTGCGTCTGCACCACGGTGCCAGGCCCCACGGTCGCTCCCGCGCCGACGTGGCAGAGGTCGGTTTCCGGGAACCAGTAGGACTCGATCCACGCGCCGGGCCCGATCTTCACTCCGAGCGCGCGCAGCGCCAGATTCATCTCCCCGGTACCCAGCGCGTGATTGAAAAACAGCGGTGCTGCGACGACTTCAACGAACTGATCTTGCAGCTCGTTGAGCCACACGAACCAGCTGTACAGAGCGTGGTCGCCCGCGTGGTGTCGGCCCACGCACACCCACTTCGCAATGACCGTCACCACAACGGAAATCAGCCCCGCACCCATTAAAATCAACCCGCCGAGCACAAACGCCATCGCAACACTGCGCATCATCGCAAGGTGAATCGCGGCCAGCGCCAGCGCGATCAGCGCCGCGCGGGTCATGGGAGCGGCAAGACGCAAGGTTTCAATCAGCCCGCGTCGCGCACGCATGCTTATCGACGGCCGGTACGTCGCCTCTTCTGAACCTTCACCGTGCCCGGCAGAATCCAGCGTGGCTTCGACGCGCCGCATGCGCTCCGGCGGGGACCCCCACCAGTTCGAGCCGGCTTTAGCTTTCTTCGGGGTAGAAGACAGCACGGCGACCAGTGAATTCTTGCCCAGCTTGCGGCCTGGGGCAGCGATCCCGGAGTTACCCACAAAACTGCGCTTGCCAATGGTCACCTCATCAGTGCTCACCCAACCATGGCCGAGTTCGTAGGTGCCGATGAGGGTGTCGTCGGCAAGAAATGCTCCCTCTTTGATCGTGGTGAGCGTGGGGATAGTGACCGCCGTTGAAATTTCAACGTCTCTGCCCACGTCGGCACCGAGCGCGCGGAACCATGCTGGGGTGAGCAGTGAGGCGTAGAGCGGGAAGAGGTGCGTGCGCGCGTTGTCGAGGAGTCGGGTGACTGTCCACACGCGCCACCCTTGCGGCGAGCGCATCGGTGCCACGCCCGTGGTCAGCCCAATGGAGCAGATGCGTACCGACGCCCATGTGAGCAGCATCCGCACCGCGAATGCGACGAGCCCGGCAAGAGGCGCGAGAGCGAGAGCCGTTGAGATGTCCCCGGCAGAAGGGGCGACACCGGGCCGAATAACCGGGCCGGCCGCAACGGCGAAGGCCGCCAGCCCTGCCAGACCCGGGATGAGCGCCAGGCCAATCGACGTCGCCGCGTAGATCCATGCCCAGTAGGGGCGGCGCGGCGGCAACTCTTCCGGGAAGCGGTGCTTGGAGCGCCCCACTTTTTGCGCGGGGGAGCCGGACCAGCGTGAGCCCTTCTTCATCGGTTTGCCGCCCGGCGTTCCACCAGCAACGACTGTAGAACCGGCCTCAACGTGCGCACTTTGCGCGATCACGCTGCCTGGCAGCAGCGTCGATCGGGCACCGACGCGAGCATCCTTGCCCACCTCGATTGGCCCGACGTGTACTTCATGGGCGTCGACCCACGAGCCGGAAAGGTCGACCTCGGGCTCAATCGCTGCGCGCGGCCCCAGCGTTAGTAGACCGGTGACCGGCGGCATGGAATGAAGGTCCACACCGGCGCCGACTCTGCACCCAAGCAGACGCGCGACGAGTTTCACTTGGGTTGCGCCGGACATCGCCAACGCGCCGGAGCAATCCAACCACCGCTGCGCGGCCCAGAGCCTGAGATGCTTCGCGCTCCCGCGCGGGAAGGCGACTACCTCTAAGGCGTCGTGCTGGGCGCCGAAACGGGGACGGATCAGCCGCGCGCCCAGGGTCCCGATGGGAATCCGGCCGAGCGGAGTGGCAAAAACGACAAGAAGCGCGATGACCAGCCACCACGGAGTAGAGACCCATCCAAAAATTTTCGCCACCGCTAGCCAGGCAGCGACGAACGGCGTAGCAGCCAGAGTCATCATGGGGATCTGGATCGCGGTCTGTGCCGCGCGGAACCAGCCTCGCACTGGTTCCGGCGGGCGCTGCTCACGCGTCGAAGCCGCTGGTGAGGAATCAGCGATGGACTCCAAACGCGACGCCAGGGCTTCGAGCCGCGGGTAATCGTACAGATCGCGGACCGCGATGGTGGGGTAGCGCTCACGAATCCGGCTGATCAGCGTCGCCGCAGCCAGGGACGATCCACCGAGATCAAAGAAGTCAGCGTTCTGGTCCTCCACAGAGGTACCCAACACGTCCACCCACAGGCCAGCGAGCCACGCCTCTGTTTCTGTGAGACCAGCAGCGTCCACACCCGTGCCCGGCAGCGGCCACGGCAGGGCTGCCTTGTCCACCTTGCCGGAGGTACGCACGGGCAGCTCATCCATCACGCAGATGCGCGGGACCAGGGCCTTCGGCATTTCCTCCGCGAGCTTTTCGCGTGCCGACGACTGGTCAAAGCCCTTCTCCGGGTCGTCGAGGGAAACGTATCCCACGAGTACCTTGTCGCCCGCGCCTGTGGTCTGCACCGCCACCGCCGAGTTGTACACGTTGTCCAGTGCCGCAACATGGGCTTCGACCTCGCCGAGCTCGATGCGCCTGCCGCCGATCTTTACCTGGTCATCGACGCGACCGATGAACTCCAGGCCGTTTTCACCCGCGCGCACATGGTCCCCGGAGCGATACGCCCGCTCCCACGGTTCCATTGGCGCGAACTTCTCAGCATCCTTTTCCGGATCGAGGTAGCGCGCAAGCCCAACGCCACCAATGACCAGTTCACCGACTTCGCCGTCCGGTACGTCAGACACGGTGCCGTTGTCGTCCGTGCGTACAACGCGCAGGTCCCATCCATCCAGCGCCCACCCAATGGACACCGGCTGACCAGGGAACAACCGCGTCGCGCAGGCAACAACGGTGGCCTCCGTCGGGCCGTATGTGTTCCACATTTCGCGCTCACCGGTGGCCAGCCTCTCGACGAGCTCCGCCGAACATGCCTCACCACCAACGATGAGAAGACGGACGTTATCCAATGCCTCGGCGGGCCACAGGCCCGCCAGGGTCGGGACGGTAGACACCACCGTGATGTCGCGGCGGATCAACCACGGACCCAAGTCTTGGCCCGAGCGCACCAGTTCACGCGGCGCGGGAACCAGACACGCACCGTGGCCCCAGGCCAGCCACATCTCCTCACAGCTCGCATCGAACGCCACCGACAACCCAGCCAGCACCCGGTCCTCCGGGCCTAACGGGTTGTCCTGGCAGAACAACCGCGCCTCCGCGTCCACGAACGCGGCTGCGCTGCGGTGCGTCACCGCCACACCCTTCGGCGTACCCGTGGACCCAGAGGTGAAGATTATCCACGCATCGTCGTTGAGGGTGGGGTACCCACCCTCCAACGACGACGATCCCGGCGCACTCACCGACGAGGAAGAAGCGGGAACACCCACCGACGTCGTTCTGGGCTTGAGCACCCGCACGCCAGCATCAGTGATCATCGCTCCGATCTTTGCTTCGGTGAACACCGTTTCGGCGCGTTCATCCGGGTCGTCGGCATCCACGGGCACGTAGGCCGCGCCGGCAAACAGCGTCGCCAGGATAGAGATGTACAGGTCGCGCGAGCCGCTGGACATGCGGATTCCCACCCGGTCACCACGGCCGATTCCGTCGCGGTTCAACTTCGACGCCAGTGACTCCACTTCGGCGAGGAGTTCGGAATAGGTCAAAATGTCGCCGTCGTCAAGCGCGGCGGCGTCGGGGTAGGCGGAAGCTGTAGCGCGGAAGACGTCGACAAGCGTGCGAGGCTCCGGCGCGAACTGGGAGCGTAAGAGATTAGACATACGTTTACTCGGCGTCCTCCGACAAAAGGGCCTGGCTGAGCTTGCGAAGGTGCTTGAGCTGCTTGTTCGTGGACGCGTCGAGGGCGCGCTGCTCCGCCTCCGCGACCGTCACCGCGAGGTCACTGAGCTTCCTGCGTCCCTTCTTCGTCGCAGTAACAATCTGGCGACGACGATCCCCCGGGTCACGGTCGCGGCTCACCCACGATTTGGACTCGAGCGAATCAATGAGGCGCACCATGTCGGAGGCATCAACGCCAAGCAGACCCGCCAGCTCCTTCTGGCTCGCGGGCGCGTCAGCGACGCAGGTAAGCGCCCAAAACTCGCGCATCGTGGTACTCGCTGCGGCGAGGGCGCGCTCTACCTCATCCTTCGTGTGGCGGCGAACGCGCTCAATCTGGAACGACGGGGATTGCAAAAGTGAATCTGGAAGTTCACGTTGATCAGGCATAACGCCGATCATATATGGCGAATTCTGATAGTTGGTAATCCCAACTAGTTGAGGGGGTTATTCGGTCGGCAACCCGGCGTTGATCCAGTCCTGCGTTCCGCCGGAGACGTTGTAGACGTCAGCGTCGAAGACCTCCTCTAGGTACTGCGATGCCTCCACCGAACGCCCGCCGGAGCGGCAGATCACGTAGACGGGTTTGTTGAAATCGATGCGGTCCGTCAACGCAGCGAAGTTGGACAGCGGCAGGTTAACAGCGCCTTCTGCGTGGACTTCGGCAAATTCATCCGGCTCGCGGCAGTCAATGAGTTGCGCCTCGCGCGGCACGTCGGTGGGGTTTACATGCTCCATAACGCTTCAGTCTAAAGGTAAAGTGCCATTCATGGCTGGGCAGACTCGACGCGAACACCGCTTGCGGGATCGCACGCCACGCCGCGCCAGCACCAGGCAGCGCCCTAAAGACGCTGATTCCCCGCGGCGTTCGCAGCCCGCGCAACGACGATCAGAGTCTTCGCACCCCGAATCCGCGCGGCGTCCTGATCAGCGCCCCGACCAGCGGCGCCCCGACCAGGGGCGCCCTGAACCTCCGCGGCGATGGAAGAAGCAGCCGCGCAAGGTCTACGTGCGGCGTCGGTGGACCGCGATCTGGCTCATCGTGCTGTTCATAGTGTTGTTCATACGGTTCTGCGTCCCTAGTGAAGCTGATCGGCAGCTGGACCAATGGCGCGAGTGGGCGGAGGAAGCAGAGCGCGAGCGCCAGGCCTATGAGGCGGAAAATCCGCAGGTGGAGCCGTCAATGCCAGTTGAGCTGGCGATCCCGTCCGCCGGTATGCGCGGGGAGTTCAGCCAGGATGTATGCCGTTTCGAAGAAGGTTCGGTGGTGCCCCCGACCGCCGATCGGGTGTGCATCTTTACCTCCTTCGACCGTCCGTACACTCTTCCAGGGACGGATGCGCGGGACATCGTCGTTCTTGCCGGCAACGACGTTTTCGCTCCCTTGTACAACGGTGCGGATAAACGTTTGGCGGTGAATGCCGGCGACGACCTCTACCTCCGCACAGAGAAATCCGGCGACCAATGGCTCCGGTACCAGGCGCTTGACTTGCATAACCCGTCGCCGGAAAACCTCGACAGTTCACCAGAGATCTGGGGCGACGGTCCGCTACCGGGCCGGCTGCTCACTGTTGTGAACCCCGATGGCGACGCTTCAGCTCCGGCGATCGTGGGGTGGCAGCTCATGGGGAGCGCGACGTCCCAAGAGGTCAACGCGTTCTATCCCGGCCGGTAGCTTTCCACGCACCAGCCCGGTCCCAATCGTTTGATGGACGCCACCCTGAGGGATTTCGATGCCCCGAGGTCCCTCCTCTTCCACGGGGCCGTGAGTGGTGCGGCCAGTCAAGGATTTGTGCGGCCAGCGACCTGCGTGTTTCCGTAGCAACTAACGCTGACTGGTGCGGCCATTCAAGAACCGGTGGATGTTAACGGTTGTAGCCGCTGACTGCCAGCGGTCGGTGCTTGGGAGACGGCCCGTTTCCGCTCCGTCGTCGGCTCGTCGGGCAAGCGTCGGCCCACGCTGGGCTAGAGCCGGAGCATCTTTGCAATCATCGGCCAGTTCTGGGCTACCCAGCCGCCGATACCCAGCACCGCGAGCACGGCAACGATGATTCCTGCGATTGCGCCGGGGGTCAGCTTCTCGCCGTCACCCGAGCCGCCGGTGTTGCCGGTGCCGGGGGATGTGCCGCCGGTGTCACCGGTGTTGTCGGTATTGCCGGTGTTGCCGGTGCCCGTGACGGGAGAGGCGGTGGGGTCGAAGGCCGGTGTCGTGTAGCCGGTCGCGGCCTCATCCTTGGGGCCGCTGCCGAGTTGGAAGCTGCGAGCGGCGCGGTAAATCGTCGTGTCGCGCTGCCCAGGCTTGAACGTGCTGTAATCGACAGTGGTCTTCTCAGTCCCGTACGTGATCGCGGAAATCGTGTCGGTGTCGTTGGTGCCGTAATTGACTTTCACCGACGCGAACCCGAAGCGGGTGTTGTAGGGGTTGAGCAATTGGGCAAGATTGTGCGAAACGACTGTGTTGTCCTTGATGCCTGTAGCGATCAGCCCAGATGCAATTTCGGAGTAGGTGCTGGTGCTAATGATGGCGCCGTCGCTGGCAACCCCGCCGACGGTTGCGGTTGAGGTTCCCTGGCATTGCGATGCGCCCGCTCCAGGGCCCGCCAATTCACATTTCGAATTGAACGGGCGGGTGGTTCCCTGGGTGCCTGGCTTCGGTTGTTCCGCAGAAAGCTGGACGGCCATCTGTACGTAACCACCATCAAGGACAGCGGCGTTAACGTAGTCTTCCTTCGACTTCAGATCAGCATTCGCGGCGAGTTCCTGAACGGTGCCGCGAACATCCTCGGGGTAATTGTCGACCAGGATACGCATCTTGATCGTCGGGTTTTTGTCCCACATCTCGGCGCGGAGCCTGCGAAGTTCCTCGAGGCCCTCTTTCGCGGAGGCGTAGTCAAAGCTCACCTTCTGCCCGATCAGGGCGGTAGCTGGGTGGTTCGTCTCCACGCCGGTGGACTGCTCCGGCACAGCGTGCGCTGGGGCAGCGGCACCTACTACCAAGGCGATTGACGTAGCAGCGGCTACGGAGAGCCGCGCGGTTTGTGAACGAAGGGCAGCGTGCTTTACGACGGTCATGCCAGCACCCTATCAGCCACCACGCCCCCTGGCTGGGGGAGCGCGGAAGCGTGCTTAGCCCTTGAACTGCTCAAGCGCGCGGTCGAGGATTTCCTGTGCCTCAGCCTTGTCGCCCCAGCCGGAACCCGTGACTTCCTTGTTGGGCTCGAGGTCCTTGTAGTGGACAAAGAAGTGCTCAATCTCATCGAGGGTGAACTTGTTCACGTCCGCGATGTCCTGGTAGTTGTCGTAGCGCACGTCGTCGAGGACGCAGATGAGCTTGTCGTCGCCGCCAGCCTCATCGGTCATCTTGAACACGCCAACCGGGCGGGCCTTGACAATCGCGCCGGGCACGATGGGCTCCGGGCAGATCACCAGTGCGTCGAGCGGGTCGCCGTCATCACCAAGGGTGTTGTCAATGTAACCGTAGTCAAGCGGGTACGCCATGGACGTGAACAGGTAGCGGTCCAGGAAGAGGCGGCCGGTTTCGTGGTCGACCTCGTACTTGTTGCGCGAGCCCTTGGAAATTTCGATGATGACGTTGACGGACACTGATGCTCCTTCGATTGGTTTACGTATCGGGACCATCCTAGCGCGGAGTCGTTTGAGGGGGCTGAAAAGTAGTCTCTCAAATCAGTTCATGATCAGGGACTGATTTGGGACTAGGGCGGAGGGACTAGGGTAGAGGCCGATGAAAATCTGGCAGTGGGTAGTAGGCGCGGTGGCGGCCACCGCAGTCGTCGCGACCGCGGGCGTGGGGATCGCGGTGCAGCACGAGCGCGATTCGTTGGTCGTTGCCGAGCCCTATCAGATGGCGTCGCCAGAGCCTTTTCCGCTTGTCGACGCATCCCCACAGCAGATAGATGTGGAGGCGCTGCGGGCGTCGTTAAGCAAGCAGGCCGCGCACGAGGATGTGGGGCGCTTGCACGTGCGTGTGAGCAACGGGGTGACGGGCGAGACGATCTTTGACCAGGATTCGACCTCGCCGCTGCGCCCGGCGAGCGCGACGAAGCTGCTTACCGCGGCGGCCGCGACGCTGACTCTGGAGCGGGACGATGTGGTGAACACTGAGGTCGTGGTCGACGGTGAAGCCGCAACGATTATCGCGCGCGGCGATGTGTGGCTGACGCCGGAAAAGCTCGATGAGCTTGCCGCGCAGGTGCGTGACCACGGGTCTGTCAACGCCGTGTACGTGGACACTTCTGCCTGGCAAGAGCCGACGATGATGCCGGGCTGGGACCCGGAAGACATCGACGCGGGCTACATCGCGCCGATGGAACCGGTCATGGTCTACGGGGCGCGTCTCGGCGGGGCAACGCACGGCGATGAACCGCGCAGCCACACCCCAGCGTTGGACGTGGGGCGTGCGTTGGCGGTTCGGCTGGGCGTGGACCCGAAGTCCGTGGAACTGCGTGATGCGCCGACCGGGGCACGCGTGGTTGGCACGGTGGAGTCCCCGCCGCTGCATGAGCGCCTGCGGGAGATGATGAAGGACTCTGACAACGTGATGGCCGAAGCCATCGGCCGTGAGATCGCGCGGGCCCGACAGCACGACGGCAAGGGCGCCACCGCCCCGCAGGCGACGCTGGACGTGCTGCGTGAGGCGGGTTTTGACCTCAGTGGCGTGACGCTCAAAGACAGCTGCGGCTTATCCACTGAGGACTTAATCCCGCCGAAGCTTCTTGACGACGTCTTATTGCGCGCAACCCAATCCGAGGATCTCCGCCCAGTACTGGACACCCTGGCCGTGGCGGGCGGCGATGGCACGCTGGTGAAGCGGTACGGGGACCTGCCTGGCAAGGGCTGGGTGCGCGCCAAGACTGGCACGCTCACCGGCACTTCCGCGCTGGTGGGCACGGTGACGTCGCGCGCGGGCAACGTGTACACCTTCGCCGCGATCTCCAACGACAGCGACATTGAGACCGCCCGCGCCGCGCTGGATCGCTTTGCCTCCACCCTGCGCGATTTCTAGTTCGGTGTGCGCCCATGCAGCAGGTAAATGACACGCTTCGCTCACCCGAACCTTTTTGGCCGCGGCGTTCGCCACATTTTCTCGCTTGTCGACGATCGGTGCGCCCCCTTACCCACCCCGCCATCATCGGTCTTTCTGGCGGACCGGATTCCTTGGCGCTCCTGGCCGCCGCCGCCGCGGAAGGAAAAGACGTGCGCGCCGTGGTCATCGATCATGGTCTCCAGCCCGGGTCAGGAGAAGTGGCGCAACATGCGTGTGAACAGGCAGAACGGTTAGGCGTCCCAGCGGAAGTCATTGCTGTCGAGGTTCCTGCCGCGCCGGGGGAGAGCCTGGAAGCCCTCGCTCGCACAGCACGGTACGAAGCGCTAGCCCGCGCGGCCACACAGCACACCGCCGAGGCGCGCACCGCCACACCACCTCCGGCAGCTCGCGATATCTGGGTCGCGCACACTATGGACGACCACGCCGAAACACTGCTCCTTGGGGCACTACGTGGAAATCCGGCTGCGATGGCTTCTATTGGGGAGGTTCCTGCCGCGGGCATCGGTGGGCTGCATAGCGGCTGGGATGTTCACAGCGCACCCCGGTTGGTGCGTCCATTCCTGGGCATCCGCCGCGCGGACACCGTCGGCGCCTGTGATGAGCTCGGCCTTGAGCCGTGGCACGACCCGATGAACCAGGACCCATCGTTTCGGCGGGTGGCGGTGCGGAAGCAGGTTGTACCCCAGTTGAGCGAACTCATCGGGGGCGATGCTGTGCCCGCACTCGCTGCAGCGGCCAGCCGCATCGTGGCGGATCGCGAGTTACTTGACCTGCTGATTGACGTCAGCCCCACCACCGACTGCGCGTCACTGGCCGCCGACCCCGCTCCCGTTCGCCGTCGCCGATTACTCGCGTGGCTTCGGGCCGAAGGAATCACCGTGACGGGCTCGCAGCTCAGCGACATCGAGCGCTTGTGCACGAACTGGCACGGCCAAGGCCCAGTCACGTTGCGTCAGGGGGCGGTCGTCATGCGTATCGACGGCCAGCTCCACCTGCATTCCACCTAGCGCGGCAGCGTGCCCTGCAGGAAACCACCAAGGGCACCGAGGATCATCAGAATTGCAATGACGATTCCTACGATCTTCTGCGGGTCGGAAGACAAGCCCTCAATCGGGGTGGACGGCGCGGGGTTGTCCGTCGTCTGCGGCGCTGGTTTCAGAGGGGTGCTCGTCGGCGTGGGGCTCGGCTTAGGCGTAGCGCTTGGCGTCGGCTTCGGAGTCGGCTTGGGCGTTGGCTTCGGCGTCGGTGTTGGCGTCGGGCTCGGCTTAGGCGTTGGCTTCGGCGTCGGTGTTGTCGTCGGGCTCGGCTTGGGTGTGGGCTTCGGCGTAGTGCTCGGTGTCGGAGAGCCGGATTTCACCCCAGTTGGGGTTTCGCCGTTGTTCGCGGCGCGGTAGAGCCAGATGCGTTGTTTTCCACCAGGTAAGGGCTGTCCACCGATTGGAGTATCTGACGACTGGGCTGATGTGTAAATGCGGTAGCCAATTGGGAGGCTTACTTCGCCGAAGCCGTAGTAACGGTGCTTAGGATTCAGCATTTGGTGGAGGTGGCCATTGTCCGTGTTCCATCCGCCGCGTGCGGCGTTCAGATCCGCCAGCTCGCCGTGACCCCACTGGCTCGAGATGCTGGTTTTCAGTGTGGTTCCTGCTGCAAGTGACTCACCCCAGCTTTGCTTACCATTCACCTTTGCCGACCATGTTGAGTACCCGCCGGGTCGAACGTGGTCAAGATTCGGAGTGCCGTGCTGCTCAGCGGCGCGTTGGATAGCAATTCGGGTGAGACCCGGATCGATCGAGACCGCATTGACGTAGGCCTCTTTAGTGGTGAGTCCGTTGGCGCGGGCGACGTCTTGCAAACGCGTTGCCCCTGCCTTCTTGTCGTAGTTGTAGTACGGGTTTTTATCCCACATCTCACCACGTAGTTGCTTTAACGCTGGGAGGCCCACATTTTGTGCAGCTGCAGCGTCGAACGTCGCGTCAATGGCGACGACGTTATTCGTGGAGACGTTCATCTCCACGCCAGTGAACGGCGCAGGAGCGGCGAGGGCTGGGGCGGGTGCAAGGGACAGCGCGAGGGATGTTGCGACTGTTGCTGCTAGTAGTGTGCGGCGCATGGTAAACCTTTCAGGGCAGTGCAGAAAACCGTATTTTTAAAGATTGTGTAGTGGTGCTCAGTCCAGCAGGAGCTGCGGGTGTAGCGGTGCGTGAAGCCGATCTACAGAAGTGAAATGCGCGGAATGTGGAAAAGGTTCCGGACTCTTTCTTGTACCTTCTTTTAACTTCTTTTAACGCGGCAGCAATGCCCCAAGCTGGGGGGCGATCTGCGGGATGAACCGAGCGAGGAAGCTCAATACGGAGAGCACGCTGAGGATGATGGCGATGGTATTCCATGCCTTCGAACTGCCCGCGGCACCGGCTGGGGTTGCCAGCGGATTCAGCTCACCGGGTGTGCCCTGCTTGTATCCCGTGGGTGCTTCGCCCGGCTTCGGTGCGCGGTAGAGCCAGGTGCGTTGTGTGCCTTCGGCTAACGGCTGGCCACCAAGAGGTGTCTTGCTGGCCTGTGCACTGGTGTGGACGCGGTGAACAGTCCACGGAACGTAGACCTCACCGAAGCCGTAGTACCGGTTAGAAGGATTGAGCATCTGGTGCAGGTGGCCGTTGGAGTAGTTCCACACCCCGCGGGAGGCATTAAGCGCTAGCAGTTCGCCGTGGCCCCAGCCTTTAGAAACAGAATCCTTGAGGTTCCTGCCAGAGGCCAAGGATTCACCCCCGCTGGCAGAGGAATTACGGTACGTGGCGGTGAAAGCAGACGTTCCGTCCGGGCGCACGTGCGGCTGGATAGACACCGCGCCGTGTTCAGCGGCGCGTTGAACGGCGATGCGGGTCAAACCGTGATCGAGGTGGGCAGCGTTGGCGTAGGCTTCTTTCGTCGTTAAGCCAAATGATTCCGCAACGTCGCGCAGGTGGTACCCCTCAGGGTTGCTTGTGCCGAGGGTGAAGTAGGGGTTGAGATCCCACATTTGGCCGCGGAGTTTTCTCAGCTCGGGGAGGCCCACGTTCTGCGCAGCGCCACCGTCGAACGTGACATCAAAGGCGACGGAGTTGGAAACTGGAACATTGATTTCCACGTCGGTGACGGGGGCTGGGGCAGCGGAGGCGACGGCGGGGCTCAAAGTGAGTGCCGTGGCGGCCGCGACGGCGGCGGCGAAAAGGCGCGTGCGCATGGGGAACCTTTCTTCGATGGTGGTTACTCTTCCAATATATTGCGCCGTGCGCATGTTTATGGAGTGGGACTAAAAACGCACACCCGAAAGTGCGGACACGAAAGCGGTGGTTGTGGCGCGCAGTCGATGGCACACTGGACACATGGCTGAAGACACCAAGCTTGTCAGCGAGAAGAATTTCGACGTCCCTGACCACCGCTACGGCAATGACGTAGAGGCGGTTTTGATCCCCGAGGACGTGCTGCAGGCGCGCATTAAAGAAATGGCTGCGAAGGTCTCTGACCTGTACTCGGGCGGTGAGGATGACCTGATCCTCGTGTGCGTTTTAAAGGGCGCGGTGTACTTTCTCACTGACTTCGCGCGGGCGTTGTCCATCCCGGCGCAGGTGGAGTTCATGGCGGTGTCCAGTTACGGAAACTCCACGACGAGTTCGGGTGTCGTGCGCATCTTGAAGGACTTGGACAAAGAGATCTCCGGCCGTGACGTGCTGGTGGTCGAGGACATCATTGACTCAGGTCTGACGCTGTCGTGGCTGTTGAAGAACCTCAAAGGCCGCCAGCCAAAGAGCCTCAATGTGTTGACGCTGCTGCGTAAGCCAGAGGTGCAGCGGGCACAGATTGATTTGCTTGACGTGGGCTTTGACATCCCCAACGAATTCGTCATTGGTTACGGGCTTGATTACGCGGAACGCTACCGTGACCTGCCGTACGTGGGGACGCTGCACCCGCGTGTGTACTCGGACGCGGGAGAGGATGAACCCGTGCCCGTGCGCGAGCAGGGCCCGGAGTCCGTGGAAATTTAGAACGCAGCGCACGCTTGACGACGGAGGGGGTGGCGCTGCCGATCGGCGCCGATTAGGGCCCAGGGAGCAACCCAGTAGGCTGTAATAGCTAGAAATGCTTCCGGCAGCCCCGTGTTTGTTGTGGGGTTTTTAAGTCGGGGGCTAGGAAATAGGTCTGTCGCATTGCGCGTTGGTCTATTCGAATACCGCAGCCCGCCCCAACAAAGGACTCCATGAAAAATAAGAACATCGTGCGCTACGGCGTGATCGGCGCGATTGCGCTGATCATGCTGTATTTGGTGACGTTGATTGGCGATGACACACGTAGCTACACCCAAGTGGATACGTCTGTAGCGCTGAAGCAGCTGAGCGAGGACAACGTTAAAGAAGCGCAGATCGACGACCGTGAGCAGCGTATCCGACTGACGCTGAAGAAGCCGATCAAGTACGAAGAGCGTGAAGGCGTCGAAGAAGTCATGGCGCAGTATCCGGCGCGATCGACGGATGCGGTGTTTAAGGCTGTGCAGGATTCCAAGACGGAGTCCTACACCACGAAGGTGACGCAGGAGTCGTTCCTGTTGTCCATGCTGGGCTTCATGCTGCCGATGCTGATCATCTTCGGCCTGATTTTCTTCTTCATGTCGCGGATGCAGACCGGCGGCGGGATGTTTGGAATCGGCGGCTCGCGGGCGAAGCAGCTGACGAAGGACATGCCGACCAACACGTTTGCTGATGTCGCTGGTGCGGATGAAGCGGTGGACGAACTCCAGGAGATCAAGGATTTCCTCCAAGACCCGGAGATCTACGAGAAGCTGGGCGCGAAGATCCCGCGCGGCGTGCTGCTGTATGGCCCGCCGGGAACTGGTAAAACGCTGCTCGCCCGCGCGGTCGCCGGCGAGGCTGGTGTGCCGTTTTACTCCATTTCCGGTTCGGACTTCGTGGAAATGTTCGTCGGTGTGGGTGCCTCCCGTGTGCGCGACCTGTTCAAGCAGGCGCGGGAGAACAGTCCGTGCATCATCTTCGTCGATGAGATCGACGCTGTTGGCCGCCAGCGTGGCTCCGGTACGGGCGGTGGCCACGATGAGCGCGAGCAGACGTTGAACCAGCTGCTCGTGGAAATGGACGGCTTCGGTGACCGCGAAGGCGTGATCCTGATCGCTGCGACCAACCGGCCGGACATCCTGGACCCGGCGCTTTTACGCCCGGGCCGCTTTGACAGGCAGATCCCGGTGACCAACCCGGACTTGGCTGGCCGCGCCCAGATCCTCAAAGTCCACGCCAAGGGCAAGCCGTTGGGGCCTGATGTCAACCTGGATGCCTTGGCCAAGCGCACCGCGGGAATGAGCGGTGCGGACTTGGCCAACGTGGTCAACGAGGCGGCGTTGCTCACCGCCCGCGTGGGCGGCAACGTGATCACCGCGGATGCGCTGGAGGAGGCAACGGACCGCGTTATTGGCGGGCCTCGTCGCTCATCCAAGGTGATTTCAGAGAAGGAAAAGAAGGTCACTGCTTACCACGAGGGTGGCCACACGCTCGCGGCATGGGCGCTCAAAGACATCGAGCGCGTCTACAAGGTCACCATTCTTGCCCGCGGTCGCACCGGCGGCCACGCCATGACCGCCGCGGAGGATGACAAGGGAATGTACAACCGCGACGAGCTGTTTGCCCGCCTTGTCTTCGCCATGGGTGGCCGCGCCGCCGAGGAACTGGTTTTCGGTGAGCCCACCACTGGTGCAAGCGCGGACATTGAGCAAGCCACGAAGATCGCGCGCGGCATGGTGATGGAATACGGCATGTCTTCCTCCCTGGGCACCGTCAAGTACGGCGATGAGGACGGCGACCCCTTCGCGCGCGCAATGAGCGGCGGGAGCTTGGACTACTCGCCTGCGATCGCTGAGAAGATCGACGAGGAAGTGCACAAGCTTATCGACGAAGCCCACGCACGCGCCTACGACGTTCTTGCGCAGCACCGCGACTACCTTGACGTCCTTGCTTCCAAGTTGCTGGAGAAGGAGACGCTGCGTCGTCCGGACCTCGAAGTCATTTTCGGCGATATCGAACCGCAGTCGGCTGGCCTGCCGATCGTTGATTCCCGCTTCCCGCGCCAAGAAGGCCGCGAGCCGGTGAAGACCCCCGTCGAGCTCGCCGAAGAGCGCGGCGAGGAACCGCCGAAGAAGTTCTCCCTGCTCGAGGCATCTCAGCAGGCCCGCGCGCGCAGGCAAGCCGCCAAGCAGGCGGAACTTGAGGGCCGGTACGGCGGGTCGTCGGGCTCGTCGAAGTGGCGCCCGGGACACGGCAACCGCCCGCAGGATGCAAGCGCCCCGGGCCACACGCCGCAGGATGCGCAGTCCGCCCAAGGCGAATCCATGCCGCGCTACGGTGGCCCGCAGCCCCCGGCTGACTGGACGTACACCGGCGACGGGCGCGCCCAGCAGGCGCCGCAACAGGTGCCGCAGCCCGCACCCACCCAGACGCCGCAGCAGGTGCCCGGCGGGGAGCAGCTGACAGGTTTCCGGCTTCCTGAGAACGAGCGTCCAGATCACGAGTGGAAGGATTCCTGGAACTCGCCGGACACACCGGGCGAATCTACTTCAGAGGCACCGGAGAAAGACGCGACTGAGGTCGCGGAGCCGGATCAACGCTACGAATGGGAGCAGCGCAATGACTAAACAAGCAGAACCCAACGGCGCTGCGCCTAACGCAGCAGCGGCGGCAGACGCGCCAGAGGTAGCAGCCGCGAACCAACACAATCCGGGTTTTGACCGGGAACGCGCCGAGGCAGCGGTACGCGAACTACTCTTCGCCGTGGGCGAAGACCCGGACCGTGAAGGCTTGAAGGAAACCCCTGCCCGCGTGGCTCGGGCCTATGAAGAGGTCTTTGCTGGTCTGCACACGGACCCCACGGATGTGTTGGAGAAGACGTTCGCGGAAAACCACCAAGAGCTCGTCTTGGTCCGTGACGTACCCATCTATTCCACCTGCGAGCACCACCTTGTGCCGTTCTACGGCGTGGCGCACATTGGCTACATTCCAGGCCCCGACGGCAAAGTCACCGGCTTGTCCAAACTGGCTCGGCTCGCGGACATGTACGCCCGCCGTCCCCAGGTGCAGGAGAGGTTGACGTCGCAGATTGCCGATGCTCTCGTCGATAAGCTGCATGCTCAATCAGTCATCGTGGTGATTGAGTGTGAGCATCTTTGCATGGCCATGCGTGGCATCCGTAAGCCGGGCGCTGTGACGACAACCTCCGCTGTACGCGGCGGGTTTAAGCGCAACGCGGCGTCACGCGCCGAAGTTCTGAGCCTGATTAGGGGGTAATAATGGCACCGACAACTGTGGCCGACCTGACCACGCCTGGGCGCACCATGGTGATGGGGATCCTCAACGTCACGGAGGACTCGTTCTCCGACGGCGGGAAGTGGCTCGACCCGGACGCCGCGATTGCGCACGCGCAACAGCTCGTGGCGCAGGGTGCGGACATGATCGACGTTGGCGCGGAATCCACGCGGCCTGGTGCCACGCGCGTGCCCGCGGAGGTGGAAGCCCAGCGTGTGCGGCCCGTGATTGAGGCGCTGAGCGCGGAGGGGATCGTCACTTCCGTGGACACGATGCGTGCCGCCACCGCTGCCGCCGCGGCTGAGGCTGGCGTGAGCATGATCAACGATGTCTCCGGGGGCTTGGCGGACCCGGCGATGTACGCCGTGATGGCGCAGACCGGCCTGCCGGTGTGCCTCATGCACTGGCGCACCGACAAGTTCGGTGACGCGGCGGGCAGCGCGGATCACGGCGGGGACGTCGTGGCTGACGTGCGCGACACGCTTAGCCGACTGGCGGATAACGCGATCCGCGCGGGGGTTGCGCCGGAGCAGATCGTGGTGGACCCAGGCCTGGGCTTTGCCAAGACGGCCGAGGAAAACTGGGCGCTTCTCAACGCTCTGCCGGATTTCATCGCCGGCCCGCACCCGGTGCTGGTGGGGGCGTCGCGCAAGCGATTCCTCACCGCGATTCGCGCCGACCGTGGGGTGGACGCGGACCCCATCTCAGCCGACCCTGCGACAGCAGCCGTCACTGCGATTTCCGCGCACCTTCAGGCGTGGGGCGTGCGCGTCCATGAGGTTGCCGTCTCCCGCGATGCCGTCGATGTGGCCTCGCGCTGGGCGAGTGGGGGAGCGGGCTAGGCCATGGCGGATCGCATTGAACTCACGGGCATCCGCGTCCACGGTAAGCACGGGGTGCTGCCGCATGAGGGCGAGTACGGCCAGCCGTTCATCGTGGACATCACCGCGTGGCTCGATTGCTCGGAGGCGGCGGCGAACGACGACCTGACAGCGACGATCAATTACGCGGAGCTCGCGCACCTCGCGGTGGACGTCGCGGGTGGGCAGCCACGTCAGCTCATCGAGACAGTCGCCGCGGAAATCGCCGAACGCGCAATGGCGAGCTTTGCTCAGCTCCACGCCATTGAGGTCACCGTACACAAGCCGCACGCGCCCGTGGGCGTGGTGCTCGACGACGTCGCAGTGGTCGCGCGCCGGTCTCGCAAGACCGCTTCCTTCATCCACCCGGTCCGCGGCTCGCGGGAGGCTTAGCCTGATGCGCGCAGTGCTATCCACAGGCTCGAACATCGGTGATTCCCGCGCCCATCTCGCCAGTGTGCGCGAGGAATTCGCGGGGGAACTCATAGCTGTCTCCCGCCTCTACGCCACGCCGCCGTGGGGTGGGGTTGACCAGGACGATTTCCTCAACCAGATCCTCATCGTCGAGGTCACCGAGACGCCAGTCGAGCTCCTCGCGCGGTGCCAGCGCCTCGAAGCAGCTGCCGAGCGCGTGCGCGTCACGCGCTGGGGCCCGCGCACACTCGACGTGGACATCGTCGCATTACTTATCGACGACCACCCCCTCACCATCTCCACCCCCGACCTCACCGTCCCTCATCCTCGCGCCAAGGATCGAGCATTCGTCTTGGTGCCGTGGGCCGAAGTCAACCCTGAAGCCACACTGGACGGCGTGCCCATTTCGCAGCTTCTCTGCGAACTCGATCCAGCTGATGTCGCCGGCGTCCAGGCGCTCGGGGAGGACGCGCAATGACCCCGTCCCGCCACCCACAGCCTGAGCCACAACGCGACCCGCATCGCGACCCACAACCCGACCCGCGGCCCGAGCCGCGGCTCGGGCCGCGCATGTCCCGCACGTCCATCACAGCGCTCATCGCCGTTGCCGGTTTCTTCGCCGCAGCTGCTTTGATCCTGCTGCGTCGCTTCTACGGGGTGCTCAACACTGTGACGTTCATGTACTCCTTGCCGTTGTGGTTTATGGCGGTGTTGTGTGTGTTCCTGGCTTTCGTCGTGAAGCGAAGGCGTGAGCAAGGTCGCGTGGGGTTGGATAGGTCCCAGCTCAACCCGATGATGGTGGCAAATTACCTTGCGACGGCGCAGGCATGCGCGTGGGCCGGCGCGATCTTTGGCGGCTTGTACGTGGGTTTGCTGGTGTGGATCGTCCCGAAGATCAGCTCGCTTGACGCTGCTGGTGCTGATCTGCCGGGCGCGATTGCTGGTGCCGTTGGGGCCGTGGCGCTGACCGCGGCTGCGCTGTTTTTAGAAAAGTCGTGTGAGGTCACCCCACCTACCGAGGGCGAACCTACTGCCTGACGCGAGCGGGTGAAAGCTCCCGAAAGGTTAACCCTCAAGCTAAGGTGTAGTGCATGACTGCAGAAAACCCCGTCGAGCACCCCGCGGACCACTCCGCGGACTACCTTGCCGAGCACGGTAACAAGCACGGGGCCCGACAAGGCGCACGCCAGGAGACTGGCAAGAGTGGGCAGGCGTGGATGGTAGTGCTGGTCGTCTTGGCGCTGGTGGCCACAGTGATAATGCTGTTCACCAATTCTGCAATGTGGCTGCAGCTGGCTCTACTCGCGGCACTGTGGGCGTCTGTGGTGGGGATCATGCTGGTCGGGCGCTTGAAGCACGACCGTGACCAGGCGGTCACCGAGCTGGAACTGCAGCAGCGCGCGTACGAGGCCGAACTCGAAGCAGAGCGCGCCCGCAACGACGCCGACCACGTAGCAAAAGAGCTGGAACGCACCAGCCAGGGGAGCCCTTCCCCTGCTGACCAGGAACTTCTCCGTGAGATCCGCGAGGAACTCCTCGCCCTACGCGCACGCCTCGAAGAATTGTCCGGCCAGGCGTTCGACGAACAGCGCGTTGCACTTCAAGCCGAGGCCCGCCGCGTCCGCGAGCTTGAGGCCCAGCCCACCCAAACCGCCCAACCCGCTCAGCCCGCCCCCGCGCAGCCTGCCCCTGCTCAGCCCGCCCAGCCGACCCAGCCCGCCCAATCCGCCCCCGCTCAGCCTGCCCAGCCGGCGGTCCCGAAGACCTCCGAGGCATCCGCTACCCCAATGCGCACGGTCAAACCCCGCTACGCAGGTGCGGAGGACGACACGACCAAAATCGACATCGTGCGGGACAGCGCCGAAGAGGACGCACTCAATGCGTTGGTCGTTGCGCCCAATGAGCGCACCCCACGTCGTGACGCTTCAAAGACTGATTGGACAACGTCCAGCACATCCAACAGCGCAGACAGCACATCCAGCAGCGCGCCGAGCAGCACAGCAGACAGCACATCCAGCAGCGCGCCGAGCAGCACAGCAACCAGCGCATCCAGCAGCGCGCCGAACGCTGCATCTGACCGTGACCAGGAAGGTAGCTCCGTGTTCCGATCCAAAGACCGCAGGCCCCAAGGCGCACCGTCCAACGATGTAGTCGCCGGTCGAGTGGGGTCACACCGGGCGCCGGATGGACACAATCCTCTGTCCGATTTGATCCGCGAACGCCAAGCTGAACTTGAGCGCGAGAAAGCGGAGCGCGCCGAACGCGAGAAGCGCGAGGAGATCGAGCGCCGCGAACGCTTCCGCCGTGAGGAAGATGAGCGCCGCGAACGCGCCGAGCGTGAACAGCGTGAGCTACGTGAACGTGCGGAGCGGGAGCGCCAGGCCCGCGAGCAGGCGGAGCAGGAGCGTGCGGAGCAGGAGCGCCAGGCCCGCGAGCAGGCAGAGCTGGAGCGTGCGGAGCGGGAGCGTCAGGCCCGCGAGCAGGCGGAACGTGAAGCGGCGCAGGCTGAGCAGGCTGAGCAGCAGTCGAGGTACGAAGGTGGTCGAGGGCGTCGTCGTGCTGATGAGCGAGGGGGCCAATCGGTCTCGGTCGCGGACCTGATCGCGCGCAGCAAAGGAAACTAGGCAATGCCAGGACCACGGCTCCGGGTAGGCATTTTCGGAGGATTCCTTGACAAACGTTTTGAACAAGCCGGTCACACGGTCGTTCCGATTCAGCAACCCGGTGATATCACCCAGGTTGACCTGGTGGTGGTGGGGCCTGTTGGGGTGGAGGAGACCGTCGTTAAGCTAGTGCCCTTCATTCGGCCCGGACAGATGGTGCTGCACACTGCGCTTGAGTTCGGCGTGCAGGTGCTTGACCCCCTGGAGACGGAGGGCGCGATCGTGATGGCCGCCCACAACTTCTTCGACGACGTGTGGGTCACGTCCGCCGCGGACGAGGTCGGGGAGGCCGCCGTGAACGTACTCATCACGGACTTAGGCGAGACCGCGTACCCGATTGAAGACCACGCGCGCCCCATGCTGGAGGCCGTGCGCATGATCCGTACCCACGAAAGCAGCCTGCGGATTGAGGCCGCGAAAATTCTCACCGAGGCGTTGCCCGATGCCAAGGGGATCACGATGAAGTACTACTTCTCCGTGGCCCCGCCGGACGCAACGCGTGAGGACCCCGAGTCCCTCGACCGCATGTACGCCGCCATCAAAGACCCGCAGTTGCGCAAGGCGTTTGTTGACCTGATGTGGCTCAGCGTGCACCAGGGCTCCATCGGCACTGAGCCCGCCTTGTGGGCGCTGGACAAGCAGTCGGAGTTTGGGCCCCTCGATTAGCGTACGTGGCGGCCGCCCCGCGCCCTACGGCGTATCGAGCCCCTCGCTAACCTCCCCTTCGAGACTGACATCGCTGGGGTCGAACTCGCGGAGCCAAAAATGAGTGACCTCGCCTGCGCTGTCGGTCGCGCCGATTAGGAGCTCGACGGGGAGGTAGCTGGTGAAGCCAGCGCCGCAGTACTGCTCCGTCTGGGGTACGCCGGGTTCTAATGGCTCGAGCAAATTCTTCTGGGTCAGCGGATGGACCTGGCCGTTGGGGAAGATGGTGACAAAGTTGGGCACGTCTACGGTGTCCTGCTCTGAGTCTGGGTCTGGGGCCTCGCCGAGGGTGAAGGTGACGTCGACGCAGTAACCCCGGTCGCCGTCGTCCCCGGTGTGCTCAACCGCGTCGACGGACGCGGTGGTGCCCTTCCATGTCGGGTCGTCCACATCGATGGGCTCGCCGATGTTCTTCGCCTCGCCGCGTGCGCGCTGGTAGGGGCTGGTTTCTAAAGCAATCGTGTCCTGTTTGCGGACCTGGACGTACGTGGCGTCGCCGTTGCCCGAGGCGTGCTTGTACTGCTGCGCGAGGTTGGTGAATTGCTGCGCCAGCGGGTGCAGGGCCTCGCACGGTGCGTTGGCCCACAGGGAGAGCTTCTCCAGGGCGAGGTCCTCTGAGCGCATCATGCAGTAGAGTCCGCGCTCTTCCGCATTCGGGATCGGGTCCGCTACGTAAGACACGGGGTCTTCGGTTTCGCGCCACCCGCTGAGCCCTTCGCCTTTGGCAGGCACAAGATCGTTGAGCGGCAGCGCGTCCTCCCAATCGATGCTGATGAACGCGCCGAGCATCCCCAAGGTGGTCTCACGGCTCATGATGCACAGCTCCGGCGAGTGCCCTGTGCCCACCGGGTAGCCCGTCGGGGTGTAAAAGTCTTGCCCAAGCTGGCAGGTGACAAGCTTGTCGTTTTCGAAGTAGCGTTCCACCCGCTCGTCGTCCCAGCCCAGCGGCGAGTCCGCGCTACTTTGCCCACGCCACACCGCAAGCCCCACCGCCACAAGCGCCAGCGCGGCAAGCACCGCGATCACTGGCAGGAGCACTTTTTTGCTTATCGACGGTCCCCCCTCCACCCCTTTTGCCCCCACCCGGCCCTGGGAGTTTCCGCGGGTTTGCGTACCAGCGGCGTCGGTTGATTCCGCGGCGTTGTCCTGCTGCGTGCCGTAGCCGGCGGTGGCGCCCGGTTCGAAATTGTGCTCAGTCCCGTGGCCGTGATTGGTTGGCTGCGCGGAGGGTTCCGTACGGTTGCCGCTGTAACGGCGGTTGAGCTCTTCCCAGTCGTGGTAGGCGCCACCTGATGGTGGTCCGGATGGTTGTCCTGGTGGTGGTGCGCTCACAGCACGGCCCCCTTCGTACAAAATCATGCACCCAACGTGTTTCGTACCTTAGACTAACGTACCGATAGCTGTCTTTGCACAGCTTGTTCATACTTTCGATGAAGGACCGATCAAGCATGGCACACTATGATTTGTACAACTCACTTCGACTCGACCGTTCCAAGGACACAACGGCCCTGGCCAGCGAGATAGACCAACGGATCGCCACCGGCCAAATGGACAACGAGGGTGGGCTGGAAGAGCTGCAGATCGCGCGGAAGATTCTTGGGGATCCAGGCCGCCGCCACTTGTACGACGCCAAGCTTTCTGGGCCTTCAGACCCCGAAATCACTGTCTCAGAACTACGGTCCCTGGCTAATGCGACGATCCCGCATTCCGTTCAGGCCCAAGCCCAGCCGCAGCCCGCCCAGCCGCAGCCTGCCGACACTCAGGGCACCTCCACCGCGGCGGAGTCATCCGGCTCAACGTCGGTGCGATTCCAGCAAGACGGCCCCCAGCATGCCCAAGACCACCCCGGCCAGGATCAGTACAGCCAGTACGACCAGAACCACCCCGGCCAGGACCAGTACAGCCAGTACGACCAGAACCAGTACAGCCAGGGCCAGTACAGCCAGGATCAGTATAGCCAGGACCTCCACCGCCAGCAGCAGGGCCAGTACAACCAGGATCAGTACAGCCAGGATCAGTACAGCCAGCAGCAGGGCCAGTACGGACACAGCGCCTATGGCCAGCAGGGCTACCCGCAGCAGGGTCAGTTTGGTGGGCAAGAACAGTACGGTCAGCAAGGCCAGCAGGTTCAGCAGAACCAGGGCCAGCCGGGGCAGTACGGACACATGCAGCAGGGGTTCCAGCCGGGCCAGCAGAGCCAGGGCCAGCCGGGCCAGCCGGGGCAGGAAGGTCCGTCGAAAGCTGGCCAGGCCAAGGCAAAGTTTGGGGACCTGACGTCGAAGACGAAAAATGAATTTCAGAGCTCGTCGAAGTCGGTAATTCTCGGTACGGTCATCGCGACGCTGCTTGTTGTCGGACTCATCTGGGGACTGATCAGTTTGGTTTCCAACGTGGGCAACGAAGAGCAGAAAGTGAAGTCCACCGCTAAGGAATTTCTGAAGATCAAGGACGACCAGAAAGCTGAAGAATGGCTCCGTGACAATGCTTACGACGACCGCAAGGATTCCCTTGAGAACGAATTGGGCATCGGCGACGACTTCAAGGGTGCGGCAAATTATTTCGAAGCTAATAACCCGAAGATCGGTGAAGTCTACGACCTCGAATCGGTTCTAAAGGTCGAGCGTAAGTTCACGAACAAGGAATTCAACGACGTATTCAAAGAAGAGAAGATCACCGGTTTCTACATGGCAGAGGTCACAAACAAGTCCGGTGAGGATGCTGGCGGACGTATGATCTTCTTCATCGAAGACGGAAAGGCAAAGCTCATCGGAGTCGAGTCCGGTTTGAAGCAGCTCACGTCCGATGATCTGACTGATATCGATTAAAGCGGATCGCGCATCTGAGTAGGCGAGCAACTGAGCAGATCCGGATCGTGGAAACCGCCCGCGCTCATGAGGCCCATGAGCACGAGAATCAAGCAAGAAGCAAGCAAGAATTAAGTAGGAATCGATGGTTGATAGCGGTCTGAGCGCGTTTTTGCGCGACAAATACAACTTCACACGCGTCGAGGAGGTCGCGAAGACAAGCGATTCAACCGTCTACGCCGTAGGCGATGACTCTGGTTGGTCGAATACGCTGTCAGCCGAGGTAGAGGTCTTCACCACCAAACTGGATTCCGACGAAGCCCAGGAGGTCCGCAGCGGAGCGGGGTCGTTGGACGATGTGTACACTCCGGCCGTCGTTAAGCTGCGCGATTGTTCATTTACTAACGACGGACACCTCGTAATCGTCCGTGATAAAGCGACGGGGACGCTGCTGCGTGAGGTCGTTCAATCGCGGAAGGCATCCGGGAACCCGCTGGGGGCTGATGAGGTCCAGATGCTTCTGCTGCCGATCGCCGATGCCATCGACATTTACGCTGAGGCCGGCAAGTCGTCGTGGCTGATGCGGTCGGTCAACGTTGACAACATTCAGGTGTACTACGGGCAATCAGACTCGCCGACGAAACTCACCCAAGTTGGGCCGGTGCCGGGGCATCAGCGGGAGCAGGCGCAGGCGAAGCGCGCCACACTTGAGGCATTGGCCGAGGTGATTGAAGAGATCACCTGGCGCAAACCCGATACCGGTGCGGCGGCCGACGCGGGCAGTGCGGTGGATTACCTGCAAGCAGCGTTAGCGGCTGGCGCGGCTGGCTCGGCGGCGGCTGGGGGCTCGTCGATGATTGCGGCGGCGTCGCGGTCAGATGCTTCACACGTGGGGATTGAGCTCGATGAGGTCGGGGATGATGCAACTAGCAATGCCCCGGAAGAGTTTTCCTACAAACCGTTGAGCACACCACGGGAGGACGCGCCGCGGCGCTCAGCCATGCAGGACGCGCCGCGTGCGGGGGCGGCGCAGGATCAGGCCCGGGGAGACCAGGCCAGGGGAGATCAGGCGCGGGGATCGCGGGCGTCGTCGCAGTGGGCGCAAGGATCGACGGAGGGTGGGTCGTCGAGAAGTGGGGCGGGCAACAAGCCGGTCCAGCATTTCCCAGAGACAGACCCGGGATTTGAGGCGGTGGTGCCCCACCCCCGAGGTGGATACGGGCCGGGTGGGTACGGCGGGCCAGGGCCCTACGGGGCGCCGGGTGGCTACCCGGCACCGGTGCCGTACGGGGCCGCGCCGGGTTACGGCTACACGGGCCAGTACGCGCCGCCGCAGTACGCGCAGCCAGAGGCTAAGAAAAAAGACAAGAACTGGCCATGGGTGCTCGCCACTGTGCTGATCATCCTGGGGTTAGCGGGCGGTGGCGGTTACTACTGGTACGTCAACTACGGTCCCGGCAAGCCCTGGGAGGGGGCAGAAGCGGCGCTTGCCGCGAAGTTCCCCAACGTGATCTCCGAACACGAGAATCAGAGGGGCCCGTGGCAGAACACCACGTGCACGAAAGAAGAGACCCAGGACGACGAAAAAGCGAAGATCATCTGCCGCAACGAAACAATTGGCGTCTCTATCGTTGACTTCGGCACCACGGAAACGCGCGATTCGTTTCTGCCGGACGAAGAACCGGAACCCCTCAGTAACGACAACGTCTGCTTCGTGGATTCCTACGAACGCAACGCCGGTACGCCCACGTACACGCTCGCCCCGTTGGATGCGGACAAGTCCCGTTACCTGTTCACCGTCTACGGTGACAACGCGGAAAAAGCCCGCCAATACCTAAGGATCTGCGGATAATGCGCGCGCATTCCACAACGGTGGCGATCGGTGCCGTTGCAACATCGGTTCTGCTTGTCGGCTGCTCAGTCTTCAACGAGGCTCAGCCCGCCGACGACACGGTGTACCTCTCCCCGGTCAACCCCACGGATAGTGAGGAGACCACCGTGAGCCAAACCCGCGCGCCCGACGTTCCTGTGGACCCGAACAACTACCTGGTCAAAGGTATGAGCATGGTCACCTTCCGCGTCTCCAGCTTCACAGGAACGTGCGCGATCAGCGCCATCGGGGTCTCCTGCACAGGCACCACACCCACGGATGCGCCGCAGGTCACCGCCGTGCCCCACCCGCCGAAGAAAGCCGACGCAGTATTCGTCGGCGACGAAGGGTTGCACTACACCGTGTTTACGGGCATGCCCAGCGCGAACAAGCAGCTTATCGACGGCCAGTCCATCAGCGTCGCCGACCACTCCTGCCACTACAAGGACTCCGACACTTTCCAGTGCCGCTCAGGAGAGGACTCGTTCACGATCAGTGGTCCACGCGGCGTGATTAAACCGTCCCGCAAGCCAGATACCCCACCGATGTTCACCGCGGCTGATGCCTATTAGGATAAGGTGGCGTGACTTCAAACCAGCCGACGCAACAGCAAGATCTCTCCGAGCAGCAGCAAATTCGCCGTGCAAAGCGCGAAAAGCTCCTGGCCGAGGGCCACGAGCCGTACCCGGTAGAAGTAGACCGCACGACCAGCCTGAAGGCGCTGCGTGCCAAGTACGTCGTGGTCAAAGATGAAGACACAGGCCAGGAGGCTGGCCAGGACACGGGCCAGGATGCTGGGGCTGAAGGCGTGGAGGGGGCCGTCGTCAAGCTTGGCGTTGGTGAAGAAACCAATGATGAGGTCGCTGTAGCTGGCCGCATCATGTTCCAGCGCAACACGGGCAAGCTGTGCTTTGCAACGCTGCAGGAAGGCGATGGGACGCAGTTGCAGGTCATGCTGTCGCTCGCTGAGGTGGGCGAGGGCGCGCTGGCGGCGTGGAAGTCGGACACTGACTTGGGTGACATCGTGTCCGTGCGTGGGCGAGTGATCGCGTCCAAGCGCGGGGAGCTGTCGGTGATGGCGCGCTCTTGGCACATGGCGTCGAAGGCGCTGCGGCCACTGCCCGTGGCGTTCGCGGAGATGAACGAAGAACAACGCGTTCGCTACCGCTACACCGACCTGATCATGCGCGAAGATGCGCGCAAGAACGCATTGACCCGCATCAAGGTCATTGCGGCGCTGCGCAAGTACCTCACGGGGCGCGACTTCGTTGAGGTGGAGACGCCGATGCTTCAGACCCTGCACGGTGGTGCGGCGGCACGGCCGTTTGAAACGCACTCGAACGCGCTGGACATCGACCTGTACCTGCGTATTGCGCCGGAGCTCTTTCTCAAGCGTTGCGTCGTGGGCGGAATCGAGCGAGTGTTTGAGATTAACCGGAACTTCCGCAATGAGGGCGTCGATAAGTCCCACAGCCCTGAGTTCACCATGCTGGAGACGTACCAGGCGTGGGGCACCTACCGCGACGGCGCCGAGCTGATCAAGGGTGCGGTGCAGTTCTGCGCGCAGGAGGTTTTCGGATCAACGCTCGTCACGCTTGCCGACGGCACGGAGTACGACCTCGGCGGCGAGTGGAAGGTACTGGACATGTACCCGTCGCTCAATGAGGCGCTGGCACGGAAGTTCCCTGGCCAGCCGGAAGTGACGATCGAGTCTTCCGTCGAGGAGCTGAAGTCGATTGCTGCGGCGATCGGGTTGGCCGTGCCGGAAAAGGGCGGCTGGGGCCACGGCAAGCTGGTTGAAGAGATCTGGGAAGAGCTGTGCTCCGACCAGCTTTATGAGCCGACGTTTGTGACGAACTTCCCGGTGGAGACATCCCCGCTGACCCGCGACCACCGCGAGCGCGCTGGCGTGACCGAGAAGTGGGATCTGTACGTGCGCGGTTTCGAGCTGGCGACGGGGTACTCGGAGCTGGTGGACCCCGTTATCCAGCGCGAGCGTTTCGAGGACCAAGCGCGCCTGGCCGCTGGCGGCGACGACGAGGCCATGGTGCTTGACGAGGAGTTCCTCGCCGCCATGGAGCAGGGCATGCCGCCGACTTCCGGCACGGGCATGGGGATCGACCGCCTGCTGATGGCACTCACCGGCCTGGGGATCCGCGAGACCGTGTTGTTCCCGATGGTCCGCCCCGAGGCGTAAGCGGGCTGCAGAGCATGGGTTTCGGCGGCGGAGCATGGGGCTCGGCAGTGGGGCGGAGTGACGGGGAGCGCACCGTGATGCACGCCGGCGCGCGGCCGACCGGCGCGCGGCCGACCGGCGCGATAGAGCGCGGCCGAGCGGGGCAGCGGTGGTCGCGGCGCATCCAGCTAGCCGCAGTCGTGAGCGCGGCAGGGCTTCTGGCGGGATGCAACGGGGGATCGGAAGACATCGCGGAGCCGGTGCTCACGTCGGTTGCGCCCTCCGGGGAGGCAACGACCGGGAAGGCAACCTCCGCGCAGTCCGAGACCGCGGAGGCTGAGACCCCCGAGACCTCCGAGGAGAGCAACACTGACTCCGGTAGTTCGTCGGGGAAGAAGGAGAAGGTTTTCGACTTCGGAAACGGCACCACCTGGACCGCGCCCACTGACGAGGACGGTTACTACAACGTTGCAGGCCTGGGCGAAGCAATGGTCGAAGCGTCGTATCCTCCGTGCGATGGCCGCTATATTTTGATCGTCAATTCCATCCAGGATGACGGCAGCCCTAACGTGCAGGAAAAGCTCGGTCAGGCCCTACTAGTCGGCGAGCCCTCCGGGAAGGAGTTCACGGTGCCGGGGCGGTGTGCGTCGTTACGTAAGCAAATTAATGGCCGCGACATTTATCCGGTCTACGTGGACTTCGGGCATGATGTCGACGCTGCCTGCCGCGCGAAGGCGCAATACTCCGGCAACGTCCGGCCGCTGAAGAACGGCAATTTCGCAGACAATGCCAACGTCGAGGTGGATACCGCGCGCCTCGCACTCGATCCCTGCAAGTAGGGCAGCCCGGCACGGCCCAGCTCAGCCCGGCGCTGCTCGGCTCGACTCGGCCCGGCGCTGCTCGGCTCGACTCGGCCCGGCACCGTTCGGCCCTGTGCACTTAGCGCGCCGACAGACACTGCGGTGCGGGTTCGGCGTGCGCTTTGGGGGCGTCGACAAGCTTGATTGCCAAAAGTATTTGACGGAATGCGGTATAAATCGAAGTCGGTAAACCGAAGAGGCATCCATAACAAGGTTGCCGAAGATAGCTAACGAAAAAGAGGTGGTCCCCGTGAGCTCCCCATGGACCGGAAATTCCGACTCCGCAAACCAGAACGACACTCCCACTGAGGATTCGGCAGGGGCCACTGGCTCTGCTGGTGCTAGCTACCCCGCATACGGTGGCGGCGACGCTGCCGATGGCAACGGTGGCTCCAGCTACGGCAGCTCCAGCTACGGCAGCTCCAACTACGGTGGCGACGGATCTAGTTCCGGCACCGGCGGCTACACCGGGGGTTACACCGGCGGATACACCGGCAGCGGATACTTGCAAGGCTACGGTCAGAGCGGCTACCAAACCCCGAGCGCGGACTACAGCCCATCGAGCTACATGGGTCAAAGCTACGGCCAGCAGGATGCGTCGCAGGGTTCGGCCACTGAATCCGGTTCGACCGACGCGAGCTCGACCCAGGCGGGCGCCACGGGCGCAGCGCAGGATGCTGGCACGCAACCAGCGTATGGCCAGACTCCTTACGGCCAATACGCCTCGGGGCAGCCGACGTACGGTCAGCCGGCCGGTGGCCAGCTCCAGCCGTATGGCCAAAACACTCAGCCACAGATTCATGGCGCCTACCAGCAGCCAATGCCGGTGGGCGTCGCGCCGAAGTCGAAAGTGGTCGCTGCACTGTTGTTCTTCTTCCTGGGAAGTTTCGGGATTGGAAACTTTTACATGGGGCAGACCAACACGGGCATCGCGAAGCTGGTTCTTTGCTTCATTGCCTTCGTGCTTACCTTCGTCTTCATCGGTATTTTCCTGTACATGGCAATCGGCATCTGGGCCTTCGTTGAGATGATTTTCGTGCTCACCGGAAGCAACGGTTACGACCGTGATGCGAACGGAGTACCGCTGGTCTAACCAGCAACATGAATGCGGGCATGCGAACGCGCCCGACATCAACCTTGTGAAAACAAGGAGTGGTGGCGGGAGCATTTGCAGTCGCGAAGAAACCTCGAGGGCCCGGGCGGACTCTAAGGTCCGGCCCAGGGGTCACCGCGTGGGCATGGTCGCTGATCCGGGCCCTGCCCGGGTGGCCGCTCCGGTGGGCCGGGCGGTGGTCTGTCGGGCGGCGGGCCGTCAGGTGGTGGTCCCGGGGGCGGTGGGCCGGCCGGTGGTCTGTCGGGCGGCGGGCCGGGTGGCGGGTCGTCAGGCGGGGGGCTCGGCGGGTGCGGGACGTCGCAACCAGCGCGCCAACAATCGCTCACGAAGGTCCGTTCGGCCGTGGCGGGATCCTGGTCGAAGAGCTGTCGCATCGCCCCGTAGTGGTAATTATCGTGATTGTGCACTCGAGCACCGCTCGGGAACCGCCACACGTGGCCTGCCCCCTCGGGGACCACGCGGCCGATTTTTATCAGGTGAGGGGCTTGTTTGTGGGGGTCGTCGTCGTTAAGCCTGTTGTGATGGCGGCACAGCGGCACGAGGTTGGCCGCGTTGGTTTGTCCGCCGTGTTTCCATGCGGTGACGTGGTGCATCTCGCAGTTGTCGGCGGGGTGGCGGCATCCGGGGAAGGCGCAGACGGGGTACGCGGCGCTGACTAGGTCGCGCTGTTTGGCGTTCGCGGATCTGCTTGCGCGGTACAGGTTCACCGGCCCTTTCTTCGGGTGGAATAGCGCGAACTCCAATGCAGGTACGTGCGTAGAGAGATGGTGCGCGAGGAATTCGGCGCCGGTGATTGTCGTGCCGTCGCTAAGCTTGAGCACGATTTCGTCGCCGCGGCCGTCGAGGATCTCGCAGAGTTGCGGGAGTCCCACCATGATCAGCGGTCGCGGTTGTGCGTACGGCACGCCCACGGTAGGGAGGAGCTCGCCGTCGGCTATGGCAAGGTTGCCGCGGATTAGATCCTCGAAAGAATGAAGCATGTGCGTAGCGATCGGCGTGTTGGCGTCAAGTTCGCGCCGCAAGAAATGCTCGAGGTCCGCGAGGAGGCGTTCTTTCGCGTGCACGATCATCGTGCCCACGCCACCACGCGGGCGCGAAAACGACAGGCCCTCCCGCGGCGGCGTGGTGTCGCGCGGAATGATCTCGCGGGCCTTCGCGGCTAGAGCTTCGCATGAGCCCCGCACCCCAAGAAGCGTCAGCCGCAGCTCCCAGCGGGTGGCGGCATCGTCGACTTTCTTCAGGCGCTGCTCAATCATCATCAGTTTGTCCAGCGAGACGTCGTACGCTTTTGCTTTACGACGAGCCTTCTCCTGCCTTTCCCGAAACCTCCTGGGAGTCCGCCCGAAGTAGACAGAGTGGAGGGCCTCGAGGGCGCGTGCGTGCTCCGGTTTGATTGGTGCTTTCTTGGCGGCGTCACGGTCGAAGGTGGCCACGATGTCCATAGCGTGCGTAGTGATCGCGGCGAGGTAGCCGGCGAAATCGACCGCGGCCGGGCTGGCGGCGGTGGCAGTGTTCGTGCGTGGACCCATGATCCCCCCTTCGTGTGTTCTGAGTGCTGTTTGTACACGCACCGTAGAACAAAAATTCACACCCCGCGCAGAGGACCGATTCAGCCTGTGGAATTCGATGAGTTATCCACAGGGCGAGGGTGGGGAGGGGGTCGTCGATAAGCGTTCGCTACTGGCGAACAGCCGTGTGACATGCGCTAACGCTGAAGAAGGGGAGTTTTGGTCTGTGAGTGGGGATTGTCTGACGCGCGCCGGCGTTATGGTGGACAGAACTAATTTCACTTAGCTTGATTGCTTTAGCCTAAAAGGGGTTGCCACATGTTTGAGCGGTTTACGGATAGGGCGCGACGCGTCATCGTGCTCGCCCAGCAGGAAGCGCGCGATCTGAACCACAACTACATCGGGACGGAGCACATTCTGCTTGGCCTGATCCAAGAGGGGGAGGGCGTTGCGGCGAAGGCGCTGGAGTCGATGGGGATCAACCTCGACGACGTTCGCCGTGAGGTCGAGGAGATTATTGGCCGCGGCACCCAGCCGCACACGGGCCACGTGCCGTTCACGCCGCGCGCGAAGAAGGTGCTGGAGCTGTCCCTGCGCGAGGGCCTGCAGATGGGGCACAAGTACATTGGTACCGAGTTCCTGCTGCTCGGTCTGATCCGCGAGGGCGACGGCGTGGCGGCGCAGGTGCTGACCAAACTCGGCGCGGACCTGCCGCGCGTGCGCCAGCAAGTGATTCAGCTGCTCAGCGGCTACGAGGGCGGCGAGGGGCAGAACCCGGAGACCGCAGAAAATCAGCCGGGCCCGTCGATGGGTGTCGGCCCCGGCCCGACCATCGGTGGACCGCGCAGCAGCGGCGAGCGCTCCAACTCTTTGGTGCTTGACCAGTTCGGCCGCAACCTGACCGCGGCGGCGAAGGAAGGCAAGCTGGACCCTGTCGTTGGGCGCGACAAGGAAATTGAGCGCATCATGCAGGTGCTTTCCCGCCGCACGAAGAACAACCCGGTGCTCATCGGTGAGCCGGGTGTGGGTAAGACGGCGGTTGTTGAGGGACTGGCGCTGGACATCGCGAATGGCCGCGTCCCGGAAACCCTGCGCGACAAGCAGGTGTACTCCCTGGACCTGGGCTCGCTGGTGGCGGGTTCGCGTTACCGTGGTGACTTCGAAGAGCGCCTGAAGAAGGTGCTGAAAGAAATCAACCAGCGCGGTGACATCATCTTGTTCATCGATGAGATTCACACGCTGGTTGGCGCGGGCGCTGCGGAGGGCGCGATTGATGCGGCGAGCCTGCTGAAGCCGAAACTTGCGCGCGGTGAGCTGCAGACCATTGGTGCGACCACGCTGGATGAGTACCGCAAGCACATTGAGAAGGATGCTGCGCTTGAGCGCCGCTTCCAGCCGGTACAGGTCGACGAGCCGAGTGTCGACGACACGATTCAGATCCTGAAAGGACTGCGCGACCGCTACGAGGCACACCACCGCGTGTCCTACACCGACGACGCGTTGGCGGCTGCGGCGAACCTGTCGGACCGCTACATCAACGACCGCTTCCTGCCGGACAAGGCCGTCGATCTTCTCGACGAGGCGGGTGCCCGCATGCGCATCAAGCGCATGACCGCGCCAGCTGGGGTGCGTGAGGTTGATGATCGCATCGCGGAGGTCCGCAAGGAAAAAGAAGACGCAATTGACGCCCAGGACTTTGAGAAGGCGGCAGGCCTGCGCGACAAGGAGCGCAAGCTCACCGAGGAGCGCGCGGAAAAGGAAAAGAAGTGGCGCTCGGGCGAGCTCGAGGACATCGCCGAGGTGGGCGAGGAGCAGATCGCGGACGTTCTGGCTAACTGGACCGGTATCCCCGTGTTCAAGCTCACCGAGAGCGAATCCTCGCGTCTGCTCCACATGGAGGACGAGCTGCACAAGCGCATCATCGGCCAGGAAGAGGCGGTCAAGGCTGTTTCGCGTTCGATCCGCCGTACCCGTGCGGGCCTGAAAGACCCGAAGCGTCCGAGCGGTTCGTTCATCTTCGCTGGCCCGTCCGGTGTGGGTAAGACGGAGCTGTCCAAGGCACTGGCTGAGTTCCTGTTCGGCGACGAGGACTCCCTGGTCCAGGTGGACATGGGTGAGTTTCACGACCGCTTCACGGCGTCGCGCCTGTTCGGTGCCCCTCCGGGATACGTCGGCTACGAAGAGGGCGGCCAGCTTACGGAGAAGGTGCGCCGCAAGCCGTTTAGCGTCGTGCTTTTCGACGAGATTGAGAAGGCGCACAAGGAGATCTACAACACGCTTCTCCAGGTGCTCGAAGAGGGCCACGTTACCGACGGCCAGGGCCGCACCGTGGACTTCAAGAACACCGTTTTGATCTTCACCTCGAACCTGGGTACCTCGGACATCTCCAAGGCAGTAGGCCTGGGCTTCAGCGGCAACACCGCGACCGATTCCGAGGCGCAGTACGAGCGCATGAAGGACAAGGTCCACGACGAGCTGAAGAAGCACTTCCGCCCGGAGTTCCTCAACCGCATCGATGAGATCGTGGTGTTCAAGCAGCTCACGCAGGAAGAGATCGTCCAGATGGTCGAGCTCATGATCGCCCGCGTGGACAAGAACCTCGCGGCTCAGGACATGGGCATCGAGCTGACCGACAAGGCCAAGAACCTGTTGGCCCTGCGCGGCTTTGATCCGGTGCTGGGTGCACGTCCGCTGCGCCGCACTATCCAGCGCGAGATCGAGGACACCTTGAGTGAGAAGATCCTCTTCGGTGAAATCGGCGCCGGTGAAATCATCACGGTCGATGTCGAGGGCTGGGACGGCGACGTGGAGAACTCCCGCGACATCCGCGGCAACATCGCCCCGGATTCGAAGTTCACCTTCACGCCGCGCCCGAAGCCGCTGCCGGAAGGCACGTTCGACGAGATCGACCCAGAAGACGTCCGCGACATCGACCCGGAGAACTTCCAAGAGCCGGCACACGTGCCCGCGGCGGGTTCAGACGACAGCGATGGCGACGACGACGGCGACGATGCAGGCACCCTGCTCGAGCGCCCGCGTGACGACGGCCCGGAGCCTGCCTAGCCGCGGCTAGGGCGGGTAGACGTCCCCGGCGGCTAGGCAGAGCCGATACGGCCGGCCCCGCGGCTAGGCCGGGCAGACTTGCGCCGGTGGCTTTCCCGCGAAGCGGTCGTCGACCCACGCGGCGATCGCCTCGGTCTCCGCGATGAGCGGCACGGCGTGGCTGATCCCCCGCCGTGTGAGCTCCTCCGACACGGGCACCGAGCGGAATTCTACGGTGGAGCCCAACGCGCAGTAGTCCCGCGCCATTTGCTTCGTCTGCTCAAACGGCACGATGGTGTCCTGCGGGCTGGCCAGCACCAACATCGGCGCGCTTAGCGGTACGGTTCCAAGCTTGTTGCGCACCAGCGCCTCGCGGACGCGGGGATCGTTGCGTGCGATGTCTGTCATTGCGCGGCCGGTGCGGGTCATGGAAGCGAAGTCGCCGGATGACAGTGAGCCTTCAATGACGCAGGCGCTCGCGACGGCCTCGAGGTGGCGCCAGGCTTCCAAGGTGGCGTGCTCACCGATGGCAGCGGCGAACTCCGGGTAGGAATACGCGTAGCTAGCAATCACAAAGGCTGCGACACCGGCTAGGGAGTCGTTTCCTTGCTCCAGCACCGCCAGCGGGTCCGCGGGCGCCGCTCCGGAGAAGGTGCCTACGACATTGAGTTCGGGCGCGTAGGCCGCGTGCAGTTCCGCGGCTGCCGCAGAGGCTCCTCCGCCTTGTGAGTAGCCGTAGAACACCACTTTCTCACCCGGCGCTACCACTGCGCGCGCAGCGTCGATGACGGCGTGGCCTTGGTCGATCCGGTTGAGGTATGTGTGTGCGCCGGGGGTGCCTAGGCCGATGTAGTCGGTCACCACGACGCGGTAGCCGCGCCGCCAGAGGCTTTCGGCGAAAGGTGCTTCGTAGTTAATGTTCACCGATGAGCCGTTGATGCCGCCCAACATTGACGAGCCCGCGCTCGGTGCGCATTGATCGCCCATCCCGCGGGTGCCAGGCGCGATCACCACGGTGCCCTTGGGGTGAGCGTGGTCGTAGATCGCGCCGGTTACGGGGACGATCTGTCCGCGCTCGTTCGTCGTCGAGTAGCGAATGCGTTCGCCGTGTGAACCCCCGACTTTTTCACGCACGATGAGCTCACCGGGTCGCTGCGGCACGGCGGCGTGCGCACCTGCGTGGTTCGAGGAGCCCTCGCTTATCGACGACAGACTTGACGCCGCCATCCCCATTCCCAGGGTTGGTATCAGCAGCGAGGACAGTCCTTTAGACGACCCCGCTTCAGCCGCGCCTCGGGAGGAACTACTGGCTGCTTCGGCGTGCGGTGCGATGACACTGCTAAGACTCGCGGCTGTAATCGCCGCTGCCGCGATGCAGGCCAGGGAAGTACGGGCGCCGAAGCGGCGATTGTTTGTGTCAGAAAACCTCCTGATCATGTCTTTAGAACGTACCGCAGTTTGATCGCGATGGGACGCCATTGAAGCGGTCTTTGAGCCAGAGCAACGACGGCACCGCTTGCGTGAACATGCCGGTGGCGTGGTCGGGACCATATCGTGGCGCTAGCGGCGGGAGTCCATCGTTGGTGAGTGCAACGTTGGCGCCGAGCGAGCAGTGATCGCGCGCTAGTTGGACAACCTGGGCGGAAGGGACAAGGTCATCGCTGCCACCGGTGCTCACCATGATTGGCGCCGATGGTTTGCGGCGGCCAAGTTTTTGGGAATCCAGGAGTTTGACAACCTCCTTATTGGACAGGAGAGCTTCGCTGAGCGTCTGGCCGGTGGTGGTGAAGGCGCGCGTGTCGCGAAGACCCCAGCGCACAATGTCGTCGGGGATGCAGGTGTTTGAGGTTTTCTGAAGGAATTCGCGGCCGCTCGGGGAGAGGTTTCGCTCGACGGATGCGCGGTACTGAGGGTAGCGGTCGACAACTCCGGCGACGGCGTATCCGAGCACGGCCAGGATCGCAGAGTTGTCCACGCCCTTCATGGTTTTCACAAGGTCAGCCGGGGGAGCACCCGCATACGTTCCCTTCACGTTGAGCTCTGGGGCGTAGGTCTTGTGCATCTCAGCTGCCGCAGCGGCGGCGCCGCCGCCTTGGGAGTATCCCCAAAACGCTACGGGGTTGCCCCGTGGGGTTACGGCGCGTGCGGCGTCGAGCATCGCGTGGCCTTCTTCGGTGTGGAGCACGTACGTGTGCGGCCCCGGGGTGCCCAGACCGATGTAATCAGTGACCACGACGCGCATACCCATCGAAGATGCGGCGACGTAGTTGGGCATCTCGTAGTTGATCCCTAGCGCCCGAGCTTTCGGATCGTACTGTCCGAGCAGGAGCGGGCCCCGTGACGGCGCGCATGCGTCCCCTGCGCCGCGGGTGCCAGGGCCGAACACGACGGTCGGTGTCGGACCAGCGCCGTTCCACTTCACCGCGGGCTCGATGACGAAGCCGGACACCGGCACGATCTTTCCGTCAACGGTGGTGGATGTGTAGAGAATCCGGCGCGCAGAGCCTGGCAGCTGTTGCTTCCCGGTGATGTTGAGCAGGTTCGGGGCGTTCTGCTGTCGCAGAAGCGTGCCGGGCTTGGTCAGCTTGGCGGGTGCAACGGGGGCATCGTAGAAGGCGTCGTAGCCGTGCTTGGCATTGGAACCGGGCGCAGGCTGGGGGAAGTGGGCGGGAGCGCCTGCGCTGGCTGGAGCGCCGGCGGGAGAGGGAGCACCCGCGCCGGCGGGAGCCGCCGCGCCAAGAGCCAGGCTGATCACGGCGACAGCAGCAGCGACACCGCGGGAGAACCGGAGGGATTTCATGTGTAAAAACCTAGACCACCGTAGGGTGGTCATATGGGTGTTTACTACAGGCAGAAGAAAAAGATTGGGAAGAATTCGTGGCTGAACTTCTCCAAGTCGGGTGCCTCGGCCTCGACGAAGGTCGGTCCGGTCACCGTCAACTCCCGCGGCGGCGTGTGGGTGAACCTTCCCGGCGGGATGACCTACCGCGGTAAGTGGAAGTAACCCCGTTCATCCTGGACCGCGAGACCGTCGTCTAGCAGGGTGTAAAGCGCGCGCGTGAGCTGCACGTTATCGGGCCACAGAACGTCGATGGTGCTCTGCGGAATCGGCCCGGACGCCTCGCGCAGGCTCTTCATGATCAGCCCGCGTACTTGACGGTCGGTGCCCACAAACTTCTGGACCTTCTTTTTCACCATCTCTTCGGCGCTAGGTTCGGGGCGCCCTCGAGCGACCCATTCGCACGACTGCAGCAGCGGGCATGTGTCACACGCTGGGTTTACGGCAGTGCACACCAGCGCGCCGAGTTCCATCAGGCCGGCGGAGAACTCTGGGCCGCCTTCGTCCGGCAGCAGTGCCGCGATTTCGGCGAATTCGGCTTTTCGCGGCTGCGCTATCGGCCGGCCTTTCACCGCACGCGTGTAGACCCTTCGAACATTCACATCAACCACCGGCACGTTGATTCCGTAGGCAAAACACGCCACGGCCCGGGCGGTATAGTCCCCAATCCCTGGCAGACGCAGCAGGGAATCGACGTCGGAGGGGACGGTGCCGCTGTGGTCGTCGACAAGCGATTGCGCGCACTCCTTGAGGCGCAGGGCGCGGCGCGGGTAGCCGAGGGTGCCCCACGCGCGCAGGACTTCATCAGTGGGTGCCGCCGCGAGCGCGCGCGGCGTTGGCCAGCGATCAATCCACTCTTCCCAGATCGGCGCAACGCGTGCGACGGGCGTTTGATGGCTCATGATCTCTGAAAGCAGCACACCCCACGGGGTGGTACCCGCCCGCCGCCACGGCAAGTCGCGGGCATGAATGCGAAACCATTGAGTAATTCCGGCAGGTTCAATCACAATACGTGCAACAATAGTGACCATGCCGTACCGCACAGTCCCCAGGCAGGCGTGGGACCACCTCATAGCGGGCAATGAACGCTTCGCTACAGACTCCCCCCAGCGCCCAAACGCCAGCCATGATCGCAGGGAAGAGCTCCGCAAGGGGCAGGCACCGTTTGCCGCTGTTTTGGCGTGCTCAGACTCGCGTGTGCCCGTCGAATTGCTTTTCGACGCTGGGTTGGGCGACCTCTTCGTCGTTCGCACCGCGGGGGGAACGGTGGATGCGGCGGTGTCCGGTTCGCTGCAGTTCGCGGTGAAGTCGCTGGGTGTCTCCCTCATCGTCGTGCTCAGCCACGAAAGCTGCGGCGCGGTTGCCGCCGCGATGAACTCCTTCCAGAAAGGAAACATCCCGAAGGATCTGCAGAGGGTCTTCGTGGAAAAGATCGCCCCGTCCGTCATTCAAGCGAAGTCTGAGGGGCACTTGGACCCCGCCGGGGTGGAGGCCACGCACGCGAAGGTGACCGCGGAACACATCATCGCTCGCATCCCGGAACTCGCCGAGGGCCTTGTCAGCGGGGATGTCGGGGTGGTGGCTGCGAGATACCGTCTTGAGGACGGCCGTGTCACCAGCGTTGAAGAGCACTTCGGGATCTAAAATATAGCGCGTGAAGGACAATCCGCGACCCCTGCCCGAAAAGATCTACATGCGCCGCCGCGTGGCCGCCGTGGTGATCATCCTCGCAACGGTCGCGCTCATCGTCTGGGCGCTCACTGCCGTGGCTAAGTCTGGATCCTCGGACAACGAAGAGGAGACCACGGCCAATTCCACGCTGGTGACAACGCCGACGGAGCCGCTGCCGTCAGCGAAGCCGTCGACAAGCGAAAGCCCGACGCCCACGATTGAGCCGAAGCCATCGGAGAGCAAGACTAACGACGATGAGGCGCTGGCCGCGCAAACCACCTGCGAGGTCAAGGACCTGCGGGTGACGGTGGAAGCCGATCGCCCGAACTACGGCGAGGGTGAGGAACCGCAGCTCACCGGCGTCATCCATAACCCGACTGGGGCTGACTGCGTGATCGACGCTGACGCCGCGCCGCTCCGCTTTGAAGTCACGCGCATGGAGCGCAATGGCTTCCAACGCGTGTGGGGTGACACCGACTGCTACCCGCCGGACGTGACCGGCCGCCAAGTGTTCAAAGCCGGCGAAACGCGCAGGTTCAGCACAAGCTGGTCGCGCATGGATTCGCGGCCCGGTGAATGTTCCACCCGCCAGCCGGTGGCACCGGGTGCATACATCGCTTACGCATCGGTTGGCGACAACGCCTCCGAGGGCGTGACCTTCAACCTGAACTAGCGGGCTCGAGCCGGGGCGGCTAGTTCAGGCGGCGCAAGCCCTCATAAATGTGGCGCCCCCACAGGGGCGAGACATTTTCTGCCTGCGCGAAATCTTCCGTGCTGGCGGACAAGATGGTGTTTAGGTCGCCGAAAGCCGCGACGATGTGGTCGATCAGGAATTTCTGCACGCGGGGCACGCGGTTAAGCGCGCGGTAGCCGCGCGGCGTGACTGCTTGCATAAGGTTTTCCTCCGTGGCTGGCAGCCCCAGAGGGCGGGCGAGCGCCGCGGTGTTCAGCAGCTCTGAATCCGGCAGGGTCATCAGTGCCGCGATCGCGGCGTCTACGTGTTCCTTCTCCGGCACCCCGTCGGCCACGAGGTAGTCGCAGACCAGCATCTCAATGTCCTCATCGATGGTGCCGCGGAGCTCAGTGAGCTGGATGCGCAGCTGGCGGGCTTCGGTGCCCAGCTCAATGATTTGGTCATCCATGTCGCGGGCTGCGCGCTGCAGCATTAGCTCGCGCTGCAGAACGTGCAGCACGTCTTCCACCGCGGCGTAAGAGTTCATTTCAGCGACGAACAGGCGCTGGTTGGCTTTGTCTAGGCGGGAGCGGTACTGCTCAATCGTCGCCAACGCCTGGCGCGCACGGGTCATCAGCATCCCGGGTTCCTCGATGACGTGGCGCACCCCGCCCGCGAACACCGTCACGATGTTCATCGACGCCGACACCGACACCACGGGCACGCCGGTTTGCAGCGCCGTGCGTTCGGCGGCGCGGTGGCGCGTACCGGTTTCGGAGGTGGGGAAGGTAGGGGAGGGCACGAGTTGGACGTTGGCGCGGTGGATGCGCGACCCATCGTCGGAAAGCACGACTGCTCCGTCCATCTTGGACAGCTCACGCAGCAGCGTCGCGCCGAACGGCACGTCAAACTCAATGCCGCCGTCGCAGATCTCCGTGACCTCTGGGCCGGAACCCAGCACGATCAGGCCGCCGGTGTGGCCGCGCTTGATGCGTTCGAGCCCATCACGCAGGGCGGTACCTGGCGCGAGCCGAACCAACGTTTCGCGCAGAACTGCAGTATTGCGGACGGAATGCGGTTGTCCCTCAGTCATAATGCTTCACAGTGTATGCGTGCTAGCGCCCTTGGGTCTGCTTGCTCCCAAGCGTGGCGGCGGCCTCAATCGCCGCGGACAGCGTGGCGGCCTCCACAACCTTCATGCCCTCGATGGTGATGGCATCGGCGGAACTCCGCGAGGCGGGCACAATCGCTTTGTCATAGCCCAGGCGTTTGGCTTCTGCGAGTCGACGCTTAACGTTGGGCACTTGCCGAAGCTCCCCGGCCAACCCAACCTCGCCCACAACCACCGTCTTTTCCGGTAGCGGCTGCTCGTGCAAGCTCGACCAGGTAGCTAACGCCACGGCCAGATCGGTCGCGGTTTCTGTGATTTTCACCCCTCCGACGGTGGCCACGTAGGCGTCTTTGTCATTGGTGCGTTGTCCGCAGCGCGCTTGCAGCACCGCCAAAACCATGGGTACCCGGTTGAAGTCCAACCCCGTCACGACCCTGCGCGGCGACTTGTTTACCGGCTCCACAGTAAGGGCCTGGACCTCCGCGAGCATCGGCCGCACCCCGTCCATGGCCACCGTCACCGCGGAGCCGTCCGGCGTGGAACCGCGGTGGGAGAGAAACAGCCCCGACGGGTCAGGCACCTCCCGGATCCCGTCCGCGGTTTGCTCAAAACACCCCACCTCATCAGTTGCCCCGAACCGGTTCTTGATTCCACGCAGCATCCGCAGGCTGGATTGCCTGTCGCCTTCGAAGTTCAGCACAACGTCGACCAGGTGCTCCAGCACCCGCGGTCCGGCCACGTTTCCATCCTTGGTCACGTGGCCTACCAGCATCACGGGAAGGTTGGTGCTCTTCGCCAGTGACGTCAGCGCCGCGGTGACCGCTCGTGATTGCGCCACACCGCCCGCGACCCCTTCGACCCCGGGGGCGTGCATCGTCTGCACAGAATCCACGATCAGAAGGGACGGTTTTGATGCCGCCACGTGGCCGAAGACCACATCCAAATTCGATTCGGCTGCCAGCAGGAGCTTCGGGTGCAGGCCACCCGTGCGCTCCGCGCGTCCGCGTACTTGGGCGGCGGATTCCTCCGCGGTGACGTAGAGCACCGTCCTGTCGCCCGTTGCTGCCCACCTGCTGGCCACTTCTAGGAGCAGCGTCGACTTGCCCACGCCGGGTTCTCCTGCCAGCAGCACCACGGACCCCGGGACGACCCCAGATCCCAGCACGCGATCTAATTCCCCGATGCCAGACGGCTCCCGCACGGCTACTGCCGCATCCACGCGCGTGATGGGCTGCGCGGGGGAAGAGGGAGTCAGCGCGGTTACCTCACCGCGGCCCAAAGAAGAGCCCCCGCTTGACGACGATCCCCCTGCCGGCCCAACAGCCACCGACTCATGCAGCGTTCCCCATGAACCGCATTCCGGGCACCGCCCCAGCCATTTGGGCGAGGAGTAATTGCATTCGGTGCAGGTGTGAATCGTCTTCTGCTTTGCCATGCCTGTCACCCTAAAGCGCGCGGGCAACACGCAGCAACGAAAAAAGGCGCCCAATAGCACATGCTATCGAACGCCTTGTGGATTCTGGCCGCGTGGCCGATATTTACGGTTTAGTGGTTCTGGCCCGCGTGAGCCGACTCGTCGCGGGTGGAGTGCCCGGACGCCAGGATCGGGGCGGAGACCGTTGCCGGGAGCTCAATCGTGCCGGTGTCGAAGGTGAAGGCGATGTTGACGTTGCCGCCGTAGGCGAAGTTCTGGTTCGGGATCGAGGTCTCAACGTACTGGATGCAGTCGTCTTCAGCGTGCGGCATGGCCTCCAGGCCCGCAGCGGAATCGCCAACCAGGGTGCAGTTGTACTTGATTGGCTCGGCGGACTCTACCGTTGCGTTCTGGCCGTTGACAGTGATGGAGGACAGCGTGTGCTCCTTCATGGAGTAGTCCTGGTTGCTGGCAACGAACTTCACGGCTGCCTGGCCGTTCTCATCCAAGATCAGGGTGACGTCCTGGACGGTCACCGCATTGTTCTCGCTCTCACCACTGGCCCCGTCAACTGCCGCGACCTGCGAGGAAGTCTGGGTGATCTGGCCAGCCGAGCATGCGGCCAGCGCCAGAGCCGACGCAGCTGCTACGGAAACAATGGCACCGCGGCGGGCAAGGGATGTGTACGACTTCACGTGAGGTCCTCCAACTAACAGACAGCCTTTAGTTTTCAAGCTAGTTTTTCTAAAGCCTAGTAACTAGGCCTAGTAATAGAGCCTAGTATTGCGCCCCTGAAGATTCCCAGTTTCGGGCGCTTTGGTCGCGTCGGGCAGTGGGTTGATGGGGGTCAACCGGGGGTATCCATCTCCCGTTCGGGAGCTCGTTCACGGCGGGTGTTAGAATTGGCTGTCTACGCGTTAACTGCCGCGCCGTGAAATGCGCCTTCAACAGCTATGAGGAGAAGCTTGATGGATTTCAAAGTCGGAGAAGTGGTTGTCTACCCGCACCATGGTGCAGCCCGTATCGCCGACATTGAGCAGCGCGAGCTCAAGGGTGAAAAGCTCGATTACCTCGTCTTAGAGATTATCCAGACTGACCTGACGGTGCGCGTGCCCGCCAAGAACGCTGAGCTCGTTGGCGTGCGTGATGTGGTTAGCGAAGATGGCCTGTTGAAGGTGTTCTCCGTATTGCGTGAAACCGATGTGGAGGAAGCGGGAAACTGGTCCCGCCGTTACAAGGCTAACCAGGAGCGCCTTGCCTCTGGTGACATCAACAAGGTTGCGGAGGTTGTCCGTGACCTGTGGCGCCGTGACCAAGGCCGTGGTCTTTCCGCCGGCGAAAAGCGCATGCTGGGCAAGGCCCGCGGCATCCTCGTCGGTGAGCTGGCGCTTGCAAAGCCGGTGGATGAGGACAAGGCGGAGGCCTACGAGAAGAAGCTGGCAGAAATCATTGCCCGCCACGTTGAGCAGGGCCTCGTCGCTAAGCCGCGCGAAGATGCTGCGGAAGAAGACGACGTTGATTTGGACGACCTGAGCTTCGACGACGACCTCGGCGAAGACGAATAATTAGCCGCGGTAGACAGTAGACAATGGCTCGCCGCGTCACTGCCCTCATTGCCGCAGCTGGGCGCGGTTCCAGGCTGGGTGCGCCCACTCCGAAGGCGTACGTTGAGCTGCGCGGCCGTACTCTTTTAGAGCGCTCCGTGACCGCGATGGAGACCTCTGAGGTCGTGGATTCGATCAAGGTCATCGTGAGCCCCGACATGGAACCGGTTGCCCGCAAGGCGCTCAGCGGTCACCCCTACGTCGAATTTGTCCACGGCGCTGCGGAACGCGCGGATTCTGTGTGGGAGGGGCTGAAATCCATTGACGCGGCTGACGGCGTTGTGCTCGTCCATGACGCGGCGCGTGCGTTGACTCCGCCTGGCATGATTGCGCGCGTCACTGCGGAAGTTTTAAGCGGGGCACCCGCCGTCATTCCAGTGCTGCCCGTTGCGGACACGATCAAAGCAGTGCAGCTTATCGACGACCCGGGAGCTCCCACGCCGGTCACCACCGTGGTGGGTACCCCGGACCGCGCGGGGTTGCGTATCGTCCAAACCCCGCAGGGCTTCGATCTGAATCTGCTGCGGCAGGCAAACGAGGCCTACTTTGCCCTGGACAACCCAGACTTCGTGGCCACCGATGACGCGAGTTTGATGGAGTGGTTCGGTGTGCCCGTGACGTGTGTCCAGGGTGACCCGATGGCCTTTAAGATCACCACTCCGATCGACTTGACCCTGGCTACAACGATCACGGATGAAGCTGAGCCCACCATCTTCGATGTCCCGGGTAGCTAACCTAGACCCCATGACTTCTCCCGGGAACTTCCGCGTTGGTACGGCGTTCGATGCTCACCAGATTCAGGAGGGCAAACCGTGCTACATCGCGGGCCTTTACTTCAGCGATGCCGATGGGTGCGAAGGCCACTCTGACGGTGACGTCGTCTCTCACGCGATAGTGGACGCGGTTCTGTCCGCCGCCGGGTTGGGTGACTTGGGCAGTTTCGTTGGGGTCGGCCGCCCGGAATATGCCGGTGTGACCGGTGCCGAGCTTCTCGCGGAGCTAAGACAACTCCTTGCAACTCACTCCATCACCGTGGTTAATGTGTCTGCGCAGCTGATTGCTCAAACACCAAAGATGGGCCCCGTTCGTGCACAAGCGCAGGAGGTTCTATCTTCTGCTCTAGGCGCCCCAGTCACGGTCTCGGCGACAACCACAGACCACATGGGTTTCACCGGTTCCGGTCAAGGCCGCGCCGCCATCGCCACGGCGCTCATTCAGCTTCCGTAGCTCGCAGGAGAAGTCGGGGTAACTTCCTTTTCCGATCCTGTCGACAGGCTGCACTAGAGTGGTCCGCGTGAGTACAGCCAGTGAGATCCGCATTTTTGACACGGCGACGCGGTCGGCGCGCCCGTTTGTTCCCCTCCGCGAGGGCCACGTCTCCATGTACGTGTGCGGTGCGACCCCGCAGTCGGCCCCGCACATTGGCCATCTACGTTCGGCCGTGGCCTTTGACATTGTGCGCCGCTGGTTTATGGCAAAGGGGTATGACGTCGCCTTCGTGCGCAACGTCACCGATATTGATGACAAGATTTTGAACAAGGCTGCTGAAAACAACCGTCCGTGGTGGGAGTGGGTGTCTACCTACGAGCGGGAATTCACGCGGGCATACACCCTGCTTGGTGTTTTGCCGCCGAGCGTTGAGCCACGAGCAACGGGTTTTGTTACCCAGATGGTGGACTACATGCAAAGGCTCATTGACCGCGGGTTCGCCTACGAGGCAGACGGGTCCGTGTACTTTGACGTCGCAGCGTGGGTGAATGCACCGGGTAGTGATTACGGGGCTGTCTCTGGAAACAAGGTCGAAGAGATGGAGCAGGGCGAGTCTGACAGCGTCGGCGCTGGCGCGAAGCGCAGCAAGCAAGACTTCGCGCTGTGGAAAGCTGCAAAACCCGGCGAACCGAGCTGGCCGACGCCGTGGGGTCCGGGCCGTCCTGGCTGGCACCTGGAATGCTCCGCGATGTCCACGTGGTACTTGGGCAGCGAGTTCGATATTCACGGCGGCGGATTGGACCTGCAGTTCCCGCACCATGAAAATGAGGCTGCGCAGTCTCACGCGGCGGGGGATGGCTTTGCCCAGTTCTGGATGCACAACCACTGGGTGACCATGGCGGGGGAGAAGATGTCCAAGTCTTTGGGCAACGTCATGTCGTTGGACCAGATGCTGGAGACAGTGCGTCCGGTGGAGCTGCGTTACTACCTTGGTTCTGCCCACTACCGCAGCGTGCTTGAGTACTCCCCGGAGGCGCTCACCGAAGCGGCGGCGGGGTACCGCCGCATCGAGGATTTCATCGCCCGCGCCGGTACGCCTGAGCCCACGACGTGGACGGAGGGCTTTGAGCACGCGCTTAACGACGATTTTTCGGTGCCGAAGGCTCTCGCTGAAATCCACACGGCGATACGGGCAGGCAATAGTGCTTTGGCCGCTGGGAACCTTGACAAGGCTGGGGAGATCGCTGGTCAAGTCCGTGCAATGGCGGCAGTCCTCGGGATTGATCCCGGGGAGTGGCTCACGCGCGCAGGCGGTGGTGCCGGTGCGGGCGAGGCAGAAAGCGCCCACGCAGCCCTCGAGGTGCTGGTTGCCGCCGAACTTGAGCGTCGCACCCACGCCCGCGCGGAAAAAGACTGGGCTAGAGCCGATGAGGTCCGTGACCGTCTCGCGGCTGCAGGTATCGAAGTGACTGACACGGCTGATGGGCCGACGTGGGAACTCGTTGAGCGCTAGCTCTCCCGTGCCAGCGCCTAAAAACGATCAACGAAGAAGAGGTAACTCATGGCAAAGCCGTACCGCCGTCCGGATGTGCAGAAGACGAGCAAAAAGGGAGCCACCAAGGGGTCTGGCGGAGCGAACCGCAAGGGGTTGAAGGGCAAAGGCCCGACTCCAAAGGCGGAGGACCGCGTCTACCACGCCGCTCATAAGCGCAAGCTGGATCAAGCGCGCCGGGATTCCGGTAGGCACGAGCGTGAGGAGGCCGATCTGGTGGTTGGCCGCAACCCCGTCATTGAGTGTCTGCGGGCGAAGGTTCCGGCGGAATCCTTAATCGTTGCGTACGGCACTGCTCACGATGATCGTCTGAGTGAGGCCGTCGCGCTGGCGACGTCGCGCCAGATCCCGGTGCGCGAAGTGCAGCGCCGTGAGCTGGACGCCATGACGGGAAACACGCTGCACCAGGGAATTGGTTTGAAGATCCAGCCGTACAAGTACGCCGATGTCTTCGACCTCATTTCGGGCGTGAGCGACCGGAAAGAAACCGGCATGTTCGTCGTGCTGGACAACATCACCGACCCGCGAAACTTAGGCGCAGTTATTCGATCCACGGCGGCTTTTGGTGGCCATGGCGTGATTATTCCGGAGCGTCGTTCGGCCCAGGTAACCGGCGTGGCGTGGCGCACCTCAGCGGGTACCGCTGCCCGGCTGCCGGTGGCACGCGCGACCAACATCACGCGCACGCTGAAGGAGTTCAAAGACAACGGCTACCAGGTCGTCGGATTGGATGCCGGCGGGGAGCACACCCTGGACACCTATGACGGGGCGACGGACCCCGTGGTCATCGTCGTTGGCTCAGAAGGCAAGGGGATTTCGCGCCTGGTGCGGGAGAACTGCGATGTGATCATGTCCGTCCCCATGGAGGATTGGGTGGAGTCCCTCAATGCTTCCGTGGCTGCGGGTGTGGTTTTGAGTGAATTCGCTCGTCAGCGTCGCGTCGCGCGAGCGTAAATACGTGGCTACGAAGGGGACGCTGGCGTCGATCGCCGCGGAGCTAGGCGTATCGCGCACGACGGTGTCCAATGCCTACAACCACCCTGATCAGCTCTCGCCGGCGTTGCGTGAGAAGATTCTGGCGACGGCGAAGGCCCGGGGGTACACCGGGCCTGATCCGATGGCGCGTTCTTTGCGGACGCGTCGAGTCGGCGCGTACGGGGTCATGCTCACGGAGCAGATGTCGTACGCATTCGAAGACCATGCGTCTATTGACTTCCTAGCAGGGCTGGCGGAGAGTTCCTACGGGACGCACAACTGCCTCACGCTGATTCCGCTCGGTTCGGGGGCCGCCGCTGGTGCTGATCCCAGTCCGATGGTCGCCAGCGCCGTCGTTGATGGTTTTGTGGTGTATTCCGTCGGGCAGTCGGAGCCACACCTCGATGCCGCGCGTGCCCGCAACATCCCCACGGTGATTTGCGACCAGCCGAAAGACTTAGACCTCCCGTTCGTCGGGATCGATGATCGTGCGGCAATCGCACCCGCCGCACGCATGCTTATCGACGAAGGGCATTCACGCATCGGCATCCTCACCAAGCGCCTGTTCCGCCGGCGCACCAACGGGCCGGTCAGCCTCCCGGAGCTGAAAGCGGCTGACATGCACGTCCAGCGCGATCGCGTCCTCGGTGCCCTCGATGTGTTTGGTGAAGCCGGGCTGAACGTGGATGACATCCCCGTGGTCACCCGCCACCACAATGATTACGCCACGGCGTTAGACGGGGCCCGCGAGCTGCTCTCAGCTCATCCAGACCTCACAGCGGTTCTGTGCACCACCGATTCCATGGCGTTTGGAGTGCTGGATTATTGCGCGGCGCAGGGCATTGATGTTCCTGGGGAGATCTCGGTCACCGGTTTTGACGGTGTCGAAATGGCCATGGCGCGCGGGCTCACCACGGTGATTCAGCCGAATAAGAAGAAAGGCGCGACCGTCGGCAAGCTGTTGCACAGCCTGATCGATTCCCATCTCAGCGAGCCCGGTAACGCTACCGCCGCCGAGCGAATCATCCTGCCAACGCGCTTTTCGCGCGGCCGGACCGTGGGGCCCGCTGCACGATAACCGCCCCGGTGGCTTGTTCGCTTCAGCGACCTCGGGTGGCGGCCAACGCGCTAAAAAACGCCGCGACTGCATCCACGTCAGGTAACCGCATTCCTGCGGCCGTCTCGCCGACCCCCACCTTAATGCCAACGTCGTGAGGGCCAAGGACGGCGAAAGCGGTTTCATCGGTCACGTCGTCGCCAACAAACACGGCTGAATCGTAGGCCCGTTTAGCCTCAGCGAGCCAGCTGCCCTTCGTCGCCTTCGCCACGGAAAACTCCATGATGTTGTGGCCTGGGGTCACGCTGACCCCTTCGGGGAGGGCGCGGGAGAGCCCGTAGGCTTCGTCGATAAGCATCTGCGCGCGCGTAGGATCCACCTCGGCGAGCGCCGCAACGTGGAGGACGCGGGAGAAGGGCTTGGCCTCGACGAAAGCCGGTTCGTTTCCGCTGGTGATCGCCTCGAGTCGCCGTTCGATGTCAGCGAGCTGTGCCTTAAGTTCCGGCGACAAGGCGGCCACGTGCCCGCTGGATTCCGCACCGTGGGACCCCACGAACACCACGGGCGGCTCCAACGGGCAGACCTGCCGCAGGCCCTCCACATGCCGCCCCGACAGGACCGTGACCGTCGTGTCCGCCATGCCTGCCAGCGCACTCAAAGCGGCCAGCGCGCGGGGGTCGGGTGTGACCGCGTACGCGTCTGGGCCGAGCTCGCAGATCGTGCCGTCAAAATCCGTGCACACCAAAAGCCGCGGCGCTGTTGCGAGACGCCCCACCGCCTCATCGATCTCAAGCATCCGCCAAACCCTCGAGGAAGCTACCGGCCCACCGCGCCACATCGTGCTGATTAACGTGGGTGTTCATCGCGGTCATGGCGTCGCGCGCGGCATCTGTTCCTTGCTCTTCGACCGCGCGCGTGATCGCAGCCTTGATTGACTCAATGTCAAAGGGGTTACACAAATGCGCACGGTGCAACTCAACCGCCGCACCCGCGAACTCCGACAGCACCAGCGCGCCGCTGCCGTCTGGGTGGCACGCGACGTACTCCTTGGCCACCAGGTTCATCCCGTCTTTGAACGGAGTGACCAGCATGACATCCGCCGTCGAGTAGTAGGCCCGCAGCTCATCGCGCGCGATCTGGTGGTGGTGATAGTGCACCACCGGACGCCCGATTGACCCGTGCCTACCGTTGATGCGCCCCACGGCCTCTTCCACCGCTGAGCGCGTCGTGCGGTAACTACCGATGCGCTCCCGCGACGGCGTGGCCACCTGGATCATCGCAACATTCTCGATCGCCCCGGCCTCCAGCAGCTCTTCCAGCGCATTCAGCCGCTGCAAGATCCCCTTCGTGTAATCAAGGCGGTCCACACCCAGCATGATCGTCTTCGCGTTCCCCACCGCGTCGCGCACGCGCGCGATGTCCTCCGCGCTGGCCCGCGGGTAGGCAGAGGTGTCAATGGAAATCGGGAAAGTCCCAGTGCGCATTCCATCGCATGCACCGCTTAACGACGAGAAATTCTCCTCATCCCGTGTCCTCTGGAAACCGATTAAGTCCGCCCCCTGCAATCCACGCAAGATTTCATCACGCCACGGGAGCTGACGGAACAAATCAGTGGCGGGGAAGGGGATATGCAAAAAGAACCCGATCCTCAAGTCAGGCCGCATCTCTTTGAGCAAGCCCGGAACAAGCTGCAACTGGTAATCCTGCACCCATACCGTGGCCCCCGGTGCAGCCACATCCGCAGTGGCACGGGCGAACTTGTGATTCACCTCGCGGTAGCACTCCCACCAGGAGGCGTCATAGATCGGCGTGACAATCAGGTCGTGGTAGAGCGGCCACAGGGTGGAATTGGAAAAGCCCTCATAAAACGCCTCATAGTCGTGCTCATCTAGAACGACTGGGTGCAACGCCAAACCGTCATTTTCAAACGGCGGGAAGTCCGCCCCGGGTTCTCCCGGCCAGCCGACCCAGCACCCCGTGTGCTTCTGCAAAACCGGCGCCAACGCGGTGACCAACCCGCCAGGGGACGCCACCCAGCGCCCCTCCACTCTGTCTACCGGCAACCGGTTGGCCACCACCACGAAGTCATACGCGGTCATACGCTGTTTCTCCGCCACTGTTGTTGGTGCTGGCCACGACAGCCCCTAGCTTTCGTCAGCCTCAGCAGCGGACTTGGCCGCCGTCTTCCGGGCCGTCGTGGTTTTCTTTGCCGGAGTCTTCTTCGCAGCCGTCGTGGTTTTCTTCGCCGGAGTCTTCTTCGCAGCCGTGGTCTTCTTCGCTGCGGTGCCGGTGGTCTTCTTCTTCGCGGCCGTGGTCTTAGCCGCGGTGCCAGTAGTCTTCTTCGCCGCGGTGGTCTTCTTTGCCGCGGTGGTCTTAGCGGTGCCTGACTTCGCCGCGGTCGACTTTGCAGCCGTCGTCTTCTTTGCGGTGCTGGATTTAGCTGTGCTCGTCTTGGCGGTGCTGGTCTTAGCGGTGCTCGATTTCGCTGCCGGCTTCTTCGCTGTTGTCTTGCGCGTGGTTGTGGTCTTCCGCGTGGTGGTCTTGCGGGCGGGAGTCTTCTTGGCGGGCTTTTCTTCGGCGGCTCCGCCCAGGTCATCCACGATTGTGCCCGCCTCATAATCCTCAGCGAACTGCTTGTACACGAGCCCTTCCGGTTCGATGCCCAGCATGCACATCAACGTCACGCCATCGCCGAGATCTTCAGAGTAGGTCGCCACGACTGTGCGGGCGCCGGCGGCGGTTTGCTCCTCTACCGTCTCCTCAGCATCGGGTGCGGGTCGGGCGTCAGTGATCTTGGGTGGCACAAAATCCTCCTGCATGCTCTACATGGGTAACGTGCTCATTCTACGCCAGTAGTGGGCGCTCCGATTACGTCGGTGCCTGCCTGGGTGTGTATGATCTTCACACGGTTAAAAGTTTCCGGCTATGCGCTGGGCTTTGTAGCCAATGCTGGAGTGGCGCAATCGGTAGCGCAACGGTCTTGTAAACCGTAGGTTGCGAGTTCAAGTCTCGTCTCCAGCTCAAAACCCCAGCTCTACTTTTGGTTCCGGTTTTTGATGATCCCGCGGCCGATCATGAACGCGCCGGCGATGAAACAGACGCCGGCGGTGACGTAGGAAAATGCGTTACCGTAGAGCGCCATCGCGGCCAGGCCGGAGAAGATCACGATGGCGCCCAGAGCCATGTCTTGGTTGCCGCTAGTGTTTGTTTTCATACCGACAGTGTGCCAAAGCTCGGCCATGCTGGCAGGTCTGCAGTAGCAAAGTGATTCACACCTTGGCTAGGGGTGGCTAGGGGTGCCCCGAGAACTCCTCAGCAATCCAATCAACCCATGCAGAAAACGTACAGGAAACGTTCAGAGTGGTGGGGTTTACTAGTCAAAGATTTTTCACTCCGGCGGTTGTCTAAGCAACCGCGATCACGACCTGAATGGATTGATATGCCTGACACACCTACCCCACAGAACGTGAAAGTTCTGGTTGTTGATGATGAGCCGAACATCGTTGAACTTCTCACCGTGTCCCTGAAATTCCAGGGCTTTGAGGTTGAGGCTGTGGGTTCCGGCCAGGAAGCGCTTGAGGTAGCGCGAAAGTTCGCACCGGATGCGTACATTCTGGACGTGATGATGCCCGGGATGGACGGCTTTGAGCTACTGGGCAAGCTGCGTGCTGAGGGGTTGGATGCGCCGGTGCTGTTCCTGACCGCGAAGGACGCGGTGGAGGACCGTATTCACGGCCTGACCATTGGTGCGGATGATTACGTGACCAAGCCGTTCTCCCTCGAAGAGGTCATCACTCGCCTGCGCGTTATTCTTCGCCGCGGCAACGTCACGGAGGACGGGGGTCAAGATTCCACGATCCGTTACGCAGACCTCACGCTTAACGACGACACGCATGAGGTGACCAAGGCCGGTGAGATCATCGAGCTCTCGCCCACGGAGTTCAACCTGCTGCGCTACCTGATGCTCAACGCAGAGGTGGTTCTGTCGAAGGCGAAGATCCTAGACAACGTATGGCACTACGACTTCGGTGGTGACGGCAACGTCGTGGAGTCCTACATCTCCTACCTTCGACGCAAGGTTGACACCGGCGATGTACCGCTCATCCACACGGTCCGCGGCGTCGGCTACGTGCTGCGCACCCCGCGCCAGTAAGCCTCAGGCGGGGTGGGTAGCTAACACCTAGTTAGTTTCGTTCTATGGCTACATTTACCCGGGTTCCTTCGAAATCCCTGGCGTCGGCAAGCGCGAAAATGCGTCTGAGCACGCGCCTAGTGATCATTTTGATGATCGTGTCGGGGCTTGGACTCATTGGTACGGCGGCGACTGTCTACGGGCTGATGCATCGTCAGCTGTATAACCGCGTGGACCGGAATTTGTACGAAGGTGTGAGCACGTGGGCGCTTGACATTGATCCTTTTCGGTTGCAGTACAACTCAGGGACGCCGAGTGACTACTTGATAGTCCGGCAATTCCCCGATGGCCGGGTGGTCAACTCGAATAGCGGGTGGTCCACGATCCCGAACTGGTCCGAACTTGATTTGGGCTCAACGCAGCCGCAGACGATCGGTGCGAATTCGTCCACGTACTCGCATAAGAATTGGCGGGTTGTGTGCTGGCCGGACTCCGACGGGTCGTTCACCATCCTGGCCAAGGACCTTGAGAGTGAGCGCAAGATTTTGCGCAACCTTGCCGCCATTGAATCGACGCTGGCTATAGCAGTGCTTGTGGCGATGGGGGTGGCGGGTACTCTCTTCGTGCGTCGTGCCCTAGCGCCGTTGAAGGAAGTGGAGGACACGGCGCTAGCGATTGCCGACGGGGACATGGACCGGCGCGTCCCGGCCTGGCCGCGTGAAACTGAAGTGGGTGCGCTGTCCTACGCGATGAATACGATGGTCACGCGCTTGCAAGAAACCCTCGAGGAATCCCAGGAAAAAGAAAGCCAGATGCGCCGCTTCGTAGGCGATGCCTCCCACGAATTGCGCACCCCGCTGACCAGCGTGCGTGGGTACACGGAGCTCTACCGCAAGGGCATGGTCGACGACCCCGACATGGTGTTGAGCAAGATCGACGAAGAATCAGCACGCATGAAGTTGCTGGTGGAGGACTTGCTCAGTCTTACCCGCGCTGAAGGGCAACGACTCAACGTGCGCGATGTGGACATGCTTGAACTCGTCCTGTCGTCGGTAAGCTCGGCGAAAGCTGCGTTCCCTGAGCGGTCAATTTCGGTTCTGAACGAGACCAGTGATGTGCCGATAGTTAAAGGTGATCCCGACCGTTTGCACCAAGTGATGCTCAACCTGATGACCAACGCGTTCAAGCACGCGGGCGAATCCGCCGACGGTGAGCCGGCAGAAGTCACTATTACGCTCCGCCGCAACCTCGACCGCGTGATGGTGGACGTGAGCGACAACGGCGTCGGGATGGACCCGGACGTCGCCGAGCACATCTTCGAGCGCTTCTATCGCGCTGACTCTTCGCGTTCACGTTCCAAGGGTGGTGGCGCTGGTTTGGGCCTGGCCATCACAAAGTCGATCGTCGATCAGCATGACGGCTCAATCTCGGTGACATCCGCCGTGGGGCAGGGTTCCACCTTCACCATGTCCCTGCCAGAAGCTCCGGCGGAGGCCAACGTTGAAAAAGCTCCGAATGGGAAGAAGAAGGAGACTAACGGGAAGAAGGGGGCCTAAGAGGCTCGGCCGTCTTCACCGACCCCAAGTGCCGCGCGGAGTTTCTGCGCGGCTTCGTCCATTTTCTCCGCATCCGTTTCGTCAGCACGCATGATGTTCTGCAAGCTGTAGCCGCTCATGTCGTTGGCAGGGAAAACGTGGATGTGGGCGTGCGGGACCTCGAAGCCAGCAATCAAGTAGCCTGCGCGTGCGGAGCCGAAAACATCGATGATGGCCTTGCCGATCTTTTGCGCGACATCGTTCATGTGCGCCCAGGTGGCTGGGTCGGCGTCAGTCCACTTGTCAATCTCCTCGACCGGAACGACCAGCGTGTGGCCATAAGCGATGGGCTCAATAGTGAGGAAGGCTGCAACTGTGTCATCCCGGTAGACAAAGCGTCCGGGGATCTCTCCGTCAATGATCTTTGTAAAAACAGTGCTCATAACGCCCCAGGGTACCGTCGCTTTTTAATCCCGCGTTCGTCCCGAGCGGCAGGGTGGGAGTGAACGCCGGGTGCGACTGTGACGGTGCGGTGTCCGGGCGCTGGTTAAACTGGCGTTATGACTAGCGTTAAAAAGGTTTTAGTGATCGGGGCAGGCGGACGCGAACACGCCTTGCTTGAGGCAATGAAGCGCACGAGCAACGAGGCAGATGGCCTGGAGCTTCACGTCGCGCCCGGAAATGCCGGCATGACGTCGATCGCGCAGCGGCATGACGTCAAGGTCGATGACGCGGCGGCCGTCGTTAGCTTGGCGGGAGAAATTGGGGCGGATCTAGTGGTGATTGGGCCTGAACAACCTCTTGTTTCGGGCGTCACCGATGCACTGCGGGAGGCAGGATTTGCTGTATTCGGCCCCTCCCAGCAAGCAGCGAAGCTGGAAGGTTCAAAGACGTTTGCTAAAGAGATCATGGCGTTGGCGGGAGTGCGCACCGCGCGCGCCAAGCGCGTCACCGACCCGGACACGGTCAAGATTGAGCTGAAGAACTTCGGACCGCACTTCGTGGTGAAAGATGATGGCCTTGCCGGCGGCAAAGGCGTTGTTGTCACCGATGATGTGCGTGAGGCGGTCCACCACGCAAAGGCTGTGATTGAGGCAGGTAATCCGGTTCTTTTGGAAACATTCCTCGATGGTCCGGAGGTGAGCCTGTTCTGCCTCGTTGATGGTGAAACGGTGGTTCCGCTGCTGCCGGCCCAAGACCACAAGCGTGCGTACGACGGGGATGAGGGGCCCAACACCGGCGGTATGGGTGCCTACACGCCGTTGCCCTGGCTTCCGGAAGACGGCGTGCAACGCATCGTTGATGACGTGGTTGCGCCCGTCGCTAAGCAAATGGTGAAGCGTGGAACCCCGTACTCAGGCCTGCTGTACGCGGGCCTGGCATGGGGGGCGCAAGGACCAGCCGTCGTGGAATTCAACGCGCGCTTCGGTGACCCGGAAACCCAAGCGGTGCTCGCGTTGTTGGACTCACCTTTAGCGGAATTGCTGGCAGCCACCGCGAACGGGGAGCTCGCGCAATTCATGGAGTCCCACGGTCCGCTGCGGTGGAAAGAAGGCTACGCCGTCACGGTTGTTCTGGCGGCGAAGGACTACCCGGCATCGCCCCAAAGCGGGGACCCGATCGAGGGGGACAACCTTGATGATCCCGCGGCGGTTCTTCACGCGGGCACCGCACTCGCGCCGGGCACCGTCCGCGGTGAAGGGGCCTACGTTTCCGCTGGTGGCCGCGTCCTCAACGTCGTGGGAACAGGCGCAGACCTAGCTGCCGCCGCGGATGCTGCGTACGCGGAAATTGAAAAGATCAGCCTGCCGGGCTCGTTCTACCGCCGCGATATCGCGCGTCCCGCAATCGATGGAAAGATCAGTTTGTAACCACCGGTGCAGATACCGGCATGAATCCCGCACGACCCCAAGGAGTACCCGTGAAGCCAAAAGTCGCCAACGTTTTGTCCAACCGCTACGCCTCCCCGGAGATGGCGCTGCTGTGGAGCCCTGAGCACAAGATCGTGCTCGAGCGCCAGCTGTGGATCGCGGTCATGCGTGCGCAGCAGTCTCTGGGGGTGGACATCCCTGATGAGGCCATCGCGGCGTATGAGAAAGTAGTGGGCGACGTTGATCTTGGCTCCATCGCCGAGCGTGAAAAGGTTACGCGGCACGATGTGAAGGCACGCATTGAAGAGTTCAATGCGCTCGCTGGGCACGAGCACATCCACAAGGGCATGACCAGCCGCGACCTGACGGAAAACGTTGAGCAACTACAGATCTACCGTTCGCTGGAACTCGTACGCGGCAAGTCCGTTGCGTTGCTGAAGGCGATCGGCAACCGCGCCGCGGAATACCAAGAGCTAGTCATGGCTGGGCGCTCCCACAATGTTGCCGCGCAGGCAACAACGTTGGGCAAGCGCTTCGCATCCGCGGCGGATGAGATCCTAGTCGCGCTCGAGCGCGTTGATGATCTGTTGAACCGGTACCCACTACGCGGCATCAAGGGTCCAATGGGTACGTCCCAGGACATGCTTGATCTGATGGGTGGGGACGAAGAGAAGCTCAACCAGCTTGAAGGCGCGATCGCGGAGCACCTCGGGTTTTCACGGGTCTTTGACTCAGTGGGTCAGATTTACCCACGTTCACTAGATTTTGATGCGATCTCTGCTCTGGTTCAGTTGGGCGCTGGCCCGTCGAGCTTGGCTACGACGATCCGTTTGATGGCCGGAAATGAAACCGTCACCGAGGGCTTCAAGGAAGGCCAAGTCGGCTCCTCCGCGATGCCGCACAAGATGAATGCCCGATCCTGCGAGCGCGTCGGCGGTTTCCACGTGATCCTGCGTGGTTACCTCACGATGGTTGCTGATTTGAGCGGGCAGCAGTGGAACGAGGGTGACGTGTTCTGTTCCGTCGTCCGCCGCGTTGCCTTGCCGGATGCCTTCTTTGCTATCGACGGAATGATGGAGACCTTCCTCACCGTCTTAAAGGAATTCGGTGCGTTCCCGGCGATGATTAACCGGGAGCTGGACCGCTACCTGCCGTTCTTGGCCACGACGCGCATCCTCATGGCGTCCGTGCGCGCAGGTGTCGGACGCGAAACCGCCCACGAAGTGATCAAGGAGCACGCGGTGGCAATGGCGCTGGATATGCGCGAGCGCGGCGCGGAGCAGAACCTCGTTGACCGCCTCGCCGAGGACGACCGACTCCCATTAACAAAGGAAGAACTCGAAGCAGCCCTAGCGGACCGCAACGCGTTCATCGGTGCCGCCGAGTCCCAGGTCAGTAACGTGCTTGCGCGTATCGACGAATGGGTAGAAAAATACCCGGAGGCAGCGAACTACACTCCGGGAGACATCCTTTAATGCGGACGCATTAAAGGATGAGAAAACCAATGGGGACGCATTAAAGGATGAAAACGCCGATGTTGTCGCATTAAAGGATGAAAAAACTGGCGCCGGGCCGTTCGCCCCGTCGTTACTCGCCGTCGAAGTAGATTTCGCCGGACGGGTGCTTGGTGTTGGTGGTGCCAAGGCGCATCTTCATGCCGGTAGCCACCATCTGGGGACCGGACGCGTCGGTGGTTTCCACGGTGACGGCGGCTGCCTTGTAGGTTTTGCCCACCTCGATGTCCTTAGCGCTCAGTGGCAGGCGGTCCGCTTTGTGGATTCCGCAGATGTCATCCTGGTCAGAAATCATGGAGTTCGCGCGGTTGCCGTTGCCCATCACGGGGGTCAGGGACGGTGCGCTCAACGTACCCTCCGTTGCCTCGCTATCCACGATCTTGTAGGACACCTCGAAGCAGGTCAGGGACTTGATCTTGTCCTTGTCCGCTAGGACACCACCGGCATTCTTTTCGGCATCTTCCACGGTGATTGGGTCCATCTTCTCTACCGTTGCCTCGGCGTAAACCGGCACATCGTCATTGATGGTCGGGATGATGATGTCTGCGGTATCACCAAGCTTAAAGCGGTCGCCTTCCTTCGCCGCAGCGAAGTCGGAGGGCTTGCCACCTTCGGAGTCACTGTCCGAGTCCTTGTCGGAGTCGGAGTCGGAATCCTTGTCGGCGTCGGAGTCGTCCTTCTTCTCCGCGGTCTTTTCCTCGGCGGATTCTTCTGAGGTGTTGCCGCCGATGGAGAACTCGCAACCGCTCAAAACTAGGGCGGATGCTGCGATAACGGAAGCGACTGCTGGGCGAATCTTGTTTCTAGTGATGTACGTCATAAATTCAACGTATAGTGCCGCCGCCCTTTGGGCGACGGCTAATGGGGTTTTCGCACGTACTGTGATGTTTTTGTTACAAAACTTGGATTTGCACAAGAGGATCGGGTTAGCAGAAACGCTTGCCGCTGAGGCGCTCGTACGCTTCGATGTAGCGCTGGCGGGTGGCCTCGACTACGGAGCCGGGCAGTTCCGGGGGAGGGGTGGAATCGGACTGGTCCCAGCCGGACTTCTGCGTCAACCAGTTGCGCACGTACTGCTTGTCAAAGCTCGGCTGGACCTTGCCCGGCTCATAGGATTCGGCGGGCCAGTAGCGGGAGGAATCCGGGGTCAAGACCTCGTCGGCAAGCGTGAGCGTGCCATTGGAATCGATGCCGAACTCGAATTTCGTATCGGCCAGGATGATTCCCTTGCTCAGCGCGTAGTCGGCGGCTTGGGTGTAAATCTTAAGCGTCGCTTCGCGCAGATCATCGGCCATCTGCTTGCCCATGTGGCGGCAGACGTGCTGGTAGGACACGTTTTCATCGTGGTTGCCCTGCTCCGCCTTGGTCGCAGGGGTGAAAATCGGCTCCGGCAGCTTCGATGCCTCCTCAAGACCTTCGGGCAGTTCGATGCCGCAGACTTCGCCCGTCGCATGGTACTCCTTCAGGCCGGAGCCGGTGAGGTAACCACGGGCAACGCACTCGAACGGGACCATCTCCAGGCGCTTCACCACGAATGCTCGGCCCAGGACTTCTTCGGGAATCCTTTCGTCGTCAAGCGGGCCAGCGAGGTGGTTGGGGAAGTCAATGAGGTCGAAGAAGAACTCGCTTGTTTTCGTTAGAATCTTGCCCTTGTCTGGGATCGCGGGCTCCAGCGAGAAGTCATACGCGGAGATGCGATCGGTGGCAACCATGAGGAGGTGGTCGGCGTCGATCTCAAAAATTTCGCGGACTTTACCTGCAGAAAGATGCTTGTAATCTGATAACTCAGGGCGCATGGACAAAAGTCTAGTCCTACCGGGCATCTTCGTCTGTTTGATAGGCGGCCTAGACTCGATGGGCATGACCGCAGACTTTCCCGCACTCCCGCAGGCCCGCAAGCAACCCATGACGCGTAGCTTCCACGGCAGAGACTTCATCGACGACTATGAGTGGCTGCGCGACAAGGAAAACCCAGAGACGATCGCGTATCTAGAGGCCGAAAACGCCTACACGGCGGCGGCGACAGCGCACTTGGACGGCGTGCGCTCAGATATTTACGGGGAAATCAAAGCCCGCACGAAAGAGACGGATATGTCCGTGCCTGTGCGTCAAGGCGACTGGTGGTACTACAGCCGCACGGAGGAAGGCAAAAACTACTCCATTTCCTCTCGCGTTCCCGTGGGCGCCGGATCCGACCCGTGGGCACCGCCTGTCGTTCCGGAAGACGGATCGCCCCTGCCCGATGAGCAAATCCTGCTTGACGTCAACGAACTCGCCGACGGGCATGAGTTCTTCTCCATCGGCGCCTCGTCCGTCTCCACCTCCGGCCGCCTTCTGGCGTACTCCGTCGACACCGAAGGCGATGAGCGATTCACGCTCTACTTCAAGGATCTTTCCACGGGCACAATGCTTGACGACGAAATCCCCGGCGTCTTCTACGGCGCCACCTGGGCGGGGGAAGACTACGTGTTCTACACGCGTGTCGACGACGCCTGGCGACCACACCAGATCTGGCGCCACCGCATCGGCACCGATGCCTCACAGGATGTGCTTGTGTACCAGGAAGACGACGAAAAGTTCGGAGTTGGAATCAACGCTGACCGTTCCGAACGCTATCTATACATCCTCTCTTCGTCTTCACTGACCTCCGAGTACCGCGTCACCCCAATGGACAAACCCGAGGCTGAATTCACAATCCTGTGGGAGCGCGAACCCGGGGTGGAATACAACGTCGACCTTGCCGTTCTGGGCCGACGCCCAGAACGGCAAGAAGAAGCACCCGGCCAAGAACAGCAAGAAGAAGCACCCGGCCAAGAACACTGGGTCGTCACACACAATGCCTTCGGGCCAAACTTCGCGATTGGCACCTGCCCAGTCCCGGCCCCAAGAGAGGCCCTTCCGCCCTTGCGTGAACTGCGTGAGTACGTAGCCCACGATGATGAGCGGCGCATCGAAGGAACCGACTGCTACCAAGACTTCATGGTTGTCGGCTACCGGCGCGGCGGAATCGGTCGTTTAGCGTTCGCGGACCTCACCGGCGGATCATTCGGGGAGCTCAAAGAACTGGAATTTGATGAAGAGCTCTACACAGCCGGCTTCGGCGGCAACCCCGAGTGGGACGCACCGGTCGTGCGCGTGGTCTACACATCATTTACCCAACCCGCGCAGGTGTTTGACTTTTCACCCGCTACGAGCGAACTCACCCTGTTGAAAGAACAAGAAGTTCTCGGCGGATACGATCCAGCGGATTACGTGGCCACCCGCATGTGGGCTACCGCGGAAGATGGGACGCGGGTGCCCATGTCCGTCGTTAAGCGTGCTGATCTTGATCTTTCCTCGCCGCGACCCACGTTGCTGTACGGCTACGGCTCCTATGAAGCCTCGACCGATCCCGGGTTCTCTGTCGCTCGGCTGTCGCTGATGGACCGCGGCATGGTGTGGGTGTGTGCCCACGTGCGCGGCGGCGGCGAAATGGGGCGCCTGTGGTACGACAACGGCAAGGGCCTGCACAAACGCAACACATTCACCGACTTCATCGCGTGCGCTGATGCGCTTTTCGACGCCGGCGTGACCACCCCGGACCAACTCGTCGCCGAGGGAGGATCCGCCGGCGGCATGCTCATGGGTGCCGTAGCAAACCTGGCGCCGGAAAAGTTCGCGGGTATTCAGGCGATCGTTCCGTTTGTGGATCCGCTGACGTCGATCCTGATGCCGGAGCTCCCACTCACCGTCGGCGAGTGGGAAGAATGGGGCGACCCCTACCACGACCCAGAGATCTACGACTACATGGCCACCTACGCTCCCTACGAGAACATCGAGGCCAAGGACTACCCCAACATTCTGGCCATCACCAGCATCAATGACACCCGCGTTCTCTACGTTGAACCCGCGAAGTGGATCGCGAAACTCCGCGACACCGCCACCGGCGGCCAGTTCTTGCTCAAGACCGAGATGGCTGCCGGGCACGGCGGTGTCTCCGGACGCTACAAGAAGTGGGAGCAGACCGCGTTCGAGTACGCCTGGACCCTCGACCAAGCCGGCGCTGTGTAACACTGCTCCAGCGCTCCGGCCCTGCTCCTCCTTCCGCCTCACCTGCTCTTACCTGCTCTGACTCGCTTCACTCGCTCTGACCTGCTCTCGCCCGCTTTTACCTGCTCTCACCCGCTCCCACCCGCGTCCCCACCCCACTTCAACGCGTCCCCACCCCTCTTCAACGGAGCAGTGATCGAGCCGTTTGTTGTAGCGATCGAGCCGTTTGATTTTCGATCGATCCGTTGGCCGCAAAACCCCAGGTCGCGATTTTGCGAATTTCAACGGCTCGATCGGCGTGCTCTACGGCTCGATCGGCTGACAGCGATCGCGCACGAAGAGGGGATAAGCGCTGGAGCGGTCAGAGGGTCCGCCGGGGCGTAGACGAATAGGCGATCAGAGCCTCTTGAACGATTCGCGGGACGCGGCCATGGATAGCGTCATCCCAGGTCACGCGAATAATCGGAATTCCTTTGTTGTTGATGCCGATTTGGCGTGACCTTTCGTCGAGAAGCACTTGCGTTGGGTCGCCGTACTTGCCGGAGATTTTCTCCTCTCCGTCGGCCTCGAGACCGAGAAAGTTATTAATCATGAAGTCGATCCACGCAGTACGAACGCGGCCCTGCCCGTCGATGTAAGTGACCTTCACTTGGGCTTCGATTGAGTGCACTTCCGGGATATCGGCCTGGATGATCTGGTCTCTGACGATGGTTTCAAGAGGGCTTTGAGAGGTCTCAACGGAATAATGGATCAACCTGCGGAAATCCCGGATTCCATTGGCGCTGGGGACGTCGTCGAGTTGCTCGAGCAGGTACTGCGTAGTCAACTGCTGCCACTTGAATCGCGCAGATTCTAAGGTGACCAAGGCTGCAAGGCGGCCATAGTACCGGTAAGTATCGAGGAGCATTTGAGTTCCGTCCACGTGCGGGATCCCGTGACTTGTTTGAACGCGGTCCTCACGGAAACGCCCGCTTCTATAGACTGCCCCGTGCTTATTCTGCTTGCGACTACCAGCGTTTGTGCCGCTTCTGCGCTTGAGATCGACCTGTCTCACCCACTCGTGAGTCGCTAGATCCATAAGCACAGCCGCCGCCGGGCCAGTGACAATGCAGTCTTTTGTCCGCCCGTGCACGCGCTTGATTAATTCGATTTCCCCCTGCCGGTCCATGTCTTTAATTTTGACCTGGATCTTTGGTGTACGCACGCGAATTTGGCACACTTCAGTGTGCATTTTGCGGTGGATTTCTTGGCGGAATAGTGGTAGCGGGGCGTTGCTTATTCGGTGGAAGCTCTTTTCGCGTTTTTCGTGGTCTGGGCGAGCCGTTTGCGTAGGGTGATCGAGCCGTTTGTGTGGGGTGATCGAGCCGTTTGATTTTTGATCGATCCGTTTGCGTGCGGTGATCCAGCCGTTTGTTGCAGTGATCGATCCGTTTGATTTTTGATCGATCCGTTGCACGTAAAACCCCAGGTCGCGATTTTGAGAATTCCAACGGATCGATCGGTGTACTCAACGGCTCGATCGGGCGGGTTAAACGGCTCGATCGGTCGGGTGAAACGGCTCGATCGGGCAGGCGGGTGAAACAGGCGGGTGGGTGAAACGGCTCGATCGGGCAGGAGGGAAACGGAGCAGGCGGGTGAAACGGCTCGACTGGTGGGCGAGGGGAATGGATCGGGCGGGCGGGAAACAACTTGCAAGGGCTGAAAGCGGGTGGAGGCCAGCGCGGTGTGGGATAATAGGATCTCATGTCTGGTTATCTGCTCGTTTCCGTGTCGTCGATCTTCGATGACACGCGCAAGGATGTGCAGAAGCTGGTGGCGGACTTGGACCGGGAGGACATCCCTGTTTCGTTGCTTGTGGCGCCTCACATTGATAAGAAGTGGCACTTGGCCAAGGACGCCAAAACTCGCAACTGGCTGCATGAACAGATGGCTGCGGGTAAGGGTTTGATCCTTAATGGCTTTGACCAGCCGGTTCAGGGAAACCGCGCTGAGTTTGCAACGTTGGAGGAGCACGAGGCGAAACTTCGGCTCAAGGGGGCAACCCGGCAGATGGAGAAGCTGGGGTTTGAGTTGGATACGTTCGCGCCGCCGCGGTGGCGGATGTCAGAAGGAACGCTTAGCGCTCTTAATAAGTTTGATTTTCGCCTCGCTGCATCGACGAAGGGCATTCATTTCCTGCGCACGGGCGAGATCATGTACTCCCGCAACCTGTCGGTCGGTGAGGGTTTCGGTGCCGCTGGCTGGTGGCGTCGGAACATCATCAACGCAGCGGTGCGCAATGCCCGCAGAGGAAATACGGTGCGTTTGTCCGTCTCGGGACGCAATTTGGGCACGAAAAAGGTGCGTACAGATTTCATAGAGGCAGCGCTGCAAGCTGCCGCGGAAGGGTTGAGTCCCGCGCACTACAGGGATCTCTAAAAGCTCTCCGGGGTGGGATTGCCCGCCGAACTGTGCGTCATCGGCAGCGCTAGTGTTTAGATCCTGCGGCGCTGCAGGCTACCGATGACGCGGCACACAAGATAAATGCCGAAGGAAATGAACGCCACAAAGACGCTGACCGGAACGCCGGGCGCTAGGGAAAGGATCAGTCCGCCTACTGCGGCAACCTCAGCGAAAACCACGGAATAGAGCACAGCCCGTACAGGGTTCGCGGTGATGCTGGCGGCGGCCGCGCCGGGCGTGATCATCAGGCTCATGACCAAAAGAGCGCCGACGATTTGCACGGACTGCGCGGAGGCGATGCCCACCAAAACGGCGAATACCAGCGCCATTGCGCGCACGTTGACGCCGCTGGCGGCGGCCATGATCGGGTCTGCGGAGGCAAACAGCATGGGTCGCCACAGGACCGCCACCGCCGCGACCACCACCACGGTGGTAGCCGCAAGAAGCCACACGTTCGACGAAGAAACGCCAACGATTTGCCCAGTCAGCAGTGACAATGCCCGGTTGGCGTTGCCGGGATATAAGTGGATGAACAGTACGGATAAGCCCATGCCGAAGCTCATCACCACACCCACGGCTGAGTCTTGCTGCCCGCGGAACCCTAACGCGGCCAGCGTCAGTGCCGCAACGATGGCCCCGGCGATCGCGCCCAGCCCAACGTTGAGCCCAAACAGCAGTGCAGCCGACGCACCCATCAGTGCCAGTTCGGAAGTCGCATGAACAGAAAAAGACATCTGCCGCAGAACGATCAGCGGGGCCATCACGCCGGACAAAATTCCCAGCAATGCACTGGCCACCAAAGTGACCTGCACAAAATCAACGCTCAGTAGATACTGCGTCGTTTCCCAGAAAGAGCCATCCAGCACGATTCACATCACCACCATTCGACCGTGCGCTTCCAGCACGTCAACGTGTGTGCCGTACAGCTCGCTCAGCACGTCCGAGCGCATGACCTCTTCAACAGTCCCCACTACGTGGCCCTTCGGCCCGATGTAGAGGATTCGATTGACCACACCCAAGAAAGGATTAATGGAGTGGGTGACGCAGATGACGGAGGACCCGTCGTCGACAAGCGAGCGAAGCCGCGCAACGGTATCCCGCTCACGGGCGAGGTCTAGGGAGAGGAGGGGTTCGTCGGCAAGCACAAGCTGCGGGTCATTCGCGAAAGCCTGCGCCTGCCGGATGAGCTGCTGCTGGCCCCCAGAGAGCAGGCCCACGCGCTTGTCCGCGAAGCCTTGTGCCCCGACGCTTTCAAGCAGCTTATCGACGACCCCCGTGCGCGGACTCCGCCGCACCACGCCATGCTGGGCGGCAAGCGAAACAAGGTCCCGGCCACGAATTGGAAGATCGGCCGGAAACATCTGCTGTTGCGGAATGAACCCCACGCGACCACCAACATCAACGCGGCCGTGGGTGAGCCTGCGCGTGCCCACAATCGTGTGGAGCAGAGTGGATTTGCCCACGCCGTTGGGGCCCAAAACAACAACGAATTCGCCGCGCGCGACGGTCAGGTCAAGGCCTGTCCACAGCGGCGCGACGGCGGCATCGGTAAAGCGGAGGAGCACGGGCAAAAACTTTAGTGGGTTTTACTGGAAGCGCATCAGTTCGGCGTCCGGACGCGGGTTCGCCTTCGCGATGATCGCGTCGATGTCGTTGACGATCTGCTCGAAGTAGTCGAGGAAGTTCACGCCTTCCGGCGGGGTTTCACGGATTTCCACGATAGGAATGTTCTTTTTCTTCGCGGCATCCGCGAGGCGTTCCGTTGCGTTATTGGTCGACTGCGGGTTGACCACCAGGAAGTCCAGATTGCCGCTTTCAATTAGTGCCAAAAATTCCGCGACGTCCGACGCCGACGGTTCATTCTCATTCAGCGTGGCCAGAAGGTATTTCTCCGGCGTAAGGTCGTGCAGCTGCGTGCCCCAGATCAGCGGCGCGGCAATCGGCTCCGTCATCGCTAGGTGGACGTGGGGGAAAGAGTTCAGCTTCTCAGTGATCGCATCCATTCGCTTATCGACGGTCGATGCGTCACCGCCAGCACGCTTAGCGACGGCATCTGCGACCTCCTTCACCTTCCCTGGTGCGAGCCAAATGTGCTCGAGCTCATCGAGTGAGGTGGGGATTTCCGTGATCCCGTGAGCATGGCCTTCGCCGTGAGCATGGCTATCGCCATGCTCATGCTCGTGCTCTTGACCTTCATGCTGGTTTTCGTCGTGAGCATGGCCTTCGGGCTTATTCTCTTGACCACCCAACGGGTGGTCAAGTGGGACCGCGTGGATGATCCGGTCTTGCTCTGCAACGGTGTACAGGCTGGAGTCGTAGTGGCCGCCGTTCGCAACTACGGTGCCTGCTTCCTTGATGCGGGCCAGGTCGGCGGCGGCGGGCTCGAAGTGGTGGGGATCGATGGAGGCGCCCCTGATAATTGCGGGTACTTCGTTGCCGGTGACGGCGGATGCGACGTCTGCCCAGACCTCAGTGGTGGCAATGATGTTGGTCGGGTCTGCGTTCTTCCCGCTGTAACCGCTGGCGCCGCCCTCGGTGCCGTTAGTGCTGCATGCGATTAGGGATGCGCTGGCCAAGGCGGTGGCGGCGGTGAGGGTGAATGCGCGGTGGAGTCGTCGTAAAGCCATGCGTTAATAAAAGCATTGATGAAAATGAATTTCAATTCGTTCGGGGAAATTGTGGGGAATTCTTCTTCACCGGGGAGTGTTGCGCCTGTCGGATATAGTTAATGGCGATTTAAACGAGTCTCTTCGAAAGGTTTCTCATGGCGCGAGTGGTTGTCAATGTCATGCCAAAAGCTGAAATTCTGGACCCCCAGGGCCAGGCCGTGCAGCGAGCGCTGGGGCGCATCGGCGTCAGCGGTGTTGCAGATGTCCGTCAGGGCAAGCGGTTTGAAATTGAGGTTGATGATTCCGTAACGGACGAAGACCTCCACCGCGTGGCGGAGACGTTGCTGGCAAACACCGTTATTGAGGACTTTTTCATCGTTCGCGATGAAAAAGAGGAGGCGTAAAACAGATGAGCGCGACAATCGGGGTGATTACGTTCCCCGGCACGCTTGATGACGTGGACGCGGTGCGCGCGGTGCGTCTGGGTGGGGCAACGCCGAAGGAGCTCTGGCATGCTGACGACGATCTGGCGGGCGTTGACGCGGTGATCGTGCCAGGGGGATTCTCCTACGGTGATTACCTGCGTTCCGGTGCGATCGCGGCGATGGCGCCGATGATGCGCGCGGTGGTTGATGCAGCGCGCCGCGGCATGCCGGTGTTGGGAATTTGCAATGGCTTCCAGATTTTGACTGAAGCCGGGTTGCTTCCAGGCGCGCTGACCCGCAATGAGGGGCTGCACTTCCACTGCGTGGACACCCACTTGGAAGTGGCCAATGCATCCACCGCGTGGACGAGCCAGTTTGAGCAGGGGCAGAAGATTCTGGTCCCCGCCAAGCACGGTGAGGGACGTTTTCAGGCCACGCACGAGACCATCGAAGAGCTCGAGGGGGAGGGGCGCGTGGTGTTCCGCTACACCGACAACTTCAACGGTTCCATCAACGCAATCGCTGGTGTCACCAGTGCGGATGGTCGCGTTGTGGGTGTCATGCCGCACCCAGAACATGCCGTGGATATTTTGACCGGCCCGTCGACCGATGGGCTGGGACTGATCCACTCCGCTATCGCCGAGATTTCCAAGATTGGAGCCTAAATCTTATGAGCACTCCTCATGAAGGAAACAAGTTGGTACACAACGACACCGTGGATGCGGCGAAAGCAACACCAGACCATGAACAGCCGTACGCGGCGCTTGGGCTGAAAGATGACGAATACGCGCGTATTCGTGAGATTCTTGGCCGCCGCCCAACCGATGCGGAGCTGACCGTTTACTCGGTTATGTGGTCGGAGCACTGCTCGTACAAGTCTTCCAAGGTCCACCTGCGTTACTTCGGTGAAACCATGACGGAAGAGATGGGTGCGAAGCTGCTCGCCGGCATCGGTGAAAACGCTGGTGTGGTGGATATCGGGGACGGCAACGCGGTGACGTTCCGTGTTGAGTCGCACAACCACCCGAGCTACGTCGAGCCCTACCAAGGTGCGGCGACGGGTGTCGGCGGCATTGTCCGCGACATTATGGCGATGGGTGCACGCCCGATCGCGGTCATGGATCAGCTGCGTTTCGGCCCCGTGGATGCGGATGACACGAAGCGCGTCCTGCCGGGAGTTGTTGCTGGCGTCGGTGGCTACGGCAACTGCCTTGGCCTTCCCAACATCGGTGGTGAGACCGTCTTTGACTCCACCTACGCGGGCAACCCACTGGTGAACGCTTTGTGCGTGGGCACGTTGAAGGTCGAGGACCTGAAGCTGGCATTTGCATCCGGTAAGGGCAACAAGGTGATCTTGTTCGGTTCGCGCACCGGCCTGGACGGCATTGGTGGCGTGTCCGTGTTGGCGTCTGACACTTTCGAAGACGGTGCGGAGCGCAAACTCCCGGCCGTTCAGGTGGGTGACCCGTTCGCGGAGAAGGTCCTTATTGAATGCTGCCTGGAGCTCTACCAGTCCGGGTGCGTGGTGGGTATTCAGGACCTCGGCGGTGCTGGACTTGCGTGTGCCACCTCGGAGCTGGCTGCTGCTGGTGACGGCGGTATGCGGGTGAACCTCGATGCTGTGCCACTGCGCGCGTCGCACATGACTGCGGCTGAGATCCTCGCATCCGAATCGCAGGAGCGCATGTGCGCCGTTGTCGCCCCGGAAAACGTAGAGAAGTTCAAGGAGATCTGCGCGAAGTGGGATGTTAACTGCGCGGAAATCGGTGAGGTCACCGGTGAAGGCGATCGCCTGGTAATCACGCACAACGGTGAAGTCGTGCTGGACGCGCCGCCGTCGACCATTGCGGATGAGGCCCCCGTGTACGAACGCCCATGGGCACGGCCCGAGTGGCAAGACTCGGTGCAGGAGTTCGGGGGCGTCGATAAGCCTGCTGATCTTGCGGGCACCTGGCTGAAGATGGTGGCCAGCCCCGCGCTGTGCTCACGCGATTGGATCACGGAGCAATACGACCGCTACGTGCGCGGCAACACGGTGCAAGCGCGGCATGCGGATTCGGGCGTGCTGCGGATTGATGAAGAGACGAACCGCGGTGTCGCCGTCAGCGCTGATGCCTCAGGCCGCTACACGTATCTGGATCCGAACATGGGCGCACGTCTCGCTCTGGCTGAGGCCTACCGCAACGTGGCTGTGACTGGTGCGCGCCCCGTTGCCGTGACAAACTGCCTTAACTTCGGTTCGCCAGAGAACACCGATGTGATGTGGCAATTCCGTGAGGCCGTCCATGGTCTTGCGGACGGCGCGGTGGAACTGAACATTCCGGTGTCCGGCGGAAACGTGTCCTTCTACAACCAGACGGGGGACACTCCGATCCTGCCGACACCAGTCGTGGGTGTGCTCGGTGTCATTGATGACGTCCGCACGGCGATCAGCCACCGGGTGGTCAACAACGATGAGACCGACGTGCTGGTTCTGCTCGGCGAAACCAAGGATGAGTTTGGCGGATCCGTCTGGCAGGAGATTTCCGGCGCCGGCTTGAACGGTCTTCCACCGCAGGTCGACCTGGTTAATGAAGCCCGCCTGGCGGACTTCTTCACCAGTGCGGAGGGGCTTACCGCCGCCCACGATCTTTCCGAGGGCGGTTTGTCTCAAGCCGTCTTCGAAATGATCAAGGATGCCGGCAAGGGCGCTGAACTCGATTTGGCTGCGGTCCACGAGGACGCGTTCACCGCGCTGTTCTCCGAATCCGCCTCCCGCGTGCTCGTCGCACTCAGCGCTGACCGGCTCGATGCCGCCCTGCGCAGGGCTAGCGAGCTGGGCATCCCGGCTGCCGTGATCGGCCGCACCAACAACGGCGCTGCCATCACATTCGGCGACGAATCAGTCGCGGTCGATGAGCTGCGTGTCGCGTGGCAGGCAACTTTGCCGAAGTACTTCAGCCACGCTGACGCACCGAACTCCGCGGTGTAGCGGAGTGCAGAACTAACCTCAGCCGGCACGGTCAAAGTTCCGTGCCGGCTTTCCGTGTCGGCTGTGCGTGCTGGCTTTGGGGTCTAGTCGATGGTTTGGCGGGGCTCCGGGAGCGAAATCAACGGGCGCGGGGTGAACTCGGAGCGTAGCTCCATGAGGCGCTCGGCGTGTTCCCACAGGGCGATGTCGGTGTCGGTCGTGGGGGTGAACTGGCGCGCCGGCAACGGCTGCCCGTCAATATCAATGGCCACGTAGGTGAAGGTCGCGTGGATTGCCGTCTTCAAGTTTTCGCTGCCGCCGCGGGGGTCGCCGCAGCGGACGTGAGTGTGAACGTGCATGCCGCGCTTGCCAGTGCGGATGATCCGTGCGTCCACCTCGATCAGGTCGCCGATGTTGATCGGCTGGTAGAAGCGGATGCCGCCCGCGTACACGGCTTGGGTGCGCTCCCCGGACCATTCCATAGTGCACGATGCGCCGGTGGAGTCGATCCATTCCATCGCGGTACCGCCGTGGACCTTTCCGCCGAAGTTGATGTCGGTTGGTTTGGCCATGAAGCGGTGGATGATCCGGGGCTCGTTTGATTCGCCCTCATACGTTTGGGCGGACATTTCCTCTTGGATCTCTTTGCGCAACTGGATGCGGTCGCGCGCAGCTAATTCGATGCGGCGTTCTTCCTCCGTTTCAGGAACGAAGGGTTGAACCTTCATCGGCTTACCGGTGTCGGGGTCTTTAGCCACGTAGATCACAAGGCAGTCACACGCGCGGGTGAACACTCCCTCGCGTGGGTCCGCAGACAGGACCTCGTTGACGATGTGCATCGACGAGGACCCGGTCATTGCAATCCGCGAGCGGACTTCCACCAGGTGACCGGAGGGGATCGGGCGGGTGAAGTGGATGTGGCCTACGTATGCCGTGACGCAGTAGGCTCCGGCCCATTGCACGGCGCAGGCGTAAGCAGCCTTGTCGATCCATTCCAAAATGCGTCCGCCGGACACACCTTCAGCACCCGCCATAACGATGTCCGTCGGGGATGCCATGAAGCGCAACGTCAGGTGGGAGGACTTTTCCTCCGGGACTTGTTCGGTGTAGGCGGGGTCGCGGTTCGCGTCGGTCGGGTTGGAGGCAGCTTGTTCACTCACAGTGCCCCACCTTAATGGAACTATGGTGGGCAAGGTGGTGCAGAAGAATGATCCAGTGAAAACGCGGGAAGCGGTTGCCGCGGTGAAAGCGTGGGTTGCGCAACCCGGGTCCGTCGATAAGCCATCGCGAAGCGAGCTCGCAGATGCTTGTCGACGAACGGTGCGCGCGCTCGCCGAAGAGCTTCCCGGCCAGACGGTGGAGCTGCGTGTCCCGCCGTTCGTCGCTGTCCAATGTGTAGAAGGGCCCCGGCACACGCGTGGCACTCCGCCGAACGTTGTGGAAACGGACCCTTTGACGTGGCTGCAGCTCGCCACCGGTCAGCTGGAGTTTGATGAGGCTGTGGCGCGCGGGGTGGTGGATGCGTCCGGAAGTCGGTGCGCAGAAATTGCGGCCGGTTTGCCGGTAGTCACGCTCTAGCCCGTGGCTGGCGTTGCTACCGACGCACAAGTTGCTTGAAAGTGTCGGGAGTCCGATAAAGTGGATCACGTGCAGACCTCGAACGACCCTGCTAAATCACCTGCCCACCTGAGTGCCGATCTGGAACAAGAACCGCGCGAAGAATGCGGCGTTTTTGGATTGTGGGCCCCTGGTGAGGATGTTTCTAAGCTGACCTACTTTGGGCTCTTTGCGTTGCAGCACCGCGGCCAAGAAGGCGCAGGAATGGCCGTTGGGGAAGACGGCAGAATCCTTGTGTTTAAAGACAGCGGACTCGTATCCCAAGTGTTCGATGAGGGCACGCTGGACGCACTGCAAGGCAACGTGTCGGTGGGGCACACCCGCTACTCGACGGCCGGGGCTGGGAACTGGGAAAACGTTCAGCCGATGTTTCGGACCGCCCCGGATGGAACGGACATTGCGATCGGCCACAACGGCAATCTGATCAATTACTCGGATCTGCAGCGCGAAGCGATTGAGCGGCGTTTGATTCCCAAACAGGGTGTGTCCGGCCAGGGATCGTCGTCGGATACGTCGGTTGTGTCAGCGCTTCTGGCAGGTGGGGTGACGGACGGCCGGACGGTACTCGATTCCGCACGTGAACTGCTCCCGCGCCTGCGCGGGGCGTTCTGCTTCGTCTTCACGGACGGCCAATCGCTCTACGCAGCGCGTGACCCACATGGGGTGCGCCCACTGTCGCTTGGTCGTTTGGAGAACGGCTGGGTCGTGGCCAGCGAGACCTCAGCGCTGGACATCACGGGCGCGTCGTTCGTGCGTGATATTGAGCCCGGTGAGCTGATCACCATCGATGAATCGGGAGTCAGCTCCGAACGTTTCGCGTCCCCGTCGCCCAAAACGTGCGTGTTCGAGTACGTCTACATCGCCCGACCGGATTCAGTCATCGAAGGGCGCACTGTCAACGCCGCCCGCTTAGAAATCGGGCGCAGGCTTTCGCACGTCGCGCCTATCGACGGCGACTTGGTGATGCCAGTCCCAGAATCAGGCACCCCGGCGGCAATCGGGTACGCGGAGGAATCTGGGATCCCATTCGTCCAGGGACTGATGAAGAACGCCTACGTTGGACGCACGTTCATCCAACCCTCGGATACACTGCGCCAACTTGGCCTGCGCCTGAAGCTCAACCCCGTGCGTGAAGTCATCGAGGGCAAAAAGCTGATCGTCGTCGACGATTCCATCGTGCGCGGCAACACGCAGCGCAAACTGATCCGCATGCTGCGTGAGGCCGGGGCAGCTGAGGTACACGTGCGCATTGCCTCGCCGCCGGTAAAGTGGCCGTGCTTCTACGGCATCGACTTCGCTTCCCCCGGTGAGTTGATCGCCAACCATGGCGGCGCCGGCTCGACTGCCTCTGGCGATGAGGACGTGGCCCACGACATTTGCACTATGATCGGGGCGGATTCGCTCGCTTTCGTGACCATTGATGACATGATTGCGTCGACTGAGCGTCCCGCGTCCTCTTTGTGCGCAGCCTGCTTTGATGGGCATTACCCGCTGGGGCTGCCGCAGGACAATGCCAACGCGGATGCTGTTCGCCGTATCAAAGAGCGCACCCACGCGGCTGAGTAATGCTGCCCCCACGATCAGCCGATTTCAACTAACTAAAGGAGCACGACCGTGACCACCGATCACGCCGATGAATCAGTGTCATACGAGGCCGCCGGAGTCTCCATCGAGGCCGGCGACCAGGCAGTGGAATTGATTAAGACCCACGCCAAACGCGCGACCCGCCCCGAAGTACGCGGCGGGTTGGGCGGTTTCGCTGGCCTATTCGCGTTGGGCAAGTACCGTCAGCCCCTCCTTGCTGCTGGCTCCGATGGCGTGGGCACCAAATTGGCCGTGGCCCAAGCGATGGACGTCCACAACACCATCGGCATTGACCTCGTGGCGATGTGCGTGGATGACCTCGTAGTCTGCGGTGCGGAACCACTGTTTCTGCAGGATTACATCGCCGTGGGCAAGGTCGTTCCGGAGAAAGTCGCGCAGATCGTCGAAGGAATTGCGGAAGGCTGCGTCCAAGCCGGTTGCGCGTTGCTCGGCGGTGAAACCGCTGAGCACCCAGGCGTGATGGACCCGAATGAGTACGACGTTTCTGCCACCGCCGTCGGTGTGGTCGAAGCCGATGAACTGTTGGGCCCCGATCGCGTCCGCGAAGGCGACGTCATCATCGGCATGGCATCGTCAGGCTTGCACTCCAACGGTTACTCGTTGGCCCGCTACGTCCTGCTGGAGCGTGCTGGACTCACACTGGAAGGCCACGTCGAAGAACTCGGCCGCACCCTCGGCGAGGAGTTGCTTGAACCAACCCGCATCTACGCCCTGGACTGCCTAGCCCTCGCCGCCGAGTGTGAGGTCCGCACGTTCTGCCACGTCACCGGCGGCGGCCTAGTGGGCAACATGGAGCGCATTATCCCTGAAGGCAAGGTCGCGGAAATGTACCGCACCACCTGGAATCCTCCGCAGATCTTCCGCACCATTCGCGCCGTGGGTAAGGTCCCGGATGTTGAGATGGAGAAGACCTTCAACAAGGGCGTCGGCATGGTCGCCGTCGTCGCACCCGAGGACCGCGACAGGGCACTTGCAATGCTGACCGCCCGCCACGTTGACTGCTGGGAACTCGGCGTCGTGCGCGCCGCAACCCCCGACGACGAAGGTGCTCGGGCAACGCTGCTAGGCGCCCACCCAGGGTTCTAAGAGCCCACCCGGTCCGCCCTGGCCGGCCCACTCGGCCCGGCCCGCCCCGGCGTCCTGACGATGGTGACACTTTGACACCCCAGGTCAAATCGCGACCTGGGGTTTTGCGCTGAATCGCCGGAGGAGGTGTCAGAATCGTCAGGATCGACCCCTCGCCGCCATATCCAGGCGACGAGAAGCCCTCGACGGCGGGAAACCCCGGCGTCCTGACGATGCTGACACTTCGGCACCCTAGATCGAATCGCGAACTGGGGTTTTGGGCTGAATCGCCGGGGGAGGTGTCAGAATCGTCAGGATCGACCCCTCGCCGCAAAGTCACTGCGGCGAGAAACCCGAGCGGCTCGACGCTGCAGCGGGGACTAAATAGGGGCTTAGCGGCCCGCGGCCCAGTCAGCGTAGTCCGAGTAGTCGTCCCCATCGAGGTCATCGAAATCGGAGCGCTGAGAAGAGGAAGGCGATTGGCCTGCCAGTTCGCGCTGCAGCGAATCGAGGTCCATGTCTGGAGAGTTGTACTTCAGCTGGCGTGCAACCTTGGTTTGCTTTGCTTTGGCGCGTCCGCGGCCCATGGGCGTGACCCCCTTGAGGTGTCGCAAGGGCGGCGGCGTAATGCGCGGCCCTTGAAATATAAGTTCGTATTTGTCCTGCTAGCCATCATACCGTGCTAGTCAAATTGTGGGGATCTACCCTTCAGTCGGTCTATTGCTGCACGTCCGGCATGGTTTCCTTCATCGGCGGGTAGAGAGTCCGGGTCAACGGTTGCCGCGACAGCGATCTCGCCTTCCTCACCCGCAGCGACCTCAAACGTTGGTCCGGCTGGTGAGTGGTGAGCGCCGGGCGGCTGCGTAGCGGCGCGCGTCGTGTCTATCACGGTGGCGAGGGCTGAGCGCTTGATCAAGGCAAGAGCAATGGGCCCGTAGTCGCAGTCGTGCACCATGGTGCCTAGACGCCCGACGCGGCGGCCGCCGAGCGTGATGTCGGCGCCCATTTCCGGATCGAGTGGGGCAGAACCGTCCAAGTGGAGCTTTACCATGAGGCGCGGCGAACGGCCGATGTTGTCCACCCGCGCCACGGTTTCCTGCCCGCGGTAGCACCCTTTGTCCAGGTGGACTGCGCCAAGGGTGTCCCCGCGGCCGATGAGGCGGTGCGCCTCGTGGGGGATCGATTTGTCATCCAGGTCAGCCCGCAATTCGGGTTCGCCGGCATGTACTCGCGCCGCGGTAAAAGCCATGAGACCAGCGAGTTTTCCCCCGGCGGCGCGGAAGGAACGTACCGCGTCGCGTAAGGCGGAACGCGGGACCAGGGTGTCGTAGCGGTAGGGGCCCGGGCCCGCCCATTCCACCGGGCTCGTGGGAAGGGGGGTTGTTTCGCTGGTAGAGGGGTCGTCGATAAGCGATGTGGGCGTCGGAGCGGGGCTGAGCTCCGTGACCACGGCGTAGTCCGTGTCCTCAACGGTGACGTTGGACCAGAAGATCATCCTCGACAGGTACTCGCGGAGGGAGTCGCCGCTGTAGGAGGGAACGTTGAGGTAGAAGGCGTCGGCGGCGCGCGTGACGTGCGCGTGGTGGAGAATGCGTCCTTGGCCATCGAGGTCCAGCGCGGCGGCGGAAAAACCGTCGCTGGCGTCGTCGAGTTTCTGGCTCAGCAGGTTGTTCAAAAATTCCGCGGCGTCCGGACCGGCGACCTTGATCACGCGGCGATGCGAACGATCAATCAGCACGGGCCCAAACATCAGCGCGCGCTGCTCAGCGAAGGGATCACCGTAGTGCCAGGCCACCCCCGCGGCGTCCAGCGGCGAATCATCGGCCGCAACCAGTTCGGCGGCGCCGGGCAAGTTCATAAGAGGGGAGCGGTACATGCGCCGAATCATACGCGCGTGTGTGCGTGGGCATAATGGGAGAGTATGGGCCTTTATCCTGCACGCATTCCGCAGCCGGTTATCTACCTCGTGGAGCCATTTGGCGGTTCCATGCGTAGGCACAATCTGAATTTGCCGCACGTTTTCTGGGACGATGCCGCAGTCACGCGTGGCGACGGGGTGTTTGAGACCATCTTGGTTTCCGCCGGTGAACCAGTGAACGTGGGCAAGCACTTGGAGCGCTTCGCGCGTTCCGCCGCGCTGCTGGACTTGCCGGAACCAGATGCGGACACGTGGGTGCGTGCAACACGTGAGGCCGTGGCGGATTTCGTCCGCGAATCGGGCCTGGATCCGCAGAACCCCGCGGACGCTGATGCGCTTTCACAACTCGAAGGCAAGTGCGTGTGGACATACACCCGTGGGCGGGAGTCCACCGGCGTGCCCACGGCGTGGGTGACGGTGCGCCCGGTTGCGCCGGAGGTCGTGGCGCAGCGCGAAAACGGCGTGCGCGTCCTCACCGCGCCGAAGGGCTACACAATAGCGCGTATCGACGACGCGGCGGCGGCACCATGGATGGCCGTCGGTGCGAAGTCACTGAATTACGCCGGTGCAATGGCAGCGCAGCGCTGGGCCGCATCCCAGGGCGCGGACGATGTGATTTACATCGAGCCCGAGTCAGGCCGCGTGCTGGAAAGCACCATCGCGTCGGTGCTCGTGGTGAAGGCCAACAAGAAACTGCGCACGCCTGTTACCGGCGGCGATGTCCTGCCCGGCACCACCGTGGCAGCGATCTTCGCGCGCGCAGTCGACGACGGATGGCGCTGTAAAGAAAAAGACCTCACCGTTGATGATCTGCACAACGCCGAGCAGGTGTGGCTCGTGTCCTCCGTGCGCGGCGGGGTGCGCGTCACCTCCATCGATGGGAAGAAGTTACCCACGCCCAAAGCCAAAGAAGAGGACGCCGTGCGTGTGCTTATCGAGAACAGCCGCCGCGCTGGCTAGGCAGCACGGCGGGAGAATAGCTTAACCGCTGGCTAGCCGGCGACGCGGGTTAGTTCGGCGGACATGTACGGGACTAGCTCGCGGTCCTCGCCGGTGCCCACCATGCGTTCGTCGACCCAGCCGAGGTTCTGGTTGGGCAGCAAGCCGTATAGGCGCTTGCCGGGGCCGTGGGAGGCGGGGCCGGTGGCGGTGGCCACGGTGGACGCGGACGCTAGGGACCACGCGCGCTCGTTGACGGGCTCGCCGTAGAGGATTTCCACCAGTCCGCGGGAGTTGGTCAGGATCACCTCAATGTCGTCGTCGAGCGAGATGCGCCAGAAGCCGACTTCGCGTTCCAGTGGGCCGGCCGGGTTGCCTTCACCGTCGAGGCGCCACGTGCGGGACTCAAAGCGGAGGTAGTTCTCACCATCGTGGGAGATGATCAACTGCTGACCAAAGGTGAATTCCTCGGCGTTGTCTTCCATGGCCGGGTTCGCTTGACCAGTGCCGTGCCACACGCCTACTAGAGGGAGAAGTGCTAGTAGACCGTCGTGCAGGCTGGGGCCTTGGCGGAGGTTCGCCGTGTCGTCGGCAAGCGGCACGTCAAAGCCAAACGTAGGGATGTTGCGGCTACCGGTGGTCTTCGCGCGCTCGGCGGCAATGTTGACGGCTTCGTTGCCGTCGAGGTGCTCGCCGCCAGTTGGTTGTGGGATGGAATCGTGCGTAGTTTCGCTCATGCCAATCTAGGGTAGCGCCGCGGGATGCCGGCGGTTTTCGGTGGCCGGGGGCTTCCCCCGCGTTTAGTCCGGCCGGTGAGCGATTGGGCTCAGGTCCTCCGAGGTCAGCGTGACCTGCCGTCGTTGTGCGAGAAATTGGATCGAGCCGCCGACGAGCTGCACCATGTCGGCCGCGTCGGCGTGTGCGCCGAAGGACAGCATCCGCGTATCCAGTTCCAAGGTGAACGCGCGCGTCACTGCCTCGCGGTGCTTGTCATCAACATCGATCAGCTGGATTGGGGTCATCCGGAACAGTGGTCCGTCGAGCCGAAGAGAGACAATCGCTGTGCTGCGCGTATCCATCCCAGGGATCGTGCCGGTCAGTTGCGCTTCGCTGGCTGGCCCGCCGTTGGGAGAAATGTCGTAGGGGTTGGAGATATCCAAGTCCGTCATGTGGACGCCGTCGACGCGAATCAGCTGGCCGAACGCCACGCCGTCGAGGCTGATTGTGTGCTCAACGATGTCCGCTTGGGCGCCCTCGAAGCGCCCGGCGAGGGCGTCGGCAGGGTCGATGAAGATGTGGTGAATGTCGGTCCGGGCGTTCGCGATGCCCACGCCCGGCACGTCAACGTCAAGCGCCTGAATGCTTAACCGCGGCACTTGACCTGTCAGCAGGACCTGCGTGAACGGAAAGCCATCGACGAAAGTTTCCGGCTCAGCGGCAAGCTTCGCGGTGGTTTGTGCGTTGCGCGATAGCGTTCGCTCAACGCGCGCCGCAGTAAAGGAATCGGCGAGGAACAGGCACGCAAGGACAACGATGATCGTTGACGCGGTGATCCACGCGGCGCGCGGGGGCCGGCGCCACCAGCGGCGAGCTGCGCGCTCGCGATCAATCAGTGCGGTACTCACAGATCAAGTATGGCCTACCACCCGTTGCCGTAGTGTGCGGCGGCGCTATTGTCGTTTCCATGGGCATCACGCACATTACAGCAGGCGCTCTCGCTTCCGACAGCCGCGTACGCAGCGAGGCCGATGAGCTGCTCGCGCGCATCGAGAAGCAAGATCGCGTCGCCGCATTCTCCGAGGCCTTTCTCGCAGGCATGCGCGAAGCCCGCTGGTCGCATGAGCATTTTCTTGCGCTTATCGACGACACCCTAGTAGGCATCGCCGGCCTTTCCCCAGATGGTTCCGCTGAGTTGGCCGTAGAACCCACCGCGCGTGGCCGGGGGATAGGAACGACCCTGGCGAAGGCAGTGCTTAAGCACCATGAAGCCCGTGACAATGACGGTGGAAATAACGGGGATGCGAGCCTAGGGTTCTGGGCGCACGGCAACCTCCCGGCCGCGCAGAGCGTAGCTAACCGGCTTGATCTCACGCCGCGCAGGACGCTGCTCGTGATGGAGATTGAAGGTGAAGCCTTAGACGCCATTACGGACGATGACGCGTGGGCGAAGACCCAGGCCGAACTGGCGGAGCAGGGGTTGGGGCTGGAAACGTATGGTGAGGCCGTCGATAAGTATGGCGCGAACGCCGTGGATCGCGCGTGGCTTGCCGTGAACAACGACGCCTTTAGCTGGCACCCCGAACAAGGCGGATGGGATATTGAACGTCTTCGCGCCGGGATGAACACGCAGTGGTTTGACCCGCATGGAGTGATCCTCCTGTGGGATTTCGCTGGCCACGAATCCGGTGACGGCGAGCCTGCCACCCTCGTGGGTTTCCACTGGACGAAGATGCACGTCGCTGATAGTGAAGCTGGCGCTGCTGGTGACGAGCACGGGGCGAAGGGCGAGGTCTACGTCGTCGGGCTTTCTTCCGCCTATCGTGGGCGTGGCCTCGGTGATCCTTTGATGCGCGCCGGGCTTGTATCCCTGCGTAAGCGCGGCGATGTATCCCGCGTTGTCCTCTACGTTGAAGAGGACAATAAGCCAGCTGTAGCGAGGTACCGGCAGCTCGGCTTCACCGTGGTGGAGCATCACGTTGTGTACGCGCGGTGATCACAACGGGCGCCGGTTGCACTTTGGTTGGATTCACGGGCACCGTATTGCAGGCAAAAGTCACAAAAGTTATCAAAGTTAACGCAGTGTTCACCTCAAAGGCTAGCTGGGGTTAACGCTTAGAACGTAGCTTTCGGACATGTGAGTGCTTGCACTCTGCAAGTTTGTTATCCACTTGAAAGGTATCCCGTGATCAAGAACATCAAGCGCACCGCTGCCATCTTCGGCGCAGTGGCCCTGACTTCCTCCGCTCTTGTTGCCTGCGGCGGCGACAATGGTAACGGCGGCGGCGGCGATGAAAAGGACCCGTCTCAGATCGAGGGCCTTTCCGGTCAGTCCGGTCAGCTCGTCGCTGAGGGTGCAACCTCCCAGGCAGACGCAATGAACGAGGTCTTCGGTCTTCGTTACCAAGAGGCTGTTGAAGGCGCAACGCTTGCGTACAACGGCACCGGCTCTGGCCAGGGCGTGAAGAACTTCACCGCAGGCCAGGTCGCTTTCGCTGGTTCTGACTCCCCGCTGAAGGACGAAGAGGTTGAGCCGGCTAAGCAGCGCTGCAACGGCAACGAAGCATGGCACCTGCCGATGGTGATCGGCCCGGTCGCTATCGCCTACAACCTTGAGGGCCAGGACATCAACCTGACCATCGACAACCTGGTTGACATCTTCAAGGGCGACATCAAGAAGTGGAACGACTCCAAGATCGCTGACGCTAACCCGGACGCTTCCCTGCCGGACAAGGACATCAAGGTCATCTACCGCGCTGAGGAGTCCGGTACCTCTGACAACTTCCAGAAGTTCCTGAAGGCTGCCTCCAACGGTCGCTGGGACTCCACCGGTAAGTCCTTCCCGAAGGCTGTCGGTGCTGGTGCTAACAAGTCCACCGGTGTGGTCAAGGAAGTTGAGAAGATCGACGGCGCTATCACCTACGTTGAGGTTGGTGCTGCACAGGCTTCCGGCCTCCAGATCGCCAACATTGACTTCGGTGCAGGCCCGGTTGAGCTGAACAAGGACTCCGTTGTCAAGGCTCTGGACAACCTTGAGTTCAAGGAAGGTCACAACGAGCACGACCTCGTCGTTGACTCTGAGGCACTGTTCAAGCAGAACGGCGAGGGCGCATACCCGCTCATCCTCACGACCTACGAGATCGTCTGCTCCGCAGGCTACGACGAGGCAACCGGTAAGCAGGTCAAGGACTTCCTGAAGGTCGCTCTGGAATCCCAGAACCAGACCCTCGAGGACGTCGGCTACATCCCGGTCGAGGGCAAGCACCTCGAGCGCCTGAAGGCTGCTGTCGACGCTCTTGCGTAAACCGCTTTAAAGGTGCTGGTTAACACGCCAGCGCGCCCCCCGACGACACGATCATCAGCGGGGGGCTTACCTACGTCACAAACCGTAGGAACCGAACTAGGTTTTACCTCTTTTCGACTTTTAATAAGGATTCGTGAACATGGCTGATAACGAATTGCCAGCAACAGAACACGACGACCGTGGTGCCGGCCCCGCCACGAGGACTGAACCTGTCGTGACTGGCTCCACCGGAACCCCCATTTCCAAGGGGCAGGACCCGGCCACCAGCGGAACGCCAGAAGCTGGCGCATCCGGTTCTCAGAATGGCGTGAAGCGCCCCGGCGACCGCGTCTTCGAAGCACTCTCCACCATCTCCGCAGCGCTGATCACCGTGATCATCGCCGCCATCGGTATCTTCCTGATCTACCAGGCGATTATTCCGTTGTCCCGCAACGCCGAAAACTTCTTCACCTACACCGGTGAGTGGGACACCCCGGGCGAAGGACCGATGAAGTTCGGTATCCCGAACCTCTTCCTGTCCACCGTGACGATCTCCCTGATCGCTTTGATCATCGCTATGCCGGTGGCCCTCGCGATTGCACTCTTCCTCTCTAACTACGCACCTAAGCAGCTGGTTCGCCCGCTGTCGACCCTGGTCGACATGCTCGCTGCAGTTCCGTCGATCGTTTACGGTGTGTGGGGTGCACAGATTCTCGGCCCAGCCCTGAAGCCCTTCTACGAGTGGCTCAACAACCTCTTCGGCGGATTCATCCTCTTCAACAATGAGGGCTCCCCGTCGTTCGACACCGGCCGTAACATGCTCACCGGTGGTATCGTTCTGGCGATCATGATCCTCCCGGTCATCGCCGCTACTGCACGTGAGATCTTCGTGCAGACCCCTCCGGGACACATCGAGTCCGCCCTGGCGCTTGGTGCCACCCGCTGGGAGGTCATCCGCATGGCTGTTCTCCCGTTCGGTTTCTCCGGCTTCATCGCTGGTTCCATGCTTGGTCTTGGTCGCGCCCTCGGTGAGACCATGGCGCTCTACATGGTTGTCTCCCCGTCGCCCGCGTTCCGCGGTTCGCTTTTCGACGGTGGTACGACCTTCGCTACCGCGATTGCTAACGCGTCGGGTGAGTTCAACAACGAGATTTCGGCTGGTGCCTACATTGCAGCTGGTCTGGTCCTGTTCTTGCTCACGTTCATCGTCAACTCGATCGCCCGCGCGATCGTTAACAAGTAAGTAAGGGAGAAGGAAAACAATGAGTACTGCAATCCCTTCCGACGGCTCGCGCAAGGAGTCGATCGCTGCGACGGATTCCGCTGCGACCAGCACGGCAACGACCGACACGCTGGAGCAGACGCCGCGTCGCACTGACAACCCGTTCACCGACATCTCCGGTGGCCGTAAGGCCACGAACACGATCATGAACGCCCTGATGTGGATCGCCATGATCCTGGCGATGATCCCGCTCGGCTGGCTGCTCTGGACAGTGTTCGCCAACGGCTACGAGGCTGTGTTCTCCGCGTCCTGGTGGACCGAGGACATGAGCTCCGTGGGTAACCGCACCCAGGGTGGTGGTGCACTGCACGCTATCGCCGGTACCCTCGTCCAGACCCTTATCGCGTCCCTGTTCTCCATTCCGATCGGTGTGTTCACCGCTATCTACCTGGTGGAGTACGCCAACGGCAACCGCCTGGGCAAGCTCACCACCTTCATGGTGGACATCCTCTCTGGTGTTCCGTCCATCGTTGCCGCACTGTTCATCTACGCGGTGTGGATCACCATCCTGGGTCAGCAGCGTTCCGGCTTCGCTGTGTCGCTCTCCCTGATCTTGCTTATGGTCCCGGTTGTTGTTCGTAACACCGAAGAAATGCTCCGCGTGGTTCCGATGGACCTGCGCGAGGCCTCCTACGCACTGGGTGTTCCGAAGTGGAAGACCATCGTGCGCATCGTTCTTCCGACCGCGCTGTCCGGCATCATCACCGGTATCATGCTGGCCGTCGCCCGCGTCATGGGTGAGTCCGCACCGGTGCTGATCCTTGTTGGTACGTCCCGTTCTGTGAACTGGTTCGGTATCTTCGGCGAGCCGCAGTCCTCGCTGCCGCTGTTCATGCTGGACATGTGGAACGCGAACCCGTCCATCCAGGCAGTCTCCGACCGTCTGTGGGGCGCGGCCCTGACCCTGGTGATCCTGGTGGTTGTTATCAACCTTCTCGCCCGGTTCATCGCATCCAAGTTCTCGGTTAAGAAGTAACCGACACCGTAGAAAACCACACACACTTTTCACTAGAGGAGAAAATCAATGGCCAAGCTTGAGCTCAATGACCTCAACATTTACTACGGTGACTTCCACGCCGTGAACACCGTCAACATGAAGATCCCCGCACAGGCCGTGACCGCGTTCATCGGCCCGTCCGGTTGCGGTAAGTCCACCGTGCTCCGCACGCTGAACCGCATGCACGAGGTCATCCCTAACGCATCCGTCACCGGCCAGGTCCTGCTGGACGGCCACGACATCTACGCCAAGGACGTCGACCCGGTGTCCGTGCGCAACACCATCGGCATGGTGTTCCAGAAGGCTAACCCGTTCCCGACCATGTCCATCGAGGACAACGTTGTCGCCGGCCTGAAGCTTGCTGGCGAGAAGAACAAGTCCAAGCTGAAGGAAATCGCTGAGCGCTCCCTGCGCGGCGCAAACCTCTGGGACGAGGTCAAGGACCGTCTGGACAAGCCGGGTGGCGGCCTCTCCGGTGGTCAGCAGCAGCGTCTCTGCATCGCTCGCGCGATTGCAGTGCAGCCGGAAGTTCTGCTCATGGACGAGCCGTGCTCCGCTCTTGACCCGATCTCGACCCTGGCTGTGGAGGACCTGATCCACGAGCTGAAGGACGAGTACACCATCGTCATCGTAACGCACAACATGCAGCAGGCAGCGCGTGTGTCCGACAAGACCGCGTTCTTCTCCCTCGAGGCAACCGGTAAGCCGGGCCAGCTCATCGAGTTCAACGACACGACCACGATCTTCGAGAACCCTGAGCGCAAGGAGACCGAGGACTACATCGCTGGTCGCTTCGGTTAAACCACCGCGGGGAGCGCTCCTGCTCCTCGAAACTTAAAAAGGAGGCGGATTATCCGCCTCCTTTTTTGTGCAGATCCCGGGTTAATAGACAAAAAGTGTGTCTGGTCGGCGTGTCGCCGGTGGGGCACGCTTTTTGTTATTTGAGGGGTCCTTTTCTGATTCCTACTGAGTGTTCGTAGTCGGTTGGGATAGCGTTGTCGTAGAAGGCTGGTCGGCCTGTTTGATGGTCGGATTCGTTTCGGTCTTTAGTGACGAGATCGGGAACTTTGGCGAGTTGATCTTGTCCGAACCTGCACTGCCTGGCGATCTGTAATGGGGCGTCAGGCAGTTGCGTTTTCGAGTGCAGGTACCATTCGAGCATTTTGCGTTGCCGCTCTCCTGATCTGCCGCGGTGGGCGTCAGCGATGCGTTTGAGTTGGGCGTTGATCCCGCCTTCAAGACTGTTGGTGGTTGCTGCCCACCGGTCGGGTTCGAGTGCGTCTGTCGGGGGTTGGAGGTAGGTGAACAGCCAGTTGTTGCGTGAAAGGTGCACAAGCGAGTTGTAAGCCCTACGCACACGGATATGGGTCCATTCCCATTGGTGGTTGAGGGTGCGGCGCTCTTTGGGTAGGAGTGTTTTCTCGTTGAGGAAGGCCTTGTAGACCACTGCGAAGTCGTGTAGACGCAGCGTCCATTCCCGGGCTTGGTCCACGGTGGTGATCGTGGTCAGTTTCAGCGCTAGTGCATAGATGGCCTTGCCGGCATCGGTGCGGGGGCGTGTTGTGGTGTAGCGGCGGACAACGCGTTGGGCATGGACGAGACAGCGCTGGATCAGCGTGTTGGGCCAGCAGGCTTTGATGGCGGATAAGGCGCCTTGGCCGCCGTCGAGGACGACGCATAACGGTGCGGCGATGCCGCTTAGTAGTTGAGTGTAGGCGTGGGCTGATTCGCTTTTAGCCCAGTGCCAGGCGATGACGTGGTCGCGGCTTGCGGCAACCAGCAGGCAGCCAGCGTCGGTGTAGGTGCCGTCGATGAAAATCTGGTCGTAGACCCGGTGTGGGTCTGGGGTGTTGGGAACATCGATGAGCCAAAACGGGGCGAACCGGCGGTCGAGCGTGCGGCGGGAGACGTTCAAGGTACCAGCTACGTCGTTAAGTGACGCTGTGCCAGTGACGTAGGCGTGAAACGCTGTGAAGTCCCGAGCTTGGGTTTGGTCGGTGCGGTGGCGTATGAAGGTGGCTCCGCAGTCTTTGCACCGCCACCTAGTGGAGCCTTTGGGAGTGGGACCGTTTTTCTTTGTTTCCCCATGACATGAGGGGCATCGTGGTCTGTTTGGTGTCACCGGGAAAGCACACCAACACCCCGCTAGCACATGAAGGTGCCATTCCGGTGGATTGAACGAAAAACGAGCCAGAATAAGGCGAAAAACCCTATTCGAGCCCGATTTATGCAGCCTGATCAGCAGATATACCGGAAATCAGACACACATTTTGTCACTTAACCCCAGATCCCCGAGAGTCAGATCCCGGGCATCAGATCGGGCCGGCTAGATCCCGGGCATCAGATCTGGATGGTTTTCTGGTCCGCGTAGTCTTCTGGGCTTTGCCCGGTGACTAAGAAGACGATGCGCGAAGCCACGTTGACGCAGTGGTCGGCGTAGCGTTCGTAGAAGCGGCCCACGAGGGCGAGGTCCACGGCGGCACGGTTGGATTCCTCCCAGTCGTTGGCTGTGACCGTGGACAGGATGAACCGGTGTAGCGCATCGACCTGATCGTCAACGCGGTTGACTTCCAGTGCAAGGTCGGCGTCGGGGCTGATCAACTGGTCGTCGATGAGTTCTGCCATTTCGTCGACAAGCTTGGCTACATCGGCGACGGTGTCGCGCAGATCTGCTGGCACCACTTCACGTGGGTGGCGCAGGCGTGCTGTGTTGGCGATGTGCTTTGCCAAAGCGCCCATGCGGTTGAAATCTTCGACGATGTGGATCGACGTGATCACCTGGCGCAGTTCGCTGGCAACGGGGTTCTGGAGCGCCAGCAGTTCCATCGAGCGGTGTTCGCAGCGCTCGCGGATTTCTTTCAAAGAATCCGCCAGTGATAAAGCCTCTTCCGCGTTGTCTAGGGATGTCTCCAGCAATGCGGTGGTGGCGTTGGACATGATTGCGCGCACGGTCTCGCTCATGACCCGCAGGTCAGAGGCGTAGGCTTCGAGATGTTCACGGTACGCGGTGCGCATACGCGTATAGTACGCCCAACTTGTTTAAAGTACAGAACTGGGAACTTAAGTTCATGCGCGGTGCACGTCGCGTTAACCTTCGCGTTTACCCGCCGTTGTTCTCTACTTCTGCGCCCTCGGGCACGGTGGCGTCCTCGGGGTCATCGAGCCAGCCGTCGGGCAGCACGATCTTGCCGGCGGAGCCCTGGCGGCCGCGCGCGGAGTCCGCTTCGGAGGCCTTGTCTGTGGCATCCGCGATGGGGGACAGCTGGGTGCGCAGCTCCTCCAGGGTAGAGACGCGGGTGAGAGCGGAGCGGAATTCACCGCCGACGGGGAAGCCGCGGAAATACCAGCCGACGTGCTTGCGCAGCTCACGCACGCCCCGGTCTTCGCCGTTGTGGTCGGCCAGTAGCTCCGCGTGACGGTAGACAATCCGGGCAACTTCGCCCAGGGTGGGTTCCGGCGGAACCTCTTCACCGCGTAGTTGCGCGCCCAACTGCGCAAACAGCCACGGGCGCCCCAGGCAGCCACGGCCAACTTCGACGCCAGCGCAGCCGGTCTGCGCCATCATGCGCGCCGCGTCATCGGGGGCGAAAATATCGCCATTGCCCAGCACCGGAACCCCGGTGCCGGCCATGTGGTCCACCAGGCGGGTGATCTCGTCCCACCTGGCAGCGCCCGAGTAGCGCTGCGCCCCGGTGCGCGCGTGCAAAGTTACGGCCGCCGCGCCCTCCTCGGCGGCGATTCGCCCCGCGTCAAGGTGCGTGTGGTGCTCATCGTCGATGCCCACGCGGAATTTCACGGTCACTGGAATGCCCGATCCTTCGGCGGCGCGCACCGCGGCGGCGACGATGTTTCCGTACAACCGCCGCTTGAAGGGGATGGCGCACCCGCCGCCCTTGCGGGTCACTTTCGGGACGGGGCAGCCGAAGTTCATGTCCACGTGGTCGGCCATGTCTTGTTCGACAATCTGGCGCACGGCACGGTAGGTAAAGTCCGGATCCACTGTGTAGAGCTGCATGGAACGCGGGGTTTCCTGTGGCGCGAAGGACGTCATGTGCAGCGTTTTCGGGTTGCCCGCCACGAGCGCGCGGGCGGTGATCATCTCGCACACGTATAACCCGGATGCGGTGCCGGTGAGCTCCTGCTCGATCTCGCGGCATAGTACGCGGAACGGCATGTTAGTTACCCCGGCCATGGGCGCCAGGATCACCGGGGAGGATAAGGCCAGTCCGCCAATGTTCAGCGTTGGCGCAGACCCGTCCGCCGCGGGGGTTACAGGAGCAGTCGTAGTCATCGCCCACCATTGTGGCCGTGGGCGGCGCGAATGCCAAAAGAGGACTTGTGCTTAGGGGGCGGGGAAGATCTCTACGCCTACAGGTCCGTCGGTGTGGGTCACGGCGATCACGCTGCGCTGCGCCCGCGCGCCAGGCAGCGGCGAACGCATGAGGATGTCCTGAAACGCTGCGGCATCATCGGGGGAGAGGTGGGCGAAGGGTTCGTCGAGAAGCAAAAGCTCCGCCTCGCTCACGAGGGCCCGCGCGAGGAGCAGTCGCCGTCGCTGGCCAGACGACAGGGAGTCGGCGCCGTCGTGAAGCATGAAGCTCAGCTCGAAATCAAGGCCCACCGCGGCGAGGGCTTCGCACATGAGCTCGTCGCTTGCCTGCGGGTTAGCCACGGTGAGGTTCTCGCGGATCGTTGTGGCGAAGACCCACGCGTCCTCAGCGAAAAATCGCGCGGACCTCGGCGCGCTCACCGTTCCTCCAGCTGGCGGCAGCAGCCCCGCGACAGTCGCGAGCATCGTCGTCTTGCCGCATCCACTCGGCCCCCGCACGAGCATTCGCTGGCCGGGTTCAAGCTCAAAATCCCACACCGTGTCACCGTGGATGGTTTCCAAAGCCTTCACAGAGCATTTGCTTATCGACGATTCCCCTCCCCCCAATTCCGATTCCCCTGCGGCGTCGATGAGGCGCTCCAACCTGTTAGCCGAGCGGCTCGCCGCGTCGGCGTGGATAGCTGCGGCGGGCAGCGGACCGTGTGCTTCAAACGCAGCAAGCGGGAGCATGACCAGCATCCCCACCCAGGTGGGGTCCCCGCCGGCAGTGGCGTAGTGGCTCACCGCGACCCAGAGGACACCGAGTGCCGTGAGCCCGGTGGCCCAGGCCTGCAGCGCCGCGGCTGTTGCCTCAGGGCGGGTGGCATCAACCCATGCGCGTGAGGCCTCGCGTGATTGGGCGGTGGCGTACTCGATTTGGTTGTCGGCACGACCAGCGGCGGCGTATTCCACGCGGTCGGTGAGCACACTGTCCAAGGCCGCGAGGAACGCCGCTTCCGATTCGATGAGCCGCGACGACCGCGCGGCGCGCGCGGCGAGCGCCGGGACGAGCCCTCCCGTAACGGCGAAGCCCGCTAGCATCACCGCCCCGGCGGCGGGGGAGAGGATGAAGGCGAAAACGGTAGCCGCGACCGTGAGCACCGCCGCCACCCCAGCCGGCACCACGGAGCGCACGATGAAATCCGTGATCCTCTCCGTATCCGCGACCAGGCGGGTCTGCGCCTCCGCGCGGGTCAGGTGCTGTGACGCATGCTGGGACTCATTCGGGGACCCATAAGGTGGCACAGCCCCATAAGACAACTCGGCCGCCTGGGCGTCGTAGATCCGCGCGCGCAGCGTCGTGAGCGCATCCAACGCCAAGCGGTGGCTGACTAAACGGTCAAGGTAGCGGAACACTGCCCGGGAAATGCCCAACGCGCGCACTGACGTCACCGCGATAGACAGGTCCAGCACCGGCGGCATCTCCCACGCACGCGTAATCAGCCATCCCGACACCACCGTCAAACTCAGCGCCGCGAGCAAAGTTATCGAGCCCGCGATGATCGGACTCACCAGGTCACGCGGCCGCACCCCAGCGAGCCGCAAAAGGCGGGCCAACGTCCGCACAGAAGCTGTAAGCGACTTCACAGCTCAACCACCTCGTCTGCGATCGCAGTAACGCGATGGTCGTGCGAGGCCACGATCACGATGCGGCCCTCGTCAGCCAATCGGCGCAGCTGCGCCACTATACGAGGCACGAGCTCGGGGGACAGGTGGGCCGTAGGTTCGTCGGCAAGCACGATGCGTGCCTTAGACGTAAACAACCGCGCGAGCCCAATCCTTTGTAACTGACCCGCCGACACGCCCGCTCCGCCGACACCCACCGGGTGATCCAGCGGCAGGTCCAACTCCGCCGCCTCACACGCGCCGGGCACCGCATGTGGGGGCGCGCCGAACAACGCCACGTTGCTTCCCGCCGTCCCCGGAACCGTCGCCGGGCGGGCCGGGACGTAGACGGAGCCCACGCCCACCCCAACGCCATCCACGACGCCCCTGACTGCCGCATCCGGCAGCGCACCCACAAGCGCTAGAAGCGTCGTCGACTTGCCCGACCCGTTCGCGCCGGTCAAAACGGTGATCTCCCCGGGGCGCGCGGTGAAAGACAGATCGCTCGGCCGTACGCCGTCGCGGCCGTGCACGCTGAGGCCCGACACAACCACGCCCGCGTGCGCACCGTCCGTCACCCCGCGGAGGTAGCTGCCGGTGAGCTCTGGGGGCGCGTCGATAAGCATGAGAACCTCATCGGCAGCCGTGATGCCGTCGGCGGCGGCGTGGAAACTGCCTCCCACTCGGCGCACAGGGTTGAAGACCTCCGGGATGATGATCAACACAGTCAGACCTGCGACCAGGGACACATCCCCGGACACCAGACGCAGGCCAATACTCACCGCGACCAACGCGATCGACAGCGTGGCCAGAAACTCCAACGCGAAAGACGACAAAAACGCCAGGCGCAGAACGCCCATCGTCGCGCGGGCATGTCGCGACCCACCGTCGCGGATCTGGGCGGCTGGCCGTGCTGCGGCGTGCAACGCGCGCAGCGTCGGCGCCCCGGCGAGAAGATCTGCCAACTGACCGCCCAGCGCCGCTGTGGTGGCGAGCCGTTTCTCCGTCCGGTCCCGCGTGAGGGTACCAATCAACACCATGAAAATTGGGATGAGCGGAAGCGTCACCACCGCGAAAACAGCTGAGACCCAGTCGAAATAGAGCACCACGGCGAGGGCCACCGGAGTGGAAATCACCGTCGCGATCAGCGCAGGGAGAAACTCAGTGAGGTACGGCCGAAAGTCGTCCATCCCGCGCGTGAGAACGTGGCGCCAGTGGCTGGCGTGTTCCTGCACGACGCGGGGGTCGCGGCCCGTCAGCGCGGTCATGGCTTGGGATCGCATGGAATCCACGACGTTGCCAACGCTTGCCTGTGCGCTGCGCGCCGCGCACCACTCCACGACGCCGTGCGCAAGCACAACGCCAAGCAACCAGCCCAGCAGCCCGCGCACGGGGTGACCTTCAATCGCCGATGCGGCGGTGACACCAATGAGCACGCCGCGCGCGATCACCAGCATGGTTGAAAGCGCCTGAAACACACCCGTACGCACAATCAAACCGCGCACCGGGGGAACCAACCGCAGAAGCTGCGGATTGATCGGACCCCGGCGCGCGGTAGCCGAAGGTGCCTGCGGCGAATCAGCCACTTAGCTACACCGTCACGCGTTTGCGGAAGGACCAGTACGTCCACGCCTGCGAAATCAGCACCACCGGCAGCATTACCACTGCAGCGCCAGTCATGATCTTCAGCGTGTACGGGCTCGAAGAGGCATTGCGGATGGTCCAGCCTTCAAAAGCATCGCTTGTCGACGGCAGGACATCCGGAAACAGCGACCCAAAGAGCAACACGGCGATGAATGCGATCATCCCAGCCGTGAAGTAAAACGCGAGGCGATCCTTGCCAGCGAACAGTGCCGCAATGGCCGCGACGAGCGCAGCTACCGCGAGCGCTACCGCCACCCACGTCCAGGGCTTGCCGTGAAGGATCTGCACCCACACCAGGTAGATCGCGCCACCCACCACCACGGGGGCAACCAGCCACTTCTTCGCAATTCCGTGGGCAATCGAGCGCAGCGGCTCATGCGCCTTGAACCCGATGAACAGAGCGCCGTGAAGGAGAAAAGCCAGCATGAACGCTATTCCCCCGATCAGGCCGAGGGGGTTGAGCAGTCCAAAGAATCCGTCGTAAAGCGAATTGAGGCGTCCATCAGAGTTAAGCGGAACACCAGCGATGATGTTGGTGAACGCGACGCCCCACAGCACCGCAGGAAGGTACGAGCCGAACGCCGTGCCGATATCGCACCACCGGCGCCATTGAAGCGTGTCGACTTTGCCACGCCATTCGATGGACACACCGCGGACAATGAGCGCTACGACGATCAGCAGAAGGGGGAGGTAGAAGCCGGAAAACAGAGTCGAATACCACTCGGGGAACGCCGCGAAAATTGCCGCGCCGCCGGTGATCAGCCAGACCTCATTGCCGTCCCAGACAGGGCCGATTGTTTTGATCGCGGCGCTGCGGCGGCGATCGTTTTCTTCAGGCGTGTCCCCGCCGAGGAAGGGGAGGAGCATACCGACACCGAAATCGAATCCCTCCAGAATGAAGTACCCAGTGAAGAAGAACCCGATGATGACAAACCACATGATCTGAAGGTCCATCACTACTCACCTTCCTTAAGCGCCACGGCGGTGGACCCGCCAGTGGCGGCGTCGCTAAACGCGAGCGGTTCTAGGTCCGCGTCTTCGGGCGGGCCGTAGGATATTTCAGCCACGCGGTCCGCATCACCGTCGCGCATCCCTGGCTGGTCAATTCCCGCGAGAACCTGGCGTTTGACCAGGATGAACCACAACACCGCGCCCGCGCCGTACAGCAGCGTGAAGACGGTCAGGCTGAGTACCACCTGCCACGTCGAATGGTTAGACACGCCATCTTGAACGATCATCATGATGTTCTGTTGCCCCCCAGCAGGATTCTGTCCCTGGAATTCCGGGTTGGGGTGGACGATCCACGGCTGACGGCCCATCTCCGTGAACACCCAGCCCGCCATGTTGGACAGGAACGGCGCAGGGATGCACAGCAACGCCACCGGCTGGATCCACTTTGCCCGCGGGGTGCGGCCACCGCGGGTGAAAATCAACGCGGCCAGCGCCAAGAGGAAAGACACCGCCATGAAGCCAATCATCACGCGGAAGGACCAGTAGGTGACAAACAAGTTTGGCGTGTAGTTGCCTGGCCCATACAGGGCTTCGTATTCAGCTTGCAGGTCTAAGACGCCGCGGAGTTCCACTCCGGTGAACTTGCCTTGGGCCAAGAACGGCAAGACGTAGGGTAGGCCAATGATCTGGACGGCATCATTACAGGTGTTCAAACTAGAGAACGACAGCACCGAAAAGTGAGGATCCATCTCCGTGCGGCACAGCGCCTCTGCCGAAGCCATCTTCATTGGCTGCTGCGTGAACAAGAGCTTTGCAAGCAGGTCGCCCGTGACGGCAAGACCAAAGCTGCCGACGATAATGACCCACGCTCCGAAACGGGATGCTTTCCGCCACAGCGAAGCTGCCACCCCCGTCGGATCACCCGCGCGAGCCTCCCGCACCATCCACCACCCAGCGATGCTGCACACCAACGTGCCGGCGAGCACCCATCCACCGAACATCGCGTGGGGGAAGGCCTGCAGTGCTGTCGGGTTTGTCAGCAGGGCGATGAAGTCCACCAGCTCGGCGCGCCCAGTCTCCGGGTTGTAGACCGCACCGACCGGGTGCTGCATGAATGAGTTGGCCACGATGATCCAGTACGCGGAGACATTCACCGCCACGGCGACCACCCAAATAGACGTCAAGTGCGCCCACCGCGGGATGCGACCCCAGCCGAAAATCCACACCCCGAGGAATACGGATTCGAAGAAGAACGCCATGAGCCCCTCAAACGCCAGCGGCGCCCCGAAGACGTCTCCGACGAAGCTGGAGTATTCCGACCAGTTCATGCCGAACTGGAATTCCTGGACAATGCCGGTCACGATGCCCATGGCGAAGTTGATCAGCATGATGTTTCCAAAGAACCGAGTGGCCTGGTACCAGCGCTCATTGCCGGTGCGGTGCCACAGGGTCTGGAAAATCGCCACCATCGGGGTGAGCCCCAAGGTCAGCGGCACAAAAATATAGTGGTAGACGGTAGTGATACCGAACTGCCAGCGTGAGACATCCACGAGGTCTAGACCCACGGAACCATTCCTTCCACTCACAGCGAGATGATGCGCTCCGCGACCGTTGCCCGATCGCGCAGCGCCGTACTCACATAGTCGCAGTTTGGTAACAGTCAGTTCCCGTTTTCGCCGCTGAAAGTCGCAAAAGCAACCAAAGTCACATTTCGCCGCGCGCAACGTGTGTGGCAAGCAGCCTCGTCTTCCTACCGGGCCAAGCCGTGCCCCAGTTTTAGATCCGAGGCACCTTCCGGCTACTATGTTCCATCACGGGCCTTTAGCTCAGTTGGTAGAGCTACGGACTTTTAATCCGCAGGTCCCGGGTTCGAGCCCCGGAGGGCCCACAACTTTTAGTCGCACACCATCCCCGGTTGTGCCTGCACAAGACCGCCGCTACGGCGGTCTTTTCTTATTTCTCTGTCTTTTTCCCCACACGGGTGGCTTGAATAATGGACTCGCACAAATCTCGCGCAAATCTCGGGTTAAGTGACAAAATGTGTGTCTGATTTCCGGTATATCTGCTGATCAGGCTGCATAAATCGGGCTCGAATAGGGTTTTTCGCCTTATTCTGGCTCGTTTTTCGTTCAATCCACCGGAATGGCACCTTCATGTGCTAGCGGGGTGTTGGTGTGCTTTCCCGGTGACACCAAACAGACCACGATGCCCCTCATGTCATGGGGAAACAAAGAAAAACGGTCCCACTCCCAAAGGCTCCACTAGGTGGCGGTGCAAAGACTGCGGAGCCACCTTCATACGCCACCGCACCGACCAAACCCAAGCTCGGGACTTCACAGCGTTTCACGCCTACGTCACTGGCACAGCGTCACTTAACGACGTAGCTGGTACCTTGAACGTCTCCCGCCGCACGCTCGACCGCCGGTTCGCCCCGTTTTGGCTCATCGATGTTCCCAACACCCCAGACCCACACCGGGTCTACGACCAGATTTTCATCGACGGCACCTACACCGACGCTGGCTGCCTGCTGGTTGCCGCAAGCCGCGACCACGTCATCGCCTGGCACTGGGCTAAAAGCGAATCAGCCCACGCCTACACTCAACTACTAAGCGGCATCGCCGCACCGTTATGCGTCGTCCTCGACGGCGGCCAAGGCGCCTTATCCGCCATCAAAGCCTGCTGGCCCAACACGCTGATCCAGCGCTGTCTCGTCCATGCCCAACGCGTTGTCCGCCGCTACACCACAACACGCCCCCGCACCGATGCCGGCAAGGCCATCTATGCACTAGCGCTGAAACTGACCACGATCACCACCGTGGACCAAGCCCGGGAATGGACGCTGCGTCTACACGACTTCGCAGTGGTCTACAAGGCCTTCCTCAACGAGAAAACACTCCTACCCAAAGAGCGCCGCACCCTCAACCACCAATGGGAATGGACCCATATCCGTGTGCGTAGGGCTTACAACTCGCTTGTGCACCTTTCACGCAACAACTGGCTGTTCACCTACCTCCAACCCCCGACAGACGCACTCGAACCCGACCGGTGGGCAGCAACCACCAACAGTCTTGAAGGCGGGATCAACGCCCAACTCAAACGCATCGCTGACGCCCACCGCGGCAGATCAGGAGAGCGGCAACGCAAAATGCTCGAATGGTACCTGCACTCGAAAACGCAACTGCCTGACGCCCCATTACAGATCGCCAGGCAGTGCAGGTTCGGACAAGATCAACTCGCCAAAGTTCCCGATCTCGTCACTAAAGACCGAAACGAATCCGACCATCAAACAGGCCGACCAGCCTTCTACGACAACGCTATCCCAACCGACTACGAACACTCAGTAGGAATCAGAAAAGGACCCCTCAAATAACAAAAAGCGTGCCCCACCGGCGACACGCCGACCAGACACACTTTTTGTCTATTAACCCCAAATCTCGCGCAGCTGAGGAACCTTCGTGCGTGCTTGTACATTAAACGTGCATGAACGCATCAACACCGCCCGATTCTGCGGGCGCCGGCCCGGGTACTGGCTCGGGAGTGAGCCAACCCCCACGGACAAAACGCTTCGGCGATAAGGCGTTGCGGTGGACCGTCGTCACGAGCTTTCTCGTGGGATTGTTTGCTTCTACGGCTTGGTTCGTATCGCTGGAGCTGGGAGATCGGGAGCTGAAAGAATCTTTGGCGCAGGGGCCAGAAGACTACACGTCTGCACAGGCGAGATCGGGCTCGGCGCCGGGCTCATCTACAGATGCCGCCGAACACACAGCGAACGCTTCCATCGGCCAAGAGTCTGCGTTTGGGCGTGATTTCATCACAGTGACACGCGTATCTGAGTCAGGGGAGGTCCCGATTGAGAGCTATTACCGCAACGGTCCGACCACCGTTGTGCCTGATAGCCCCGGAGCCAAGTTCATCGTGGTGGTGGCCGACTTCCGTAACGGTGCGACCGGGCCCGATGATGCCTGTGATCAGTTGGTATACGCCGGGGTTGAGTCTCCTTCCGGGGAAGAATACGCCCGGTTTATTCCGGATCTGGGAAGTCTGGTGGGCCAACCATCGTGCACCATCCCGAAGGAACCAGGCGAGAAGCATTCGGTCACATTTCTCTTTGAAGTCCCCGAAGATTTCGATGAGGGCACCGTAGCGTTCGAAAAACTGAACGATGAAAATACTCAGCCCGTTGTGTACCCCGTCGACTTGAGGCCAGAGGCGTAGAGGAGGACTGCAATCATGACGTCACAGAATGTGCAACGCCGCTTCGCCGCGTGGGAGCTTCTGCTTATTGGCGCGGCAACCTTCCTCGCCGGGCTTGTAGTTGTGCCCTTGTTCTTCTCAGTGAACACGCTCATCTTCAACAACGCGAATTCCGCTCCAGCGCCTAACGACGACCACATGTCACAACGCGAACGGGCAGTGATTCTTGGAAACATTGGTGATGCCGTCTCCGTCGGTGAGGCGTTGGTTACCGTCCACAAAGTTGAGATGAGTGACACCATCGACGTGTCTGATGAGCGTACGAATGACGGTGACCCGATCATGGAAGCTGCCCAGCCGGATCGTGACGGCGACAAATTTGTTCGCGTTGAAGCAACAGTGCGCAACGTCGGCAAGCAAAAGCTCGACTACTGCCAGGGATTCTTCGACCTTGTCCCGCCCGAGAACACCATCGACTATGAACTGAGCGACTACACGCGGAACATCCTCAACAATGGAGGGTGCTTGAACGATCTTGGGCCACGACTAGAACGCCAAGTGACCTGGATTTATGAAGTGCCGAAGGATTTCGAATCTGGTCTGTTGGTCGCGGGTGGGCCCGACAGGGACTCTGTCGCGATTGATCTGCGCGGCCGCGAAACGTAGATCGCTGCCACATAGATTGCCGGAGCGATGACGGCCGTGGCCATGTACCCCAGCTCCCACGGCCCAGTTCCTGGCCGGTAGGGATCCTGCGCGGCTACGTTTACCGTGACCGAGACCAATGGTAAGCAATACAGGGCAAGCGCAGCCATCGACAGTGCGCCGATGACTTGATCCAAGAGCGCATCCCCGCGGGGTGTGAGCGTGGTGAGCAGACGGTTCACTGCGAATAGTAAAGCAACGCCAAAAGGCACGATCCACACCCAGTGGTGGTACCAGCTAAACGGGGAAATCATGCAGGCGCCGATGCCGATGAGGCCGACGGCGGCGGGGACGTCGTCGACACGCAGGGCCTGCCATGCCACCCACAGGATGAAACCGAAGAAGACCAGCGCGAGCACCAGCCACAGCACAGTGGAATCCGTGCCCAGGGTGCGTTCCATCAGAGAGCGGATTGATTGAGCGCCTGGGTTGTTGTGTTTTCCTACGCGGTCGGAGCTGAAAATCGCGTGCGTCCAGAACTGCTGCGCATCGGGGACTAGAAGGTATCCAATACCGACGGTGACAAGGAACGTGATAAAGCTCCCAGCGGCCGCCCACCAGCGCCGTTGTAGCAGGAAGAGGATGCCAAAGATCGCTGGGGTGAGTTTGATTCCCGCGGCAAGCCCCACGCCGATGCCCGGCAGCGCGGATTTACGCGGCAGAAAATCCAGAAACACCAGCGCCATCAGGATGACGTTGATCTGCCCCCAGTACAGGCTGCCCTGCAGCGGTTCCGTCCCCAGGAGGAAAAACGCCGCGAGCAAGAGCACTAAAAGAGCAGTGCTTGCTTGACGACGAAAGACTCCCGCACCCCTCCGTTCGCCCTGTGTGGTGGCGTCAACTGTTTTTCTTTGCGTAGGGGCGTAAGCCACTACGCAAAGTGCAACGACAAGCACCGTCCCCAACACGGTGGTGGTGTGCCAGAGGAGGGTGATTGTGGCGTCGTTAAGCGTGCTCACGAGGGCGAAGATGGCGGCGGCGAAGGGGGTGTAGGTGAAAGGGAGGCGGCCGAAGATTCCGCCGTCGTAGAGGGGGACGCCGTCGAGGACGCGTTCGCCGCCGCGCATATAGATCCACAGGTCAAGTGGCATGCCGCCTTCGAAGGGCCAAGGGTCGAATACGGTTTTGATGTAGTCGTCGGTGACCCAGTATTGGTAGCCGAACAGACCGACGAGCACGCTCAAGATGCACAGGATCGTCGTTTGCCCAGTCAACCGTTTCACAGGTGGGATCGTACGCGTGTCAACAGGTGGCGTAGGGTGGCGACATGACCGATGGCACGAACAATTTTTCTGCTCCTATCCCTGCGCAGAACGGTGGGCGCGCGCCGTGGCTGGATTTCTATCCAGAGTGGACGGCGCATTCGTTGGACTACGAAGACGAAACGCTGGTGGATATCTACGAGGCGAATCTAAAGCGCAACGCCGATAAGCCGGCGACGCGTTTCTTTGGCCGGGGGCACACCTATGCGGAGTTGGACAAGCAGGTGCGCGCCGCCGCGGCGGGCCTGCATGCCGTGGGTGTGAGCAAGGGCGACCGAGTGGCGATCATGCTACCGAATTGCCCGCAACATGTCGACGCTTTTTTCGCCGCGCAGTTGCTCGGTGCGGTGGTGGTGGAGCATAACCCGCTGTACACCACGAATGAGCTTCGACCGCAGTTCGTAGACCATGGGGCGAAGGTAGCGATCGTGTGGGACAAGGTCGCTGACACCCTCGGCCCGATCCGCGATGACGGAGGGACGGCGCTGGACACGATCGTCAGCGTAAACATGACTAAAGCGATGCCGCGGTTGCAGCAGCTGGCGTTGAAGTTGCCCGTCGCTAAGCTCGCGCGGGCGAGGGAGTCGTTGACGGGGGAGCCGTCGATAAGCGTGGTGCCCTGGGAAAAGTTTGTGGCGACGGGGCGCGCGCACGTGGTCGCGCGGACGGACATTCAATCAGCGGATCCGGCACTGATTTTGTACACCTCGGGCACGACAGGCGCGCCGAAGGGAGCGCCGCTAACGCATGCGAACCTGCTGGCGAACCCGAAGCAGGGGCGCGCGTGGGTGAAAGAATTGCAGCAGCCTGGGCAACGAATGCTTGCCACGCTGCCGTTCTTCCACGCGTATGGGCTGACGTTCTCGCTGACCCTCACCGTGCTGATCGGCAGCGAGCTGATCCTGTTGCCCGCGCCCACGATGGAGCTGATCATGGGGGCGATGAAAGCGAAGAACCCGCCGACGTTCGTGCCGGGGGTGCCAACGGTTTTTGAACGCATTGTGGACACCGCGGAGGCTGAAGGCGTGGATCTTTCCGCGGTACAAACAGGGTTTTCTGGGGCCTCGTCGCTGCCCGCGGAAGTCATTGAGGGATGGGAGCGCGCTACTGGCGGGCGTCTCGTGGAGGGCTATGGGCTTACGGAAACCTCGCCGATCCTGGTCGGTAATCCGCCTACCGACGAGCGTCGACCAGGTTACATCGGCATCCCATTCCCTGACACGGACGTACGCATTGTCAACCCCGATAATCCCGATGAGGAAATGCCCTACGGTGAAGCCGGTGAGCTCATCGCCCGTGGCCCGCAGGTCTTCGGTGGCTACATCAATAACCCTGAGGCGACAGCAAAGGTGTTCCACAACGGGTGGTTCCGCACCGGTGACATGGCTGTTATGGAGCCGGATGGCTTTATCAAGCTCGTTAGCCGCATCAAGGAGCTGATCATCACCGGGGGATTCAATGTTTACCCGGCGGAGGTCGAGGAGGTCATGCGCCGCCACCCAGACATCGCGGAGGTTGCGGTCGTGGGGCGCCCGCGGCACGACGGTTCCGAGGACGTCGTCGCGTGTGTTGTGCTTGAGGACACGGCACGGCTCGACCCGGAGGGGCTGAAGAGTTACGCGCGCGAGAATCTCACCCGCTACAAGGTTCCGCGTGATTTTTACCACTTCGAGGAGCTCCCGAGCGACCAGCTGGGCAAGATTCGTCGCCGCGAGGTGCGCGATGTGCTGCTCGCGCGGATTGAGGCGGAGTTGTGATCTTCGGGGTGGAGGCGCCCGCGTTCGCGGTGGCTTTTGGGATCAGCCTTTTCGCAGGCTTATCGACGGGCCTTGGTGGGCTCATCGTCGCCCTCAAGCGCCATCCTGGGGAGAGGTTTTTGGCGGCGGCACTGGGGTTTTCCGCCGGGGTGATGATTTATATCTCCCTGATGGAGTTGCTTCCCTCGGGGCTAGACGAGCTCGCTGGGGCTGGGTTGGGCGGCAGCGAGGTGTGGGGGACGGTCGCGTTTTTCGCCGGGATTGCGCTGATCGCTGTGATCGACCGCGTGGTGCCTGAAGACATCAATCCGCATGAGATCGCTGCCGAATCTGGCTCACCGGCCTCCATCGCGCGCATGCGCAAGGTCGGGCTGATGACTGCTTTAGCGATTGCGATCCACAACTTCCCGGAGGGGTTCGCCACATTCTTCGTTGCTCTAGCGGACCCCCAGGTTGCGGTGCCCATCGCCGTCGCGATCGCGATTCACAATATTCCTGAAGGCGTCGCCGTTGCCGTCCCGATCCGCGAGGCCACGGGTTCCAAGTCGAAGGCCGCGTGGTGGGCGACCATTTCTGGGCTCGCGGAGCCGCTCGGCGCCCTGGTTGGGTTCGCCCTGCTTCAGCCGTTCATTGGTCCGGTAGCGCTGGGTGTCGCGTTTGCGGCGATAGCGGGGATTATGGTGTTCGTGAGCGTCGATAAGCTTCTGCCCACGGCGATTCAGACGGGCCGCCACCACGCGGCAGTCTACGGCTTGGTCGGTGGCATGGCGATAATGGCGTTAAGCCTCCTTTTGCTGCAGTAAGCTGCGGTCATGCGGCTCACTTCTTTATTCTCCACCCCCGAACTCCCTCCCGTTGGCGGCGGCGTCGCTGTGGTCACCGGCGCAACGTCAGGCATCGGGGAGGCCACCGCGCGCATGCTTATCGACGAAAACTTTTCCGTCATCGGCACCACCCGTGACCCGTCGAACGTTGCGCGGCCTATCGCTGGCGTGACGTACGTGGGCCTTGATCTGGCGGACCCGGAGTCAATCGCGACGTGCGCCGCGTCCATCCTTGAGGTGGGTGTGCCTGAGGTGATCGTGAACAACGCCGGTGAATCCCAGTCGGGGCCCTTCGAAGAACTTCCGCGGGAGGCCATTGAGCGCCTTTTCCAGGTCAACGTGATCGGCCACGTCGACCTCACCCAGCGCCTATTGCCCGCGATGCGCGACGCCGGGCGCGGACGAATCGTAATGGTTGGGTCAATGCTGGGCAGTTTCCCGTTGGGGTTCCGGTCCTCTTACGTAGCGTCCAAGGCTGCGATCAAAGGCTTCGCATCCGCCGCGCGCCGGGAACTCGCGCCGTTTGGCATCGGGATCTCCACCGTCGAGCCCGGCTCCATCGCCACCGGCATCTCCCAGCGACGCACCCGATACATTGACACGGACGGGCCGTATGCCGCCGACTACACCCGGATGGCCCGTGCCCTCGACGCCAATGAGTCCCGGGGTATTACCGCCGAGCGCGTCGCCCGCGAAATCTTAAAGCCGATCAGCGCGACCCGGCCCCGCCCGCACTACGCCACCGGGTCGATGGCGCCCGTGGCCTTCCCGCTCTCGCGGGTCGTGCCGCAGCAGGTCATGCTCAACGTGTTGTCCGCCAAGCACGATCTGCTTGACTAAGTTGTGGCCTTTCTGGCTGGCCTGTGGAAAACTTTTGCGTGCTGTGAGCTTGCAGTTTTCCCTATTTTTGAGGGGTTATCCACAGGGGCGTGCTGTGGAGGAGTGGGGGTGTCGGTGGCCGGATTAGGGTTCGAGACATGTCCTTTACGTCATTGCTCGCTACGGTTACGGCCACAGGTCTTCACGCCCTGGCCGATTTTGACCGTGACGCAGCGTTGGCCGCGGGTTTGAGTTCCACCACGGTGAACAATTGGAAGTCGCTGCACGAGCTGTATTACGGGTCCAGCGCGTGCCCGAAGCAACAGCGCATTGCGCGCGAGCTGGCTATTGAGGGCGCTTTTAGCTTCGACCAACTCCTCCTCATCGAGCGCCGTCTCCGCGCCGCCGGACTTCACCGCACCGCGAAGCGCACCTGGAAGCTCCGGCAGAAGCTCCTTGCGGCACCGTGCACGTACGCGTCACTGGAGCGTGCCGTGAAGAAACTCGTGGAGGTCAAGCCCGCGCCGCCACAGGATCGCATCAGCTTTTCAAAATCACGCGAGGGCAAGCGGACGTTCTCCGTCACCGCGAATGAGCGTGATCTCGCTGACCTTGAGCACGCCCTGTCCGAAAACCTCGACCTTGCCGCGCCCGCCGGACCGCAAATGCTCTCGCGTTTCATCTCCATGCTTCGCGATGGCGGGGGGTTCGCCGTCCCCGTCTCCGTCCCTAGGCCGCAGTTGCTTGTGCCACTCGAGGCCCACGTAAAAGTGCTGGGGGACATCGGGGACGACACGCTCCTCGGGCTTACCGACGGCACCTCCATCCCCGCCTCCCAATACCTCTCACAGTTCTTCGCCGATCCGTCCTACGGGCTTGAAGTCGCCCTGTTCCATCCGGTGGAAGGACCCGTGAATCTGTTCCGCGCCGAGCGCCACGCCAACGCCAAGCAACGAGCCCTCGCGAAAGCGAACATGCCCGTGTGTGTCGTCCCGGGCTGCCGCCAACCCGCGGACAATTGCCAGATGCACCACATGAAAGCCTGGAAGCACGGCGGCTACACCAACGTGAGCAACCTCGTTCCGTTGTGCCGGTACCACAACCAGATCAACGACGATGATGCCAACATCGCCGACACCACCACCGCAACCGGCGCCACCGCCGCCGCCCCCGCTGGCGCAGCCACCGCCCCCGCCGCCGACGATCCTCACTTCGGAGGCCGCGACCCCAGCGCCCGCCCTAGTCGCCGGGCCAAACGGAAGAAACGTAACCCCGGGGATGTCGTCCCGGTTGGAGCTGTCCCGATGTGGCGGTCCCCCAAGGGTTTCCTCGTACCCAATGACGCTCATCCGAATTACAGATTCGGTGCCATGTTCACCCTTTTCCCCGACCTGGTGCCCGCTCCCGCGCGACAAGGAGCCCCACCGACTAGGTACGATCCTGAACTCTGGTCCAACGGATAGCAGCCGCGCTTAGCCAGCCGCGCCTGCTCCGCGGGGAAGCTCGCGGAGTTGGGCCCCTCTGGCGGCGCTAATCCCTCTACTGTGGTGGGCATGGGTCTACTTCGATTTGTTCTCAACGTTATTTGGCTCGTCACGGCGGGCATTTGGCTGTTCCTTAGCTACGTGCTCGCGGGAATCGTTGCGTGCCTCCTTGTCGTGACGATTCCTTTCGGTCTCGCATCCTTCCGCATTGCAGGCTACGTGCTCTGGCCGTTTGGCCGCGAGGTCGTGGAAGTCCGCCGCGGCGGTGTCATGGGCGGTGTCATGAGCGGTGTGGGCAACGTCGTGTGGTTCCTCATCGCTGGGCTGTGGCTAGCAATCGGGCACATCATCACGGCGTTTGCCCAGGCGGTCACGATCATCGGTCTGCCCATGGCGTGGGCGAACCTGAAACTCATCCCGGTCACGTGCTTCCCCTTCGGTAAAGAGATTGTTGATTCTTCGGATGACCGCTCGCGGTTTGTGCCGGTTACGAGGTAGGTGACCGGGTCACTTCGAGTTCCCGTCTAAGAAGCCGCTTGGCCCGATGGTTGTTGCAAAGCTGGCATCGGTCTTGAGTGCCGCCTTATCGGGGCGCTGACCTTGTGGTTTGTTGGCTGCGCCGGGGGTGGCTTATGATGATCAAGCTGTTTACAGCACGGCTTAAGCCCCCATCGTCTAGAGGCCTAGGACTCCGCCCTTTCACGGCGGCAACACGGGTTCGAATCCCGTTGGGGGTACCAAGGCCCTGTGGCGCAGTTGGTTAGCGCGCCGCCCTGTCACGGCGGAGGTCGCGGGTTCAAGTCCCGTCAGGGTCGCTCAGAGAGTGACAACCGGTGGAAGCTGGTAATTTGCTCCTAGTCTGTGGAGATGTGTAACATAGCCACTCGTGCAAACAGCCGGAACGGCCGCAAGGTTAGGTCCGCACAAGCACAAAATTTCATACTTGGTTCATACCTGGCCCTGTGGCGCAGTTGGTTAGCGCGCCGCCCTGTCACGGCGGAGGTCGCGGGTTCAAGTCCCGTCAGGGTCGCCACGGAATCTCCAAAAGGATTTCGTAGACCTGGCCAGATAGCTCAGTTGGTAGAGCACACGCCTGAAAAGTGTGGGGTCGCCGGTTCGATCCCGGCTCTGGCCACTTTTATGCCCGCTGCCCCGCAGATTTTCTGTGGGGGCAGCGGGCTTAGTCTTTTAGGCTCCTGCGCCGCCGCATCCGTCGCGGCGTCCATCGCCGCGGCCGTCGCCGTAGAGTGGTAGCTATGAGTGACAACATTGAGATCACAAACCAGGAAGCGCACCATCGTTACGTCATTACGATTGGCGGAGAGGACGCCGGATTCGCCAACTACGTCGACGTCGACGATTCGCGGCGCGAGTTCAACCACACCGTTGTCTACCCGGAGTTTCGAGGGCAAGGCGTATCTGGGAAGCTCATTGAGCACGCGCTTAACGACGCCCGCGAAATGCACAAAAAAGTAATCCCCTCGTGCTCAGCCGTGGACGGTTTTATTACGAAGCACCCTGAATACGAAGACCTCCGCGCTTAACCCCACACCTCCGCGGTCCTGCGCGGCTTAAGCCTCGAGGCGAAGGGGCAGGGCAGGAAACCGCACGCAGGCACGCAAGCACGCAAGTAGACAAGCCAGCGCGGGGAGGTGGGGTTAGATCGAGTAGTAGTCGGAGCGGGGGTCGACGTAGCGGTCTGGGTCGACGAGGTGCTTGCGCTCCTCGGGCTTGCGGGGGCGGCACTTGGCGGGCACACCGGTGGCGATGCAGTTCGGCCCAATGCTCTTTGTTACGACAGCATTGGCGCCAATCGCAGAGCCTTCGCCGATAGTGATGGGGCCGAGCACTTTGGCGCCGGCACCGATGGTCACGTTGTCTTCGATCGTCGGGTGGCGCTTGGTTTGGGTGAGAACCTGCCCGCCCAGGGTGACGCCGTGGTAGATCATCACGCCATCGCCAATTTCGGTGGTCTCACCGATCACTACGCCCATGCCGTGATCGATGAAGAAGCGGCGGCCGATGGTGGCGCCGGGGTGGATCTCAATGCCCGTCGCAAAGCGAGTGATTTGAGCAAGGACTCGTGCCGGCCCCTTGAAACCACGGGTCCACAATGCGTGGTTAATGCGGTGCATCCAGATAGCATGCAGCCCGGAATACACCAGCGCGTTTTCCACGTCGCCCCGGGCGGCGGGGTCGTGCGCCCGGGCATTAGAAAGGTCCTCACGGATCATGCTCAGCACGTTCACCATGAGGACCTACCTTAATTCAATCGTCCGGGCCACGAGTGGCCGGGGCGAGGGTTACTCGCGGATGTCGTCGTAAAGCAGCGTGGAGATGTAACGCTCGCCGAAGTCGCAGATGATCGTCGCGATGGTCTTGCCAGCGTTCTCTGGGCGAGACGCGACCTCCAGGGCGGCCTTCACGTTGGCGCCGGTGGAGATACCGCCCAAGATGCCGTCCTTCTCTGCAAGTGCGCGAGACGTGGCGACGGCGTCTTCGTTGGAGACGGTGATGACCTCGTCGATGATGTCGCGGTTCAGCGTGCCCGGGATGAAGTTAGCGCCCATGCCCTGGATCTTGTGGGGGCCTGCCTGGCCCTCGCTCAGCAGCGGCGAGGCCGACGGCTCAACGGCGATGAGCTTGACGTCCGGGTTCTGCTCCTTAAGGAACTTGCCGGCGCCGGAGATGGTGCCGCCGGTGCCCACGCCAGCGACGAGGATGTCGATCTGGCCGTCGGTGTCATTCCACAGCTCAGGGCCGGTGGTGTTGTAGTGGACGGTTGGGTTTGCTTCGTTCTCGAACTGGCGGGCAAGGACGGCGCCCTCGTTCTGCTCCACGATCTCGTTGGCCTTTTCCACGGCGCCCTTCATGCCGGCGGCACCCGGGGTCAAGATGATCTCTGCGCCGTACGCCTTGAGGATCACGCGGCGTTCGACGGACATGGTCTCCGGCATGGTCAGGATGACCTTGTAGCCGCGGGCTGCGCCAACCAGTGCCAATGCGATGCCGGTGTTGCCGGACGTTGCCTCGACGATGGTGCCGCCAGGCTTGAGTTCGCCGGATGCCTCTGCGGCGTCGACGATTGCTTTACCAATGCGGTCTTTCACGGAGTTGGCGGGGTTGAAGAACTCCACCTTGCCCAGGATGCGCGCCTCGGCGGCGTCGGTGCCTTCCTTGATTCCGTGCAGCTCAACCAGGGGTGTGTTGCCGATTGTGTCCAGAATGTTGTTGTAAACGTTTCCCATAGCCGACAGCCTACACCACACATTCCAGCAACGCTAGACCGAGCTGTCCAAAAACTCTGAACCGCGCAGTTTGGGGGGATTTTTCCCGATTTGGTTACCCCCGGGATGCCGTTATTATGTTCTCTGTGCCCCCCTTTTTGAGGGACTGCGGGTGTACTCAATCGGGGGCAGTACGCAATGAGCCGCGGAGAGTGGCTGAGGTCGTGTGAAGGAGTCTCTGGTGACAACAGTGGAATCCCAGCGGGTGAAGGACGATGATGATGCGATTCGCGCGTCACTCACCGCCCTGAAGACAGCAACGGGTATTCCTGTCGCAATGTATGGCACCCTGCTTGCGGACGATCGTTTGCAGATCACCCAGTGGATCGGCCTGCGCACGCCGGCGCTGCACAATTTGGTGATTGAGGCCAATCAGGGTGTCGGCGGTCGCGTGGTGTCGACGCGCCGGGCAGTGGGTGTGAGCGATTACATGCGCGCAAACGTCATTTCCCATGAGTATGACTACGCGATTCAGGATGAGGGATTGCACTCGATCGTTGCGGTTCCGGTGATCGTCCACAGGGAGATCCGTGGGGTGCTCTACGTCGGCGTCCACTCGCCGGTGCGCTTGGGGGACAAGGTCATCGAGGAAGTCACCATGACGGCCCGCTCGCTGGAGCAAGACCTCGCCGTCAATTCTGCTTTACGACGATCGGAGGGCGGCAAAACCGCCTCCAACCCTGGCCGGGCTATGAATGGCGCGGAGTGGGAGCAGATTCGCGCCACGCACTCGAAGCTGCGGATGCTTGCGAACCGCGTTGAGGATGATTCTGTGCGCCGCGAGCTCGAGCAGCTGTGCGACCAAATGGTTTCCCCGGTGCGCGTAAAACAATCAACGAAGCTTTCCGCTCGTGAGCTGGACGTTCTGTCCTGTGTGGCACTAGGTCACACCAACGTTGAAGCAGCGGAAGAAATGGGTATCGGTGCGGAAACCGTTAAGTCCTACCTGCGCAGCGTGATGCGTAAGCTCGGTGCCCACACTCGCTATGAAGCGGTGAATGCGGCGCGGCGTATCGGCGCGCTCCCGTAATGTTTTCCAGTACCCTTGGCAAGCGTGAAGGAACGCTTTCTGGTCACTGGTGGAAACCCGCTTCACGGCGCAGTGCGTGTCGTTGGGGCGAAAAACAGCGTGCTGAAACTCATGGCCGCGGCTCTGCTCGCGGAGGGCACGACCACGCTGAATAATTGCCCGGAAATCCTTGATGTCCCGCTCATGCGGTCGGTGCTGGAGGGGCTTGGATGCGCCGTCGAGATTGATGGCTCTGTCGTGCGTATCACGACTCCGGCGCAGATTTCCTCGCTTGCTGATTTTGATGCGGTGCGGCAGTTCCGTGCGTCGGTATGCGTGCTTGGCCCGCTGACCGCGCGCTGCGGTGAGGCGAAGGTTGCGCTGCCGGGCGGCGATGCGATTGGTAACCGCCCACTGGATATGCACCAGTCGGGCTTGGAGAAGCTTGGCGCCACCACTCACATCGAACACGGCGCTGTAGTGGCCCGTGCGGAAAAACTCACGGGTGCGAAAATCAACCTCGATTTTCCTTCGGTTGGCGCGACCGAAAATATTCTTACGGCAGCAGTACTTGCCGACGGCACGACGACCCTGGACAACGCCGCCCGCGAACCAGAAATCGTCGATCTGTGTGAGATGCTCAACCAGATGGGGGCGAAGATTAGCGGTGCGGGGACGTCCACGTTGGTGATTGAGGGCGTCGATAAGCTTGAGCCCACGGAACACACCGTCGTGGGCGACCGAATCGTCGCTGGTACGTGGGCGTATGCGGCGGCAATGACCCAAGGCGACGTGACGGTTGGCGGGATTGCGCCGCGCCACTTGCACCTGGCCTTGTCGAAGCTGAAGACCGCAGGCGCGAACGTGGAAACCTATGAATCCGGCTTCCGCGTGCGGATGGATGGCCGCGCGAAGGCGGTTGACTACCAGACCTTGCCGTTCCCGGGATTCCCCACGGACCTCCAGCCCATGGCCATCGCGCTTAACGCGGTTGCGGAGGGAACCTCCGTGATTACGGAGAACGTTTTTGAATCTCGCTTCCGCTTTGTTGATGAGATGCTTCGGCTTGGTGCCGACGCGACCGTTGATGGCCACCATGTTGTCCTTCGCGGGGTGGAGCAGCTGTCGTCGACCGAGGTCTGGTCTTCCGACATCCGCGCCGGCGCCGGCCTTGTTCTCGCTGGTCTGGTGGCTGACGGCGACACCGTCGTCCATGACGTCGCGCACATTGACCGCGGCTACCCGCACTTCGTCGAGGACCTCACATCGCTTGGTGCGTCCATTTCCCGCGTCAGCTAATCGCTTCGCGCGAAAAACCGCAGGTAAACGCATGCTTTACGACGGATCCCCACCCCTTTTCCCCATTTAACCCGAAACACGTCCAAGAAACCGCGTAAAAACGGGGTGTGAGCAGGGAATTTGTGTTGTGCGTGGACGGTGTGTAACTTAGTTCAAGTCAGCGCGACCGACAACGCCTCGCCGACTGGCCCGAGAAAACATCGGGAGTTCGGTTTTAAAGAGTGGCGGTAGGAAAACGAGTGTTGGCAAGACTCTCACTTAAGACTTCATTATGAGGCGAGTTTGACTCCGCTTCATGTGAGTGTGTAGGGTCATCCAAGCTGCTTGATCGGATTGCTTGTGTGGTTCGGTGGGTGTGCGTGTGTTGTGTGAGAACTCGATAGTGTGCCAATTGTTTTGTTTGGATTGGTTTGTGTGATTGGCTGCATGCTTTTTTGTGTGTGGTGTGTGCTGGTTGCTGCGGCGTGAACCTTTGATGGCGTCGTGGTGTTCTGGTTGGTTGCATGGGCTGATTGGATTTTGTTGTGTTCTGGTTTTTCCTCGTCGGATGCGGGATGCAACGTTGATGCTGTGACTGCGCATGTTTTTGTGTGTGTGGTTGTGGTGTTTGGTAATTTTTGGATTTTTTTATGAGCCAGTTCATGCTTCCGGCGGCTGAGTGTTGTTGGTTGTTGGTTGTGTGGGTGGTTTGTTTTGGTTGGGTTTTGGGCTTTTCACGGCCTGTTTCACTTTGTTTGTTGAAACTTTTTTGTGGAGAGTTTGATCCTGGCTCAGGATGAACGCTGGCGGCGTGCTTAACACATGCAAGTCGAACGGAAAGGCTCAAGCTTGCTTGGGTACTCGAGTGGCGAACGGGTGAGTAACACGTGGGTGATCTGCCCTGCACTTTGGGATAAGCCTGGGAAACTGGGTCTAATACCGGATAGGACCATCGTTTAGTGTCGGTGGTGGAAAGTTTTTCGGTGTGGGATGAGCTCGCGGCCTATCAGCTTGTTGGTGGGGTAATGGCCTACCAAGGCGTCGACGGGTAGCCGGCCTGAGAGGGTGTACGGCCACATTGGGACTGAGATACGGCCCAGACTCCTACGGGAGGCAGCAGTGGGGAATATTGCACAATGGGCGCAAGCCTGATGCAGCGACGCCGCGTGGGGGATGACGGCCTTCGGGTTGTAAACTCCTTTCGCCAAGGACGAAGAGGAATTGACGGTACTTGGATAAGAAGCACCGGCTAACTACGTGCCAGCAGCCGCGGTAATACGTAGGGTGCGAGCGTTGTCCGGAATTACTGGGCGTAAAGAGCTCGTAGGTGGTTTGTCGCGTCGTTTGTGGAATACCGCAGCTTAACTGTGGGGTTGCAGGCGATACGGGCATAACTTGAGTGCTGTAGGGGAGACTGGAATTCCTGGTGTAGCGGTGAAATGCGCAGATATCAGGAGGAACACCGATGGCGAAGGCAGGTCTCTGGGCAGTAACTGACGCTGAGGAGCGAAAGCATGGGTAGCGAACAGGATTAGATACCCTGGTAGTCCATGCCGTAAACGGTGGGCGCTAGGTGTGAGTCCCTTCCACGGGGTTCGTGCCGTAGCTAACGCATTAAGCGCCCCGCCTGGGGAGTACGGCCGCAAGGCTAAAACTCAAAGGAATTGACGGGGGCCCGCACAAGCGGCGGAGCATGTGGATTAATTCGATGCAACGCGAAGAACCTTACCTGGGCTTGACATACACCGGATCGGGCTAGAGATAGTCTTTCCCTTGTGGCTGGTGTACAGGTGGTGCATGGTTGTCGTCAGCTCGTGTCGTGAGATGTTGGGTTAAGTCCCGCAACGAGCGCAACCCTTGTCTTATGTTGCCAGCACGTGATGGTGGGGACTCATGAGAGACTGCCGGGGTTAACTCGGAGGAAGGTGGGGATGACGTCAAATCATCATGCCCCTTATGTCCAGGGCTTCACACATGCTACAATGGTCGGTACAACGCGCAGCTTCCCTGTGAGGGGGTGCGAATCGCTGAAAGCCGGTCGTAGTTCGGATTGGGGTCTGCAACTCGACCCCATGAAGTCGGAGTCGCTAGTAATCGCAGATCAGCAACGCTGCGGTGAATACGTTCCCGGGCCTTGTACACACCGCCCGTCACGTCATGAAAGTTGGTAACACCCGAAGCCAGTGGCCCAAACGTGTTAGGGAGCTGTCGAAGGTGGGATCGGCGATTGGGACGAAGTCGTAACAAGGTAGCCGTACCGGAAGGTGCGGCTGGATCACCTCCTTTCTAAGGAGCTTTATTATTTTTGTGTGCATCACCGCTTCAAGTCCTGTTGGTTGCAGGCTGGTGCGTGGTGTGTGGGTGGTTGAGTACCCGACTGTGGTGCTGCCAACCCGTATTTGTTTATGAAATCCAGGTGGATGCACGTTCATGCTCGTAGCCGGTAATGGTGGCTACGGTTGTACACGCACAGTTAAGTGTGTGTGGTTGTTATGCAAGCTTTGTGTTCAGGCGGAATGGTTGGCATGCTGTTGGGTGTCTGGGGCAGCACACCACCTTGTGTGGTGGTTGTTTCGTGGCACATCATGTGGCTTCACGATGGTTGTTGTGGGGTTGTGTGGTGTGTGTGGTGTGTGAGAACTGGATAGTGGACGCGAGCATACTTTGTTTTGTGTGTGTTTGAGTGTGTATCTGATTGTGTGTTGTGGGTTGTCTTGTTCATGTGTTTTGTTAAGGGCGCATGGTGGATGCCTTGGCATGCTGAGCCGATGAAGGACGTGTCTGGCTGCGTTAATCCTTGGGGAGTTGCCGTGTAAGCGTTGATCCGAGGGTGTCCGAATGGGGAAACCTAGCACCGGTTGTGTGGTGTTACCTGCAAGTGAATTCATAGCTTGTGTGGGGGTGACGTAGGGAAGTGAAACATCTCAGTACCTACAGGAGAAGAAAACAATTGTGATTCCGTGTGTAGTGGCGAGCGATAGCGGATGAGGCTAAACCGTGTGCGTGTGATACCTGGCAGGGGTTGCGTGTGCGGGGTTGTGGGGTGTGATTGTCACTTACTGCCATAAGTGGGTGTGCGTGGTGTGGTTAAGCGGAATCGTTTGGGATGACGAACTGGAAAAGGTGATCAGTCCTGTACGTGATGGCCATGCTGCGTGTGCTGGTTGTATCCCCGAGTAGCAGCGGGCTCGTGGAATCTGCTGTGAATCTGCCGGGACCACCCGGTAAGCCTAAATACTCAGTGTGACCGATAGCGGATGAGTACCGTGAGGGAATGGTGAAAAGTACCCCGGGAGGGGAGTGAAAGAGTTCCTGAAACTGTGTGTCTACAATCCGTCAGAGCACCTCTTTGTGTGTGATGGCGTGCCTTTTGAAGAATGAGCCTGCGAGTTAGCGGCATGTCGCGAGGTTAACCCGTGTGGGGTAGCCGTAGGGAAACCGAGTCCATGAGGCGTGTTAGTGGCGTGTTCTAGACCCGAAGCGGGGTGATCTACCCATGGCCAGTGTGAAGCAGCTGTAAGAGGTTGTGGAGGCGCGAACCCACGTAGGTTGAAAACTGCGGGGATGAGTTGTGGGTAGGGGTGAAAGGCCAATCAAACTCCGTGATAGCTGGTTCTCCCCGAAATGTATTTAGGTACAGCGTCGCATGGAGCATGCCGGAGGTAGAGCTACTGGTTGGTTGAGCGGGACTATCATCTTAGCAATGTCAGCCAAACTCCGAATGCCGGTTATGTGTGTGCGGCAGTGAGACTGTGGGGGATAAGCTTCATAGTCGAAAGGGAAACAGCCCAGATCGCCGGTTAAGGCCCCTAAGGGTGTACTAAGTGGAAAAGGATGTGTAATCGCGATGACAGCCAGGAGGTTGGCTTAGAAGCAGCCACCCTTGAAAGAGTGCGTAATAGCTCACTGGTCGAGTGGTTGCGCGCCGACAATTCAGTGGGGCTGAAGTACACCGCCGAAGCCGCGGCAAGTCGTATGACTTGGGTAGGGGAGCGTCGTGTGTGGGGTGAAGCAGTATCGTAAGGGGCTGTGGACTGCATACGAGTGAGAATGCAGGCATGAGTAACGAATGATACGTGAGAATCGTATCCGCTGGATGACTAAGGGTTCCTGGGTCAAGTTCGTCTTCCCAGGGTGAGTCGGGTCCTAAGGCGAGGCCGACAGGCGTAGTCGATGGTCAACGGGTTGATATTCCCGTACCCGTACCACACCGCAAGGATTGAATCAGTGATACTAACCACCCTGACCATCTGCCATGGTGCTCTTTGAGTACCAGGTGGGTGTGATGCGTGGGGCCTGAACTGGTAGTAGGTCAGTGATGGGGTGACACAGGTTGGTAGCACCGCCCCTTAGTGGATTGGGGTGCAAGCGTGTGGCATATCGGTGAGGTAAATCCCGCCGTGTATATATGTGAGGCGTGATGCGGAAGGCGAAAGGGCCTTTAAAGGGTGTGATCCTGTACTGTCGAGAAAAGCCTCTAGCGATGGGGTGGTACGGCCCGTACCCGAAACCGACACAGGTAGTCAGGTAGAGAATACTCAAGCGGTCGGGTGAACTGTGGTTAAGGAACTCGGCAAATTACCCCCGTAACTTCGGGAGAAGGGGGGCCATATCTGGTGATCTGAACATGCGTTGGTGAGCTGGATGTGGCCGCAGAAAACAGAGGGGAGCGACTGTTTATCAAAAACACAGGTCCGTGCGAAGACGTTGAAGTTGATGTATACGGACTGACGCCTGCCCGGTGCTGGAAGGTTAAGAGGACCTGTTAGGTAGTTTTACCGAAGCGGAGAATTTAAGCCCCAGTAAACGGCGGTGGTAACTATAACCATCCTAAGGTAGCGAAATTCCTTGTCGGGTAAGTTCCGACCTGCACGAATGGCGTAACGACTCCCCTGCTGTCTCAACCACAGGCCCGGTGAAATTGCACTACGAGTAAAGATGCTCGTTTCGCGCGGCAGGACGAAAAGACCCCGGGACCTTCACTATAGCTTGGTATTGGTGTTTACTGCGGTTTGTGTAGCATAGGTGGGAGACTATGAAACGCTCACGCCAGTGGGTGTGGAGTCACAATGTGAAATACCACTCTGACCGTAGTGGATGTCTTAACCTTGGCCCATGATCTGGGTTGGGGACAGTGCCTGGTGGGTAGTTTAACTGGGGCGGTTGCCTCCCAAAATGTAACGGAGGCGCCCAAAGGTTCCCTCAGCCTGGTTGGCAATCAGGTGTTTAGAGTGTAAGTGCACAAGGGAGCTTGACTGCGAGACCTACAAGTCGAGCAGGGACGAAAGTCGGGACTAGTGATCCGGCACCTACTTGTGGATGTGGTGTCGCTCAACGGATAAAAGGTACCCCGGGGATAACAGGCTGATCTTCCCCAAGAGTCCATATCGACGGGATGGTTTGGCACCTCGATGTCGGCTCGTCGCATCCTGGGGCTGGAGTAGGTCCCAAGGGTTGGGCTGTTCGCCCATTAAAGCGGCACGCGAGCTGGGTTCAGAACGTCGTGAGACAGTTCGGTCTCTATCCGCCGCGCGCGTTGAAACTTGAGAAAAGCTGTCCCTAGTACGAGAGGACCGGGACGGACGTACCTCTAGTGTGCCAGTTGTTCCGCCAGGAGCACAGCTGGTTGGCTACGTACGGAAGGGATAACCGCTGAAAGCATCTAAGCGGGAAGCCTGTTTCAAGATGAGGTTTCATTAAGGTGCCCAGAAGACTACTGGGTTGATAGGCCAGAGCTGGACACACCGCAATGTGTGAAGGCGACTGGTACTAATACACCAAAAAACACAAACAAACCCCCAACACAAACACGTCAGGGGCACACCAAACAAAAACACGCAAACCTCTCGTATGCAACGCGTCCACTACCCGGTCACTGACACACCACAAACACAAAACATTAAAGCCCCAAAAACGTGTCGGTGGTAATAGCAGTGGGGACACGCCCGGTCCCATTCCGAACCCGGAAGCTAAGCCCACCAGCGCTGATGGTACTGCACCCGGGAGGGTGTGGGAGAGTAAGTCACCGCCGACCAACAAACAACAACAACAACAAAATAAAACAAACAAACAAACGAATAAGCACAGCGCCCGTCGACAAGGATGCCACCCAGCACCCACCACGACGGGCGCTTCACTATCCCAAAAAACCCGCCGAAACCCGGGCACCGTCCGTTGCGTAGGATGGTTGACGCTAGAACAATGCGTGCAGGACAAAAAGACGGAGGTAGTCGAGTGGGTAGGCATGAGCGGATTGAGGACGATCCAATTATTGACGCAGGCGTGGCTCGCTCGGCGCAGGAACCTGCGGGTCGTCGCGCGGCCGCTCGGGCCGTGGACCTGGTGAAAACCTACGGGAAGGGCGACACCACTGTGTATGCCCTGAACGGTATCAACGTGGAGTTCATGGCGAATGAGTTCACGGCGATTATGGGACCGTCGGGAAGCGGAAAATCAACGCTGATGCACACGATGGCCGGCCTGGATTCGTTCACGTCCGGATCGGCATTCATCGGAGATACTGACCTGTCCACGTTGAAGGACAAGGAGCTGACGGACCTGCGTCGTGACCGGCTGGGTTTCATTTTCCAATCGTTCAACTTGGTGCCTACGCTCACGGCGGCGGAGAACATCACGCTGCCGACGGATATCGCGGGCGGCAAGATCGACAAAGCGTGGTTCAACGAGATCACGAAGCGCTTGGGCCTGTCCAATCGCCTGAGCCACCGCCCGGCGGAGCTTTCGGGTGGTCAGCAGCAGCGCGTCGCATGCGCGCGTGCGTTGGTGAGCAAGCCGGAGATCATTTTCGGCGATGAGCCCACGGGTAATCTTGATTCGAATTCGTCTCGCGAGGTGCTCGACATCTTGCGCACCGCTGTCGACCGCGACGGCCAGACGGTGGTGATTGTGACGCATGACGCGCGCGCGGCGTCGTACGCGGATCGCGTGGTGTTCCTCGCCGACGGCCAGATCGTCAATGAGATGCGCGAGCCCACCATGGAGAAAATCCTCGCCACGATGTCCGGAATCGAGGGCTAATGGGCGCGCTGACCAAGGTTTCTTTACGTAACGTCGGCGCCCACAAGTTGCGGCTGGCACTAACGGTGCTCGCTGTCGTGTTGGGCACGGCGTTCATTTCCGGTTCCATGATGTTCACAAACATGTTGGAGCGCACGTTTGACTCCGCGGTGTCCAACACTTTCAGCGGGGTGGACGCAGCGGTGGAGCCCGCGGAAAATCAGGTCGCGGTGCCAGTGAAGACCGTCGATAAGATGAGGCAAAGCCCGCTTATCGACGACATCAATATCATCGATTCGGTCACCGTCGTGGTTGCACGTGAGGACTTGGAGCCGGTGCAAACCGGTGGTGCCTCGCAGGTGAGCGTCTACTATCCAGAGGACCGCAGCGCGCGCGAACCGCTCACACTGACCGAGGGCGCCGCGCCAAAGGGGGCTAAGCAGGCGATCATCAACGCTGACGGAGCGTTAAAGCATGGGATCTCGGTTGGGGACGAGATCATCGTCGTCGATACGCAAACGCGCCATACGTTTACCGTCGTGGGCCTCTATGAGGATGAGCTTGGTACGTCTGGCGGGCTAAAGCTGCTTATCGACGAACCCACGTACCTAGACTTCTACTCCCCGCGTGAGGGGTACCCGAGCCTGGCGGTTTCGGCGGTGGAAGGCACGACGTCTGCGCAGTTGGTGAGTGAGCTGCGCGGCGAATTCCCCGATTTAAAGATCGAAGAAGGTCAGGTCGTGGCGGACCGGATCTCAAAGGAGATCCGCAACGCGTTATCGTTCATCAGCTACTTCCTCATCGCGTTCGGTCTGGTGGGTCTGCTCGTGGGCACGTTCTTGATTGCCAACACGTTCTCTATGATCGTGGCGCAGCGGACGAAGGAATTCGCGTTGCTGCGAGCACTGGGTGCGGCGCAGCGGCAGATTACGCGGTCGGTCGTTGTAGAAGCGGTCATCGTCGGTGTGATTGGTTCAGCGGTGGGCGTCGTTGCAGGCCTTGGCATCGTCTCGCTGATCCGAGCGATCATGGAGCGCCAAGGCGCGGAGCTGCCCGGAGCCGGCCTGGGATTGTCCTGGGACGCGGTGGTAATTCCGATACTGGTGGGCTTGGTAGTGACTGTTCTGTCCGCGTGGGCGCCAGCGCGTCGCGCGGGTCGGGTGCAGCCGGTCGAGGCGATGCGCTCCAGTGAAGCCGCGGCGCCGCAACCGTTGAAGGTCCGGACGATTATCGGGGCGATCCTCTTGGCCGCGGGGGCTGCGTTCGTGGCGTGGGGTGTTTCCTGGGAGGACGGCTCGACGGGTAACCGGGCATCGTTGGTGGGTGTCGCGGCGGTGTGCGTGATCGTCGGGCTGTTCCTCGCGGGGCCGGCGCTCTCACTGCCGATCGTGCCTGGCTTGGGGCGCGTACTTGGAGCGCCGTTTGGCGCTGTGGGGTCGTTGGCTGCGACGAACTCGAAGCGCAACCCGCGGCGCGTTGCGGCGACGGCGTTTGCGCTCATGCTGGGCATCGCTCTGGTCACGGTCATTGGCATGCTCGGGGCGACGATGCAGCGCAGCGTGGACGACGTTTTAGAAAACGAGGTTAACGCTGACTACGTCATGTACGGCCCGCAAATGGGATCGTTCCCGATTCCGGCTGATCTGCCCGAGCGCGTTGCCAAGGTGGACGGGGTGACAGACGTGATGTCCAACGCGAACGCCCCGCTCACCGTCAATGGCAAGTATGAGATTGGCTTCGGGGGCGAGGGCGTCTCCACGGTTTTGTCGGGTGACCCCGCCAAATTGCTCAAGCTTGACGTTGTCGAAGGCGTGTCCGATTTAAGCGGCGGCGGAGTGCTGATGAACGCCACTAAAGCCGAGGAAATGGGCGTCAAGGTGGGCCAGGAGGTGGAAATTGCTGCACCGGGGGTCTCGCCGAAGAAGGTGAAAGCACCCGTCGTCGGGTTGTTCGGGGACAGTAATATTCTCAGCGGTTGGGCGATCGCCGAACCGACAGCAAAGGACGTGCTGCCCCCACAGATGTTCATGGTCGCGATGGTCGGCGTGAACAATGACGGTTCGGTCACCGACGAACAACTGCGGATCAACCTGGAAAACGCGGTGAAGCAGGACATCGTCGTGCAGGTCTACACCGCGAAGGAAGTGGGCGGCGAGGCCTCGAAGTTCATCGACCAGATGTTGTCGATTCTGTATGCCCTGTTGTCCTTAGCCGTGGTGATCGCGATTCTGGGCATCGTCAACACGCTCACGCTGTCTGTCATTGAGAGGCGTCAGGAAATTGGCATGCTCCGTGCCGTCGGTACGCGACGCGGCCAAGTGCGCCGCATGATCGTTCTGGAAAGCGTTCAGATCGCGATCTTCGGCGCGCTTCTGGGCATTGTCACCGGCTTGATTCTGGGCTGGGCGTTCTTGACGGTGCTGAAGGACCAGGGCTTAGAAAACATCGCGATCCCGTGGACGATGCTGGCCGTCGTGCTTGTGTCCTCCGTGGTCGTGGGGCTTGTCGCCGCGGTCTGGCCGGCGGTGCGCGCTGCACGCACGCCACCGCTGGACGCGATCGTCGACGAAAACTAGCCGCGCCGCGCCAGCCGCCCGCCGCGGCTTCCTCGCCGGCTCAGCCCACTCCTACCCCGCGAATTCCGCCGGGAACACCTGCCCGCCGCCAATCACGGCGCCCAGCCAGGCGGCGAGGATGCCCAACGCGCCCGTCGCGAAGGCGTAGTGCATGAGCGCTGCATATTCGTTGCGTTGCGCCATCTGGCCGAGCTCCTTGGCCAAGGTCGACAGCGTCGAACACGAGCCAGCAAAACCCGCGCCGGCCACAGCGGGCCAGATCCCCGGCATGGTGCTGGCGAACCCGAAAACAGCGCACCCAATCATGTTGGCCGCCCACGTCCCAGCATGGGCGCTGGGTAGGTGGGTCAGCGCCCAGCGCGTGATGCCGCCAACGAACGCACCCGCACCCACCGCGACGAGGAGTACGACGGAATCCTCGTGGAACAGCCTAAAAAGTTCGATCTGGTCCATCATCGTGCTCGTCTCCTGCGCGCGTCGTTACCCTGAACCCACGCGATGACGCACGCGAACATGGTTGCCGCGATGTAGGCCGCGGCGCTGATGGGGTAGATCCGAGCGGCGGTGTGCGCGGGGGCGGAAAACGTCGAGAGACCACCCAAAAGCCCCTTGCCCCAGAAAGGCGGCGGGTCGAAAAGCCCCATCGCGTAACACGCCACGATGTTGATCGTCAGCGTGATGATGACTTCGGCGACAACGTTTAACGGAATCGCCGAGGTAAGCGTGAAGCGAACCAACGCGCCGAAAGAAGCGCCGACGCCGATTGCCAGCGCGTCTCTGAAACCGTTGGTGAGCACTATTCCACGCTAGTCCATTCAACGGCTTGCTCGCGTGAAGCTCGCGCGCCCACCGTGGCGAAAACGCACCAGCACGGGGACAATGGGAGATACATGCATCCACCCGCGAGCAAGGAGCACCCATGGCGCACGACAGAGCTGGCCAGTTGGCACAAGAATCGGACCTGATTGACATCGCGGAGGTTGTCGCCGCGTACTACACCCGCGACATTGACGCGTCGAACCCTGACCAGCAAGTGGCGTTCGGCACGTCCGGCCACCGCGGTTCAAGTCTGGACAACGCGTTCAACGAGCAGCACATTCTGGCCACCACCCAAGCGATCGTCGACTACCGCCGCGACAACAACATTGGTGGTCCCATTTACGTCGGCCGCGACACGCACGCGCTCTCAGAGCCAGCGATGATCTCCGCGCTTGAGGTCCTCGTGGCCAATGAGGTGCACGTGCTTGTCGACGATCGGGGGCGCTACACCCCGACCCCCGCCGTGTCGCATGCGATTTTGTCGCACAATGCGTCGTTAAGCGGCGGCGTGACGGGCACGGACCCGAAGCGCGCTGACGGCATCGTGATCACCCCCTCGCACAATCCGCCGCGTGACGGCGGTTTCAAGTACAACCCGCCGTCAGGCGGCCCAGCAGACACGGACGCAACGGACTGGATTGCGGCGCGGGCCAATGACTACCTTGCGAACGCCCTGGAGGGCGTTCGCCGAACGTCGATAAGCGGCGTGCTCGATGACAAGGTGTCGCGCCACCCGTTCATGGACAATTACGTCGCTGACCTGCCAAACGTGGTGGACATTGACGCGATCAAAGCCTCCGGCCTGAAAATCGGTGCCGATCCAATGGGCGGCGCCAGCGTCGACTACTGGGGCGCGATCGCTGAGGCGCATGGGCTGAACCTCACCGTGGTCAACCCCAGCGTGGATGCGACCTGGCGATTCATGACTCTCGACACCGACGGCAAGATCCGCATGGACTGCTCCTCGCCGAACTCCATGGCCAGCCTCGTGCACAACCGTGACAAGTACGACATCGCCACGGGCAACGACGCGGATGCGGACCGCCACGGCATCGTCACCCCGGATGCCGGCCTGATGAACCCGAACCACTACCTGGCTGTTGCCATTGAGTACCTGTTCAGCCACCGCGACGGCTGGGGCGCGGAGACGGCAGTGGGCAAGACGCTGGTGTCGTCGTCGATGATCGACCGCGTCGTGGAGTCGCTCGGCCGCACGCTCGTCGAGGTCCCCGTTGGGTTCAAGTGGTTCGTGCCTGGGCTTATCGACGGCACCATCGGCTTCGGCGGCGAAGAATCCGCTGGTGCATCCTTCCTGCGCAAAGATGGAACCGTGTGGTCCACCGACAAGGACGGCCTGATCATGGACCTGCTGGCCAGCGAGATCACCGCTGTGACCGGTAAGACCCCGTCGCAGCGCTACCGCGAGCTGGAGGAGAAATTCGGCGCGCCGCTCTACGCCCGCACCGACGCCGAGGCGAACCGCGAGCAAAAGGCCATCTTGAAGAAGCTCTCGCCCGAGCAAGTCACCGCGTCCACCCTGGCTGGCGACGACATCACCGCCAAACTCACCGAAGCACCCGGCAACGGCGCCGCCATCGGCGGGTTGAAGGTGACAACCGACCGGGCCTGGTTCGCCGCACGACCTTCCGGCACCGAGGACAAGTACAAGATCTACGCCGAGTCCTTTGCCGGCGAGGAGCACCTGGCCAAAGTGCAAGACGAGGCGCAGAAGCTGGTCGCCGACGTTCTCGGCTAAACCCCTCGGCCGCAGTCCTCGGCCGAACCCTTCGGCCGAGACGCACGCTGTTCATGCGGTAGGGTTTCAGTCGTGACTACTAGCGTGAACATGGCCGAGCAATCGGCCGAACAGTCGGCCGAGCAGTCGGTCGAGTCCGGCGCCGATCCTGTCGCCCCCTCCAGCACGCGCGACAGGATCTTGGACATCCTGTCTGCGCTGGTGCGTTTCGGGTTGGGTTTGATGTGGGTCTATTCAGGGTCCACCAAACTGGGCAACTTGATGGGCGTGTCCCAAAACATTGCGGCATATGAAATTTTCACTCTCGAATGGTCGCAGTATCTGGCGCAGGTCATCGGGCCGCTCGAGATTGCCGGCGGCTTGATGTTGCTGCTTGGAATCAAGATCCGTGAGTCTGGCTGGGTCTCTATCGGCGTGCTGGTCTTGTTCATCATTGGCCTGTACTCCGCTCATGCGCGAGGTCTCGAGATCGACTGCGGCTGTTTCGACCCAACCGCTTCGCAGGAGCCGTCGAACCTGTTGATGGTGATCGCTCGCGATGTTGTACTCATCGCGGTCACGCTGTTCATGATCTGGCGGCCGTATACTAGGTTCGCTGTTTATCCATAGGCCGCAAATACACATTCAATCGAAAAAAGAGGTACCCCTGTGACCACGAAGGCAACGCGTGTTGACAAGTCGCGCTCCGTCAAAAACCCCAACGACAAGTCGGGAGCATCTTTCGGCCTGATCTTGGCCGCCCTGCTGCTCGTTGTTGTTGTAGTGATCGGCCTCATCTACTGGAATGGCCGAGAAAAGCAGCAGGAAGCGGCCGAAGCCCCAGTCATCGAGGGGCTCGAGATGGAGTACAACAAGGACGAGGGCATCATCAAGCTTTCGTCGAACAAGACCAACGATGATTCCATCCCCACCGCGTTGTTCCAGGACTACAGCTGCTCCTACTGTGGAGAGCTCGCGCGTGCAACTGACGCGGACATGATTCAGAAGGTTCAAGACGGCGAGATCACCGTCGAGATTCGTCCGCTCATTTTCTTGGATCAAGGCGCGGTCAATCACTCCACGCGTGCGCTTGCTGCATCGCTCGCGCTTGTCGACGAAGGAAACCCCAGCCTCTACTCGGCCTTCAACCGAATCATGATGGAACGCCAAGCCGAGATGTACCAGAATTCCAGCGCTGAAACGTTCGCTAATCTAGCCGATCAGCTCGGGGCGTCGAAGGAGACCGTTGATAAGATCCGCGACGACAGTTACGTAGAGGCAGCACAGGACATTGGCGCTAAGAACGCTACGTGGTTGAACGAGAACACCGGCTCGGTGTCGTCGCCACGCGTGTTCATCAACGGTGAGGAATACACCGAGGATCAGAAGAACTGGCTCACCGACGGTCTCGCAAAAGCCCGCGAGAAATAACCCTTCCCTAACCGGCACGCCCCTTGCTGGCGATTTGGGGCGTGCCTAGGGCGGGTGTATATTAAGCAAAGTTGTCGCGAGCACATCTCGTGCGACGCGCAAGTTGATATGGGGCTATGGCGCAGTTGGTAGCGCACCACACTGGCAGTGTGGGGGTCACGGGTTCGAATCCCGTTAGCTCCACTTTTAGGCAAAATCCCGGTCAGAGATGGCCGGGGTTTCATCTTTGGGCTCGGAATCAGCCCGATACCGTACGAAGGCGTGACGAGGCGCCCGTTCGCGTCGTGTGCATCGAACGGGTGTGGCGCGCGGTCGTCGTGCGGCTAGCTGGCGTGTTCCGTCCTCTGGTACCTCCGCGGGCCGAAGAGCAGGGCCATTGCGCCCCGCTGCGCGTTGACATCGTGTTGTACGGGGAAGCCGTGGGGTGAAACCCACACTTTATCGCCGTCGATGTGGGCGGCGGCGCCACGTTTGCTGATATGCGGGTCGTCGTCATTGACGCGGTTGTGGTACGAGCACATGACGGTGAGGTTGGTCAGGTTCGTCGGTCCGCCCCGTTTCCACGGTGTGATGTGGTGGTACTCGCAGTGATCTGCGCTGCGGCGGCACCCAGGGAAGATGCACATCGGACTGGTGGCTCGAAGCAGTGTGCGTTGCTTATCGTTGGCGAAACGTTGCGTGTCGTACAGGTTCACCGCCCCCTCTGTTGGGTGGAAAATCGCGGCTTGAAGGAAGGGATCGTCCGCACCCATGCGCGCGATAAGCGTGTCGAGGTATTCGGCGCCGGTGACGGTGGTGCCGTCGGTAAGCTGAAGCGTGACGTCGTCGCCGTGACCTGCTGCGATTTTGATGTGCTCCTCGAGGGGAACGAGGATCAGCGGCTCCGGAACGGCGGTGCGCACGCCCGCGCCGTCGTCGCCGCGGATGAGGTCGACAAAGGCGTCCGCGAGCTGCGGCCCTGCCGGGGCGTTGGAGTCGATGCTTTCGTTGAGGTGCCGCTCGAGGTCCTCGATGTCCCGCTCGGCTGCGGTGATGGTCACGGAGCGCATGCGTTCGCGGGAGCGACTGAACCTAACACCCGGTTGCGGCGGCTTCTGCTCGCGTGGCACGATCTTCTTCGCTTCGCGCTTGAGCGTCGCGATGGAACCGCCCACCCGCAGTAGCGCGAGACGAAGTCGCCATTGCTCCGACGCATTTTTAATGTGGGTGAGTCTGCGTTCGATCGCGATGAGCCGGTCGAGCGAATGCGACGCTTGGCGCGCGTATTCGCGGGCATCGCGTTGCTTAGCGACGAACTTCGTCGCCCCGAAATACACCTTGTGCAGTTTCTCAAGGTCTGACACGTGGCTGGTGTCTAGAGCGCCGCTGCGAGCGAGCTCCGCGTCGAACGTGGCCACGATGTCGAGCGCGCTGCCCGCCACCGCGGCGTAGTACGCGGCGAAACTTGACGGCGGGCCGGTGCGTGAGCCGGTTGCGTTTGTCATGAAATTCCCCCTGTTTTGTGTGCCGCGTCCGCGGCGCGTTGTGGTTGTGCTTTGCAGCATAAGCGATCGTTTCGCCTGTGAGATTCGCTCTTGCTGCGGCTGTGGATAACTGTGCAAATCGGCCGAAATATCCCGCCCGAAAGTCCCCATCATGCTTAGTCTGACCAGCGCAAATGCTAGTTGGGCGCGATGTTATCCACAGGTTGCGCCGCGCGGCGTGCTCGCCGCGTTGGGTAGCCTAGCCCCATGGACCGGCGTGATCTTCAGTGGCAACAACTGGACACCCCGGTGGGCGTGATTGCGGTGGGTTCGTCGGACACGGGCGTCGCCACAGTGCGTCTCGACGGGCACGTCCCCTCCCACGCCCAGCTGCAGGGTGCCGGGGTCGGTGAGAGGGTGCGTCGTCAATTGCTCGAATATTTCGCCGGCGAGCGGACTGTGTTTGAGGTCCCCCTCGATTGGGGCGATGGCGGCGGGTTCCGGCGTGTGGTGCAAAAGGCGCTGCTGGACATCGCGTACGGCCGAACGGAAAGCTACGGCGAACTCGCGGCGCGCGTGGGCAACGCTGGCGCGGTGCGGGCGGTGGGGACCGCGTGCGCGACAAACCCACTGCCGATCATCGTGCCGTGCCACAGGGTGGTGCGCAGTGACGGGAGCCTGGGCAATTACGCCGGCGGCGTGGAGATGAAGCGGTGGTTGCTCGCGCACGAGGCCCGTGGATGAAGGACCGGTTACGGTGGGGCCCATGGAGACATTTACAAAGACTGGAACCGGCCCGCGCGCAGCAGAAGCCGAGGCGGCTTATCTGCGCTGGCTGCGGGAGGGTTCGAACGCGGTGGTTGAGGTCTATGGCGTCGACGCGGCGGCGAACACGCTCACCATCGAGCGGGTGGCAACGACCCGCCCCACCCGCGACGCCGCGCGCCGGGCAGGGGAGGAGCTAGCGGCGATTCACGCCATGGGCGCGGCTGCGTTTGGAGCCCCAGCGGACGGGTGGGACGGGCCGAACTACATTGGCCGCGCGCAGCAAGAATGCACCCCAACGCAGCGGTGGGCGCAGTTCTACACCGCGCAGCGCGTGCTGCCGTTCGCGCGCAAGGCACACGCGAGGGGAAACCTGGATGACGCGGGTCTAGACACCGTCACCCGGGCCTGTGAGTCGCTCGTGCGCGAGGATGAGGATGCCCCGCTGGCGCGTATTCATGGGGACTTGTGGGCGGGCAATCTCTTGTTTTCGCCGGAGGGGCCGCGGTTCATTGATCCGGCGGCGCATGGCGGGCATCCGTTGACGGACATCGCGATGCTTGAGCTCTTCGGGGCGCCGTTCACCGGCGAGATCGCCGACGCGTACCTCGCCGCCGGGGGAGACTTAGGCCGCGACTGGCAGGCCCGCATCCCCATCCACCAGCTCCACCCGCTGGCTGTTCACGCCTACACCCACGGTGCAAGCTACGCATCGCCGCTTATCGACGCAGCGCAGACAACCCTACGACTCCTCGGGTGACGGTTACTAGCGCCACCAAGTATCGGCGGGGCCCGGAGGCAGGTGGCGTTTGTGCTGTCCTACGGCCCACAGGTGTTCGAGGCGCTGCGCGGCGGCCGGTGGTACGGGTTTGCCCTCGAGGTAGTCGTCGATGTGTGCGTAGGTGATGCCGAGTGCTTCCTCGTCGGGGAGTGCGGGGCGGTCCTCTTCGAGGTCGGCGGTGGGAACTTTCTCGTAGAGTCGGGCGTCAGCGCCTAGGTGGGCGAGCATCGCTGCCCCTTGGCGCTTATTCAGCCCGGCAAGGGGAACAAGGTCTGCGGCGCCGTCGCCGTGCTTGGTGAAGAACCCGGTGACGTTCTCTGCGGCGTGGTCCGTGCCGATGACTAAGAGGCCTAGTTCACCGGCGATGGCGTACTGGGCGATCATGCGCATTCTGGCTTTGACGTTGCCCTTGTTGAAATCCGTCAGCGGGCTGCCGTCGTTTCCCAGCGCGTCCGCGACGGCGTCGCTCAGTGCCGTGGTGGCGGGTTTGATATCAACCGTCACGCGCTGATCCGGAGCGATGAAATCGAGAGCCAGTTGGGCATCATCTTCATCAGCTTGGATTCCGTGGGGGAGGCGGACGGCTACGAAGGTGGGGGAGGGGGAGGGGGAATCGTCGATAAGCGAGCGCTTTTTTATAACAGCGAGCTGAGCGAGCTTGCCGGCGAGCGTTGAGTCTTGGCCTCCGGAAATCCCCAGGACGAATCCGTGGGCGCCGGTGACCGTGAGGTAGTCAACGAGGAAATCGACGCGGCGTTCGATCTCCACCGCTGGATCGATAAAGGGAGCGGTACCCAGTGCGTTTATGATCTCTAGCTGGGTGTTTTCGTGGATGTCTGACATGACAGCCATCGTAATTGTCGGCACTATGTTGGGCATGAATTCACCTCTACACAGCGGCGATGCTGGCCACGGGACCGTCAACAACTACGTGCGGATGGTCGCCGCCATCGCGGCGTTCGGTGGTTTGCTGTTCGGCTACGACACGGGCGTCATGAGCGGAGCCCTGCTGTTCATCACTGACGACTTCGGCATGAGCCCGAGCCAAGAAGGCATGGTGACGGCGATGCTGCTCGTGGGGGCAGCGATCGGTGCGCTTGGGGGTGGTGCTGTCGCCGACAAGCTGGGACGGCGGATGACGCTGATCATCGCGGGCGTGTTCTTCGTGGCATTCTCGCTGTGGTGCGCGTTCGCTGGTTCGCCCGCAATGCTGGGCGCGGCGCGCACCTTCCTCGGCGTGGCGGTGGGTGCGGTGTCGATTGTGGCGCCGATGTACATCTCTGAGATGGTGCCGGCGGCCGTGCGCGGGCGGCTGGTGTCGTTGAATACCTTGATGATTGTCGTCGGCCAGCTGATGGCGTACGTGGTCAACTCGCTGCTGGCGCCGTGGGGCAACTGGCATCTGATGCTGGGGCTTGCTGCGGTGCCGGGCGCCGTGCTGGCCGTGGGGATGTTCTTCCTGCCGGACACCCCGGTGTGGCTCGCGCGTGAGGGACGCGCGGCGGAAGCGCACGCTGTTGCGGCGCGCACGGGCATTGAAACCGACGAGTTGGCCGAAGAAACCGCGAAGGATGCTGCGCTGCGCCAGGCCCAGCGCGGCCAGTGGCGCACGCTGATGGAGACGCGGTGGATGCGATGGACTGTTTTCGTGGCCGCTCTTTTGGGCATCACGCAGCAGGTCACGGGGGTGAACGCGATCGTGTACTTCGCGCCCACGATGATGAACAAGGTGGGGTTGTCCACGTCTAATTCCGTGTACACGGCGATGGTGATCGGTGTCGTGTCCGTCGTCGCGTGCTGGGTTGGTTTGATGCTTGTGGATCGGATCGGGCGAAAGCGTTTGCTGGTCGGCGGGCTGGTCTGCAACGTGGTGTTCTTGTCTTTGCTGGCCGTGGTGTACCGCTCCGCGGAAAACAACTCGGGGCTCGCGCTGGTTGCGTTGGCGTGTATGGCGCTGTTCATCGCTTCGCAGCAGTCTGCGGTCTCTCCGACGACGTGGCTGTTGATCTCGGAGATCGTCCCGCCCCAGATCCGCGGCGTTGGAATGGGCCTGGCTGGCCTAGCACTGTGGACCATGAACTGGGCTGTGGCACAGTTCTTCCTTCCGCTTGTCGACGGCGTCGGCGCCACAGTCACCTTCATGATCTTCGTGGTGTGCGGCATCGCGGCAACGGTGTTTGTGAAGTTCAGCGTGCCTGAGACGATGGGGCGCAGCCTCGATGATGTGGCGGGCGAAATGGAGCGGCGCTTCACGCGCGCTTGAGTAGCGTACCCGCTCTCGCCGCGGGCGAGCAGACGATTTTGGGTCTATCGCGCACGTCAGGTAGGGTAGTAGTCCGTTATGCCCGCGGGATGCCTATGAGGAATGCCCGTGAGGTGAAGTGAAAGCATACAAAGAAAGGAGCGCCCGATGAAGGTCCGTAATTCACTCCGGTCGCTGAAGAACAAGCCGGGCGCCCAGGTTGTGCGTCGCCGCGGTAAGGTCTACGTGATCAACAAGAAGGATCCGCGCTTCAAGGCTCGCCAGGGCTAAGCCAATCGCGCAAGGATTCTGCTGACCCGCGTTCCCCGTTAGGAGGGGGGCGCGGGTTTTGCTTTGGGGCTGCGGCGCGCCCCCCATGCGCGGCCCAGCCGAAGAGTGTGAACTTTGTCACGTTTGCGGCCGCTGTGCCCTAAAGGGCGGGCATAACCGCGAACGAATCTGAGAATCTTCCAAGTTTTCCGCCTGAAATTTCACCGTTGTAACCCGCATCGTGTTTTTGGGGAGGAAACCGTGAACTACATGTAGGTGATTCTAGGTCCCTATCCTGGTAATTTCATCGATGTAACTACTATATGTAGTAGCGGTTGCCAGAATTCGCTACAACGTATAGTGTTTTGCAGTGTTCGCACCGCTTCGGGTGCGGGGCCGAATCAGCGAGTTTCCAAGAAAAGAGCGCAGTTCCATGTCGATCACTCTCTACACCAAGCCAGCGTGTGTTCAGTGCAATGCAACCAAGAAGGCCCTTGACCGTGCAGGCCTGCCCTACACCTTGGTGGACATCTCCATGGATGATTCCGCACGCGACTACGTGATGGCGCTGGGCTACCTGCAGGCACCGGTCGTTGAGGTCGGTGGCGAGCACTGGTCGGGATTCCGCCCGGACCGCATCCGCACCCTTGCAGAAAGCGTCGCCTAGCAGCGCACAAGTAAACGTTAAGCCGTCAGGACACGCTGGCGGCTTCCCTTATGTCCGCAGCACTTAAAGCGCCGGAGGCGGGTGTGGTGAAGGCGCGGCTGGGCACCGATCGTCGATAAGCATGTGCATGGAAGGAGTGCGGCATGTTGATTGTCTACTTCTCCTCCGCAACGGAAAACACCAAGCGGTTCGTGGAGAAGGTGGGGCTTCCAGCCCGCCGGATCCCGTTGCGTCGGGGCGACGCGCCGGTTGACGTGACGGAACCGTACGTGTTGGTGTGTCCGACGTACGGCGGAGGAGTCTCGGTGGCCGCGGAGCAGGACGTAGAGTGGGCGAATACCCACCCAGTGCCCCGGCAAGTCGAGCGCTTTTTAGACGATGAGCACAATCGCGCGAACCTCCGCGGCGTCATCGCCGGCGGAAACTCCAATTTCGGCGCTGACTTCTGTAAGGCCGGCGACGTGATTGCAGCGCGTACGGGCGTGCCTTTTTTGTTCCGTTTTGAGCTGCTGGGCACGGAAGAGGACGTCGCTAAGGTCCGCCGCGGGCTGCTGGATAACGCTGTGGCGCTCGGCCTGAACCCGCTGACGGCCGCAGACAGGGAAAAACTCGAGGCCGCGGAGCACGCTCGCCTCGATGAGGCCGCGCAGCGCCTCGCTCGTCTGCGACGCAAGTACGCTGTCTCGTGACGGTCCATCACCTTCTTCTACCCCTTTTTGATAACGCACCAGTTCCAAGGAGATCTCCACCATGTCGACTACGCCGCCCTCTACGTTGGGAACCCCCGCTGAGACGCACGGTCGCGCTGTAGCTGAACCCGTCGATAAGCATGAGCAGTTCGACTTCCACGCGCTGAACGCGCTGCTGAACCTCTATGACGCGGATGGAAACATCCAGTTTGACAAGGACCGGGAGGCGGCGAACCAGTACTTCCTCCAGCACGTCAACCAGAACACGGTCTACTTCCACGATCTGGAAGAAAAGATGAAGTACTTGGTGGACAACAAGTACTACGAGCCGCACGTCCTTGACGCGTACGACTGGGAGTTCGTGAAAGAGACCTTCAAGCGTGCCTACAGCTTCAAATTCCGGTTCAAGACGTTTCTGGGCGCGTACAAGTACTACACCTCCTACACGCTGAAGACGTTTGATGGCTCGCGCTACCTCGAGCGCTTCGAGGACCGCGTGGCCATGACGTCGCTGTTCCTCGCTGATGGCAATGAGGAAGTCGCTTCGGCGCTTGTCGACGAAATTATGACCGGCCGCTTCCAACCCGCCACACCGACCTTCCTTAACGCGGGCAAGGCGCAGCGCGGTGAACTGGTGTCCTGCTTCCTGTTGCGCATTGAGGACAACATGGAGTCCATTGGCCGCGCGATTAACTCCTCGCTGCAGCTGTCTAAGCGTGGCGGCGGCGTGGCGCTGCTTTTGTCGAACATCCGCGAGTCCGGCGCCCCGATTAAGCGCATTGAGAACCAGTCCTCCGGTGTGATCCCGGTGATGAAGCTGTTGGAGGACTCCTTCTCTTACGCGAACCAGCTGGGCGCGCGGCAGGGCGCAGGTGCTGTGTACCTCAACGCGCACCACCCTGACATTTTGAGCTTCCTTGACACCAAGCGTGAGAACGCGGATGAGAAGATCCGCATTAAGACCCTCTCGCTCGGCGTGGTCATCCCGGACATTACGTTTGAGCTGGCCAAGCGCAATGATGACATGTACTTGTTCTCCCCGTATGACGTGGAGCGCGTCTACGGCGTCCCGTTCGCGGATCTGTCGATCACCGAAAAGTATGAAGAAATGGTGGAGGACCCGCGCATCCGCAAGACCAAGATCAACGCGCGCCAGTTCTTCCAGACCATCGCGGAGATCCAGTTTGAGTCCGGCTACCCGTACATCATGTTCGAAGATACGGCGAACCGCGCGAACCCGGTGAAGATCGGCCGCGTCAACATGTCCAACTTGTGCTCTGAGATCCTCCAGGTCAACACCCCGTCCGTGCTCAACGAGGACCTTACCTACAAGGAGCTGGGCCAGGATATTTCCTGCAACTTGGGTTCGCTGAACATCGCTATGACGATGGATTCTGATAACTTCTCCCGCACGGTGGAGACGGCGATTCGTGGTTTGACGGCCGTGGCGGATAAGACGTCGATTGACTCGGTTCCGTCGGTACGTGAGGGCAATGATGCGTCCCACGCGATCGGTCTGGGACAGATGAACCTCCACGGCTACCTGGGCCGCGAGCACATTGACTACGGCTCGGAGGAAGGCTTGGACTTCACCAACGCGTACTTTGCCGCGGTGATGTATGAGTGCATCAAGGCCTCCCACACGATCGCCGTGGAGAAGGGCGAACGCTTCGACGGCTTCGAACGCTCCGAGTACGCCACCGGCGAGTTCTTCGACCGCTACAACCCGGAAGATTTCCAGCCGAAGACGGAGAAGGTCAAGGCGCTGTTTGCTAATTCCACCGCGCAGCCGCCGAGCGCGGAAGAGTGGGCGAAGCTCAAGGAGGACGTCGCCCGCGACGGCATCTACAACCGCTACCTGCAGGCCGTCCCGCCGACTGGCTCGATTTCCTACATCAACAACTCCACGTCCTCGATCCACCCGATCGCTTCCAAGATTGAGATCCGCAAGGAAGGCAAGATCGGGCGCGTCTACTACCCGGCACCGCACTTGGACAATGAGAACGTTGCCTACTTCAAGGACGCCTACGAGATCGGCTACGAGAAGATCATTGACACCTACGCGGTGGCGACGAAGTACGTGGACCAAGGCCTGTCGCTCACCTTGTTCTTCAAGGACAATGTGACTACGCGCGACATCAACAGGGCTCAAATCTACGCCTGGAAGAAGGGGATCAAGACCCTGTACTACATTCGCCTTCGCCAGATGGCGCTCGAGGGCACGGAGGTCGAGGGCTGCGTCTCCTGCATGCTGTAGTCACCCGAAGATGACCAGCATGAGCAAGAAACACACGCTTATCGACGGCCGGAAGCACTAGAAGCACAAGAAGTTAGCAACGACAACACAGATGCACTAGGGGAGAGAAGAACTATGCAGGATGGGATTATGCAGGACGGGCATGATTACGATTCTTATCTTGGCTCGCATGAGGCGCCGGTGAAGGCGATCAACTGGAACACGATTCCGGATGACAAGGATTCAGAGGTGTGGGATCGCCTTACCGGTAACTTCTGGTTGCCGGAGAAGATCCCGGTGTCCAATGACATTCCGAGCTGGCGCACTTTGAATGAGTATGAGCAAACCGCGACGATGCGGGTGTTCACCGGTTTGACCTTGCTGGACACGATTCAGGGCACCGTCGGCGCGGTCTCCTTGCTCCCTGACGCGGTGACGCCGCACGAGGAGGCGGTGTACACCAACATCGCCTTTATGGAGTCGGTTCACGCGAAGAGCTACTCCAACATCTTCATGACCTTGGCGTCGACGCCGATGATTAACGATTCTTTCCGCTGGTCGGAAGAGAATGAGAACTTGCAGCGCAAGGCCAAGATCATCATGAGTTACTACCAGGGTGATGATCCGCTGAAGAAGAAGATTGCCTCAACGCTGTTAGAGTCTTTCCTTTTCTACTCCGGCTTCTACCTGCCGATGTACTGGTCGTCGCACTCGAAGCTCACCAACACCGCTGACATCATCCGCCTGATCATCCGCGACGAGGCCGTCCACGGCTACTACATCGGTTACAAGTACCAGCGGGGACTTCTGGAAGAGTCCGCGGAAAGGCGAGACGAGCTCAAGGAGTACACCTTCGACCTGCTCTTTGACCTCTACGACAACGAGTGCCAGTACACCGAAGACATCTATGATCCGCTGGGCTGGACTGAGGACGTGAAGCGCTTCTTGCGTTACAACGCGAACAAGGCGCTGAACAACCTTGGCTACGAGGGGCTGTTCCCGACGGACGAAACCAAGGTGTCGCCGGCCATCCTCGCGTCCCTGTCACCGAACGCGGATGAGAACCATGACTTCTTCTCCGGTTCTGGTTCGTCCTACGTCATCGGCAAGGCCGAGGACACCCAGGACGACGACTGGGACTTCTAAGAAGGGTCGGGGACACATTCTTTGGCTCAACCTAAAACGGGGTTAGTCCTAAAGGTCTAACCGAGGATGAGGGGGAGCCAAACTGCTTTCCCAGCTTCGCTCAAGCCGCGGGTTACCCGCGGTTTACGTGTCTGAGCTGGAAAACTTCACCCGGGGGGAGATTTGCTTCTATGTGGCCAGCCCGTTGCCTGGATTTTCACTGTGGTGGCCGATAGGATGAGCGTGTATTCGTTGTGCCTTATCCCGCTCAGTTGGGTGTGGCCCGAGGATTCCCCTCGGCGTCAAGGTACGGCCGAGTTTTAACCTGGAGGATCATATGACTGCTGTGGCACCCCGGCTCGACACACACGTCGCGCCGACTCGTCCAGCCCCCACCGGGGATGCCAAAAAGGGCACTCGCCTGTGGGATCTTTTGACCACCACGGACCACAAGCAGCTGGGCATTTTCTACATCATCATGTCCTTCGTGTGGTTCTTCGTCGGTGGCCTGATGGCATTGCTTATCCGCGTGGAGCTTTTCCAGCCGGGTCTGCAGTTCCTGTCCAATGAGCAGTTCAACCAGCTGTTCACCCTGCACGGCACCGTGATGCTTCTGGCATTCGGTACCCCGATCGTGTGGGGCTTTGCCAACTACGTTCTGCCGCTGCAGATCGGTGCGCCGGATGTGTCCTTCCCGCGCCTGAACGCCTTCGGTTTCTGGATCACCCAGGCCGGTATCGTCGCGATGCTGGCTGGGTTCTTGACGCCGGGTGGTGCGGCTGACTTCGGTTGGACCATGTACATGCCGCTCGCGGACTCGATCCACACCCCGGGTGTTGGCGCTGACCTCTGGATCCTCGGTGTTGGTGCAACCGGTATCGGTACCGTTGCTTCGGCGATCAACATGCTCACTACGGTGCTGACCCTGCGTGCACCGGGCATGACCATGTTCCGCATGTCTGTTTTCACCTGGACCGTCTTCGTCACCTCGATCATCGCGCTGATGATCTTCCCGCTGCTTCTTGCTGCGGCACTCGGTGTTCTGTACGACCGCAAGCTTGGCGGCCACATCTACGACCCAGCTAACGGTGGCGCGATCCTCTGGCAGCACCTGTTCTGGTTCTTCGGCCACCCCGAGGTGTACGTCCTTGCACTGCCGTTCTTCGGCGTGATCTCCGAGGTCGTTCCGGTCTTCTCCCGTAAGCCGGTCTTCGGTTACATCGGCCTCGTTTTCGCGACCTTGGCCATCGGCGGCCTGTCCATGGCTGTGTGGGCTCACCACATGTTCGTCACCGGTGCAATCCTGCTGCCGTTCTTCTCGTTCATGACCTTCCTCATTGCTGTTCCGACCGGTGTGAAGTTCTTCAACTGGGTCGGCACGATGTGGAACGGCCACCTGACGTTCGAGACCCCGATGATCTGGGCGATGGGCTTCCTGTTCACCTTCCTCTTCGGTGGTCTGACCGGCATCATGCTGGCCTCCCCGCCGCTGGACTTCCAGCTGGCTGACTCCTACTTCTTGGTTGCGCACTTCCACTACACGCTGTTCGGTACGGTCGTGTTTTCCTCCACTGCTGGTGTGTACTACTGGTTCCCGAAGATGACCGGCCGCATGCTGGACGAGCGCCTGGGCAAGATCCACTTCTGGCTCGTGTTCATCGGCTTCAACCTGACCTTCTTGGTTCAGCACTGGCTGGGCAACATGGGTATGCCGCGTCGTTACGCTGACTACCTCGACACCGATGGCTTCACGCTGCTGAACCAGGTGTCCACGATCGGCTCCTTCGTCCTGGGTATCGGCTTCCTGCCGTTCATCTGGAACGTGTACAAGTCCTGGCACTACGGCGAGCTCGTCACTGTGGACGACCCGTGGGGTTACGGTAACTCCCTGGAGTGGGCCACCTCCTGCCCGCCTCCTGGACACAACTTCGTTTCCCTGCCGCGTATCCGCTCCGAGCGCCCGGCGTTTGAGCTGCACTACCCGCACATGGTCGAGGCCATGCGTCGCGAGGCTCACACGGGCCACGACGACAAGGCGCACGGTAACCAGACCACAGAGTCGGCTTTGAACTAACAAGCGCTTAACTTAAGCCCCGCCCCCGCAATGTTCGGGAGCGGGGCTTTAATCGTCTCTGGATTCGCCAACGCGTAGGCGAGCAAGTACAACTAAGTACATGAGTTATGCGGTCGCCCTCCAACCGGGTCTTGAACATGCTGTTATTACTCTGACTGGCCCGGACCATCCGGGGGTGAGCGCTTCATTCTTCGCTATCTTGTCGCAGCACAACGTGCAGCTGCTTGATGTGGAGCAAGCCCACTTCCGCGGCCGGCTTGCCCTTGCGGCCTTCGCGGGTATCGCTGCTGAAAGCGTGGAAGCTTTGCGGCGGGACTTGGAGGCCTCAGCGGAGGAATCGCAGCACAACGTCTCGATTGAAATGGGCAGTGACCTGCCGGTAGCGCCGCAGCGTCAGCGCTCCACCCACGCGGTGGTTGTGCTGGGTGACCCGGTCACGGCTGAGGCCGTGTCGGAGATCGGTCGTACCCTGGCTAGCTTCGGCGCGAACATTGACCGCATTCGCGGCATTTCGGATTACCCGGTCACGGGACTGGAATTCTCGGTGACAATTCCCGGGGTTGGGGATGAGGTGAGCCACACGGTCCGCTCGGCCCTCGCGGCCTTGTCCGCCCGCATCGGCGTGGATATCGCTATTGAGCGGGCTGGCCTGGCGCGCCGTTCGAAGCGGCTGGTGTGCTTCGACTGCGACTCGACGCTAATTACCGGTGAGGTCATCGAAATGCTGGCGGCGCATGCTGGCAAGGAGGCGGAGGTCGCCGCCGTGACGGAGCGCGCGATGGCGGGTGAACTGGACTTCGAGGAATCGCTTCGTGAGCGCGTCGCAACGCTGGAAGGTTTGGACGAGTCGGTTCTTGATGCAGTGGCGGCAGACATCGTGCTCACGCCAGGTGCGCGCACGACGATCCGCACGCTTAAGCAGCTCGGCTACAGCACCGCGGTGGTCTCCGGCGGGTTCATCCAGATCCTAGAGCCGATGGCACAGGACCTCGAGCTGGACTACGTGCGCGCGAATACGTTGGAGATCGTTGACGGTAAGTTGACGGGCCGCGTGATTGGGAAGGTCGTCGATAGGCAAGCGAAGGCGGAGTTCCTCGCGGAGTTCGCCGAAGATTCTGGTCTCAAGCTGTCTCAGACCGTGGCTGTGGGCGACGGAGCCAATGACATCGACATGCTTACTGCAGCGGGCTTGGGCATTGCTTTCAATGCCAAGCCGGCGCTTAAGGAAGTTGCGGACACCTCGGTCAACCACCCGTTCCTCGATTCCGTGCTCTACATCATGGGCGTGCCGCGCCATGAGATCGATGCCCTTAATGAAGAAGAGGGCGTGAGCGGCAAGGTCGCGTTGAGCTAAGCCTGCGCCAGACGAGACAGGGCTCCGCGAACCACGGCTGGGTCGGTGGTGGTCCAGAAGTCCGGTAGGGACGCGCGGAGGAAGCCGCCGTAGCGCTTCGTAGCTAAGCGGCTGTCAAGGACCGCCACGACGCCTTTGTCGGTTGTCGAGCGCAGCAATCGGCCGGTGCCCTGGGCTAGTAGCAAGGCTGCGTGGGTGGCGGAGACCTCCATGAATCCGGAGCGTCCGGCTGCGTCAGCGGCGTTACTCCGGGCCTTGAGCAGGGGGTCGTCGGGGCGGGGGAATGGAATTCTGTCGATGAGGACCTGGCTTAGCGACGGCCCGGGCACGTCGACGCCCTGCCACAGCGTGAGGGTGCCGAAGAGGCACGTGTCCTCTTCGGCAGCAAAGCGGTTGATCAGTGCGCCGATGGTGTCCTCGCCTTGCACCAAGATCTCGTAGGGGAGCCGGTCGCGGAGCGCCTCGGCAGCTTCGACCGCGGCGCGCTTGGACGAAAACAGTCCCAGGGTGCGCCCGCCGGCGGCGCTGATCAGCTCCGCCATTTCGTTCACGGTCTGTGCGTGGAGTCCGTCGCGCCCCGGTGGGGGCAAATGGCGGGCGATATATAAGATGCCGCTGCGGTGCGGGTCGAAGGGGGTACCGGCGTCCATGCTGTCCCACGTGCCTCTCGGCAGCCCCCACGATGCAGCCATCGCTGTGAAGTTCCCGCCCAGTGCCAGCGTTGCGGACGTGAGCACGACTGTCTGTTCGCCGAACAGGCGCTCGCGCATGAGTGGGGCAACAGACAAGGGAGCCACAGACACGGAGTCACCGTAGCGCTCCGAGCGGGTGAGCCACACGACGTCGATGTGCTTCGTCGGATCGGGCTCGTCGAAAACATCAAGCACCCGGACCACGGAATCGTGCAGTTCACCGAGATGGTTTTTTAGGTTTTCCCGTTCAGCGAAGGTCTCGGGGTCATTCGTTGATTCGCCTTCCGGGGCGCGTGCAATAGCTTCCCGGGTTTTCCAGATCCCGTCTCGCAGAGCTGCGAAGGCGCCCCTGGCGGGCTCCGAGATGGTTTCCCACCTGCCGGGGGTTTCGATGTCCAGGACGGCTGAAAAGTCGTCGATAAGCTGCTCAAGCTTCTCTTGCTCTGTCGTCGCTTTGAGCTTGCCCGCGCGGCGAGCGGCAAGCGTCAACGTCCGGGCGGTGAGCTCATTTGTGGCCACGGAGGTGACGCGGCCATCAAGCTCGTGCGCCTCGTCAATGATCACAGCCTCATGGGAGGGCAGGACCGGAGAATCACTAAGAGCGTCGATCGCAAGCAGCGCGTGGTTGGTCACCACGATGTCTACGTCGTGCGTGTGACGGCGCGCTGCTTCAGCAAAGCATTCCTCCCCGTGGGGGCACCGCGTAGCCCCCAGGCATTCCCGCGCTGTGACGGAGACCTGCCGCCACGCCGCATCGGGCACGCCGGGGTCAAGCTCATCGCGGTCGCCCGTGTCTGTGTCCTGCGCCCATTCGTGGACGCGCGCAACATGGCGACCCAGCCACGAGATGTCCTCGTCGTCCATGAGCGCTTCGGGCGCGTCGTGCTCGACGGTTAGTTTGTTCAAGCAGACGTAGTTGGACCGGCCTTTTTGAATCGCGAAGGTAGGGCGCTTCGGCAAAAGTGGAGCGAGAGCGTCCACGAGGCGGGGCAGGTCACGCTCCACGAGCTGACGCTGCAAGGCCAGCGTTGCGGTGGAAATGATGACGGCGGTGTTCGTGGCCTGGGCGTGGCGGATCGCGGGGACAAGGTAGGCGAGCGACTTTCCCGTTCCCGTGCCCGCCTGCACCGCAAGGTGGCGCTGTGATTCCAGTGCGTTCGCCACGGCGTCGGCCATGGCAACCTGGCCCGGCCGGCGGGTTCCGCCGAGCTGTAAAACGGCGGCATCAAGGAGCTCCCCGGTTAAGGGGGTGTGCTGCTCCTGATCGGAGCCGGTGTCAGTCACAGTCGCTCACCGTTTTGCTTAGTCGTTTGTTTTTTAGGCAGTCGGAAAACCCTCGAAGCGGGTGTGGATTGCCGGCTCGTCCTTGGACAACGCCAGTCCCTCCCACGGCAGGGTTCGAATCTGTGCAGCGTGGTAGTCGCGGCTTTCGTGAATGTCAGCGAGATCGCTGACGATCTGGCCATCACGCATCAACGGGACGGTGAGCCCACGGGTGGTCAGTGAGGTCGTGTTTTCCGGTTCTTTGCCGAACGGGAACACCACTTCCTCGACGGCCACGCCGGACCCACGGTAGGTGCGCATCGCGGCCTTGGCGCCGCCCTTCGTCAGCTTGCCGGAGGAACGCTTCGCCACGGGGGTGCCGTCGACCTCAACGAGCTTGTAAACCAAGCCCGCCGTGGGCGCGCCGGAGCCGGTGACCACAGACGTGCCCACGCCGAAGCCATCGACCGGGTCGCCGCGCAAACCGGCGATAGCGAACTCGTCAAGGTCGGAGGACACGATGATCTTCGTGTTGTACGCTCCCAGCTCGTCAAGCTGCGCACGCACGCGCCGCGACATGACACCCAGGTCTCCCGAATCAAGGCGCACGCCACCGAGCTCAGTGCCCGCGACCTCGATCGCGTTGGCCACGCCCTGGGTGATGTCGTAGGTGTCCACGAGCAGCGTCGTCGATACGCCCAAGCTCTCAACCTGGGACCTGAACGCGGCCTTTTCATTGGGGGTGCCGTCCGGATCGGTGTGCAACAGCGTCCACGCGTGCGCGGCGGTGCCGGCGGCCGGGATGCCATAACGCAAGCTTGCTTCCATGTTGGAGGTGGAGTTGAACCCCGCGATGTAGGCGGCGCGGGCGGATGTCACGGCAGCTTGCTCGTTCGTGCGGCGTGAGCCCATCTCCATGATCGGGCGGCCATCAGCGGCCGTGACCATACGTGATGCGGCAGACGCCACGGCGGAGTCCGAGTTAAGGATGGACAAAATCACGGTCTCCAGCACCACGCACTCTGCGAATGTTCCGCGCACGGTGAGGATCGGGGAGTGCGGGAAGTACAGCTCGCCCTCCCGGTAGCCGTCGACCTGGCCAGTGAATTTGTAGTCCCTGAGGTAGTTCGCTGTCTGCTCGCTCAAAAAATCGGCTTTGGCAATCTGCTCCTCTGTAAAGCGGAACTTCTTAATCGCCTCAATCATGCGGCCGGTGCCAGCGACGACGCCGTAACGGCGTTCGTTGGGTAAGCGGCGGCCAAACACCTCAAAGGCGCAGGAGCGTGAGTGCGTGCCGTCCTTAATGGAGGCATCGAGCATCGTGAGCTCGTACATGTCGGTCAAAAAGGCGGTGGAAGGCTGCGCGTGGTAGGAGGCAAGATCGTCCTGCTGGCTGTTCATAAGATTTAACATTAGTCTGGTCCCCATGAGTTCCCCCATGGCCACTCCCGAGCTGGATGAGCAGATAGACGTCAACGTCGACGTCGCAGAGAATCTGCCATGGATGTGCATCGTGTGGGATGACCCGGTGAATCTGCAAAGCTACGTGACCTACGTGTTCCAGACAGTCCTTGGTTACAGCCGCAAGCGTGCGCAGCAGCTCATGATGCAGGTGCATACAGAGGGCAAGGCAGTTGTCTCATCGGGTGAAAAAGACAAGGTCGAGGGCGACGTGAAAAAGCTGCACACCGCCGGCCTGTGGGCAACGATGCAGCAGGCAGGCTAAGGGGGCACTATGCAGCCGTGGCGCAAGAAGAAGGGGCTCATGCGCGCCCCCAAGTTCACCACCACGCTTGATCCGTTGGAGCGGGAGGTCATTGGAAACCTCACGGCCACGGTGTCTGAGGCCCTGATTGGGCGGGCGCAAAGCGCTCCGAAGGATGAATTCGCCGAGATGATGGGGCTTACCCCCGGGCACACGGAGGCGCCGGAGGATCCGTCGTTAAGCAGGCTTTTGCCTGACTTTGAACGCAGTGAGGACGAGGAATTCGAGGGCGATAACTCGCTGCTGCGTGCGCTGCATGAAAACGACATTATTAAGGCCAAGCTGAGCAACCTGCAGGTCATCAACGAGGTTTTAGGGCCCACCGGCGGCGTCGCCATAACGCTGGAGGAAATTGAGGCCCACCAGTTCGTCGCCGCGCTCAATGACATTCGCCTTTACGTTGCGTCGCAGGAAGGCGGGGGAGAGGCCGCGGAAGACGACCGCAAAAACCTCGTGGAGTGGCTGGCGTACTGCCAGGACTCGCTGCTCGAAGCAATCATGGGGGAATGAGCATGCTTATCGACGTACCGGGGCTCGCGCTTGGGCACGCAAGCCTGACCGATACCGGTGTCAGCGCCGTTGTGTCCACCTCCCCGGCGGGAATGGTGGGTGCGGTTGACGTGCGTGGCGGGGGACCGGGCACGCGCGAGACGGACCTTCTGGAACCGCACAATACGGTGGAGCGCGTTCACGCGATTGTGCTCGCTGGCGGATCCGCCTTCGGCCTCGCGGCTGCTGACGGCGCGATGGTTGAACTGGAACGCCGCGGCTACGGTTTCCCAGTGTTCGGTGAGGACAACCCGGGCCCGCGCGTGCCCATCGTGCCAGCCGCCGTGATCTTCGACCTGATCGTGGGGGATCCGAACCACCGGCCGTCCGCTGCCGACGGGGCTGCCGCGATCCGCGACGCGTTGGAGGGCACAACCTTAGATGGTGCAGTGGCTGCTGGCCCGACATCGGGCAGCGTTGGTGCGGGGTGCGGCGCCACGGCTGGAGTATTGCGTGGCGGATTCGGCCAAGCATCCCAGCAGGTTGACCAATACGTGGTCGCCGCGGCGGTGGTAGCTAATCCGGTCGGCGCGGTCATCGATCCGGCTACGGGACGGTTCTTCGGTGGCGGGGACCACCCGGACGCTACCCGCCGGGTTGACCTTGAGAAGTTCAACAATCTGGAACGGCCAACGCCGAAGCTGAACACCACGATCGGGGTCGTGGCCACCAACGCACCGTTGGCGCCAGCGCAGCTGAAACGGTTGGCCATGACAGGCCATGACGGGATTGCACGCGCGGTGCGGCCCGCGCACTCCCCGCTGGATGGGGACACTCTTTTTGCCGTCTCTACTGCGACGCCGGAGGAGTTTTTTACTCAGTCGCGCCCACAAACAGACGTAGACCCGGTGGAGCTGATGGCCCAGCTGTCCGCGGCTTCGGCCGCGTGCGTGGAGGCTGCCATTGTAGACGCGGTGGCGTCCGCCGAATCCACCGCCGATTCCCCCGAGCTTGGGATTACGGCGTGGAGGGACATTGCGCTGTAAGCGTTACGCGGGGAAAGTGCGAACGCATTAAGCTAGCGACCTATGACTAGCCCTTGGGGGAACCAGCCCCAGAACCCGTACTTGAACGCGCCGACGCCGGGGCAGAATGCGCCCGGCTACCACATGGGTAACTCGTTCGGTGGGCCGGTGAGCGGCCCTGTCGGCGGACCTGGCACCCCTACCGGGCCCGCCCAGAAGCGTTCGAAGCGCTCCAGCTTCAAGTTGGGGCTGTTCTACGCCGGGGGTTTCTTGGCGGTCATCTGGATTGTCCACATCATCAACTACGGCATTTTCTTCGGCGGCCTGTCTAACTTCGGCATCTATCCCTTAGACACGTCTACCGTGTGGCACGTTTTCACGGCGCCCTTGTTGCACGCGGACTTGGAACACATCCTGTCCAACTCCGTGCCGGGTGCGTTATTCGCCTTCCTCATCGGGTATTCCGGGCACCGCGTGTTCTGGGAGGTCACCACTCTTGCCATGGCGGTTGCCGGTGCTGGCACGTGGCTGTTCGGTGGGGTGGGAACAAACCACATTGGTGCTTCCGGCATCATCTACGGCTGGCTAGGGTACCTGCTCATCCGAGGCATTTTTAACCGATCTCCGCAGCAAATTTCGCTCGGCATTTTGCTGGGCTTCATGTATTCCGGTCTTATCTGGGGAGTTCTACCCACCACACCGGGGGTGAGCTGGCAAGGCCACCTCTTCGGGGCTATCGGTGGCTTGCTTGCGGGAACCTTCATCACCTCCGACGATCCCCCCGAGCTGGCCGCGAGCAAAATTGCCAAAAAGGAATCAAAAATGCAGGCCAAACAGCGCTGAGGCCGTTCGACGGGCACCCACGGTGAGAGGCACCCAAACAAATTTTAAGAAAGTTAATGAGAATTAGTTAAGAATTCTTAGTTTGTAGTGTAGAGTAATCGCCATGATCAACTCTTCCGTCAACGCACTAAAGCCCGAAGAACAGGCCACATGGGATAAAGTTTGGTCCTTTTACGTGGGGCTCCCCGCATATTTGGACGCGCAGCTGAAGCGGGATTCTGGTGTTTCCCACTTTGAGTTTCAAGCACTAAAGCGCCTCGCTGAATCTGAGAATGGCTCGCTGCGCATGTCTGAGCTTGCAGCCGCCGCCACGATGTCGCTCTCTCACCTGTCCCGCGTGGTTACGCGCCTGGCTAAGAAGGGGTACGTGGTACGCGTTCCGGATCCGTCCGATGGTCGCTCCACGTTTGCAACCCTTACCGCAACGGGTATGGCGGTTGTGGCACGCGCGCTACCGGGGCACCAGGCTCAGCTTGGCGCTTTGCTCTTCGACGGGATTTCGGAGGAAGAGCGCACGGTCTTCGACGGTGTTTTGGAAAAGGTCGCGGCGGTTTTAGCAGGCGGTGTTTCGCCACTTGGGTCTGGCGGCTCGCCTCAGCCGGCCGCCGCATAGAAGCCACCGGTGTAACTAGCCACCGGTTAAGCTTGGAGCGTGACCAAGCCATCTACAGCTGATAGCGCCCCAATCGGAATTTTTGATTCCGGTGTAGGGGGACTCACCGTTGCCCGGGCCATCATGGACCAACTGGGCGATGAATCGTTGATCTATATCGGGGACACAGCCAACGGGCCGTATGGCCCCAAGCCGCTGGCGCAGGTGCGCGCCCACGCCATGGACATCGCAGATGAATTGGTGGAGCGCGGATGCAAGATGATCGTGATTGCGTGCAACACTGCGACGGCGGCTTTCCTGCATGATGCGCGCGAGCGGTATTCGATTCCCGTGGTGGAGGTCATTCAACCCGCAGTCCGCCGCGCTATTGCCACCACCCGCAACGGGAAAGTGGGCGTGATTGGCACGCAGGGCACTATCGCCTCGGGCGCGTACCAGGACCTGTTTTCACTCACACCGGGGGTGGAGGTCACGGCAGCTGCGTGCCCCGCGTTTGTGGAATTCGTGGAGCGCGGAATCACATCCGGTCGCCAGGTCCTAGGGGTTGCGCAGGGGTATTTGGAACCGCTGCAGAACGCCGGTGTGGATACGTTGGTGTTGGGTTGCACCCACTACCCGCTGCTCACGGGGGTGGTGCAGCTCGCGATAGGGGATGACGTCACCCTCGTGTCCTCAGCAGAGGAAACAGCCAAGGACGTGATGCGTGTTCTCACCCTCAATGACCAGTTGGCACCACCGTCAGCCGAGACTGGGGTACCTCCCACCCGGGTCTTCGAATCAACCGGTGACCCAGAGTTATTCAACCGTTTAGCCACCCGATTCTTAGGCCCGCAAGTCGCCGCGATTCCCCACGCCTAGAAGAACACTTGGAATTCCCTAGAAGTCATGGCACAGTATCTGCCATGAAGCTGACAATTCTTGGGTGCACGGGCAGCTTGTCGTCCCCGGGCAACCCAGGTTCGTCCTACCTCATCACCCAGGACACTGGAGATGAGCCCGCTGGGACCACCCCAGGGATCCTCATGGACTTCGGTCCGGGAGCCCTGGCCGCGCTCCAAGAAGTAGGGGATCCTTCCAACGCGCACCTGTTGTTCAGCCACCTTCACGCGGACCACTGTTCGGATTCGGCTTCCCTGATCGTCTGGCGCCGTTACCACCCGCACGTTCCTGCGCAACGCCGCCACGCCATGTGGGGGCCCAGTTATGCGGCGGAACACATTGGACGCTTAGGTAGTGACGGGCCGGATGACGTCAATGACATCACGGACACGTTTGAAGTCGGCGTATGGCAGCCGGGCGTTCCCGTTGATGTCGAAGGGCTCCGCGTTACCCCGTACCCGGTGGTGCACCCAGCCCAGGAGTCCCATGCGCTCCGCGTGGAAGACCCCAGAACAGGCACGACAATTACCTATTCGGGTGACACGGGATGGACCGAGGAACTTATCCGCGCCGCCCGTGGAGCAGATCTCTTCTTGTGCGAAGCAGCGTGGGGCCCAAGCGCCGAGGGGATGCCGGAGGGCATGCACCTCTCCGGTGCACAGGCGGGACGGATCGCGCGAGAAGCGGCCGTCGATAAGCTAGTGCTCGTTCATATACAGCCGTGGTCCGACGCGGACGCGACGCTGGCGGCTGCCCGCGCTGAGTTCGACGGCGAGATTGTTGTGGGTAAGGCGAAGGACGTCTTCATCCTCTAAAACCTTTAAGCGGTCAGACTCTTTAGGATGAAGAGCATGACTGAATCTGCTTTTGTGCGCGCCGACGGCCGCGCGCTCGATGAAATGCGTCCCGTCCGCATCACCCGCGGCTTCACCTCCAACCCTGCTGGAAGCGTCTTGGTGGAGTTTGGCAACACCCGCGTCATGTGTACAGCGAGTGCTGAAGAAGGCGTCCCGCGCTTTAAAAAGGACTCCGGTGAAGGCTGGCTGACCGCGGAATACGCGATGCTTCCCGCCGCCACCCACGAGCGCATGCCGCGCGAATCCATGAAGGGCAAAGTCAAGGGCCGCACGCATGAGATCTCGCGCCTTGTGGGGCGCTCTCTGCGTGCCGCTGTTGATCTCACCCAGCTGGGGGAGAACACGATCCAGATCGACTGCGACGTCCTGCAGGCCGACGGTGGGACGCGCACCGCGTCGATCACCGGCGCCTACGTTGCTCTCGCAGACGCCATTGCGCACCTCAAAGGCCTCGGCGCGGTGCCGGGCGAACCCCTCCTGCCGCCTGTCGCTGCAGTCTCCGTAGGCATTGTCGACGGCCGAATCAGCCTGGATTTGCCGTACGAAGAGGACTCGCGTGCGGAGGTGGACCTCAACGTTGTGATGACCGAATCCGGAAACTTCGTGGAAGTCCAGGGCACCGGTGAGCACGGTTTATTCGGCCGCGCGGAGCTCGACGGCATGCTTGATCTGGCGACGAAGGGCTGCTTCGAGCTTATCGACGCCCAGAAGCGCGCCCTGGGGTGGTAAGGCGTGGGTGTTCCACTCCTCGTTGCGTCCGGCAACCCGAAAAAGCTCAAAGAACTAGAGCAGGTGCTTCACGCTGCTGGGGTCGACGGTATTGACCTAGTGAGCATGCGCGATGTTGACGCCTACGACGAACCCGTCGAAGACGGTCTCACCTTTGCCGACAACGCGCTGATCAAAGCTCGCGCCGGCGTTGCTGCGACCGGGTACGCGTGCGTGGCAGATGACTCCGGCCTGTGCGTCGACGTGCTCGGCGGAATGCCGGGGATCTTCTCTGCGCGCTGGTCCGGCAACCACGGCGACGACGCAGCAAATAATGCTCTTCTTCTTGCGCAATTAAAAGATATCGACGACCCCCACCGCACCTGCGCTTTTACATCGTGTTGCGCATTGGTGACCCCCAGCGGGCTGGAATACACCTCCACCGGTCGGTGGGAGGGGACTCTTCTCCGCGAGCCAGTAGGGGACAACGGCTTCGGCTACGATCCGATCTTCGCACCTGCGGGGGCCACAGACCCCATCATCTCAGCCGCGCACTTAAGCCCGGAAGAAAAGAACGCCGCTTCCCACCGCGGCAAAGCGCTGACCGGGCTGGTTCCTCACATCGCTGCGCTGGTTGCCTAAACCGCCTAGTGAGTCGCACTAGGCGTTAAGCTGGAATTGCTCGGTAACCTCGCGACGGCGCCAGTGTTCAACGAAGAAGGACAAGAACGGAACCACACCCGCCAGCACAGTCACCACCCATTCCATCGGTGCCCACCGGGCTTTGAGCCCCAAGTTCATCGTGGCTAGCAGGAACGCGATGTAGCACCAGCCGTGGGCGATGGCGACCCAGTTCAGCGCAGCGACGTCCATGTGCAGCGCATAGTCCATGATCATGCGCGCGCACAGCAAGAGAAGCATCACGCCGGTCACCCACGCCGCGATGGAAAAAAGCGTTAAGGCGTTCTTGACCCGCTTTTTACGCTCCGGGTGGATAAGCGGCGCCGTCGTCGCTGCTCCTTGCTCATGTGGCGCAGCGTGTGGATCTTTGGCGTTGGTCACGTCCAATTCCTTTCGCGATAGGGGTGTGTGAGCCCTCAGTCTGATTCGTGGTGGCCGCGGCGCGGCGCGAACCGAGCGTTGAACTCGTCGACGTTCATCGTCGGGCGGGAAGGCAAGAAATCTTCGCTGATTTTGGTCATCGGTTCGTCGCGCTTGCCACCACTAGCCGGCGGCACGCTCGCGGCTGAGGCCGACGGATCGCCGTACTTCGCGGCATCGGCTGCGTAAAGCTCCTCCATCGAGGCATTTTCCGCGTCAATGCGCTGGTTTTCCATCTTCACCGCCTGCCGGTAGGCGAATACCGCAAACGCGCCGAAGGCTGGCCATTGCATCGCGTAACCAAGATTTTGCAGCGATCCAGTTCCGGAAGTAAAACGAGTCCACTGCCAGTAGGCCAGCAAAAGCGTGATGATGACCACCACGATGAGGAAGAGCACATGCCACGCCTTGATCTTTACGCGCTTCTTCTTCGCCCCAGGCTCCACCGCGGGCTGATCCCGGGATTCGGGATCAAGATCAGCTGATTCCTGCGGCGTAGTCACGTGCGCCCGGAGAGACTTGAACTCTCACGCCATAAGGCACTGGAACCTAAATCCAGCGCGTCTGCCAATTCCGCCACGGGCGCATTGCTTCACGCATGTGAAGCGCTACATAGTGTAGCGGGTTGCCACACACTTTTGGAAATGAGTCTCACTGGCCCAGTCTGGTCGACTCAGTCTGACTGGCCCGGTCAGGGCCAGTCTGGGCCAGTCAGGGCTACACGACGTCGCGCAGCAGTCGAGCCACGTGGCCGGTGGCCTTGACGTTGTAGAAAGCAGACTTGATAACGCCCTGCTCGTCGACCAGGAACGTGGAGCGGATGACGCCCTCGACGACCTTGCCGTAGTTCTTCTTTTCGCCGAACGCGCCGTAGGCAACCAGGGTTTCCTTGGATTCGTCGGAAAGAAGCTCGAAGTTCAGGCGGTTTTCCTCACGGAAGGTAGCGAGTTTCTCCGGTGAATCGGGGCTGATGCCCACAACGGAAATTTTTGCGTCGTTGAACAGCTCCAGGTTTTCGGAGAAGTCACATGCTTCGGTGGTGCACCCTGGGGTGGACGCCTTGGGGTAGAAGTAGACGATGACCTTCTGGCCTGCGTAATCAGACAGGGAGACGGTCTCACCCTTGTCGTTGGGAAGGGAGAAATCGGGTGCTTTGTCGCCTTTGGTCAAAACGTGTCGTTCGCTCATGCTTTCAACTGTAGTGGTCTTTAGTGCGTTCGCGTATTTAGCGTCTTAGGCTGTTGCCACGCTTGGCAGATCATTCCGCTGCATTCACAGGTAAAGTATCGTGGGAGCAAGAAACACAAGGAGATTATCGTGGCACGAGACATTAATGACATTCAGCGCGACATTGAGCGCACCCGTAATCAGCTGGCCAGCACGATCGATGAGATTGCGGATCGCACCAAGCCGGAGAACGTTGCTAACAACGCCAAGAAGACGGTCACAGCGAAGCTGCAGGACCCGGCAGTGAAGAAGGTCCTGATCGGCGTTGGTGCAGGTGTTGCCGCGCTGGTTCTGGTGAAATTTGCTAACGGTCGCAAAAAGAAGAAGGAGCTCAAGGAGCTTCAGCGTCTGCTAGCTAACCGCTAGAACTTTCTCTTTGCTTTAAGGCCGCGGGTGCGGCGGTGTTAGATCACCGTTGCGCCCGCGGCCTTCATTTCGTCCAAGGCAGCGTCGCCACGCTGCGTATCGACGGGGGAGCACAACTGCGACAGGACCGTCACAGCGAATCCCTCTTTAAGCCCGTCGAGCACGGTTGCGCGCACGCAGTGGTCGGTCGCGATTCCGCACACCTCTATGGAATCGATACCCTTCTCGCGCAACCAGTCGGCCATCAGCGGTGTGCCGGTCTCAGCATCGCCGGTGGATCCAGCATCGCCCGCCGCTGAGTCGTTCGTTGCCTGCGCTGCCTGAACAGCTTCGAATCCCGAATACGCGGCGGTGTAGGCGCCTTTGCGGAAGAATTCGTCGATAAGCGAAGGCTCAATCGGCTCCCGCAGGGCGGCACCTTCTGTGCCAGCGACGCAGTGGACTGGCCACGAGTCAACAAAATCCGGGTCGTCGGAAAAGTGAGAACCCGGATCAATGTGCCAATCCTGCGTGGCGACGATGGCGGCATAGCGGTCGCGGATATCGGCAGAAGACAAAAGCCCGGCGATTCCCTGCGCTACCTTGTCACCAAGGTCTGTCGCTAAGGAACCGCCGGGGCAGAAGTCGTTTTGAACGTCGACTACGACGAGAGCTGTCGCGCTTAGAGTGGTGCTCATGGCTATCCACCCTAGTTGCAGCGATTAGGCGCGGCCAGCTGCTTCCAGCTCGTCGTTAGCCTCGTGGATGTCGCCGCCAGGGGTTGCGAAGTCCTGGACGCTCAGCGCGCGGAACGCCAGGCCAGCCAGAGCTGCACCGACGAGCGGAGCGAGAATGTAGAGCCAGATGTTGGCCCAGTCGAAGTTGCCGTTGACGGACAGACCCAGGGCTACCGCCGGGTTGAAGCCGCCGCCGGAGATCGGGCCAACAGCGAAAGCACCGGTCATGACGGTGGCACCGATAGCAAGACCGAAGTAGGAGTTGCCGTCGGTTTCAACGGAGGTAGCAACGTTGAGAACGACCCACACCAGGATGAAGGTGAACATCAGCTCAACGAAGAACGCCGGCGTGGTCTCAATCGCTGCGGGTTCAGCGGCGGGAAGGTTAGCAAGCTTGACGACGAGCGCGGCGAGAACACCACCAGCGACCTGAGCTGCCCAGTAGACGAGCATCTCAACGGTATCCATCTTGCCGCGGATGAAGACACCCAGCGACACGGCCGGGTTGACGTGGGCACCGGAAATGTGGCCGGTGGAGTAGACCAAAATCATGAGGGCGAAACCAACTGCCACGGGGGTGAACTCGTTGGCGTTAGCTGCGGCGGTGATGATGGCGAACACGAAGAGGAACGTAGCCAACAATTCAGCTAGGGCTTTGCGGGCAATATCAGGCATGAAGTCCTACCTTTATAAGTGTGGGGTGCAAGGCACCGTGGATGATACGTACGAAACAACGATGCCCCCTGATCTCGCATGCTGCAAGACCAAGAGGGCATCGTTTTTCTGTGCGCCACCAGGGACTCGAACCCCGAACCCACTGATTAAGAGTCAGTTGCTCTGCCAGTTGAGCTAGTAGCGCGTTAGCTGCCTTGCGCATCCGGTCTACACGTTGAAGGTGTTTACCGTGCTGCGTTTTGCAACGAGATACGAATATAGCACCCGTATCGCCAGGAAAGAAATCGCCTGCTTAAACGTAATTTTTTAAAAGGGCTGCGGACGGTGTTTCGGGGGTGAGGGATGCTTGTGAAATGCGTTTTCAATCGTGTCCTAAACGTTAGAAGATTTGCAGCAATGTTAAGTAGCGTTTTTGAAGTTTCCGCCTATAAGGTAGTGAGGGATTTTTGGTGTCCCGGCGCCATTGGTAGTCACAACTTAAAGTGACGTGGGTTGAGAGATTTTTTGATGACGAAGAAGATGGTTTCGCGGTGTGTCCGCGGCATTGCTGCAGGTGTTGTGGCTATTTCGCTGACCAGCGCGTTGGCGGCATGCACTATTGAAAAGGGCCAAGACCCCGCTGCGCAAGAGGCTCAGAAGGTCGAAGAGGCCAAGCAGCATCCGCCCACCATTTCAGTCGCCGATGGGGCGACCGATGTAGAGCCGGGCGTACCGGTCGAGGTGTCGTCGGACGCCGGGCTATCGACGGTGACGATGACCAATGAAGAAGGTAAGGAAGTCCAGGCTGAGATGGCCCCGGATTCCAAGACCTGGAAGTCGACGGAGCCGCTGGGCTACGGCAGGACCTACACGGTGGAAGCGTCCACTGCGGAAGGCAAGACTGCAACGTCGAAGTTCACCACCGTCATGCCAGCAATGCAGACGACGTTATCCGTGAACCCGCAGGAAAACAGCACGGTGGGTATCGCGCAGGCCATTAACTTCTACTTCGACGTTGCCCCGGCGGACCGCAAGGCGGTGGAGGACGCGATCATCATCGAGACCTCTAACAACACAGAGGGCGCGTTCTTCTGGACCAACGGCACGATCCTGAAGTGGCGCCCGAAAGAGTTCTGGCAGCCCGGTACCCAAGTGACGGTGCGTGCTGATATCTACGGCAAGGACCTTGGTGGCGGCGTCTACGGCGCTGCCGATACGGGCACAAAGTTCACCATTGGCGAAGACATCCGTGCTGTCGTGGACAATGCGACGAAGATGTTGACCGTGTACAACAACGGCGCTGAAGTGAAGTCCATCCCGGTTTCTCTGGGAAGGGACGGCGGTATGTGGGATACCCCCAACGGCATCTACGTTGTGGGCGACAAGCACCCGTCGATGGTGATGGACTCCCGCACTTACGGCTACTCGCTTGAGGCCGGCGGCTACGTAACCCCAGTTTCCTACGCCACGCAGCTGTCCTGGTCCGGCATCTACGTCCACGCCGCGCCGTGGGCCTACTGGGCACTGGGCAACACGAACCAATCGCACGGCTGCGTCAACGCCACCTACGAAGACGCGCAGTGGTTCCAGGAGTACCTGCCGCAAGGTGCCCCCGTTGAGGTCAAGGGCACTGGCGGCCCGACCCTTGATGGGACCGACGGCCTGGGTTACTGGAACATCAGCTGGGAAGACTGGAAGAAGGGCAGCCCGACCCTGCAGTAGAAACTGAATACAAAGAACCGCCCCGGTTCACTTCGATCTAAGAAGTGTGAACCGGGGCGGTTGTACTTTGTCGGGGTGGCTGACGGGGCTCGAACCCGCGACACCCAGGATCTTGACGGACAACTTCAGTACCTGTACGTATATGGCCTTAAGTAGTGGTCAACGATGTTTTATCTACTGTGGGCTACTGCCGGATACGTGCTGCTACTGAATCGCTTAACGTACTTTTTAACGTACTTCTCCGTACCCCTCCGATTCCTCTATTTGAATCGGACGATTTTGCAGGGAAGACACGATTGCTCACTAAAGGGACTCTTCGCGTTTGGGAGTGCGTAGGTCGTTTTCGGGGTGCTTGGGTGTGGCACAAGATGTGGGGGTCCTTGCTGGGTTAAGGATTTAGGTGTTCAAGCCAATCTGAAGGCAACAAGGACCCTGCAATGCAGCCTAGTTCCAACATCGTCGCCAGGAGAAACTGAAATCACAGGGCAACTGGCGAACGCTAGTTCTGTCCGAGATCGACTAGTTCTGTCCGAGATCGAAAGGCGTGACACCGGAAAGGCTGTTCGGATCGAGCCTCGTGGTGATGCCGATCCTGTTCCACGCGTTGATCGTGACAATCGCCATCAGCAGATTGCGCGCGCCCTTTTCCCCGTGAAGGCGCTCAACGCGATTCCAGAGCTCATCTGGCACGGATTCTTCGCCGCAGATCTTCGTCACTGCATCGGTGAGCTCTAGGGCCGCGCGCTCTTCATCGGAGAAGACATCGGGAGTTTCCGTCCAGTTCTCCACACGGCCGATTTTCTCTTCCGTCCAGCCGTCTTTCCTAGCATCGCGGCGGTGCATAGCAAGGCAGTATGTGCACTGGTTGATTGCAGAGGCCCGCAGCTGCACGAGATGCGAGTAATCCTTGTCCACACGGGTCCGCACGTACGTCTCCATACCGAGCATGGGCGCGTAGGCGACTTTCGGGATTGGTTTCCGGTTATTCGGTGCCATGCAGGAAGTCTACATCTCACCCGACCACTCGCATCAGTCAATCTTCCAGATCTATCGATGGCCTAGCGGGGGAAAGCAACGGCAGGAAAACGCCGCTTAAAGGCAAGGCAAAAGCGTGCCACTAAAGTGGTGACTTGGGCCATGTTCCGATTAGTCGCCTGACAGGAGTGGCTGGCACATCAGCGTAGGACCACCAGGGGTTGAGGGAGAGTAATGGTAATCGGAGATTTTCTCGCGCTAATCGGCGTGTTCGCTGCCGCGGTGGCAGTGCCTGGTCCTGATGTTGTGCAGATTATTCGTTTCAGTGTGAAATCTCGGGCCGCTGGCGTAGCGTGCGCTACGGGGATCATGGCGGGGTACGCAGTCTGGATCGCTGCGTCGCTGCTGGGGTTAAGTGCCCTCATGCAAGCTGCGCCCCAATTGCTCGCCGTTCTACAACTGGTTGGTGGGGCTTACCTTCTCTACATGGGGTTTGGCGCGGTGCGTGGCGGGCTTCGAGCCTGGCGATCGGGCGAGTCGGCAGCTCTGCCTACGAATCTTCACGATCAGTCAGTGGAAACGCGCAAGGCTTTTGGGGTTGGGATGGCAACGAACCTATCGAACCCTAAGTCGGTACTGTTCTTCGGAGCAGTATTTGCGCAGTTTGTAAAACCCGATATGGGTGCAGAGTGGATGCTACTGATTCTCGTCACTCTCTTTGTTGTGGGCTTTGTGATGTCGGCTGGCTTTGCGCTTCTCGTAGATGTTTTTTCCAGCTTTCTGTCCCGCTACGGCCACTTCGTCGATATGGGCACAGGCTCGATTTTTATCGTGTTAGCTCTATGGATGCTTGGAGAAGGTGCTGCGAGCTTGGTGTCAGCTCGCTAGTTCAACTCACTGCAGCGCACGCATGTCTACTTTGGTGTGTCTACGAAAGTACGTGCGTGCGTGGTCGCTCGAAGGAGTGCTTCGACGTTGGCGCGGTCGTTGTAGTACTCGTCTGCGATCTGCTCGGTGTGGCCGAAAATGTTCGCCCGTGTCCTCGCGTCCATCGCGTCGGCGTACACGCCGTGCAGTGTGGCGCGCCATGAATGGCTGCGAAGGTCGCGAAGAATCTCGACACCCGTCTCGTCGGCGATCTGTGAGTACAGCTCGGGCACCTTGTCGTCGGCGTTGGTCGCGTCCCATGCGCTCGCCGTCGTCGTTGGTGAGCCTACGACGAAACGCTCGTTGTCCTCGCGGTGTGTACGCAGGTATTCGATGCGCAGCGTCGTGCCACGGCGCTGCGGAGACAACAGCAGCAACAGCATCAGGCTGCCACGCCAGATTTCTAGAATCTTGGGTTAAGTGACAAAATGTGTGTCTGATTTCCGGTATATCTGCTGATCAGGCTGCATAAATCGGGCTCGAATAGGGTTTTTCGCCTTATTCTGGCTCGTTTTTCGTTCAATCCACCGGAATGGCACCTTCATGTGCTAGCGGGGTGTTGGTGTGCTTTCCCGGTGACACCAAACAGACCACGATGCCCCTCATGTCATGGGGAAACAAAGAAAAACGGTCCCACTCCCAAAGGCTCCACTAGGTGGCGGTGCAAAGACTGCGGAGCCACCTTCATACGCCACCGCACCGACCAAACCCAAGCTCGGGACTTCACAGCGTTTCACGCCTACGTCACTGGCACAGCGTCACTTAACGACGTAGCTGGTACCTTGAACGTCTCCCGCCGCACGCTCGACCGCCGGTTCGCCCCGTTTTGGCTCATCGATGTTCCCAACACCCCAGACCCACACCGGGTCTACGACCAGATTTTCATCGACGGCACCTACACCGACGCTGGCTGCCTGCTGGTTGCCGCAAGCCGCGACCACGTCATCGCCTGGCACTGGGCTAAAAGCGAATCAGCCCACGCCTACACTCAACTACTAAGCGGCATCGCCGCACCGTTATGCGTCGTCCTCGACGGCGGCCAAGGCGCCTTATCCGCCATCAAAGCCTGCTGGCCCAACACGCTGATCCAGCGCTGTCTCGTCCATGCCCAACGCGTTGTCCGCCGCTACACCACAACACGCCCCCGCACCGATGCCGGCAAGGCCATCTATGCACTAGCGCTGAAACTGACCACGATCACCACCGTGGACCAAGCCCGGGAATGGACGCTGCGTCTACACGACTTCGCAGTGGTCTACAAGGCCTTCCTCAACGAGAAAACACTCCTACCCAAAGAGCGCCGCACCCTCAACCACCAATGGGAATGGACCCATATCCGTGTGCGTAGGGCTTACAACTCGCTTGTGCACCTTTCACGCAACAACTGGCTGTTCACCTACCTCCAACCCCCGACAGACGCACTCGAACCCGACCGGTGGGCAGCAACCACCAACAGTCTTGAAGGCGGGATCAACGCCCAACTCAAACGCATCGCTGACGCCCACCGCGGCAGATCAGGAGAGCGGCAACGCAAAATGCTCGAATGGTACCTGCACTCGAAAACGCAACTGCCTGACGCCCCATTACAGATCGCCAGGCAGTGCAGGTTCGGACAAGATCAACTCGCCAAAGTTCCCGATCTCGTCACTAAAGACCGAAACGAATCCGACCATCAAACAGGCCGACCAGCCTTCTACGACAACGCTATCCCAACCGACTACGAACACTCAGTAGGAATCAGAAAAGGACCCCTCAAATAACAAAAAGCGTGCCCCACCGGCGACACGCCGACCAGACACACTTTTTGTCTATTAACCCGCCTTCTACGACAACGCTATCCCAACCGACTACGAACACTCAGTAGGAATCAGAAAAGGACCCCTCAAATAACAAAAAGCGTGCCCCACCGGCGACACGCCGACCAGACACACTTTTTGTCTATTAACCCAGAATCTTTAACGTACCCGGCGATTAAAGCAATGTACCCCGTAACCTGTTGATACAGGTCACGGGGTATTTTTGGGGTGGCTGACGGGGCTCGAACCCGCGACACCCAGGATCACAACCTGGTGCTCTACCAGCTGAACTACAGCCACCATCGCTGCGTTTGAAGCAGCTTGACCTACCTTAGTTCAGATGCTGGCGATTGCAAAAACCGCTGGTAGGCGGCCTCAGATTCGCCTGCTGATTTCGCAGCTTCCGAACCCGAGGGGCCTGGGGTGCCCACGAAGAGCGCGCGGCGGTAGTAATCGAGCTCCCTAATTGATTCCACAATGTCCGCGAGTGCACGGTGCGCCATGCCTTTTTCTGGCTGGTTGTAGTAGGCCTTCGGGAACCATCGTCGGGCGAGTTCTTTGATGGTGGACACGTCGATCATGCGGTAGTGCAGGGCTTGATCAAGCCGCGGCATGTATTCGCGGATGAATGCGCGGTCCGTGGCAATCGAGTTTCCTGCCAGCGGTGGACGTTCGTAGGAGCAATGCTTATCGACGAGCTCTAAAACGGCTGCTTCAGCCTCGGCCAGCGTGATTGTGGACGCGCGCACCTGCTCGGTGAGACCGGACGTTCCGTGCATGTTACGCACAAAGTCATCCATCTCCGCCAACTCATCCTCGGTGGCGTGAACGACCATATCGATGCCGCCGTCGAGAATGTTCAGGTCTGCGTCAGTGATTAGTGCAGCTACTTCTACGATGACGTGCCGGCGGACGTCAAGGCCCGTCATTTCCAGATCGATCCATACGATGCGGTCGTATTTCTCTGACCCTTCGGTGCCCTCAGGGGCTGGCACGGTACCCGTATTCTCCGTCTCGCTCATGCCTCACAACGCTAGCAATTTCACCGCGGCCGCGGTCAGGCCGCCTAAAAAGAAGGGTTTGCGCAGCAAGGCCCTCACGACATTTTGGAGTAGAACCATCCCATGACTGGCGCGAGTGCGCCGCGAGGTGCGTAGGAGGAGACTGCGTCCATGGCCTTTGACAGGGGCCCGGGGGTGACGCGGCGGCGGTTCTTTTTCATTGCGGCGATTGTCTCTGCTGAGCAGGATTCGTACGTCGTCCACAGGAAGTCGGGCACTACCTTGTCGACGATTGATTGCTCTTCTTCGGGGACTACGGCATCGCGCACCGGTCCCGGTGCGAGCAGGGTGCAGTGGACGCCTGTTTTCTTGAGTTCGTAGTGCAGTGATTCCGTAAAGGTGTTCACGCCGGCTTTGGTGAACACGTACGTTGCGTTGTTGGGAATCGGGACGTTGCCCGCTGCGGAACCGACGTTGCAGACGGCGCCTTCGCCGCGTGGAACCATGGTGTCCAGTGCGGCTTTGGTCAGGCGGAACACTGCAGTTGCGTTGAGGGCGAACTGGTTCGTCTCATAGTCCCAGTCCTGGTCCATGAATGGGCCGAAGGACGCGATGCCAGCGGAGTTGACGATGATGGTGACGGTCTTGTCCGAAATGAGGTCGCAGAGCGCGTCGACGTCGGATTCGACGGATAGGTCGCGGGCTTCCACTATCACGTCGACTCCGTGCGCGGAATTCAATTCGGTTGCAAGGCTGCGCAGAACATCTTCGCGTCGCGCGACGATGATGAGGTTGTAGCCCTCCGCCGCGAAATCGCGCGCCATCGCTTCACCAATGCCTTGGCTGGCACCGGTGATCAGTGCGTATGAGTTTGTGGATGGTTGAGGAAAACCCATTTACTCGTCGGAGTCTTTCTCAACGCGCTCTTGGAATTCCTGGTCTGCTTCGGGGTCCGCGAGGTCGTTCACGCTATCGCCAATTGGCCCAGCGGAGAGGCCGGAAGGGCGGCCGTTTTCACCCTGGTTTTCGTATTCGCGAAAGTCGGGGATTTCTTTCTCTTTGTTGTCTTCGCTCATGCGTACCAGCTTAGCTATTTTCGCATTCCCGCGACCGGCAAAGGATGTACACGGCAGTTAAAAAAGACGGGTGACCAGCAGATATTCTGCGCCCCCAGCAGGATTCGAACCCGCGACCAGCCGGGTAGAAACCGGATGCTCTAATCCACTGAGCTATGGAGGCTTGGCGTTTCCCACCGCTTACAGCTGCGGCGGTTCACACGGCGCGTTCATCCTAACTCACTTGGGGGTGCAACCCCTAGTTGCTTGGTCGTTGCTGCCGAAAAGGATGTTCACCGGTTTAGGATGTCTAGCGGTGAAAAGTAGGGTTGAGTGCATGTCTGAAGATGGCGAGGGCGATATCCAGGAGAAGGGCACAGCAGTGGGCACACATCGCCCGCGGGCTGTAGCCGCGTGGCCGATGTACGTTGCTTCTGCTGTCGTGGCAGCGGTGGTTGCGGGCGCGCTGTCGTACTCGTTCTTGGGGGAGTCGCTGGCCGCGCTGGGTATTCCTGATCCTGGCGTGATTACTACGTTTGGTTTGCCGTTTTTGCGGGGAATGGCATGGATGCTGATGGCGCTCGCGACTGGGTCGTGGATGTTTTCCGCATTCTTGATTCCGCCTGACGCGCTTGAGCTTCACGACGCTCACCTGACGGTTGATGGCCACATCGCGTCGCGGACTGCGTCGCTTGCAATGCTTGGTGTGGCCGCTATTTCTTTGGTGATGGTCCCACTAGTGTTGTCGGATGTGTCGGGAACCCCATTCGCTGATGTGGTGTTCGCACCCGGATCGTGGGCGTTGGCGCTGGACAAGGTCGCGGACGCGCAAGTGTGGGGTCTTGTTGCCCTGTTCGCAATGGTGGTGGGTTTCAGCGGTCTCATCGTCGGTGGGGCGAGGGCATCGTGGGGCTCACAGGTGGCGCTTTTTCTGGGTTCGATCGTCGTGATCATGCCCCTCGGGATGTCTGGGCACTCCGCGGCGGGTGGTAACCACGATTACGGCACGAATTCCTACCTGTGGCACCTCACATTCCTCGTGATCTGGGTCGGTGGGCTTATGGCTTTGGTGGCCCATGGCCGACGCCTCGGCCCCCATCAAATTGCCGCGGTGAAGCGTTACTCCGTGATCGCGCTGTTCGCGTTCTTCGCGATGATGATCTCAGGGGTAGTCAACGCACTTATCCGCGTGCGTATCGACGACCTGTTGTCAACGGCGTACGGGGGAGTGATCCTGGCTAAGGTCGTTGGTCTTGCGGTGTTGGGGTTGCTTGGCTTTGCGCATCGTCAGATCACCATTCCGCAGCTCGCTACAAAACCCGCGCTATTCGGACGCGTGGCATTCGTGGAAGTCTTAGTCATGGCCTTGGTTACGGGGTTGGCGGTGTCGCTGGGGCGCACCCCGCCGCCGGCACCGGTGAATCCGAATCTCACCGCGATGGAAATCCAGATGGGCTACAACCTCTATGAGGCGCCGGGCTTTTGGAAGTCCTTCACAATGTGGCGTTTTGAAGTGCTCTTCAGCGTCATCGCGATTCTGCTCGCTGTGTACTATTTGCACCTCACGCAAAGGGTGAAAGGGTGGGACCACCGTCGCACTGCGTGGTGGCTCGCGGGGTGTGCGTTAATCGTGGTGACCTTGTCATCCGGAATCGGTATGTACATGCCTGCGGCGTACTCGATGCACATGGTCGTGCACATGACGCTTTCGATGGGTGTGCCGGTCTTCCTTGTGATGGGCGCGCCGCTGACGTTGGTGAAAGAAGCTTTCCCCGCGGGCGAATTCAATGCGCGTGCTTGGGTTGAAGCCTTAGAACAATCAACGCTTCTGCGCGTGGTTACGTATCCGCCGATCAACACTATCCAGTTCCTCGTAATCTTCTACGTGTTGTACTTGTTCCCCAGCTTGTATGCGCTCGCCATCTCGGAGCATGCCGGCCACGTGATTATGAACCTGGTGTTCTTGGTCTCCGGCTACATCTACTTCTGGGATCTCATCGGTCCGGACCACATTCCGCACCGCCAAAAGATTCCGATGCGCTTCGCGTGGTTTGTCGGGTCTATGCCGCTGCACTTGTTCATGGGCGTGTACTTGATGCAGCTCAACGTCGTTTTGGCGGAGGACTTTTACCATTCGCTGCAGTTGCCGTGGGACCCGGACCTGCTCAAGGACCAAAAAGTCGGCGGTGGCATCGGCTGGGGTTCTGGTTCATTCCCGCTGGCCATCGTCTTCATGATCCTCCTGGTTGGCTGGCTTAAAGAAGACCGAGCCGAGGCGCGGGAGCGGGATCGCCGCGAGGACGAATCGGAAGATGAGGAGTGGCGGGCCTACAACGAGATGCTTGCGCAGGCGGCAGTCCAGAGGAAACAGCGCTAAGACAGCCGATACGGCGGGCGGACACGCTACTGGTTGAACGGCCTGTGGATAACTTCGAGTTATCCACAGGCTTTTTTTCGGCATCAAAAAAGCCTGTGGATAACTTCGAGTTATCCACAGGCTTTTTTGATGCCGAAAAATGTTTGTCGGATCGCGGGTAATGCTTATGTACATCACGCACAAACGCGTGATGCGAAAACACCAAACATGAAATCAACTCATGAAATTTAAAGGAGAAAAACAATGGCACAGCTACCCGTAACAATTTCCGGAAACCTGATTGAAGACCCTCGATTCCTTAAATTCAAAAGCGGTACGACACTGACAAAAATGCGTGTTGCAACATCGCGCCGGGTTATGACGAATGACCTGGACCCGAACGGCAAGCCCGTGTGGGAAGACACTGATTCCCTTTACCTTGACGTGGAGTGCTGGGGACAGCTCGCGGTGAACACCCACGTTTCCCTAAAGAAAGGCCTCCCCGTCATCGTGGTGGGGCGTTTGGTCACGGAAAAGTGGGAAGAGACCCTCGAGAATAGTAAGGATGTAGTGTTCCGCTACCGCACGATTATGAAGGCGAACCAAGTAGCACTGGAACTTAGCCGTCACCAAGCCGCATGGAAGGCGTCCAACGTTCAAGAGCACAGTTTGGACGAACTCGATGCACCGCGTGTGAAGACGGCTGATGAGATAGCTGAAGCGGAAAATGGAGCGGCTGCCACGACAGCGGACTCATCCGATTCCGGCCAATCACACGGAGAGCAAGCAGCCGACCACTCTTCCGGTGCGTCGGATGGCGTGATTCAGCGCAGCATGCCTCTCAACCGCCAGCAGACCGCCCACCTCGAGGATCCAAACCAGCAGAACGCGCAGCGTTCACAACAGCAGGAGGACGCGGAAGCGGCAGAGCTGTCAGAAGACACTGTGCCTTACTAAATCCCGGACTAAATCCCGGCCGAACGTTGACCGGTGGCAGCCTTCACCGGTGAACGTCCCGCATAGCCACCGGTGAAGGTGATGTACCCTTTGTGGTGTTTGAACCTTGAAAAATTCTTGCTCCATGAAGGGGAAATTACGTGGCTGAGTTCATCTACACGATGAAAAACGTTCGCAGGGCTATCGGTGACAAAGTCATTCTGGACAACGTCACCATGGCCTTTTACCCCGGCGCCAAGATCGGTGTCGTGGGACCCAACGGCGCGGGTAAGTCCTCGCTGCTGAAGATCATGGCGGGCCTGGACCAGCCGAATAATGGTGAAGCGTTCTTGGATCCTGGCGCCACCGTCGGAATCCTGCTTCAAGAGCCGCCGTTGAATGAGGAAAAGACGGTTCGTGAGAACGTCGAAGAGGGTCTCGGCGACATCTTCACCAAGAAGCAGCGATTTGAGGAAATCGCAGCCGAAATGGCAACGAACTACTCCGATGAGCTGATGGAAGAGATGGGCAAGCTCCAAGAGGAGCTCGATGCCGCGGATGCGTGGGAGGTTGACTCCAAGATCGAGCAGGCCATGGACGCACTGCGTTGCCCGCCGCCGGATGAGCCTGTGACCCACCTGTCTGGTGGTGAGCGCCGTCGAGTAGCGCTGGCGAAGCTCCTGCTTAGCGAGCCTGACCTGCTTCTTCTTGACGAGCCGACGAACCACTTGGACGCCGAGAGTGTTCTGTGGCTGGAGAAGCACCTGCAGGACTACCCGGGTGCTGTCTTGGCCGTGACCCACGACCGCTACTTCCTGGACAACGTCGCCCAGTGGATCTGTGAGGTCGACCGCGGCAAGCTCTACCCGTACGAGGGCAACTACTCCACGTACCTGGAAACGAAAGCTCAGCGCCTTGAGGTTGCAGGTAAGAAAGACCAGAAGCTGCAAAAGCGTCTGAAGAACGAACTCGAGTGGGTTCGCTCCTCCCCGAAGGCCCGCCAGGCAAAGAACAAGGCCCGCCTGGAGCGCTACGAGGAAATGGCGGCAGAAGCAGAGAAGTACAAGAAGCTCGACTTCGAAGAAATCCAGATCCCGACCCCGCCGCGTTTGGGTAACAAGGTGGTTGAAGTCAAGGATCTGGACAAGGGCTTCGATGGCCGCGTGCTTATCGACGATCTGTCGTTCACGCTGCCCCGAAACGGCATCGTCGGTGTGATTGGCCCGAACGGTGTGGGTAAAACGACCCTCTTCAAGACCATCGTTGGCCTGGAAGAGCCGGACTCGGGAACCGTCGACGTCGGTGAGACCGTGCAGTTGTCATACGTGGACCAGAACCGCGCCAACATCGACCCCGAAAAAACCGTGTGGGAAGTCGTCTCCGACGGCTTGGACTACATCCACGTTGGACAGAACGAAATGCCGTCGCGCGCCTACCTATCCGCCTTCGGCTTCAAGGGCCCGGACCAGCAGAAACCGTCGAAGGTTCTCTCCGGTGGTGAGCGCAACCGCCTCAACCTGGCTCTGACCCTGAAGCAGGGCGGAAATCTGATCCTCCTCGACGAGCCGACAAACGACCTCGACGTGGAAACCCTGGGCTCACTAGAGAACGCTCTCCAGCAATTCCCGGGCTGCGCCGTAGTGATCTCGCACGACCGCTGGTTCCTTGACCGCACCTGCACCCACATCCTGGCCTGGGAAGGCAACATCGAAGAAGGCAAGTGGTTCTGGTTCGAAGGCAACTTCGGAGACTACGAAAAGAACAAGGTCGAGCGTCTCGGTGAGGAAGCCGCCAAGCCGTCCCGCGTTACGCACCGCAAACTGACCCGTTAGAGCTCTCACGAGCTCTAACGAGGAAAACAACAAAGGACGAGCTCTAACGAGGAAAACCCACCAAGCGCGAGCTCTAACGAGGAACCCCCCAAGCGCGAGCTCGCACGAGCAAGTAGAAAAGGTATTTGAGACATGTCTGCTGAACAGATCGAGCACATCGAGGCCCACAACTTCATTCCGCTGCGGTGGAACGACTTTGACCGCTACGGTCACCTGAACAACTGCGCGTTCGTGGAAATGGCGCAGGAAGCGCGTACGCAGTTCCTTCGGACCCGCTTTGAGGAAGTGGGCGAAGAAATGGGCGTCTTCGTCCGCCACGTGGAGGTAGATTTCCTTCGACCCGTCATGCCCGACACCAAGAAGGTGGAGGTCGTCTCTGAGGTCGTGGAGATTGGCAACACCTCGTTCAAGACGCGCCAAGAGATCAAGGACCGCCAGGGGCGCGTGGCTGGCGTGGTCACTACCGTGCTGGTCATGGTGGACCTGAGCACGGCCACCCCACGCGAGATTTCCCAGAAGGAAATCGGGATTCTTGAATCCGTCAAACGCCCCAACACTGACGAGTCGGCACCAGCGGAGCTGGAGTCCTAGGCACGCTTTCATCCCGCCCGTCTCTAGCCGTAGCTAGAGTGGGCTGGCATGGAAGAGACACTGGAGATTCACCGCGGGGCAGCAGGGCTGCGAGCCCTGCTCGCGCGTGCTCTTCACCTTGATTCGGCCGCGTATGCGCGTCTGTCGCAACTTGAGAATTTATCTCAGCCCGCTGTAGACGTGTTCGTTTCCACACCGTTTGAGTGCATCGCATCTCGCCGGATAATCGGAACGGTGTCCCGAGACGGTGCCGTCGTACCGGCGTCCCTACTGGCAGAGCGGTTGAGCCAAGAACCGGAGATTTTCAGTGAAGACCACGTTGGTGAATCCCGGGTTGGCGGATCCCAGGTAGACGGATCCCAGCTCCGTATCGGAAGGTCGCAAGACGCACAGTGGATCGGAGCGTTGCCCCCAAAGACGGGGTTTCTAGAACGCGAGATTGTGCCGGTGACTGCGGTTCGCCAGCTCGCGGACCAAGGCAGGGCGCTTGCCCGCCAATTCTCCGGGCCGATGGGTCCGCCGAAATCGCTGCTGAACCAGGTTGTTCTCACCGTGTCCGACGATGGCCCCGGGCGCGGGGAGGTAGACATTCCAATGCGGATGGTATTCGCCTGCACATCGCTTGGATTAATTCCTGGGCCAGGGGCGCCACAGTCTGTGCCGAGGCACTTGCGGGTCTCGACGTGCGGTCGGTGGATCAGGCTCGACGCGCCGTACGGCAGTGTCTACCACACGCCGCAGTTGAGCTTGTTCGTGTAGTGCCCAGTGAAAACGTTCGCTGTTCAGCAACGTCGCGGAAGTGTTTTCCCAGGTCAGATTCTGGCATGGGGCGAATTTCGCAAACGTTTTCACTGGCCGGGGTGCAGGACCTAGCTGGACCCGGCTGAACCCAGCTAGACCCAGCTGGCCAGCGGGCTTAACCGAAGATCTGGTTCAGGTGCGGCGAACCGAAGCGACGGTCCGGATCCATTAGTTCGTGTAGCGCCCAGTGAAAACGTTTGCTGTTCAGCACCGTCGCGGAACTGTTTTCCCAGGTTAGATTCCGGGAGACGGGTACAATCCGCAAACGTTTTCACTGGCCGGGGTGCAGGACCTAGCTGGCCGGGGTGCAGGACCTAGCTGGCCGGGGTGCTGGACCCTGCAGTGTCGGTTCACCGATTGCTTGGACGTTTCCATCCCCTCAGCACGAGACGTCATTGTTTGTTCTCCTCTCAACCCCGACCTCTGACCGCGGCACAACATTGATTAATGTTCAGTCGCTCACCTGCTCGGCGACGCCATGGAGTAACACCGTCTAGGCTCACCACGCGCTCTCGTAGTTCACCTCGGGCGCTCAGACTTCCTAAGGTGTGTTCCGGCGCAAGCTCGCTGCGCCGAGCGCGACGAATGCCGCGCAGAATCCAGAAAGAATGGCGATATCAGTTACCAGATCGCCCTTGGGAAACGCAGACGGGGTAGGAGCTTTGCTTAACGCGAGCATCGCGTCGACGACGTAGCTGATCGGCATGGTGTGCGAGAGCAACTCGAGGGCATGTGGCATTTCTTCCCGGGGCACGATAACGCCACAGAGCAGGAATTGGGGAACGATAGCAGCGGGGACGAATTGCATGACCTGGAACTCCGTATGGGCAAAAGCAGACGCCAACAATCCTGCGGTGGTGCCGGTAAGAGCGCTGAGCAAAGCGACCACAACGAACGCAGCGAGTGATCCCTCGATATCCAAGTCGAGTAGCCGGGTGCAGACAACAACGGTGATCAGCGTTTGTGTGACCGCAACCAGGCTGAAGGTCAGCGTGTAACCACCGATGATGTCGATCCGGCTCACCGGCATTGTGAGCGCTCGTTCCAGTGTTCCGGAACTGCGCTCGCGAAGCGTGGTCACGGATGCGACAAGGAACATGACGAGGAACGGAAACACCCCGAGGACTGCGTGCGCGATGCGGTCAAATAATCCAGTGTTGCTCAAGATCCAATACAGCAAGGACATTAAGACAGCTGGCAACACGAAGATGAGTGCGAGAGTTCGTGGGTCCCGTCGCAACTGGTTGCCGACCCGCTTGGCCACTGCAAAACTTGTCCTCATTTGGTCATTGCCTCCACGAATGCCGCTTCAAGCGTCGCTGCACCGGTTTCGCGTTTGATGGTTTCCGGGTGCGTGTGTCTCACCTTGCCGTCGCGAATGAACAATACGTTGTCGCAGTGCTCGGCTTCATCCAGGATGTGGCTCGAGATAATCAGCGTGGTGCCCTTGTGAGCCAGCTCCTTGAACAGGTCCCACATTTGGGCTCGCAGGATGGGGTCGAGGCCGACCGTTGGCTCGTCGAGGACAACAAGTTCCGGATCTGGCAGTAGGGCGACCGCAAGACTTACGCGGCTGCGTTGACCACCGCTGAGCTTGCGCACCGGCTCGTCGATCTTGGCGGTCAGATCGAGCTGGTCGACCACTCCGTCGATTCGGTTGCGGCGAAGCCCGTAAATGTCTGCGACATAGCTAAGGTTCTCTCGCACGGAGAGTTCGTCGAACACGCTAGCTTGCTGGGTTGCGTACGTGACCTTGGTGCGCAGTTGGCGATGACCTGCGGGCAGTCCAAGCACGTGCACAGTGCCGTCGACACGAGCCTGCGTGCCAACGATCATGCGCATCAACGTGGTCTTGCCTGATCCTGAAGGGCCGACAAGCGCGCTTATCGAACCTCGAGGCAAGGTGAAGGAAACAGGCTGGAGGATTCGGGCTCGCGCGTTCCGCATAGCAACTGCGGGAGTATCCGGGTCTGGTTTCATAGTGAAAGTGTCACCGTTCGCCAGCTAGTGTTTCCAGCATGGTGAATAAACGCCGCGGTCGCCCGAGCGAACCATCGGAGCGTCGAGAACTCATTCTTCATGCAGCTAGGATGCAGTTTCTCCAGAATGGATATGCAGGCACGACGCTTCGAGCAATCGCAGCTGAAGCAGACGTGGATCACGCTTTGGTGAATTATTATTTTGGCAGCAAAGATGCGTTGTTTTGCGAAGCGGTGCTCGATGGGTTGAGCGCGTCCGCGATATTGCGCTCAGTAAGTTCGGTCCCGGAACTCCCGCCTGGCCAGTTCCCTCAACTGCTTGCCCGCACGTTCGTTGCCTATTGCGAGTCGTCTCCCTTTCAAGAGCGAGTACTGCCAGCGTTTCGATACGCAATGAAAGACGACGACACCAGGGCAATCGTATCCGGTTACTTCGAGCGTGAAATTCTTGCCGGTGCCGAAGAACTCCTTCTCCGATTACGGGCACAGCATCCGAGCCACCCTCGGCTGAGCACCGCCGACGCGGTAGTGCAGAACTCGATTGTCCTGCTGGGGGCTCTGGTGTCGCGTTATGTGCTGCAGGTGCAGCCCCACGCGTCAATTTCACCCGATCAATTCGCTTCAGTTCTGGCACGCCTGATTCGAGTGTCGCTCCTGTGATTGCCCTGGGGCGGCAGCGAAACTCTCGCCCACAGGCTCCGGATCACTGGTTCTTTTCGGGATCCGCGGAACCAGAAGAGCCGTCGGTGTCGTAACTTGCTTTAGGACGAGCCCATTGGTCGCGTTCGAACTCGTTGAACACCTCACGGCGACTTGTGTCCTGGTTGCGAAACGGAGTGGCGGTGTTGATCGCATCGACCAGTGCACGGATTCGAGTGTTGAGCTCATCAATGTCAACGCACTGGTGACCATCGAGTGCGTGAATGACCTTCTGGGTGATGATCTTCACCGCGGCTTCTACATGCGCTTTGTCTTTGGGCCTTTTCGCCCGCGCCGGCAAAGCGGCGGTGTTGTAGTGCTCCAGATGCTGAGCCCGGTTGGTTGGTACCGGTGTTTTGCGTAGGTGGTACTGGTGGCTTCTGTGTTGTTGGTACTGGGGTGGCCGGCGCTGGTTGAGCGCCGGCTTGTGGGGGGTGGGTTAGTTGGTGGGGCGGCTGAGAGCTTTTCTCATGTCGTAGTCGCCGATGTCGATTCGTAGGCCTGTGTTGAGTCTGCTGACGAGGGATTCGGCCGCGATTCTGTTCGGCATGGTTTGCACCCAGTAGGCGGCGGTGGATTGTGAGGCGATGATGGTCGGCAGGCGCCCGTCTCGCTCGATTACGATTTTGGTGAGGTCCTCTTGTCCACGCAGGTCGATGCTCATGGTCAGAAAGTCGTCGATGATGAGGACATCGACGTTAATGAGCTTTCTCATCAAGGCGGTGTAGTCGGGGTGTGTGGTCGGGAGGACTGCGAGCTTCGCGGTGAGTTGGTCGAGCCGGAAGTAGGCGACGCTGTGCCCGGTGTGGCAGGCTTCGACGCCGAGTGCGCAGGCGATGTAGGTTTTTCCTGCACCAGTGGGTGCGAGGATGTGTATGTTGGTGGGCTCTTCGCGCCATTTGGTGGCCGCGAGGCGTTTGAGTTGCCGCTCGTTGATACCGCGTTCGCTCGGGCGGGAGATGTCTGCGATGGTGGCGTGCGGGTAGAACAGGTGGGCTTGAGCGATTGCTTTAGCCACGTTACGTTGCCGGCGTTGTTCGAGTGCCTCATCGACGGCGGCGAGGAAGATGTTTTCCGGAAGCTCATCTGCGTTGGCGTCGTCGTTGAGGAGGGCGAAGTAGATGTCGGCGAAGGTTGACAGCCGCAGGGCGCGTAGTTTCACGCGTGTGGTCTCGTCGATGTCGATCATGGTTTACTAGCCCTCCTTTGTGGTGTCGTAGTAGTCGGCTGGGCGGATGAACACCGAGTCGGCGACCGCGGTGATGTCGACGATTGCTGCTGCGGGTGCCGTGTGTGATGCAGTGGGCTCTGGCCGGTTGTGCGCAACGTCGGATTGGATGCGCTTGAGCACACTGATTGTTGGGGCGAGCTGTTTATCCAGCAGTAATTGGCAGGCTGGTTCCAACGTGGTCTTGTCGTGTTTCTTGCCGAGGTTGGCCAGGATGTTGCGCGCTTGGTGTAGTCCCCGGGCTGGTGCTGCCGAGTGCACATTCAAGACCTTGGTGATCACCGCCGCCGTCGCCGGCCCGTACGAGGACGCCCATGCGAGTAATTCATCATTGCTCAGCACAGCTGGGGCGTGCTGGCCCTGGGCAGGCCCGTGTGTGGGGTCGGTGGAATAGCGGTAGCGGTAGCCGGTTAAGCGGGCGTGCTCGGCAACGAGGGTGTCGCCGTCGTACAAGCTGACGAGTGTGCTGGTCAACCGCGCACGAAGGGTCTTGCCTACGAGCTGGAAGGGCACCGAGTAGTACTGGTAGTCGCAGCAGACATGCCAGTTGCGATCCACCTTCGGGCTTTTCCATTCCACGCTGGTGAACGCGTCTTTGGGCAACGGTCGCATCATCGGCAGCTCGTCGGTTTCGTACCGGGTTCTGCGCGTCGTGCCGTCAGGGTAGGACAACGCGGTGTTGATTTCCTCGACCCGCTCGGCGATTGCCTCGTTGAGCTCGTCGAGTGTGAAAAACGCCTCGTTGTCGAAATAGCCCAGGATCCGGGAATACACAATCTGCACCGCACGCTCCACTGAGGCTTTATCGCGCGGTTTGCCCGGCCGGGCCGGTACGATCGTGACCCCGTAGTACTCGGCGAACTCGGCGTACTTCGCTGTCACCGCCCGGTAAGCACGATTCTTCACCGGCCGGTACGTCGCTGTGGATGCGTTGTCGGCCACGATGACCCGGGGGCAGGCCCCGAGATACTCCAGGGCTTTGACGTGGCAATCAATCCACGAGCCCATCTTCTCGTCCGCGGCGGCGGTGACAAACAGCAACCCCGAATACGGGCACACCGCAACAAACAGCGAGGCTTTCAACCCGACTTCGCCGCTTGCCCGGTCAATGATGCCGACTTTGTCACCGGCCCAGTCCACGTACAGCTCTTCGCCTGGGACATGCTCAATGACCTCGCGTAGATCACTCGCGTCCACGTACGCTGCTAAGCCGTCGCAGAACTGGGAGTATTTGTATTTCTCCAACCCGGAAGCTGGCTCTTCGTCGAGGTACTCCAGCCACAATCTGTGGCGGGTCAGGTGCTTGTTGTGCTTCAACCGTTGTGCCAGCGCACGGTAGTCCGGCTGATCGAACTGCTTCGAGCGATCGCTGCGCCCATCGGGAAACATCTCATCGAACCATCCCGGCGACAACAACGCTAACGACTCACTCGTCAGCGAATGCTCCTTCACAACACGCTGCACACGCGAGACATCCCGACGCGAACACCCCACCACTTCGGTGATGTAGGAATAGCTGCGGCCTTCGCAAATCAACACCGCAATATCTTTGAAGTTGGCCATCTAGCCGTCCTCCTTCAAAACAGGTAAGACACGGCACCACCGAATTGCGATGCCGCCGAAATCCAACCTGCCCCAAAGCAGTACCAACTACACGGAAAACCAGTACCAACTACGCAGACACCCCGTACCAACTACACCAAATCGGCACCAGAAACTCCTCATAGGTGGAATTGACCCGCCGGTTGCGATCAGCAGCGCTGATCGCATACAACCAGCAGGCCCCTGCAGGACCCAGCTGGCCAGAGGTCTTAACCGAAGATCTGGTTCAGGTGCGGCGAACCGAAGCGACGGTCCGGATCCATTTGTTCGTGTAGCGCTCAGTGAAAACGTTTGCCTGCCAGCCCTCCCGCGGAAGTGTTTTCCCAGGTCAGATTCCGGGAGACGGGCATAATCCGCAAACGTTTTCACGCAGGCCCCTGCGAGCAGGCCCCGGCTGGGCAAGCAGGCCCCGGTTGGCACTGCAGGCCCCAGCAGGCCCCGGTTGGGCCAGAGGGCTTAACCGAAGATCTGGTTCAGGTGCGGCGAACCGAAGCGACGGTCCGGATCCATTTGTTCACGTAGTGTGCAGAACTCGTCGAAACGCGGGTAGAGCTTAGAAAAGTCCGCGTGGGTGAGTGTGTGCATCTTGCCCCAGTGCGGGCGTCCGTCGTGGGCAAGCAGGATGTCCTGGAAGGTGGGGAAGAACGTAGATGGGTCCATGTACTTCGGCACGTGGATCGCGATGTAGGTGGATTCGCGGCCGGTGGACGTGGACAGAGCCACATCGTCGGTGGCGGTGCAGCGCAGCTCAACCGGGAAGGGGATCATCCAGTTGTTGTCGTTGATCGCCTTGCGGATTTCGCGTACGGCATCGGGGCCGGCGGCGAGAGGTACGGCGAATTCCATCTCGTGGAATTTCACGCGGCGTGGGGAGATGAAGATCTCGTGTGCGCGGCCGCGGTAGCTGTTATTCGCGATCAAGGAGGTCGACAGTGCATTCAGTTTCGGCACCATCGATGGCACGCGGCGGGTGAACGCCAAAGAGGCGGCGAAGGCGCCGTTGCCCACGACTTCATCTTCAACAAACTGGGTGAACTTGGTGCGCGGCTTCGGGTCGCCGCCTTCGGCAGCTTCACCGGGGGCGTAGCGGGTGTTGTTTTTCACCATTGCGTCGTCGGTGTGTGGGAACCAGAAGCATTCAAAGTGGTCCACGGCGCGGCAGCGCTCTTCCCAGGTGTCCAAGATGTCGTCGAAGTTGTCGGAAGACTCCACCGCGAGCAGGTCAAAAGCGTCGACGCACTGCATTTCCACCTCAACGATGACTCCGAGGGCACCGCACGTCACGGTCACCAGGCGAAGTTCCTCGGGGTTTGTATCGATGGAGTACTCGCGGACCTGCCCGGATGCGTCGACCAGCTTGAGGCCGGTCACGGTTCCGGCGAAGCCTGTCCAGTTAATGCCCGTGCCGTGCGTGGAGGTTGACACGGCGCCCGCGACGGATTGGCGGTCCACATCGCCCTGGTTCGCCAGTGCAAGGCCGAACGGTTTGAGCAGCTCAGGGATCTTGTACAGACGCGTTCCGGCGAAGAAGCGGACGCGCTTGCGCTCGGTGTCTACGGAGATAATCCCGGTGAGTTCATCCAAGCTCATCATGTTGTCGCCGCCCGCGGCAACGGGGGTGAATGAGTGGCCGCCACCAACCGTGCGCAAGGTTTCACCGGTAGGGATGTGCGCAATGGTGTCGGCGACCTCCGAGATGGTTGACGGGTAGTACACCGCGTGCGGGTTGCTGGTCACCGACCCCGACCAGTTGCTGAAGCGGTTCGGTTGCTTGCGTAGCGGAGTGCTCATCGGCACGTCCATCCTTTCCCTCGGTATGTGTCCCAGATTTCGTAGGTGCCGTCCGGGTTGACGGCCACGATGGAATCAACGTTTTCGGTCATTTCGCCGGCTTTGGCGTGGCGGAACCACACGGCATCACCCACGGTGAGGCTCTTTGTGGCGTGTCCGTGAAGTGGTGTTTGTACCTCGCCGGGGCCTTCGGTGGTGGAGTAGCCAAGCCCCGCGGGGTACACGGGTACCGGTAGTCGGTCCTGGCCAGCGGGGCCAGATGCGATCCATCCGCCGGAGTTGACGGTTGCCCACCCCTCGGCGGGCAAGCGCGAGACTTGGCAGACGAAGTACGCGGACGGTTTGTGGTTGATGTCGGCGAAGTTGTCAAAGATCACTGGCGTGTAGAAGCCGGAGCCCGCGGCGAGCTCGGTCAGGGTTCCCTCCGCCGCGGAGACGTCCAGGGAGCCGGTTCCACCCCCGTTTACAAACTCCAGGTCCGCGAATTCGCGTGCGGCCTCAATGCATGCTTTACGACGAGGCCCCAGCTGCTCCATCGATGTTGAGCGCAGCCAGCGTTTCACTGAACCGACGATGCCTGATTCTCCGTCCGGCACCGATGCGACTTGCCCTTCGTAGGCCATCAGCCCCACCAATTTCAGCTCCGGACGCGACGTGATCTCTTGGGCGAGGGCCCGAGTTTGCTCAGGGGTGCGGATAGGGGAGCGCCGCGGGCCGATCACAGCGCCGGGTAGGTGCAGGGTGCAGTCTAGATCGATTGCGACGCGGAGGGCCTGGTCCTCGGGTGCGCCGGGTTGCGTGAAGTTGCTGGTATCAGCGGAGTCCCGGATCGCGGACCGGATCAGATCGAGCAGCTCTACGGAATCGACCATCAACGTGATGTTGCGGCGCAGATCGTCGTCGTGAGCAATTTCGCGGATCGCCGGAACGTTTACCGAAGGATAAGCGCAGACGATGTCTGTAAAGCCCTCGCGGACAAGGTTGATTGATTCCGGCAGCGTGAAGGACAAGATACCTTGATAGCCGGGGTGTGAGAGAGCTCGTCGTAAAGCATGCGTGCTGCGCAACGACTTCGATGCGACGCGAATGGGAAGGCCTTGCGTGCGTGCGGTCATTTTTTGAGCGTTGGAATCAAACGCCGCAACGTCCACGACCGCGCATGGAGCAGTGATCTCCCCCGTTTTCAGTAGGTGGTTGACAACCGTGATCAACGTATGCGCGGGAGCGGGCAAGGCGGAAGGCATGGATCAATCGTAACGGGGTTGGGCCCTCCTATTGGCCGGTTTTGGGAAATGATTTTGGTATCAAAGCCAGGCTGGGTTGGTGGGGGCCTTATTGATCATCATGTAGGCGAGGCGCTCAACGTGATTCCAGATCGCGTCTCTAAACGGGGGCGCCAGCTCAGTGTCGTCGAACTGATCAAGCGAGTTCTTCATCAGCGTGAGCCAGCGTTCGGCCTCAGGTGTCCCGATGGGGAACGGGAAGTGGCGTCGACGCAGCATGGGCGCACCGCGCTGCTCTGTGTAGGTGCGGGGCCCGCCCCAGTACTGCATAAGGAACCAACGCAGACGATCTTCCGCACCGTCCCAGTCGTCTTCTGGGTACATCGGGCCGATCAGATCATCGTCCTTGACTTGGTCATAAAAGCCTTTCACCAGCGTTCGGAAGAAAGGCTCGCCGCCAACTGCCTCAAAGAGCGTGACGTCGTCGGGGAGCGGGGCGGAAGGTGATGGGGGAGTAGACATAACGCTGCCCATGGTACGTGGGCTCGCTGAAATTTAATAGACTGGCAACGCTGGATTATGTACCGCTTGGTCTATACTCGCGGGAGTTTAAGTTTCGGTGATTTCAGACTGACACGGAAAGGGACGTTCATGAGCGAGCCTCAGGCGCACTCTCACAGCCAGACGCACCAGTGGGGGCCCAGTACCAATGCGATCCACGCTGGGTATGAGCCGGATTCCCTCTATGGGTCAATCAACATCCCGATTTACGCATCTACGACGTTCGCGCAAGATGACCTCGCGGTGACCCGCAACGGGTACGAGTACACGCGCGTGGGAAACCCCACGATCACCTCGTTGGAAAAGGCTGTTGCAGCGATGGAAGGCGCGACCTATGGCGTGGCGTTCTCTTCCGGCATGGCCGCGGTGGACACCGTGCTGCGCGTGTTGCTGCGCCCGGGCGACCACGTCGTGATTGGCAATGACGCCTACGGTGGCACCTACCGCTTGCTCGTGGAGATTTTCCACCAGTGGGATATCACGTCCACCGTTGTTGACCTCGCGGATCTGGCTGCCGTGGAAGCGGCAATTTTGCCCAACACCCGCGTGATCTGGGCGGAGACCCCAACTAACCCGCTGCTGAGTATCTGCGACATCGCTGGTCTGGCTGAGGCACGCGACAGGGCAGCCGCCGCGTTGAACCACGCCGAAGGCTCGCGCGAACGTCCGCGCCTGGTGGTGGACAACACCTTTGCGTCGCCCTACTTGCAGCAGCCGCTGTCGCTCGGCGCGGATATTGTGCTGCATTCGACGACGAAGTACATCGGCGGACACTCCGACGTGGTGGGCGGGTTAGTCTGCTCCAACGAGGTAGCGCTGGAAGAGGAATTCCGTTTCTTCTTTGGTTGGGTGGGCGCGATCCCGTCGCCGTTTGATACTTACCTGTCCGGGCGCGGTCTAAAGACGCTGAGCGTGCGCATGGAGCGCCACTGCGACAACGCGGAGGCTGTAGCCGAGTTTCTGCAGGGCCACCCTGCCGTAGCGCGGGTGCGCTACCCCGGTCTGCCGGACCACCCGGGGCATGAGATCGCGGTGAAGCAGATGAAGCGCTTCGGAGCGATGGTGTCGGTGGAAATGCAGACGGAAGAGCAGGCGAAAGCACTGTGCCGCAATACGGAGTTGTTCTGTCTGGCCGAGTCCTTGGGTGGGGTGGAGAGCCTCATCGAGCACCCTTCGACCATGACGCACCTGTCCGTGGTTGGCTCGGCGTTGGCTGTGAAGCCTGAGCTTGTCAGGCTTTCCGTCGGCATCGAAGACAAGGAAGATTTGCTGGCCGATTTGGGCCAAGCGTTAGGTAAACTCGGCTAACCTTAAATTTTCCTAGAAAATATTAGCTGTTCCTGAGAATTTTCGGCTACACTCGGTAGTGACCAGCCCCCTACCACTTGTTGGGAGTAGCCGTGCCGCACAAGCCTGCGTACGTCGCAATCGCGGAAATCTTCCGCGATAAAGTTGCCCGCCGGGAACTCACGTCAGGCGACAAGCTGCCTTCTGAACGTGAGCTCGTGGTGGAGTTCGGCGTTGCGCGCATGACGGTGCGCCATGCCCTGGATATTCTTCAATCCGAAGGCATCATTGAACGCCGCCGCGGGCGTAGCGGCGGCACGTTCGTGAAAACGCAACCTCAACTGGTCAACGCCGCGGAGATCGGCGGCATTTATGATGAGGCGTGTACGGACCGGGTCGGTTCGCACACGCACCGCATTCTGGCCAACACCGTAATTGATGCCCCAGAGCGCGTGTGCGGCATTTTCAACTTGGAAGCCGTGAGGCACGTCCGCCACGTGGAGGTCGTGCATTTGTTGGAGGGGCGCCCGGCGTTGCACGAGATGATTTTTCTAAGCCCCACAGCAAAGACACCCGTGTGGATGGGCGGCGGCGCAACAGAGGACGGGTTGGAGGCCACGCATCGCGAAGACGTGATCATTCCCTCCTTGTCTATCGCAACGGAATCCGCGGTGCTGGGAATCCCCGAACACACCGCTGTGGTGCGGATCAACCGCAAGCTGTTCTCCGGGGAGACCTGCATTGCCTATTCCACGATCACCGTGAATCGGGACGTGGTACAGCTGGTTGTCCACGGCGAAGCGGAGGAAGCCACCGCTTCCCGCGGGCGAAACCAGGACATTATCCAGGCGTCCTAGTGCTGGCGTCCGTTCTGGCGTCCTAGTGCAAACTAGGACGCCTCGTCCACTGCGCGGTTGCGCACCGCGCGTGCGGCACGGTCTTGGCCTTCAGAGATCACTCGCTTCAGGCCAGCAGGAACATCGGCGTTGAGGAGATCATGTGCCTTATCGACGGCCGATTGGCTGATGTCATAGGCGGGGTAGAGGCCCTCTAGGGTGCGCTGCGCCATTTCGTTCGACAGTGTGTCCCAAAGCTGGGGCGCGATGCGGAAGAACTCGTCGGTGAGGCCTTCCAGCCCGCGGTCGTTCCACATGATGCCTTCAATCAGGTGGCGGGATGCCAGGTTGGAGATGTCCGCGGCGCCCACGCCAGTGAGCTCGTCCCATGCCCAGCGCTTGTCCGCGGCGGCACGGATGCGCAGGCGTGAGACTTCGCCTTGGGACGAAGGATCGTCTTCTTCGGCCGCGGCCTTGGCTGCGGCATCCCCATCGAACTCGCCGTTGGCTGTTAACGCGGTGAGTGCTAGCCAACGAAGCTCCTGGTTGTCGGTAGCGCTGTCCCCGTAGAGAAGGTCGCGCAGGTAACTGATCGAGTCCGGGCCCAGCTGGTCGAGCTGGGCGAGTGCACGGTCAAAGATGATGCGGGGCTCTTGGCCGCGGAACGCGTTTTCTAGTAACGCGTAACCTTCGCGCTGCCAGTCGGGGGACACGTAGTACTTCACGGCTGAGGTGGCCTGGCCAAGCAGGCGTTCTTGGACGGCCGGCTGGTCTTCAGCACCAGCGAATCTGGCCACCAACTCCACGAATTTGCGTGCGGGAAGGCGGCCGCCACGCACTGCCTCCCAGATCGCGGACCAGCACAAAGTGCGGGCCATCGGGTCGACGATGTCACCCAAGTAATCGAGCACAAACTGCGTGTGCTCATCCGTCAGTCCCATGAGGCAGTACGTGAGGTCCTCATCGTTGACCAGTGCGAGGTCGTGCGGGACCCCATCGAGTTCCGGCACTGCCGTTTCAGCGCCGGTGATGTCCACCTCCACGTAGTGGGTCCTCGTTACCTTCCCACTTGCCTCATCACGGGAGTACAGGCCCACGCCCACGCGGTGCGTGCGCTGAACCGGTGATTCCTGGATGACGGTGAACGCTCCACCGGAGGTGTCGGGGCGAAGGATGGACACGCCAGTGGTGCGCAGCCACTGGTCGGCCCAGTCGCTCAAGTCCCTGCCGGATGCCTTTTCCAGCGCGCCCAGCAAATCAGCGAACGTCGCGTTTGCAAAGGCGTGGTTGGCAAAGTGATCGCGCACGCCCGCGAAGAATTGCTCCACCCCGACGTAGGCCGCGAGCTGCTTGAGCACGCTTGCGCCCTTGGCGTAGGTAATGCCGTCAAAGTTCTGCTCCGCTGTTTCAATGTCCGGCGCATCCGCCGCAATCGGGTGGGTGGAGGGTAATTGATCAGCCGCATATGCCCACGCCTTTTCGATGGACGCGAAGGTCACCCAAGCGTTTTCAAATTCCGTGGCTTCCGCCTGCGCGATCGCTGCGGACCAGGTGGCGAAGGACTCGTTAAGCCACAGGTCATCCCACCACTTCATGGTCACGAGGTCGCCGAACCACATGTGGGCCATTTCGTGCAAGATGGTGTCATTGCGGCGCTCGTAGCGGAACGGCGTCGGCGGGGACGTGAACACGTACTCGTCGCGAAGCGTGACTGCCCCAACGTTTTCCATCGCGCCCATGTTGTACTCCGGGCAGAAAATCTGGTCGTACTTCCCAAAGGGGTACGCGCGGCCGAATTTCTTGTGGAAGTAGCCAAACCCCTCCTTTGTTTCGCGGAACAGGCGCTCGGAATCCATGTGCTTGATGATGCTGGCGCGGGCGTAGAGCCCCAGCGGAATCTCACCGTGGCTGTCGGTGTATTCATCGTGCACGGACTCGTATTCGCCCGCAATGACCGCGATCAGGTATGTCGACAGGGGGTAGTCGATTTTTGTGGACGTCACGGCCGTGCCGTCGCCGCGGTTGTCAACGTCGACCGATTCATTGAGCACCACCACGTACCGCTCCGGGGCGGTCACGGCGATGTCGTAGGTTGCCTTCAGATCCGGTTGATCAAAACATGCGAACACCAGCTGGGCGTACGCCGGCTCGAACTGGGTGTACAGGTACTCTTTTCCGTCAGCCGGGTCTACGAATTTGTGCAATCCCTCGCCCGTGTGGGAATACGTCTGGGTCGCGTCCACCACCAGTTCATGGGTGCCCTGAGTCAGCGTCAGCGAGCGGTCGTCGATACGCGTGCCGTCAAGCGTTGCCTCAAAGCGATCCGCGATGAGGTCAAAAAACGCCTCCCCTTCACCTGAGGTGAACGCCACCGTTGTGCGTGACGTGAACGTCTCAGCCCCGGTGATGTCCAGTGCGACGTCATAGTGAACATCGCTGATCAGCTCGGCGCGGGCTTCGGCGTCAATTCTGCGCAAGTTAGTCTTCATGCCCATTAACCGTACTCGTGGCCACCCGCGCCCCTTTTTAGGCGTTCATAGCTACCCTGGGGCGCATGACTCAACACATTACATTTTGGTTCGACGCTTCCTGCCCGTTCTGCTGGCAGACCTCCCGCTGGATCAAGGAGGTAGAGGCCGTCCGCGACATCGCGGTCGACTGGGTCCCCATGTCTCTCGCCGTGCTTAACGACGGTCGGGATTTGGACCCCGGCTACATGCAGATGATGGAGGCCAACTGGGGTCCGGCCCGAGTGTTTGCAAAGGTGAAAGCCGAAGCACCGGAGAAGGTCGACGAACTCTACACCGCAATGGGCACCATCATCCACCCGGGCGGCGAGCGCGGCAAGAAGGGCTTTGGCGCCTACGACGCGGTCATTGCCCAGGCCTTGGAGCAGGTCGGCCTGGATGAGTCCTTCGCTGCCGTCGCCAACACCGAGGAGTACGACGAGAAGCTGCGCGAATACCACCAGGGCGCGATGGACGCTGTCGGCGACGACGTGGGCACGCCGGTGATCAAACTTGGCGACTCCGCGTTCTTCGGACCCGTCATCACCCGCGTTCCCGAAGGCGAGGAAGCCGGCAAACTCTTCGACTCCGCCGTTGGCCTAGCCAGCTACCCCTACTTCTTCGAACTCAAGCGCTCCCGCACCGAAGGCCCGCAGGTGTAGCGCTTTGGCGCACCACCTGCAGCATCCGCCGCCCACCACAGAATTGAAAGAGGACACCATGCGTATTTACCTTGGAGCAGACCACGCCGGATTCGAGCGCAAAGAAGAGATCAAGGAGCACCTTGAAAGCAAGGGCTTCGAGGTCGTCGACTGTGGCGCAAACGAGTACGACGCTGCTGATGACTACCCGCCGTTTTGCATTGACGCTGCAGAGAAGGTTGTTGCCAACCCGGGATCGCTCGGCATCGTGCTCGGCGGCTCCGGAAACGGTGAGCAGATCGCGGCGAATAAAGTCAAGGGCGCACGCTGCGCTTTGGCATGGTCCGTTGAGACTGCGCAGCTGGCGCGCGAGCACAACGACGCACAGCTGATCGGCCTCGGCGGTCGTATGCACTCGAAGGAAGAGGCGTTGGCAATCGTTGACGCCTTCGTCGGCATCGACACCAGCCACGCAGTAGAAGAACGCCACCAGCGTCGCATCGACATGCTGGCTGAGTACGAAGCAACCGGCGAGAACAAGGGCCTGCCGGCATAGCCAAGCCGGTGCCCGCGCCAATCCAAGGCCGGCTGGCGTAACCAACTCGGTGCCCACGCCAAAAACCGGCAGCGGTTCCGGATTCAGGGGCCCTGTAGATCCGTTTGAAATGGGACCTGCAAAACCGCAGGTCAGTTTCGGCAAAATCCCACCAAATGTGGAACGGATCTACAGCCACCCGTCGCAGCCCAAGGGGCGTGGCCGCTTCTAGCACAAATCCCCCAGTACCGCATTCAGAAAATGCACACTTTGGTGTGCATTTTTTCGTCGTTAAGCGTGGTGCGTCGGGGCATCATGGAATGCATGGGGAATAGAGGGGACATTGATTTTGTAAAGGCTGTCATTCAGCACCATCCACGGGCGGTGGTCACTGGCCCGGCCGCGGCGGTTCTTATGGGACTTCCAATCTTGGGGAAGCTGGACGTCGTGGACTTGCGTTACCTTTCGTGCTCAAACGTTGGCCGGGCATCACAGGACGTCAGGGTCCAGTACCACAGCGGAAAGTTTGATGAGTCCGATATCCGCGTTCACAACGGTGTTCTGTGTCTGAACGTGATTCGAGTTCTCTACGACATTTTTCGCTTCCACGGTCGGCTCGAGGCGCTTGTCCCGTTGGAATGGATGCGCTTTCACCAAGGCCTATCGGAGGAACAACTCCTTAGCTGGGCGAAGCAACTACCCAGGTCGAATGGTATTTGCGGGTTTCGGGATCTGATTAGCTACAGCGTGGCGACGTCGCAAAGCCCGCTCGAAACCGTCGGACGTGATGCCCTGGTACAGGCGGATCTTCCAGAGCTGAGGACCATGGTTGGTCAGTTCCAAATCGATTGGTACGACCGCTTCCACGAGCACCAGTGGGTGAAAGTGGACCTGCTGATTAACGGGTGGCTCGTCGCAGAGTTTGACGGTGGGATCAAATATAGCGGCGCCTATGGCGCGATGGAGCACATCATCCGCTTAGAGCGTGAACGCGAAAAGGTCATTCAGAACATGGGGTACATGGTCGTGCGCGCGACATGGGCGCAAGTCATGTCTGGTGAATTCGTTCGGGACGTCGCATCCTACCTCCGTCGCTTCCCCGATCTATCAGGCGTGTAGATCCGTACGGAGTTCGAAGCAAAATCTCCGCTCGCGACCTGGGGTTTTGCAGGGCTGATTTCAAACGGATCTACACGGCGGTGTTGAGATCACCAGCCGGCGAAGGTCCGCTCGAGTCGGACGGGGCCGTTGATCCATCGCACCCCGGCGTCGTCGTGGTAGACGTCTCTTGGAGGGAGTCCTAAAGCAATACCGCGGGCGGTCTGGGCTCGGACCAGGGACATTCCGGACGTTTCGCACACCCAACCGCCCGTGTGGGGGGTGTCGCGGCTGTGGCGAAAGAAATCTTCAATGTTGTCCAACGCCCACGGGCCTAAGAGATCTACGTTGATGCGGTGCAACGGCATCATAAATTTCCAATCTGATCGCTCGCTGCGTACTCGCGGGTCGGAAGCAAAGAGCTCTGGGATCTGTAGGTCGCGGTCGATGTACACGGTGGAATCGATGGCCAGCCACGAGTCAATCATGTGTTCCAGCACACCGGGAAAATCAGCTGGTACGTGACGAATAATGTGGACGCCGATATCGGTGGTGTCAAAGCGGGCGTGAGCAGGGCGTGCGATCGGGTGCGTGATGCGCTGGGCAAGCGCTATGGACTCCACGTTTTTGACCCGTGCTTCTTCGACGGGGTTGTCGTGGCGGCTGCCAAAGTCTTCGTCCGGGTGGGTGGCGGTAGCGGTGGGCTCGTGGACAAAGGTGGCGCCGGCATTCCACGCGCGGAAACCGAATTCCCAGTCCTCCCCGCCGTAGCCAATGAACGTGGCGTCGAAGCCGCCGACCTGCCAGAAGAACGGGCGCGAGCACGTTAAGACGGAAGAGATGATGTAGCGCCACGACGTGTCGTCTCCACGGCGCAGGTTATTGGTTTGGCGCCAGGCATCGCGCAGCCACTCCGGCTCGGTGCGCTCTGGTCCCGTACGTCGTGCGCCCACCACCACGGCGCGAGAATCCGACGTGACGTGGGGCACGACGGCCGAAAGGTAGCCGGGATCGGGGATCGTGTCCCCGTCAAGAAACGCGAGGACCTCACCTGTAGCGTGTGATGCACCCAGGTTGCGGGCCGCGGCCGCGCGGAAACCCAGGTTCTCCTGCCCGACGACGGTGACGGGGACGCGTTCATCCTCAATCGGAGTGGGCAGGGTGTCAGAACCATCGTCGGCGACGATGATCTCTATCGGGCCGCCGTAGTCTTGGGCCCTCACACCGGCGATGACGTGCTCCAGCATGGAGGGGTTGTTGTAGTGCGGGATAATAACGCTCACCGCCGGGGTCTTTAGCTGATTCCGCACCGCATCCACTCTTTCTTCCATAGCTCGGCGACTTCGGCCCAACCGTAGCGCGGGGGCTCACACGGCCCGCCCGTTTCGCTGCGTGCCAGCTGGCGTTCCGTGCGCGCGAACTCTTCCACGGCGTCCCGCCAGGTGCCATCGGTTGGGTGCGAGGGGAGGAGGGTCAACCGGCCGGGTAGCCACTCATCAATTTCGCGGGCGTACTCCGAATCGCGCACGAGGACGCGGCGACCCGCGCCCAGCCACGTCATCAACGAGCCAGAAGCGGAGAAGTGCCGGTGCGGGCAGATCGGCACGGCAATGCGACCCATTTCCGCGGCCAGCTCAGCGTCGCTCAACCAGCCGGTGACGGTTGTGGCAGGGCCATTTTCTTTCGTCGACTCGATGAGCTCGTCTGCCCAGTTTTCATGGCCAGCGGACACTTGGCCGAGAAACCGCACCGTGAAATCACTACCACGCAGAGCATCGAGGATGTCCTCGTGCCCTTTGCCGGGGTAGAGGAACCCCACGACGCCAACTGTGCCCGGTTCCGGCTGGTAGGGCGAGTTGATGCGCGGGATCGGCAACCGAATCACCTTCGCGCCTGGCAAAGCCGATGCTTCATGGTCGGAATTGACTACGGCCAGGGTTGCGGCATCCACCAGTCGTCGATAAGCGGGCATGCGACGCGCGTAACGTGACGCCCCTTCCTCGCGCTGGGGGATGTCGTGGAGGCTGACGCTGAGCGGGCGATCCCCCACGAGATCAAGAACATTATCGACGGCCTGAAGCGGGGTGTCCTCGGCCGACGCTGTGAACAGGTGGTCCGTGAACGTGATGTGAATCGGCGCATCCGGGAGGAGGACCTGACGGAAAGATTCGATCCGGGTGATCTCATACGGTGGCGCCAGCGTTGCAGCGGCCAAGCTCAATGCGTGGCGGGTGACCCCGTGGTTGTCCGGGCCGACGATGAAATGGTGAACCGAACGCATTAATCAATCAGCCCAAACTGGCGCATGCGCTCGCCGTAGCGAGCCAGTCCGGCTTGAACTACGCCGGGGCGCTCGCGGTAAAACTCAAGCTGGGCTGCGGTGATGTCTGAAAACGGGATCTCCCCTTCGCGTCGGCGTGACCACACGCCGCGGTGGGCTGGGACCCGATCCGATGCGCCGAGCGCGGCTGCGGCGGAGGCGTCAATGGGCGAATCGAGCTCACCCAGCATTTCGTAGTCGGGCAAGACGACCTCACCTTCAGCACCGAGTCTGGTGGCAACGCGCCGGGCTAACTCGCCCATGGTGGCATTATCCGGGTGGTTGATGGTGTGCCAGACGGGGACGGTTTCCAGAAAGTCTGACATTCCCACCATCGCGTCACCCGCGGCCTCTTCGCGGCGGCGCATCTGTTCAACGGTTTCCGCAAGCTTTGCCCGGTAGGCGTCGTCGGCTGGAGTAGGTGCAATCGCCTCCTGCCTGCCTTTCAGGTGGGCCGCGAGAATACGCAGGTCGTGATAGGGGACCACCGGCGGATCAAGTGACGGTTCCTCGGGGTCGCGGATGATCGCTTGGGTTGGGGTGAGCGCGTCGAACCGCATGACGGGGAAGAGCACCGTGCGTGCACTGCGGGGCAGGCACGCCATCGTTTGCTCGGTTCCCAGGGGCAAGCCGCGGTAGTCATTGCGGATCGGTTGGGTGATCAAAATGTCGGTGCGCGCGAGCATCGCGCAAAACCACTCCATGTCGGAGGCTTCCATCTCATGCACCGGCGGGATACGTTCGGAGTCAGCAATCCCAGTGCTGGTCACAAGGCGGCGCAAGGATTCGGCTTGGCAGTTTCCCACGACGGTTAAAAACGGCATGCGCCCCAACCTAGCGCAGGGAAGAAAAGCGTGACCAAAGCGTTAGACGATTAGTGGGCCTACACGTAAAAAATCGTTTATATTCGGTGAGGCTGTCTAACAGCGTCACTATTGACCTAAATAAGGAGGCGGGATGAAGGTTCTTTCCGTGCCCGCCCAACATCCCTACACCCAGGCGATTCGACCGCAAGGGGTTGAGTATCTCCCTGACCCGGATATCAACGGCAACTGGTGGCCGCACCCGGCTTTGGATGCCTCGTGGTGGCGCGGCAGAAGCGACGTGGATGTGCTGCACATTCACTTCGGCTTCGAGCACAAGAATGCGGATGAGCTTCGCATGCTTATCGACGAACTTCATCGCGCACGCATCCCCCTCGTGGTGACCGTCCACGACCTTGTGAACCCGCACTTAGACGACAGCGACCAGGAGCGCCATTACGCCAACACTGCCGTGCTAGTTGAAGGTGCTGATCAGGTGGTGACTCTGACGGACGGAGCTGCGCAAGAGATTGCACAGCGCTACGGCCGCGGCGACGCGTGGGTGATTCCCCACCCCGCGGTTGTCCCCGCTGGCGGCGCTACAGCGGAAAGAAACCGGAGCGGCGTTGCGGTCTTCCTTAAATCTTTGCGTAGTAATGCGGTGACGGACCCAGAGTTCTATCACACTATCGCGCAAGAAGTGGAACTTACGGTGTATCTCCACGATGAGGACGCGACCGCACGATTTGGGGCTGAGCTGGGGGCGCGCGGGGTGAGCGTCGTCAAGCATGCGCGCATGAGCGATGACGAGCTGCACGCGGCTGTGGCCTCGCATGTTGCGTGCGTCCTTCCGTACCTGCGCGGAACGCACTCCGGGTGGTTAGAAATGTGCCGTGACCTGGGCACGACCGTGGCTGCGCCGGACTGCGGAATGTTTGGCGATCAGGCGGATGCCCCGGGGGTCGTCGAGGTGTACCGCACTGGCGACGGCGCTGACGCCGCGCGGGCAGCAGCGACCCTGGTGGAGCGCGGCGCGGTGCCCTATGCCGGCGACCGCGCTGCCCGTGACGCGCAGATCCGCGATGATTACGCGCACGTGTATGAGCGGGCGGTTAGGGCAGCGGCTGAGACTTTGAGCGCGAAGAGGGGGAGCGAATGAAAATAGCACTCGTGGGTCCATCGCGATACCCCATCCGCGAGCCCTACGCGGGAGGGCTTGAGGCGTTCTGCCACACCATGGTCCGTGCCCTGCGCAGCCTGGGACACGACGTGGACTTCTATGCCGCGAAGGGCTCGGACGGAAACGTTAAAGACTTTGAACTGCCCGGCGTGGACTGGGGCGATAGCACAGAAAACGCGACGGATACCGGGTACCCGGACGGGGAGCGGGAGCGGGAGCTCGCAGCATTCGCTGGGCTGCGTGACCACCTCGTGGCGGTGGGATACGACGTTGTGCACAACAACGCCCTGAGCCCGGCCATGTTCCCGTCGCCCGCCTCCCCGCAGGAGCTTCCGATGGTGACAACACTGCACACACCGCAGCTTGCCGACATGCAGGCAGCGATCACCGCAGCAGGTCCCCGCGCGGGGAAGTTCGTGGCGGTCAGCGCGACGACGGGGGCAAGCTGGGTGACCCCACATCCGATCACCGTTGTGCCCAACGGCGTAAACACGCGGCTCTTTTCACCCGGTCGCGGCGGTACCGGTGCGGTGTGGTTCGGGCGCCTCGTTCCCGAAAAGGGTCCCCACCTAGCCATGGATGCCTGCCGCATCCTGGGGATGCCGCTGACGTTGGCGGGCCGAAAAGGGGACAGCGCCTATTTTCAAGAGGAGATCGCGCCGCGTCTCGACGGCTCGTTGATCCGGTGGGTCGGTGAGCTTTCGCATTCCGAACTGCGCAGGCTGGTGGGCAAGCACGCCGTGTGCGTGGTCACCCCGCGGTGGGAAGAGCCCTTCGGTTTGGTTGCATTCGAGGCAATGGCCTGCGGCACGCCCGTTGCTGCTTTTGATCGCGGCGGGCTTGGTGAACTGCTGGAAACCGCGCCGGCAGCGCTTGCGTCCGCAGACGATGTCGTGTCCTTGGCCGAGGCAATTCACTCCGCGGTCCATATTGACCGCCGCGCGGTGCGCGCGTGGGTAGAAAACCGACACAGCCTTACCGAAACCGCGCGCCGTTACATCACGATATTTGAGGAGGTCGCAGCGCAATGGCCACAGAACCCAACGCCGATGAAGCCCGTGAAAACTGTCTAATCGGCATCTACGCCCACCACCACGGCAGCGGACACATCCAACGCTGCCGCGAAATCCAGCGGCAGCTGCGGAAGATCGGCTGGGACGCTGTTATTTTGTCCACATCCCCTGCCGGTGACGTGCCGTTGCCGGATGATGCCGGCCATGGCCAGTCTGGCCGCGCCATGACTGCGGGTGGGACCCTGCACTACGCGCCGTACGGCAACAAGGGACTACGCGACCGCTTTGCCGTGATTGCGCAGTGGGTATCTGATAACAACCCGCAGGCGTTCTACGTTGATGTTTCCGCCGAGGTCGGCATGTTTTTGCGCCTAATGGGCGTGCCCGTGGTCACGCTTGCCATGCCTGGTTTGCGGGATGATCCACCCCACCAAACCGCCTACCGCCAGGCCGAAGCAATTATCGCCGCCTGGCCGAGCTGGGTTGGTGTGCCGGAGTTTTTGCAGCCGCACGCTGATCGGCTCCATGCCGTTGGCGGAATTTCACGCCTGCAGGTGCCTTCAGGATCGGTCATTCAGCGCGACGCGAAGCACGTCGTCGTCATGGCGGGCATGGGCGGCTCAACGTGGGACGCGAAGGATTGGCGCGCGGTAGAAGACGCGTGTGAGGGCTACCGCTTCACGTTCCTCACTGAGGACAACAGGATTGAAGATGAGGCCGAACTGGCCCGGATGCTCGCCGGCGCCGGGGTTGTTGTCACCGCCGGTGGCCAGAACTCCATCGCTGACATCGCTGCTCTTGGCGCACCCGCGATCCTTCTGCCCCAACCGCGGCCCTTCATTGAGCAAAAAATGAACGCCCACGTCGTGCGCGATGCAGGCCTGGCCGTGGTCCCCGATTCCTTCCCCGCCCCGGAAGAGTGGCCAGGCTTGCTCGACCGCGCTCAAGTACTGAACGCCGAGTGGTCACGCTGGGAAACCGAAGGGGCCGCACGCCGCGCCGCCGACGTCATCGCGACTGTTGCAGCAGATCCACGGGACACGAAAACGGCGATCGTCACCTTAGCCAGCCCCTCGCGGGCCGCCCACCTTACCCACCAGGTGAACCTGGCCCCGGAGGGAATCGATCACATCACCGTCGCGCTCAGCGGCCGCGAGGAATTGGCAAAAGCTGTCCCGAAAAGCCACGTCATCAGCGCCGATCACAGCGCCGAGCACAATTCCGGGGACACCTTCAACCTCGCCCGCGCGCGAAATGCCGGTGCGCGTGAGGCGATCGCACGGGGCAATGACACCGTGATTTTCCTAGACGCAGACTGCGTCGCTGGCGGTGATCTGGTCCCGCTGTACACGAAAGCGCTGACGCTGAATCCAGAGGCAATCGTCGCTGGCCCCGTCACCTACATGAAGCGCGGCGAGCTGCGCACGACTCGCCCTGATCCCCACCCGGCGCGGCCGAACCCGGCATTCGGCGACGTTGTTTCGGCGGACGATTACAACCTGTTCTGGTCGTTGTCTTTCGCTTGCACGGCGGCCACGTGGGAGCGCATTGAGGACACATTCGGTGGCTTCGACACCGGCTTTACCGGTTACGGCGGGGAAGACACGGACTTCGGCCAGAATCTTTCTGCACACGGTTTTGAGTTGCTGTGGGTGGGCGGGGCCCACGCTTTCCACCAGTGGCACGAGGTGTCCAGCCCACCGTGGGAGCACCTCGACGACATTCTCACGAACGCCGCTTATTTCCACTCGAAGTGGGGGTGGTGGCCCATGGAAGGCTGGCTCAAAGAATTTGAAGCCGCCGGGGCAATCGCGCTTATCGACGACCGGTGGGTCAAGCGAACATCTGCTGACCGATAAAGTCGTCGTCCCCATCGCCGATCCCCGGCGGGACCAGGTATGTTCCCGTGTTGGTGGTCTTGCAGTATTCCACGAACATCATGTCGCGGGACATGGACTGGTGGACCGTGGCGAAGCGGTCCACGGTTTTGGTGAACCCGATGAAGAATAAGCCCGCGAGCAGGCGGCCTTGCTCGTCGGAGCCGTCGATGAAGTTGAAGGCGCGACGCAGCATCTTGATTCCGCCGTTTTGATTCGGGTGGACATTGAACAAGTGCGATTCGTGGTCGATTTTTGGCAGGCCGCGTTCGTCCTTTGCGTCAAAGTCCGGCTCGGTGAACTCGTCGCCGCCGCTTAGAGGAGCGCCTTCGTGCTTGTCGCGGCCCGTGACGCGTTCCTGTTCTTGGAGTTGCAAAGTATCCCAGATTTCCGTGAGCATCCGGATCCTGCGCACCGTCATGTACGATCCGCCCGCCGCCCACGATTGGGAGGAGTTTTCCGGGATCCAGACGTGCTCGTTGAGCGTATCCGTTTCATCGGAGCGGATGTTGGCCGTCCCGTCTTTTTGACCAAACAGGTTGCGCGGTGTCTTTTCTTCACGGGAAGTCACGGATGCGCGTCCGAACCCAATCTGCGTCCAGCGCAACACCGCATCCGGCACCCCAAGGCGGGTCAGATTGCGGATGGCGTGACCAGCGACCTGCGGGTCATTGGCGCAGGCCATGATGCAGATGTCACCGTGGGAATGGTCCTGATCAGTGAAATCGTTGGTCATTTTTGGCATGTCCGTGAACTCTTTCGGCAGCTTGCCTTCCAGGCCGAATTGCTTACGGAACAGGTTCTTGCCAAAGCCAAAAGTGATCGTCAGACCAGACGGGCCTAGGTCAACTGCTTCACCGGAATCGTCCGGCGGGAAATTCTCACCGCCACCGAAAGCGCCTTTCGCAGTGACATCGCCGCCCATGGTGAGGCGCCGCGATGCCTTGGTCCACCGGGTGAGCAGATCAATCAAATCATCACGATCAATCTCTTCGTCCACGTCGAACGCGGCGAAGTGCATGTTGTTCTGCATCGGTGTGATGATGCCGGCTTGGTGCTCACCGGAAAAAGGAATGACCAGTTCCTCGAAATCGCTGACACTGCTGGCCGTGCCGTCGGCGCTAGACGCTTCGTCGTTAGGCGAACATGCTGCGGCAGCAAGACCTGCGGTGCTTGCACCGCCCAGTGCGAAGAACGTGCGGCGGGTGAATTTTGAACTGGTCACTGTTTTCCTCTTCCTCTTCGGTCCGTGCGTGAAGGTCCGGGCTAGATGCCCAGCACCGTACCAGTGAGCCGTGACAGCTCCTCGCGCAGCGCGTCGAGGGAACGAGTCAGCTTCTGCTGTTCACCGGCGTCTACCTCGCTGTAGTCCTTGAACCCAGCTTCGAGGCTGCCGTACTCGTCCAGCTGCTCCTGGAGGTCGTCGTAACGCTTCTCGATGTCCTCGACGAGCTTCTTGCCTTCCTCCCCGCGCTCCACGGCGATGTCCTTGACCAAGTCGAAGGCGATGCGGGAACCCTGCAGGTTGGACTGGAAGTCATAGAGATCCTTGTGGGACCACCAGTTTTCTTCACCAGTGATCTTGTTCGCTGCGATCTCCTCGAGCAGCGCCATGGCACCGTTGGACACGGTAGCGATGGTGATGTCGTTGTCCTTGATGAAGTTCTCATCGCGGACGGTTGCGTCCAGCTGCTCAACGTCGGCGATGAGAGCATCGGCGATCTCCGCGCGCTTCTTCTCGTCCGAAGGCTCCCAGCCCTCGCGTGCCGGAGTGCCGTCCGCGTTCTTGTCGGACTCCGCCGGCGGCCAAAGGTCCTTCTCGATGCGGTGGAAGCCCAGCCACTCGGTGAAAGTTTCATCGTCCTTCTTCAGCTCTTCAGCCTCAGCGATGTAGTCCACCTCGCGGTAGTCAATGCGCGGGTCGAGAATGCCCAGGGCTTCAGCGATCGGCTCGATGCGCTCGTAGTGGACACGGACGTTGGGGTACATCTCCTTCGCCTTTTCGTCGTCGCCGTTCTTATACGCGTTGGCGAATTCCGTGGTAGCGGGGACAAGCTCCGCGACCTCGTTCTTCACGTAGGCGATGTAGTCTTCCACTGCCTTGTCAAAGCGTTCCTGGTCAGAAGCATCGACCTCGATCGGCTGGCCTGTCACGGTGAATTTTGCCTGGCCGACGTTCGGGCCGCGCAGACCCGGCTTGCACGCGGTGAAGTAATCGCCCGGCTCCAGCGGCACGATGAGCTCGGCGGTCGTCCCCGGGGCAATGTTTTCTTTCTCCGCAATCACGCGCAGACCGTCGTTGGCCAGCACGTAGAACTCGGTGACTTCTTTGCCCTCGTTTTTGATGGTGAAGGTCTGGTTACCGGATTCCGCAGAATCCTTCGATGCTTCGCAGGAATCAGACTTCGCGGTCACCTCAATGGCACCGTCTTTGCCATCTGTGGAGTTGCTACCCGTATTGGCGTTTTCCACGCATGCGCTCAGCGGGAGCGCTGCAACGGTCAACAAGGCGAGGATCGATGCTTTCTTCATCGGTGAATCGGTTCCTTTCGTGTGGTGGAATTTTCCGCTGTTTCTGTAAGCGAAAGACTTTGGTGAGACGGTGCCAGCCCCGCCGCCTCGGAAGATGTATCTGCGGAAGCGACGGCTTCGCTCGCTTCATTTGCGGGCGAAGCAGCGCGTGCGTCGGTGGGTGATGCTGTAGGCACGGACTTCTGGCGAAGGTTGCGGATGAACTTGGGCACCACGATGAGCATGTAGGTTGCCCACCCGATCACCTGAAGCCACGACATTTGGGCCTCGAATCCGGTGAAGGCTTGCAGCAACGTCATGCCGAACCCGTTTGGATCCAAAGAATCGGAGAAGTCGAAAGCCCAGCCGAACGGGAAAGACGCCATCCAGAACGGGTAGGTAATGAACCCGGTGAGGACCTCGCCTGTGCGCGGGTGGGTTGGTGCGATGGGTTCTCCGGAGAACGGGCCCGGCAGCACCTGGGCTTCCTGCAGATCGTGGATTGCGTAGGCAGTGATACCCGCAGCGACGATGATGAGCAGCACACTGGACCAGGTGAAGAACGTTTGGAGTTTCAGCCGCAGCGCACCCGCGTAAATTCCCCAGCCGATACCGATGGCCACGATGATGCCGGACACGGCGCCAATAATCGCCCAGGTATCCAGCACCCATCCCCAGAGCATGAGGGTGAGCTCAATGCCTTCGCGGCCGACGGCCACGAAGGCCAACCAGAACATTGCACTTGCTCCTGCGGCGAGCGCTTGCCCAGTCTTGTCGTCCAAAATGCGGCGCATCGCACCTTGCTGGTTCGACATGGACAGCACCATGCCCGTGATCATCGCCACGGCGATGAGCGAGAAGACTCCGCCCATGATTTCTTGCGCTTTAAAGCTCAAGCCGTAGCGGCCGAAGGTGAAAATCGCGCCGAATACAAGGCACACCAAGGCGGCGATGCCGACTCCGGACCACACCGCCCGCTTAGCTTGGGGTGCTTCCCTGCGGTTGATGGCTGCGAGCAGAACTCCCACGATGAGGGAGGCCTCGAGCCCTTCGCGCAGTCCGACGATAAACGCGGCAATGAACATGGATGAGTAACTTTCCCTTTATATCGAGCTCGTGGACACGCCCGTGACCGAGCAACCAGTGAGGCCGGTAGGCGCAGCGTGTCTTCTTCAGGCTGGCCTATTCTAGCCTAGGGTCACCTTACTAAGCCAAGCCTAGGAAAGTAAATCTTTTGGACGAAATTAGTTGAATTTCCGCTGGATGCCCGCCGGCGTTCCGTCGGCGGTCTACCGACGTTGCGCCGGCGTTACACAGAAAAGACCCCACTGAAACTTCGCACGAGGGCGAAACTTCGGCGGGGTCTGTGCGCACCGCTTACACGCTACGCGCACCGCTTACACGCTATGTGCACCACCACACGCTGTGCGCGCGATGCGCACAGCGCGCATAGCGCGCGTAGCGTTAATCAAACTGGTGCGTGCGCTTGTTGAGGAAGGCGGCGACACCTTGCTGGTGCTCCTCGGTGCCGAGGAGGGCGGTTTGGGTTTGAGCCTCGAATGCGAGGGATTCGTTGAATCCGCGCAGCGCAGCCTTGTTCACAGCGGCCTTCGTCGCGGCGAGTGCGCCGCGCGGGGACGTCGAGAAGCTTCGGGCGAGCTCTTGGGCGGTGGCTAGTGCTTGGCCCTTTGGGCTGAGTTTTGCCACGAGCCCGGCGGCGAGGGCTTCCTTTGCAGAAAGTGGGAGCTGTGCCAGCACCAGCGCCATTGCGCGGTGGCGGCCCATGGAAGCCGCAGCCGTTGCCACGGCACCACCGTCGGGCATGAGACCGATCCTGCCGAATGGTAGAACCACGAAGGCTTCTTCGCTGGCGATGATGATGTCGGTGGCAAAGGCCACGGATGCGCCGATGCCAGCGCAGGCCCCTTCCACCGCGGCGATCACGGGGATAGGGCAGCGGGTGATGGCGTCGGCCATCATCTCAATGTCCACCAAGGCAGGGGCCACGCCGTGCGGGGCAACGTTGAATTCCTCAGCGTTGGCGAAGGACTCCACGTCCATGCCGGCGCAAAACGCTGTGTCGTCGCCAGTGATGATCACCGCGCGGATAGAGGCATCATTGCCAGCGCGCAATACTAATTCGCCGATCGCGCGGTAGGAATCCGCGCGCAGGGCATTGCGCTTCTCCGGGTTGGAAATGCGGATCGTGGCAATGGTGCCGTCGACCTCAGCGGTGATGATGGGGGAGGAGGAAGATGTGTCCATCGTTACCCCTACTTTGCGATGAATCCCGACAGGCGGTTTTCAATGATGTCCACTGCCTCGGTCACGATGCGCTGAACCAAGTCCTCACACGACGGGATGTCGTTGATGATGCCCTGGACAGGACCCGCGGACCAGATACCAGCGTCGATGTCGCCGGTCTCGTATACCTTGCGGCCGCGTGCGCCAGCCACGAGGTCGCGGATCTCTGGGAAATCGGCGCCAGCATTAAGTTTCTCGACGACCTCATCACTCACCGCGTTCTTTGCCACGCGTGCCGTGTTGTGCAGGGTGCGCAGGATCAGGTTCGTGTCCAGCTCGGAGCGCTCGACGATGGCTTCCTTCACGTTCTGGTGGACCGGTGCTTCTTGGGTGCACAGGAAGCGCGTCCCCATGTTGACGCCCTCGGCGCCAAGCGACAGTGCGGCGGCTAGTCCGCGGCCGTCCGCGAAACCGCCGGAGGCCACGAATGGGATCTCCAGCTTGTCTGCTGCGGCAGGCAGAAGGATCAGGCCCGGGATGTCGTCCTCACCGGGGTGGCCAGCGCACTCAAAGCCGTCGATGGAGAGAATGTCCACGCCCTTGTTCTGGGCGCTCAGTGCGTGGCGCACGGACGTGCACTTGTGGATGACGGTGACGCCCGCGGCCTTCAGGCCCGGAACCAACCTGTCCGGGTTAGCGCCAGCGGTCTCAACGACTTTGATGCCCTTCTCCACTGCGACGCGCAGGTACTCGTCGTACGGCGGCGGGGTGATGGTGGGCAGGATGGTCAGGTTCACGCCGAACGGCTTGTCCGTCATCTCGCGGCAGCGGTCAATCTCTTTGCCCAGGTCTTCCGGGGTCGGCTGCGTCAGTGAGGTCAAGATGCCCAGGCCACCCGCGTTGGAGACTGCGGATGCGAGTTCAGCTGTGCCAACCCACTGCATTCCGCCTTGGATGATCGGGTGCTCGATTCCAAGCATCTCTGTAATGCGGGTGTTGAGTTTTGCGGCCATGAGGTCCTCCTAGGTCTTATAAGAGTGGTCTTGGAATAAAACGTGAAGTGTCAAAACGTCTTCGGAAGCAGCTTCAGACAACGTTTATGAAGTGAGGCCCACGTTACACTTTGGGGCCTACTGCGTTCTAGGTTACTTGCCCAGCGGAACCTTCGCGTCCGGCTTATGTTTTATTCATGGCGACTCCTTGTGAACCGACGGCTGTTACCCGGCGGATGCTGGACTACACCGCATCCCGCCGGACGTTGATCAAGGCAACGGGCGTTGCCGCCGGCACCGCCGGAGTGGGTGTGATCGGGGCGAGCGCGTGGGCGCAGGAGACTGAAGGTGTAGCCACCGTTCCAGAACCGCCGCTTCTGCCCGCCGACGGTACGAGTTCAGTCGGCAGTTCCCAGGCAGGCTGGGTGTTCGGCAACACTGGCCGCAATAGCCACGGATCATTCATCGCTGGCGACCTGCAGGTGATCACCACCACCGAGGATTCTGCGGTGATCAACTGGATCACGTGGGATGCCCGCGTGTCACCTGACCTGGTTCCGCAAGGACTGCCCACGGCAGGGAAACTGGTGGTGCGCGCGGTAGATAACCCCAGTGAGGTTCACGTCGTAGAAAGCCCGCGGGAGACCTTCTTCCACCAGCTCACCGTGACGGGATTGCGGCCGTCGACGACGTACTCCTTCGTCGCCACGTCGCATGGCGTTGAGGCCGCCGCGACGCACAACATCATCGCGGAATCGCGCCGGGAGTTCACCACCCAGCCGAAGATGGCGGGGCCCGTATTGGCCACGATCATGGTTGCCAATGACACCCACGTCGGCGAAGAGGCTGACGGCCTGCTCTTCGCCAACTTCCCGCCGCCAGCTAAAGCGAAAGCGGGGGAGCGGCCGTACACCGACATCACTACGGAATCAGTCATCGCCTCAGCCCACGCCGTGGGTGCCAGCCACCTCTTTGTCAACGGCGATGTCACCAGCGAAGCAAAACCCGCGGAGGTCGCGCGCGCAAAGCAGCTTCTCGACGGCTTCAATGGCACCGTTCGGGTCACCCGCGGTAACCACGACCGTCCGCACAAACTTACCGACGGCCCTGAATACGCTGGTGCGCCGGTCTACGACGCTGAACGCGTCGACCCTTTCGGTGCTGTGTTTGAACCCCGCCAGCAAGCGTGGGTGGAAAACATCCTGGGTGCAGGCGGTGCAGTAGTCGCCCGGGTAGTGGGAATTGACTCCACTGAGCTGGATTCTTCCAGCGGCATGATCGAGGACGCTCAGTTTGTGCAAATTGAGCGCATTTTCAACGAGGACCGCACCACGCCGACCGTCGTCATGTTGCACCACCCCTGCACCCGTGCCGCGGCGTGGTCAAACGCCGGCGGGCCTGGCTTTGTTCTGCGGGACAAAGACATCGTGAGGCTCCAAGAACTCATCGCTAAGCAGACAAACATCAAGCTCGTGCTCAGCGGCCACACGCACCGCGCGCGGAAAAACGCACCCGATGCGGCGAAAAACACCGTCTTCCTGGAGACCCCAGCAGCCAAGAACTGGCCTACCGGCGCAACGCAGATCCGCTTCTTTAAAGACGGCATGGCCATCACGTTCCGCCAAAACACCTCAGAGGAAGCCCTGCGCTGGGCCGCGCGCACGCGCTGGACCATCTTCGGTCTGTCCCCGTCAGTGATGCTCGGGCCGATTGAAGCCCGCGCCCTGACGATCTTCTACTGACCTTTATCTAACGCGTAGTCTGGCCGTTATTTACCTGCCGTCCAGACCTTGATTGCGGATCTACGGCGTCGCAGCTTTTACTTCAGACGTGTGGTGCGCTAGACTGCTTCATCGTTCTGAAGTTCCTTTTCGCTTCGGGGCCGTGCTGTAGCGGAAAAGCCGCAGCATGGGAACGTCGTATAGTGGCTAATACCTCAGCCTTCCAAGCTGAAGACGCGGGTTCGATTCCCGTCGTTCCCTCCAAGCACCCAGGTTTCGTACCGGGTGCTTTCCTGTGTGGTTCAGCTGTAGCTTTGCGTGTGTGCATGTGGCGTTCGTACTGGGAAGAAGCGCATGGCGCGACCCTATGAAAAAGACTGTTTTGGGGCCGCGCTAGAATCTTCACCCGTGGCCAAAGCGTCACAAGAAACTACAACGAAATACCGCAACTACGGGGCGTGGCGCAGCTTGGTAGCGCACCTGCTTTGGGAGCAGGGGGTCGCAGGTTCAAATCCTGTCGCCCCGACGTAGTAGGCACGGTGTGCCGAACTTTTTAAAGATTATTGTCAATGAAGATCAGGAGAGTAGATCTGTGAAGACGTCCGTGGATAAGCTCAGCGACACTCGCGTGAAGCTGACCGTCGAGGTCCCGTTTGAGGAGCTTGGTTCGGAAATCGATCAGGCATACAAGGCGATCGCTCAGCAGGTCAACATTCCTGGTTTTCGTCGTGGCAAGGCGCCGCGCCAGCTTATCGACGCACGGGTGGGCCGCGGCCCGATCTTGGAGCAGGTCGTCAACGACATGCTGCCGACGCGCTACGAGCAGGCCGTGATGGAGAACGATCTTCAAGTCATCGGTTCCCCGGAGATTGAGATCACCAAGCTCGAGGACAACAACGTCGTTGAGTTCGTGGCCCAGATTGATGTGCGCCCGACCATCGAGGTTCCGGACTTCTCGGAAATCTCCGTGACTGTTCCGACGCTGAAGGTCGACGATGAGGCTGTCGATGAGGAGCTGGAGAACCTCCGCGCTCGCTTCGGTGAGCTGAAGGACACCACGCGCAAGCTGAAGAAGGGTGACTTCGCCGTCATCGACCTCGAGGCATCCATCGATGGCGTGACGATCGACGAGGCATCCACCGAGGGCATTTCCTACGAGGTCGGCCGTGACGACCTCATCGAGGGCCTGGACAAGGCGATCAAGGGACTGAAGACCGGCGAGGAAGCCGAGTTTGAGGCCACGATCGAATACGGCGAGCACAAGGGCGAGAAGGCCAACGTCAAGGTCACCGTCCAGCAGACCAAGGAGCGCACGCTCCCCGAGCTTGACGACGAATTTGCGCAGATGGCGTCCCCGCACGACACCGTGGAGGAGCTGCGTGAGGCAACTGCTGAGCAGGTCCGCGAGAACGGTAAGGCTCAGCAGGCAGCGAACATCCGCGACGAGGTTCTGAAGGCTGCATTGGAAAAGGCATCCTTCGAGCTTCCCGCCGCGATCGTTGAAGAGCAGGTTCAGACCCAGTACAACCAGCTACTGGCTCAGGTGGGCAACGATGAGGCTGTGCTTGCCCAGCTGATGGAGGCACAAGGCACCACCCGCGAGGAGTTTGACGCCGAGGCACGTAAGAACGCTGAGGACTCCGTGCGCACTCAGCTCTTCCTGGACGCTGTCGCAGACGTGGAGAGCCCCGAGGTCACCCAGCAGGAGCTGTCCGATCACATCGTCTTCACCGCACAGTCCTACGGCATGAGCCCGCAGGAATTCGTCCAGCAGCTGACCCAGACCAACCAGATGATGAACCTCTGGGCGGACGTCCGCCGCGGCAAGGCCCTGGCAGCTGCGATCTCCCGCACGACCGTGACCGATGAGGACGGCAACTCGGTAGACCCGGAGGAGTACTTCGGCGAGATCGAGGACGAAGAGACCGAGAACATCTCCACTGGCGCCGAGGCGCCTGAGGCTGAGGCGCCCGCAGCTGACGCACCTGAAGCTGATGCACCTGAGGCTGAAGCTAGCGAAGCTGAAGCAACCGAGGACGAGTAGGATTCATAACCGAGTCCCTCACGTCCTTGAATTAAAGCGGCTCTGCGGAGCCGCTTTTTCATTGTCCAGCTGTTGAGATTCTCAATCAGATTCCCACTGAGATTCCCACTGAGATTCTCACTGGGAATCTCAGTGAACGCTGAGAGCGAACACGGGGCCGGGGGCGGGAATTGGGGACTAGAGTGGGGCGTTAACTTTAGGCAGAGGTCCGGTAAGGGCCCAAACAACCAGTATTTTATTGAAGGAGTTCCAGCTGTGACATCTCCCGCCAATGGCATGAACCTTGGAGACTCGGTCTACGAGCGTTTGCTGCGTGAGCGCATCATCTTCCTGGGCCAGGAGGTGGACGATGAGATTGCGAACAAGCTCTGCGCCCAGATTCTTCTGCTTTCCGCGGAAGACCCGAACCGCGATATCTCGCTGTACATCAACTCGCCCGGCGGATCGGTCACCGCGGGCATGGCTATCTACGACACGATGCGGTACTCACCGTGCGACATCGCGACGTACGGGATGGGTTTGGCCGCATCGATGGGTCAGTTCCTCCTGTCCGGTGGCACGAAGGGCAAGCGTTACGCCCTTCCGCACGCGCGCATCATGATGCACCAGCCGTCGGCTGGCGTGGGCGGTACCGCCGCAGACATCGCGATCCAGGCAGAGCAGTTTGCTCAGACCAAGCGCGAGATGGCGGAGCTTATCGCCGAGCACACGGGCCAGACCTTTGAGCAGATCACTAAGGACTCTGACCGCGACCGCTGGTTCACCGCCGAAGAGGCGAAGGAATACGGCATTGTTGACCACGTCATTTCCCACGCGAACGGCTCGATCGCAAACTAAAGCAGAACCGACGAGATCACACGAAATAGGATTTTAGGAGCAACCATATGTCTTTCCAGATGCCGTCATCCCGTTATGTTCTGCCAAGTTTTATTGAGCAGTCTTCCTACGGGACGAAGGAAACCAACCCGTACTCCAAGCTGTTTGAAGAGCGCATTGTCTTCCTGGGCACGCAGGTAGATGACACCAGTGCTAATGACGTCATGGCGCAGTTGCTGGTTCTGGAGTCCCAGGACCCCGACCGCGACATCACGATGTACATCAACTCCCCGGGCGGTTCGTTCACCGCGCTGATGGCGATCTACGACACGATGCAGTACGTGCGCCCCGACGTCCAGACCGTGTGCCTGGGCCAGGCTGCGTCTGCTGCCGCCGTGATTCTCGCTGCTGGAGCGCCGGGTAAGCGCGCGGCTCTGCCGAACGCACGCGTCCTCATTCACCAGCCGGCCACCGAGGGCACCCGCGGCCAGGTCTCTGACCTAGAGATCCAGGCAGCCGAGATCGAGCGCATGCGCCGCCTCATGGAAGAAACCCTGGCACGTCACTCCGGCCGCACCGCGGAGCAGGTCCGCATTGACACCGACCGTGACAAGATCCTCACGGCGGAAGAAGCCAAAGAGTACGGCATCATTGACCAGGTCTTCGACTACCGCAAGCTCAACGCCTAAATGCTTGACGACGATGGGCCCCCGTGCGAATGCACGGGGGCTTCGTCGTTAAGCAAGTGCCCTAGCCTTTCAGAAAGCTGAGCAAAGCCTCGTTGAATTCCTCCGGCTGCTCATTGGCAACCTGGTGGGAGGCCGACTCAATGACCACCGTCGTCGTAGGACCGGTGACGCCATTGGCGATTTCCTTGAGCTGATCGGGGCCAGTCGAGGGGTCGTCGGCGCCAGCGATCGTGAGCACTGGGCACGAAATGAGCTGAAGGCGCTCTTCAAAACCCCACTTCGCTAGGGCATCGCCGCACTGTGCGTAGGCTTCAGGGTCAACGGAACCAACCATGTCCTTGAACTTCTGCACCACCTCTGGGTGGTCCTGCTTGAAACCGTCCGTGAACCAGTTATCCACGGTCGGATCGACGATCGGTCCCATCCCTTCACCGCGGGCAGTCGCAGAGCGCTCCTGCCACTTGCCGGCACCGCCCAGGAAGGTGGCAGTGGACGCAAAGACGGCGGCATCAACGCGGTCGGACGTGGCAGCGAGGTACTGCGCGATCGCGCCGCCCATAGACAGGCCGACGATAGTGAAGTGATCAACCTCTAAAGAGTTAAGGGTTTCGAGGACATCGGCGGCGAGATCATCAACCGTCGTCATGCCAAGATCCACAGCTGGGGTAGGAGACTCCCCGTGGCCGCGGTGATCAATAGCGATCACTGTGTAATCGGGCGACAGGGCCTCGATGGTCGGTGCCCAGGCCTCGACCGTCGTGCCGATTGATGGAAGCAGAACGACGGTGCGCCCCGCGTCGCTGGAATTTTCCGGCGCGGATGCGGGTTGGTCGGAAGCAGGTGCGGAGTGCGAGTGGACTTGTGCGTGAACTTTCGTCATACCTTCATTGTTGCGGAATTTTCCAGCCCGTGCCGACGGGGATTTCAGACGGCCCTGAAAGCAGTGCATGACAGCGTGGGCGTGGGAATTTCCAGGGATGTCCGATGTCGGACTAGACTCGATGCAATTGAACGCGTGCGGTAGCTTCAGCGTTGAAGCGACAGTGTTGAAGCGACAGTGTTGAAGCGCCATAAAAGACACGGGGAGATTTAACACCTCATGGCAGTAACTCAAGACAGCTCGGATTTGTTGAAGTGCTCTTTTTGCGGAAAGAGCCAGAAACAGGTGCGCAAACTCATCGCCGGGGGCGGGGTGTACATCTGTGATGAATGCATTGAGCTGTGCAATGAGATCATCGAAGAGGAGCTGGCGGGCGCAACGCCCGCAGCTGGGAAAGATGACTCACGTTTGCCGCGGCCTTCGGAGATCACTGCGTTTCTGGATGACTACGTGATCGGGCAGACGCGCGCGAAGCGGTCGCTGGCCGTTGCGGTGTACAACCACTACAAGCGCATTCGTTCCGAGGAGCTGCCGTCGCGCCGCCGCGAAGAAGAAGTAGAGATTGCCAAGTCCAACATTCTTCTCCTGGGGCCGACTGGCTCTGGCAAGACCTATCTTGCGCAAACGCTGGCGAGGATGCTGAACGTTCCATTTGCTATCGCAGACGCAACGAGCCTCACCGAAGCGGGGTACGTGGGCGAGGACGTGGAGAACATCCTGCTGAAGCTGCTGCAGGCCGCCGATTTCGATGTGGAGCGTGCACAAAACGGCATCATCTACGTCGATGAGGTGGACAAGATCTCGCGCAAGTCTGAAAACCCGTCGATCACTCGCGATGTCTCGGGCGAAGGCGTGCAACAGGCTCTGTTGAAGATCTTGGAAGGAACGGTCGCGTCCGTTCCCCCGCAGGGCGGCCGCAAGCACCCGAACCAGGAATTCATTCAGCTGGATACCACCAACATTTTGTTCATCGTGGCCGGCGCGTTCGCAGGCTTGGACAAGGTGATCGCGGAGCGCGTGGGCAAGAAGGGGATCGGGTTCGGCGCGGAGATCGATTCCGCGGCCGAGCGCGATGAGGCGAACATGCTCGCCCAGGTCCAGCCTGAGGACCTGGTGAAATTCGGCCTGATTCCGGAATTCATCGGCCGACTGCCGATCGTGGCGGCAGTGGAGAACCTGGACACCGAATCCCTCATCCGCGTGCTCACCGAGCCGAAGAACTCCCTGGTGGAGCAGTACGAGCGTCTGTTCAAAATGGACGGCGCGCAGCTCCGCTTTACCGACGACGCCCTGCATGCGATCGCCCAGAAAGCCGCCGACCGCGGCACCGGCGCCCGTGGTCTGCGCGCGATCATGGAAGAGCTCCTCGTGCCCGTCATGTACGACCTGCCGGACCGCGAAGACGTCGTTGAGGTTGTCATCAGCGAGGCCGCCGTGGCCGGGGAGGCTGAGCCCGAATACGTGTTGACGGAGAAGAAATCCGCCTAGCGTGCCCCGACGCGGGGCACGGAACGGCCCGGTGCGGGGACTGGCTGGGCCCAGGCCGGCCCGGCGTCGGGCCCAGGCCGGCCCGGGTGCGTTAGTCCGCGGGGTCGCTGTAGACGTCGCTAAGCCCTTCGGCGATGTAGTCGTCTTCGTCGCTCTCACTGTCGCGTGACGCGGCGGGGCCGGACGGTGCAAGGTAAGAATCGTAGCCGGAATACGGGATGTTGGACGTGAGGAACGTCAAGGCCGTATCAATGGCTAAACGGCGCAGGCCTTCGGTGTTGCGCGGGTCGAGTAGGTTCAGGTTGCCGTAGTACAAGACGGTGCGCGCGTTGGTGGTGCGGAAAAAGGAAATCGACGACACCAAGACCAGCAGGTCGATCGCGGTGATGCCCGGGCGGAATGCGCCGACGTCCTGGCCGAGCAACAAGAGGCGCTCGATCTGCAGGATCACTTCGGATTCGCCCAGCATGCGGTGCGATTCCTCGTAGTCGAGCACGGGATCGAGGTTCTCGCGCACGATCAAGCTCACGACGTCCGGGTTGCGCTGCACAACGTGGAAAATCGCATCAACGAAACGACGGATCCCCTCCACGGGCACGGCGTAAGAGCGCTCGAGGAAGTCTTGAGGCGGCGTGAAGGACTCCACCGCCCGGTTCAGCGCCCGCTTGTACAGCTCACATTTGTCACCAAAGTGGTAGTGCAGCATTCGCTTCGACACGCCCGCCTGCGCCGCGATGGTGTCCAACTTCGCAGCCTCAAAACCGCAGTGCGCAAATTCCGCCACAGCCTTATCGACGATCGACTCAAGACCACCAGCCGGAATCAGCGACGCCTCCACCGACTCTTGCTCGATGGGACCGTCACCGCCTTGCTGCCCGTCGTCGATACGCGTGTGCTCATGCATACCTCAATCGTGCATGAATCGGGCGTGAGGCCGCTGCCGAATAGGGCCATTCGGGTGTAGCGGAGGGGTGAGAGAACTAAAAGTCCTAGACTGGCGGGGGTAATGCAAAGGACGAGCTGGAAGATCACCAATGACCTTTACTACTTCTAACGTGAACGACAACCAAACGTCTCCCATCAAGGTGACGGTCACGGGCGCGGCGGGCAACATCGCGTATTCGCTTTTGTGGCGCATTGGTTCCGGTGAAGTTTTTGGCCGGGACCAACGCGTGGACCTGACGCTGTCCGACATCCCATCGTCGATGTCCGTGGTGGAAGGCGTGGCAATGGAGCTCAACGACTCCGCGCTGCACTGCGTTGCAAGCGTCAACCTCTCCGACGACCCAAAGACCTCCTTTGACGGTGTGCAGGCAGCATTCCTCGTCGGCGCTAAGCCCCGCGGAAAGGGCGAGAGCCGCGCGGACATGTTGGCGGCGAACGGCAAGATCTTCATCGATCAAGGCCGCGCGATCAACGAGCACGCTGCGGATGACCTGCGCGTGGTCGTCGTGGGCAACCCGGCGAACACCAATGCGTACATTCTGAACAAGGCTGCGCCGGACGTGTCGTCGGAAAGCATCACTGCTCTCATGCGCTTGGACCACAACCGAACCCTGTCCATGCTGGCCAACAAGTTCCGCACTGACGGCGGCGACTTCGGCGATGTCCACAGCGAGGAGTTCCAGCACGTCGCGGTGTGGGGCAACCACGGCGACACGCAGTTCCCGGATCTGTCCTACGCATCCGCGCGCGGGACGAAGCTTAGTGAAGTGCTTGACCAGGACTGGTACGTCAACGACATGATCCCGCGCGTGGCGCACCGCGGTGCGGAGATCATTGAGGTCCGCGGGAAGTCGTCGGCGGCGTCCGCTGCGTCGGCGGCGGTGGACCACATGCGTGACTGGTACGCCGGCTCAAACGGCAAGTGGGTAACGGCCGCGGTCGTGTCCAAGGGTGAGTACGGCGTGGACCCGGGCTTGGTCTTTGGTATGCCCGTGGTGGGGGAGAACGGATGTCTGTCGGTGGTCGAGGACCTAGAGATCAGCGACTTCCAGCGTCCCCGCATCGACGCCAACATCGAGGCCCTGCGCGCTGAAGCCCAGCTTGCTGACGAGCTGTTCTAGCCACCTCACCTCCCTGGATCTGCCGGGATCTGGCCGGATTTGCCCGGCCGGGATCGGCCTGGCCTGGGGAGGGAGAGCGGCGGCCGCGGGCTAAGATGTTTGCCGTGACGCAATCTCCTCAAAATCCCCAAGCATCTTCAGACACCGCATCTTCAGACACCAACCGCGCAGATCTGCTGCCCAAGAACTGGGAGCCGCAGGCCGTCGAGGCCGATCTCTACGCCGAGTGGGTGGACAAGGGTTACTTCGTCGCTGACCCGCACAGCGAGAAGCCGCCGTTCAGCATCGTGTTGCCGCCGCCGAACGTCACTGGGCAGCTGCACATGGGCCACGCGTTGGACCACACGCTGATGGACGCGTTGGTGCGCCGCAAGCGCATGCAGGGCTATGAGGTCCTGTGGTTGCCGGGCATGGACCACGCGGGTATCGCCACCCAAACCAAGGTCGAGGCCATGCTGGGGGAGACCGAGGGCAAGGACCGCTACGACTACGGCCGCGAGGAATTCATCGGTCGCGTCTGGGAGTGGAAAGAAAAGTACGGCGGCACGATCGCGTCGCAGATGCGGGCGATCGGCGATTCGGTCGACTGGTCGCGGGAGCGCTTTACGCTTGACGACGGCCTGAATCGCGCTGTTGTCACCATCTTCAAGCAGCTTTTCGACGCGGGGCTGATCTACCGGGATTACCGCCTGGTCAACTGGTCGCCGGTGTTAGAGACTGCTGTTTCGGACATTGAGGTCATGTACAGGGATGTCGAAGGCGAATTCGTCTCCATCCGCTATGGCTCGCTGAACGACGACGAACCGCACCTGGTCGTTGCCACCACCCGTGTGGAGACGATGCTGGGGGATGTCGCTATTGCTGTCCACCCCGACGACGAGCGGTACAAGGATCTGGTGGGCCAGGAGTTTGAGCACCCGTTCCGTGAGGACCTAAAACTCAAGGTCATTGCCGATGATTACGTCGACATGGAGCTTGGAACCGGTGCCGTGAAGATCACCCCGGCGCACGATCCGAACGACTACGAGATGGGCCTGCGCCACGAATTGGACATGCCGATCATCATGGACAAGACCGGCAAGATTGCTGGGACGGGCACCCAGTTCGATGGTCTCGACCGATTCGAGGCTCGCGTTCGAGTTCGCGAGGAACTGGCACGAATGGGTCGCATCGTGAAGGAAGTTCGCCCGTACGTCCACTCGGTTGGGCACTCCGAGCGCACCGGCGAGCCGATCGAGCCGCGCTTGTCCCTGCAGTGGTTTGTCAAGGTCTCCGAGCTTGCCCGGATGTCCGGCGACGCGGTGCGCGAAGGCGACACGGTGATCCACCCGGCCTCGCTGGAGAAGCGCTACTTCGACTGGGTCGACAACATGCACGACTGGACCATCTCGCGCCAGCTGTGGTGGGGCCACCGCATCCCGATCTGGTACGGGCCGGAGGACGAAAACGGCGACCGCGACATCGTCTGCTGCGGCCCCGACGACGAGCCGCCAGCCGGCTACGAGCAGGACCCAGACGTTCTGGACACCTGGTTCTCGTCTGCCCTGTGGCCATTTAGCACGATGGGCTGGCCGGAAAAGACCCCTGAGCTGGAGAAGTTCTACCCCACGACCGTTCTGGTTACCGCCTACGACATCCTGTTCTTCTGGGTTGCGCGCATGATGATGTTCGGCACGTTTGCTTCCACGCAGACGCCGGAGGTCCTCGGCGGCGGCGCCGCTTCCGACGCTGCTCTTGCCGGCGCCGCTTCCGCCGGCGCCGCTTCCGACGCTGCTCCTGCCGGCGCCGCTTCCGACGCTGCTCCTGCCGGCGCCGCTCCCGCCGGCAGGCCCCAAATCCCGTTTGAGCACATCTTCCTCCACGGCCTCGTCCGCGATGAGAAGGGCCGGAAGATGTCCAAGTCGCTGGGCAACGGCATCGACCCCATGGATTGGGTGCGCGATTACGGTGCAGACGCACTGCGCTTTGCGCTGGCCCGCGGCGCGAACCCGGGCATCGACCTGCCAATCGGCGACGACAACGCCGCAGCTGCCCGCAACTTCGCCACCAAGCTGTTCAATGCTGGCAAGTTCGCGCTCATGAACGGCGCAACCGTGGGTGAACTGCCCAATCGATCCGAGCTCACCGACGCTGACCGGTGGATTCTTGACAGGCTCGAGGCTGTGCGACAGACCGTCGATACGAAGCTCGATGACTACCAGTTCTCCAAGGCCTACGAGGAGCTCTACCACTTCGCCTGGGACGAACTGTGCGACTGGTACTTAGAGATCGCCAAGACCCAGATTCCTCGCGATGACGCTGCCGCGACACCGAAGGAACGCGAAACCGGACGCAACACGCAGATCGTCCTGGGCAACGTCCTCGACGTTGTTTTGCGCCTGCTGCACCCCGTTATGCCGTTCGTTACCGAAGTCCTGTGGAAGGCACTCACCGGCAGCGAATCGCTCAACCTGGCGTCGTGGCCCACGGCCGCCGAAACCAACGGGGGCGCCGACACCGACGAAACCGCAGCACGCCGCATCGACGATGCAATCAAGCTCATCACCGAGCTGCGCCGCTTCCGCTCCGACCAAGGCGTCAAGCCGTCGCAGAAAGTCCCCGCGCAGCTCGATTTCGCCGCCGCCGACCTGACGGAGCAAGAATCCCTGATTCGCTCGATCGCGAAGGTGGACGCGCCAGCGGACGGCTTTGCGTCGTCGGCAAGCATTGAAGTGCGCTTGAGCCAAGCGACGATTGACGTCGCCCTAGACACCTCGGGCACCGTTGACCTCGCGGCGGAGCGCAAGCGCCTGGAGAAAGAACTGGCCGCGGCGCAAAAGGAACTTGAGACCACCGGCAAGAAGCTGGGCAACGAGGCTTTCCTGGCGAAGGCTCCGGAAGCCGTCGTGGACAAGATCAGGGCGCGCCAGAAGATCGCGCAGGAAGAAGTCGAACGCGTGACCGCGCGACTCGAATCACTGCCGAAAGCAGGGGCGTAGATGGCCGACGAGCCACGCATTGACCACCGCGACGAACACGACCACCGCGACGAAATTCCCGCGGCCGACACCGGGTTCCACGTCACCCAGGACGAGCACGGCCTGCGCCTCGAGCTAGGCGACGTGGCCGGGCCGGGGCCCGACGCCTACGGCGACGACGATGCCCCGCGCGAGCGCCCCGTCACCGCCCATGATCTCGCTGAACTAGCTGAGGTCGAGGCGGAGCTGCTGGCGCGCTGGCCTGAGACGAAGATCGACCCGACGCTCGACCGCATCCGCTTGCTGATGGACTACCTGGGCGAGCCGCAGCGCAGCTACAAGGTGATCCACGTCGCTGGCACAAACGGCAAAACCTCAACGGTGCGCATGATCGAGTCCCTGCTGCGCGCCTTCGGCAACCGCGTTGGACGCACGACGAGCCCGCACCTGCAGTCCATCACTGAGCGCATCGGCATCGACGGCGAGCCCATCCACCCCGCGGACTTCGTGCGCGTCTACCGTGAGATCGCGCCGTACATTGAGCTTGTCGACGCCGCGAGCGAGCAACCCATGTCCTACTTCGAAGTGATGGTGGGCTTGGCCTACGCGGCGTTCGCGGATGCGCCGGTGAACATTGCCGTCGTCGAAGTTGGTATGGGCGGGACGTGGGATGCCACCAATGTCGTCGACGCCGACGTAGACGTGATCACTCCAGTGGGCTTGGACCACACGGACTACCTTGGTGACACGCTCACGCAAATCGCGGGGGAGAAGGCCGGGATCATTGTCAACCCTGAGGCAATCACCATCGTCGGGTCCCAGGAGCCGGAGGCCATGCGCGTCATTCTGGAGCGCACGGTTGAAGTGGGTACGACGGTGGCGCGCCACGGCTTCGAGTTCGGCGTCGAGGAGTCCCGGGTCGCTGTGGGCGGTCAGACACTCACGCTGCGCGGCTTGGGCGGGCTTTACGACGACATCTTCATCCCCCTGTCCGGCGAGCACCAAGCGCACAACGCTGCCGTTGCTTTGGCGGCGGTGGAAGCGTTTTACGGCGTGAGCGGGGAGCGGCCGCTAAGCATTGATACCGTGCGGGAGGGATTCGCGGCGGCGTCGTCGCCAGGGCGTTTGGAGCGCGTGCGTTCCACCCCGACGACGTTCATCGATGCCGCGCACAACCCGCACGGGGCTGCGTCCTTGGCTGCGGCGTTGGAACGCGACTTCAACTTCTCCCGACTGATCGGTGTCTTAGGCGTGCTTGGGGATAAAGACGCCGTGGGGATCTTCGCGGCCCTCGAACCCGTGCTGAGTGAGGTTGTGATCACGCAGAATTCGTCGCCACGCGCCACCGATGCCTACGAGCTCGCCGAGATCGCCCGCGACATCTTCGGCGAGGAGCGCGTCCACGTCGAAGGGCAGCTTTCCACCGCGTACGCTGTGGCTGTCGAGCTGGCCGAGGAGGCCCTTGAGGACGTCGGTGTGCAATCCGGCGCCGGCGTTGTGATCACCGGCAGCGTCATCACCGCGGGCGACGCCCGCAAGATGTTTGGAAAGGATCCGCAGTAGTGAATTCAGATTCCGACTCCCGCGCCCGCGCCTCCCGCGCCCGCGCCCGCGACACCCGCGCCCGCGACACCCGCGCCCGCGACCGCGACGCCGAGATCGAGTACGGCCCCCTCGGCCCCGGCGCCGAACCCGTGAAGGACCCCATGGCTGGTCTGACGGGCGTGATGTCGGGAACGCTCATCATGGAAGCGATCACGATCTTCCTCGTTCTCACCGTCATTTTGAAGGTGCAGGAAGGTGCCCTGTGGACGACGTTCAACTGGATGTACGTCACAGTGATCGGTGTTGCGCACGTCATCGCGGCGTTTCTCCAACGACGCCCCGGTGCACTGTGGATCAATCTCGCCCTGCAGCTGCCACTGATCTTCGGTTTCTTCATCCACTGGTCGGTGTCCGCAGTGGGAATAATGTTCGGGATCGTGTGGTTTCTCGTCGTTAAGATGCGCTCTGACATGCTTGAGCGCATGCGGCGTGGCTACCTTGTCACGCAACACCTGGGCACGTCCGAAGACACCGTCTAGGGCACCCCAATGTCACCCGCGTATCATCCGCGAGTCTCCCGATAGGCTGATGCCTTTAAGGCGGCGGCCGCTCTTCGCACCCCGCTTTTCGACGATCCCTCATCCACCTCACCTGCCGCTCCACATCGCGAACATGGGTGGGTGGCGAGCCTGATCTCGCCGCGGGCGGCACCCATTCGGGGTATAGAGCGTGCATCGCGCCGAACCCGTAGCTGGGGTGTGTGTCGTTGGGGACCACATATCCGGCGGGCGAACACCACATTGCCATCGGCCCCACGGGCACGACGGCGCCAGCATGACGCCCGCGCCGGGAAGTTTTATGCGGCCGCCGCGTGCCCGCGCCCGCCCCGCCCGCGCCCGCACCCGCACCGCTTGCGCCCGCGCTCGGTGCCGCGCCGCTTGCACCCGCGCTAGCGGAGCTCGCACTGCCCGGGGCGGCGCCGCGTGCTGCTGTGCCCGCGGGGGCCGGGGACGTCGCGAAGGCGTCGTCGTCGTTCACCTGGTTGTGGTATCGGCATAACGGAACGAGGTTGCTCACGTTGGTGTAGCCGCCGTGCTTCCAGGCTGTCATGTGGTGCATCTGGCAGTTGTCGGCCGGTTGGCGGCAGCCTGGCACAACGCAGTGGGGCATAGCGGCGCTAACGAGGTCGCGTTGTTTGCGGTTTGCGTGTCGCTCAACACGGTAAAGATTGACCGGGCCTTCCACGGGGTGGAAGAGTGCGGCTTCGAGTCCATAGTCCGGATTGTTGAAGAAGTCTTTGAGGTAGTCCGAGGCGAGGATGCTGGTGCCGTCGGTAAGCCCAAGCAATGTGTCGTCGTCCGTGTGCTCGAGCACGCGCACGTGAGCCTGAAGCGGGACGAGAAGCTGCGGGCGCGGAACTGCCCGCGGGACGCCAAAGCCGGGAAGGCCGTCGCTGTCCGCGCCGGAACGTACGAGTGAGCTGAAGTTGCGCAGCATCTGCGGCCCGGCGGGCGCATTGACGTCTAGGTCGACGCTCAAAGCATGTTCGAGGTCAGCGAGCAATCTTTCATCCGTTGTCACACTGAACGTGCGCTTTCCGCCTGTGGAGCGGGAAAATCGAATCGATTCCTTCGGGGCGATCGGCGTGATGGAAACAAGCTCTTTCGCTTTCTTTTCCAGCGTCGAGTAGCGGCAGGCACGGGAAAGCAGTCGCTGGCGCAGCTTCCACTGTCGCATTGCTAACGACGATCGGTCTGACCCACCACCGGACTCACACCCATCAGGGCCAGTTGGGTTCTGCTCATCGTGGGCAAGGTGCTCCTTTTCGGCGCGGGCGGCAGATTCCAACCGGCGTTCGATGAGAAGAAGCTGATCGAGGCTGAATGCGCCTTCGACAGCGAGCCTGCGGGTGACCGCTTGCTGTTTGGGGCAGGTGGTTGGGCCGTAGTAGGTCCGGTGCAGTTTCTCCCAATTGCTGACGGTCGTGGGACTCAGCCCGGCCGCCTCTGCTGTGGCACGATCAAACTCAGCCAGGCTGGATAAGCCGGTGGCCGTAACCGTGTTGAGCAGCTGCGTGAAGGACATATTTCGCACGCTAAAACAAGGATTCGTGGCTGTAAAGGGCCCCCCTAAAAACCTGTGGATAACCGTAGTGACGCGTCATCTAAAACGGGAGTTATCCACAGAAATTTCGACGCCCCTTGCACTCGATTGGTTCTTCCAGTACGCTGACGCGCCCGCGCGAGAAGAACGCGCGGAGAAGGGGCCGGACGGCGGCGGGGCTGGGCCTCGACCGCGGCGGGGGCTGGGCCAGGCGGACGGAGGGGCCAGCGCGATCCCCCGGAGGGCCTAACGAGCGTTCCGATATACTTGTAGGCATGGGTTGCGGCGATAGTTTTCGCACCTAAAAGGACCTTGTGGGTGGAGTGATCGTCGATAAGCGAAGCTCTTCTCAAACCGCAGGGCACCGCACTATTTACAAGGAGCATGATGTCCGAAAACATTTACATCACTAACGCCAAGCGCACGCCGATCGGTACGTTCGGGGGATCGCTGTCGCGGTTCTCCACGATCGACCTTGGTACGCACATTGCGAAGGCGGTCATCGAGGATTCCGGCGTCTCGGCCGACAACTTCGACTCCGCAGTGTGGGCCAACGTTGTGACCACGATCCCGCGCGACAACTACACCTCGCGCGCGGTGTCGCTGGAGGCTGGTATGCCAAAGAGCTCCCACGCGTACGGCGTGAACCGCCTGTGCGGCTCCGGCGTCCAGGCCATCATTTCCGCAGCGCAGCAGCTGCTTACCGACGATGCGAAGCTGTCTATCGCCGGCGGTGTCGAGATCATGTCGCAGGCTCCGTACTCGGTGGAGGGCATGCGCCAGGGCCGCAAGATGGGCGACGGCCGCCTGATTGACTGGCTGACCGGTGCGTTGACTGACCCGATGGGCAACGGCGGCATGGGTATCACGGCTGAGAACATTGCTGCACAGCGTGGCATCTCCCGCGAGCGCCAGGACGAGTACGCGCTGCAGTCCCAGGAGCGCGCTGCCGCTGCGATCGCCAACGGCGAGTTCGAAGAGCAGATCGTCCCGGTGGGTGACTTCACCACTGACGAGCACCCGCGCTCCACGACGTTGGAGAAGCTGGGCGGCCTGCGCCCGTCGTTTAGCAAGGAAGGCACCGTGACCGCAGGTAACTCCTCCGGTATCAACGACGCTGCTGCCGCGACCGTGATGACCAACGAGTCCGGCCTGAAGGAATTCGGCCTGGAGCCGATGGCGAAGATCGTCTCGTGGGGCCTGGCAGGCTGCGACCCGGCAACGATGGGTCTCGGCCCGATCGGCGCCGTCCCGAAGGCCCTGAAGAAGGCCGGTCTGGAGCTGAGTGACATCAAGTACATCGAGTCCAACGAGGCCTTCGCGGCGCAGTGCATCGCCGTGGCCGATGAGCTGGGCTTCGACAACGACAAGACCAACATCCAGGGCGGCGCTATCGCCCTGGGTCACCCGATCGGCGCAACCGGCGTTGTGCTGACCACCAAGCTGATCCACCAGCTGAAGAACGCTGGTGGCGGCTTGGGTCTCGTCACCGCCTGCATCGGCGGTGGCCAGGGTATCGCACTGGTTCTGGAGGTTTAAGAAAGAATGACTGTTCAAGACATTAAGACCGCAGCTGTTCTCGGCGCAGGCTCCATGGGTGCGGGTATCGCCGCGCACATGGCTAACGCTGGCATCAAGGTCCACCTCCTCGACCTGCCGGTCGACGACGCGACGGGCGACGAGCGCAACGCGCGCGCACAAAACGGTATTGACACCCAGGTCAAGCGCTACGGTTTCCAGCGCCCGGAGTACGCCAAGCTGGTCACCCCGGGTAACACCGAGGACCACCTGGACCGCCTGGGCGAGGTCGACTGGATCGTCGAGGCCGTGTTTGAAGACATCAACGTCAAGCGCGACACCTTCGCCAAGGTCGACGCCCACCGCAAGCCGGGCACGCCGGTCAGCTCCAACACGTCGACCATCCCGCTTGAGGTGCTGCTGGGCGAGGCGAGCGAGGAGTTCAAGCGCGACTTCTCCATCACCCACTTCTTCAACCCGCCGCGCGTGATGCGCCTGGTGGAGTACGTTGAGGGCCCGGAGACCTCCGCTGAGATCAACGCGCAGATGCACCACGTGCTCGAGCGCCAGATGGGCAAGGTCGTCGTGGACTGCCGCGACACCCCGGGCTTCATCGCTAACCGCATCGGTAACTTCTGGATGGCCGCTGGTGCCAAGATCGCCTTCGACCAGGGCATCGTCCCGGAGCAGGCGGACGTCGCGTTCGGCCGCCCGTTCGGCGTTCCGCGTACCGGCATCTTCGGCCTGTTCGACTACGTCGGCCTGCAGCTCATGCCGGCCATCTGGGGCTCGCTGCTGAAGGCTCTGCCGGAGTCGGACCTGCTGCACCAGTACAACATCACGGAGCGCAGCGAGTTCAAGACCCTGCTGGACAAGGGCTTCACCGGCCGCACCGCTGAGTCTGGCTTCTACCGCGGCCGCGACGAGGTCTTCGACTTCGAGGCCGGCGACTACCGCGCCAAGGGTAAGTACGAGGTGCCCAAGGACGCCAAGGAGCTCATGGAGTCCGGCACGGATGAGGGCAACTACGCCCGCGAGGTCTTCAAGGCCTTCATCCGCTACTGCTGCGAGACCGCCCCGGAGATCGCGGACACCGTCGACCAGATCGATTTGGCTATGCAGCTGGGTTACGGCTGGAAGAAGGGCCCGTTCGAGCTCGCGGATTCCATCGGCATCGACTACGTCGCATCGCTTTACGACGGTGAGGAGGTCCCAGACCTCCTCACGGCTGCTCAGCAAGCTGGTGGGTTCTACGCCGACGGCAAGGTCATGGGCACCACCGGCCAGCTGACCGATGCTCCGCAGCGCGAAGGCGTTATTAAGGTCGCTGACTTGGTGGCTGGCGCTGAGGTCATCGACGGCAACGACGACGCGAAGGTCTACAAGCTGGGTGAAGGCGACTACGCCGGCTTCGGTGTGTTCGTCTACAACACCCCGATGAACTCCAACTCTGGGCTCGTCACGGAGCTGTGGAGCCGTGCGCACGAGTGGGACCTCAAGGGCCTGGTCATCGCGAACGATGAGGAGCGCGCCTTCTCCGCTGGCGCTGACTTGGGCACGCTGGCCAAGCTGTCGGGCCCAGAAGGCGACAACGAGGAGCTCGGCCGCATCATCGCTCAGGGTATCGAGGGCTTCCACGCTGCCCGCACCGCACCGTACCCGGTTGTCGGCGCTGTCCGCGGCGTCGCTCTTGGCGGCGGCATGGAGCTTCTCCTGCACACCGATGCATCCGTCATTCACGCTGAGACCCGCGTTGGCTTCCCGGAGCGCAACGTGGGCCTGTTCCCGGCATGGTCCGGCCCGGTCCGCCTGCTGGAGCGCCTCGTCGAACTGGGTGTCCCGAACCCGCACAAGGTCGCCTACGACGCCCTGCTGACCACGGTCAAGCCGGTCCCGGCCGCCAATATCGACTTTTGGCGCAAGGATGATCAGGTCATCCAGTCCCCGGACCACGTCGTTGAGGGCGCGCTCGAGCTCGTCGCAAAGCTTGCCGACGGCTACACCGCCCCCGCCGACGCCGAGCTTCCGCTTACCGACGAAACGCTGGAGTACACCGACGGCTCCGAGACCGACGCCGCTATCGGCGCAGCCCTGGCCAAGGTGTTCGCTGGTGAAGGCACCGCCTCCGAGGCAGAACTCGGCGAGCGCCAGGTCGAGGCTGCGAAGGAAGTCCTGGCTCGCCAGGAAAACCACGACCGCGCAGTGGCTATGGCCACCACGCGTAAGCCGCTCAACAACTAGCAAGCGATGCCACGGCTGAAGGCCGGTCCCGGATCATTCCGGGCGCCGGCCTTTGTCATGCATGGGCGCCGGCGTGTAGGTCAAGATCTCGATTGCATTGTTGCCGCGGTCATCATTTCTGACCTGCGGTTTCGTCTGCGCTGGGGAGGTGGGATGTAATCGAGATCTGCGCGTCGAGGGGCCGGCCAATTGTGCCCGTATCTTCGGGCTTGGGAAAATGGTGCTGTGGGACATCAGAACGAACTAGGGAGCATCGAGCTCACCGACGGCGATTTGACCTTGCTGCCGTGGATACGCATACACGAGGTTCCTAAATTGACCGACGACGTTCTCGCGACCGTCACTGATAAGCACACGATCCGCTTCACTCATGTTCCGCACCCATACAAACAGGAGCACCTAGAGTCTTTCCTCGAACTGCCCAGTCGGGACATTGCCCGGTGGGCACTCGTACTGGATGAACGGTATGCCGGCAGTATCGAACTTCGGACCCAACAGCAGGATGCTGTCGCCTCGATCGGTTACAGCGCAGCACCGTGGGCCCGCGGCCGGGGGCTGGTGACGCGAGCCGTCCGCATGGTCACACAGAGCGCCCACAACGCCGGAGTTGAAGAAGTTCAGATCAGGGTAGCGGTTGATAACACCCCCTCAAGGTCCGTGGCAGAGCGTGCTGGTTTCACTTTCGATCGGGTTGAAGCGAAGGCGGAGGAGTTACGTGGGCGGTTCACCGATGTTGCGGTGTATCGGTGCTGAGCGCGGGTAGTTGGTACCGCGGTTACGGATCCGTGGTACTGCCTGTTTCCGGTTAGTTGGTACCACAGCCGGGGATGACCGGCGAGAGTCCAGAAGCGAAGTCGGGTTTCGCCGGTCGTTGAAGGTTAGCTGTCTACGGTTGTCTGAGCGTGCGCGAGGTGTTGGCGCATGTCGTAGTCGCCGAGTTCGATGCGCTGTCCGGCGTTGAGTCTGCTGACCAGTGAGTCTGCTCCGACGGGGTCGGGTAGTTTCTTCACCCAGTAGGCCGCAGTCGTTTGGGAGACGATGATGGTTGGCAGTCTGCCGTCGCGGTCGAATATGATCTTGGTGAGGTCTTCTTGTCCGCGCTGGTCGATTCCTATGGTCAGGAAATCATCGAGGATGAGCACATCAATGTTTTGTAGCTTGCGCATCTTAGCTACATAGCGTTCATCCGCTGGCGAGAAAGCCGCTAATTCATCGACGAGCTGAGAGGGTGTCGGAAGCTTTGTGTATGAGGTTTAATCTTCAATCACGAAGGAGAGTGCGCAACAATGACTGTTGTGCCCCGAAGAAACATGGTGACGCTGAGCGCGTCGCCGATATCAGCCGCCGGCTGATGGAGAACCCGGAAACCGCCAAGCTGATCCAGGAGCTGGGTGAATCAACCGCCGACGCCAACGAGCTGGTGCGTGGCTTGCTGCAGGCCACGATTAACAGTGGGCTCAGCGCGGAAATGGATGCACACCTGGGCTACGTCAATGGCGACCGGGCTGCTAAGGAAGCTGCCGGCCAAGCCAACAGCCGTAACGGCTCCTATCCCAAAACCGTGGACTCGGCATACGGACCAGTTGATATCAGTGTCCCTGTATTGAGTTCGAGATTTGCTTCAGAAAGGTATCATCATGAATGAGGTGTTGAACCCCCAGAAGGACACAGCGATCCTTTCTGTTCGTTCTGCATCGAAGAGCTTCGGAGAAGTCCAGGCTCTCAACGGGGTCAGCTTCGATGTCTTCCCCGGAGAACTAGTCGGTGTACTGGGTGAAAACGGAGCAGGGAAATCGACTCTCTTTTCACTTATCAGCGGGCTCAACACTCCAACATCTGGCTCCGTGAGCCTCATGGGCAATAACCCTCGACACCAAAAAGCTCGTCGCAACATCGGTGTCACCCCTCAGGGGACTGGTGTAGACCCCCGCATGCGCGTTAGTGATTTCCTCAACTTCGTAGGATTCCACTTCGGCACGCGCTCTCTTGTCGAAGAAATTCTCGAAAAATTTCGTTTGACGTACCTATCCGACAAGGTGATCGGGGGTCTATCAGGAGGGCAACAACGTCTGGTCTCGGTTGCAGCAGCATTTCTTGCTGACGCTCCGCTAACCATTCTGGACGAACCCACCACGGGCTTGGACACCGTTACTCGGTCGGCGATCTGGGAATCGATTCGTTCGATTACAGGAAAAGACCGAGCATTGTTGGTATCAAGCCACTACCTCGAGGAAATCGAGAACCTGTGTGATCGAGTAATCGTCATGCAGAAGGGAAAACTCATCGCCGACTCGGAAACGCAATCTCTGCTCGGTGCGTCTACCGGATCTGTCATCACTCTCGGTGGGGTAGGGGACAGAGCGTTTTCCGGAGAGGGGCAAGCGTTTGAAGTCATCAGAAATGAAGGAGACGAAGTAGATCTTCGAGCATCTGATGTCAAGCAGGCGCTTACTTCACTTGCCGCGGATGGGTGGCCATTTGACCGCATCGAGATTTCTCACCCGTCGCTAGAGCAAGCGTTCATCACGATGACAGAAAAGGAGAAATAGTCGTGTCATCAGCCATTGAGCAGACCCCTGTGTCGCCAAAGGACAGGCGTCAGTTTCCCTCAGATGCTGCCATCGCTTTTCTATGGCTTAAGAACGAGATTGTGGCTTGGATCAAGGAGCCTGCCGCGGTTCTACTTAACATGGCGTATCCCCTGCTTATGCTTGTTTTCCTCTTCGTCATCGGAGGGGACGCTGTCCGGAAGAATGCAGATATTGCCACTCCAGCAGTCGCACTTCTGGCTCTCACCGGTGTGCTGATGGTAGGAATCAACCTTCCTGCGAACGGCATCAACGGAGTACGACAGGGGGACTATTACTACTACCTGAGGACTCTCCCCACAGGAGTAGGAACCAGGCTAATCGCATGGAGCGGAGCACCATTTTTGCTGGCGGTAACCAGCGCCTTGGTTGGTCTCGGTGTCGGCGTGATGTTCAGCTCGGCACGTTACACTCTGACGCAGCTAGTTTTGCTTTTCCTAGTGTTCTGCGCGTTCGCGCTATGTACTACAGCTATCGGTGTGGCTTTCGGTTTCCTGCTCTCCAGCCGTACGTCTTTGGCAGTCTCACTAGGCGTTTCCTTCATCCTTTTGCTGCTTAGCGGAGCCCGGGAGATGGCCAGCGTCCCCACCTTCCTGGATATGACTGCCAAGCTGTTGCCGTCTACAGCGGCTACAGAGTTATGCCAGTCAATACTGACAGATGTAGATACCAACGGATGGTGGGTAGCTTCTCTAGCCATCTGGGTAGCCTTAGCATTGTTGCTAGCGGTGGTGTCCATTCGTCGTGACGAAAACAGCAAATTCTCCTAGTGACTGCTCATACTGCAGATTTATAACACTCGGCTTAGAGAGGCAAGAAATGAAAATGAACAAGAAGATAATTCCCTACGTCTGCGTGGCGGGATCACTGCTGATCTTCTTCATCATCTATCTGGTGACCAGCTAACAGACCTGCCCTGCCCGAATAAGCAGCGAGGCGACTGGGAGAAAATCTTGCTGTGACAGACGGTGTCATACAGCGCTAACATGCAATCATGGTCGCCTGTTACGACAGGATTGGATGAAGACCCTGGGACCCCAGCCGGACGGCTGGAACCAGGGTCTTCGTTTACTCTTTAAGAGACTCCGGAGTAGAGCGTTTTTAGGACCCCCTTGTCCTGAAGCCGACTCCAGTACTCCTTCTCCCCTTGGTAAGCGGAGTTAATAGAGTCAAGGATGAGGGTGTCAGGAAGTTTGTGTGTGAGGCTCTGATCTAGAAGGAGTTTCACCGATAATGACTACGGTGTCACCGAAAAAAGGCCATGACCCGGCGAGGGTCAACGAGATCAGCGAGAAGCTGATGGAAAATCCTGAGCTGGCCAGCTTGATCAGCGAGCTGTCGGCTTCCGCTGATGATGCCAGCGAGCTGGTCAAAGGCCTGCTACAGGCATCGATCAACGCTGGTCTGCAGGCGGAGATGGATGCGCACTTAGGCTATAGCCACTCTGACCGCAAGACCAAAGCCCAAGTCGAAACCGCACAGGAGAGCAATCACCGCAACGGGTCGTACACCAAGACCGTTAATTCTGGGTACGGCGCGTTGGAAGTGACCATGCCGAGGGATCGTGCCGACACGTTTGCTCCAAAGATGGTGCCCAAAGGCTCCCGTCGGCTCACCGAGCTCGACGACATGATTATCTCGCTGTACGCCGGTGGGATGGTGACCGGGTTCGGTTTTTAGTACCGGTCGGGCGGGTATCGGGTACTGGGTGGGCGGGTATCGGGTACCGGGGGTAGTTAGGTTGGCAGTCTGTGGTTGACGGCCCTGCGCAGTGTGTACGCGCGGGCCGCGTAACCATGGAAGGAGTTTGGTGTGGTCACCAATTACAGGCTGATCATGCTGGCGCTTGTGCAAGGCCGCTCGTGGTCGCAGATCACGTCGGATTTGGGGTGTTCGCGCAGCAGTATTGATAAGGCCAGTCGGGTGTTGCGCTCGACTGGGATGGACGAGGACACGATCACCGCGTTGTCGGCGCAGGAGCTTTCGGAGTTGTTTCCGGATAATCGCCGGCGGGATTCAGATGCGTTCGTGGAACCGGATTTCGCAGGCATCGCTGCCCGGCGCCGACGTGGTGAGCGGGTGACGTTGAAGGTGGAACACCATAAATACACCCGGCGTCAGGCTGCTTCTGGTCAGCAGCATTATTCCTACCGGCAGTTCTGCGCGCTGTTTGAAAATTACGTCGATGTCAACGACCTGACTGCGCTTTTGACCCATGCCCCTGGTGAGGAGCTGTGCGTTGATTGGTCTGGGGAAACCATGGCAGTTGTTGACCCGTTGACAGGGGTGTGTGCGCGGGCGTATGTGTTTGTGGCGTCGCTGCCGCATTCGGGGCTTATCCATGCCAGTGCGTGGCCGGATATGCGGATGCGGTCGTGGCTGTGTGCCCACCGCGACGCGTTGGACTATATCGGTGGCGTGCCGGTGCGCATCGTGCCGGATAACGCCTCGACCGCAACCAACCAGGTCACACGTGGCACGACGGTGCGTGAAGTCAATGAGCGCTACCAGCAGTTTGCCGAGTTTTACCGGTGCGGGATCACCCCGGCTAGGCCGGGTAAACCCAGGGATAAGGCCCATGTGGAAAAGGCGGTCGATATCGTCCAGACTTGGGTCGTGGAAGCGTTATCGGGCCAAGAGTTCTCCACGTTCGACGCTCTCAACGCCGCTATTGCGGCGCAGGTCGACTGGATCAACGACCGGGAAGGATTCCGGGGCCGCAACGCAAGCCGCAGGCAATTGTTTGTTGAAAGCGAAGCAGAAGCATTGCGCCCGCTGCCTCAACAGCGCTGGTCGTATTCCACGTGGCGTAAAGCCAAGGCCGGGGTGAACTACCACGTCCAAGTTGAGAAGCATTTCTACTCTGTGCCGTGGAGCTTCGCCGGCAAAAGCGTTGACGTGCAGATCTTCGACGATGTCGTCGACATCTTCAGCGCGGGTGAGCATATCGCTTCCCACCGTAAAAAGCCTGGCAACATGCAGTACTCCACAGATAAAGAGCATGTGCCGGCAAAGCACCAGGACTTGGCCACGAAGTGGGATCGGGGCCGGATTGAGTCATGGGCTCAAAGTATTGGGGCCGCAACCTACGAACTCATCCGCCAGATGTTTCACGCCCGCCAAGTTGAAGCCCAAGCCTACAATAGCGCCCTTGGCGTGCTGAGCCTGTCGAAGAAGTACTCCCGCAGCCTGCTTGAACAAGCCTGCCAAGACGTCCTCAACTCCCACATGGTCCCGTCGGTGCGCAAAGTCCACGACACCATCAAAGACCTCGCAACCCGCACCACCACCGCCACCGCCACCGCCACAGGTGGTGCGCAATCACCTACATCATCTGCCGCGTCAACCAGGCCGGTGACTCGTCCCGCACCACCAGCCCAGGCGTCGCACGTACGGGGCAAAGCAGCGTTCGAGTTCAGTGAGCTTGAATTCGGTGAGGAGGCGTAGAAGCATCATGGCGTTAACCGATGAAGATTTCGACAAGCTCGGCTCGCTGCGCGGCATGCGCGTGTTCGCCGCGACGATCCAAGAGATCGTCAACGACCCCTCGCGCGATAACGACTCCTTCGAAGACAAGATCAAAGAAGCCCTCGAAGCCCAACTCACCGCCCGCGACAACAAGGTCATCCAGACAAGGTTGCGTGAAGCGAAACTCCTTGGCTCAACCGCCGCACTCGAGCGCTTCGATGCCTATCCCGGCCGCGGTGTAACCCAAGACCGCATCGACCGGCTCGCCACCTGCGAATGGGTCGACTACGGCAAAGACCTCATCATCGTGGGAGCTACCGGCACCGGTAAAAGTTTTCTCGCTCAAGCCCTGGCCGTCGCGGCGTGCCGCAAAAAGCTCACCGCCCGTTACTACAGGCTCAACGACCTGGCCAACGATTTCGACGCTGCGGCTGAGCATCCCCAGGCCCGCAAACAACTCCTCACCGACCTGCAGGCTCCCGCACTCATCGTCATCGACGACTTTCTCGCCACCGATGTCTCAGCGCACGCGTTGAACCAGGTATTCAACCTGCTCGTCGGGCGTGAGCATGCCTCTACCGTTATCGCCAGCCAACACGAACCCGATTACTGGTACGACGTGTTCTCCGAGGCAGCACTGGCAGACGCAGTCATGTCCAGACTCGCCAACCACGGCTCGAAACTCACCCTGACAGGAGAAGACATGCGAACCCGCGACGACATCAAACAAGAAAGGATGGCCCCTACGACACCCACACGGCTACGTCAACCCCGAAAGCCGTAACCGGGGGTAAAAACCGGGTACCGGCAACCACCAACACCCCGGTACCCGATACCGCCCTACCGGTACCGAAAAGAAACGCCCGTCAGGATGGCCGTTCGCGATATTCAGCACCATCTCGCCACCACCCTCGGGGTGGACATGAGTCCGGATACGATCAGCACGATTACTGACGCGGTGTTGGATGAGGTGATGCTGTGGCAGAACCGCCAGTTGGACGAGTTCTACCCAGTGATCTTCCTCGACGCGCTTCGGGTGAAGATCCGCGACGGCCACCGCGTGGTCAATAAATCCTGCTACATGGCGGTTGGTGTCGACATGGACGGTATCAAGCACATCCTGGGATTGTGGATCGCTGACAATGACGGTGCGGCATTTTGGGCGTCAGTGTGCGCGGATCTGGCCAACCGTGGTCTCCAGGACGTGTTCATCCTCTGCTGCGACGGGTGCAAAGGCCTGCCGGAAGCCGTGGAGGCAACCTGGCCGAATTCCATGGTGCAGACCTGTATCGTGCATCTGATCCGGGCGGCGAACAGGTGGGTGTCCTACCAGGACCGCAAACCCGTATCCAGCGCGTTGCGGGAGGTCTACACCGCGCCGAACGAGGACACCGCGCGTGCCGCCCTGGACACGTTCGAGGCGTCCGAGCTGGGACGGAAGTATCCGCAATCGGTCAAGGTGTGGCGTGATGCGTGGGATCGGTTCGTGCCGTGGGCCCGGCCCCCGGAAAGTAGACACCGTGGGGGTGAAATTATTGGCTTTACTCTAGCGCATTGTTAGGAAGCGTGAGTTTCGTACTCAATGGGTGTGAGGTACTTGCACCAGGAATGCCTTCGGGTGGTGTTGTAGCGCGCACACCATGCGAAGACGTCGCGCCGGCAGACTAGCTGATTGGAAAAGACTTTCTGGTCTTTGAGCACTTCTCGTTTCAACGCCGCGTTAAACGACTCCGCGAGTGAATTATCAGCGCTGCTGCCAACTGCTCCCATCGACTGGGTGACGTTGAGTCTTCGGCAGACAGCCTGAAACTGCGATGAGGTATACACGCTGCCATGATCTGAGTGGAAGATCGCCCCGGAGAGACTGCCACGGGTACGGCGAGCATGCTCGAGCGCTTCTTCGACGAGGTCGGTGCGCATGTGGTCTGCGATCGCGAAGCCGACGAGCATCCGCGAGTAGCAGTCAATCACAGAAGCCAGATACATATTCGACCCGTCTGCGATCGGCAGATAGGTAATATCGCCGACGAGGATCCTATTGGCAGCTGGCGCAGTGAAGTTACGCTTGACCAGGTCAGCGAATATAAAGCGATGACGCTCACGCTGCGTTGTCGTAACCTTACGTTTTTTCGTGTAGCCGCGCAGCTGAAGCTTCCTCATAATCCGGGCGATGCGCTTATGGTTGACCGGTCCGGTGCTACTGTACGCATCGTTGAAAGTCAGCTCGGCGGCAATGCGTTTTGCGCCGTAGAGCTGCCTCTTGTCGTCGAAGATGGCCTGGACCTTGGCTCCGAGTATGGCATCATCAACCAGTCTGCGGTGCCGCTGGGCGCTGCTAGCTTTCCATTTGTAGTAGGAGCTGCGGTTTAACCCGAGTACGGTGCACATCCGCTTGACCGAGTAATCGGTGCGGTGGTCATCAACGAACCGGAAGCGGATCACCAGTTCGTCTCTTCCATGAAATATTTGGCTGCCTTACGCAAAATATCGCGTTCTTCTTTCAGGCGGGCGTTTTCCTGTTGCAGCTGACGTAGCTTCTCAGCATCGGTCAGTTGCCTCGCACGATCAGCACGTAAGCCCGCTGAAAGCTGGGGTTTCGTGCCAGTTCCGTACTTATCAACCCATACGCGAAGCGTGGAGCGGTTGATCCCTAAATCAGCGGCCGCAGCGTTCAACGACACCTGTGGATCGTTCTCGTACATCGCGACCGCGTCGCGCTTGAACTGATCCGAATAAACCTTCCTAGGCATGGAGGTAGATTACCTTTCCCCGACTCAACACAGCCGGAATCAGAGGTGTCTACCAAACAGGGGTCAGGTCCCGTTTCTGCAGTTCCCGCCGGCGGCCCGCAGGGTGCTCTACACCACGAACTCCATCGAATCGCTCAATGCTGAACTGCGGAAAGCCACCCGCAACCGCGGCCAGTTCCCGAACGATACTGCGGCGTTGAAAACGCTGTGGCTGATGATTTGCAACATCGAGGACAAGCGCGCTGCCCAGCGGGCGAAGAAAGCAAAGCGCGCCATCGAATGCAACGGCTATATTGAAGGAGCGAAAGCCACCGGGTGGAAACAAGCCATCAACCAACTAGCCGTGGCATACCCCGACCGATTCGCGGACTACTTGTAAACCAAGCCCCCCGCACACAAACAATCGGACACCCTCGGTGGAACGAATCACGGCTCCACCAGAGCCTGGGCTACCGCACCCCGGCTGAAGTCGAAGCCGAATTTTGGGAACACCACCCCAGTCGAGAAATAATGGAAACCAAGGCAAATGCCTAGGAACAAAACCCGGCGCACTTCATACCGCAGCCGGGGGTTGACCGGCGAGAGTCCAGAAGCGGAGTCGGGTTGCGCCAACGCCACCTATACGATGACCGAAAATGAATGACGGTACCACCTACCTGGAAACCCGGTACCAACTACGCGGATTACCGGTACCAACTACGTCGAAACGGCAGGCAGTTCACCGATGTTGCGGTGTATCGGCACTCTGCTGAGAGGAAGAACTTGTAAAAGGGGTAGCAAAAGGCCAAGTCCACCGAGTGCTGGACCTGGCCTGAAGCGTGATCGTCGATAAGCGACTGCCTAGGAGCGGTAGGCGCTGACACCGGTGATCGACTTGCCCACGATGAGCGACTGGATCGTGTCCGTGCCCTCGTAGGTGTGCAGGGCCTCGATGTCCGCGTGGTGGCGGGCCGCGTCGTTCTCCAGCAAGATGCCCACGCCGCCGAACATGTCGCGGGCGTCAGCGGCGATCTTGCGGGCGCCGCGGGTGTTGTGCACCTTGGCCAGCGCGGCCTGCTTCTCGTTGAGCTCGCCAGCTTCCTCGAGCTCCAGCAGGCGGCGGCAGTACAGCGCCATCGCCGTGAGCTCCTGGAGCATGTCCGCCAGGCGCTGCTGGATGATCTGGTTCTTCACCAGCGGGCGGCCGAACTGCACGCGGCGGTGCGCGTAGTCGAGCGCCTTCTCGTAGCAGTCAATCGCCATGCCGAGCGCGACCCACGCCACCGCGATACGCGTGCCGGTAAGCACCTTCGCCGTGTCGCGGAAAGACTGCGCGCCGGGCAGGCGGCGGTCGTCGCCAACGCGAACGTTGTTGAGCTTGATGTGCGCCTGCGGGATGCCGCGCAGGGACGCCTTGCCCTGGATGGTCTCGGCGGAGTAGCCCTCGGCATCTTGGTCGACGATGAAGCCCTTGACCTCACCATCGGCCGTGTCGCGTGCCCACACAATTGCAATGTGGCCCACGGAGCCGTGGCCGATCCACTTCTTCTCGCCGTTGATGACCCACTCGTCGCCGTCACGCTCCGCGGACGTCTCCAAGCCGATGGAGTCGGAGCCATGCTCCGGCTCAGTCAACGCGAACGCACCGCGGATCTCCATGCGCGACATGGGGCCTAAGTACTTCGCCTTCTGCTCCTCTGAGCCGCATTCGGAGATGGAGCGCATGGACAGACCCGACTGCACGATGTGCGCCGTCGCCGTCGACGCGTCCGTGCGGGCGAGCTCCATCTGGATCAAACGGTTCGCACGGATCGAGGTCTCCGGCTGGCCCTCGATGGCGATGCCGTCCGTGATCAGCCCGCGGCGCGCTGCTTCTTCAACGCCCGGGATGTTGTACTCGGCCTTCTCCCACGCTTCGTCGATGGACGGGCGGGCAACTTCCATGAAGTCGCGGGCCTTCTGCCACCACTCCAAGTCAGCACCGTCAATGTCGGCGAACACCTGGTAGTAGTCGGTTTTAAAGTCAATGAGGGACACGCTTACACGCACCTTTCATAGATTGCGGTCACTATACCTATCCATTGTGACTCATTTGGCTGTTATCTGTTGGAGACTTTGCCTGTCATTCGTGCCAGCGGCGCAACAATCATTGGCTTGGCCGCAAACCACGCGCCAGCAATGACCGCCATGGACAGCACGAACATGATCACGCCCCACCAGCTGTCGCCGCTTTGCGCCGCGAACATGTGGTTGAGGTTGCTGCGCACACCTGTGAGGACCACCAGCGCCACGTGGATAGCGATGAACACCACGAAGTACACCATCACCGGATAGTGAATTTTCCGCGCCGCCGCTGCAGGCAGGATCTTGTTCGCGCCGGTCCAGCTTTCGCGCCAGAAGCTCGACATCCTGAACCCAGACACGAGCGCCAGGGGCGCGGCTATAAAAACCGTCGTGAAGTAGGCGAGCTCTTGCAGTGAGTTGTAGTACACCCACCCGTTTTCTTCCGGCCAGTTCAGCGTCAAGTACTGCAGCCCCGCGGACACGGCGTTGGGGAAGGTCTCCCAACTGGTTGGCACGATGCGCATCCACTGTCCGGTGGCGAAGAGCAGGATGAAGAAGATCACGCCGTTGAGCACCCACAGCACGTCCAACGCCTGGTGGAGCCACGTATTCAGACTTACCTTGGCCTTCGGGTTCCACTTCGGCGTCCAGTAGCCTTCCGGCCGCTTTTCGCTGCGGATTGTCAGTCCCGTGCGGATGATCAGCACCATCAGCAGCATGTTGAGGAAGTGAGTCCAGTTCAGCCACCAGGGGAAGCCCTCCGGCGCGGAGGCAGGTAGCGGTTGGCGCCCGTCGTAACGCTCGATGAAGTTCGAGCCCCACGCGGTGGTTTCCGTGATGTAGCGCGCGCTCATCACCACCAGCGCCATCAGCAGCCCCGCGGCCACAGCGCCTCCAAGGAAACGCCAGATTCTGCGCCACGGCACGCCTTCTTGCTTATCGACGGCCCCCTTACCACCCTTCTTCCCCTTCCCCGCAGCGGTGGTTTTAGCCGCCGCTGCCTTCTTAGCTGGGGTTTTCCCTGTGCTCTTCTCTGTGCCCGCCTCTGTGCCCGTTCCTGCGGGCTTCTCTGCGGGCTTTCCGGTAGCTTTCTTTGCGTCCTGGCCAGGCGCACTCTGCTGCGTACCCTTCGCCGCCGGAGCAGCCGGAGCCGCCGGGGCAGCCGGTGCAGCTGGAGTGGCGGCGACAGGAGCCGCGGGCGCAACAGGGGCGGCCGGGGCCGCCGGCGCCGCCGAGACCGTGGCGCTTGGCGCAGCAGGAGCCGCGGGTGCTGCAGGCGCTGGCACCTCAACCGATGCAGCCGGAGGCCACGATTCCCCACCGGATACGCGAGGCAGACCTTGGCGAAGTTCTACAGCATGCGTCTCGCTGGCTGTCTGAGCAGAGTCACCTGGGGCACTAGAGTCAGCCGAATCTGCCGGGGCCCCCGGAGCGGCTGGCACCGCGACAGGAGTTGCGTTGACCGCCGCACCTGCGTCGGCAACGGGTGCCGCGGCAACGGGTGCCGCGACCGCGACAGTCCCCGCCGGTGGCCAAGGATCGCCACCGGATACGCGGGGCAGTCCTTGACGCAGCTGCACGGTGCTTTCTTCTGCGGTGGTTGCTTCTGTGGGCTGTCCGGTAGGGGCAGCCGGATCCGCCGGCGCTGCCGGGGCCGCTGGCGCTGCCGGGGCCGCTGGCGCTGCCGGGGCCGCTGGCGCTGCCGGGGCCGTGGGCACCGCAACCGTGGGCACGGCTGCGGCGGGGGCGGTGGCGGCGGGGGTGTCGTCGTTAAGCGGGGCTGGCGAAGTGGCCTCGGCGGGGGCGACGGCGTCGGCGGGTGGCCATGGCTCCCCGCCGGGAACGCGGGGCAGGCCACGGCGAAGCGTGGTGGACATAGCTGGTTTTTGCCTACTTCCTGCTGTCGATCGCGTCGATGAGCTGGGGGACTACTTCGAAGACGTCGCCCACGATGCCGAAGTCCGCGATTTCGAAGATGGGGGAGTCCGCATCTGTGTTGATCGCAACGATGGTACCTGCCGTCTGCATGCCAGCGAGGTGTTGGATGGCCCCAGAAATACCGAGGGCAATGTAGAGCTGTGGTGAGACCACAACACCGGTCTGGCCGACTTGGTGGGTGTGATCGATGTACCCGGCGTCCACGGCCGCGCGGGAGGCGCCAACGGCGGCGCCCAACGCGTCGGCGAGGGACCCGGTGATTTCCTCGAACTTGTCCTCGGAGCCCATGGCGCGGCCGCCGGCGACGACCTTGTCGGCGGTGCGCAGATCCGGGCGGGAGCTGGTCTGTACGAGCGGTTCCGTGCTGGTGACTGTGGCGGCGCGGCGGCCGGATGGTTCGACGGCGAGGGTCTCCACGCTGGCCTGGGTGGCCGCGGCGCGGTGTTCGATCCCGCCTTGGCGGACGGTGATCACGGGCGCGGAGTGGGTCGCGGCGGAGACGGATGTGTAGTTGCCGCCGTAGACGGAGTGGTCCACGATGACGCCTTCGTCGTCGCGGCGCACGCCAACGGCGTCAACGCACAACGCTAATCGACGACGGGCAGCCAGCCGCCCGGCTACATCACGCCCGTTGATGGAGTGGGCGATGATGACGGCGGCCGGGCGGACGGTGTCGAATGCGGCGTCGGCGGCGTCCACGATGCTCGTGCCGTCGTTGCCGGCTGATCCGGCGGCTGCGTCGGCCGCTGCATCGGCGATTAAGACGCGGGTGGCGCCGAGCGCGCCGAGCTTAGAAGCGAGCGCGTCGTTGTCGCCTGCGGCGGAGGTAGCGAGTACCACGGGCGCGCCGATTGTGCTGGCTGCACCGATGAGTTCGGCGGCGGTGGTGGGAATGCCACCGTGCGGGGAGTCGTCCAAAACGACTAGGACAGGGTAGGTGGTGTCGGGAGTAGTCACGGCTAAAAGTTCCTTGTTCGTGTCCAGGATCGTCTCCTGGTTCGTGTCCAGCGGTTTTTAAATCAGACGGTTTGCGGCCAGGAAGTCGGCGAGCTGTTCTGCGGCGGTGCCGTCGTCGTGGATGATGGTTCCGGCTTCGCGGGCGGGGCGCTCGGCGATGTCGATCATGATGGAGCGCGCGTGGCTGAAATCCTCCGGGTCAATCCCAAGGTCGGCCAGCGCGACGGTGTTCAACGGCTTCTTCTTCGCTGCCATGAGCCCCTTGAAGTTGGGGTAGCGCGGGTCGGGGAAGTGCTCGGTGACTGAAATGACGGCGGGAAGCTGCGCCTCCAGGCCCACGGTGGCGGTGTCGCTTGCTCGCGTGGCGGTGACGTTGTCGCCCGCGACGGTGACCTCTGTCAGGTTGGTCAGGGCGGGCCAGTCGAGTAGTTCCGCGACCATCGCTGGGATCATTCCGGCATTGCCGTCGGTGGACAGGTTGCCGGCGACCACGAGGTCGTAGCCGTTGGCCTTGATCATGGCGGCGAGAACTTCGGCGGTCAGGGTAAGGTCGGCGCCGATGAGTCCGTCGTCCGTAGCGATGTGCGCGCTTGTTGCGCCCATCGCGAGGCCTTTGCGGATGCTCCCAGAGATCGACGCCGGGCCGACGGAGAGGATCTCCACCTCACCGTTGTTGGCGGAGGCGATAGCCAGAGCCGCTTCGACTGCGCGCTCACCGATTTCGTCGGCAACCACGTCGCCAGAGCGGTCGGCAAGCCCGGTCTCCAAGTCGATCTCACGGTCGCCGTACGTATCGGGGACTTCTTTGAGTAGCACTGCGATGCGCATGGGGCTCCCTCGCTTTAGATACAAAACTAATTACTTAACGAACGTTATATAATGCTACAATCACGCTATCTCACAAGCAACCTCGATGAATAAAAAAATAGGCTGCTGTTTCAGCCCCCTTTTAAAGTGACAAGGAAACCCTTATGCCTTCTTCCGCCGGTCGCGCATCTGCCGGTCGCACCCCGTCGATAAGCGAAGAGCTCGATTGGCGCGTGTTCCCGCCGCTAGAGCTCGATGAGTTCTTGACGGCGGCGCTGAAGCTCATCAATGAGCGCGGCTATCACGCGACGAGCGTGCGCAACATCGTCAAGGAAGTGGGTGTTACCATTCCTTCCTTCTACTACCACTATGAGAACAAGCAGCAGATGCTGGTCGCGCTCATGGAATATTCGATGGATGTGGTGGACAGCCGGATCGACGCGGCGCTTGAAGAGGCCGGGGATGACGTGGTGCAGCAGCTGGTTAACCTCACTGAATCGGCCTGCTTGATCATGGCGTATTACCGCGAGCTGACCTACTTGGACAGCGAGATCCGGTCCTTGGAGGAAGACAACATGCGGCGCTATGCGCAGCGGCGTGACCGCAGTGAGGAGCTCATGCGCGGGATCGTCAAGGAGGGCTGTGAACAGGGAATTTTCCACACCCGCTACCCGGCTGATGTGTCGCGCGCGTTGTTTAGCGCGATTCAAGGCATCGCGCTGTGGTACCGCATGGATGGCCCCGACACGCCCGAGGAGATGGCGCGCAAGTACGCGCACTTTGCGCTCGCACTGGTTGAGGCAGATCCGCACGTCACGGCGGCAATAAAATAGCGCCCACGCGGGGCGCTTGACGACGGTCACCTTTTAGCGATCAAGGCTGCTAGCGCAGGGCAGCAATCGCCTGCTTGATCTCGCCGCGCTTGTTCTTGCCCGCGGCCGTTTTTGGCAGGGATTCAACGAAGTAGACGTCGCGGATCTTCTTGTACGGGGTGACGCGCTGAGCAACCCAGTCCATGATCTCCTCGCCAGTGATCGTGGAACCCTTGGAGCGGACGATCAGGGCGATGGGAACCTCAAGGCCGCCGCGGTCGGTGCCGACCACGCAGCAGTCGTCGATCGACTCGTGGGTGAGGAGGAGTTGCTCAAGTTCGGCCGGTGCGACCTGGTAGCCCTTGTACTTGATGAGCTCCTTGTAGCGATCGACGATGCGCACGGTGCCGTCCTCTTCCAACTTGGCAACGTCGCCGGTGCGGAACCACTCGCCGTCGAAGGTTTCCTCGGTGGCCTTCGGGTTGTCGCGGTAGCCGCGAAGCAAGCATGGGCTTTGAAGCACCAGCTCGCCGCGCTCACCGTTCGGGACCTCTTCGAGGGTCTCGGGGTCGACGATCTTGAAGGTGACGTTGGGGGCGGCAAAGCCGATGCAGCCCGGGTCGGTCTTATCCATGATGGAGAAGTGGGTCACCACGGTCTCGGTCAGGCCGTAGCCTTGCAGGATTTTCACACCAAGGCGGTGGTACACGGCGTTGGAGATCTCCGCGGTGAGCGGGCCGGAACCGCACATCATGAACTTCGTGGTTTCGAAGCCGTCGGCCTGGGCGAGCGGGTGCTTCGCGATAGCAACGGCCATCGGCGGGGCGATGAAGCTCAGCTCGATGCCGTACTTTCCGTGGGCGAGGATGAACTCTTCCAAGTCGAACTTCGGCATGGTGAAGATGGTGGAGCGCTGGGAGAGGTTAAAGAACAGTAAGACCACCAGGCCGTAGATGTGGCTGAACGGAAGTGCGCTCAGAGCGCGCAGAGGTGCACCGGCGCCGTTGTATTCAAAGGCAGAGGCGACTTGCAGGCAGTTCATCACTAGGGAGCGGTGGGGCATGTCCACGCCCTTCGGGAGGCCGGTTGTGCCCGAAGAGAACGGCATGCAGGCGATCGCATCCGGGTCGAGCGTGATGTCCGGGGCGGGCAGATTCTTGCGGTAGATCGAGGGCAGTTCGGAGAGCCAAATCTGCTCGATGCCTTCCACGTCGGTCAGGCCGATGTAGAGCTTCGACTTGCCGATCCCGATGGCGTGGTCCACGTCCTTCTGGTTCATCAGAATGCCTACCGGGCTGGCCACGGCCCCAGCTCGCTGAATGCCCAACGTCGCGGCAGCGAAGTGGATCGAGTTCGGGATCTGCAAGGTCACGGTGTCGCCCGGACCGATGCCGCGGGCTGCGAGTTCGCCGGCCACAGCGTCGACGCGCTGTTTCAGTTCGGCGTAGGTGACTTCATCACCGGTGTTGACCTCGTGAATGGCCACACGGCCAAGTTCTTCTTCGGTGAGGCCTTCGAAGATGAGTGTGTAGAGGTCGGTGTTCGGATCTTCAACGCTGGGGAAGGGGCTGGTATGTGGCATGTCTGGTCCTCCTTGGTTGCTCGTGCAGTTGAAAAACTTTCTTATCCAAACTGGTTGCTTGGTGTGTGGTTCGACTGTAACATTATTTAACGTTCGTTAAGTTCTTTTCGAAAGGAAAATATTCATGCAGATCTCAGGTAAGTCCGCAATCGTCACCGGTGGAGCATCCGGTCTTGGCCTGGCCACCACGAAGGCCCTGGCAGATGCTGGTGCCCGCGTCATCGTCATCGATTTGCCGAACGCTGACCAGTCCGCAATCGAGGAGATCAACAACTCCGCATCCGGCTCCGTCGAGTTCGCTGGCGCAGACGTGACCAACGAAGAGCAGGTCCAGGCGGCCGTCGAAACGGCGAACAGCGAGGGCAAGCTGTCCATCGTTGTCAACTGCGCGGGTATCGGTAACGGCATCAAGACCGCATCGTCCAAGGGCGCGTTCCCGCTGGATGCGTTCCAGAAGGTCATCAACATCAACCTGGTGGGTACCTTCAACGTCACCCGCCTCGCAGCGCAGGCAATGCTGGGCAACGAGCCCGACGGGGAAGAGCGCGGCGTGATCATCAACACCGCCTCCGTCGCAGCGTTTGAGGGCCAGATGGGCCAGGCCGCCTACTCCGCGTCGAAGGGCGGCGTCGTTGGCATGACCCTGCCGATCGCCCGCGACCTGTGCCGCGCACTGATCCGCTGCAACACCATCGCACCGGGCACCTTTGAGACCCCGATGCTGGCTCAGCTGCCGGACGAGGTCAAGGCATCGCTCGGTGCCCAGGTCCCGCACCCGTCCCGCCTGGGTAAGCCGGCTGAGTTCGCCCAGCTGGTCCAGTCCATCGTGGAGAACCCGATGATCAACGGCGAGACCATTCGTATCGACGGCGCTATTCGCATGGGCGTCAAGTAAGCACTCCCACCCAAAGCAGGAAAGAAGGGCATAAAACCGTGAGAAACGCAGTTGTCGTTGACGTTGTCCGCACCGCCGTGGGTAAGGGCAAGCCGGGCGGCGCGCTTTCAGGCACGCACCCCGTTGAGCTGTTGGCCACCGTGCTCAAGGCGCTGGAGGAGCGCAACTCGCTCGACGCATCGCTTATCGACGATGTGATTACCGGCTGTGTTAGCCAAGTCGGTGAACAGGCTTTCAACATCGCCCGCCAGGGCGTGCTCGCGGCTGGTTGGCCCGAGTCCATCCCTGCAACCACCATCGACCGCCAGTGCGGGTCTTCCCAGCAGGCAGTTCACTTCGCTGCCCAGGGCGTGATGGCCGGTGCGTACGACATCGTAGTAGCAGCCGGTGTGGAATCCATGAGCCGCATCCCGATGGGTGCGTCTTTGGGCGGGATGGACTTCAGGGGACCGTCGATAAGCAAGCGCTACGATCCAGGCCTGGTCAACCAGGGTGTTTCGGCCGAGCTGATGGCCGCGAAATGGGGTCTGGCCCGCGAAGAGCTCGACGAATTCTCCGCGCGTTCCCACCGCTTGGCCGCTCAGGCGATTGAAAACGGCCACTTTGAGTCCGCGATCGTGCCGGTTGAGGTGACGGACGCTGAGGGAAACACCCACCAGCACACCGTGGATGAGACCGTGCGTCCGCAAACCACCGCTGAGGGGCTCAGCCAGCTTAAACCGTCGTTCAAAAACGACGAGTTTGCGCAGCGCTTCCCGGAAATCAACTGGGTGATCACGCCGGGCAACTCCTCGCCGCTTACCGACGGCGCGTCGGCGACCCTGATCATGGAAGAGTCCGTGGCAGAAAAGCTGGGGCTGACCCCGCGCGCCCGTTTCGTGTCCTTTGCTGTCGTCGGCGACGACCCGCTGTTTATGCTCACGGCGCCCGCACCCGCGACCAAGAAAGCGCTGGACAAGGCGGGCCTGAGCGTCGATGAGATCGACGTGTTCGAGTGCAACGAGGCATTCGCGCCGGTTCCTCTCGTGTGGGCGAAAGAAACCGGGGCTGACCTGGAAAAGACCAACCTGTCCGGCGGTGCGATCGCCCTGGGCCACGCCTTGGGATCATCCGGCACCCGCCTCTTTTCCACCATGCTCACTGAGCTTGAGCGCACCGGCGGCCGCTACGGCCTGCAAACCATGTGCGAAGGCGCGGGCATGGCTAACGCAACCATCATCGAAAGGATTTAGACCATGGCTGGGCAGTACGATCTTTACGCTCCCCGCGATATTTTCGACGAGGACCACATCGAGTTCCGCAACCTCACCCGCGACTTTTTGGACAAACACGTTGAGGGCCACGTGCTCGAGTGGGAGCAAAACAAGTGGGTGCCCGAGGAAGTCATCCGCGAAGCAGGGGAGCAGGGCATCTTCTCCGTGCTCGTCGACGAAAACTACGGCGGCGCCGGCCTGACCGACTTCCGTTTCCGCCAAATCGCGCAAGAGGAGTTTTCCCGCTACGGGGCGGATTCGTTGGCGGGCATCATCTCCGTTCACGCGGACATCATCATTCCTTACTACGAGCACCTTGGAACGGAAGAGCAGAAGCAGAAGTGGGTGCCTGGGCTAGCCACGGGTGAGCTGATTTCCGCCGTGGCGATGACCGAGCCTGGCGCCGGTTCGGACCTGCGCGGGATGAAGACCACCGCCGTGCGCGATGGCGACGACTGGGTTCTGAATGGGTCCAAGACCTTCATTTCGAACGGTATGCGCTGCGACCTGGTGATTGTCGCGGCCCGCACCCCGGATGAGAACCACCCGCAGGGCGGCGGCATCACGCTGTTCGTCGTCGAAGACGGAATGGAAGGTTTCAGCCGCGGACGCAAGCTGGAAAAGATTGGTTCCCACGCCGCCGACACCGCGGAGCTGTCGTTTGAAAACGTCCGCGTGCCGGATGCGAACCGCCTGGGCGAAGTCCACAAGGGACTGCACTCGCTCATGTCCCACCTGCCGCTGGAGCGTCTGTCCATTGCGATCGGTGCATGCGCCGGCGCTCGCGCAGCTCTGAACTGGACCATCGAGTACGTCACGCAGCGTAAGGCCTTCGGCCAGCCAATCGCCGCGTTCCAGAACACCCAGTTTGAGATCGCAGAAATGATCACAAAACTCGAGGTGTCCCAGGCCTACGTCGACGCCGCAGTTTTGAAGTACAACGCCGGCGAACTCACCGCCGTCGATGCCGCGAAGGCAAAGTGGTGGGCCACCGACATCCAGAAGGACATCGTGGACCGCTGCCTGCAGCTCTTCGGTGGCTACGGCTACATGATGGAGTACCCGATCGGACGCTCCTACATCAACTCCCGCGTGCAGACCATCTACGGCGGCACCAACGAAATCATGAAACTCATCATCGGCCGCGAAGTCTTTGGAGGCTAAACAATGACTGAATCAACACCCCAACCAGTAGCAACCTACGAGGTTGATGGCCATGTCGCCGTCATCGCGTTCAACCGCCTTGACGCCATGAACGCGGTCAACTCCGAACTGTCCGACACCGTGGGCAACTACATCGAGCAAGCCAACGCCGAGGACAACGTCCGCGTGATCGTGCTGACCGGAAACGGCCGCACGTTCTGCGCAGGCGCGGACCTCAAGGAGATCGCGCAGGGTAAGTCTGTGTTCTCCGAGGAACACCCGGAGTGGGGGTTCGCCGGTGTCGCTCAGCACTGGAGTGACAAGCCGATCATCGCAGCCGTGCACGGCTTTGCCCTTGGCGGTGGCTTTGAAGCAGCGATTTCCTGCGACCTGATCATCGCCGCCGAAGGCACGAAGTTCGGTCTGCCTGAGGTCAAGCGCGGCCTCGTTGCGGCTGCCGGCGGTGTGGTGCGCACCCCGCGCCAGATCCCTCTGCGCCGCGCCGCTGAGTTGGTACTCACCGGCGAGCCGATCTCCGCGGAGACCGCACTCGACTGGGGCCTGATCAACCGCATCGTCCCCGGCGAGTCCCTCCTTGAGGAAGCAAAGAAGCTCGCCGCCAGCATCGCCGCCAACGGCCCGCTGGCAGTCAAGCAGTCCAAGCTGAGCCTCCACCAGGCTACATCCGCCGGCAACGACTGGAACGCCGAGTGGTCCAACATCGACCCGTGGAAGGCCAACCAGGAAGCATGGGACCTCATCTTCGCCAGCGCCGACGCCCGCGAAGGCGCCACCGCCTTCGCTGAGAAGCGCGAGCCGAAGTGGACCGGGAAATAGTGGCTGCGGATATGTCTGGAGAATCCAACACGGTCAGCAACCCAGCAATGCCCCTGAGCGGTGTGCGCGTGCTCACGCTTGGGGGCATTGGCCCCGTTCCGTTCGCGGCGATGCTGCTCAATGATCTGGGTGCGAGTGTCACTCGCGTTGAACGCCCCGGCGGCGCGAACCCCATGATGATGGCAGCTCACGCCATTTTGTACCGCGGCCAAGACGTCGCGGAGCTTGATTTGAAGGCCGACCATGATCAGGTCCTTGAGATGCTGGCGAATACGGATATCGTCCTCGAGGGCTTCCGCCCCGGCGTTGCCGAGAAGCTCGGCGTCGGGCCCGCTGACGTGGCGCACGTCAACCCCAAGATCGTCTACGGCCGCATGACCGGCTGGGGTCAAGACGGCCCAATGGCCGACAAGGCGGGGCATGACATTAACTACATCGCGCTATCGGGTGCGCTCGAGCCGATCACCGGGTCCGATGGCCTGCCCGTCCCGCCGTTGAACATGCTCGGTGACTTCGGCGGCGGCTCGCTTTACCTCGTTACCGGTGTTCTCTCCGGCCTATACCGTGCGCAGCTCACCGGCCAGGGAACGGTCGTCGACGCCGCAATTGTCGACGGCGCGGCGCACCTCACCGCCATGACCCAATCTCTTCGCGCCTCACAGGCCTGGAGCCCAAAGCGCGGTACGAACTGGCTCGACGGCGGTGCCCCCTGGTACCGCACCTACCGGACGGCTGACGACAAGTTCGTTTCCGTCGGTGCTCTGGAACCACAGTTTTACGCAGAACTCGTGCGGGTGCTTGGGGTAGAGGACGAGTGTGGCGTCGATAAGCAATTTGACATGAAGAATTGGCCCGCGATGAGCGAGCGCTTCGCGGCAATCTTCGCGACGAAGACTCGCGCCGAGTGGGTGGACGCTTTCGCTGATGCCGACGCTTGCTTCGCGCCTGTCGTGGGGCCGCACGAAGTTCTCGACGACCCGCACCTCGCTGCCCGCGGAACCTACGCCGACGAGCATGGCGCCGTCGCGCCGCAACCCGCTCCACGGTTCAGCGCTTTGACTAACCACTAGCCTCGCCGCGAGGCGCAACCTGAATCCAGCAACCCACCACTATCGAAAGGAAAAGAAGGTGATTTACACAAGCCACGTGGCTGACCTCGACATCGCTGATATCGGCCACTACGAGTTCATCTTCGGCGACATTGCCGAACAAGATCTGGACAACACCGCAGTCTCCGAGATCACGACGGGCGAATCCATTACCTACCGTGAGCTCATCGCGCGTATCGACGCACTCGCTGGCGAACTCGTCGAACGCGGAGTCGGCCGCGGCGATGTCGTAGCGATGCAGGTTCCGAACTCCATCAACTTCGTGGTGGTGGAGTTTGCGATTCTAAAAGTCGGTGCTGCGTTCAGCGCCATCGGCATGCTGATGAACTCGACCGACGTGGAGAAGCAGATCAAGCTCTCCGGTGCGAAACTCTACATCGGCGCGACCGACATCGAGTCCGTAGACCAAATCTTCGTCTACGAGCTGGAAGCGATCTGCAGGAAGGGCAAGTCGGCAGCCGCTGCTGAAGTAACCGGTGCTGAAACCGGCGCAATCCCGTTTAGCTCCGGTACGACGGGACTGCCCAAGGGCGTAGTCCTGTCAAACCGGGCGCTCAACGCGATTGTGCAGACGACGTCCCACCGTCTTGTGGAAAACGGGCTTGACGATGGGGGAATTCCCGTCATGATCCCACTGCCGTTTGGCCACATCTACGGCACCACCGTGGCGCTGGCGTCGGCTCTGAAGCGCCGCGACAACGTGGTGACCTTGCCGAAGTTCGAACTCGAGCCCTTCTTGAAGGCGCACGGAACCTATGACGTGCAGATGTCCTTCATCGCCCCGCCGATGGCGCTGGTGATGGCTAAGAGCCCTGAGATCGACCCCAGTGACTTCGAGGCAAGCAAGCTCATGATGTGCGGCGCCGCGCCTCTCGACGCAAAGGTTGCCCAGGCCGTGCAGGATCGCCTGGGGACAAACGTCATCCAGGGTTACGGCATGACCGAGTGCGTGCCGTTGGTCACCGGGCTCGTCGGTGAGTCTGATCTGGGATCCGTCGGTGTGCTTGTGCCAAATGCTCAGATGCGCCTCATTGATATGGAAACCGGTGAGGATGTCCCAGAGGGCGAGCCCGGCGAGATCCTCATGAAGGCTCCGATGATGATGGATTGCTACCTCAACAACGAGGAAGCGACCAAGGCCACCATCAATGACGAAGGCTGGCTCCACACCGGCGACATCGGGCGCATCGCCGAGGACGGCTCGCTGTTCATCATGGACCGCGCTAAGGAAGTGATTAAGTACAAGGGTTACCAGGTGGCGCCGGCGGAGCTGGAGGCCGTACTCGTGTCTCACCCGGCGATCCTTGATGCCGGTGTCGTCGGCGTGGAGCGCGATGGTCTTGAGATCCCTCGCGCCTTCGTCGTCGTCGCACCGGGCTCCGGCCTCGACGAGCAGGCGGTCATGGATTATGTCGCCAGCATTGTGACCCCATACAAGAAGGTCCGCGCCGTCGAACTAATCAACGAGGTGCCCAAGGTTCCCAACGGCAAGATCGACCGCAACGCATTGCGCAAGATCCCGTTTGAGGGATAACCGCTGCCCAACAGTGGGCCGGCCAGTTAGACGGCCGGCCCACGTACACGCCCCGCGAGAAAAGCACCGCCGCTTTCTCCTCGCGGGGTTTTATTGTCGCCCTTGTTCTTCTCATGGTGACGAGTCGTCTCGGGGTCAATGAATTTAAATCCGCGGACGCTCCCGACTTAGACAGATCGCTACTAATGTAAAAGACCAAGCGGTCTACAAAGTTGAACCGCTGCGAAAACCACCGAGAAGATCCGAGAAGATTCAAGGAGATGACATGATTCACGATTCGCGCGTCCGACGCGTTGCAGTCGTCGGCGCTGGCCCAGCTGGCATACATGCATTGGACACCTTGATCTGCATGGCCGGGCACGACTACTACGTCGACCTCTTCGATGCGCTGCCCGCACCGCTCGGGGTAATCGGATTCGGTTCTACGTACCGGGTCGCGGCGGATACGCCGGGCGCGGTTCCTTCGGCACCGCGGTTGCGCCTCTTCGGCAACGTCACTGTCGGGACGGACATCACCGTGGGTGAGCTCACTACCTACTACGACACGGTCATCGTCGCTGGGCAAGAAGCGGGCGAGGTCCCTGTTCAGGCCCCTGTTCAAGCCAGCGGGCAAGGCCGGGGTGGCAGGAAACCCATCGTCATCGTGGGAACAAATGAGACGTCCAACGAGGTTTTGGCTCTCCTCCGTGAAGATGCGGACTTGATTGTGAGTAGAACTCCGGTCGTCGTGAAGCAGGCGAATTCACATACGCCGGGCGCGATCATTCGCCTGTTGAAGAACCGATCGGTTCCTTTCACGAGTTGGACCGGCTGGCACCGCCCAGCGCAAGGAGTCGGGGGGCCGCAGTCTATACGGCATCGGCACCAACCAGTGGACGTCGTCACTGTGGCGCAATGGTCGCAGCGGCTCAACGCCATCCGCAACGATACTGTCGTTCCGTGACGTGAGAGCGGCGCGACCAGCGACACCTAGCTCTTGTAGGCGCTGACCCCCGTGATGTCTTTGCCCACGATCAGCGACTGCATCGTGTCCGTGCCTTCGAAAGTATGCAAAGCCTCAACGTCGGCGCGGTGGCGCGCAACGTCATTTTCAAGCAGGATGCCCACGCCGCCGAACATGTCACGCGCGTCCGCGCGCCGCCGAAAGCGGATTGGGACAATAAAAAGCCGCATCCCGCCCCGTGATGCTTAAGGGCAGGATGCGGCGGAAGCCTGTGCAGTGGCGATGGTACAGCCACTGCAAGCTAGGAACTAGCCGGTGAAGGCGCCAACTCCGGTGATGGACTTACCAACGATGAGGGACTGCATGGTGTCGGTGCCCTCGTAGGTGTGGAGTGCCTCGACGTCAGCGTGGTGGCGTGCAACGTCGTTCTCCAGCAGGATGCCCACGCCGCCGAACATGTCGCGTGCGTTGGCGGTGATGGAGCGGGCAGCACGGGTGTTGTGCACCTTAGCCAGGGCGGCCTGCTGCTCGGTGATCTGGCCGGACTCCTCCAGCTCAAGAAGTCGGCGGCAGTACAGGAACATGCCGGTCAGCTCCTGGAGCATGTCCGCCAGGCGCTGCTGGATGATCTGGTTCTTCACCAGCGGGCGACCGAACTGCACGCGGCGGTGAGCGTAGTCGAGCGCCTTCTCGTAAGAGTCGGTTGCCACACCCAGTGCAGCCCACGCGGTGGAAATACGGGTACCAGCCAGCACCTTCGCGGTGTCGCGGAAGGAGTTTGCGCTCGGCAGGCGACGGTCCTCACCAACGCGGACGTTGTTGAGCTTGATGTGTGCCTGCGGGATACCACGCAGGGATGCCTTGCCCATGATGGTCTCGGCGTTGTAGCCCTCCTGGTCCTGGTCAACGATGAAGCCCTTGACCTGGCCGTCGGCGGTGTCGCGTGCCCAGATTACGGCGATGTGGCCCACGGAGCCGTGGCCGATCCACTTCTTCTCGCCGTTGATGACCCACTCGTCGCCCTCGCGGGTAGCGGTGGTCTCCAGGCCGATGGAGTCAGAGCCGTGGTCTGGCTCGGTCAGTGCGAACGCACCGCGAATCTCCAGCTTGGCCATTGGCTTGAGGTACTTTGCCTTCTGCTCCTCGGAGCCGCACATGTCGATGGACTTCATGGACAGGCCAGCCTGAACACCGAAAGCGGTGCCCAGCGACGCGTCGCAGCGAGCCAGCTCGAATGCCATGAGGCGTGCGGCGCGGACGGACATCTCCGGCTCGCCCTCGATGTCAATGGCGTCGCGCAGCAGGCCACGCTTTGCTGCCTCTTCGACGATGTCGACGCGGTAGTCTGCCTTGTCCCATGCCTCGTTGACGTGCGGTTTTGCAAACTCGCAGAACTCGCGGGTCTTCTTCCACCATTCGAGGTCCTCGCCCTGGATGTCAGCGAATACCTGGTAGTAGTCGGTCTTCGGGTCAAGCAGTTCGTGGACAGGGTTGTCAGCCATGTTTCCTTCTTTCTAGAAGTCAGGGGTTGGTGTTCTATCTATTCTAGTCCTCGAGCGGGATGTCTCGCAGATTCTTGCGGAGGATCTTTCCGGTGGGGTTCTTCGGGATCTCGTCGATAAAGGTCACGGCGCGAATCTTCTTGTATGGCGTGACTCGCTCGGCCACCCATTCCATGAGCTCTTCTTCGCTTATCGACGCCCCCTCCTGCAGCACCACGAACGCCCGCGGAATTTCCAGGCCGTCTCTGTCTACGCCTACGACACCAGCGTCGGCGATTGCTTCATGGGTGAGAAGCAGCGCCTCGAGTTCTGCCGGTGCAACTTGGTAGCCCTTGTACTTGATGACTTCCTTGGCGCGGTCGACTAGGTACAGGTGACCCTTTTCGTCGAGACGCGCGACGTCGCCGGTGCGCAGCCACCCGCCGTCGAGAAGCGTCTCGCGCGTGGCCTCTTCATTGTTGAGGTAGCCCTTCATGACCTGCGGACCTTGGATCAGCAGCTCGCCGGCCTCTCCCTCCTCGACGTCCTCGATGGTGTCGATGTCCACGATGCGGAAGTTCGTGTTAGGCGCGGCGTAGCCGACGGACCCCGGCGGGACCTCGCCCATGATTCCCACGTGGGTGATGGGTGAGGATTCCGTCATGCCGTACCCCTGGATGATGGAGCAGTCCAGGCGCTGTTCCACTGCGCGAGCGACGTCGGTGTCGAGCGGTGCGGCGCCGCAGACGATGCGCTTCAGCGCGGTGAACCATGCGGGATCCACGGCGGGGTGCTTGGCCAGCATGACCGCCATCGGCGGCGCGATGAACGTGAGTTGAATGCCGCACTTGGCGTGGGCGCCGAGGAAAACCTCCGGGTCGAACTTCGGCAGGGTGTGAATGTGCCAGCGCTTCAGCAGTGCGCCAAGCAGCAGGGCCGTCATTCCGTAGATGTGGCTAAAGGGCAGCGGCGCGAGGATTTTGGAGTATTCCTCTACGCCGTTGGCCTCGAACATGAACGCGGCCTGGTGCATGTTGGCCACGAGGTTGCGGTGGGTGAGCTCCACGCCTTTGGGCAGGCCGGTGGTGCCGGAGCTGAAGGGGATGGACGCGACGGAGCTCGGGTCGACCGTGAGGTTCGGTGCGGGGAGCGCTTGCGCGACGATGTCGTCGAGTTCCTCTTCCCAGATGTGCGAGTGGTGGCCGACGTCGGTCACACCGATGAACAGATCTGCGCCAGCCATGTCGGCGACCTTGTCCACGTCCTCCGCGGTGAGCAGCACACCCACCGGGTTGACCGTGCAGCCTGCGCGGAAGATGCCCAGCAGGGTGGAGGCGAAGTGGATGGAGTTCGGGATCTGCAGCGTGACCACGTTGCCGGGGCCAAGACCCTTGGAGGCGAGGTAACCGGCGATCGCGTCGGCCATGGTGCGCAGCTCACCGTAGGTCACGGTCTTGCCGGTGGTCAGCTCGGTGATCGCGGGGCGCTGCGCGTCTTCGTCGTTAAGGCCGTTGAACACGGCTTCGTAGATTGAGATCTCGGGGATGTCGATGTCGGGGAAGTGGCTGGAATATGCCATGAGCGATGCTCGTCCTTTCGGGCGCTGTGTCAGAAGTTCCGAACTCACAACCTATCACCGAACAACCGAAATGTGATGTGGATCGCAAAATTTTCAATGCGAGAATCGCATTACTTTTCAAAATGCGCAGTCCTATCCACCGTGAAGTCCGCATTAGGGTGACACCATGCAGGTCATCTCGCTCATCGTCGGTGCCGTTTTTTCCCTGGTTGCGATCATTGCCGTGTTTCTGGATCAGCCCGCTTGGGTTCCGTTGGCTGCTCTTGCCGTCGCCGGCATCGCGCTCTTTATCGGCCTGCGTGAACGTTTCCGTTCGATGGAAGCGAAGCCGAAGACGCTCGATAGCGAGCAGAAGGCCACTGTTAAGCGCATGAAAGATGAAGGCAACGAGGCCGGCGCCATCCGCCAGGTCCAACTCTGGTTCCGCAACACATCCCACGAGGAAGCCGCCCGCATCGTCCGCGAGCAGACCTAGCACCAAACCAATTTCGCGATTGGGTCCAATCGCGGCCCAATCGCGGGCCTCAGCGCGGCCCATGGCGGACCCAATCGCATGTCCAAGACGCACCAACGCGCGACACCTGACTGCAACATCATTACTGTGGTGGGCATGACTGAGAAGACTTTGATCCTGATCAAGCCCGACGGTGTGAAGGCGGGCCACGTTGGTGAAATCATTTCCCGCATTGAGCGCAAGGGCCTCAAGCTCGTCGAGCTGGACCTGCGTACCGCCGACCGTGAAACCGCTGAGAAGCACTACGCTGAGCACTCCGACAAGCCGTTCTTCGGCGAGCTCGTGGACTTCATTACGTCCGCTCCGCTGATCGCTGGCATCGTCGAGGGTGAGCGCGCTATCGAGGCATGGCGTCAGCTGGCTGGCGGTACCGACCCGGTGTCCAAGGCGACCCCGGGCACCATCCGCGGCGACTTCGCCCTCACCGTCGCCGAGAACATCGTTCACGGCTCCGACTCCCCAGAGTCTGCGCAGCGAGAGATCTCCATCTGGTTCCCGAACCACAACTAACCTTTTCACTTTGTTCGCCCGCGGCATCGTGCCGCGGGTTTTTGCATGGCTATGCGCCTCCCCTTCACCCGCCCTCGGCCGATGCTGCGCCAACTGCCCCATGAGCGCCACCAACATCCGCCTTCGCGGGATCGATCGAAGGTATGAGTCACGGTTAACGCCGCGTGAACAGCTTTAGAATTCTGTTACTTTGTCACTTATTCCGGTTGCGCGAATGACTGCCCGGTCCGAAGGTGTATGCATGGCTTCAAACAACCTTCCTCGTCGTACATTCCTTGCCGGTACCGCAGCGACTGCTGCTGGTGTCGCCGCCGCTGGTGTTGCTAATGCTGCTTCCGATAAAGGTGAGCAGGCGTCCCAGTTCCTCCCTGTTAAGCACCGCCCTGGTCAGGCCAACCTGCCGAAGTATGTCCTGGCAACCCCTGAGCCGTTCATGCACGGTGTTGCGTCCGGCGACCCGATGTCGGACAGCGTCATCATCTGGACCCGCCTGACCCAGAGCGAGAAATCCATGCCGGGCGCAGAGGTTGGTAAGGACCAGGAGGTCGCCTGGGAGATTGCTACCGACGAAGGCTTCGGCAACGTGGTGGGTCGTGGCACAGCCACGGCTGAAAAAGGCCGCGACTTCACGGTGAAGGTTGAAGCTACAGGCCTCGAGGCAAATTCGATCTACTACTACCGCTTCGTCTGGGAGGACACCGACAAGGCTTGGTCCGACCAAGGAACGACCTACGTGTCGCCGACCGGCCGCACCAAGACTGCCGCCGCTAAGGGTGACTCTTCCTTCAAAGAGATGAAGATTGCTGTTGCTTCCTGCGCGAACTTCGAGTGTGGTTTCTTCTCCGCGTACAAGGAGATGGCGCGTCAGGCTTACGCGGGCGAGATCGATGTCGTCGCCTTCCTGGGTGACTACATCTACGAGTACGCGTCCGGTGAATACTGCGGTAAGTCTGGCGTTTCTCGCCCAACGCTGCCGGACCACGAGATCCTCGAGCTGAAGGACTACCGCGAGCGCTACGGCCGTTACCGCGAGGACAAGTTCCTCCAGGCTGCGCACGCAGCTGCACCGTGGGTCTGCATCTGGGACGACCACGAGACTGGTGACAACTCCTGGCGCTTGGGTGCCTTCAACCACACGGTTAAGGACTACAAGTACAAGTCGCGCGTCTACAAGGCAGACAAGATCTCTTGGGGTAAGCGCATGTGGGCTGGCCACAAGACCTACTTCGACTGGATGCCAGTGCGTGAAACCGGCAAGGAGATCGAGATTGCTGCGACGGTTGAGGCAAACAAGGACATCAACGGCACCGTGGATATCGAGCCGAAGACGGAGCCAGTACTGTACCGCTCCTTCGAATTCGGCGACTTGGTCAAGCTCATTGTGATGGACCTCCGCTCTTACCGCGACGTGGTTCTGGGTGAGGAGCTCGACTCAGTCGGCGAGGCTTACGCCATCGACAGCAAGTACCGCACTATGCTTGGCCAGGAGCAGTACAAGTGGGCCAAGGATGAGATCGAGTCCTCGGAGGCGAAGTGGAATGTGATGGGTAACTCCGTCATGATCGCTCCGTTCGAGCTCGTGCGTCTGCCGGAGACCTCCAAGGAAAACAAAGCGGCGAACGAGGCTCTGTCTGTTGGTTTCGCAAACCAGCTCGGCCTCAGGCCAAAGACCGGCGAGAGCCCGACCGCCGCAGACGGGACCGACAAGGCACTGGGTGGCATGGTGGGTAACACCGACCAGTGGGATGGCTACCGCGCGGACCGTACCCGCATCCTTGACGCTGTGTACGACAAGAAGCAAGAAGGCACGAACACGCTGTTCATCACCGGTGACATTCACTCCGAGTGGGCAATGTCCATCCACCACAGGGGTGAAGAGATTGCCTGCGAGCTCGTCACCACGTCCATCTCCGCACCGAACTTGGACGAAGTCCTCACTGAGACCCTGGGTGTGTACTTCAACGAGGACAGCCGCATCTCCCACCTGGTTGAGGCTGCTATCCGCTCCATCAACCCGTGGGTTAACCACATGGACTTCGACTCCCACGGCTTCGCTGTCGCAACCGTGACGGAAGGCCAGGTCCAGATGGACTTCCACCGCGTCCGCAACGTGGAGGACCCGAACGCTTCCTCCTACCTTGGCACCACCCGCACGTGGAGCCCGGCTGAGGCAGCAAAGGCTAAGGGCAAGAACATTAGCGCTGGCTTCCTCATCAACGAGGACAACAAGCCGAAGGGCCTGTCGTCTGGCTCTTCCAAGCGTCAGTAAGCCAGCGCCACTCTGGCAGCCCCTCCAAGGCTGCCCCACCAAAGCAGCGCCACGGACACCCTGACGCTGCACCGCGCACGAGCGTTTGAGCCACCAATCCCGGCCCTTTGAACGAGGGCCGGGATTTTGCGTCTTGAGTCGTGCGGCCACTCAACGATAGTTGTCACGGAAACGCGCAGGTCGCGGCTCAGCTATTTCCTTGAGTGGTGTGGCCACTCAAGTCAACGAGAGCCGGGATTTTGCGTCTTGAGTGGTGCGGCCACTCAACGATAGTTGTCGCGGAAACCCGCAGGTCGCGGCTCAGCTATTTCCTTGAGTGGTGTGGCCACTCAAGTCAACGAGGGCCGGGATTCTGCGGTCTTGAGTGGTGCGGCCACTCAACGATAGTTGTTGCGGAAACCCGCAGGTCGCGGCTTCGCCATTTCCTTGAGTGGTGTGGCCACTCAAAGGGGAAGGGCGAAGGGGTGCCCGTGGGACGGGATGCGGAGGATGCGGGAGGGTGCCGCGGGGGATGCGGGAGGGTGCCGCGGGGAAGGCGAAGGGGTGCCCGTGGGGCGGGACGCGGGGTATGCGGTGGGACGGGACGCGGGGGACCGCGGGTCTCTGTGCTGGGTGGGCGCTGTTGGGGGAATCGATGCGCCCCTTCACGCCGCGAAAGGGCCGGGTTGTGAAAGAATGGAGCCAGCGCGAATTTTTTCGTGCTGTGAAGCTTTTACACCCATGCGGGACTTCCTGCGGTTGTGCGGCGGCGACACTTACACCACGTGGACGTGGTCGGTGCCAGCGCCCGACCGTGGCATCGGTCCCGCCGCATAACAGGAGATAGTCGTGGCTCAGGGCACTAACCCTACAACCGAAACAGTCGACCGGAATGAAATCGGCGACAAGATCCGCGTGTTCGCTCTGGCGAAGATGCTGGGGATGACGTCGAAGGAGCTCGTAGTTAAGCTAAGCGAGCTTGATCTGAAAAAGGTCGCGCAATCGGCGCTGACGCGTGAGGAAGCCGAGCGCGTGCTGGACCACATCGAAGGTGCCACTGCGCAGGCTGAGCCTGCGGAACCGGTGGAGGTCCAAGACGAAGTGGCCCAGGAAGCGCCCCAGGAAGCACCCCAGGAAGCGGATGAAGCGGATGATGCGAGCGTGGCTGCGGTGGGTGCTGCGCTGGAGGACGTGCTGAAGGAGCTCGTGCCAGCTGAAAGCGATGATTTGCTCACGGATGTGGCGCCGGAGATCACGCCGTTGCCTGAGGATGACACTGAAGCGGCGGCGGAGGCGTATGCGCCGATTTTCAAGGCCGCGCCGCGGTCAACGCGTCGCCGGGCGTCGAGGACATCTGAATCCAGCGCGTCGGAGCGCAATGATGCAGGTGATCAGCTTGACTCCTTTGATGATGACTCGTTAGCGGAGGATGCAACCACCGAGTCGGCAGATGCGACCGAGGGCGGTTCGCGTGGCGGTAAGCGGCGTGGGGGTACGAGGCGGGCGTCGGGTCGTCGTCAAGCGTCTAGCTCTTCGGGCGCGCGCCGGGCTAACGACGAACCCGTTGAGGTCATTGAGGAACCGAAGGCGATCAAGGGCTCCTCGCGGTTGGAGGCGCAGCGCCGGCGCCGCACGGAGCGTCGCGACGAGGACAAGAAGCGCTCGCGGATTGTGTCCCAGCGGGAGTTTTTGGCGCGTCGCGAGGCGATTGAGCGCACGATGGTGGTGCGTGAGCGCGCGCGTCACGACGGGGCGGGCACCATCACCGAAGTGGGTGTGCTGGAAGACGGCAAGCTGGTGGAGCACTTTGTCACCAGCGACCAGAATGCGTCCATCATTGGCAACATCTACCTTGGGCGTGTCCAAAACGTGCTGCCGAGCATGGAGGCCGCGTTCATCGACATCGGGCTGGGCCGCAACGGCGTGCTTTACGCGGGTGAAGTCGACTGGAAGGCCGCGGGGCTTGGTGGGCGCTCCCGCAAGATTGAGCAGGCGCTGAAGAACGGCGACCAGGTGCTCGTGCAGGTAACCAAGGACCCGATCGGCCACAAGGGTGCGCGTCTGACCACGCAGATTTCGCTGGCTGGTCGCTACCTGGTGTACGTCCCAGGCGGACGCACTGCGGGAATTTCGCGCAAGTTGCCCGCGCCGGAGCGCAAGCGTTTGAAAGAGATTCTGGGCCGCGTCGCTGGCAATGAGGGCGGCACGATCATCCGCACCGCCGCCGAGGGCGTGCCGGAGGAAGCGATCGCCGCGGACGTTAACCGACTGCACACGCAGTGGGACACCATTGTTGAGACCGCGGAGAAGAAAAAGAAGGGCCGGGGTGCCAAGCCGGTCACTCTGTACGAAGAGCCGGACCTGCTGGTCAAGGTTGTTCGCGACATGTTCAACGAGGACTTCTCCAAGCTCATTGTTGATGGCACCAAGCCGTGGAACACAGTCCACAAGTACGTCGAATCCGTGGCACCGGATCTGCTGGACCGCGTGGAGAAATTCTCCGCGAGCGACCGCCAAAACAACGATGGCAAGGACGCGTTCGCGCTGTATGACATCGACGGGCAGCTCGCGACCGCGCTGCAGCGCGTGGTTCCGCTGCCGTCCGGCGGTTCGCTGGTGATCGACAAGACCGAGGCGATGACGGTGATTGACGTCAACACCGGCCGCTTCACCGGCGACGGCGGCTCGCTTGAACAAACGGTCACGGCGAACAACATCGAGGCAGCCGAGGAAATCGTTCGCATGCTGCGTCTGCGTGACATCGGCGGCATGATCATCGTCGACTTCATCGACATGATCCTCCCCGAAAACCAAGACCTGGTGCTCCGCCGCTTGAACGAGGCACTGACGCGCGACCGCACGCGCTTCGAGGTCTCCGAGGTCACGTCGCTAGGCTTGGTCCAGCTCACCCGCAAGCGCATCGGCGCGGGCCTGCTGGAGAGCTTCTCCACGAAGTGCGAATGCTGCGACGGCCGCGGCCTCCACATCACGTCGGACCCAGTAGAGCATTCGCTTATCGACGACGACGATGACCGTCGTTCCAAGAAACGCCGCAGCCCGGCGAAGAATCCCGGCGCGCACCCAGCTGCACTAGCGATGAAGAAGCACCGCGGTGAGACTGCCGCTGATTCGGCCGACGATTCCTCCGCCACACCGGCGCACGAGTCGGTTGACGACAATGCCGACGCTTCCCGGGACGAAGTCGAACGCGACGCCGTCGATGTGGCTGACCTCATCGATGCAGTTATCGCGGATCCTGATGCCGATTCTGATCCGGATTCCGCCGACGGCAGCGAGTCCGGCGCTGAAACTGACAACGCTGGCACTGACAACGATGACACTGACAACGCTGAAACTGGGGAAGGCCAGCCCAGCACCCGCCGTCGTGCTTCCCGCCGCCGTGGGCGTCGTGGCTCCGGACGGGGTAAGGGCCGCACCTCAGCTCAGGATGAGCAGGAGGATGCTCCGGCACAGGGCGCACCGGAGGATGCCGCTTCAGCGGACGCCGCGCAGGCGGACACGGCCCAAGCTGATGCTGGGTCTGCACCTGCTCAGACCTACGAAGAAGCGCTCGAGGAATTTGAGAACTCCCCGCGCCGCAAGCGCAAGACCCGTGGCAATTCCCGCTCGGATCACGCACCGCGCCCGGAGGACTTCGAACCAGCTGCGACTTCCAACAAAGACGCTGACGGTGAGCCAGCCGAGCCGGTTGATGCTTCGGCCGACAAGTCTGACGACCACGATTCTGCACGAACGAGTAGCACGAAACGGTCCACACGTGGTCGCCGCCGTGCAACGCGAAAGACCACTAGTTCTGGCTCGGGCCCTGACTCAGGTTCAGACTCGGGCTCAGGCTCCAAGACCGAGTCCGCCAGCGCCGGCTCTGAATCGGCGGAAGACGGAGATGCTGTGCCTGCATCGAAGCCGAAGCGGAGGAGGGCAGCGTCGAAGCGGGCTAATTCGTCTAGCGAATCCGCGCCGGCTCAATCGTCTGCAGATGAGACCGACGCTGAGACTGCCAGTGAGACGGCGGGTGAGACTCGCGGTACTGAGGCTGAAGACCCAGTTGGCAGCGGGGATGGCACTGCGACTCGCGCGAAGGGGCGCCGCAGGGCTGCACGCCGCACGCGAGGCTAGCAGAAACCCCGTTCTTCGTTGCTCCTGGGCCGGTGGCGCAGCGCGGCCCGGCGCGACCCCGTTTGCGCCGTCCGGCGAGGGGTGCTGTAGAGCTGTAGATCCGTAGGGAAATCTGCGGGTCGCGGCCTGCGGGTTTGCGGGCGAAAAACGGAACGGATCTACACGACCCAGTAACGCCCCGGCACTTGGCGGGGATTCTGCCGGTAGCCGGGGCGTTGTCGGATTTTTGCTTAAGGGGTGGCGCGCTCTGGTTGGGCCTGAGGGGGCGGCGCGCGGTTGGGGTTTAGGCGAAGTCGGTGCCGCCCATGTCGGAGCCGTCGAGGTCGTTCATGTCCAGCTCGTCAGTGGTGGGGAACTCCATGGCCTGGTTATCGGTGGTGATGGAGGTCTCCTGGTCGTAGTAGCCGTCGCCGTCGTTGTCGGTGAGCTCGTAGTCGCCGTAGCCGTCGCCGTCGACGTCCACCAGTGCGACATCGGTCATTCCGTCGCCGTCGAGGTCCTGGTGCTCCTCGTTGACGCGGCCATCGTGGTCGGTGTCTACCAGCAGCATGTCGGTGAGGCCATCGCCATCGGTGTCGATCTCCATGGCGTCGATGCGGCCATCGTTGTTGGTGTCGAAGATGATCGCGTCGCCGTAGCCGTCACCGTCCAGGTCAACCTCGACGCCACCGTTCGGGTGCGGTGCGGCAGCAGCCTGGCCGGAGTCAGCGGAGTACTCATCAAGGCTGACGTCGGAGCGGGAGCCGGCATCGGAGGAGCCTGCGGACTCAGGGGCGGGAGCTGTGTCGGTTGCAGTGTCGCCTGGGTCGCCTGCTGGGTCGCTCGGGGAAGATTCTGGGGTGGAGCTTTCCGGGGTGGAGCCTTCGGGCGCTGCGGACTTGGGGGCAGCGGATTCCGGTGCGGCGGACTCTGGTGCGGCGGACTCTGGGGCGGGGGCAGCGGAGCCGGAGCCGGAGCCGGCCAAGTCTTCGCCGAAGGCCCTCTGGTCGGCGTTCGGGCGGCCCTCACCGCTGGTGGAGTCGGTGACGCCGTCGCCGTCGAAGTCGTACTCGTAGTAGTCGGACTTGCCGTCGCCGTCGGTGTCGTAGCTGGCCATGTCTGCCTTGCCGTCGCGGTCGGTGTCAGAGACTCGGACGTCGTAGTTGCCGTCGCCGTTGGTGTCGAACTCTACGGAGTTGATCTTGCCGTCATCATCGGTGTCGCGGATGATGGTGTCCAGTCGGCCGTCGCCAGTGGTGTCGGCGTGGATGGTTTCGGTGTTCCCATCGCGGTTGGTGTCTTCGTAGACGATGTCCGTTGCGCCGTCGCCGTCGGTGTCAAACTCGATTCGCTCTGCGCGGGCGTTGCCGTCGCGGTCGGTGACTCGGGTGTCAGCAACTCCGTCGCCGTCCATGTCCACCATGTAGGTGTCAACTTGGCCGTCACTGTTGGTATCCATCTGTGCGGTGATGTCGCCGGTGTAGGACTCGCCGTTCGGTGCGTCGAACTTGAACTGGTCGTTCTGGTTAGAAGTAGCGGTGGTGTTCGGGTTGGTGTTCTGGTTGGTGTTGTTTTCGCCTGACATTGTTTTTCTCCTTGTATCGCTTGTATCTGCTGTGTGTCTTTTCCGTACCGTCTGTGGTGTCGGTCACTTGTGTAATGCCCAACCTAGGTGCAAGGTTCCCCGGGCGGTTGGAAAATATTGAAACGTTTTGGTCAGGAAATCGTAAACCTTAGGTGAACGCCCTGCGTATTGGCGCCAAGAAAAGAAAGGAGTGGCCGGGAAAAAACGTGAACTTTGGTCATGCATTAGCGGATAGTGGCGCGAAAGCCATGATTAAATCGGAGGGCATGAGCGCGAATACCCAAAGCACCGGACCGCAGCGCACGGCGCGGCAATCGCTCGACCGCGCCGCAGATATCGCGCGCAGATACGGTAAGACGCAATCGGCTGACTTGGCGCAGTCCCTCGTGGGAGCACGTTTCCGCACCGGATCCGTGGTTGTTGTGGGGGAGATAAAGCGGGGGAAGTCGTCGTTGGTCAATGCTCTCGTCGGTAAGCGTGGGTTGTTGCCTGTGGATGTGCTCACGTCGACGTCTGCGCCGATCAGGGTGGCGCTAGCCGCGCCGGGTGAAGGATCAGCCACCCCGCGGGTGGAGGTTGTGCGTGGGGAAGAGAGGCTTGAAGTATCGCCGGAGCAGCTCGGGGACTACGTCACTATCGACGGGATTTCCGGCGGGGGCACGGGTTCGGATGACAATGATTTGGTGTCCGCCGCTGAAGTTCAGCTGGAGAATGCCGATTTGGCGGGGATGACGGTCGTCGATACGCCAGGCGTTGGTGGCTTGGATGAGTACGCGGTGCGCGCGGCGTTTAATGAGGCCCACGAGGCGGGCGTGCTGCTGATGGTGTGTGATGCGTCGACGCCGATCACCAAGCCGGAGATGGAGATTCTTGATGCCGCCCGCGCACGCGTGGGCGCCGTCGTCGTTGCGGTGACAAAGACCGATAAGAACGTCCGTCGGTGGAAGGCGATCGTGGAAGATGACCGCCGGCTGATTCGAGAAAACCTTGGGGCGGACGTGCCTGTCGTGGGGGTGTCGAGCCTGCGGGCGCTGGACGCGATTGATGAAGCGGATCCTGCGCGAAGAGCAGAGATTGAGCGACGCAGCGGGATCACGGAGCTGCGCGCGCAACTAAAAGGCGTGCTGAAAGATCCGGAGACGATGGGCATGATCAGCGGCCTGGACAGTATTGCCGCAACGCTCGCGGGCATCCGCAAGGAGATCGATCAGGACCTTGAGCTGGTCGCGCAACCCAATGAGAGCGTGGACAAGCTTGAAGCCGAGTACCGTGAGTTGGAGAACCTCAAAGAGCACGCCGCCGAGTGGGAGCAGCTGCTTGCGCGCGATATTCAGCTCATGCGCAACCGCATCACGGAAGACTTGGACAGCCAGGTGGAGCAGCTGCGCAACAACTGGACGCACCGTATTAATAACGACGGGATGCGGGTGTTGCGCTCTAAGCCGCAGGTCTTCACAAGCCAGATTGAGGCGGAGCTGACCGAAACAATGCGCGTGACGCTGGCCCGGCAGTTCGACGGGCTGCAAGAGCGCGCGGTGCAGCTGTTCCCAAATCAACCGGACACCGTCCACGCGGTGACGCAGGCGGCGGTGCTGTCCATCGCCCCGGAAGACGTGACCGGCCGTGACGTGGAAAAGAAGACGAAGGACATCTTCGACCCATCGATGGTGTCCGTTGGCGTGATTGGTTCCACGATGCTGGCGGTGATCATTCCGTTTGCCCCGTTGGCCGGCGCGATGTGGGTGGGTGTGCACATGGGCTTCCGCGCGTTGCGCAACGGCAAAACGCACCTGATTCAGTGGCTGCGGGAAATTACGCAAACCACCCGGAGTACGACGGTGCGCATGCTGGACACGATGATCACTGCTGCGCGAACGGAGATGGTGTTGCGCTACCGTGCTCAGTTGCGCCAGCGCACCAAGACGGTCCAAGAGCACATCACGCAGGCGCGCAATGCCGCGCGCGAGTCCGAATCTGAGCGGAAGCAGAAGGTCACCAGGTTGCAGAAGAACCACGCCATTGTGAGTGCGACGATCGAGGAACTCAGCCAGCACGCCGCCCGCCTTCGTGCCGGTGGGCGGGACAACATCACGGCGCAGGGAGGTGCGGCCCATGGTCGCGGATAAGCGTCAGCTTCAGCAAGAACGCTCGAACGATCTCGCGCGGCTGCTGCAACAAGCTGTAGAAGCGCTGGGCAGCGGTGGCCCCGCGTTGGCTGGGCCCGCGAATGAGCTCGCGCAATTGGTCAACCGCCCGATGCGTGTGGCCATCATCGGCCGGCTCAAGTCAGGCAAATCCACTCTGGTCAACGCGCTGACGGAGACGCACATCGCGGCGACAGGGTCGCTGGAATGCACCATGGCGGTCAGCGTGTATGAGGAAGGAGCGCCCGCGCGTGCGGAGGTCGTGGGCCTCGACGAGGCGACGGAGACTATTCCGTTGACCGGCGGCGTGTTGAAGGAGCTTCCGCGGCCGCTGGACGAGGTGGACTTTGTCCGTCAGTTCGTCCCCATCGCGCGATTGCGCACGCTGGGTATCATCGACACCCCCGGTACCGCGACGCTCACCGTTGAAAATGAGGCGCGCACGCGACGCACGCTTATCGACGGCGCGAAAGACACCAAACGGGCCAGTTCCTGGGCGGATGGTGTGGTGTTCTTGTCGGATTCAGCGCCCCGCGATGATGAGCGGACCTTCCTCGCCGACTTGCAGATGACGCCGCTGACCACGATCGGTGTGGTGTCGCGCGCGGACTCTTTTGGCGCAGGTGCCTTTGGGCCTGTGGACCCGCTTCAGCAGGCTGCGACGTACGCGGGGCGGATTGCCCAGCAGCTCAAGGGAAGTGTTGGCGTGATGGTCCCGCTGTCGGGTCTTTTGGCGGAATCCGCGCTCACCGGCAGGGTGCGCGGGGAGACAGTGCGGCAGCTCGCGGCCTTGGCACCGTTGGACCGCGCGACATTATTGGACTTCATTGAGGTGGGCGATCCCTCCCGCGTGGTGGAGGGTTTCAGCGCCGCTGAGCGCGACGAACTGCTTGACGTGGTGGGGGAGTACGGGCTCATGTACGGGCGCCGCGCCGCAGCGGAGGGCGGGCCGACGGGGCTCATGGAGTGGATGAGGCAAACCTCCGGCATTGATCGCCTGACCGAAATCATCACCCAGGACATGCCGTATTACGCGATGCTGCAACGCGCGGTGCGGGTGGTAGACGTTCTCGAGGACCTAGAGAGCAACCCAGCAGCCCGTGATCATGTGCGGTGGGTGATGTCCGTTTTGCTCTCACAACCCGCTATGGAACGGGTGTTGTTGTACCGCAGTTTCATCCGCACCGTGGCGTCGTCCCCGGATTCACAGCTTGTTCCCCGTATCAGCGCCGCCATCCAGGCAACGATCCCCGCGGAAACCGCGGGCGTGGATCCGTCTGCTCCGCCGCAGGCCGTGCAGGAGGCTTTACGACGGGAACTCGGCGTCATGCGTGAGCTGGCAATGACCCCACTGTCTGCCGCGGAAGATGAAGCCCGCGAGCGCCTCATCGTCGCTTACCAAGCCGCTTGGAAGCAGCTTGGAGCTTAAACCGATAAGGTTGTACTGAAAATTACGCTGGCGAAAGGACTTTCAACCAATGACTACGCCGTGGCACCTTGGCATCGATTTTGGTACGTCTAACTCTGCGGCGGCGCACACCAATCCCACGAGCGGTGGGATTGAGACCATTGCGCTGAGCCACCGGTCCAACCTGATGCCCTCTGCCGTCTACGTGGAGAGCGATGGCCGTGGCGTCCTCACTGGTGATGCCGCGTTGCGTGAGGGCCGGCGCGATCCCTCCCGTTTGGTGCTGTCCCCGAAGCGGTTCATTGACCATGACACCGTCCAGCTTGAGGGAGATGACGTAAAAACCACAACCATTATTTCGTCCGTGATCAGCACGATCGCGCAGCGCGCGAAGTCCCAGCACGCCGGCGAAGAGCCAGCGACGGTGACGTTGACCCACCCGGAGCGGTGGTCCAGCCACGCCGTGGGCACGCTTATCGACGCAGCACAGGCAGCGGGCATCTCGGCCGACTCTTTGCGTTTGATTTCTGAGCCGCGCGCGGCCGCTATCCACTACGCGTCCAGCGCACAGATGAACCCCGGCCAGCACGTCGCCGTTTTTGACTTCGGCGGCGGAACACTGGACATTGCCGTTTTGCGTGCGGAACAAGGCGGCGACTTCCGCGTCGTTGCGGCCAAGGGTGACAACTCCTTGGGTGGCCGCACCATCGATAACCTGTTGTTCCGCTGGGTCGTGGACCAAATCGACCACGATGATCCTGACCTGGCAGACGAGCTACGCTCCGCATCCCCCTCTGTCATGAACGCTTTGCAGGAGAACATCCGCGAAGCCAAGGAAATGCTGTCCGATACGTCTTCGGCGACGATCACCATTTCCTCCCCGAGCGGCGAGCATGACGTTTTGATCACCCGCGATGAGTTCATCACCATCATTTCCCAGCCCATTCAACGCGCTGCCGAAATGACCGAGGCCGTTTTGCGGCAAGCTGGCGTGAGCAGCTCCGACACCCCGATCTTCCTAACCGGTGGATCCTCCCGCATCCCGTACGTCCATGAGCAGCTTGGCCGCGTTGGCCGCGTGACCAACTTAGACGATCCGAAGACCGTGGTTGCCCGCGGCGCAGTCGCAGCAACCCTCCCCGGCTTCAGCGAACCAGCCACCGGCGGCCACGCCCCGCAGTTCCAGCAACCTTCCCACCACCAGCCCGCGCAGCAGGAGACAGCGCAGTTCGCGCAGCAGCCGCAACCGGCTCCGCAGACGCAGCACACTCCGCAAACGCAGCACACGCAGCAGTTCCAAGAGGCAGCGCCCCAGTACCGTGCAGCTTCTGCTGGCGCGCCGAGCACCGCCAGCCAGAACGGTTCTACGCCGTCGAGCAGCCCTTCAATGGGAGCGAACAAGAAGTCCAAGGCGCCGTTGTTCATCGGCCTCGCGGCTGCAGCTGCCCTGGTAATCGGCGGTATCTCCTGGGTTGCTCTCTCCGGTGGGGACGGCGGCGATAACGGCGGTGACACCTCAAACACCGCAGACGGCGGAGATTCCAACGGCGGCGACAACGGCACCGGTGGCAACGACAGCGACTCCGGAAATGACGGCGACTCTAATAAGGGCGGCAGCAAGAACGCGCTGTCTGTCGCTGAGGGTTTGGAGGGCTACGTGCCGCTTAAAGAACTCGTCCCGGGTGCAGAGAAAGTCATGCCAGCGAAGCTTGTTGATGCGCTGAGCAAATGCAATACCAAATCCGAGACCCCTAACGACATCGCTGGTGGGTATCTGAAGTGGGCTAAGTCCTCCATTACTTTGAACGGCTGCAACGTTGGTGAAGTCTCCACCACTGGGTACCGGACGTACGGCATCGATCTCGTCGTGGGCGAAGATGCAGTGGAGCTGATGAAACAGGCCGAAGAATCTTCCGATGTCACGCTCAAAGAGCTCGGCGGAAACGGAAACAAGTCTTATTTTGTTGAGCGTGAAACAGGCTTAGCTCCGTTTATGGCCTACTACGAGGATTCGCAACTGGTGGTTATTTCCTCACTCGGAGCCAACGCCGATGAGAAAACTGCTGAGACCTTCGCGAAGGATTACGGTTTCAAATAAGCCTCTCAATAAGCCTTAGTGCGGGGAGTCAACGCCAGCGGCCACCAATGCTTCCTTGAGCTTGGTGCGCGCGCGATTCAGCCTGCTTTTCACCGTGGCCACGGGGACCTCTTGGTGGGCAGCAATCTCGTCATAGGTCAGCCCGGCGTATTCGCGGAGGATGATCGCTTCCCTAAATTCGTCGCCAAGCGTGTTCAGCGCCTCACGCACGACGATGGTGGAGGTGACCTCCTGCGAAATGGGGGCAGAAGAATCCACGTCGTCGTACCCAGTCTGGTCGTCCGGGATCTCGCGGCGCTTGCGCAGAATCTGCAGTGCAGCGTTGGACGTGATGCGGTACATCCACGTGGAAAAACGAGCTTCAGGCTTGAAGCGGTTGATGTTCTTCCAAGCAGAAATCATCGCGTCTTGGATGGCGTCTTCCGCATCATGGGCGCTTCCCGTAACAGAGATGGCAACCGCCCACATCCGGCGATGCGCCTCGCGGATGAGGGCGGCGAAGGCCTTCTGGTCCCCAGCTTGAGCCCGCTCGACGAGTTCGAGTTCCGTTGCGCGGTCCACGTTGCCTCCTAGAATCCTGCGAGCGGGTCGTCGGTGCCGTAGTCGGATCCGTAGTCGGTGCCGAAGTCGGTCCCGTAATCGGAGCCATAATCGGATCCATAATCGCCGAACTCGTCGGAAGACTCGGTGCCGAAGTCCGTGTCACCAGCCGGGCTGTCCTCTAAGTACAACCCGGAGTCGCTTTCGCCATCTGGGTAGTGCTCGGCGAAGAAGTTGTTGTCGCTTCCCGCGAGGTCAGCGCCGTCGGTCTCGGCGAAGGAATCCAGATCGACGAGGTCGTCGGTGACCGGATCAACTAGAAGGGAGTCGGGGTCGGGAATGAGGTCAGTTCCCGGATCGGGGGTTTCCGGATCGAACGCGACCTCGAGCATGCTGTTCAAAGCCTCGTCGGTAATGGGGCTGTTGGGGAACAAATCCTCAAAAGCGGGAAGTGTGAAAGAGTCAGTAATCTCGCTCATTGGTACGACCTCCTTTCAGCTGTGAGTGGTAGATAGCTGTCTTTTGTCTTCCGCCAGTCTAATGCGTTAAAACGGCAAAAGGTTCCCGGAAGTTGATGGCACTCTTAATGGCAGGGTTGATAGTGCAATGCGGTTTGGAGTTTAAGCCCTGCTCGGTGTAGTCTTTGACAGTCGCTGTTTTGGGGCCGCGCAGACCGCGATGAGCATGCACGCGATTGTGAAGTGGGGGCTAGATAAAACTAGCCTGGATATGGCCCCGAAGCGCTAAGAAAATCACTGTCCACGCACGGGGTTGAAGCATGCTGATCCTGTGCACGATGAGTAAAGGGGTAGCCCTCTTATGTACGCGATCGTCAAAACCGGCGGCAAGCAGTACAAGGTCGCTGAAGGCGACCTGCTCCGCGTCGAGAAGCTCGAGGGTGAAGCTGGCAGCAAAGTTGAGCTCACCCCGGTGCTTGTCGTCGACGGCGCAAACGTCACGTCCAGCGCAGACGACCTGGCTAAGGTGAACGTCTCCGCGGAGATCGTCGAGCACGGTAAGGGCCCGAAGATCAACATCATGAAGTACAAGAACAAGACCGGTTACAAGCGTCGCATTGGCCACCGCCAGCCGCAGACCACCATCAAGATCACCGGTATCAAGTAAACCCCGCAAGACTTCACTTAAGGAGAATTCACAATGGCACACAAGAAAGGTGCATCCAGCTCCTCCAACGGCCGTGACTCGGAGTCCAAGCGCCTCGGCGTGAAGCGCTTCGGCGGCCAGCAGGTTAAGGCCGGCGAGATCATCGTTCGCCAGCGCGGCACCAAGTTCCACCCGGGCGACAATGTCGGCCGTGGCGGCGATGACACGTTGTTCGCTCTGGCAGCGGGCGCTGTTCAATTCGGCACCAAGCGCAACCGCCGCATCGTGAACATCGTTCCGGCTGACGGCGCAGGCGTTGCTTCTGAGGTCCTCGAGGCAGCAGAGAACGCTGGCGTTGTTGAGGAAGGTACGCTCGAGGAAGCTACGGCTACCGCCTAAGCTTGTCGACGAGCAGTTTTTAGCGCTTACCCCGGCCGGGTAGGCGCTATTATTTTTGCAAACTAAAGGGGCCCTTCAGAAAGGGTGCCTTAGGTGAGAAAGATCGGAAAGGAAACGCCATGGCGCAGTTTGTTGACCGGGCGGTGCTACACCTCCAAGCGGGTGACGGCGGCCACGGCTGTACCTCGGTGCACCGCGAAAAGTTCAAGCCACTCGGCGGGCCTGACGGCGGCAATGGGGGCCACGGGGGAGACATCATTTTGGAAGTCTCGCCCCAAGTACACACCCTGCTGGACTTCAAGTTCCGTCCCCACCTGAAATCCGAACGCGGTGGAAACGGAGAAGGGGATCACCGAAACGGCGCGCGCGGCCAAGACTTGGTGCTGCCGGTGCCCGTTGGAACAGTGGTTCGCTCTGCTGACGGCGAGATTTTGGCTGACCTCACGGAGGTGGGCACTCGTTTTGTCGCGGCGGAAGGCGGCTTTGGTGGTTTGGGTAACGCGGCGTTGGCTACCGCGAAGCGCAAAGCGCCAGGTTTTGCGCTGAAAGGCGAACCGGGACAGGCGCACGACCTGATATTGGAACTGAAGTCCATGGCGGATGTGGGCCTTGTTGGCTTCCCCTCGGCAGGCAAATCGTCCTTGGTTTCTGTGCTGTCCGCTGCTAAACCGAAAATCGCGGACTACCCGTTCACCACGTTGCAGCCGAACCTTGGTGTGGTGGACGTGGGGCATGACACGTTTACCATCGCGGACGTCCCCGGCCTGATCCCCGGGGCAAGTGAGGGCAAGGGCCTTGGCTTGGATTTCCTTCGCCACATTGAGCGCACCGCGGTGTTGGTGCACGTGGTGGACACCGCCTCGATGGAACCGGGCCGGGACCCGATTTCTGACATTGAGGCTCTCGAATCCGAACTTGATGCCTATGCCGACCAACTAGAGATGGACTCGGGCTTGGGCGATCTACGCGAGCGCCCGCGCGTGATCGTGCTGAACAAGGTCGATATTCCCGATGCCAAAGAGCTCGCCGAATTCCTCCACGATGATCTCAGCGAGCGTTTCGGATGGCCGATTTACGCCATTTCCACGGCCACGCACGAAGGGCTCAATGACTTGAAGTGGGCCCTGTGGGAGATCGTGAAACGAGCTCGCCGGTCGCGCCCGAAGACCGTGGCGAGCGCTAGCGTGCAGGTCATTAGGCCACAGGCCGTCGATAAGCATGATGATGGCGTGCTTGTTGTGCCAGACCCCGAATTCGAAGGTGGCTGGCTGGTGACGGGGGAGAAGGCACAACGCTGGATCCGCCAGACCGACTTTGAAAATGATGAGGCCGTAGGCTACCTTTCTGACCGCTTGAACAAGGCTGGCGTGGAGGATCAACTGCGCAAACTCGGCGCCAATGAGGGCGACACGGTGACCATCGGCGAGATTTCCTTCGATTGGGAGCCGTCTATCGGTGGCGACCCCACGATGGCTGGCCGCGGCCAGGACGCGCGGTTTGGTGGTTCAGACCGCATGTCTGCTGCCGAACGCAAGCGCGCTTCCCAGGCACGCCGCGGACTTATCGACGAGTTCGACTACGGTGACGACGCGCAGGCCGACACCGAGCGCTGGCAGGGCTAGCCGTACACTTGAGCACCATGTCCACTGAGTCCGCCACGCCTGCATCGATCACATCCTCACGCCTTCGCAGCCACATTGCTACCGCGAAGCGTGTGGTGGTCAAGATCGGGACGAGTTCCCTGGTGGGTCCGGACTTCCGGGTGAGCCAAGACCGGATTGACGTGATCGTGGACGCGCTTGAGGCGCGGATGGCCCGCGGCAGCGACGTGGTGGTTGTGTCCTCAGGTGCTATTGCGGCGGGCATGGAACCGCTGGGGCTGAAACTGCGTCCGCAGGATTTGGCAACGAAACAGGCGGCGGCATCGGTGGGCCAAGTACACCTAGCTCAGGCGTGGGCAGCGTCGTTTGCCCGCTATGGCCGCACGATTGGCCAGGTGCTTCTCACCCAGGCGGACGCGGGCATGCGTGAGCGGGCCCGCAACGCGCAACGCACGATTGACCGGTTAAGGCAGCTTGGTGTCGTTCCCATCGTCAATGAAAACGACACCGTGGCAACGTCGGAGATGCGCTTCGGCGACAACGACCGACTATCGGCGATTGTGTCCACGTTGATCGCTGCGGATGCGCTGGTGTTGCTGTCCGATGTGGATGGGTTGTATGACAAAAACCCGGCCGAACCGGGCGCGAAATTCATCGACGAGGTCCGCTCCGGCAAGGACTTAGATGCCGTCACTGCTGGCGACGGCGGCGCGTTGGGCACAGGCGGGATGGCCGCGAAGGTCTCCGCTGCCAGGCTGGCCGCGCGCGGCGGGGTGCCGGTGCTTCTCACATCGGCAGACAACATCACCCAAGCGCTACACGACGCATCGGTGGGCACCGTGTTCCACACTCGGCCTGAATCGAAACTTTCAGCGTGGAAGTTCTGGGCCCTGTACGCGGCGGATGCGGAAGGCGTCCTGCGGCTCGATCAGGGCGCGGTCGACGCGGTGACGCGCGGCGGCACCTCGCTGCTGGCGGTGGGAATCACCGACACCGAGGGCGATTTTCATGCCGGCGATATCGTCGAGATTCTTGGCCCCAAGGGCCAAGCGGTCGGCCGCGGACTGACTACGTACTCCGCCCGCGAACTTGGGACGATGGTGGGCAAGCGAACGGAGGACTTGCCTGAGCACCAACGCCGCGCGGTTGTTCACGCGGACTATTTGTCGAACTTCGCCTCGCGCCTTTAGGCGGCACCGATATGTCAACTCAACGCAGTGCACTTACTTCTTACCAAGCCAAGTTCTTTGCCAATGAGCTTGAGCGTTCCCATGCGAACGACCATGTCGGAAAACTCGTGGGCTTGCTGTTCGATGCCCAAGTTGAGCCGAAACCTCACCAGATTGATGCCGCACTTTTCGCCCTGAACACGCCCTTCCAGAAGGGCGTCATCCTTGCTGACGAGGTCGGTCTGGGCAAGACAATTGAGGCTGGCATCGTTGTGTCGCAGTACTGGGCTACGGCTCGCTATTGAAAAAGGTCTCGAAAGTGGCTTTGGCGATCCGTTGGATTTCGATACGTACCTAGAGGACGTTAAGAATGCACGAATTCAAACTCAGTAGGGAAACGCGTAGCGTTTTAAAATCCCCGGCCGCGGTTACTCATCTCGTGTTCTATGTAGCCTACTTTTTCGGCACAGCTAGTCCCGCGTCATAGGCGATGATGACAAGGTGTACCCGGTCGCGCGCATCGAGCTTGGTCAAGAGACGTCCCACATAACTTTTCACGGTTGTCTCCGCCATAAACAGCGAGGCGGCAATCTCCTGATTCGACATTCCTTGCCCGATAGCGGTGAGCACTTCGATCTCGCGAGGGGACAGATCGTTTGACAACGCCTCCGCTCGAGCACTCGGGCTTGGCGCTTTCATGTGCGGGCGGAAGCGCTCCACGAGGCGTGCCGTGGCTGTAGGGGCCAGCATCGCGTTACCGAATGCGATTGTCCGGATCCCTGCTATGAGGTCTTGCGCACCACAGTCTTTAAGCAAGAACCCCGATGCCCCGGCTGCGAGTGCCTCGTAGACGTACTCGTCGTGATCAAAAGTGGTCAGGATGAGCACTTTTGTTGTGTGTTCTTCGGCCACGATGACTCTGGTTGCGTCGATGCCGTTCATGCGAGGCATACGAACGTCCATGCAGCACACGTCTACTTCGATGCCGGACCGCAGTAATTCCAACGCCGCGGCACCATCCTCGGCTTCGGCAACGACGTCAATATCAGGCTCAGTGCTAAGAACCAGGCGGAAGCCGGTGCGGACGAGCTCCTGATCGTCGATAAGCATCACGCGAATTGCGCCGCTCATGGTGCCACCTCACTCGCGAGGAAGGGAACCTGGGCCACCACCGCAAACCCGCCTCCTGGGCGCGGACCAGCTGCGTACTCGCCGCCCACGCTGCGGGCGCGTTGTGCCATGTTCGACAAACCATTGCCACGCGAATCGTCAATGCTTATGGTCGGTCCGTCGTTGAGAATCTCAACGCGCAGGTGGCCAGGAACCTCGCTCACCACTACCTGGGCGCGGGCATCCTCGCTGGCGTGGCGCAACACATTGGTCAGCGCTTCCTGAACGATGCGGTAGAGCGCGACGTGGGAAGAGGGGCCGAGCTCAACCCGGTCGAGGTCAACCTCACTGACCAGGTTGAAGCGCGCGCCCGTCGGATCACAGGAACGCACTAGGTCCGGCAGCTGCCCAAGCGTGGGTTGGGGAGCGTGCTCTTCTACGGGCGAGTCGATGGCATGAGCTAGCGTGCGGGTTTCGCGCAGAGCGATGACCGCAGCGTCGTGAGCTGCTTCGACCGCTTCGCGAGCCGATGAGGCAGCGGCGGGGTCGTGCTTGAGTAGGTGTGCTGCGGCGTCTGTCTGCACTGCAATGACTGCGAGGGAATGAGCGAGAATGTCGTGCACATCAGCAGCGATACGGGACCGCTCTTGCGCGATCGCTAGTTCCATAGTCAGTGCGCGATCGCGCTCGAGCTGCGCAGCTTTTTGTCTTTCGACTAAGAAGCGCTGTTTTTGCATCTGAACCACCCGGCCGAGCAGGGCAGCGAAGCCAACCGGAACGACCCACGCTATCAGCTCCGGAAATACATCGGTGGTCCAGTCGACGACTGTTTTTGGGGCACGTTCGGCGGGGTCTAAAGCTAGCCAATATTTTAACCGCGACGCCCATCTGTGCGCGGCAAAGGCCAGCAGTGTGGCGCATGCCCAACAGACAGTGGGCCTCCACTGTCGTAGAGCGGCAATTGCGCAAAGGCCCAGTAGGGGGACAACGTTTCCGAAGGTGAGCTCGTAGGAAATGCACCCCTGGACGACGGCCGGCGGTACGCTCAGGAACATAGTGAGTTCAGGCTTGGCAAAGACGAACACCAAGGGCGTTACGAATGCCATTGCAAGAAGCACATTCGGCCATTCCTCGGGCGCGGGATACAACCTCAAAGCCCCTAACAACGTGTTCGGAAACAAAATGAGTGCCGCCGCGGCGCCCCACATCAAGGGGCGGTCGTCCAACTGCTGTTCAAGAGCATGCCCGAGGCGCTGCCCGAACGTTCCCTGATTGTCAGCCATAACCTGAATCATCCTCACCAAACTGCATTTCTCACATCCTCCTGGGGTAGACCACGAACATGTACCAGGGAACGATGCGGAAGCGATCGCGTACACGGGACACTACAGGTCATGTCACACCATCCCTTGTTGCGCATCGAAAACCTAGAGAAAACTTTCGGCACAGGAGAAAACAGTGTTCGCGCTCTTGACCGGGTAAGCCTCGAGATTCCCCGGGGACAATTCGTCGCCATCATGGGCCCGTCGGGTTCTGGGAAATCGACGCTGTTGCAGTGTGCTGCGGGACTTGATTCGGTGGACTCGGGTCGCGTGTTCTTACGGGGAGACGAGCTAAGCGCCATGTCCGATGACGATCTCACGCTCACCCGCCGCGAGCGCATCGGGTTTATTTTCCAAGCCTTCAACCTTTTGCCGACGATGACGGCCCGCGACAATATCGCCCTACCGTTGGCGATGGGCAGGAAGAAAATCGATGACGCATGGTTTGGTCATGTGGTGGACATGCTCGGCTTGCGTGACCGTCTCTCCCACCGTCCAGCAGAGCTTTCGGGAGGTCAGCAGCAGCGCGCCGCGATTGCTCGAGCGTTGATCACACGGCCGGACATCATTTTCGCCGATGAACCAACAGGAGCGCTCGACCAGGACACCAGCGAGACCCTTCTGCGATTCTTGCGGAAGTGCACTGATGAGCTTGGCCAAACGCTCATCATGGTGACGCATGATCCGGCAGTCGCCCAGTGGTCTGATCGACTCATCGAGTTCAGTGACGGCCGCATCGTCCGCGACTCCGACAGGCAACTGGTGAGATAGCATGCGCAAAACATCACGCCTCTCACCGGCGGCGACCATTGCGGTGTTGTTTGCTACTGCCTTGGTCAGTTTCGCCTTCTTCCTGCAAGCCAGCGTGAAAGATCACCTTGAACGCGCTGTGCGCGTATCCGTTCCTGACGCATCCGTCGTGGTTACTGGTGACAGTTCGGGAGCCACCATCCCCGCTTCGCTCGCGCACCGAATCCGTTCGGTTCCCGGGGTGACAGGTGTCAAAGAGCAGGTCTTCGGGGTTGGGGTCGCGGACGACGAACTTGGCGCGGCGGTTGGAGTGCAATCGCTCATCGACGCCACCGGCTACGACCTTGTCGACGGCCGCTTGCCGGCAGGCGACAATGAAGCCCTCCTCGTTATGGTTCCCGATTTACCGACGCGTTACGTGACCGGCGCCGAGATTGCTGTTGAAGGGCAAAAAGGGAACGTGGAGAAGATCACCATAGTGGGCACTGCTACCGCTGAGCTGGGTGCAACTGAGACACCGGATCTACCGACATTGATCTGCTCGTTCCCAGCGGCGCAGCGCCTCCTTGGCATAGAGGGGAGCTCAAGACTCTTGGTGAGTGCAGATGGTGACAGTACTACGGTGCGCGCGGAGATCAACGATGCAGCCACAGCGCAACGGGATTCTTGGGCCGTGCAATCGGTCGACGAGTACGCAGCCGCTAACGCCTCGAAGTTCGCTACCGGAGCGCGCACCGTCATGCTCGTCTTGGGGTTGCTCACGGGAGTGTCGATCTTGGCTGCACTGGTCGTGGTGGGAAACACCTACAAACTTCAGCTGGCCCGCAGTACCCGCGAGATTGCCTTGTTGCGGTGCATTGGTGCCTTGCGCCGACAGGTATTCGTCCGCACCGTCATCAATGCAGTGTTCGTTGGCGCACTCGGTGCAACGGGTGGAATTGCGCTCGGTGCTGCCATTGGTGTGGTTGTCCTGGGGGGTGTGCCGACGGCGGCCGCACATCCCGGATTCTGGGGCAGACTCTTCGCGCTGGGCCTTGCAGCCGGAGTGTTACCCAGCGTCCTCGCAGCGGTTCGTCCCGCGCGGCGGGCAGCTAAAATCGCGCCGATCGAAGCACTGCGCCAGGCAGATCCGGACTCGGCAAGAACACAGCGCTCGCGACGGGTCCACGTAGCGATCGGTCTCGGCCTCATTGTTATTGGAATCGCCGCGGCGATAGCCGGGGGTGTATCGAAGTCACTGTATCTCGTCATCCTAGGGGTGGTTATCGCCTGCGGTGGCTTAGTACTGGCCGCGGCGCCGGTGTTCACCTGGGTTGCGGGCGTGTTGGGTGCGCTCGGTGGCTCCCGAACAAAAAATGCCGATGAGCAGCTCAAACGCAACCCCGCCAGGTCGGGTGCCACAGCAGTTGCAGTGTGGCTAGGCACCACGCTGCTCACGACGTTACTGATTGGCGGAGCCACCGCACAGTCCACTCTGACAGAGGCAGTCGACGGCTCGACACCCACGGATGTGTTTGTCACGCCTGATGATGATCCGAAGCGCTTGGCCGACCGGATTAACCGACTTTCAGATGTGACTGCGGCCACCCCGGTTGCGGGCGTCATGCTCGACGCTGAATTTGCCACGAATAGCAACCCTCTCAACGTCGTGGGGTGGACCCCGGAGTTTTTGAACGTGCTCACCACGGAATCGCATATTCCTGAACCGGACCCGGGAACGATCATTCTTCCGCCAACCCCCGATACAACCAGGGGAGAGGGGCCGGTCATGGTGACCCTGAAACAGGATGGGTACGAGCGCACATTCACCGTGATGGTCATCGACGGGGCACCCATGCTCGGCATTATGAACCGTGCCGACCTCAATGAATTGGCTGGGGTGTCGCAGGATGTATGGGTGGCATTAGCGCCAGACGTTGACACGCTCAACGGCATGGACACGGTGGCGGGAATCCCTGGTGTCGCAGCTCTCAGTAGCCCAGCACTGCAAAGACAACAGCTGAATAAGGAAATTGGAGGCTACATCAATATTGCTATTGCGTTCATTGCCGTAGCCTTACTCATATCAGTTGTGGGTTTATCCAATGCAGTTGCCTTGTCGGTCACGGAACGAACTCGGGAGTTCGGGTTGCTGCGCGCGTTAGGTGCCCTAAGAAGACAGCTCGTGGAAATGATCCTCACCGAAACACTTCTGCTAGCTGGTGCGGCTGGGGTCCTCGGGGTAGGGTTTGGCATCGTGTTTGGAGTGAGCGCCTCCCACGCGTTGCTTGGCGGCGAGCAGCTACACGTTCTCATTGACATCCCTTGGCTCGCTCTGACCGTGGTGTTGGCGGGCCTCATGGTTGCCTGCGTTCTGGCGGCGCTACTGCCAGCACGGCGGGCGGCACATATCCCGCCTGTTGCGGCACTAGGGAAGTGAAGCATACGCCCGGCCACAAAATATCGTTCCGAAGAACTGGCCAGCTACAAAACCGCAGGTCGCAACAGGGGGGTGTTGACTTCGGAACGATGTTTACTCGGTAGAATATGCGGGCATGAGCGAGATCACTGGCGCACGAGCTGAAGAGCGCGAAGAAGTCCTCACCAAAGCACGCGCGGCCAAGGCCGTTGCACCGCAACTTGCTGTGTTGCCCACGCCGGCGAAGGATGCGTTGCTGCTCGCCGCGGCTGATGCGCTGATCGCGCGTAGCGACGAGATTTTGGCAGCGAATGCCGAAGACATCGCCGCTGGTCGTGCGGCTGGGTTGGATGAGGCGCTGATTGACAGGCTTAGTCTTGATACGGCACGCATCGAGGGGATCGCTGCCGGATTGCGCCAGGTTGCTGCGCTGACGGATCCGGTGGGTCAGGTGCTGCGTGGGTCGAACATGCCCAACGGCATCAAGATGAAGCAGGTCCGCGTCCCGCTGGGCGTGATGGGCATGGTGTACGAGGCACGTCCGAACGTGACTGTTGATGCTTTCGGTTTAGCGCTGAAGTCCGGCAATGTCGCGCTGCTGCGCGGCTCGAAGTCGGCGCGCCGCTCCAACGAGGCGCTGGTGAACATCCTGCAAGACGTCGCGCAGAGCCACGGGTTGTCGCGCGACATCGTGCAGCTTTTGCCCTGTGAGACCCACGATTCGGTGAAGGATCTGATTACCGCGCGCGGTTTGGTAGACGTGGTGATCCCGCGCGGAGGTGCGCGTTTGATTGAGACGGTGGTGACTAACGCGACCGTGCCTGCGATTGAGACGGGAACGGGCAAGTGCCACTTCTACATCGACAAGGACGCGGATCTTGATGAGGCCATCGCGCTGCTGCTCAACGGCAAGACCCGCAGGGTGTCGGTCTGCAACGCGACGGAGACGGCGCTCATTGATGCGTCGCTTAGCGACGAAGCGAAGCTGCGCATCCTCACCTCTCTTCAGGACGCGGGCGTGACGGTCCACGGGGACGTCGAGGTGCTTGGGGCCTTCGGCGCCGTTGACGTTGTGCCGGCGACGGAAGAGGATTGGCGCGATGAGTACCTGTCAATGGACATTGCTGTCGCTGTCGTCGACGGTGTGGACGGTGCCGTCGAACACATTGCGCAGTGGTCGACGAAGCACACTGAGGCTATTGCATCGACCAACGCGGCGACGCTGCAGGAGTTCGCGGATCGCGTTGATGCGGCGGCAGTGATGCTCAACGCATCTACGGCATTCACCGACGGCGAGCAGTTCGGAATGGGCGCGGAGATCGGGATCTCTACCCAAAAACTCCACGCCCGCGGCCCCATGGCGTTGCCGGAGCTGACCAGCACGAAGTGGATTCTGGAAGGCACAGGCCAGACGCGGCCGTAGAGTCCCCATGACCTACGCCCACGCAATGAAGTCGTTGACCACATAATCGCGTCACGGTAGCCTTAGAAGCGTTTTTGAGTCGCCTGTCGTATAGCTTGGAAGGACTTGTTATGCGCGTCTCCCGCCGTTCCATCGCAGCGGCTTCACTCGCTGCGATGCTGACTTTGACTTCCGCGACCGCTGTGCACGCGGAAGAAGCACCCGCAGGGGAGCAGAACCCGCCGTCCAGCTTCAAGTTTGAGAAGGGCAATTCCTCGGAGCAGGTTGGTTCCTCCCGCGTGGAAGAGGAATGCGAGTTAGACGAAAACGGTAACAAGATCGAGCCCTGTAAGGAGACGGTCCGCGAGTTCTACCCGTTCAAGAACTCCTCCGAGCTTTTCGCGCCATTTGAAGACCCAAGCTCGTTTGCGGATGAAAAATTCAAGCAGTCTTCCAACGGCAAGTACCCAGATGGCGCGCCGGAATGGTTCTGGCCGCTGGTGATCACCGGTGCTGTGCTGGGCGTGATTGGATCCTTCCTCGCGGCTCTGGTGCCCAGCGGTCTGCTTCGCGTATGGCTGGTGAAGTGAGCAAGCGCATAGGCATTATGGGTGGGACGTTCGATCCCATCCACAACGGTCACCTTGTTGCCGCGAGCGAAGTCGCAGACATCTTCGACCTGGATGAGGTGATCTTCGTTCCCACGGGGCAGCCGTGGCAGAAGGCTGGGAAGAAGGTCTCCGACGCCGAAGACCGCTATCTGATGACGGTGATTGCCACGGCCTCCAACCCGCGGTTTCATGTTTCCCGGGTGGACATTGACCGGGCTGGGCCGACGTACACGGTGGACACGCTTAAAGACCTCTCGGAGAAGTACCCAAACGATCAGCTCTTCTTCATCACCGGTGCTGACGCGTTGGCGTCGATCATGTCCTGGCACGAGTGGGAGAAGATGTTCGATCTGGCGGAGTTCGTCGGCGTGACCCGTCCTGGCTATGAACTCAGTGAGGATGGGCTGCCCGCCCAACACCAGGAACGCACGCACTTGATTGAAATCCCGGCGATGGCGATTTCCTCGACCGATTGCCGCTCCCGCGCCGCAGCCGGCCGTCCGGTCTGGTACTTAGTGCCGGACGGGGTTGTCCAATACATTTCGAAGAACTCCCTCTACACTTAAGGGGAGCTTCCGCTTAACCGCGCATGCCCAGTTGACCGCTGGGGGTGAGATGCCACGCTTTTTCCTGAAAGGACCCGCCCGTTTGACTGCCTCTGATACCGCCCGCGACCTTGCCGTAATCGCTGCACGCGCCGCCGATGAAAAAATTGGCCGCCACATTGCCGTGATTGACGTGTCTGATGTCATGGCTATCACCGACATCTTCGTTGTTGTCTCGGCCGATAATGAGCGCCAAGTCTCCGCGATCGTCGAAGAGATCGAGGACGCGTTGACAAAGCAAGGTGTCGAGCCAAAGCGGCGCGAGGGCAACCGTGAATACCGGTGGGTGTTGCTGGACTACGGCAGTTTCGTCGTCCACGTTCAGCGGGACGCGGAGCGTGAATTCTACGGTCTCGATCGCCTCTACGCGGACTGCCCGCGCATTGAGGTCGAGGGCATTGACGCCGCACCTGCGCCGGGCCAGTACAGCGCCGACGTTGATTTCCGTCAGCTTGAGTCCATCGAGGATCTACCGCTCGCTGGCGAAGGCCCTGCGGACGAAGACGACGAGGGTTACGGTGATTACGGCACCGCGGCGTTCGGCTCGCGGCTGTAAAGGATCCGCATCGCATGGCTACTCGACGATTGATCCTTTTGCGCCACGGACAAACTACCTATAACGCCGACAAGCGCATGCAGGGCCAGCTTGATACGGAGCTGTCCGCTGTGGGCATCGAACAGGCTCACGCGGCGGGGCAGTGGATGAAAAATTTCGACATCGCTAAGATCGTTTCCTCCGATTTATCGCGCGCCTACGATACCGCGGCGATTATTGGGCAGGCGCTGGGACAACCCGTCGATAAGGATGCTCGTTTGCGCGAAACCCACTTGGGCGCGTGGCAGGGAATGAAACGCGTGGATGTGGATGCGCAATTCGTTGGCGCGCGCGCAACGTGGCGCCATGACGCGACGTGGACGCCGCCGAAGGGCGAGTCACGGGTACAGGTGGCCGCGCGCGCACGCAGCGTCGTCGATGAGCTGATGGCGAGCTTTACTGAGTGGGACGGGCGAGCCGTCTTATTTGTCGCCCATGGTGGAACGATTGCCGCGCTGACCTCGAGTCTGCTGGGCCTAGATGTGACCCAGTACCCGATGTTCAAGGGACTGAACAACACGAATACGTCGCAGCTGGCGGCGCGTCCGCGCTTCGATGGTGCCAACACCCCAGATGCCTTCACTCCGGACATGGGGCCGGATGACGTTCAGTGGTATTTGGAGGCATGGAACCAGGGGCTGACCATCTGATGGCGGTCCGGGTCGTGGTGGATAGCTCCGCAGGCATTCCCAAGAAGGTCGCGCGGAAGCTGGGCATTACCGTGCTTGATCTTCACATGACCCACACTGAGCAGTCAGAAGACATCTCCACCAGCGGCCTCAACTCGCTGGAACTCGCCGCGGCGTACGCGCGTCAGCTTGAGCGCGGCAAGGACAAGGGCCTAGTCGCCCTGCACGTGGGAAAGCGATTGTCCTCCACGTGGACCGCGGCGGAGGCGGCCGCGGCGGTTTTCGACGGCAAAGTGCACGTGGTGGATACCAATACCGCCGGCATGGCAGTGGGGGCGGCCGCGATCGTCGCGGCGTCATTCGCGAAGTCGGGCGCAGACCTGCCCACGTGTGTGCGCGTTGCGGAAAAGACCTTGGCGGCGAGTGAAACGTGGCTGTACGTGAACCAGCTTGAGCAGATGCGCAAGTCCGGCCGGTTGTCTAAGGCAGCGTCCGTGATTTCGGCTGCTTTATTGGCCACCAAGCCGATCCTCCACGTCAAAGAAGGCAAGCTGGAGCTGGCCACCAAAACACGCACCCAGGCCAAGGCGTTTGCGAAGCTGACGGACTTAGTGGCCGAGCGCGCCAGCGGCGACCCGGCCTTCGTTGTGATCCAGCACTCGGGGGAAGAAAAGGAAGCGTCGAAAGAGCTCAAGGCCATGCTTGTCGACGCCTTGTCGCCCGACTCGCGGGTCATCATCCGGAAACTCACCCCAGCGCTCGTGGTGCATACCGGCACGGGCGCCATTGGTGTCTCCGCAGTATTCAACGACGCACTGGAACTACAAGATCCGCCGGCGGACGCCGAGGATTAACGCTTCCGGCTGCGCACAGCGGGCCTGTGGATAACTTTTTGGCCTGTCAGCTGCGGAAATAGGTTTATCCACAGGTGGCTTTGGTCGCGCGCACACGGTGTCGTTTTTAGTTCTAGCGTCACGGGTATGACGAACACAGCACTTTCAGACAGGATCCGTGAACTCACCCGACCAACAGGCGAAGAAGACATCATGGATGTTGACTACCCACCGCCGCGCGTGGAGGTAAGCCCGAAGCAAGCGATAGCCGCGCTGGCGGTCGTTGTGACCTTATGCGCCGTGTGGGTGGCTGCCCACACGCGCGGGGAGACGGGTCCCCCGGAGCAGATCGCAGCGGCCACCGAGGACACCTGGCAGACCGGCACCACAGGGACTCCTGGGTCCCCCGGTGTCACCGGGCAGCCGGGAGCGAACGGGATGATTGTGGTGTCGGTAGTGGGGGCCGTCGATAAGCCTGGGCTCGTGACCTTGAATTCAGGCTCGCGCGTCGCGGATGCTCTCGCGGTGGCGCACCCTCAGCCAGATGCGGATTTGCTTACGCTCAACCAAGCGCAGGTGCTTATCGACGGCCAGCAGATTCTTGTTTTGGCTAAAGGCCAGGCGCCACCGGTGGGAGCCGTGGGAGCTTCGGCCGCCGGCGGTGGCGGTTCAGGCGGTGCGGCTGGGGCAGGGACGATCTCCTTGAATTCTGCAACGGCAAGTCAGCTGACAGAACTGCCCGGGGTTGGGGATGCCACTGCGGCGGCGATCATTGCGCACCGGGAAGCTAACGGCCCGTTCACGTCTGTTGAGCAATTGATGGATGTCAAAGGCATTGGTCAGGCGAAGTTTGATGCGGTCAAAGACTTGGTCGTTCTCTAGCGCACTGCAGTTGTAGGGAATTCGCTGGGGGAGGGCATGAGCGAACTGCGGCTGGTTGCACCGGCGGTGGTCGTGTGGGCGGCCGCTGCGCTGGTGATCGTGCATGGCTGGGGGCTGGCCGCCGTGTTGTCGTGCGGTGCCGCGGCCTACTTATGCGTGGTGCGGCAGGAGGGGCTGGCGATTCTCACGGCGGGGCTCGGATTGATCTCCGCTGCGGTGGCGAAGGTGCGTGTTTCTATCGCGCGTTCGTGGGATTTTACTGGTGGCGTGGTGGGCGCCGTGGCTGGTGAACCGAAAGAACTGACGGGCGGGACGTGGCTGGTCCTCGTGCGCCCCGAAGGCTACCCAGATGCTGTGCCGGTGTTTGCGCGGGATCTTCCGGACGGTGTAGTCACCGGGGCGATAGTGAGTAGCCAGGGGCGGGTCGGTGAATCAACGATCCCCGGGGTGGGGTCCGCCACGATCAGCGGTGCGGTTGAGGTGCTCCATGGCCCGACGGGGGTAGCGGCGTTGGCCGGGGAGGTGCGCGCGAACTTCGTCGCCGCTGTTCACGCCTTTGTTGGGAGAGATTCCGTGGGCCTCATCCCCGGCATGGTTTTGGGGGACACCTCAGCGCAGACCGTCGAGGAGAAACAGGAATACATAGCCACCGGCTTGAGTCACTTGAGCGCGGTGAGCGGGAGTAACTGCATGTACGTCGCTGCGGCGGCACTTTTCGTGGCGCGGATGGCCCGGCTGGGTCTGCGCGCGCAGCTGGTGTGCGCGGGCGTTGCCTTAATGGTCTACGCGGCGTTGGTGGGCCCGCAGCCTTCCGTGCTGCGGGCGACGGTGTCTGGGCTGGTGGGACTCGTGGCGATCATCAGTTCCTCGCGCGCGGAGCCAATCCACGCGTTGTGTCTTTCCGTCGTGGGACTGGTTCTGGTGGATTCTGGCTTAGCGGTTGATTACGCCTTCGCGCTTTCCGTCGCGGCAACGGCGGGGATCATCGCTTTATCGCCTGTGATCTACCGCGCGATCGCCTACGTGTGCGTTCCCATTCGCGCACCCGACCTGCTGCTGCGCGTGGTTGCCGTCGCGATCGCAGCCGACATGGTGACAGCCCCGATCATTGCCGCGATGGTGGGCCGCGTATCTCTAGTATCAGTGCTCGCCAACGTTGCTGCAGCGCCCGTGACCGGGCTGATCACGGTTCTCGGTTTTGTCGCTGCTGTCCTCGCACAGATTCCTGTGCTGGATTTCCTAGCCGCTCCGGTGCTGTGGGTGATTCACCCGCTCACCTGGTGGATTAGAAACGTGGCCCGCGTACTCGCCGGAGTCGGATGGGCCACCGTGCCAGCCAAACCTACATCGGTGTGCCTGATCTACGGGTGGATTCTTGCCGCGATCCTTGCGCCCCGGCAACTCCGCGGCATGCGACCCAAGCGGCGGTGTCGCGGGGCCGAGTAAACTTTCCTTCCATGACAGCACCGGTGCATTTGGTCCTTGGGGAAGAAGAATTCCTCGCGGATAGGGTGACGGAACAAATCATTGAAGAATCCGGCCCCCAAGCGGAAGTGACCACCATGCGCGCGGGGGAGGTGTCGGAAGGGGAATTGCTCCAAGCGACCAGCCCGTCGCTGTTTGCTGAAGAACGGGTTGTGGTGATTACCAACCTGGACCTCGCGGGTAAAGCGATCCAGGAAATCGTCCTTGCTGCTGCGATGGATACGCCGCCGGGAATGACGCTGGTACTCGTCCATTCCGGCGGCGGGCGGCAAAAGGTCTACGTAAAAAAGTATTCAAAAATTGCCACCGTGCACCAGGTGGATCCAATCAGTCAGTGGGAGCGGCCACAGTGGGTGACAAGCGAGTTCCGTCGTCACGGCGTACGCCCCACGCCTGACGTGGTGCACGCTGTGCTTGAATCCGTGGGCTCAGATTTGCGTGAGCTTGCCTCCGCCATTGACCAGCTCGTGTCTGACATCGATGGGGAAATCACGGTTCCTGCAGTGCGCGCCTATTACGTCGGTGTGGCCGAGGTGTCTGGCTTTGACATTGCGGATCAGGCGATCGCCGGTAACGCGGATAACGCCATTGCTAGCACGCGCCGGGCCCTCCAACTGGGCGTGGCACCGGTAGCCATCGCGGTGGCACTATCGCGCAAGGTTGGGGAAATAGCCAAGCTGTACCAGACCCGCGGTGACCACAACGCGATCGCGCGCGAAGTAGGGATGCACCCGTATGCGGCAAAGCTGACCATGCAGGCCGCCCGGCGGTGGTCAGGCGAAGCCGTAAGCCAAGCTGTAGTCATCGTTGCGGACTTGGATTCCGCGCTGAAAGGCCACGGTGGAGACGAGCAGTTTGAGATAGAAAACGCAGTGCGCCGCATCGCGTCACTGGTCTAGGGTTACCAGCGGCGATGCGGCGCGCGAACTAACTGATCTACGGGGTTAGTTAAGGAAGAAATTCACAACTTCGTACGTGGCGCTTGGGTTGTTAAACCAGGTGTGCCCGGGATACTCTGCGCCGGTGCTATCGATCTTCATCAGCTTGGTCGGTGCCACGCAGCCTGAGTGCTGGAAAATTTCGGTGTTTCCAACGCGCTTCGGGGCAGCGGCGGAAACATTGCATCTGTTGCGCAGACCGGTCTCGTAATAGACGGCAGGAACGCCCTTGTACGGTGCGCCGTGGCGGGTGCCGCCACCGTACTGGACAACGTCATCTTGCTTCGAGTGCATGATCAGGGTCTTCACTGATCCGCCAACGCAGTTGGACACTGTTGGGTTGTAGTAAGCACCGGCCACGCCAGCAACGCCCTTGACCAAGTTCGGTGCGTGGCAGCCGAGAGCCAGAGCCATGCCACCGCCGTTGGACAGGCCCGCAGCGTAGACGCGGAAACGGTCACCGCCGTAGTTGGCTGCGAGGTCGTTGACGATGTTGCGAATGAACTGGACGTCCTCACTGATTTGGGTGCCGGAGTACGGTGCGCCGGCCCATGCGGGGGTGCCCTTGGACGCATCGGCCTCTGGGTACACGACGATCGCGCGGCTGCCTGCTGCGGTTTCAAGCTTCTCGTAAGCACGAGTCCGTGTAGCGTTGTGCTGCCATCCACCGAAACCGAAAATCACCGGGTAGGACACGGACCTGTCAAAACCGGCCGGCAAAACAATGTGGTAGGTACGATCCTTGCCCCACACGGTCGTAGCCTTGGTCACCGTTTGGCTCGGCACAAACGGGTTGGACGGCAGGCTGGGGACGCTCGGGGCGCCAGCGCCGCCACCGCCGCCCAGCGCGTCCAAAAGTGCAGACGACATTTCACTGAAGAACTTCAAATCGGCTTCGGAAGAGCCGGCACCGGACGACAACTGTGCGTGAGCGGGGGAAGCCATGCTGGAAATCCCCAGCAAGGCAGCGGCCATGGCGGCCCAGATGCCGCGGCGTGAAATTTTCATGAAAAGGAGCGTAAAACATATACAGCCACCCGTCAAGGCGAAAGACGGGTGGCTGGTGTGAAAAATGTTAACTTATGAGGTTTTCTTTGAAAACCCGAAGAAGAGGCTTAATTCTCGCCCATCTTGTTGAATGCGCGGGCCATGTTCGACTTCTTGTTAGCGGCGTTGTTGCGGTGGAACACGCCCTTGGTCACAGCCTTGTCCAGTTTGCGGGACGCAACGCGAAGCTGGTCTGAAGCTGCGGCCTGGTCTCCAGACTCAACGGCCTCGTTGAACTTGCGGATCTCCGTGCGAACTGCGGAGCGAATGGACTTGTTGCGCTGACGACGCTTCTCGTTGGTCAGTACGCGCTTCTTCTGCTGCTTGATGTTTGCCATAGCTACACCTCTTAGATCTGTGTTGAATATGCCTGACTGGACTTTTCCAATCAGGGTGCTAGTGCTACCTAGCGACAGACTTTCACCGACATCTGTTCCGCCATTCAGGTGTGATCCACTGAGTGAATTACCGTGGCGAATCAGAATCGTGAACCCAAGGTCCTGTCCACGAGCGTGAATGTCCGGCTGCTTAGTGTAACGTGGCCGGGCTGAGGGCCAAAATCAGCTCCAGTCGAAGCGCTTGCGCAGGCTATCGGCAATGCGCTCGAAGCGGCGGGGAGGAAACAGTGTTCCGCGGCGGCGCACATTGTCTTCCGGGATAGACAACACCTTGTCCAGACGTACCCAGCACGGGGTTCCGGATGCCTGCCATTCCCCGCTGCCGATCGGCAGCCAGTCTTCATCATCGGTGTGGTTTTCATTCGCTGAAATCAACAGGCCTAGCACTTCGTGCCGGTCGCGGCCCACCACAAGCATCGACCTCTCTTGCGGAGGATCTGTCGGCGGGCTGAACCACACGACTTCACCCGATTCTGCTTGGCCGTCCATATCGGGGGCGTAAAAGATATTGCGTGACATCGTCGCGGTGGGGATGACCTCAATGTGCGCAACCGGCAGATCACTTAATTTCTCGGAGGTGTTCCCCAGGCGCTCGTTGAGCAGGTCTAATCCTTGATCAAGTGCCGATGTGTCTCGACGGCGGCGGTCAAGGCGGTGCTTCGCATGAGGTGGCTCATTGGTGGCACCGTCGTGGGCGCGCCAAGACCGAATCATCTTCGGTGGAAAGAACTTAGGTAGCCGCACGCCCATACTGAAGTAATCTACGGTTCAATCGCGCAGATTTACACCCCGCCAGCCTCAATCTGCCGGATCAATTCACGGGTGGGTACTAACGCGGAAGGGTCGTTGTGGTCCCGGGCGGTGCGGGCGTCCGTTAGAGCGCGGAGCGTGAGCGCACGCCAGCGTTGCGGGGTGAGGCCAAAATCGTTGGCCGCGCAGTAGTTGTACAAGCCGACGCAGTTGGCCAGTACATCGCGCTCTTCTGCGCTGAGAGTGTTCGTGTCAGCAAAAAACACGGGTAGTGCGCGGTGGTTCTGGGCAAATGAACGATTCAAACGCCGGTACTGCGGGTGCCCGGTGATCATGTCCACGCCTTCTTTCACACCTAGAGCGGCGCTTGCGAAAAACGCCACAAAGGATGCGAAAGCGGTGCCAAGAGAGAGAACCAACAGTTGCCAGGACAGTGCAAAGAGCGCGGCGATAAAACTTACGCCGGTGGCTACTAACAAAACGCCGGCGAGGAGCAGCACCCACTTCGCAACCGATTTCTTCCGCGCCGGGGCATTGCGCATGTCTTCGGCTTCCAAGAACGCATCAAGTTCAGCCGGGGAAGTAAAAACGTGCGCCGAGGAGCCGTCGATAAGCGTGCGAGCACTACGTGGCATCGCGAACAGTGTGAAGTCCTGAGGGAAAAGCTCCACCGAGGCATCCCAATCGCCAAGGTCGCCGAACCGCGCGGGCATATTGTGTGTAGGTGTCACGGGCTCCCTTTCGTGGTTTAGCTTCAGGTCAAGCATGCTCATTCGTACATAGAAACGTCGCTGGGGCCGGAAACATTCCGTCAACGGGGCGAAAGTGCGCCTGGGGCGGGCGATGCTGTTAGATTGTTAGCGTTATGACGAATTTTGCGGTTGAAACGTTCACGGACCCAGCGCGGATCCGCAATTTCTGCATCATTGCTCACATCGACCACGGCAAGTCCACGCTGGCAGACCGCATTTTGCAGCTGTCCAACGTGGTGGATGCGCGCGACATGCGTGACCAGTACTTGGACAACATGGACATTGAGCGTGAGCGCGGTATCACCATCAAAGCGCAGAACGTGCGCCTGCCGTGGATCCCTCAAAGTGGCACCCACCAGGGGGAGAACATGGTGCTGCAGATGATTGACACCCCGGGCCACGTCGACTTCTCCTACGAAGTCTCCCGCGCCCTCGAGGCGTGTGAAGGCGCAATTTTGCTTGTCGACGCAGCCCAAGGCATTGAAGCGCAGACCCTAGCCAACCTGTATATGGCGATGGACAATGACCTTGAGATCATCCCGGTGTTGAACAAGATTGATCTGCCCGCGGCTGATCCGGACAAGTACGCCGAAGAAATCGCGCACATCATTGGGTGTGAGGTCGATGAAGTTCTGCGCGTCTCAGGCAAAACCGGCCAAGGTGTGCCGGAGCTTTTGGACAAGGTCGTTGAGCTGATTCCGCCGCCGACCTCTGAGCACGGCGCCGACGCGCCTGCACGCGCGCTGATCTTCGACTCCGTGTATGACACGTTCCGTGGCGTGGTGACGTACGTGCGCATGATGGACGGCAAGCTCACGCCAGGTCAAAAAATCAAGATGATGAACACTTCGGTGACGCACGACGCCTTGGAAATCGGCGTGGTCTCGCCCACGATGACGAAGACGAAGGGGCTTGGCCCGGGCGAAGTCGGCTACCTAATCACCGGCGTGAAGGACGTGCGCGAAACCCGCGTCGGTGACACCGTGACCTGGGCGAACAAGGGTGCTGAGGAACCTTTGGCGGGCTTCGAAGAGGTCAAGCCGATGGTCTACTCCGGCCTGTTCCCGGTGAGCCAGGAAGACTTCCCCGCGCTGCGTGAGAGCTTGGAAAAGCTTCAGCTTAACGACGCTTCGTTGACGTGGGAACCGGAGACCTCCGTGGCGCTGGGCTTTGGTTTCCGCTGCGGATTCCTGGGCCTGCTCCACATGGAAATCACTCGTGACCGACTAGAACGCGAGTTTGACCTTGACCTGATTTCCACGGCGCCATCGGTGACGTACCGCGTGATTGCGGAGGACGGCACCGAAAGCTACGTGCACAACCCATCTGACTGGCCCGGCGGAAAACTCCAAGAGGTCTACGAACCAACGGTGAACATGACCATCATCGTTCCGCAGGAATTTGTGGGAACCACGATGGAGCTCTGCCAAACCAAGCGCGGCCAGATGAAGAACATGGAGTACCTCTCTGAGGACCGCGTTGAACTGCGCTACATTATGCCGCTTGGTGAAATCATCTTTGATTTCTTTGACATGCTGAAATCCCGCACCAAGGGTTACGCGTCTTTGAACTATGAGGAAGCCGGCGAGCAGGCCGCCAACCTGGTGAAGGTGGATATCCTTCTGCAGGGCGAACCCGTGGACGCGTTCAGTGCCATCGTCCACCGTGATTCTGCTCAGTGGTACGGCAACAAGATGACCAAGAAGCTGAAGGAACTCATCCCGCGCCAGCAGTTTGAAGTTCCCGTCCAGGCCGCGATCGGCTCCAAGATCATCGCTCGCGAGAACATCCGTGCACTGCGCAAGGACGTCTTGTCCAAGTGCTACGGCGGTGACATTTCGCGTAAACGCAAACTGCTGGAAAAGCAGAAAGCCGGTAAGAAGCGCATGAAGGCTATCGGCTCCGTCACGGTTCCGCAGGAAGCTTTCGTCGCCGCACTTTCGACGGACGAGGAGTAACCACCATGGCTGACACCCCCACCGGTCCGGAGGACACCAACAACCTTCCCGGCAGCGCCGGGGCTGTCCCGGACGACGTCCAAGCGTTCGCCGCAAAGCTCTTCGACCTTGCCCGCAACGGCGATGCCAGCCTGCTCGACTACATCGACGCTGGCGTTGACGTGGACATGACCAACCAGGACGGCAACTCTTTTTTGATGCTTGCCGCGTATTCCGGCCACGCCGACCTGGTGGCGGCGCTTGCCGCACGCGGCGCTAACCCCGACAAAACCAACGAGCGGGGCCAAACCCCAATCGCCGGCGCTGTGTTCAAGAAAGAAGACGCCGTCATCGATGCGCTTCTTACCGCCGGCGCCGACCCGACGCTGGGCACTCCCGACGCCATCGCCACTGCCCAGATGTTCGGTCGCGACGATCTGGTGCAACGTTTCACGGGTGCTTAAAACCGCCCACCCCCAACCTAGCGCCAACCCGCGACCTCGGTCTTACCTCCATCCCCACCCCTCCGCCCAACCTCCATCGAGCACCAACTCCTAAACCCCAACTCAAATCATCGGTTTTAGTTTCCGTCGGAACCTATAAGCGCAAGCGAAGTTGGCCAGGAAGGCTGGAAATTGCCGTTTTTCGTGTTTTTCGGGGGCTCCCGGCCAACTTCGCTTTGGCTTATATGTTGCCGCGTGGAGGATTGCCGTACGGCTTGGCCGGGACAGCGACATGGCGTCTCGCAGCCGATTCCAGCTATGGGTAGGTACGTCCGCCCCCAGACCGCCTCGGATCTGGCCCGATCTGACACGGATATCCTCGGACCGATTCGAGTCCCTCCCGCTCGGCGCCGAGTCTCGCCCGCTCGGCTCTTCCCCGGCTTAAAATCGTCGGTTTTGGTTTCTGATGAAACTTATAAGCGCAAGCGAAGTTGGCCAGGAAGGCTGGAAAATGCCGTTTTTCGCGTTTTTCGGGGGCTCCCGGCCAACTTCGCTTTGGCTTATATGTTGCCGTGGGCAGGATCGTCGAACGGAGAGCAAGGGGGTGCTGGCGGGTGCTGCGGGGGTGCTGCTGGGCGCTGGCGGGTGCTGGGGGGGTGCTGCTGGGCGATGTGGGGGCGCTGCTGGGCGATGTGGGGGCGCTGTTGGGCACTCTGCATATTCAACTGTTGGCCAAGGGTAGGCAATATACTTGGCCGGGTGTATTCAACGATCATCCCGCCGAACATTTCGACCCGTGAGCATGTGCTGGAGGTTCCGTGGGCGCGGGAGGATCCGTCGTTAGGCAATTTTGAGCTCTTCGCGCGGGAGCTTTTTATCGACGACACGGCGCCGCCGCTGCTGTTCCTACAGGGTGGGCCGGGCAGTCCAGCGCCGCGGACGATGCTGGGGTGGATTCCGGAGGCGCTGAAGCGGCACCGGGTGTTCCTGCTTGATCAGCGGGGCACGGGGCGCTCAGGCAAGATTGATGCAACCACGCCTGAGTTAATCCGGGAGGAAATTCTGTCCCGACTTCGGTCGGTGGACGTCGTCGCGGATGCGGAGGACCTGCGCCGCGCCCTGGGATTTGAAAAGTGGGATATTCTGGGCAATTCCTTCGGCGCCTTGTGCGCTGGCAGCTATTTGTCCTACTACCCGGACGGGGTTGGTCGGGCGTATCTCACCGGGGCGGTGCCGCAGCTGGGGTGGGAGATTGATGACTACAACGCCAAGACCTTTGACCTGCTGGAAACGAAGCACCTGGCGTTCTATGACGCGGTGCCGTGGGCCGAGGCGAGGATCCGGGAGGTGTGCCACCACTTGGACAACTCGGACGAGCGCATGCCAACGGGGGAGCGGCTCAGCTCCCAGCGGTTCCGGTTCCTCGGCGTCGCGTTGGGTGAGGAATACGGGATGCATGCGCTGGCGACCATTTTGGAAGCCCCGTTTCACAACCGCGGCGGTGAAAAACGCTTGCGCCCAGATTTCAAGGCAATGGTGGGCTGGCGGGTCAGCGTGGAAACGAACCCGCTGTGGCCGGTGATCCATGAAACGCTTTTTGGCGGCGTCCAAGAGGGCCCAAGTAACTGGTCGGCGGAGCGGGTCGCAGCCGAGCATGAGGGGTTCCACAGTGATGCGGATCCGACGGGGGACGGCAAGTTCTACCTAACCGGGAACCATTTCTTCCGCTACCACTTTGAGGAGGATCCGGCGTTGCGGGCGTTCAAACCGGTCGTCGAAAAGCTTGCGGCGCGAAGCGACTGGGTGGCCACGTTTGATCAACAGCAACTGGTGGACAATACCGTGCCGACTGCGATTGAACTCTACGAACCGGATATGTTTGTGCCGTTCGACTTCGCGGTGGAAAACGCGGCGCGGATCGGCAGTGCCGTGGTGAACACGCACCCGACGTGGGAGCACGACGCGATGTATCTCCACGGGGAGGAGATCTTCCCCACTCTGGCGGGGATGCTGGACCGCGCGGCGGGCGCTTAACCGGGTAGCGTGTCAGCGGCCGTGGGGTAGGACGGTTGCGCGCCGGGGGTGGTCACCGCGTACGCGCCGACGCGGACAGCGAAGCGCACCGCGTCCGCGAGGCCATCACCCGTGACGAGTCTGTGGCACAGCGCGCCGGTGAACGCGTCGCCCGCGCCGACGGTGTCCACCGCGGTGACGGTGGGGCTGGGGACGTCCACGGGTGGCGCATCGCTCGTTGCAACGACCGCGCCGTGCGCCCCGAGGGTCACTACTACGGAGGAAAAACCAGCCGCCACCAGTGCGGTTGCCGCATCGTGTGAGTCCGCATGCCCCAGCATCCGCAGGACCAGTGCTGCCTCATGCTCGTTGACCACGAGGGGATCGGCCTGAAGCAGCGCGCCTTGGTCCACATCAATCACGGGGGCAAGGTTCACCACCACGCGCGTGGCGTGCGCACGCGCCAACTCGACAGCTGCGCGGAAGCCGTCGGCGGGGATTTCTCCCTGGAGAAGCAGAAGGTCGGCGTCGGCGATCGTCGCCGCGTGCGCTTCAACGAGGTGCTTATCGACGAAAGAGTTAGCTCCTGCTACCACCAAGATTGTGTTTTCACCATCATCTGCGACGGTGATGAGAGCTAAACCTGTGGGCGCGCTGACAGTGGTTACCCCCGAAAGGTCTACCCCGGTGGCGCGGAGGAGTTTCGTGGCTTCCTCGGCGTGCGCGTCGGCGCCCACCGCGCCGACAAGGTGCACTTGGCTTCCCAACAAAGCGGCGGCAAGCGCCTGGTTCGCACCTTTGCCACCTGGGGTTATCTCCCCGCCGCTGGCGAGAAGGGTTTCACCGGGGGCAGGGTGCCGGGGCGTACGGACGGTCAGGTCTGCGTTGATTGAGCCCACTACTGCGATGCTTCCAGGCGTCATACCGGACAAGGGTAGAGGTCCAGATGTCGGATATTTCGGAGAATTTTGAATTTTTCCGGCAGTGAACACACAAGTTTTTCTGAAGTTTACTAATTCGTTACCCAGACACGATAGTTTTATTTGCGACATTCCCCCGTTCGTACGAAGGAAGAAAATGAAACGTCGTTTTTCTGCTCTGGTCGCTACCGGTTCCGCGGCCGCGATGCTGTCCACCGGCACCGTCCCTGCTGCTGACGCTCAGCCGCTTGGACACGTCAACCTGAACACCCGTCCTGGTTCCTCCCTCTCTGTTCCGCAGATGAAGGACCCGGGAACCGGTATTTCCACCGGTAAGGTTCCGGTTCAGCACCCAGGTGCTCCGGTTCCGGTTCCGTTCAGCCCGGACTACCTCACCGGCTACGTCTCTGACGTCTCCTCCTACGAGTACGGAATCTACGAAGAGGTCGTCCGCTGCTTCCACGACATCAAGACTAATCAGCCTGGCACCCGCCAGTACAACCTGGACAAGGTCATCCAGGTCAACAACTCCGCCACCCCGGACCGTATCCGCGCAGCTCAGATTGACGCTGTTGTGTCCAGCAACGGTCTGCTCGAGGTCATGGCTGAGGGTCTCGGCCCTGAGTTCGCCCGCCATTTCCGCGCAGCGCTGGCTGAGGGCCGCCTGCCCAAGACTGAGTTCCTGCTCAGCAACGGCTACCTAGCTCGCTCCGGCGGTATTGCATCCTCCACCTTCGCCGAGAAGGAATGGTTCGCGTACCCGCGTCCGTTCAACGTCGCTCCGGGTGCCATCAAGCGCTACAACCCTCCGGGCAAGGACATCTACCCGAAGTCCAAGGCATTCCCGTCTGGCCACACCAACCAGGCAACCCTGATCACCACCCTGCTCGCATACCTGATCCCAGAGGCTGCTCCGCAGCTCTACCTGCGTGGTTCTGAGGCTGGTCAGAGCCGTATGGTCCTGGGTGTCCACTACCCGCTGGACGTTATCGGTGGCCGCATGACCGGCCAGGCTGCTGCTGCAGACCGCCTGAACGACCCGAAGATGCGCAACGCTCTTGACCAGGCTTCCGCTGAGATCCGTGCTGAGATGAAGTGGCGCACCGGCAAGGACATTGCCACCCTGGTTCGCACCACCGCGCCATACGCGTCCACCGCTGACGCCCAGCGCACCTACCGTGAGCGCCTGGACTACGGTTTCCCGAAGGTCTACAACCGTGACGCACGTATGATCGTGCCGCAGGCTGCTCCGACCCTGCTGGCTAGCCGCTACCCGAACCTGAACCACGAGCAGCGCCGCCAGATCCTGGAGCAGACCGCTCTTCCGGCTGGTCACCCGCTTGACTGGCAGGGCCCGAAGGGTTCCTGGCAGCGCCTGGACCTGGTTGCAGCGTCCACCGCGAAGTACCGCGTGAACCCGAACGGCTCCGTCACCGTTCTGCGCTAAACCGGTTTCAACCCAACCTCCCTCCACCAACGTGGGGGATGGTGGAAGGTGAATGGCCCGCGAAAGCGGGCCTTTTGGCGTTTCTAGGCGCGCGACTCAACCAAGTTCCGGGATGGAACTCAACAGGGTGCGGGTGTACTCGTGCTGGGGATTGGCCCAGATCTCTTCGGTGGGTCCGTATTCCACGATTCGACCGTGGTGCATGACGGCCAAGGTGGGGCACACTTGGCGCACGACGGACAAATCGTGGGAAACAAAAACCAGGGTCAGGTTGTTATTCACCACCAGCTCGTCGAGCAGATCGAGGACCTGTGCGCGCACAGAGACGTCGAGGGCGGAGACCGGTTCGTCGGCAAGCAAAATGTTCGGGCGAGGCGCGGCGGCGCGAGCGATGGAGATACGTTGGCGCTGGCCGCCGGAGAATTTGTGCGGCAGGCGTTGACCGAGTCCGCCGAGACCCACCTGGTCCAGCACTTCCTTGGCGCGTGGGGAATCCACGCCGGCTTCGCGGATCGAGGATTCCACGCTGCGCCGCGGGTTCAACGAGGAATAGGGGTCTTGGAACACCATTTGCAGGCGGCCATCGACGCGTACCGTGCCGTGGTCAGGCTGGTTCATGCCGGAAATGACGCGCAGGAGTGAGGTCTTGCCGGATCCAGAGCCGCCAACGATGCCAATGCGCTCGCCTTCGCGGATAGACAGGGATACGTGGTCCAGCACGCGGGTCGTGCCGCGGGTCCATACACAATTATCCAGTTCAATGACGGGCTCCCCCAGGTCACGGGGCGGGGCCGGCGGTCCCGGCGTGGATGCCGCGACAAGGCGCGCGGTGTAGTCCACCGTGGGATTTCGCAGATCAGCGTTCGGGTCGGCGACCGCGCCGTCTTTAAGCACGATGATGCGATCCGCCATGGAGGACATCACACCCAAGTCGTGGGTGATGAAAAGCAACGCCATGTCGCGCTCTTTGACTAGGCGGTCAAGCAACTCAAGGATCTGGGCTTGGACTGTGACGTCCAGCGCGGTGGTTGGTTCGTCGCAGATCAGCAGATCAGGGTCACCCGCAATAGCCAGCGCGATGAGAACGCGTTGGCGCTGGCCACCAGAAAGCTCGTGGGGGTACGCGTTCGTGCGGGTGATTCCTACCTCGTGCAGCAGCTCCCGGGCGGAGTGGATGTCGCAGGCTTCGGCGACTTGCTTCTCCACGGTCATGAGTGGGTCCAGGGCCGTCATCGGTTCCTGGAAGATCATTCCGACGGTGGTGCCACGCAGGGCGCGGGTCACGCGGTCGGGCGCGCCGATCATCTCCGTGCCTGCAACGGTGACGGAGCCAGTGGGGTCCAGATCCGGGTCAAGGAGCCCCATGATGGCAAGGGCAGTCATGGATTTTCCCGAGCCTGATTCACCGATCACACCAAGGCGTTCCCCAGGGTGAATATCAAAGGAGATGCCGTGCACAATGCCGTCGATAGTGAGGTTGCGCACGGTTACCAGCGGTGCATTCATCGTTTTGCCTCCCTGGGGTTGAGCGCGTCGCGGAGGCCGTCGCCAAGCATATTGAAGCCCATGACCGTAAGCGCGATGGACAGCCCTGGCCACAGCGCGAGGTAGGGGGCCGTGGCGAGGTACGGCTGCGAGGACTGGAGCATGCGGCCCCAGGATGCGTAGGGCGCTGGCGTGCCGAGGCCGAGGAAGGACAGCCCAGCTTCCGCCAGGATGGCCAAGGCGAGGGACACGGAAATCTGCACGATCAACACGGCAAGGATGTTGGGCAGAACGTGCTGCCATGCAATGAGGATGCCCGGTACGCGCGAGATGCGCGCGGATAATACGTAATCCTGCGACATGACTTGGAGCGTTGCCACGCGGCTGACGCGCGCAAACCCCGGGATCCCGGCGATGCCAATAGCTAAGACGACAATCCACGTGGATGCGCCAAAAACCGCAGTGAACACGATCGCCAGCAGCAGCGCAGGGAAGGCGAGCACCACGTCACTGATCCTCATGATGATGGCCTCCACCCATCCGCGCCGCATGCCAGCCCACACGCCCAGCGGCACGCCGATGAGCGCAGAGATGCTTACCGACGCAACAGCGACCAGCAAGGTCAGCCTTGCGCCCACCATGATGCGGCTTAGCACATCGCGGCCATATTGGTCCGTACCCAGAATGTGGGCTGGGTCGAAGGCATTGAGGCGTATGGACGGCTCCGCCTGCAGCGGGTCATGCGGCGTCCAGACCAGTGAGACCAGCGCGGTGACAAGTAGCAATAAAACCAGCCCAAGGCCGATCCACCCACCGGAACGAGGAAACTTCATGCTGACCTCCTCAGACGCGGATCGATGAAGCGGTAGGCGATGTCCACGAGCAGGTTGACCAGCAACGTGAACACCACCAGCAGCATGAGGACGGTTTGGACTGTGGTCAGATCGCGCGTTGCAACGGAATCCAGCAGCATCGACCCGAGCCCGGGGATGACAAACACGCGTTCAATCACCACTGCGCCGACCACGAGGCTGGTGAGCTGCACACCAGTGACGGTGAGCACTGGCAACAGGGCATTCTTCAAGGCGTGCTTGCGAACGGCCACGCTGCGTGGCGTGCCTACCGCGCGTGATGTGCGGACGTAATCTTTGCCCACCTCTTCGAGCACGGAGGAGCGCACGTAGCGCGTCAGGATGGACGCTTGCACCAGAGTCAATGCGCACACCGGCAACACCAAGTGGGACAGGAAGCTGGCGAAGTTCGCGTTCGGCGGCACCCATCCGTTGGCGGGCAGCCATCCTAACCAGACGGAGAACACCGCCACGGCGAGGATTCCCACCAAGAAGCTGGGCACCGCGATGCCAACCTGGATGAGTGCGGAGAGGATCGCCGCGTCCGGTTTACGGTCGCGGTTGGCCAGGTACATCCCCAGCGGCACGGCAACGGCAATGGAAAGCACCATGGCGCTCAGCGCCAGGATCGCCGACACCGCCGCGCGGTCCAACACCAAAGGCGTGATGTCTTGCTTGCTGGTCAGCGACACGCCAAAATCGCCCGTGAGCAGCCCGCCGATCCACGAGAAATACTGGGTGATCAGGGGCCTATCGGTACCAAGTTGGTGTGCCAGTTCCGCGACGGCCTCATCCGTCGCAGTCACGCCTAACGCGATGCGGGCCGGATCACCGGGTACGGCGCGCAGCAGCAGAAAGATCACAACGCTGGCTCCAAAAAGGGTCACAGCAAACCGCAGCAGGATCTGGCTAATCACGTCCACCAGCGGCCGCGAAGAACGCGCGACTGGTGCCGGTTTAGTATTCGTTGCTGTACTCATCGCCGCGCCACCCCCGACAGATCGAGGCCGTCCGTAATCACATTCGGATTGACCCCCGTGACCCCCGGTGCGGTGAGCACAATGTTGGGGGAGTTAGCCAGTGTCACTGCGCCAGCATCCGCCATGATGGCGTCGATGGCCGCCTGCATGGAACTTATCTGCCCTGCTTGATCAGATACGTCCGCGGCCGCGAAATCATCCCGAACAGCCGCGGAATCATAGCCAAGGTAGTACTCCGGATTGCCAAACAGCGTTGGCATATCGCGGGGTTCCACGTGCGCGATCAGCGACGCCTGGTAATCGTGCCGCTTGAGCACCTGGCCGAGCCAGACTGCGGGGAATTCCACTGTTTCGAGCTTCACCTGGAACCCGACGTCACGCAGCTGAGAGAAGATCAGCTCGGCGGCTGCTTGTGCGTACGGCAGCGAGGGGATGGTCAGGGTCACTTCCGGCTTCTGGCCGGCAAGCAGTTCCCGCGCTTTAGCGGGATCAAAGGGGTAGTAATCCTTGCCCGTGTACCAGGGGTCGGTTGGGGGGACGGGTGCGCCGCCGGTATCGGTGGCTAGTCCGTTGAACACCACGCGGTTAAGCGCGTCGCGGTCGATCGCGTAGGCCACAGCCTTGCGTACGTCGGGGTCGTTGAAAGGTGCGATGCGGTTGTTCAAGCTCAGCAGCACCTCACCGTTGGTTGTTCCCACGGAGACCGAAAAGTCGTCGGGAAGCGTGCTCAAAAGCTCGGGCGCCTGCAGCGACCACAGCACATCAATATCGCCGACGCGCAGCGCGTTCACGGAGCTCACGGCGTCCGCGAAGTAGCGTATCGACGCGTCGTCACGCGCGGGCTCCCCCCAGTAATCCTCGCGCTTGCGGAAAGAAATCGACTGGCCCACGGCGAATTTGTCGACCGTGTACGGTCCGGTCCCGATGGGGTCCGTGGCCAACGTGTCTATCCCCGCGGGCGTCATCATCGCGCCGGTCAAGGTACCCATGGACCACAGCCACGAGTTGCTCGGCGCCTTCAGTTTTACGCGGAGCACATGCTTATCGACGGCCTCCACATCCTCCACCGGTGCCATCTGCGCGGACAGTCCGTTGGTCCAGGATTCAAGCACGTAGTTGATGGAAAACGCAGCTGTTTCCGCAGTGAACTCGTCCCCGTTGGAAAAACGCACACCTTCGCGCAGCTGGAAGGTGTACTCGGTGCGGTCTTCGCTGATCTCCCAGGATGTGGCTAAAAGCGGCGCGGGTTTGCCCCGCTCGTCGATACGCACGAGCGTTTCGTACACATTGGCCATGAGCGCCTGGGGGATCGCGGCGCCGCCTGTCGTGGTGAAGTCCAGCGAAGCGGGTGCGCCGGTTGTACCTACGACAACGCCGCGCGTATCCGCACGGCCAATGACGGTCGAGGTGCTCCCGGCCGAACACGCAGTGAGCGTACTAATCGCCAAAACCCCGGCCAGCGTCGCCTTTGCTGTGGTGGCGGCGCTCCGGGGCGTTCGAGTGTCTGGGAAGACCATGGCCATTGAGAGTACATCCAAGAATGCACTCGATGAATTTATTCGTGGTTTAAATTCGCGACTGCGGACCTATGAATCCGGTTTTATGTTTTATGGCAGGACCAGCTCAAACTTCAAAGGAATCGAAGACCCGCGCACGTTCGACATGATCAGGTCAGCCATATTCCCGGGGATTGCGCACTCGGCATACTCAACTGGCTCGCCCTGGAACGTCGAGGCGCGGAGCTCTTCGCTCCACACCGGGGCGGACTCCTCCAACTGAAGAAGCTGTTGCTCTTCCTCCGTCGTCATGCGGACGCGAACGCGGCGCACGACGTTATCAATCTTGACACCGCTACGGGCCAGTTGCGCATGAACGGATTCGCTGTCCTCAGTCAAGGTAAGGAAGCGCTCGCCGATAGCAATTGGGAACACGTTGGTTTGAACCATGACGGGCAGATCGTCTGCGTAGCGAACGCGCTCGATCTTCACCACGTCATCGCCGGGCGACAAGTGCAGCGCTGCGGCGATCTGCTCGTCTGCAGGCTCGCGCACGATACGCAAGATCTTCTGGCCGGGGGTCTTCTTCGTATCTTCGATCAAGGTGGTGGCGGACAGCAGAGAGTCGAAGCTGGATGTGCCGCGGTGATCAAGCACGATCGACCGGCGTCCACGACCGGAAGACACAAGTCCTTCAGTGCGCAATGACGCTACCGCTTGGCGCACGGGACCGCGCGAAGAATCAAACTTCTCGCATAACTCTGCTTCAGAGGGGAGGGGATCGCCAGGGGAAAGTTTTCCGCTTTCAATCAAAGAGTGCAGGTAGGCCGCAATCTCTTCGTGCTGTTGGCGTGAACGTGTAGCAGAAATGGTTCTTCTCCTCAGTATTCACAAATGTGGGTCGTCTAGCACTAGAAGTATATCGGCCCTTTTTTGAACAGGGGTAAACAGAAGCGGCTATCTGCTCGCCTGCCCCGCCCGTGTAGAAAAGAGTCTATTAAGACAGGCTCTACAGGCAGGCAGATGCCACGAGCTCCATGGAACGCAGCGTCTCTTCGTGCGTCGGCGATTGGAAAGAAATCATCAGCTCATCGGCCTGCACCCGCGTAGTGAACGCGTCTAAGTACTCCGCCACGGCCGGCGCGTCACCGATCGCGCTGTAGCGCAGCATCCCAATGATCTGCTGACCCTGTGGTGAGGCCACGATCGCCTCCAACTGGTCGTCGTCAAGCTGCATTCCGCGGCGACCAATGAGGGCCTTCACCCGCTGACGGTGGACGATCTCCGTTTGGCGCAGGGCATCGTCTGTGGTGTCCGCCGCAGTCACGTTCACCGCCGCCAAAAGGTAGGGCTCAGCACAGCTTTCCGACGGCCGGAAGTTCTCACGGTAGTACCTCGTCGCTTCCTCTAAATGCGTGGGTGCAAAGTGCGACGCGAACGCATAGGGGAGACCGAACTGCGCGGCGAGCTTGGCCCCGAACATGGAGGAACCCAAAATGATCAGCGGAACGTTCGTGCCCGCGCCGGGGACCGCCGTGACACCGGGGATCACCGATTTATCCGCGAGGTACGCCTGCAATTCCAACACATCGTTGGGGAAATTCTCCGCAGCATGGGGATCACGCCGCAGCGCGCGGCCCAGCGTGTTGTGGTCTGTACCCGGTGCCCGCCCTAAACCCAAATCAATGCGGTCGGGGTACAACTCGGCGAGGGTGCCGAACTGCTCAGCAATGACGTAGGGGGAGTGGTTCGGCAGCATGACTCCGCCCGCACCCAATCGGATGCGGGATGTCTGCGCACCGACGTGGGAAATCAACACCGCCGGCGCGGAGGACGCGATGGACGGCATATTGTGGTGCTCCGCGTACCAGACGCGGGAATAGCCCAATTCCTCGCCCTTTTGCGCCAGCTCCACCGAGCGCTTCATGGAAGCGCCGGGCGACTCGCCCTTACGAACGGTACAAAAATCAAGGAACGACAGTGGTGTTCGCTGTGTATCGGAGGTCGCTGGCGTAGACATGTTTCACCCTTTTTCGTATCAGCGGTGCTCTTCGTTACCGGCTTCAACGATACGGGGGAATTAATTATTTCCTTTGGGGGTTTTCAGACCCCCAAAGGAATTAGATAGTTGCCTTAGCCTCAGCGGGCGCGACGGCGTCATCCGCGTGGTTGGACTGGAGACCTTTATCCTCCAGCTCAGCTGTGGTCGTGGGATTGAGAAGGTCGATAACCAGGCCAACCAGGAAGGCGATGAAGGTCGGCAGGATCCAGCCAAGAGACTGTTCGTGCAGCGGTGCCCAATCAACGATCGGGGCAAGCGCGGTGCTCCACTCGAAAATCTTGTAGTCGCCCGCAAGCGAGATCGGGGTAGCGATCGCGGACCAGATGACAGCTACCCAAATCGGGACGAAGAAACCCCAGCGCAGACGCGTGCGCGAGCGGAACAACGGCTCGATCAGAGTCAGCGCGACCAGCGCGATAGCCGGCGGGTAAATGAACACGATGACCGGTGCGGCTACCATCATCACGAATTCCAGACCCTGGGTTGCCATAACCGCAGAAGCTACAGCGAAGATGATTGCCCACACGCGGTAGCTGCCGAAGAACTGCTCGGAGAAGTACTCTGCGGTAGCGGTGATCAGACCAACAGCGGTGGTCATGCAGGCAAGCAGAACCACGAGAGCGAAGATGATCTGGCCAGGCTTGTTCATCATGGTCAGTGCTGCGTCAGCCAAAAGCGGCGCACCCGAATCGTAGGTGGTTGCGTCCGGCATGGAACGCCCGATGATGCCCAGGCCAATGTACATCAGGGCAAGCATGATGCCGGCACCCAGGCCAGCGATCATGGTGCCTCGAACGATTGGCTTACCCTCGCCCACGCCCTTGTGGCGCAGGGAAGAAATGACCACGATGGAAAACGCCAGCGCGGCGATGGAGTCCATGGTCAGGTACCCCTCCAAAACACCGGCGGCGTAGGCATTGGTCGCATAGGTCTCGTTCGCGGTGTAGCCCTGATTAGTCATGGTGAACAGGGCGGTACCGATCATGATGATCAGCAGTAGCACCAGCGCCGGGGTCAGGAACTTCCCCAGCGTGTCGGTGATCGTGGTCGGGTTCCACGACAGCGCAAGGGCGATACCAAAGAAGACCAGGTTGAACAGGGCGCGTTCCATCGTCCCGTCCCAGCCGAACACCGGAGTCATGGCGACGTCGAAGGATACGGCACTCGTACGCGGGAGAGCGTAGAACGCACCGATGGACAGGTACGCCAAGATCGGGAAGATGATGCCGAAGAACGTTCCGGCGCGCTGTGCCAGGTCACGGACGTTCGCACCGGACAGAGCGATCGCAACGACCGCTAGAACCGGCAGCAACGCGCCCGTGGTGAGGAAGCCCAAGATAGCGGGCCAGAAGTTCTCACCCGACTGAACCGCAAGCATCGGCGGAAAAATCAGGTTACCAGCGCCGAAGAACATCGAGAACAGGGCGAGCGACGTGAAAATGATGGCCGACTTCGGCGCACCCTTCGACGTGCCCGAGCCCGCGTTCGTGTCCGCGCCGCTGGATGGGGTCACAGCAGTAGACATAAAGCCTCCCAGGGAGATGAGTAGGTAAATAGTTGGAGTTACCTTAACACCTCAAGTCCCAGTCGAAGGTTTTCTTGCCCTAGTTTGAATTTAATTCGGCCCCTGATTGCCGCTACCCAGCCCTCTACCCGGGCCCAGCCCATCCCAGGCCCATCCCCATGCCCAGGCCCATCCCGGCCCCATTCGCGAAATTTTGATTTGATGACCTAGCAACAAAATAGCACGACGCCGTGACCTGCGGCGTTGCCGAGGATATCGAAAGTTGGATACAAATTTCGCGTATCGCGCGTTGGGAAGAAAATGAGGCTCCTGACGATCCTGACACCCGATCGCGCCTGGCGGCAGGCCTTGAGGTGAAAGTGCAGGTCAAAAACGTGCACCCCGACTTATGGGTCGGGGTGGTGTCAGCATCGTCAGGATGCCATTTCGAGCGGCGATCAGGATATCGTTTCGATCGCCGCGAGCGGGATCTCAACCCAATCCGGCCGGTTGTTCGCTTCGTACACAACCTCGTATGCCGCCTTATCCGCGATGTACGCAGCAAGCAGCAGCGCGTGATCTGACTCGTCGTGCTGGGGCGCGGCCTGGTCGCGGGAAGCGGGGTTCACGCCGTACCCGTCCAAGAGTGCGTTCACCGCCGAGCGCTCCCATTCATCCGAGTGCTCACCCACGGCGCGGGCGTAGCCAAAGGAGCGAACCATGCCTGCGACGTCGCGCAATGCGCAATCTGGGAGGCGGCGTTGTTCGAGAGGGCGCGCGGGCTCACCTTCGAAATCAATGAGGTACCAGCGATGATCGGTGCGCAGGGTTTGGCCAAGGTGCAGGTCCCCGTGAATCCGCTGTACTGGTACGGATTCAATCCCCTCGACCTTGGCGTAGAGATCCCGCAGCCGGGTTTCGTATTCGGCCAGCTGGGGGGCCTTGCCCACTAGCTCGTCGAGGTGCTCGTTGAGCGTGCTTGCGATCTCAGCGCCAGAGACAGTCTTCGTCCCAAACGTAGCGGCAAGTGCCTCATGCACGGTGCGGATTGCGGCACCAAGTGCTTGGGCCTCGGAGGCAAAGTCGTCGGCCGCGCCAGCATCGCAGGCGAGGACAAATCCGTCCTTGCCGCCGTCGATAAGCTGCTGCATCATCGCGAGCGTGCGGCCGTCGCGGGTAACGTAGCCGCGCACCCCCGCGACGAATGGGCAGTCATCAATTTCGCTCAGCAGCTCAACATCGGGGTTGAGGCCTTCTTCGAGTTTGCGGAAGACTTTGAACATCCACTCCCGCCCGTCGTCATCAGTTGCCACGAGCGACGTGTTCGACTGGTCTGCCCCCAGCGGGGTCGCGGAGCGCGCGGTGATGTCTCCGTGGACCTCGCCGATGAAGGCAACGTTTAAGAGGTACGCGCTGGCACCATCGTCGCTGTTCAGCACATCGCGCTCATGCTTATCGACGACCACCTGGTACTCATCAGTCGTAGCATTGTCTTTCCCGCCGTGCGTGACGGACAGGATCTGCCAGGTGTAGTCGCCGAAGTTTTCGCTGGCGATGACTTCTTGGGAATCGATTGCTTCAGACTTTGCCCCGTAGAAGCGGGCTGAGTGTAGATCCACGAAAGGTTCCTTTCCGTCCGCGGTGTGCTGGTTCTCGCGCAGCGCGGGTGTGCTCTCCGGTGGTTGCAGTGTGGTCCTAGAACTTGCGCAGGCCGTTGGACACATCGAACCAGAACGATCCGTGTGGTGACAGGGTGACCAGCCAGGGTAGTTCACCGATCGCGGGGAATTCGATATTGCCAGACAGCTCGCGGGGAGAAATTCCAGCGAGGTGACTTAGGTGCATCTCAACGGGCTGTGGCCGTGAACTCATGTTGTTGACGCACAGGATGCGTTCATTGCGCCCGGTTTCATCCGTGTATTCGCGGATGAAGGCGAGAACCTGTGGGTTGTCGTGGTGGACTTCCTGGTAATCACCGCGGCCGAATGCCTTGTACTGCTTGCGGATGTGAACGCGCTCGCGCACCCAGTGCAGGAGGGAGTTTTCCCGTTCCATCTGGGATTCGACGTTGATTGATTGGTAACCGTACGCGTCGTTGCGGATCACTGGAAGGTAAAGCCGCTCGGGTTCAGCGCGGGAGAACCCACCGTTGCGGTCGGACGACCACTGCATCGGCGTGCGCACACCGTCGCGGTCCGGCAGCCAAATGTTGTCGCCCATGCCGATCTCATCGCCGTAGTAGAGGAACGGTGAACCCGGCAGGGAAAGCAAAAGCGTGTTGGCCAGTTCCAGTCGGTCGCGGTGACCGCCGAGCAGCGGGGCGAGCCTGCGCCTAATGCCCACGTTGGCTTTCATGCGTGGATCCGTCGCGTAGTTGGTGTACATGAAGTCGCGCTCATCATCGCTGACCATCTCCAGCGTCAGCTCGTCGTGGTTGCGCAGGAAGATGCCCCATTGCGCGGAGTCTGGGATCTGGGGGGTCTCACGCAGAATGTCGATGATCGGCTGCGCGAGCTCTTGACGGATACCCATGAAGATGCGTGGCATGACGGGGAAGTGGAAGGCCATGTGGCACTCGTCGCCGTGGATCTTGCCCTGATCATCTCCTTCGTGCCATTCCTCGGTCTGCGGGTTGCCGCCGAAGTACGCCACGACTTCATCAGGCATCTGGTTCGCCTCCGCCAACAGGAAGCGGCCCGGGTACTCCTCGTCGAAAATCCGGCGGACCTTCTTGATGAACTCGTGGGTTTCGGGCAGGTTCTCTCCGTTGGTGCCTTCGCGCTCGAAGAGGTAGGGGATTGCATCGAGGCGGATGCCGTCCATGCCCAAGTCCAGCCAGAATCGGATCACGTCAATGATCGCCTCTTGGACCGCCGGGTTGTCGTAGTTCAGATCTGGCTGGTGGCTGAAAAAGCGGTGCCAGAAGTACTGCTTGCGCACCGGGTCATACGTCCAGTTGGACTCCTCGGTGTCAATGAAGATGATGCGCGCCTCGGAGTAGAGGTCCGGGTCATCCGTCCACACGTAAAAGTCGCCGTATGGCCCGTCCGGTTCGCGCCGGGATTCTTGGAACCACGGGTGCGTATCGGAGGTGTGGTTGATGGGGAAGTCCGTGATGATGCGGATGCCGCGCTTGTGGGCTGCGTCCACGAGGGCCACGAAGTCTTCAACGGTGCCGAATTCCGGCAGGACTTTTCTAAAGTCACGGATGTCGTAGCCACCATCGCGCAGCGGGGAATCATAAAAGGGCGGAAGCCACAGGCAGTCCACGCCCAACCACTGGAGGTAGTCCAGTTTTTCCATGACGCCCTTGAGCGTTCCGGACCCCGTGTTATCTGGGTCGTAGAAGGCACGCACGAGTACCTCATAAAAGACGGCGTCCTTGTACCACTGCGGGTCCGGGCGCTCCCACGGCTCGTTGCCTGGGGCTGGCGCAGGAGCGGAAAATTCCCGCGCCTCGTGCTCGATGATGTAGCCCTCTGCGTCAGTCTGAGGCATGACCGCGTGCGGTGTCGCATGGGTAGCCGTCGACTGTGGGGAGTGCGGCGACGTGGGGGAGAGCGGGTTGCCTGGGCTAACCGGCTGGTCGCTCGTGGTTACTTCCGTGGGTTCATTCATGCCTTCCAACGCTACCGGCGCTGGCTGGCAACTGCCTGTGCGATTCGGTCCACCGCCATTTCGAGGATCTGCGGGCTCGTGGCAAAGTTCAGCCGGGCATGGTGTGCTCCACCCGATCCAAACGTCACGCCTTCGTTCAGCGCGACCTTTGCGTGAGTGCGCAGCCAGGACGCAGGTTTCTCATTGTCCCCGATAGCTGTGTTGGAGAAATCCAAGAAAAGAAGGTAGGTCGCTTCCGGCACCCGGAAGCCAATGCCTGGGATCGCCTCGGGCAGGGCGGTAGCCAACCAATCGCGGTTAGCCTTCAGCTGTTCCACCTGGGCGTCCAGGGCTCCCTCCCCGTGGCGGTAGCAAGCTTCCGCGGCGATGATACCCAGCGTGCCGGTCCCGTCCTTGGCCACGCCGGTGAGTGATTTCCAGGTTTGGACGTCTTCATCGTTGCTGAAGATCATCTGGGCGCACTTTAGGCCCGCGATGTTCCACGCCTTCGATGTGGCCGTCACCGTTAGGCACACCCGTGCCGCGGTGTCATTGACCCCAGCTGCGCAGACGTGCCGGCCTTCGTAAACGATCGGGGCGTGAATTTCGTCTACAAGAACGCGCGCCCCGTACTTGTCCGCGATCGCGCACAATTGGGCGAGCTCCTCCTCGTCGTAGGTGTAGCCCCACGGATTGTTCGGTGCGGCCAACAGAATAGAGCCAGCACCGTTTTTGAACGCGGCGTCAATTTCCATCATGTCGAGCCCGTTTTCGGCACCGACCTCGATCATTTCGCGGCCCGCGGTGGCCGGGATCTCCAAAAACGGTGGGTAAGCGGGAACCGGCACGACGACGGGGGAGTCGGGCGCGGTGAAGTACTCAACCCCCAGCAGCATTCCGCGGACCACATCAGCGACGGGGAACACTTTTTCTGGATCTGGCGCCCAGCCGTAGCGACGGCCGTGGAAATCACTCAGCGCCTCCCCAAGCGCGTGGAACGCCGGCGTATAGCCAAGGGTTTCGCGCTCAACGGCGTCTAAAATAGCGGCCTTCACGGGCGCCGCGGTAGGAAAGTCACTTTCGGCGACCCAGAGCGGCAACACGTCGTCGGGGTATTGCGTCCACTTTCGCGTTCCGCGACGGCGGAGCGTGTTCAAATCCGGAAACTGCATGGCACCAACTTACGCCCTCTTCCCGCACCGATGGTGCGTTAAGTCGGTGCCCGCAGGCTACGACTTGAAACCGAATGCCTTTAAGCGTTTGCGGTCGGCGGCGGAAGACGAAGCGGTGAGCGCTAAAAGCTCTGAGTAAATGCCGCCTGACGTTGCCAGTTCGGCGGGTGAACCGATTTCGTCGATCCGGCCGTCTTTGAAGGTGATGATGGTGTCCACGCCCGCGATCGTCGATAAGCGGTGGGCAATCATGATCGTCGTGCGGTCCTTCATCAACTCATCAAGGCCTGCTTGAACCGCGCGTTCGGACTTCGTGTCCAGCGCTGATGTTGCTTCATCGAGCACCAGCACCGGAGCGTCTTTGAGCATCGCGCGTGCAACAGCGACGCGTTGTTTCTGACCGCCGGACAGGCGCAGCCCGCGTTCGCCGATCACGGTGTCGTAGCCGTCGGTAAAACCGGAAATGAAGTCGTGCGCGTTGGCGCGCTTGGCCACCTGGGTGATTTCTTCTGCTGTTGCATCGGGTTTGCCGTAGGCGATGTTCTCGCGGATCGTGCCGGAAAAGAGCGCGGGCTCCTGGAAAACCACGCCCACGGAGGCGCGTACGCGTTCAATGTCAGCGGAGGCGATGTCAGTCCCGCACACGGTGAGACGGCCGTCCTCGATCGGGTAAAGGCCAAGCAGGAGGTTAACCAGCGTGGATTTACCCCCGCCCGATTCGCCCACTAGCGCAATCTTTTCCCCGTGCCGGGCGGTAAAAGACACGTCTGTGAGAACCGGCTCGCCTTCGTTGTACGCAAAGGTGACATCGTCGAATCGCACCATCGGCTCAGCCTTGGGAAGTGCCGGGACCGCGGTTGTGTCCAGGTCCGGGACATCGGATGCCGCAGTCGCTGCTACCACTTGGCTGTTAGCGGATTCTTCGATCGGCTCGTCCATGACCTTGAAATAATCACGCGACCCAGCCACGGCGCGTTGCGCTGAATCGACTAACCAACTCATCATCTGGACGGGCATCTGGGTCATGGTGACCAGCTGCACCAACATCACCATGTCACCGATGGTGAATCGGCCCGTGACTGTCTCCCGGAACAGCAATAGGTAAATGCCGAAGAAGATCAAGTTCATGGCCATGCCGCGGGCGAAATCCATGGAGTGCCACCAGCGCGTTTGGGGCCTAGTAAGAGCAACGGTGTTTCCGTAGTGGCCACCGAATTCACTCAGTTCGCGGGTTTCCGCAACGAAGGACTTGGTCACCTTCACCTGGCCTACGACCTCAGCGAATCGCCCGTTGGCAAGGTCGATTTCCTGGTTCTTGTCCTTTTCAAACTTCTGCCAGCGCTTGGACGTCAAGGCGGTCAGAACGAGGTAAATGGGGAAGAGCAAAACCAGTAAGACGGCCAAAGGCCAGTAGAAGTATGCCGTGATTCCAAGGATTGCTACCACCTGCAGAAGCATTGGCAACAACGTGTTGGAAAAGCTTTGCACCGTCTGCGTGATGTTCATGATGGAACGATCCAGCCGAGCGATGATCGTTCCCGTGATCTGTCCATCGAAGTATTTCTGGGGCAGGGAAAGCAGCTTGGCAAAGTAGCGGGTGGACAGTACCTGGCGGATCCTGGCGGAGACAACGTCGCCCAAATACCCACCGATGTTGCGCATGACCGTGTCCAGAGACTGGGCAGCAAACAGCGCGAGAGCGAGCCAGCAGATCGTGGTGAGAGCATCAGTCGCGGATTCACCGCCGTCCCTGACCGCGTCCACGATCGTGTTGGTGGCTTCCCGCAGAATGAATGGGGAGACCAAACTTAAGGCTGCAGTGACCGAAGAGATCAGCACAATGCCTAGGTAGTAGGGCCACAGCGCGGATGCGCTGCGGAGAACTCGAATGAGCGGTTGCACGTCTTCCTCCAGCGGAATCGTTTGCGGGTGAGTGTGAAAATCAGGTTGTGACTAGATCAACAATGTACACATCTGGGCGTTTTCGCCGTGCCTGCTTGTAAAGTAAAGAAAGCTTCGGACACAATCGGAATCGAACACGTTGAGTCCGTTCACGCCCGCTTTAGATTCGTTTCACGTTGCAGGAGTCACTTCATGCCCACCCGGTCTCGCATTAGCCCAGCCATCGCGGCCGCATCTATCCTTGCCGCCAGCTCCTTCGGGCTCGTGGCGTGCGGTGAGGAAGAAGGCGACGTCGACCAAGCGGGCACGATCATTCCCACGACCGCCGCGGCTGGTGAGGATGAAGAAAAACACGAGTGGCGCTCGGATGACGTGCCGATCAAAACCAGCGACAAAATTGCTGGCGAGGTTGTCGAAGACCCAGGCATGGACGTCTCCTACAAGTGGCAGGGCACCAGTTATTCACAGACAGGCGGCTCGATTGTCACCATCGCGGTAAAGAACCACTCCGACATTCCGATGCCGAAGGATGCCTTAGGGGAACCGCAGCTGACGTACAACAACGGCATCAAAGCTGAGAGGCTGCGCGGGGAACAATCAGGCCTGCAGAACGACGGGCTGGACATGCCATTGGGTGCGGGTGCGACGACAAACCTGCACTACGCTTTCGACGTCAGCCCCGGTAACTTGAGCGAAGCCCAGTTCCGTATCGGCAATGTCCGCTTCAACGGCAACCTGAACAACTAGTCCCACTTCAACGAAAAGGCCTCGCGCAGATAGGCCAGCGGTTCGCGAACGAGCTCCGGGTTCTTACCGGACAGGTCCACGCGCAGCGCGTTGTGGTGGTCGGAATATGGTTCCCAGCCGGGTTCGCCGGTGCGAGCGTACGTGACCAACCAGGCGTTGAGGCCCTCGCCTTGTGCGTATCCTTCGCCCGCAAACAGCGGTGCCAGATCCGCGCAGTGGTAGGGCTTCACCACGCCGTCGCCAACGAGTTCCGCCTGCCACACTCGTCCAGGGGCGTTGAGGCTGATCATGTCAACCCACCGGCGGATCAGGTTCGCGGAGAAGAATTCACCAAGAATGTGTTTCGGGTTGCGGGCTTTCAAAACTTTGAAAAACCGCACGTAGTGGTCTGGTTTCAGCCCCATGATGAAGCCGGGCAGGATCATGTCGAACCGTGCCATATTGGCCCGGTCGCGTTTGGCCGCCGCCTCATACATTTCTTCGCTCAGTGAGGAGATGACTAGGTCGACCTCTGCCATTTCAGCTGGGTCAAGTGGGGCGGGCCCCAGCGCCATGTCAGTGAAGTAGCGGCGGCGGACAGCGCTGTATCCTCGTCGAATTTTCTTCTGCCCTGAGCGCGTTGCTGCCGCGTCGTTAAGCGCTTTGCGCGTAAGCGGTATTCCGGCGCCTGCCCTGATCACGGATTTGCGCTGGTTGTAGGACAAACGTGGGAAAGCAGGGGAGAGCGCTAATGCGCGTCGAAATTCGCCCTTGTAGTGGTCCTTGCGCATCAGCCACAACACCACTGCGGCGCCCGCGGATTGCCCGGACAGTGTCACATTCGTGGGGTCGCCGCCGAAGGCTTCGATGTTGCGTTGCACCCACGTCAGTGCCGTGGCCACATCATTCACCGCGCGGAAATGCGCCGGTGGATCGTCGTGGAATTGGGCCAAGCCCTCCAGCATCAGGCGGTAACCGACTTTGACCAGGATTACCCCTTGCCGCGCCAAAGCATCCCCCGGGGCCGCGGGATCGGTATGGTCGCCCATCTCAAACCGGCCGCCGTGAACATGCACGATGACGGGAAGGTCATCGACATCTTTCGCGCCTAAAGGCGTGGTGATCGACAACGCTATGTCGTCGGGTCGCTCCACCGTGGCGTCGATAAGCATGCCCTGCGGTGCGGGCTCCGCATCACTAAACGGCGCCGGAATACGCGAGTAAGCGATGGAATGAAAGCGTGCCACGTCTTCATCGGCCACCCCAATGATAGTGCCGGCTGGACAGGTGACCTCCACGGGGGATTCACTAACGGTCATAGTTTTAAACCTTAGCTTTAGAATCAAAAGCAGTTTTAGAATCGACGTTTCACAAGTGCGGAAAGGAGCGCAATGCTGGATTGGTTTACGCAGCTCAGCCCGTGGTTTCAGCTTCCCATTGTCTTGCTGATCGCGGTGCCCATTGCGTTTGTCATCGCCCTTCTCATGCTGCGGAGCACAGATTGGGTCGCGGCACGCACTGGGCGCACGCACACGCTTATCGACGATTCCCGCGCCGCAGTCCCGGCCCCGACTGAAGGGGATAGAGGTTCTGGCACAGGAACTGGGGCAATGCCTGGCACCGTCGCACGCGGCTCTGTGCGGTGGGTGGTCAATGACACCGACGACGTAACGCCGAAACCACGCGCTGAGTTAGACTAACGAGCCATGGCCAACCCCGAGGAATTGCGGAAGCAAGATCAACAGCTGCCGAAGCGCAAGCGCAAGTACCCGAAGTCCCGGGTCACGCAAGCGCTGTGGGTTCTTTTAGCGCTCGTGGTCATTGCGGGTGTCGCGGGCCTGCTGTAGGCACATTTACGCTGGTGACCGTAGTCGCCGCGGGACGCTACGAAGACCGCTTGGATGCCTCGGACATCCGGTGGAAGAGCTCGATGCCCTCGAGATCTTCGATGAGGACCGCTGTGCCTTCGGCGTCGGTGAGTGGGACGCACCAGTTCTTGTACTGCTCCGCGTTGGTGCCGGGCTGGTTCTGAATCCGGCGGTCGCCCACCATGTCCACCAAGTTGGTACAGGTGAGTGCTGAGCGAGTGTTGGCGATGAAGGACGTCAGTCCCACCACGATGTCATTGACGTCGCCGCGCTGGTCGCGCCCAAGACCATCGAAAATGATGTTGTTGAGCATCGTGCCCGCGAATGCCCCGGAGTCACGCACGGTGTTTAAGACATCAGCCTGCCAGGCAACATCCTTCGCGTCGAGCTCCTCGAAGGAGTCATCAACGATACCTAGGGAATCGCGCAACTCGTTGTGCGCGCCCAGCAAGTAGCCGGCGGTTGGCGGTAGGTCGTGCGTTCCCACGGAGCTTAGGCTCAGATTGCGGTATTCCAGCTGGGTCTTGGGACCGTCGTCCGGCGGCGAGGTTTCGAACCACAGCACGGAAGTGCCTAAGATGCCGCGCTGACGCAGGGCATCTTGGACCCATGGCTCGAAGGTTCCCAGATCCTCACCGACCACGACTGCACCGGCGCGCTCCGCTTCCAGAGCAAGGATGCCCAGCATCGCCTCGTGGTCGTAGTTCATGTACGCGCCCTCGAGAGGTGAGCCGTAACGCGGGATCCAGAACAGGCGGAACAAGCCCAGAATGTGGTCGACGCGGATGCCGCCGGAGTTGCGCAGAACAGTGCGCAACAAATCGCGCCACGGACGGTAGCCCGTCTCCGCCAGTGCAAACGGGTTCCACGGCGGCTGCGACCAATCTTGGCCATGCTGGCTGTACTGGTCCGGCGGTGCACCGACCGATGCCCCTTGGACCAGAACGTCTTTCAAGGTGAACGCATCCGCCCCACCAGGGTGGACACCCACCGCGAGGTCCGTCATGATGCCGATGCGCATCCCAGCCGCGATCGCCTTGTCGTGGGCGTCTTTGCGCTGTGAATCAGCGAGGAACTGCAGCCACATGTAGAAGCGCGCGAGTTCTTCCTCGTGCTGCGGGTTAATGTGAATGATCTCGTCGCGCGGGCCAGCGGCATCATCGACATCATCGGCAGCGTTATCTGCGGCCATCTCCGAAATGGCCGCGTCGAACTCGGCGCGGCGGGTCAGTTCCACGCGTGCGCACCAGTGCGCAAAGTTCACGAGCCCTTCGCCTTCTTCCGCGATGAACGCCTCGAATTCCTCGTAGCGCGCGGTAGACTCGCCGGATTTCAGGAAGATGTCGTAGAGCTCCTGCAAAACGGCGAGCTTGATCTCATAAATCAAATCGCGGTCGATGAAGTCGCTCGAGCGGTTCGTGGCCTTGAGCTCCGCAATCAAATCGTCAGCGGCTTCCCTCGTCTCCTCATCGAGTTGGGCGAACTCCTCGACGTCCTCCACCGCAATGTAGATGGGGTTGATGAATCGGCGCGAGGTTGGCAGGTAGGGCGAATCCTCGATCGGAGGGATCGGCTCCGCCGCATGCACAGGGTTAATCAGCAGGTAGTCCGCACCCTGCTTCGCCACTGTTTCAGCCAGCGCCCCAAGATCGTGAAAGTCACCGATGCCCCATGACTGCTCACTGCGCACGGAGTACAGCTGAGCCATGACTCCCCAGCACGGCTCGGCCAGAAGTTCGTTGGTGGTGTGCAGGTACTCCGGCGTGATCACCAGGGTGCAGGTGTGTTCTACACCATCGGATTCAAGGTGGATCGTGTGCCAGCCTAACGGAAGATCACCGCGGATGTGGAACGTGGCTCCGCCGTACGTGGTCTCACCGTCAGACGCTGGCGGGTCCCAGTTCTCATCTTGGTAAGTCTCTGAAACGCTGCCGTCCTCCAAGGTCACCCACACGTTGGCGGGGCGGCCTTCCGGGACGTGCACCGTGAAGCGGTGCTCGACTCCTTCGCGGGCAACGACAACTGGGGGCAGCGGGCGCGTTGCCCACTGGGTCCGCCATGCATCCAAAGCCTCCGTTAAGTCCTCTTGCGTAGGCTCATCCGGCAGCGGAACATCGAGCGCCTGAAGGAGCTGGATAAAGGACTCACGGGGAGGGGAAACCAAGTCCCCGTAAGAGCCGCGGTAGGAGGTGCTTAACCCGTAGGCCAGCGCTAGGTCGGTCAGCAGGTCCGAGTTCGTCACAGAACGCCATTGTGCCAAAGACACCAATGAACCGCTTGAGAAGGTGAGGCGTAATCTTAGAGTTGTGTCTGAAACAACCTCACTTGCAACCGAGCCGTACACCACCCCCGCCGGATTCACACTTGCTCCTGAAGACAACTGTCTGACGATCACGCTGAGAAAGTGCGAGGAATTTCCCGATCGCCCATTCCTTTCGCACCCGGAGGCCTTCGACTGGAAGGAGGTGACGGGCAAGGAGTTCGCTCAGTTGATCCGTGACGTTGCCAAGGGCATCGTTGCTAATGGCATCGAGCAAAACGACCGCGTTGCCCTCATGGCTGAGTCCAGCTTTGAATGGACAGTGATGGACTTCGCAATCTGGGCTGCCGGCGCAGCGAGCGTGCCGATCTACCCCTCGTCGTCGGCAAGCCAGGTGCAGTGGATCGTGGAAGACTCCGGCGCGAAGCTCGCGATCGCCGATGAGGGCGCGAACCAGTCGCTGTTCACCAACCTGGTTGTCGGTGAGAATGGCCACGCGCCGCTCTACGATTCGCCGACACAGCTACAGCGCGTGCTCTCTTTCTCTAAGGGAGCAATCGAGACGCTTATCGACGACGGGAAGGACGTCGACGACGCGATTATCGATGAGCGAATCAAGGCCATCAAGCACGATGACCTCGCATCGTTGGTCTACACCTCCGGTACTACCGGTAAGCCGAAGGGTTGCATCCTGACCCACCTCGTTTGGGCGCACCAAGCGATGGCGCTTTTGACCAACCCGATCGGCAGCATTGCTAACACCCACCCGGGCGCCCGGTACATGACGGTCCTTCCGCTGGCGCACGTTCTTGCCCGTTCGGTGGAGCTTGCCTGGGCACTGGGCGCTGGCCACCAGGCGCACTGGTCCAACACGTCGACGATTCCGCTGGCGTTTCAGCGCTTCCAGCCTCAGATGATTCTGGGCGTGCCCCGCATCTTTGAGAAGGTGCGCGACGGTGCATACAACAAGGCTGCCGACGGATCGTCGTTTAGCGCGCGTGTGTTCCTCGAAGCGGAGAAGACCGCTATTGAGTACTCTAAGGCGCTCGACACCGATAAGGGCCCAGGCGTGGTGCTCAAGGCACGCCGCGCACTCTTTGACAAGCTCGTGTACTCCAAGCTGCGTGAAGCAATGGGTAACCACGCTGAGTTCGCCATTTCTGGTGGTTCGGCCATTTCGACCAACTTGCTGCACTTCTTCCGTGGCCTCGGCTTGCCTATCTACGAGGGCTACGGCCTGACCGAAACCGCTGCTGCGGCTGCCGTGAACTGCCCGGGTCACACCAAGATCGGAACCGTCGGTCGCCCGAACAACGGTTACTCGGTCAAAATCGCCGATGACGGTGAGATCTGCTTCAAGGGCGATGGCGTGTTCCTTGGCTACTGGAACAACCCAGAAGCAACCGCCGAAGCTATCAAGGACGGATGGTTCCACACCGGCGACTTGGGCACGGTGGATGAAGAGGGATACGTCACCATTACCGGCCGCAAGAAGGACCTCATCGTCACCGCCGGCGGAAAGAACATCTCCCCGGGACCGATGGAAGACATCCTGCGCTCCCACCCGCTGATCTCCCAGGCAATCATCATCGGCGACGACAAGAAGTACGTCACCGTCCTGATCACTCTCGACGAAGACGAGCTGCGCCGCTGGAAGAAGACCAACAACATTCCAGAGGACATGGCCGTGTCCGAGCTGATCAAGAAGAGCGCCGATCTGCGCACGGAAATCCAGTTCGCGGTCAACGAAGCGAACCAGACCGTGAGCAACGCCGAGCAAATCAAGAAGTTCCGTGTTCTTCCCCGCGACCTCAGCGAGGAAGAAGGCGAGATCACCCCGACCCTGAAGGTCAAGCGCAACGTGGTGCAAGAGCACTTCTCAAAGCAGATCGATCGTCTGTACCGCTAGCGCCCAGCCCGTCGCACCCAAAGACCGGAACGCCACGTCGCGTTCCGGTCTTTTTTGCTGCCATCATTTGCTCGCGCATTCTGCTCGCGTTTTTTGTTCGCGTTTTTGCTCGCGCACCTTGCTTGCACAAGCTAGGTGTCGAGCCGTCGGTTCCAGGTGTCGAGCCGTCGGTTTTTAGGTCGCACGCGACCTGGGGTTTTGTGTGTTGAGGGACGTCGATTTGCTCAACGGCTCGACACCTGGAATCGACGGCTCGACACTTGTCGTCTGGGGGTGAGGGAAAAACGGGGAAAACGGGGAAAATTGTGAAATTTCTCACGAAAGGAGGGCGAAGTAAGTATTTTGGATTGCAAAAGTAGTCACTTCAGGGTTCCTGGGAGTGCTTGAGGGCTCGGATGAGCGCTTGAGAGTGCTTGAGTGTGCTTGGCTTCGGGCTCGGGAGCGCGGGAGCGATCGATTGGCAGTAAAGAGAGGGAGAAGTTCCGATGGTTCGATCAACATACAAGGTGGAGGCGGGATTTACGGTTGCGCCTGAGGAAAACTGCTACTCGGCTTTGGTGGAAACCGCCAGGAAGCACCCGGAATGGATTCTGTTCTCCCGGCCGGAGGGGTATGGCTGGACTGATGTCCGCGCGGATGAATTCGTGGCCGAAGTGCGTGAGGTGGCCAAGGGATTGATCGCGATGGGGCTGGAGAAGAACGACCGCGTGGCGTTACTTTCCGGGGCGCGCTATGAGTGGGCGGTGACAGATTTCGCGGTCATGGCGGCCGGAGGAATCCTGGTGCCGATCTATCCGACGAGTTCTTTGGATCAGGTGCAGTGGATCGTTGAGGACTCCGGGGCAGTCCTGGCGATTGCTGAAACATATGAGCATGCTGTTCTGTTTGAGCACATGGTGCTGGATAGCAGCGGCGTGCCGCATCTGTCCGATTCGCCCTCGCAGCTGCGCAAGGTGTTGAAGTTCAACGCCGTGCAAGGAGTTGAAGAACCCGCGATTGATGCGCTCAAAGCCGCGGGGCGCGACGTGAGTGATGCCGAGTTGGATCAGCGAATTGCCTCCATTTCGCATTCAGACATCGCATCGTTGGTCTACACCTCAGGCACCACTGGGAAATCCAAAGGCTGCATCATTACCCATCTCAACTGGATCTTCCAGGTCCGCGCAATGATGAAGCACCCGATCGGAAAAATCTCTGGACCCGGTTCGCGGATGGTGACCTACCTGCCGATGGCCCACGTTTTGGCGCGTTCCCTGCACCTGATGGGTGCGCTCAGCGGTACGACGCAGTCCCACTGGTCCGACGTGTCCACGATCGCCATGGAATTCCAGCGCGTCAAACCCAACATGGTCGTTGGTGTGCCGCGCGTCTACGAAAAAGTCCGTGATGCTGCGTACCGGAAAGCCTCGGACGGTTCCGCTATCGGTGCCGCGATCTTCGCAGCAGCAGAGAAAACCGCGGTTGCCTACTCCGAGGCTCTAGAAAAGAAACGTAACGGTGGCCGGGGACCGTCGATAAGCCTGAAGCTCAGGCGAGCGCTTTTTGACAAGCTGGTGTATTCCAAGATCCGCGATGGGCTCGGCGGCGAAGTGACCTACGCGATTACGGGGGCGTCCGCGCTGGGCGCGCCACTGGGGCACTTCTTCCGCGGAATCGGGCTGCCTGTCTACGAGGGGTACGGTCTGACCGAAACGACGTCCGCGGCCACGGTGAACTTTGATAAAGACACCAAGATCGGGTCCGTTGGAAAGCCCATGCTGGGGTACGAAGCAAAGGTGACCGAGGAGGGCGAAATTTGCCTCAAGTCAGAGGGAATCTTCGGGGGTTATTGGCGCAATGAGGAAGCTACCGCCGATGTCATTCGCGATGGTTTCTTCCACACGGGTGACCTGGGTGAGATTGATGATGAAGGCTTTGTGACGATCACCGGGCGCAAGAAGGACATCTTGGTGACGTCTGGCGGAAAGAACGTTGCGCCGCAGCCACTCGAGGAGCAGCTACGCCTTGACCCGCTGATTTCCCAAGCGGTGGTGGTCGGCGACGGCAAACAATTCATTGGCGTTTTGATCACGCTCAACGAGGAGGAGCTTGCGCGGTGGAAAGAAAAGCGCGGAATTTCCAAGGACGTGCCGGTGTCGAAGCTCGCGGAAGACCCGAATTTGCGCGGTGAGATCCAGGACGCGATCAACGTTGCAAACAAGATTGTGAGCAACGCCGAAGCGATCAAGAAATTCCGTATTCTGCCGCGCGATCTCACCGAAGAGGATGGTGAGCTGACTGCAACGCTCAAGGTCAAGCGCCCGATTGTGCTGCAGAACTTTGACGCGGAAATGCGCAAGCTCTACCCGCAGCCCTAACTTGTGGGTGGATCTGGCACGCTTCCCGGCGTGCCGTACAAATTCCTGTGAACGGCTGGCCTAAAGTCAAGCCTCGTAACAACAACGAACGGGAAGCTTTCGGAAAGGGGGCGGGTGTGCACAGAAGCGCTGCCACTTTGCGTCACCGCGAGTTGACCCAAGAGGTTTACAACATCGGCGATGAAGTAGCGGAGTACATTGAGCACATCGCGGAGGCTATCGCCGATTACGACGGGGAGCTTGCCGACGATTGCTTGGCCGAGTTCGCTGAGATCGTTTCTGACGCCCGGTGCGATGCCCGCCGTATTGTCGGGGAGCTGATCGGGCTGCGCCAGGCGCTCGTCTCCGGTGTGAAGGCCGGCAGCCTTTCGGCGGCGATCGCCCCCGAGCAGCGCATCCCGGAACCCGAGATCCTCGATGCGTCTGCGCTGTACGAGCTTTTTCCCCTGGACACTCCGGCTTCTGTGCAGTCCATGACTGACACGCTGATTGGGCGCACGGACCTTGTGGTGCAGCACCTAGGTGAAATCGTGGACTACACCCTGGAGCAAACGGATTCCGTGGCCCAGGATCTGTCGGCCGTGTCCTTGCCGCACCTGTACGCCCGCGTCGGGGAATTGGTGGAACAGGCTACCGACGGGTGGCTTGATGCTGTGGCTGCGGAACACCCAGCCGTTGCCCGGAAACTGCGTGGCGCGAACCCGCCGAAGTTCCTCGAGGAGCGCGCGCGGATTGACGCGATCGTCGCTCGTGTTGCGGCGAAGCGCTCCCGCCGCGGCGCGTAAGCCTTATAGATTGGTAAAAATGACTGTTCCGGCTGGTGATCGGACTAATTCTGACCATGGCGCGATACCGGCGCACCGCGGTTTCGGGGTGTACGTCCACGTTCCGTTTTGTGCGACACACTGCGGATACTGTGACTTCAACACCTATACCCGTTCGGAGACGGGCTCGTCTTTCTCTGAGTATCTGGATGCGCTGGATAGTGAATTGGCGCTTGGGGCGCAGCGTGTAGCCGAGTGGGGTTATGGGCCTGCGCAGACTGTCTTCATTGGTGGGGGAACACCGTCATTGCTGGGGGCTGAGGGGTTAGGCCGGATCCTCGATCGCGTGCGGGGGACCTTCGGTCTTGATCCCGGGGCTGAGGTGACTACGGAATCGAACCCGGAATCCACGTCACCGGAGTACTTCGCGGGGCTACGGGAGGCGGGTTTTACCCGTGTGTCATTGGGGATGCAGTCCGCGTCCACGCCGGTGTTGCGGATCTTGGACCGGCAACACACCCCTGGGCGGGCGGTCGCAGCGGCGAAGGAGGCCCGCGCGGCTGGCTTCGACCACGTCAACTTGGACCTTATTTATGGAACACCAACGGAGACCGATGATGACGTGCGTGCCAGCCTTGACGCGGTGCTGTCCGCGGACGTTGACCACGTTTCGGCGTATTCACTAATCGTGGAGGACGGGACCGCGATGGCGCGTAAGATCCGGCGCGGTGAGTTACCCGAGCCGGATGAGGACACCTACGCCGACCGATACGAAATGATCGCGGCCACGCTGGAAGCCGAAGGGTTTTCCTGGTACGAGGTATCAAACTGGGCGAAACCAGGTGGGGAGTGCCAGCACAACTTGATCTACTGGCGTGGGGGACGCTGGTGGGGAGCAGGGCCGGGCGCGCATGGTTTTGTTGGTTCCACGCGTTTTTATAACGTCAAGCGGCCGGAACGATACTCCGCTGTCCTCGCCGAAGGGAAGTTTCCTATCGAGGGCACGGAAGAAGTCACCGAGGCTGATCAGCACTTTGAAACACTCATGCTGGGTTTGCGGCTCCGGGAGGGCATTATGCTTAGCGACGTCCAGGATGCTGCCCAGGGGGTCGTCGACAAGCATGTGCGCGATGGCTTGCTCCGCATTTTCGACGGCGACGGGGATGGTTGCGGGGTAGGCGGAAAGCGAGTCGCCGTGACCGACAAGGGAAGGCTGCTGGCAGACGGAATCATTACTGATATTCTTGCCGCGGAATAGGGCATTGAGCAGCTATTTTCGCTCCTGCCAGCGCTAGGGGATTCTCCACGCAATTAGCACTCGGATTTAGTGAGTGCTAAAACTGGTGGGGGAAGGCGGTGATATCGGGTGGCTAGTGCAGCAAGTGAACGTCGGCAAGCAGTATTGCGCGCAATCGTTGCAGATTACATTGCGCTGCATGAGCCGGTGGGGTCTAAAAGCCTCGTCGATAGGCATAAGCTCAACGTGTCGTCCGCAACGATCCGGAACGACATGGCGGTGTTGGAAGCCGAAGGGTATATCGAGCAACCCCACGCGAGTTCAGGGCGAGTGCCCACGGAGAAGGGCTACCGCGCGTTCGTTGACGCAATCAACAAGGTCAAACCACTGTCGGTGCCGGAGCGGCGCGCGATCGTGGAGTTTTTGGAAAGCGGCGTAGATCTAGAAGATGTGCTGCGGCGCTCAGCCCAGCTGCTAGCGCAGCTGACGCGGCAGGCAGCCGTAGTGCAACTCCCCACCCTGTCCGTCTCACGCGTCAAACACTGTGAGGTGGTGGCGTTGACCCCGGCTCGCCTGTTGCTGGTGCTGATTACGGACCAGGGAAGGGTGGATCAGCGCAACGTGGAGCTCGCCGGCCCGATCGGTGATGATGACGTGCGGCAGTTGCGTGACCTTTTGAACTCGGCGCTGGTGAACACAACCATGGCCGATGCATCGGAGGCGCTCGTTGCGCTGGCCGCTCGCGCGCCGCGCGACATCGCGGACCCGCTGGCACGATGCATCGCCGTCATCATTGACACGCTGGTGGATAACCGGAGCGACCGCATACTCATTGCTGGGGCGTCCAACCTCATCCCGTTCACGTCCGATCTGCTGGGCGCGCTCGAGGCCCTGGAAGAACAAGTCGTGGCGCTGCGCCTCATGGCAAACTTGCCCGCCCTGGGCAACGTCAACGTGGTCATCGGCAGTGAAAACACCGAGGCGGAGCTGTCCAAGGCGTCCGTGGTGACCACCGGTTACGGCGCGGACGGAGCAACGTTGGGTGGTCTGGGCGTCCTCGGCCCCACCTACATGGACTATCCCGGTACGATTCAAAAGGTTGCCGCAGTGGGGCACTACATCTCCCACATCCTCGTCGGCGAAGATTTTTAGAAAGGACACTGTTGCACAGTGGCTCGTGACTACTACGGCATCTTGGGCGTGGACCAGGAAGCGACGGAAGCGGAGATCAAGCGCGCGTACCGCAAGCTTGCTCGCCAGTACCACCCAGACGTCAACGACACCGAAGAGGGCGCAGAGAAGTTCCGTGAGATCTCCTTGGCCCAAGAAGTATTGCTGGACCCATCCAAGCGCGCCATCGTGGACCGCGGTGGGGACCCGATGGAACAAGCCGGAATGGGAGGGGCGTCTGCCGGGAACTTCGGCTTCGGTGACATTTTCGAAGCATTCTTCGGCGGTAGCGGTGGCGCCAGCCGCGGCCCACGCTCCCGCGTTCAGCCGGGGTCAGATGCCCTGCTGCGCACCTCGATTACGTTGGAAGAGGCATACGCTGGCGTGAAGAAGGACGTCACGGTCGACACGGCCGTTGTCTGTGATTCCTGCCAGGGCTCTGGTTCTGAATCGGGTTCCAAGCCTGTGACCTGTGATCACTGCGGTGGCGCAGGCCAGATCCAACAGGTCCAGCAGTCCTTCCTGGGCAACGTGATGACTACTGGGAGCTGCCCGAAGTGCTCCGGTTTCGGTGAGCTGATCCCGGACCCGTGCAACCACTGCGGTGGCCAGGGACGCGTCCGATCGCGCCGGGACATCACCGTGTCCGTTCCGGCGGGCATTGGTGACGGCATGCGCATCCGGTTGGCTGGTCAGGGCGAGGTCGGTCACGGTGGAGGCCCGGCCGGTGACCTGTATGTGGAGGTGTCCACTGAGAAGCACCCGGTGTTTGAGCGGGACGGGATCGACCTGCACATGCGCATCGGCGTTCCCATGATGGACGCCGCCTTAGGCACGGAAATCACGGTGGATAACCTCGCTGGTGAACCCACCACGGTGACGATTCCCGCGGGCACCCAGCCGGGCGAGGAACTTCTCATGCGCGGTGAGGGCATGCCGCGCTTGCGTGCCGACGGGGCGGGTGATCTGATCGCTCACGTGGGCGTGATCATTCCGACGGAGCTGTCCTCGAAGCAGCGCAGCGCGCTCGAAGACCTGCGCGCGAGCCTGGGTGAAGAAGCCTTCGTGGAGCGCGAAGACGAAAAAACCAACTTCTTCGGCCGTATCCGCGACCGGTTCCGCAGGTAGCATGAGCCTTCCGTATTTCATTACCAACAACCCCACCTCCGGCGAGCTCACCGGCAGGGAAGGGCGCCACGCCGTGACGGTCAAGCGGATTCAGCCGGGCGAGTACATCATGCTTACCGACGGCGAAGGCACGCTCGTCGAAGTGTGCGTCGAGTCCACCAGCGGAAAAGACACGCTGCGCGGTCGGGTCGTCGATACGCAGCGAAGCCCGCAACCCACGCCACGGGTGACTGTCATCCAAGCTGTGCCGAAGTCCGACCGGGCGGAGCTCGCAGTGGACCTGCTGACTCAGGGCGGCGCGGACACGATCATTCCGTGGATTTCCGCGCGCACCATCGCTCGGTGGGAGGGACCCAAAACCGCCAAGCACGTGGAAAAGTGGCGCACGATTGCCGCAGAATCCTCCAAGCAGGCGCGGCGCGCATGGGTTCCAGACGTAGCTGAACCGGTGACAACGAAGCAGCTCGCGGAGATGATTGCGGGTTATGAGGCGGATAATTCTGACGGAGTGGTGCGCACGATGGTGCTTGTCCTCCACGAAGACGCGAGGCTCACACTCGGCACTTGGGAGCCGGATGCCTTTGAAGACACCACCCACATCGTTCTCATCATCGGCCCTGAAGGCGGCATTGGCGAGGATGAAGCAGACGCGTTAGTTCGCGCAGGCGCGCTGATGATCTCCTTGGGGCCGGAGGTTTTGCGCACGGCCAGCGCGGGATTTGCGGCGCTTGGCGCATTAGGCGTGCTCACACAGCGCTGGAAGCGATAAAACTGACTGGTAAGGTTGACGTTCATGGCAGAATTGCCCCCCACAACCCAGGTCTATGAGCTGGACCATGACCACGCCCAGAATGTCTTGGGCATCAACGATGAGAATCTGCGGCTGTTGGACGAGCAGATGGCGGTGGACATCCACGCGCGCGGAACGCGGGTCACGTTCCGCGGTCCCGCCTCCCAGATCGAGGGGGCGCGGCGCGTTCTTGATGAGCTCCAGGCGATGTCGCGTCGCGGCATCATCATTACCCCCGATGCGGTGAGCCACGCGGTGTCCATCATGGAGGCCCACCCAGCGCAATCGGCAGCTGAGATGCTGGGCCAGGAGATCATTGCTCGCCGCGGCCGCGTGATTCGCCCGAAGACACCGGGGCAGCGCCAGTACGTTGATGCGATTGATGACAACACGATTGTTTTCGGTATTGGACCTGCGGGTACCGGTAAGACCTACCTGGCCGTGGCCAAGGCGGTGCAGGCACTGCAGTCCAAGCAGGTGAAGCGGATTATCCTGACCCGTCCGGCCGTCGAGGCGGGGGAGAAACTGGGCTTTTTGCCCGGCACCCTGAACGACAAGATTGACCCGTACCTCCGCCCGCTCTACGACGCACTGCGCGACATGCTGGATCCCGAGGCGATTCCAAAGCTCATGGAAGCCGGAGTCATCGAGGTCGCGCCGCTGGCGTACATGCGCGGGCGCACGCTTAACGACGCATTTGTGATTCTGGATGAGGCGCAAAACACCACACCGGCGCAGATGAAGATGTTCCTCACCCGCCTTGGCTTTGGAACCAAAATGGTGGTCACTGGCGACATTTCCCAGGTGGACCTCCCGCGCGGAGTGATTTCGGGTCTGCGTGTGGTGCGCAACATTCTGCGTGACGTAGAGGGCATTCACTTTGAGGAATTCGGTGCGGATGACGTTGTGCGCCACCAATTGGTAGGCCGGATCGTTGACGCGTACGACCGCTATGATGCAGCGCGCATCGCCCGCCAGAAGGCCGAGGTCACAGAACTTCCCACGGACACGGGGCAAACAAGGAGTACATAATGAGCATCGAGGTTCTCAACGAGTCCGGTGAGGCCGACGTCAACGAAGAAATGCTGATCGACGTCGCGTCGTTTGCGCTCCGTGCCTTGGACATCCACCCGGATGCGGAGGTCACGATCACCTGCGTGGACACTCCCACCATGTCCGATTTGCACATGCGGTGGATGGACCTTCCCGGCCCCACGGACGTGATGAGCTTCCCCATGGACGAACTCACCCCGGGCGGCGGACGCCCGGATGCGCCGTTGCCCGGGCCGCAGATGCTGGGCGACATCATCCTGTGCCCAGAGTATGACCGCAGGCAGGCCGAGGCAGCGGGGCACCCGCTGGGGCATGAGATGGCGCTGCTCACCGTCCATGGATGCCTGCACCTGCTTGGCTACGACCACGCGACGCCAGCGGATGAACGCGAAATGTTCGGCTTGCAGAATGAGATCCTTGCGGATTGGTACGACGACCTCTCCGCACGCGGGGTCGTGTACCAGCCGAAACCCACTGGCACTCATGCGTTCCCGTCCGCGGCGGACCGGGAGGAGTTAGACCGGCTCGTCGATAAGCGAGAGCTCGAAAGCGCACCGGACGAAAGCACACCGGACGAAAACGCGCGCGACGAGGGAGACGAATCTTAAGAGTGGACAGTCTGGGTGTAGACGTCTGGGTCTGGTACGGAGTCGTCTCTTTTGTGACGATCATCCTGGCAGGCTTTTTGCGCACGATTGAAACCGCGCTGACGCCGGTGTCCCGCGCGCGCGTTGAGGCGATGGTCAAAGACGACGTCTCCGGCGCAAAAGCGCTGCTGCGAGTTGTGGATTCGCGTGCGAACCACATCGGCGTGCTGAAGATGCTGGAAACGGTGCTGGATACATTGTCTGCGGTGTACGCGGCCATGATGATGATGGACATCATCCCATCCGACGCGTGGGCTGTGACCGCGGCCGTGCTGGTGGTGACGTTCCTGCGCTTCGGGATCGTGGGCGTGATCGCACGCCGTCAAGGAAAACTCAACCCGTATTCCATCTCACTGCGCACGGCGCAGGTCCTCACCGTTACCTACGTGCTTTTGGGGCCGTTGTCGAAGCTCTTGATCTGGATCGGAGATCTTGTGCGGCCCGGCGTGGAGCCTGCCGAGAACCCGTACGCGACGGATCTGGAAATCCGCGAGGCCGTGGAGATGGCCGAAGAATCCGGCGCCGTTGAGACCGCGGAACGGCGAATGATCCAGTCGATCTTCGACCTCGACCAGACCTACGCCCGGCAAGTGATGGTTCCGCGCCCGGAGATGATCTGGATTGAGTCGGACAAAACGGCGGCGCAGGCGGCGAACCTGATGATTCGCTCCGGGCATTCGCGCGTGCCGGTCATTGGAGAAAGCGTCGATGAGATCGTGGGTATCGCTTACATCAAAGACCTGGTGGAGCGCACCTACAACAACCCTGAGGAACGCTCCCGGCCGGTTGCCGAAACGGTACGGCAGCCAATGTTCATGCCGGATTCTAAACCACTGGACGCCATGCTGGAGGAAATGCAGCAGACCAACACGCACATCGCCATACTTATCGACGAATATGGCGGCGTGGCCGGCATGATGACCATGGAGGACATCCTCGAAGAAATCGTTGGTGAAATCACCGACGAATACGATGAGGATGAGGAGGCCCCGATCGAAGAGATCACCCGCAGCGCGCTTGACGACGAATCGCCGGGGCCGCGCCGCTACCGTGCCCATGCGCGTTTGCCGTTGGATGACCTAGTAGATTTCCTGCACGATGAGGCGCACTTTGATGTGGAGTTCGATGAGGAGATTACAGACAACGTTGAAACTGTGGCGGGGTTGATCTCCTACACGCTCGGCCGTGTTCCGTTGCCTGGCTCCTTCATCGAGCACGAAGGGATGCGGTTTACTGCCGAAGGTGGGCGTGACCGTCGCGGCCGCGTGAAAGTGCGTTCCGTGGTGATCACGATTCCGGAGCGGGATCTTTCTAAGTCCCCTGATGCTGATGACAATCGGAATGAGTGAATGCGATGAACATTGTGTCGATTCAGTCCGCGGTGGCGTACGGCCACGTGGGCAATTCATGCGCGGTGTTTCCGCTCCAGCGCCTTGGCCACAACGCGTGGCCAGTCAACACCGTGAACTTTTCTAACCACACGGAGTACCCGTCGTGGCGTGGACCGCGGCTCACAGCGCAGCAAGTGGGCGATGTCTTAGAAGGTCTGGAATTCGTCTACCCGCAGGTAGACATGGTTCTTACCGGGTACTTGGGCTCGGCGGACTTGGCTGAGGTCATCGTGGGGGCGGTCAATCGCATCAAGGCCGCGAACCCTGCAGCGCAGTGGGTCTGCGACCCCGTGATTGGTAACGCCGCGGTGGGATCGTTCGTGGACGATGACATCCCCGGGGTATTCATTGATGTGGCCATCCCGGTGGCAGACGCGATCACGCCGAACCAGTGGGAACTGGCGCTTTTGACTGGGCGGGAGCTTTCAACGCTTGAGGCCACCGTGGATGCCGCGCGATCACTAAAACCGCGCAGCCTGATCACCAGCGTCCACACGGGGGACGGTACAACAATCGGCATGTTGGATATTTCCCCGGAGGCGGCATGGTACGTGGAGACCCCGCGCTTAGGCGACAACGTCGTCGGCGCAGGTGACCTCGCCGCGGCGATGTACACGGCCTTACGCGACGAAACTCCGAAGGCACGGCTGGAGCACCTCGCGGGAACACTTTTTGACATGATTGCCGCGGCCGAAGACGGCCTTACTGGGTTGCCGCTCGTGGCGGAACAAGACTTGATTGTTCAGCCTCGCTCGCGCTTTGAAGCCCGCCGCCTCTAGTAGCATCAGGTTTTATGGATTTCTCGGACACACCGGAAGGGTTCCGCTCAGGATTCGTCAGCTTTGTGGGCCGCCCGAACACGGGCAAATCGACGCTGACCAACGCGCTGGTGGGGGAGAAGATCGCCATCATGGCGGATCAGCCGGAAACCACGCGGCACCCGATCCGCGGAATAGTCAACACCGAGGGTGCTCAGATGATCGTCGTTGATACGCCCGGTATTCACCGGCCCCGCACGTTGTTGGGCGAGCGCCTCAACGAGGTAGTAAAAGAGACCTTCACTGACGTTGACGTGGTGGGGCTGACGGTGCCTGCGGATGAGAAGATCGGCCCCGGTGACCGGTTCATCTTGCAGCAGGTCCGTGACACGGCACCCACCATGCCCATCGTGGGCATTTTGACCAAACTGGACAAAGTACCCAAAGACGTCGTCGGCGAGCGCCTTGTGGAACTGCATGAGCTGTTGGGGCCGAACTCGGAGGTCGTCCCGGTGTCCGCCACAGAGCAGGTACAGCTCGACGTCCTGACCGAGGTACTGGTGTCTCAGCTGCCGGAGGGCCCGCGGTTCTACCCGGAGGACCACGTCACCGATGAGGACATTGAAACGCGCATTTCTGAGCTCATCCGCGAAGCGGCCCTAAGCGGGCTTCGGGACGAGCTGCCGCACTCCGTGGCGGTACAGATCGATGAAATGTACCCCGACCCTGATGCCCCTGCAGGGCATCAGGGTCGAGAAGATCAGGAGCCGGCGCGCATGATGATCTACGCCGTGCTCTACCTTGAACGCCCCGGCCAGAAAGACATCATTGTGGGCCGCGACGGCCGCCGCTTGCAAAGCATCATTCAGCGCTCCCGCAAACAAATCATCGCGCTGTTAGGCCGCAACGTTTACCTTGACCTGCGCGTGAAAATTTTGAAGAACTGGCAGTCCAACCCCAAGCACCTGGGACGACTCGGGTTCTAGGTGTACAAGACGGTGGGTAGAGAAAGCTACCGCGACCGCGCGTTTGTGGTTCGCACCTACGACTTCGGGGAGGCTGACCGCGTGGTCGTGCTGCTTACTCGCTCGCACGGCCTGGTGCGCAGCGTGGCAAAGGGGGTGCGCAAATCTAAAAGCCGCTTCGGCTCGCGGATTCAGCCGTTCGTGGACGTAGATATCCAGCTTTACCCGGGCCGAAACTTAGACACGATCACTCAAGCGGACACGGTTGGCTATTACGGCACCGGAATCATTGATGACTATGATCGCTACACCGCCGCGTGCGCGATTTTAGAGACCGCAGAAAGACTCTCTTACGCGGATGCGGACACTGACTCGTTCCTCTTCGACGAGATCGCGCATGCTTTTCGACGACTCCCTGTTACCGCGCACCCAACCTTGGTGGTGGATGCGTTCATTGTGCGCGCCACCGCTCACGCCGGGTGGGGGTTGAGCTTATTCAATTGCGCTAACTGCGGCAGGCCTGGCCCGCACCATGCGTTTCATTCGCAGATCGGCGGTGCCGCGTGCGTTCACTGCCGCCCGCCGGGGTCTTTTGACGTGGAGGAAGAAACGCTCCACTTATTGTGGCTCTTGGCGCAGAACGACACCCCGCAGGTGCGGGACCGGGCCGAGGCTCAAGCCGAGGCGCAGGCGAGCAAAACCACGGTGCACCAAGCCCACCGTCTAGCCACGCACCATCTGCAGTGGCACATGGAATCGGCGCTGAAAACGTTGCGGATCATGGAACAGGCCTAACCAGTCAGCAGTCAAAACGTGCATAATAAGGCGCGTGATACCTGGCTTTGAATCTGTTCCCACTCCGCCCGCCATCGACCCGGAATTCATTCCGCGGCACATCGCATTGGTCATGGACGGCAACGGCCGGTGGGCAACTGAACGCGGGTTGCCACGCACGGAAGGGCACAAGCGCGGCGAAGCCGTGCTCATGGAATGCGTGGACGCGTGCTTGGCGCTGGGCAGTGTGAAATGGCTTTCGGCCTACGCCTTTTCGACGGAAAACTGGCGCCGTTCCCGCGATGAAGTCCGCTTCCTCATGGGATTCAACCGCGATGTGCTCCACCGCCAGCGCGACATTCTGCATGAGAAGAACGTGCGCATCGTTTGGGCTGGGCGCCGGCCGCGCTTATGGCGGTCCGTAATCCGCGAGTTTGAGATCGCCGAGGAATTGACAAAGAACAACACGGCCATGACCTTGGCCATGTGCGTCAATTACGGCGGCCGTGCGGAACTCGTCGACGCCGCCCGCGCTATCGCCGAGGCGACCCGCGCCGGGAAACTCACACCACAGCGTATCGACGAAGAACTCCTTGGCCAGTTCATGTACCGCCCCGACATGCCGGACGTTGATCTGTTTCTGCGCCCTTCGGGTGAACTGCGCACCTCAAACTTCCTGTTGTGGCAATCAGCCTATGCAGAAATGGTCTACCAAGATAAGCTGTTCCCGGATTTCCAGGCGGTAGACCTCTACGACGCCGTGCTTGAGTACGCGCGCCGGGATAGGCGATTCGGAGGAGTGAAGTGAACGCAGCTCTCGACCGGCACGATGCTTCGATCGGGGACGGTGCCAAAGGCGTCGTCGATAAGCATGCTGCTCCCACGAAGCAACAGATCAAGCGCTGGCGCCAGTACCTGGCAAACGAGCGCGCTGAGGCCGCGACCTACCGTGAGATGGCGAAAAAGCGCGAGGGGCACGAGCGCGAAATCCTTGAGCAGATCGCGGACGCCGAATCCCGTCACGAGCTCTACTGGCGTGAGAAGCTCGGGCCGGAAGTGGGCATGCCGCAGAAACCCGATTGGGGCACACGCTTCCACGCGTTCATGGCGCGCAACGTCAGTCCCGTCTTCGCCCTAGCGTTGATGCAATCGGCGGAATCGCGTTCGCCGTACATGGACGATGAAGACGCCTCAGATGAGATCGCCGCGGACGAGGCGATGCACGCGGAAGTCGTGCGTGCCCTGGCAACGCAGGGCCGTGAGAGACTCTCCGGTTCTTTCCGGGCGGCGGTCTTTGGTGCGAACGACGGCCTGGTCTCCAACGTTGCTCTGGTTTTGGGTGTGATGGGCTCCGGTGTGTCCTCCAGCTACATCCTGCTCACCGGCATCTCTGGGCTGTTGGCGGGTGCGCTGTCTATGGCGGCCGGCGAGTACGTGTCTGTCAAGAGCCAGACTGAGCTTCTCGACGCCTCACGGCCCGACCCGATGGCCACGAGCCACGTTCCGAAACTCGATGTGAACCAAAACGAGCTGGCCCTGGTGTACCGCGCCCGGGGGATGGATGCGCATCAAGCCGAACAACGCGCCAAAGACGTGTTCGCCGCAACCCAATACGGTGCTGGCCAGCTTGGGGACAATGACAACGGGCTGCACGGCAATAGCCTGGTCCGCGACGGGCTTACTGATGGGGACTACGACAGCCACGAGGCGGTGGGCAACGCGTTATCCGCCGGCGTGGCGTCCTTCTGCTTTTTCGCTGCGGGAGCGTTCATTCCGCTGATTCCGTTCATCCTTGGACTCGCCCCCACTCCGGGTGCGGTGGTTGCACTGATTTTGGTGTCCATCGCACTATTTGCCACCGGCGGGCTCACCGGCCTACTCAGCGGCAAACCCCCGTTCCCACGGGCTCTCCGGCAGCTGGGAATCGGCCTTGGCGCCGCGGGAATCACGTACGTTCTTGGAATGCTCTTCGGCGGCGTGGTTGGCTAGGTCCACTGGCCGGATGGGCTGAAGCTATTCAGCTGCGTTGCTGTTGTGGTTGGCGTTTTGGTTATTGATTTGGTCGTTGCTGGCGCACAACGGGCAAATCCCAAATACCTCGGCGTCATGCCCGCCGAGTTGGTAACCGTGCTGGGCGGCGGTTTCTTTCGCCCATTGCTCCACCGGCCCGCCGTCGATTTCCTCGCTACGGCCGCATTTGGTGCACACCAGGTGATGGTGGTGGTGTTCGGTGAGGCAGTGGCGGTAAACGGTTTCCCCGTTGGAACTCAGCACATCCACCGCACCAATATCCGTCAGGGTTTGCAGCGTGCGGTACACGGTGGTGAGCCCCACCTTTTGCCCGCGGGCCATGAGCTCGCGGTGGATCGCCTGCGCTGAAGCGAAGCGGTCTAAGTCTTTGAGGACTTCTACAACCGCGCTGCGCTGACGGGTGTTGCGGGCCCCGATCTTCGGGGTTTTGCTCCGTGTAGGCAGGCGAGACTCCATGCGCCTACTGTAACGGTTTCTTCTGGGAGGGGAGCAGACCAGGGTCAACCTCAGGCAAGATCTCAGCTGGTGGTCCCGCAGCTGCAACAGATCCGTAGCGTTCAGAAACGCCGAGCAGATCCGGCTTCACAACGGCAGTAGGAGTTTTCCTCCGGCTGGTGTTGTTGGGGGCCTTTTTCGTAGAACCGATTTCTTGGATAGCCTCTAAGACTGCCACGATGTCGTCCGCGGTGAGGGAGTAGACCACTTCACGCCCAGAACGCTCGGCTTCTACCAGCCCGGCTTTCTTTAACACGCGAAGGTGCTGGCTGATCAGTGGCTGTGATTTGTCTAGTTTGGTGACAAGCTGGTGGACAACGTGGGGACCTTCGTCGAGCAGAATCAGAATCCGAAGACGGAGTGGGGAATCTAGTGCGCTAATCACAGAAGAAGCTCGTTGAAGCTTCTTCTGTGACCAGTCTGGGGTGGCGCCCATTCCGTTGGTCCTTTCTCTTAGTCTCTCTCATCCATCCAGTTACAACCCTGAAGTTGCAGTTCTGAAGTTGAAGCTCTGAAGACGCAGCCAGAGCGGTTGTTTACGTATTAACTATATAAGTTTAATAAAACTTGAGGGCCCATGACGTGATAATGCGCATCATTCTCGCGTGGGTGTAACAGCTACACTGGTTCACGGTTTGTTCGACGCTAGATGTAAGCGATGGACACGGAAAAATTTTAAAAGCATACAATCGTTTAACCTTGGCTAAACAGCGCCACTAAGAAAAACAGTGCCACTAAAAAGTGCCACTGAGACGTTTCAACGAGCAGGAGAGTAGTCCCCATGGCTTCGACCGTGATCGACACCGTTGTCAACCTTTGCAAGCGCCGCGGGCTGGTGTACCCGGCGGGTGAGATCTACGGCGGTACGCGATCGGCGTGGGACTACGGCCCGTTGGGCGTGGAGCTCAAGGAAAACGTCAAGCGCCAGTGGTGGAAGCAGATGGTGCAAACCCGCGCGGACGTCGTTGGCGTGGACACCTCCGTGATCCTGCCCCCGCAGGTCTGGGTGTCCTCAGGGCACGTTGAGGTGTTCACGGACCCGCTGGTGGAGTCGCTGCACACGCACAAGCGTTACCGCGCCGACCACCTGCTGGAAGCGTATGAGGAAAAGCACGGTCACCCGCCAGCAAATGGTTTGGCGGACATCAATGACCCTGAGACTGGCCAGCCGGGCAACTGGACGGAGCCGCGCGCGTTTTCCGGTTTGATGAAGACCTACCTGGGCCCCGTCGATGATAAAGAGGGCCTGCACTACATGCGTCCGGAGACCGCCCAGGGCATCTTTGTTAACTTCAAGAACGTGATGACGTCGGCGCGTATGAAGCCGCCGTTCGGCATTGCCAACACCGGTAAGTCCTTCCGTAATGAGATCACCCCGGGTAACTTCATTTTCCGCACCCGCGAGTTTGAACAGATGGAGATGGAATTCTTCGTCAAACCTGGTGAGGATGAGCAATGGCACCAGTACTGGATTGATAACCGCCACCAGTGGTACATCGACCTTGGTATCAATCCGGATAACCTGCGCCTGTACGAGCACCCGCAGGAGAAGCTCTCGCACTACTCCAAGCGCACGGTGGACATCGAATACGCCTTCAACTTCACCGGTTCCAAGTGGGGTGAGCTCGAAGGAATCGCCAACCGCACGGACTATGACCTGAAGACGCACGCTGAGTCTTCCGGTGAGGATTTGTCCTACTTCGACCAAGAGTCCGGTGAGCGCTGGACGCCGTACTGCATCGAGCCAGCCGCTGGCCTTGGCCGCGCGATGATGGCGTTCCTAATTGACGCGTACCACGAAGATGAGGCGCCGAACTCCAAGGGCGGCGTGGACAAGCGCGTTGTTTTGAAACTGGACCGCCGCCTGGCTCCGGTCAAGGTCGCGGTGCTGCCGCTGTCGAAGAAACCGGAACTGTCCGGCCCGGCTGAAGAGCTTGCAGCGACCTTGCGCCAGCACTGGAACATTGACTACGACACCTCCGGTGCGATTGGCCGTCGCTACCGCCGCCAGGACGAGATTGGAACCCCGTTCTGCGTAACCTTCGACTTCGACTCGCTCGAGGACCAGGCGGTCACAGTGCGCGAACGCGACACGATGGAGCAGGAGCGCGTGAAGATCGATGAGCTGGAGGCGTACCTCGCCGCGCGCCTTCTGGGTTGCTAGGAGTCGGTCACCCCATGCATTACGTCAGTTGGGACCGATCGGACCGCGACAACCCTTCGCTGCTCGCTGAGGGTGGCCCAGAGGTTCTCGCGCACTTTAGCCACGACCACGCTGTCCTCAACCCCGGGGGCGACGCGGAAGAATGGTCGCTTATCCAGCTTCCTGAAGCCGGCGCCGTGGCCAAGCGCGATGACGTGGAGGTGGTTCGCACCACCGACTCGCTGAAGCGCGACAAACAGATCGCCGTGGATATTGAAGGCCGCGGCTACGTGATCGTCGCGGAGACCTCGAAGAATTTCATCATCGACGATGCCCACGGGGACAAGGTCGCCCAGTTCACGTCCGATCACAATGGCGTACGCAGGTCCATCCTGGAATTTGAGGGTCAGACCCACTTACCGCTCATTGATGTGGTTGGTCTCGCCTGGGTATCGCGCCTCGTGCTCGAATCCCGCAAGATGGTCAACACCACGGGGCTCATTGCCTTGCTGTTGTTCCTCAGCGTGTTCATCGTCGCCGTGTGGTTCCTCGGGCCGTAACAACCATGAGTACCCCAACGGCTGAACGCGCGCGCGACAAGCGCACCTGGGTATGGCGGGGCCAGAAGCTTATCGACGAAAGCTCGGGAGCCTACACCGGAAGCCCCCAGACCGGGCCCCAAACCGGGCCCCAAGCGGGGCCCCAGAAAGTTCTCGCCTACGTCGACGGCAACACTCTCTACGTCGGTGATCAGACGATTGTCTTAGATCACTCAGCCGGGACCATGCGGTGGACACTTCGTGGATCCTTGAGGGGCGGTAGTGCGGCAGAGGCCGATTACCGCATGGGTCTGCGCGGTTCCACGGTGAACAAAGTGTCTGCGACCTGTGGGGAACGCTCCTACACGCTCGATCGCGTGAATCTTTTTTCCGCGCGCCGTCTCATCCGCGCCACGAACGGCGCCCCAGTCGCAGAGATTTCCGTTATTCGCGGCACGAGCATCCGGGTCACTCTGCTTGCGGAGCTTACGGACCGTACGGACCGCACGGACGAACAGGGTGCACAAGAAAACGCCACGACCCTGATGGACCTGGCGTTTATGACGTGGGGGCTCACCCTGCTTGATGCGGCGGCGCGCCGCACCCTGCGGTAGAGGCTGTAAGCGGTTTAGAAGGAACCGCTGCGGCTGGTGGTTCCTCCACCGCTGAAGCCGCCGCCACCGCCGCCGCCGAATCCACCGCCGAAGCCGCCACCGCCTCCGCCGCCACCGAGGATGGACGCCCAGATTACGGCCTGGGCGATGTCGCCCATGGTTTGGTTGGTCTGCATACGGCGGTATTCCGCAACATCGGCCTGCGCCGCCTGCGAGGCGCGCCGTGAAGTATCGGTTGCCGCGCGCGCGAACTCGATTGCGTTCGCGGTGTCATCGACCCTCCGGTTGTGCGCTTCGGCGTACTGACGCTTCGACTCAGCGAGCAACGTGCGGGCTTGCGAGCCGATAATGCGGCCGCGGGAGTTGATCAAATCTTCAGCGCTTTGAATCTGCGCGGTTGCAACATTCATCTGCTGATCAAAGAGCTGCAGTTTGCGCTGCTGGTCGGAGACCACTCCGCGGGCGCGATCAATTTCTGCATCGATTTCCGAGTCCAAGTGGGTCAGGCGCGTGTACACATCCAGCGGGTCAGAGTCTGCACGCCCACGAAGTTCTGCCAGTTGCGCGCGGGCCCGTTCAGAGACGGTGTTCAAAGCCGCGACGTCAACGAGAGCGCCCTGGGTTGTTTCGCGCTTCAGCTGCTCAATCTGGTCAAGCTCATCCTCGATCTCATCAATCAAGGCGTTCAAATTCTGGCGAGCCCGGGCGATGTTGGCCTCAGCATGCTCGATGGCGGTGAGGTTGGTATCAGCGACCTCAACAGCGTGCTGGGCGGCGCGAAGAACATCCACCAGTGCGCCCTGCTGGCCAGCCGGCTGGTCAGCCAGTTTGCGGGCGGTGTTGAGTTGATCTTCGGCTTCGGCGATGGAGCCGTTAGCTACGTCGATGTTGTCCGCAATGGACTGCAAAACCTCGTCGGTGTAGCGCTGGTGCAGATCCGCCAGCGTTGCTTGCGCCGGTTCAATGCGTGCGCGCAGATCGATGATCCTACGGATGATCGCTTCGATCTCATCCGGGGCCTTGATCAAAAGGTTCCGTAGATCCGTGAATTGCTTGCTGCGCATGTTCAGGGCGTCTTCTGCCTTGCCGCAGGAGGACACAATGTCAATCAGCATGGCGCGCTTTTCCGGCTCGGTTTCCGGGATTGCGTCATACAGGCGCTGGTGGATCCTAAATGCACGCTGCAAAGCCGCCGTGGCTTCATTCATCGCGGCTGTAAAGGGGCGGACTCGGTCAGCGCCGAATTCATCGCGCGCGATTTCCAGTTCCTCTTTACCAACGCGAATCGATTCGTCGGTCTGGACCAGGGTGTCCTTGGCCAGCTTCTCCAACGTGGGCGTAGGGAGGCGACCGAGTGAATCAACATCGCCCGGCTTAAGTTCTTTCGCGGCCGTGATCTGATCAGCCTCATTCTTCTTTTCTTTGCGCCGGCCGTATGCGTAGAAGCCACCACCTGCCAAAGCAGCGGCACCCACACCGCCAGCGAGCAGAGCGCCGTCAGGACCGCCCTCACCATCGCCACCGCCGGAGCCGTTCACAGAGTTGATGGCGGCCAAGCCAGCGGCCGGGAAATTCTGGTTGGACAGCTGGGCGAATGCGGCTTTTTCCATCGCGGCTTCTTGGGAGTCATTCCATGCGCCGCCGGTAGCGATCGCATACTTGCGGTCCTCCGTCGCAATAGCAACGACCGCGGTGTTGCTACCGCGATCATTCACCGCGGTCTTGGCCCACTGGTCCGGGTCCTCACCACCAAAGGTGGTCATGTACACCACGTAGGCATTGAGACTCTTTCGTTCCTGCAGCTGCGTAATCGCTGCTTCGATGTCGCCTTTTTCGCTCCCGCTCAGCACACCTGCTTGGTCCACGACCTTTTCCCGCAGGTCAGTTGGGTCGACGGGTGCCCCTTGAACCGTCGCGGGTGCCTGCGCAACGATTTCGTGAGGGCCGTTGTCAAAGTAGTGCGTTGCTGCCAGTGCCGCAGGAGCAGCTGCCAGCGCAAACCCGCCAGCGATCACGGGCGCCGCCAATGCGATTCGCACGGGCGCCACACTGCGAGGAGAAGAGGTAGTCATGCGTTTCAGACTAGCCTGTTAGCCCGACACGCCGCCGACCGCTATTTAGTGAACCGCGGTCTAAGCTTGGAAAACGTTATGAACCTACGCGCATATCCGTACAGCTCGCACGACATCGCCCGCCGTGCAGTGGAGGGGGAGAAGGGCTCGAAGCTTAGCGACGCACCGGATTCTCGGGATGCGTTTTCGCGCGATCGCGCTCGCGTTCTGCATTCCGCTGCCCTGCGGCGACTCGCGGATAAAACCCAGGTAGTCGGCCCGCGCGATGGTGATACTCCGCGTACTCGTTTGACTCACTCGCTTGAAGTTGCGCAAATCTCCCGTGGAATCGGGGCCGGTCTGGGTCTCAACCCCGACTTATGCGAAATGGCGGGGCTGACGCACGACATCGGTCACCCGCCTTACGGCCACAACGGTGAGGTCGCGCTCAACCAACTCGCCGCCGACTGCGGGGGGTTCGAAGGCAACGCGCAAACCTTGCGCATTCTGTCGCGCTTGGAGCCCAAGGTGCTTATCGACGGCACGTCGTACGGCCTGAACCTCACCCGCGCTGCCCTCGATGCAGCCTGCAAATACCCGCGAACTCGAACGAACCCGGATGGCAGCATCAACCGCAAGTACGGTGCCTACGATGAGGACGCGGACATTCTGGCCTGGGTACGCGAAGGACACGTCGATGACCGGCCGCCGATTGAGGCCCAGGTCATGGACTGCTCCGACGACATTGCGTATTCGGTACACGATGTCGAAGACGGGATTGTGTCCGGCCGAATCACGTTGAAGGTTCTGTGGGACTTCGTGGAACTCGCGGCACTCGCGCACAAGGGTGCGGCTGCTTTCGGCGGAACTGCCGATGAGCTTATTGCCGCTGCTGATAGCTTGCGCGCTCTCCCGATCGTGGCGGCAGCGGCTGATTTTGATCATTCGCTGCACGGCTACGTCACACTGAAAAAGATGACGTCCGAATTGGTGGGGCGCTACGTCGGCGCCGTGACTGCTGCGACCCGGGATGCGGCCGCTGAAAACGGATCTGCCTACGACAACGCCGCCGGACTCGGCCGCATGCACGGGGACTTGGTCATTCCCCCGGACGCCGAAGCTGAGGTGCGGCTTTTAAAAACAGTCGCAGTCCTTTACGTCATGGACATGCCAGCACACATCAAGAACCAAGACCGGCAGCGCGACCGCATCATTCGCGTTCACGACTATCTGACCGCCAGCGCGCCGGGTGCGCTCGACCCCATGTTCGCCGCATGGTGGCTGGATGCTGAACGCCTTCCTACCGCCGACGAAGTCGACGCCGCCAAGAAACGCGTCATCATCGACCAGATTGCATCTATGACGGAGTCCCGGCTCGAGCGCACCGCGAAGAAAGCCGACGGACTGGCCGGATTCATTGCCTAACCGCTTTTTGCGCAGACCGCGACGTGTAGCGTCAACGTCATGTTTGAATCCCGGATGAAGCGCCGGTTCGCCTACCGCGATGACGGCTCTGCGGGGGGTGTGCTCGGCATGGATTAGATCTCCATATTCCGGGGCGGTGGGGAAGAAGACGGTGTTCTGGTTGTCCCGGAAGACCACAACACCGAGGAAGGTCATCGTGCTGCCCGGTGGGTGGTCTGCAGCGACTCTGCCCACCTCGGCACTCAACCCTGCTGTGGGGGTTACTCGTAGCGAAGCGAGCTGAGCATCCCGGTTTCCATGTGATAGGCGTTATGGCAGTGAAATGCCCACTCACCGGGGTTGTCAGCGATCAGGTCGGCGACCATGGTTTCACCGTGGCGGAGAAGGACGGTGTCCTTGCGTAGCCCGCCGCTGCCGGGCAGCGCCCACGTGTGTCCGTGGATGTGCATGGGATGGGGCATCATGGTTCTGTTGCGCATGACCATCCGTAGGCGCTGGCCCTCCTGCACGGTCGCGGAGGAGGATTGGCCGTCGGTGAGAATGCTCCATTCATACGGCATCATCTGCCCGCCCAGGTCGATGCTGACTTCTCGGTCTGGTGTGCCCTCGGGCAGGAGTGCACGGTCTGCTGGCTTCAGGGAGGACAGAAGCAGTCCGGTGGACGACAACTCAGGGAAATTGACATCGGGGCGGGGGGCCTGGCCGCCGGCGGTGCGGATGACGGCGAAGGCACGGTCGTCCTTACCCACCGCCAAAGCCGTGAGCGGGAAGATGCCGTCGCCGAGGGTGACCTCGACGTCGACACGCTCGCCCATCGACAGGTAGATCGATTCGGTCTCCCTGGGCTGGACAGGGAAGCCGTCAGTGTGGGTGACGGTCATGCGGTGACCACCGAGGGCCACCTTGAAGATGGTGTCACCGCCGGAGTTGATAAACCGCAAGCGGGCCTTGTCGCCCGGGCGAGCCTCAAAGGTCCGGTGAGCACGGGGGATACGTCCGTTGATGAGGTAGTGCGGATACATCACATCGCCGACATCCCCGCCCAGTACCCGGTCCGGGGTGCCGTGCATCATATGGCCGTGACCTCCCATTCCCATCCTCCCGTTATGGTCGCCCGAACCCATTCCGGTGAGCTTGTCGAGCTCATCGTCGGGAGTGCCCTGAATGCCATCGACCCAGTCGTCGAGCACGATGGTCCACTCAACGTCCTGGTCCTCAGCGTCTTGCGGGTCACGGATGATCAGTGGGGCGTGGAGGCCGCGATCAAGCTGCAGGCCGGTGTGGGAATGGTAGAAGTAGGTGCCACCGTGGGGGACTTCAAAAACATAGGAGAAAGACTCGCCAGGTTCAATGGGGTCCTGGGTCATGCCGGGCACACCGTCGGCTGCGTTGTGGAGTGCGATGCCATGCCAGTGGATGGAGGTGCTCTCAGGCAGTTGATTGGTGATATCGACCTGGAGGACGTCGCCGGCGGTGGCCTCAATGGCCGCATCCCCGGTGTCAGAGACGTATCCCCACGTCTTGGCTTCGATGCCGCCGATATCCAGGGAGAGGGGCCGGGCGGTCAGTGTCCGGCGCACCGTCGGCTCACCGAGCGCAGTGGGGGTGGGAGTGGGGCGAAGGGAGGGACCTGGTGCCGAGGCAGCGGGTCCAGGGTCGCTGGTGCAGGCGGCCACGGCCCCGGTGCCAGCGAGGACGAGCCCGCCGAGCAGAAACTGTCGTCGGGAAAACGCGTTCTTCATGATTTAACCTTCCTTGGTGCAAGATTTCAGTGACACGGGAGACAGGCGCAGGTGAGGACCCTGCTGAGCCATCACGTCAGGCGCAGGTCTGTGACACAGGTGGCACCGTCGTCGGTGGTGGAAAACTCCGTGGTGCCGGTACGCCCCTGGTAGCTGACCTCAATCACGCCGGTGGCATCATCGGGAAGCCAGAAGCCAATAAACCCGTTGTCGAAGGTGGTCGTCGCCTCGTCCACCAGCACCTCACCGGTCTCCCCATCGGTGATCGTGACCTTGATATCCTCATTGTTGAGTTCCCCCAGGCAGGTCGTGAGGCTGTGGTAGAAGCAGTCATGGGTCTGGGTCACATATGGGGCAATCGAGACGTAGGTCAGGTCCTGGGGCAGGTCGAGGGCCACCTCCTGGTTCTCATCCGAGAGCACCAGCTCATCGCGGTGCACCGAGGCGATCAGATCCGTGGGACGCTCAGTGACCTTCTGCCGGTCGAGGTGATCAATGATCTCCACCGCGTCCATGTCGGCCAGGCCATGGGTAGTCAGGAATGCATCCTGGGACACCGTCCCGTCGGCGGTGGGTTCCGGGTCGGCGGTGGGTTCCGGGTCGGCGGCCGAACACCCCGTGAGGGCGAGGGCAAGGGCGGCGGCTGCGATCGCTGCTCGTTTCACGTCAATCTCCTTGGATCGTGGTAACACCGTGAGAAAACATCGCCTCAAGGTCGATGCCATACCTTTATCTAGCATGGGTGCCTGACGGACTAGGAATCAAAAACCCTGGTTACAGCCTTAAAACAGGGCGAAAAGGGGGTGAATTCGGTGGGCTGGGTCACCACCGGGACACCACCCCACAGCCGTGGGCGATGTCCTTTTACCCGCCCCGGGTTTGCGGTGCAGGCAGTGAGATCCCTGGTGGCGCCTGCTGAACCGACCAGGGGAGGCGATGCCGCCGGCCCGGGGTGGGGCACAGGGGTGACGGCGGTCGAAGGGTGATGTTTGAAGATTTGATGAAGATTCCCCGCCGGGCACTGAGCGAGGGTGGTATTCCCCCCTGGCCGGAGCGATACTGAGGTCTATGGCTGACCGCACACCGACCACCGCCACGCCCCCCGGGCGGGTGCTGGTCGTCGATGATGAACAACCCCTGGCTCAAATGGTGGCCTCCTACCTCATCCGGGCCGGCTTCGATACCCGCCAGGCGCACACCGGCACCCAGGCCGTGGACGAGGCCCGTCGCTTTTCCCCCGATGTTGTGGTGCTGGATCTGGGGCTGCCCGAACTCGACGGCTTGGAGGTGTGCCGACGGATCCGCACCTTCTCGGACTGCTACATCCTCATGCTCACCGCGCGTGGCAGCGAGGACGACAAGATCAGCGGTTTGACCCTGGGGGCGGATGACTACATCACCAAACCTTTTAGCATCCGGGAACTGGTGACCCGGGTGCATGCGGTGCTGCGCCGCCCGCGCACCAGCACCACCCCACCGCAGGTGACCACTCCCTTGATCGTTGGTGACCTCATCCTTGACCCCGTCGCCCATCAGGTGCGGGTGGGGGAGACGACCGTGGAGCTCACCCGCACTGAGTTCGAGCTGCTGGTTGCCCTGGCCCTGCGCCCCGGCCAGGTGCTGACCCGCCACGACCTGGTCACCGAGGTCTGGGACACCACCTGGGTCGGTGATGAACGCATCGTCGATGTCCACATCGGCAACTTGCGTCGCAAGCTCGGCACCGACACCCGGGGCCGGGGGTTTATCTACACCGTGCGTGGCGTGGGCTACCGGTTGGGGCAGCCATGAATCACGGACCCGGCCTGACCTTCCGCTTCCTGGCCGCCCAGGTGTTGGTCGTGGCGATTAGCCTGCTGGTGGCCGCGGCCGTGGCCATGATGGTGGGCCCGATCCTGTTCCATGATCATATGTTGATGACCGGCCGGGAGGACCCCTCGCTGGAGCTGTTCCATGCCGAGCAGGCCTACCGGGACGCCAACCTGATCACCCTGGCCGTCGCCCTGCCCACCGCCTTGATCAGCGCCCTACTGGCCAGCCTGTGGTCATCGCGTCGTCTGCGCACCCCCCTGCAGGATCTCACCCGCGCCGCTACCAGCCTGGCGGCCGGCAACTCCCGTATCCGCGTGCCCGCCGGAGAAGCAGGCCCCGAGGTCACCACCCTGGCGCATGCCTTCAACACCATGGCCGACCGGCTGGAACACACCGAACAGGTCCGCCGCCAGATGCTCTCTGATCTGGCCCACGAAATGGGCACCCCCTTATCGGTGCTCACGGTCTACCTCGATGGTCTCCAGGACGGGGTCGTGGACTGGAATAATGCCACCCACACGATCATGGCTGCCCAACTCACCCGCCTGACCCGGTTGATGGAAGACATCGACGATGTCTCCCGGGCCCAGGAACACCGGATCGATTTGGACCTGGCGGAGGAAGGGCTCGGGGATCTGCTCCATACCGCCGCTGCTGCCGCGGGGGAAGCTTATGCTGACAAAGGCGTCGATTTACAGGTCGAGACCATTACGGACACCGTCCGGGTGCTCGTGGACCGGCAACGCTTCGGCCAGGTGATGAGCAATCTCCTGTCGAACGCGCTACGGCACACCCCGGCCGGCGGGCAGGTCCGGATCAGCGTCCACCGACAGGGGGCATCCACCGCGCTCATCCACGTCGCCGATGACGGCGAGGGCATCCCACCTGACCAGCTCGGACACATCTTCGAACGCTTCTACCGGGGGGATGCCGCCCGCAGCCGGGACGAAGGCGGGGCCGGTATCGGTCTGACCATCTCCAAGGCATTGATCGAGGCCCACGGCGGCACTCTCACCGCCACCTCCCCCGGACCCGGTCGCGGAGCGGTGTTTGCCCTCCGCCTCCCGCTGTCCCCTCCCGACAGTGAGGAGGCTGCCCGGTGACCACACCCTGCCCCGCGCGAGGGCCGCGCCCTCCACCCCTTGGGGGTATACCCCAGGAGGGTATATACCAGATAGCATCGCCGAATCCCACCGACCCGTAGGAGCTTTCCCATGAACACCTCCCCGCCCCGCCTCTTGCCGATGGCCTCCCACGGCTGCAGCTGTTGCGAACCTGCCTCACGTGCCGACACCGCCTCCATCCCTGCCGCCAGCGACTCGTCAGCAGGAGGGGCCTCCACTAGCTACCAGGTCACCGGCCTGACCTGCGGGCACTGCGCGAAAAGCGTGACCCAGGCCCTTCAGGCCCTCCCCCAGGCCGACGACGTCCAGGTCGATCTCGCTGCTGGTGGTGTTTCCACCGTCACGGTCACCGGTGTCGTACCTCCGGAGATGGTTCGCCGGGCCATCGAGGAGGCCGGCTACACCGTCTTATCCTGATCAGTTTTACCCATCATCTCGACCCCGACCGGGTTGAGCGAAAGGAACGTCATGAGCACTCCCCACCATTCCGGTGATCACCATGGTGATCACCCCGCTCCGGAAACAGACCACACCCACCACCCGGATCATGCCAGCCACGAACACCACGCAGATGCCGACACCCACGGCCAGGCGATGCCCCACGATCACCCGCACTCCGCCCTGGACGATGACCACCACGTTCATGGTCACGGCGAACACGCCGGACACAGCACCGCAATGTTTCGGGACCGCTTCTGGTGGTCGCTGATTCTGTCCATTCCCGTCGTTATTTTCAGCCCCATGGTCGCTCACCTGCTCGGCTACGACCTCCCGGCATTCCCCGGATCCACCTGGATCCCTCCGGTGCTGGGCACGATCATCTTCGTCTACGGCGGAACGCCTTTCCTCAAGGGTGGATGGAAAGAACTGAAATCCCGCCAACCCGGGATGATGCTCCTGATCGCCATGGCCATCACCGTGGCGTTTGTCGCCTCCTGGGTCACCACTCTGGGGCTGGGCGGTTTTGACCTGGACTTCTGGTGGGAGCTGGCTCTGCTGGTGACCATCATGCTGCTGGGCCACTGGCTGGAGATGCGCGCTCTCGGGGCCGCGTCCTCCGCGCTTGACGCGCTGGCTGCCCTGCTGCCGGATGAGGCCGAGAAAGTCATCGACGGGACCACCCGCACCGTGGCCATCTCCGAGCTGGTCGCCGACGACGTCGTGCTGGTGAGGGCCGGTGCCCGGGTGCCGGCCGACGGAACCATCGTCGACGGAGCCGCCGAATTCGATGAGGCGATGATCACCGGCGAATCCCGTCCCGTCTTCCGCGACACCGGTGACAAGGTAGTCGCCGGTACCGTGGCCACCGACAACACCGTCCGCATCCGGGTGGAGGCTACCGGCGGGGACACCGCCCTGGCCGGCATCCAACGCATGGTTGCCGACGCCCAGGAGTCCTCCTCCCGGGCCCAGGCCCTGGCGGATCGGGCGGCGGCGTTGTTGTTCTGGTTCGCGCTGATCTCCGCTCTGATCACCGCGGTGGTGTGGACCATCATCGGCAGCCCGGACGATGCCGTGGTGCGCACGGTCACGGTGCTGGTCATCGCTTGTCCGCACGCCCTGGGCCTGGCGATTCCGCTGGTCATTGCGATCTCCTCCGAGCGGGCCGCGAAATCCGGGGTGCTCATCAAGGACCGGATGGCGCTCGAGCGGATGCGCACCATCGACGTGGTGCTCTTCGACAAAACCGGCACCCTGACCGAGGGTGCGCACGCGGTCACCGGTGTCGCGGCAGCTACGGGCGTCACCGAGGGCGAGCTGCTGGCCCTGGCCGCCGCCGCGGAGGCCGACAGCGAGCACCCCGTGGCCCGCGCCATCGTGGCGGCCGCGGCCGCCCATCCCGAGGCCTCCCGTCGGCAAATCCGTGCAACTGGTTTCAGCGCCGCCTCCGGCCGGGGGGTCCGGGCCACTGTCGATGGCGCCGAGATCCTCGTGGGCGGGCCGAACATGCTGCGCGAGTTCAACCTCACCACCCCGGCCGAGCTCACCGACACCACCAGCGCCTGGACCGAGCGTGGGGCCGGTGTGCTCCATGTTGTCCGCGACGGTCAGATCATCGGTGTGGTGGCCGTCGAGGACAAGATCCGCCCCGAATCCCGCGCCGCCGTGAAAGCCCTGCAGGACCGCGGGGTGAAGGTCGGATTGATCACCGGCGACGCCCAGCAGGTGGCCCACGCTGTCGGACAGGACTTAGGCATTGATGAGGTCTTCGCCGAGGTCCTGCCCCAGGACAAAGACACCAAGGTCACGCAGCTGCAGGACCGGGGTTTGAGAGTGGCCATGGTCGGTGACGGTGTCAATGACGCCCCCGCTCTGACCCGCGCGGAGGTCGGTATCGCCATCGGTGCCGGCACGGATGTGGCCATGGAATCCGCCGGAGTGGTCCTGGCCAGTGATGACCCGCGGGCAGTGCTGTCGATGATTGAGCTCTCGCAGGCCAGCTACCGCAAGATGATCCAGAACCTCATCTGGGCCTCTGGCTACAACATCCTCGCCGTGCCGCTGGCCGCCGGCGTGCTCGCCCCGATCGGGATCGTGCTGTCCCCGGCCGTGGGCGCGATCTTGATGTCTGCCTCGACCATCGTGGTGGCCCTGAACGCCCAGCTGTTGCGCCGCATTGATCTGGATCCGGCTCACCTGGCTCCGACCGAGTCGAAGGAGGAACACACCACGCCTACTCCGGCATCCACCGCCTAAAGACCTCAGAGTTATCACTTCGCAGGCTCGTACTTCTGAGGTCTTGCGGGGGCGCCTGCAGCGGGCGATGGCTCATCGCGCAGGGCGGCTGCGTAATCATCGCCCCGCGGGCAGCTACTTAATCAGCTCGATCCCTTCGTCCTCAAACACCCTCTCGACTAAGTCGGTGTCTTTCGGGCTCATGGACCAATAAGAGCTAATGATCCGCTTCACCTTGTATTCGCGGAGCATATCCACGAGTCCATCTAAGTTCGTGGGGGCTCGACGATCAGCCGGGTACACCTGCTTAGCAATGGCAGCTGCAAGCTCGCGGACGGTGGCCACCTCGTCGAAAAGCACGATTGCTTCATTGCGGTTATTGCGGCCACTGAGGTCACTGTTTTCGCTGCGGTTGGAGCTCAGCGTGCGCAACCTGCGAAGACCCCTTTGTGGATTCCATTTAGTCAATGTCGATCACCTCACAGAAGCTTTCATAGTGGTCAGCGGTGTAATACCAGACGCGAGGGTCTGTGGCTGGATCCCCGCCGGTGACGATCCTGCGCTCCCCACGGTGCCTGACTCCAGGGGTGTCCACCGTGTACTCGCGATAGTAATTTTTGCTTTCCTTCGGGAGGAAACCTTCGTAATTGCCAAAGCGTTTCCCATCATTTTCTGGGTAGGGGAAAGGGCCACCGGCTTGAATATCAGCAATGGTGTCATCTACCTCCGGCGGGATTTCCGCAGGATCGCAGGCGGGAACAGCCCCCACAGTGGCATTAGGCTGAGCCGTTGAGGAGCGGGTTTGTGGTGCTGATGAGCTGAATCGCGTGCTTGACGGCTCGGGTGCGTTACTCGTCGTGGATGTTGCCGCAGTGGCGGGTGCCGGCGCGTCTTGCGGGGACTCTTCGGGGTTGGATAGTGGGTCGTTGAACAGCGCCCACAAGAATGCGCCGGTGACGATGAGGCCGAAAACAATCAGAATCGGCAGGGCGATCCCATGGCCTTTACCCTCAGCGCCTTCGTTCACGTTTCGATTATGAGGTTTCTCCTGCGGCGGGGAAGTCATGGCTTCATACTAAATGCCGCCTTGTTTTCGCCCGGTTGAACTGGAGGCGACGGCGTGTTGTACCCGACTTGTAGGATGTACGCATGGCTAGGGGCAGAATTCCGGATTCAGACGTAGAGGCTATCCGTGAGCGCGCCAATATTGCTGACATCGTGGGGGAATACGTTCAACTCAAACCAGCGGGGCACGATTCTTTGAAGGGGTTGTCGCCCTTCAAAGATGAGAAGACGCCGTCCTTTCACGTGCGGCCGGCGCGGGGGTATTACCACTGTTTCTCCACAGGCAAGGGTGGGGATGTGTTCTCCTTCCTCATGGAGATGGAGCAGCTCAGTTTCCCAGAGGCTGTAGAAGCCGTTGCGGAAGAGATTGGCTACCACATCAATTACCAGGGCGGGACCACTGGTGCGCGCGACGTGAAGCCGGGAACCAGGTCCCGGCTGTTGGCTGCCAACAAAGCTGCGCACGAGTTCTATCGGGAACAGCTGGAGTTAGAAGAAGCAGAAGTGGGCCGCCGCTTCCTGCTTGACCGCGGCTTTGACAAGGACACGATCTACCACTTTGAGTGTGGGTACGCGCCCAACGGCTGGGACGCGATGACGAAGCACTTACTGCGCAAGGGCTTTGACGCCCAGGAGCTGCAGGACGCCGGGCTGTCGTCGATGGGCCGGCGGGGGCCAATTGATAAATTCCGTGGGCGGTTATTGTGGCCGATCAAAGACGTAGCAGGCAACGTGATCGGTTTCGGTGCGCGCAAGTTGTTTGATGATGACCCGATGGGCAAGTACATCAACACCGCTGACACGATGCTGTACCACAAGTCGAAGGTGCTGTTTGGCCTGGATCTGGCAAAGAAGCATATCGCTGCCGGGCACCAGGCCGTGGTTGTGGAGGGCTACACGGACGTGATGGCGATGCACGCGGCGGGGATTCACACCGCGGTTGCAGCCTGCGGTACTGCGTTCGGATCTGACCATATGGCGATCATCAGAAGGCTGATGCTGGACGATAACTTCTTCCGTGGGGAGTTGATCTACACCTTCGACGGTGATGAGGCTGGTCAGAAGGCAGCGATGCGCGCTTTTGAGGGGGATCAGCAGTTTACGGGCCAGTCCTTTGTTGCGATCGCCCCGGAAGGCATGGATCCGTGCGATCTGCGTTTGGCCAAAGGGGATGCCGCTGTGCGTGACCTGATTGCTCGACGCATTCCGATGTTCGAGTTTGTTATTGACACGCTGTTGAAAGACTTCCCGCTGGATACACCCGAAGGACGATTGCAGGCGCTGCGGCGCACGGTACCGGTGGTGGCGCAAATCAAGGACGCACCCCTGCGCACCGAGTACGCCCGTCAGCTGGCTGGCTGGGTGGGTTGGCCCGATCCAAATGAGGTCATCCGCCAAGTCCGCGAAGAGGCCCGTAATCCACGATCGCGCAAACCAAACCAGTGGGAGCAAAGGCAGCAGTGGCAGCAGCGCCAGGAGCAGCAGCGCCAACAGGGCAACGGTCCTGCGCAACGACCGTCGTTCGCGATTCCCGCGCCCGATGACCCACGCCTGTGGGCGCAGCGTGAGGCGATCAAGTTGGGCCTGCAATACCCGCATGAGGCTGGCTTAATGTTCGACCAACTTGGTCCCGATGCCTACTCGGATCCTGCGTACCAGGCCGTGCGCCATGCCATTGCACAGGCCGGTGGTGTCACCGGTGCTGAGGATGGGCCCAGCTGGATCGCCGCAGTCGCCGGACAGATGATTGACCTTAACGGACGCAACTTCGTGGCCATGCTCGCCGTCGAAGAGATTCTCGTGCAGGACACCGCCGCGTACGCGGAGTCAGTGATGACCCGCCTGAAGGAAGTCCAGGTGGGCAACCAGATCGCGCAACTAAAATCACGTCTTCAGCGCATGCGCCCAACCGATGATGAGATGGCCTATAACGCGCTGTTTTCTGACCTAGTGAAACTGGAGCAAGAGCGCCGCGAACTCAACGAACGCGCTTTTAGAAACTAGCTGCGTCTATGGCGAGCGTCGGGGTGATTTTCACGCTCACCTTGTCGGACCCATCGGATGCAGTCTTCAGCATAAAAATATCCGAGTCATCTTAATCGATACGATGGGGAGCATGACCGTGCTTGTTCTTGATCCGCGTTGGCCGAATCTGATCCCCATGGATGTGGTTGCGCGCGTCCAAGGTCCGGTGGAGTTCACCAGCGAGGTTCCTGTGTCTGTGCGGTGGGATTTCACGGATCTGGTTCCGTCGGGTGAAGCGGACTCTCATCCGCAGATGGGGTGGGGCTGGCTTGTCACAACCGATCCGAAGAATCCGGATGTGGTGCAGCGGGTTGCGCGTGGTGAATCCCTGGTTGAGGTGGCTAGTCGGGCAGATTCCGTTTTCGCTGCGGTAAGCACGATGGCCCAAGCGCGCCGGCGTGGTGAGTGGGAGCGGGGGCAGACACACGAAAGTCTCCTGTACTACCTCGAGCAGGAGGCGGGGGAGTTTTCAGAAGCTGTGCGGACGCATGCGGGGGATGACGAGCTGAAGAAGGAATTGTCCGATCTTCTGTTGCAAGTTCTTTTCCACGCGGAGATCGCGCAAGAACGGGATGCGTTTGATTTCGGTGACGTCGCGGGCGCGTTCGTAGAAAAAATGCGCTCCAGGGCGCCGTACCTGTTCGACGGCTCTACCGGACCCGTAGGGGTAGAGGAGCAGGATCGCTTGTGGGCAGAAGGGAAAGCCCGCGAACAAAAGAACAACGGCCAGTAGCTACCCCGAGGGGAGCACTGGCCGCGTGATTTTTAGTTTTTCTGGCAGGTCCTACTTTGCCTGGCTGCTGCCCTGAACCAGCGGCAGGATGGTGCGCAGTTCCGGAAGGCCAGCCCGAGAGGAGATCTGGGAGGCGAAGTCAATGGCCTGGCTCTGCGGGGTGACTGGGTCCGGCTTCACAGCCTCGCACTCGAGGGCGCGGTCAGCGATGGCGTTAACGGTGGAGCCGGCCAGAAGACGGGTAGCGGTGCCCTGGCCGAGCTGAGTGTTCAGCTTGTCCACGAGCTGGCTGCGGGTAGTCGTGCCGTCGACAAGGCTCGTGCCGCGCAGCGTGGACTTCACCACATTGCAGTCTGCGGTAGCGATGCCGCCGTTTGCCAGCTGCTGAAGCTGTGTGAGGTTGAGGTCAGCCTGTGCAGGCATTGCGGTAACGGCGCCGATTGCCGCAGCGGAAGCGATGGTGCCAAGGGCGATCTTGTGGGAAATACGCATTGGGGGAGTCCTTTCAGGTCGAGTGGTTCACTCTGGGAAATTCATGCCGACAAGTAACAGGAGAGATTCTAGCGTAGTTGTGTGACGAATGGGGCAGATGTTACCAATGTTACGAAAATGTTCATATTTTGGTTCCCTAAATCACGTCAGCGTTCGCGGAGTCTGTGGGTGCACTGAATAGATGCGCACTACTTTGTAGGGGCGCGGTGGCGGCCCCGGTGTTGTGCTGTGGTGCCGGTAGGATGTGCCAACGTGGCAAGGACATCAAGAGCATTTAACGGGGGCTACCAGCCCCGGCGACGGCGTGGCTGTGGTTGCGCTGCTCTTGGCGCATCCGTGCTGGTGATCATCCTTACCCTGTCGGTTGTCATGTGGTTGGCAAGCCTGTCTGACGGGCTGCTGACCACTACTAACCGTCAACCGATTCCGCGGGACATCCCCCCAGCAGCGGCGCAACAGCCGCCGCTGATTGATACAGAAGCCCCAGGGCGCACGGCTAACCAGCTGGGGGAATGGTCGCTTCCGATTGCTGATCAGCTCAACGTGGAGCCCCAGGCCATTCGCGCGTACGCAAACGCGGAGCTGATCGCGGCGCAAGTCTGGCCGGAGTGCAACTTGAAATGGAACACGCTGGCAGGAATCGGTTGGGTGGAAACCCGGCATGGCACTTATACGGGCAAGCTGTTTGATGCAGGACGGCTCAATGATGACGGGGTTGCGGACCCCCCGATCATTGGAGTCAGGTTGGACGGATCGCCTGGGTTTGCAAAGATCCACGACACTGACGGGGGCGAGTTCGACGGGGACAAAGAATACGATCGCGCCATCGGGCCCATGCAGTTCCTTCCGGAGAGTTGGAAACACTACGGCCGCGATGGAAATGGTGATGGTGTAGCTGATCCCCAGCAGATTGATGACGCCGCGTTAGCCGCAGCAACTGTGATGTGTTCCGGCGGGCGGGATATGGCTACGGAGCAGGACTGGCGCGCAGCGATTTTGGGGTACAACCACTCCAACGATTACGTGGCGAAAGTGCGCGACGCCGCCGCGAATTACGCGCTAGGACAGCCAGCGCAGCGGTAGTCTTGTCCTGCCATTTTGTCGCTCGGCGTCGAGGTAGGCCGTTTTCTGGAACAATTGGGCAGTGGAACGAATCAGGACCACATCATTTAAGGAGATCAACGTGGCTTACATCATGCTGGCATACGCACGCGAAATCATGGACTCTCGCGGTAACCCGACGGTCGAGGCGGAGGTCGCGCTTGACGACGGAACGGTGGCGCGCGCTGCGGTTCCTTCCGGCGCATCCACTGGTGAGCACGAGGCGCACGAGCTTCGCGACGGGGATGAGCGTTACGGCGGCAAGGGTGTCGCCACTGCGGTTGAGAACGTGAACGAAAAGATTGCGGACGCTATCGCAGGCATCGACGCAGATGATCAGCGTCTCGTTGACACGACGATGCTGAAGCTGGACGGCACCCCGAACAAGAAGGAGCTCGGCGCGAACGCCATCCTGGGTGTGTCCATGGCTGTGGCAAAGGCTGCTGCGGACGCAGCTGACCTGCCGCTGTTCCGTTACATCGGTGGCCCGAACGCTCACCTGCTTCCTGTCCCGATGATGAACATTCTGAACGGTGGCGCACACGCTGACTCTGGTGTGGATGTCCAGGAGTTCATGATTGCTCCGATTGGTGCGGATTCCTTCAAGGAGGCTCTCCGCCAGGGCGCAGAGGTCTACCACGCGCTGAAGAGCGTTATCAAGGACAAGGGCCTGTCCACTGGTCTTGGTGATGAGGGTGGCTTTGCACCGTCCGTGGAATCCACCAAGGCTGCTCTTGACCTGATCATGGAGGCAATTGAGAAGGCCGGTTACAAGGCTGGCGAGGACATCGCGCTCGCGCTCGACGTGGCATCGAGTGAGTTCTTCGAGGACGGTCACTACAACTTCGAGGGCGGCCAGCACACCGCTGAGGAGATGGCCAAGGTCTACGCCGACCTGATTGAGAACTACCCGATCGTGTCCATCGAGGACCCGCTGGATGAGAACGACTGGGATGGTTACGTCAAGCTCACCGAAGAGATCGGTGACAAGGTCCAGATCGTCGGCGATGACTTCTTCGTCACCAACCCGGAGCGTCTGGCCAAGGGCATCGAGCTAGGCGCTGCTAACGCTCTTCTGGTGAAGGTGAACCAGATCGGTACCCTCACCGAGACCTTCGACGCTGTGGAGCTCGCGCACCGCAACGGCTACCGCACGATGATGTCCCACCGCTCCGGTGAGACTGAGGACACCACGATCGCTGACCTCGCTGTGGCCCTGAGCTGTGGCCAGATCAAGACCGGTGCTCCTGCACGTTCGGAGCGTGTTGCTAAGTACAACCAGCTGCTGCGCATCGAGGACATGCTGGGTGAGTCCGCGGTCTACGCCGGCCGCAGCGCATTCCCTCGCTTCGACAAGTAAGCGTGGTGCGCCGGTAGGGCGCCACGCGCAAGGTAGAATTCGAGGCCATCATGGCCTCCGCAGAAAATTCCGCAACGACCGCCCCTGACGAGGGTGAAAAGACCTCGCCTCGTCGGGGGCGTCGCCGTGCCACGACGGTGCCGGTGGCCAGCAGGGAAGCCGCCAACAAGGCAAAAAAGCCCGCCCGAAAGCGTCTGGAATCCCTTCGGGGTGACATCGTCGGCGTCGCCATCTTGATCGGCGTGGTGCTGGTTGTCCTCATCGCGATTGCGGTACCGATGCGCAACTACTACGAGGGCAAGGCGGAAATCGCTCGTCTCCACGATTCGATCGCCGCGAAAGAGCAGCGTAAAGCAGATCTGGAGGCAGAGCTAGAGCTCTACAACGATCCCGCGTACGCCAAGCAAGAGGCCCGCCGTCGTTTGGGAATGATTGAGGAAGGCGAAACTGCCTGGCGCATCATGGACCCACGCATGGAGGGCATGGAGCAGCTCACTTCTGAACACAAGCTTGAACCCCAATCCCCCAAGCCCTGGGGCGAGGTCATGTGGGATTCGCTGAAGGAGAACCCAAAGTAAATGGACATGCCCAGCACCGTCGCCACGGCCCTCCCGCGCCACCACGAAGTGCCGTCTGAGTCAGACCTGGAGGTCGTCGCTAAGCAGCTTGGCCGTGCCCCTCGCGGCGTTCTCGCGGTCGCTTATCGCACGCCCGACGGCCAGCCTGCGGTAGTCGCCACCGCGCCCAAGCTTGACGACGGCACGCCGTTCCCCACCTTGTACTACCTGACCGATCCGCGGCTCACAGCAGAAGCATCGCGGCTTGAAGTAGCGCAAGTGATGAAGTGGATGGAAGGCCGTCTTGCCCACGACGGTGATCTGCAGGCTGATTACCGCGCGGCGCATGAGCATTACTTGTCGACGAGGAATGCGATTGAAGACCTAGGCACGACCTTTTCCGGTGGGGGAATGCCCGATCGGGTCAAGTGCCTCCACGTCTTGATCGCGTACGCCTTGGCCGAAGGACCCGATCGAGTCCGCTTCGGTACAGAAGCTGTGGCGCTCGCTGCTGACCATGCCAACCTTCGTGGCACCGCGATTCCGGCGGAGTGGCCAACAGCAGATGACCTAGGAATCACAGCGAGCGTGAACGAATTCACTGGAGAGGAACTCGCCTAATGGCACAGTTACCAGCTGGCACGAGGGTCGCCGGCGTCGATTGTGGGACTAATTCCATCCGCTTGCTTATTAGCGAAGTAGAGGAATCTTCCACCGGCACGTCGCTTACAGAAATCACTCGTTCGAACACGATCGTGCGCCTAGGCCAAGGCGTGGATGAAACCGGTGAGCTTCATCCTGACGCGATCGCGCGCACGCGAGATGCGCTGGCGAATTACGTCGCCGTGATGGAGGCTGAAGGAGTTTCGGCCGTACGCATGGTCGCAACCTCCGCGACGCGCGATGCCGCCAACAAAGACGCGTTCTTCGACATGACGCGCGAACTGCTGGGACGCATCCAGCCCGGTGCGTGCGCTGAGGTCATCACGGGCGAGGAAGAAGCACGTTTGTCCTTCCTTGGTGCGACAATCGATGCTCCCGCTGACGCGAAGGGTCCGTTCTGCGTTGTCGATCTCGGGGGCGGCTCGACTGAGTTCATCGTCGGCACGCGCGATGGCGACATCCTCGGCGCGTACTCGACGCGAATGGGCTGTGTCCGTCTCACGGAACGCATCATGGTGACCGATCCCCCGACCGCCATGGAGATCGCCCAGGCCCGCGCGTACGTGGTCTCTCAGATCGAGGAAGCCCTTGTTCACGTCCCGCTCAGCGGCGCCGAAGTCCTCGTGGGATGCGCCGGTACGTTCACCACTATCAGCGCTTTGACCCTGGGATTGGATTCATACGACCCCGAGCGAATCCACATGTCCAAGCTCGACTTCGACGACGTCCGCACAACGACACGGACACTCACAGCCGAGTCCGCCGCCACACGCGCCGCCAATCCGGTGATGCACCCGGGGCGCGCGGACGTGATCGGGTCCGGCGCCGTGGTCGTGGAAGAAGTTCTTGCCGCCGCCGAACGCGTGGCGGGGATCAATCAGTTGATCGTGAGCGAAAAAGACATCCTCGACGGCATCGTCGCAGGCCTAGTCTCGGGTCTCAACTCTGGTCTCGGCCCCAGCAGACCCCAGTAGCCCCCAGCAGACGTTTTAGTCTTCGTCCGGCTCGTAGATTTTATCGTCAGAGGCGTCCGCGATGCTGCCCTTCGACTTTGAGCTCCGGAGGTCTTTGACCTCTTTCATCCGCGGATCCGGATCCAACTGATTGGCCAAAGCCTTCCGCGTTGAGTGCAGAGCCTGCTGCGTGATTGGCGAGTTAATCACTTTTCGGGATGTGTCTACGATCTGGTGATAGCGCTTGCGGCCTGCCTTCGTGCCGAAGACATACCCGGCTGCTGCTCCGACAACGAATTGGATCATGCCACCATGCTACCGGTTCCCCTGATGGGCTCCGGCCGGGGACCGTCCTGCTGCAGGCCGCCAAGCGGTTGTAGTGGGGGTTTTACCCCACTTTTGTTTCGTGACAGGAAAGCCTGCGATACAAAGGAAAGTGCCGCTTGGCTTAAGTGGCACTTTCGCCCCGTGCGAGAGGGGTCGACCTCGCACGGGGCGTTTTTATGCCCTCATGAATGTAGTGGGCCGTCACCGTTCCAACGTTTTCGCTCCAGGTCCGCGCCCGCAGGAAACGGCGGTGGCACAAGTGTGGGGCCAGCGGGGCTCGAACCCGCGACCAGCGGATTATGAGTCCGCGGCTCTAACCGACTGAGCTATAGCCCCTTCACGCATTCTCGCCGTTGAAGGTATCCCTCACGACGGTGCGAAAGAAAAGTATAGCTGGCGTGAATCACTTACCTAAATACTGCTCCGGTGAACTGAAAGTAGGGCATTGTCCAGCGGATTTGTAATGTGGTGCAGTAAGGGGTTAAAGTAACTTCTCGTCGCTTAGAGCGATATTCCCGCATAGCTCAGTTGGCAGAGCATTCGACTGTTAATCGAAGGGTCACTGGTTCGAGCCCAGTTGCGGGAGCAACACTTACCGCCTGCCCAGGATGACCAGTGCAGGCGGTTTTTGTATTGGGTCGACCCCCAGCCTCTCCCGGCCGTTCCCAGCCGCTGCCAGTCTCTCCCGGCCGTTCCCAGCCGCTGCCAGCCTCCTCTAGCCTCCTCTAGTCTGCTCCGATTGCGGTGCTCTCTACTCCAGGATCGCTCGGTGCCCTTCGCTGAGTGGCCGAACCACTCAAGGAAATCGCTTGGTCGTGACCTGCGAGTTTCCGTGTCAACCATCGCTGAGTGGCCGAACCACTCAAGGATTGGGGCGGACTGGTCACAGGAATTTGGACGCTGTAGATCCGTACGAAAATTCGGGTGCAAAACCGCAGGTCGTGATTTGGCATTTTCCGAACGGATCTACACCCCGCGCCGAAGCGCCGAAGCGCCGAAGCGCCGAAGCGCGGCAGGCGGTGAGGCGGCTAGGCGTGGCGCGGTGTGGTGCCGGTGATCGCGGAGGCGAGGAGAGCGGTGAAGAACGGCACGGTGTCGGGGTAGATGAACTCGTGGCGGGCGTGGGCGCCGCCGCCACCGGCGCCGAGGCCGCAGATGACGGGGGTGCCGATGGCGGAGATGAAGTTGGCGTCCGAGCCGCCGCCGACAGATACGCCTTCGAGCTCATGGCCGAGGTCTGCGGCGTGGCGTTGGAGGCGCTCGAATAGTTCCTTCGTGGCATCCGTGTAGACCATCGGCGGACGGTTCCAGTTGCGGTCGGCGGTCACCGTTACTCGCTGGTCGGACCAGGTGATGGCGTCAAAGCCATCGTCGAGACGCTGTGTTTCTTCAGGCACCCAGTGGCGGATGTCCAATGTGGCTTGGGCGCGGCCGGGGACAACGTTGGCGCCGCTGCCGCCGCTGACAAGGCCCACGTTGATAGTGGTGCCGGCATCGATGTCTTGGAGTTCCACCGCTTTGAGGCACCACTCCATCAGTGCGATGATCGCGTTTGCGCCCTTTTCCGGCTCCAAGCCCGCGTGCGCTTCAATTCCGTTCGCGGTAACCACCACGTTGCCAATGCCTTTACGCGCGACTTTCACCTTGCCGTCGAGGCTCGCTTCCAGCACGAACGCCGCGTCCGCATCGCGTGCGGTGTCTTGGATGATGTGCTGGGACGAGGGGGAGCCGATCTCCTCATCACCGTTGAACACGTAGGTCACGGTCGGGTGCGGCAGGCCGGCGTCTTTGATCAGCTTTAGTGCCCAAATACCTTGCGTGAGCCCGATCTTCATGTCGTACAGACCCGGGCCGGACAGCCGTGGACGCGGATCATCATGAGCCGGCGGCGCCCACGCGGAGACGGTCCCTGCCGGCCACACGGTGTCATAGTGCCCCACGATCACCACGGTGCCCGGCAGCGTCCCCTCGTACGTCACAACCGCGATGTTACCTTGGTCCCCGCCGTCGTGCCGCACACTTGATGAAGGAGCACCCAATCGCTTCTCGACGAGCCCTAACAGCGCATCCAGGCACTTCTGCAGCGCCGGAAGATCGGACGTGTAGCTGTCAATCGCGACCAAACTCAGCGCGTCTTCGATGATCGCATCGAGGTGTTTTTCGACTGTTGGAACGGACACAACGGGTAGCTCGGTACTCATGGTTCCATCTTGCCTGAAACCATGCATCCTGTCGGATGCCTATGGTTTGCTTCCTTTGGTCGGGTTTGGTCAGGTTCGGTCGGGTTTAGCCGGGTTAGGGCACGTGAAACGCTGTATTCTTATCGGCATGACTACGCGCGCAGTCCCACGTTGTTCAATCTCCTTGCGGGCAGGTATGTCCGCAGCAGCTGCTCTCGCTCTCAGCCTTACCGGAACCGCTATTGCATCCGCAGGCGAGATAACCCCGGTATCGGGTGACACCCAAAGCTGTGTGATCACCTACACGGAGGCTGAAATCCCGGTGTTGGCGGCGGCAAGCTGGAGCGTGGATGCTTTTGGAATTGCAAGTCAGTTTGATGGTGGCGATAACTGGCGAGATGGGCGCACAGCGTATCTTGCGAATAAAGAGACTCTTCGACAGGGAATCAGCAAGGGCCAGAACACAGTGACTTTGACGATGCACAAAACTCCATTGGAGCCGAGATATGAGGAGCACACTGTCGGGGATGTGTGGAAGAGTTTGTTTGACACCACGAGCTCTATAACCCCAGCGCGCTCGGGGCGTGAACCGTACGAGCTCATCGCTTTCCGTGAAAGCGCCGCTTCCTGGGTCGAGGCAACGATCGCGAACTGTGGGAAGCCGGCGCCGACGCAGCTGCCTACTGAGCCCGCGATTCTGAAGTCGGCGACCGCGCCGGGGCTGGCGCCGAAGGAAGCGATTGGAGTGGTGATGGGACTCCTGGTCGCGCTTGGGTTTGGTGCTGCGCTGGTCAATTTCGTTCCGATATTGCCTGCGTTGCAGACTGAGCTCGATCGGTTCTTAGGGATGTTGCCGCGCTAATGGGTACTACTGATCAATTGCAGGCTGCGCTAGACACGGCACTGGCGCGTGGGGCCTGGACGGATGAGGGTTTGGTTGTTGCTGGGGGGATCGTCGATACGCGAAGTGCGAATGGCTTTGAGTGGTCGACGGGTGACGTGAACGCGGTGTTTGAGCTGGCAAGCGTGACCAAGCTGCTGGCTGCGTACGCGTGCTTGATGGCGGTGGAAGAAGGCGTTTTTGAATTGGAGACGCCGTGTGGGCAGGAGGGCTCGACGGTACGGCACCTGCTGGCGCACACCTCGGGGGCTGGGTTTTTGACGCGGCAGCGGCAGAAGGCGCCGGGGGAGAGACGCATTTATTCGTCGGCGGGCTTTGAGATTTTAGGCGAGGCGCTCGAGCGTGAAACGGGGATGTCGTTTGGTGAATATGCCCGCGAAGGTGTGTTCAGGCCGCTGGGTATGGAGTCAACGGAGATCTACGGTTCGCCGGGGCACGAGGGACGATCCACCGTCGCGGACTTGGGCGTGTTTGCCCGGGAGATTCTGTCCCCGAAACTGCTGGACCCTTCTACTGTGCGGGAGGCGATGACACCGCAATTCCCGGATGTCCGCGGGGTGGTGCCTGGGTACGGAATGCAGAAACCGTGTCCGTGGGGCCTTGGGTTTGAGATCAAAGGTGAGAAATCACCGCACTGGATGGGCCAGGTCGCGCCACCGGAAACCGTGGGGCACTTTGGGATGTCAGGGACGTGGTTCTGGGCCGTGCCGGAGTGGGCTGATTCGCCGGCGGCGGGGTGGGCCATGGTCGTTCTGACAAACCGAATGTTTGGTGAGTGGGCCACCGAATTGTGGCCGGAAACCAACACGGAGGTTTTCCGCGCTCTTGGTGCCTAGCGTGGGGTGTTGTGCTCACCGGCTACGATATCGGCGTGTATTTCGAAGGTGTAGATGATTCGGTGGGCCGCATCATCGCGGCGCTGGACCTAATTGGGGTGTTCCTGAACGCCGTGATCGGTGGAACCGTCGCGCGGCGCATGAAGTTTGATGCGGTGGGGTTCATCGTGCTGGCGATCGTGTCCGCTATGGCCGGCGGCGTGATCAGGGATGCGATTATTGGCGCAACGCCCGTCAACGCGTTGCGTGACCCGTGGTACATCACCATCGCGCTGGTGGGCGCGCTCGTTGCTTTTCTTGCCAATTTCCGTGGTTACGGCTGGGAGCTGGTCCGCTTCCACGGGGACATGATCATCCTGGGCGTGTGGTCCACGACGGGTGCGGCCGCGGCGCTCGCCGCCGGGGTGAGCTACATCGGATGCGTGTTCATGGGGGTGCTCACGGCCACCGGCGGGATGGTGATCCGGGAAGTGCTTATCGGGCGCATCCCGAGGATTCTCAACGACCAGCAGATGTATGTAGTCCCAGCCATAGCGGGGGCGCTAACAGCGATTGCGATCAATGAGATCGGATACCCCACGGTCGCACTATTGGGCGCACCTTTGGTCGCGTTCACACTGGGCACGGTGGCCTATTGGGCGAAGTGGTACGTGCCAGCCAGTGGAGACTCCGCACCCGTGAACACGTGGTTGCGCGCGCCGTTCGGCTGGTTGGGGCGCACGTTTGAGCCGAGGAAGTTCCGCCAGTGGCGCCTGGCTAAGGAAGCGGCGATGCAGGCGGATCCGCGCGCAGACGCCGGTATGTTCCCCTCCAAGGGGGAGGTGCGCGACCAACTTCAAGGTCCCGCTGGAGCGGATGAACTAAGCGCGCAGCAGTGGTCCCAGGAGGAGTTCATCGCGGCGCTCTACCGCGTTTACGTGGATGAATCGGGCCGTGGTACCGCGGGTGGATGGGCGCGCCGCCCCGCGGCGGAAAGCTAAAGCCTCAACCTTTACTTGAGTAAATGGGGGAATAAACCTCAACTTGAGGGTTGCCAGAGTGGCAGGGGAGTCAGGACAATCGTGGCTACTGCTCGTGGTGCAAATGATCACTTACGGGCACAATGAGGCCGTTGGGGAAGACGAACCTCGTCTTAGCGCGTGACGCGTGCCAAGTGCATGCTAGCCGTGCGTCTGTGAAGAGCTCGCAGCGCCGGAACGCGTTTTCTCGGTTTACGCGAAGGACCCCTCATGACCACGATGATCTGTACACAGCCGTACAATGGCCCCGCCACGGACTCACTCACAGGCCCCTTCACGGGCGGGCCCAGCCGCGGTGCGCTCGCCTTCGGCGCGGGGTCTCACAGAGTCACTGACGCGCGCGCATCCAGCCCGCATGCTGTTCGCGGCGTCTTAACGATCGCACGCATGCCCACGGCCGCGCGGGCTGAGGTGGAATCCTTGATGGCCCAGATGCTGCCACCCGCAGACGTCGCCGAGTTGAGCACGCTTGACGACGATCTGTTGAGCGACACGGCCTGGTTCACCCGCTGGCGGCGGGATAGCTTCCATCCCGGCAGAGTGGAATGCCGCGAGGTGATCACCGCCCCGCCAGAAGACCTCGCTCGTTTTGAGCGGGCGGTAATGTTGCTTGCCCGCGATCGGGGTTTCACCGCGGATGTGTGCTGGTAGTGATGCGCTGACTACGTGGACGCAGCCGCCTCGTGCTCGTCCACATACGCTGCCATATCCCCGATCGTGGTCCAGGAGCGGAACAGTTCCTCATCCACGCGGAACCCGAAGAGCTCTTCGGCGCGCACCGCGAGCTCGATTCGGGTCAGTGAATCCACGCCCAGCGAGTCCAGTGTGGATGCGGACGTGACCTTTTCGGCATCGTCAACGGCACCGAGGGTAAGGAGTAACCCAGCGATACGCGCGACCGCGTCACCCTCCGGCGCGGCCACGGGGGAATCCGACGCCGAGGCCACGCCGGTGCTCGCTTCAGACCCTGATGCGTCGGAGCCGAAGTCAAGGTTCAATCCCGACAGATCAAGACCCTGGTTCAGGCCATTCGGTGGGTTCATGGCACCCATCCTAGAAGCTCGCGGTTGCGCGCCAGGCGGCTAGGTAAAGATCATGTCCTTGCGGATGTCCGAATGCGGGTTTCCCCACAGACGATATTCATAGATGTAGTCCTGTTTGAACACCCAGGGGTCCCGGTCGGCTTGCACCGGAAGACGATCGCGGGCGCGGACAAGGTAACCGCTCTCCATGTCAAGCAGCGGCTTGTCTGCCTTCAAATCGGTGGGGAACCGGGGTTCGTACTGGGAGTAGGAGTACTTCTCCATTTCCTTCCACAGGCGCACCATGTACCGCGAGACCAGATCCGCACGCAGAGTCCAGGACTGGTTCAGATACCCCACGGTGATGCTCAAATTGGGTACGCCATCGAACATCATTCCGCGGTAGGCGACGGCGTCCGCGGGATCCACCAGGTCATCATCAACGAAAATTTCTGCGCCGCCAAAAACCTGAATGTCCAGGCCCGTCGCGGTGATGATTACGTCGGCGGGGATAAACCTGCCGTCGATAAGCGCGATGCCCTCTTCCTTGACCGAGTCGATTTTCCCGGTGACTACCTTCGCGCCACCGTTCATTGCGGTGAAAAAGTCGCCGTCGGGGGATTTACAAACGCGCTGGTCCCAGGGGCCGTACGGTGGGTTGAAATGTTCCTTGATGGTGCTGGCCGGGATGTAGTAGCGCTGCAAACCCCAGAAATAAAGCTTGGCCAAAGGCGGAACAAGCTGGCACATCCGGTACTGAGCCATATCGCGGGTGATGTGCATGGCGCGTGCGGCTGAGCGGGCCTGGGCTGGCGGAAGTACCGCGTGCGTGAGCGCCGAGAAATTATCGCGGTTGAGCAGCGGGGCGACATACGTTGGGGTGCGCTGCAACATCGTGACGTCGGCGCCCATTTCGTGCAGCGCTGGAAGAAGCGTAATCGCCGTGGCGCCGGATCCGATGATGACAAAACGCTTGCCTTGAACGCCGTCCCCGTGCAGGTTTTCCGGCCAGTGCTGGGGGTGGATTACCTCCCCGGCAAAGTTGTCCAGCCCAGGAATCGAAGCCGTGAAGCCTTTGTGGTGTTTGTAATAGCCAGACGCGAAGTGGAGGCGCTTGGTCCACACAACATGTTCGGTGATCTCCGGGTCATCGCCGGCGTCAACGTGACCCTCGCTGAGAGGCTTTCCGTCCCCGCGGGTGAGCATCGTGACCTGCCAGAGGCCGCGGTCGCTATGGAAACGAGCCGACCTCACCCACGTCGATAAGCTCAAACGCTCAAAGACTCCCTCATCTTCGGCGACCTCCGCGACGTACTTTTGAATGTTTCCGCCGCTGCCGAGCGAGCCCTTGTGCGGCCAGCGTTCGAACGGGAGGGAGAACGTAGCCATGTCTGAATCCGAACGAATGCCGGGGTACGTGAACGTCACCCATGTTCCGCCGACATCCGAGTTTGAATCCACAATCCGCCACTCCCAATCAGGAAACGCGCGGTTGACGTGGTGCACAAGGTCGATTCCGCTCAAACCCGCGCCGACGATAAGAAGGTCCAAGGGGTGGTCGGTCGAAACGTCGAAGCTCATGGCTTCATTCTAATAGTTTTCTACAACTAAGAATTGGATTCTGGGAACGTAAAAAGGAGGGCCGCGTGGCTGCGACCCTCCTTAGTGCTCTGGCTGTGGAGCTACTCGACGGAGTTCTCCGGGCCTTCATCCGAATCGTTGAGCACCGCACCGAGGGAGGTGGGGTCATCGATCTTGAGATCAGCAGCTGCCTCAGCGGCAACGTCAATGCCGATCTTGCCTTCATCAGCAAGCGCGATCAGCGCGGCGACGGCCATGGACTCGCCGTCGATGTTGAAGAAACGGCGAGCGGCGCCACGAGTGTCGGAGAAGCCGAAGCCATCCGCACCGAGAACCTTGTACGTGCCCGGGACGTAGGGGCGGATCTGCTCCTGGAGATCAGTGGTGAAGTCCGAGGTAGCGATGTACGGGCCGGAAGTTTCCTTCAGCTTGGTGGTAACAAACGGCTCCGCAACGTCCTCGCCCGGGTGGCGCAGGCGCTCAAGGTTGAGGCGAGCGCCCTCGCGGGCGAGCTCGGTCCAGCCGGGGACGGAGTAGATCGCGGCACCGATGCCGTAGTCCTCTTGCAGGATCTGCTGCGCCTTGAGCGCAGCCTGCATACCAATACCGGAGGCGAGTAGGGAGACATTGAGCTCGTTCTCCTCACCGCGGTCGTAGAGGTAGATACCCTTGTGCAGGTCTTCCTCGTTGAAGGTCTCCGGACGTGCCGGCTGGTGCGTCGGCTCGTTGTAGACGGTGATGTAGTACATCACGTTCTCGCCACCATCCGGGCCGTACATGCGGTCAATACCGCGGTTGATCAGGTACGGCAGCTCGTAGGCGAACGACGGGTCGTAGGTGACCACCGACGGGTTCGTCGACGCGAGCACAGGGGAGTGGCCGTCCATGTGCTGCAGGCCTTCGCCCATGAGCGTGGTGCGACCAGCGGTGGCGCCCACGATGAAACCGCGGCCCATCTGGTCAGCGGCTGCCCAGAAGTTGTCACCGGTGCGCTGGAAACCGAACATCGAGTAGAAGATGTACATCGGGATCATCGGCTCACCGTGGGTGGCGTAGGACGTTGCCGCGGCGATGAAGCTACCGGTCGAGCCATCTTCGTTGATGCCCTCGTGGAGGATCTGGCCATCCACGGCCTCGCGGTACGACAGCTGCAGGTCGTGGTCCACCGGCACGTAGTTCTGGCCGTGCGGGTTGTAGATCTTCAACGTCGGGAACCAGGAGTCCAGACCAAAGGTGCGTGCCTCATCCGGGATGATCGGAACAACGCGCTTGCCAATTTCCTTGTCGCGCATTAGCGACTTGAACGTACGCACCAGCGCCATGGTGGTAGCAACCTTGAGGTCGCCGGAGTCCTTGAAGACAGCCCTGTAGGTCTTCTCCAAGTCCGGAACGCTAAGCGGCGTGTAGTTCTCGCGGCGCTCCGGCAGGTACCCGCCGAGGGCTTCGCGGCGCTCCTTCATGTACTTGATTTCCGGCGCGTCCTCGCCCGGGTGGTAGTACGGCGGCAGGTACGGGTCCTTCTCCAGTTCCTCATCCGTGATCGGGATTTCCTGGCGGTCACGGAACTGCTTCAGGTCCTCCAGGGTGAGGTTCTTCATCTGGTGGGTAGCGTTGCGGCCTTCAAACGTGTGGCCCAGACCGTAGCCCTTAATCGTGTGGGCCAGGATGACCGTCGGCTTACCGGTGGTTTCCAGCGCCTTCTGGTAGGCGGCGTAGATCTTGCGGTAGTCGTGGCCACCGCGGCGCAGCTTCCAGATCTCTTCATCCGTCATGTCCTCGACCAACTTGGCGGTACGCGGATCGCGGCCGAAGAAGTGCTCACGGACGTAAGCGCCGTCGTTAGCCTTGAACGTCTGGTAGTCACCGTCCTTGGTGTTGTTCATGATGTCCACCAGGGCGCCCTCGGTGTCCTTCTCCAGCAGCGCATCCCATTCGCGGCCCCAGACGACCTTGATTACTTCCCAGCCAGCGCCGGTGAAGAATGCTTCCAGTTCCTGGATGATCTGGCCATTACCGCGCACCGGCCCGTCGAGACGCTGCAGGTTGCAGTTGATCACGAACGTGAGGTTGTCCAGGCCGTACAGCGCCGCCATCTGCAGCAGACCACGGGACTCCGGCTCATCCATCTCACCGTCACCCAGGAATGCCCAGACGTGCTGGTTCGACGTTTCCTTGATGCCGCGGTCCTCCAGGTACTTGTTGAAGCGCGCCTGGTAGATGGCGTTCATGGGGCCCAGGCCCATAGAAACCGTGGGGAATTCCCAGAACTTCGGCATGTCGTGCGGGTGCGGGTAGGACGGCAGACCACCCTGCGGGCGGGAGTGCTGTTGGCGGAAGCCATCCAGGTCATCCTCGCTCAGGCGACCCTCAAGGAACGCGCGGGCGTACACCCCCGGGGAAGCGTGACCCTGAACGAAGATCTGGTCGCCACCGTGCAGAGCGTCCTTGCCGTGGAAGAAGTGGTTGAAACCGACCTCGTAGAGCGCCGCCGCCGACGCGTAGGTAGAAATGTGGCCACCCGTCTTGATGCCGGGGCGCTGCGCACGGTGCACCATGATGGCTGCGTTCCATCGCATCCAACGACGGTAGCGCTTCTCCATCGCTTCATCGCCCGGGAACTCTGGCTCCATCTGCGTTGGAATCGTGTTCACAAAATCCGTCGACGTCAGCGATGGAAGCGGAACGCGGCGTGCCGACGCGCGCTCAAGCAAGCGCAGGATCAGATAGCGTGCGCGGTCCGAGTTGGAGTTATCCAGCAGCCCATCGAGGGACTCCATCCACTCGTTGGTCTCCTCCGGGTCCGAGTCGTGCATGTAGTAGGCGACACCGTCGCGGATCACCGGCATGTTGGAATCCGATCCAGCCCCAGGGGTGGTTACACCTGGCACGTTGAGATCGGGGTTTACCTCGTCAGACACTTCGCTTTCCTCCGTTGTGTATCTGTGTTTCGTAGTGGTGTCAGGGCCAGAGAGAACTCTGGCCAACACGTCACGGCCCAGCGTACGTAAAAGTCCACCTAAAAGTTGAGTATTTAAGTGGAGAAACCATAAGAAACTGGCTGTATTCTGTGCGATAAGGCTTTCTTGGATGCCTCACGTGCATCGGAACTAACAAGAATCCATCCAAGGGTCCATCTAAATCCACGCAGAAACCAAACAGAAAGGGACATAGTGAGCGCCGCTGGTGCCGAAAACTACGCAAAGAAGCTAGGGATTAACGCCGACGAAATAGTCGCAGAAATCGGCTGGGACGATGATTGTGATTCGGCTATCTCTGAAGCAATTGAGGACACCATCGGCGACGCCCTGATTGATGAAGACACCGATGAGCTGTGCGATGCAGTCCTGTTGTGGTTCCGCACTGAAGACGGCGACTTGGTTGATGCGCTGGTCGATGCAACCCGCAACTTGTCCGATGACGGCAAGATCTGGTTGCTCACTCCCGGCGCCAGCAAACCCGGCGCGGTTCACCCCGGCGATATCTCAGAGTCTGCGCAACTCGCTGGCCTCATCCAGACCAAGGCTGAGCGCCTCGGCGATTGGCAAGGTTCGTGCCTGACCAGCTCCGGCGCCAAAAAGTAGATACCGGAACAACGGAATGACTAATAAGGCTGCAGTCTCCCGAAGTGGGGGACCGCAGCCTTCTTATTTGTGCGCCATGACGGGCTCGAACCGCCGACCTACTGGGTGTAAACCAGTTGCTCTTCCAGCTGAGCTAACGGCGCGCGTGGGTGAAAGATTAACACGTTGCCCCACTGTCTCACAAAAGGGCAGGCCGTTTACGTATTTGCAAAGCCGTAACGGTTCGAAGGAATCTGGCTGGTATAACTTAAGGCACGTGACACGGGGTGCCCTGTCGCTCACTTCAGTAAATACGGCGTGAGTGGTTGGGGCTGAGATAAGACCCGTCGAACCTGATCCAGTTTGTACTGGCGGAGGGAATGTCGCGGTGCGTATCCGTCATGGCCTGGTCAAGGCCGATTTTTCCGGATGTGTCCCGGCATCTTCCGTCTTGAACAGAAAGACGAAGGATATGAACCGAGAATCAAACCCAGTGAAGAAGATGTGTGCGCTGGTCATGACCCTGTTCATGGCGGCGGGACTCGCTGCGTGTGCCGGCGGGGATGACGCAGCTTCCGGCGATGGCGCGACAAAGATCCGCTTTGCGCTTGACTGGACGCCGAACACAAACCACACTGGCCTGTACGTGGCTAAGAACAAGGGCTATTTCGAAGAAGCTGGCCTGGACGTTGAAATCCTGCCGTACAACGACTCCAACCCGGACCTCATGGTGGATTCCGGCCAGGCTGATTTTGGCATCAGCTTCCAGGACGCGGCCACGATTTCCATGGCCGCTGGGGCAAACATCAAGTCGGTTCTCGCCGTGGAGCAGACCTGGGCGACGGTGGTCAGCGTTCTGGCTGAGCGTGATGACATCAACACCCCGAAGGATCTGGACGGCAAGAAGTTCGGCAGCTTCGGTCTCCCGTCGGATGAGGCTGTCATGCGTGGCGTCATCCAGGCCGCCGGCGGTAAAGGTGAGTTTGAAAACATCACGTTGAATACCGCTGCATATGAAGCGCTGTACTCCGGTGACGTTGACTTCACCGTTCCCTACGTTGCGTGGGAAGGTATCGAGGCCGAGGACCGCGGCGTGAAGCTGAAGAACTTTACCTACACCGACTACGGTTTCCCGGACTGCTACCAAGTCATCGTCGTGGGCAATAATGACTGGCTCAAGGATCACCCAGAAGAAGCCAAGAAGTTCGTTCAAGCTCTGCAGCGCGGCTACGAAGACGCAGTGAAGGACCCCGATGGTTCCGCCGAGATTCTCCAGAAGGAAAACGCCGACCTTCTCACCGACCTGGACTTCCTCAAGCGCAGCCAGCGCATGTTGTCCAAGGACTTCATGCTCGACGACGAAGGCAAGTTCGGCCGCCAGAAAGAAGAGCGCTGGGCTGGGCTGGGTACGTTCCTCTACGACGCCGATCTGCTTGTCGACGACAAGAACAAGCAACTGACCAGCCCACCCAACTGGGCCGATTACTTCACCAACGAGTACCTCGCTGACTAGGGATCCCCGCGGGCCAATTCCGCGGGCGCTCCCCACGCCACAGCCATGCACCCGCGGGCCCTCCCGCGGGTTTTTCACGTCCACGAGATGGCCACTCCCAAGGCTGTTTATCCGCAGGCCTTCCCGGCCCGACCTCAACTAAGCTTTCGCATATGAGGGGTAAAGAAGGTGAGAGGGGAAACCGTCCTCCCAAATTCGGGAGCATTGACCGTTCTCGCCCAATGCAAACCAAAGACACCGCGCTGAGCCTTGCGAACCCTACAGGTGATCGAGAGAATTGTGTTCAGTCTTGTCACGCCTGGTTAATGAGGCTACGAGGATACAATGTGTCTGCTCTACCTGGCCTTTACGACCCGCCCGGAGTAGTAGGGTCTACAGCAGTCTTCAGCACCAAGTTGTGGCGAAATGATCGCGGGGAAATCCCACAATGGTCCGAGAAGAAGAATACTTCGGCTGAAAGTGTCCTAACGGATCTAGCGAAGACAAAAGTCGGGGACTATGGCTTGGTACGGTTTCGTGGATTCCCTTCCCATGTAATGGGCTGGCAGCACAGGGACCAAGGTGTCGTTTTGGTCGATCCGCAAATGGGCTGCGAATCGGACGAAGCCTTTAGATTCGGCTTGAACGGTAGCTTTCAGTGGGTAACCATGACAAACTTTAAGCCAACAGCTCGAATAACCACCTTGTTTCAGGAAGGAGGGAGTTATGACTAGCAGTCTTAAATCTGTACCGAACAAATTTAATTTCAAGGTCGTAACATTACGTCAAGCACGAGCAGCTGTGGAACGCTCCCTGGGATATGAAGGGGCGAAGTCGTTAGGATTCGACGGGCTTGACGGTGGTGACGTATTTCTAATCTTGCCTGACCCAGATAGAGACGGCGCTCACGGTTACGTTGTTGAAAAATCAACCGGGGACGTATATCGCGACATTGAGAGGCCAGACGTCATAAACAGAGTGTGGAGATCCTCGGAGCGCAAAATCGTGAGTTTCTGAATCAGAATCCCGCGGCCATCCTGTAAACGCTGACACCGAGGCGCCGGGTTATTACAGGCCTTGGCAAAACCGCAGGTCAAAAGCATGCACTGGCACTTATTGGATGACCAGGTGTCAGCGTCGTCAGGAATGGCGGCTAAGGCCGGTGTGCCAGGCGGGCAAAAACCTTCTTGTTCGCCGGGTGGAGGGACTTGAAGGTGGTGAACATGTCGTCGTAAAGCTCTTTGAGCTCGGTGTTCGGCTCGTAGCTGGCGATGACCTCCACCAGGGAGGCGGCTTCTTCGGTGCTGTTGACGGCGCCGAGGCCCGCCGCCGCGCACAAGGCCGCGCCCACCGCACCGACATCTTGTGGGTGCTCAACCACGTCGATCGGGCGTTGAAGAACGTCGGCGAGGATCTGGGAGGTGACAGGGGACAGGGCGCCGCCGCCGACGAAGCGGATGCGACTGCTGGTGCTCACCTTCTTGTCCTGGGTTTCCACGAACCAGCGCAAGTGGTAGCAAATGCCTTCAATCACGGCGCGGAGCATGTCGCGTTTACCGGTGGTCAGGGAGATGCCGATGAACATGCCGCGCGCGTTGGAATCCTCAAACGGGCAGCGGTTGCCGTGCAGCCAGGGGGTGAACAAGACCCCACCCGCGCCGGGGCGGGTTTCGCCGATGACCTGCGAGAGGTAATCGTACAGCTCAATACGGATGTCTTCGGGTGCTTCAGAAACGGCAGTGCGCTCGAGGTAGATGTTGATCTCATCCAGGGCTAAGTGGTCGCGCACCCACTCGAGGCATTTGCCCGCGGTTTCCAACTCGGCGAAGTAATTGTACCGGCCCGGGATGGCGCCGACGATGCCCGCGATCATGGCGGACACATCCACAACGGGTTTCTCAATCACAGTGGATGCCCAGCCGGATGTACCCACGTACAAGTGGGTATCGCCGACGGCCGTGGCGCCGGCGCCAACGCCAATGAGGGCAGAATCGCCGCCGCCCGAGAACACCGGGATGCCGGGGGCCACGCCCATTTCCGCGGCGGGACCTTCCAGAAGCGGACCGACCTGATCAGTCGATTTCACGATGTCCGGCATGTGGTCCGGGTCCACCTGCAGCATCTTCAACATTTCCGGGTGGAAGCGCGGCGAATCTGGATCCGCCTTGATGTCGTAGAGCAGCGTCGCAAAAGCAGAGTCTTCGCTCATGGTGGCCTGCCCCGTCATCCGGGCGATCAAAGCGTCTTTGACGTCGAGCCACTTGTGTCCGCGTCGAAAAGCATCTGCGTCATTGTCTTTCAGCCAGTGGTACTTCCACGCGGGGTCCTTCACGGACGCGGCGACGGCGCCGGTGTAGCGCAGGGACTTCAAGGCAATTGCCGCGTTGACCCCAGCGATGCGGGGAGCGCGCCCCGCGATGCGTTTCATCTGTGCACCCGCGCGCTGGTCCATGTAGCTCATGGAGCGGTGGACTGGCCGCATGTCTTCATCCACCATCACTACCGACTGCAGCTGGGAACAAAAACTGATGCCCGCGACGTGCTCAACGGCGTCAGCATTGCGCTTTTTCAACACTCGCGTGGTATCCACGAGCGCTTGCCACCAATCGTCTGGATCCTGTTCAACACCACCGTCTGGCAAGACGTGGAGCTCGTACCCCTGGGAAGCTGAATCCACTTTCACCACGGAATCAGAAACATCGAACAGACATGATTTCACACCGGTGGTACCAAAATCGTAGGCCAGGATGAACATGACGGAACTCCTTTTCAAAGCGACTGCCGCGATATATCGGAAAGCAAAAATAAAAGCCGCGCGCGGTGTACGGTGATGTGTGGAAGCTTGGAAATAAGCAGGTAATTAAGCGATTACCTTAGCCGATTCCCACATGGGAGAAAGCGAAATCATGGACTCAGTTACACCTGAAGCAAACGGAACCGTTCTTAACCGCCAGGGCGTCGCGCAGATCGTCGCGGAGCTGGACGCACTGATTGAAAAGCCGATTTATTCCGTCAGCCGTGAGGCGCTCGAGGAATATGAGACCGAGTTTTTTGAGAAGGGGTGCCCGAAGTCCAAGGCAATGATCGATGAGGCCATGGAGGTCATCCCCGGTGGCGTCCAGCACAACCTCGCCTTCAACCACCCCTTCCCGCTGGTCTTCACAAAGGCCGAGGGTGCGAAGCTCTACGACCTTGATGGCCACGAGTACTTGGACTTTCTGCAGGCTGGCGGCCCGACGGTGCTGGGTTCCAACCCGGAATCCGTGCGCAACAAGGTCATTGATCTTCTGAACACGTGCGGCCCGTCGACGGGTTTGTTCCACGAGTATGAGGAAAAGCTTGCTCGCCTCGTCTCCGAGCTTGTGCCCAGCGTGGACATGTTCCGCGCACTCGGCTCCGGTACGGAAGGCTGCATGGTTGCGATTCGCGTCGCTCGCTTGGCGACGGGCCACAAGCACGTGCTGAAGATGGGCGGCGCCTACCACGGTTGGTCTGATCAGCTGGCATACGGCCTGCGCGTCCCGGGCTCCAAGTTCACGCAGGCCAACGGCGTTCCGCTGAACGTGTTTGCCCAGACCGATGAATTCTTCCCGGGTGACCTGGATGACTTGGAGCGCAAGCTGAAGCGCAAGAAGCTCATCGGTGGCACCGCGGCGATCTTGCTGGAGCCGCTCGGCCCTGAGTCTGGCACCCGTCCGCTGTCCCGCGAGTTCCTCGAGGGCGCGGCTGAACTGGCCCGCAAGTACGGCGCCCTGCTGATTTTCGACGAGGTGGTCTCCGCCTTCCGCATTTCCCCGGGTGGCTGCCAGAAGCACTACGGCATCACCCCGGACCTCACCGTATTTGGCAAGGTCATCGCCGGTGGCTACCCGGGTGCCGGCGGTCTGGGCGGCAAGAAGGAATACATGCAGTACCTGGCTGCCGGTATTCAGTCCGGGTCCAAGGTCAAAAAGGCCCTGGTGGGCGGCACTATGGCGGCAACCCCGATCTCTTCGGTCGCGGGCTACTACACGCTGAAGGAGATTGCCGAGACCGGCGCGTGTGAGCACGCCAACAACATGGGTGACCTGCTCACCGACGGCCTGCGCGACCTGATCAAGCGCAAGAACCTCCCGTTCGTCGCGTTTAACCAGGGCTCCGTCTGCCACTTGGAGACCGTGGGCACGATGCACCACGCGATCGACTGGTCCAAGCCGTGGACGATTCCGTCCGTGATCAAGGAGACCTCCGTCCGTAAGGACGAAATGGAGCACATGGGTGCGGCCTACATGGCCGAGGGTTTGGTTACCCTCGCCGGTTCCCGCCTATACACCTCCGCGGCCTACACGCCGGAGCTGGTCGACGATGCCCTCGCTCGCTTCGAGCGCGTCTTTGACAAGGTGGTCCAGCTGTGACGACCGCTTATTCCGCTGCTTCAAGCAACGCCAGCGACAAGCGCTCGCGACTCGTTCGCTTAGGGCACGAGCTGCTTGACGACGGGTTGGTCGTGCGCACCTGGGGCAACTTCTCCCTGCGTAGCGACGGTGGGCATTTCCTAGTTACCCCATCGGGCCGCCGTTATGAGACCATGCGCGAGGCTGATATCGACGATGTTGATCCGGAAGGCAACTGGACCGGCCCGTACAAACCGTCGGGGGAGACCCCGATGCACAAGCTGACTTATGAAAGCTTCCCCGACGCCGGGTGCGTGGTGCATACCCACCAGCCGTACGCATCTGCCCTGACGTTTGAGTCCAGCCCGATTGAGCTCACCGCGGAGGAAGCCGCTGAGCTGGGCCAGGACGTCATCCCGGTGGCGCCGTACGCATTGCCGACCACGCCCATGCTGCACCGCAACGTGAAGAAGACCTACGGGAAGTTCCCGCTCCGCGTCACGCTTTTGAAAGCACACGGCGCTTTACTTTGGTCCGACAACGCGGAGGAGACCCGCCGCTTAGGCAACGCTTTGGAAAAGATCGCCGAGTCCCGCTACTGGGCAAAGCTGTCGCGCACCGAGCCCGAGGCACAGCCACTGGTTCACAGCGAGCGCGTCGGCCAAGGCGTGCGCTACTTCACCACCGACGGCCCCGTTCGTCCCGATGACCTCACCACCGGCGCCGGCAGCACTGACATCGAGCCGGACGCGGAGACCCGTGAGATCCACGAGATCATCTACGCCCGCCAGCCGGACGCCCGCGTGATCGTGAACACCCGTGACAGCGAAGTGGCCACCTTCTTTGCCGCCGAACTGCGCCCGTACCTGGACGACTTCGCCCAGCTCGTCGGCCAGAAAGCCGACGACAGCTGCACGTATGCAGCCACGCTGACCCGCAACAACGCGTTCTGCGCCGGCCGCGACCTCGACGAGGCCAACGCAGTGCGCCTCGTCCTGGAGAAGAACGCCCGCGCCGCGCGCTACGCCCGCTTCCACAAGGGCAAACCCATTAACAAGGTGGAGGCCGCCCTCATGCGGTTGATCTACATGAAGAGCTACTCCAAGCAGGCCGACGATTAAGCACTCCGCGGGCAATGCTTGATCGCTCAAGCCCAAGCCCAAGGATTGCCCGCCGCGCCCGCTGCCCGCGTGCCCGCTTGGGGTGTAGATCCGTACGGATTTGGGCGCGTAAAACCGCAGGTCGCGATCGGCCGATTTCCGTACGGATCTACCACGCACCTCGATGACGCGGGCTCGCGATTGCGCAAGAATTGGCGTCAGCGCTACATGCGCTCTTCGTACGCCGAGGGTTTCTGGGCCCAGGGATTGCGTCTCGACGAGCCGTAGCGAGCGCGCGCCGGTGCGGTTGGGCGACTCTCGCTGGCTGTTTCCGTAGACGCGGCGCTTGTGGTTCCATCAGTAGTCGTGTCCGGGGCTGATTCTGCGGCACGAGCGGGAGTGTCGTCGGCCGACGGCGGAGGGGAACCTGCGGAGGATGCCTTCGCGTTCTGGGCGGTGAGCGCTTCCATTTCGCGCTGTTCGGCGCGGGTGCGGCGGCGTTCGCGGATTTCGGCGTAGGCGAAGTAGAGTAATCCGGCTGGCGCCATGATGCCGAAGGCGATCCACTGCAAGCCATAGGACAGGTGGTTTCCGCGGTCCAGCATGGGGAGCGGGATCGCGGTGAGAACGCCGGGCTGGTCGGGGAGCAGCTGAATGTACGTCGGCGCGAGGTCCTGGTTGGTCAGTTCGGCGATCTGCTGGGTGTTGATCGACGACACCATTTGATACCCCTGATCCTTCAGCGGCTGGTTGGGCGAGGTCGCTTCGTCGACGCGGACTAGGCCCGTGATTGTCGCGGAATCGGCCGGAGGCGTGGTAATCGTGGGCACTTTCGTACCACCGGAATCAGCAGCGACCCACCCGCGGTTGACTAAGACCGTGGTGCCAGCCAGCGGGCCGCCTTCGATCACAAACGGGGTGAGTGATTGGAATGCGGGCGTGCCGTCAACGGAGCGCAGACGAAGCAGAACTTCGGCATCAGGGACGAAATGCCCACTGGCGGTCACGCGGGTCCATTCGGAATCAGGATCGATAGAACCATCAGCGCCCGCGATCGACGCGAAAGGCACTGGGTTGGTTTCAAAAGCCTTCTCAATGCGCTCGTTGCGCTCCTTGATGGCGTGGTCTTTGCCCAACTGCCAGGGAGAGAGGAACGTGAACGCAAAGTAGGAAAACGCGATGATCGCGATAGCCGCGATGATCCACCCGGGGGAGAGGAACTGCCGCCACGACGCCTTGCCCGTGGTCGTGGGCTGGGAGGATGCAGATCGTGACGGCTTCACGCCTACCTAGTCTAGTGCGCCTCGTGCCCAGTCAATAATGCCTGGGGCTGCAGCCTCAATCTGCTCGCGAGTGGTAACAAAACCCTCGGGGCCGCCGTAATAGGGGTCTTCAACTCCGGCGCCTTCCGGGGAAGAGGGGTCGAAGGAGCGCAAGAGGCGCACCTTATTTTCGTCTACGCCCTGGGCAACAAGTTCAGAGACATGGCGGTTATCCAGCGCCACGATCAGGTCTGCGTTGAACTGGTCGCCGCGGCCGAACTGCTGCGCGCGGTGCGAGGTCCCGTCGTAACCGTTATTCGCCAGCTCGTGCAGCGCGCGTTCGTCAGCGTGTTCACCCACGTGCCAGCCGCCAATGCCTGACGACGTCACCCGCACGCGGTCGGCCAGGCCGGCCTCGGCGATCTTGTCTTGCACGATCACCGCCGCCATGGGCGAGCGGCAAATGTTTCCGGTGCAGACGAAGTCAATGTGAAGATCAGCGTGGTGGGATTCGGTGTTCATGGGTTCTCCGGTCATTAATTCTTAAGGGGTGTGGGTGGTGATAAAGCCGTTAACTATTGCATCTAACTCGGGTACTGAGGCCGCGACGTAGTCGGCCTGGGCCCATTCTTCCTCAGTGCCATATCCCCACTTCACAAGGGCAGTCGGGATACCGAACTGGGCTGCGCCCTCAAGATCGTGGAGTCGGTCCCCGATCATCAAAGCTGTGCCGGTAGGGATGTCCACGTTGTCTAGGACATAGGCAATCACGTCTGCTTTTGTCCGGCGCGGTCCGTCTTCTTGCGCCGCACCAAGGAAATCGATGTAACCGAGGAGCCCTTCACGATCCAAGATCGCGCGGGCAAACTGCTCGCCCTTGGACGTGGCGGTGACCAACCGTAGACCCCGGTCTTTCCATCGCGGAAGAAGCTCACTCCACCCCTCGAAGGCGTGCGCATCCGCCCAGCCTTTGTCACGCGTGTAGTCCATGTACGCCTCGAACGCGCGGGCGCGGGTCTCATCGTCCATGCCCAACCGCGCGAGCGTGTGCTCCATAGGCGGGCCAGGGATTCGGGCGATGAATTCATCATCGGGGTGGTCCCAACCCACTGCATCCAGGGCATGGAGGAACGCTGCGCTGACGCCGGGCAAGGAGTCAATCAAGGTGCCGTCCACATCAAGCAGGAGGGTTAATGGTTGGCTACTGGTCACGCGGTCCAGCATGGCAGTGCACCACCGCTCTGACAACGGGTACCGGTCCGTGGTAGTGGTGTCGCGGGCGTGCTTAGACTGGAGACATGACTACGACAGTGGGAACAACGGTGGGCGATGTGATCGCCACTCTTGAGGCCGCGTACCCGCCGGAGCTAGCGGAGAGCTGGGATGCGGTCGGGTTGATTTGTGGTGATCCCGCCGCAGAGGCAAAGAGGGTGGCGTTTGCGCTTGACTGCACGCAGCAGGTCGCTGAGGATGCGGTTGCGCTTGGCGCTGATCTTCTGGTCGTGCATCACCCCTTGCTGTTGCGCGGTGTCACCTCCGTTGCCGCGAACACGCCCAAAGGCAAAGTCATTCACACCCTGGTCACCGGGGGATGCGCGCTGTTTGCCGCCCACACAAACGCCGACTCCGCGCGTCCAGGTGTGTCGGACAAACTCGCCGAACTCGTGGGTATTGTCCCGGGGCGCCCGATAAAGATCGTCGATAAGCATGCGCGTGACCTGTGGGGGGTCCACATCCCGCCGAACGATGTTGAGCGAGTCATGAGCTCGCTTTTTGCCGTGGGGGCGGGGCAGATTGGCAACTACACCGAGTGCGCGTTTAGCTGGGAGGGGCGCGGCGGGTTCACACCGCAGCAGGGCGCTGACCCGACGGACGGGAAGGTCGGGGAACACTACTCGGCCGCCGAAACCCGTGTGCAGTTTGTGGCGCCGTCGCGGCTGCGGTCCAGGCTCGTAACCGCCCTGCGTGAGGCGCATCCGTACGAGGAACCGGCTTTTGACATTACGGCGATGGAATCTGACGTTAACCCGGAGACCGCGACGGGGCTGGGGCGCGTTGGTGAATTGCCCGAAGCGATGACTTTGCGCGAATTCACCCAGCAGGTGGCTGATGCGTTGCCCGCAACCGCGTGGGGCGTGAGGGCTGCTGGTGATCCAGATCGCATGGTGAAAAAAGTAGCGGTGTCCTCGGGGTCCGGTGACAGCTTTTTGGGTGACGCGGCCAAGCTAGGAGTTGACGTGTACGTGACGTCTGATCTGCGGCACCACCCAGTAGATGAGCACCTGCGTGCTGGCGGGCCGGCAGTGATTGACACAGCCCACTGGGCCAGCGAATTCCCCTGGACCACGCAGGCAGAAGGTATTGTCAGTAACTCGCATGAATCCGTGGATACCCACATCATCACGCGCCGGACTGATCCCTGGACGATCTCCGCGCACCCCGCACAGACCGACTAAGAAACAAGGAGCGAACAAAATCATGGAACTAGCACCAGACAAGCAGAAGCTGCTCCTTCAACTCGCTGAGGCGGAGCGCAGCAATGCGCACCCCGGCAAGGTGTCGCCGGAGCAAGAGGCACTGGACAAGCTTCTGGCGGAACGCCCGCGCATGGCGAACGCTGCCGCAGCCGCGCAAATGGCGGTCGACGACCTCGCAGCAGAGATCCTTCGTATCCAGGAAGACGAGCGGAAGCTGAAAAAGCGCGACATTGATAACAAGCGCCAGCTGTCCGCAGAAACCGACCCGGACAAACGCAAGGACCTCGAGCATGACCGCTACGCGGCCAAGTCCCGCATCGCGGACCTGCTCTACGAGCTCAAAGAAGCCCATGGGGAGGTCAAGGCCCTGCGCGGAAACCGTGACGTGTATGGCGCCAAGCTCGACGAGCTTGACCGCAAGATCGACGCAGCCCGCCGCGCGGTAGAGGCCTTGCCGGAAGAAACCTCCGTTGATATTGACGCGCTGCGCGCGGAGATCCCGTCGTCCGTTCTTGGCCAGTACGCCATGGTCGGCGCCGCGTCCTTCAACGGTCGCACCTGTGGCGCGTGCTTTGTCCAGCTCGCGCCGGGCGAGCGCGCTGAGATCATGGATGCGCCCGCTGAGGAGCTACCTACCTGTACTAATTGCGGCGCCCTGTTGGTGCGCACGACCCCGGGCGCGTAGCTGCAATGAAGGTCACGGTCTATTCCGATGGGGGTTCACGCGGTAACCCCGGCGTTGCTGGTTCAGGCACCGTTGTTTATGACGAAGAAGGTGGCACCCTCGCTGAGATCGCCTACGTGGTGGGGAAGAAAGCATCCAATAACGTCGCGGAATACCACGGCCTGCTCCGCGGCCTTGAAGCCGCGCGCGATCTAGGCGCTAACGAGGTGGATGTCTACCTTGACTCCAAACTCGTGGTGGAGCAGATGTCCGGGCGTTGGAAGATCAAGCACCCGGACATGCAAAAACTAGCGCTCGAAGCGAAAGTGCTTGAGCGCGGTTTCAGCGCCGTGCACTACACCTGGGTTCCCCGCGCCAAGAATAAGAAAGCTGATGAACTCTCCAACGTTGCCATGGACGCCGCCGCCCGCGGCGACGGGCCGGGGGTGGTTACGGGATCCTTCGTTCACACCGCCGAGGATGTAGCGGCACCTAAGACGGCGCCTCAGGCCCCTACATCGGAGGCGACACCTGCGGCGACGGGTAGTCCTGCTCATTGGTTCGGGGAAAAGACACCACCCACGCGCTTCATTTGCTTGCGTCACGGGCAGACGGAACACTCCGCGAACAAGTGGTACAGCGGATCATCGAATCCGCCGCTGACAGATATCGGCCAGGACCAAGCACGCCGCGCGGCGGACGCAGTTGCCACCCACATCCAGAAACGGTTCGGGACGATTGGCGCCGTGGTGTCGTCTCCAAGCGAGCGCGCCCAGTCCACCGCACAAGCGTGCCTTACAGCTCTCGGCTCCCACGAGATTGAAACCATCGATGACCTGCGTGAAGTAGACTTTGGCGACTTTGAAGCCCGCTCACGCGAGGATGTCATGCGTGACTATCCGGACCAGTACGCGGCGTGGGTGGGCGACCCGCGCCAGGCCCCGCCGAACGGCGAATCCCAGGAGGAACTGTTCGCCCGCGTGACGGCCGTGCGCAAAGATCTGCAGGAGCGCTACGCGGGACAAACCGTTTTGGTGGTCACCCACATGATGCCCATCAAGTGCTTCATCGCCCAGGCTCTTGGCGGTGGCCCTGAACTTGCGCGACGACTCTTTTTGGACCTCACCTCGATCAACGTGGTGGAGTTCTACGAACCCGGCGCTGATGTGGGTGTAGTGCGCTGCATCAACGACACCGCGCACCTGCGTTGAACCTTGTTAGATGACCGGCACGGGTGCAACGGTGTAGACTTTCCTGCGCGAATGAGTCGGCCGGGTGATCGCGGCGAATGTGGACTGCGCGCGTATGCGGGCAAGCACGGGTCGAGGAAAGTCCGGACTCCGCACGGCACGGTGGTTGTTAACGGCAACCCGGGGTGACCCGCGGGAAAGTGCAACAGAGAGTAGACCGCCTTCACCGCGTGCGGTGGAGGTAAGGGTGAAAGGGTGCGGTAAGAGCGCACCGGCGGGTGTGGTGACACATCCGGCCAGGTAAACCCCACCGGGAGCAAGGCAAGAGCCCCTGCCCAAAAAGGCAGGGGTTGTCGGACGCTAGTAGGCTGCCCGCCGAAGTCCGAAGGTAGCTGCTTGAGGCACCCAGCAATGGGTGTCCTAGATGGATGATCGCCGCCCGCAACATACGTTGCGGGTACAGAATCCGGCTTACGTGCCGGCTCATTCGCACTTCTTCGAACGCTCTTTCCTTCGCGCTTTCCTTCGCGGAGGGCGGAATCTTCTGGGACAATTGTCCGGTATGAAACTGTATGCCGCACCGCTGGATTTCCGGGAGATCGCAGAAGAATTTGGCGTGCCCACCGAGTTCAGCCCGCAGCTGCATGAGGAAGCGGCGCGCGCGCAGGATCGCTACGCGGATCAGCGCGTGGATGCGAGGTCGGTCCCTTTGGTCACCATTGATCCCGCGGGTTCGATGGACCTTGACCAGGCAGTGTTCATTGAGGCCAATGGCGATGGCTATCGGGTGCTGTACGCCATCGCGGATGTCGCAGCGTTTGTGGAGCCAGGTTCAGGGATCCACGCCGAATCGTTACGGCGCGGCCAGACCGTGTACCTGCCGGATGAGCCTGCACGCTTGCACCCAGAAGAGCTCAGTGAAAACCGGGCTTCACTGCTGCCTGGCGTGGATCGGCCCGCTGTGTTGTGGACGTTCGAGCTGGATGCCGCTGGTGAGGTAGTAGGCGCTCATGTGGAACGCGCGGTGGTGCATTCCGTGGCGCGCCTTGATTATGACGGTGTGCAGGCAGATTTGGACGCCGATTGCATGCACCCGTCCATTGCGCTTTTGCCTAAGGTCGGGCAGTTGCGTGAGGCGTCGTCCTTACGCAGGCACGCGATCAACCTGCGTCTGCCAGCGGTGCGCGTGGTGGAGGTCCACCCTGGTCAAGGGGAGAGCGCGGGCCAGTATGAGCTCATGATTGAGCCACGCCACGCCGTGATGGATTACAACTCCGAGATCTCTTTGCTCACCGGCATGGTCGCGGGCCGAATGATGGAGTCGGCTGGGGTGGGCTTCTTGCGCACGTTACGGCCGGCCGGGCCAGAGGCTGTAGAGACCTTCCGCACGGAGGCGCGAGCCTTGGGCTTTGAGCTTGACGACGGCGAGGATGTAGGGGCGTTTCTTACCTGCATTGATGCGGACACACCTCGCGGAATGGCCGTGATGCGTGAAGCCCAGCGACTGCTGCGCGGGGCCGGGTACGTGGATCTGGAGCACAAGGAACCTGAAGTTCACGCGGGCATCGGTGGGTACTATTCCCACGTGACTGCGCCGCTGCGCAGATTAATTGACCGATACGCGACTGAGGTCTGCTTGGCGTTGTGCGCAGGCACGGATGTCCCGGAGTGGGTGCGTGCCGATGCGGAGCAGGTCGTGTCCACGATGGGGAAGACATCCCAGTTGGCTAACTCGGTGGATAAGGCGTGCTTGAACCTCACCGAAGCAACCGTTTTGCGCCCCTGGTTGGGGCAGAACTTCCACGGGGTGATCCTGAACACCGATGAGCAGCGGGACCAGGCCCGCGTCTTTGTTGTTGACCCGCCGGTCATGGCTGGCTGCCTTGGCCAGCCGGAGGAAGCAACAGAAACAATGCTGTCGCTGATCCGCGCCGATGTGGACACGCGCGAGGTCGCGTTTGCCTGGCCAGCGGATTAGGAAGCGAGCGCTAAGCAGCTAACTGCTGGGTGTGCTCGCGGGGCTCCCGGGACGCAGCTCAACAACGGCGAGGCCATCGCCGTCGAGCGTGCGGAGGAACTCGTCGGCGCGTGCAGCATCCACGAAAGCGATCACCGCGTCCGACATTCCCGGTGTTGCGGGGCGCACAACTGTTGCCCCGCGCAGGGAAATAAGCTCCAGCAAGGAATCGGGGGTGGTGAGCTCCGGGTGGGCGTTCGGTTCCGCAAGAGTGGAAATCAGGTCCTGGGGCCGCAAGGAACGCAACGCCCGGGCGACGTTTTCACCTTGACTGGACTCTGATTCCCCGTAAGCGATCCAACTGCGCGCCCTATCCGGGTCGAGTGCGGCATCAGCGCCTTTCACGTCGCGGACGGTGGCGACCCATTCCGCTACGCGATCCCCAGCGTCCGGAAGCTGGCGCAGCGAGTTCACGCCGAAGTTCGCACAGGCGCTGTCATAAAGCTCGCGGCTGGCGATAAGCGCCGGCTCGGTTGTCTGCGGGGTCCCGTGGGTGGCTGCAACGGAAAAGACCCGGAAGTGGGAGCGTTGCGGGTGTGGCGCTTGGGTGAGAGAAACATCCGAGTAGTCGATCACCGCGACGCTACTGTCCGCCCCGCGAAGAGCCGCGGTGTGGCGGGCGCGAAGGACGTGGTAGCCCCCGGCTTTGCCTGCCTGGTGGCACACCTCCGCCAAGCGCGTGCGCACCGGGGCGGTGTTCGCCTCCGGGTCGCGGGAGGACAGCGCCAAAGCAAGCGCAGCGTCAAACGAGTGACGCGCGCCCAGCCCCGAACCGAGCGGGATGTCAGACACCACCGTGATGTCCATGCCCTGAGTATCCCGGGAGAGCATCTGACGCCCCATCATCGTGGTGACCAGTGTCGACGCGCGCTCCGCTACATCGGATGGAACGGCCGCGTCAGCAAAGTTGCCGTAAATGCAGAAGTCCGCATCCGTGCGCGGCGAAACAGCCACGGCAAGGCGAAGGTCTGTCAGCCCTACCGCGATCACGCCGCCGAAGTGGTCCGCGTTCGCACCAGCTACCACCCACGTCCCAGGGGTGTCAGCACGCTGAGTGGGCTCGGTCCCCGTCGCAGAAACGTGAGCATCGAAGACTCGTTGAAGAACTGGTGTGTCAGGCGCGGTCCAAACGGGCATGGATTCAACAATAACGATTCGCAGATGACCGTGTGCATGTAGCCTGGGGCGCTATGGCTGATCAGAAGTTTTATTTTAACCCAACCACCGGCGAAGTTACTGAGGGCAAGGTTGCCGGCTGGGATGACCGCATGGGCCCGTACGACACCCGCGAGGAGGCCGAGCGCGCGCTCGAAACCGCCCGCGAGCGCACCAAGCGTGCCGACGACGAAGATGAGGCCGATGACAACTGGGGTGCACCGGCCTCCTGGGAGAAGTAAATCCTGCCGCAGTTTTGGGCAGCTGAAACTTACTTCTTCTTTTTCTTCTTCTTGTCTTTCTTGGAAACAGGCTTGACGTCCTTGAACTCTTTGCGCACGTTGTTCATGGCTTCCGAGTAGCCCTTGAGTGCTTCGTCCCCACGGGCGATCTCACGCTGGAACAAGATGCCGTAAGCGAAGGTGTCTTCACCGCGTTCACGTGCAGCGCGCACCAATCCCTCGATTCGGTCGCGGGACGTCACTGCGTCTTGGAAGTCCCCGAGGACTTCTTGCAGCTGCTTGCAGGCCTTGGACAGTTTGCCCGTCTTCAACCCGGCGCCTTTCGCCGCATTCGCGGAGTAGCGCAGCTTCTTCGCAGCCTTGCGCACGTCGTGGACGTAGTCCTCGCGCGTGTGCAGCGGCAAGGTCGTATCCGGGTAGTACTCCAACGCCAGCTTGTGGCGCTTGGCCACTTTCTTGTAGGCCTTCTCCAAGTGGTCGAAGAGGATCTCGCTTTCCGACGAACCGCTGGTCACTGGCGCGTCTTCGCCCGTTTCCTCATTGGCTGAGTCCTCACCTTCAACTGTGGCCGAGTCCTTACCCTCATCCTCTTTGGCCGAGTCCTTGCTAAAGGACTCGGCCAAAGGTGGGTTGGCAAGAAGCTCATCGATGGCGTCGAGCATCGCGAGGTAGCGTGGCGAGTTCATGGCGGCGACGATTTTGCGGTGGGCGGCCTCATACTCGTGGCGCATGTCGTTGCGGATGTGCTCGGCTGCGGTGTCGTCCACCTGGCCGGTTTCGTCGGAGTCTAAGAGGGCGTTGAATCGCTCTTCCACAACTTCCGCGTCGCGGGCAGTGCCGAGGAGTGCGGCGAGTTCTTTCAGCTCGGATTCGAGGTGGCGCAGGCTGTCGCCCACGAGGATGCCTTCGAATGTTTCGAGCAGGCTGCGCAGTTCGCGTGTGGCTACGCGCATTTGGTGGACGGAATCCCATTCATCGTCGCGCACCTTGGGATCCCATTCGATGAGTTTGTCGCGCTGTTCGCGCAGGGCGGCGATCACGGCGGCAGCGGGGGAGTCTTCATCCAGTTCCGCGCCAGCATCCACCGGTGGCGTTGGCGCGCTCTTCACCGAGTCGCCGAGTGCGGCGGCCAGCTTCGATGGGGAGTTGGACTTCCGTCCGCCAGCATTAATCACCAACGTTGTCGCTTCATGCAGCAGCGCAGCTCCGTCCGCGGTGTCAGCGATTGCCTCAGTGAGTTCCACTTCCCATTCGCGCCAGCTGGTCTGCTGGCCGCCGGGCAGGAGCGACCATGCTGTGACGTGGTCATCGCAAAATTCCGCGACCGCTTGCCCCCCTTCGTCGATAAGCACCTGCTCAACGCGGTGATTGTCCACTTGGGCGATGGGGATGAGATTTTCACCGCGGACGATCGCACGGACGTAATTAATAAGCTCCGCGGGCGGGGTCCCCGGATCCTCGAGCGGCGCGTGAAGCTCGCGGCGGCCGTTGCCATCGTTGGGGAGCTTGATGTGCCACCCGTCGTCCTTGCCGCCCGTGCGGCGCCGCAAGGTGATCTTCGCGCGGGTCAGCCGCAGGTCCGGAGTGTCGTAGTAGACGGCCGAGAGGTTGTGGGTCACGTCAGCATCACGCTTATCGACGGCCGTAAGTCGCGTGAAATCGGGCACCGGCGTGGCCTCGTCGACGGCGAATTTGGCTTCGACCTCAAGGTGGGCGTTGGCGCTCATGGATGACAACCTTCCTTTGGATTCCTCTAGGGGAACAAACAACGTGAAGTGCGTTCTTAACCTAGAGTTTACCTTGGCTATTTCAGTAATGTGGGGGACATGAACAGCCAACAGGAAAACGTGCTGCGTGAGGTAGAAGAGCGCGACATTCGCTTCATCAGATTGTGGTTCACCGACTTGTTTGGGTCGCTGAAGACGGTGATGATGTCGCCCGCGGAGTTGGAAGGCGCTTTCGAAGAAGGCGTGGGGTTTGATGGGTCCTCGATCGAGGGTTTCTCCCGCGTTGCGGAATCGGACACTCTGTTGCTTCCGGACCCTTCGACGTACCAAGCACTGCCGTTTGATGTGGACGATGACTTGCAGACAGCACGGATGTTCTGCGATATCTCGATGCCGGATGGGGAGCCCCTCTACGCCGACCCGCGCCAGGTGTTGCGCCGGACCTTGACCAAGGCGGCGGACGCTGGGTTTGAGTGTGTGGCCAGTCCGGAGATTGAGTTTTATGTGCTGACAAGTCCGGATGATCCACGACCGGTGGATGATGGCGGCTACTTCGACCAGGCTAAGCAGAATGCGGCACCGCGCTTTCGGCGTCAATCCATCTCCGCACTGGAATACATGGGGATTCAAACGGAGTTCTCCCACCACGAGGGCTCGCCGGGCCAGCAGGAGATTGACCTGCGGGTAACCGATGCGCTGACAATGGCGGACAACATCATTACGTTCCGCTACATTGTGAAAACCGTGGCGGAGGCCTCCGGCGTACTGGCCACGTTCATGCCAAAGCCATTCCGTGAGCACAACGGTTCAGCGATGCACACGCACGTCTCTTTGTTTGAGGGCGATTCCAATGCGTTCCATGACCCGGACGATGAATACGCATTGTCCGCGACGGCGCGTCATTTCATCGCCGGAATCATTGAGCATGCCCCGGAGATCTCCGCGGTAACTAACCAGTGGGTGAACTCGTACAAGCGCCTGCAATTCGGCTCTGAGGCGCCGACCGCCGCAACCTGGGGTGTGTCCAACAGCTCGGCTATGGTTCGTGTGCCCACCTACCGCTTGAACAAAGCCGCATCCCGCCGGGTTGAGGTGCGCACGATTGATTCCGCGGCGAACCCTTACTTGGCCTACGCGGTGATCTTCGCCGCGGGGTTGAAAGGCATTGAGAATGAGTATGAGCTGGGTGATCCGGCTGTGGACGATGTCTTTGCGCTGACCCGCCGTGAGCGCCGCGCAATGGGCTACCGGGATCTCCCGGGCTCCCTCGATGCGGCCCTGCGTCAGCTGGAAAGCTCCGAGTTCATGGCTGAAGTTTTGGGCGAGCAGGTCTTTGATTTCTACCTCCGCTCCAAGTGGGATGAATGGCGCCGCTACGAAGACCAGATCACCCCGTGGGAACTGGAAAGCAACCTGAATCTTTAGAACCTGTAGGAGATTATTTCCATGGCGCGCGCGAGCACACCTTCCCCGTCGATCTTCGGGTTAAGCGGAAAGACAGCGCAGCAAGATCTCGATGCCCTGCAGTGGAGCGGCACCGATGTGCTTTATGCACTCGGCGGATCGGGTAATCCGGACTTGACGCTGGCGACCAGTCGTCGATTAGCGGATGCTTTGGGCGATGACTATGACGAGCTGGCGGACGCTCTCGAGTCCGATGAGACGCTGCGTATCAGGCTCTTTGCCCTGCTCGGCGGGTCGACGGCGCTGGGGGACCACTTGGTGGCGCACCCGCAGCTGTGGCGACTGATAGCCCAGCCGCTGCCCACGCGGGAAGAGATGTTTCAGGCGATGCTTTCTGCAGTAGACGCGACGCCGGAACCGGGTGACCCGACGGCGAGCGATGATTTGTCCACCCCCGGCACCTACCGCGCGGCAGAAGATGGAATTGAAGCGAAGCGCGCGCTGAAAAACGCCTACCGCACGCTGGTGATGCGGGTCGCGGCGGCGGACCTTGCCGGAACCTACGCGGGGTTCAAGGGCCATGGCACGAATGAACCTGAGATCGGTTACAAAGACCTCACGGAGATGCTCACCACGATTGCGGACGCGGCGCTGACCGCGGCGTTAGCGGTGGCCGTGCGCTCCGCATACGGCGACGCTGAGCGGGATGATGACATTGCGGTGATCGCGATGGGCAAGTGCGGCGCGCGGGAGCTGAACTACATCTCTGATGTGGACGTGATCTTCGTAGCTTCTGAGGCAACGGCGAAAATCACCCGCGTGGCCAGCGAGTTCACCGCTGTGGGAAACTCGGCCTTCTTCGACGTGGATGCTAACCTGCGGCCCGAAGGAAAATCCGGCGCGCTCGTGCGCACGCTGGAATCCCACGTTGCGTACTACAAGCGGTGGGCGGAAACCTGGGAATTCCAAGCACTGCTCAAGGCTCGTCCGATGACGGGCAACATGGAGCTCGGAGCCGCCTACCGCGATGCGTTAAGTCCCATGGTGTGGGAGGCCAGCCAGCGCGAATCCTTCGTTGAAGACGTTCAAGCGATGCGCCGCCGCGTGCTGGACAATGTGCCCGCGGACGTCAAGCCGCGTGAGCTCAAGCTGGGGCCTGGGGGCTTACGCGACGTTGAGTTCGCCGTCCAGCTACTCCAGCTCGTGCACGGGCGTATCGACGAATCGGTGCGGGTGAAAAACACCGTCGCCGCGATTGAGGCTCTCGCCGCCGGCGGGTATGTCGGCCGTGAAGATTCCAAGGCGCTGATTGAGGCCTACGAATTCCTGCGCCTTTTAGAGCACCGTCTGCAACTGCACCGCTTCAAGCGCACGCACACGCTACCGGAAGAATCGGATGCAAAAGCCCGCCGTTGGTTGGCCCTGACGTCCGGATTCACCTCCACGCCGAAAATTTCGGCCGTGCAGGGGATGGAAAAGCACCTGAAAACTCAGCGTAAATACGTCTCCGACCTGCACTCACGTCTCTTCTACCGTCCGCTGCTGAACACGATTGCGGGCATGAGCATCGGCGAAGCATCGCTCACCCCTGACGCGGCGAAAGCGCAGCTCAAAGCGCTTGGTTACAAGCACCCTGACCGCGCGTACGAGCACCTCCGCTCGCTCGCCGAAGGGCGCTCCCGCAAAGCAAAGCTGCAAGCCATTTTGCTGCCCACGCTCATGGTGTGGCTGGGGGAGACAGCGGACCCCGACGCGGGCTTGCTCAACTACCGCAAGCTGTCTGAGGCCGCCGTGGACAAGTCCTGGTTCTTGCGCATGCTTCGCGACGAAGGGGTGGTCGGCGAACGCCTCATGCACATCCTGGGCACGTCCCCCTACGCGGCTGAGCTTTTTATTTCTGCGCCGGACGTGGTGAAGCTGCTGAGCGACGGCGCGAGCCAACCCAAGCTGCTCGACGCGGCACCCGATCGGGTCTACAAGGCACTCATCGCGGCAACGAAACGCCATGCAGACCCGGACAAGGCCGTGTCCGTTGCCCGTTCACTGCGCCGCGCCGAATTAGCCCGCATCGCCGCAGCCGACCTACTGGGCCTCATGGACGTCCGACAGGTCTGCGACCAACTGTCCTGGGTGTGGGACGCCGTGCTGGAAGCAGGATTACGCGCAGAAATCCGCGCCGACCTCGCCGAGCAGGGCCTCGAGGAACCCCCAGCCCGCATCGCCGTGATCGGCATGGGCCGCCTCGGCGGCGCGGAACTGGGCTACGGCTCCGACGCGGACGTCATCATCGTCGCCGAACCGTTTGACGGGTTTACCCCGTCAAACGAGGACACACGGTCAAACGAAGCCAAGACGTCGAACGAGAGCGATCCCATCGCGTGGGCCGCCCGCATCGTGGACCAGTTGAGGAAACGCCTAGCTAAGCCGTCGTCGGACCCGCCGCTGGAAGTGGACCTTGGTCTGCGTCCAGAGGGGCGCTCCGGTGCAGTAGTCCGCACGATCGCGTCGTATGAGCGCTACTACAAGGAATGGGGCGAGGTGTGGGAGAAGCAAGCTCTTCTCCGTGCAGCGCTTGTAGCCGGTGACCATGAGGTCGGGGAGAAGTTCCTGCGCATGATTGACCAGTTCCGCTACCCCGATGGCGGCGCCACCGATGCGGACATCCGGGAAATCCGCCGCATCAAGGCGCGTGTGGACAATGAGCGTCTGCCGCGCGGGGCTGATCGTGCTACGCACACCAAGCTGGGGCGAGGCGCGCTGTCCGATGTGGAGTGGACCGTGCAGTTGCTCACCATGATGCACGCGCACACCTTTGATGAGCTTCACAATACGTCCACGCTGGAGGTCTTAGACTTCCTGGAGACCGCCGAGGCCGACGGCATCATTGAGCAGTCCCAGGCCCGCAAACTCAAGGACGCGTGGTTGATAGCCACGAAGGCGCGTAACGCTTTGGTTCTGGTCACAGGCAAGCGCATGGACCAACTGCCCGGCCCGGGCCAGCAGCTCGCCGTCGTCGCCGGTGCTGCCGGATTCGATCCGCAGGAGCCCCAGGCCTTTTTGGAGCGCTACCTTAAAGTCACGCGCCGGGCCCACCGGGTGGTCGAGGAGGTCTTCTGGGGCGAGGCTCCGTCGCTGGAATTCGAGTAGTGCGCCTGCCGGTAAGGTTAACCGGCTACACTTCGACGGGTGGACTACATCTCAACGCGCGACACCACCGCAACCCCGTTTGCGTTCACCGACATCCTGCTCTCTGGCCTTGCCCCCGACGGCGGGCTTTACCTGCCTAGCGAGTACCCGCAGGTCGATGCCGAACTGCTTGAATCGTGGCGCAGGCTGCTTGAAACCGAAGGGTACGCGGCGCTAGCCGCGGCCGTCGTTAAGCTATTTGTGCCCGACATTGAGCCTGATGAGATCGCGCGACTAACAGCGAACGCGTACCGCACGCCGGCGTTTTCCACGGAGGAAATCGTGCCGGTGACGGCGCTGACGGATGCTGGTGAGGAAAGCACGACCGTCTACCTTGCGCACCTGTCGGAGGGTCCGACCGCCGCGTTCAAGGACATGGCGATGCAGCTGCTCGGCGAGCTCTTTGAGTACGAGCTGGAGCGCCGCGGCCAGGAGCTGAACATCCTCGGCGCGACGTCTGGCGACACCGGCTCGAGCGCTGAGTACGCAATGCGCGGCCGCGACAACATCAACGTCTTCATGCTCACTCCCGCTGGCCGCATGACGGAATTCCAGCAGGCGCAAATGTTCGGCCTGGACGAGCCCAACGTGTTCAACATCGCGCTTGACGGCGTCTTCGATGACTGCCAGGACGTGGTCAAAGAGGTCAACTCCGACCCTGAGTTCAAAGCCGCCCACCGCATCGGCGCCGTGAACTCCATTAACTGGGCGCGCCTGCTCGCGCAGACCGTGTACTACATCTCCAGCTACCTCAAGGTCACCGAAGCCCCCGCCGACGGTGCAGCACCGCAGAAGGTGTCCTTCTCCGTCCCGACCGGCAACTTCGGCGACATTTGCGCAGGCCACATTGTGAAACAGATGGGCGTGCCCATTGACAAGCTGATCGTTGCCACCAATGAGAACGACGTGCTCAACGAGTTCTTCACCACCGGCGACTACCGTCCGCGCTCCGCCGCGGAAACCCACGCCACGTCCTCGCCGTCGATGGACATCTCCAAGGCCTCAAACTTCGAACGCTTCATCTTCGACGTGCTGGGCCGCGACGCCGCGCGCACCGCTGACCTCTTTGGCACGCAGGTCAAGCAGGGCGGCTTCACGCTTGACGACGAAGAAATGTCCGCTATCCGCGAGCAATTCGGTTTTCTATCCGCAACGTCGAGCCACGCTGACCGCCTAGCGATGATCAAGAAGACCTACGACGACCACGGTGTGATCGTTGACCCCCACACTGCCGATGGTTTGTGCGCCGCTGCCGCCCACGCCGATGGTGTGGATAGCCCCATCGTCGTGCTGGAAACCGCTCTGCCAGTAAAGTTCTCCGAGACCATCGTCGAAGCGATCGGCCGCGAACCCGAGGTTCCACAGCGCTTCGAAGGCATCCTCGACGCCCCGCGCACAGTCGTGGACATGCCGAACGACGCCCAGGCGGTCAAGGACTTCATCGCCGAGCACACCAACTAAGACCAACCCGCTCATCAGCCACGAAAGGACACGTGAACTATGGCACAAGAAACATTCGCCGGCCCCGAGCACTACACCGAGTTCGACCCGAAGAAGTTCCTCCGCGACCTAAAGATCCAAAAGGACATGGAGAACGAAGCCGCACACGAATCCGACTCCACCGACACCGCTAACCCGGGAACTTCCGCGTCCGAGTAACCTCCCCCAATCATGGAGCCCCAGCAGCCCGGCCGCGGCGCACGGCCCGACCAGCCACGCCGCCACGCCGGGCCCAAACACGCTCTGCGTCCCGAACAGCGCCAAACCGGCCAGCGCCCGCCGCAGCAGCAGCCGCGCCAGCCACAGCAACGACCTACGCCGCCACCGGGTCGGCGACCAACGCCTGCTAACGGGCAGCGCACAGCCCCACAACGCCGGCAGCAAGCGCCTGGGAATCAGCCTCCTCAGCGCCGCCAGCTGGGCCCGCCGCCCGGCCACCCGCACTACCAAGGGCCGCCTTTCGGGGCGGACCACGTGGCCTTCGAAGAGCCCCCGCGCAATACGGGGGTCGCACTGACCTTGTGGATCGCGTTCCTCATGGTTCTAGGTTTCACCATTGCCTCGGTCGCATGGATCGCGATGTCAAATGAGGATTGGACCACGATGCGTTCGCAGGAGCGTCAGGAAAATTCCGCGGCGCGTCGCCCGCCCGAGGGCATTCCTGCGGAAGAGCGCCCTGAAGTACCTAAGGTTCGCGTGCCTGAAATGGCCATGTGGGCGCCGGGAACGCTCATCGCCTCGACGGACCATTACCCGCAACCCGGGGAACACTTCACGGCGCAGACCTGCACGGTTGCGTTTAGCTTCAGCAGCGCCGCGGGAAAGAATTACGCCGTCACTGCTGGCCACTGCGGCGATGAAGGTGACCTTGTGTGGCCCACATCTGCCTCCACCGCGGCTGACTACAAGCGCGAAGCAGGCAAGTTCATCTACTCCGGTTTATCCAGTCCAGGGGCTGAAAACATCGACGTCGGCATTATTGAAATCACCGACCCCGACCGCTACATGCCGCTCGTCGGCGATGTCATCCCCACCGGGCTTTACACGGGTGACATGAAGAAAGGGAACAAGATCTGCAAAACCGGCGGCACGACCGGCTACACGTGCGGCACGTTCGAAGCATCCGACCGCGCACAGATCATCCGCACCGATGGTGATGAAGAGCGGGAAACCAACGGCGACCTCGGTAAAGTGTGCGCGTTACCCGGTGATTCCGGCGGACCCGTTTTCTACGAAGTCTCCGGCCGCGCCGCGATCATCGGCGTCGTTTCCGGGACGGAGGCTGGCCGCGCCAAAGAACCGTGCGATGCCCCTGATTCTAAGGACAAGACAATGTCCTACTCCTCGTATGAGCAGGTCACGCAGGTCATTGACAAAGTCGTCCCTGACGCGTTGTGGATCGACCAGGCGTGGTAGCCCGGTCAGCACAGATCAGCCCCCTCCGCAACCTTTCCTTGCACACTATAGTGTGCAATTTTCGCTTTTCGACGGTCCCCACCTATGCCATCATCGGTCTTAGCTACAACAGACAGCGACACCAGCGGATACCGCTGGCAGCGAGATCCACCGGACATATGGGGGTATGGCGGAGTGAGTACACGCGCATCAGCAACCACGGGCACCCGCGCCCACCGCTACCGCGCCGTTCTCCTCGCAAGCTTGTCAGTAGTAGCTTGTGCAACGTCAAGTTGCACTGAGGGGGGTACGGGTATCCCCGGGGACGACTATCCACCCGGGGATACCCGTAGCAATTCTTCCGCCGCCAACACCAACTCCGGCGCCGACGCCGTTTCCGACACCGACGCTGTCTCCGAAAACCACAGCGAGGACCGGCCCGCATTCCATTTCCAAAGCGGCGACCTCGAACTTGGCGACTTCGACTACGAAGAGATCAAAGACAACCTCTTCGACCCATGCACCGAGATCTCTGCAGAAGAATTCGCCGCGGTGGGCCTTGAGGCTGATCAAAAATCGACGTTTATTACCAACGTTGGCGGTATTGCGTGTGGCATTGATGATAACCATCCGAATTATGTCTTGAACCTTTTCACGATCCCGCGATCGATGGAAAATATTCAGGAGTGGAACACTTCGGCTGAACCGTATACGACCCAAATTCCGAATTCGTTCAGGTACAGGGGACACACGCCAGGAGAAGAAACTTGCATTGTCGCAGTCGATACCGAACGAGGACACGTGGGAATCGGTGCTACCGCAATTCGTGGCGGGGCTCGTTTCGACAAACTTTGTGAAACTGCTGGCCACCTTCTAGAGGGGCTTTACACGCTTTAAAACCAAGTAACAGGGGGAGAAAAATGCTCAATATCCAAACGGAAGGCGTTCGTGCAGCTATAGATGGGCTGCTTGCAGCTCAAAAACCACTACTTCGAAAATCCGGACTTCAAAATTACTTTACGGGCACCACCTTTTCCCAGGTGTCGGGCCTGGATCAGTCGGGTGGGATGCATGGGTTGATTTCGTCGGTGTCGCAGCCGGAGGCGACGAAGGCGTTGGCGGATCACTTTGGTGATGTGGTGGAGTTGTTGTCGTCGCAGTTGGTGTCGGTGGAGTTGTTGGATACGAGTATCGGGGACAACTTGGCGGCGTTGGGATTGATGGGCTCGGCGGCGCAGAATGCGTGGGATAGTACGGTGGCGCCGGTGATGACGGCGTCGGTGGTTAACCCGACGACGAACCACTTCAATGCGTCGCCGGCGGTGGCGGGGCGGCCGGTGAGTTTGGACATCGTCACTGGGCAGTTGGCATCGAGTGATGTGGGATCGATGTCGGCGATTGCGGCGAACTGGACGGATACTGCGGGGGCGGTAACGGAGGCAGTGGGGCAGATTCCGGCGGCCGTGGGGGCGTTGGCGTCGTCGGCGGAGACACCTTTCGTCGCTAAGGCTATTGCGACTTTGAACCAAATTGGAGCGGCCGGGGGACAATACGCGGCGAATGCTGGGGCGTTGGCGGCGCATACGACGAATTTGGTGACGGTGACTGAGGCGAACACGCTGCAGGCGGCGGTGTTGTTGTCCGTCGTGAGGGCGCAGGGTAATCCTGCGGCGGCGAAGGCGATGGAAGAGGCATTCCTGTCGGCGTTTGGTGGGAAGTTAACGTCTGAGCTTGTGCCGACGGTTCCGGGTTTCCGGCAGCTTTTGCCGCCGTTGGGTGCGCATTCAGGTGGTGCGTTATCCACTGCGGCGGGGGCGGCACCAGTGGTTGCTGGATTTGGGGCGACGCCGTTACCCACGGTGGTGCAAGATGCGCTTAACCACGCTGGGTATAGGGATTTAGCGGCGGCGACGTCACCGGTGGATGTGATTGAGCAATACGGGCGGCCGAATCCGGACATGCTGGCGTCAATCGCAGAGGGTGCGACGCCGACGCAGATTGCTAGTGCCGGTGCGCCGTCGTTGCCGCCGGTGACTACTGGGATGCCGGGTGCAGGTGGTGGTGTGCCTGGTGGTCTGGGTGCTGGTGGTCTGGGCACTGGCGGTGGTCCAGGCTTTGGTGTGGGTTCTGGTGGAGTCGGTATGTCGCCAGGTGGGGTTGGTGTTTCGCCGGCGGGTGCTGGTGCCGGTGCTGGTGCTGGTGGATTTGCGCCACTGGGTGGACTTGGCGGATTTGGTGGGTCCGGTGGCGCGGGTGCTGGTGGTTCCGGACGACCGGGTGGCGTTGGTGGCCTAGGCGGGGGAACCGGTGCAGGGCCGGGGTTTGGCCGGGGTGGTTTTGGTGCTGGCGGATTGGGTGCTGGCGGATACGGCGCTGGTGGTGTGGGTGCCGGTGGCGCTGGGGCTGGTTCGTCGACGGTTGTGGGGGCTGGTGGAAACAATGGTGGCCGGGCAGGTGCGGGTCGCAGTGGGGTGGCTAGTGCTGGCGGCGCTGGTGTGGCTGGGGCGCGTCGGGGGGATCGGAAAAATGGTGCGGACGGTGCGGTGAAGGCGGTGACGTCGGCGGTGGAACGTGATGGGAATTTGCGGGCGTTGCTCGGGGAGGGGAAGGCGGTTGTGCCGGGTGTGATTGGGGCGTGGGTGCGCGAGCCGCAGCGGTAGTTGGGCGTGTCGTTTGTGGTTTAGCGGGACTTGTTGCCGTCGCCGGGGGTGGAGATGGGGCCGACGGAATGATGGTCGGGGCGGCCTTTCATTTTGGTTACTTGGTGGAGTGTGTCGGGGGTGAATGCGTAGAGTTTGATGGCTTCGATGTCCGGTGGGCGGCGCAGTGAATTCGACGTGTTCAAAAGATTCTTGGCGGTGGTGTCGGAATCGGCGAACCAGCGGATGGACGCATGGGTTTTGAAAAAGCGGCTGGGGAAGTTGGAAAACTCTACTGAGTCGGCGCCGTTGGTCAGGGCGAATTCGATGAGGCGCTGGGTGGAGCGGGGATCGTTGCTGCTGAAGCAGTAGCCGGTGAAGGAAAGCCGCATGTTGTCCGGGGCGGTCAATGTCATGGAGTCGATGCAATCGTGTTGCAACAGATCGCTGGTGTGCCGCGATAGTTCGGGGATGTTTGCCATGGCTGCTTCGGTCAAGGTGCCGGTGACAACAACGCCGGTTTCGGTTGTGGCGGTGTGCGAGTTGGCGATCAGGTCAGGCCGGATGACTTTGTTGACGTTGGCTTGGTTTTTTACCGGGGTGGGTGGTGGATAGACGTAGGTTGTTTGCGTCACCACTGTGGTGCGGGCTGGGCCGTCGTTGTAGTTCACCAGGTTTGCCACCAAGAGCACGCCGAGGATGATCGCAACGGCGTAGAGCAGGAGAAATGCGGGAAGAGGAAGCCGCTGAATAACGGTCTTCTTTTTCTCTTCCTGGGTGCTCATGATGGCCTATAAGCTTAACGCAGTGCGGGGGCTGTCCGTAGACTTGGCACGGAAGAGTTGGCACGGAAAGAAACGAAGCAAAGGAGTGTTCATGCCCATCCCCGAATTCATCGTGGAAACCCGCAAGAAGATCGGTAAGGACTTGATGTGGTTACCGTCGGTAACTGCGGTGGTGTTGCGTGATTCCACGGACGATTCACCGTGGGCGACGCCGGAGGTTTTGCTGGTCAAGCGGTCTGACAACGGTGCATGGACGCCGGTGACGGGGATCTGCGACCCGGGGGAGGAGGCCCATGAGGCCGCGGAGCGGGAAGTGCGTGAAGAGACAGGTATTGATGCCAAGGCGGTCGCTATCCTCGGCGTTGGTGCGGTGGGCCCCGTCGAGCACGCGAATGGGGATATGTGCAGTTACATGGCCACGTCGCTGCGGCTTGAGGTGATTGGCAGTGAGCTCGTGGATCCTGTCGTGGGTGATGATGAATCCAGTGACGTGGGGTGGTTTTCGATTCTGCACATGCCGGTCGAGGACCCGCGATGGCGCCTCGTTATCGCGGATGCGGTTGCCCAGCGGAAGAGCCCCACGTCGTTCGCTCCGCGCATGGGGCTGTCGAAGCGGTGAGGCTCGGCGTCGACCTGTCGGAGCACCAAGCAGGCCTTGATTTCAGTCGCGCGCCACTAGATTTCGTGGTTCTGCGCACCACTGATGGTACGTACCGTGACGGCGCGTTTTCAGAGCATTTTCGCTTATCGACGAGGTTTCAGCTCCCGACCTCGGCCTACCACTACCTCCGGTCCCCACGCGAAGGAACGACGATCGCCGAACAGGTGGACGCCGCGGTTGCTGTACTGGATGCGGCCGGTGCGGTGGGGGTACCCATGTGGATCGATGTGGAATCGCCGGCTGGGCTTAGCCGCGGTGATGTCGCGGCGGCGCATGATGAATTTTCAGCTCGCGGAATCCCCGTGGCCGGGGTGTATACGACCACGTCCTATTGGCGGCGGCACATGTTGCTCACCAGCCCGGCCCAGTTCGGGGCGCTGTGGTTAGCGCACTGGGGTGCCAACCCGATCGTGGACCTGGATGAGATTGCGGAAGATGAACCGTCGGGAGTAATCGATGCTGTTGCAGCTCTCGTCGGCACGCGCCCCACGGCGCTGGGAATGCCAACGCCCGCGATGTGGCAATGCACGTCGCGGGCGCTCATTGACGGGGTTGAGGTAGACCTCAACCTGGCTTTCTAGCCGTTGGAACCGAAGTTGTTACCTGGCTGGCCCCACTGGTTCTGCTGACCCCACTGCTGGTTCTGACCCGGCTGGTTCTGGCCCGGCTGGTTCTGGCCCGGCTGGCCAAAGTTCTGCTGCGGCGCCTGACCCGGAGCCGTGTAGTTGCCCGGCTGCGGGGCCCACTGGTTGTTGGCCGGGTTCAGCTGGTTGTTGCCGCCGGACTTGTTGGCACCGGAGAATGTGGATTCGATGCCCGACTGTCCTTTCAGCATGTAGAAGATCGAGAACGCCAGCCCCAGGATGGCAAAGAGTAGCCACAGGTACCAGCCCGCGCCGAAATCACCCTCGATGTAGTCACCGGAGTCCTTATCAAAGATCGCTAGAATGACCGCGATGAGCTGAAGCGCTGCGCCGCCGATACCCAGGTAGGAAGCGATCTTGTCTTTCTTCAGGAAGATTAAGACCGCAGCCGCGACGTACAGCCCGATCGCCCCGAGAGTGCAGATGATGAAGAAGGGTGCGTCAGCGACGGCGCCGGTTTCCCAGTCCTTGCCAGCAAACGGAGAGTCCGCGGTTGCTTTCGCTTGGCCCCACCAGTTCATGTTCAGGGAGAAGCTGCCATACTCACCGAAGCTGGCGCCGAACTTGAGCACCGACAAGAAACTGGTGAGTAGCGTGAGCAGACCCAGCGCGGCGTAGACCCACGTCGGCCACGCTGGCATGTCGGTCGAAGTCTTCACAGCTGAAGTGCCCTGGTTGGGCTGGCCCCACTGGTTCTGGCCGTTAGACTGCCCCTGAGCTGGCTGGTTCTGGTTGAACTGGCCCTGGTTCGGAGCACCCCACTGACCCTGGCCGCTCGGCTGCCCCTGAACCGGCTGACCCTGAGCTGGCTGGTTCTGGTTGAACTGGCCCTGGTTCGGAGCACCCCACTGACCCTGGCCGCTAGGCTGCCCCTGGGCCGGCTGATCCTGACCGAACTGGCCTTGGTTGAACGGGCCCTGGTTGGGGTCGCCCCATTGATTTGGGTTAGACATGATTACCTTCCACGCTTTGGAAATATAACGGGCCTGAGTGTACAGCAGCTTCGTATCTTTTTCTCAGGAAGATTCGGTGAATGCGTTATTAGGCATTTACGCGGAAGTTGTGGATTGTTTAAACCAGGTGAGGAAACGCCCAGAGCACAACGCCCAGTGGGTGACCAGGAGAACTGGGATGCTCAGCGCTACTACGTCGAGCCACTCGGACCCTTTTACCAGCGCGACTTGGTGGCCGCCCATGCTCACGGTGCCTGGCGGGAAGGTACACGCCCACCACGACGGGGAGTAGTCAACCCACCTGGCAACGTTGGGGTAGAACGTGATCATCGCGTAGATGGCAAGCGGGATTGCTATTACCAGGGCCCCAAGGCCGTAGTAAATCGAAAACGCTCCGGGGTGCAGCACCTGCAGTGCGGTGGTCGATTGACCCACAACGCCCAGCGGCACCCAGGCTGTAGCGGACTGGGCGCCAGAAAGATCAACCCGGCCACGCCACGCTGCCACGTAGACGTAAATGAACACCGGAACTGCGGTAAGCAGGGACATTAGGAACAGTGCTGTGCCCAGCGTTACGTAAGGCTCCCCGAAATCTTGTGCGAGGTAACCGGCCAGGGACGCTGAAATCATTGGCCCCACCAATGGCAAACCCCAGGTGAACTTAGGTGGACCGTGGAAATGAGTGAGCTGAATCGCCCACGTGATCACGCTGGCGGGACCAGCGACCCAAAACGCGACAAGACGGAAGATCCCCATGTCCGTCAACCCGGACAGTGCTGCGCCAAGAGCCAATATGCCGATAAAGAACATCGACCATTCCGCCATGGTGGTCCGCTCAAAGCTGGGGTGGCGGTGGCGAAGAAAACCCACGCATAAAACGACAAAGATCACGCAGGCAATCGCAGCGAAAATGCCTGACGTGATCATCAATCCCTCTTCAACCATGAGGCGGGCCACGATGGACGTGCCCATCAGGCTGCCGCCCCATGCGGGGCCAGCAGGAGGGAGTTTCTTGGAAGTATTAGTCACGGGCAATATGGTATCTGCCCGCGCATGCCGTTTAGCAGTCGAAGTACATCTCAAACTCCTGCGGGGTGGGGCGCAGGCGGTTCGGGATGATCTCGTCGTTGTACTTCAGCTCAGTGTATGCCTCGATGAGGTCTTCGGTGAAGACGTCGCCTTCGGTCAGGAAGTCGTGGTCCTCCTGCAGGGCTTCGAGTACGGCTTCCAGGGAAGTCGGTGCCTGCGGGATGGTCTGTGCTTCCTCCGGCGGGAGCTCGTAGAGGTCCTTGTCCACTGGGGCGTGAGGCTCGATGCGGTTCTTAATCCCGTCGATACCAGCCATCATCATGGCTGCGAAGCCCAAGTACGGGTTGCCGGAGGGGTCCGGTGCGCGGAATTCGATGCGCTTGGCCTTCGGGTTGGAACCGGTAATCGGAATGCGCACGGCAGCGGAGCGGTTGCGCTGCGAGTACACCAGGTTGATCGGCGCCTCGAAGCCCTTGACCAAGCGGTGGTAGGAGTTCAGCGTCGGGTTCGTGAACGCCAGGACAGCTGGGGCGTGGTGCAGGATGCCGCCGATGTAGAAACGCGCGATGTCGCTCAAGCCACCGTAACCAGCCTCGTCGTAAAACAGCGGCTCGCCGTCCTTCCACAGGGACTGGTGGGCGTGCATGCCCGAGCCGTTGTCGCCAGCGATCGGCTTCGGCATGAAGGTCACGACCTTGCCGTGCTGGAACGCCGTGTTCTTAATGACGTACTTGAACGTCTGCAGGTCATCCGCGGCGTGGAGCAGGGTGTTGAAGCGGTAGTTGATCTCCTGCTGGCCACCGTTGCCCACCTCACGGTGGAAACGCTCAACGTCGAAGCCGACCTTCTGCAGCTGCTTGACCATGTCATCGCGGATTTCCACGGTCTTGTCGTACGGCGGAACGGGGAAGTAGCCGCCCTTCACGCGGTTCTTGTAGCCAAGGTTCGGCGTGCCGTCGGCCTCAGTTTCACGGCCACGGTTCCACCACCCTTCCATGGCGTCGATGTGGTAGAACGCCTCGTGTCCCTCCGTCGAGTAGCGAACGCTATCGAACAGGAAGAACTCGGCCTCCGCGCCGAAGAAGCAGGTGTCAGCAATGCCCGTGGAGGCGAGGTATTCCTCCGCCTTCAGCGCAACGTTGCGAGGGTCGCGGCTAAACGGCTCGCGCGTGAAGGGGTCGTTGACAAAGAACTTGATGTTCAGCGTCTTGGTGGAGCGGAAGGGGTCCACATGCGCCGTCGCCAAGTCCGGCACGAGGATCATGTCCGACTCATCGATGGAGGTGAAGCCGCGTACCGACGACCCGTCAAACGCGAGACCTTCCTCAACCGCGTCCTCATCAAACTCGGAGGCAGGGATAGAGAAGTGGTGCTCGATGCCCGGAACGTCCGTAAAGCGAACGTCGATGAACTCAACCCCCTCGTCCTTGATGTACTTCATCGTTTCGTCGATACTGCCGAATGACACGGGGGTTACTCCTTGGATGTACGTGTGGTTAACTAACCCCTCCAATGGTACCGATATCCGACGCCCAACCGGTGGACGCACCGGTGGCTTGACCCGTCCTCTATCCTTAACACCTATGGCAAACCCCAAGCGAGACTGGCGTGACGGACCCGAAATTCCCGGGGGAGAGGACCTCACCGCCCCCGGTCGCTGGCCCGGGGAAAACCTGGGCCTTCCCCAAAGCGGGCCGGGCGCGCAGGCGTCCGTGATGCGCCGCGCTGCCGCAGTGGCCATCGACTGGGCCATGTGCTGGATCGTCGCCGCGTTCATTCACATGTACACCACGCGCTTCGGCGACGTCGCCACCATGACCTACCTGCTGTGGATCGTGTTGGGCATTATCTCTGGTTGGCTATTTGCACGCACGCCGGGCATGGCGGTGTTGGGCATGGGTGTGGCGCGTCTTGATGATCCGACGCAGCACGTGGGCTTCCCCCGCGCCGCGATCCGAACGTTACTCACCGCGTTCATTTTCCCCGCGGTCATCGTCGACGCCGACGGGCGCGGGCTCCACGACCGCGCCACGCTCACCACGGTGATTAGGGCCTAGCAAAAAGTCGGGTTCGCGAAATTTGTCTCCAACTTTCGATAGCGAACCTAAAACCGCAGGTCAGCGGATCGGCCGTTTTTGTTGGCGCGTCAGGGAAGCAAAATTTCGCGAACCGGCCTAACCCTCTACTTCTTCTTTTTCGCCTGACGCTCTTGAGCGCGGCGCATCTTTCGGTTCATTCCCGCAGTGGATTGCGCCTGCTTCGGGATCGGCCCCTTCGGCAGGCCCGCGCGTTGACCGCCGCGGACGTTATCCATGGCCTCAAGCTTTGCGTTGACCGTGTAAACCTCGTCCTTTTTGTAGTTGCGCGGCAGCTTCAGCATCTCGCGCTGCAACTTCTTCGGCGGGACTTGGCCTTCATCGCTGCCCACGATGATCTCGTAGATCGGGACGTTGCCTAGGAGTTTGTCAATCTGCTTGCGCTCTTTCGCGATCATCTGCGGCAAGCGCTTGGCGTTACCCTCGCCGACCAGCACCACGCCTGGGTTGCCCACGACGCGGTGCACAACATCCATCTGCGGGGTCGCCTGGACCGCGGTCTTGGTCAGCCAGACGACGCCCATCGTGTTGCGCAGGTTTTCCAGAACCCACGCGCCGGCACCCGGCATATCGCCGATCTCGTCGTACATGGAGGATTCCATGCGGCGGGTAAAGATGAACATCGCCAGCACAAGCCCGGCCAGAATACCCAGCACCAGCATGAACCACTGGCCGTTGAACAGCAGACCGATCAGGAAGAACAGCAGCGCCATACCCAGCACCGCCAGGACCATGAACGGAATGAGTTTCTTGTCCCGCTTGCGCTGCATATTGAAGGCCTGCATCATCTGCGACCTTGTCTGCTTTCGCTGAGCACGCTTCGCCGCGCGCTCTTCTTTCTTCATAGCTTTCTCTGCGTTCTTCGAATCAGCCATGCGTTCCACTCTATGCCACAGCACGCTTATCGACGGCCGGCAGGCCACGTCGCACGCCACCTCCCCAGATTCCCGGCACCAGTGGCCACGAAGAAAGGCGGCTCCCCGGGTGGGGAACCGCCTTTGCGGGAAAGCCGTTAGCTTCTACAGAGCTTTCAGCTCAGCGTTAAGGTGCAGCGTCTCCGGCTTGGAGGACTTGCGCAGCTGGATGTCCCACTTCTGGCCTTCACCTTCAGCAGCCTCATCGATGGTCCACAGGGAGACCTTCGCGGGGATCAGAACCGGCTTCACAAACTCCACGCGGTAGCGCAGCGCGCTCGGCAGCTTGCCTTCTAGCGGCGCCAGAACGCTTGCCGCGGAGTACATACCGTGTGCAATGACCGACGGGAACCCGAACAGCTTCGCACCGATGTTGGAGGTGTGAATCGGGTTGTGGTCGTTGGACGCCTTGACGTATGCGCGGACATTGTCGCGCGTCCAGCGCCACTGGGCGTTAGCCTTGAATTCCGGCAGCTCCGGCTTCGGCAGAACCTTGCCGGTGTCCTCGCCGCGCGTGGTCAGCGCCAGCGGGGCGTTCTTGGCAAAGCGCGCGCCCTGGCCCAGCATGGTGGACTTCTGGCGCCAGACCGGCTCGGACTCGCCTTCAGGCGTGATCTCGGTGATCATGTCCAGCAGCAGGCCCTTGCGGTGCGGGCGGAGGTTCTCAGGCCAGGTACGCACGTTGAGCGTCTCATCCACCGTGATGAAGCGGGTCTGCTCGATCTCATTGGCGATGTGCACGGAGCCCATAGCTGCATACGGGAAGTCCGGCTTGGTCATCAGTTCCATGATCAGCGGGAAGGACAGCACGAAAAAGTACGTCGGCGGGACCTCATTAGCCAGGCGCAGGCCAGTGGCGGAGGTGTAATCCGCGAGGTTTTTCTTATCCACGGTTACTCCGCGAACCTCAAGAGCCGAGGTTGGATCAGCCTTCGCCGACGGCGTGTTACCCACACCCGGCAAAGCACCCAAGAAGATGCGGCGGTTGATGTCCTGCAGGTTCGGGATCGCCTTCAGCGTCTGGAACTGCGGGGTCGCGGCCACGAACGGCGCACGCTTGTCGTCAGAGTCATCGCCCGAGTCGTCAGTAGCTTCAGCGATCTTCGCCTTCGCCTTATCGACGATCTCCTCAGCCTTGTCCTTTACCTCAGCCGCTGCGTCCTTGACTTTCTCGCTAGCCGTTGCGGCAGCGGCCTTCGCCTCAGCCGCAACGTCTTCAGCCTTGTCCTTTACCTCAGCTGCGACATCTTCGGCCTTTTCCTTCGCGTCGGCTGCTGCGTCCTTGGCCTTGTCCTTGGCCTCCGCGGCAGCATCCTTGACGTCGTCGGCAACGTCTTCGGCCTTGGCCTTAGCCTCAGCCGCGACGTCTTCAGCCTTGTCCTTCGCCTCTTCGGCAGAGGCTTTCGCCTCAGCCGCGACGTCTTCGGCCCTTTCCTTGGCGTCGGCCGCTGCATCCTTGGCCTTGTCCTTGGCCTCTGCGGCAGCGTCCTTAACGTCGTCGGTGACCTCTTCAGCCTTGTCCTTGGCCTCAGCTGCCGCGTCCTTGGCCTTGTCCTTCGCCTCTTCGGCAGAGGCTTTCGCCTCAGCAGCTACGTCTTCGGCCTTGTCCTTCGCCTCGTCGGCGGCCTTCTCGGCCTTGGACTTGGTCTCGACCTTTACGGAGTGGCCCTTCGGGGCGGCCGCAGGCTTCGGCGCGGTCTGGGTGACGGTGGCCTTGTCCAGGTTGGCTTCGTTGAGCAGAGGCTCAACCTGGGCGGCGGTTTCGGGTGCGTCGTGGGGCTCGACGGCCGAGGTCTCCGGCATGTCGGCAGGGGACGGGACAGGGGTGTTCTGCTTGTTCTGTTTCTTCTCTGCCATGGTTACGCTCCGAGCAGGCCCTGGCCGCAGACGCGGACCGTGTTTCCGTTCACAGCAACCGACGACGGTGCGGCGAAGTATGCAACGGTCTCCGCAACGTCGACAGGCTTACCACCCTGGGACAGGGAGTTCAGGCGACGGCCGACCTCACGGGTGGCGGTCGGGATAGCGGCGGTCATGTCGGTCTCAATGAAGCCCGGGGCAACAGCGTTGATGGAGCCGCCCTTTTCAGCAATTGCGTCCGCAAGAGCGTCGACGAAGCCAACCACACCAGCCTTGGTGGTTGCGTAGTTGGTCTGGCCGCGGTTACCGGCGATACCAGCGATGGAGGACACGCCGATGACGGACGGCTTCTCGGCGAAGGCGTCAGCCTCGATCAGCTTCTCGGTGATGCGGACCGGGGCAACCAGGTTGATGGACTGGACCATGTTCCAGCGGCCCTCATCCATGTTGGCCAGCAGTTTGTCGCGGGTCACACCAGCGTTGTGGACGATCGTGTCGATCTTGCGGCCGTAGCGCTCCTCGGCGTGCTTTGCGATCTCCTCAGCAGCCTTCGGGTTGGTCACGTCGAGCGGCAGGGCAGTGCCCTTCACCTTGTTCGCGGTCTCAGCGAGGCCCTCGCCAGCCTGCGGGATGTCTACGCAGATGACCTTTGCGCCGTCGCGTGCCAGGGTCTCAGCGATGGTTGCGCCGATACCGCGAGCAGCGCCGGTGACGACGGCAAGGCGGCCAGCCAGCGGCTTCTCCCAGTTCTCCGGAAGAGAAACGTCAGCCGGGGTGATGCGGATGACCTGGCCGTCAACGTATGCAGACTTGCCGGACAGCAGGAAGCGCAGCGTGGACTCGACCTTGTCTACTGCACCGCCATCGATGGACGGGTCGACGTAGACGAGCTGAGCGGTTGCACCCTTGCGCATTTCCTTCGCCAGGGAGCGGGTGAAACCTTCCAGGGCGCGCTGGGAGATGCGCTCATCCGCATCGTCGATAAGCTCTGGCGTGGTGCCAATGACCACGAGGCGAGCGTTGGAGTCAACCTTGCGCAGCTGCGGGTTGAAGAACTCGTAGAGTGCGCCGAGCTCCTCCGGCTTGGTGATGCCCGTGGCGTCGAACACAATGCCAGCGCGCTTCGTGTCTGCCTCCAGCTTCAGCAGCTTGTACGGGCCGTCGAGACGCTCAGCAAGAGCTGAGCCCAGACGGCCTTCGCCGCCAACGACGACGGGGCCCTGCAGGAGGGGTTCGCCCTGCTTGTAACGACGAAGCGGGTACCCCTGGGGAACGCCGAGCTTCGCGGCGAGAGGGGAGTTGATGAGTTGTTCAAGGAAACCTTGAGAGGCCACTGTAGTTCTCCTTCAAATCGGCAAGCAACCGCACATATTCGGTAGCTCTGTGTCGCATACTATTATAGGATTGTTACGGTGACGAACCTTACAAAACCGTAGGTTTTGTGTGTGACGTCAAACCGTGCACCGACCACGATAGTCGGATTCGTTGCATAAGCATTCACCACTAGCTAGCTCTCGACCCTAAGTGCAGGAAGATAAGAATGACTGAAACTCGCAAGGTCGCCATCCTCGGCGGAAACCGCATCCCGTTCGCTCGCTCCAACAAGGAGTACGCAAACGCGTCCAACCAAGACATGCTGACCTCCGCGCTGAACGGGCTCGTTGCCCGCTACGGCCTGCAGGATAAAGAACTCGGCCAGGTTGTCGGCGGTGCTGTGCTGAAGCACGCCCGCGACTTCAACCTGGTTCGTGAATCCGTTATCGGCTCCGAGCTGTCCTCCACCACCCCAGCGTTTGACATCCAGCACGCCTGCGGTACCTCGCTGACCTCCGCAATCCAGGTAGCCGACGCAATCGCCCTCGGCCGCATCGAGTCCGGTATCGCCTGCGGTACGGACACGACCTCTGACGCTCCGCTGGCCGTCAACGACAACCTGCGCAAGACCCTGATCAAGCTCTCCAACGCTCGCAGCACCACCGACCAGCTCAAGCTGGCAAGCTCGATTCGCCTCAGCCAGCTCGCGCCGGAGCAGCCGCAGAACGGTGAGCCGCGCACCGGCCTGTCCATGGGTGAGCACCAGGCAATCACCGCCCGCGAGTGGGAGATCTCCCGCGAAGCTCAGGACGAGCTCGCTGCGACGTCCCACCAGAACCTCGCCAAGGCATACGACGAAGGCTTCATGGACGACCTGATCACCCCGTTCATGGGCGTGCAGCGTGACACCAACCTGCGCCCGGACTCGACCGTCGAGAAGCTGTCGAAGCTCAAGCCGGTATTCGGCAAGAAGGACGCAGAGCAGCACGGTGCGGCCGCAACGATGACCGCGGGTAACTCCACCCCGCTTACCGACGGCGCGGCGGCGGTCCTGCTGTCCTCCGAAGAGTGGGCAAACGAGCACAACATCCCGGTTCGTGCATACCTGGTCGACTCTGAGCTGGCTGCTGTTGACTTCGTGGGCGGCAAGGACGGCCTGCTCATGGCGCCGACCTACGCTGTTCCGCGCATGCTCGCCCGCCACGGCCTGAGCCTGCAGGACTTCGACTTCTACGAGATCCACGAGGCATTCGCCTCCCAGGTCCTGTCCACCCTCAAGGCATGGGAAGACGAAGAGTACTGCCGCGAGCGCCTCGGCCTCGACGGTGCGCTCGGCTCCATCGACCGCTCCAAGCTCAACGTCAAGGGCTCCTCGCTGGCAGCTGGCCACCCGTTCGCCGCAACCGGTGCCCGCATCCTCGCATCCGCAGCCAAGACCCTCGAAGAGAACGGCGGCGGCCGCACCCTCATCTCCGTCTGTGCTGCTGGTGGCCAGGGCGTCGTCGCCATCATCGAGCGCTAGAGGGTTCCGGCGAACCCTCTAGCGAGGGGATGTCGTGACGCGAAGCCCCTAGCGGGGGGATGACGCGACGCGAAGCCCCTGGCGGTAGGGGAGCGTCGTTAAGCCTCTTGCTCAAAGACCTCAAACTTTCCATTCACTCTCTGAATTAAAGGAGAACCATTATGACCTCTGCTGAGGCAAAGGAAGGCCGCAAGGCCAAGCCGGAATCCCGTAGCCCACAGGCGCTGCCGGAGACTCCGGATGCAGCAATCGCTGGCAAGCTGAAGAAGGTCCTCGACGGCCCGTTCGAGGAGACGAAGGACGAAATCCGCGCCAACCTGAACCGAGAGGAAGCCCTCCCGCAGGTAGAAGGCACCCTGGAAGAAATCCGCGCGGGTCTGCTGGAGAAGGTCAAGATGATCGGCGAGACCGGCATGATGCAGACCGCATTCTCCAAGCGCAACGGTGGCTCCGGTGAAGCCCACCTGGGCATCAACGGTCTGGACCTGCTGGCTCAGGTCAACGACTCCCTGGCTATTAAGTCCGGTGTGCAGTGGGGCCTGTGGGGCGGCGCTGTGGACGTGCTGGGCACGGACCGCCACAAGGAATACGCTCAGGGCGCGATGAACCTGACCAAGCTGGGCTCCTACGGCATGACCGAGCGTGGCCACGGCTCCAACGTTCAGGCCCTGCAGACCACCGCAACCTACGACCCGGAGACCAAGGAGTTTGTCATCAACACTCCGTCTCCGATGGCGACGAAGACCTACATCGGTAACACCGCGCGTGACGGCCGCTGGTCCGCGGTCTTCGCGCAGCTCTACACCCCGGGTGTCGAGGAATCCCACGGTGTCCACTGCTTCGTGGTCCGCATCCGCGAAGAGGACGGCACCCCGTGCGAGGGCGTCACCATTGGCGACCACGGCCACAAGGGCGGCCTGCTCGGCGTGGACAACGGTACGCTGACCTTCGACAACGTCCGCATCCCGCGTGAGGCTCTGCTGAACCAGTTCGCAGACGTCGATGAAGAGGGCAACTACACCTCGCCGATCGAGTCCTCCAACCGCCGCTTCTTCACCATGCTGGGCACGCTGATCCGCGGTCGCCTCGCCGTTGGTGCAGCGGGTGCTGGTGCGACGAAGTCCTCGCTGGCTATCGCGCTGAAGTACGCGCACCAGCGCCGCCAGTTCAACACGGGCGACGAGAACAAGGAAGCGAAGCTCATCGAGCACCGCGTCCACCGTCGCCGCCTGATCATCCCGCTGGCACGCACGTACGCCATCCAGCTGCTGCAGAACAAGCTGGTCCAGCGCTACGCTGACCAGACGTCCGCGCAGGCTTCCGGCGAGTGGTCCGTCACTGACCCGACGCCGAAGCAGGCAGATGCAGCACGCGAGATGGAGTCTCTGGCCGCAGCCTTCAAGGCTGTCGCCACCGAGCACGCCATGGACGCAATCCAGGAAGCCCGCGAGTCCTGTGGTGGCGCCGGCTTCATGTCCGAGAACATGCTGACCACGTTCCGCGCAGACACCGACGTCTTCGTCACCTTCGAGGGCGACAACATGGTGCTGCTGCAGCTCGCGGGTAAGAACCTGATCACGGCATTCGCCAAGGAGCTGGAGAACCCGTCCCCGATGGACCTGGTCAAGTTCGCCGCGACCAACGTCACGGACATTGTCCGCAGCCGCGTGGGCTTGGGTACCGCAGGTCAGTCCGTCGTGGACACCTTCACCAGCGAGGAAGCATCGCTTTTCGACGCGGAGTACCAGCTGAAGGTCCTCGCACTGCGCGAACAGCTCGTTCTGCGCTCCCTGGTTCGCCGTATCCAGAGTGCTCGCAAGCTCGACCGTGCTGAGGCTGCCAAGGTCGTCGACGGCGCCCAGGACCACCTGGTCAACGCCGCTTGGGCATGGATCGAGTCCCTCATGGCCCAGGCTTTCATCGAGGCTGAGCAGGAACTGCCGGAAGGCTCCACCGAGCGCGCAGTCATCGAGCAGGTCCGCAACCTGTTCGTCCTGGACACCATCATCCGCAACGCTGGTTGGTACCAGGAGCAGAACGTCCTGTCCTCCGGCCGCGTCAAGGCAGCCCGCGCAGCAATCAACGACCTGGTCGACTCCCTCGGCCCATGGTCCGAGGTTCTCGTTGACGCCTTCGCGATCCCCGAGGTTGTCCTCGACCGCCCGATGTTCAAAGACGGCGGCACCGACGACAGCCAGGGCAAAGAAGCATGGAACGTTGGCTCCAACATCTCCATCACCAAGCGCTACGGCGAAGACAAAGGCGACCCGGCTGAGCACGCCGACGCATAATTTCGCTTAACGACGAACGCACCCCAGCCAGCTGGCCGGGGTGCGTTTTTGTTGCTAGGGGGTTCGTCGATAAGCTGCCCTGCTCTGCCAAAAGCCGCACGGCGGTTTAGTATTACCAACGGTCTGATTCCGCATTACGCGAATTTTAAGGAACTTCTCCATGGTTACTACTGCCCGTCGTCGCTTGGCGGCATTCGTCATTGCCTTCGTTGCCGCTGTTACCGCGGTGCTCGTGCCCGTCGCGCCTCAGCAGGCGGAGGCGCGCAGCTGCCCAGCCGTCGCTGTTGTCGCGGCGCGCGGCTCCGGTCAGCCCAACGCAGGCCGCACAAACTACGGCGGCCCCTGGACCTCCAACGGGTGGGAAGGGGCGCACATCCGCGCGTTCCTGCAGAAATCTGAAGCCCGCTACCGTGCTACGCACAACGGCGCCTCCCTGATGCGGTCCGTCGAGGTCATCGGAATGGAGCCGGGCTTTTACCCAGCGTTTGCGCCGTCCTACAACGGCCCTGTGCCGGCCGTTCCGCAGACCACGCAGCAGGCGCTCGCGATTGTCAGTGAGCTGGGCCTCCCCACGCTACGCATGGGGCTCAACGCGGCGAACGACTTTCTTAAATCCGTGACCATCGGGCGCGCCGGCGTGATCCGCCAAATCGACGCCTACCAGCGTGCAACCGGCTGCCGTCCGCAGTACGTCCTCACCGGGTTCTCTCAAGGCGCGATGGTCATGCAGCACGCCGAGAGCGAACTTGCACGCCGCAACCAACTTGCTGGTGTCGTGTACCTGGGTAACCCCATGACCGCGCCCGGCGACCCGGCAACCATCGGCGTCCCTGGAGGCGGCGCCGGCGGCCTCGTCGGTTGGATGCCGCTGAACTCCCGCACCACCGCCGCGACGCCGCACCGCGCGAACTACTGCTTGCCTCTCGACGGCGTATGCGACGCCTCCATCCAGACCGCCCAAGCCTCCCGCGCCACCGGCGGCAACCACGGCCGGTACTTCATCGCCCCGTCACGCTGGGACAACATTGTGATGGATCGCTTCGGCCACTGGGTCGACCGCGTGCGGTACCGTCGCTAAAACCGAGCCCAGACGACCATCACGCTCCCGGAACCAACCCGGTTTCGGGGGCTTTAGTCTGTCGCTGCTTTCCTGCCCTTTTCGCGCGTCGCGCAGCGGTGCCTGTGGATAAGTCGGGGTTATCCACAGGGGTGGTGGTGTGTGGATTTTGGGTTGTGTTTTGTGGTGTAGGTTGCGGGCTGTAAGCATTTCTACATTTTTTGGGGGGACTTTATGACTATCCATTCAGGCTCAGCGCCACCAGCTGCACCCGATGTTGCTGGTGGTGTGGATTTCGCGGCGTATCACGCTGCAATTACGCGAAACGCGTTAAGCATCATCGGATCATTCAACAAGGAGCTCGCCCGCAGCGGCGAGTTAGACACCAACCATGCCCGCGAGTTGGAAGCGTTACACGCCACCTACTTCGGGTCGACGCGGTTTCGCGCTAAACAGCGCCAGGCCCGTGAACTGGTACAGGCCCATCAAGTGTCGATGGACAAACTGATCTACATCGAACGCCGCCTTCCTCCCCGTGTGGATGCTGCAACACGCTGGCAGCTTCGCCTTGAGTTACTGCAGGTGCGTGGGTCTTTTGGTGCGTTGAAGCAAGCGGCGAAGAAGATCATTCCCGCCGATTCCACACCACCCCAACCTGGTGTGCGGTTTAGTGCTTCGCGGCACAAGATGCGTTCTGTGACTGTTACTACCGATGAACGCCTCGTGGAAGATTTAGAGCGTCACCTCTACGACGGTATTGACACCACTGCCCCTGTGGGGCCGCAGCTTGCTGACGCGTTTGGCCGCCTCGTCACCACCGGCAGCAGTAACGGCGGTGGCGGTGGTGTGCGTGCGGCGGTCCCGGAACCGTTGATCATGGTTCCGCTTGCCGCCCACATCCAGATCATGGCGGGCAACGGGGACGAGGTAGAGCTCAAGCTTACCGACGGCACCACCATCACCGGCGCCGACTACCTCACTTACCTCTTCGACTACCTCAACACCTCCGCCACCGACGCCGACGACGCAGCCACCACCGGTGCCGGCGACCCCACCGCTGGAGCCGGCGACCCCACCGCTGGTGGGAGTGGTCCTGGTGTGATGGTGGGGTTGTTTCATCCGGTGGAGGGTGCGGTGAATTTGTATCGGTCGAGCAGGTTCGCCAATGACAAACAACGCGTCTTGCTGCGAGCGATGATGCCGAACTGTGTGGTCCCCGGCTGCCGGAAATCTGCGGATCACTGCCAGTACCACCACGTTACGGCGTGGAAGAACGGTGGGGAGACAAACCTCGACAACCTGGCGGTGGTGTGCCGCTACCATAATCGCGTCAACGACGATGATTACGCCACCAGCCAGCGCGGGGGTCGGGGTAATGGTCGCGGCAGAGTCGGCCACGTCGGGCCTGAGAAAGTGTGGGTGTCACCATCAGGGCATGCCGTGCACCACGACGTCAACGCCCAGTGGGGAGCGATGCACCAACTCTTCGACTAACACCACCCACAACAGCTAGATAGAAGTTGCCGGTTGGCTGTTGCCGGTTGGCGGCAGGTAGCCGGTTGGCAGTTGCTGGCGCGGAGCGGCAGGTAGTGGGTTCACACCCGACACCCGACACAAGGGGTGGGCGGGCACACAGCCATGCCCAAAACCCACAACAAAAACTGCGGGTCGCGGCGCCCGCAGTGGTGGGCGGGCTAGCTCGGCATGCCCAGGGATACGGAGGGTCGCCGGACGTTGGACGACGTGACGGGTGTTTCCTGCGAAGGACCGTATTTGTTAAGAAGGGTTTCCGCCTCCTGGTCAGTGGCGCCCTGAGAGGTTTCAGCTAGGTGTTTGAGGTTGTCCGGCAGTTCGCGGCCGTGGAATTCCATGGCCTCGACGTAGAGTTTGCCGGCGCGGTAGGAGGAACGTACCAAGGGGCCGGACATGACGGCGGCGAAGCCCATCTCGTAGGCGGCGTCGCGGTATTCGATGAACTCCTCCGGCTTCACCCAGCGCTCGATGGGGTGGAACTGCGGTCCGGGGCGCAGGTACTGGGTAATCGTGATGATGTCCGTCCCAGCGGATTGCATGTCGACGAGAGCCTGCATCACCTCTTCACGCGTCTCGCCCATGCCGAGGATCAGGTTGGATTTCGTGATCAGTCCGAAGTCGCGGGCGGCGCGGATGACGTCCAGGGATCGGTCGTACCGGAATGCTGGGCGGATGCGCTTGAAGATCCGCGGAACGGTCTCCAGGTTGTGCGCAAACACTTCGGGGCGCGCTTCAAAAACTTCGGCGAGCAGGTCCGGTTTGCCGGAGAAATCAGGGGTCAGGTTTTCCACGCCGGTGTGCGGATTCAGTTCGTGGATTTTGCGGACGACTTCGGCGTACAGCCATGCCCCTTCGTCGGCAAGGTCGTCGCGCGTTACTCCCGTGATGGTGGAGTAGTTCAGCTGCATCTCACGAACGGACTCGGCGACGCGCTGCGGCTCTTCGCGGTCCAGTGGCTCCGGTTTGGCTGAGTTGATCTGGCAGAAGTCACACCTGCGGGAGCAGTTCGCCCCGCCGATCAGGAAGGTCGCCTCGCGCGATTCCCAGCACTCGTGGATGTTGGGGCAGCCAGCCTCTTGGCACACGGTGTGCAGCGACGCGCCCTTCACTTTGCGCCGCATGTCCTCATACTCAGGCCCGGTTTTCACCGCGTTGCGGATCCAGCGGGGTTTGGACTCGATCGGGGTTTGGCTGTTCTTCTTCTCAATGCGAAGAAGCTTGCGGCCTTCAGGTGCGACAGTCACAGTTCCTACCGTAGTGGTGTTGGTGTGTGTGGGCTAAATGCCCCTCACAGACCGTGGTCAAGGGTGTGCGTGAGGTGCGCGATCAGCGGGTCAGTAACCTCCTCGGGCGTGACATCGCGCCCAAGCTCAAGCGACAGGGTGGTCACGCCAGCGTCTGCGATGCCACACGCCACGATGTGGTTGAAGTAGTCGAGCGTGTTGTTGCAGTTGATCGCCAGCCCGTGCATGGTCACGCCGTGGGTGACGCGGATGCCCAGCTGCGCCACTTTGCGCTCGCCGGGGAATGCGCGTGGGTCGGCGGCGGGGGAGTCGGCGGGAATCCAGACACCAGACCGGCCGTCGACACGCGTGGCTTTGGTGACGCCCAGCTCGCGCACGGTGCGGATCATCGCTTCCTCGACGCGCCGCACGAAGTCCAACACGTCAACCGGGTCGGCGAGCTTCACAATCGGGTAGACCACAATCTGTCCCTCGCCGTGCCACGTGATGCGCCCGCCGCGGTCAACGGTGACGACTGGCTGGTCGTTGTCGGGCAGATCCTCGGGCTGCGTGCGCTTGCCCGCGGTGTACGTGTTGGGGTGCTGGAGCACAAGAAGCGTATCGACGATCTCCCCAGCCGCACGCCGTTTCGCAAGATCGGCCTGCATTTCCCACGTCTCTACATAATCCACGAGCCCCAGATGCCGCACCTCTACGGCGGCATCTGAGGCTCGAATGGAGTCGCTAGTGCGAGTCATAGAGCGTTAGTTTACGCCGTTCGCTGCCGCGTACTCGTCGGCGGTCATCAGCGGGCCTGCTTCGTCGACCTCGACCTCGAAGAGCCAGCCGTCGCCGAACGGGTCGTTGTTGATGACCTCGTAGTTGTCCTCGAGTGCGTCGTTGACGGCGGTGACGGTGCCGGTGACGGGGGAGTAGAGGTCAGACACGCTCTTGGTGGACTCGACCTCACCGCAGGTCTCGCCGGCGGTGACGGCGTCGCCGACCTCGGGCAGTTCAGCGAAGACGATTTCGCCGAGGCGCTCGGTGGCCACGGAGGTGATGCCAACGCGTACGGTTTCACCCGCAATGGCGTCAGCGGCTGCGTTGACCCACTCGTGGTCTTCGGAGTAGGAGAAATCTGCAGGAAGAGCAGTCTGGGACATTAGATGGCCTTTCGCTTGTAGAAGGGGGTCTCAACAATGGTAAACGGATAGCGCTTGCCGCGTACGTCGATTTCTACTTCAGTTCCAACTTCGGCGTGTGCGGGGTCGATGTGCGCAAGCGCGACGGGGTGGCCGAGCGTCGGGGATGGCTGACCGGAGGTGACCGTGCCGATGCGCTGGTCGCTGTCGTCGCCTGAGGTGAGGTAGATCGCGGAGCCTTCGCGCGCGGCGCGGCGTTGGTCGGAGGTCAGGCCCGCGATGACGACGGTAGGTTCGCGCCCAACGAGCGCTTGCTTGCCGACGAAATCAGCCTCCTTCTTGGCGAAGGCCCGCCCCATGCCGGCTTCGACGGGGGTGATATCGGCGGTGAGTTCGTGGCCGTAGAGAGGCATGGAGGCCTCCAAGCGCAGCGAGTCGCGGGATGCGAGACCGCAGGGGACACCGTGGTCGATGACTGCGTCCCACACGGCCTGGGCGTCGGCGAACATGCAGAACAGCTCGAAGCCGTCCTCGCCGGTGTAGCCGGTACGCGCAACGAAGACCTCGACATTTGCCGCCGAGAATTCGTTTTGGCCGTTACTTTCCACCGAGGATTTATCCGAGGCCTCGGATTCGTTTTGGCCGTTACTTTCCGCCGAGGATTTATCCGAGGTGGAAAGGTTCATCCACGCGCCGGAGTAGTAGGCGAGGTCGTCTGGGTTTCCGTCGAGAAGCGGCGTGAGAACCTCCAGTGCACCGGGGCCTTGTACCGCGACGAGTGCGATCTCTTCGCTCTGGTTTGTGATTTCGACGTCGAAGTCACCCACGCGTGCTTCGAACGCTGCCCATACGACGCCGGTGTTGGCGGCGTTGGGGACGACCAGGAAGTGGTCATCGGCGAACTTGTAGGTGATCAGGTCGTCCAGGATGCCGCCGTTATCAGCGACGATCATGGAGTACTTGGCCTTTCCAACCTTAAGATTGGAAAGAGACGAAATGAGAACGTGGTCGAGGTACGCGCCTGCGTCAGGGCCTTTGACCTCGATTTCGCCCATGTGGGACAGGTCGAAGATGCCCACGCCTTCGCGCACGGCGCGGTGTTCGTCGAGCTCCTTGCCGTATTTCAGCGGCATGGTCCAACCGCCGAAGTCGGTGAAGGTGGCGTTTAGCGTTTCGTGCGCTGCGTGGAGGGGGGAATTCGGCATTGCCGTCCTTTCGTTGGGGCTGCTCTAGCCCGGGTGTGTGCGGGTGTGTTCGGCTGAGAACTACTTGGAGTTCTCGTCGGTTACGACAGGCTCGACGACGTCCTCGCCGATCGGGTCGGTGTCGGAGTTCAGGGCAAAGGCCTCCGGCGGCGGGCAGGAGCAGACGAGGTTGCGGTCGCCGTAGGCTTCGTCGATACGCCGGACTGGCGGGAAGTACTTGTTGGTCAGCAAGCTATCGACGGGGTACGCGGCCTCCTCGCGGGTGAACGGGTAATCCCAGTTGGAATTGACCAGGCTGCGCGCGGTGTAGGGAGCGTTGTGCACAACGGAATCGGAGTAGGCAACCTTCCCGTCGATGATGTCTTGGATCTCGGCGCGGATGGAGCGCATCGCGGTGATGAAGCGGTCCAGCTCTGCCTTGTCCTCGGACTCGGTGGGCTCGACCATGAGCGTGCCGGCGACGGGGAACGCCAGGGTGGGGGCGTGGAAGCCGTAGTCCACGAGGCGCTTAGCCACGTCGGCCGCGGTGACCCCGCATGCGTCGGTGACCGGGCGGATGTCCAGGATGCACTCGTGGCCCACGAGGTTGTTGGCGCCCGTGTAGAGCACTGGGAAGGAGTCGTTGAGCTCGCGGGCGACGTAGTTTGCCGCCAGGATCGCGTTCGCGGTTGCGTCCGCAAGCCCCGCGCCGCCGGACATTGCAATGTAGGACCAAGAGATTGGCAGGACGCCCGCAGAGCCGTACGTCGTGCTGCTCATGGGCACGCCCTCGCCGACGGGGGCTTCTGCTGCGGTGTCTGCGGTCTTTGACTGCGGGTCAGACGGCAGGAACGGGATGAGGTGCTCACCCACACCGATCGGGCCGACACCCGGGCCGCCACCGCCGTGCGGAATGGTGAACGTCTTGTGCAGGTTCAGGTGGCTCACGTCACCGCCGAAATCACCCGGACGAGCCAGACCAGTCAGCGCGTTCATGTTGGCGCCGTCGATGTAGACCTGGCCGCCGACGGCGTGGACCTTGTCCGCGACTTCCTGCACGGTGTCCTCGTAGACGCCGTGGGTAGACGGGTAGGTGATCATGATCGCCGCAACGCGGTCAGCGTGCTGTGCAAGTTTCGCATCCAGGTCCTCGATGTCAATCGAGCCGTCCTCAGCCGTAGCGACAACAACGACCTTGAGGTTGGCCAAGGCCGCCGATGCGGCGTTGGTGCCGTGGGCCGATGCCGGGATGATGCAGATGTCGCGTTCACCCTGGCCGTTGGCCACGTGGTAGCGGCGGATTGCCAGCAGACCGGCCAGCTCGCCCTGGGCGCCGGAGTTCGGCTGCACGCTCACGGCGTCGTAGCCGGTGATCTCCACGAGCCACTCGGACAGCTCGCTGATCAGCTCGCGCCAGCCCTCGGTGTACTCATCAGGCGTGAAGGGGTGAACGTTGGCGAAACCAGGCCAGGTGATTGCCTCCAAGCCAGCGGTGGGGTTCAGCTTCATCGTGCACGAGCCCAGCGGGATCATCGTGCGGTCCAGCGCCAGATCCTTGTCGCCCAGCGAACGGATGTAGCGCATCATCTGGGTTTCGGAGTGGTGGCTGTTGAAGATTTCGTGCTGCAGCGGCGTCTCCGCGCGAGTGAGCACAGAAGGGATCGCCGTGTCGCCGTCCACCGGCGGTTCCAGGATGCCGAAGCCGCTCAGAAGAGCCGCCAGATCTTCGTCCGATGTGTCTTCGCCGAAGCTCACGCCCACCGTGTCGGCGTCAATCGCGCGCACGAGGTAGCCCGTCTGTGCCAGCGCATCCACGATGCCCTGCGCCCGGCCTGGCTCCTTCACCGCAACGGTGTCAAAGAAGTGCTCGTGGACAACCTCCAGACCTGCGTTGCGCACGGACGCAGCAAAGCGGGTGGCGTAGGAATGGACGGTCTGCGCGATCTCCTTCAGCCCCTCCGGGCCGTGGTAGACGGCATACATGGAGGCGGTCACAGCCAGCAGGGCCTGCGCCGTACAGATGTTGGATGTTGCCTTCTCGCGGCGGATGTGCTGCTCGCGGGTTTGCAACGCCAGGCGGTACGCCGGGTAGCCCTCCGCGTCAACGGATACGCCGACGAGTCGGCCCGGCAGCTGGCGCTTCAGCTTCTCCGTCACCGCCATGTAGGCAGCGTGCGGGCCACCGTAGAACAGCGGAACACCAAGGCGTTGCGTTGTGCCGATCACGATGTCCGCGCCCATCGACCCCGGAGATTCCAGAAGCATGAGCGCCAACGGGTCTGCCGCAACAGTGGCCAGTCCACCGCGGTCGTGGATCGCCTGAATCACCGGACGCGGGTCGATGATGTCGCCTTCAGTGCCTGGGTACGCAATCACGACGCCCACGAAGTCTTCGCCGACCAGCTCAGAGGACACCGGGGTGACCTCGACCTCGAGGTCGAAGACCCGAGCTCGTTCGGCGGCGACGGCGATGACCTGCGGGTGCAGCCGTGCGTCGAGAAGCACGCGGCGGCCCTTCTTCACCGACCGGGACATGAGGCCGACGGCCTCCGCAGCGGCCGTCGCTTCGTCGAGAAGTGAGGCGTTCGCAAGCGGCATTCCCGTGAGTTCTTCCACCATCGTTTGGAAGTTGAGCAGAGCCTCCAGACGGCCCTGCGAAATCTCCGGCTGATACGGCGTGTAGGCGGTGTACCAGCCAGCGTCCTCCACGACGCCGCGGCGGATCACCGGCGGCGTGATGGTGGAGGAATAGCCCTGGCCGTGGAAAGCCTTGAGCATTGTGTTCTTGGCCGCCAATTCGCGCAGGCGATTCTGGGCCTCGGGTTCCGTGAGAGCCTCGGGCAGGTCAAGCAGACGGTTCAGCAGAATCCCGGAAGGGATCGCGGCAGTGACGAGTTCATCCAGCGAGCCATAGCCCACCGTGCCCAGCATGTCGCTGCGTTCATCGTCTGTCGGTCCAATATGGCGAGAAATGTAATCCACGTGCACGAGCTCCTTGCGCATAGTCAATCGGTTTTCTCTTAAAAAGGTGTTCTCTTAGAAGTCTTTCATGTCCGCATCGCCGAACAACCATGTGATGGCAATGGCGCCCGGGTCCGGCACATCTGCGGCGGATTCACCCAGGTAGGAGGCGCGGCCCTTCTTCGCTTGCATGCCGCGGGTGCTCTGCGCCCCCTTGATCGCTTTAGAAAGCACCCCGTCCAAAACACCGCTGATGGAGTCTGGCGAGCCCTTCGCGATCTTGGTCGCGGCCTTCGTGGCGGGCACCAGTGCGTCGATAAGCGTGTTGTCGCCCTCCTTCGCCCCGCCGAGATCGACGATCGCCGCGACGCCTTCGTTTAGGCCCTTTGCTAGCACCGCGGCAAACTCTTCCGCCGTCGCGGTGCGGGAGTCGACCTCCGCGTCGGCGAAAGCGTCGCTCATTTCGCGGAAGAAAGTGCCCAACACCGCGCCCGACGTTCCACCGGCGCGCACCAGCATGCGGTGGGCGAAGAACTCGAAGATGGCCGCGTCGCTGCCCTTCAGCGGCGTCGAAATATCGCCGAACGCCGCGTGGATGTTGTGCCCAAAGTCACCGTCGCCCGCGATGCGGTCCAGCTCCGTTAGGTCATCGGTGGAGGACTTCAAGCGGTCGGTGAACGCGCTGAGCCACGCGTTCTTTTTGCCTGACGACGGCTGGTCGAAGTCATCGTCCATATGCGCGCTTGCCACCTTGGGGTTGACTGCGACGGCTGGCCACGCGGGCGCGGACGTCGGCGCGTCAATAAGCTCCAGCATCTCTTTGTTCACTTTCGTGACGGTCAAGGAGATCCCGGCCATGTTCAGCGACGTGACCAGGGAACCACGTAAGCCGCGCTTGACCTTGATCCCGCGGTCCGCCAGTTGGGCTAGGGCCTCGCCGAAGACCAAGTCGAGCTCTAACTCACTCGTGCCGCCTAAGCCGTTGACTAGTAGCACCACGCCGGTGCCGTCCTTGACGGTCACCCCGGCGTCATTCAGCGAATCAATGATGCCGGTGAGGAGCTCTGAGACCAGATCGCGCGCGTTCGGCTTCTTCTTGCCTTTTGTCTGCTTGCGCCGCTCCACGCCGGGTTCGCCGTGGATGCCCACGCCGATTTCAATTTCTTTTTCTTCCAGGTCGAAGGTCTGCCGGTCGCTCGTCGGCAAGTGCCCAGCCTGGAGTGCGACAGCCATGCTGCGCGACTGGTCCGCTGTTTTCTGCGCAAGCTTTGCGACGCGAGCGAGCTCGTCCCCACGCTCCGCGGCGGCACCCGCGACCTTTTCCACGAGGATCGTCGCGCCGGTGCCGCGACGGCCCGGTGAATCGTCATTGTCAATCTCTGTAGCTACGTCATCCGCCACGATCACCGTGGCCACATCCCCGTCCACGCTGTTAGCCGCGACGGTGAAGTTCATGACATCACCCGTGTAGTTCTTCACCACATGAACAACGCCCTTGCCGCGATCCGCCCACTGCGTTGCCGCAGTGATCTGAACCGCGTTGGGGGAGGTGAACAACAGCCCGGGGCATGCCGCGTCAAGCATTCCGTCGCCCACGAAACCCGCGTGCATCGGCTCGTGGCCCGACCCGCCGCCGGAGACAACGGCGACGCGCTTTTTCCGCTTCGATTTTGCCGATGATGACTTTCCCGACTGGTCCGCCGCAACCCCGATGAACCCTTCTGAATGCCACTGCGCGCACGGGTGCGCTGCAACAAGACCAGCGAGGGCCTCTTCCATGAAGTCGCCCGTTTCATTCCTAAAAGACTTGAACGTGTCGGGCTTTTTGTTAGCGGGCGCCGAGCCCGCCTTACCGGATTTCTTCTTCGCCGCCATGTCGCCCAGTGTATAGAGCCGTGGGTGACAGCGTTGTTTGTTCAACGCTGGCCCACGGCTCTAGAGGAAAGTATGAAGTTGTGCGGTATATGCGGGCCCGGACTAGAGGCCCAAGTCGCCTTCGAAGTCACCGGTGTCAATGCGGTCCTTGATCGTGGTGACAAAACGGCCTGCATCCGCGCCGTCAACCAGCTGGTGGTCGTAGGTCAGCGGGATGTAGCACATCTGGCGGATAGCGATCGAGTCCACGCCGTCGTTGGTGACAACGACCGGGCGCTTCTCAATCGCTGCGGTACCCAGGATGCCCGCCTGCGGCGGCGTGAGGATCGGCGTGTCCAAAAGCGCGCCCTGGGAACCGATGTTGGACACGGTGAACGTTGCACCAGACAGGTCGTCCGGGCGCAGCTTCTTGGTGCGCGCACGCTCTGCCAGGTCCGCGATGCCCTTGGCGATGTCCGCCAGGTTCATGTCCTGAACCTTCTTCAGCACCGGAACGAGCAGACCCATCGGGGTGTCCACTGCGATACCGATGTTGACGTCGGAGTGGTAGGTGATCTCCTTGGTCTCAGGGTTGTAGGACGCGTTGACGTTCGGGTGGGAGACAAGCGCCTCTGCCGCGGCCTTCACAAAGAACGCGAGGAACGTGATGTTCACGCCATGCTTCTCGACGAACGCCGGCTTGACGCGCTTCCGCAGCTCCGCGATCCGGGTGACATCCGTCTCCTGGACGTGGGTGAGCTGTGCCGTGGTCTGCAGGGACTCGACCATCTTCGCTGCCGTGATCTCGCGGATGCGGTTGACCTTCTCGGTGGTACCGATGAGCGACGCCTTCTCCGGGTCAACGGACTTGGTGGACCAGCGTGACTTCGGATCAGAGCTGTCAACCTTCGGTGCAGCCGCAGCGGTCTCACCGGCGTCAGCAGCACCAGCCGGAGCGTTCTTAGCCTCGGCAGCGGCGATGACGTCCTGCTTACGGATGCGGCCGCCCACGCCCGTGCCCTCTACTGTGCTGAGCTCAACGCCGTGCTTGTCGGCGAGCTTGCGCACCAGCGGGGTCACGTACGGCACCTTGCCGGTGTTGACCTCAACCTTGTTGTCGGCCGACTTGCTGCCGGCTGCCTTGTCGTCGGCTGCCTTGGTGTCCGCCGCCGCAGCTTCCGCCTTGCTCTCGGTCGCAGCAGGCGCAGGCTTCTCTTCGGTCTTCTCCGGCTCTGCCTCAGCGGGCGCCTCGTCAGCGGGCGCCTCGTCAGCGGGTTCCTCAGCAGCGTCATCCTCATCAGTGTCGTTGGACGCAGCGGCGGCAGCCTCAGCGTCACCGATGCGGCAGATCACGCCACCGACCTCAATGGTGTCGTCCTCGTCCGCGAGGATCTCCAGCAGCGTGCCTTCAACGGGGGAAGGGATCTCGGTGTCGACCTTGTCCGTGGAGACCTCCAGCAGCGGCTCGTCGACCTCGACCAGATCGCCGACTTCCTTCAGCCAGGTGGTGATGGTGCCCTCGGTCACAGACTCGCCGAGTTCCGGCATTTCAACATCGACGGACTCGCCGCTGCCCTTGGTGTTGGAGGCGGAACCAGAGCCGGATTTCTTCGGCGCGTCAGCTGGGTTCGGGGTAGTGCCGGCTGCGTCCTGCTCGACCTCGTCGGTGTTCGCAGCGTCGACTTCTTCGGAGGCGTCAGCCGCGGAGTCTTCGTCGCCGCCAGCGGGTGCTTCGCCTTCCTCACCGACGATGGCGATGACCTCACCGACCTCTACCGTGTCATCTTCTTCAGCCTTGATCTCCAGGAGAACACCGGCGACAGGCGATGGAACCTCCGTATCAACCTTGTCGGTGGAAACCTCGAGCAACGGCTCGTCGACTTCGACGGTGTCGCCGACTTCTTTCAGCCACGTCGTGATAGTGCCTTCGGTGACTGATTCGCCCAGCTCGGGCATCTCAATTGAGTGAGCCATGATGTGTGTGGTCTCCTGTGATCTTGTGGGACAATCGTGCGTCCCAGCGTACCCGCTTAACCCCAGTTGCGTTCGGTAGATTGTCAGATAGCAACATTCAGTTTCCTGCGGGCGTTCATTAAGATGATCAACCGTGTTTAACCTTTTCGGGTCCCGGAAGAAATCCTCGCCGCTCAAGCCGCCGCGAGGTCCCGGCGATACGCTGCGCCCTGAAGACGCCGCCCACCTCAAGCAGTGGGTCCAGGGCCGCGCCTTTGTTGAGGGGTTCGTCGAGCCCGAGACCGTGGTTAATGAGATGTCGGTCGTGCTTGTCGACGAAAACGGGGAGTACACCCGCCGCCGGATCGGCGGGCCGAAAGGCATTGATGCCGTTGCAAAGCTGCTGGGGATCTCTCTGTATGACGTGGAAGAAACCGGCTACCCCGGCAGGATGCGCAAGCGCATGGAGCAGGAACGCATCCTGCGCAAACGCGAAGAGCAAAAGGAACGCCGCGCCAAGTTCGAGCGCGGCGAAGACCCTAATACTTAAAGAAATTTACGTAAAACTTAGGCCCTCTGCGGGCGCGGATCTGCCCGCAGAACCTCAATCAGGGTCCGTACGGGCACGCCCGTCGCGCGGGCTGGGGTGATTCCGTACGGTGCGCCGGAGTTCCACGCCGGGCTCGCGATGTCGAGGTGCGCCCAGTTGATGCCGTCGGCAACGAAGCGGGAGAGGTAGGTGCCTGCGTATTCCATCCCGCCGTAGCGGTCGCCGCCGATGTTGCGTAGGTCCGCGACCTTGGAGGCGATTTCTTCCTCGTGCTCTTCTAAAAGCGGCATTGCCCAGGCGGGTTCGTCGAGTTCACGGGCGGTGTCAGCAATCCGGTCGCGCAGCTCGTCTGTACCCATCACCGCGAATGTTCGCTTGCCCAGCGCCACCATTTGCGCGCCGGTAAGGGTGGACACCTCAATCAGGTCATCGGGGTTTTCTTCGCTGGCGCGCGCAATCGCGTCGGCAAGCACGAGGCGCCCTTCAGCGTCGGTGTTTAAGACCTCGCTGGTGATGCCGCCGTAGTGGGTGATTACGTCGCCGGGGCGCTGCGCGCTGCCTGACGGCATGTTTTCCGCCAACGCCATCCACGCATCCACGCGCACGGGCAGGTTCAACTGTGCGGCGGCAAGAACTGCTGCACAGACGGCCGCCGATCCGCCCATGTCCATCACCATCTGATCCATCCCGGCGGCCGGTTTGATGGAAATCCCACCGGTGTCAAAGGTGACGCCCTTGCCCACGAGGGCCACGGACCGTTCCGCATCAGCCGGCGCCCACGACAGGTGCACCAACCGCGGCGGCCTGGCGGAACCTTGGCCGACCGCGAGGATGCCGCCGAAACCCTGCTCAGCCAGTGCGCTCTCATCCAAGACCTCGACGGTAAGGCCAGCGCTACGGCCCAAGTCCGCGACGATATCCGCGTAGGAAGCGGGGAAGAGGTAATTGGCTGGCGTGTTCACTAGGTCACGGGCAAGCCCGGTCGCCTGGGCGATCGTCAGCGCCGCGTCAAATTCCTCCTGCTGCTCCTCGGTTCCCAACACGGTCACTTTTGCCGTGGCGTCGACAGCCGGCTCGATGCCTTCGGCCTCGGCGAGTTTCTCGCCCTCTGCCGTCGAGAGTTCTTCCGCGCCTGTGGACTTGAAGCCGTTGTAGACGTACCCGCCGAGTACCAAACCCTCGACGATCGGCCGCACGCCCAGCTCGGCACCGATCACCGCGTGGTCCACGCCCTTTAGCGATCGCGCGGCGGATGCCACTGCTCGCCGCACCGAGGTTTCGCTGAAGCCAGTGCGGGGGTTGGACTCCCCATCGTCGTCAAGCATGCCCAGCCCGAACGCGATGTAGAGGGTCGAATCGACCACAACGCGCGTGATCTCGCCGTGCTTGCCCGTCGCGCCCACCGCGGTGAGCGCTTCAAGCACGCCCTTATCGACGAGGGGGGTCACCGGAATTTCCAGACCCTCATTCTGACCAACGGGGATGAGACGCGCGACCTGCGCGAAACGCTGCGTTGCGTTGGCGGCCTCAAAGTTGACGGTGGGGGTGGTGGAACGGCGGGGGAATAAATCAGTCGTGGGAAAGCTCATGCTGCCAAGGGTACTTGTGCATATCCGGGCGGCTCCTGACGGCGAGAATGTCCGCCACGGTGAGTAAGCTGTATCTCTATGACGGACGCCACTGATTTCACTGTCACTACGAACCCGAACCCAGCGACTGATGCGCAGATCGCGGAGGTTTTAGCTGACCCGAAGTTCGGCAACCACTTCACTGACCACATGGTCTCGATTGACTGGACGGCGGATAAAGGTTGGCACAACGCCCAAGTACGCCCGTATGAGGCACTGTCGTGCGATCCCGCATCGATGGTGTTCCACTACGGCCAAGCCATTTTTGAGGGCCTGAAGGCGTACCGCCACGCGGACGGCTCGATCGTCGCGTTTAGGCCAGAGCAGAACGCACAACGCATGCAGGCCTCCGCGCGCCGACTAGCCATGCCGGAGATCCCAGAAGATCTGTTCATCGAAGCGGTGCGTCAGTTGGTAGACGTAGACCAGCGGTGGGTGCCGGAGGCCGGTGGGGAAGCGTCGCTGTACCTCCGCCCGTTCATGATTGCCACGGAGATTGGCTTGGGCGTGCACCCGGCCAACTCCTACACGTTCTTCGTCATTGCTTCGCCCGCTGGCGCCTACTTCAAGGGCGGCGTGAAACCCGTCAAGGTGTGGGTGAGCGATGAGTACGTGCGCGCCGCGCCGGGCGGTACCGGTGCCGCGAAGTTCGCGGGCAATTACGCTGCGTCCCTGGCTGCGCAGGCAGCAGCAGAAGAACAAGACTGCGACCAGGTTGTGTGGTTGGATGCCGTTGAGCGCCGCTACATCGAAGAGATGGGCGGTATGAACCTGATGTTCGTGTACGGCTCCGAAGGCGGCGAGGTGACCGTGGTGACTCCGCAGCTGTCGGGCTCCTTGCTGCCGGGTATTACCCGCGATTCCCTGCTTCAGGTCGCGCGCGATCTAGGCTATGAGACCAAGGAGCGCCTGATTTCCTACGAGCAGTGGCGCGATGATGTCGCCTCCGGCGCGATGACCGAATCGTTTGCGTGCGGCACCGCTGCCGTGATCACCCCGGTGGGCCACGTCGTGGGCAAGGAGCTGGACTTCACGGTCAACGACAATAAGGCTGGCGATGTCACGATGAAGATGCGTGAGCGGCTTACTGCGATCCAGCGGGGCGAAGCAGCCGATGAGCATGGATGGATCCACGCCCTAGTGACTGCCTAAGCACCCACCGGGGTGGCCGTCCGTTTAGGTGGCGTCGTCGACTTCCCAGCCGGGTTCGTCGCCTGAGACCTCGGCGTGTCCTTCGGCCTCATGAGCCTCCTGCACGCGCATTTCATCGGCGATGAGATCGATCGTTGCAGTGATTGCCGGGAATACTGTTAGCGCGCCCACGCCTTGGCCAGTCGTAATGTCTAGCGCTGCTAGGGGCGTCAGGTCCAAAGCCTGAACGGCAATGGCGTGGCAGGGCTCGGGGCTGAGTTGCCCAGCCATCATCCACTGCTTGGCCCCGGGTGCAAGCCGCTCGGCGATGTAGGCGGCAACGGCGGTGAACGCGCCGTCGATAAGCATGGGCGTGCTACGCACAGCGGCCTGTGCCATGAATGCGGCGGCCGCCACGAAATCTGGGCTGGAAATCGCAGTGAGCACCGCCTCGAGGTCGTTGCGGACATCGCGCACGCGGAACATCGCGTCGCGTACTGCTGCCACCTTGACCTTCCAGACCTCGTCATTAATCCCGCTGCCGCGGCCCACGATCTTCACCGGCTCCGTATAGGCGAAGGTGGCCATGACCGCCGCGGCGACGGTGGTGTTGCCCACGCCCAGGTCGCCAATGATGAAAAAGTCCGCACCGGAATCAATTTCCTGATCCGCGATCCGCACGCCGAGCTGCGCCGCGCGGAGGAAATCCGCATCATCCATCGCGTTATCCACGTCAAAAGGCCGCGTGGCAAGGCTGATCTTGTCCTGCGTGTCCTCGGGCTCGCGGTTGAGCGAAACATCGACCAGCCGTACAGACGAACCGGCGATACGTGCGGCGGTGTTGACGGGAGCAGACCCGGCCTCCATTTCCTCGGCCTGAAGCACGCTCGCCTCCGGCGTGAATGCCGACACACCGCGGGAGGCGATGCCGTGATCGCCCGCGAACACGATCGTGCGGGGGCGCGCGAGACGCTGCGGGATGTGGGTGCCTTGGCAGCCAGCAAGCCACGCGGCAACCTGGGCGAGCCGCCCGTAAGACATCGCCCGTGGGTTGGACACGAGCGACTCTTTCAAGCGAGCTTCAGCAGTGACATCAGGGGCGGGGACTGGTGGGAACTCGATCATGGCCGGACTCTCCTTACACGGTTGAGCGTTGAGCGCGCGTAGTAGCGGTTCTACACCGTCGCGCCGATAGCTACCTGTGGTTTCGGCGTGCGCCAGTTCCGCGGCTGCGTTGCGCGGGAGTAGGCATACATCCCCAGGCTAAAGCCAGTTTCCGTCGTGGAGGGGAACTTTTTGCGCACCGCGTTATTAGCGCGGCGGCCAATGATGAAGGCTTCAGCGAACATGGCGATGATGAACACCAGCGAGCCGATGGACACCGCGTTGGCCAGCATGGGGTTGCGGCTGCCAAAGAACATCAGGATCAGCAGAACAAACGCTGCTGGCATGACGAAGTTGGACAAGAACCTACGGGAATCCACCCAGTCACGGACGTAGCGGCGGACGTCGCCCTGGTCGCGCGCGAGCAGGTAGCGTTCATCGCCCGCGTCCATCTTGGCTTGGATGTCGCGGTTGTATTCGCGGCGCTTTTCGCGTTCGTCCTTCTTATACTGCTTCCACTCTTCCTTGCTCATGGACGCTTTAAGCTCCTTGCGCTTTTGGGCAGCCTGCGGAGTGGACAAGGCATTCTTATCGCGCACAACGCCGCGCTTGACCTCTTGGTCGTGCCGCTTAGGCGTCGGCCGGCCCTTGGGCGGGGTGTAGCCCTTCGGAAGTTTCTTTTCTTCCTTCGGGGTCTCCGGTAGCTCAACCTTGGTGGAGCCGCTCGCGCTGCTCGCAGCAGTTTCGTCTTTCTTCCAGGGAAGTTTCACCCCTCCAGGCTACAAAATGGCGTCCGCTCGCCACGTCCCGGGGGCATGCGCCATGAAAGGCTAACCTAAGTTCCGAAAGTTCTTTGGATAGGATGGAACAACTTCAGCGTCCATGCGTTGAAGACAACTGGAAGCAGAAACCTTAAAAGAGGAGGAATCAACCCATGACCGCACCAGCCTCAACCACCGGCGTGAACCTGACGGACGCGGCGGCTGCCAAGGCAAAGGCGCTCTTGGACCAAGAGGGTCGCAACGACTTGTCGCTGCGTATCGCTGTGCAGCCAGGCGGCTGCGCAGGTCTGCGTTACCAGCTGTACTTCGATGACCGCGATCTTGACGGCGATAAGGCTGACGTGATCGGCGGCGTTCGCCTCGTCGTGGACAAGATGAGCGTGCCGTACCTCATGGGTGCCGTGATTGATTTCGCGGACACCATTGAGCAGCAGGGCTTCACCATCGACAACCCCAACGCGTCTGGTTCCTGCGCCTGCGGCGACTCCTTCAACTAATCGGGGGGAACTAGAGCCTCACTGGGTAATCGCGTTGCGCGATCCCGGGGTCGATGCGGTGTTCCACGAAGATGCCGTGCCACACCATGAAGGCAAGCACCGTCCAGAGACGCCGTGAGTGATCGGAAACGCCGTCGCGGTGCTCTTTCAGCATTTGAAGCACCTCGGGTTTGTTGAAGATCTCATCGGTCTGGGACTCGGTGATGGTGTCCTGAGCCCAGCCGTAGAGCTCGTCGCCGGCCAGCCAGTGGCGCATGGGCACGGGGAAGCCCAGCTTCTTACGGTGAAGCACATGCGGGGGAACAATCTTTTCCATCGCCTTGCGCAGGGCGTACTTGGTCGTGCCGTGCGCAATTTTCAGGTCGTACGGAATGGTCTCAGCGACAGCGAAGACTTCTTTGTCCAAGAACGGCACGCGCAGTTCAAGCGAGTGCGCCATGTTGATCTTGTCGGCCTTGACCAGGATGTCGCCGCGCATCCAGGTGAACAGGTCAAGGTGCTGCATCCGCGCCACCGGATCCATGTCGCGGGACCGCTCGTAAATAGGCGCAGTCACCTCGCGGTGATCCCATTCGGGCTTTGCCCACGGGATGACACGGCGCATCTGGTCAAAGTTAAAGGACCGTGCATTGCCGTAGTAGCGCGCTTCCATCGGCGTGGTACCGCGCTCAAGGAGGGACTTGCCCTTCATGCCCTCGGGCAGAACCGCGCCCAACTTGTTCAGGCCGCGGAGCAGGGGAGCGGGCACCTTCTCAAACGGTGCTAGAGACAGTGGCTCTTTGTAGATCGTGTAACCGCCAAAGAGTTCGTCCGCGCCCTCACCGGAGAGCACCACCTTGACGTGCTTGCGTGCTTCTTGCGCCACGAAGAACAGTGGCACGAGCGAGGGATCAGCGACCGGATCATCCAAGTACCACATGATCTGGGGGATCGCGTTTGCGTATTCCTCCGGCGAGACAATCTTCACGATGTGCTCAACACCGATCGCGGCGGCGGACTCGGCGGCGACATCCACCTCTGAGTAGCCTTCGCGCTCGAAGCCTGTGGTGAACGTCAACAGGTTCGGGTTGTGGCGTTTCGCCAACGTCGCAATGGCAGTGGAGTCAATCCCGCCCGAGAGGAAGGAACCCACGGTCACATCCGCGCGCATGTGCTTAGCGACGGAATCTTCTAGGGCCTCAGCAATCCGGGTAAACAGCGCATCTTCGCTTCCCTTGGGAACGGGTGTGGTGTTGAACTGTGGATTGAAGTAACGCTGCGCGCGAACTTCTTCACCGGGTTTTAGCACTGCATAACAGCCCGACTCGAGGCGACGGATGCCCGCGTGCAGCGACTCAGGCTCGGGCACGTACTGCAGGTCCACGTAGTGTTCGATCGCGCGCTTATCCAGCTCCGTCGATAAGCGAAGTGCCTCAGCCATCTCGAGGATGATCTTCTTCTCCGAAGAGAAAACCGTGCCTGCGTCCGTGGTTGCGTAATACAGCGGCTTGATGCCGAACTGGTCGCGGGCGACAAACATCGTCTTTGTGTGGGAATCCCACACACAGAACGCGAACATGCCGCGGAGGTGATTAACCACGTCGGCGCCCCAGTGGTGGTAGCCGACAACGATCGTCTCTGAATCGCCCGAGGTGTTGAAGGTGTATCCCAGGGACTGCAGTTCCTCGCGGAGCTCCACGTAGTTGTAGATCTCCCCGTTGAACGTCATTGCGTAGCGGGCCTGCGGACCCGACTGCTGTCCGCCAGCGTCTTCGCGGGTTTCAGCTGTGTCGGGGTCCCACATCAAGGGCTGGTGCGAGTGCTCGATGTCGATGATGGCGAGGCGGTTAAAACCAAAGACCGCGTCGGCGTCATGCCATGTTCCGCCGGCATCCGGCCCACGGTGATGCATGCAGGGAAGCGCACGCTCAATCGCTGGTGCGAACGAGGGGGCATCGGAGTTCGCAGCGAGCATTCCAACTAGGCCGCACATATTGGGGCATTCTCCTTTTTGCTTCATCCAGCCGGCATTAAACGCATAATCATTGCGCCAACCGGTAGATAAAGAACGATAGGTTACGTGTTCTCAGACAACAATAGGCAAGCATCATGACGAACTATCACGACAAGGCCGTGTAACGTCGGGCAATTTGTGGTCAGCAGGCGCTCCACCTTTTTCTGTCCCCGTAAGGGGGCCAACTATTGGATGATTATGAAGTCGGTGTGCTGGCCAGCTCTGACTAAAGGGGCCAGATAACCAAAAAGACTGGCTCGATGTTTTATTCTGTCTGTGCTGAGAACTTTCACGCTTCGTGTGTGCTGCCCTCATGCTGGCAGTAAGCTAACAGGGAAGCGTATGGGAATACTCGGTGCGCGTTTTAACTGTTGTAAGGAAGGCGGACGCACGTGGATAAGGCCAAGAAGATCGGTGTCGCTGGGCTACTAGCCCTCAGCGGTTTCGGGCTTGCTGGATGTGAGGTAGAAGCACCGTCGGCTGTCTCGCGACTCTTGGACATGGGATGGCCGGACCCGGTGACCCCGGAAGCACACTCGATGTACAACTTCTGGGTGTGGGTCTGGGTCGCAGCCTGGACTATCGGCATCATCATGTGGGCAATCTTCCTCTACGCGGTCTTCGCGTGGAACGGGAAGCGCCGCGAGAAGCAGGGCAAGGGTGAATTCCCGAAGCAGCTGCAGTACAACGTCCCGCTGGAGCTGGTCCTCACCATCATCCCGATCGTCATCGTGATGAGCTTGTTCTTCTTCACCGTTCAGGCACAGACCAAGGTTGTTGCCCTGGACAAGGACCCGAAGGTCACCGTGGACGTGACCGGTTTCCAGTGGAACTGGAAGTTCGGTTACGCACAGGTTGCCGCGGAGCTGTCCCCGACGGGCTCCGACTACAACGGTGAGGACACCGAGCTGACCAAGCTCATGGCTGAGACCAAGTATGACGATGAGGGAATGAAGAACCCGAACCCGATTCACGGCAAGTCCATGAGTGACGTTTCCTACCTGAACTACAACCAGATTGAGACCCTGGGTTCCACCGAGGAGATCCCGGTTCTGGTTCTGCCGACCGAGACCCCAATCGAGTTCCGCCTCGCATCCAGCGACGTGTCCCACGCCTTCTGGGTTCCGGAGTTCCTCTTCAAGCGCGACGTCTACGCTCATCCGGAGAACAACCAGCAGGAGCCACGCTTCCAGATTGAGCGGATTGAGAAGCCGGGCGCGTACGTCGGCCGCTGTGCTGAAATGTGCGGTACCTACCACGCGATGATGAACTTTGAGGTTCGCGCGGTGACCCCGGATCAGTTCCGCGAGTACATGAAGTTCCGCAACGACAACCCGGATGCGCCGAACTCTGAAGCTCTCCGCCACATCGGCGAGGCGCCGTACGCAACCACGACTTACCCGTTCAACTCGGACCGCACCGGTACCCGCGCTGGTAACCCCGGCGTGGACACCAACGAGTTCGCCAACTAACCCGATCGAAGAATCAAGAGAGTAAGGCTTACACCATGGGAATCGGATCTAAAGTCTTTTACGGTATCGGCACGTTCCTTATCGTCATGGCGGTGTTCTACGCATTTGCCACGAACTTCGTCGCGGATGACGCATACCAGTTTGGCTACGAGTGGGCCGGTGGCGTGGGCCTGATCCTGGCTACTGCGTTCTCCTTCATGATGGGTGGCTACCTCCACTTCACGGAATCCCGCACGGACGTTCTGCCTGAGGACTGGGAAGAGGCCGAAGTTGAAGACGGCGCAGGCGTGCTGGGCTTCTTCTCCCCGAGCTCCATCTGGCCGCTGGCCATGACCGGTGCGATTGTCCTGATGGCCTTCGGCATCGCCTTCTGGCAGCTCTGGCTCTTGGCCGTGGGTGCAGTCCTTCTGATCTGGGCAACCACCATGCTCAACCTTCAGTACGGAATCCCGAAGGAAAAGCACTAGACGTTAGCGCAGTATCTAGGCCTCACACCGAAAGGTGGGGGCCTTTTTTCATGCCCGCAGCACGGATCCGCGGGAGTTTTTCGGCTTCCTCTTCCGGGTTAATTTTCGCCAGAGCTTTTCGCCGCAGTCTTCCGCCGTAGTCTTTCGCCTTAATCTTTCGCCATAATCTTTTGGTTGACTAGTCTGGGGTCAAACAAAAGTTCGTTACCAGCCCCCTGGGAATAGTCGGTTTTGTGAAACGCGTCACATGTGGGAACTAATCTTCCCTCATATGCCGTGATATGCGGGGTGGAAGGATCTTTCAGGCAAAACGCGGCCTGAAACAAGCTGACTTTCAGCCGAAAACACGGGATACTAATACGCGTGACGACTGCAATTTCTAACCCCAACCCAGGCGCCGACGCGTTCAGGGCGGGCCACGAACGTCTTCCCGCGCTCAACCGGCCAAACATGGTCAGCGTGGGCACGATCGCGTTCCTGGCTCAGGAGCTCATGTTCTTTGCTGGCTTGTTCGCGATGTACTTCACGTCTCGCGCTAACGGTATGTCGGCAGGGGACTGGGACAGCCAGACCGCCCACCTCAACGTTGCCTTCGGCGTAATCATTACCCTCGTGCTGCTGACCTCCTCCGTAACGTCGCAGCTTGGTGTCTTCGCTGCAGAAAAGGGCGACGTGTTCGGGCTGCGCAAGTGGTTCGCTGTCACGATCGGCCTCGGCGTGGTCTTCCTTGGACTCGTTGCATACGAGTGGACGGAAATGGTCATGCACGGCGTGACGATCCAGTCGAGCGTGTACGGCTCGGTGTTCTACATCATCACCGGCTTCCACATGGCTCACGTCACTGCCGGCATCATCGCCTTCGTTGTGGTGTTGCTGCGCATTGCCAAGTCCAAGTTCACCCCGGCGCAGGCAACTGCCGCAATGGTGACCTCGTACTACTGGCACTTCGTTGACGTTGTCTGGATCGGCGTGTTCACCACGCTGTACCTGGTCCAGTAGGAATCAGACGTAAGCACCGATTTTCGCAAAAGGGAAAAAGATGAAACAAACGCAGAATAAAGGGCGAAGGGCACGCAAGATGCGCCGCTCCCTTGCTGGGGCGCTGGCCTTGCTCTTCGCACTCTCCGGTGCCGGTCTTCTCGCGACTGCTCTGACACCTGACGCTCAGGTGGCTACCGCGCAGCGCGATGACCAAGCGCTGATTCAAACGGGTAAGACCCTCTACGACAAGGCCTGTGTCACCTGCCACGGTGCGAACCTTCAGGGTGTGAAGGACCGCGGTCCGTCCCTGATTGGTACAGGCGAGGGTGCCGTGTACTTCCAGGTTCACTCTGGCCGTATGCCGATGATGTCTAACGATGCTCAGGCGGAGCGTAAGAAGCCGCGCTACACCGAGGCTCAGTCGCTGGCTCTCGCTGCATACGTTGCCGCTAACGGTGGTGGCCCGGACTTGGTCCGCAACGAGGACGGCACTTTGGCTATGGAGAACCTCCGCGGTAAGAACTACGAGAACAACGGCAACAAGATTGACCCGGCCGACGTGGCCCGTGGTTCCGAGCTGTTCCGTTTGAACTGCGCATCCTGCCACAACTTCACCGGTCGTGGTGGCGCGCTGTCTTCCGGTAAGTACGCACCGGTTCTGGACCCTGCGAACGAGCAGGAGATCTACCAGGCGATGCTGACCGGCCCGCAGAACATGCCTAAGTTCTCTGACCGCCAGCTGACTGCGGAAGAGAAGAAGGACATCATCGCCTTCATCAAGTCGTCTAAGGAGACCCCGAGCCCGTCCGGTTACGCACTGGGTGGCCTTGGCCCGGTTTCTGAAGGTTTGGCAATGTGGATCTTCGGCGTCACGATGATCGCTTGCGCCGCTATGTGGATTGGATCGCGTCAATGAGTAATGAAGTAAAGAAGACATACACTGACGCCGAGCTGGACAAGATGAGCAATGCCGAGCTGGCTGCTCTGGGTACCGAGCTCGATGACGTTACGGTTGCATACCGTAAAGAGCGCTTCCCGCTAGAGAACGATCCGCAGGAAAAGCGCGCTGCTGCTGGAATCAACACTTGGCTAGCTATCTCGCTGCTCGCGGGAATCGCATTCCTGGGCATCTACATCTTCTGGCCATGGCAGCCGAAGTTCCACGGCGATGAGGGCCTGTGGATCTTCTCCCTCTACACTCCGCTGCTCGGTCTGACGTCGGGCCTTGCCTTCATCGCCCTGGGTGTCGCGATCGTCCAGTACGTGAAGAAGTTCATCCCCGAGGAGATTTCGGTTCAGCGTCGTCACGACGGTCGCTCCTCGGAGCTGGACCGCCGCACCACGACCGCACTGCTGAACGACGCGTGGGAGACGTCCACCTTCGGTCGTCGTAAAGCCATGCAGGGCCTTCTCGGCGGCGCGGGTCTCTTCGCCGGCCTGATGCTGATTGCCCCGATGGGTGGTCTGATCAAGAACCCGTGGAAGCCGCGCCACGCAATGGACTACCACGGCGACGGCACCCTGTGGACGCAGGGCTGGTCCATGCTTCGCGACAACCCGGGCCTGAAGATTTACCTGGGCCGCGACACCGGTGCGGTTGCTGAGGCTCACACGAATGAGCGTGGCGCTAAGCACTACACGACCCAGGGCGTGTCGCGCCTCGTGCGTATGCGTCCAGAGGACTTGGCTGCGGCGTCGATGGAGACGATCTTCCCGCTGCTGGAAGAGGACGTCAACGACGGCGACAAGTACGACCCGACGCGCGATGTCTACGAGGAGCACATGCACTCGCTGCACGGTCCGCGTAACCCTGTCATGCTGATCCGCCTACGTTCGCAGGATGCAGCGCGCGCTACCGAGCGCCAGGGTCAAGAGGACTTCCACTACGGCGACTTCTACGCCTACTCGAAGATCTGCACGCACATCGGCTGCCCGACGTCTTTGTACGAAGCGCAGACGAACCGCATCCTGTGCCCGTGCCACCAGTCGCAGTTTGACGCACTGGCTTACGGGCGCCCCGTGTTCGGTCCGGCTGCACGCGCTCTGCCGCAGCTGCCGATCACGGTCGACGAAGAAGGTTATCTCATTGCCAAGGGCGACTTCATCGAGCCCGTTGGCCCGGCATTCTGGGAGCGTAAGTCCTAATGAGCACAAAGCTGGCTAAAGCCGCCGATAACGCAGATTCACGCTTTACCGTTGCGGGCGTTCTTCGCCCTCAGCTCAACAAAGTTTTCCCCACTCACTGGTCCTTCATGCTGGGTGAGATGGCGCTGTACAGCTTCATCATCCTGCTTCTGACCGGTGTGTACTTGGCACTGTTCTTCGATCCTTCCATCACGAAGGTGATCTACGACGGTGCGTACCTTCCGCTGAACGGTGTGGAGATGTCCCGTGCGTACGCAACGGCTCTTGACATCTCCTTCGATGTTCGCGGTGGTCTCTTCGTCCGTCAGATGCACCACTGGGCTGCGCTCATGTTCATGATGGCGATGTTCTGCCACATGCTGCGCATCTTCTTCACCGGTGCGTTCCGCCGTCCGCGTGAAGCCAACTGGATCATTGGTGTGGTCCTTATCCTCCTGGGTATGGCTGAGGGCTTCCTCGGTTACTCCCTCCCGGATGACCTTCTGTCCGGTGTTGGTCTGCGCATTATGTCCGCCATCATCGTTGGCCTCCCGATCATTGGTACCTGGTTGCACTGGGCAATCTTCGGCGGCGACTTCCCGTCGGACCTCATGCTGGACCGTTTCTACATCCTGCACGTGCTGATCCTGCCGGGCATCATCCTCGCTCTGATCGCAGCACACCTCCTGCTCGTCTGGTTCCAAAAGCACACGCAGTTCCCTGGCCCTGGCCGCACGGAGAACAACGTTGTGGGTATCCGCATCCTTCCGGTCTTCGCTATCAAGGCGATTGGCTTCGGCATGCTGGTCTTCGGTGTCCTGGCGCTCATGGCTGGTGTCACCACCATTAACGCGATCTGGAACCTGGGCCCCTACAACCCGTCGCAGGTCTCCGCTGGTTCCCAGCCGGACGTCTACATGCTGTGGACAGATGGTGCTGCTCGTGTCATGCCGGCATGGGAGCTCTACTTGGGCAACTACACGATCCCGGGTGTGTTCTGGGTTGCGCTGCTGGCTGGCGCCATGGTCGTGGTTCTGCTGTCGTACCCCTTCATTGAGAAGGCCACCACGGGCGATGACGCGCACCACAACCTGCTGCAGCGCCCGCGCGACGTTCCGGTTCGTACCGGTATCGGCGTCATGGGTCTGGTCTTCTTCCTCCTGCTGACGCTGTCCGGTGGTAACGACTTGTTCGCGTACCACTTCCAGATCTCCCTGAACGCGATGACCTGGGTGGGCCGTATCGGTCTGATTATCCTCCCGCCGCTGGCGTACTTCATCACGTACCGCATCTGCGTTGGCCTGCAGCGCTCCGACCGTGAGGTCCTGGAGCACGGTCTGGAGACCGGTGTGATTAAGAAGCTGCCTAACGGTGCGTTCGTCGAGGTTCACCAGCCGCTTGGCCCGGTGGACGAGCACGGTCACCAGATCCCGCTTGAGTACGCTGGTGCTCCGGTTCCGAAGCAGCTGAACCAGCTTGGTTACGCTGACTCCGAGACCTCTGGTTGGTTCTCCCCGGATGACAGGGAGATCACGCGCAAGCGCAACGAGATCGCCCGCCAGAACCACCACGAGGAGATCGAGACGCTGCGTACCCTCGAGGCCGAGAAGGACTCGACCGACCGCGACGCTGGCACGCGATAGTAATCGCTGCAAAGCCGGCTGCCTAGCCGCGTGAGAGCGATTCACTAAAACACAGAACTTAAGGCCCTTCCCGCAACGGGGAGGGCCTTAAACTTTGTCACGAAAGAGTAACAAACACGGCGTGTGATCAGCATCACACAAAGAAATTATAGGTTGCACGGCACATTTCTGCTTTCCCGAGAAAATATGCCGTGTGGCATATAGATGCAGGTAGACGCGATTTAATCTTTGTATTGAAGCATCTCGTTCGGTGGATCCGCGAGGCGAAATTGGGGTTATGTGCCGCGGAATCCAATATTACGGAGAGATAACGGGCGCGTCGTTGGACAAACTTCGTAGCTATTTCGTAACCTGATTGAGACCTTGCCGCGAAGGCACGTCCGAACAAACATATAAAGCCGAGTCTTTTGCCTTTATGTAGCGCCGCAAAATGCGGGCGGGGGCGAAAGAGCCGGGGAACCACCTAGATCAATACTTGATCGAATCCTTGGGGTGTGTGCACAGGCGAAGGGCGCTTATAGCGTAGTAGCCGTGCAGGGCAATGTCCTGGAGCCTAACCCGTCAGCTAACCCGGTAGGTGAATAGGAAGATATGGAGTTTCTCTAGTGGCTAAACACCGCCGCCAAACCACGTCCGTTTCCAAGCGTGGAGTTGCAACCGCTGCTGCCGTCGTCGCAGGTGCATCCCTCGTAACCCCCGCTATGGCGGGTGCAGCCGAGGTTCGTGTTCCTAACACGACCCTGCGCGCTGAGATCCCTGGCATTGAGAACGTGCCGGGCATTGAGAACGTCCCGAACATCCACGAGTGGGTTCCGGCAGTTTCTAAGAAGGCTGCTCCTGCTCCGTACAAGGCTGCGGCTCCTGCTCCGGCCCGGGCTGCAGCTCCTGCTCCGGCTCAATCCAAGGGCGACCGGATCGTGTCCATCGCTCGCTCCAAGATCGGCGCTCCGTACGTCTACGGCGCTGCTGGCCCGAACCAGTTCGACTGCTCCGGCTTCACCTCGTGGGTGTACAAGCAGGCTGGCATCAGCATCCCGCGTACCTCCGGCGCTCAGGCTTCCGCTGGCAAAAAGGTGCCGCTGAACGCTCTGCAGCCGGGTGACATCATCGTCTACTACTCCGGTGCTTCCCACGTTGCTATCTACGCTGGCAACGGCAAGATCATTGACGCACTGAACTCCGGCACCCCGGTTGGCTACCGCCCGCTGAACATGATGCCGATTCACTCTGCGGTTCGTTTCTAGGACGTACTTCGCGCTTTAACAGGTCGCGGTCGCGCCCCGAAAAGGGAGCAGCGGCCGCGATTTTTGCGTGCTGATCTGTTTGACCAAAACCGTTTTAGCGAATAACTTTGTATCGTATTTGTGTGTTTCCAAAGTGAGGTTTCCGTGCGCCGTACACAGGGGTTTTTCTTCGGCCGTAGGTCTTCTTCCGTATCTCTCGTAGCAGCGGCGTGTCTTTCCGTAGGCCTCGGAGGCGCTTCGGTTATCGGCTGCGCCGGCATCGCTGGTGCTGATGACGTGGACACCATGATGAAGCAGATGGAAGAGCTGTCCCACACGGCGACTGCCAAGTCAGAGGAGATCAAAGAACTTGAAGGCAAGATCGGGGATGCTAAGTCCCAGATCGCGAAGCTGAACAAGGAAGCCAAGGCAGCGCAGAAGGACGCGGCTTTGGCGCTGGGTCGCCGCGATGACTACCAGGTTGACGTCGATCGCATCGCGCAGACTCGCTACCGCAACACCCAAAATGATGCCGTGATCGCCTCTTTCGATTCCGGCAACCCGCAGGAGGTCATTGACCGTGCGGCTTATCTTGGCTCCATTTCGCGTTCCTCGGAGCGCACGCTAGACGGCCTTCAAAAAACCACCCGAGAGGCTGCCAACCGGGCGACGGACGCAGACATGGCTCTGGCGGTCGCGAACTACCGCACGGTAGAGCTTGAGGCCAACCGTGACCGCCTGAAGCGCGAGCAGAAGGATTTGGATAAGAGGATCGCGGCGCTGGAAGAGCGAGTGGATTCGCTCTCACCTGAGCAGCGGGCCCGTTGGGAGAGGAAGAACGGCCCGGTTGATGGGGCGCGTATCCCTCCTTCGGCGCACGGTAACGCCGCGGTGTCCGCGGCGATGTCGAAGCTGGGCTCCCCGTACGGTTGGGGTGCTACGGGACCGAACGAGTTTGACTGCTCGGGTCTGATGGTGTGGGCGTACGCGCAGCAGGGCAAGACCATTCCGCGTACGTCACAGGCACAGCTGTCGGGCGGCACGCCCGTTTCGCTGAATGATCTCCAACCCGGCGACATCATTGGCTACTACCCGGGTGTGACTCACGTGGGTATGTACATCGGCGACGGCAAGCTGGTCCATGCTTCGGATTACGGCATCCCAGTTCAGGTCGTGCCGTATGACTCCATGCCTATTCAGGGAGCGGTCCGCTTCTGACCACGCTTTTAGTCACGAATGATTTCCCGCCGACGATCGGCGGGATTCAGTCGTATCTGCGCCGTTTTCTCGATGAGGTCCTCGCGCGTCGAGGTCCGGGCAGCGTGGTAGTTTTCGCGTCGACGCAAGACGAGCGCGAGGCTTTGCTTTACGACGACTCCTTGCCGTGCGTTATCCACCGCTGGCCGCGCCGGGTGATGCTTCCCACCCCGGCCACTCAGCGCGAAATGGCACGGTTGATTCGTGAGCACAACGTCGACACGGTTTGGTTTGGGGCAGCTGCCCCGCTGGCACTCATGGCTCCCGCTGCCAGGCGCGCCGGCGCGCAAAGGATCATCGCGTCGACGCACGGACACGAGGTGGGCTGGTCCATGATCCCGGGTGCGCGCCATGCGCTTCGTGCGATCGGCAACCACGCTGATGTGATCACGTATGTGTCCGAATACGCTCGCGGTCGATTCCAGCGGGCTTTTGGGGACCACCCAGAGTTCGTGGCGCTGCCCTCAGGTGTTGACACCGAGTTCTTCCGTCCAGCGACTACGGCTCAGAGGCAAGCAACACGGGCTCGGCTAGGTGTCGGGGACGCTCCGCTGATCGTGTGCGTTTCGCGCCTTGTCGCGCGCAAGGGCCAGGATCAGCTCATTCGCGCGCTGCCCCTCATTAAGAAAAATGTCCCTGACGCAACCCTGGTGATAGTGGGGGAGGGGTCCTACCGCAGCAGGTTGGAGAGGTTGGTCACTCAGCTTGATTCCCGGTATCACGAGTCGGTGGTGTTCACCGGCCGCGTGGACGCTACGCTCATGCGCGATATTTACGCGGCGGCTGATGTCGCGGCGATCCCCGTGCGCACGCGCGGCGGAGGTCTGGATGTCGAGGGGTTGGGGATCGTCTTCTTGGAGGCCCAAGCGTGCGGTGTACCCGTTGTCGCCGGCAATTCGGGCGGCGCTCCAGAGGCGGTGGGGCCCAACAGCGGGCTCGTCGTCGACGGCCGCTCGATCGACGAGGTGGCCTCCACAATTACGCAGGTGCTTATCGACGACTCCTTGCGCGCGAGCATGGCATCCAACGGCCCTGCGTTCGTAGCGCGCGACTTCTCCTGGGATGTTCTGGGCGCACGGCTAGCTGGTCTGCTGTAGATGCCCAACCGGTTTGAAACGCGTCATGGACTCCCGCAGTCTTTCGGGCTTGGGCAGAAAAGAAAGTATGCTCTGTTTTTATGTCTCTAACCATCGGCTTCGATATCGGCGGCTCCAACACGCGCGCTGGTGTTGTGGATGACCGGGGCACGATCCTCGCGTCGGTCGCTGCGCCTACTCCGCACGATGCGGAAAGCCTCGAGGAAGCGATCGTCGGACTCGTGGATATGCTCCGGAAAGACTATGAGGTCAGCGCAGTCGGTATGGCGGTAGCGGGGTTCCTCGATCCCGAATGCGAAGTCGTGCGGTTCGCCCCGCACTTGCCGTGGCGCGACAACGTACCGGTGAGGGCCCGGTTATCCGAAGCCTTGGGGCTGCCAGTCCGCCTCGAGCACGATGCGAACTCCGCGGCGTGGGGTGAGTACCGATTCGGTGCGGCCAAAGACGCGGACGTGTGGGTCTTCTTCGCAGTGGGAACCGGGATCGGCGCAACCATCATGCAGCACGGAGAGATCTTCCGTGGCTCCTTTGGTACCGCCCCAGAATTCGGTCACATCACGGTGGTGCCCAACGGACGCGCATGTTCCTGTGGCAAGCAAGGCTGCCTGGAACGGTATGCCTCCGGCACCGCACTAGTGGACACCGCCGTGGAAATCGCCGCCGGGGGCGGATTCAAGTCGTGCGAGTTGTACCGGTTGGCCGTCGATAAGCGTGCGAGCGGCGCTGATGTCGTGGAAGCTGCGCGCGGTGGTGACGCACTGGGAGTGGCCGCGATTGAAAATTTTGCGCAATGGCTGGGGCAGGGACTGTCGATTGTGTGCGACATCGTGGATCCGGAATTGATTGTTTTAGGTGGTGGGGTGAGCCGTGATGCGGAGCTGTACCTCGATAGCGCACGCGATGTGATGCACCACAACATCGTGGGTTCCGGCTACCGCCCGCTGCCGCGGTTGATCAGAGCTGAGCTTGGGCCGCAGGCGGGTATGATAGGCGTGGCTGATCTGGCGCGCAGGCTGTAGCGGGCGCGTCCGATCGACGGCGAAACAAATCTGCTCTCGGAGGGTTCCATGAATAACAAGTGGTACAAGTTCTTTAAGTACGTGCTCATGGGGCCGCCTCTTTTGGTGTGGAACCGGCCGAAGCTGATCGGCAAAGAAAACATTCCGCCGGAGGGAACCCCGGCGATGATGGTGTCCAACCACCAGGCTGTTATGGATTCCTTCTACTTCCCGCTGGTGTGCCCCCGTCAGCTGACGCACCCGGCGAAGAAGGAATACTTCACCACCCCCGGCTTTGTCGGGAGGATGCAGAAATTCTTCATGACGGCCGTGGGGCAGGTCCCGATCGACCGTGAGGCGAAAGATTCCGCTGATTCCCTGATGGGTGCGACCAAGGAAGTGTTTGCCCGCGGCGACCTCTTCTGCATCTACCCAGAAGGCACGCGTTCCCCGGATGGGCGTATTTACAAAGGAAAAACGGGAATGGCTCGCGTGGCGATGGAAACCGGCATTCCGTGCATTCCGGTGGCCATGATCAACACGCAAAAGGCCAACCCCATTGGCACGTGGATTCCACGCCCAGTAAAGGTGATTGTGAAGATCGGCGAGGCTGTGGACCCGCACGCGTGGGCACGCGAGAACGGTTTTGAGCCGGATGATCCTGCGGTATGGCGCCCATTCACCGACTACTTCATGCAGCTGCTTGTGGATCTGTCCGGGTACCCGTACGTGGACATGTACGCCGCGGACGTGAAGAAGTCCTTGGACGCTGGCCACGGCTACCCCGAAGGCGCAGAGCCAGACCCTGCGCACAACCAGTAGCGGGCAGCAGACAGAAGCGACTAGCAGGGCTCTACGTGCGGTATTTCTACGACACTGAATTCATCGAAGACGGCTCCACAATCGAGCTGGTATCCATCGGCATCGTGGCTGAGGACGGGCGCGAGTATTACGCGGTGTCGTCCGAGTTTGATCCAGCGCGCGCGAATCACTGGGTGCGGGAGAATGTTTTAAACAAGCTGCCGGGGCCAAGCAGCCCAGTGTGGAAGAGTCGGGCCCGAATCCGCCAGGAGATCTTCGAGTTCCTCACCACACAGGACGCGTACCCAGAACTGTGGGCATGGGTGGGAGCCTATGACCACGTGGTTCTGGCCCAATTGTGGGGCGACATGGCTGGTTTGCCGCGCGAAATACCGCGCTTCACCCGCGAACTCAAACAGTACTGGGAGATGTGTGGTCGCCCGAAACTCCCGCCGGTCCCGGACGGCAACCATGATGCCTTGGTGGATGCCCGCCACAACGTGGAAAAGTTCGCAGCATGTGCGGAAGTGATGCCGCTTGACGGCAGGGGAGCGAAAAGTCGCTGACCTGATTTTCACCAGATAGGAAACCCGCCCATAACGTGCTACAAGTTAAAGGGTGAGTTGGACTGTAGACATCCCCAAAGAAGTACTTCCTGACCTGCCTCCGCTTCCCGGTGACATCAATGAGCAATTCCAAGATGTCATCTCCAGGGATGCAAAGCAGCAGCCGAGCTGGGACCCGCACGCGGCTAACTACGTGCGTAAGCTCTTGGAGTCGGTGCCGCCCGTCGTAGTTGCGCCGGAGATCCACAAACTCAAGGCCCAGCTTGCAGATGTTGCCAATGGTGAAGCCTTCCTGTTGCAGGGTGGCGACTGTGCGGAGACGTTTGAGTCCAACACGGAACCACACATCCGCGCCAACATTAAGACTCTGCTTCAGATGGCGGTGGTGCTCACCTACGGTGCGTCCACCCCGGTTGTGAAGCTTGCTCGTATTGCTGGCCAGTACGCGAAGCCGCGTTCCTCCGACCTGGATGAGAACGGTCTGCCCAACTACCGCGGGGACATCGTCAACGGTGTCGAGCCCAATGAGGAATCCCGCCAGCACGACCCGGCACGCATGGTTCGTGCGTACGCGAACTCTTCCGCAGCGATGAACCTTGTCCGCGCTCTGACCACTTCCGGTACCGCTGATCTGTACCGCGTGGAGGCGTGGAACCGTGAGTTCGTTGCCAATTCCCCGGCGGGCGCACGCTACGAAGCGCTGTCGCGTGAGATTACTCGCTCACTGCACTTCATGGATGCCTGTGGTGTGAACGACCGTGAGCTGCGTACCTCGGAGATCTACGCTTCGCACGAGGCGCTGTTGGTGGACTACGAACGCGCAATGCTGCGCCTGGCTGAGGACGAGCAGGGTCAGACGAAACTCTACGACCTGTCCGCTCACCAGCTGTGGATCGGTGAGCGCACCCGTGGCATGGAGGACTTCCACGTCAACTTCGCTGCCCTGATTGATAACCCGATTGGCATCAAGCTCGGCCCGAAGGTGACCCCGGAAGAAGCAGTCGCGTACGCCCGCAAGCTGGACCCGGACCGTGTCCCGGGTCGTCTCACGATGGTGGCACGGATGGGCCACGAGAACGTCCGTGATGTCTTGCCGGGCATTGTCCAAGCTGTGGAAAATGAAGGCCACAAGGTGGTCTGGCAGTGCGACCCGATGCACGGCAACACCTTCACGGCGGAGAACGGGTACAAGACCCGCCACTTTGACAAGATCATCGATGAGGTTCAGGGCTTCTTTGAGGTCCACCGTGGTTTGGGTACCCACCCGGGCGGTATCCACATCGAGCTCACCGGTGAGAACGTCACCGAGTGCCTCGGCGGTGCTCAGGACATTACCCACCTGGACCTGCCGGGCCGCTACGAGTCCGCATGTGACCCGCGTCTGAACACCGAGCAGGCCCTTGAGCTTGCGTTCCTCGTCGCGGAGATGCTGCGCTACTAACGGATTATTTGTGGCAACTCGGAGGTCACCCCGGCCCCGAGTTGCCATGATAAAACCGCGACCATCGCCGTTGTTAGGGAAATGACCAGCAACGCGAGAAACAACCCCACCCCGGACCGATTCGTTTCCGGCCGCGGCGGCGCAGGATTAGCCGGAGCCGGCCGCGCAGGGTGTGCAGAACTGTGCTGCGCGGAGGAGTAGTAGTCCCACGCATCATCGTCACCGTACTGAGCCCCATCCCCGCCCGGGTAGTCATCTGCGTAGCCTCCAGAGAAACTCTCCGTAGCAGGGGAGTCGTCCGGTTGGACCGTAGGGAAGAGGGATTTATCGATGTCGTTTCGCCGCGGGTGAATTTCCGTCACGGACGTGGGAATCGCTGCCACGCGGTGTGCCGCGGATTCGGTGGGCACGGGAATGCGGTACCGCGGCAAATTCAACTCATCGCAGACATCGTCTAGGGCATCGAGGAATTCGCCTGCGTCGTGGAAGCGGTCGTGTGGCGAGCGAGCAGTAGCCGTGGCCACCAACTCGTCGAAAAGCTTGGGCACGCCCTCAATGCACTGCGAGGGCGCGGGCACATCGCGGGTGAGCCGAGCGAACGCGTGGGCCATGTCCGTGTCACCGGAAAATGGCGCGCGGCCGGTGAGCAGCTCGAAAAGTACAACGCCGGCGGAATAGACGTCGGACGCCTGGGTGATCTCGGAGCCGTCGACTTGCTCGGGGGAGAGGTACGCAACGGTGCCCACGATGTGGTCAGAGGAGCGGCGCGATTCGCTCGCCGCCCGCACCAGACCAAAGTCGCCAAGTTTGACCGTGTGATCACCACCAATGAGAATGTTGTCCGGCTTGATGTCGCGGTGAACCATCCCCTTGTCGTGCGCAACGGAAAGACCCGTGAGCACGGCGCGCATGACGGTGGCTGCGGCGTGGGGTGGCATGGGGCCACGTTCAGCCAGCAGCTCACGTAGGGTTCCACCGGTGATTAATTCCATGATGAGGAAGACATCCTCGCCGTTCGCCGAGAAATCGTAGACTCCCACGAGGTTCGGGTGGCTCAACTGGGCCATCGCGCGCGCCTCGCGGCTGAAACGTTGCAGGAAGACCTGGTCGCCCACGTAGCGTGAGTCCATTACTTTCGCGGCGACGTCTCGGTCCAGGCGCGTGTCCACGGCGCGGTAGACGGTGCTCATCCCGCCGCGGGCGATGGGTCGGTCAATCACGTACCGCCCTTCCAGAACGTCTCCCGCAACGAGTTCAGTCATGGATCACAGTATAGGTTTGCCCGTGCCCCACAATTGCGCTCGGAATAGAAAGTGGGATTTTTAATTGCGCCGCGCGCCCGCGAGTGCCGTAGTGTGTGTGCTGTGAACGCGAATGCAGGGGCAAAACCAAGCGGGGACGTAAACGATGATTTCGGCGGCGAGTACGACATTGCTGAGCTGCTCAAAGGCGAAAAATTGTTGCCTTTCGCGGACGTCGCTGAGCGCCTCGGCGTACCAGTGACCAAGGTCCACGATTACGTGAGCAACGGCAAACTCGTGGCCTGTCGGATCGACGGCATCAAGGTCATCCCAGAGGTTCTGCTCGACGAAAACGGGGAGCTGTCAAAGTTCGTCGCTGGAGCAATCACAGTGCTTTACGACGGCGGGTTTAACCAAGAAGAGGTGTTGCATTACCTGTTCACGGAGGACGAGACCCTGCCGGGGCGCCCCGTGGATGCGCTTCACGGCCACGGTGCCCGCGAAGTGATTAGGCGCGCGCAGGCGCTTGCGTTTTAGAGCCGCGATCAGCTGAAACAGACTTCGTGCGGGGATGAACGATATACGCGCTGGCCATTGCAACCGCCAGTGAAGCGAAGACCCACCAGCCGTTGTAAAAGCGGTGGTTGCCGCTACCCGTAAACGCGAGACCGACGAACACGGATGCTGCGACGGTGAAGCGAATCAGCCAAGGCTGCGGCTTGAACGTGCCCACAAGCGAGATTGATGATGCGAAGTACCAGGGAAGCGTCACGGCATTGAACAGGAACGCAACCTGGTAGGCCAGCGCTGTGCCCATCACCGCGCGCCGGGGCGACTGGCGGAAGACCAACCAGACTGCCACCAGACCCACGAGCATGAGGACTGAGCCGATCGTACGGCTGACGCTAAGTGCCGAGTTGTACTTAAACGTGTCGTCGAAAAGCAAAATGTAGGGCGTGATTGCGTCCGCGAGGAACGTCGCACCGGAGAGGGGATTGACCACCTTTGAATTGCCGGAAATCTGCGCAAGCCAACCCCACGAGGCGCCGGAAACCCACGTAATGGCTGCGACGACGGCGATCGATTCCGCAATGATCGCGATGCCCGCCGCGGCGAGGGTGATGAGCCTTCGGCCAAGCGAAGCGCCATCCGCGTAGCGGCGCAGGGCAAGCCAAGCGACGAAGGGGAGTGCGATGGCCGCCGTGGCTTTGAGTGCTACGGCGACCGCCATCAGTGCTACTCCGCTGAAAAAACGTGAATCGAGGCTAAGCAGCAACCCGATGCTGACGAGGCCAACCATCACGGATTCATTGTGCATCCCACCAACGATATGGATGATCATGACGGGGTTTGCCACCCCCAACCACAACGCCACCGCGGGGTCACCGCCAAGCCGCGTAGCAATTCGCGGAATCGCCCAGACCATCGCCGCGAACCCGGCGAGAGTGATGAACTTGTACACAATCAGTCCGGCGGCCACATTATCACCAACCAGTGTGGTGACTGCCTCCCCTATCCACAGGTGCAGCGGACCATACGGCGTGGTGGTGTTGCGCCAATCATGGGACACTTCCAGCAGGTACGGGCCCGGATTAACGGCTGCCCCCTCGGAATAGGGATCGAAGCCATCACGAATCATCGCACCCTGCATGAGGTAGGAGTACACATCACGCGACATCAACGGCGCCGCGAGCAGCAATGGAGCCACCCACGCCCATGTGCAATTGCGGACGAACGTTAGATCGCCTCCCGTATCACGATGTGATGCGATAAGCGATCGTCCGAGCAGAACCCAGGCGGCAACTAAGAGGAACACGCCTACGGCGAGCACAGTGCTGAAGATTCCGCGCGCATGACTGTAGCTGAGGAAGCTTAAGTCGACGGACGCGAGGAAGCCGCCACGGTTACGGGTTGCCCCAGCGCCGATAGAACCCACGGCCATCAAAATGCCTGCGAGTGTACCCATCCACAGGGGTTGGGTGACCAAGCGCCGCATCCCCATCATGACGTCCGTTCTGTTGCCTTCACCGCAAGAACCCTAAGATCTTCGCGCGCTTGTGGTGTCAGATCAGCGTCGTCCAAGTACGCCAAGCCACTACGCGTTAGGTCAGCGATCGTCGCTTCCACCACGTCGACTGCCCCCGATGACTCGATGAGCGCGGAGACACGTGCGAGATCGTCTGGGTTCTCTGACGCGCCCACGATGCTTCGGACGTAGGATGCGGCCTCTGGGTCTGAGACGTCCAGCGCTGCGAGCGCGTGGGCCAAAAGTGCGGTGCGCTTGCCCTCCCTGATGTCATCTCCAACGGGCTTGCCCGTTTCGTGTTCCTTGCCAAACACTCCCAGTACGTCGTCGCGGAGTTGGAACGCAATCCCAATGTCATGACCGTAACCGCGGAGCGCGTTGATCGTCTCTGCTGGTGCGCCAGCGATCGCCGCGCCCAAGTGTAGGGGGCGTTCGATGGTGTAGGCCGCAGTTTTGAACCGGCTGACTGTAGTGGCACTAGCTAGGCTTTCATCCCCCGACGCTTCCAGGGAAATATCGAGGATCTGGCCGCCGATGACTTCCGTGCGCATGGCCATCCATGGTGTCCGGGCTCGCTCACGGGCATCGGCTGAAAGGCCGGAAGTGACCAACATATCGTCGGCCCAGGCAAGTGCTAGATCGCCCACGAGGATCGCGATGTGCTCACCGAAGTTGTCGGATTCACCGCGCCAACCCTTCCGTGCATGATCGTGCGCCACTGCGCGGTGGACAGTTGGATTGCCCCGGCGGGTATCGGACGCATCAATAATGTCATCGTGGATAAGCGCGCAGGCCTGAATCAGTTCTAAGGAACTGACAGCCGCAAGAACTGCCGCTGGGTCCTCTTCGGGGGCGTGGGCGCCGCGCGAGCCAACAAATCCTGTCCAGGCGAACACCGGTCGAAGGCGTTTGCCGCCTTGGTGGACAAAGTTGCGCAGATGCTCCACGGCTTCAAGCACGGGTGGTCCAAGCGGTTCTACGTCGGCGACGCGACGGTCGAAATAACGAGCCAGCGCGTCTTCCACTGCGCGTGGTAGGGAACTTAAGGGGAGGCTGGCTGGAGTCACGGCGTTCACTTTATCCCAACGGTAGGCTGCGACCGAGGATCGCGAACGGCCTGTGGTCACCTGCGTACATGAAATTGCGCAAGACGTCTTGGAATCCCAGGGAACGGTACAGACCGAACGCGGAGTTCTGTTCACCCGCTACTTCCGGCGTGGACAACAAAGCGTGACGGGCCGGCACGCCGTCGAGAAGGGTAGTGAGAAGAGTCCGTCCGATTCCTTTACCTTGCGCTTCCGGAAGAACATGAATTTCGGCAACCTCGAAATAGCTTCTGACGAACTCTGGAAAGTCACCCCGTACCGGTCCGCGCGGACCATCAGGCGCGCTCACGCTCGGGTACCACTTGCTTTCCAATAGCCCCCGACGCAGCTGCTGATCCCACCAGAGATCGGGGTTTCCTAAAAAGCCGTAGGCGACCCCCACCACGAATTCTTCGCCCGCTGGCTGAGGATCCGCCACGGATTCGTCCCGGGTTTCACACGCAATGTAGGCAACAAACCCCCGGTTGAACACGTCATTGCGCCATGACCGCATCCGCTGATCCTTCATAGACGGCGGATACCCCATTGCCCGGAGATGAATATCCACGAGATGCGGGCTCGCGCGCGCGAACTCAAACCCGCTCAGTCTCCGAATACGAATGGTCACAATCCCATGCAATCACGCCGGCGGGGCCCGGGGGATGAAATTGGGCAACAACTTTCAAACTGATTAGAACAGACGTTCGATTTTGGGGCCTAATCCATCGCACAGTGTCCGGGCAGGGCGTTACGGTTGGCTCAAACATCGAACACAACACCACAAAATTAGAACACAACAGCACATATCTAGAGCACGAAGCAAAGGTGAACGACATGGGAAACGTAGTATCTGCCACAACGCGAGCGGCCTACGGAAAATCGGATAATGCGGGAAAGCGCTCCCAGCGGGAGTCTTTCTTAACCGCCGCCGCAGACCTGCTCGATTCTGCCCACATTCACCTGGGCAAAGAGGCGTATGACCTTGCATTGGAGTATGGATACCAGGCTGCGTTGCGCACAGCGGGGGCGGAAATCTCTAGCTCTCCTGCGCTAGCGAAGCGGAAGCGTCTGCCCTCGAGTGCGTGGGAAAAGCTCTCGCTTACTGGGGTTCGGGGCAAATACTGGGCCTCGGAGCTTGGAAAGTTTTCCCGGGTCCGCGGACGAGTGGCCTCCGGGATTGAACTTCACCCCGAACCAATCACGGTTGCACGTCTCGTTGCGTTGGCGGATGAGTTTTACACGGAGGTGTCCCTTGGCGCCACCGAAACCGGCCTTGCTGCGTAGTGCTTTACCGCTACCCGTTAAAGGGGGTGGGGAACTTAAGGCACGAGGGAACAATCTGGAGAAGCCAAACGTTATATGCTCATAGCTAGAGACGTGCCAACAACTCTGGGAGGAAACGTGTCTCTTTCAGAGCAAGAACAGCAGCTGCTCCGTGAAATTGAGGAGTCGTTGCTCGCTGACGACCCGAAATTCGGCTCAACCGTGTCCTCGACCCGGGTTGACCAATCTCCGTCGACTGGGCATCTGAGCATGCGTTCTGCCGCCATCATGATGCTGGGTCTGCTGCTTCTCATTGGTGGAGTGGCGCTGGCCGCACAAAGCACGTGGTTTGTCATCCTCAGCATCGTCGGCTTCATACTGATGTTTGCGGGCGGGGTCTGGGCCCTCAAGGCGCCGGCCAAAGATGTCGAATATCGCGTGACGTCGTCGCCGACATCCACCGCAACGCAGTCGAAGCGCGGCTCTCGCATGGAGGAGAACTTCCGTCGCCGCTTTGAGCAGCCGTAGCTCACCCCCAAAAAACACACGCCACCGAGACATCTCGGTGGCGTTTTTCGTGCCTTCCCCATTTCTCCCACTTTCACCCACAGTGGTTAATAACTAGCCCTTTGTTGAAGGGGCCTCGCGCGTTCCCTGCGTAAACGCGAACGTGAAACTGGTACCTATGTTGCTTATGTGATAATTGTGATTCAGGGCTCGAGATTGACGGGAGGCTGCGCCACTCATTCTTGCTGCTTTAACCAGCTAATTTAAAAATTTTTAGCGGAAACTTTGTTTCGGATGTGGTGTTTGTGGGGGAAAGTGGGGTAAAGTGGGGCCAGGTGAAGAAACGTGGGCTCCGTGTGGGGTGCACGGATCGGATCTCATAAAAGTTCACAGCCGGATGTCATTGAGTTCAGGAAGGTAGGGCGCCGGATGTTTCTGGGCACCTATACCCCCAAGCTGGATGACAAAGGGCGCCTGACACTGCCCGCGAAGTTCCGTGAGGGACTGGCGGACGGATTGATGGTGACCAAGGGGCAAGACCACTCTTTGGCGGTCTATCCCCGTGAGGAATTCGCGGCACGCGCACGTAAAGCTGCAGCGGTTTCTCGCACGAACCCGAAGGCACGCGCGTTCATTCGTAACTTGGCAGCAAGTGCGGATGAGCAAGTGCTCGATGGTTCTGGTCGCATCACCTTGTCGCCGGCGCACCGCGATTACGCGAACCTGTCCAAGGAATGCGTGGTCATCGGATCCGTGGATTTCTTGGAAATCTGGGACGCCAAGTCCTGGGCGCAATACCAAGAAAATACAGAGGCTGCGTTTTCCGCAGCGGATGAAGACGACATTCTTTCCGGTCTGCTGTAAACGGAAAACCCGTCACGCAGGCAGCAGGAGAGTGTGTAGGAACTCTGCTCGGGGCGTGAGTTGTTCTGGTGTACTTCCCCGATACCAGAATGACCGCCTCGGGCAGGGCTCTATACGCTCCCCGCTTTTAGCGCTAACAACAAGGCCAAAGACAACTACGCACGGCTCACGGTGAACGTACAAGGGGGTGATCCCAGTGGCACGAACGGCAGATATTTCCTCTGGAATGGATTTTTCCACGCAGGCGAACCACGGACACGTTCCGGTGATGCGTGATGCCATGGCGGAACTTCTTGCTCCAGCCGTAGAGGCCTTCGGGGAATCCGCGGTCATCGTGGACGGAACGTGCGGGGCTGGCGGTCACTCCCACTACTTCCTAAGCGTTTTTGACAACGTCAAAGTCATCGGGATCGACCGTGATGAAGCGTCGCTTCGCGCCGCGAGTGAGCGCCTTGCTGAATTCGGGGAACGGTTTACCCCTGTGTACGGGCGCTTTGATGTCTTGGCCGATGCGTTGGTGGAGGGTGAAGGGCAGATCTTCGACACCGTGCGTGAGCATGGACTAGCTGGAGCATTCTTTGACCTGGGCGTCTCTTCGATGCAACTGGATCAAGAAGATCGAGGCTTCGCGTACAAGGTCGATGCGCCCTTGGATATGCGGATGGATACGTCGCTGCCGTTGACTGCGGCGGACGTGTTGAATACCTACAGCCACGGTGACTTGGCGCGGATTCTAAAAACCTATGGGGACGAGCGCTTCGCTGGGAAAATTGCCTCGGCGATTGTGCGTGAGCGCGAAAGCGAGCCCTTCAGCACGTCCGGGCGATTGGTGGAGTTGCTCTACGCAACCATTCCGGCAGCGTCGCGGCGAACCGGCGGTCATCCCGCGAAGCGCACGTTCCAGGCGCTGCGCGTGGAGGTCAATCGTGAGCTGGAAGCGCTTGAAAACGTGATTCCGATGGCGGCGGACGCGCTGGGTACTGCTGGGCGAGCTGTCTTCATGAGCTACCAATCTCTCGAAGACAAGATCGTGAAGAAAGCCTTCGTTGGACTCACTGAGTCGAAGACTCCGCCCGGGCTTCCGGCGGATTTGCCGGGGTACGGCGCAGAGTTCCGGATGGTCACGCGGGGAGCGCTTCAGGCTAGTGCGGAGGAGATAGAACTCAATCCGCGAGCCGCGCCAGCGAGGGTAAGGGCGATCGAAAAATTATGAACTCCACATCCCCAAACCCTCAACCTCAACTAAAGCCTTAAAACCTACCGACAGACTTAGATCACTACCGAAGGGACGCACGTCATGGCACCACGCGGAGATGCCGCCACCGAAGCCCGGTACCCCAGCCGGACTACTTCGCGGTCCGGGGCACCCACCGCTCTTCTAGAGCGTGACCCGCGCCGCGCGGAGAACACGGCGACTAAGCGGGCTGCACGTCCGACGGGCCTTGCACCGTCTGGTCTTAAGCCACGTGTTGCCCCGCACGTCCCAAGGCGCAGCCGTCTTGGTTCGAAGCAGGTTGTGTCCGTCCGTGGGCGCAGGGTTGTGGCGAGCACGGAGACCAAGCGGAAGTTCTCCGTCCTGTCGTTTGTTGCGTTGCCGCTGTTGGTTCTGGGCATCTTCGGGGCAATGCTTCTTTCTGCCTTGTCCACGCAGCAGACGTTTACGCTCGAGCAGCTCAAAGCGGAAGAGCGCACTCTGTCCAACGAGATTGAGTCCCTCAACAGGTCGGTGGAAGAAGCTAAGTCCTCTGCCAACATCGCCCTGCGAGCAGACAAAGCTAACATGACGGTTCCTGGCCAACCAGGAATTTTGGCCGTTGGGCCTGACGGCAAGGTTAAGGAAACCGGTGAAGCGGATCCGGCGAAGAAGTATCGCGTGATTGACGTCAATGCTGAAACAATCCGTACGGACCGTGCGACGAGTGACCGCGACGCGACGCGTGACGTGGCCGACTCGCTAGCAGCGTTGCCGCAAGTTGCGGGCGCACAATTTGCAGCCACGCCTGGCCCCGCGGGTGCTGCGGCACCAGCACCGGGCCCCGCACCGGCACAGCGCCCAGCAGACGTGCCGGCGCAGCCGCCCGCAAACGCGCCAGCTCAGCGTGAAGAGGCTCCCCGCCCGGCGGAGCAGGCGGAACCTGCAGCTGAACGTGCACCACGCTAGTGCGGACCGCGCGGAGTGGTGTGGTTCGTTCAGTTAGTGTGTTCGGGAAGTGTGGCGCTCCTCAACTTGGGGCACCGAGGGGGCAAGATTAGGGCCATTGTGTCCAATTTATGAGGTAGGAGAAAGCGGTTAGTGAGTCGATCTACTGAGCCCCGCCGAACCAATCCCTCATCCAAACGACCTGCAGGGACACCGCGATCAAGTGCGTCTCGGCAAAGCACGCCGCGGCCAGGAACATCCACCCGCGTGAAGGTCCCGCAAAAAACCGTGACGCTGAGCAGGATGTCGATCTTGACGGCTGTCTTTCTCATCATCGCGCTGCTTCTTGGCTCCCGCCTGGCGTGGGTGCAGCTGAAGTGGGGATCCGAACTCAAAGAGGTCTCGCAACTGCAGCGCGAGCGTGAGTACAAGGACCCAGCGCGCCGTGGTGACATCGTGGATAGGGAAGGGCGTTACCTCGCGTACACGATGAAGGCGCGATCGCTCGTGGTCTCGCCCACGCGTTTGCGAGATGAGCTCGGGGAAATCGTCCGCGCTGAGATGCTGAGTGAGGGCGCTTCCAAGAGCGATATTGAAGCGCAGCAAGCTGCACGCATTGAAGACATTCTCCGCCAGATGGCAACAAAGATTCCCGAGATGGTTGCGGAAGGTGAGAAGAAATACCAGCAGCCACCGCAGGCCGATGGTGATCTGAAGAAGAAGGACGGCTCGGGCGAGAAGCCGCCGGCCCAGAAAATAGAGCCCGCGGAAATTCTAGAAAAGCTTCACGCAGACAGTGAGTACGAGGTGCTGGTGCGCAACGTCGACCCTGACGTGGCTGCGGAGGTTGCCCAGACGTTCCACGGTGTGGCCGCGGACCGGCAGGATCTGCGCAAGTACCCCAATGGTGCTGTTGGTGAGAACATCGTGGGCAAGGTCGGTACGGACGGTGCTGGGCAGTTTGGCCTTGAGGCTTCCAGTGATTCCGTGCTGACCGGCATCGATGGACTGTCCTATCAGGATGTCTCCGCGAATGGTCAGGCGATTCCGGGCACGTTGCGCGATGTCGTTCCGGTGGTCGACGGCGCGAAAATTGAGCTCACCGTCGACCTTGATCTGCAGACGTACGTCCAACAGGAATTGGAACAAGCTCGCATCAATTCCAAAGCAAAAGGCGCGGAAGCCGTTGTTCTAGACGCGAAAACCGGCGAAGTGCTGGCGATGGCTAATACCGGGACAATTGATCCGAACGGCGATCTTGAGAAGCAGCTTGCCGACGGCCGCAGTTTTGAAAACCCCTCGATTTCCAACCCATTTGAGCCAGGCTCAGTAGCAAAGATCATTACCGCGACCGGAACGATCGAAGAGAAACTCACCAAGCCGGATGAGGTCCTTCAGGTACCCGGTTCCATTGACATGGCAGGGGTGACCGTACGCGACGCGTGGCCGCACGACGTGGCGCCGTACACCACAACGGGCGTGTTTGGTAAGTCATCAAACGTGGGAACCCTGATGTTGGCGCAGAGGCTGGGGGAGAAGCGCTTCAACGACTACGTTCACCGCTTTGGCATCGGTCAGACCACCGGTATTGAGTTGCCCAATGAGTCCCCGGGGCTTTTGCCGCCGATCGAACAGTGGTCCGGTGGCACGTTTGCCAACCTGCCGATTGGCCAGGGCATGAGCTTGACCACGCTGCAGCTGGCTGGTGTGTATCAGGCGCTGGCCAACGGAGGTGAGCGTATTGAGCCGCGCATTATTAAATCTGTGACTCTGCCTACGGGGGAAACTGTCCCGCAGGAAGAGCCGAAACGCGTGCGGGTTGCCAGCGAAGAGACGTCCCGCACGGTGCTGAACATGTTCCGCGCACCGTTCCAGGAGGATCCTAACGGCGTTAACTCGGGCACTGCGGCGGGTAATGGGATTCCTGGGTACCAACTGTCCGGTAAAACCGGTACTGCGCAGCAGGTGAACCCGGAAACCGGTGCTTATTCAAATTCGGATTACTGGATCACATTCGCCGGTATTGCACCGACGAATGACCCGCGCTTTGTTGTCGCCGTGATGCTTGATGACCCAGAACGGGGTCCGCTGGAAGGCGGCGCGGGTGGACAATCCTCTGCACCAGTGTTCAAGTTGATTGCAGAATGGCTGATCAGCCGAGAGAACATTCCGGTCAGCCCCGACCCAGGTCCGCCGTTGGTGCTTGAAGCCCGCTAAGGCAGCTGTGGAAACTGTAGAAGAAGAACAGAAACTTAGAAGGCAAGAAAGCGCATGAGTTCGGAGGAGGCAGAGGAGAAAATGGAGCCGACACGCCAACCGGCAGGAACGGGTCTTAGTGAGCTGCAGTCGATCGCGGGCGCCAGGCTGCTCAACGCCCCAGATACGGATTTCCGTCTCACCGCCATCGGTCTTGATTCACAATCCCTGGTGGAAGGCGCGATGTTCGCGGCGCTGCCGGGAACGCGTGTTCATGGGGCAACGTTTGCGCATAACTCGGCCGCCTCAGCCATCCTCACCGACCATGACGGCGCTGCCATCTTGGAAGAGGCAGGGGAGACGCGTCCGATCCTCGTTGTTGAGGACGTGCGGGAGATCTTGGGTGACGTTGCCGCACGGATTTATGGCGACCCCACGCGGGATCTCACCGTCATCGGCGTGACGGGCACATCCGGCAAAACCACCGTCACGTACATGCTGGAGGCAGGGTTGAGCGCGGCGGGCTGCGCCGTGGGCCTGATTGGCACCACGGGCACGCGCATTAAGGGCCGTGAGGTTCCAACGAGCCTGACCACGCCAGAGGCGCCGAAGTTGCAAGAGCTCTTCGCACAAATGCGAGACGAAGGCGTCACGCACGTAGTCATGGAGGTCTCCTCCCACGCGTTGGTGTTGGGGCGCGTGCGTGGCGTGCGTTTCGATGTAGCGGGCTTTACCAACCTGTCCCAGGATCACTTGGACTTCCACCCGACGATGGAGGACTACTTCGCGGCCAAGGCGATGCTGTTTGACCCAGCATCCCCGTTGAAAGCAACGACCTCAGTGGTGTGCGTCAACGATGCCTGGGGAGAAAAAATGGCGGCGCTTGCCCCTGACGCGATTACGGTGCGTTCTTTCGCAGATGAACCGAGTGGGGATCCGATCGCGCATGAATTCGACTGCACGGCGACGTTGATTGAAACTCAACCGACCGGCGCGCAAAAAATTGAGGTCCACTTGAACCAGCCGCGTTTCGACGGCACGACGTTCACCGCGACGATTCCCATGCCGGGCGCCTTCAACGTGGCTAATGCGGGCTTGGCCTTGGCTATCGCCGTGGCAACCGGCGCCCCCAAGGAGGGTTTCCTCGACGGCGTTGCGGCGTCCGCAGTGCCTGGTCGCATGGAGCGTATCGACGAAGGGCAGGACTTCATTGCCGTCGTTGATTACGCGCACAAACCTGCTGCTGTCGCCGCAGTGTTGGATACCCTGCGGAAGCAAGTGAGCGGGCGCATTGGTGTGGTGATTGGCGCAGGCGGTGACCGGGACCGGGCGAAGCGCCCGATGATGGGCGCGGAGGCCGCGCGCCGGGCAGACCTCGTGATCGTCACCGATGACAACCCGCGCACCGAAGACCCAGCGGTGATCCGAAAAGCAGTGCTACAAGGCGCGAAAGGCCGCGGGGCGGAGCTGCGCGAAGTGGCCTCGCGCGCAGAAGCAATCTCTGACGTGGTGGCGTGGGCCGATCCCGGAGACGCCGTGATCATCGTGGGCAAAGGCCATGAGGTTGGCCAGATCGTGGGTACTACTACCCACCACTTTGATGACCGCGAAGAACTGTCGCGCGCTATACAGGCCCGCGCTGCACGGGCCCGTGCACCCAAGACCGGAATGGAGGACGCGTAATGATCCCTCTGAGTTTGTCCCAGATCGCAGACATCACCGGCGGTCGGTTGAGCCCGGAGGCTGACCCGCAAGCACTGGTGACGGGTTTTGTTGAGTTCGACTCAAGGAAGGTCACCGATGGGGGCCTCTTCGTTGCATTGCCCGGAGCAAACGTCGACGGCCATGACTTCGCCGCGGCCGCAATGGAGCGCGGCGCCGCGGGTGTTCTGGCAGCCAGGGAAGTTGGTGTCCCGGCGGTCATCGTTCCGCCGATTGACTTCAGCGCAGCGGAGCATGAGACCGACAATTCTGACTTGGCGGCCAGTGACCCGGATGGCTCCGCACGCGCGGTCGTGGCTGCGATGTCGGCACTTGCCGCGTACGTCGCCGAAACGCTGGTGCGCGATCACGGACTGCGCATCATCGGCATCACCGGTTCAGCAGGAAAAACTTCCACGAAGGATCTCATCGCGGCAGTGTTGTCTTGCGCGGGGGAGACCGTGGCTCCTCCCGGATCATTCAACAATGAAATCGGTCACCCGTACACGGTCCTGCGCTGCACGGAGAACACTGATTTTCTCGTCGCGGAAATGTCCGCCCGCGGCATCGGCCACATCGCGCACCTGGCTACGATTGCCCGGCCGTCGATAGGCGTTGTGCTCAACGTGGGCAGCGCCCACTTGGGTGAGTTCGGCTCACGCGAAAACATCGCGAAAGCGAAGGGCGAACTGGTCGAATGCCTGCCGTCGTTAAGCGAACGCGGCGTGGCGGTGCTCAACGCGGACGATGAATTTGTGGCTGCGATGAACCAGCGGACGTCCGCGCGCGTGGTCACGTACTCCGCGGCGACCCCGCCTGTGCCTGGAGCCAGCTACTACGCCACGAACATTGCGCTCGATGACCTCACGCGGGCAACGTTCACCATGCACTCGCCCGGCAATGAACCGGTAAGCGTGCGGCTTCGCGTGTTCGGTGCGCACCAGGTCTCTAATGCCCTCGCCGCAGCGGCAGTCGGCATTGAGTCAGGCATGGACGCAGCGGACGTCGCGCGATGTCTGTCGGACGCCTCCAGCGTGTCGGGCAACCGCATGGACGTGAACACGCGCGCAGACGGAGTAACCGTGATCAATGACGCATACAACGCTAATCCTGACTCCATGCGCGCTGGCATCGCCGCCCTGGGCTTTACGGCGGCCGCGCGACCGGGGGTCCGATCAATCGCGGTGATTGGTGAGATGGGGGAGCTGGGCGCGGACTCCGTGGACGCCCACCGCACGTTGGGCGATGAGTTGGCCCGCTACCGCGTGACGCACGTGGTTGCGGTTGGCGACAGCCCGGAGATTGACGCGGTGATGGAACGCGCGCGGGAACGCGGAATTGAAACCGTCAATGCGTACGGTGTCGACGAGGCGGCCGCGGAAGTAGCTGGCATACTTTCTACGTCACCGCTGGGTGAAGAAAACTGGCATGCGCGTGAGCACAAAGACGTCGTGTTAGTGAAAGCCTCCAACGCGCTCGGCCTCTGGCGCGTCGCGGAAAAACTTTTGGATAAGGAGTAAGCGATCCCATGACTGAGATCCTCATCGCTGGCGTGGTCAGCTTCCTGGTGTCAATCTTCACCACACCGGCGATTATTCGGTACTTCACGTCTGCGGGTAAAGGCCAAGAGATCCGCGAGGACGGGCCGAAGTCCCACTTGCGCAAACGCGGCACGCCGACGATGGGTGGCATCGCGATTCTTTTAGGCATCGTGGTCGCTTACTTGGTGGTGGGTTTCTACAGCATCGCCACCGGCCACGTGGGATTCACCGCCTCTGGCCTGTTGGTGTTGGGTCTCACCGTAGGCCTTGGCCTGTTGGGTTTTGCGGATGATGGTATGAAGCTGTTCTTCAACCGCAACCTGGGCCTGAACAAGACGGCGAAGCTCGTGGGCCAGCTTGTTATCGCGCTCATCTTCGGTCTGTGTTTGCTGCGCTTCCCCAACGAGGACGGGTTGACGCCGGGTTCGACGCGCGTGAGCTTCGTGCGCGACATCGAGACCTTTGACGTTGCCGTTGGCGGCGCGGTGATCGGCACGATCCTCTTCCTTATCTTCATCTACTTCCTCATCGCCGCGTGGTCCAACGCCGTGAACCTCACCGACGGTCTCGATGGCCTCGCTGCGGGTTCCACCGCGCTGGTGATGATGGCGTACACGTTCATCACCTTCTGGCAGTTCCGCAATTCGTGCTCTACCGCGGCGGTCGCTGGCTGCTACGACGTGCGCGACCCGCTCGATCTGGCTGTGCTCGCCGCGGCCGGCATGGGCGCATGCGCGGGATTCCTCTGGTGGAACGCCGCCCCTGCGAAGATTTTCATGGGGGATACCGGCTCGCTCGCGCTTGGTGGTTTGGTCGCGGGTATTTCGATTACCAGCCGCACCGAAGTCCTCATGGTCATCGTGGGCGCGCTCTTTGTCATGGAGGTCACCTCCGTGGCACTCCAGATCATCTCCTTCCGCACCACCGGCAAGCGCATCTTCCGCATGGCACCGTTCCACCACCACTTTGAAAATGGCGGCTGGCCGGAGACCACCGTGGTCATTCGCTTCTGGTTGATCACCGCGATCGCCGTCTCTGCGGGATTCGCGGTCTTCTACAGCGAGTGGCTTAACACGGCGGGAGTGTAACAACAATGACGTCCCCCATCGCAGGGCCAGTCCTCATCGCTGGCGCGGGAGTCTCTGGCCTGGGCGCGGCAAAGCTCTTATCGACGATCGGTATTAGCTGCACCGTCGCTGACGACAATGAGGCCGCACGGCTACGCGTTGCCGAAGAAACCGGTGCGAGAGTGATCTCCACGCACGAAGCGATTACTACTGTGCATTCGGACCCGAACGCGTACGACATCGTCGTAACGTCCCCGGGCTGGCGACCGGATTCGCCGCTTTTAGTTGCTGCGCGCGAGGGTGGCTATGACGTCATCGGTGACGTGGAGCTGTGCTACCGGCTTGATCGCGCTGGAGTATTTGGAGCACCGCGTGAGTGGCTGGTGGTGACGGGTACGAACGGGAAGACCACCACCACCGGAATGCTCGCGGCGATGATGGAAGAAGCCTCGCTGGACACAGGCAAACGCGCTGTGGCCTGCGGAAACATCGGTGTTGCTGTGGCGGATGCACTGGTTGATCCGCACCGCGTTGACGTGTTGGTCGCGGAGCTGTCCAGCTTCCAGCTGTACTGGTCGGACCACCTCACCCCGGATGCCGGCGTTCTTCTCAACTTGGCCGATGACCACCTGGATTGGCACGGTAACTTTGACGCCTACGCGGAGGCGAAGGCGAAGGTGCTTACCGGACCGATCGCGGTTGCTGGCGCGGACGATCCCCTCGTGGCCGAGCGCGTCGCTGCAACTGGGCGCCATGACATCATCGGTTTCACTCTCGGTGAGCCACAGCCCGGCCAGGTCGGTGTGATTGATTCGATGATCGTGGCGCATCTGGGCACTGACCTTTCGGGAGAACCGGTTCCCGTCGCGTCCGCGGAGGGCATCGAGCCCGCTGGGATGGCAGGCGTTCTGGATGCGCTCGCGGCATCCGCTGTGGCACTGACGCAAGGCGTCACGCCGGAACACATTGCCCGCGCGCTGAGCCGGTACAAGGTTTCCGGGCACCGCGGCGCCGTTGTTCATTCTGCGGGTGGGATCGACTGGATTGATAACTCCAAGGCGACAAACCCCCACGCCGCCGATTCCGCGATCGGTGATCTATCCCCGGTGGTCTGGATCGCCGGCGGTCAGCTCAAAGGCGCAGATATTGACCCTTTGATCGCTGCGCACGCGCACCAGTTCCGTGCGGTCGCGCTCTTGGGCGTCGATCGTGGGATTATCGCTGCAAGTCTCGCTGCCCATGCGCCCGACGTCCCAGTGTTTATCACCGATTCCACTGACCCGGTACGCGCAATGAAAGACGTCGTCTTCTTTGCCGCTGACCATGCGCGCAGCGGCGACACTGTCGTGCTGGCTCCTGCCGCCGCCAGCCTGGACATGTACACGTCCATGGCGCAGCGCGGAGATCTTTTTGCCGATGCCGCGCGCGCCACACGCGTAAATCCCGTCACATAAGGCAAGCTAAGACCCGATGGCAACTCAGATACCGCACCGAACCGCTCGCCGCGCACCAGCCCCGCGGCCAGCTGCGCAGTCACGCCCGGCTGCCCCGCGCAGCGATGCGTCCGCAAGCGCGTCCTCGGGTCTCGCTCGCGCGATCACCCGCGCAACCCGCTGGATGGAAGCCCGACCGCTGCTGGATTACACGATGATCCGCACTATCGTCTTTGTCCTCGCCGGCCTCGGCGTGGTCATGGTGACCAGTGCCTCGATGACGTGGTCCATGCTCGGCGATTCTTCCGTCTGGGCGCAGCCGCTGAAGCAGGCCATCGTTGTCGGCTTGGGTGTGGTGGCGTTCATTGTTGCCCTGCAAATCCCGCCGCGAATAGTGCAGCGCTTCTCCTTCGCCCTCGTTGCCCTCGCCATCGCCCTGCTGGTCTTAGTGCTGATCCCCGGGATCGGTACTGGTGCTGCCCAGGTGGGGTCCCAGTCGTGGATCTCTGTCGGTGGATTTCAACTCCAGCCCTCTGAGCTCGCCCGCGTAGCCATCTGTGTGTGGGGTGCGTCCATCCTGGCCAACAAGGATCCGCGGTACCTCCTCGAGCCGACGAACGGCTTCGTTCCCTTTGTTGCCGTTGCCGGTGTGTGCATGACGCTGATTACGGTGCAGGGCGACCTTGGTATGGCTCTCTCGTTCGCAGTCGTGGTCGCTTTCATCCTGATCTTCGCGGGAGTGTCCTGGAACCTGATCGGCATTTTCGCCGGTGTCGCCGTGGTCGGTTTGGTCTTCGTCATGGCCGCCGGTGGTTACCGTTCACACCGCTTCATGGTTTACTTCGACGCGCTGTTCGGAAAATTCGAGGACACCCGCGGCGTCGCCTTCCAGTCCCACCAGGGCTTTCTTTCGCTTGCCGACGGCGGCCTGTTCGGCGTGGGACTCGGCCAATCACGCGCGAAGTGGTTCTACCTCCCGGAGGCAAAGAACGACTTCATCTTCGCCGTGATCGGTGAAGAACTCGGCCTGTGGGGCGGACTGCTTGTCATCTCCTTGTTCTTCTTGCTCATGTTCTTCGGTCTGCGTACGGCGCGCCGGGCGCAGAACCAGTTCCAGGCACTGCTCGCGGCATCGCTTACAACGTCCGTGGTGTCCCAGGCGTTCATCAACATCGGCTACGTTGTTGGACTGCTGCCCGTGACCGGTATTCAGCTGCCGATGATCTCCGCTGGCGGTACCTCGGCCGTGATCACCTTGGGCGCTATGGGCCTCGTGGCATCAGTCGCACGGCACGAGCCAGATGCCGTGTCCTCCATGCAGAACTACGGCCGTCCGCTCTTTGACCGCCTGCTTCTTCTTCGCGAGCCGACCCCGGCGGTAGAGCGCCCTCAGGCGAACGAACCGGACCGTTCTGCCGATACGCGCCGCGCGCCGCAGAGCATGCCTGGTCGCTACGGCGTGCCGGTTACGGCGCGCCGCACGTCCCCGCAGCGGGAGCAGGCGCGGCGCACACACGCTTCTCAACCGACTCGTTCACCGGCGCCGCGCAAGGTCTCACGCCGCGAAACCCCACACAGCACCCGCCGGGCAAGCTAGTGTCACGCCGGGCGCGATAGTCTAGAGCAATGCAGGCTGACAAGGTTGACACTTCAGAAGGCTCAGAAAGCAGCGAGCACGCCACGGGCGCAGTCAGCGTAGTTGTCGCTGGCGGCGGCACGGCTGGACACATTGAGCCGGCGCTTGCGGTCGCGGAGGTTCTGCGCGATTCCTACGGCGCATCAGTGTCCGCACTGGGCACCACTAAGGGGCTGGAGACGACGATCGTTCCCGCCCGCGGGTTTGAGCTCGCACTGATTGATCCGGTGCCCATCCCGCGCAAGAAGCCCTGGAAGCTCTTTGGAGTCCCGTTCAAGCTGGCCAAGTCGGTGGGGCAGGCACGGCGCGCCTTGAAGGCTGCCCACGCGGACGCCGTGTTCGGAACCGGTGGATATGTTTCCGCATCCGCCTACCTCGCTGCGCTGAGCATGCGCATCCCGTTCTACGTTTTAGAAACCAATGCGTTGGCGGGCATGGCTAACAAACTCGGCGTGCGCCTTGGCGGGGTTGGCTTCAATGCCGTTCACGGCTCTGGCATGAAAGGCGATGTGCTGGGCATCCCGGTGCGCCCCGGCGTGGGCAAGGATCCGGATGGGGTCAAGGCACAACGCGGGTACGCGATGTGGAACTTGGATCCTGATCGCCCCACGATCCTGGTCACCGGCGGAAGCCAAGGTGCGCGAAGCATTAATACTGCGCTCGAGGGAGCCGTCGATACGCTCGTGCGTGAGGGCTTCCAGATTCTCCACGCGTACGGCCGGAAGAATGATGAGCCGCCGGCCCACGAGCACTACGTTGCCGTTCCCTACATCGATGACATGGAGGCGGCCTACGCGGTCGCTGACATGATCATTTGTCGCTCGGGCGCGATGACGGTGGCGGAGAATTCCGCAGCCGGTATCCCGGCGATCTACGTGCCGCTGCCGCACGGCAACGGTGAGCAAGGCCTGAATTCCGCCCACCTCGTCGACGCTGGTGCGGCCGTGCGCATTGATGACGCGGAGTTGAGCCCGGACACCTTGATCCGTGAGACCGTAGCGATCCTGAACGACCCGGCCCGTTATGACTCGATGCGCGCGGCGTTACAGGGCAGCACCGCGGGAAGCGTCGCAGACGAAATCGCTGGAAGAATAGTACGGGGAGTGAAGAAATGACAGATCTAAGCCGCGTTCACCTCATCGGTATTGGCGGTGCTGGAATGTCCGGCGTCGCGCGCATTTTGCTTGACCGCGGCAGCGTGGTCACCGGTTCGGATGTCAAAGACTCCCGCCCCGTTAAAGCCCTGCGCGCTCAGGGCGCGCACATTGCTGTGGGTCATGCTGCGGAGAACCTTGATTTAGCCGGTGATGGTGAACCCACGGTCGTGGTCACCAGCTTTGCCGCGATCCCAAAGGACAATCCTGAGCTACTAGAAGCTGCGCACCGCGGGATCCCGATCATCCGCCGCTCTGACCTCCTGGGCGAGCTGATGGAGGGCTACACGCAGATCCTCTTCGCCGGTACGCACGGCAAGACAACAACTACCTCCATGGCGGTCGTGGCGCTCCAGGCGGCGGGCGCCGACCCGTCGTTCGCGATTGGTGGCCAGCTCAACCGCGCAGGCACGAACGCTCACCACGGCAGCGGTTCCGCGTTTGTTGCGGAGGCCGACGAATCCGACGCATCGCTGTTGCGTTACCGCCCGGACATTGCCGTGATCACCAACATTGAGCCTGATCACCTTGATTTCTTTGACTCCGAGGAGGCCTACTACGGCGTCTTCGATGCCTTCGCTGATTGCGTCACGGACAGCGGGCACTTGGTGGTTTGCCTTGATGATGATGCCGCGGCGCAGTGCGGTGAGCGCGCGGTGAAGCGCGGCATCAACGTCGTCGGCTACGGCACTTCGGCTGCGGCACAGCGCCACCCGGATGTTCCCTGTGGAGCGCTGATCACGAATGAGGTGGCTGAATCGACCCACACGGCCGTGACTGTTCACTTGGCCGAACAGCAATTGGACGTGCTCTACACGTTGTCGGTCCCTGGCCGCCACATGGTTCTTAACTCCGCGGCGGCCCTTCTGGCTGGCGTGCTTGCGGGGCAAGACGCCCAAGCACTCGCGGATGGTTTGAGCGAGTTCACCGGCGTCCGTCGCCGTTTTGAGCTCAAGGGAATCATTGGTTCCGGCCCGTATGAGGGCGTGCACGTCTACGACGATTACGCCCACCACCCGACGGAGGTCGCTGCCGTTCTCACCGCCGCAAAGCAGCGCGGCCGCGTTGTCGTGTGTTTCCAGCCGCACCTGTACTCACGCACCCAAACCTTTGCCACGGAATTCGCCCAGGCACTATCGCTTGCAGACGCGGTGGTGGTCTTAGAGATCTTTGGCGCCCGCGAGCAGCCGGTGGAGGGCGTGGACTCCCGCATTATTACCGACGGCATTGATCGCGTGGCAGCCGTAGCGGGTTCGCCGGACCCCGTGGTCTACCAGCCTGATTTTTCTGCGGTTGCGGGCGATGTTGCCCGCATCGCGCAGCCCGGCGATCTGGTGATCACCATGGGCGCTGGCGATGTCACGCTGTTATCGGGGCCAATCCTCGACGCATTGGCGGGAGCATAACGCGTGTCGACGAAGGTCTCAGTCAAAAAATCTTTCCCCTGGGGCAAAGCCTTAGGCGCTGCCGTGGCCGTGGCGCTTCTGGCAGCGATCGTCTGGGCGGTGGTGTATTTCACTCCGCTGTGTTCCTTAAACAGCGTCGAAGTGGAAGGCAACAGTCGCGTATCAAAAGACCAGATCGTGGACGCCGTGAATGTTGAGCACGGCACGCCTTTAGCCCAAATCAATGTGTTGGAAGCAGGGGAGCGCGTCGCCGCGGTGCCGTGGGTGAAATCCGTCACGGTGTCGCGTGATTGGCCTTCTTCGCTTGTGGTGGATGTCGAAGAGTACAGCGTCGTGGCGTTCCGGAACCGGGACGGCGCAACTGAACTCTACGGGGTGGAGGGCTATCCCTTTGCGGTGGATACCCCGCCTGAAGGAACCATTGAAATCACCGGCGATGCCGCACGCAATCCCGAGGTCGCCAAGGACGCCGTAAACGTTGTGTCGTCGCTAAGCGACAACGCGCGCGGCCTCATTTCCTCTATTGAAGCCCGCGGGCCGAATGAATTCGCCCTCCATTTGAAAGACGAGCGCCTCGTCGTGTGGGGCGCCGCGGAAGACAACAAGAACAAAGCGCTTGCCTTCGACACCGTCGTGCAGCGTGAAGGCCGGGAGTTCAACATCTCCAACCCGCGGCTTGTTACCAGCCGCTAGAAGTGAGGCTCAGCTGATGCGGATGTGACTGCCGTGCCAGGAGTGCTCTGCTGGGGTAAAAGCGCAGGTCGGCAACCCTAAAGTAAAGGTTGAGGGTGCCGACACGCCGAGCGAAAACTCTAAAATGGAACTGCTTTTAGCCATGATGGGTTACGTCACTTTAAGAAGCTTTATGAAGCACCCCCGTTACTTGGAAAGGCGAGCACCCTCACATGACCTCACCTAGCAACTACCTCGCCATGATTCGCGTCGTCGGTGTCGGCGGCGGCGGCGTCAACGCAGTCAACCGCATGATTGAAGAGGGGCTGAAAGGTGTTGAATTCGTTGCTATAAACACCGACTCCCAGGCGTTGCTGTTCACGGACGCTGACACCAAGCTCGACATCGGCCGCGAGGCGACTCGTGGACTCGGTGCCGGCGCGAACCCTGAGGTTGGCCGCACTTCTGCCGAGGACCACAAGCAGGAGATTGAGGAGTCGCTCAAGGGCTCCGACATGGTCTTCGTGACCGCGGGTGAAGGCGGCGGCACAGGTACCGGTGCTGCACCGGTTGTCGCTGGTGTTGCAAAGAAGATGGGTGCCTTGACCATCGGTGTTGTGACCCGCCCGTTCTCCTTCGAAGGCAAGCGCCGCACCCGCCAGGCGTTGGAGGGCATCGAGGCCCTGAAAGAAGTCTGCGACACCGTCATCGTTATCCCGAACGACCGTCTGCTGCAGCTCGGCGACCAGGAACTGTCCATGATGGAAGCGTTCCGCGCAGCCGATGAGGTTCTCTACAACGGTGTTCAGGGTATTACCAACCTGATCACCATCCCGGGCATGATCAACGTTGACTTCGCGGACGTGCGCTCCGTGATGGCGGACGCTGGTTCCGCGCTCATGGGCGTGGGTTCCGCCCGCGGCGACAACCGCGTCATGGTTGCCACCGAACAGGCGATCAACTCCCCGCTGCTTGAGACCACCATGGAAGGTGCCCGCGGCGTTCTGATCTCCATCGCCGGTGGGTCTGACCTTGGCCTCATGGAGGTCAACAATGCCGCCTCCATCGTTGAGGAGAAGGCTGACGACGACGCGAACATCATCTTCGGAACGATCATCGACGATAACTTGGGCGATGAGGTCCGCGTGACCATCATCGCCACGGGTTTCGACGAGAAGGCAAACGTCCGCCCCGACAGCGCTGCTCCGCAGGAAACCGCCGGCGTGACCGTCGATGGCCAGGCCAGCGAGACCCCGACGCCAGCGCCGGAGCGTGCCGCGCTGTTTGATAACCGCAATGAGCAGTCCTCATCGTCTGCATCCGTATCCTCGTCCTCCGTTGTGGAAACGCCGGTGCGCCGTGTTGAGCGTGTTGAGCGTGTTGAACGTGATGAGCGTAATGAACGCGGTGTTAATGAACGCGGTGTTGAGGACCATGACTCCTACGCAGCCCGCCACCGCCTTGACGGTGACAGCGGCCTGTTCACCTCCCGTGGTGATGACCGCAGGGATGACCGCCGCGACGACCGCGGCGCTCGCGCCGATGACCTCGACGTTCCGGACTTCCTGCGCTAATGACCAACACATCTGATCGCCCCGTCCGCATGGTGTTCACCAGCCGTGCAGGCGGGGTGTCTGCGTCCCCATACGATTCCTTCAACCTGGGGCTTCACGTCGGGGATGCCCCGGATGCCGTTGCACGCAATCGCCAACGGCTGGCCGACATCATCGGTATTGATGCGGCGCGCTTTGTGTGGATGGAGCAATTGCACACCAACACCGTGACCGTTGTCGACGGGCCGAGGGATGAACCGGTTCCCGCCACGGACGCGATAGTGACAACGCAGGTGGAGCTTCCGCTGTGCGTACTGGTTGCTGACTGCGTGCCGGTGCTGCTTGCGGACCACACGGCAGGCGTTATCGCCGCGGCGCATGCCGGTCGGCTTGGTGCCCGCAACGGGATCGTTCAAAAGACCGTGGAAACGATGGTCGGGCTTGGCGCCACACCCGCGCACATTCAGGTGCTGCTTGGCCCCGCGGCCGCTGGTGCGTCCTACGAAGTGCCCGCGGACATGGCCGCGGATGTTGAGGCGCACCTGCCGGGCTCACGCACAACAACTACCCGCGGGACCGCCGGCATTGACGTGCGCGCCGGACTCGTGCGGCAACTGCTGAGCCTGGGCGTGACAACCATCGACGCTGACCCGCGCGACACCATTACGGATGAGAACTTCTTCTCCTACCGTCGCGAAGGGCCCACCGGACGCCAAGCTGGCGTTGTGTGGCTCACCGGAAACTAGAACTACGGAGGCACTACTCACAGTGGCACTCGACATTGATCCTGCCCGACGCGAAGAAATCGCCCGCAACCTTGACGCCGTGCGTAAAAAGCTTCATGAGGCCGAAGCCAGCGCCGGCCGCGCGCCGGGCAGTGTAGAACTTCTTCCCGTGACCAAGTTCCACGCGGTCGAAGACATTGCGATCCTCGGTGAACTGGGCGTCACGCTCGTCGGGGAAAACCGCGAACAGGAAGCCCGTGACAAGGCCGAGACGCTTAGGGGAGCGGAAGCGCCTGCGCACCCTGCGGGCATAGCAATGCTTGGCCAGATCCAGTCCAAGAAGGCGAACTCGGTCGCCCGCTGGGCAGCGGAGGTGCATTCTGTTGATTCGGTGAAGCTCGCCAGCGGGTTGGACCGCGGCATGGCGCTGGCACTCGAGCGCGGTGACCGGACCGGCACCGTGTTGCCGTGTTTTATACAGTTTTCCTTTGACGGCGACCCTCAGCGCGGCGGCGTCGAGCGAGCCGGCATCGACGAACTAGCGGACGCGATCGCCTCGGCCGAGCACCTTCAACTCGCCGGGATCATGGTCGTTCCGCCACTCGGTGCAGACGCTGAAGAAGTGTTTTCTGTCAGCCGGGAGATCACGGATGTACTGAGCGAAAAATACTGCTCCGCAGACACTGAGTCGGACACGGTGAAAGAGCCGGGGACCATGGGGTCAAAGTTGCGTCTGTCTGCTGGAATGTCCCAAGATTTTCCTCTCGCAATTGAATGTGGGTCGGACATCGTGCGTGTCGGAACAGCGCTGCTTGGTGCCCGCCCCGTACGCTAATTTTCAACATCAACTTCCCACCATTTGCGTCGCTTTTACTAGCAACCACCAGCACGATCGGAGAAAAACATGTCGTTCAAAAACAGCATGATGGAGTTCTTTGGCCTCGGCGCCTACAGCCCCGACGATGATGCTTACTACGACGACCCGGCTTTCGACGACCGCCGCTCTGATTCCTACTCCCGCAGCAACGAACGCTACGCCGGTGCAGCCCCTGCTCGTTCCTACGATGACTACGCGGAGCGTGAGTCGCGCAGCTACCGCGAAGAGCGTGAAGCCTCGATCATCAGCGTTCGCCCGCGCAACTACAACGACGCCAAGGACATTGGCGAGCCGTTCCGCGATGGTGACGCAGTGGTGATGGACCTCTCCGGTGTGGACAAGCCGACGGCAATGCGCCTGATCGATTTCGCTGCTGGCCTGTGTTTCGCAGCGCGCGGCAAGATGCACAAGCTGACCCGCTCCGGCGAGAACCACCTTGTGTTCGCGATCGTTCCGGAAAACGCGCGCACCAGCGTGCCGGAACTCGAGCGCGTCGCTGCACTGCGTTAATCGCGGTTAATCGCGTAAACCGGCTGATAAAGCGGTGACGGCATCTACCCCGGCCGTCGATAAGCGTGCGCATGGTGTGAAACACTCCGCCTGACGGCAAATCTTCACTCGCTTCGAGCAACTCTGTAGGGTATATCCCCGTGAGCATGCTCGGAGCGATTCTTTATTCTCTAGTCGGCCTCTACACCCTCATCGTGATTGTCAGGCTGATCATTGAGATGATTCAATCCTTTTCTAAACACTTCAACCCGCCGGCCTGGTTTGCGGTGGTAGGGGAGTTTTTCTTTGTGCTCACAGACCCGCCGATCAAAGCTTTACGACGAGTGATTCCACCCCTGCAACTAGGTGCCGTGGCGTTGGATGTCAGCGTGCTGGTCTTATTCTTTGGGCTCACTGTGTTGAGCATCATCATTCAATTGACGCTTATTTCATGAAAACTCACCCTCCGGTAAAGATTGAGGGTATAAATACAGTAGGTTAGTCTGTTTTCTAACGTGCACAATCTACGTAAAGATCTATTCGAAGGGAACGCACATGCCGCTGACACCAGCAGACGTTCACAATGTTGCTTTTAGCAAGCCGCCGATTGGCAAGCGTGGCTACAACGAGGACGAGGTTGATCAGTTCCTCGACCTGGTTGAGGACACCCTGGCGCAGCTGCAGGATGAGAACGATGATCTCCGCGCTCGCGTTGAGGAACTAGGCCGCTCCGGTGGCGCCGCCGCCCCGGCTGCCCCCGCCGCAGAATCCAAGGTTGACGAGGCCGCGATTCGCCGCGAGATCGAAGACCGCGTTCGCTCCGAGTACGAAGCTAAGCTGCGCGAGTGCCAGGAAGCCAAGAACCGTGCAGAGGCTGACGCTCGCGCTGCCCACGAAGAGGTTGCACGCGTCCGCGAGGAAGCTCAGAGGGCTAAGACGCAGGCAGACAACAACCAGCAGGGCAGCCAGAAGGTTGGCCTGGTTGCAGCTGCTCCGGCTCAGCCAGCTCCGGCACAGCCGCAGGCACCGACCTCCACCGGTGAGGCTCACGTCCAGGCAGCGAAGGTCCTGGGTCTGGCTCAGGAAACCGCAGACCGCCTCACGTCCGAGGCTGAGGCAGAGTCCAAGGCATTGGTCGACAACGCACGCACCGAGGCTGCGCGCCAGGTCAATGATGCTGAGCAGCACGCACAGCGCACCCGCCGTGAGGCTGAGGAGCACGCAAACCGCGTTGTTTCTGAGGCTCAGAAGAAGGCCGATGAGACCACCGCTGATGCAAACTCCCGTGCTGAGGCACAGATCCGCAGCGCCGAAGAGAAGGCTGCACAGCTGCGCGCGGACGCTGAGCGCAAGCACACCGAGATCATGAACACGGTGAAGCAGCAGCAGACCGCACTCGAGGCACGCATCGCAGAGTTGCGCACCTTCGAGCGCGAGTACCGCACCCGCCTGAAGAACTTGCTGCAGTCCCAGCTCGAAGAGCTTGAGACCCGTGGCACCTCCGCGCCGAACGGCAACGAGAACTAAAGCCGAAGAAAACAAATAGCCCGTGGCGCGCGCCGCGGGCTATTTTTTATCCCCAGGAAAGGGCAGCCTCCCAGGGCTGTCTCCCAGGGCGGCTTCCCAGGGCAGGTTCCCAAGGCTGCCTCCTAGGGCCGCTTCCTAGGGCGTGTGAAAACGTTTCATGATTTTCCGCCGCAACCAAAATCGACCTGGGAAAACGCGGGTTTGGAAACCGCCAAATGCAAACGTTTTCACAAACCGATCAGCGATCGGGGCAATCTCGGCGACTGGGGGAATCGGGCCAACCGCTGGTTATTTGAACCGGTTCAACCGCAAAGAGTTCGTCACCACGAACACTGAGGAAAATGCCATCGCGATACCCGCGAACATTGGGTTGAGCAGCCCGCTAGCAGCCACGGGGATCAACAAGACGTTGTAAGCAAACGCCCAAAACAGGTTGCCTTTGATGATCCGCAGGGTTGAACGCGACAGCCTGATTGCACTCGCAGCAGACTGAAGATCACCGCCCATGAGCGTGATATCGGACGCTTCAATGGCGACATCGGTTCCGGATCCCATTGCGAGCCCTAGGTCCGCGGTGGCCAGCGCAGCGGCATCGTTCACGCCGTCACCAACCATCGCGACGGTTTTGCCTTCTGCTTGCAGCTTCTCGACGACCGTGACCTTGTCTTCCGGCATCACAGACGCCATGACGTTGTTTTCATCGATTCCGACCTGGCGTGCTGCCCACGTAGCAGCCCCGGCATTATCACCGGTGAGCAAGTAGGGGGTGAGGCCAAGGCTTCTGAATTCTTCGATCGCCTGCCCAGACGTGGGTTTGATCGTGTCCCGGACTGAAATCACACCGGCGGGTTCGCCATCGATGCTGACCGCTACAGCGGTGGCCCCGTCACGTTCAAAGCCGGCGATGGTATCGGCCAACGATTCGTGGGCATTCCGGCCAACAATGATCTCTTTGCCATCGACCGTGGCCTGTACGCCGTGGCCGGGGGTAGAGGTGAATGCCTGGCCGTCGATAAGCGAAAGGCCCTTGGTGGATGCCTCGGTGACGATCGCGCGGGCGATGGGGTGTTCGGAGTCTACTTCCACGGACGCGGCGAGGCGCAGGACGTCGTCGGCGGAGAAACCGGCGGCGGGTTCGATCGCGTCAACCGCCATGGTGCCGGAGGTGACGGTGCCCGTTTTGTCCAGCACGATGGTGTCCACCTTGCGCGTGGATTCAAGGATTTCTGGGCCTTTGATCAGCAGGCCCATCTGCGCGCCGCGGCCGGTACCCACGAGGATCGCCGTCGGGGTGGCGAGTCCCAGCGCGCAGGGGCAGGCGATGATGAGGACCGCAACGGCGGCCGAGAACGCCGTGGTGGTTTCGTGGCCCAGCGCTAAATGCGCGCCCAAAGTGATCAGCGAAATCACAATCACCGCCGGCACAAAGACGCGCGAGATTCTGTCAACCAGCCGCTCAACCGGCGCTTGGCCTGCCTGGGCTTGGCGGACGAGTTCACTCATCCGTGAAAGGGTGGTGTCCGCGCCGACCCGCGTCGCTTCGACAATCAGGCGGCCGGTTTGATTGACCGTGGCGCCGGTAACGTGGTCGCCCTCAGTGACCTCCACTGGGACTGACTCCCCGGTGATCATGGAATTGTCCACCGACGATGCGCCGGAGATCACCGTGCCGTCGGTAGCGATCTTCTCGCCAGGCCGAACCACGAAACGGTCACCCACTGCGATCCGGGATGCCGGAATGCGCACCTCTTGGCCGTCGCGGATCACCGCGGCCTCTTTGGCCCCCATCGACGCCAGATCCCGCAGCGCCTGGGAAGAGCGGCCTTTCGCTTTGGTTTCAAACCACCTGCCAAGCAGCAGGAACGTGATCACCACGGCGACGGTCTCAAGATAAATTTCGTCCATCCCGTGGTCGCCCGCGTGACCACCCCAGTCGAAGGGGTGCATCTCCATCGTCATTCCTGGCTCACCGGCGTTGCCGATAAACAGGGCCCACACGGACCACACGTACGCGGCGGTGGTGCCCAGGGAAATCAGCGTGTCCATCGTGACCCCGCCGTGCCGCAGGTTTGTCAACGTCGCGCGGTGGAATGGGGCGCCCGCAACCACGTACACCAGCGTGGTGAGCGTGAACACGGCCCACTGCCAGTACGTGAACTGCAGCGCAGGAATCATGGACAACGCCACGATGGGCACGGTAAGGATCGCCGACCAGATCACCGTGCGCTTCAGCTTCGCTTGCTCTTCTTCGCGCGCCTTATCGACGGCCGAAAAGCCCGCCGCCTGGTCGCCGGCATCATCGGTGTCCTGTGCGACCGCATCATCGTTTGCGTTCATGGCAAACGCGTCGTAGCCGGCGTCGCGCACGACTTGGACTAGCGCGTCCCGATCCGTCGTTTCCGGGTTGTAGTCCACGGAGGCCGTTTCCGTAGAGAAATTCACGGACGCGTCCACCCCGTCGAGTTTGTTCAACTTGCGCTGGACACGCGATGCACACGAGGTACACGTCATACCGGTCACGCCCAGGTCCAGGTGAGCCTTAGGGATACTATCCAGCTGCTGCGTTGTCACGTATTCCTCCACTGCAATTCTTTTCGTACCGGGTGACTACTATCTCAGCGGGTAGAACACATAGCTTCGGTACAATATTCCCTTATGAATAGCCTTACTGTGAATCCGAAGGTCCTGTCCGTTGCTGCTGCTGTTTTCGCTGGGGCGCTCGCGCTGTCTGCTTGCTCACCGGCGAATGAGAAGGAATCTACTCAGGCGCCCACGACGGAGGCTCACACGATGCAGTCTCAGCCCGCTGAAGCCATGGAGCACGACCACGCGACGATGACCAGTCAAGCGGGCCAAGAACATTCCGGTCACGATCACCCCGAAGACGGCGGTCCGGCGCCGGAGGGAATGGTGATGGCAGAAAACCCGGCTTACCCCGCCGGGATGAAGGTGCAGCTGGACGCTGACCACATGCCGGGGATGAAGGGATCCCCAGCAACCATCGTGGGTGCGTACAAGACGTACACCTACGCGATCGATTACACGCCGGTCGGTGGTGGAGAGCCGGTAAAGAATCACAAGTGGGTTGTCCAGGAAGAGATCGAGGACGCTGGATCCCAGCGCATTCCGGACGGCACAGTGGTGACGGTGCTCGCTGATCACATGAAGGGCATGCAGGGCGCTAAGGCCACGGTCGTTTCTTCCACGGAGGAGACCGTGTACCAAGTCGACGTTCAGGCAGATGGCATGACCATGAAGAACCACAAGTGGGTCACGGAGAGCGAGATCAAGCCCGCGCAGTAGGGCACCCGCAACACGGCCTCACCCGCACGTCACCAAGAAAACGGAAGGCAGTAAAGTCTCTAGCATGACTGAGGCTGCACACTCCGTTAACAATTCTGGGTCTACTGCCGATTCTTCCGGCGCGGCAGTAGGAGCGATCTACCCCAAGGTCGACATGACTGGGGGATCTTCGAAGTTCCCGGACATGGAAAAAATTGTCCTGGATTACTGGAACGCCGACGGCACGTTCCAGGCATCTTTAGAAAACCGCGAGGGCTGCGATGAGTACGTCTTTAATGACGGTCCGCCTTTTGCCAACGGTCTGCCTCACTATGGTCACCTTTTGACCGGTTACGTCAAAGACATCGTGCCGCGTTTCCGCACGATGTCCGGCTACCACGTCCCGCGCGTTTTCGGCTGGGATTGCCACGGTCTGCCCGCCGAGCTGGAAGCGGAAAAGCAGCTGGGCATTACGGATAAGGCTCAGATTGAGGACATGGGTCTTGCCACGTTCAACGAGTACTGCGGCAAGTCCGTCTTGCAGTACGCCGGCGAGTGGGAGAACTACGTCACCCGCCAGGCACGCTGGGTGGACTTTGAAAACGGCTACAAGACCATGGACATTGAGTACATGGAATCCGTCATGTGGGCGTTTAAGGAGCTCTATGACAAGGGCCTGATCTACCAGGGTTTCCGCGTCTTGCCGTACTCCTGGGCCGAGCACACTCCGCTGTCCAACCAGGAGACCAGGTTGGATGACTCCTACAAGGACCGCCAAGACCCCACGGTGACCGTCACTTTGCCGCTCACCGGCGCGCGCGAGGGCACACCCGCGGTAGCCACGTGGCAGGCCCACCCCGAACTTCATGACGCCGCAGCGCTTGCTTGGACGACGACGCCTTGGACTCTTCCATCCAACTTGGCACTGGCTGTCGGCCCGGACATTGAGTACTCGCTGGTCCGCGTCCGCGCGTCCGAGGGTGCGGAGAATGAATTCGAGGGCCGGTCATTCCTCATTGCTACCGCCCTAATTGGGTCCTACGCCAAAGAGCTTGGCGACGAGCCGGAGGTGCTGGCAACCTTCAACGGCAGCGAGCTCGAGGGTCTGGAATACACCCCAGTCTTTGATTACTTCGCCGATCATGACAACGCATTCATGGTGTTGGTGGCGGACTACGTCTCCACCGAAGACGGCACCGGCATCGTCCATCAGGCACCCGCTTTCGGTGAAGACGATATGGATACGTGTGCCAAGTACGGCATCGACCTGGTGATCCCGGTGGATGCGGACGGCAAGTTCACCACCTTGGTTCCGGACTACGCAGGAAAGCTGGTTTTTGACGCGAACCGTGACATCATCCGCGACCTTCGTGCGAAAAACCGCGTCCTGCGGGATCAGGTGATTGTTCACTCCTACCCGCACTCTTGGCGTTCCGGCGAGCCACTGATCTATATGGCTCTGCCTGCCTGGTTTGTGAAAGTCACGGAGATCCGTGACCGCATGGTGGAGCTGAACCACAACGAGATTGAGTGGATCCCGGATCACATGCGCGACGGCCAGTTTGGCAAATGGCTGGAAGGCGCCCGCGACTGGAACATCTCTCGTACCCGTTACTGGGGCTCCCCGGTACCGGCGTGGATTTCCGACGACCCGGCTTACCCGCGCGTGGATGTGTACGGCTCCCTCGATGAGCTGGAAGCGGACTTTGGCGTCCGCCCTGAATCGCTCCACCGCCCGTACATCGACGAGCTGACCCGCCCGAACCCGGACGACCCGACCGGCAAGTCCACGATGCGCCGCGTGCCGGATGTTCTTGACTGCTGGTTTGAGTCCGGCTCCATGCCGTTTGCCCAGTACCACTACCCGTTTGAGAACAAAGAAGAGCACGACACCCGCCAGCCCGCCGACTTCATCGTGGAATACTCCGGTCAGACCCGCGGGTGGTTCTACGTCATGCACGTCCTGTCGGTGGCGCTGTTCGACCGCATCGCCTTCAAACAGGTCGTTGCCCACGGAATCGTGCTGGGTTCTGACGGGCAGAAGATGTCCAAGTCCAAGGGCAACTACCCGAACGTCAATGAGGTCTTCGACCGGGACGGCTCTGACGCGATGCGCTGGTTCCTCATGTCCAGCCCGATTCTGCGCGGCGGCAACCTCATCGTCACCGAACAAGGCATCCGCGAAGGCGTCCGCCAGGCGATCCTGCCGATCTGGAACGCGTACTCGTTCCTGCAGCTGTACTCATCCACGGAGGCACAGTGGTCAACGGAATCCACCAACGTTGTGGACCGCTACATCCTGGCCAAGCTGCACGACACGGTGGAGCGCACATCCGCCGCGTTGGAAGCCACCGATATTTCTGGGGCGTGTACAGAGATTCGCCTGTTCGCCGACACCCTGACCAACTGGTACGTCCGCCGCTCGCGCGACCGCTTCTGGGCTGGCCAGGAAAAGCACCCTGAGGCGTTCAACACCCTGTACACGGTGCTTGAAGTACTCACCCGTACCGCTGCGCCACTTCTGCCGTACGTCTCCGAGGTGATCTGGCGCGGGCTCACCGGTGGGCGCTCCGTGCACCTGACCGACTACCCGCGTGCCGACGAATTCCCGGCCGATGAGGCCCTTGTCGCCGCCATGGATGCGACTCGGGCTGTGTGCTCGGCGGCATCGTCGATACGCAAGGCGAACAAGCTGCGCAACCGCCTGCCGCTACCGAAGCTGACGGTAGCGTGGCCAGAGGCGTCGAACTTGGAAGATTTCGCGGCCGTGATTCGCGATGAGGTCAACGTGAAGGACGTCGAGCTCACGAGCGACGTCGCCTCCGCTGGCTCATTCGAAGTCGCCGTGAATCCCAAGGTCGCTGGCCCAAGCCTGGGCAAGGACGTCCAGCGCGCGATCAAAAACGTCAAGGCGGGCAACTACGTCCACGATGAGAACAACCCGGGCAACGTCATCGTCGACGGCGACATCGTTCTTACCCCGGAGATGTACACCGAGCGCCTCGTGGCCGTGAACCCGGATTCCACCGCTCGCATCGAGGGCCTCGACGGCCTGGTCGTGCTGAACACCGAGGTCACAGAGGAGCTCGAAGCCGAGGGCTGGGCCAACGACGTCATTCGCGGCCTGCAGGATGCCCGCAAGCGCGAAGGTTTGGAGGTCTCCGACCGCATCGCTGTCACGCTTGTCGTGCCCGCGGACAAGGTCGACTGGGCCAACCGCCACGCCGACCACATCGCGGCCGAAACGCTGGCGACGTCCTTTGAGGTCGTCTCCGGCAGTGATGCCGGCGCGCATGAGGTCATCTCCGGAGTGACCGCCACCGTTTCGAAGCAGTAGAACCCCGACCTCCCAGCATGACCCGTTGGGTGCTCCACATCGACATGGACGCGTTCTACGCCTCCTGTGAGCAGCTCACCCGCCCAACACTTGCCGGACGCCCGGTTCTAGTCGCGGGGGTTGCGGGCCGCGGCGTCGTCGCGGGTGCCAGCTACGAGGCACGCAAGTACGGCGCGCGCTCGGCGATGCCCACCTACCGCGCCGCCCGTCTCATCGGCCCGAAGGCGGTTCTGGTCACTCCGCGTCGCCCCGTGTACGTCGCCGCGTCGCGCCGAGTCTTTGAGATCATTGCGCGCCACGTCGACCCGGCGCACATTGAGCAGCTGTCTATCGACGAAGCCTTCATGGAACCGCCGGAACTGGCCAGCGCCACCGCGGACGACGTCGTTGCGTGGGCGAACGCCCTTCGCGCGGCGATTAAGCAGGAGACGGGGCTGCCGTCGTCGATAGGCATTGGCTCCGGAAAGCAATACGCGAAGATCGGCTCGGGCCTGGCGAAGCCGGACGGGGTCTTCGTGATTCCCAAAGACCAGCAGGTGGAAATCCTTCATCCGCTGCCCGTGGGTGAGCTGTGGGGCGTGGGGCCCGTCACGGCCGCGAAGCTCACCTCCGCCGGGGTGGAAACGATCGGCGATTTCGCGCGGCTCACACAACGCGAGGTGGACATCACCCTCGGGGGAGTCGTTGGCCGCCACCTGTGGCACCTCGCCCGCGGGGAGGACGATCGGCCCGTCGAACCCCGCGCCGAGTCGAAGCAGATCTCCGCCGAACACACCTACCCACACGACCTAACCACCGTTGACCAGGTCCGCGACGCCATCACAACCACTGCCGCGGAGGCCCACGCACGCTTGCTTAACGACGGCCGAGGAGCCCGCACCGTCATCGTCAAACTGAAAATGGCCGACTTCCACAGTGAGACTCGATCCACCACCCTGGCCTATGCAACCGACGACCTTGCGACCCTCACCGCCGCCGCGTTTAAAGTTGCCCGCTACCCGGACGAAGTAGGCCCCATCCGACTCGTCGGCGTGGGCTACTCCGGACTAGAAGAGCACCTGCAAGACACCCTTTTCCCCGAACTCGATCAGGAGATCGCGCCCTACGAGCTTTCCGACCCCGACGCCGAAACCGGCGTGATCGACACCACCGCCGACCCCGCCGCCACCGCCTCCACCCTCGACCTCACCGATCCCGCCACCGCCCTCGACTCCGCCGCCAACCCAGTCACTGCCCCCGCCCCCGGCCCCTCCACGACCAGTGCCTCTGGCCGAATCTGGCGAGCCACCCAGGACGTGACACACCCCGAGTTTGGACACGGCTGGATCCAAGGCGCTGGCCACGGGAAAGTGACGGTGCGGTTTGAAACCCGCGCGACCGGACCTGGTCGCACAAGAACGTTTCCCGCCGACGATCCGGATCTCTCCCCGGGCGATCCGCTCGACTCTTTGGCGTGGGAGGACTGGCTCTAACCCCGCGCGCGGTTGCGCCCGCACGCCGCCCGCTCGCCGCCCGCCGCTGCAGCCCACCGCGGCCCTTCGCGCGCCGCCGCCTGCCACCGCGGCCCGCCGCGTGCTGCCCGCGCGTCGCGGACGCGGCCGATTTCCGCGCCTTTTGCTACGTCGCCTTGAGTGGTGCTGCCACTCAGCGATAGTTGACGGAGAAAACCGCAGGTCGCGGCCGAGCAAATTTCTTGAGTGGTGCTGCCACTCAGCGAAACGGCCAACGAGTGCCGGTTGGGTCGGCAGAGTGAACCCAGTTTTGCGGCATCAGGCACGAGAGGCTGGGTCAGACTCCAATCAGAGTGCGGGGATCAACGCCTGCCGCGAGTGCCGTCGCCAGCGCGATGCGTGCTTGGCCAGCGCGCAGCCAGCCCGACGGAATCGCACCGAGGTCACCCAGGGTCGTGCCGCCGCCGGCGCCGCCGTAGGCGAACTCGACCGGGCCGAAGGGCACAGCGGTGGTTACCACGACGGGAATTCCGTGATCGAGTGCGCGGGCGATTGCGTGGCCCATGTCATCAGACACATTGCCGGAACCGAGGCCTTCCACCACGATGCCATCTGGTTCGGCCGCGATCACGGCGTCCATCACACCGTCACCAGCACCCGCCCACGCAGCGACGACGGGGATGCGCATACCGGCAAGTCGTACCGGGGCTACGGCGGAATGCGGTCGCGACGGGGGCGGCCCGGCGGGATGCGGAGAGAACGGCGAAGCAGACGGCACCGAGTAGGTGGAGGAAAACGCAGATAGTTCATGGGTGTGATGCTTCACGAGGCCGCGGGCAGGGTGGATCCTCCCACCAAATACGACGGTGGCGCCTCGTCGCCCGGTAGAGACCGGGTCGGCCGGGCAGGTGGGTTGATCGGACGCTGCGGTAGCACCAGCTGCGTATTCGATAGCCAGCTTCAGATTCGCGGGGCCGTCTGGTGCGTCGTGGTCGGCGGGGCGTTGGGCGCCGGTGAAAGTCACGGGACGGTCATGGGTGAGCATGAGTTCGGCAGCGAAAGAAGTATCCACCATGGAGTCAGTGCCGTGGGTGACCACGACTCCACACACGTCGGGGTCGCGGAACTGCTCATGGATGGTTGCTATCACCAGATCCACGTCGGCGAGCGTCATCGACGAGGAATCGAGGCTGCGAATATCAAGGCAGCGCGTGGGGACGCTGGTGCCGCACGACGCGACCAGCTCGGCGCAGGACAGCGTGGGGGTGAGGGCGCCGTCGGCATCCTTCGTGCAGGCAATGGTGCCACCCGTTGCCACCACGGCGACAACAGACGATGCACTTAACGGGTGCGCTTTCACGGGGTCAGTTTCGTAGCAGGCTAGCGAAGACATATTCCTAACGTTGCCACAGCAAAATGAGTTGGGTTTGGTGTTAACCCAACGGTAACGTGGGAAAGAAGTTGATTGCGGGACATCACAGACTCTTACTGAGGCAAAAGACTGAACCCATCACCAACAACCACAACTAGGAGACGAAAAGAAGCCGTGAAGGTTACCTTGACCAAGTCCACACCGACCACGTCCACACTCGTGCCGGCACGTTCAACCGCGAAAAAAGCCATGGCTGCAGCAGTGGCGTGCAGCGCTGCCCTGGCGCTGGCGGCCTGCTCCCAGGATGAGGAAAAAGATGAGGGCAAGGGTGAAGGTGGAAACGCGCCGGCGTCGTCTGCGGCAGCCCCCGTTGCGCCGCCGCCGACCGCGGAAGAACTCAATGCCGTTCTTGTGCGCGCAGCTGACCCGAACCTGCCGATGGACCAGCGCGTCAAGAGCGTCCAGGGCGGCGAAAACGCTGCAGACATCTTCGCGCGCATGACGCAGATTAAAGAGGAAACCGGCGCGAACTTCCAGGTTGTACCGCCGATCCTGCCGGGATACACCCCGAATGAAGTTCTGGCCACAGTCAACCTGACCCAGCCGGACCAAGGCCCGTCGAAGGCAGACAACGTGACCTTCGTCTACGAAGAAGGCCAGTGGAAGCTGTCCCAGATGTGGGCATGCACACTGATTAAGAACACGCTTCCGCCGGAAGAAGTCCCGGGCATGTGCGCGGACACTTCCGCCGCGCCGGCACCGGCACCGGCGAACCCTGCGCCGCAGGGCGACAACGCGGACACGCCACAGGCTCCAGCCCAAGGCGGTGCTCCGGAGCTGTAAAGGCCCGCGGCAGCCGGCTGGCAGCAAGAGCGCCGCAGCAAGCGCGCCGCGGTGAGCCGAGCAAGCGGCTGAGCGCTAGTCAGCCTCTATTCATCGTCGCGCCACACTTCTTCCGTCCACAGCGTGGACAGGGTGAGGATCGTGGCGCGGCGATCTTTTTTGGCGATACGTTCGCGCCAGCGGTGGCGCACCCAGCGGTCGTGGCTGGTGATCACGACGGTGCCCGCGAAATCGTCGAGGGCGTTTTCCAGTTCCTCGGCGAGAGCGAGGGACAGATGGTTAGTCGGCTCGTCGAGAAGCAAAAGGTCCGGTGGGCTGGCCAAAATGATGCCCAGTGACACGCGTCGGCGCTGCCCCAAGGAAAGGTCGTCTAAGCGTTTCGCGGCCTGTTCGTCGGTCATGAGGCCCATTTCCACCAGGGTGGGGGCGCCCGCGGGGGCGTGGGCTTCGAAGACGTCGTTGGGCGTAAGCGACAGATCGTTCCAGCTGTCGTCTTGCTCCAAGCGGGCGATCGTCAGTTCTTCCGGTATCAGGATGTCGCCGTTGTAGGTCGTAAGTTCGCCGTCGATAATGCGCAGAAGCGTCGATTTGCCGGAGCCGTTGGGCCCCTCGACGAGAAGTTGCTGGCCCGGTTGCACCTTGAAGCTAATCGGCGCGAGGCGGTCCGGCACCTCAAGGTCCTTCGCCACGATCGCAGGCACGCCTAACGACGTCGCGGTGTGCGGCGGCAGGCCCTGAAAACTGAGGCGCTTCGGCGGCGCGGGAATTTCATAACGCTTCAGCGTTTCCAGGCGGTTTTCCGCCGCCTTCCTGCGGGCACCAATAGTTTTCGCCGCGCGGTCAGCGAAGAATTTCGCGCTCGCGCGGGTGTCGCTTTTGCTTTCCGACGAATGGAAGACGTCGTCTTCCGTCGCACCAGCTGCCTTCTCTAGCCGGGTGCGTTCGTGTTCTTGTGCCGCGTAATCGGTGGCCCAGCGGCGGCGGCGTTCCTCACGCGCAGCCAGGTAATCGGTGAAGTCGCCGGTGAAGCGGGCGCCCTGCTTGGTTTCTTCGCCGTACCCGCCCTCCGAGCCGAGGCCCAAGTCCAAATCCACGAGACTGTCGCAGGCGGTGTCGAGGAAATAACGGTCGTGGGAGGCAATCAGCACGGGGCCCTTGAATTCGGTGACTTCACTGACCAGGAAGTCCACTGCTTCATCGTCTAAGTGGTTGGTTGGCTCGTCCAAAACCATTGCGTCGACCGGGCGCAGAAGCAGCGTGGCAAGCGCAAAACGACGACGCTGCCCACCGGACATCTCACCCAAAGGAGTGTCCAAATCCACCCCCGCCAAACCCAAACCTGCCAAAACGGTGGCGACGCGGGCATCAAGCTCCCACACGCCGGAATGCTCAGCGCGAGCCAGCGCCAAATCAAATTCCTCAGACAGGGATGCGCTGTTTGCCCCTTGCGACGCGTCAGCCATTTTCAACGAGAGTTCCTCAATGGCGCGTTCGACGCCGCGGAGTTCGTCGACGGCGTCGTCGATAAGCATGCGTGCGGGCGAAGAAAACGGCAGGGACGTCTCTTGCGCAATGAACCCCGTGATCGGTGGGGTGATGATCGTGCCCGCGGTGGGGGAGAGTTCCCCCGCAATCAGCGACAGCAGCGTGGATTTGCCCGAACCGTTCTCCCCGATCAAACCCGTGACGGCCCCGGACGGAACCGCGAAAGAAATATCGGTGAGCACGCGGTGGCCATCTGGGTACGAAAAACTGACTCCGTCGAGGCCAATGTGCAAAGGTGCAACCATGGTTTTTCAACCTACCGCAGCGCGACGTGCGCTGGGTGATCGTCGTGGTTGATGGGCGCTGCGACTACTATCAGGGGTCGATGACTACGCGGAACACTCCCCCCACCAGACTCACCCGACTTTCCGTCGTCGCGGGCATTATGGTGGCGGTTGCTGCCGTTGACCAGCTGATCAAGCAGATCATGGTGTCCTGGCTTGCGCCCGGCGAAGCGTACCCCGTGATCGGGGACTGGGCGCGATTCAAACTGGTCTTCAATCCAGGGGCCGCGTTTTCCATGGGGGCGAACTCAACCTGGCTGTTCACCACCATCCAACTCGCCTTCGTGGTGGGGGCGTTGGTCTTCGCTCCGCGAATGAACGGACGGTGGGAGCGCATCGGCCTAGCGTTGATCGCCGGTGGGGCACTGGGTAACCTAATCGACCGCTTAGCCCGCGAACCGGGCTTTTGGTTCGGCCACGTGGTGGACTACATCTCCATCGGTAGCTTTGCCATCTTCAACCTTGCCGACGTCGCGATCAACATAGGCGTGGCCGTTTTCATCGCCGCGATGCTGTTTGAGAACGCCGCCGCGACGGACGATGCCGTCGCAGCGGACGGAGCCGCAGCGACGAAGGGAAAGGGAGCGGCATGACGCAGGGCTACCGATCCCTCCCCGTGCCGGAGGCGTGCGAAGGCATGCGCGTGGACGCCGCGGTGGCGAAGATCTTTGGTGTCTCACGCACGGTGGCGGCGGAGATGGCAGCGGGCGGGGACGTGGCTGTCAACGGTGCCGCGGTGAACAAGTCCGAGCGCGTCGCCGCGGGTCAGTCGCTGGAGGTCACCCTTCCAGCGCCGAAAACGACGCCGATGCCGAAGGCGGAGCTCGTTGAGGGCCTCGAGGTCCTGTACCACGACGAGGACGTGATCGTGGTGGATAAACCCGTGGGCGTCGCCGCGCACCCGACCTTGGGGTGGGAGGGTCCAACGGTGGTTGGTGGATTGACCGCTGCCGGTTTCACGCTGCCGGACGCGGGGCCGCCGGAGCGCAAGGGCATTGTCCAACGGCTCGACGTTGGCACGTCGGGGGTCATGGTGGTTGCGCAATCTATCCCGGGGTATTCGGTCCTCAAGCGCGCTTTCAAAGAGCGCACGGTGGATAAGACCTACCACGCGGTGGTCCAGGGGCTGCCGGATCCGATCGTCGGAACGATTGATGCGCCGATCGGTCGCCACCCAAGTTCCGGGTGGAAGTTCGCTGTGACTTCCGACGGGCGCCAATCAGTGACGCACTACGAGGTCGTCGAGGCCTTCCGCGAGGCCAGTTTGCTCGACATTCACCTTGAAACGGGCCGCACGCACCAGATCCGCGTCCACATGTCCTCGGTTGGTCACCCGTGCGTGGGCGACCCCATGTACGGCGCAAATCCAAAGCTCAGCGCCCGCGTTGGTCTGGACCGTCAGTGGCTCCACGCCGTGAGCCTCGGCTTTGTTCACCCCGGCACGGGGAAGTGGATGGAGGTAACCTCTCCCTACCCGGCCGATTTGCGCCACGCGTTGGACGTTCTGCGGGCATGAGGAAGCAATTGCGGGCGCTCGCCGTCGTCATCATCGTCCTTGTTATCCCGCTCGGAATCTGGGTACTCGGCGAACGCGCCCAAAAAACGCCTCCCATCCAGGGCGATCAGCTCGGCATGGAGGCTGGCGAAAGCTTCGACGACTACACCCAGCGTGCGAAAGCAACGCATGAATTGCTTGACGACGACACCTCATTCTTCGCGTTGGTCACCTTCCGTCATCCGCTGGATACTGCCCGGGCATCGGAGGTGCTCGACCACATCAAGCGCGTGGATGCCATCGTCGTCGACGGTGTTGCGCCGATCCCCGTCGGTGAGCCGCGGGAGCGGGCGCAACGCGCCTTGGTGTTCGATATCGCGCTTCGTCGGATTGGTGGTGGGGGAGCCGTCGATAAGCAATTGCTCGGCGTAGTGGTTCATGATTCTGGTGCGGCGCTCACATCGCTTAACGACGACCAAGTTGTCGCCGCCGTCGAAGCCCTCCCAGCGGACGCGGTGTGGGGCAATTTCGGGATTCGCACGGGTGGGGAGGAAACCGCGGCGGGGCGATAGACTTGCCCGCATGGCCAAAAAATCCTCCTTTGTTCACCTGCATAACCACACAGAGTTTTCGATGCTCGATGGCATGGCGAAGGTGGACCTGCTGGCGGAGGAAGTTAACCGGCTGGGCATGCCCGCGGTGGGCATGACGGACCACGGCAACATGTTCGGTTCAAACGCGTTTTATCGGCGCATGACGGCGGCGGGGATTAAACCCATCATCGGGATTGAGGCGTACATGGCGCCGGATTCCCGGTTCAACAAAAAACGCGTGTTGTGGGGGACGCCGGACCAAAAGTCGGACGACGTGTCGGCCTCGGGTGCGTACCTGCACCAAACGATGCTGGCGGAGAACGCCGATGGCCTGCGGAATCTGTTCAAGCTGTCGTCGTTGGCGTCGTACGAAGGGCAGCTGGGGAAGTGGCCGCGCATGGACGCGGAACTCATCGCGGAACACGCGACGGGCATTATTGCGACGACCGGGTGCCCGTCGGGGGACGTACAAACCAGGCTGCGGCTGGGGCAATTCGACGCAGCGCTTGAGGCCGCCGCGATGTGGCAGGACATTTACGGGAAGGACAACTACTTCCTGGAGTTGATGGACCACGGCCTGCACATCGAGCGGCGCGTGCGCGATGACCTGCTGCGCATCGGCGAGATGCTGGAGCTGCCGCCGCTGGTGACCAACGACTGCCACTACGTGCTGGAATCGCAGGCGCCGGCGCACGAGGCGATGCTGTGCGTGCAGACGGGAAAGACCCTGCTGGATCCGGACCGCTTCAAGTTCGACGGCACCGGGTACTACATCAAATCCGCCGAGCAGATGCGCGACCTGTGGGATTCGACCGTGCCCGACGGGTGCGACAACACCTTGTGGATCGCCGAGCGCGTCGGGGACTACGGGGAGCTGTGGGAGGAGCACCCACACGACCGCATGCCGATCGCGACGGTGCCAGAGGGGGAGACGCCAACGACGTGGCTGCGCAAAGAGGTCCACAGGGGTCTCGCCGAGCGTTTCGACGGCTCCTTTGAATCCGTGCCGCGCGAATACGTGGAACGGGCGGACTACGAGATCGACGTCATTGATATGAAGGGCTACCCGTCCTACTTCTTGATCGTTGCGGAGCTGATTAAGCACGCGCGTTCCGTGGGCATTCGGGTGGGGCCGGGCCGTGGTTCAGCCGCGGGGTCGTTGGTGGCGTACGCGCTGACGATTACGAACATTGACCCGATGGAGCACGGCCTGCTGTTCGAGCGATTCTTGAACCCCGAGCGCCCGTCAGCGCCGGATATCGATATCGACTTTGACGACCGTCGTCGCGGCGAAATGCTCACCTACGCGGCAGAGAACTGGGGCGAAGACAAGATCGCGCAGGTGATCACCTTCGGCACGGTGAAGACCAAGCAGGCGATCAAGGACTCCGCGAAGGTGAACTTTGGTCAGCCGGGCTTCCAGATGGCTGACCGGATCAACGCTGCGCTGCCGCCAGCGATCATGGCGAAGGACATTCCGCTGTCCGGCATTACTGATCCGGAGCATGCGCGGTACTCGGAGGCGACCGAGGTGCGTTCCATGATTGAAACGGACCCGGACGTTGCGAAGATTTATGAGACCGCGCGGGGGCTGGAGGGCGTCGTTAGGCAAGCGGGCGTCCACGCGTGTGCCGTGATTATGGCGTCGGTGCCGTTGATTGAGCACATCCCCATGTGGAAGCGCCCGGCGGACGGGGCGTACATCACCGGCTGGGACTACCCGGCGTGTGAGGCCATTGGCCTGTTGAAGATGGACTTCCTGGGGCTGCGCAACCTCACGGTGATCGGCGACGCGATTGAAAACATTCAGAAAAACCGCGGCGAGACCGTCGACCTGGAGGGCCTCGACGTGGATGACCCGGCGGTGTATGAGCTGCTCTCGCGCGGCGACACGCTCGGCGTGTTCCAGCTCGACGGCGGCGGTATGCAAGAGCTGCTCAAACGCATGAAACCGACGGGCTTTAACGATATCGTCGCGTCGCTGGCGCTCTACCGTCCCGGCCCGATGGGTGTGAACGCCCACTGGGACTACGCCGACCGCAAGAATGGCCGCAAGCCAATCACTCCGATCCACCCTGAGCTCGAAGAGCCGCTGCGCGAGATTCTCGACGAAACCTACGGCCTCATCGTGTACCAGGAGCAGATCATGCGTATCTCGCAGAAGCTGGCCAACTACACCGCCGGTGAGGCCGACAGCTTCCGCAAGGCAATGGGTAAAAAGAACGAAGCCGTGCTGGCTGCACAGTACGAGAAGTTCGCCGGCGGCATGGTGGACAACGGTTACTCGCGCGAGGCGATTGACACCCTGTGGGAGACGATCAAGCCGTTCGCGTCCTACGCGTTCAACAAATCCCACGCTGCCGGGTACGCGCTGGTGTCCTACTGGACCGCTTACCTCAAGGCGAACTACACGGCGGAATACATGGCGGCGCTGCTCACGTCCGTCGGCGATAAGAAAGATAAATCCGCGATCTATCTTGCCGATTGCCGCCACCTGGGCATCCCTGTGCTCCCGCCGGACATCAACGAATCCGAGCAGAACTTCATGGCTGTGGGCACCGACATCCGCTATGGCTTGGCCGCGATCCGCAACGTTGGCGCGGAAGTCGTGGAATCGATCATGGAGACGCGACGGACGAAGGGCACGTTCGCATCCTTTTCCGACTACTTGGACAAAATCGACCTCCTGCCGTGCAACAAGCGCATCACCGAGTCACTGATCAAGGCCGGTGCCTTCGACTCTTTGGGGCACGCCCGCAAGGGACTCATGCTGGTGTTTGAGGACGCCGTCGATTCCGTCCTGACCACGAAGAAAGCTGCGGACAAGGGGCAGTTCGACCTGTTTGCGGGGTTCGGGGGCGACTCCGATGAGGCCGCCGTGAACGCGTTCACCATCGACATTCCTGACGACGAGTGGGAAAAGAAACACAAGCTTGCCCTCGAACGCGACATGCTCGGCTTGTATGTATCTGGTCACCCACTCGACGGCTACGAAGAAGCCATCGAAGCTCAGACCGACACGCCACTGACCAAAGTGCTGAGCGACGAACTGAAAAACAAAGAAGAAGTGACCATCGGCGGCATCATCGCCGGCGTTGACCGTCGTTTCAGCAAAAAGGACGGGTCGCCGTGGGCGATCGTCACCCTGGAAGACCACAACGGTGCCCAGGTGGAAGTGCTGTTGTTCAACAAGGTCTACGCGTTGGTTGCGCCGCAGATCGTGGAAGACAACATCATTTTGGTCAATGCCCACGTGTCCATCCGCGACGACCGACGCAGCCTGTTTGGCAACGACGTCAAGGTCCCTGAACTCGGCCCCGGTAACGGTGCTGGCCTGCCGCTGCGACTGACCATGCGCACCGAGCAATGCACGTTGGATAACATCCGCAAACTCAAGCAGGTACTTGCCAACAACCCGGGTGATTCGGATGTTTACCTCACCCTCGTCCACGGCGATGAATCGCAGCTGATGATCCTTGGCGACCACCTTCGTGTCGAGCGCTCCGGCAGCCTCATGGGCGACCTCAAGGCCGCGCTGGGAACGGGGATCTTGGGCTAGCCCGCCGCCTGCGCCGCCCGCGCCGCCCGCGCAGCTATCCGCCGCCCGCGCCGGCGCGCTGCGCGGGCGGCCTGTGGATTTCCCACCCACACCGCTTGACCTCGCGTTTCTTCCCGCGCCGCTCGGTACCTGTGGAATTTTCACGGAGAATTCCACAGGTTTTCGGCGCTCCAAAATTGCGCCTGTGTTTTTGTGCTTAACTTTTGTTCACGGGGGAACCCGCACGCAGATGCTTGAGCCACACGCTTGAACCATCAGGCAGAAAACACACCACAACATCACATGGGGGGACCATGAGGACAACGTATGAAAATCCGCCGGACGTGGGCGCGCCACCAACGGCTGATCCGGAATTCGGGTCGTCGTCAAGCTTCGCGGCCTACTACAACGCGATTACGAACAACGCGCTAGACATCATCGCCACGTTCGACCGCGATCTCGCGCGCAGCGGCGCGCTGGAGGGGACGCACGCTCGCGACTTGGAGGACCTTCACGACGCGTATTTCGGACCGACCAAATTCACAGCGAAGCAGCGCGCAGCGCGCGACAAGGCACGCGCGGGCAGATTCTCCTTGGACAGGCTCGTCGCCATTGAACGTCGGTTGCGGAAAATCACAGACGCTTCCGAGCGCTGGGAGCTCCGACTGCGACTGCTTGGCATCAGGGGCTCGCTCGCGCGCCTCAAGGCCGAAGCCAAAAAGATCGTGCCCGCAGACGACACGCCGCCAAGCCCCGGGGTGCGGTTCACGCGCTCGCGCCACCAGATGCGCACGATGACGGTCACCGCCAACGAGCGTGATCTCGCGGACCTCGAACGTGAACTGGCCAACGCCATCGACACCACAAAGCCACGGGGCCCTCAGCTTGCCGACGCATTCCTTTCCCTCATCCGCAGTGATTCGGATGCGGCGGGCGGGATTCATCGCGCGGTCCCGGAACCGCTCATTCTCGTGCCGCTTCACGCGCACACGCGCATCATCGACGGCGGGGGAGAGGAAGTCACGCTCGTGCTTACCGACGGCACCCGCATCAGCGGCGCCGATTACCTCAACCAGTTCATTGCCGGCCAACTCGGCCCGTTGAAGGCGGCTTTGTTCCACCCGTCGGAAGGCGCTGTGAATCTCTACGATGCAGACCGGTTTGCCAACGACAAACAACGCACACTTCTGCGGGCCACATCTCCCATGTGCCCGGTGCCGGACTGCAGGCGCAGCGCTGACCATTGTCAGTACCACCACATCACAGCCTGGAAACACGGTGGGCACACGAACATGAACAACTTGAGCGTGTTGTGCCCGTATCACAACCAAGTCAACGATGATGACCCTGGTTTTTCCTACCGCGGCTCAATTCATCATGATCAAGGGGACAAGGTGTGGGTGTCGCCCGGAGGGTACCCCGTGCAACATGACTTCAACGCCGAGTGGGGGGCGATGAGCCAACTGTTCGGCCCCAGGAGCTACGACGGGGGTGTGCTGCCCGGCTAGCCGCCCGCCCGCACCGGCCCGCCTGCCCGCCCGCCCGCGGCTGCGACTCGGCCCGCCTGCCCGCCCGCCCGACCCGTTGAAACGGAAACCGCTCAACGGGCATATCGGCATGCCCGCAGCCACATGCGAGGTATTTCGAAAGCAGGGTTAAGATTGCGTTCTATGACATCCGCCCCGGAACACGATTCTGAACGCGAGAACGACAGCACGGCGCACGGCGCGGCGCGCAGCGGCGCGTCGCAACCCGGCGCGGCGCCGGACACTTCTGCGCAGCACAACGCCGCGGGGAGCATCGCCCCGATCCGCGCTGCGGATATTCAGGTCGCGCAGGCAGATATTTCGTCGATAATTGAGCCCACGCCCCTGCAGTATTGCCCGCGGCTGTCGCAGCAATACGGGGTCGAGGTGTACCTGAAACGCGAAGACCTCCAAGACGTGCGCTCGTACAAGATCCGCGGGGCGTACTACACGATCGTCAACCTCACCGAAGAGCAGCGCAATGCGGGCGTCGTCGCCGCGAGCGCGGGCAACCATGCGCAAGGCGTGGCGTACGCGTGCCGCGCGCTGGGTATCGACGGCACCATCTACGTCCCCGCCCCCACCCCTAAACAGAAACGCGACCGCATCAAGGTCCACGGCGGGGACCGCATCAACCTCGTGGTCACCGGCCGCAACTTCGATGAAGCGGCCGAAGCAGCGCGTGCCGACGCGGCCGAGCGCGGCGCGACCCTCGTCGAACCGTTCAACGCCCGCGACACGATCATTGGTCAAGGCACTGTCGCAGCCGAGATCATCACGCAGATCACCGGATTCGGAAAATCATTGGACACGATCATGGTTCCCGTCGGCGGCGGCGGCCTGATTTCCGGTGTGACTTCCTACCTCGCAGACATTTCGCCCCGCACGGCGGTGGTGGGGATTGAGCCGGCGGGGGCGCCGTCGTTAAGCGCTGCGATGAAAGCTGGGGGACCTGTGACCTTAGAGTCAATCGACCCCTTCGTTGATGGCGCGGCCGTGAAGCGCATTGGCGACGCGAATTACCACGTCATCGAAGAAAACCAAGGCCGCATTCACCTCATCGAAGTCGACGAAGGCGCCGTGTGCACTGAGATGCTGTCGCTGTACCAAAACGAAGGCATCATCGCCGAACCTGCCGGCGCACTGTCCGTGACCGGGTTGGCGGAGGTTAGCCACCGCCCCAACGCGACCGTTGTGTGCATCATTTCTGGCGGCAACAACGACGTCCTGCGCTACGCCGAGATCATGGAGCGATCGCTGGTCCACCGCGGACTGAAGCACTACTTCCTCGTCGATTTCACGCAGGAGCCCGGCCAGCTGAGGCGCTTTCTTAACGACGTCCTCGGCCCCGACGACGACATCGTCTTGTTCGAATACCTGAAGAAGAACAACCGCGAAACCGGCACCGCGTTAGTCGGCGTTGAGCTTGCGCGGCCCACGGATTTGCAGCCGCTGCTCGAGCGCCTCGAAACCGCCGACTTCCAGACCCGCCGCCTCCAGCCCGGGACGCAGGAATATGAGTACATCGTGAACTAGACGGCCGCCGTGAAACGACCACCCGTGCAACACGCCCCGTGAAACGGCCACCGTGTAACTCGCCCCTCGCACGCGGGTTGGCGTGAAACGACCACCCGTGCAACCCCACCAAAGCGTTTTCCGTAGCGTTTTCCGACGTTTCCAGCGCACAATTCAGGCAGAGCGGGGAGAGGCAGCGCGGCGCGGGCAGTGAGGGCCGCCGGGGCAGCGGGGGCGCGGGGCGCCGGGGCGGAGGGTGCGGGTTAGCGACGGATTATCGCGAAGCCCCAGGGGTCCAACTTGGTTTCAGTGGCTCCGACTTCTGGGTTGGTGTAGGAGTAGAGAAGCTCGCCGCCCACGGGTGCGGTCACGGGTTCGTTGGAGAAGTTGGCGGCGAGGATAACCTCGTCGTAGCCCATGGTGAGCCAGCTGCCTGGGTAGCCGTCGCGGGGTTCGGGGGTGGTGCCGTGGTCGACGTGCAGCTCGCGCAAGTCGTCGCGCGCGAGGCCCAGCTGGCGGCGAAGGGTGAGCAGGACCTTGTAGGTTTCGTACATGTCAACCGCGGCGTCGTCGAAATTCCAGTCGATTTTGGCCGATTCGAAGGTGGCGGGGTCGGCGGGGTCGGGAACAGTTGACATGTTCCAGCCGTAGCGGGCGAACTCGTGGGCGCGGCCTTCGCGGGTGAGTTTGTTTAGGTTCTCGTCGTCGTGGCTGACAAAGAACGGGAACGGCGTCTGTGCGTAGGATTCTTCGCCCATGAAGATCATCGGCGTGAACGGGCTGAAGAAAATCACAGCAGCTTTCAGCGCGTGTTGCGCTGGCGTCAGGTTCATCGACGGCCTGTCACCGGCAGCGCGGTTGCCTACCTGGTCGTGCGTGGTGGTGTAGGTGATCAGTTTCCACGGCGCGATCTCGGCTAGGTTCAGAGCGCGGCCGTGGGTGCGGCCGCGGTAGTTCGACCAGTCGTGGCGGAAACGGTAGCCGTGGCGCAGGGTGTCGGCCAGGATCTCAATCGTCCCGAAGTCCTCGTAATACGCCATCGTTTCCCCGCTGACGACGGAATGGAGTGCATGGTGGACGTCGTCAAGCCATTGCGCGTCCAGCCCATAGCCGCCGCGGGAATAGTCGGCGATGATCCGCGGGTCATTCAAGTCACTTTCGGCGATGATGATCGGGTTCGGTCCGTTCTTTACCTCAATCGCATCGGCCACCAGGTTGATTTCCTCCATGATGGAGTACGCCGCCCGGTCGTCGTAGGAGTGCACGGCGTCCAGGCGCAGGCCGTCGATGTGGAACTCGTCCAGCCACTGCCGCACCGCATCCAGTACGTACGCGCGCACTTCATCGGAGGCCGCCCCGGACAGGTTCACTACGTCGCCCCACCCCGTCGTCCCGGCGGTGGTATAAGGCCCGAACAACCCGTTGTAGTTCCCGTCCGGCCCGAAGTGGTTGAACACTACGTCCAAGAACACGCCGACGCCTTTGTGGTGCGCCGCGTCGACAAGCTTTTTCAGCCCCTCCGGCCCGCCGTAGGACTCTTGGACGGCGAACCATTCCACCCCGTCGTAGCCCCAGTTCCGGGTCCCGCCGAAGGGTTGTACAGGCATGAGCTCAATCGTCGTCACGCCAAGCTCAACGAGGTAGTCAAGCTTTTCAATGATCCCTTCAAACGTTCCAGACGGTGTGAAGGTGCCTACGTGGAGCTCGTAGATGACCTGGCCTTGAAGCTCGTAGTTCGTCCAGTGGTCATCGGTCCATTCGAACGCCGAATCGACGACCTCAGACAGCCCGTGGATCCCGTCTGGCTGCCGCCGTGAGCGCGGGTCGGGGAAGGGGCCGTGCCATGAGGAGCCGTCGTTAAGCGAAAAGCCGTACCTTTGTCCGGCGACCTTGACCACGTCGCACGTCCACCACCCAGAGCGACCGTCTGCGCGCCTCATGTCGTGCGTCGTGCCGTCGACGACCACTCGCACGTCGTGCGCGAGCGGCGCCCACACCTCAAAAACTGCGCCTGAATCCACTGAATCCATAGTGCCAACTACGCTACATAAGAAATGGAATCTTTCGAACTACCCCGCCTCGCCGCGCCGCTTGAGCGCGAGCTGACCATCAAGCGTTCGCGCTTCATCACGTGGATCGCGCGCGCCGAGAGCGAGGAGGACGCGCGCGAGGTGATCGCCGCCGCGAAGCACGCCTACCCGGACGCGCGGCACCACTGCACTGCGTTCATCATCCACGCGGAAGGCGCGATGCCGATTGAACGCTCTAGCGACGACGGCGAACCCGCGGGTACCGCTGGGATGCCCATGCTTGACGTACTGCGGGGGTCGGGCTTGGAGCACGTCGTCGCGGTGGTCGCGCGGTATTTCGGCGGGATCAAGCTCGGCACGGGCGGGCTGGTCCACGCTTACGGGGAGTCGGTGTCGCAGGCGTTGGCAGAGGTACCGCGCGCTAAAAGGGAGCTCCTTGAGGTGGCGGAAGTCGATTTGGCTTACGCGGAGGGGCCTCGCATCGAAGCAGCTTTACGACGATCGTCTACACGCATCGTCGACACCTCCTACGGCGAATCGGTCACGTACACACTGGGGTATGAACCCGGGACCTTGGATGCTGTGAACGCGATTGTGGCCGAATACACCGCCGGGGCCGCCGTTGCTTCGCGAACGTCGGCGGCGTGGTTTGAAGACGGGGAGCGGGTGGGAGGCCTGTGACGGTGCGGTCTTTCGTGACTAAGCGGGTGAGCGGATAGACTGGCGGGCATGACTTTGCAGCCCCGACCAGGCAACCCGATCGAAGCCCGTAAACAAGCCGTGCGTAAGTACTCCCGCAACGCCGTTTTGTGGGCGGGCGGCGGCATCCTTGGTGGCGTGGCGGTGGGGCTGCTCACCTCCGTGGGATTGGTCACGGCGCTGGTGCTGGGGCTCATCGTTGCTGTTGTCGGTGGTGGCTACAACTACAACAAGGTTCAGCAGATCATCAACCACCAGGATCCGCAGTAGATGACCAACACCGAAGTGGGGTCAGGCCCCGTTCGTATCGACCAGTGGGTGTGGGCCGTGCGGCTGTACAAGACTCGTTCAGAGGCCGCGAAAGCCGTTCGCGCGGGGCACGTGAAACTCAATGGCTTATCGACGAAACCTTCGGCCCCCGTCGCCCCCGGCGACCGCGTGCGTGCCTGGAAGGACTTCCGTGACTACGACTATGAGGTCACTGCGACGTTAAAAAAGCGCGTCGGGGCGCCAATCGCCCGGACGTGTTACATCGATCATTCCCCGGAGCTACCTCCGCGCGAGATCTGGTTTTCGATGCCACGGCGCGACCCCGGCGCCGGCCGCCCGACAAAACGCGACCGCCGCGAGCTGGATCGTCTCCGCGGCCGCTAACCCGCGCCGCGAGCTGGATCGCCTCCGCGGCCGCTAACCCGCAGCCCGGGCCGCCCCTTTCGCGCGGGCGAAGCGCGAGGGCAGCGCGGAGGCGGTTAGATGCCAGCGCGGGAAGTTTCCAAGTGTTGGCTGACGAGGAGGGCGGTGGGGAGGACGTCGAGAAGCGATGCGACCTCTACCGTGCCCGAGAAGGTGCGGCCGGTGAGGCGGTCAGTCCAATCGCCCTCGGGGAGTGTGACGGTGGTGTCGCCCCAGCCGCCGCGGTCCTCGAGCATGAGGGGGCGGCGGACGCAGAGCGCGATGACGGACAGCCCGGCGTCGCCGCGGGTGTCGGCGTCGCCGCGCGCTATGCCCACCAGGTGAGACTCCGCCTCGCCGACACCAAACACGGCCTGGTAATTGCCGCCGATGAAGATGTCGGGGTACTGCCTGCGTAACGTGGCGGCTTCGTGGACCACAGCCTGCTTGACCGTGTCAGCCATCGACACGAGGTGCGGGTAGGTGGCGTGCGCGGCGGCGGTGGCTGCGGCAGCGGGGTCGGCCGCGGGGGCGGTGTTGGCGGCGTTGGCTGCGGCGGCGGGGTCGGCCGCGGCTGCGGTGGCTGGGTCGGCTGCGGCGACGGTGGCAGTGCCGGCGGCGGCGTCGCGCGCGGCGACGAGCACCTCGTACTGGCGGCCCTCCGCGGCCTGCTCTTTGTACTGCTCGAGAGCCTGTGACCGGTGCATGTAATCCACGAATCGGCGGTTGTCCGGGTCCACGAGAGATAGATCGATGAACTCTTGGCCTTGGTAGGTGTCGGCGATTCCCGGTCCGACCAGTTGTAGCAGCTTGCGGCCCATGGAAATTTGTACGGCGCCGCGGTGCATGTGTGCTACGAAGTCGGAGATCATCGATTGCGCGGGCCCGTCGAGCACGGCGTCGATCCAGTCCACCACGGCGTCTTCGAAGCTCGAGTCCGGGTCAAACCAGGACGTGTGCAGGCCCGCCTCACGCGTGGCCTTGACCGCGTACGCGTGGAGGCGTTCGCGGAGCGCGTCAGTGATCTCCCCGTCGGCGGGCCACACGCCAATGATGTTCTGGAACAAGAAGTGGGCGGTCGCCTGGTCGGGGGCGGGTACGAGGGCGGAGACCTGCCGCACGAGTTCGCTGAAGGTCTTTGGCCATTCGGTCAGCTCGATGATGCGGGCGCGGGTGTCTTCGCTGCGTTTCGTGTCGTGTGTGGTCAGCGCCGTCATCGCCTGCGGCCACAGGGTGCAACGCTCCTGCTGCAGCAGGTGGAACTCCGCGGCCGAGACCCCGAAACGGCCCGGCGCGCCGCCGACTTCCTGCAGCGCCACCAAACGGCACGCGCGGTAAAACAGCGTGTCTTCCACACCCTTCGCCATCACGGCACCGCAGACTTGCGCGAAGCGCGTCTTAGCCTCGCCGTTCGCCAATAGCGCTGCGGAAATCAGGTCGAGCGCTGCGCGTCTCGACGGAAACCTTCTCACCATATCCGCCACCACCGTGGACGTTGTACGGGACAGCGAAATGTAGTCCGCGCGGTAGACCGGCATCGCCGCGACGAGTTCAATCACCGTGGCGGTGAGGTCTTCGTCGGAGACGGTGGAACCTGCCGTCGAGAAGTTATCGCGGCGAATGGCGCGGGTGAGCCTGCGGATTTCCGCGGCGAGCTCGGAGCGGGCGACGTCGGCTTTGAGCTGGTGTTCCGCTGCCTCGATGGCGTGCTCATCCCATGTGGAACCCGACTGCTGGAGTGACAGCATGCTCATGGAGTCTTCTGCCTCGCGGGAGACGAACACCCCGTCGAGCTCGCGCATCGCGTCGTAGCCCGTCGTGCCGTCGACCGCCAAGCGCGGATCCAGTGGCTCGGTGACGCCGAGGATCTTTTCCGCGACTAGCCAGCGATCCGGCCCGATCAGATCGCGCAGGCGGTTCAAGTATCCGAACGGATCGGCCAAACCATCGGGGTGGTCCACACGCACGCCGTCGATAAGATCTTCGGCGATGAGCTGGCGCAGCACGCGGTGCGTGTGCTCAAAGACCAGCGGATCCTCCTGCCGGATGCCCGCCAGTCCATTTACGGAGAAGAACCGGCGGTAGGAAATTACCCCGTCGCGCCAGTACATGAGGCGGTAGTGCTGGCGGGAGTAGACCTCCAGGGGGTCGTCGTCAAGCGAGGCGAAGCTTCCTGGCGCCAGCGGAAAATAATGCTCGTAGTACGCCAGCACAGGCTCATCGATTTCGTCGAGGTGAATGAGGCGAAACGCCTCCTCGTCGCCCTCCTTGCCCAAAACGGGGAGGCCGAGTTTGCCGTCGGCGCCGTTGTCGGAGTGCCAGTCGATGTCGAAGTAGGACTCGTACTCGCTGCCCTGGCCGTTTTTGAGCACGTCCCACCACCACTTGTTCAGCTGCGGTGTTTCTACGCCCAGGTGGTTGGGCACGATGTCGATGATGAGCCCCAGCCCCGCCTCGTGCGCGGCGGCCGCGAGTTCGCGCAGGCCCTCGATGCCCCCGATTTCCTCGTTGACAAGCGTGGGGTCCGTGACGTCATAGTTGTGGTTGGAATCCGGGTAAGACGTGAAGATGGGGGACAGGTAAAGGTGCGACATGCCCAGCGACTTCAGGTACGGCACCAGCGCGGCCGCATCCGTAAAACCAAACCCCCGGCCGGACGGGTCCGCCCCCGGCCCGCGAAGCTGGAGGCGGTAGGTGGAGGTAATCGGGCGGTGCATTAAAACTCCTCTGGGTATCGCGTATTAAGCCTTCCCCAGAGTAGCTGCATCAGGCCGGCACACGCGCGAGCGCAACCGTGAGCGGGAAACCGTACGAATACTCCAGCGGGTCCGTCGGGCAGTTCAGCGGAGCGATTTCCAGCGGGTGGGCGTCGAACACGAAGAGCTCGCAGTAGTCGCGAGTTACGTAGAACAGCTCCTTTTTCGGCTCCAGCACGGTAGTGAAGTGGTTGTGCAGCAACTGGAACGTCTTCGGGTGCGCCATCCACGATGCCGCGGGCCCCTGCGGTGCTCTCACCTCGAAGCCGCGCGGACTCTCCGGCCCGAACTCGAAGGAGGCGTTGCGCACCATGAACTCCGCCACCGACGCGGTCTTTTGGGTTTGCAGCAGATTCACGGCCGCGTGGTTCCACAGGTGGTGCGTGCTCAATCCGGTCCGCCCGACCTCTTGGTGGTTCAGGATCGAGCCGTCGCGCCGCCCGATCACGCTCACGAGGTCACGCGAGAGGCTAATGAACGCCACATCCGCCGTGTACGGCACCCCGTTTCGTCCGCCCGCATGCTTGACGACGGCCTCCCTCCTCGCCATCACCGGCACCACCGCGGCCAGTTCCTCATCGCGTGACAGGCGCCTCGTGCGCTCCGTGCGTCCCGTCAGTTCCCCCGTGGCCAGATTTTCTGGCTGCGCTACGACTGGTTTCATTGTTCCCCCTGTGTGTTGTTGTGGTCTTCGCGCGGATCCCCGTTAGAAGTAGCCCCGAATCTTTCGGTTCTTATCCGTTAGACTCCGCACACCCCGTCCAGGTTCCCTCCGGTGCGAAAAAAGTTTTCCCGCACCGGAGAAAACCCGGTCCCTGCGGCACCCACCCAGTGCCGCGGGGTTTCCCCTCTGCGTGAACCCCTCGGGTGAATTTTAACCCGAAAAGCTGAACCGGGGCGCCTTAAACGGTGTTCAATTAAGGCGCTAGACTAATCCGCAACCCAGGAACAGACCCCACCCAAGGAGACACCGTGAGCACCATCTTGGAGATCGCACAGGAAAAAGCCCTCGTCCAAGGGATCGGGTTGAACCAACAGGAGGTCTACGAGCTCCTCACCATTGATGATGATCACCTTCAGGATCTTTTAGACCTCGCCCACCAAACGCGCATCGCGCACTGCGGTGTGGACGTGAGCCTGGAAGGAATCATCTCGCTGAAAACAGGTGGCTGCCCGGAGGATTGCTCGTTTTGCTCCCAGTCCGGCCTGTTTGAGTCACCGGTTCGCGCGGTCACGCTCAATATCGGTGAGCTCGTGGAAGCCGCCAAGCAATCGGAAAAAATGGGCGCGAGCGAATTCTGCATCGTCGCTGCGGTCAAAGGTCCGGATCAAAAGCTCCTCGACCAGGTTGCGGACGCCGTCGTGGCGATCACCAACGAGGTGGACATTTCCATCTCCGCATCCTTGGGCATTTTGAACGAAGACCAGGCGGCACAGCTCAAGGGCATGGGTGTGAGTAGGTACAACCACAACTTGGAATCGTCGAGAAGCTTCTTTCCGCACGTGGTGAGCACGCACACCTGGGAGGAGCGAAAGAACACCCTTGATCTCGTGCGCGCGAACGGCATGGAGGTCTGCAGCGGCGGCATCATCGGCATGGGGGAGACGATTGAGCAGCGCGCGGAGTTCGCCGTCCAGCTCGCCAGCGTCGAGCCCGACGAGGTGCCGCTGAACTTCCTCGACCCGCGCCCGGGCACGCCGTTCGCCGACCGCCCCCTGGTTCCGCAGGGTGAGGCGCTGCGCACTGTCGCTGCCTTTCGCCTCGCCATGCCGCGCACCCAGTTGCGGTTTGCGGGTGGCACGGAGCTCGCGCTTGGCGACGATGGGACCGAAGCCGGCCTCCTCGGCGGCGCCAACGCCATCATCGGCGGCAACTACCTGACCACCTTCGGCCGCCCCATGGAGCGCGACCGTGACGCCGTTGATCGCGCAATGCACGCATCCGCGGGCCCCTCGTGCTGCTCTGCGGGCGCTTCTGCTGGCGCTACTGCGAACCCCACTGCAGCCGAAGACACGGCGGCCAACTCGCGCCTAAACCTGGGAATTACCCCCGTCGGCGAGCGGAAGAACACAGGACACGGCCCGCTGTACGACACCCTGACCTCGCTGTAGGCAACACCTGCGTGTGTGCCTACCGCCTTGAGGAAGAGCAGCGATGAAAATCCCCGACAGCACTGAACTCGCCGACGCCGTCCTAGCCGGCGACGTAGACCTGCCCCGCGACCCCGCGCGCCCCTACGACGCCCCGCGCATCTGCCCCCTGTGCCAACGGCGCATGATCGTGAAAGTCAGCCCCATGAGCTGGGAAGCAGCCTGCTCCCGCCACGGCATCCTGCGTTCGGAGTGGCTCGAGCTTTAGCTGTTGGGTTACGCGGGCAGGTCGAGGACGTCGATAAGCTGCTGCGCCGTCCAGATCTGGATCTCCTGGCCTTTGTCGATGAGCTCGCGAGCACGCTTCTCCTTCGACGTCATTGAGCCCCATTCGCCGACAACAAGCACGGTGGTCTTCTTGGTGACGTTCTTGCCAATCTTCCCGCCTTGTGCCGCGATGCCGTCCCACAGGGTGCCTTTGTCGTAGGGCTCGAACTCGCCCGTTAAGGTCACGTTGTGGCCGAACAAAGGCGAATTGGGATTCGCGTCCGGCGAGGGCTCGGGGATAGTGTCCGGCGTGGCCACAGCCTGCCACGGTGCGGGCCCGCGGCGGCTTTTCTTCTCGCCAGCGCCAGCACCGGCACCAGCACCGGTGTTGGACGTGGGGGTGTGTGAGGCTTCCGCAGGGTTCTCACTTGCGTCGTCGACGTCGGTTGCGGGAAGTGCTCCCGCCCAACCGGTCGCCTGCGTCTGCGCGGCGCGAGCTTGCAGCGCGATCGTGGCGCCTGAGCGGTCCAGCAAGCTGGGGGTGACGCGGTCGTCGCCGATGGATCCAAGCGCAAACCCTGTCGCGTGGATGAACTCGATCAGCGTGCCCGTGTGCTTCGCGCGCCGGGCAAGGGCCACCATGAGTTCCGCGCAGGCCCTAGCGTCGTCGGCGGCGTCGTGGTGGTTGTCCAAGGTCACGCCGACCGCGTCGCACACCGTGGGCAGGCGGTGGTTGGCCACGCCCAAGTCCGTCGCGCGCGATTGCGCCAAGGTGCAGCCAAATGAGAACCTCGGTGCGGGAACGTTCGAATAAATGGCCGCGGTGCGTAAGGCACTGGCGTCGAAGTACGCGTTGTGCGCTACCACGGGGAGGTCGCCCACGAACGCGGCGAGCTCTTCAAGACGCTTAGCGACGGTCGGTTCCCCCGCAACCTTCTCCGGCGCGATGCCGTGGATAGTGACGTTGGCATCGTCGAACTGTGCGATCGGCTCCGGTGGCTGACAGAGCCATGAGGCGGTTTCGGTGATCTCGCCGTCTGTGACTTTCGCCAGGCCGATTTGGCACACCGATCCCCAGTTCTGGTTAGCGGTTTCTACATCCAATGCCACGAAATCAAAGCCGGGGAGGGCTGCGGCGGCGGCTGGATCGTTGGACAGCGCCTCAGCGTCGCCGCTGATCGCCGCGCGGATAAGCCCGGCCAGGTGCGACGGGCCGTCGGTGTCACCCGGTGCGAAGCGGATCACGACGGCGTCCGGGTCGCCGCCTTTTTTATCGCCAGAAGGTGCGAGCGTCAGCGAGACCGCGCCTCCATCCCAGGCGTCGCCCTCGTGGACAGTGACGTCACCGATGGTGGTGATGTCAATGGCGTCCGTTCCCACCACACCGCAAAGCGCCGCGGCGAGGGGATCGGGGTGGATCTCCACCGCGGTGGTGGTAACTGCGACGTGCGCGCCGTGGGTTTTGATCACCGTGAACCTTTCCGTCGGTGCCGTGTGTGGGTCCGGCCCGCACACTAGTTTCTGGGGATGATCCGCTGGGTGGTGGCGGTGCCTTCGTCGGCTGGGTTTTCCCCTTCCTTAGCGATGATCGTGGTTTTCACCCCGGTATCGATTTCGGCTTCGGGGGCTTCAGAGTCCTCTGCGGCAGCGTCCTCTGCGTTAGCGCCAGCGTCAGCCTCGGCGGCCTCCCTCTTGGCGCGCACCTTCGCCATCGCGGCGCCCTCGGCAGAAAGAGATGGTTGGCCCTCGGCGGCTGCGTCGGCGTCGGCCGCGTCGGCAGCGGCGGCGTCGGCAGCGGCTGCGTCGGCGGTCTCGGTGTCCTCGGGGGTTTCGTCGTAAATCGGGGGCTCGATCTGCCGCAAAACGAGCGTGGAGCGCGCGGCAACGTTCTTGGTGGCGCGGGCGTCGAGCTCCTCGGTTTCGGCGGGGTAGCCCAAAGGCTCGGTGGTGTCGATGATCACTTCCCACTTCGCGCCAAGGTGTGCCGGGGGAAGGGTGAACTCGATGTCCTCGTGGTAGGCGTTGAACATCAACAGGAACGAGTCGTCGGTGATCTGCTGGCCGCGGGCGTCGGGCTCGGAGATCGCGTTGCCGTTGAGGTACACGCCCAAGGACTTACCGAAGGCGAAGTCCCAGTCGCCTTGGGTCATGAGCTCACCAGACGGAACGAGCCATGCGATGTCGCGCTCGCGCTCGTCGGCGCCGAGCGGACCACCGGCAAGGAAGCGGCGGCGGCGGAAGACCGGGTGGTCTTTGCGGATCTGGATCAGCCGTCGCGTGAAATCGTGCAACTCATCGGCGTATTCCAAGTGGTCCCAGTTCATCCACGAGATCTCATTGTCCTGGCAGTACACGTTGTTGTTGCCGCCCTGGGTGCGCGCGAACTCGTCGCCGTGGCTGAGCATCGGCGTGCCAACGGACAGCAGCAACGTTGTCAGGAAGTTCCTGCGCTGCTGGGAACGCAGCTGGTGGATTGCCGGATCATCGGTGGGGCCTTCAACGCCGCAGTTCCAGGATCGGTTGTGGGATTCGCCGTCGCGGTTGTCCTCACCGTTTTCCTCATTGTGCTTCTCGTTGTAGCTCACCAAATCGTTGAGCGTGAAGCCGTCGTGCGCCGTGACAAAGTTGATCGAGTGCGTCGGGCGGCGGCCGTTGTGCTGGTACAGGTCGGAGCTACCGGTCAGGCGGGACGCGAACTCACCCAAGGTGGAGGGCTCACCGCGCCAGAAGTCACGAACCGTGTCGCGGTATTTACCGTTCCACTCGCTCCACAGCGGCGGGAAGTTGCCCACCTGGTAGCCGCCTTCGCCGACGTCCCACGGCTCAGCGATCAGCTTGACCTGGGACACCACCGGATCCTGCTGGCACAGGTCGAAGAACGTAGCCAGACGGTCCACGTCGGAGAACTCACGCGCCAGAGTCGACGCCAAGTCGAAACGGAACCCGTCGACGTGCATCTCGGAGACCCAGTAGCGCAGCGAATCCATGATCAGCTGCAGCGAGTGCGGGTCGCGCACGTTGAGAGAGTTACCGGTACCGGTGTAGTCCATGTAGTGGGTCTTGTCCCCATCGACCAAGCGGTAGTAGGCCTCATTGTCAATACCGCGGAATGCGATGGTCGGGCCCAAGTGGTTTCCCTCAGCCGTGTGGTTGTACACCACGTCCAGGATCACTTCCATGCCGGCCTCGTGGTACGCGCGGACCATACCTTTGAACTCAGCAACGGCATCGCCGGGTTTTTGGCTCGCCGCGTAATCCTGCTGCGGGGCGAAGAAGCCAAACGTGTTGTATCCCCAGTAGTTGCGCAGACCCAAATCGCGCAGGCGGTCGTCCTGAAGGAACTGGTGCACCGGCATGAGCTCGATCGACGTCACGCCCAAGTCCTGCAGGTAGTCAATCACGGACGGGTGCGCCAGGCCCGCGTAGGTGCCGCGCAGGTTCTCCGGGACGTCTGGGTGCGTCTGCGTCATGCCCTTGACGTGGGTTTCGTAGATCACCATGTCTTTGCCCGGGATGTTCGGCGAGCGGTCATCGCCCCAGTCGAAGAACGGGTTGATCACCACGGACTTCATCGTGTGGCCCAGCGAGTCTTCTTCGTTGCGGCCGGAACCAGCCGGTTCCGCGTGAATGTCGTAGGAAAACAGAGACGAATGCCCGTCAAATTCGCCGTCGAAGGCGCGCGCGTACGGGTCCACCAACAGCTTGGAGGCGTCACACCGCTTGCCGTTCGCGGGGTCCCACGGGCCGTGAACGCGGTAGCCGTAACGCTGCCCAGGTAGCACTCCTGGCAGGTACGCGTGCCACACGTGGTTGTCTACCTCGGTTAATTCAACGCGCTGCTCATTATCGTCGCGGTCGATCAGGCATAGTTCCACCTTCTCCGCAACGTTGGAGAAGATGGCAAAGTTTGTTCCCGCGCCGTCATAGGTGGATCCGAGCGGGTAGGCCGATCCCGGCCACACCTGGATCTCAGGGGTGGTGGGAGTTTCAGTTGTCTCTGAGGTCATGGCTTTCGATCGTATATCACTTGGTCTGCTTCTTCCGCGCCTCCCGGCACCAGTTGGCGCCGACTCAGCGTGGAGTGTGTTCAAGACCGTTCAGTAAAAGATCAATGCCCTGCAGCGCCTCCCGCTCGTTGGCAGTTTCATCGTCACAGTGATCGCCACAGTGCCCGTCTAAAGAGCCCCCGTCTGACGTCGCTTCACGCAGCTGCAGCGTCGACTGGTGCACGGCCGCGGCCCCCAAAGTCAGATACACGACCCCAGCGGCGGCGGCATCGCGGATTGCTGTATTCGCGTCTGTGCCCGAGCCCAGCGACGCGCGCACCGCGTTCATCAGGTCCTCGCGCACGCGTGAGTTCGGTTGGGACACCGCGGACATCACTACTTCGGCGCCGTCGCGGTGCGCGAGCACCGCTCGTCGTAAAGCATGCGCTAGCTCACGCGGATCCTCGTGCGCGTGCGACAACGTGGGGGAGATGATCAGTTGCGCCATCAGCGCGATCAGCTCCTGCTTACTCTTGACGTGCCAGTACAGCGCGCCGGGCGCGACATCAAGCGTTGCTGCCACGCGCCGCATGGTCACGTCCGCTAGGCCGTAGGCGTCGCAAATACGCAGAGCACTTTCGCTTATCGACGAAGAGGACAGCCGCATACGCATACCCTACAACCAGCGATCGCGGTCAGGGTTTACACAGAAAGCTCTAAAGCACTTCACCGCCGCATACGTGATGGGTTCAAGGACTGCGTTGATACACTCCCGATTTGTACAACCGTCTGACCCGTTCGACATTTCTAGTTGGACACAGCCTGGACGGCGCAGATGCCGGACAGTATTGAGGAGAGATTTCTACCATGACCCGGATGACTACCCGTATGCGCGTTGGCGCGAGCGTAATGTCTGCAGCGCTTATCATGCCGCTGGCGCTGACTGCCTGCAGCAAGGACGACGCAGAAAACGCTGCGGAAGGCGCAAAGGAAACGGTGTCTCAGGCATCCTCTTCCGTAGCACCGTCTTCGTCGAAGGCTTCTGAGTCCGAAACCACGTCTTCCAAGGCGAAGGACGACAAGAAGGATGAGAAGAAGGACGACAAGAAGGAAGAGAAGAAGAAAGAGTCCAAGGAAAAGAAGCCTAAGGAGGCGGCTCCGCAGATCGACGATCCGTTTGCAAACGGCAACATCCCGTCCAACACCGCTAAGCCGATTGCGAACGGCAAGCCTGGCTCTGAGGCTGACAAGAAAGCCATGACCGCGGCAGTACACGCGATTTTGAACCCGCCGAGCCTGGGCGCATGGACCCGCGTTATCTTGGACAACTCCTGCAAGCCGATCCGCGACATGACGAATGAGAAGCTGGCTGCGCAGGGCATGACTCTGGAGCAGACCGAGCAGCAGTTCAAGCTTGCTGAGCAAGCTGCAAAGGCGCAGGGCCAGCCGCTGCCGCCTCCGCCGACCGCTAGCGTGAAGCTGTCTGACGTCCGCGTTGACGGCAACAAGGCGTCTGCGAACGCAACCATTACGTCTAACGGTCAGACTGAGACCGGCGTTCAGCGCTTCGAGCGTGAGAACGGCAAGTGGAAGGTCTGCAACTCCTAGTCCTAGACTAGGGAGCATGCTCCACACCATTGATCTGCGCGGCCGCACATGCTCGGCCGCGCAGCTTTTTTCTGTCCTACCCCGCGGCGGAGTGGATGTCACCAGCGTGACGCCCACCGTGATGCCGATCATTGAGGATGTAAAGAACCGCGGTGCTGCCGCTGCGTTGGACTACGGAGAGAAGTTCGATCGCGTGCGTCCGGCATCCGTGCGCGTGCCCGCTGACGTGATTGCGGATGCGCTGGAAACGATCTCTGATGAGGTGCGCCTGGCGCTGGAAGAAGCGATCCGCCGCATCCGTTTGGTCCACTTCGACCAGGTTCCAAAGCCGCATACGACCACGCTCGCGCACGGCGCAACGGTCACTGAAGTGTTCAAACCGGTCGGGCGCGTGGGTTTGTACGTGCCGGGAGGCAAGGCCGTGTACCCGTCGAGCGTTTTAATGAACGTGATCCCCGCCCAAGAAGCGGGAGTGGGATCCATGGTGGTGTGCTCCCCGCCGCAGGAATCCGGCTGGCCGCACCCGACGATCCTGGCTGCGTGCGCCCTGCTGGGCGTCGACGAAGTCTTGGCGGTCGGCGGTGCGCAGGCTATCGCGCTGATGGCGTTCGGCGACGATGCGCAAGGAACTGATGCGCGAGGAACTGATGCTGACGGCATCGACCCGGTCGACATGATCACCGGCCCCGGAAACATTTTCGTCGCCGCGGCTAAATCTCTGGTCAGCAGCGTGGTGGGAATTGATGCGGAAGCCGGGCCGTCGGAAATTGCGGTGCTTGCTGATGATTCCGCGGATCCCGTCTACGTGGCACTGGACCTGATTTCCCAGGCGGAGCACGATGAGAACGCGGCGAGCGTCCTGATCACGGACAGCGAGGAATTTGCCACTCGCGTCAACGAAGAAATTGCCGCGCGCGCTGGCCAAACCTTGAATGCCGAGCGTGCCAGCAGCGCGTTGTCGGGTGAGCAGTCGGGCATCGTGTTGGTCGACGATGTGGACCACGGAATTCGCGTCGCTGACGCCTACGCCGCGGAACACTTGGAGATCCACACTCGTGATGCACGGTCGGTGGCGGAGCGGATCTCCCACGCCGGCGCGATTTTCGTGGGCCCGCACTCCCCGGTGCCGCTCGGCGACTACGCCGCTGGGTCCAACCACGTGCTGCCCACGTCCGGAACCGCGCGGTACAGCGCGGGTTTGAGCACGCACACCTTCCTCAAGCCCACCAACATCATTGAGTACAGCGACTCCGCTTTGGAAGAGATCGCGCCGCACATCCTTGTTCTGGCCGACGACGAAAAGCTGCCGGCTCACGGGGAAGCCATTTCCGCCCGGCTCGGTTCCTCCGATGCCGCTGAGACCCAATAGAAAAGACCCGTATGACTAAACACGAATTTCAACCGGGCACGATCTGCGCCGACGTCGAATTGGGTGCTTTGCCCCTGCGCGAGGAGCTGCGCGGCCAGCATGCCTACGGCGCACCGCAGCTTCAAGTGCCGGTCACGCTGAACACGAATGAGAACCCGTACGCGCCTTCGCAGGAGCTTATCGACGACCTGGTGGAGCAGATCGTCAAAGTAGCCCCCACCTTGAACCGCTACCCGGAGCGTGACTCCGTGGAGCTGCGCGACGAGCTCGCCGCCTATGTGAGCCGCCAAACCGGTGTCACCGTCACGCGGGACAACGTGTGGGCAGCCAACGGTTCCAACGAAGTGTTGCAACAGCTCTTGCAGGCTTTCGGCGGCCCCGGCCGCACCGCCATGGGGTTCACCCCAAGCTATTCCATGCACCCGATTCTGTCCGCCGGGACGCAAACTGAGTTCATTGCCGTGCCACGCGGTGCGGACTTCCGCATCAACATGGATGCAGCGTTGGATGCGATCGCACGGAAGTCTCCCGACGTCGTCTTCGTCACCACCCCGAACAACCCGACGGGTGACGTCACCAGCATCGATGATCTGCGCAGGATCCTTGATGCCGCGCCGGGCATCGTCATCGTCGACGAGGCTTACGCGGAGTTCTCGCCCTCGCCGTCGGCCACGACACTCATCGACGCCTACCCGACCAAGCTCGTCGTGTCACGCACAATGAGCAAGGCGTTCGATTTCGCTGGCGGACGTTTGGGCTACTTCGTTGCTGCCCCAGCGTTCATCGAGGCAGTCATGCTGGTTCGTTTGCCGTATCACCTTTCCGCGTTGTCCCAAGCAGCAGCGATCGTCGCGCTGAGGCATGCGGAGGAGACGCTGGGGGGCGTCGATAAGCTTGCGCGCGAACGCGTGCGTGTCGACGCTGAGCTGACCGCGATGGGCTACGATGTCGTGCCGAGCGAATCCAACTTTGTGTTCTTTGGCCACTTCGACGACGCGCACGCCGCGTGGCAGAAATTCCTTGACCGTGGAGTCTTAATCCGCGACGTGGGAGTGCCCGGGCACCTCCGGGTGACAATCGGGTTGGATAGTGAAAACAATGCGTTTTTGGCAGCGGCGAAGGAGATAATCAATGACACAATCGCGCATCGGTAAAGCCACCCGGACCACGAGTGAGTCCGACATCACCGTTGAGATCAACCTCGACGGGACCGGCAAGGTGGACGTTGACACCGGGCTGCCGTTCTTTGACCACATGCTCACGGCGTTTGGTACCCACGGCGCATTTGACTTGACGGTCCATGCCAAGGGCGATATCCACATCGAGGCACACCACACGGTGGAAGACACCGCCATCACGCTGGGTTGGGCACTCGCTGAGGCGGTGGGGGACAAGAAAGGCATCCGCCGCTTCGGCTCCATGCTGTTGCCCATGGATGAAACCCTGGTGGAATCCGTCGTGGACATTTCTGGACGTCCGTACTTTGTCATGAACGGCGAGCCGGAAAACATGGAGTGGCAGATCATCGGCGGCCACTACGCCACCGTGATCAACCGGCATTTCTTTGAGACCCTGGCCTACAACGCCCGGATCACGCTCCACGTCAACGTCAAATATGGGCGCGACCCGCACCACATCACTGAGGCCGAGTACAAGGCCGTCGCGCGTGCGCTGCGCCAGGCGTATGAGATGGATGCCCGCATCACCGGCGTTCCGTCAACGAAGGGCGCGCTATAGCTTCCGCGTCAGACCCGCAACCGGGCACCCAGCAACCACGCGAGCAGGCAGCTACTACTAGCAGCAGCACTACCGGCGCTTCTGCCAGCGGCTCTAGCAGCACCTACACCAGCGTGTGGCGGGTGCCCGGTTTCATCGCTGCCATGGTGGCAATTGCCACGTCGTTTGGCTCATGGGGCTTGCTCTTGCCCGTCGTTCCGGTTGCCGTGATGGACAAGGGTGGCACCGCTGCGCTTGCCGGTGCGACGACGGGCGTGTTCATGACCGCCACGGTGCTCGTGCAAGTGATCACGCCGTGGCTACTTCGGCGCGTGAGCTATCCGCTAGTGATCGCCGTGTCCGGCCTGCTCATGGGCGTACCAGCCCTAGCCTATGAGCTTCCGCTGAGCGCGAGCGGGATCTTGCTGGTCAGCGCCATTCGCGGCGTGGGCTTCGGGCTGATGACGGTGTCTGAATCGGCCGTTATCGCAGAACTTGTCCCGCGCCGCTGGCTGGGCAAGGCCACCGGGGTCTTCGGCGCTGCGGCCGGCCTCATGCAGATGCTCACGCTGCCGGTGGGCCTGTGGATTGCGGAGCGCGCCGGGTACATGCCGGTGTGGGTGATGGGACTGGTCATCTACCTCATTGGTGCCGCGGCGTGCATCTGGATCCCGCGGGTGAAGGCCTCCGCTCAGGAGATTGATGCCCACGCGATCCCGGCCCCGCCGACGTGGAAGCTGGTGCTGGTGCCCGCCCTGTGCCTGACACTCGCCGCGGTTGCCTACAGCATCCTGACCAACTTCCTGCCCGCCAGCATCCGCGATGCGGGGATTTCCTCGTCCACCGCGATTGGTGGTCTGATCTTGGCGGTGGTCAACTTGGCCGTCATGTTCGCCCGTTACGGTGCGGGCGTCATCGCTGATAAACGCGGTATTCCCGGCACCATGATGATCCCTGGGCAGATCATTGGAGCATTCGGCTTCGCGGGATTCGCCATCGCGATGGCAACGAACGCCCATCAAGCCTGGTTCCTGGTTGCCGCGTTCTTCTTTGGCGTGAGTTTTGGTGTCGTCCAAAACGAGTCGCTGTTGTCCATGTTCCACCGCCTGCCGCGCAGCAAGATTGGCCACGCGTCTGCGGTGTGGAACGTTGCCTTCGACGGTGGCCAGGCCATTTCTTCGTTCTTCTTCGGCGCTATTATCGCTGGGGTAGGCATTACCAGTTCCTTGTGGATCGCCACCGCCGTACTGGTTAGCGGCATTGTGATGTCAGTCGCGGATTGGCTGATCGGTCGGGCTAGAGCAGCCTGACCGCTAAGATTCCCGCGAAGATTAGGACCAGCCCGGCGACGCGGCGGGCATTAAGCGGTGATTTCCGCGCGCCGAAGGCGCCCACCGTTTCCAGCAGCTGGCCCCCGGCGATCGTGCCCGCGTTGAACGCGATGACCGTCGTTGCCGTGCCCAGGATGGGGGACAGGCTCGCCCCCGCGACGACGAAGATAGCGCCGGTAATGCCGCCGAGCCACATCCACCACGGCCCGGGCTCCGGCCGCCGTGTAAGTTGCCGCGGGCTAGTCACCAGTACCGCGATGAGCAGCAACGCCACACCGACAGTGAGGTTGATTTCGGAAGCGTAGTACGCCGAGCCGGTGATGATCCCCAAATGCCCATTGATGGCGGTTTGCGCGGCAGACCCCATGCCGATGACCACGCCCACGGCGCGGTAGATCCACACGGACGGTCCGCCGGCGCTCGAGCCGAAGACGTCTGCTCCACCGCGAAGCGTCACGACGATTCCCACGAACACCACTGCCGCGCCAATCAATCGCAGGACGGACACATCCATCAAAGGGGAGTGGAACAGCCCGAACCGGTCGATGAGCAAACCCATCGCCACCTGCCCAAGGATGGGCAACACAACCGTTTCCACGGCCCCAAGCACCGGAAATAACATGATGTTGCCCATGACGAAGCACGCGCCCAACACTCCGCCGAGCCACACCCACCACGGCGCGCCACCGGGGACGTGCGGCACGGGGTCGCCCACGAGCGCAAGCGTCGCAAGAACGGCGCACGCCAAGGCAACCGAGAAAGAAATCAACGCCGAGACAATCGGCCGGTTCCCAACAGACAAACGCAGTCGCGAGTTCGCAGCCGTTTGAACCGGCACGATGCCGCCGACCGCGAGCGCAATAAGAAGCAGCATTAGCTAATTTTCGCACACCGCGCGGGTCCAGCCTGACCCCACGAGGGAACCCGCCCTCCACCGCATCAGCAGCGGGTTATAAAATCACCGGCATGACTACACCCAGTGGGCAGCCCACCGTCGCTTTGTTGGACTACGGTGCGGGCAACCTTCGTTCCGCAGCTCGCGCGCTGGAACACGTTGGGGCGGACGTGATTGTCACCCAAGACGCGCTCACCTGCATTGAGGCTGACGGCCTCGTTGTCCCCGGCGTCGGCGCGTACGACGCCTGCATGAAAGGCCTGCGCGCCGTCCAAGGCCCCCGGATCATCGGCCAACGACTCGCCGGCGCGCGCCCCGTCTTGGGGATCTGCGTGGGGCTGCAGGTGATGTTCGATCGCGGTGTTGAACACGGAATCAATACACAAGGGTGCGGGGAGTGGCCTGGGACCGTCGATAAGCTTGTTGCCCCCGTGCTCCCGCACATGGGTTGGAACACCGTCGATGTCGCCGCGGGCTCTGACATGTTCGCGGGCCTTGACGCGGACACGCGGTTCTACTTCGTCCACTCCTACGGGGTGCGCGAATGGACGCTCCAGGACGACGAGTTCATCGCGCCCCCGAAAGTCTCCTGGTCCAGCCACGGCGCATCGCGCTTTGTCGCCGCCGTGGAAAACGGCCCGCTGTGGGCCACGCAGTTCCACCCGGAGAAATCCGGCGATGCTGGCCTGCAGCTTCTGACCAACTGGGTTGGTACCTTCTAATTCCGGCTCCGCGCTGCCCGCCTCATTTTCACCAACTACCTGAACCCGCAGCCACGCTGCACACTTTCGTGAAACGACTTTTCGCTGCCCTCACTCCGCCCGACAACGTCCGTGAGCACCTGGTTACGGCGCTGCGTCCGATCCGCGACCTGGGCACCGGCCCACAACTGCGCTGGACCGACCCCGATAACTGGCACGTCACGCTCGCGTTTTACGGCAGCCAGCCCAACGATGTTGGCCTGGTCACCGATGTCCTCGCCCAGGCGACCGCCTTCGCTGCACCGCTTAACCTTCAACTCCGCGGCGCTGGCTGCTTTGATTCCCGGACCCTGTGGATCGGCGTCGGCGGCGACGCGCATGCCCTGAAGAACCTCATGGCGGACTGCCTCATTGACCCGAACGAACGCCACCGCCAGCGCTCCCACCTCACCGTCGCGCGTACCAGCACGCGCACCCGCGACGCCTGGCTTCTCGACGACCACGCTCACGCCCTTTCCGTCTACCAAGGGCCAGAATTCGTAGCCGACGAGGTACACCTACTTGAATCCCACCTCGGTAAGGGCCGTTCCGGCGGACCTCGCTACGAGGTCATCGACACGTTCTACCTCCGCAGCTAACCTGAAGCTATGACCCCAGTCAACGCAACACCCGAATCCGTTGCTCTTCGCGAGCTCGTACAGGCGCGACGTGCTGATTTCTATGAGCTACTTGGTCGCTACTGCGCGACGAATCCTCGACTATTCGGGTCTGTCGCAACAGGAACGGCAGGTGAAAACTCGGACATCGATATCCTCGTGGACATGGATCCCGTGGACGGTAACATTTTGATGAGAGCGGCGGGCCTTATGGAAGAGACCCGCGAACTTTTCCGATCCGAATCGATTGATATTTTCCCAGCCCAACTCCTCAAGTTCCCGATCTCGGAGCTGGAGGAAACGATCTTGATATGACCAGATCAGTTAAGCGACGAGTCGAAGACGCTTTGGAAGCGATTGAGCGGTGCCAACGTTACTGGCCAGCGATGCAAGCAGGAGGCAGTCGAGAATCAGCTCCCCCCTCAAATCCGCGCTGAGCGAGATTATCAATAGCTTCGATCAGGATGACTAGTTTCCCTTAAACCTGGAATGCTCTGAATCGCGTCGAACGTTGTACTTTTTTCGTCGGGGCCGAGTGGTTCGAGGGTGTCGAGCTGGCTTCGCAGGAGCTCCGGGGGCATAAAGTGGCCAGTGCGCTGCTCTAAACGTGTGCGCAGGACGTCTTCGGGGACGTCGAGGTGGATGAACACTGCGTCGGGGGCGTGGGTGCGGATGATGTCGCGGTAGCTGCGTTTCAAGGCGCTGCAGGCAACAACCACGCCGTCAGCCTGATCATCTGCGGTGCTGCGCGCGAGGGCCTGGCCGATGAGGTGGAGCCAGGGGACGCGGTCATCGTCGTTAAGCGGGGTGCCGCGGGCCATCTTGGCGATGTTCGCGGCAGGGTGGAGGTCATCGCCGTCAATGAACGGCAGACCCAGAGCGTCCGCGAGTACCCTACCCACGGTGCTTTTACCGCAACCGGAAACACCCATGACCACGATGCGTCGCGGATGGCGTGGCGGCGGCAGTGGCATAGTTCCATTGTGGAATAACGGCGGCTGGGGTCACAAAATGTGGGATTCGGGGGTACCGCGGCAGCCACGCGGGCACAGGGACATAAGATAAACCACATGAGTTTCACGCTGCTTCCTGCTGTTGACGTAGTAGACGGACACGCCGTTCGACTTGACCAGGGGGAGGCGGGCACCGAGAAGCACTACGGTTCCCCGCTCGACGCGGCGCTGCAGTGGCAAGAACAGGGCGCGCAGTGGCTGCACTTCGTGGACCTCGACGCGGCGTTCGGGCGCGGGTCGAACCACGAGCTCATGGCAGAAATCACCCGCACGCTGGACATCAACGTGGAACTCACCGGCGGTATCCGCGACGATGAAACCCTTGAGCGTGCGCTGGCGACCGGCGCGAAGCGCGTCAACATCGGTACCGCTGCGCTGAACAACCCGGAGTGGGCGATCGACGCGATCCACCGACACGGGGATGCGATCGCAGTCGACATCGCCGTGCGCGAAGAAAACGGCGAGTGGCGCACCAAAGGCAAAGGCTGGACCGAAGACGGCGGAGACCTCTGGGAAGTCCTCGAGCGTTTCGACGCCGCCGGTTGCACCCGCTTCGTCGTCACCGACGTGAGCAAAGACGGCACGCTCGCCGGGCCGAACATCGACCTACTGCGCGACGTCGCCGCCGCCACCGACGCAGCCATCACAGCCTCCGGTGGTGTATCCACCCTCGACGACATCAAAACAATCGCCTCCTACGCCCACGAAGGCATCGACTCCGTCATCATCGGCAAGGCGCTCTACGAAAAGCGCTTCACGCTTAACGACGCGTTGGTGCTTGCACAGCAAGCACCAACGGAGGGGGAGTCAGGGGCGTCAGGGCCGCAAGCACCAACGGAGGGTGGCGGGACCGCATGATGGACCTGCACCACCACCTTGCGATCGCCGAAGAAGCCGCCGATAGCGCCCGTCGGGTCTTCATCGAAGGGCTGGGAAGCGCCCCGGCTCTATTCAAATCCAGCAGCGATTTCGCCACCGACGTTGACATCGAACTAGAAGACTTGATCCGCGAGCACCTCCGGGAAGCCTCCGGGATCCCAGTCTTCGGCGAGGAAGAAGGCGGAATCCTGCGCGGCGACGCGACCTGGGTCGTCGATCCAATTGACGGCACCGCCAACTACTCCTCTGGGAGTCCGAACTGTGCGATTTTGATCTCGTTGGTCGTCGATAAGCAGCCTGTGGTTGCCGTGACTGACATCCCGCTGCTGGGCATGCGGCTGACGGCGATTGATGGGGCGCCGGTGACTCTAAATGGGCGAGTGCTGCCGTCAGTGAATTCAATCGAGGCCTTTAGTCGCCAAGTGGGGTTGGGGGCCGTGGGCTCTGACGAATCCCACAAGATCCCGCCAGACATGCGTCTGCAGCTGCTGCGCCGGCTGGAACAGACCAACATGCGACCGCGGATCTCGGGGTCCGTGGGCATAGACCTCGCATTCGTCGCCCAAGGCATCTATGAGGCCGCGGTGAGCTTCTCACCACATCCGTGGGACAACACCGCGGGCGTGCTGCTTGCGCGAAGCGCTGGCGCGGTCGTGACCGACTGGGAGGGCGAGCCGTGGAACCTCGAATCCGTGGGCGTCGTCGCTGGCTGTCCAACAGCCCACGCGAAAGTACTGGACAGCATCCGTGAGATCGAACGGCTCTCGCGCGGGGCGGGGACGCCGCCGCGGTGACGGACTCATAACGGGTCAGCACTGACCCACCACAACACACAAAAAGTAGTAGGAAGGACCCACCATGGCTGTTGCCGTACGTGTAATCCCGTGCTTAGACGTGGACAATGGGCGCGTGGTCAAGGGCGTGAACTTTGACAACCTCCGCGATGCCGGCGACCCGGTTGAACTGGCCAAGCGCTACGGCGAAGAAGGCGCCGATGAACTGACGTTTCTAGACGTCACCGCCTCCAAACAGGGACGCGGCACGATGCTTGATGTCGTGCGGCGCACGGCCGACGAAGTCTTCATTCCACTCACCGTGGGCGGGGGAGTGCGCAGCGCCGACGACGTCCGGGAGCTGCTGCGCGCCGGTGCCGACAAAGTGAGCGTGAACACATCCGCCATTGCACGACCAGAACTACTCGGAGAGCTATCGCGGCAGTTCGGTGCCCAGTGCATCGTGTTGTCTGTGGACGCCCGACGTGTCGGCGCGCAGGGGACCGACACACCAAACACGCCGTCCGGCTTCGAGGTGACCACCCACGGTGGCACGCGCTCAGCGGGCATCGACGCCATCGAGTGGGCGCGCACCGGTGAACGCCTGGGCGTGGGGGAAATCCTGCTGAACTCCATGGACGGTGACGGAACGAAGAACGGATTCGACATCGAGCTGATCGAGCGCGTGCGCGAGGCAGTGTCGATTCCGGTCATCGCCTCCGGCGGCGCGGGCGCGGCGGCGCACTTCCCACCGGCCGTCGATGCGGGCGCGGATGCCGTCTTGGCTGCGTCCATCTTCCACTACGGCGAGGTCTCTATCCGTGAGGTCAAGGAAGAACTCGCCCGCGCTGGCCACGAGGTGCGCCTGTGAGCAATGTCAGCGGCGTAAGCGATAACCCCGCCGAGTACGAGCTCGACCCGGCGATCGCCGCGCGTCTGAAGCGGAATGATGCCGGGCTCGTCCCCACGATTGTGCAGGCGGCCGGAACGGGAGAGGTCCTCATGATGGCCTGGATGGATGACCACGCGTTGGCCTACTCGCTGGCCACGCGGCGAGGCACGTACTACTCTCGCTCGCGTCAGGAGTATTGGATCAAAGGCCTCACGTCCGGCCATACGCAGGAAGTGGTTGGGGCCCGCATTGATTGCGACGGGGACACGATCCTGCTCACCGTCAACCAGGTCGACGGTGCTTGCCACACCGGTGACCGCACCTGCTTTGACGAGGGGGATCTGTTCGCGATTGCCCCAGCCAACGCACAGGAGAAAGGGTAAGAGGAATAACCAGTGACTGACCAGCACGTCCAACCAGTGCCAGATAAGCGGCGCGCGCGCATCGGGGCGGCGCTGATCGGCGTGGGCGCAGTGATTATCTGGATCGCGCTGCAGTTCACGTGGATTACCGTCGGTACGCTCGATGAGCGCACGGGTGCCGCGGTCACGGAGATTGCAGGCTCCATGTGGTCAAGTGAACTCCAGGCCATCGCGTTGCTGCTGCTTGCGGCCATGGTCGCAGGCTTCGCTTTACGACGATCGGGCCGACGCGCCGTGGGAACCATCGCCGCGGTGTTCGCCGGGGCGGGGCTGTATTGGCCCGCGAAGCTGTTGATCGTCGACCCCAGTCCGGAGCGGATCGAGTCGGTGCTGCAATTCGCCGCAGAATCGACCTCCGGTGGGGCGGCTCCGATTGGACAAGTGAACCAGGTTGATGTGTCCGTGGCGTATCCGCTGCTGGCGGTCGTCGGCACGCTTGTTGCTCTAGCGGGCGCGAGCATGCTGTCCTCACAGCCGGGCGAGGACGCGGCGACCGCGAGCAAATACGAAACCACCGCATCCCGCCGCCAAAAGATCGAGGATGACTTGGCCGAGGACCCCGATTCCGGGCGGGTCATGTGGGACGCGCTTGATGCGGACATCGACCCCACGGATCGGGCCGATTTTCCTCAATCCGATCCCGGCCGATAATCTAAGACCATGCACGCGCCGAGCACGTCCACGGGCACACCCCAGTCAGGGGGCGTGGATTCTGCGGGCGTGTCCATCCCGGGGGTCTACCCGGACACGCTGAAGGGCTTGAGCGGCCTGAATCCTGTTGTGGCGCGGATCGTGGAAGAGGTCGCGCAACGTGAGGCCGTCGTTCCGTTCAAGGAAATCAAGGCCCGCTCGCGGAATATGCCGCCCACCCGCGATGCCCGCGCGGCGCTGCTGCGGCAAGGGTGCAGCGTGATCGTGGAGATCAAACGCACATCGCCCGTCGGTGGGCCCAATGAAGTCGTCGAGTCCATCGAGGACGTCGCCCGCGCCATTGAAGACGCCGGGGCGGACCTCATCGCGTGCCAAACGGAGCGATTGCGTTTCGACGGATCGCTGACCGACATGCTGCTCGCCCGGCGAGCCACGAGCCTGCCCATAGTGTGCCGCGACGTGATCGTCGACCCGTACCAAATCCACGAAGCCCGCTGCTTCGGCGCCGACATGGTGCCGCTGCAAGTCGGGCTTTTAGAACAAGCGCGCTTTGAAAGCCTGCTCGACCGCATCGAGTCCCTAGGCATGGTCGCTGCAGCGGAGGTGCGCACGCCGGAAGAAGCCGACCGCGCGATCACTGCCGGGGCCAGCGTGATCGCTGTGAACTCGTGGACGTTTGATACCAACGACCTCAACCGCGGGGCATTCCAAGAAATCGTTCCCGGCCTGCCCGAAAGCGTGATCCGCATCAGCCTGGGCGGCGTGCGCTGCTCCAAGGACTTGGTGGAAGCGGCGTCCGTCGGTGCCGACGCGGTCATCGCCGGTGAGGCCGTGATGTCCAGCGACGACGTGGGTGCCGCCACCCGACGACTCGTATGCGCCGGCCACCACCCGGCCTGCCCCTCCCGAAAATCCTGATGGCGCCGGCACGGTGAGGGCCCTGGCGCCCTCACTGTGAGGGCCAGGGTGCCCTCACCATGAGGGTGCGCGCCTGCCACCGTGAGGGCGTGTGAAGCACGCCCTCACCACGTCGGGCACACTAGGGTGCGTGCAAACTCAGATCCTGGCTAACATCCCATCGCCGCCGCAGGGCGTGTGGCACCTAGGTCCGATCCCGATCCGCGCGTATGCGATGTGCATCTTGACCGGCATCGCCGTCGCGCTCTGGCTCACGTTACGGCGCTACAAGCGCCTCGGCGGGGACCCAGACGTGGTGTGGGACGCCGCTATCGTCGCGATCCCCGCCGGCATCATCGGCGGGCGCGCCTACCACGTCATCACGGACTGGGATAAATATTTCGGGCCGGGCAAGGACCCGTGGCAGATCTTCAACTTCGCCGGCGGTGGCCTAGGAATCTGGGGCGCGATCGCGCTGGGCGGGTTAGCGGTGTGCGCGCTGCTGAAGTACAAGGGCGTCTCTATCGGGACGTTCGCGGACGCGGCGGCGCCAGGCGTCGTCCTCGCCCAAGCCATCGGGCGGTTGGGTAACTGGTTCAACCAAGAAATCTACGGCCGTCCCACGGACGTGCCCTGGGCGCTGGATATCTACTACCGCGTCGACGAAAACGGCAATTACGCCCCGCTCACCGGCCACTCCACCGGTGACATCGTCACCAGCGTCCACCCCACGTTCCTCTACGAGCTGCTGTGGAACCTTCTAGTTTTCGCGCTGTTGCTGTGGGCCGAGCGCCGCTTCCGCCTCCGCGGCGGCTGCGTCTTCGCGCTCTACGTCATGGGGTACAGCTTCGGGCGGTTCTTCATCGAGCTCATGCGCGACGACCACGCCAACCTCATCCTCGGCTTCCGCGTCAACAGCTGGGTCTCCGGCATCGTCTTCCTCGCGGCCGTAGCCACATTCATCTACCTGCGGCGCACACAACGCCAAGCCCCCGCCAAGACGCTTATCGACGACAGGGATGCGCAAGCGGACAGTCACGCGCGCGAGGAGTCGTCGACAAGCGAAAAGCTCACACCAAGCGAAGGTGAATAGTAGAGGGTAGCCTGGGGCCTCGTGGAAAGAAGAACAAAGATCGTTTGTACTCTTGGTCCCGCCGTCGCGAGCAAAGAAGCCATTCTAGGACTTGTGAACGAGGGCATGGACGTGGCCCGCCTCAACTTTTCCCACGGCGATTACGCCGACCACGAGCAAAACTACCGCTGGGTGCGTGAAGCCACGGATGAATCCGGCCGCGCAATCGGCATTCTCGCGGACCTCCAGGGCCCGAAGATTCGCCTCGGGCGTTTCAAAGACGGCCCCACCTACTGGGAAACCGGGGAGACCATTCGCATTACCGTCGATGACGTCGAGGGCACGCACGATCGCGTCTCCACCACCTACAAGCAGCTGGCGGAAGACGCGGAGGTCGGCGATCGCCTGCTTGTCGACGATGGGAAGGTCGGCCTCGTCTGCACCGCCGTCGAAGGCAACGATGTGGTGTGCGAGGTCACCGAGGGCGGCCCGGTGTCCAACAACAAGGGCGTGTCCCTACCGGGCATGAACATCTCTGTTCCCGCGCTGAGCGAAAAGGACAAAGAAGACCTGCGCTTTGCCCTGAACTTGGGCGTGGACTTCATTGCGCTGTCCTTCGTGCGCTCGCCGTCTGACGTGGACCTGGTCCACGAGATCATGGACGAAGTCGGCCGCCGCGTACCGGTGATCGCCAAAATGGAAAAGCCGGAAGCCGTGGACCACCTCGAGTCCATCGTGCTGGCGTTCGACGCGATCATGGTCGCCCGTGGTGACCTGGGCGTGGAGATCCCGCTCGAGCAGGTGCCGCTGGTGCAAAAGCGCGTCATCCAGATCGCGCGCGAGAACGCGAAGCCGGTGATCGTGGCAACGCAGATGCTGGATTCGATGATGGAGAACTCGCGCCCCACGCGCGCGGAGGCCTCCGACGTGGCCAACGCTGTTCTCGACGGCACCGATGCCGTCATGCTGTCCGGCGAGACCTCCATCGGCGTGGACCCGCACAACGTCGTGCGCACCATGGACCGCATCGTGCGCGTGGCCGAATCCATGGGGACCATCCCGCCTCTGAACCACATCCCGCGTACCAAGCGCGGCGTGCTGTCCTACTCCGCGCGCGACATCGCCGAGCGCATCAACTCCCGCGCCCTGGTGACGTTCACCACCTCCGGTGAGACCGCCCGCCGCCTGGCGCGTCTGCACCCGTCGATGCCACTTTTGGTGTTCACGCCGCGGCAAGAGGTGCGCTCCCAGCTCGCGCTGACCTGGGGTGCGGAGACCTTCCTGTGCCCCACCGTGGACACCACCGATGAGATGCTTGCCATCCTGGACGAGTACCTGCTGTCCATCGACCGCTTTGAAGAGGGCGACACGATGGTGGTCCTCGCCGGCACCCCTCCGGGGCCTGCCGGCACCACGAACATGATCCACGTCCACCAGCTGGCCAAGGAAGTCAACCGCATCCACTTCTTCAACAACTAGGCCGCCAGCCCCCAGGCGCCCGGGTGTTCGTCCCGGGCGCCTTTTCGCGCCCGCGCCTGCGCCCACGCCCGCGCCCGCACCGCGCGCCACCCCCACCCGCGCCGCGCCGCGAGGGCAAAGCAGTATAGCCCACTCCTGCACGCCCCCCGTGGGGGTCCGGTTTTTCTGTGGATAACCGCGCTTTCGTGTAACTAAACCCGCGAGTTATCCACAGATTTCGCCAGGCCCCTAGACAGCCCTTGCGTTTGCGTTTAGCGTGCGAAGCATGTCCTTTAACACGCTGCTCACGACGGTCGCTTCGACCGGCCTCGCCGACTTGGCGGGCTTCGACCGTGACGCAGCCGTGTCCGCAGGACTGTCCCCAAATACGGTGTCCAACTGGGAAAAACTACACAAGGTCTACTACGCGCCGTGCACGTGCCCAAAGCAGCAGGAACTGACCCGCCAGCTCGCGATCAGCAAGGCTTTTAGCATCGATCAGCTTCTTCTGGTTGAGCGTCGCGTGGCGCAGTTTGCATCGAGTGAGGAGGCAATGCTTGACGACGGGTCGTCGATAAGCATGCGCGAATGGAAACTACGCCAAGAACTTCTGGCGACGCCGTGCACCTACGCGACGCTGGAAAAGAAGGCCAAGGAACTGATTACCGTCACCCCGCCGCCTCCCGTCGACCGGATCAGCTTTTCGCGCTCGAAGGGCCGCAAGCGAACCTTTTCGGTCACCACCGACGAGCGCGACATCGCGGACCTGGAACACGCCCTGCGCGCGGACCTGGATCTGGACGCGCCAGCTGGGCCGCAGATGCTGGCGAAGTTCGCCGCTCTGCTACGCGAAGGGGAGTTCGGCATCCCCGCGGCCCGCCCGCGGCCACAGCTTCTCATTCCTTTGTCCGAGCACCTCAAGATCCTTCAGCAGGACGGCGACGACACGCTCTTAGGACTTACCGACGGCACCACCATGCTCGCTTCCGACTACCTGACCAAGTACTTCGCCAATGCCGATTACGGGTTAGAAGCGGCAGTGTTTCATCCCACTGAAGGTCCCGTGAACCTGTTCCGTCTCGAGCGCCACGCAAGTGACAAGCAACGCAGCCTGATCAAAGCCGCGATGCCGGTGTGCGTCGTACCGGGGTGTCGGCAACCCGCCGACAATTGCCAAATGCACCACATGACAGCGTGGAAGAACGGCGGGTACACCAACCTGGACAACCTCGCGCCGGTGTGTTCGTACCACAACGCGACGAACGACGACGATGCCGTTCCGCACCCCCACGGCCCGCACCCCGCGGGCACACACGCCGGCGGCGCAAAGCCCGCTGGCCCCGCAAACACAGACGCCGGCGGCGCAAACCACGCCGGCGGCGCAAACCACGCCGGCGGCGCAAACCACGCCGCGTCTGGTTCGGGACGGGCGGCGGGCGCTCGTCGAAAGAAGGCGCGCGGCCGTTACGCAGGCACGGATGTGCCCGTTGGGCCCATGCAGATGTGGTGCTCGCCGCGCGGTTACGTCGTGCCTAACGACGCCCACCCGAACTACCAATACGGCGCCATGGTTTCCCTCTTCCCAGAGGACATACCTGCAGCTTCAAGGCCGGGTGCTCCACCGACGCAGTATGAAAGCGCGTGGAGCGAGAGCCGCAATCGGCACCGCCCACACAAACGAGACGAAAGAGATGAAAGAGGCGGTCGATATGGGGGCGGCAGCCCAGGCGGAATAGATGGGGGCGACGGCCGAGGCGGACGGCATCGGCACGGGCACGAGCACACCCAGTGGCCGCGCGGCCCCGTGGACATCGAGCCGATGGATGGCCGGCCGCCGCCTTAGCAAAGGTCGGCGGAATGTCGGTCCGGGAATGGGAACCGAGGGGAGCACCGGGGGAGCACCGGGGAGACCCGAGGGCACCGGGGGAGCACCGGGGAGACCCGAGGGGGCGCCGGAGGGCAAGCGCTGAGGGGGAAGCGCCGAGGGGATCGGGGCTGCGCGAACGGGGGCGACGTATCGTGGAGCCTATGGCTACGCGACCATCCACCGATTCAGGGCGCTTCGGGCGCCGGACGTTTTTCAAAAGTATGCTGTTCGTCGCCGGGGCGGCGGCGGTTGGGGGAGTATCGGCGTGCTCGCAGAATGAGGGAGGCACACGGCGCGGACAGCCCGAGCCGCGCGGGGCGACGGCACAGCCGCGCCCGCTTCCGATCCCGCCGCTGTACACCGGCGAGCTGAAGGGGTCGACGCGCAGCTTCGAGCTCACCGCTCAACGGGGTGAGTTTGAGATCGTGGAGGGCACGAAAACTGCCACCTGGGGCTTCAACGGGGCGTGGCTTGGGCCGACGCTGTACATGCGCCGGGGCGAAACCATCGACATGACGGTCACAAACAACGTCGGCGAACCGACGGTCGTCCACTGGCACGGGCTCCATTTGCCGGCGGCGGCGGATGGCGGCCCCGCGCTGATCTTCGCGCCGGGCGAACAGTGGCGCCCCACCTGGAAAATCGAGCAGCCCGCCGCCACGTGCTGGTACCACCCGCACCCCCACGAGATTTCGGCGCTGCACGCGTACCGGGGGCTCGCGGGCGGGCTCATTATCGCCGACGACGAATCGGATGCGCTTGACTTACCGCGCGACTACGGTGTCGACGACATCCCCGTCATCATCACCGACGCCAAGTTCACCGACGACGGCCAACTCGACGAAACCATCGACCCCACCTACGGCCTGCTGGGCACGACGCCGCTGATCAACGGCATCACTAAGCCACGGCTGACCGCCACCACGCGGCGCCTACGCCTCCGTCTGCTCAACGGCGCCACGATGCGCTTCCACCACCTCGAGCTGGGCACGCCGTTCCACGTCATCGCGACGGACCAAGGCCTGCTGGAACGACCGATCGAAGCAGACGCGATCCTGCTCAGCCCTGGTGAGCGCGCGGAGATCATCGTCGACCTCGAACCCGGCAAAGACCTCACGCTGCGCTCCACCGGCGTGCCCAACGGCGGCGGCCTGCCCAAAGAGGAGACCACCGACGGCTTCGGGCTCCGCGACACGTTTGACCTGCTCGACATCGTCGCTCCGGCACAGGACGCCCCGGCACAGGACGCCCCGGCATCAAGGGAGGAGCCGGGTGCGTTGCCGACGAAGCTCGTCGATAAGCATGATGCGAACGCCGATGCCGCGCCGACGCGCGAGTTCCGACTCAACGGCTTCCAGATCAACGAGCAGTCCATGGACATGGCCCGCGTCGACTTCGCCATCGACCACGAGGGCCCCGAGATCTGGAAGGTCACCAACGAAAACGCCGACTGGCCCCACAACTTCCACATCCACAATGCGCGCTTCGCGGTGCGCGCCGTCGAGCCGCTGGGGGGCAACGCGGAGGCGTCGATCGACTTCACGCACGGCTGGCACGACACGATCAACATTCCGCCGCTTTCGACGGTGACGCTACTCGTCGAGGTCGGCTACTACCCGGACCCCACGTTGGCCTACATGTACCACTGTCACATGCTCTTCCACGAGGACCAGGGCATGATGGGCCAGTACGTGGTCACCCGCCCCAATGAGGAGCCCGCGTTGGGTCCCGCGGGGCATGATCATCACGCAGTTTAAGCTCTCGCTTAACGACGGAAGGTCCCCGCGGCTGACGCAGCGAGCTAGCGGATCGGTGTTGGGTTGATGTGCCAGACTTCTTCGGCGTAGTTGCGGATCGTGCGGTCGGAGGAGAAGCGGCCCGACTCGCAGATGTTCACCCAGCACATGCGTGCCCAGGCGAGTGGGTCGGCGTAGTAGTCGGCGGCCATGCGGTCGCGGGTGGCCTTGTAGTCCTCGAAGTCGCCCAGGACGTAGTACACGTCAGGGGTGTTCCAGCCGCCGTCTTCCAGAAGGGAAGTGCGGATGTCGTAGAAGAGGCCGGTCTGACCGTCGTCAAGCGTGCCGTCGATAAGAGCGTCGAGCGCGCGCTTGAGAGCAGGGGTTGACTCGTAGACCTCGCGGGGGACGTAGGAAGCGCGCAGCTCCGGCAGCTCCTCCTCGCGGGCGCCGAAGATGTAGGCGTTGTCCTCGCCCACGGAGTCGACGATCTCTACGTTGGCGCCGTCCATCGTGCCCAGGGTGAGCGCGCCGTTCATCATGAACTTCATGTTGGACGTGCCGGAGGCTTCCTTGCCGGCGGTGGAGATCTGCTCGGAGACGTCCGTGGCCGGGATGATCTGCTCGGCGGGGGAGACGTTGTAGTTCTCCACGAACACCACGCGCAGGTACTCGGAGGCGACAGGATCGTTGTTGATCAGCTCGCCGATGGCGTTGATCAGCTTGATGATGCCCTTCGCGCGCGTGTAGCCCGGCGCGGCCTTGGCGCCGAAGATGAAGGTGCGCTTGGGCACATCGCGCTCGCCGTCGCGGGTGATGCGGAAGTAGAGGTCCAGGATGTAGAGCGCGTTGAGCAGCTGGCGCTTGTACTCGTGGAGGCGCTTGACCTGGGTGTCAAAGATTGACTCTGGGTCGATCTCCACGTTCTCGTGGATGCGCACCCAGTCGGCGAAGGAGCGCTTGTTGGCGGCCTTGATGTCGGCGAGCTCGCGCATCACGTCGTCGTTGTCTGCGTAGTGGCGCAGCTCCTTGAGCTTGTCCATGTCGGTGACCCACGCATCGGAGCCCACCAGGCGGTCGAGCAGCTCCGACAGACGCGGGTTGCACATGCGCAGCCAGCGGCGCGGGGTGACACCGTTGGTCTTGTTGTTGAACTTCTGCGGCGCGAGGTCGAACCAGTACTTCAGGGTGTCGCGCTTGAGGATCTCCGTGTGCAGCGCGGCCACACCGTTGATGGAGTAGGCGCCGTAGCAGGCGATCCAGGCCATGTGGACCTTGCCGTCGTGGACTGGGGAGTAGCGGTGGATGTCGTCCGGGTTGAGGCCGCGGCGCTCCATGTCGATGCGGTAGCGGCGGTCGATCTCCAGCACGATCTCCCAGATGCGCCAGAACAGCTGCTGGAAGATGGATACGTCCCACGTCTCCAGTGCTTCTTGGAGCACGGTGTGGTTGGTGTAGGCGAAGGTCTTGGTGGTGATGTCCCAGGCTTCTTCCCAGCCCATGTCGTGTTCGTCGAGAAGAATGCGCATGAGCTCAGGGATTCCCAGCACCGGGTGGGTGTCGTTGAGCTGCACGGAGTTGTACTTGGCAAAGTCGCGCATGTCGTCGCCGTGGTGCTCGATGTACTGGTCCACCATTTCCTGCAGCGAGGCGGAGACGAAGAAGTACTGCTGGCGCACGCGCAGCACCTTGCCGCCGTGGGTGGTGTCGTTGGGGTAGAGCACGCGCGTGATGTCGTGGACGGCCTCGCGTTCCAGGATGGCGTCGGAGAAGCGCTGGGAGTTGAACGCGTCGTAGTCGAAGTCGCTCATCGGCGCGGCGTCCCAGAGGCGCAAGGTGCCGACGTTGTCGGTGCCGTAGCCCGTGATCGGCATGTCGTGGGGGATGGCGCGGACTGTCAGGTCGTCGAATTTGACGATGCGCGTCTGCGTACCGTGGCGCACGAGGAACGGGTAGAAGGATTCCTTCCACGCGTCCGGGTGCTCTTTCTGGAAGCCGTCGACGAACTCTTGGCGGAACAGGCCGTAGCGGTAGAGCAGGCCGTAGCCGGTCACGGGGTAGTCCTGCGTCACGGCGGAGTCAAGGAAGCACGCGGCGAGGCGGCCCAGGCCACCGTTGCCCAGTGCGGCGTCGTGCTCGGCTTCGAGGGAGTCGTAGAAATCGTGGTTGTTGTCCGCGGCGGCTTTCTTCGCGTCGTCGATAAGGCCGAGGTTCGTGAGGTTGTTCAAAAGCGCGCGGCCCATGAGGAATTCCGCGGAGAAATACGCTTGACGACGAGTCGTCTCATACGCATGCTTCGTTTCCTCCCAGTTGTCGCCGATTTGTTCCATGACGGCGAGCGAGAGGCCGGTCCAGAATTTCTTGCGGGTTGCTGATTCCGGGGTGGAGCCGGATACGGAGCGGACGTGGCCACTGACGGTGTTGATGAACTCAGGGATTTCTGCAGGCTTGTTCATGCTCGCCACTGTACCGAGGATGCTGTGAGCCTTCAGGCCATGTTCGGCCAGCGGCCGCAGATCGTTGCAGTAGTGAGCGAAGGCCGACTGGGCCCGCAGCGGGGGCCGTTGCAGTGGCGAGCGACAGCCGGCGGGGCGCGCAGCGGGGGATCGTTGCAGTGGTGAGCGAAGGCCGACTGGGGACGTTGCAGTGGTGAGCGAAGGCCGACTGGGGACGTTGCAGTAGTGAGCGCCAGCGAACTACTGCAACGCTGGGTTGTACTTCAGCGCGTTGCGCGGCGGGGCGCACTCGGTGGCGATGCGGATGTTGCCGGCGACTTTTCCTTCGGCGCGGAGGCGGTAGAGGTTGGACACGACGCGGTCGCGGATGTCGTAGGGGGACAGCGTGTTGACGTAGACCTTGGTGCCGCCTTCGAAACCGGCCAGGGTGGAGACACGCCATTTGACGTTGATGCGCCAGGGCATGGGTACGTCAAGGTCGATGGGTTTGTAGTGCCATTCCTCGTTGCCGGGTACTTCGCTGCCGGATGCGGCGTGGACGGCGTGCAGTAGATCGGACATGCCGCGTACTTCGTCGGGGCTTTGCAGCCAGGGTTCCGGCGTGGGGGACTTGGAGTAGACGTTGATGGTGGGGTAGCGGTGGCCGATGCCGGCGCACACGATGGCATGGTCGTTTTCGGCAACGATCAGGGAGCGGTAGCTGGCGTAGTTGATGCCCCATTCGTTATACATGTTGGGGTTGCGGCGCAGTTTGTCGATTTCGAGTTCGGATTGGACGCCGCGCTCGTCGATAGCTACGAGCTGCTTGTGCAGGTGCTCAAACGACGCGCCGGCGGGCGCCAGCCAGTTCTGGAACACGACGACGTACGGGCTGAATCTGTTGCGCTGGTACAAGTCGCGCATGGAGTCGATGGTGAAGGCGATGAACCCGTAGTGTTCTTCGGGCGTCATGGTGCCGGATGATGCCAGCTGGGTGGAGTCGGTTGCCCCGTCGATGAAGTGCTTGCGTGAGACGATCACGTCGTGGCCGCCGCCGAAATATGCGGGCGCGAGCTCGAGGAGTTCTTGCTCGGACACTTCGGGGTCGCGTCCAGCGGCTGCAAGGCGGGTGCGCACGATATCAAAGGTGTGGCGCCGCCCTTCGTCGTCGGCGAGGTAGCGGTCCATGTGGGCGCGTCGGTCGTCGTCCATCTGGAAGCCGTAGTTTTTCACCCAGTAGTCGTAGGAGACGATTTCAAAGAGGTTGGGTACCCGCCGGAATTCCGCCTGGGTGTCGTGCAGTTGGTGCGGCAGTTGATCGCGCAGTATCTCCCAGTTGCCGTCGAAGCCGCCGCCGGCGGACACCCCGTGGTTGATGATGCGGGATTTTTCCGGCGGCGTTTTCAGGTAGTTGTCTTGGCAGAACGCGCACGAGTTGGTGAAGTCCGTGTCACTGAGCTCGCGCGCGTGGCGCTCCGGGATGGACAGCGGACGGTTGCCGCGCCCGGGGACCGTCCACACTTGGGTTCCGGAGAACGGGTTGATCTGTTTGATCGTCCCGTCGGCCATGGTGAGGATTGCGTCGCGGTAGGAGTGCACAGGAAACGTCATGTCTCCCCAGGCTATTAGCTAGGCTCGTATCATGCCGATTATTCAGTTTGACGTGCTTGTTTCTGACGATGCCGCGGGGAGGCAGGTCGAGGAGGCGTTCGCCCGGGCGGTAGGAATTCTCGTCGAGAAGCAAATGCTTATCGACGGCCGGGTCACCCGCGATTCTTCCCCCACCGTTGAGGCGGACGTGGTGGCGCAGCTGCGCGAGGTGTATGAGCGCGACCGTGGCGAAGATCCGGATAACGCGCGGGTCCACCGCTATCTGATTGAGGCCGATGGGGCGAGTTCCTACAACCAGCTGGCGATGGGGCTGTCGCGGATTTTGACGCCGAAGGCCGAATTGCCGAACGATCCCGTGCAGCTTGAGCGGCAGGAGACGTTTGAGCAGCCGTCGATCTTTCCGTGGACCGTGGAGATTATCCGCTAAGCGCCGGGCCGGGGCCCTGCCGCTTAGCGTGAGCGCGTGGCGCCGCGCTGCCCGGGGTTGACGTCCCCCTCTTCGGCGGGCCGGTGCCCGCCGCCTAAGGGCGCTGGAGATAGTCGAGAGCGACCTGGGCGCCGGCGTCGACGAGTTTTTCGCGGACCTGTTCGTTGAAGTCGGGGGCGTTGGGATCGGGGGCGTCGCCGAGTTCTACGGTGAGGACGTCGGGGTCGAGCTTCGCATCGATCGCGCCCGCGATGACCGCAGCGGCGGTGCCGGCGTCCTTGGCCAGGTCGAGCACGGTGGAGACCACCTTGCCCCCGGCGGATTGATCGTCGTAGTTGCCCTCGCCCGTGATGACGAGGTGGGCGTCGGCGATTTTCTCGGGCAGTCCTTGGGCCTGGGCTACCGTCTTGGACCCGGAGACAACGGTGACGTGGTCGGCCGTGCCGTGCAGAAGAGTGGAAATCCAGGTCAGGCCAATTGAGATTCCGCCGGCAGCGCCGTAGCCGGGTTGGTCGGGGTCGACGCCGGTGACCTCGCACAGGCGCGCCAGGGCGCGGTCTGCCAGCTCGACCTCGTCCTCACTAGCGCCCTTTTGGGGGCCGAACACGCGGGCGGCGCCGCGCTCACCGGTGGCGGGGAACGCGGAATCTGCCAGGAGAATCCAGTCCACGGACGCCGCTGGAATGTTCATCTTGGCAGTGTCGAAGTCTGCAAGATCCACGAGTGCGCCGCCGCCGTGGCGCAGCGCGTGGCCGTCTTTATCTAAAGCGTTGATCCCCAACGCGGCCAGGATCCCTGTGCCGCCGTCGATCGTCGCGGAACCGCCCAGTCCGAGAACAATGGTGCGGGCACCGCGGCTCACCGCGTCGGCGACGAGCACCCCCGTGCCATATGTGTCACCGGTCAGCGGCACCGGGTTGTCCTTCACCGCGGGCAAGCCCGAGGCGGCCGCGACGTCAATGTACGCGCGTGCCTCGGTAGCGTTGAACACGTACGTGGCCTCGGTAAGACGCCCGGCGGCGTCGGTGGTCGGAAGGGTGATCTCCTCTCCGTCGAAAAGCGAAGCCGTGCCCTCACCTCCATCCGCCATGGGAACGCAATCAATTTTGGCGTCACGAATGACGGATTGAACGCCCTCGCTTATCCATTCAGACGATTTATATGCAGGCGCCGTTCCTTTGAAAGAATCGGGCGCAACGACGATCTTCAGTGATGACGCATTTCCCCCGTTAAAATCCTCTGACCAGCTGTCAAAGGACTCGTCGAGTGCGGCGTCGAGGTGATGTGAATGGCTCATGTCCGTGTCGTTCTTCCGTGAATAAACAATGCATAAATTGTGACGATTGCCACCAAAATTTGCATAAATCTGATGAAAAAGTATCTTGGTCTCGTACCCATTAACGACACTAGCGTGGTGCACGGGCCCACGGCCGAGCGAGTCTCGACGGGCGCAAGCGCGTGTGGGCGTGACTGTGTTCCTAACGGAAAGGACGTGAGGGATGAGCTCTTACGATGACCAGATTGCTGGCTACTACAACAAACTTCTGCAACGTAACGCGGGCGAGCCCGAGTTCCACCAAGCCGTTGCTGAGGTTCTGGATTCCCTGAAGATCGTTCTGAACAAGGACCCGCACTACAACGACTACGGCCTCATCGAGCGCCTCTGCGAGCCGGAGCGCCAGGTCATTTTCCGTGTGCCGTGGGTCAACGACAAAAACGAGGTCAAGGTCAACCGCGGCTTCCGCGTCCAGTTCAACTCTGCACTCGGCCCCTACAAGGGCGGACTTCGTTTCCACCCGTCGGTGAACCTGGGCATCATCAAGTTCCTGGGCTTCGAGCAGATCTTCAAGAATTCCCTGACCGGCCTGCCGATCGGCGGCGGCAAGGGTGGCTCCGACTTCGACCCGAAGGGCAAGTCTGAGCAGGAAATCATGCGCTTTTGCCAGTCCTTCATGACGGAGCTGCACCGCCACATCGGTGAGTACCGCGACGTGCCTGCCGGTGACATCGGCGTCGGCGGCCGCGAGATTGGCTACCTGTTCGGCCAGTTCCGCCGCCTGACCAACCAGCACGAGTCCGGCGTTCTGACCGGCAAGGGCCTCACGTGGGGTGGTTCCCTGGTCCGCACCGAGGCAACCGGTTACGGTCTGGTGTACCTGACCGAAGAAATGATGGAAGCCAACGGCGAAAGCATCGATGGCGCACGCGTCATCGTTTCCGGCTCCGGCAACGTGGCCATCTACGCCATCGAAAAGGCCCAGGAGCTCGGCGCCACCGTCGTCGGCTTCTCCGACTCCTCCGGCTGGGTGCACACCCCGAACGGCGTGGACGTTGCCCTGCTCAAGGACGTCAAGGAAGTCCGCCGCGGCCGCGTGACCGACTACGTCTCTGAGGCGGAAGGCGCCGTCTTCAACCCTGAGGGCTCCATCTGGGACCTCGAAGCCGACGTCGCCCTGCCGTGCGCAACCCAAAACGAGATCGACGGCGACCACGCGCGCAAGCTCGTCGAAAATGGCATCAAGTACGTCGCTGAGGGCGCCAACATGCCGTCCACCGCCGAGGCAATCGAGGTCTACCGCGAAAACAAACTCCACTTCGCACCAGGCAAAGCTGCCAACGCCGGTGGTGTGGCCACCTCCGCGTTGGAGATGCAGCAGAACGCATCCCGCGACTCCTGGTCCTTCGAGTACACCGATGAGCGCCTGAAGAAGATCATGCAGGGAATCTTCCGCAACATCGACTCCACCGCCGCCGAGTACGACCACGAAGGCGACTTCGTCGTCGGCGCCAACATCGCCGGCTTCAAGAAGGTCGCCGACGCGATGTTCGCACAGGGCGTGATCTAGGGCAGACGCCCTAGATCACGGGACGCCGGACGTAGATCACGAGGGAGGGCCGACCTAGATCACGGGAAGCGGCCTTCCGGGAGGGCCGCCTTCGATCACGAGAGAGGGCGGCCCAAGATCACGAAAAAGACAGACACACCGCCTCGTCCTCACGGGGCGGTGTGTTTGTGCGCACTACGCTGGAAAACCATGTACCGCGTTTTTGAGTCCCTCGATGAGATCGTGCAAATTGTCGAGCAGGCCTACGGCATGCCGATGACCGCTAACTGCCTGGTTCCCCGCAATGACGTGCTCGCGCTTCTCGACGATCTGCGCAACGCGTTGCCAGAAGAACTCGATGATGCACAAGACGTCCTGGACAAGCAGGACGAAATCCTCCGCGGTGCCGAAGAACGCGCCGACGCCGTTATCCAGGAAGCTGACGACCAAGCGCAGCGTCTGGTAACCGAGGCGCACAACGAATCGGAATCCATGCTCAACGACGCTCAGCAGCGCGCAGTCGTGATGGTCTCCAAGGCGGAAGAAGAGGCCGATAACCTGGTTCGCTCCGCGCGCGAGGAGGCCGACGACACCGTCACGCGCGCACGCAAGGAATCCGACCGCCTCATTGCGGAAGGCAACGAGTCCTACGACCGCAGCGTCGCCGAAGGCCTTGAGGAGCAGCAGCGCCTGATCAGCGAGGCCGAGGTCACTCGCCGCGCCGATGAGGAAGCTCACCGCATCGTCGAATCCGCCCACGCGGAATCCAACCGCCTGCGCACGGAGTGCGATGACTACGTGGACAGCAAGCTCGCCAACTTTGAAGAAACCCTCACGTCCGTTCTCCGGACCGTGTCTTCGGACCGTTCCGCTCTACGGCACGGTGCTGGCGTGTCCGGCCGTGAATCCTGGACCGACACCCGCGGCAGCGATCGCGCAGACCGCGCAGAGCGCACCGACCGCGGCGAGCGCACCGACCGCACCGACCGTGACAGCTTCACGCGCTACAACCGCGGGGACAACCGCCCCCGCCGCTCGCGCTCCTAAAGGCCCGCACGCGTAGGCTGGTGCCGTTATGTCTAGCAATACTGTGCCCTCGCAATCCCAGGCCTCACAATCCCGCAACCCGCTCATCTTCGACGTCGCTGACGTGATGCGTGGCGACGGACTCCCCGTGACCGTCACGCAGACCGGTCCGTCGCCGACGCGCATTGGTCCGCACATGATCGCGTTCCCGGAAGGGGAGCAGGTCACGGTGGAGGCCACGTTGACTCCGCTGGGCTCGGGGGTATTGGTGGACGCGACGCTGGAAGGCCAGCTCCGCGGTCAATGCTCGCGCTGCTTGCGTGAGCTCACGCCCCAGGAATCCGTGGCGATTAGCCAGGTCTTTTCGGCCTCAGACGATTTCATCACCGGTGACGCGGAGGAAGCAGAAGACATCGGCTCGGGCGATGAGGTCCCGCTGATCTCCGACGACAAGGTCGACCTTGAGCAGGCGTTTATCGACGAAGCGGGTCTCACCCTCCCGTTCAACCCCACCTGCCAGCCGGAGTGCCCGGAAGATACGGACGTTCCTCGTCCCGACGGTGTGGCGGGTGAAGACAATGATCTTCCGGACCCGCGCTGGGCTGGACTGGAGAAATTCCTCTAATGGGCCGCAGCAAAAACAAGAATAAAATCCCAGGTGAGCAGGTCTGGGAAGAAGCATTTGAAGCCATCGACCATGCTCCGTTGCTGGAGAGGCTGGGGGTGGTCGTCGATAAGCAATGGCTCAAACTTGCATTGACCCACCGCTCTTTCGCAAACGAGCACGGCCACCTGCCTAACAACGAGCGCCTGGAGTTCGTCGGCGATGCCGTGCTGGGATTGTCCGTGGCAGGCAGGTTGTACGACGACCACCCGTCGCGGCCCGAGTCCGACATTTCGAAGATGCGCGCTTCGATCGTGTCGCGTTACGGGCTTGCGGAAGTCGCGCATGAGATACACCTGGGCGACTACATCTTGCTGGGCAAGGGTGAAACGGCCACCGGCGGGCGCGAAAAAGACTCGATTCTCGCGGACACGATGGAGGCGGTCTTCGGCGCGATCTACATGCAGTACGGCTTTGAACCCACGCGCGACGTGATTTTGAACCTCTTCGCTGACAAGCTCGCGGTGGTTACCGCGACGGGACTCCACAGCGACTGGAAGACCGCGCTGCAAGAACGCCTCGCGGAGTTGAAGGCACCAACCGCTGTCTACAGCGCGACAGCGGAAGGCGTTGACCACGACCCGACGTTTACCGCCAGCGTCACCGTCGGCGAGGTTCAGCTCGGCCAGGGCATCGCCTCGAACAAGAAGAAGGCGGAGCAAATGGCCGCGCTGGAAGCAGTCAAGCTCCTGCACGACAACCCCGGCGTGGTCGCTCGCATCGATGCCTGAACTCCCCGAAGTCGAGGTCGTCCGCCGCGGCCTTGACAGCCACGTCACCGGCGCAACGTTCACCCGCGTCGAAGCCCTCCACCCGCGCGCCGTCCGCGGCAACGACGTCGACCTCGCCGACGTCCTTCCCGGCCGCACCATCACCGGCACCGGGAGGCGCGGGAAGTTCCTGTGGCTTTTGCTTAACGACGAAGGGTTGGAGCGCTCTTACGAGCGCCCCAACGAGAGCCAAGACGAGCGCCCCAACGAGGGCCAAGACGAGCGCCCCAACGAGAACCGGGCCGGGCACGGCCTGCTCGTGCACCTTCGGATGAGCGGGCAGATGCTCGTTGGCCCAATCGGGGGAGTAACGGGCCTGCACGTGCGCATCCGTGCGGAGATGATCAGTAGTACAGGCGAACCCTTTGAGCTTGTGTTTGTGGATCAACGCACGTTCGGCTCATGGCAGTACGTACCGCTCATTGCGGAGGAGGGTCAGCTGGTTCCGGCGACGATCGGGCACATCGCCCCCGACCCGTTTGAGAGTACTTTTGACCCCGTTGCCACGGCGCGAGCGATCCGCACGAAGAATTCCGCTATCAAGACGGTGTTGCTCAACCAAGGGGTGGTCAGCGGCATCGGCTCGATTTACGCGGATGAGGCCCTGTGGGCCGCCGGCATCAAACCAACCCGCAAAGCACGCACGTTGCGGCAGCGTGATGCCGTGCTGCTCTTAAGCGAATCCCGCGACGTGATGGCGCGCGCCCTTGAGCAAGGCGGGACCAGTTTTGATTCGCTGTACGTCAACGTCAATGGGGCGAGTGGATATTTTTCGCGTTCATTGAACGCCTATGGCCAGGCGGGAAAACCCTGCGCACGGTGCGGAACAGCGATTGCGCGGACGGTGGTCAACGGGCGTTCGAGCTACTACTGCCCGGTATGCCAGGCGGGATCGGTGTCACAGCAGCGACGCTAACGGTTACACTTCCAGCATGGATTCCGCGCTTAGTTTCGTTGACGGCACGCTCAACGACATAATTTGGAAACTGGTACCGCTCTTCCTCGTGGCGGGAGGCATTTACTTCGGTCTGCGCACCATCTTCGTGCAGATCCGCTTGGTGCCAGAAATGGTCAAGGCGATGTCCGAAACCCCGAAGGGCAAGGACCACGATGGCCGCGACTTGGACGAAGAGTACGGCGGCATTTCCGCCTTCAAATCCTTCACTATTTCTGCCGCATCCCGCGTGGGTACCGGTAACGTCGCTGGCGTTGCGCTGGCGATCTCCGTGGGTGGCCCCGGCGCAGTGTTCTGGATGTGGATGTTGGCCCTCATCGGTGGTGCGACCTCCTTTGTGGAGTCCACGTTGGCGCAGCTGTGGAAGACCAAGGACGCGGACGGTAACTACCACGGTGGCCCCGCGTACTACATGACGCGTGGATTGGGCTGGGCCCCGCTGGCCGCTGTGTTCTCCGTCTTCCTGGCCATCACCTACGGCTTTGTCTACAACGCCATTCAGTCCAATTCCATCGTTGAGGCCGTGGGCGGATCACTGGGCACCGATTCGGTGACCGTCAAGGCCGTTGTCGCTGTCGTGCTGTCCGTTTTGACCGCGACCGTGATCTTCGGCGGCGTGACCCGCATTGCCAACTGGACGCAGATCATCGTTCCGTTCATGGCCGGTGCCTACATCCTCATTGGCGTGTGGGTTCTTATTGTCAACGCCAGCGAAATCCCCGGCATGATCTCCCTGATCGTCGGCCACGCCCTTGGCTTCAAGCAGGTCGCGGGCGCGACCTTCGGTATGGCTTTCATGCATGGCATGCGCCGCGGACTGTTCTCCAATGAGGCCGGTATGGGTTCCGCCCCGAACGCCGCCGCGACCGCAACCGTCTCCCACCCGGTCAAGCAGGGGCTGGTTCAGACCCTCGGCGTGTACTTTGACACACTCATCGTCTGTTCCATCACGGCTTTCATTGTGCTGCTCGGCCCTGCAGTCAACTACGGCAAGGACGATATCCAAGGCGCTGCTCTGACCCAGTCTGCGCTGGCCGACTCTGTGGGTTCTTGGGGCGCCCACTTCATCACCTTCATCCTGTTCTTCCTGGCATTCTCCTCGGTTCTGGGCAACTACTACCTTGCTCAGGCCAACATCGAGTACCTCACGGATAACAAGGCTGTGATGACCGGCTTCCGCGTCGTCGTCATCGGATTTGTCATCTTCGGTGCTTTCGGAACCGTTCCGCTCGTGTGGGCTCTGGGCGACACGATGGCCGGTCTTTTGGCCATGATGAACATCGCGGCGATCATCCCGCTCGGTGGGGTGGCCATCAAACTGCTGAAGAACTTCAACGAGCAACGTGCACAAGGCATGGACCCGGTCTTCCACCGCGACATGCTCCCTGAACTACAAAACATTGAGTTCTGGGACGGCTCCGATCCCGTTACCCGCCGCAGCATCGAGGACCGTGTCACCGCTCACCACGCCCGCCGCGCCGGCGAAACTAACGATGAGGGCGGCCTTAGCGGCGGCTTCCTCAAACCCGAGGAGCGCTAGTTATGAAATACCGTGCCGCAGTCGCAGCTATCGCTACTGCTCTTGCCGTTTCACTACATCCGACAAGCGCGGTTGCGGATCCCGCGCCTTACACCGGGGTTGAAATCAACCATCCGAGAAACCAGTTTGTTGCCGTGCCTGCGGAATTTCACCCAGAGTTAGATGCAGTCGCCGGTGCGATCGGTTTGATTGAGCTTCGCCAAGCGATGTGGGACATTAACCCTCCGTTCTCTGCTTCACGTTTCAACCTGAAGACCTTCAGGGATGAGGAGTTTGGCGGAAGGCTCCAAGACGTGGCGCGGGCAGTCGGCCTGGACACGAAAGAAAAGTACGCCACTGCTCCACGCATTGATCCCGGGTTGATGCGCATTGCAATCCAGCGAGCAGCGGAAATGTCCCCGCGTTCCTATAACCATGTCCGTCCAGCGAATGGCACATGCCAGTTAGGGAGCATTTCCAAGTGCGAGTCGGTGTTCTCTGCGACTTACAACGGGAAAAACGCTTTCGCTGAAAACTTGGGATTAGATGAAAACGTTTATATCTCAACATTGACCGGATGGGGGCACGACGAACTTGATCAGCTCCGGGCTTCCGGCGGAACCGGTGATACTGGCGGCCATCTTCACCAGATGATCAACCCTTTAAACACTAATTACGGGTTCGCGCACGCAGCGCTCTTTATCGACGGTGAAACACTCCACTACACGGTCTCTGCTGCTTCCCCGTTCGAGCACATTGGCGGTACGCCGTTGCCTAAGGGTGTCTACAGGGGATATGTGTACCGAGCGGCATTCCCGGGCGAAACTCCAACCGGTATCAAGAACACGTTCATTGATCCGTGGAAGGGGAAGCCGATCAAGGAGCCAAAGCCGACCGCTACTTCGACAACGATGACGACAACATCGGAAGTACCTACTTCTGCTCCTGCTGCGTCTCCAACTCCAAGTCGATCCCTCACCACGTCCCAGCTGCCGTCGACGTCCGCAACGCCATCAATTACTAACACTCCTGGCCCAGCGCCTAGGCCCACGCGTAAGTTCAGGCCGTTCCCGACGACAAGCCGGACTGCGGAATCGACAACGAGCTCTGCGCCTACCGTTCCTCAGCAGAGTTCCGAACCGAGCTCTGCGCAAAACCCTGGTGTTCCAGATAGCTCTCAATCGTCCACTGGAAGCATCCTTGGGATCGTATTTGGTGTGGTAATTGTGCTGGGAGGCATTTTGGGGTGGGCCGTTCAAAACGGGATGGTTCAGATTCCAGGATTCTAGATTTCACTCGATTACGGCGTTGCCGCGATATCGTGAAGAAATATGACACAGAAAAGATTGACTGCCCACGTCCATGGCACCGTCCAGGGCGTGGGTTTCCGTTGGTGGACCAAGTCCCAGGCGAAGCGCCTTGGTCTTTCCGGCTACGCCAAAAACTTAGACGACGGCCGCGTTGAGGTCGTGGCGGAAGGCGCCGAAGGTGACGTCGATAAGCTAGTTGCTCTACTAAAAGAGGAACCGACGACGACCGACCGCCCCGGCGAGGTGACCCACGTTGCCACCCAGTACGGCGAACCGAAGGGCGCGCACGGCTTCGAAGAGCGGTAATCGCAGCGCTGCGAGATCGGCGTCGCGAGATTAGCGGACAATCAGCCGGAGCACATCCGCAAGCCGCGAATTATTACCCGTGTCCTGACTATGGAATCGGGCCTCAATGAATGCGTCGCGGAGGGACTCATCGAGGAACCGTGCGGGTTGCAGTTCGTGACCAGCGTTGCGCGTGAGGTGAGAAAAGAACACGACTTGCGTGCGGGTGTTTCCCTCCCTGAAGGGGTGGATGACATTGATCTCTCCCCAGATTTCAGCGAGCTCAACGACGAACTGATCAAACGGAAGATCGCGCAGCAGATTCTTCTGCCGAAGTCTGCGAAACTGCCGTTCGGCTGCTTCCGTAAGAACGTCCCCTGCGGGGTAATACGCGTGACCACCTTTTGTCATCCACCGGTCAGTAGGCGCCACGCGTTCATGACCAGCCCATTCGTAGATGTCCTGGAAGATGTAGCGGTGGATCGCCTTGAAGTGCGCGTAGTCGAAGTCACCGGGCAGCGGTGCTTGGTTCAGCTCATCGAGCCGCAAGGCAGTCAGGGAGACTTCGGCTCTAGACAGCTGGTGCGCGTCGACAATTCCTAAATGATTACGCAATACGGTTGTGCCCGGGATGAAATAGTCATCCCACGACGTGATGTCGCCGCCGCGTTGTGTCACGGCTTCTCAAAGAGCTTCTTGATGCGAGTTACTGCTTCGGCAGAACTGATGTCTCCAGCCGCAGCGAGTCGACGAATTTCGGTGACGCAGTCATCTTCGGCAGTGTGACCTGCGGCTGCCAAAATGCCGTCCGAATTGCGCAGAATCCCGGCCACGTCTGCTGCTGAAGCGATAGTTTGGGTCATCGCAGCCCCCTTTCCGTTGGAGCAAGTATACCGTCAGCTGGTGGCGTGACCAAGGGTCGAGGGGGAGGGATCGGATGCGTTAAACTGCTCGAATGCACCTGACATCGCTGACGCTGAAAGGATTCAAGTCCTTCGCGTCTGCGACGACGATGAAGTTTGAGCGCGGCATCTGCGCGGTGGTGGGGCCGAACGGGTCGGGAAAGTCGAACGTCGTTGACGCGTTGGCGTGGGTGATGGGAGAACAAGGCGCAAAGAATTTGCGTGGCGGGAAGATGGAAGACGTCATCTTCGCCGGTGCGGGGGAGCGCGGCAAGCTCGGGCGTGCGGAGGTCACGCTCACCTTTGACAACTCGGATCGGCGCCTGCCCATCGAATACACCGAGGTAGCAATCACCCGCCGGATGTTCCGCGACGGTGCCAGTGAGTATGAAATCAACGGCGCCAAGGCGCGCCTCATGGACATCCAGGAGCTTTTGTCCGACTCCGGGATTGGCCGGGAGATGCACATCATCGTCGGCCAGGGAAAGCTCGCAGAGATTTTGGAATCGCGCCCGGAGGATCGGCGCAGCTACATCGAAGAGGCCGCGGGTGTGCTCAAGCACCGGCGGCGTAAGGAAAAGGCGCAGCGCAAGCTCAGCGGAATGCAGGCGGACCTGGACCGCCTAACGGATCTCACCGAAGAACTGGGAAAGCAGCTCAAACCGCTCGCGCGCCAAGCGGAGGCAGCGCAGCGTGCGCGCAGCGTCCAAGCGGAGCTTCGCGACGCCAAGTTGAGCCTGGCCGGCCACCAGATCGTGACCTTGAGACACGCGGCACACGCCGCTAAATCGGAGGCAGCGAAACAGGCGGCCCACGCGGAAGCGGCAGAGCGCGAACTGGCCGAGGCGGTGCAACGCCAGACCGAGATTGAACTCCAGCAAGCAGAACTTGCACCGGAGGCGGAAAAGGCGCAGTCGTTGTGGTTCGAGTTTTCGTCGTTAAGCGAGCGCGTGTCCGCAACGCAACGTGTGGCGGCGGAGCGGGCGAGCCACGTCGGGGCGATCACGGCGTACGTGGGGCAGGACCCCGAGGAGCTTGAACAGCGCGCGCGGGAGGCGGACGAGCGCTACCGCAACGCGCGGGATGCAGCGGATGAGTCAGCGACACACCTCGTCCAGGTGCGGCAGCGTGCCGCGGAGCTCGCCGAGGTTGCCCGGGCCGCGGAGCAAGAGCACCTCGCGCAGGTGCGTGCGCACGCAGACCGCAGGGAAGGCATCGTGCGGCTGATTGCGCAAGAAGACAGCGTTGCCACAGCGCTGGAAGCGGCGAAAGACACCGCAGAGAAGCAAGCAGTCGCGGCTGAGGAATTGCGCCAGCGTGCAGCGCAGATGGCCAGCGAAGCCGACGAAATTGCAGAAAAGCTCGAAGGTTTTAGTGCGCAGCGTGAGCCGCTCGCCCATGACGTCGCGCGCGCTACCGCTGAGGCCGAGACAGCGGAGCGCCGCCTCGAGGACATCCGCGGCCAACAGCGCGAACGTGAGCGCGCAGTGTTCAGTCTGACCGCGCGTATCGCAACGCTGGAGGAAACAGCGCCCGTCACGGATGCCGCAGAGATGCTTGGCGACGACTTCCGGCCGCTCGCGGGTTTTGTCACCGCCGCACCGGGCATGGATACTGCGTTGGCTGCCGCGCTGGGTCCGCATGCGGAAGGGCTCGTGGGAAAACTGCAGGGCGTGGATATCGTGGCCCAGCTGCACGAGGCGAGCCGCACGGTGCTGTTTGACTTAGGCGGGGCTACTGGGGATCGCGGCGCGGTTACGCAGTGGCGCCTTGATTCCACTCTGCCGGCAGGCACGAGTTGGCTCCTAGACCATGTGACAGTTGTTCCGGAAATCACAGAGGCTGTGGTGCGGCTTATCGTCGACGTCGTTGTCGCGGACAGCGTGGAGCATGCGCGGGACGCCGTGCTGGCTGATCCGCGGCTGCGCGCTGTCACCCGCGAAGGGGTATTAGTCGGCGAAGGCTGGGTCGCCGCCGGCACCGGGTCCACATCCACGGTGGAAGTCGCCGCCGCAGTGGCCCGTGCGCGTGAAGAACTTGACACGGCGCAGGCAGCGCTGCGTGAGCTCGACGGCACGTTAGAAGGCGCGAAGCTTGCTGCCGATGACGCGCGCATGGCCGTCGCGGCGCGCCGGGCGGCGCTCAAAGACCATGACGCGAATGCGGAAAGCTGGCGGCGCGACCACGCGCGCTTGCGCCGGATCGCGGAGGACGCGCAGAAGGAATTTGAGAAGTCGTCGGCTGCCGCGGCCACAGCGGAGAAACGCTCCGTCGAACTCGCCGACGCGTTGGCAGAGATCCGCGATCGCCTCGCCCGCGTCGGGGACCTCGACAGCATCGATGAGGGGTTCACGCCGGACACTTCTGCCCGCGACAGTGCACAGGAGGAACTTTCCGCCGCCCGCGCCGCGGAAATGGAAGCAACTCTTGCCGCCCGCACCACGCAACAAACCGCAGAGTCACTCAGCGGGAAAGGCGATGTCTTGCGCCGTCAAGCACGCCATGAGCGTGAAGCCCGGGCGCGCCACGCCAAGGCCATGGAGAAGCGGAAGGCGCAGGCCGCGCGGGCGGTGACCGTCGAAAAGCATGCGCGTGAGCTCAGCGACCGCATTGCAACGGCATTGGCGACAGCGACGACGCGCCGCGACGAGTTAGCCGCTCAACTCGCGGAGCTCAACACTGCGCATGCGGCGGCGCGTACGCACGTGACCACGGTGCGTGAGCAGCACACGCGCCTGCTCAGTGCCGCGAACAAGACCGCAATCGCGCGTGAGCACGCCGCAGTGCGCCTCAGCGAGGCGGAGTCGAGTGCCGCTGACGCGTTGGGCATCGCCATCGATGACTTGCTGGCGGACCACACGCCCAGCGATGACTTCGACGTTGACGCGCAGAAAAAGCGCCTCAAGCGCGCTGAGCGCGGGTTAAGTGACAAAATGTGTGTCTGATTTCCGGTATATCTGCTGATCAGGCTGCATAAATCGGGCTCGAATAGGGTTTTTCGCCTTATTCTGGCTCGTTTTTCGTTCAATCCACCGGAATGGCACCTTCATGTGCTAGCGGGGTGTTGGTGTGCTTTCCCGGTGACACCAAACAGACCACGATGCCCCTCATGTCATGGGGAAACAAAGAAAAACGGTCCCACTCCCAAAGGCTCCACTAGGTGGCGGTGCAAAGACTGCGGAGCCACCTTCATACGCCACCGCACCGACCAAACCCAAGCTCGGGACTTCACAGCGTTTCACGCCTACGTCACTGGCACAGCGTCACTTAACGACGTAGCTGGTACCTTGAACGTCTCCCGCCGCACGCTCGACCGCCGGTTCGCCCCGTTTTGGCTCATCGATGTTCCCAACACCCCAGACCCACACCGGGTCTACGACCAGATTTTCATCGACGGCACCTACACCGACGCTGGCTGCCTGCTGGTTGCCGCAAGCCGCGACCACGTCATCGCCTGGCACTGGGCTAAAAGCGAATCAGCCCACGCCTACACTCAACTACTAAGCGGCATCGCCGCACCGTTATGCGTCGTCCTCGACGGCGGCCAAGGCGCCTTATCCGCCATCAAAGCCTGCTGGCCCAACACGCTGATCCAGCGCTGTCTCGTCCATGCCCAACGCGTTGTCCGCCGCTACACCACAACACGCCCCCGCACCGATGCCGGCAAGGCCATCTATGCACTAGCGCTGAAACTGACCACGATCACCACCGTGGACCAAGCCCGGGAATGGACGCTGCGTCTACACGACTTCGCAGTGGTCTACAAGGCCTTCCTCAACGAGAAAACACTCCTACCCAAAGAGCGCCGCACCCTCAACCACCAATGGGAATGGACCCATATCCGTGTGCGTAGGGCTTACAACTCGCTTGTGCACCTTTCACGCAACAACTGGCTGTTCACCTACCTCCAACCCCCGACAGACGCACTCGAACCCGACCGGTGGGCAGCAACCACCAACAGTCTTGAAGGCGGGATCAACGCCCAACTCAAACGCATCGCTGACGCCCACCGCGGCAGATCAGGAGAGCGGCAACGCAAAATGCTCGAATGGTACCTGCACTCGAAAACGCAACTGCCTGACGCCCCATTACAGATCGCCAGGCAGTGCAGGTTCGGACAAGATCAACTCGCCAAAGTTCCCGATCTCGTCACTAAAGACCGAAACGAATCCGACCATCAAACAGGCCGACCAGCCTTCTACGACAACGCTATCCCAACCGACTACGAACACTCAGTAGGAATCAGAAAAGGACCCCTCAAATAACAAAAAGCGTGCCCCACCGGCGACACGCCGACCAGACACACTTTTTGTCTATTAACCCCTGAGCGCGACCTCGCGTCCTTGGGCAAGGTCAACCCTTTAGCGTTGGAAGAATACAAGGCGCTGGAAGAACGCTACTCCTTCCTGTCGACGCAGCTAAACGACGTGATTACGGCGCGCAAGGACCTAAGCGGCGTTATCGACGACGTCGACCGGCAAATCCTGCAACTGTTTACCGATGCGTGGCGCGACGTGGAACGCGAATTCCCCAAAGTCTTTGCCACGCTGTTTCCTGGCGGCGAAGCACGCCTGATCCTCACTGACCCGTCGGACATGCTCACCACCGGAATCGACATCGAAGCGCGCCCACCCGGCAAGCGCATCAAACGCCTCTCGCTTCTCTCCGGCGGGGAGAAGTCACTCACTGCGCTGGCACTGCTCGTGGCGATCTTCCGTGCGCGCCCGAGCCCGTTCTACGTCCTCGACGAGGTCGAAGCAGCACTTGACGACGTCAACCTACGGCGTCTCATCGCTTTGCTCGAAGAACTGAAGCAGGACTCGCAGCTGATCGTGATCACCCACCAAAAACCCACGATGGATGTTGCGAATGTGCTCTACGGCGTCACCATGCGCGGCGACGGCGTGACCAGGGTGATTTCCCAGCGCATGGCGCCGGAGCCTGGCCCGCTGGCGCCACCGGATGCTGACTAGCCGCGCGTGTCAGACGCGCGCTGAACTAGGAATGCCGAACGAGTTTCAGGCCCTTGCCGCGATCCTTGCTGTTGCCGAAGTAGACGGTGTTGGGGTCATCGGGGAGCACCCAGAATGCGCCGCTTTTCTGGTTGAAGGCCTTTGACAGCCTATCTTCGTATTCAATCCGGCCGTCTTCACAGCCCATGGCTGTGGTTGGTTGCGTCCTGGCAACCAGAACGGAGTGCGTCATCGCTGCCTCGGGTGCCGTAGGGTCCAGTCTTTCGAGGTACACGCTTAAACCGTTGCAGAATTCTCCTTCGACGTAATAGACCTTCTTGTTTGGGTCTAGCGGTTCGTCGTTGGAAGTCATGCGTGGCGGTGCGTCAAAGTCGAACCGGATCGGGGTGTTCTTGTAGCTCGGCTGAGGGATCCACGTCGACTTCAAGATTGCAGAAGTTTCATCGCCGTTGGCACGCGTGGCGGAAGCGGGAATGGCTGTGGTCACGGGTTGATCCTTGCGTGGGGGAGTCATGAAGGCTTTGTGTCCTGGCACCGTGAGGCGCAGTCCTTTACCGGCCCCAGCACCGGCCCCAGCACCGTCAACGGTGCCGTAATAGATGACATTCGAATCCTGCGAGTCAATGTAGAACCCACCGCCTGCAACGGTGAATGCCTTGTTGATTCCGTTTTCAAAATCGACGTGATCCCCGGGGCAACCCATCTTTGTCACCGGCAGATCCTTCGGCGAGAACGTGGTGTGCTCTGCCTGGCCATCGCGGTCGTGTCGGGTGAGGTACACCCCGAACCCATTGCAGACCGTCTCTGGGGACGCTTCCACGTAGTACCCCGGTGCGGGATCTGTGGACGGGCGGAAAATGATCGCAGTGTTCTTCAGCCCCGGCGTGGGAATCCACTTCTTGCTAAGAATTTCCGTGGTCTCTTTGGGGCTTGCCGCTGTCGCTCCAGCGGGGATCTCCTGCAGCGGCTTGTCCAAGCCCTTGTCAGGGGCCGACGATGACCCCGTCGTTGGGGGTCTACTGTCCCCGCCCTGGCCGCCGGTATGGGTAAGTCCTAGGACAAGACCGATGATTGCAACAATGGCAACCACAACGCCACCAATAACCGGTGCGAGTGCGCGCAGATCCGCGAGGTTGAAGCGTGGAAACATACTCTTGTTATAACAACTTCTGGCACCAACCGCGACTTACTACTCCGCGGATGCGGTGTCGATGGCACTATGGAATCCATGACTAATACCGCGTGGATCATCATTGGCATCCTGATTGCCCTGTTGTTCATCGTTGGCCTTGTTGTCATCGTGGGCAATAGCCGCAAGAAGTCGAAGACCGTGTCCTTTGAAAAGAAGGAACCGGAAGCACAAAAAGAACTGACGCAGGAAGAGAAGTCCGGCAACTACCAAGCTAAGGGCGGATTCAACTTCGCCCCAGCTGGCGTACCTACGACGAAGGACAAAGAGCCTATCCGAGTAGATGCCCCGCTGAACACGACCGCAGCCGCCCCGAAGGCCAAGGCCGCAGCGGCTGAACAACCACAACAGCCGGCACCTGCTGAGCCAGAGCCCGCGAAGGATGAGGCCCGCAAGGTTGCCGTAACTCCAGCCGAGAAGCCAAACAAGGACGTTCCCGCCGAAGACGCGTCTGGTGCGGAGACCGCGGCTGCCGAGAAGAAGACCGCAGAGAAGAAGACTGCAGAGAAAACAGCCCCGGCAAAGAAAGCAGCAGAGGACAAAACCGCCGAAAAGCCAGATGAAAAAGAGGCAGCCGAGAAAAAGACAGGCGAAAAAGAAGCAGCTGACAAGGCACCGGCGGAGGCTGTAGGGACGCCCGTGGGTAACCCCGTGAGCGAGCCGGATGCGGACGAAGCTCTGAAGGAGAAACCGGCAGAACCAGCGAATGCAGCGAATGCAGCGAAGGCAGCGACGGCAGCGAAGGCAGCTAAAGAGGATGCGAAGCCGGCAGCGGCGGTAGAGGACGCGGGTGCAGATGAGCCAGTTGATGCCCCGGCTGAGGCGGCGGCAGAGGCAGACGCAGTAGAGGCTGCGGATGAAGCTGAGGCGGTAGAAGCTGCGGCTGCAGCGAAGACCGTGGAGGAAGCTGCTGACCAGGCGCTGGAAGAAACTGACGCACCGGCTGATCCAGTAGTAGAAGAAGAGCTGACGGCGGCGCAGGAGCAGGAGATTGAAGAGATCGCTCCGGCGGCTGGCCGAATTGGTCGACTGCGTGGTCGCCTGTCCCGCTCGCAGAATGCGATTGGTCAAGGTCTGCTGGGGATTCTCTCCGCGGGTGATCTTGATGAGGACGCGTGGGAGGAGATAGAAGACACTCTGATCCTGGCGGACTTGGGTGCCGCGTCGACCATGAAGGTCGTCGATCAGCTGCGTGAGAAGATCGCCGAACGCGGCGTGGCCAGCGAAGAAGAAGCACGCGCGATGCTGCGTGAGACCCTGATTGAGGTAGGCAAGCCCGAGTTTGATCGCTCCATCAAGGCAATGCCTAACGACGGCAAGCCGGCGGTGATCCTGGTCGTCGGCGTCAACGGCACCGGCAAGACCACGACGACGGGCAAGCTCGCCCGCGTGCTTGTCTCCATGGGCCACACTGTGCTGCTGGGTGCGGCGGATACGTTCCGTGCAGCGGCCGCGGATCAGCTAGAGACTTGGGGTCGTCGCGTGGGTGCGTCCACGGTGCGCGGTGCAGAAGGTGCGGACCCGGCTTCCGTTGCTTTCGACGCCGTGAAGCAGGGTGTCGATGAGCGCGCGGACGTAGTGCTCATCGATACCGCAGGGCGTCTGCACACTTCGACGGGTCTGATGGACCAGCTTGGCAAGGTCAAGCGCGTCGTGGAGAAGAAGTCCCAGGTCGATGAAGTTCTGCTCGTGCTTGATGCAACGGTGGGGCAGAACGGCCTCAACCAAGCCCGTGTCTTTAAAGACGTCGTGGAAATCACCGGCGTTGTGCTGACGAAGCTCGATGGCACCGCCAAGGGCGGCATCGTCTTCCAAGTCCAGGAGGAGCTGGGCGTGCCGGTCAAGCTGGTCGGCCTCGGCGAGGGAGCGGACGACCTCGCTCCGTTTGAGGTCGAAGGCTTTGTCGATGCGCTGCTGGGGACCAGCGCGCAGTAATAGTTTTTCTCAGGGAATGCTCGCCGCCGAGAGGGTGGCGAGTATTTTTTGGCCCCTTAGCGTGAAAACGTTTAATGATTTTCCGGTGAAACAAAAACTCACCTGCGCAAATGGGCTTCGGGGCAGGCCCGGGATCAAACGTTTTCACTGGGTCCCGCACGACAGAAGCTATTAGGCGCCCTTGCGTGCGGTAGCAATTCTTCAAGCACGGATGTGTTTGTTCAGGCCTATACGCGCTAGGCTGAAACGAGCTGTTTTTCAGTATGAAGGTTCCATTTTTGAGGAGTGTCCACCAGTGTTTGAGTCTTTGTCAGATCGCCTCCAAACAGCCCTGAAGGGACTGCGGGGTAAAGGCAAGCTCACTGAAGAAGACATCAACGCAACCGCGCGCGAAATTCGTATCGCGCTGCTTGAAGCGGATGTTTCCCTGACTGTTGTCCGTGCCTTTATTAAGCGCGTGAAAGAGCGCGCGCTCGGCGCAGACGTGTCTGAGGCGCTCAACCCGGCGCAGCAAGTCATCAAGATCGTCGACGAGGAGCTTACCGCGATCCTCGGTGGGGAAACCCGCCGACTCAACTTGGCGAAGAACCCGCCGACGGTGATCATGCTCGCCGGTTTGCAGGGTGCTGGTAAGACCACGCTGGCCGGTAAGCTTGCCCTCCACCTGTCTAAGCAAGGCCACACCCCGTTGCTGGTGGCGTGTGACCTGCAGCGTCCTGGGGCGGTGCAGCAGCTGGAGATCGTCGGTAAGCGAGCTGGCGTTCCTACATTCGCGCCGGACCCTGGCACCTCCCTTGACTCCCACGACCATGACATGGGTACCTCCCACGGCGACCCAGTGGAGGTTGCGCGCGCGGGTATTGAAGAAGCAAAGCACACCAAAGCGGACGTGGTCATCATTGACACCGCGGGTCGCCTTGGTATCGATGAGACGCTGATGACGCAGGCGCGCAACATTCGCGACGCCGTGAACCCAGATGAAGTCCTGTTCGTCATCGATGCGATGATCGGTCAGGACGCCGTGCAAACCGCCCAAGCCTTTGCTGACGGTGTTGACTTCACCGGCGTGGTGCTGACCAAGCTCGATGGTGACGCCCGCGGTGGTGCGGCGCTATCCATCCGTGAGGTGACGGGTAAGCCGATTCTTTTCGCGTCGACAGGTGAGAAGCTCGAAGACTTCGACGTCTTCCACCCGGACCGCATGTCCAGCCGAATCCTCGGCATGGGTGACTTGCTCACGCTGATTGAGCAGGCCGAGTCCATGATGGACGCCCAGAAGGCGGAAGCAGCCGCCAAGAAGATGGGCACCGGCGAGCTGACGCTCGAAGACTTCCTTGACCAGCTCTTGATGATCCGCCGCATGGGGCCGATTGGCAACCTGTTGAAGATGATGCCGGGCGGCAAGCAGATGAACCAGATGGCGGAAATGGTCGATGAGAAGCAACTGGACCGCATCCAGGCCATCATTCGTGGTATGACCCCGCAGGAGCGTGAGGACCCGAAGATCCTCAACGCGTCCCGCCGCAAGCGCATCGCTAACGGTTCGGGCGTGACCGTCGCGGAGGTCAACCAGCTGGTGGAGCGCTTCTTTGAAGCCCGCAAGATGATGAGCAAGATGGCTGGCCAATTCGGCATGGCTGGCATGCCGGGCATGGGTGGCCCGGGCGGTATCGGCGGCGGTCGATCCGCGACGAAGAAGGCGCCGAAGGGACGCAAGAACAAGAAGGGCAAGCGCAAGCCCGCGAAGCGCCAAGGGCCAGCGATGCCCGCCGGCGGCGGTATGCCGGGGATGCCGGGCATGGGCGGCGGAATGCCGGACATGGCAGAATTGCAGAAGTTGCAGGCACAGATGCCGCCGGGAATGGAGGATTTCAACCTCGGCGACATTGACATTGAGCAGGCAATGAAGCGCATGAACAAACGCAAATAGGAGCTGGCCTATGAAATCCCAGAAGCTGATCCGCAACGTAGTGATGCCCGCTGGGGTAGTGGCGGCAGCAGCCGCTGGGGTGAGCCAAATGCCGGCTGTCAAGGAGCTGGTCCGCGCACCGCGGGAAGTGTTCAATGACCCTTCCTTCACGCCCACGATGGAAACGCCGGTTCTTTTCGTTCACGGGATCAACGCCCGACGCACTGGTTTTGTGGCCAACGCGCAGAATCTGCGGAGCCGCGGATATTGGGTGTGGGCGTTTGATTACGGAAAGATGCACTTCCCGTTGCTGTACGGCGCTGGCGATTTGGATGCGCTGGTGGCGGAGTTGGCCGCCAACGTTGATGAGGTTTTGCGCGTTACAGGCGCCAATAAGGTGGACTTGGTCGCGCACTCGCAGGGCGGGCACTTGGCCAAGCTGTACATCGCTTCGGGCGGCGCCGAGAAGGTCCGCAGGCTCGTCGCGATGGGGGCTGTGTTCCACGGCACGGACGTCTCAGGCCTAGGCTCACGGTTCGCCGGTTTCATTAAGCGTCACCCGCAGTTGGCGGAGCGCATTGCTAGCCCCAGCGCTATTCAACAGCTCACGGGCTCTAAGTGGTTGCAGGATCGCGGGGACATTCCTGATACGGATCCGCGGGTCGTTTACACGACGCTGTATTCAACGCGCGACCGCATGGCCACGCCCCACAGCACGTCGATTTTGAGGTCCGTCGACGGCGCGGACGTTGCAAACGTAGAGATTCCAGGAGCACCCTCCCACGCCGTCATGCCGCACGATCGTGAAATCGCGGAACTGACGGTCTGGGGCCTCGAGCGGGAGCTCGGCGACGTCACGCCGTTTGCTTAACGACGATCGCTGCCAGCGCCACCGGGCGTTTCCTATTTGGTGTAGGGGATGCCCAACTCGTCGAAGATACGCTGCAGTTTCATCCACACCAACGGGGTCGTCGTTGCCGCGAAGGCGTTGGACATGTGGTCATCATCGCGGTACACGTAGACGTTTCCGATGATCGGCGGGCAGTAGGTGGCGTCGCAGAAGAAGTCCGCGGTGTCGAGCGAGAACTGCTTGTTTTCCGGCAGGAGCAAGTAGGCCGAGGGATCTTCTGCTGCGTAGGTGTTGCTGCGCAGGATCGAGCATTCTTGAAGATCGCCAGTGCGGCGCATGCAGTCATTCGGGTTCTTTTCATCCCCGTTCTCGTCCACGTTCCACGGGTTGTCACGGATGCCAAGGAACGGGATGTCCGCTTCCTGCAGTGCGGCCCAGACATTCTGGTAGCCCCACGGGACGAGGTCCGCGCCACCGCGGCCAGCACCGGCCTGGCCAGCTGGTCGGGTTGAGTTGGAGACCGCCAAATCCGGTTTGATTTCCTTGATCTTTTCAATCGCCAGACGTGACCACTCGGCGCACTGCGGAGAGACCGTTTCGTCGTCGTTAAGCACGAGCGGGCATGCCTGACGGATGAACGTAATGATCTTGAAATTGTGCTTCTTGCCCAGCTCATCGAGCGGAATGATCCACGTTTCGGCGTGAGAACCGCCGAACAGCACAACGGTTGTTTCCGCGTCCTTGTCGCCGAAAATACAGTGCGGTGGCGGCATCTTGTCGCTCGGCTCGTCCATGAACACCATGCAGCCGTTGGCGGCGATCGGCGGGTACATGTCGCCGATAAAGGAGGGATCAGGCCGCGGCGGCACATCCGCGGGTGTGCTCGCTCCGTGCAGAGCCATCGCGCCCGGGTAGGAATCCGGACCAAGGGGCTTCGCGGCGTGGCTCACCTGCCACTCAAAGACCGGCTTGATGGCCAAGACACCCGCAACGAAAAGGACAATGACAAAACCGCCGATGGCGCGGAGCCGCCCGTCGCGCTTCTTCATCGATCGCAGACCGGCCTGAACCGGCTTATCGTTTTTCTTCGGGCGGCGACCGTGCTGGCGCAGCGGGTCTTCAATCACCTTGTGGGTGAAGTGCGCAAGAGCCAGGGAGAAACCGATAACCACCAGGCCTAACTGCCATGGCGGTGTGTCCACGCCCGCGCGGACCGTCCACAAAATGAGCAGCGGCCAGTGCCACAGGTACAGGCCGTAGGCAATACGGCCGAGCCAGCGCATCGGTTCGGAAGCCAAGACGCGCGATGTCGGATTATCAGGCCCAGACAGCACGACCAGCGCGGCGCCGCCGAGCGGCAGAAGCGCGAGCGGTCCTGGGAACGCCAGGGAGTTGTCGATCACAAGGCCGGTGATCAGGATGAAGAACACACCCAGGCTGGCGGTGAGCCATGTCCACTTCGGCTTGATCAAATTTTGAATCGGAAGCAGGGACAAAAGACCGCCTAAGCCCAGTTCCCAAAAACGCGACAACAGCGAGTAGTAGTTCGCCCCCGTGCCGTAGAGGCCAAAACGTGATGCGTAACAGAACGACGCCGCTGTCATCAGCGCCAAGACAATGATCAAGGCGGTGCGGGCTTTGTCCACACCGATCCATTTCCGTGAGACCGCAAGTGCCGTGAGAATGCCCAGAGAGATTGCCACGACATAGAACTGCCCCTGGACACTCATGGACCACAGGTGCTGCAGCGGGGACGTGTGGGAACCAGCAGCCGCGTAGTCCAGCGCCTGTTCAGTCAGTTCAATGTTCTGGTAGTACAGGATTGACGCCTTGAACTGGCGTGCTAATTCCCTGCTCAACAGTTCCGGGGTGAGGGCCACCACGGCTGCATAGGTGGTCAGCAGCACCACCGCGAGGTTCGGGACTAGGCGTCGTGCCGTTCGCCAAAACGGCCACCACGGGTTCAGCGACGGGTTTGGCCGAAGCGCGTAGCGCAGCTGGGCGCCCAAGAAGAAGTAGCCGGAAAGTAGCAGGAAGACGTCGACGCCGCCGGACACGCGGCCGATAAAAACGTGGAAGATCACCACGAGGGCAATCGCCAGACCACGCAGGCCGTCGAGGTCATAGCGGTACGTCACCTTCCCAGGTGCGCCACCTTTGGCTTGGGTCGCTTGAGCAGACTCACCGCTTGGGGTGGGCTGCGCTTTCACAGAGTTGACCGTCGTCATCACGCCTGTCCAGTTACGGGGCCGAAAGAACTCCCCTACACACTACCGGTCATGCATAGATTTGAAGCAATTTCCGCGTTCAAGCAAGTCGGCAGGTTTTTTAAAATCGCCCCAGCCCCGTACTCTTCCCCATACGCATCACACCTGGCTCCGCAACCGGACCCGCCCGCGTTTTGGTGATTCGCCTGGTGGGACGATAAAGTACTAGTTCTGCGAAACGCCGGATCCGACACACCGCACGCGCGGCCCTATCGCCCGGCTGAGTCACTCGCAGATTAATCCCAAGGGTTGAACCGGCGCACTGAACCACAGTGCGCGTCTGAACTGCCCACGTGACCACTGAAGGAAGAAAACATGGCTGTCAAAATCAAGTTGCAGCGCCTGGGCAAGATCCGCAACGCTCAGTACCGCGTCGTCGTCGCTGACGCTCGTACCCGCCGCGACGGCAAGGTGATTGAGAACATTGGTATCTACCACCCGAAGGAAGAGCCGTCGCTCATCCGCATCGATTCTGAGCGCGCTCAGTACTGGCTGGGCGTTGGTGCGCAGCCGACCGAACCGGTTCTGGCTCTGCTGAAGGTCACCGGTGACTGGCAGAAGTTCAAGGGCCTCGACGGTGCTGAGGGCACCCTGAAGGTTGCTGAAGAGAAGCCGTCCAAGCTTGACCTGTTCAACAAGGCTCTCGAGGAAGCTGCTGGCGGCCCGACCGCTGAGGCAATCACCGAGAAGCGCAAGAAGGCAAAGGAAGAGGCAGAGGCTAAGGCTGCTGCTGAGGCCGAGGCTGAGGCAAAGGCTGCCGCAGAGGCAGAAGCTGCTGAAGCCGCAGAAGCTGAAGAATCCGAAGAAGCTCCTGCCGAAGAGGCATAAGCACTCGCTTATCGACGATTTTTAACACCCGCTTTCCCACCCACCGTGCGGTTGCATGATGTGGTCGGGGAGCGGGTTTCGTCATTAAGCCATTGCTTGGCACCCTAAAGTCTTAAACTTGAGATATGGCACGCACATATTTGGTAACTGGTGGAACAGGCGGCATTGGTGCCGCAACGACGGAACTTCTGCGTTCCCGTGGTGAGAGGGTCATCACCGCCGATCTTCAAGGCGCTGACGTGAACTGCGACCTCACCACCTTGGAGGGACGCGAAGAGCTGGTGGAAAAGGTCACCGAACTTGCAGATGGTGAGCTCAATGCGGTGATCGCGAACGCTGGTATGCAAGCGCCCATCCCGAAGACGGTTCAGGTCAACTACTTCGGTGCGCTCGCGACACTTGAGGGCCTGCGCCCACTGCTGGCTCAGTCTGATAACCCACGCGCGGTGGTGACCGCGTCGATGGCGTCGCTGCAGCGCACGGACCTTGGACTTCTAGACCTCCTGCTGGTTCGCGATGAGGAGCGGGCGGTTGCCCGTGGCCAGCAGCTTGCAGACGAGGGCCCGGATGTGGGGTACGCAAACTACTCCGCGTCGAAACAGGCGATTGCCAGGTGGGTTCGCCGTAACGCTCCGACTGAGGACTGGGCGGGCGCAGGCATTGCCCTCAACGCGATTGCCCCGGCCGTCGTGATCTCCCCGATGACGGAGGAGCTGCGCAACTCCGAAGAGGGCCTGAAGATGCTGGAGCAGGTGCCCATGCCCCTCAACGGCTGGCTCGAGCCGGAGCAAGCGGCGAAGATGCTCGCGTGGCTCACAAGCGAGGAAAACACGCACCTCTGCGGCCAGGTGATCTTCGTCGACGGTGGTTTCGACGCCATCACTCGCGGCGATTCGACCTGGTAAATCCTGGTAGAAAAGGTCTGCATGGAGCTGCTAATTGGCCGTGTGATCAAGTCGCACGGCATCAAAGGTGAGGTCGTGGTGGAATCCACCACGGATGATGAAGACATCCGGTACGCACCGGGCGAGGTCCTGCACGGTAGGCAAACCGGCAAGGAGCGTGACCTCACCATTAAAAGCGTGCGGCCGCACCAAAAGCGTTTGCTGGTCACTTTCGAAGAGGTCGCGGACCGAACGGAGGCGGACACTCTGCGCGGGATGCAATTCTTTGCGCAACCGCGCGAGCGCGATGAGGACTCAGACGAGTTTTATGATCACGAGCTCATCGGGCTAAGCGTCCTGTTCGATGTCTCCGGGACCGGCAATGTGGAGAAGATCGGCGACGTCACTGGCGTCATGCACACACCCGGCCGCCAGATCCTTGAGGTTGCCTACAAGGGGAGGGAAGTGCTTATCCCGTTTGTCATGGACATCGTCCCCGACGTGGATTTGGACGCCGGTACGGTGATCATCACGCCACCCGAAGGTCTGCTTGATGTCTGATCCGCAGCATCAACTCCGCCTCGACGTCATCACGATCTTCCCCGCATACCTTGAGCCTTTGCGCCACGCACTTCTGGGCAAAGCCATTGAGCAGGGGATCTTAAGCGTAGGTATCCATGACCTGCGCCAGTTCGCTACGGGCAACCACAAAGCCGTCGATGATGCCCCGCTTGGCGGCGGCCCCGGCATGGTGATGAAACCCGACGTGTGGGGCCAGGCTCTCGACGCCGTCGCCGCCGGCGAGCTCAACGCGGATGTGACTTCTGCCGTGCCTCACCGCAACGACAAACTCCGGCACGACGACGTTCGCGCCGCTACAGCACCCGCCGATCGTGACCGCGCGAGCGCCGACGCCATCTCTACGGACAACGCCGGCCCTGCAACCGTACCGCTGCTCCTAGTCCCCACACCGGCCGGGGCGCCGTTCACGCAAGCCGACGCCCAAGCGTGGTCGCGTGAATCTCACATCGTCATTGCCTGTGGCCGCTACGAGGGCATCGACCAACGCGTGTTCGATGAGGCGGCCAGCTCCGGCCGTTACCGCGTGCGTGAGGTCTCCATCGGCGACTACGTGCTGGTCGGTGGGGAGGTTGCGGCCCTCGTCATCGCGGAAGCCGTCACGCGCCTCATCCCGGGGGTGCTGGGAAACACCACGAGCCATGAGGAGGACAGTTTCTCCGACGGTTTGCTGGAAGGACCCACCTACACCAAACCCCAAGAGTGGCGCGGCATCGCGGCCCCTGAGGTTCTGCGCTCCGGCGACCACGCCAAAATCGCGCGGTGGCGCCGCAACCAATCGCTCATGCGCACGCAGCGCGTCCGCCCAGACCTCATCGACGCTGCGCGTCACGCTGGTCTTTTAGACTCCGAGGATCTCTTCGAGCTCGACGCATGTCGCTTATCGACGGAAATCTTCATCCTCTCCGGTGATCGCCCCTGGGCCAAGGTTCTTAAGGCGCTTTCTAAGAAGCTCAAAAAGGCTGGCTACGTGGTCGACACGATCGACGCGGAGGTCATCGAAACCGCCTGTACCCCGGACAACGTGGTCGTGGCCTCCTACATGCAGGAGTTCGACTCACCTCCGCTGGACCCGTTGCGCAAAGTGACCATCACCGGCCGCAGCACCTTGGAACCGAAGGACGCGACCCGAGCAGTCGCCCACGCGCTCGACGCCGGCGAACACTGGTACGGCACATCCTGGATCCCCTAACTAGGTGCCACGGGGCCTCGTCACCCTGCCCGCCACCGTGCCTTCTTGAGTGGTGCGACCACTCAAGGAAAGTTGACACGGAAAAACGCAGGTCGCGAAACCCCAGGTTTCTTGAGTGGTTCGGCCACTCATGACTGAGGGCGGCGGCCACCGCTGGACGGTGGAATCTGCCGGGCGGAATTCTAGGTGCGGGGCGCTCGCTGAGATGAGGATTTGGGGAAACCTGGCACGGTGTGCTTGAATACTCGGGTTACTTATACGCCGACATGAACCGGCTGAGCCGTATGCGCCGCTAGGTTCCTCTGTCCTTTAACGACAAGGATTGCTTCAATGAGCAACGGTTTGATTGACAAGGTCGACGCAGGTCAGCTGCGCGACGACATCCCGGACTTCCGTCCTGGTGACACCCTGAACGTGTACGTCAAGGTTATCGAGGGTTCCACCACTCGTACCCAGCTGTTCCAGGGCTTTGTCCTGCGCCGCCAGGGTTCCGGTATCCGCGAAACCTTCACGGTCCGCAAGATCTCCTTCGGTATCGGTGTGGAGCGTACCTTCCCGGTTCACTCCCCGAACATCGACCGCATCGAGGTGGAGCGCCGCGGTAAGGTTCGCCGCGCGAAGCTCTACTACATGCGTGACCTGCGCGGTAAGGCTGCACGTATTAAGGAACGCCGCTAAGAGCGTCCCTTTCACCGGCACCAGCTCCCTCTCTCCGCATCTGTGCGGGAGGGGGAGTTTTTGTTGTAGCGGGTGTGTAGGCGTTGGGTTTATCGGTGACGTGATTGCTGCTGCTAAGGTGAATCCCCGTGACTGATTCGAAGGATGCGGCGGAGCGGGAGCCGAGGCACTCGCGCAGCGGCGCACGTAGCAGCCGTAGCAGCAGTGGTGCCGGCCGCGCAAAGGCGGGAAGCACGCGCGCGGTGGCGAAGAAGCGGGATGAGGACAGGCGGAATACTCCGTGGTACATCGAGATCCCGGTGGTCGTAGCGTTGACCCTGCTGCTGATCTTCCTGTTGCAAACCTTCGTGGGCAGGGTGTACCTGATCCCATCAGCGTCGATGGAGCCGACGCTGCACGGGTGTGAAGGGTGCAACGGCGACCGGATTTACGTGCAGAAGGTGTCGTATTACTTCTCGGATCCGGAGCCGGGTGACATCGTCGTGTTCAAGGGCACGGATTCATGGAATACGGGCTATGTCTCCAACCGCTCCGACAACAGCTTCGTGGCCGGTTTGCAGGAGCTTGGCTCCCACGTTGGCCTGGTTGCGCCGGATGAGAATGACTTGGTAAAGCGCATCGTGGCCAAGGGTGGCCAGACGGTGTCTTGCCAGGAGGGCGACCCGGCCGTCATGGTGGACGGTAAGCCGGTTGATCAGTCCTACGTTCTAGACATCCCGGTCAACCCGGTGAACCCGGAGACTGGTTCGGAAGCCTGCGGGGGTGACTACTTCGGCCCCGTCACTGTGCCAGAGGATTCCTACTGGGTGATGGGTGATAACCGTACGAACTCCGCGGATTCGCGCTACCACATGGGGGATGAGCGTCAGGGGACCATTCCGCGCGAGAACATCCGCGGCAAGGTGTCGTTCATCATTCTGCCGCTGACCCGTATCGGGCCGGTGGGCAGCCCGGACATCCAGGATTAACCGGTAGATCCCGTGCGGCGCCTGATCCAGCTGCGCACCTATGAGGGCGCATTGGTCAAGGCCGGTCTTGGCCCGGTGGCGGGCGTCGATGAAGCTGGCCGCGGTGCATGCTTTGGCCCAGTCACGGTCGCCGCGTGCATTCTGCCGCCGGAGCCGGTGCGCGGCTTAGAAATCCTCACCGACTCGAAAAAGCTCACGTCTGCGCAGCGCGATCGGCTCTTTGACATTATTTGCGCCCGCGCGGTGGCCTATAGCGTGATCCACATCGACGCGTCAGACATCGACGCGCGGGGAATCCAACACGCCAACTTGGACGGGGCGCGGCGGGCAGTCGACGCGCTGGCCCCGCGGCCCGGATACGTGCTGGTGGATGCCTTTCGCATCCCCGGGCTGACGGTGCCGCAGCTGCCCATCATCGGTGGTGACGCCAGTGCACGAGCTGTCGCCGCGGCCAGCGTGTTGGCGAAGGTTAGCCGCGACCGGCTCGTCGATAAGCTGGCCTGCGATGAGGCGTACGGCCGCTACGGAATCGCGAACCACAAGGGTTACGGCACGGTCGCGCACATGGATGCGGTGCGCCGTCACGGTGCAAGTGATCTGCATCGCTACACTTACAAAAACGTGGCCGAAGCCCATGCTTTGTACTTGGAGCAATCTACCGGAGGAGCACACGCCAATGAGCGCTGAGGACCTAGACAACTATGAGGCAGAAGTTGAGCTGTCCCTCTACCGCGAATACCGCGACGTTGTCAGCCAATTCTCCTACGTGGTGGAAACGGACCGCAGGTTTTACCTGGCCAATGCGGTTGAGCTCATCCCGCATACGGAAGGAAAAGACGTCTACTACGAGGTCCGCATGTCTGACGCGTGGGTGTGGGACATGTACCGCGCCGTGCGTTTCGTGCGCTACGTGCGCGTGATCACGTACAAAGACGTCAACATTGAAGAGCTGGACAAGCCGGACTTCGTGCTGCCTGAGTAGCGCTTTTTACTGTCATTCCCGCCCGCGGTGAACCATCACGGTCCCGCCGGCGGGAATTTTTTATGCCGTCGATGGAACCTGGGGGCCAGTTTTGGAGTCCAACTGTTAGACGCCTTGCGCCAACCTGACGCGCTGTGCGCGGGGCGCGCGACAGATCTAACAGTGAAAGGACATACGTATGAGCACGCACACAGCCGACCTTGGGGTTACGGGGGAGCGCATCGCCCGGCAATTCTATGAGGACGGGGGCTTTAAGCTTATCGACGCTAACTACAGAAGCAAGGCCGGAGAAATCGATCTGATCGTCGGGTCGGATCCGGGGTCGGGGCCAGCAAACGTCGTGTTCGTGGAGGTGAAAACGCGACGCGGCCGAGGATTTGGCACGGTCGAGTCGGTATCGCACCGCAAGATGGCGCGCATGCGCAAGGTCGCCGCCGAGTGGCTGAGGGGCAAGCCGCTTGTCGACGTGAGGTTTGACGTGGTCGAGGTCCTCATCCGCGACCACGATGACCATGCGCAGCTGCGAGTTTTCCAAGGAGTCGACGATGGCTCTTGCTAGTACTTCAGCGGCCGCGGTCGAGGGGATCGCGGCCCACACGATCACCGTGGAGGCCAACGTGGGGCCGGGGCTGCCGGGCATGCACATCGTGGGGTTAGGCGATGCCGCAGTGCGCGAATCGCGGGACCGGATCCGTACCGCAGTAGCGAATTCCCAGCTGCCGTGGCCGCGGACCAAGATCATGGTGTCATTGTCCCCGGCGAACCTGCCGAAATCCGGATCGCATTTTGATCTCCCCATCGCGGTGGCGGTCATTGCCAGCATGGACCCGCGCGCGGAACGTCGTCTGGAGAGCGCGATGATCGTTGGGGAGCTTGGTTTGGCCGGGCAGTTGCGCCGCGTGGACGGCATCTTACAAATACTGATGTGCGGTATCGATTCCGCCGAGACCATCATCATTCCGCTGGAGAACGCGGCGGAGGCGGAGTTGGTTGACTCGCCGTCGATACGCGTAGCGCGCACGCTTACCGACGTGTGGGAGTGGGCGATCGGGCAACGCGACCTCCCCACCGTTTCCCAAGCGCTGGACTGTGACGACGGGGCCGCGGCGGGACGCGCCACCGCGCGAATAGGCACGCAGATGGGGGCGGGACTGGATTTCGCGGACATCGCGGGCAACGATCACGCGCGGTGGGCGTGCGAAGTTGCCGCGGCGGGCGGACACCACATGATGATGTTGGGCGCGCCGGGCTCAGGCAAGTCGATGTTGGCGCAGAGGCTGCCGTCGATTTTGCCGCCGCTTTCGCCGCGGCAAATGGTGGAAGCGACCGCGATCCACTCCGTGTCCGGTGAGGGGACCGGTAGTGTCATTCGCACCGCGCCGTTCGTGGCGCCGCACCCGTCGCTCACCCGGGTGGCGCTGATTGGCGGGGGATCGGGCGCCCCGCGGCCGGGTGCTGTGAGCAGGGCGCACAATGGCGTGCTGTTTCTAGACGAGGCCAGTGAGAACGCCCCGGCGACCCTCGACGCGCTGCGCATTCCTTTAGAAAACGGTGAAGTTTCCCTGATTCGCAACCGACGAGAAATCCGCTACCCGGCGCATTTTCAGCTGGTGTTGGCGGCGAATCTGTGTTCGTGCGGTGCCGAGGATGCCGCGCGGTGTTCCTGCACCTCGAGCGAGCGGCAGAATTACCTGCGCAACATCTCTGGGCCGTTGCGGGACCGCATTGATATCACGCTGCGCACGACGTCGGTGGGCGCGATCATTAACGCCGCTGACGCGGAACCGTCGGCCGTGATCGCGCAGCGGGTAGCCGACGCCCGCGAACGCGCTGCCTACCGGTGGGGTGGCGCCGGGGTGGATGCCTCCACCAACGCGCGGGTCGAATCAGCGCTCTTGCGCCGCCATTTCCCGGCGACCGAATCCGCGATGGCCTACCTGTCTGCGCAGCTGAGCGGCACGGACCTTACCCAACGCGGCGTTGACCGCGTGTTGAAGCTGTCGTGGACGATCGCTGACCTTGGCGCGTCGCCGCAACCAACGATCGACCACGTGGCCCAAGCCATGGAGCTGCGCAGCGGGGCAGGGCAGGGGGTGCTGGCATGACTACACCTGCTTCAACCACGACGAATAAGGCCTGGGCGTACCTCGGCCGCGTTATCGAAGGCCCCTCCCGTGACCTCCAAGCCCTGCTGGCAGCGGGACGCACGGCAGAAGAAATTGCCCACGGCGTGAGAACTCGGGCCACGTGGATTGGTCGGCTGGCCAATGCGACTGAGTCCCGCTACGCCTGGGATCGGCCAGCGGAGGACCTTGAGACCGCCCACAACGCCGGGTACAGCCTGCTCACACCGGAAAGCCCCGGCTGGCCGTCGGAACAGCTCCGCTTCGCCTTTGGCAACTACCGGATGCGGGAAGAAAGCGGGGAGGTCAGCGACGCCAACCGCCCCAACGCTGTGGCACCGCATGTCCTGTGGGTGAAAGGCGCCACGGACCTAGCGGGGCTGTGCGCGCAATCTGTCGCGTTCGTGGGAACCCGCGCGATTTCCGATTACGGGCGCGTTGCCACATCCGAACTGGTGCATGGGCTGGCGAAGCAGCACTATTCGATCGTCTCCGGCGGAGCCCTGGGGGTTGACACGATAGCGCATGAAGCGGCGCTCGCCGCATGCGTGCCGACGATCGCAGTCGCCGCCTGCGGTCCCGGAGTCACCTACCCCAAACGCAACCACGGGCTGTTTGAACGGATTGCCGACAACGGCGGGGCTTTGATCACCGAATACCCTCCCGGCATGACCCCGGACAGGCACCGCTTCCTCACGCGCAACCGGCTCGTCGCCGCACTAACCCAGGGCAGCGTCATCGTGGAAGCAGCCTTTCGTTCCGGTGCACTGAACACGCTGTCGTGGGCCAATGACTTCGGCCGCGTCACCATGGCCGTGCCTGGGCCGATCACCGGGCCGGGGTCGATGGGAACCAACCTGGCGATCAGGGATGCCCGCGCTGCGATGGTTCTTTCCGCGAACCACATCCATGAACTCCTGAGCCCCATCGGCACGGTGGATTCAGACGCTCAGATTGAACTCGATTTCGCCGGCGACCTCATCCAGAGCTTGTCGCGCAACGAGCTCCGCGTCTACGACTCGTTGCCACAGAAGGACTACGGTGGTTCAACTGCGGAGGCCGTCGCAGCCCGCGCTGGGCTCACCATCGGCCTAACCGTCCACCTCCTCGTGGACCTGTCCAAACGAGGCATCGTGACACGCGAGGCAGAAGTGTGGAAGCGAACCTAAGACAACGCATTACTCTCGAGGTGTGGCAGATACCGGGACAGATGGAGCGTCGTTAAGCGATGCTCAGCTTAAAGCGGCGATCGAAGACTTCGCTGACCACGCGCTTTTGGTCAAAGGCCGCTCGCCGGCGACCGTGAAGGGCTACACGTCAGACCTACTCACCCTGGTTGAGTTCGCGCCCACGTTTGATCAGTTCACGCTGTTGACGCTGCGCAGTTGGCTTGCTGACGGCGTGTCGCGCGGCCTCGCCCGGTCAACCCTAGCCCGGCGGACCGCTGCGGCACGTTCTTTTTCATCGTGGGCGTTTCAGCGCGGCTACATCGACAGTGACGTTGCCGCGCGGCTGGTTACGCCGAAAAACTCACGGCACCTGCCCGAGGTGGTGAGTCCCGCGCGAGCGAGCGAGCTGGTTCAGGCGGAGATCAACGACGACGAGCATCCCGTCGAAGCCCTGCGCGACCGCGCCATGCTGGAGTTGCTCTACGCAACGGGCATGCGCGTGGCGGAGCTCGTATCCCTCGATGTCGAGGACGTGGACGTAGATCGCCGCGTTGCCCGCGTGACGGGGAAGGGCAATAAGCAACGCGTGGTGCCGTTCGGTGAAGACGCGGCCGAAGCGGTACGCGCGTGGCGCGAACGCCGCGGGGAACTTAGCGGCCCTGACGCGGGGCACGCCCTGTTCGTGGGCTCCCGGGGGAAGCGGATTGATCAGCGCGTGGTGCGTCGTGTCGTCGACAAGGCATCGCAGCGCACGGGCGATGGTCGGTTGAGCCCGCACGCCCTGCGCCACAGCGCCGCCACCCACATGCTAGAAGGCGGGGCTGACCTGCGCGTCGTGCAGGAGCTGCTGGGGCACTCCTCACTGCAAACGACGCAGATCTACACTCACGTGTCCACCTCGCGCCTGAAAGCCGTGTATGACCAAGCCCATCCGCGGGCCTAATCGCGCCGTTTCCGCTGCCCTTTTAGTCAACCGGTTTGAGGCGGATTCTGGGCTCTGCGAGCAAACTCAGCGGATTGATGTACGTGTCTTTGGCAATGAGGGCGCCCCATTGCAGCCCAATGTTTCTTCCGAAGGGGTGACCGAGCGTGCCGATGGGGGAGCCCTCGTCCACCCGGTCGCCCTTCTTCACTGACGCATGGACCGGTTGGTACGTCGTGCGGATTCCGTCCGGGTGAACGATAGACACGGTGGGGACACCAACGACCGTGCCGACGAAGGCGACTTCGCCCTCACCCGCTGCACGGACCGTGGCCCCAGGGGCGGCTGCGAGATCCACTCCACGGTGGCCGGGCATCCAATTGCGCTCGGGGATATCCGGGGCCCTAATCACCCCGCTTGCGTATGGGGAACCAGTCGCCGGGTTGACATACGCAGCCGCCTGCGGCCCGGAATGCAGTGGCGTTGCGACGGCCACGACGACCGCTGCGGCCAGCGTCGCGACGGCCGATCTAAGAATGACGAAAATACGGTGCTGAGAAGTTTTCATGCGCACATAATGACGAACTTTCTGCGTGTCCGCTGGCAGGTGCCGCCCGGCCTGTGGAATTCGGGCTTGCCTGTGGATAACTGCGGCCGTGCGCAACGGCGCATCGCGGTTCGCCTGCGAGCTCGCGTGGCAAATTGGTTGAAACCCCTGGTTGGCACTACACTAACGCCCAGCAGTGTGCTTATCCGGCGGCATGCAGTTCTATAGGACCGTTCTATAGGGCCCTAGTCGCTGGGTTGGTGCGCTGACTACGCGCGGCGAAAATGCCAGGTCACACCATGAGATTGGGCCAATTGTGGTCCGGGGTTGTGGTGCGGCGTGGTGTCGGGTTCGCTCCGGTCCCTCAAGTGCTTGGACTTCTTCTTGGACTTCTTGGGGGCGTGGGCTCGACTCGTCGCTAGGGTGCGGGCAAAACCCGCACGATTTTTCATGTAACCGAACACTTTTATCCCCAAGGAGAGACTTCCCATGGCAGTTGTGACCATGCGTGAACTCCTCGACGCTGGTGTGCACTTTGGCCACCAGACGCGTCGTTGGAACCCGAAAATGCGCCGTTTCATCTTCACCGACCGCAACGGCATCTACATCATCGACCTGCAGCAGACTCTGACCTACATCGACGAGGCCTACGAGTTTGTGAAGGAGACCGTCGCACACGGCGGCACCATCTTGTTCGTGGGTACCAAGAAGCAAGCCCAAGAGCCGGTCCAGGAAGAGGCCGAGCGCGTGGGCATGCCGTACGTCAACCACCGCTGGCTCGGCGGTATGCTGACCAACTTCCAGACCGTGTCCAAGCGTCTGGCCCGCATGAAGGAACTCCAGGCCATGGACGCAGCCGAGGACGGCTACGCAGGCCGCGGCAAGAAGGAAATCCTCATGCTGACCCGCGAGCGCACCAAGCTTGAGCGCGTTCTCGGCGGCATCTCTGACATGACCAAGGCTCCGTCTGCCCTCTGGATCGTGGACACCAACAAGGAGCACATCGCGGTTGCAGAGGCTGAGAAGCTGCGCATCCCGGTTGTTGCCATCCTGGACACCAACTGCGACCCGGATCAGGTCAACTACCCGATCCCGGGCAACGATGACGCAATCCGCTCCGTGAAGCTTCTGACCCGCATCGTCGGTGAGGCTGTCATCGCTGGTAAGCAGGCACGCGAAGAGCGTCAGCTGGCTGCTGCACGCAACGCTGCTGGCGACGGCCAGGCTGCAGCTGGCCAGGCTGAGGGTGCTCAGGCTGAGGGCATCGATGAGGTCAACGCAGCTGCTGGCGCTGGCGCTGATAGCGACGACGTGATCGCAGCTGTCGCGCAGACCGAGGCAAACGAGCAGGCTGCTGCCCCAGGCGCACCGGAAACCCCGGCTGCCGCTGAGGCAGACAAGGCCACCGCTCCGGCTGACGACGCTGCGGCTGCTGCCGTGGAAAACGTTGACTCCCCGGAGAACGACGTAGACCCGGTCTAAGACAACCTGCATGGGGCGATCATTGATCGCCCCATGATTGTCTTTAGCGCCGCGTTACTGTCGCTTTACGGCCGCTTTACGGTGCTTAACCGTGCCGGTGCGGACAGGCCGGCATTACCGCCACGACTTACCCTGCCTGACGCAGGCGGGTCAACTACTGTGGTGAACTGTCCGACGAACTTTTAGTTTCAACAACCTTTCCTATGGAGGAGGATCGCCCAACTATGGCGAACTACACCGCTGCTGACGTTAAGAAGCTGCGTGAGACCACTGGCTCCGGCATGCTCGACTGCAAGAAGGCCCTGGAGGAGTCCGCTGGTGACTTCGACAAGGCCGTTGAGATCCTGCGCATCAAGGGTGCGAAGGACGTGGGCAAGCGCGCTGAGCGCAACGCTCTCGAGGGCCTCGTTGCTGTTTCTGGCAACACGATCGTTGAGATCAACTCCGAGACCGACTTCGTTGCTAAGAACGACGAGTTCAAGCAGATCGCAGACCAGATCGCTGCCGGTGCCGCTGCCGCAAAGGCAAACACCCCGGAGGAGCTGGCTAAAGCTGACGTCAACGGCCAGACCGCTGCTGACGTTCTGCAGGCACTCTCCGCCAAGATCGGCGAGAAGCTCGAGCTTCGCCGCGCCACCACCATCGAGGGCGACAACATTGAGGTCTACCTGCACCAGAAGGCCGCGGACCTTCCGCCGGCAGTGGGCGTGCTGGTTGCCTACACTGGCGAGGGCGACGAGGCGAAGGCTGCTGCGCACCAGGTTGCACTGCAGATCGCTGCTATGAAGGCTCGCTTCTTGGACAAGGAGTCCGTCCCGGCTGACGTCGTGGAGAAGGAGCGCGCAGTCCAGGAAGAGATCACCCGCAACGAAGGCAAGCCGGAAGCAGCGATCCAGAAGATCGTCGAAGGCCGCCTGGGTGGCTTCTTCAAGGACGTCGTCCTGCTTGAGCAGCCGTCCCTGGCTGACTCCAAGAAGACCGTCAAGCAGTTCGCTGAGGAGAACGGCCTGACCATCACCGACTTCGTTCGCTACGAAGTCGGCCAGCAGTAATCCACGGTGGTAGATATGACTACCCCGCAGCGCAGCCCATACAAGCGCGTCATGCTCAAGCTGGGCGGCGAGATGTTTGGTGGCGGCACCGTCGGCGTTGACCCAGATGTGGTGGACAACGTGGCCTCCCAGATCGCGGAGGTCGCTGCCACTGGAACGCAGATCGCTGTTGTAATCGGTGGCGGAAACTTCTTCCGCGGTGCTGAGCTGCAGCAGCGCGGAATGGACCGCGCGCGCTCGGATTACATGGGCATGCTCGGCACGGTCATGAACTGCCTCGCTCTGCAGGACTTCTTGCAGCAGCGCGGCGTGGATTGCCGTGTTCAGACCGCCATCAACATGGCCCAGATCGCGGAGCCGTACCTGCCGCTGCGCGCAGCCCGTCACTTGGAAAAGGGCCGCGTGGTCATTTTCGGTGCGGGCATGGGCATGCCTTACTTCTCGACGGATACGACGGCCGCCCAGCGCGCCCTCGAAATCGGCTGCGAGGTCCTCCTCATGGCCAAGGGCGTAGACGGCGTCTATTCCGACGACCCGCGCACGAACCCGGACGCGGAGCTCTACACGGAGATCACCCCGCGCGAGGTCATCGAGCGCGGACTGAAGGTGGCTGATGCAACTGCGTTCAGCCTCTGCATGGATAACAACATGCCAATCTTGGTGTTCAACCTGCTTAAGGATGGAAATATCGCGCGAGCGGTACGCGGTGAGCGCATCGGTACTCTCGTGGAGTAATCTTTGGCCACATGGCTACTAGCGTGATCCCAGTTGGGCCCCGGCACCGCCGGGGCCTTATTCCGCGCGTCCCCGGTTTAGACGGGATTCGCGGACTGGCGGTCGCCGCGGTGGTGATTTACCACCTCTTTCCGCCTACAGTGTTCGGGCTCACGCTGCCCGGCGGGTATCTCGGCGTGGACATTTTCTTTGTCCTCTCCGGGTTCCTCATTACTTCTTTGCTGGTCCGTGAGCGCGTCTCCGGCGGGGCAATCAGCCTGAAACATTTCTGGCTGAAACGCGCCAGACGTATCCTGCCCGCGGCGATCACGGTGCTGGTCATCTGCACCGCCCTGGCGTGGGTTATTCGCGGCGATGCCACGGTGGGTCTACCCAGGCAGTTCTTCACCACGGCGTTCTTCGTGAACAACTGGGGGCAGATTTTTGCCGCGCAATCGTATTTCTCCACGCCTGAGTTGTTTGCGCACTATTGGTCGCTGGCGGTGGAAGAACAGTTCTACGTTCTGTGGCCGCTGATCATCATCGGGCTGACCGCGTGGTTGGGAGTGGACAAACTACACCGCCTCGCTGCGATCTGCATGGCCGGTGCGGTGGGATCTTTCCTCTGGATGATCACGGTCTATAAACCCATCGAAGACCCGACCCGCGTCTACTACGGCACGGACACTCACGCCTTCGGTCTTCTCACCGGTGCGGCGCTTGCCGTCTGGCTCGTGCGCGTGCGCAATGAGAACATCATCTGGTCGAGGCGCCCCTCAATCGCTGGCTACCCGAGCCGGGCCGCGGTGCCGGAACTTCTGGCGCTCATCGGCTTGATCGGCTTGATGCTATTCATGTCGGATACCGCTGCCGTGACCTACCGCGGCGGGCTGTTCCTCGCGTCGATTCTCACGGCCGTGGTCATCAGGGGCGTCATCAAGGGCAACCGATACCTCAACCCGATCTTTGAAAACCAGGTGCTGCGCCATCTCGGCGACATCTCTTTCAGTCTTTACCTGTGGCACTGGCCAGCGTTCGTGTTTACCGTCGAGCTGTTCAACAACCTCGGCTGGGGCGACGCGCACCTCTTCGCGGGCTTGCTGTCACTCGCTTTATCGCTCGCGTTCGCTGAGCTCACGTTCACCTACATCGAGGAGCCCTTCCGACGCCGCGGGTACAAGAAGACCCTTGGCCCCATCTTCGGCCCGCGTGCCGACGCATCGACGAGGATCCCCTCTATGATCACCGCGTCTATCGTCGCATTGGCCACCGTTGCTGCGCTGATTTTCGCCCCCACGCAGACCAAGCTCGAGCGCGAACTCACGGAGAAGCAAGAGCAGCAGCGTCAAGCCCAGGAAGAGGCCAAGGCGCGCGCGATCGAAGAGGCCAGACGCCAAGCGGAACGCGAAGAAAAGGCGAAGGAAGAGCTTGTCGGAACGAACATCGTCGCCATTGGCGACTCGGTCATGCTCGCCTCCAGCGAAGCGCTCTCGGAACGCTTCCCGGGCATCTACGTCGACGGCGAGGTCTCGCGCCACTACACCGTCGTGCCCCGCTTGCTCGACGAATTCGAAGCCCAGGGCCTGCTGCGCAAGTACGTCGTCCTCGGGTTCGGTACGAACGGCCAGTCCGACGGCGCCGGCGACACCGAGCTGATGGACAACATCCTCCGCCGCATCGGCCCCGACCGCGTGATCGTCCTTGTCACGCCCTACGGCAACCGCGAATGGATGCCGCCAGCCCAACAAGAAATCTTCGAGAAAGCCCGCGAGTACCCCAACGTCTACGTCGCGGACTGGTGCAACGCAGCTGGCGTCGACCCCACACTGCTGGGCGAGGATGGGATTCACCCCGGCCCCGCCGGCCAACGTCTGTACGCGGAGAAGATCGACGAAGCACTCAAGCAGTCGATCGGCGGAGACAAGTACATCCCGGAGCGCTGCGGGCCGTAAACGGTGGGGCAAGGGAATCGTCGATAAGCATGCGGCCCGCTGGTACGTTAGTGATGTCAGACAAGCGAGACCCAAAGGACGCGTGAAAAATGATCGATGACGTACTGCTCGACGCCGAAGAGCGCATGACCAACTCCGTGGAACACACCCGCAGTGAGTTGGTGACAATCCGCACCGGCCGCGCGAACCCCTCCATGTTCAACCACGTCATGGCCGACTTCTACGGCGCACCGACCCCGATCAACCAGATGGCTACCGTTTCCGTGCCGGAGCCACGCATGCTGCTGATCAAGCCGTTTGATCAGTCCACCATGAACGAGATTGAGAACGCGATCCGCAACTCCGACCTCGGCGTCAACCCCACCAATGACGGCCAGGTGCTGCGCGTGACCATCCCGCAGCTCACCGAGGAGCGCCGCCGCGACCTGGTCAAGCAGGCCAAGGGCAAGGGCGAGGACGGCAAGATCGCCATCCGCAACGTCCGCCGCCACGGCATGGAAGCGCTGAAGAAGATCCAGAAAGACGGCGACGCCGGCGAGGATGAGGTCACCGCAGCCGAGAAGGAGCTGGACAAGACCACGGCGAAGTACGTTGAGCAGATCGACTCGCTGGTGTCCAAGAAGGAAGAGGAGCTCATGGAGGTCTAACCTCCTGCGATCATGACGGAAGAGCACACGCTTATCGACGGCGTTGGGTCCTCCGGACCCAACGAAGGCGCCCCGGGGGACGGGGCCGCTGCGCGACGCCGCAAACGTGACCACCTTAAGCCGAAGAACTCCGCGGGACGCAATCTTCCTCAAGCGATCGGGACAGCGCTGGTGCTGGGCGCACTGGTGTTGGTGGCCATGTACGTGGGACCGGCGATGTGGTATCCGGTCGTGTGCGTCGTCGCTGGGCTTGGCATGTGGGAAACGCTCACGCGGCTGCGCGAAAACGGGTACTACGTGTACCGGTTCGCCGTGATCGTGCTGGGGATCTCCATGATTGTGTCCACGTGGCCGTTTGGGTACCGCGGGCTCGTGGCCACATCGACGCTGAGCGTGTTGCTGCTCATGTTCTCGCGCCTGTTCTCCCACGGGCGCAATGTGGCTCCGCGCAACTATGTGCGCGACACCTCCATCATGATCTACGTGCTGATGTGGATCGGATTGTTCGGGTCCTTCGCGGCGATGATTTCGCGCCTGCACTCGGGGGAGGTCACCGGCAGCTACTTCATCATCACGTTCATCGCGTGCGTCGTGGCCAATGACGTCGGGGGATACGCGGCCGGCGTGATGTTCGGCTCGCACCCCATGGTGCCCGCGGTGAGCCCGAAGAAATCCTGGGAAGGTTTCGCTGGGTCAGTCCTGTTGGGATCCGTCACCGGCATCCTGACCGGCACGTATCTTCTGCACACCGATTGGTGGGCGGGGCTCATCTTCGGACTGGCTATTGTCGTGTGCGCCACGTTCGGTGACCTGGTGGAGAGCCAGTTCAAGCGCGAACTGGGCATCAAAGACATGTCAGCCCTGCTGCCCGGCCACGGCGGCATCATGGACCGCGTCGACGGAATCCTGCCCGCCGCGGCCGCGACGTGGCTGGTGATGAACTTTGTGGTGGTGTAGGGGTCGTCGATAAGCATGCGGAGCCTTTAGGATTCGCCCTGCGCCCGCGGACGTGCGACAATGGGGCACGTCATGAGCGATTTTCCCAAAATTAATCTCCTTGCGCCCAAACGCGGCATGCCGCCGAAGCATTTCGCTGACCTCACGCCGGAGGAGCGCATCACCGCCCTGGGCGACCTTGGGCTGCCGAAGTTCCGCGCCGACCAAATTGCGCGCCACTACTACGGCCGTTTTGAAGCCGACCCGTCAACGATGACGGACCTGCCCGCCGCTCAACGCGAACTCGTGGCCGACGCGCTGTTTCCGAAGCTACTCACCCCGATCCGCACAGTCCAAACCGATGACGGCGACACCACGAAGACACTGTGGCGCCTCCACGACGGTATCCTGCTTGAGTCCGTGCTCATGCGCTACCCGGGCCGCGCGACGCTGTGTATTTCCTCCCAGGCTGGCTGCGGAATGGCCTGCCCGTTCTGCGCGACTGGCCAGGGCGGACTCGACCGGAACCTGTCCACCGCGGAAATCGTCGACCAAGTGCGCGAAGCCGCCGCGATGATGGAAGCCGAAGGCGGGCGGCTGACCAACGTGGTGTTCATGGGCATGGGGGAGCCCCTGGCGAACTACAACCGCGTCGTGTCCGCCGTCAAGCAGATCACGGAGCCCTCGCCGACCGGCTTCGGAATTTCGCGCCGCAACGTCACGGTGTCGACCGTGGGGCTGGCGCCCGCCATCCGCAAGCTTGCCGACGAAGAACTCGGCGTCACCCTCGCCGTCTCCTTGCACACGCCCGACGACGAACTCCGCGACGAACTCGTGCCCATGAACAACCGCTTCACCGTGGCCGACGTTCTTGACGCATCGCGCTACTACGCGGACAAAACCGGTCGCCGCGTGTCCATCGAGTATGCGCTCATCCGCGACATCAACGACCACGACTTCCGAGCTGACATGCTTGGAGAGAAGCTGCACAAGGCCCTGGGGCCGCTCGTTCACGTGAACCTGATTCCGTTGAACCCAACGCCAGGGTCGAAATGGGACGCCTCGCCGCGCGAACGCCAGGACGAGTTCGTCCGCCGCGTCATCGCCCAGGGCGTCACCTGCACCGTCCGCGACACCAAGGGCCAAGAGATCGCTGCGGCCTGCGGGCAGCTCGCGGCCGATGAAAAGGCGAGCGTCTAAACCGCCCAGAGCAGTATTAAGCCCCCTCGCCGAAGATCCGTCCTAGGATCTGCGTGAGGGGGCTCGGCGCGCGAAACGCCACGCGCGGCCGCCAGCGCTGAGCTGAACGGACGCTGAGCCTAGGGCTACACCCAGGCTTAAGTTCTAGCCCAAGTCAAGGTGCGAATCTTGATTACTTTGCAACGGTCGTCGTCGAGCGGGATGCGTCAGGCAGCACGCGGAGGTGCTCGACGCGGGAAGGCTCGATGTTCAGCGAACGCAGCTGCGAGTCAGTCAGCTCAGCGTACGGGCCGGTAGCGGTGGCCTGCAGGTAGGTCCAGTCCTGCTCCTCGTAGCCAACGGGCTTGTTGTGGGCGGTCACCGTGGTGACCTGCTTGAGCTCCGGGCGGATAGCAAAAAGAATCAGACCAAGCGCGATGACAGCAGCGATGGCGATCAACCAAATGGTCTCAACATGGCCTTGGTGGTTACCAAAGTGGTATGCAACCAGGAAAATCACGGAGATCCAGCCCGCGATCTGGATGGTCTTCGGCGTCAGTTCGCTCCAGCCGAAGCGTGCGGACGGTACGTCCGCCTCGGAAACACCGTTGTACACCTCAGGTTCTTTGAGGGAATGTGCGCTCACTGGCTGCTCCTTTAGGGTCCTAATGGGGTCTCAGCAAAAACAGATGTCTTAATTCTGTCACATGCGCACGCTTTTCGACGATTGTTCCCCCACCAATCCGACCCACACATCCGATAGTTTGCCCCCGAACTAGGATGAGCGGGTGTGAATGGTGTGAATGATGCGCGCGACGCGCAGAACGCAGGGGCGGGAAGGCGCCGCGTGCTTGTCCTCGGTTCCACGGGCTCGATTGGCACTCAGGCCCTGGAGGTCATGGCGGACAACCCCGACCAGTTCGAGGTAATCGGGATCGCGGCGGCAGGCTCCGACCCGCAGGCGATAATCGCGCAGGCCCGCGAGCTGAACCTGAGCCCAGGCGCGGTAGCGGTGGCCAAGCCGGACGCAGCGGAGACCATTGCGCACGCCCTCGGCGGCCCAGTCATCGCGGGGGAGGATTCCGCCGCCCAGCTGGTCCGCGAGCATGAGGCCGACGTGGTCCTCAACGCCCTCGTCGGATCCTTGGGTCTTGCGTCGACACTTGCGACGCTGGACACCGGCGCGATGCTCGCGCTGGCTAACAAGGAGTCGCTGGTAGCCGGCGGTGACGTCGTTCTGGCCAAGGCTCGGGCCACCGGCACTGAGATCGTGCCCGTCGATTCGGAGCACTCAGCCATGGCGCAGTGTCTGCGCGCCGGACGCCGCGAGGAAATCTCCCGCTTCATCCTGACGGCCTCAGGCGGTCCGTTCCGCGGCCAGACCCGCGAGCAAATGTGGGACGTCACGCCAGACCAAGCCGCCAAGCACCCAACGTGGAACATGGGCCAGATGAACACCCTCAACTCCGCGACGCTGGTCAACAAGGGGCTCGAGCTCATCGAGGCCACGTACCTCTTCGGTATCTCGCCCGACATCATTGACGTTGCGGTTCACCCGCAATCCATCATCCACTCGATGATCACGTTCTGCGATGGCGCCACCATCGCGCAAGCATCCCCGCCGTCGATGAAGATGCCCATCGCCCATGCGCTCGCGTGGCCGCGCCGCGTCGCGCACGCTCAGCACGCGCTCGACTTTTCCGGATCGTTCGCTTCGGAGTGGACGTTCGAGTCGCTTAACGACGAAAACTTCCCCGCCGTCTCCCTCGCCCGCGCAGCCGTGCGCGCAGGTGGGACGATGCCGGCGGTGTACAACGCCGCTAATGAAGAAGCCGCGGCCGCTTTCCTGTCTGGCCGGATTCACTTCCCGCAGATCGTTGATGTCGTGGCAGAAGTCCTAAATGGCGCCGATGAATACGCCACGGTGGTGGGCACGTTTGAGGAAGTGGTGGCCGTCGAGAAGCGTGCTCGTGCTCGAGCGCACGAAGTGCTGGGGGTGTTGACCTAGGTTTATGGGCATGTTCATTCTCGGGCTGGTGCTTTTTGCGCTCGGCATTACTGCGTCGATCGCGCTGCATGAGGCAGGGCACATGCTCACCGCGAAGGCGTTTGGGATGCGTGTGCGGCGCTTCTTCGTGGGGTTTGGGCCGCCGCTGGTGTCGAAGAAGGTGGGGGAGACCACCTACGGTATCGCCGCGGTGCCGCTCGGTGGCTTCTGCGAGATCGCGGGCATGACCGGCCAGGACGAGCTCACCGCGGAGGAAGAGCCTCGCGCGATGTGGCGCAAGCCCGCGTGGCAGCGCGTGGTCGTGATGTGCGGCGGGATCATCATGAACCTCCTGCTGGGCATTTTGATCATGTACTTGCTGGCGGTGACCGCTGGGATCCCGAACCCGTATGCGGACCGTTCCGCGAAGGTCGGTGAGGTGACGTGCACCGCCGACCAGATCGCGGCCGACAAGCTGGCGGACTGCACCGGGGAAGGCCCCGCTGGCGCGGCGGGTGTGCGGCCGGGGGACACGATCGTGGGGATCGACGGCCATGAGGTGGCGACATTCCTCGATGTGCGTGAGTACGTTCTTGAGCGGCCCGGGCAGACCGTCGCCGTGACGATTGAGCGCAACGGTGCGCGGCGGACGTACGACATCCCGGTCGATACGGTGCGCCGCATTGGCGCCGACGGTCGCACCTACGACGCGGGTGCCCTCGGCGTGACCAGCGCACCGATTACGGACGCAATGAAACGCTTCGGCCCCGCCGAGGCAGTGCCGGCGACCCTGCGGGTCAGCGGCGACATGCTGTGGGCCAGCGTGAAGGGGCTTGCATCGTTCCCCGCGAAGATCCCCGGCGTGGTCACAGCGATCTTCGGCGGCGAACGTGACGCGGAGGGGCCGATCAGCGTCGTCGGCGCGTCGGTCGCGGGCGGCGAGCTTGCCAAACGCAGCATGTGGGCCGTGTTCTTCTCGCTGCTGGCGTCGCTGAATTTCTTTTTAGCGCTGTTCAATCTCGTGCCGCTTCCGCCACTCGACGGTGGGCACATCGCGGTCATCGCCTACGAAAAGCTCCGCAACTTTTTCCGGCGGCTGCGTGGCCTGCCCGCCGGGGGGCCGGTGAACTACCAGGCCCTGATGCCCCTGACCTACGCCATGGCCGCGTTGTTGTTCGGCGTTGGCCTCCTAGTGATCGTCGCGGACGTGGTCAACCCGGTCCGGCTCTTCTAACGCGGGCTCTTGCGGCTGCGCTCCCGCCGTGCGCCGGTGATACTGTTGAGCACATGAGTCAACCGATCGGTTTGGGCATCCCAGAAGGCCCGCCACCTGTTCTCGCACCGCGCCGGAAGACCCGGCAGTTGTTCGTCGGAGGAGTCGGGGTTGGGTCCGATCACCCGATCACGGTGCAGTCGATGACCACCACCAAGACCCACGACATCAACGGCACCTTGCAGCAGATCGCTCAGCTGGCCACCGCAGGCTGCGACATCGTGCGCGTCGCGTGCCCCAAGACCGTCGACGCGGAGGCACTGCCCGCGATCGCCGCCAAGAGCCCGATTCCGGTCATCGCGGACATTCACTTCCAACCGAAGTACATCTTCGCGGCTATCGACGCCGGCTGCGCCGCCGTGCGCGTGAACCCCGGCAACATCAAGGAGTTCGACGGCCGCGTGAAAGAGGTCGCTCAGGCGGCGAGCGATGCGGGGATCCCCATCCGCATCGGCGTCAACGGCGGATCCCTGGACAAGCGCCTGCTGGAGAAATACGGAAAGGCAACGCCGGAAGCGCTCGTCGAGTCCGCGCTGTGGGAAGCCAGCCTGTTCGAAGAACACGGCTACGGCGACATCGCGATTTCGGTGAAGCACTCCGATCCTGTCCTCATGGTCGAGGCGTACCGCCAGCTGGCCGCGCAGTGTGATTACCCGCTCCACCTGGGCGTCACGGAGGCCGGCCCGAAGTTCATGGGCACCATCAAGTCGTCCGTGGCGTTCGGCGCCCTGCTTGCGGAAGGCATCGGCGACACGATCCGCGTTTCGCTGTCCGCGGACCCCGTTGAGGAAATCAAGGTCGGCGACCAGATCCTCCAGTCGCTGAACCTGCGCCCGCGCAAGCTCGAGATCGTGTCCTGCCCGTCGTGCGGCCGAGCTCAGGTGGACGTGTACTCGCTCGCCGAAGAGGTCACCGCTGGCCTCGAGGGCATGGAGTACCCGCTGCGCGTCGCGGTCATGGGCTGCGTCGTCAACGGTCCCGGTGAGGCCCGCGATGCCGACCTTGGCGTCGCGTCGGGCAACGGTAAGGGCCAGATCTTCGTGAAGGGCGAGGTCGTGGAGACCGTGCCGGAGTCGAAGATCGTGGAGACGCTCATCGCCCACGCCATGCGCATCGCCGAAGAAGAGGGTCTCGAGGAAATCGCCGGGGCCAAGGCGGAAGTCAAGGTCACCAGGTAAGGCCCCGCCCCCAGCGCCGGCCCCCGGCGCTGCCCCGGCGCCTGCCCGCGCGCCTGCCGTGGCAACGGCCCGCGCGCTGCTAACTTTTTAACCCATGGGTACACGGCTGGCTGCGCTTCTTTCGATCCTCGCGCTCGCATTCACAGCCACAGCCTGTACGCCCAAACCCAAGTCCGCGGAACCCACGGCACAGGACTTCCTCGAGGCGTTGTCACAGTTTGACGTCGATACGCTTGCTTCGCTTGTCGACGACCCCACCCGCGCCCGCGAATCCGCCAACGCCACGATCGCCGGCATGCAGGCCGACGGCCTTACCACAACACTGAAAAGCGTCACCCAGCAAGAAAACCTAGCGACGGCCGCCTACACGCTCGACTGGAAGCTCCCGCGCGAGCGCCACGTCTCCTTCGACGCGACGATGACCCTGACCCAATCCAACGGGCAGTGGACTGTGCGTTGGCAGCCGTCGATTCTGCACCCGCGCCTCGGCGTGAACCAGCATTTGGAGTTGCGTGCCATCCCCGCCGCCCAGGCATCGGTTGTGTCCTCTGACGGGGTTGCGCTGCTTAAACCCGGGATCGCGTATCGGGTGCTCGTCGATAAGAATGCGATTGGTAACGCAACGGGTGCCGCCAACGCGATTGCCGCGGCCTTGGAAGAAGCGCACGCCCAGGACAAAACCGTTCCCACCGTCAACGCCCAAGACTTAGCGCAAGAGATTTCCAAAGCGGAAGGAACCTATTCGGTGGCGGTGGTGCCGGTGGGGGCGAAGGCGATCGTCGAGAAGCAACTGGGCTCAATTGCTGGCGTGCGGTTGAACGAAGAGGCCGCGATGGTCAACGCCGACCCGACGTTTGCGCCGGACATCATGGCGCGCGTGGGGCAGGTTGTGGGCGAGGACCTCACGGGCGATGCGGGGTGGAAGATCGCGATCGTCAACGCTGAGGGCAACGAATTCGAAGACGTTCACCGCGCCGAGCCAAATCCCTCACCCGCGATCGGGATCTCACTGTCCCACCGCGTGCAGATCGCCGCGGAGAAAGCACTCGAGCCTATCGACGATCGGAAGGCCATGATCGTGGCAATCCGACCGTCGTCAGGCGAAATTTTGGCGATTGCACAGACAAAAGCCGCCGATGAAGAAGGCAACATCGCGACGATGGGCCAATACCCGCCGGGCTCGACCTTCAAGATCATCTCCGCGGGCGCGGGAATTGAAAAACAGGGACTGACGCCGGATTCGATCGTGCCGTGCCCACGGTCGATGGATATCTACGGGCGCATCGTGAACAACTACGCCGGGTTCGGGCTGGGCAGCGTGCCACTGGAGACCGCATTCGCGCGGTCCTGCAACACGACATTCGCCGATATTTCCACCCAGCTCAAACCCGGCGAACTACAGGCAGTGGGCAAACAGTTCGGCCTGGGGATCGATTACGACATCCCCGGACTGGACTCCATGACCGGTTCGATCCCGGAGGGCAAAGAGCCACTCGACCGCACCGAAGCCGGGTACGGCCAGGGCCTCGATTTGGCCAGCCCGTTCGGCATGGCGTTGGTGTCCGCGACGGCCGCCGCCGGGAAGACCCCGACGCCGTACCTGATCAAAGGCAAAGAGACCAAAGCTAGCGAGCAGGCCCCCGGGCTGAGCCGCGAGGCCATCGCGGGCCTGAAGCGCATGATGCGCGCCGTGGTGACCAGCGGCACCGCCACCGGCATGGGCGCCGCCGGCGAAATCTACGGCAAGACCGGTGAAGCCGAAATCAACGGTGGCTCCCACTCCTGGTTCACCGGGTACCGCGACGACGTGGCCTTTGCCACCCTCATCGTTTTAGGCGGCGGGTCCGAAGCCGCCGTCGCCGTGACCGACCGCATGTTCCGCAACATCGACGAGTCCCTCGACGGCCCCGCGCCCCAGTAGCCCCCCGCGCGCCCCCTTCCCGCCCCGCCCCGCACGCCCCCGCCCGCCCAAGCGTCGTGCAGGCATGCCAGTAGCCCGGAACACCCTACTGTTTTCGGATGCCGGGTACGTGGGAATCGTGCCGCCGTTGTGGCCGCCGGCGCTGGGGCTGCCGGCGCTGGGGCCGCGAGCCCGCCGCGGCCGGGGGTGGCGCCTAGGGCGGATCATTTCCGCTGGATGTTCCCCTGGGCGTTCCCCGGTAGGTGGGGCCGGCCCCGCGTCGCCGGGGATCGCCGAAGAGGGACCACATGGCGCCTCGTCGATAGGCTTTGTGCGGGTTGGGCACAGCGTGCCCGGTGGGGGACACCCACATCGGAGCGGATGAGAACGTGCGGACGCTTCCCGCGTGCCGCCACCCGCCGGTTGGCGTATCGGGATCGTCGTTGTTGATCTGGTTGTGGTACGGGCACAGGACAGTCAGGTTCGACATGTTGGTGTGGCCGCCTTTGCTCCAGGCGGTGATGTGGTGAATCTGGCAATACTGCGCCGGAACCTTGCACCCCGGTACGGGGCACACGGGTGTCACGGCGCGGGCCAAGTCGGCCTGTTTAGTGTTGGCGTAGCGCTCAACGTCGTACAGGTTCACAGCGCCCTCTTCCGGGTGGAACAACGCAGCCTCAAAGCCGTACGACGGATCAGCAAAGAACCGCTCCAAGTATTCCGCACCGGAAATCTCAGTGCCATCGGTCATGACCAAGCTCACTTCATCGCCGCCACCGGACAGGACGCGAAGGTGCGCGTGAACAGGCACAAGAAGCAGCGGCCGCGGAACGGCAACGGGGATCGTGCCGTCGCAGGTGCATTTTCCGCAGCTGCAGAACGCCCCAGCGCGCGGAGGCGCAGAACAGACGCACTCGCCGCCGCACGAGCACTCTGAGCGCGGAGCCCCGGCCCCACCATGATCCGCGGCGCCTGGGGGCGGCGCGGATGACGTCGGTAAGCCTCCGCGAATGAACGCCACGAACGCCGTGAGCATTTGCCTGCTGTTGGGAACGAAGACGCCACCGCCAGCCTCATCGCCTTGCGTATCGCGGGCCGCGAACATCGCTTTCGAATACGCGCGCATCGCGTGCTCAAGGTCGGCGATGAAGTGCTCGTCGGCGGTGATGTACACCGACCGCTTCCCGCCGCGCGAGGCGGTCGTGCGGAAGGAGTCCTGCGGCGTCGCTTCTTCCTCAGGGATCAAGGTTTTCGCCCGGCGGTTCAGGGCGTCGTAGCCACCGTCGGCACGCAAAAGCTCTAGCCGCAGCTCGCGTCGCCGCGCGTTGTCTGTCTCTCGCGCGAGGTGCCGCTCGATCAACGCGAGCTGCTCCAGCGTTTTCCCGCTCACCCGAGCAGCCTCCCGCGCGATGCGCTGTTGTTTGCGCGCCCGCGTCGTGCCGTAGTACGCCTCGTGCACCGCCTGCCAGGCTTTCGCGGTCGACGGCTTGATGCCCGCGTTAAGCGCAGCAGACATGTCAAAGGACTCGAGGGCATCCAACCCCGATCCCTTTAACGTGTCAATGAGCTGCGTGAAATTCATACACCGCACGCTAGCGCCAGATCGATTTTCCCGCCCGAGCCTCAGTCGCGGCCTGTGGATAACTCCGAAACGCCCCCATTTTCTTCCCACCACCACCGCGCAAAAACCGCTCACGCTGCACGGATGCGGATTTATCCACAGCCACGCGAATGCGGCGAGTTTTCCACAACGGGTTACCATGGTTGCCATGTCTCGTTCAGGTTTGCTCACTCCAGGTCGTCCAACTCCCATCCGCACGGTGCCCGAAGACATCGAGCGCCCTGAGTACGTGTGGAAGGATGCGGTCCAGGAGAACATCGGCGAGCCTTACGTCCAGCCCCCGGAGGTCATCGAGGCCATGCGCGAGGCGTGCACCATCGCCGCTGACGCGCTTGAGGCCGCGGGGGCAGCGGTGGCACCAGGCGTAACGACGGATGAAATCGACCGCATCGCCCACGAATACATGCTGGACCACGGCGCGTACCCCTCAACGCTGGGTTACCGGGGCTACCCGAAGTCCTGCTGCACTTCGCTGAATGAGATCGTGTGCCACGGCATCCCGGACACCACGGTGATCCAGGAGGGTGACATCTGCAACATTGACGTCACCGCCTACAAAAACGGTGTCCACGGCGACACCAACGCGACGTTCCTCGCCGGCGAGGTGAGCGAGGAGCACCGCTTGCTCGTCGAGCGCACCCACGAAGCGACCATGCGCGGCATCAAAGCCGCTAAACCGGGCCGCGAGATCAATGTGATCGGCCGCGTCATTGAGTCGTACGCGAAGCGTTTCGGCTACAACGTTGTCACGGATTTCACGGGCCACGGCGTCGGCCCGACGTTCCACAATGGCCTGGTCATCTTGCACTATGACTCTGACGCTTACACGGATGTCCTCGAGCCGGGCATGACTTTGACCATCGAGCCGATGATCAACCTGGGCGCCCTGCCGTACCGCATGTGGGACGACGGCTGGACGATCCAGAACATCGATGGCAGGTACACCGCGCAGTTTGAACACACCATCGTGATCACTGAAGAGGGCAACGAAATCCTCACCATCCCCACCTCGCAGAGGTAAAGGGCTAGTCGTCTAGCTTATCGACGAAAAACCTTCGGCCCTCCGCGCCCCGCCCCCGCTGGCGACGCTGCGCGGCGCAGCGCGCGGTCTACGCCGGCGGGAAGTCGAGATCGAGTCCCAGGATCGCGTTTTCCGTGACTTCGGTCAGGGCGGGGTGGATCCAGTATTGGTGGCGGGCGACCTTGCGAAGATCCAGATCGAAGGCCATGACGGTGACCATCTGTTGGATCAAGGTTGCTGCCTGCGGGCCCATGTAGTGGGCTCCGAGGAGTCGGCCCGTGGAGCGGTCAGCGATGAGCTTCACGGCACTAGTTGTGTCTTCCATGGCCCAGCCGTAAGCGACGTCGCCGTAGGCTTGGATTTTGCAGGTGACGTCGTGGCCGGCGTCGAGCGCCTGCTGCTCTGTCATGCCGACGGAGGCGAGCTGCGGATAGGTGAACACGGCCGACGGGACGTGGTCGTGGGGCAGGGGGATCATGCCGGCGCGGGACGGGTCGTTTTGTGCGTCCGCGACGCACAAAACGTTGTGGCGCACCGCGCGCAGCTCGGCGTTGGCAACGTGCTTGAGCATATAGGGCGAGGACACGTCGCCGACGGCCCAGACGCCGTCGCAGGTGGTGCGGCCGTAGTCGTCGACTACGATGCGGCCGTCGTCACGCACGTCGATTCCGCTCGCCTCCAGGCCTAGCCGGTCGCTGTTGGGGACGCGGCCGGTGGCGACGAGAAGGGCGGAAGAGGTGACGGTCGTGTCGTCGTCAAGCGTGAGCGTGACACCGCCATCGGGTGAGGTGGTGGCGGCCGTGACCACGCGCCCCAGGTGGGTTTCGTAGCGTGGCGCGGCTTGGGCATTGAAGCGGTCGTGGATGTCTTTGTCCAGGTGGCGCATCAGCGGCGAGCGATTCACGATCCTCACGTGCGTGCCCAGGGACTGGAAGACGTGGGCGAATTCCATCGCGATGTAGCCGCCGCCGAGGATCGTGAGTGATTCCGGCTGCTGCGGCAGCCGCATGATGTCCTCGTTCGTGTGGAACTCCACACCAGATTCTGCGATCACCGGCGGAATGAACGGGCGGGATCCGGCGGCGATGATGATGGTGTCGCCGCTGATCGTGGCGGGTTCGCCGTCGATGGACGTGCGCAGCGTTTTCGGGCCGGTGAACTCCGCGTGGCCGTTGTAGAGGTTCACGTTGGGGCACTCGTCGCCGCGTCGGTAGTCCTCGCCGCCGCGCGCGATGATGTCCACGCGGTGCGCGAAGACGCGATCGACGATCGCGGGCCAGTCGGCGCCCTCAAACGTCATGTCGATGCCCAGTTTGGACGAGTCGGCGGCCGTTGCCGCGGTGTCGGCCGCGACAACGTACATCTTCGTGGGGATGCACCCGGAGTTCAGGCAGGTGCCGCCAAAACGCGGGCCTTCTTCGACCAGTGCGATTGAGCAGTCGTCGAATTCTTCTGTGGGGAAGGAGTTGCCGGAGCCGGAGCCGATGATGATGATGTCGTAGTGCTTCATGGGCGGGCCTCGCTCACACGCTCGATCCACGCGTCGGTTACGCGGTAGGCCTCGTCGAGGACCTCTGGCTGGGAGAGGAATACGTCGTGGAGCGCGCCGTCGATAACCGCGAGCTCCGCGTTGTCCGACAGCGTCGGCGCCCAGCGCTTGATCTGCTCTACTTCCAGCACCGAATCAGCGGTGTCTGCTTCCTTTGAATAGGGTTTGCCCAGGTAGGACTTAGCGGAACACAGCGTGAGCGTAGGTACGCCGGTGTCGATGTCGCGGTCGTGGATTTGCGCTTGGCCTTCGATCACGGCGCGCAGCCACCCCAGGTATTTCTGGTGGCCGCCGGGACGCTTCTTCACCAGGTCATATTCCCAGCGCCCATGCGCCCCCGCGTGGATCGATTCGCCGTAGGTCGCCTCGCCGGAAATCGGCAGCGTCATCAAGGGCCATCGCTTGCCGACGGCCCGAACCACCGGCGCGGCCACCTTAATGAACAATTCGGGGAATTGCAGATCAACCCACGGGCTGTTCAGGACCAACCCGGCGATCAGCGAGTGCGTCTCCGGGTCATTACGGCGCATGTCGTCGGCCCACAGGATCACGTTGAGGCCGCCGGTGGAGTGGCCCATGGGGATGATGGCCCCGTGTTCGTCGGCAAGCATGCGCGCGACCGCCGTGAGATCTGCGTGGTAGTAACGCATGTCCGTGGTGTAGTGCCAGCGTTGGTCGGCTTTGTGCGCGCGACCGCACTTGCGCAAGTCCACGCCGTAAAACGGGTAGCCCTGCTCAAGGTAGTGGCGGGCGACGTGGTCTTGGAAGAAGTAGTCGGACATTCCGTGGACCCATAGCAACGCGGGTTTTGCTGGGTCGATGGAGTGCCCCGGGCCGGGCACCGCGCGCACGAGGACGGTTTCGACCGTGCCTTCGCCGTCAGGATCCGTGCCTAAGGGGATCGTCGTGTACTCGAAGCCGTCGCCCAGTTCATCTGGGTGCCACACAGTTGTCATGGGTTTCATTATAGGCGCGGTGTGAGGGACATATCTCACACGCGACTCACGTTATCGGGGTCACGGGGCGTATGGTTGATGGGCGAGTATTTTTAACACTCCCACAACGTGTTGCCTTAAGTGAGTAACCCAGATCGAAGAGGTCAAAAAACGGTGTCCGACAAACCGAAGCCCAAGCCAATTGGCGATGAAGTCGACGTTCTCTTAATCGGTGCTGGAATCATGAGTGCCACCCTTGGCGCCATGATTCGCCAGCTGGAGCCGAGCTGGACCCAGGTAGTCTACGAGCGCCTGGATGCCCCCGCGCTCGAGTCCAGCTTCGCGTGGAACAACGCTGGTACCGGCCACTCCGCACTATGCGAGTTGAACTACACGCCGGAAAAGAACGGTCGCATTGACATCTCCAAGGCCATCGACATCAATGAGAAATTCCAGGTGTCGCGTCAGTTCTGGTCCCACCAAGTCAAAGAGGGCGTTCTGACTGATCCGACGGAGTTCATCCACTCCGTGCCTCACGTGTCCTTCGCGCAGGGTCCGGACCAGATCAACTACCTTGAGCGCCGCTACGAGGCCCTGAAGGACAACCACATGTTCTTCGGCACCGAGTACACGGATGATCCGGACGAATTTTCAAAGGTTCTGCCGCTCATGGCTGAGGGCCGCGATTTCGACGCGGAGCCCGTCGCGATTTCGTGGAGCGAGGCCGGCACCGACGTCAACTTCGGTGCTCTTACCCGCCAGTTCTTCGCGTCGGCCGAGCAACACGGCACCGACATCCGCTACGGCCATGAGGTCATCGGTCTGAAGCGCCGCGGTAACTTCTGGAAGGTCACGGCACGCAACCGCCACACCGGCGCCAAGGAAGTAATGCGTGCCCGCTTCGTTTTCGTCGGCGCGGGTGGCTACGCCCTTGACTTGCTGCGCATGGCCGGTGTGCCGGAGGTCCGCGGCTACGCTGGCTTCCCCATTTCGGGTATGTGGCTGCGGTCCACGAATGATGAACTCGTCGAGAAGCACCGTGCGAAGGTGTACGGCAAGGCCAAGGTGGGTGCCCCGCCGATGTCCGTGCCGCACCTGGACCTTCGCGTGGTGGACGGCAAGGAGTCGCTCCTGTTCGGCCCGTATGGTGGCTGGACGCCGAAGTTCATGAAGAAGGGCTCCTACCTGGACTTGTTCAAGTCGATCCGCCCGAACAACATCCCGTCCTACTTGGGTGTTGCCGCGTGGAACTCGGATTTGGTGACCTACCTGGTCGAGGAGGTCTTCAAGGACTTCGACGGCAAGGTGGAGACGCTTCGCGAGTACCTGCCGAACGCCGACGGCCGCGACTGGGAGACCGTCGTTGCTGGTCAGCGCGTGCAGATCATCAAGCCAACCACGCCGCCGCACTTCGGCTCCCTGGAGTTCGGTACCGCGCTGGTCAACGACCAGAACGGCACGATCGCCGGTATCCTCGGCGCCTCCCCGGGCGCGTCGATCGCCCCGGCCGCGATGCTCGAGCTTCTGCAGCGTTGCTTCGGTGAGCGCATGATCGAGTGGTCGCCGATGCTCTACGAGATGATCCCAACGTACGGCCGTTCCCTCCAGCGTGAGAAGAACGTCTTCAAGGAGCAGTGGGCCTACACGCAGCGCGCGCTTCAGCTTGACGACGAACACCACTTCCCCGACACCATGGGCGCCCACGACTAGAAAACCACGTGAGGCTGGTCGGTCCACCCCCGTGAGGCTGGCGCAGCCAGCCTCACGTGCCGCAGAAGGTCACGTACTCGCGTTCTCCTTCCGGCTGGGCCATCCATTCGGGTCCTGCGTCCGGGTTGAATGGATCCGTTACCGCGGCTAGCAGTTCGAAGTATGAACTGTAGTCGCGGTTTTTCTCTGCCTTGGTGATGGCGTCGTCGAGCATGTGGTTGCGGGGAAGGAAGAGGGGGCCGTGGTCGTGGGTGCGGCCGGTGCCGTCGGTAAGCGGCCAGGGGTGGGAGCTGTTGTAGGTGGTGATGTCGCCGGTGGTGGAGAGGCCTTGGAGAAGCGTTGTCCACTGTGAATCCCAGGTTTCCTGGATTCCGCCGAGAATCGACGTGAGGGTGGCTTCGTCGCTGATTGCTAAGAGTGCGTCGGCAAGCCGCGCGAGGTTCCACGCGATGATGTTGGGTTGGTTGCCGAATGCGTAGCGGCCGCCGCGGTCGATGGAGGAGTAGACAGCGTTACCGCGGAAGGTTTCGGTGAATGCGCACGGACCGTAGTCGATGGTTTCGCCGCTGAGCGCGGTGTTGTCGGTGTTCATGACGCCGTGGACGAAGCCTACGCGCATCCACGCGGCGACGAGGCGCAGTTGCCGCTCCATGACGGTGCGCAAGAGCTCGTCGGCGGCGGGGAAGCCCGCGGCCAAAACGACGCGCTGCACAAGATCGCCCGCGTTGAGTGCCGCGAGCTGCACGGTGCCCACGCGGAGGTGGCTGCGCGCGACGCGTGCCACGATGCCGCCGGGCACGGGGCCGAATTGGCGCTCGACGGTCTCGCCGGTTGCGACGACCGCCAGCGATCGCGTGGTCGGGATGCCCACCGCGTGCATGAACTCGCTGACCAGGTATTCGCGCAGCATTGGTCCGATCGCCCCGCGGCCGTCGGAACCAGGACGGGAAAACGAGGTGCGGCCGGAGCCTTTAAGTTGGATTTCCCGCCGCACGCCATGCGCGTCGGTGAGGTCGCCGAGGAGCAGCGCGCGGCCGTCGCCAAGCAAAGGCACGAAGGTGCCAAACTGGTGACCCGCGTACGCCATGGCGTGGCCGCCGCCGGCGCCGGTAAGCCACGCGACGCCGTCGTCGCTGCGTAGCCACGCAACGTCAAGGCCCAGCTCGTCGGCCAGGGGCTCGTTGAGCACCACCAATTCCGGGGCCTCGCAGGGGGCGCCGTGGGCGTCGACTGCCATTTCCGGCAGGGCGTCGGCGAGTGTGTGTTCAAGCGTGGGGGCAGACATAGCACTTTTAGCTTAGATCCTCAGCTAAGATCTTCACGGCCCCGCCGGGGCGCGGGGTCAATGGGCGAAGGGTTTACACTGGTACGCCATGAGCGCAGCGGAAAACGGAGTCACACAGGGGACGGTCACATTGGTCGGCGGCGGCCCGGGGGAGTGGGACCTGATCACCGTGCGCGGTCTGCGTGCGCTGGAGGCCGCCGACGTGATTCTTACGGATCACCTTGGGCCCACGAACCAGCTTGACCAATTCCTTGATCTCACCGGCAAGGAGATCATCGATGTGGCGAAGCTGCCGTACGCCAAGCAGGTGGCCCAAGAGCGCATCAATGAGCTCCTCGTTGAGCATGCCCGCGCGGGGAAGCGCGTCGCGCGGCTCAAAGGCGGGGACCCGTACGTGTTCGGCCGCGGTTTTGAGGAGCTTCAGGCCTGCGCGGCCGCCGGCGTGCCGTGCACCGTTGTCCCCGGCGTGACCAGCGCCGTGTCTGTCCCTGCCGCGGCCGGGGTGCCCGTCACCCAGCGCGGCGTCACCCACGCGTTCACTGTGGTCTCCGGCCACCTCGCGCCGGGCGACCCTCGCTCGCTCATCGACTGGGGTGCGCTCGCCCGCATCGGCGGCACGATCGTGGTGATCATGGGTGTGCGTCAAGTGCGCGCCATTACGCAGGCGCTCATGAGCGCCTCACTAGCCCCCTCCACCCCCGCCACCGTCATCCAGGACGGAGAGACACCCCGCCAGCGTGCATTCCGCACTACGGTCGCCGAGCTCGCCGATGTCATGGAGCGCGAGCAAGTCACTAATCCGGCCGTGTACGTCATCGGGGAGGTGGCGGGGCTTGGAGATGCGCACGCTGGATAGGTTGATCCTCGACACGGCCGCCGAGGGTGATGCGTCAGCGATCACCCTCGACCCGACCGGGGCTCTCACGGCGGCCGCGCTCGGTTCTGGCCGGCCGGTGCTCAGCGTCGACTCCGACTACTCGCGGGCTCACGCCGCTCACGCCACGGGGGCCACGGTCGCTGGTATCAATGAGCCTTTGCTTATCGACGACTTCCTTGCCACCCATCTGCCCCTCACCGGTGCGTCGGGGATCGTCGCGGTGGGGGAGATGCCTAAATCGCTCGGTCGGTTGGACTACCTTGCGCGATCGATTGCGGGAGCGGCTGCCCGCGCCGGGATGGCGGCGCAGGTGGTGTTCGGTGGGAATAACAAGCACCTGGCGCGGTCGATGAATGATGTTCTTGCGCAGTCCTTCGATGAGGTCACGGCGTCGCGCGGCCGGGGGAAATTCCGTTGCTTGGTCGCGTCCGGCCCACGCGACGTCTCTTACACCCCGCCCACTGCGAACGGGTTCACGGCCTACGGCGGGGTGTTCTCCGGGACGAAGGCTGACCATGGCGGGACGTTCCTCGCTACGGTGGTGGCTGATCTGGGAGTCACCGCTGGTTCGGATGCGGAACCTACGGTGTTGGATCTGGGGTGTGGCAATGGGTCCGTCGCTAAGCAATTGCTCGAAGCTGGTGCCGTGACGGCCGGGCAGATCACTGCGACCGATGCTGACGCGGACGCTGTGCTTTCTGCGCGGGCGAACCTTCCTGGAGTGACTGTGACCTGGGATGATGCGGGCTCGCGGTTCGCAGAGGGGTCGTTTGACGTGATCGCGCTGAACCCACCGTTCCACGACCGTGCGGGTGTTGATGCTACCTTGGTGCAGCATCTGCTTGACGGCGCGCGGCGTTTGCTCGCGCCGGGCGGTGAGCTTTTCATGGTGCATAACTCGCACCTGCGCTACCGCGGCGAGGTGGAGAAGCGGTTCGGGCGCGTCCAGCAAGCCGCGCGCAATGAGAGGTTCACTGTTCTGCGGGCTGGATGAAGGAGAGTCTCACGGTATGAGCACACGGAAGATCTACGCGATCGCCGTCGGTGTTGTTCTGGCAACGCTGGTGTTTATTTTGGTCAATTACGACCAGATCCCGGACCCGATCCCGGTGCATTTTGACAGTGATGGGAATGTGAACCGGACTACGCCGAAGAACTTTTTCGCTGCGACGAACGGGGTGTGGTTCGCGCTCGGACTCGTTGCGGTTTTCTACACGGCCTTGCCAACGCCGCGCATGGCCCGGATCCGCATGGACGTCCCAGCTGACTCGGATATCCCTTTTTCCGATACGGCGTCAGACAAAGCCGCCACGTTGCTGGCGAAAACCGGTAAAGCCATGGCGTGGACAGCTCTTGGGGCTGCTGTGACTTTGTGCCTATTGGAAATCACAACAACCATCCCGGCTTTCAGTGCCTGGACCCCGGTCGCGATAGCACTGATCATTATTGGTTCGATTCTGTGCGTCGCGCTCTTTTTCCGAATCGCCTTTACATGGTCGAAAGAACTCGCGGAAATGCCTACTGACGAGGCCGAAAAAATCCGCGCAAAGCACTTCAAGTACGGCAGCGGAATGGGCTTCTACAAGGAACCGAACGACCCGATGGTGATGATGCTTGCCTCAGGCGGCGAAGCCAAAGTAGACCTCAACTTTGCCCACGCGCCGGTTCGTCGCTGGGCACTAACCATGGGTGTCACGTTGGCGCTCTTTATCGCGTACTCCATCGTCAGCGCGACGCTATAGCACCGAACGACCGTCCCCAGAACTAGCAAAAAGATCACTTGTACCATATTCTTGTACTAGAGAATGTGAGGTGGTTGGTATGTCTCTCAGCGCTAGTGAAGCTCGGCGGACGCTTTTCCCGCTTATCGAGCGAGTAAATAATGACCGTGAAGCTGTGGAAATCGTGTCTCGTCACGGAAATGTAGTTTTAATGTCCGCCGAGGATTACTCGGCATGGCAAGAAACTGCTTACCTGTTCCGATCGCCTGCTAATGCGCGTCGGCTTTTGGATGCATTTGACGCTGCTTTGTCAGGGCGAACTGAGATACACGACGTGGATCTCGAGGCTGATCTCGAAGAGTCCTCGGAGTAAGAAGGTTTCCTGTGCGGCTGGTGTGGACGCCTCAAGCCTGGGAGGATTACCTCTACTGGCAAGCGAACGATAAGAAGGTGCTGAAACGGGTGAATCAGCTCCTCCGTGATTGCTTAAGGGATCCTTTCGTAGGAATCGGCAAACCAGAACCACTTAAGTACGGGATTTCGGGGGCTTGGTCTCGCCGGGTCACGGAAGAGCACCGGCTCGTGTACATGGTAGAAGGCGAAGACTTAGTGATTTTCCAAGCTCGTTACCATTATTGATGTGGTTTAGACCACGAGGGTGAGCTGCTGGCCGTTGATCTCTACCGTCATGCCTGCTGCTGCGGCGATGTCGGCAACGTCGCTGATCGATGACACGGAGCCTGCATCCGGGGCTACCGCGACAACGCGGGCGAGTTCGCCCTTGTAGTGCTTGTTGAAGTGGCTGACCACTTTGCGCGAGCCATCGGGCTGCACGGATTCGACGCGGACGGTCATGGACGCAGGGTCGTTCTTCGGCAGGGGTCCGAGCTGCTGGTAAGCACCAGAGCGCATATCCACGACGAAGCCTTCGGCGGCAAGTACATCGGTGATTGCTGAGCCCCAGCGGGCTTTCATGGCGGGGACCGCTGATTGCTGTTCGTTCGAAGACGTCGAACGAACGGGAAGTTTCGATCCGCCGGAGAGACGGTAGCGGGGAATGGTGTCGGTGGCACGGGCAACACCAAACAGGGCGGACCCGATGGCTAGATGTGCCAAGGCGGAATCGGGGAGAGTCTCAGCGTCCAAGGCGTCGTAGAGGACCCCGGTGTAACGGTAGATGGCGGGCATGACGGGGGCGTCGATAAGCGTGCGGTTCCCTTGCGCTTCCTCACGCTTGGTGGGCGGGAGCGTGAGGGCGGCCATCATCTCGTCGACCTCAAGCGCGGCGAGGTCCGCCATGATCTCTTGGCGGATGGGGTCGAGCGAGGGGAAGGAGACGTCCATGGCGTCGGGGACCCCGCCGGGGGCCTTCGTTTCGGACGGCGGCAGCACAATAAGCATGCTGCTTACGCTACCGCGCGGGAAGCGGTAGTAACCTGAACGGCATGATCACACGCCTATCCCAGCTGTTCCTGCGCACGCTGCGCGAAGACCCCGCCGACGCCGAAGTGCCTAGCCACAAGTTGCTGGTGCGCGCGGGGTATATCCGCCGTGCCGCGCCGGGCGTGTACTCGTGGTTGCCGCTGGGGCTCAAGGCGCTGCGCAAGGTCGAGGGGATCGTGCGCGAGGAGATGGATGCGATCGGCGCGCAGGAGCTCGTGTTCCCGGCGCTTTTGCCGCGCGAGCCGTATGAGGCGACGAACCGTTGGACGGAATACGGTGATGACCTCTTCCGCCTTAAAGACCGCAAGGGCGCGGACATGCTTCTTGGGCCCACGCACGAGGAAATGTTCACGCTTGCCGTGAAGGATCTCTACAGCTCGTACAAGGATTTCCCGGTGGTGCTGTACCAAATCCAGAACAAGTACCGCGATGAGGCGCGTCCGCGCGCGGGTATTTTGCGCGGGCGTGAGTTCATCATGAAGGACTCCTACTCCTTCGACATGTCGGATGAGGGGCTCGCGGAGGCTTACGCGAAGCACCGGGCCGCGTACCAGCGCATTTTTGACCGCGTGGGCCTGCGGTACGAGATTTGTCACGCAACCTCCGGCGCGATGGGCGGTTCCGCGAGTGAGGAGTTCCTCGCCTACAGCGACAACGGTGAGGACACGTTCGTGGTGTCCACCGCGGGCGATTTCGCGGCAAACGTGGAGGCAGTGGTCACCGTTCCGCCCGCGCCGACGCCGATCGAGGGCCAGCCGGAACCTGTCGTTCACGACACCCCAGCGTCGGAGACCATCGAGTCGCTCGTCGCCTGGGCCACTGCGAGCGGCGTGCTTATCGACGATCGCCCAGCGACCGCCGCCGACACCTTGAAGTGCATGATGGTCAAAATCGACGATCCGCGCGTGGTGGGCGACGACGGCGAGCCAGTGGGCCCGCAGCTCACAGGCATTCTGATGCCGGGTGACCGCGCGCTGGATGAAAAGCGCCTGGAGGCGTCCCTTGAGCCGGCGACGTTTGAGCTTGCATCCGATGAGGACTTTGTCAAGAACGAGTTCTTGACAAAGGGGTATGTCGGTCCGCGCGCGCTCAACGCGAACGGCGTGCGCGTATTGGCCGATCCGCGCGTGGTGGAGGGCTCGAGCTGGATCACTGGCGCTGATGAGAACCAAAAGCATGTCGTGGGTCTAGTCGCGGGCCGTGACTTCACCGTCGACGGGTATGTCGAGGCGGCGGAGATCCTAGAAGGCGACCCGAGCCCGTCGGGCAATGGCACGCTGGAACTCGCCCGCGGTATCGAGCTGGGTCACATCTTCCAGCTCGGCCGCAAGTACACCGAGGCTTTGGACGTGCAGATCCTCGACGAAAACGGCAAGCGCGCCACCCCGACCATGGGCTCCTACGGTATCGGCGTGACCCGCATGTTGGCTGTCGTGGCGGAGCAGAACCTAGATGACAAGGGCCTTGTGTGGCCGGTGTCTGTTGCACCGTTCCACGTCCACGTGGCGGTGGCGAATAAGGATGCTGCGGCGCTGGAAGCCGGGGAGCGCATCGCCGCCGAGCTTGATTCCGCGGGCATCGAGGTGCTTTTCGACGACCGGCCCAAGGTCTCTCCCGGCGTGAAGTTCAAGGACGCGGAGCTACTGGGCATGCCGTTCATCGTGATCCTCGGGCGTTCGTTTGCCGACGGGATCGTGGAGCTGCGCATCCGCGGAGGTGAAACCCTCGAGGTCCCGGCCGATGAGATCGTGGCTAAGGTCCGTGAGCTAGTTCAGGCTGGCTAGGCGCTGGGCGTTAGCGGCTAGTTCAATGGCGTTGTGTCGCCAGCGGGAGCTGGTGGCGTCGGCGGCGGCGCTGCGCCACGACGCGATTAGGGATGATTCCATTGCGCTGACGAACGCGCTGGCCGTAGGGGTGCTTGTCGGTTCCTCACCGGAATCAAACTCATAGCCGGGGGCTTGGGCTGGGGTGGGCGAGCCAGCGTTGTTCAGAGTTGTCGTGAGGCATGAGATGCGGTCTTCGTGGCCGTCGCGCAGGGTGTCGATGCGGTACTGGAGGGGATCGTCTGCATACGCCGAGGCGAGATCGAGGCCGTAGAGGGCTGCGTATTCGTCGTCGAGAAGCTTCCGGGCCGCCTCAACATCGACTTCATCGATCGGCTTGGCCTTGTCGTCGGCCGCGCTGGATTCTTCCGCTTCGCACAGCTTCTCGTCGAAATCGGGGTTCGTATTAGCCATGTCCTTGTCCACCGCGGCCAGCAGGTCGATTGCGTGGGCGGTGACGAGGTCTAAGGAATCGTCGGGAAGCGATGATGCGCGCGTAACAAGGGTGAGAACCAGCGATTGGGCGGCTTCATCAATCGTGGTAGCGCCCGCGACGGGCTCTGAGTCTGGTGCGGTGCGGTCGACCTGGCAGCTAGTGGGCGGGGTGCCGGTCTCATCGACACCGCAGACGCGGGTGATCTCCGCAAACAACTCATCAGCTTGGGTGCGGCGCAAATCGGCGATGGGCTGGGTGAGCGGGTCACGGGACAGGGACTGCGCGTCGGCGTCCGCGTGTTGAGCCAAGCTGAGTAACTCCGCGTTCGGTCGCGGTCCGAAGAAATCCAGTGGTGAGCAGGCCGATAGGGGGATCATCAGAGCGATCGCGGAGGCGGCGGCCACTGTAGCGCGGCTGCGGGAGCGTGCGCGCTGGTGGCGCGAAAGGGGAGTGGATCGTCTGTGGTCAATCACGCCATAAAACTGTACTTGTCGCCTGTATTTGTCGCATTGAGGGTTACAGTGGTGGGCATGGCATTCCCAGATACCGCCGAGCTGGAGAGCATCGTTGCTCCCGTCGCCGTACGTCACGGGCTTGACGTGGAGGCGATTAAGACAGTGAAGGCTGGTAAGAAATCCCAAGTCACCATCGCCATTTCTGGAGACGAGGCACCGACGCTCGATCAGCTGGAGGACATCTCCAACGAGGTGTCCCTGCTTTTCGACGAGGCGGAGGAGCGCGGTGAGCTCAACTTCGGCGCTGGCTACACGCTGGAAGTGACCACCCCTGGCATTGATCTGCCGCTGACACTGCCACGGCACTGGCGCCGCAACCGCGGCCGCGTGGTGGCGGTGCGCTTTGGTGAGGGAATGGCACCGGCTAACGGAGGCAAAGACGGGACTCTCTACCGGATTGGCGCTGTTAACAGCGACGACACGGAGGTTGTGTTAGTAAGCCACGCCGAGAAAGGCAGAAAGCACACGCCGCGCGCCATTGCGGTGAGGTTTGATCAAGTGGAAAACGCCGTGGTAGAGATTGAGTTTGGAAAGCCCAATGAGGCGGAGCTGGCGCTCGCGAACGCCGAGTTTACCCAGCTAACGGATGACAACCAGCAGGACAAGTAGGGAGAACAAGTGAATATCGACATTGATGCACTAAAAGCGATCGAGGCACAAGAGGGGATTGATCGCGCTGAGCTGCTGGACACGATCTCCTCCGCGCTGCTGTACGCCTACTACGACTCGAAGGAAGCCGGGGATACCAAAAAGGAACTGCGTTCCCCGGCGGCGACGTCGTCGAAGGCCCACGTCACCATCGACCCGGACACGGGTGCCGTTGCGGTGTTCGTGCTTGAGCGCGATGACGACGGGGAGGTTGTTGCTGAATACGACGACACCCCGGTGAACTTTTCCCGCGTGGGCGCGATGGCTGTGCGCGACGCCATGTTCAAACGCATGCGTACGGCCGAAGCGCACAAGGCGTACGACGAGTATGCGGAGCGGGAAGGCCACGTCGTCTCCGGCGTGGTGCAAGCGGACTCGTTTGCTAATGAACGCGGCATCATCAAAGTGCAGGTGGGTACGGAGACCGCGCCGCAGGACGGCGTTTTGCTGCCTGCGGAGCAAATCCCGGGTGAGAAACTCGCGCACGGTGACCGCGTCAAGGCCTACGTGGTGGGCGTGAACAAGGGCGACAAGTTCGCTCAAGTCAACCTGTCCCGCACGCACCCGGAACTGGTCCGTGGTCTTTTCGCGCTCGAGGTCCCGGAGGTTGCGGACGGTTCGGTGGAAATCGTCTCCATCGCGCGTGAGGCCGGCCACCGCTCCAAGGTGTCGGTAAAGGGAGTGGCCAAGGGCATCAACGCAAAAGGTGCGTGCATCGGCCCGCGCGGATCGCGCGTCACCAACATCATGGATGAACTCGGCGGGGAGAAGATCGACATTGTTGACTACTCCGATGACCCGGCGCAGTACGTGGGCAACGCGCTTGCTCCGTCCAAGGTCGTGCGCGTGGACATCGTGGACGCCGCGGCGCAGGTCGCACGCGTGATCGTGCCTGACTACCAGCTCTCCTTGGCCATCGGTAAGGAAGGGCAGAACGCCCGCTTAGCGGCACGACTGACCGGCTGGAAGATTGACATTCACTCTGATGCCGACGCCTAAACGGCCACAGCAGCACGTGTAGCGGGCCCGACGGGACTTGGAAAAGTACGTTTTCGCGGCCAAGTCGCGTATCCTTAATTCTTGGCTTTCATTCTGTGCCGTTGGTTTCTTCTGATGGCGTGGGTGGGGTCGTCGATAAGCATGTGCTCATGAGCGAAGCGATAAGGAGACGCGACGGTGACTGAAACGAGCGCACCGAAGCGAATCCGGACGTGCATCGCGTACGGTACAGCGATGCCTGACGTGCAGTTACTGCGCGTGGTAGTCGACCCAGACAACCCGATGAGAATCATCGCGGACCCTGTGCGGCGGATGCCGGGGAGGGGCGCGTGGATTACGCCGACGGAAGAAGCTGTTGAACTTGCTGTGAAGCGCAAGGCATTTTCCCGCGCGCTCAAAGTGAGCGGGACTGTCGATGCAAGCCCTGTACGCGAGTACGTCGTCACAGTGGCACAAGCCGCTGAGATGCAAACACAACGTAGATGCGAACACAACGTAATTGAAGGACCGAAGAACTGATGAGACTCCAACCATGAAGCATCAGCGATGAACGTCATGACCACCTTCTAGGGGTCGCCTGCGACGCGAGCTTTGGCAAGCTTGTTGTGGCCCGCGCCCTCTAGCTAACCAACGAGGAGACACGTGCCCAAGCTACGCGTTCACGAGCTGGCTAAGCAGCTCGGCGTAACCAGCAAGGAATTGCTCGCCACCCTGAAGGAACAGGGTGAGTTTGTTAAAACCGCCTCATCCACCATCGAACCTCCGGTGGTGAAGAAGATGAAGGCGCACTACGAGGCTATGGCCGCCGATTCCGGCGACGGCGCGGCTACCGCCACAGCGAAGAAGCCCGCCGGCAAGACCCCCGCGGGCGCTAAGACTCCCGCCAAACCCGCCGCCAAGGGCGCAGCACCGAAGGCTCCGGCCGCGGCGAAACCTGCCGCTGCTAAGCCCGCTGCAGCCAAACCTGCCGCAGCGAAGCCTGCTCCCGCTAAACCTGCCGCCGCCAAGCCTGCGGCAGCGGCGAAGCCTGCTGCCGCTAAACCCGCCGCGGCCAAGCCTGCGGCAGCCAAGCCCGCGGCAGCAGCAAAGAGCGAATCCGCTACTCCCGCAGCCGCTAAACCCGCATCCGCAAAGCCTGCAGCCGCGCCCGCTACGGCGAAACCTGCTGCGGCGAAACCCGCCGCGGCGAAGCCTGGTGCGCCGAAACCGGCCGCAGCGAAACCTGCTGCACCGAAACCGGCCGCGGCGAAGCCTGGTGCGCCGAAGCCTGCTGGGGCGAAGCCTGGTGCGCCGAAGCCTGCTGCGGCAAAGCCTGGTGCGCCGAAGCCTGGCGGCCCGAGGCCAACGGACGCGGCATCCGCGCCGAAGCCAGGTTCTGCTGGTGCCCCCAAGCCAGGTGGCGCGGCTATGCCGCGTCCAATGCCCAAGCCGGGGCGTCCGCGCGTGGCAAACAATCCGTTCTCTTCGCAGGGCGGTTCTCCGCGCCCTGCTCCGCGTCCTGGTGGCGCGCGTGGCGGTGCTGGTGGTGGCGCTGGTGCGCCGCAGAAGCGTCGCGGTGACGGCCCGGCACGTCCGGGTGCCGCGGCTGGTGCACGTCCGGGGCCACGGCCTGGTGGCCGCCCCGGACCGTCGCCGGCGGATATGGCGAATGCCCCAACCCCGGGTCAGATGCCGTCCCGTGCGCCGGGTCGTGGCCGTCCGGGCGCGAACGCTGCTGGCGGTCGTGGTCAGGGTGCCGGTGGTCGTGGTGGCCAGGGTCCTGGCGGCCGCGGTCAGGGCGGACCGGGTGGTCCTGGTGGTCCTGGTGCAGGCGGCGGTTTCCGCGGACGCGGTGGACGCCGCGGCGGAACCGCGGGTGCGTTCGGTCGCCCGGGTGGTGCGCCGAGCAAGCGCCGTAAGTCCAAGGGCCAGAAGAGGGCCGAGTATGAGGAGATGCACGCACCGAACGTCATCGGTGGTGTTCGTCTGCCGGACGGCGGCGGTAAGACCGTGCGTCTGCGCCAGGGTGCAACCCTGACTGACTTGGCAGAAAAGATCGGTACTGAGGCATCGAACCTGGTCCAGGCTCTGTTCAACCTGGGTGAGATGGTCACCGCGACGCAGTCCGTGTCCGAAGAGACGCTGCAGCTGCTGGGTGCAGAGATCAACTATGACGTTGAGATTGTCTCGCCTGAGGATGAAGACCGCGAGCTGCTCGAGTCCTTCGACCTGCAGTTCGGTGAAGACGAAGGTGGCGAAGAAGCGCTTGAGCAGCGTCCGCCGGTCGTGTCCGTCATGGGTCACGTTGACCACGGTAAGACCCGACTGTTGGACTCGATCCGCCAGGCCAACGTGGGTAAGGGCGAAGCCGGCGGCATCACCCAGGGCATCGGTGCTTACCAGACTGAGGTCACCCTAGAAGACGAGCCGCGCAAGATCACCTTCCTGGATACCCCGGGTCACGAGGCCTTTACCGCCATGCGTGCCCGCGGTGCCCAGTCGACGGACTTGGCCATCCTTGTGGTCGCTGCTGATGACGGCGTCATGCCGCAGACGGTGGAGGCTATCAACCACGCCAAGGCAGCGAACCTGCCGATCGTGGTTGCGGTGAACAAGGTGGATAAGCCTGAGGCACAGCCGGACAAGATCCGCGGCCAGCTCACCGAGTATGACTTGGTCCCTGAAGAGTACGGCGGCGACACGATGTTCATCGACATCTCCGCAAAGCAGGGCACGGGTATCGACGATCTGTTGGAGGCCGTCCTGCTGACCGCGGACGCTGCCCTTGAGCTGACCGCGAACCCGGACATGGACGCCCAGGGTCTCGCCATCGAGTCCCACTTGGACCGCGGGCGCGGTCCGGTGTCCACCGTGATCATTCAGCGCGGTACCCTGCGCGTCGGTGACTCCATCGTCGTGGGCGGCAACTTCGGTCGCGTGCGCCGCATGGTGGATGAGTGGGGCCATGACGTTGAGGAAGCTGGGCCGTCGCGTCCGGTGCAGGTCCAGGGTCTCAACGGTGTTCCTGGTCCCGGTGACAACCTCCTGGTGGTCGAGGACGACCGCGTCGCTCGTCAGATCGCTGCGCAGCGTGACGCACGTCAGCGCGCCGCGATGCAGGCACGCCGCGTCAAGCGCGTTTCCCTTGAGAACCTGGATCAGGCTCTCAAGGAGACCAACACCTTGAACCTCATCCTCAAGGGCGACAACGCCGGTTCGGTGGAAGCGCTCGAAGAGGCTCTGCTCAAGATCGAGGTGGACGACGAGGTGGAGGTCAACATCATCGACCGCGGTGTCGGTGCTGTGACCCAGACCAACGTCACGCTGGCCGCCGCGTCGGACGCGATCATCGTTGCCTTCAACGTTCGCGCTGAGGGCAAGGCGACCGAGGAAGCCAACGACGAAGGCGTGGAGATCCGCTACTACTCGGTGATCTACCAGGTCATTGACGATGTCGAGGCTGCTCTGAAGGGCATGCTCAAGCCGATCTATGAGGAGCGAGACCTGGGGTCTGCGGAGATCCGCCAGATCTTCAAGGCTTCCGCAGTGGGCCTCATCGCCGGTTGTATGGTCACCGACGGCAAGGTCAAGCGCGGTGCGAAGGTGCGCCTCGTGCGCGACGGCAACGTCGTTACACCGGATGCGACGATTACGTCGCTGCGCCGTGAAAAGGACGACGTCACTGAGGTGGACAAGGGTTACGAATGCGGTATGGTTCTGTCCTACCCGGACATCCAGGTTGATGACGTGATCCAGACCTACGAGATGGTGGAGGTGCCTCGTGGCTGATAATCCCCGCGCGCAGCGCCTGGCCAAGCGCATCCAGGCGATTGTTGCCTCCGCCATCGAGCGGCAGGTCAAAGACCGCAGACTTGAGCTAGTCACCATCACTGACACTCGAGTCACGGGTGACTTGCGTGATGCCACGGTGTTCTACACGGTGCGCGGCGCGACGCTTGACGACGAACCGGATTACGCCGCCGCCGAGGAGGCGCTGAACCGGGCGAGAGGTCAGCTGCGTAAGACCGTGGGCGATGAACTGGGTGTGAGGTTCACCCCGACGCTGACGTTTGAGTTGGACACGGTGCCTGAAGCATCCGCCCGCATGGAGGAGCTGCTCGCCAGGGCTCGCAAGCGCGACGAAGAGCTCGCTGAGCTGAAGAAGAACGCGAAGCCTGCAGGCGATGCCGATCCGTACAAACACCGTTCTGACGAGGCGGATACAGCTGACTCGGGTTACCGGAAGGACGCGTAATGACAGGTGGGTCCAGGCAGGCTAGTGCGCCGAAGGATAAGCAGTTTGACACCGTGGCGGATGTCGCTGATGCATTGATCGCCGCTGAGACGATCAACGTGGTCACGCACATTCGTCCGGATGCGGACGCGATTGGCTCGGCGTGCGGGCTTGCCCTTGGACTCCGCTCACGCGGGAAGACCGTCAACGTGTTCATTGGCCAGTCCAGTGAACCGGCGGACAACCTGCGCAGCATCCCCGGGATAGAGGAGATCACGTTTACTGACGTGCTCCCCGCCGACGGTCTTATTGTGACGTGTGATTGCGCGTCGGTTGACCGCACCGGACGTTTCGCGGAGGCCATTGCGCACCAGCGCGACCGCGTCGTGGTGATTGACCACCACGCGTCCAACACTGGCTTTGGTGCAGTGAATCTGATTGAACCGGTGGAATCCACCACCGTCTTGATCCGGGACCTGCTTGAGCATATGGGAATCGCGCTGACGGAAGACATCGCCTATTGCCTGTACGCGGGGTTAGTCACGGACACCGGCAGCTTCCGGTGGGGCACCCCGCGCATGCATACGCTCGCCGCGGAACTGATGACCTACGGCGTTAATACGCGCCAGGCCGCGCTGGACCTCATGGATGAGATTTCCGCGCAAGACCTCAAAATGATGGGTTCGGTCATGGCGAACATGAAAACGTTCACCGCCGGCGACTACGAGGTGTCGGTGCTGGTGATCGACGATGAGCGTCTTAAGTCTATGAACCAGACCGCGGTAGAGATGATCATCCAGTACGCGCGCGCCATCGAGGGCAGCGACATCGGTGTGGTCTTCAAAGAAATCCACCCGGCCTACTGGTCCGTGTCACTGCGTTCCTCCCTCGTTGACGTTTCCGTACTCGCGGAAGCGCACGGCGGTGGCGGACATGTTCCCGCGGCTGGCTACTCCGTCGGCGGGGACGTGGATGACGCGATCGCGGCACTTGCCGCCACCATTGCTGGCGGAGAGCCACGGCAGCCGTGACCGCTGAAAGCACTCGTACTGTTTCCGTGGATGCCCTGGTAACCCCAGGCCGCATCCTTTCTCTTGCGCTGCCCGCCTTGGGCGTCCTGTCCGCAATGCCGCTGTATCTGCTGCTTGATACCGCGATCATCGGGCACTTGGGGTCCTCCCAGCTCGCGGCGCTGGCGGCCGGAACCACGGTCCAAGCAGCCGTGACAACCAACCTCACGTTTTTGTCCTACGGCACCACTGCCCGCGCTGCCCGGATGTACGGGGCAGGCCGCCGCGGTGATGCAGTTGCTGAGGGCGTGCAGGCGACCTGGCTGGGACTCGCCGTTGGTTTTGTTCTGGCCACGCTGGTGTGGCTCTTCGCGCCTCAACTAGCCAGCTTCTTCGTCCAAGATGCAGACACAGCCGCGGCTGCGGTGAGCTGGATGCGGGTCGCTGTATTCGCGATCCCGCTCACGCTCATCATCATGGCCGGTAACGGCTGGATGCGCGGAGTCCACAACACGCGTCTGCCGTTTTATTTCACGTTATGCGGCGTGATACCCGGCGCGATAGCGCTGCCATTTTTCGTCGATAAGCTTGGGCTCGTTGGCTCCGCGTGGGCGAACGTGCTGGGTATGGCGCTGACTTCTGTGGGCTTCATCGCGGTGCTTGTGCGTGAGCAGCGCACCCTGGGGTTTTCGTGGGCGCCGAATCCCTCGGTGATTCTGCGTCAGTTGGTGCTCGGCCGCGACCTCATCGTGCGGTCGCTGTCGCTGCACCTGTCTTTCATTCTTGCTGCGGCAGTGGCCGGGCGTATCGCGGTGGTGGCACTGGCGGCGCACCAGGTGTTGCTCCAGCTGTTCCAGTTCCTTTCGTTGGTGCTGGATTCCCTGGCGATTGCTGCCCAGGCGCTCACCGGTGCGGCGCTGGGTAAGGGGGATGCGACCCTTGCCCGCAAGGTGGGGGAGAAGGCCACGGTGTACTCCGCGGGCTTCGCCGTGGCGCTGGCCGCAGTGCTGCTCGCCGGCGGGCCGTGGATCAAACGGATCTTCACCACCGATGATGCCGTGATTGATGCGATGCAGTGGCCGTGGCTTCTCCTCATCGTCATCGTGATCGCCGGCGGTGTCCTCTTCGCCCTCGACGGCGTGCTCCTCGGTGCGGGTGATGCTGCGTTCCTGCGCACGCTGACTGTCGCCGCCGTCTTCGCGGGTTTCCTCCCCGGGGTCGCCGCCGCGTGGTGGTTCGACGCGGGGCTCACCGGCATTTGGTGTGGGCTCGCGGCCATGATCATCCTGCGCCTCATCGGCGACATCTGGCGGTTCTACTCCATGCGCTGGGCGGTTGGGGACCAAGACTCCGAGGACCGTGCGAAGGAAGAGTTATGACCACGCTGTGGGCGGTCTCGGACCTGCATGCCGCGGTGAAAGCTAACCGCGCCCGGATCGAAGAGATCGTGCCGGAAAGTCCGGACGATTGGCTGATCGTGGCCGGGGACGTGGGGGAGCGCACGGAATTGATCGTGCGCGTCATGGCGATCCTGGCGGACCGCTTCCACACGGTGATTTGGGTGCCGGGAAACCATGAGTTGTATTCGCGCAGCGGGGACCGTCACACGGGGCGCGACAAGTACGCGGAGCTCGTGGCGGCGATGCGCAGCCTCGGCGTGATCACGCCGGAGGATGAATACCCCGTGTTCGGCGGCGTCACCATCGTGCCGCTTTTCACGTTGTACGACTATTCGTTCCGGCTCTCTGACGTCACTGTCCAAGATGCGCTTGCGCAAGCGGAAAAGAAAAACATTGTTTTTACCGATGAGGTCGCTATCGCCCCGTTCGTGGATATGCGTGCGTGGTGCTGGGACCGCTTGGCCTATTCCACGAAGCGGCTCTCGCGCATCAACGGGCCGACGATCCTGATTAACCACTGGCCCCTGATCCAGGAACCGACGGAGAAGATGATGTTCCCGGAGATGGCCCTGTGGTGCGGCACCCGCCATACCCGTAGTTGGGCGCAGCGCTACAACGCCACCCACGTCATTTACGGACATCTGCACATTCCAGGCGTCATGGAAGTAGACGGGACGAAGCACATCGAGGTGTCGTTGGGCTACCCGGCGGAATGGCAGGCGCGTAAACCCGGTCCGCTTTCCCCGCCGTGGCCCTACCCGGTGATGAGCCTGCCACGCGCAGACGCCGACCCCGTCGGCACGGTGCAAAGCGAGGAGGTGGCCCAGTAATGCTGGATAAAGACCTCTTCCCGCCCGAAGCCCGCGTTGTGTACTTGCGCACCAGCACGCGTGCCGCTGATGGCCCTGACCTTTCTAATTACCAGGACCTGCACCCTGAAGAGCGCGTGGTGGTCAGCCGCGCGGTGGATTCCCGCAAGGGTGAGTTCGGCGACGCGCGGTGGTGCGCGCACCAGGCGCTTAAAGAGCTCGGTGCGGATTCCATGCAAGCAGTGCTGAAAGGGGAGCGCGGCATGCCGCTGTGGCCGGAGGGTTACACCGGTTCCCTAACGCATACGGACGGTTTGCGCATGGCTGTCGCCGCGCCGACTGATTCGATCCGTTCAATGGGCATCGATGCGGAGCCCGCGGAGCCCCTCCCCGAGGGCGTGCTGGATCAGATCGCGCACGCCAACGAACGCCGGTGGGTAGAGAAGCAAAAGGCCCGCGGCAACCACTGGGCGGACCGGTTGTTGTTCTGCACCAAGGAGGCCACGTATAAGGCGTGGTTCCCCATGACGCTTCGCTGGCTGGGCTTTGAGGACGCGGAGATTGACATCCGCGATGACGGCACGTTTTTCTCCTACCTTTTGGTGCGCCCCACGCCGGTGCCGTTCATTGAGGGCCGCTGGAAGATCGAAGCGGGCTACGTCTGCGCGTCTACGTTCGTTCCGCGCTAAAGGGTGGAGGGGCGCGCGACAAAGGTCGTCGATAAGCGAGCGCCCTTTTCTTTGACTAACGCCACGACCTTGCCTTCGGGCCCTACGGCCGCGTGAACGCCGCGTACGCCGCGGGGCGACAGCCACTTACCCATCGCGAGGTCCGCGTATTCCTCCGCGGTGACCTCGAGCGCGGGCCAGGCGGCCAACAGGGCCTCATCCATCGTCATCGACAGCTCCGCGTGGGCCTCAAGTTCCTCCAGCGTGCGTGCGCGCGTGAGATCAAAAGGGCCTGATGCTTCTCGACGAAGGGCCGTAAGGTGCGCGCCCACCGCAAGTGAGTCGCCCAGATCGCGTGCCAACGCACGGATGTACGTGCCCGAGGAACAATGAACGCGCACGTCAACGTCTATACACCCGCTGTGGCGGCGGATATCTAGAATCTCGAAACTAAAGACGGTGATGGGACGCGGGGGAATCTCAAATTCTTCACCGTCTCGCACCATCTCGTGTGCGCGCTTACCGTTGATCTTGATCGCGGACACCTTTGAAGGCACCTGCATGATCTCCCCGGTGAGCTGGGCGACTGCGTCTTTGATCGCGGCGTCTGTCACCCCCGCGGTGTCGGTGGTGGTGAGGACTTCACCGTCGGCGTCTTCGGTGGACGTGGTTTGGCCCAGGCGAATCGTGGCGGCGTAGACCTTATCGTCCGTCACCAGGTGGGCGAGCAGCTTCGTGCCGCGTTCAATCCCTGCGACCAGGACCCCGGTAGCCATCGGGTCAAGCGTTCCTGCATGACCCACCTTGCGCGTGCCAAAGAAACGCCGCAGCCGCGCCACCACGTCGTGGCTGGTCATGCCCGCAGGCTTATCCACGAAGACCAGGCCGGAGCCCGTTAACGGATCGCGCACAGTGTCTTTCACCCCACCCACCCTATGCCACGCCTTCCGCCGGGCCGCGTGAAGACCCAAACACATACCCATGCTTGGCGCGGCCGACGCACGCCATGACGTAGTCTGTGCGACGTGGATATTTTGATGGGACTGTCGGAGCTTGAACGCGCAACGCTAACCACTGTTGCTCCCGGGGCTACCCGGGCTCCTTCGGCTCCTGGCCCCGTTGTCACCATCGGCGTGTTCGACGGCGTCCACTTGGGCCACCAGCTGCTGATCACGCACGCGGTGGACGTGGCACGTGAGAACCAGGTCCCGTCCGTGGTGATGACGTTTGACCCGCACCCAGTGGCCGTGTTCGCCCCAGAGTTGACCCCGCCCACGCTTCTTCCGCTGGCAGAACGCGCCCGGATCATTGAAGCCCTGGGTGTGGATTACATGCTGGTCATCGACTTCACCAAAGAACTGGCGGGGGAGAGCCCCGAGGAGTATTTCCGTTCCGTGATCGTGGACAAACTGGGTGCCTCCCGCGTTGTGGTGGGGGAGAACTTCACCTTCGGCGCCGGCGCGCGCGGCACCGCGGCGACGATGGTGGAACTGGGCAAAGCCTACGGCGTGGACGTTGACGTGGTGCAGCTTCTCCACAGCGGCAGCGAGCGAATTTGCTCCACGGCCATCCGCGACGCGTTGAATGAGGGCGACCTGGGCACCGCCTCCGGATTTCTAGGCCGCACGTTTTCCATCACCGCGCCCGTGGAGCGTGGCGCTGGCCGCGGCGGGCGTGAACTGGGCTATCCCACCGCCAACCAGTATGTCCCTGACACTGGTGCCACTCCCGCCGACGGCGTCTACGCCGGCTGGTTCACTGTCGTTGCCGGGAGCGAGGATGAAGCGCCGATCGATGGTGACATGGAAATCGGCGTGGCCTACCCGGCCGCGATATCCGTGGGCACAAACCCCACCTTCGGCGATTCCCGCCGCAGCATCGAATCCTTCGTTCTCGACCGCGATGCGGACCTCTACGGCCGCATGGCCAAAGTCGAATTCGTTGCCAAGGTGCGCGACATGGTGAAGTTCAACTCCGTCGACGAGCTACTGGAAAACATGGCCCGCGACGTGGCGACTGTGCGCTCGATCCTGAACGTCGATTAGCGCCGCACCTTAAGTTTTGTGCCGCCGCCTTTCTACGCGGGCGGCCACGTGCGTACGCTGGCAGTCATGTCTGCTGCATCGCATCCCACAAAAATGATCCTGGACCTTGACACTGGCATTGATGACGCGCTGGCTCTTGCCTACGCATTGGGCTCTGAGGAAGTAGAGCTCATCGGCGTGACCGGCACGTACGGCAACGTCACGGTGGACACCGGCGTGCGCAATACGCTGGCGATCCTGGAGCTGTTCGGCCGCACCGATGTTCCTGTCTTTGCTGGTCCAGACCACGCTCGTGTCAAGGACTCCTTCGAGGTTTTGGAAATCTCTGAGTTCATCCACGGCCACAACGGCATCGGCGAGGCAGTACTACCGGATCCGCAGCGTGCTGTGGAAAAGACGTCTGCTGTGGACTTCCTCGTGGACTCGGTGAACACGTACGGCGATGACCTGGTCATCGTACCGACCGGCCCGTCGACGACGATTGCCGCCGCTATTGATTCCAGCGAGGACTTCGCGGACAACGCCCACATCGTGATGATGGGCGGTGCGCTGACCGTGCCCGGTAACGTCAGCCCGTGGGCGGAGGCCAACGTCAACCAGGACCCGGAGGCCACCGACCTTTTGTTCCGCCGGGCCAAAGACGTCACCATGATCGGCCTCGACGTGACCTTGCAAACGCTGCTCACCTACGAAGAGACCGCCAAGTGGGAAGCGCTGGGCACGCCGCAAGGGGACTTCTTGGCCACCGCGACGAATTACTACATCAAGGCCTATGACACCACGGCACCGCACCTTGGCGGCTGCGGATTGCACGACCCTCTCGCGGTTGGCGTCGCAATCGACCCGACGCTGGTCACCACGATCCCGATCAACATGAAGGTAGATACAGACGGTGCCACCCGCGGCCGTACGATCGGTGATGAAACCCGCCTCAACGATGGTGTGAAAACCGCCCGCGTCGCCGTCGGCGTGGACACCGCCCGCTTCCTCAGCGAGTTCATGCGCCGCATTACGGACCTGGCGGCCTAAACCCGCACCCTAAGTCTGCAGGCTAACCCTGCAGGCTAACCTGCACGTGTAACCCGGCACCGCGATTAGCACTTCCGGTCTGCCATGCGTTAAAGTATCCATTCGGCCGTTTTGGTAACCATGACTGTGGTCCGCAGCAGTCACCGGCGGCTATCCGAAGATTGCGGACTGAAATACACAAGGACATTCGAAGGAGAATGACGCATGGCTGCTTTGACCACTGAGAAGAAGACCGAGATCCTCAAGGAGTACGGCCTCCACGAGACTGACACCGGTTCCCCGGAGGCACAGGTTGCGCTGCTTACCGCGCGCATCAACAACCTGACCGAGCACCTGAAGTACCACAAGCACGATCACCACTCCCGTCGTGGTCTGCTTCTGCTCGTCGGTCGTCGCCGCGGTCTTTTGAAGTACCTGCGCGAGAACAACGTTGAGCGTTACCGTGACCTCATCTCTCGCCTGGGGCTGCGCCGCTAAGCGCTTGACTTCCGCCGCATCTTTGCGGCAACTTCGTTGAACCCCTCGGGTCTGTTCTTGAGTCCGAGGGGTTCAATCTCTTCAGCACCCGTCGCGGGGACATGCGAATTGCTTACGAATCTCGACGGCTGCGTGACCCCATAATGGGGTATCCATTCGATATTCTTCCTGGTTAACGAGAGAAATAGAGTTCGTATTGCGTCTGGGGGTGGGACTTGCTGGCTGTTCTTGGCTAGCATCAAAGTCAGTGGTGCCGTCCTCGCCGGAACTATCCGGGGACAACGTTTAGCCCAGATCCCGTCGAGCTGCTGGCCGGCGGGATCACTCATTGGCCTGCCTGGCTTAATCAATTAATCGAATCAGGGAAATGTTTTCCAAGTACTTGCGGGTTAATAGACAAAAAGTGTGTCTGGTCGGCGTGTCGCCGGTGGGGCACGCTTTTTGTTATTTGAGGGGTCCTTTTCTGATTCCTACTGAGTGTTCGTAGTCGGTTGGGATAGCGTTGTCGTAGAAGGCTGGTCGGCCTGTTTGATGGTCGGATTCGTTTCGGTCTTTAGTGACGAGATCGGGAACTTTGGCGAGTTGATCTTGTCCGAACCTGCACTGCCTGGCGATCTGTAATGGGGCGTCAGGCAGTTGCGTTTTCGAGTGCAGGTACCATTCGAGCATTTTGCGTTGCCGCTCTCCTGATCTGCCGCGGTGGGCGTCAGCGATGCGTTTGAGTTGGGCGTTGATCCCGCCTTCAAGACTGTTGGTGGTTGCTGCCCACCGGTCGGGTTCGAGTGCGTCTGTCGGGGGTTGGAGGTAGGTGAACAGCCAGTTGTTGCGTGAAAGGTGCACAAGCGAGTTGTAAGCCCTACGCACACGGATATGGGTCCATTCCCATTGGTGGTTGAGGGTGCGGCGCTCTTTGGGTAGGAGTGTTTTCTCGTTGAGGAAGGCCTTGTAGACCACTGCGAAGTCGTGTAGACGCAGCGTCCATTCCCGGGCTTGGTCCACGGTGGTGATCGTGGTCAGTTTCAGCGCTAGTGCATAGATGGCCTTGCCGGCATCGGTGCGGGGGCGTGTTGTGGTGTAGCGGCGGACAACGCGTTGGGCATGGACGAGACAGCGCTGGATCAGCGTGTTGGGCCAGCAGGCTTTGATGGCGGATAAGGCGCCTTGGCCGCCGTCGAGGACGACGCATAACGGTGCGGCGATGCCGCTTAGTAGTTGAGTGTAGGCGTGGGCTGATTCGCTTTTAGCCCAGTGCCAGGCGATGACGTGGTCGCGGCTTGCGGCAACCAGCAGGCAGCCAGCGTCGGTGTAGGTGCCGTCGATGAAAATCTGGTCGTAGACCCGGTGTGGGTCTGGGGTGTTGGGAACATCGATGAGCCAAAACGGGGCGAACCGGCGGTCGAGCGTGCGGCGGGAGACGTTCAAGGTACCAGCTACGTCGTTAAGTGACGCTGTGCCAGTGACGTAGGCGTGAAACGCTGTGAAGTCCCGAGCTTGGGTTTGGTCGGTGCGGTGGCGTATGAAGGTGGCTCCGCAGTCTTTGCACCGCCACCTAGTGGAGCCTTTGGGAGTGGGACCGTTTTTCTTTGTTTCCCCATGACATGAGGGGCATCGTGGTCTGTTTGGTGTCACCGGGAAAGCACACCAACACCCCGCTAGCACATGAAGGTGCCATTCCGGTGGATTGAACGAAAAACGAGCCAGAATAAGGCGAAAAACCCTATTCGAGCCCGATTTATGCAGCCTGATCAGCAGATATACCGGAAATCAGACACACATTTTGTCACTTAACCCGTACTTGCTGAAGTAAAGCCGTGTCCTGTCATAATGAGTTTCGGAGCGTCGGAATGTCATTGCTGAAAGATCCGGTAGCCACAACAGGTGTTCGTCTTGAGGCGAAACGTGAAGAAGCTGTGTGTGGCGGGAAAGATCGTTGTTAGATCGCAAGTTTTTCACGAGTCGCCGATCTGCATCATTCTCAGCATGTGTTTGGCTTTTTAACTTGACAAACGGTGGGGAACCTTTCCTTGGGTGGGCAGATCCGCTGGTAGATGGTAGAGTTTCATAGTTGTTGCAGGTTGAAACACGCAACGCGAAAAGAAGAAGACGAATTCCGGCGGCACCGATGATCGCCGAAGACACCCCTATCGAAAGGGAAACCTTGAGTAACCGCACGCGGAGGAGCTCGTCGAGCTCCCGCACAGCAAAAAACCGTAAGTCGGAGAAGAAAGCACCGGCTTTCACCCCGAAGAACTCCTTTGACGTCATCGTCGATGAGGATTACGGGATCACCGAAGCTATCGCCACCTTGGATAACGGCGACTTTGGTACACGCACCATTCGTTTTGAGACCGGGCAGCTTGCGCGCCAGGCTGACGGTTCGGTGACCACCTACCTAGACGATGACACGATGCTGCTGTCCACGGTGACCGCATCCAACCAGCCGCGCGAGGGCTTCGATTTCTTCCCGCTCACGGTTGATGTTGAAGAGCGCATGTACGCCGCGGGCCGCATCCCTGGCTCCTTCTTCCGCCGCGAGGGCCGCCCGACCACCGAGGCGATCTTGGCCTGCCGCCTGATTGACCGTCCGCTGCGCCCGACGTTTGTGAAGGGCCTGCGCAACGAGGTCCAAGTTGTCATCACCGTGATGAGCATGAACCCGGAAGAGTACTACGACGTCGTTGCTATCAACGGTGCGTCGGCCGCGACGCAGCTGTCCGGCCTGCCGGTATCCGGCGCCGTCGGTGGCGTGCGCATGGCGTTTGTTTCGGACGAGGATCACCCGCAGGGTGCATGGATTGCATTCCCGAACCACTCACAGCACGAGAACTGCCTGTTCGAGATGGTCGTCGCCGGCCGCATCGTGGAACGGGGCAATGGCCGCTCCAAGGAAGAAGACGTCGCCATCATGATGGTGGAGGCAGGCGCAGGCGCTAACGTCGTCAAGCTCATTGAAGCTGGCGCTCCCGCACCGACGGAAGCTACCGTGGCCGAGGGCTTGGAGGCTGCGAAGCCGTACATCAAGACCTTGTGCGAAGCTCAGCGCGGCCTGGCTGAGAAGGCAGCGAAGGAAACCCAGGAGTTCCCGCTGTTCCCGGCGTATTCCGACGAGGTCTACGATGCCGTGGAGAAGAAGGCGTCGAAGAAGCTCTCCAAGCTCATGACGATCGCCTCCAAGCAGGAGCGCGAAGAGGCAACCAACGCCCACATGGAAGAGGTTGAGGAGCAGCTCGCAGAGACCTTCGCTGGCGAGGACGCAGGCAAGGAAATCCGTGCGGCCTACAACGCTGTTCAGAAGGCCATCGTGCGCAACAAGATTCTCACCGAGGGCTTTCGTATCGACGGCCGTGGGGTCACCGACATCCGTGACCTCGAGGTTGAGGTGGAGCTCATTCCGCGCGCACACGGTTCGTCCCTGTTTGAGCGTGGCGAGACCCAGATCCTTGGCGTGACCACCTTGGACATGCTGAAGATGGAGCAGCAGCTGGACTCCCTCAACCCGGAGACGTCCAAGCACTACATCCACCACTACAACTTCCCGCCGTACTCGACGGGTGAGACCGGCCGTGTCGGTTCCCCGAAGCGCCGCGAGATCGGTCACGGAGCGTTGGCTGAGCGCGCGCTGGTTCCGGTCATTCCGTCGAAGGAAGACTTCCCGTACACCATCCGCCAGGTCTCTGAGGCGCTGGGTTCGAACGGTTCGACCTCTATGGGCTCCGTCTGCGCCTCCACGTTGTCGCTGTACAACGCGGGTGTTCCGCTGGCTGCGCCGGTTGCTGGTATCGCCATGGGCCTGGTTTCCGGTGACGTTGACGGTGAGACCACTTACGTTGCGCTGACTGACATCCTCGGCGCTGAGGATGCATTCGGCGACATGGACTTCAAGGTCGCGGGTACTTCCGAGTTCATCACTGCTTTGCAGTTAGACACCAAGCTCGACGGCATCCCGTCTGACGTTTTGGCATCCGCCCTGAACCAGGCGAAGGACGCCCGCGCCACCATCCTGGAGACGATGGCTGAGGTCATCGAAGGCCCGGATGAGATGAACGCGCTGGCTCCGAAGATCACCACCGTCAAGGTGCCTGTGTCCAAGATCGGTGAGGTTATTGGTCCGAAGGGCAAGACCATCAACGACATCACGGAAGAAACCGGTGCGGACGTCACCATCGAAGACGATGGAACCGTCTACGTTGCCGCCGCTACCGGTGAGGCCGCTGACGCCGCGATTGATCGCATCAACTCGATTGCCAACCCGCAGCTGCCGAAGGTCGGCGAGCGCTACCTCGGCACCGTGGTCAAGACCGTCGCCTTCGGCGCGTTCGTGTCGCTGACCCCGGGCCGCGACGGACTCGTCCACATCTCCAAGCTCGGCGGCGACAAGCGCGTTGAGAACGTCGAGGACGTAGTCAACGTCGGCGACAAGATCGAGGTGGAGATCGCGGACATCGACAACCGCGGCAAGATCTCGCTCGTCCCGGTCGAGGAGGACTAGGCACCCGCTTATCGACGCTCTTCAGCCCCCACCATTTAAACCGGCTCATTCCGTAACAAATGGTAGGGGGCTGTTACGCTACTAGTTATGGGAGCGCAGCGGGAGTCGGAGATGGATCACTGGAATCCACGTGTGTGGCACCGGCGAGTGTCACGGCCAGTGGTGGTGTGGATGGGTGTCTTTATCGCTGTCGGTCTCGTCCATACTCTGGTCCCGGAACCGCGGTGGCTGCTCATACACATTTTCACGCTCGGTGTGTTGACCAACTCCGTTGTCGTCTGGTCCCAGAACCTCACCGAACGATTCCTGCAGAACAAGCTCCCTAACTCTGCGCGGCCCGCGCAGTTGTGGCGCACGCGCATGCTCAATGTGGGCGTAGTTCTCCTCTTGGCAGGGCAACTCGCAGCTGGGTGGGGGCCGCATTGGGTGGTTACTTGGTCCGGTGTTTCGCTGGTTATCGCCGCAGTCGGCTGGCACGGTGCCGCAATCGCGCACCAGCTCCTGCAAACGGAGAAGACAAAGCGGTTTCGGCCAGTAGTCGCCGGCTATGTGGCTTCTGCTGTGTCGCTTGTCGTGGGCGCGTGCTTCGGCGCCGCGCTCGCGCTCGATCTCCCAGGGGTGTGGCAGCAGCGGGTGCTTCTTGCCCACGTGTTCACTAACGTCGGCGGTTTCGTCGGTTTAGCGGCCATGGCTTCCCTCACGATTCTGTTCCCGGCAATGTGGCGGTTAAAGGGAATTCTTGCGCATCCGGTCGGGTTGCTGTGGACCCTCGCTGCTGGAATCAGTATCGCCGTCTGTGGGGCACTCGCCGGATCGAACGGCATTGCCTGCTGCGGCGTACTCGTTTACGCGGCGGCATGGGTGTACGCGCTACAGCAGTGGCTGGCAGGAGTACTGTCAATCGTCCGGGACCCACAGGGGCGGTTCACTTATTACAGCCTGTCCGCGTTGTGCGCGGTTGCGTGGCTCGTCGGATCGTTGGTGTGGATGGGCGTGAGTCTCGCGTCGTCCCTCCGCGGCCCTCTTTTGCTCGCGCCGCCAACCCTGCCGCTGCTCGTCGGCTTCGCCGCTCAGCTTCTAATCGGCACCATGAGCTACCTCATGCCCACAACCATCGGCGGGGGACCCGCTGCTGTTCGTGCAGGTCTTGCGGAACTTGGCCGAGCTGGAGTGTTGCGCGTAGCGGTGTTCAACGTCGCGCTCGTTGGATGGCTGGCGGCGCCGCACGCGATCGCCCGAATCGTCTTCAGTTTGATCGTCTTTCTGTGCCTTGCCGCGTTCATCCCGCTTATGAGGCGCGGGGTGAGAGCACAACGCAATGTGATCACTGCTGCGGGAGCTGCCCGCTAGTCGTGACGGTGACATCGAAAAGCATGCCCTGGGCCTTGTGGCCCGCCATCGTGCACCAGCCCTGCGTCGAATCCGCGAACGTACCGAAGTCGTAAAGCACGGTCTTTCCGGGATCGATCGGACCAGAGTAGGCAGACCCGATCTTGAGGTCGTGGCGGCGATCATCGTTGTTAGTAATCCGCAGGACGACCGGCGTGGCCGGATCCACCTCGACGCGGTCCGGCGAGTAGTGCATCCCTTCGATGGTGATGTCCGCGACAACTGGGGTTGTCGGCCGACTGGGCTGTCGGCCTTGACTTATCGCCGTTGCTGCGCCAACAACCAATACAAACAACAAGACGACGACCCACGCCACTGCATTAGCTCGTCGGGATACCGCTGTCCTTTGTCCGGCACCTGTGGGGGAGAGGGGGAGATTCATGGGTTTGTCTCCTTAGACGAAGAGCGAATTAATGGGAGGAGGATAAAGAGCTGCCAGAGCACAGCGATCGCTATCGCTCCCCCTCCAACGATCGGCGATATCAGCAAAGCAACGAGTCCGCCTGCGTTCACCATGGCAAGGCGGGGCAGAAAAGCGCGGTTGAGGCGCCCCCTGAGGGAAGCCTTCCCCGTAAGGACAGGCAGTAGGTGGCAAAGTGCCCCAGTGATCAGCTGGAGGAGTCCCGCACCCACCACCGCGACTATGAAACTTGTGCTCATCGAGCCAGGCCCGTAGCCGGTGACGAGTGAGATTGCGTCGCCCGCGAAGGCTCCAAGCAACCAAAGCATGCCTCCCGAGACGAAGGCAGGTGCAGCGCCAAGAGGTTTATGGGCTTGAGCAAGTTCGGCGAGAGTGGGCTGCACGATGCTAACGGATGCCGCTACGCCTACCATCATTATCCCGCCCGCCACGCGGTAGTGCCCTGAAGCCAACATGATGGCTGCTAGAGTCACTGCTGCTGCGTGGGCAACTAGCATTTCTGGGCACCGGTCGCGGGCGACGAACGAAACGCGCGCTCCGGTTACGGTTGGCAGGAATGTCACTACTGTGGAGAGCACGGTCAGCCACGCAAAGCCCCATACCGCCGTGCGTGAGTGAGCAGCAATGACGTTCATGAAGCTTCCGCTATAAGGTGCGTACATTGCCAAAGCTATGGCGAAAACGATAAGCAAGAACGATAGAACGTAACCCCATGCAGTAGCAGCCAACTGACTGATGAAGGCTCGCCGAACTACTGCGGCCAAGCTCAACGCATTCCACAGCATGAGAGTCGCCACACACAACGCGGCAAAAGCGCTGGCGGAGTTCCACTCTGGTTGGAGCATCAGGACTAAGAGTGAACCATGGAGAATGACAAGTATTGTGATTAACCTGCGGTAGCCGATGCTTGGAGCGCGGGTGAGCGTCAGCGTGAAATGCCAGGAATACGCGACTACCGCCGTCATGAGAGCGCCCACAGTGAACGCATGGATCCGGTTCCAGCGGGGTACGCCGATGCCCCACAATGTCAGTGCGTTCAACACAACACCTAGAAGTATCCAACCGGCAACGACAGCACCGACTGTCTTATTCCATCGACGCTGAAGTTCTCGCTGTTCCTCCAGTGTGCTATTTAACACGGAGTTTATCGTACTATTAGAAGTGTGCATTCTCCACTACTCGCCAACATGGAAGTGAACTCGGAGCGTGGGGATCTGAAGGAGGGTCTTTGTCAATGGCACGTGAAGTTCACACGGACCAAGTGGTTCAGCCCATTCGGGACACAAAGGGAAAGAAAGGCGTGCCACCAGCACCTGTCTCTGACTTGATGGAAATAGCAGCGGGGGCGAGTGCCAAGCAGCGCGCTGTCGTGGACGCCATTCAGGCTTTGGGCGGGACGGCGAAGGTGGCCGACATCGCCCGCTATCTCGACTCTCATCCAAACACGGTTCGTGGACATCTCGACGAATTGACGGAGTTGGGGCTCATTGGTGCGGAGCCTGAACCATCTCAGGGACGTGGGCGTCCGTCGCTCGTGTACTTTGTGCGTGCACCGCGTGAATCGGATGTGACGTCGGCGTACGTCGATCTCGTGGAGATGCTCGCAGGAGTACTCGCTCAAAGCGGAGCTGATGATCCGTCAGACTTAGGTCGCAGATGGGCCATTTCGCGGTCGAGCGCCAAAAGTGCGGGAATCAACGGGCTTCTCGACGAACTACGAGTACTCGGATTCGATCCGTACGTGCGCGCTAGCGGGGCTTTAGGATTGAGGGCTTGCCCGTTTGTCCGGGCAGGCGGGAAGCCCCCGGTGCCCTTTATATGCCGGCTGCACGCAGGTTATTTGAGCGAGTTTGGCGTTTCAAGCGAACTTGAACTGGTTCCCTTCGACCTGCAGGGGGAGTGTGGAGTAAAATTTGGCTCCCAGCATCCATTCACTGAACACCCAGACGACCCGGCGGCGATTGCAATCGGCGCCTTGAAAGAGTGACCGTGGACATCATTCGAGGATTACAAAACCCGCGCACGACCGAGGAGCGGCATGGGCCGCGCCCTGAAGTAAAGGTCCTCGGCAAGTTCGCGGGGGCGAACGTAGTGCGAATCGCTTTCGCGGCAGGCGAAGTCTTTCCGGCGCACCAAGCGGCGCGTCCTATCATTGTGATGGGACAGACCGGCCGCGTCCGATTCACCGCTGAGGGCGAAACGGTCGTGTTAGAGCCTGGAACCGCGGTTCACGTAGAGGCTAACGTGCCGCATGACCTCGCTACCGATGAGGACTCTACGGTCACACTTTTCGTTTTGACCGACCCGTCCTATCCGCCGATTCCGAGCGAGTAGCCCTACACATCGACAACCGCGGCAAGATCTCCCTCGTCCCCGTCGGTTTAGCGCCGGAGGTCCACCGCGATACGGGGCGGGTTGGTCAGCCGGAGGACCTGGAAGTCATAGCGCTGGTCGGTCTCGATGACGAACTCGGTTTCGTCATCGGCCACCCCGCCACCGAAGACATCGGTGACTACACCGGCGCTTACGCCGTAGGACCCACCGTCACCGTAGACCGTCGAAAAGTCCCGGGATGTGCCCACGACGGTGATTTCAAGGTTGTCGGTTGCGGTGTAGTGAATCCGAAACCCTGGGGTTCCCGTACCTTCGAACTCGAATGCGACGCGGTCGAAGCCTTCGTCGGGGTGGCTGCCGGCGCGTACGTCGACGGTGCGCAACCGGGCATCAGCTGATGCGGGGAACTCGGCAGCGTGGCTGCCGTACGGAACAAGAATTTCAACGGTGGGCTCACCGTCATCACCGGAATCGGTTTCCTCCTCTTCATCGGCGTCAACGTGTTCTTCTTCGGACGGTTCGGCCTCCGTGGTGACAGTGATGGTTTCCGGGGCCGCCACAGTTGAACTGGTCGTGGGCGCGTCGGCGTTGGTGGCCCCACCGTTATCCTTGTTGATTAACCCGGCAGCGTAGAAACCAATGGGTACACCAAGCCCGATGATGGCCACGGGCACAAGCGACCAGGTCAGCCACTTGGTGCGCGACTCGCCGGTGGCATATGTCGGCGGTGCGGTCGGCGGCGCGGTAGGTGGAATGTATGACTGGTCCAGATAGCCCGTCCGATAATCCTCCCGATACTCCTGCTGCGGCTGCCAATACTGGGTTGGCTGGGCCGGTGGGAGCACCTGGCGCGGTTTCTGCTGGGGGGAGTACTGCACCGGCGGCATAGCGTCGGTGGATGGATGCGACTGTGATGAACCTGCCGCGGCCATTTTCGACGTGTGAGCCGCCTCCGACGCATCGCTAGGGTTTGTGTCTGGTTCTACGTCAGGTTTTCGAGGGCTCCGGGGTCTATCACCATTGGTCACGAGTTCTACCTACTTTTGAATATCCACGACCAGGCGAGTCGGGTTTTCCAGCACCATAACCTTGTAGGGGCGCGTGGAATCCACGCCGATGAAGTACTGGCCGTCGGCTTCGAAGGTTCCGCCGCCGACAACGCTGGTGATGCTGCCGCTGGTTAGACCCCAGTCCTTCTTCATTCCGTACTTAGCGTCCATGCTCATGTCCAGGGACGTTCCGTGGATCATGAGTTCCAGCGCCGCGCTGCCGGGGACTTCAACAGGGTAGCCCGAAGCCTGCTGCAGGGGCTGGTCGGTGTAGCCAGCGTGGAACTCGGGTGTGCCGGTGCCTTCGAACTCGAAGACGACGCGGTCGTAGCCGGCGTGCGATCCGACGCGGATGTCGGTCGTGCGCAGCTGCGCGAGCGGGCCTCCAAAGACTTCGGTGGGTTCTGCGCTAAACCCGTTCAGCTTCTGCGTGCTGTCGGTGGACGCGGCTTTTTGCTCCGGGGTTTTGGTCACGGTTGTAGTCTCAGTTTCGGCTGAGGGGGACGCAACCGTCGTGGTGCTCGGGTTTGACTCCGTGTCACCGGCGGACCCGCACGCGGTCACTCCAGTCGCCACCGCGACGACAGCCGCCGCGCCCAGTGTTGCAATTGTTAACCTACGTGATGGATGTTTCATAAGGTTTATCGTAACGGGTGTCGTCGATAAGCTAGTGCTCCCGCGTGGGGCCGTGTCGCGCGACGCGGCTAAGGTGTTGTGGTGAAGAAGCTGTAGAGCGAAAGGACGCATGAAACCATGTCGATCAAAGTGGGTGTAGTTGGAGCGCGCGGCCGGGTGGGCACCGCCGTTGTTGCTGGCGTGAACGCGGCGGAGGACTTGGAGCTCGTCGCTGAAGTAGACATGGGCGACACGCTGCAGTTGCTTGTCGACGGTGGGGCGCAGGTGATCGTCGATTTCACCACGCCGTCCGCAGTGATGGACACCTTAGAATTCTGCATTAACAACGGCATCCACGCGGTGGTGGGCACCACCGGTTTTGATGATCAGCGATACGCGCAGGTGCGCTCCTGGCTTGACGAAGCCAATGCCGGTGCGGATACGCCGGTTGGTGTGCTCATCGCGCCGAACTTTGCGATCTCCGCTGTACTCGCCATGGCGTTCGCGCGCCAGGCCGCACCGTTCTTTGAATCCGCTGAAGTGGTGGAATACCACCACCCGAACAAGTTGGATGCACCAAGTGGCACTGCGATCAAGACGGCGCAGGGCATCGCGGAAGCTCGTCGTGAAGCGAATATGGGCGCGATCCCGGACGCGACGGAGCAAACACTGGAGGGCGCACGCGGCGCCGACGTTGATGGCGTCAAAGTCCACGCCGTACGCATGACCGGAATGGTGGCGCACGAAGAAATCGTGTTTGGTACCCAAGACCAGTCGCTGACCATCCGCCAGGACTCCTACGGCCGAGACTCCTTCGTCCCCGGCGTCCTCACCGGCGTCCGCGGTGTCGCCGACCACCCGGGCTTGACCATCGGACTGGATTCCTACCTGGGGTTGTAGGGCCCTGACGGGCCCTACAACGATGGGCACGACGGGCCCTACAACGATCGGAGACTGCTATGACGCAACAGAAGGAACTTGATGTCCAACTGATCGCGGCGACATCGTTTGAACCGCCGGTGGACGTGGACTGGGAACAAGACGCGAACGCGACTGACGCAGAAGCGCTCGTCGAATTTGCAGGTAGGGCCTGCTACGAGACGTTCTCGAAGCCCAACCCGCACACCGCGGCCAATGAAGCCTACGTTCACCACATTCTGGAGGTCGGGCACGACGCGCTGCTGGAGCACGCAACGGCGACGCTGTACATCCGCGGTTTGTCGCGGGCAGCGGGAAACGAGCTTCTGCGCCATCGTCATCTGTCCTTTAGCCAACTCTCCCAACGGTTTGTCCCAGCCGGAGAGACCGATGTGGTTCTTCCTGCGGAAGTGCGCGGGGATGAGGATTTGGAGCGCCTCTTCCTGCACGCGGTGGATGAATCCAGGTTTGTCTACGAAGAGCTGCTGACAGCACTCGAGGGGAACTTGGACAACGAGCCCAACCCACTGTTGCGGAAGAAAAAGGCCCGCCAAGCAGCACGCGCAATTTTGCCGAACGCGACTGAGACACGCTTTGTGGTCACGGGCAACTACCGTGCGTGGCGTGGATTCATCGCCGCGCGTGCCAGCGAACACGCTGATGTGGAAATCCGCACGCTAGCCATCACCGTACTGGAGATTCTGTCGCGGCAAGCGCCCGCGCTTTTTGATGACTTTTTGATCTCCACCCTGGCTGACGGGACGAAGATGGCGACGAGTCCGTACGCAATCTAGCCAAATCTGTTCACGATCTCACCGATTCTGTTAAGTGGTGCGCTTGCGGCGTGAGATGCTGCTGTAACCTTGATCCCCATGGGAACAAGTCTGAAGGTTAATACTGGCGCTGAGCATTTTGGCACCGTTGGCGTAGCCATGGTGACACCATTTGATGCGCAGGGGAAGCTCGACCTTGCCGCTGGTCGTCGACTTGCTGCCTACCTTGTGGATAACGGCGTGGACGCCTTGATCCTGGCTGGCACCACCGGTGAATCCCCGACGACCACGGATGAGGAAAAGATTGAGCTTCTCCGCGCGGTGCGTGAAGAAGTGGGGGACCGCGCGAAGCTGGTTGCTGGCGCCGGGTCCAACAACACCCACCACGCTGTGGAGCTGGCCAAGGCATCCGCGGCGGCCGGTGCAGACGCCCTTTTGACGGTGACGCCGTACTACTCCAAGCCGAACCAAGCAGGCCTGTTGGCGCACTTCACTGCCGTGGCACAAGCCACTGATCTCCCGGTGTGCTTGTACGACATTCCGCCGCGTTCTGTTGTCCCCATTGCGGGTGAGACAATTCGTGAGCTTGCTAAGATTCCCAACGTCCTGGGCGTGAAAGATGCCAAGGCCGACATGCTGGAAGCCGCACCGATTATTAATGACACGGGGTTGGCCTGGTACTCTGGCGACGACGCACTGAACGTGCCATGGCTCTCTTTGGGTGCCACGGGGGTTATCTCTGTGGTTGGCCACGCGGCGCCCGCGCTGCTGCGAGAGCTGGTAACAAGCTTCGAGGAAGGCGACCTCGCCCGTGCACGGGAAATCAACGCCACCACCATCGACGTGCTTGCTGCACAGCAGGCAATCCTTGGTGGAGTGACATTTTCAAAAGCCGCTCTGCGTCTGCAGGGCATTGAGGTCGGCGACCCACGTCTGCCCATCGCTCCTGCGAGCGAGCAGCAGGTGGCGTCGTTGCGCCTTGACATGGAAAAAGCTGGAGTCCTTTAAAGATGAACGAACCCCGCAATCAATCCCGCAAAGCAACGCGAAAGGCGGGACCACCCGAGGCGGGCGAACAACCGGTGTTCAAGGTAGCCAACAACCCTTACAGCACCGGCAACCAAGAACGTAGAGAACCGCGCAATAGCCGCAACAACCGCGCCCAGGACAACAACGCCGGTGCGCAGTCCGACAACGGAAACAACGCCCAGGGCAACAACGCCCAGGGCGGTAACGGCGGCAACAACAACGGCAACGGCAACAACAACGGCGGCGGCAAGAACGGCCGCAACCGTAGCCGTGGGCGTGGCCGGGGGCGTGGGGGAGACCGCCACAACCCGATGAAGTCGATGCAGGGTGCGGATCTGACTAAGCGTTTGCCGGAGCCGCAGAAGGCTCAGTCCAATGCGTTGCGTATCTATGCGTTGGGCGGGATTTCGGAGATCGGTCGTAATATGACGGTCTTCGAGTACAACGACCGCTTGCTGATCGTGGACTGTGGTGTGCTGTTCCCGACTTCCGATGAGCCGGGCGTGGACCTGATTCTGCCGGACTTCGGGCCGATTGAGAACAAGCTGGATAAGGTCGAGGCCCTCGTCGTCACGCACGGCCACGAAGACCACATTGGCGCGATCCCGTGGCTGCTGAAGCTGCGAGCTGATATTCCGATCTACTCGGCGCGATTTACTAACGCTTTGATCCACGCGAAGACGCGTGAGCACCGTCAGCGCCCGAAGCTGCATGAGGTCAATGAGAAGTCGAACGTGACGCTTGGCCCATTCAACCTGCGCTTCTGGCGCGTGGGCCACTCTATTCCGGACTGCCTGGGTGTGATGATCAAGACCGGCGCTGGCACCGTGTGCATGACCGGTGACATCAAGCTGGATATGACGCCGTATGATAACAAGCCGACGGACCTGCCGGCGCTGGCACGCTTCGGTGATGAGGGTATTGACCTCTTCTTGTGTGATTCGACGAACGCGACGATCCCGGGAATTTCCTCCTCGGAGGCCGGTATTGAAGAAACGCTTATCCGGATTGTTCAAGGTGCGAAGCAGCGTGTGATCTTGGCGTCGTTCGCGTCAAACGTTTCCCGCGTGCAGATGGCGGTCAATGCGGCTGTGGCCTCAGGCCGCAAGGTTGCGTTCAATGGTCGTTCCATGATCCGCAACATGGAGATCGCGGAGAAGATGAGCCTGCTGAAGGCGCCGCGTGGCACGATCATCCCGATTGAAGAGGCCGCGAAGATGGCCCCGCACCGCGTGTTGCTGATCACCACGGGTACTCAAGGTGAGCCAATGGCGGCCTTGTCGCGTATGTCGCGCCGTGAGCACCGCCAGATCACGGTCCGCGATGGTGACATGATCATCCTGTCGTCCTCGCTCATTCCGGGTAATGAGGAAGCGGTCTTCGCCGTGATCAACAACCTGGCTCAGATTGGTGCGGAGGTCATCACCAGCGATGACGCGCACGTGCACGCCTCTGGCCACGGTTACGCCGGCGAGTTATTGTTCCTCTACAACATCGCACGTCCCAAGAACGCGATGCCGGTGCACGGCGAGTGGCGTCACCTCCGCGCGAACAAGGAGCTGGCGATCTCCACGGGCGTGAAGCCGGAGAACACCGTGCTGGCGCAGAACGGCGTTGTGGTGGACATGATTGACGGTCGCATTAAGGTCGCTGGCCAGTACCAGGTGGGTAACCTCTACGTCGACGGCACCACGATGGGTGACGTTGACATGGACGTGCTCGCTGACCGCACGAACCTCGCCGCCGGCGGTGTCATCTCCATTACCTGCGTGATCGACGACCGCACGGGCAGCCTTTTGGACAAGCCCACGGTGTCTACCACGGGTCTGGTGGAAGATGACCGCGGTGTCATCCCGATCATCGTGGAGCTGGTGGAGAACACAATGTTCGATCTGGCAGCTGAGGGTGAGAATGACCCGTACCGCATGGTGCAGCAGCTCCGCCGCCGTATCTCCCGCACGATTGAGCAGAACTACAAGCGTGAGCCTGTGATCTTGCCAACGGTCGTTCCGATGAACTCCGAAGAGTTCACTCCGATCTCGGATGAGCAAGTTCAGGCTTCCCGCGAGTCGCTCTAAGCCACGCGTGTAGCGCAGGCGCAAGCCTGCTGGCAAGCGCCCGCTTGTCAGCCACACCATAAGCCCCGGCCAACTAGGCTGGGGCCTATGTCATTTCAGCAGAAAGAACGCGAAAAGCTTGCCCAGTTGATGCTCGAGGTTGGTCCGGATGCCCCCACGCTGTGTAAGGGTTGGACCACCAAGGATTTGGCCGTCCACCTGTTTATCCGGGAAAACCGTACTCACCTCGCGGGTGGTTACATGGTTCCGGCTCTGAAGCCGATCACCGAGTCTGCGGAGGAGAAGGAGAAGGCCCGGCCGTATGAGGAGATTGTGAAGCAGTGGGCTGCGGGGCCGCCGTTGCACATCAAGCCGCTGGATAAATTCATGAATATCTCTGAGAACTTCATCCACCATGAGGACGTGCGTCGCGGTGAGCTCGCTGGCTTATCGACGGAGGAGGTTAAGGACCGCGTCGAACCCCGCGAGTTCAGTGACGTTGTGGACAAGAAGTTGATGAGCGCCGCCGCAATGATGGGCAAACTCGCCCTGACAAGCGTGGATGTGCCCGTGATCCTTACCCCGCCGAACCTGCCACCGGTGACCTTGGGCGGTAAGCGCGGAGTGGCGGAAAAGGGCGACCGGGTCGTCCGCGTCAAGGGCGAGCCCGGCGAGCTGCTGCTCTGGGTCACCGGCCGCGACGCAGTGAAGGTGGAGATCGAAGGCAACGCTGGCGACATCGCCAAGGTCAAGCGCGCTGTGTAACCTCCACCCTGCGCGGTAGCGCGCCGCGGGGCTTTACTCACGTCTACCGGTGTGGCGTGAGTTGTTTGTGTGACTTGGGATACTAGAGTTGTGGCCATGTCTGTCACCAGTTCACCGCGTCGTGGGCGCGCAAGCCACACGAGTTCTGATCGTCCGTCTTCGCGCCCACGCGGCCGCGACGCCGGATACTCTCACGGTGGTGGGGGATACTCTTACGGCTACGATCAGCGCGCGCAACGGACATCGACGTCGTCAACAACCTTGGCTGCTGATACCGCGAATGAGCGGATTGGTTCCCCACTTCGCGTTGTCGGCGGTGCCGTTGGCGGCGCGATGGGCTCCGCCGCACGCGGTATGACTGGGGCGTTCAAAGCGGTCGGCAGTCGCGCACGCGCGGGAAGCGCCAACGATGATGCGTCGGACGGTGCAGCAACCACCAAAATTCAGACAGTTAGCCGCCGTGAGCGTGAGCAGGAGAGGGAGGAGCGCGACGTGAATGAACCTAAAAGTACGCGACGCGGCAGGAACGCGGCTAGCGCTGATACCCCCGCGCCGAAGCGCCGCCGCGCCGATGCCTCCCAGTATGAAGAGGTGCCGGAGGATACCAACGGCTACGACGAGTACGTCGATTACCAGGACGGGCAGCAGCGCAGCCTCCTTGGCGTCGACGCGCTTGGGCTGTTGCTGATTGGTGTCGCCGCGGTGCTCGGTGCCTCCGTGTGGTTTGACGTCGCCGGTCCAATCGGCGCCGCCATTGCGTACGGCACCCACTGGATTATTGGTGCCGGCGCATTCATTCTGCCTATCGCTCTGGTGGGCATCGCGGTCGCGCTCATGCTCCGCGCTGGTGAGAACCCCACCCGCCGCGCGCACAGCGGGGTCGGCCTGACAGTGATTGCCATCTGCATGCTCGCGATGATCCACATCCTCGCTGGCAACCCCGATAACTGGGAGGGCCGCCGCATTGCCGGTGGTGCGATCGGCGCGCTCATCGGCGGTGGTCTGTCCGCTGGTTTCTCCCCGTACGTTGCGTTGCCGCTTCTAGTCCTCGTGATTGTCTACGGCGCGCTGCTTGCCACGGGCGTGACGGTCCGCGAGTCCTTCGAGTACCTGCGCGATGGAGTTCGTTCCATTATGGATAGCGCCCACACCCCTGACCCCGAAGACGCGGAAGAGGGCTCCGAGGACCCGTACGACTACGTCGAAGATGACCTCGATGACATCGCTGAAGGCCGCGAGCGCCCCGCCCGCCAGCAAAGCCAAGGCGTCCTCAAGCCACAGCGCCGCCGCACCCCGATGGACAATTACCCCACGGACCAAAGCGATGCGCCGCTTGACGACGACACCTTCGGCGCATACGAAACCAACTTCGACGAACCCGCCTACGACGAGCCCGCCTACGACGAAACTGACTACACCGCCCAGGCCCCGCAACAGACTCTCTTTGACGCGGCTGAAGACGAAGAACGGATGCACACGCCTGCGCGTAAACGCCCGTCGCGTGCAGCAAGGTCAACTCCGGCACGGTCAGTTCCCGCGCCTTCCCCGGTTCAGTCGCAACAGGGTGATCCGGAGCCAACTCTCGATGCAGAGCCGGTTGATGAGGATCTGGCGAAGTCCGATGACACCGTGGTGCTGTCGCGTGAAGCAATGCGTAAGGCTATCTCCGCGCGCAATGGCCGCAATGATATCGACGCCGCAGAAGTAGGACGCACCGAACAAAAACCTGCATCCCGCGCGAGCGCTCCAGCGCCAGCCGCGACCCCAGCACCTGCAGCAGCGCCTGCACCGGCACGGGCTTCGGTACCAGAACCGGCACCGGCACGGAAAGAGCCGAAACCGCGGGTGCCGGAGACCACGTCAAACTTCAAGGTGCCGTCGACTGATCTGCTCATTGCGGGTAAGGCGGCGAAGACGCGCACTGAGGCCAATGACCGCATGATCAAGGCGATCACGCATGTCTTCGAGGAATTCAATGTGGACGCGACGGTCACGGGGTTCTCCCGCGGTCCGACAGTCACGCGTTATGAGGTCGAGCTTGGCCCAGGCGTGAAGGTGTCTAAGATCACCAACCTGCAATCGAACCTCGCCTATGCAGTGGCCACCGACAACGTACGTCTGCTGACCCCAATCCCGGGTAAGTCCGCCGTGGGTATTGAGGTCCCGAATGCGGACCGTGAGATGGTTCGCCTGCGCGATGTGTTGGAGGCGCCGAACGTTCAAGCCGACCATGACCCGATGCTGATTGGTCTGGGTAAGAACATTGAGGGTGACTTCGTGTCTGCCAGTGTTCAGAAGATGCCGCACCTGCTGGTGGCCGGTTCGACCGGTTCCGGTAAGTCGGCGTTTGTGAACTCCATGCTGGTCTCGCTGCTTACCCGCGCCACGCCTGAGGAAGTGCGTTTGATCCTGGTCGACCCGAAGATGGTCGAGCTGACCCCGTACGAGGGCATCCCGCACCTGATCACGCCGATCATTACGCAGCCAAAAAAGGCCGCCGCGGCGCTCCAGTGGTTGGTCGAGGAGATGGAACAGCGCTACATGGACATGAAGTCCGCGCGCGTGCGCCACATCAAGGACTACAACCGTAAGGTGCGCGACGGTGAGTACACCGCCCCGCCGGGATCGCAGCGTGAGGTCCGCCCGTACCCGTTCATTGTCTGTGTCGTTGATGAGCTCGCCGATTTGATGATGACGGCGCCAAAGGAAATCGAGGAGTCGATCGTCCGCATCACCCAAAAGGCGCGTGCTGCGGGTATCCACCTCGTTTTGGCAACGCAGCGCCCGAGTGTGGATGTTGTCACCGGTCTGATCAAGACCAACGTTCCGTCCCGCCTTGCGTTCGCAACGTCCTCGCTGACAGACTCCCGCGTGATCTTGGACCAGGCCGGTGCGGAGAAGCTCATTGGTATGGGCGATGGTCTCTTCATTCCGCAGGGTGCCGGTAAGCCACAGCGTCTCCAAGGCGCGTTCGTCTCTGACGATGAGGTCACCGCTGTCGTCGAAGCGGTGAAGGCCCAGGGTGAACCCCAGTACACCGAAGGTGTCACGGAGGAGAAGCAGAGCGAGCAGAAGGTTATCGACGAAGAGATTGGCAAGGACATGGACGACCTCCTCGAGGCCGTCGAGCTCGTTGTCACGTCCCAGCTCGGCTCCACGTCGATGTTGCAGCGCAAACTCCGCATCGGTTTTGCCAAGGCTGGTCGCCTGATGGATCTCATGGAGACCCGCGGTGTGGTGGGACCATCTGAAGGTTCCAAGGCCCGCGAAGTGCTGGTCAAGCCTGAAGAACTGGACTCGATCCTGTGGATGATCAAGGGCGGTGACCCTGCCGATGCACCCGAAGGCGCTCTCAGCGACCAGGAGGCCGACGCAGACGCCCCCAGCGCCGGGCCAGCCGCAGAGCCTGAATCAGGCGCCGGCGCGAAAACGGTGAAGGCTACCTACAACCCAACCGGCGGCGCGTTCTAATCACGGTCCAGCCCGCCCCGGCGCGCGAAGCAACATTTCGCCACGGGCGTGCCGAGGGTGCGATGGGTCCGCGCAACGGGTAGTGTTACCGGACGTTGGAGGGGAGTACCCCGCAAGCGCCCATGATCGTCAACACGGTACCGGCGAAACCATGAAGTGGACTTCGCCGTCCCGGTCAGGGCGGCCCGCTGTAGTTGGTGGGGGAGACCTCCGGTCCGTTTATTATCTAACGGGTGCGTTGGCCGTGCCCGCCCGACCGGAGGTTGCACTTAATGCATGTTCCTTTGTCGATATGGCTGATCACGTCAGCTGTGATTCTCGGCTTCTTCATTTTTGATTTCGTTTCCCACGTTCGCACGCCGCACGAGCCGTCCATGAAGGAATCCGGCGGCTGGGCGCTGTTCTACATGACCATGGCGGCGATTTTTGGTGGTCTTGTCTGGTGGATGTGGGACGGTGAGCACGCGCTGCAGTTCTTCACCGGTTACATCACTGAGTTGTCGTTGTCCGTGGATAACTTGTTTGTGTTCGCGCTGATTATGGGATCATTCAAGATTCCGCGCGCCTACCAGCAAAAGGTGTTGCTCATCGGCATCGTGATGGCGCTTGTGTTCCGCCTGATCTTCATCCTGGTTGGCGCAGTGGTCATTTCGGCCTGGGCGTGGGTCTTCTACATCTTCGCTGCGTTCCTGATTTACACCGCGGTCAAGTTGCTTTACGACGAAGCGACGGACCAGCCTGAGACCGATCCAAACGACATGTTCGTGGTGAAGACACTGCGCAAGGCCATTCCGGTGACGAAATCCTACCACGGCGACCGGTTGTTCTCTAAGACCGAGTTGGGCAAGACCGCCGTCACCCCGCTGTTCGTGGCGCTGCTTGCCATCGGCTTCATCGACGTAATGTTTGCCTTTGACTCCATTCCGGCCATCTTCGGTATCACCACGGAGCCGTTCCTGGTGTTCACCGCGAACGCGTTCGCACTGCTCGGACTGCGCCAACTGTTCTTCTTGCTTAACGGGCTTTTGGACAAGCTCGTGTACCTGCCGTACGGCTTGGCCATCATCCTTGGGTTCATCGGTGTGAAGCTGCTTTTGCACGCTCTGCATGAGAACAACCTGCCGTTCATCAATGGCGGTGAGGGCATGGAGGTCCCGGAGATCGGCACCGTTGTATCACTCGGTGTGATCGTCGGCGTGCTGGTGATCACGGCTGTTGCGTCGCTAATGAAAGAACGCGCGGACGTCAAGGCTGGCCGCAAAGATCCAGACGGACCGAAGTTCCACGTTGATTATGATGACCACGGCAATCGCCGCAAGGTGGCGCCTGACGGCACTCACCTTGAGTGGATCGATGACCCGGCGACGTCCGGTAAGGGAGACCACACAGCAACCGGTTCCCGCGAGACCGATCACCTAGACGTAGCGCGGAAAGGTAAAGCCTAGCTTTCTTGCTGCTGCCTAGGTGTAGCGCCAACCGCTACAGTGGGTGCATGACCGAAATGATCAGTCAGAGGGAGCTGCGCAATGATAGTGGCCGCGTCATGCGTGAGCTCGACGCGGGCCGCAGCTTCATCGTTACTAGGAATTCGCAACCGGTGGGGGAGTTGCGGCCACTACGTCGGGCACGATTTGCGCGTAAAGACGATCTGATTGAGGCATTGCGGGGGCTTCCAGTTGTTGATTACGAGGAATTTCGCGCAGACGTAGACGCACATGTGGATCAAGGAATTTCTCATCCCAAAGACTTTCGGGGCCTTGACAAGCTTATTCAAGTGGTCGAGGTTTAAGGGATTTCCCTAATGTGTAGGGAAGCTTAATCCCGCTCGAAAGTGTTGAGCACCGCGTTCCATGGCCTGATGGACCAAGACTCCAGCGCCTCGGCGTGGCGGTAGGGATCGCCTTCGAGGGCAGCGTCGACGTCGGGGGCGGAGCTGCCGTCGGGCAGACGGAAGAGGATCATGGACTGGTTGTCGCAGTCGGAGAAGGGGCCGGCTGCGATGACGGTGCCTTCGTCCATGAGCCCGGAGATGAACTCCCGGTGCGCGGGGCGCGTGGCCATCACTAGATCCAGATCGGCGCTGTAGGTGTAGGTAACAACGAAGTAGTTCATGGTTCCCAGTCTAGGACTGCCACAAAAGCTGTCCCAAGAGCTCCCGAGTACAGTTGCAGGTGTGACTAACGCGAGCGCCACACCTGACCCGTCTTCTGAACCGATGCAGAACAGCCAGCAGAATCCGGCTGTGAAACAGTCGAACTGGAACCTTCCCAACGTTCTGACCAGTCTGCGGATTCTGTTCATTCCGGTGTTTGCCTGGTTGGTGCTGGATCAGAACTGGTGGTGGGCGTTTGGTGTGTTCGTTGCGCTGATGATCACGGACAAGCTGGATGGCGATATTGCGCGCTCCCGCGGTTTGGTCACGGATTTTGGCAAGATTGCAGACCCGATCGCGGATAAGGCGCTGATGATTACGGCGCTGGTGACCCTCAACATTGCTAGCAGCCTGCCGATCTGGGTGACGGTTGTGATTATCGCGCGTGAGTTGGGCATCACGTTGTGGCGTATGGTGTTGCTCCGCGGCGGCAAGGTGGTCCCGGCATCCAAGGGCGGCAAGCTTAAGACGGTGCTACAAACCGTGGCCGTGGCGATGTACCTTTGCCCGCTGCCGGAGTGGATGGACAGGCCGACATTCATCGTGATGTTGATCGCGGTCGCGGTCACGGTAGTCACCGGTATCCAGTACTTGGTCGACGGCGCGAAGGCCAACCGCGATGCAGCAAGCGTCTAGAACCAACGAGGCCCTCGCACGCGAGGTGGTTAAGACTCTCACCGCGCGCGGTGAGACGTTGGCGTGTTGCGAGTCGCTCACAGCTGGCTTGCTCGCAGCGACGGTCGCGTCAGTCCCCGGCGCTTCAGCGATTCTTCGCGGCGGCCTCATCACGTACGCGACGGATCTCAAGGCCACGCTTGCTGGCGTCGACGCGGATGTCTTAGATCGCTTCGGCCCCGTCAGCGCACCTGTCGCTTTGCAGATGGCCCGCGGTGCGCGTGAGCGTTGCGGCGCGACGTGGGGTGTGGCGCTCACGGGCGTCGCGGGACCCGATCCGCAAGACGACCACCCGGTCGGGGAGGTTCACGTCGCGGTGTCCGGCCCCACGCGCACAGCCGCGACGGTGGCAGCGGAAGTCGCGGATACTCGCAGCACGCGCTTCACGCTTATCGACGGTCGCCCGCCGCTACGCGTCCTCATCGGCGACCGCCAGTTCATCCGTGAACAGTCGGTCAACGCGGCGCTTTCTGCCGTGTTGCGTGAGATCGGTTAGCCCCGCGGAACATTTCTGTCGTCTGTGTCGTTATACTGCTTGATGGTGACTACAACAACGCTCAAACCAACGCGCGCCCCCGAGCAAACCCAACTTGAGGTTGCTGGTGGGGTGAAATCTAGTGCTGTTCAACTCCGTGAGCCACTGCTGCGTGAGGCACTGGGGATGTCGCTGCGTGCGTTCCGGGCAGACAAGGGTGTGTCTCTTCGAGCACTTGCTGCCCAAGCGCGAGTTTCGCCGGGTTATATTTCCGAGCTTGAGCGTGGCCGTAAAGAAGTCTCCTCCGAACTGCTGGCGAGTCTGTGCGCGGCACTAGACACCACGGTGTCGGATGTGTTGATGGAGGCCTCGGCCAACATGTCGCTTGCTGCGATGGCGGATGAGTTGGTCAATACTCCGCCCGCTGCTGCTGAGGTCTAGAGGTTGAGTAGCCGACGAGTTGTCGCGTGCTCGGCTACCATGTAGGCGTTAAAACTTTTGCACAAAGATCTGCACTTACTGGTGCGCGCAGAAAGGCTGGACCACCACAATGGCTAATCCATTTTCAAAGTTCTGGAACTACTTGATGGCTCTCTTCGATAACAAGATCGAGGAGAACGCGGATCCGAAGATCCAGATTGAGCAGGCAATTGGAGAGGCTCAGCGTCAGCACCAAGAGCTCAGCCAGCAGGCTGCGGCAGTCATCGGTAACCAGCGTCAGCTGGAAATGCAGCTCAACCGCCGCCTGGGTGACGTGGAGAAGCTGCAGGCGAACACCAAGCAGGCTCTTCAGCTGGCAGACAAGGCTCGCGCTGAGGGCGACACCCAGCGTGCGACTGAGTACGAGAACGCGGCGGAGGCTTTCGCGGCGCAGCTGGTTACCGCAGAGCAGGGCGTGGAGGATACGAAGAAGCTCCACGACCAGGCGTTGCAGCAGGCGCAGCAGGCAAAGCAGGCTGTGGAGCGCAACTCCATGCGTCTCCAGCAGCAGGTCGCTGAGCGTTCCAAGCTGCTGTCCCAGCTCGAGCAAGCCAAGATGCAGGAGAAGGTTTCGGAGTCCCTGCAGTCCATGAACTCCATCGCTGGCGGCTCGCAGCCGAACCTGGATCAGGTGCGTGAGAAGATTGAGCGCCGCTACGCTAACGCCCTTGGACAGGCTGAGCTGGCGCAGAACTCCGTCCAGGGCCGCATGGCTGAGGTGGAGCAGGCGAGCATCCAGATGGCCGGCCACTCCCGCTTGGAGCAGCTGCGCGCTGAGATGAACGGTGGCGCACTGGAGTCCGGTTCCAAGCCGGCGATCGAGTCTGGCTCCGCTGGCAGCGTTGCTGATGACGCAGTCGCGCAGCGTATGCGTGAGCTCCGCGGCGAGAACTAGTCAACAGCCCCGCGCGCGAGAAGAGCTTCGCCCGTCATCTCCGCGCGGCGGAGGCTGCGGATCACCACTGGGACCCCGAATGCGGCAAGGGAGAATCCGGCTCCCCGTGCCGTGCGGGCGTGGAGCGATTCCTCGACGGTGGCGATCATCAGGGGGATGAGCCGGATGGTCAGTGCTATGGCGAGGCTGATCAGATCAACGGGGACGCCTATGCGGTTCAACGGCTGCAGCCCGTGTTCGATTGACTGCAGCAGTGCCTCGACCGTTGTGGTGAGAGTCAGTAGTGTTGCGGCCATTACGCAGGCGAGCAGCTTGAAGAACATGGTTAGCGCTACGATCCACCCGGATTGCCACCACAGGAACAGCCCTAAAAACGCCAAGAACGGCAGCAGCGGACCAACTTGCTTGGCCGCGGTTGCAATCGGAATACCGGCAACAGCGTAGGCAAGAAAAAGAACGCCTATTGCGCTTAGCCCGTGGAGCGGCGCGGACGATGCAAAAGACACCACCGCGATGAAGACCACGAGACCAATAAACTTCCATCCGGGCGCAGCGCGGTGAATCACCGAATGCCCGGGAACGTACACGCCCAGTGGGATCTCACGCATCATTGGTCCACGTCCGTCATGCATCCATGAGGTCGGTGTAGAACGCCACGGCGTCATGGGGTGCGCCGTCGAAGGCGATGCGCCCGGAATCCACGCAGAGCACCCGGTCGAAACCGTCCAGCATGTCAAGGTCGTGGGTGACCACGATGACTTGCTGGTCCAAGTTGGTCAGCTCCCGGATAATGTGGCGCCGGTTGCGCAGGTCCAACAGGGTGGTGGGTTCGTCAGCGATGATGGTGCGTGGCTCAATGACCAGCACTGCGGCCAACGCCAGCATTTGTTTCTCCCCGCCAGAAAGAGTGTGGGGCGATTGCTCGGCCTTGTCTTTAAGACCAAACCTGGCCATTGCTTCATCAACCCGGGCATTGACCGCCCGCCGAGGGAGTTTGAATCGGCGCAATGAAAACGCAATGTCATCCCGCACGCGCGGCATGACTATTTGCGCTTCAGCATCGGAGAAGATGAACCCAACTTGGCGCCGAACCTCTTTGGCGTTATCCGCTAACGCCATGTCGTCGTAAAAAACCTCGCCTGTTGTCGGCGTGATCAGACCGTTGATCAGCCGCACCAGAGTAGATTTTCCGGAGCCGTTGGCGCCGATGATCCCCACGCGTTGTTCGGAAATTTCCAGCGTGATCGGCAGGAGGATCGTCTGCGGCGCGGTCCCGGGGGCGGAGTAGGTAACTCCGGCCCTTTTAAACGTGATTGTTGGCACTGGAGCGAACCTGCGGCAAGGCGCGGTGAACGGCGAAAGCGATGGCGATCGCCGCGGCGGTCTTGATCGTGTCCGGCAGAAGGAACGGCGTTTGTGCGGCAAATGCAGTGCCTACATCCATGCCGGCGCGAACCATGAGGCCAGCTATGCCACACAGGTACTGCAGGGCAAGTGCTGCGAAGCCCGCCAGGCCCAGCCAGCTGAGTGCTTCACCGGTTTTGTTCAGCGGTGCGCGGTAGGCAATCAGACCTGCCACTGCCGCAGAAATCAGGTAGCCCACCAGGTAACCCACGGTCGGACCGGACAGCGCAGTAATGACGGTACGGCCGCCAGCCAGCACTGGCAGAGCCAGGCCGACGAGCAGGAAAAGCGCAGTCGCCAACGTACCGCGCCGCGCACCCAGCACCAGGCCGGCTAGGATGATCGCGGCGTTTTGCAGCACCAGCGGAACTCCTGTTCCGGTAGGGATCGCAAAGAAGCCCAGGACGCAGATCAGCGCGGCAAAAACGGCAATGTAGGCGAGATCCAATGCAGTTGAGTTGTTTTTCATGGGCTTACTGTAACCCACCATCCTTGAACACCGTTCAAGAACACCGTTCAAAAGCACTGTTTTGGAACGTGCATCCAACCACCCTCCGTCCGTCGGCATCGCCCCGCTACAGTGGAGCGCATGCGCCTGACGGAGTTTCAGCAATTGGTTTTTGATGAATTTGGGGATGCAAAAGGGGAATGGATTGTGTCCTCGCACGTTTTTGCGGGGCAGGGTAAGACTGCCAAGGAACTCATCGAAAATGGAGTCGATCCGAGGTTTGTGTGGGAGCAGCTTTGTGAGGATTTTGAAGTGCCTAGTGAACGCCGTTTCGGTGTGGATCGTCCCGGCAAATAGGTCTCTGCCGTAACCAGGTTATTTGCTTGCCACGTTTGATAAATCGAACATTAGTGCGTGTCAGTGTTCGGGTTGTCGGCGCGCGGGAGTAACGTACACATCGAAAAAGTTGAGGCCGTGATGGAACCTGGAGCCCTTTTGTGGAGTCTAAAGAGTAGGGCACATCACGCCGAACCTCACTGAGAAGAACATAAAACACCACAAAGCAACTAAGAGAACTCGACCCAGACAGGAACTAACTATGGCTGCAAAGAAGAAGACCGCTGCATCGGCAACGAATGATCGCCAGAATGCTCTTGATGCGGCAATGGCGATGATTGAGAAGGACTTTGGCAAGGGCGCGATCATGCGCTTGGGGGAGGAAAACCGCCCGCCGATTAGGTCCATCTCTTCCGGCAATACGGCGATTGATGTGGCGCTCGGCATCGGTGGCTGGCCGCGTGGTCGCATCGTGGAGATTTACGGGCCGGAGTCCTCCGGTAAGACCACGGTGGCCCTTCACGCGATTGCCCAGGCGCAGAAGGATGGCGGCATTGCCGCGTTCATTGACGCGGAGCACGCGCTCGACCCGGATTACGCAAAGAAGCTTGGCGTGGATACGGATAACCTTCTCGTTTCCCAGCCGGATACCGGTGAGCAGGCGCTTGAAATTGCGGACATGCTTGTTCGTTCCGGCGCGATCGACATCATCGTCATTGACTCGGTTGCGGCGCTTACGCCGAAGGCGGAAATTGAGGGCGACATGGGTGATAGTCACGTGGGTCTCCAGGCCCGCCTCATGTCCCAGGCGCTGCGCAAGATGACCGGTGCGCTGTATAACTCCGGCACCACCGCGATCTTCATCAACCAGCTGCGTGAGAAGATCGGTGTCATGTTCGGCTCCCCGGAGACCACTACCGGTGGTAAAGCGCTGAAGTTCTACTCCTCGGTCCGCTGTGACGTGCGTCGTATTCAGACGCTCAAGGATGGCCAGGACTCCATCGGTAACCGTACCCGCCTCAAGGTCGTGAAGAATAAGGTTTCCCCGCCGTTCAAGATCGCAGAGTTCGACATCATGTACGGCGAGGGAATCTCGCGCGAGTCCTCCATCATCGACATGGGTGTGGACAACGGCATTGTGAAGAAGTCCGGTTCCTGGTTCACCTACGAAGGCGAGCAGCTCGGCCAGGGCAAGGAGAAGGCCCGCATGTTCCTCAAGCAGAACCCGGATCTGGCCAATGAGCTGGAGCGGAAGATCTTTGAGAAGCTCGGGGTGGGGGAGTTCGCTGGCAACGATGAGCTCAGTGATGAATCGATCGACATGGTCCCTAACGTGGACTTTGATGATGAAGATGTCGCACCCGCTGGCGCGGAGAGCTAACCACAGCTAACCGTGAGCACTCACCCTAGAACTGGCGCGCAGCCTGACCCTGAAAAGCTCGCGCGCCTCAAGGCGGCCCTTGAGGAATTCGCTGAAGGGCACTCCCCGCTTATCGACGAAGAGCGGGACAAAGCCGAAACGAAAATCCGTGAGCAGGCCCTCCGTTTGCTTGACCAACGCGGCCGCTCCCGTGCGGAACTGAAACAGCGCCTCTTGCGGAAGAACCAACCGCACGGCGCCCACCCCGGCAGGACCCAAGCCCACGGCACGCCAACCGGAAGCCCCCAAACGCACGGGGACAAAGCACACGGGCACAACCTCGGTCTCTCCGGCAATCCCCGCGAAGTTGATCCCGCAGTTGATCCCGCAGTTGAGGACTTGATCGACAGCGTTCTCGATTCGCTGCAGGCCAACGGCCTGATTAACGACGCCGTCTTCGCCAACGAATGGGTCCGCCAGCGAAGTGCGAGCAAGGGTAAGTCCTCCCGCGCTCTTGACCAGGAGCTCAAAGCGAAGGGTGTTGCGTCCGAGATTCGACACGAAGCGCTGAGCCAGCTCACCGAGGAAGACGAGGAAGAAACGGCGCGCACCTTCGCACATAAAAAGGCCCGGGAGGTGAAGAACCCTCCCGCGGATCGCGCTGAGTACGACAAGTACCTCCGCCGCATCGTCGGTGTCCTCGCCCGTCGCGGTTTTCCCAGCGGAATGTCGCTGCGCATAGCCCGCGAGGCCCTCGACGACCGCATCGCAGCAGTCTCCGGCTAAGTAGTTTCCCAGAGGCATTCCATCGCGAGTCTGTTATTACCAGATAATGGTATTATGGTGAATATGGCGAAGAACACTTCAGTTGTACTTGGGGATCATTTTGATGGCTTCATAGCTGATCAAGTCGAAAGTGGGCGGTACGCAACGGCTAGTGAAGTAATGCGGGCCGGGCTGCGAATGCTTGAGGACCGTGAGAAGAAGCTTGAAAACCTTCGTCGGGCGGTCCAAGAAGGCGTAGACAGTGGACCTGCAGAGCCATTCGATATCGAAGAATTCCTAGAATCGAAGATGGAATCTCGTGTATAACTTCACCCCGCGTGCCAAGAAGGATTTGAATAACATTTGGGAGTATACGGAGCAACACTGGGGCACATCGCAGGCTAGAAAGTATTTGAATAATCTTCATTCTGCTTGCGTAGTCATTGCGAAGAATCCTGAAATTGGGCGATTACGACCGGAGATTGCAGAGGGGTTGAGGTCGTTTCGAGTAGAGAAACATGTGCTGTACTACCTAGAGGCCGAGCAGGGTTTGAGTGTCGTTCGTGTCCTTCATGAACGCATGGATATATCGAATATCTATTAGTTTCATGTTCCCGTGCTGAAAAAGACTGTAGATCCGTTTGATTTCGCCTTAGCGTTTCCGCAGTTCGCGGAGGGCTGATTCGGTCGATTCTTCAAACGGATCTACAGGTTTTTGCTGAGAGCTACTTTGCGGAGGACTGGGACGCTTGGACCTATCGAAGGCGAGCATGAGCAGACCAACTGCGATCCACGCGATGGTGGCGCGGACGTCCGGGCCGTGGTGCTGAGGCCTCTTAAGTGGTGACCGTCCGCTTGACTCCTGAGGAATTGGCTTCCCTAGACAGAGTCGCAGCTGAAAAACGGATGAGTTGTTCAGAATTTATGCGTCAAGCGATTAACTCTCTAACGGCCGCATGAGAACTACTGCGGCTGCCATGTTTCGTTTTTAGCTTTCACGTCGAACGACTAAGGTCTTTGCCGTGACTTTGGCAGACATGCACCCGATAACGGCGAGACCCGCTGATGGTAGCCCACGCACGTATGAGGTGCGCACGTACGGCTGCCAAATGAACGTGCACGACTCGGAGAGGTTGTCGGGTCTGTTGGAGGACGCGGGCTACGTTGCGGCCCCGCAGAACGAGGAAGCGGACCTCATCGTCTTCAATACCTGCGCGGTACGTGAGAACGCGGACCAGCGTCTCTACGGAACGCTCGGTCACCTCAAAGAAGCGAAGAAGCACCACCCAGGTATGCAAATTGCTGTTGGTGGGTGCCTTGCGCAGAAAGACCGAGACGTCGTCATTGAGAAGGCGCCGTGGGTCGACGCCGTCTTCGGTACCCACAACATGTCGGCGCTACCGGCGTTGTTGGACCGCGCACGCGTCAGCGAGGAAGCCCAAGTTGAGGTTGTCGAGTCGCTTGAGGTTTTCCCGTCGGTCCTTCCCGCGAAGCGGGAATCGTCCTACGCCGGCTGGGTAAGTGTTTCAGTTGGCTGCAACAACACGTGCACGTTCTGTATCGTGCCGTCGTTACGCGGAAAAGAGCAGGACCGCCGCCCGGGTGACATCCTCGCCGAAGTGAAGGCCCTCGTCGATCAGGGCGTGAGCGAAGTAACGCTGCTTGGACAGAACGTCAACGCATACGGCGTGAACTTTGTGGACCCAGAGCTGGAGCGCGATCGCAGCGCGTTTTCTAACCTGCTGCGTGCGTGCGGGGAGATTGAGGGCTTGGAGCGCCTCCGCTTCACCTCGCCCCACCCTGCGGAGTTCACTTCAGACGTGATTGACGCCATGGCGGAGACCCCGGTCGTGTGCCCGCAATTGCACATGCCGCTGCAGTCGGGTTCGGACAAGGTGCTCAAAGACATGCGCCGGTCCTACCGTTCGAAGAAGTTCCTCAAGATCTTGGACGAGGTCCGCGAGAAGATCCCGCACGCGTCTATCACCACTGACATCATCGTCGGCTTCCCGGGGGAGACGGAAGAAGATTTCCAGGCGACCCTCGACGTCGTGGAGAAGGCCCGGTTTACCTCCGCGTACACGTTCCAGTACTCGCCGCGTCCGGGTACGCCCGCCGCGATTATGGACGACCAGATCCCCAAGGAAGTCGTCCAAGAGCGCTTCGAGCGCCTCGTGGCGCTTCAAGACCGCATCGCGGGGGAGGAGAACCAGAAGCTCATCGGCACCCGCCAGGAGCTGCTGGTCCAGGAGCCACCGACCAAGAAAAACAAGAACCAGGACCGTATGTCCGGCCGCGCCCGTGATGGCCGCTTGGTGCACTTCACCCCAACCGGCACCATCGACCAATCCATCCGCCCCGGCGACATCGTCGAAGTAGACATCACCGATGCCAAGCCGTACTTCCTCATCGCCGACTCCGGCGTGCTCAGCCACCGCCGCACGAAAGCGGGCGACAACTCCGAAGCCGGCCAGGTTCCCACCACGGCACCGGTCGGCGTGGGCCTTGGCTTACCGACGATCGGAGCGCCCGCACCTGCACCCGCAGCCGCGGCCTCGGGCTGCGGTTCGTGTGGCTAGTAACAAGCGCACGGGTCTAAGTTTCTATGAGTCTGGCGGGAACGTGACGTACTCTTGCACCCATGGGCAACAGCAATCACGATGCAACACCCGCGGACATTGAAAAAGAAGCGGCAAAAACGATTGACCTGGGGAAAACCAGGCAAGCACTGCTTCTAGTGGCAATTGGTGTATACCTCACATCAATCGCTATGCCGTGGGTGGGGGACGCCAAGGGCTGGCAGGTCCTCTTCTTCACCGAAGCGCCGGAGATCCGCACCGCGATCACGGAACGCATTTTCGCGATCCTTTCGTTCCTGTGCCTGCCGGTATTCAGCGGTCTGCTCGTGGCAACCAAGCGAAGCATCTTCTCATTGCTCGCGTGGGCGGTAGGAAGCGTCACCCTGGTGAGCGCACTGCTTGGCCTATGGCTGCGACAGACGGGCGAGGCGGCCCAACAGGGCATCACCACCAACTACGGGTTCTACCTCGCCATCGCGACAGTCATCATCGCCGTTCCCGTACTCATGTCTGCATGGATCACCCGCAGCCCTGAGCAGCTTCGCGCTGAACAGCTACGCCGCGAGAACTCCGATTTCAACCCCGTCGCGGAAGTGCAAACCAACGCCGCGCACCAGGCAATCCGCCGCACGGATGGCTCCACAGGCATCGTGGATGATCGCCGCGCACGCGCTGCGCAACGCCACAAACGGACGCAATAACAACGCCCTCCATCCTTGAAACTCGCGCGGAACACCACAACACTGGGGGCATGAATCCAACATTGATCATTGTCTTTGCCATCGTTGTCGTCGGTGTTATAGCGATGGTCGCGCTAACACGCTTTACTAAGAAGCGTGAGGTGACGCAGCTTCAAAGCAACGGTGAGCAAGCTCAAGGGACAGTCGTTGACGTGGAGAAAGACACCAAGACTGCGTCCAACGGTGAGGCCCCGATCTATCTGAAGGTCTCGTATGAGGTCATTGAGTTCACCACAGCCGACGGCCGCACCATCCGCGGCCGCGCCGCCCAGGAAACCAAGAACCCCCGCCTGAACCAGCACGTTACGGTCTACTACGATCCCGCAAACCCAGAGAACTTCGTCGCCCCGTAAGCCGCATGATCACAATGACGAGGTAGAAGCAATGTGGGAAACGATCTGGCTCATCATCAAAGTCCTTGCGATTGCTACTTTGGTCGTCTGCATCGCCTATGACATTGGTAAGCGCATTTACCGCCGTCGCGGCAGCGCAGGGCTGAAAAAGCGGGGGATTAGGACTTCTGGAAAAGTCGTGCATGTTCGCGTCAACATTGTACCCGGAGAAGGGGGATACAACACCGAGCAAAACTTCGACGAGACCATCGAATTCCGCACCCACGACGGCCGGATCATCCGCGGTGAGCCACGGTATTCAAGGAAAATCCACGACAGGATGGGGGAGGAAGTGGAAGTCTTCTACGATCCCCACAACCCCGAGAACTTCATTGCCCCAGTCGAGCGAGGGCGCAAGGACAACCGGCATGACCACGTTAATTATTAAGCGCAAGCTCAAGTTAAAAAGCACGGTGCTTATCGACGATCGCCTTGCGTTTTGATTCCCGAAAGGCGCAAAGATCTTGCTTCTAAGTGGAATCGATTTAAAATTAGAGCCATGCTCTTGGATTTCACCGTTGTAAATTACCGCTCGATTTATGAACCAACGTCGATCAACTTGGTGGCTACCCGTGAGCAGAACCATAAGGAGCGAATTCCGGTTCTTTCGAAGCGGTACAAGAAAGCAGTGAATCCGGTAGCAGCGATATTTGGGCCAAATGCTGCTGGTAAATCCAACATCGTCGCGGCGATGCGGGTATTTCAGAAGCTCATCAAACATCCTCCGCGTTCCACGGATGCAATGCCCTACGACCCTTTCGCCTTCGATGACAATGCACGCTCTGAACCTACGAGTTTTGAGGTTCTCTACGAACGCGATGGCGTGATCTATGAATACATTCTTTGCTATGACAGCGAGGGGGTCGTGGAAGAATACTTGACAAAAATCCTGTCGAAAACAGAGCAAGAAATTTTCACCCGTAGTAGCGACGGGTTAACGTTCCAAACGTTGGTGGAAGAGACCCCGACTGCGGTGAAGATCAAGACGCTGCTGGAATCTGTGCCGGCGAAAGTGCCGCTCGTCTCGTATGTCGGTGAAATCAACTTTGGCGTGGATGCAGAGTCAGAGCTCTTGAACCCGTTCTGGACAGTACGTGACTTCTTTGAATCGGTGTTGGTTGTGCCCGCGGGTGCTGTGGACACCGCGGCCAGTGGCATCGTTGCCAAAGGCTGGATGAGCGGAATAACTAAAATCGATGCTGGTATATCGGGTATCCATCGCGAAGAGGTTGAGCCAAGCGCTCTCGGCGTCGGGATAGGGGAGCAGCAACAATTTGTGAAGGAACTCGCAATAAACGGCTCTCCCCACGAGGTTGAAACCCCTAATGGGCGCTTTTTGCTTTCGAACGATAATGGCAGGGTCGTTTTTGAACGGATAAGCCTTGAGCACGAAGGCGCCCTTGACGGGAGCCGATCCCTGAAATGGTCCGAGGAATCTGACGGAACGCACGCCGCGGTTCGTCTCCTGAGCCTGTTTAGTGTGCTGACTTCGGAAGGATCTGACCGCATTCTTATGATCGACGAGCTCGACCGAAGCTTTCATACCGCACTCTCCAAGAGCCTGATTCGAAGTTTCCTTGAAAAATCTGGACCAAACAGTCGCTCACAGTTGATCTTCACCACGCACGACTTACTGCTTATGGACACCTCAATCCTTCGCAGAGATGAGATCTGGGTTGTAGAAAAGGACCGTCGGGGAGAAACTCAAGCTACCGTGCTCTCGGATTACCGTGACACACGAAAGAGCACGGATTTACGAACGAATTACATCCAGGGTCGCTTCGGAGGCATCCCGGCGATCGATCCATCGGAGCTGCTAAAGCACTAACCCGATATTGGATCAATTCGTATCCTTAAACCATGACGTGGCCGAAGATCGGGTATGAGACCCTCCCGTGGTTTACCGCGGGACAGATGTCGAATCGAGCCCGATCAAAGGCCCCAGTTACTTACGACAGTGCTCTAGTTCCTCACATAGCGCACTGTCATGTTGATCTGCCGCGCGAGCTGCACAACCGCATTAATGAGGTTACGGAGAAGCTCGCGCTTTTCGACGACAGGCTCGCACGCAAGAAACACCATCGCCTGCTTTCCTATGTGGAAGCCATTGCATCGAGTCGTATTGAGGGAATTGTCGCTTCACCCCGTAAAGTGTTCGAGTCTGAACTAACTGGCACCTATTTCGGTAACGCAGGATTGGTTGCTGCCCACCAAAGGCAGATTGACAGCGCGATCCGTGGCACTGTGAAAGTAGATTTCAGGCACGACGACCTTCGATACCTACATCGCATATTGATGGAAGGCAGCGCGTCTGCAGTCGCCGGTAAGTTGCGGGAGGATCCAGTGTGGATCGGTGGGTCGGATTCGTACCCGGTTGAAGCTGACTACGTCGCCCCGCACCCGCGCCACGTTGCTGCGCTTATCTGCGATTTCCTGGCTTTTCTGCGACGCACCGACATACCGCCGCTACCTCATGCGGCTATCGCCCACGCCCAATTTGAGAAGATCCACCCGTTCGCGGACGGTAACGGCCGTACTGGGCGAACCCTAGTTCACATAGTTATTAATCAGCGCGGTGTAACGAGATCGCTTGTTGCGCCTATCTCAATTGCCCTTGTTCACAACCAGGATGAGTACTTCGGAGCACTCGACAGCTACGCCGAGGGGGACATCATTCCGATAATTGAATTGTTCGCCGATGCGGTAGAGGATGCTATCCAGGCTGTCAGATGCGGGTTTTTGGTACCGGTGTTCCGGAGACCCGGTACTGCCGGGTTCCGGGTAGTTGGTACCGGGGGCCGGGCCGACGGAGTCGGCCCGGCTGTTTGCTTTATTCGTCCGGTTCTATTGGGGTGGTGGCCTTGCGCATGTCGAAGTCTCCGATGCGGATTCGGTGGCCGTTGTTGAGGCGGCTAACGAGTGAATCGGCTCCGACTCTGTCGGGGAGGGCTTCGACCCAGTAGGCGGCGGCCGATTGGGAGGAGATCAGTGTTGGGAGCCGACCGTCGCGGTCGAATATGATCTTGCTCAGGTCTTCTTGCCCGCGCTGGTTGATGCTCATGGTCATAAAATCGTCGATGATAAGGACATCGACATTGATCAGTTTCCGCATCTTATCGAGGTAGTTCTGGTCAGTCGGTGAGAAGACCGCCAACATGTCTACGAGTTGGTCTAGCCGGTAGTAGGCCACGGAGTATCCGGCTTGACATGCGGCGACGCCGATGGCGCAGACTATGTATGTTTTCCCTGTTCCGGTCGGCGCGAGGATGTGAATGTTGGTCGGATTTTCCCGCCAGTTGGTCGCCGCGATTCGTTTCAGTTGGCGCATGTTGATGCCGCGTTGTTCTGCTCGGGTGACTTCAGCAAGGCTCGCGTCCGGGTATCGGAATTGTGCCTGGGTGATGGCTTTGGCGATGTTGCGTTGTTGCCGCTGTGTGTAGGCCTCTTCGACTGCTGCGAGGAAGATGTCCTCTGGTAGCGCATCCGCGTAGGCCTCGTCGTTGACAATCTCGTAGAAGACATCAGCGAAGGTCGATACGCGAAGCTTTCGCATTTTTGCCCGTACTGTTTCGTCATTGATGTTGCTCATGGTTCACGCTCCTTCTAGTTTTCGTAGTGGTCAGCAGGCCGGATGAAGACGGCGTCAGCTGCGTCGCTGGTAAGCGGGGCGCCTGGGCGTTGTTGGTTCTTCGTCGCGGGCTGTGTCCTTCGCCCTGGTGCAGCAGGGTGCTGCTGAGCGTGCGCAATGTCAGTCTGGATGCGCTTGATCACAGCCATAGTTGGAGCCAGCTTCTTTTCTAAGACCTGCTGGCACGCCGGCTCGAGGGTGGTTTTGCTGTGCTTTTTGCCCAGGTTGGCCAGCACGTTGCGAGCTTGGAGAAGTCCGCGGGGGACGGCGGCACTATTACGATCGAGGATCATCGCTATGACTGTGTGCGTTGCAGAACCGAACGACGAGGCCCAAGCCAAGAGTTCGTCGCGGGTGAGCGCCTTGTGGCCTTCGTCATCGCTGCTTGGCCCATGGTTGGGATCAGTGGAGTACCGGTATTTGAATCCGTGAAGGCGTGTGTGTTCAGCAACTAGTTGATCGCCGTTGAAGATGCTCACCAGTTGCGGGGTGAGCCTGACCGTCACTGCCTCTCCTACCAGCTGAAATGGCACAGAGTAGTACTGGTAGTCACAGGTGATGTGCCAATTACGGTCGACTTTGAGCCGCTTGTATGACACTTCCGTAAACGGTGTCGGCGGCAGATCGCGCATCACTGATGCTTCTTCTTGCTCAAAGCGCATGCGCCGTGTTGTGCCATCAGCCCGTGTCATTGCGCTGTTGATATCGGCAAGCCGGTCAGCGATTGCCTCATTGAGTTCATCGAGATTGTAGAAGACCTCGTCGCTGAAATACCCGAGTATTTTGGCGTAGGCGATTTTCACAGCACGTTCTACTGCCGCTTTGTCGCGTGGCCTGCCAGGTCTTGTCGGCACAATCGTGACCCCGTAATAGTCGGCAAACGCTGCGTAGCGGTCAGTGACCATCCGGTAGCCTGAATGCTTCCTCGGCCGGTAGGTCGCCGTAGAGGCATTATCCGGCACGATGACCGCCGGTAATTTGCCAAGATAGTTCAACGCTTTGACGTGGCACTCAATCCAAGCCGGCATCTTCTCATTCGCAGCAGCAGTGACGTACATCAGTCCTGAGTACGGGCATACCGCGATAAACAGTGACGCCTTGAATGCGGTATCACCACTGGCCTGATCCACCACCGGCACTTTGTCGCCAGCCCAGTCGACGTAAAGCTCTTGCCCCGGCTCATGGGTGACGACTTCGACAAGATCATGAGCACGGAGAAATTCATTGAGCCCACTGCAAAACTGGGAGTACTGGTACTTTGTCTTGTCCGTCGGACACGGCTGCGACAAGTAGTCCATCCACAGCTTATGCCTGGTCACGTGCTTTTTGCTTTGGAGCTTGCGTGCAAGGGCTTGAAAATCAGGCTGGTCGTAGGACATCGTCCGCTTACTCCGGCCGTCGCTGAATCGTTCATCGAACCATCCCGGTGGGAGTTGGCGGAAACGCTCTGGCGTTAGTGCCTCATCAGCGATGACTTTCTTTGCGCGGGATACTTCTCGCCGTGAACATCCCAATGCGTGTGTGATCTGCGCATAGCTTGCACCGTCAAGGCACATCGCGATGATCTGTTTGAAGTTGGCCACAAGGACCGGCTCCTTCCAAGTAGATGTTGACGCGACACCACCGGATTGTGGTGTCGCCAACATCAACTATGAAAGAAAACCCCTTGCAGTACCGAGTACGTGGAACACCGGTACCAACTACGCGGACTCGCGGTACCAACTACCCCGAATCGACATCCAGGCAGGGGAGCGCTTAACTCAAAGCCTCACCGTGATTCAGGCGCGATGGCGCGAACTTCTCCGCATCCAGACCGCGCCCATAGATCTGCAGGCTCAGGACCAATTCATCCGGAAACCAGTGGCTACCGCCGAAACCCTCTCAACTGATCTAGGGATTCCGCAAACCGAAGTCGAAGACGCGCTCCACCGATTGGAGCAGTGCGGAATTCTGGTCGGTGCCCAGCTAACAAAATCTACGCGCGCGTGGCGTTCGCTCGATGTCCTCGAACTTTTGAAGGCTCTATATGACGAGGCTGAATCGCTCAACGAAGGCGGATAGCTTGTCGCTCACGCGGGCACGCACCTCGTCGTGGTTTGCCTGCTTTCCAAATCGCGATGTTTTCGGTAGGAGCTTGGTCAGAGCTGTTCCAGAAGTGGGAACTACGCCGGACTCTAGAGCCCTCTCGACGAAAGTATAAGTTGCTTCAGGCTTCAAGCGCTCGGTCTCGATCAGGTTCTTTAACTCCTCATCACGGCGCACCGCTATGAATTGAACCCATCGCTGATCCGTAGACATGTCTGAAGTCTCGAGCGCGTGATCACCTTCGCCTACAGTGTCCATGAATTCTTCAATCAGGTCACGCTTGTCGCGCAAGCTCGGGGATGCATCCACGCTGCGTTCAATCGTTTCGCGTGTTTGTTGCGCACCTTCTGTATCGCCTGTGCCGTGCTGCTTGCGGTATTCATCGATGAGCATGACGATGTAATCGACGTTGATCTCAACCTGTTTGATCAGCTCTAGTTCGAAAACGAGCTGCTCGTCTGCTTCATCGTCGCCAGTTTCATCAAAAGGCATGTCAGCGATGCGTTGCGCCTTGAACTCATCATGCAAGTCCAAGTACATGGATTTGTAGTCTTGAGACTCGCGCTCGCTAAGCAATTCCTGTCCTGCGAACTCATCAAATGAGGTAAGTACGTTTTCGAGCTTGAGAACCTCGCCGTAGAGCTTCACAAACGCCTTCTGTCCGCTCTCAGACGCAATCACTTGACCTGATGGGTAGAAGTCCTTCAAATCCTCGACCTTGCGTGAGTAGTCGCGGTAGAAGTCCTTGAAAGGCGCAAGAATTGCAACCTGTGCAGCATTGTCAGCGTTACCAAACAGCTCCAACGCTTCGTTGGTGTTCTTGTCCAGGTCGCGGAAAGAGACGATGTTGCCGTAGGTCTTCACGGAGTTGAGGATTCTGTTTGTGCGAGAGAACGCTTGAATCAGCCCGTGCATGCGTAGGTTCTTATCCACAAACAGCGTGTTCAGCGTGGTCGCGTCGAACCCGGTCAAGAGCATGTTGACCACGATGACCAGATCAATATCACGATTTTTGATCCGTTGGGACAGATCCTTGTAGTAGTTCTCAAAGGACTCTGCATCGCGCGCGTCATAGTTGGTGGCAAACATCTCGTTGTAGTCACCCACAGCGCGAGCCAAGAAGTCCAGGTTGTCCCCGGAAAGCTTGGAGGTATCAAAGTCCTCATCCTCGATGAGGTCTACAGCATCGTTCACGTTCGACTGTGCAGAAAAGATCGTCGCCACCTTCAAACGCTGGTCAAGTGGAAGACTTGCCTGCTGACGGGTGAACTCGTCATAGTAAGTGCGCGCTGCTTGGATCGAGTCAGTAGCAAAAAGCGCGTTAAAACCTTTGACCTTACGATCAGCCTTGGTTGCTTCTTTCGCCCCACGTTTACGCACGGACTGCTCGACGTTGGTCACAACCTTATGGGTGTAGGACTGCCCAAGATCACGCTTGGTCTTCTGGTCAAAGTGCTCCAAGGTGTAGCCGGTGATTTCCTCGATACGTCCAGGCACAAGCAATTCAGCTGCTGTCAGCTCAAACGGTGAGTTCGGGTCTGGGGAAACCGGAGATAGCTCGTGGTATTCCACCTTGAACGGCAAAACGTTCTTGTCGCGGATCGCGTCCACGATTGTGTACGAGTGCAGCATGTCACCAAACGCCTGCGTGGTCGTTTGCAGGTTCGGGTTAGAACCCACCTTGTTCTGCTCGAAAATGGGCGTGCCGGTAAAGCCAAAAAAGTTCGCCTTCTTGAACTTCTTCTTGATCGCCGTGTGCATCGAACCGAACTGGGAACGGTGACACTCATCGAAAATGAACACGACGTGCTGGTTATAGATCTCGCGCTTGTCGTTTCCAGCGATGAAGTGGCTCATCTTCTGGATGGTCGTGATCACGATCTTTGAGTCAGCGCGCGTGAGGTCAATATCGCCGGTGGGTTTACCCTCACGCTCGCGCTGCTCAATCTCTGCAAGAAGCTCGCTCTTTGTGGACAGCTGCTGGGACAGAATCTTGGTAGACGTGTTTGAGTTAGCAGCGCCCTTCTCAAAGCGGTCGTACTCACGGATCGTCTGGTAGTCGAGATCCTTGCGGTCAACCACAAAGATGACCTTCTCGACGGACTCATTCTCTGTGGCTAGTTGCGCGGTCTTGAACGAGGTCAGGGTCTTACCTGATCCGGTCGTGTGCCAAACGTACCCGCCCCCGTTAACACTTCCTAGCTGCTTGTAGGAGATGGAACGCTCAATCCTGTTGAGGATTCTTTCTGCTGCTGCAATCTGGTACGGGCGCATGACCAGAAGCAACTCATCGACGGTGAAAACACAGTAACGGGTTAGTACAGCTAAGAGCGTGTGCTTGGACAAGAACGTCGTGGCAAACGCCATGAGGTCTGTGATGGGCTTGTTCTTGGCATCAGCCCACCAGGAGGTGAACTCGAACGAGTTAGAAGTCTTACGCTTGCGCGACTGCTGGGAAGACTTCTTCGTTTGATCCTTAATGTGCAGATCGCGGGTGGTGTTCGAGTAGTACTTGGTTTGTGTCCCGTTGGAGATAACGAACAACTGGACGTACTGGAATAGCCCCTCGTCCGCCCAGAAGGAATCACGCTGATAACGGTCAATCTGGTTGAAGGCTTGACGGATCGCCACACCACGGCGCTTCAGCTCTAGGTGAACCAGAGGAAGACCATTTACCAGGATCGAAACGTCGTAACGGTTCGACTCATTGCCCTTCTCGCTCTTCTTGGTGGAGTACTGGTTGATCACCTGAAGCGAGTTGCGGTGAATGTTGTCCTTGTCGATGAGCGCGATGTTCTTAGTCGTTCCATCATCGCGGATGAGGTTTTTGACGTGATCAGTCTGGATCGTGCGGGTTTTCTCTACGATTCCAGAAGACGGGTTGGCAATTTCAGTCCTGTAAAACGTTTCCCACTCAGTGTCTGAAAACTGGTAGTTATTCAGCTTCTCTAGTTGAGTGCGCACGTTATCGCGCATCGATTGCGCATCTCGAATATCTGCATAGTCATAGGCTTGGCGCTGAAGTTGCTTGATCAAAGCGTCTTCTAGAGCCGCTTCAGACTGATAGCCAGTAGCGCTATTACCGTCTGCTTCATAGTTGGCAATGACAGTGGACGTGTCCGTAACAGCTACCGGGTCGAGGTAGTCGTGTTGAGGACGTGGTGAGAATGAGCGAGAAGGATTACTGAACTGTGCCATTGTGTGTTACCCCTTCACGTCGAAATCAAGCAGCTGATCGCGGTAGTACTCGTACTGCTTCTGACGTAGCTCGAGCTCGTGCTTGAGATTGTCGATGTACTCAGTAAGAGTGTCCAACTTCAGCGCGATCTCTTCTTGAACCACCAGGGGTGGCAGGGGGATTTCGAAAACCATCAGGCGCTTGGTGTCCAATGATGCAGCTGATCCTCCCGTGTTACGCGCTCTTAGAAGAATGCTTTCTCGGTACTCTTCAAGCGCGTTAAACAGGTATCGCCCATTCAGTTCATCACTCGGAAAAACAGCCTTCAGGTCTTGATTCATGGCGACTTCTTGAGGAAAGTACGCGACCGGCAGCTTCTTCTCCAAGATGCTCGATCTCGCTACCAAGGCGGTGGACCCAGCCGGAACCAATTTGGTTGAAGAACCTTCTACCGCTTCATTGGTGATGTAGTCGATAGTGTGCGTCACCGTGTGGTCGTGCATGTCTTTCGGTGAAACCCACGCAATCGTGCCGTTTTGCCAGAAGGACTCGTTCTTTTTTGATGGAGTTCCTCCGCCGAACCATGTCCCAGCATCTTTAAGAGTGATGTGAGGGAAATTTTTCAGCTGCTCGAATAAAGCATGACTCGTGGCAATCTTTTGTCGCTCCCGCCCAATAATCTCTTGTTCTATTTCCCGGTCGAGCTCCACGAACTGATCGAGAATCCTCACGATCTCCTGCTGGATCTCAAGGGGTGGGAGCGGGATTTGGAGATCTTTAACGACCTTCCAATGGCGCGAGTAGCCAAGATCCTTGATCTCAAGATTATCTAGCGCGTAGAAACCGTACTTTGCCATCATATCGCGTTTGGGTTGCAGCAGCTTAACCCCATCAGCCCCGATTATAAAGGGGAAATCGATCCACTTAACCTCACGCGTGTGATCTCCGAAAAGGATGAATTCATCATCCAAGACTCGGTCGTCATCTGATTCAAGATCGGAGTATGCGGCAATTAAGCCCTTGCCCTGATCGACTACAGGGAAAGTGCCCTTTTCCTGATAAAAAGATCTTGGGAGACCCTTAGGTGTTTTTACGAGGGTAAAGGTTTCATTAACAGACGCCTGCTCTACCCCGTCAGGACACAGTTCTTGAATGAGTTGTTCGATCCTACTCATCAGCGTCCACCTCGCCTTCGAAGTCAGCCACGATCTCATCGATAGAAGCGCGCAAGGTATCTTGGCGCGCGACAATCTCCCGTAGCTCTGCGTTCAACGCCTGAATATCCACGATTTCGCGCACGTCTTCTTTCTCGACGTACGAATTCACCGAAAGGTTGGAGTCGTTAGCGAGAACATCGTCGTTAGAAATCAGCGCGGTCTCATACTGGACTTCTTCACGATCCTCATAACGCTTGACGATTGTGTCCTGGTGCTCTGGGAACAGTTTGTTCTTATTACCCACGCGCTTGAAGTGCTTGGAAGCGTCGATGAAAAGGATGGATTGATCTTTCTTAGACTTCTTCAGGACGAGGATGCAAGTGGCGATTCCAGTACCAAAGAACAGGTCTGGAGGGAGCTGGATAACAGCTTCCACAAAGTTGTTCTTGATCATGTACTCGCGGATCTGCCTTTCTGCGCCACCTCGATACATCGCACCGGGGAATTCAACAATGGCTGCTGTGCCGTCCACAGCGAGGTAGGACAGCATGTGCATGGTGAAGGCAAGGTCAGCCTTGGATTTTGGTGCGAGCACACCAGCGGGTGAATAGCGCTCATCGTTCACAAGTACGGGGTTGTCGCTACCTTCCCACTTAATCGAATATGGCGGGTTAGAAACGATAGCTTCAAACGGCTCTACATCGTCATGAAGCGGATTGACGAGTGTGTCCCCGCGCTGAATGTCAAAATGCTCAAACCCAATGTTGTGCAAGAACATGTTCATGCGCGCGAGGTTGTACGTGGCGATGTTGATCTCTTGCCCGTAGAAGCCCTCAACATTGTCTTTGCCAAGAATCTTGGCGAACTTCAAAAGCAAAGAACCAGAACCTACAGCCGGGTCATACACGCGCTTGACCTTGGTCTTACCGGACGTAGCAATACGAGCGAGAACCTCAGAGACTTCTTGTGGGGTGAAGTACTCACCACCAGACTTCCCTGCCTTGGATGCGTACATCTGCATAAGGAACTCGTAAGCATCACCGAACAGGTCGATGGAGTTGTCCTCGAAACTACCCAGCGGAAGAGAATGAACAGCGTCAAGCAGTTGAGCTAGTTTCTTGTTTCGCTCTGCTACGGTCGCACCCAGCTTGGGGGAATTGACCTGGAAGTCATCAAAAAGCCCTTTGAAGTCATCCTCAGACTCTGTGCCCACTGCTGAAGACTCGATCCCCTTGAAGACTTTCTCGATGGTCTCGTTCAAATTGGGGTCATCGTGGGCGCGTTTCTGGACGTTTTCAAATAGCTGTGACGGCGGGATGAAGAACCCTTTGTCTTCAACCACGCCTGCACGCCCGATTTCAGCGTCCTCGTCAGAGAGGTTGGCGTAATCAAGTCCGTCTTCTTCCGCGTTCAAGTACGCCGTTAGGTTTTCGGAGACGAAACGGTAAAAGAGCATGTTGAGCACGTAGCTCTTGAAATCCCACCCATCGACAGAACCACGGAGATCGTTTGCGATCTTCCAGATTGTTTTGTGCAGTTCCGTGCGCTGAGCAGAGCTGTCAGCTGGAGCGTTCTCAGCAACTTCGCGGGCGACGTCCGTCATGTGTGACCTTTCTTAGGATCGCTTGATGCATGGATTATTTCACGCGGCAATGACAAAAGCGCTCGGACTTCGCAGCGTGGTCGCAAAAAGTTTCGGATAATCGTTCGAAGTTCCCGCGAATAGTTGGGCGACTTCGTCTATTCGAAGAAATCTTCGTCGACTTCAACGAGTTTCACTATGCGTTTCACTTGTGTTCCAACGCCGTGGCGGATCATGAGGCGGGTGAGCAATTCGCCGTCGATGAGGACGACGCGTAGTTGCACGGAGTCCGCATATGCGGTTGCGCCTTTGGTGAAAGACGATGTTGTGAGAAAGACTCCTTGATTTGCTTGGGCGCCATGCAAGGCACCGACAAACGCTTGGACTTCAGGGCGGCTCACCAAGTGGCCTTCGCTGTAACGTTTTGCTTGGACGTAAATCCGGGATAGGCCAAGAGCGTCTTGGTCGATGACGCCGTCAATTCCGCCGTCGTTAGAAAGTTGCGTCCTAGTCGCTTTACCCAAGGATCCGCCATAACCCATTGCGATGAGCAGGTCGAGGACCGCTTGCTCGAAGAATGCTGGGTCGCTTTGACGAAGACGCAGTAGGAGCTCATCGCGCACCATGCGTTCGTTTTCCGCCTGGCCCTGCTCCACGATCTCAATTGGGGTCAGAGTGCTTGTTTCGCTGCTCGCGACTACGGCATCGGGAAGCGCTGGGGTCGCCTGGGGCGTTCGACGTACAAACTCAGCGTAATCAGTGTTGCCGACGAATTCCTTGAATTCAGCGTCGGATACCTCAACAGGAAACCTTTTGATGATGTCGTGGCCAACGTCCGTGATCTGCCAATGCGCGCGTTGAGGCGAGCTTACTGCACCAGCCTTGTTCAAGTGCGTGATTGCCCAGTTGCCGCGGTTAACATAGGTCTGTTGACCGGAGCTCACAGTCAATTGCTTCTGTTCATCGGTGAGACCTAAAAGGTCGGCGGCGCCATCTATTACATCGCGTCGCCTATGGATCTGGCCGTCGCTTAAGACTTTGAGTGATGGGATAAGGAAACCATCCCACGTTGGCAACGGTACGGTGATTGGTTCCACTTAGATCTCGCTTTCCTCGAAGTGGGAGGAGTCCTCGACTGCGGCGCCGGCCGCGGAGATATCGCGTTGGACGGGTTTGCCGATTGCGCGCTCAACTGCTTCGCAGAGAGCTTCGCGTCGTGAGGTGAAGAAGTCGTCGAAGTCGTCGTTACGCAGTGCGTGTGGATCGACGAAGTGCGGTAGGAGGAGAGAATCTAGCTCATCGGGTTGGATCTGTGCTGCCTTCTCGATCTTGGTGACGTAGGACGATGGGGCGACGCCACCGATGACGCGATTGGTCCGGGCACTCAGCATCGTTTTGTTCACGATGGATTCGCGTCGTTCTTCGTCAATATCGTTTTTGGCGCACCAGGCTTGGGGGAAGATGTGGTGGATGTCCACGTTCATGTCCTTGTACTGGTCAGCGCCGAAGGTCTTGTCTTCCATCCAGTCCTTCGAACCATTGGCCATGATGAGCGCCATTATTCCTTTGTACGCAGCAGAGTTGCGGGTACGCATGGAATGCAGACGGGATTCCACGAAGTTGGCGTCCGCAACCGTACGCGGCGTAGGAGCATCATCGTTCTTAACCCATGCGGGAACCATTTCAAGGTCCCGGGCGAAGCGGGTTTCGATTGCGCTGCCGTAGAGCTCACCGAACACGCCAGCCCAGTACCAGCGAGCGATGCGTCGTTTCACGCTGTGCAGATCAGCATCGTGCCCCAAAACAACCTTGATAGTAGCCAGCGGCACAATTTGCTTGGGGTAGGGGATGTCGCGTGATTTGAAGATGTGCTGATCAGCAAGGAACTGAGAGGCCCAAATGAATGCTTGACGGAGCTGATCGCGCCATTCCAGATAATCAGCAAGCGTGAGCTTCAGAACATCTTCGCGCTTAGCTGTGACGGCGATCTTTCGAGCCGATGAGGATTCCTGTTGCTTCTTCAAGCTAGCGAGCAGCGTGACGGCTTGCAGGAAGTCGGTGTTCTCGACGCCGTAGAGGACGTCGTAGGGTTTCCAGAGTTTGCGGGTCTCCAACCAGTCGTCGTTCAGCCTGAAGTCCTCACCAGTAGCTTTGTAGTGCCCCGCATCACCAGCAAAGACCGCGGTGAGAAGCTCAAAGACATTGAGGGGAAGACCGCCAATGTTCACCTTCTCAAAAACCGTGGCCACAGCAGCCTTATCGGTTTCACTATCAAGCTCAATGGCCGGGATCTGGTAGTTCGAAGCCGGACCGATGAACTTCTGGTGGAACAAATTCCCAACCTGACTGTCCGGGTATCCCATCAGCCACGGGAGTGTCTCATTGGAGTTGTACAGCAGGTTCAGTGGGAAATAACCGTTCTCATACTGCTTCGCGGTCGTGCTCACGTCGAGGACGACGTCACGGTCAAAGTTCGTTTTGATCTTGCCGTCCTCCGGGACGGCTATGACTGCTTCCTCGAGTTCATCTGGAAAGTTCACCGCGTGGTTGACGTCGATGAAGAATCGACGCTTAAGCAACTTGCCGCGTGAATCCTTCGTTTCTACGACGCCGTCGCCAGCGAGTGCTTGCGTAAGTGAAGTCAGGCGTTGCTGGCCATCAAGCAGGAGGTACTTGGGTTCAATGCTGGGGTCAATTACTGGACCCTCGACCGGACGCGGTTTAAACCGCACCTGCTCGTTGCCAGTTTCCAATAGCATCACAACACCCATTGGGTGCCCCCGGAGCACGGTGATGAGGATCTGCCTAACGCGTTCTTCATCCCACTTGTATCGGCGCTGAAAATCGGGCAATTGGATGACACCGGTCGTGGTGCGCTCGAGGTATTTTTCCAGCGTGTACATCGGGGTTTGGAATCCCATGCTGTCTCCTCAAAGAGTATTGCGTGTCTATCCGCGATCTGAATTGGAAGCTGCTTGTTTTGTTAGTTTACTGGCCACGTACGCGCGTATTGGTTCGCACAACCGGTCTAATGATCTTCCGCGGGTGTTGTTGTGCTGGATTACGCTTTTGGGGTGTTGGCGTAAGTAGGTTCAGGCGCAAGGAGTAGGGATGAGCGAGCAGGCTGGGTACGCGGTCATTGATCTGGAAACCACGGGGTTCGGTGGCGCAGACCGGATCATTGAGGTCGGGGTGGTGCTGCTGGACAGTCAGCTTGCCGTGACGGGTACGTGGGAGACGCTGGTTCAGCCGGAGCGGGATTTCAACAACAGCCACATTCACAAAATCACGCCGACGGATCTGGTGCATGCACCGACGTGGGAACAGGTGGCGCCGGTGCTCGCCGGGGTGCTGCACGGCCGGGTGGGGGTGGCGCACAATGCGTCGTTTGAGCAGCGTTTCTTAAGCAAAGAGTTCCAAAGGGTTGGAATTGCCAATAACGTGCGTGAGGCACGGTGGGTGGATACGAAAGACTTGGCGTTGATGCACTGCGGCAAGGGGAAGCTCGCGGAGGCGCTGGACGCGGTAGGGATCACCAATGCCCAGCCGCACGCGGCACTACCTGATGCGCAGGCAACTGCGGATTTGTTGCGTGAGCTGTGCTTGGGTCGGGGCACGAGCATTGCGGGGGATGCGTTGCGTTTCGATGGTGCGCCGGAGCAGGTGAGTTGCGAGCTGGTGACGCGATCGCGAGCTGAAGACCCGGCGCAGTGGTTGTCCCGGTTGGCGCAGGCGATGCCGCAGGAAAGAACGGGATCCACCGGTGCGTACCGGGAAGTGTTGCGCATCGCCTTGGCAGACCATGCGCTGTCCGCAAGTGAGGTCCGATTGTTGGAGCGTACAGCGCAGGCAGAGGGACTCACTGCCACCGATATTGCGGATATTCATGAGGATTTTGTGCGGCAGCTCGCCATCGAGGCGTGGATGGACGGGGTGATTACCTCCGAGGAGGAAGCACTGCTGCGGGCACTGGCGGGGCAGCTTGCGGTGGATGGGGAGGTCGTCGAGAAGCTATTGCGCGAACCGGTGACCGGTGAATCTGAGCTTGGCGTGCATCTGCGACCAGGGGACAGGATTGCGCTAACCGGTGCGATGGACCTGCCGCGCGAGACCTGGGAGGCGCGCGTCCAAAAACACGGTCTTGTGCCTGGTGGAGTTGCGCGCAGCACCGTGGTCGTCGTGGCGGCGAACCCAGATACGTGGAGCGGCAAAGCGAAACGGGCACGTGACCTGGGTATCCCGGTGATCAGTGAGAAGAGCTTCGCGCGGATGCTCGCCACCATGGAAACCTCGAGCTTCGATGACACCGCGGTGACGGGCGCGGTCAAGGCTGAGCAGGCTGCAGTTGAAGAGGCGGTGGTACCGCAGCGTTTTGAATGGATCGCAAGCGTGAGCCCGGAACGCGGCGAAGACGAACTCACGCACGCGGAGATGGCGGCGCTGTGGATCAAGCACTATCCCACGCGGCCGCTAACACGGATTTCTTCCTTCTTAGGGCGGGATACTCAGATTGATCTTTCCGGGTCCTTGGCGGCGAAGGCTGGGGTGACGTGGGCGGCACGGTATTCACCGATGCTCAGCGCCACGGCCCGGGATCTGTCCGACATTTCCGGTGTTGGCGCGAAGAAGCTCGAGCGCATGGTTGAGGCAGTCATTCTCGCTGCCATTGACGCAGTACTTATCGACGACGGGGAGGCGTCCGCGCCGGCGCACGGCGATTATGTCTCCGATTTGAACAACCCGTACGAATCGGGTGCGGAATCGCCTCGTCCCCGGGGCGGACTCGCCGAAGAAATTGCATTGCTGCGCGGGTGGTATGCGCTCACTGGGTTTGAGCCGCTGCCGGAGGCTGTGAAGGGGGCTATCCCGGCCGTCGATAAGCTAGCGGGCGAGGGTGACCCATTAGAGGCGCTGTTCGCGCGCTGCGTGGGGGAACTTGCGGCGGCGTGCGGCGATGACTGGCGTAAGAAAGCGATTGTGACCTCCCGGCACTTAGGTGACGCGACGTTGGAGGAGCTGGGTCAATCGTTCGGCGTGTCGCGTGAGCGCGTGCGGCAACTGGAATCGCAGATCCAACAGGACTTGGATGCGGGCTTAAGCGGTGTTGTTGCATCAAAGCTTGCGAAGACGATAGGACCGTTGGACCGGTTAGAGAACGTCTACGAAGCGATGCCCGCGCTTGCAGCAACCGCGGAACCTTTTGAAAAGCCGTACGAGGAATACTTCCGCTTGTGGCGGATGTGGACCGTCGACGGCGACTGGATCACGTCCGCGACCTTTGGAGCTGACTTCGATGCGGCGCGCAGCGAGCTGTCGAACGCCTACAACGTGTGCTCGATCGATGAGCTCGCGGACGCGTTAGGCGTTGACAGCAGTCGTCTTACCGCCTGGATTCGTGAGCGCACATCCCTGCTGATCCTGCCGGGGGAGGAGCACGTAGTGAAGGCGAGCAGTCACCCTGACCGCGCCGCCGCTGTACTGTTCCTGCACGGGCGCCCGATGAGGGTGGATGAGATCATCGCCGCGACTGGGCTGGACATCCCCACGCGCTCCGTGAGCAACTCCATCATCACCGATGAACGCATCATCAGGACCGGAAACAGCATGTTTGGCCTCAAGGAATGGGGCTTGGAGACCTACACCTCTATCTCCGACTGGATCGCGCGGCGGATCGCGGAGTCGCCTTCTGGCGCCGTGGCCCTCGACGACCTCGTGGCTGAAGCGCCCCGGTGGAACATCAGCGAAACCTCCGTACGCGCCTACGCCGCTGGCAACGAGTTCGACTTATCCGACGGCATGGTGACGCTGGCCAGCGGCGAAGCTGAACTTATCGACGACGACCCGCAGGACTACCGCGACCTGTACTGGCGCGACGGCGCCTGGCACCTCCTCGTGGCCGTAGGCCACGACCACCTCCGCGGTTCCGGCTTCCCTGTACCACGCGGCGTGGCCGGCATTTACTCCGTACCCGTCGGCGGGGAAGTATCCGTCCCCAGCCGACTAGGCGACCAGTTCATCCGCGTGAACAAGCTCAAACAAGCCTCCGTCTCCACCGTGCGCCGATTCCTCCACGACATGGGCACCAACGAAGGCGAACGCGTTTGGTTGCGCTTCGCGCCGGATAACTTTGACGTTCTTCCCGCGCCTTCCAGTTCACATGACATGAACCAAGACCCCACCTACCCCGCGGGGCTGGCTCATCTCCTCGACTACATGGCCCTCGACCCTGCCTTAAGCTCCGACCCCGAGCAGGCCATCCACGCCGTCAACCTCGCCCTCGGCTTGGACGCCAACGCACCCCGCCGCCGCACCGTTGCCATCTTCCGGCACCGCGGCCAGGACAACCTAGCCGAGATCGTTCGCGGGGTGTGACCACGTCTCCGAGGATCCTTTGAGCAAATACTCAGCGATTGCGAATCTTTTCTGTTGAAATAGAAACAATGGTTCCAAACGAGGAGGAGTAAACCAGTGCAGGTATTGGGTGTACGTCAGGGTTGGGGTTCGACGAAGCGGGGAGTCGGTGGCCGTTCGTTGGCAGTGAAAGTTGTAGCTGCGGTGAGCGCGGTTGCAATGGGTGTGGCGTCGGCGCCGGATGCGTCGGCGCAGTCGGTTCAGATCGTAAACGGGCGACCTGTTCTGGTTGCTGATCCCGGTGTACCGATGCGTCCGGTCGCGCCGTACAAGGAACCGCTGTACCGCAGTGGACTGCCCAAGGTCGCGCCGAAGGGCAAACCTGGGACGGTTCTGGCGGAGGTTCCCTTGGACCCGCGCGCCGGGTTGCCGAACGCTTCGAAGCAGTACAGGATTGCGTACTCGACCGTCGATAAGCTTGGCAAACCCGCCGTGGGAACCGCGGCCGTGTTCATCCCCAAGGGGCCGAAGCCCGCGGGTGGATGGCCTGTAGTCGCGTGGACGCACGGGACGGTGGGCCTGGGCGATGAGTGCGCGCCGTCAATCAATGCCCGCATCCCGCGTGATGTGGAGTACCTCGGCCGGTGGCTGGATCTGGGGTACGCGATTGTCGCGCCGGACTATGTCGGCCTGGATACGCCGGGGCTGCACAGCTACCTCAACGGTAAGCAGTCCGCTGTGGAAGCCGTCGATTCAGTCGCGGCGCTGCACAACATGAAGGGTACCCGCGATCGCGGCGGATCAATCTTGGCCAAGAAGTGGGCCGTCATTGGCCAGTCACAGGGCGGCGGGGTTGCACTGCACGTCGCGCACCGCGCCACTGAGCGCAGCACGAAGATGGGGTTGGACTACCGCGGTGCTATCGTCACGGGTGCGCCAGCGTACATCGAGAACTTCCTCATCGAATTCGGGCCGTCGTTCCCGCCGGTCCCAGCGATGCAGGTCTACGGACTGTACGTACTGGGTGCGGTACGCGAGGCCTACCCTCATGTTGACTTCGACTCAGCACTTACCGACGAAGGCAAGCGCATGATCGCGGCAGCCCAGAAGAGCTGCTACTACGAAGTCGAAGCAGCGGTCAGGGGCGTGAACCTCACCCGGGCATTCAAGAAACCACTGCGTTCCGTGCCGGGTGCGGAACAGGCCATCCGCGATTTCATGGGTACACCGGTTGCCGGCTATGACAAGCCGGTCTTCCTCGGCCACGGCATGACCGACGTTGATGTTCCTGGGCCGATCGGCGTTGTACTCAACTCCGATATGTGGCTGCGCCAATTCGTTGGTTCCCCACGGAACAACTTCGTGGAAGTGCGCTGGTACCCAACCGATCACGATGGCACGGTTAATGCATCGACGCAGCACTCCGTGCCGTTCTTGGCCCGGATCATGCGCTGATCGGCGAGGAAATCCGTATAGAAACGGATCAAGTCGCGATGCAAGGCGTTTAATCCGCACATATTGTGCGGATTTTCCGTTTAAAAGTTAAAATTTAGTTGTGTTACTGTCTCTGGAATTTGAGAACTACCGGTCTTTCCGCGAACCGGCTGTTCTAGATATGCAGCTACGCTCCTTTCACACGCTGCACCCGAAGGACCCTGACTGGCGTGGTGTGACACAGCGTCAAGCCGCGATCTTTGGGCCGAACGCATCGGGTAAAACAACGATCATCGAACTGCTTTCACTTTTGGGATGGGTGATTCCGCGATCGGTTACGAGCGACCACTACTTGAAGCATCTTCGCGATCCCTTCGGTAGTGATCGGGATCGCCCAACTTCGATCTCAGCCGAGTATGTATACGAGGATGTTCGCTACCGGTGGGCTGTCGTCCTTGATGATGACGGGGTACTAGAGGAATCACTGGATGCTGCGCCTACCTCACGGTGGCGTCGGGTCTTCACCCGCGGTCGTGGGGAAGTTTCATTCGGGGCATCTTCCGGTGTAGCGCGACCAGCCCAAGAAATTGTCGGGGAATTCCTTCAGCCTTGGGTTTTGGCCCTGTCTGCTTTAGCTAGGGTTAAGAATCCCGGACCGTTTATCGGTGCTACCAAGTGGTGGGGTTATTGCATGCCAGTGCACTCAGTGGAGAGTGATCGAAACATCCGTCACAAATGGTTAACGGACCTTATTTCAAGTGACGTTGCTTGGTTTAACTTCGCAAAAATTGCATTAGCAGCCGCTGATTTTGGAATCACGGACTTGGAAGTCAACGAAGCCGCTGTTCCTGAGGAGATCAAGCTATTGGTGCAGAAGATTTCCGAACTACAAGAAAGCGATAGTGAAGAGGCGCCAAAAGTCGAGGTAGAAAATGCGGAAACGATCGTAAGATACCTCGAATTCGTTCATTCAGCTGGAGACGAGACTTTCACGTTGAGCGAAAAAGACGAGTCCAATGGCACACTCCAGTGGTTGGATCTGATCATTCCTGCTGCCTACTGTCTTCTACGGGGTGGAGTTTTCCTAGTAGATGAGTTGGATTCGGGATTGCATCCAGATTTGGTCCGTTTAGTCCTCGAACTTTTCAATCGAGAGGATACAAACCCTAGAGGTGCTCAAATCATCTTCAATTCACACGATATAACTTTGCTGGGGAACCATGGTGAGCCGGCGGTGGACAAGGATTGTGCTTGGCTTGTGGAAAAACACCACGGTGAATCCGAACTTCTTTCTTTGGATGAATTTCAGATCCGTAAGAACCACAACATTGAGAAGCGCTACATGCAAGGGGCCTTCGGGGCAAAACCATTTCCGAGCATCGAAGTCATCGCTCGTGAAATCGAGAAACTTGAAATGGAGTCCGCCTAATGGCTAAGCGGGGTCGTCGAAGGGGCAAAGCCCACCGAAAACAGAATGACCCTTTGTTAATTGCGGTTCAAGGCAGAGTTACAGAAAAGGAGTATTTCGAACGCCTCACATCATCTCTGCGTAGCTCAGCTGTACGGGTAATCATCATTGACAAGGACCCCGTGACGATGGTGATTGAAGCCAGAAAAAATGCTAAGCGGAGCGAGGTTCGCGAATTCTACTGTGTGTTTGACGTAGACGATACTTCCCCAGAGTCAATCCGAACCGCAGTCAAGTTAGCGAACCAAAATTCCGATAGTCGAGCGTTTTGCGTCATCTCAAACGAGTGTTTCGAAGGGACCTGACCCCTGTTTGGTAGACACCTCTGATTCCGGCTGTGTTGAGTCGGGGAAAGGTAATCTACCTCCATGCCTAGGAAGGTTTATTCGGATCAGTTCAAGCGCGACGCGGTCGCGATGTACGAGAACGATCCACAGGTGTCGTTGAACGCTGCGGCCGCTGATTTAGGGATCAACCGCTCCACGCTTCGCGTATGGGTTGATAAGTACGGAACTGGCACGAAACCCCAGCTTTCAGCGGGCTTACGTGCTGATCGTGCGAGGCAACTGACCGATGCTGAGAAGCTACGTCAGCTGCAACAGGAAAACGCCCGCCTGAAAGAAGAACGCGATATTTTGCGTAAGGCAGCCAAATATTTCATGGAAGAGACGAACTGGTGATCCGCTTCCGGTTCGTTGATGACCACCGCACCGATTACTCGGTCAAGCGGATGTGCACCGTACTCGGGTTAAACCGCAGCTCCTACTACAAATGGAAAGCTAGCAGCGCCCAGCGGCACCGCAGACTGGTTGATGATGCCATACTCGGAGCCAAGGTCCAGGCCATCTTCGACGACAAGAGGCAGCTCTACGGCGCAAAACGCATTGCCGCCGAGCTGACTTTCAACGATGCGTACAGTAGCACCGGACCGGTCAACCATAAGCGCATCGCCCGGATTATGAGGAAGCTTCAGCTGCGCGGCTACACGAAAAAACGTAAGGTTACGACAACGCAGCGTGAGCGTCATCGCTTTATATTCGCTGACCTGGTCAAGCGTAACTTCACTGCGCCAGCTGCCAATAGGATCCTCGTCGGCGATATTACCTATCTGCCGATCGCAGACGGGTCGAATATGTATCTGGCTTCTGTGATTGACTGCTACTCGCGGATGCTCGTCGGCTTCGCGATCGCAGACCACATGCGCACCGACCTCGTCGAAGAAGCGCTCGAGCATGCTCGCCGTACCCGTGGCAGTCTCTCCGGGGCGATCTTCCACTCAGATCATGGCAGCGTGTATACCTCATCGCAGTTTCAGGCTGTCTGCCGAAGACTCAACGTCACCCAGTCGATGGGAGCAGTTGGCAGCAGCGCTGATAATTCACTCGCGGAGTCGTTTAACGCGGCGTTGAAACGAGAAGTGCTCAAAGACCAGAAAGTCTTTTCCAATCAGCTAGTCTGCCGGCGCGACGTCTTCGCATGGTGTGCGCGCTACAACACCACCCGAAGGCATTCCTGGTGCAAGTACCTCACACCCATTGAGTACGAAACTCACGCTTCCTAACAATGCGCTAGAGTAAAGCCAATAATTTCACCCCCACGGTGTCTACTTTCCGGGGGCCGGGCCCGAAGTGTGGTTGCTGGCTCATTTTCAGCAAATTCTTCACGGATACGATCGGTTGACTCTTAGAGAACGTCTGCGCAACCACGAGGCTCTGCAGGGGAAAGGTTGTAAGTCACTCTCACGTGATTTTCCGATCGCGAACTTTGACCGCGCTAAGAAGAATCTCAAGGTTGTTGATCTGAATGAACTCGGTCCATCCGGCTCTTCCGCAGTCCCAAACTTGATCGCCGAGTTTGTCAGGAGGTCACCGCTCGAACTCAATAAATGACGGGGCACGAAGGGCTCGCCTACGACTAAGAACGGGATTTCTGCCAGGCGGTGGAGATGGAAATGACCTCGGGGTTGTAGTGGGCGAGGAGGGCTTCGGCGGCTTGGGAGTCGGCGGGGTGGGAGCTGTAACCGGTGGTCAGCTCGGGCCACTCCGTCTTGGCTGCAGCGAGGATAGCGTGGAGTAGGCGCGTGGCGTTGCCCTGGTTGCGGTGGTCGGGGTGGACGTAGACCAGGCCGAGTTCCATCAGTGAGTCTGCGTCGGAATCGTAGTGGACGGCCTCGGCCATGCCGATGATGTCGGTGCCGGCTTTATCGGCGCCTTCTTTTCCGGTGCTGGCTTTGTCGTCCGGGCGTGTGCGAATGAGCGCGGTGAGCTGGTTGCCGCCGCGGTCGAGCAGGCGGGCGCCGGCGTCGCGGACGCGCTGTTCGGTCCATTCGACGGTGTCTAGGATGAGTTCGCCGCGGGGGTAGTTCTTCGAAGCGGAGGTAAGCAGCGCGCGGAAGGAGGGAAGATCGTCGGGATCGAAGTCCATGTTGCGGACGATTGAAATCTCCTCGGTTACTCGCGTTGAGTGCGGCTCAACTGATTCGAGGGAGAACGTTGCCTGTGTTTCTGCGTAGGCGGGGGTGTAGCCGGCGTCGCGGAGGAATGAATCGGGGTGAGTCGGGTCATCGGCATCGCGGTTGCCGTTGGAATCGGCTCGTTCGGTATCGACGCTGGTTGCACCTAGCGGGGAGGTGGTTACCCAGACGTGGCGGATGGGGCGGTCGAAGGTGTCAGACAGGTCGTCGATAAGCGCGAGTGCGTGGGTGTAGGGCGCGGACGGGAGGGGCTCCCCGGGGAACGGGGCGATCTCTGAGTCGAGGGTGATGGTGGCCTCAATGACGCGGGTGTCCTCGAGCTTCGGCAGTGAGATGAGGATCCAGGCGTCGATGTTGGTGATGTCGCCCAGGGTGATTTCCGGGTAGAAGAGCGTGCCCACGGGGCGGGGTTGCGCGGTGGTGCACAGGGCGAACAGGTGGGCGTCGGACTCAGCGGAACCCTCCAACCGCTTGGCAATGTGGGAGGCGGTGACGCCGGAGGCCGCAAGTCCGGTGATGTCCTGGATGGCCAGGGTCGCGGAGAACGCATAACTGCCGACCACCGCCTCAGCCAGCTCGGCGTTCGCGGTGGTCGGATCGAAGTGGAGTGGGGTGAGCACTGATTAGTCGGCGATGGCCTTGGCGGCCACGTCGGCGAACTCCTGCCACTGCTCGGCCTGGGCCGTGAACTCAGCGGCCTTCTTCTCATCGCCCTTGGCCTTGGCGGCCTCAGCCTTGGCGCGGAAGTCGTCGGCCTTGACCTGGAACTGGTTGGCCTTATCCTGCTGCGCCGGGTTGGACTTGCGCCACTGCTTGTCCTCAGCGTCGGAGACGCGCTTTTCGATCTTGGTGATCTTGTCTTCGTACTCACGGACCTTGTTGCGCGGGACGTAGCCGATCTCGTCCCACTTCTCCTGGAGTTCGCGCAGCTTGGCTTTCGCCTTGCCCAGGCCCTGGGCGGGATCGATCTGCTCGTCGTACTGCGCGATCAGGTCATCCTTTGCCTTGGCGTTCGCTTCAAACTCACGGTCGCGTTCGTCGTTGACGGCGTTGCGGGCGTTGAAGAAGTGGTCCTGGGCGGCGCGGAAACGCTCCCAGAGCTTGTCGTCGACGTCGCGCGGGGCGCGGCCGGCGGACTTCCATTCCTTCATCAGATCACGGAAGGCGCGAGCGGTGTCGTTCCACTCCGTAGAGTCTTTCAGCGCCTCAGCGCGCTTGATCAACTCTTCCTTGGCCTCCTTGGCGGCGGCGCGTCCGCGATCCAGTTCCGCGAAGTGGGAGCCGCGGCGGCGGTTGAAATTGTCACGGGCTTTGGAGTAACGCTTCCACAGTGCGTCATCGGTCTTGCGATCAATGCCGCGGATGGTCTTCCACTCTTCCAGGATGTCGCGGATGCGGTCGCCCGCGGCCTTCCACTCAGTGGAGTTGGCGGCTAGGTCTTCCGCTTCCGTGGCTAGAGCTTCCTTGCGCTGGATTGCCTGGGCGCGGCGGGCTTCCTTGGCCTCTTTGGCCTTCTCGCTCGCGGTCTCTGAGTCAGCGATGACCTTGTTCAGGCGTTCCTCAATGGCGTTGAGATCACCCACTACGGCGGCCTCATCCAGAGTGCCAATGAGCTGCTGAGCCTGGGACTTCACGTGGCCCGCGTCCTCCGGGCGGGTGGCCAGGCGGTTCTCCAGCAGGCCGACCTCAGTGGACAGATCTCCGAAGCGCTGTGCGTAGTGACGCAGGCCCTCATCGGTGCTGCCAGCCTGCCAGGAACCCACGGCGCGCTCGCTGCCGTTGCGGGTGACGTACACCGTGCCCTCATCGTCCACGCGGCCAAACTGCATTGCAGCGTCTACGTCCACCGAGGACGTAGGAACCGGCGACGGCGTCGACGGAACAGTGCGCTTGACTCCTGCACCCGGGCGCGGTCCGGGGCGCGGCGCCGGCTTCGGGGTCGGGGTGGGCGCCTGCGGTTGTGCTGGTGCAGCAGCGTCCGCTGCAGGTTGTTGCGCTGCAGGTGCTGCCGGGTTCGCGGCGTTCGCTGCTGGGGTAGCGGCTGCCTCTGCAGGGGTGGTGGGCTGATTGTCGGTCATAAGGAGATGTCCTTTCAAGCTTCGCCGCGCGACACGGCTGCCATGCATGTGTGGATAACAATACCGTGAACTGTGGTCGCACTGTGGCTTGGCCGCGTGGTGTGATGCTGTCGCGTGATGCTGTGGCGTGCTGGTGCGGGGCTGTGTGCGGAGCTGTGTGCGGGTCGGGTGGGTAGAGTGGGCACGGTGAGTTCCCCCGTCGCGCCGCCCGCCATTCTTGTTGTTCCGGGTGCGCCCGCGATGGTGGAAGAGCTGGCGCCGCGGGATAGGGCGGCGTGGCGCATGCGGGAGACCATCGCGGTGTTCGTGAGGGATTTAATGACGCAGTGGTCGCGTATTCAGATCGTTGGGAGTCACAGTGCGCGGTGGCGTACGGAGCACACGGGGAGTTTTGCGGCGTGGGGTGCGCCGCAGGTCACGGTGGGTGCGGGCAATTACCTGCCGGAGCTGGTTGCGCGGTATCTTCTTGCGCCGTGGGCGGAGAAGATCGCAGGTTCCAGGGCGCAGATTGGTACCTGTGCGCCGGATACCCTCACCGTGGTGGTGCTTGACGGGCCGGCGGGGTTAACGCAGCGCGCACCGCTCGCCCTGGTGGAGGGCGCGACGGAGGCGCATGAGGCCCTGACCGCGTTTTTGAAAGGGCAGGGCCAGTGCCCGGCCGTCGATAAGCTACAGCGCGCAGGTGTTATTGAGCCGGAGCTGTGGGGTGAGCTTGCGGGCGTGGCGGAGGGGGCGCACATGCAGCTCATTGATTCGGACGCGACGGATGGGGTGGGGCGCTACCTCGCGTTCATTCTGCCTAAGGGGGTCGGATGATTAGGCCGATTCTGATCGTCGGGCCCACGGGATCCGGCAAGTCCGATCTGGGCTTGGCGCTCGCGCATGAGCTTGGCGGGGAAGTGGTCAACGTTGATTCCATGCAGCTCTACCGCGGCATGGACATCGGTACGGCGAAGCTCAGCGCCGATGAGCGCGAGGGGGTCCCGCACCACCTGCTGGACATTTGGGACGTCACGTACCCCGCGTCCGTCGCGGAGTATCAAGCGCGCGCCGTGGCCACGGTCGAAGAGATCGCCGCGCGCGGGCAGGTCCCCATTCTCGTCGGCGGGTCGATGATGTACGTGCAATCGCTTATCGACGATTGGTCCTTCCCGCCCACCTCACCCGCTGTTCGGAGGAAGTACGAACAGCGACTGGAAGAAATTGGTGTGGCTGCGCTGCACGCGGAACTGGCGGAGGTGGATCCGGCCGCCGCCGCGATCATCGAGGACAACGATCCGCGCCGCACCGTGCGTGCCTTGGAGGTCATTGAGCTCACCGGCCAACCGTTCCAGGCATCGCAACCGCCCAAGGATGCCCCGCCGCGGTGGGGTACGCGCGCGATCGGTCTGTCCGCGCCGGCGGAGTGGCTCAACCCCCGGATTGACGCGCGCACCCGCCGCATGTTCGAGCGCGGATTGGTCGAGGAGGTAGAAAACCTCGTTGGCGAAGGCTTGGTGGCGGAGTCGACCGCCGGGCGGGCCATCGGCTACGCGCAGGTGTTGGCGCATCTTGACGGTGAGATCACCCTCGACGAGGCCATCGAGTCCACCGTGACCGGAACGCGGCGCTACGTTCGCCGCCAACGTTCCTGGTTCAACAGGGACCCGCGCATCCATTGGATCGACGCGTCGCGTGACGACGCGTCACGCGACGATGCGGCATGTGACGATGCGTCACGCGACGACGGGCAGGCCCTTCTGCGCGCCGCGCTAGACTCGCTGGCGTGACCAACACCGAACACTCTTTTCCGTCCGCCATTAACTTCATCAAGGCCCACGGCACCGAAAACGACTTTGTTGTTCTGATCGACGTCGACGGTGAGCTCGAGGCCTCCGGGGTGGTGACGGAGTCGTTCGTCGCGAAGCTGTGCGATCGCCGCGCAGGAATCGGCGGTGATGGCTTCTTGCGGGTGGTGCGTGCTGGCGCAGGCGTTGATGAAGCAAGTGCTGCCCGGTGGTTCATGGACTACCGCAACGCGGACGGCTCGATCGCGGAGATGTGCGGCAATGGTGTGCGTGCCTTCGCCCATGTGCTGGTGGCTGAAGGGCTCGAGGATGCGCGTGAATTCGATGTAGCCACCCGCGCCGGGGTGAAGAGAATCACCGTGCATTCAGCGGATCAGCGTGACGCGATGGTCAGCGTGGGAATGGGGCCGGTTGCTGTCACTGGAGTGTCCACCGCGCGGATGGGGGAGTTCTCCTTCGCGGGCCTCGGCGTGGATGTGGGCAACCCGCACTTAGCCGCCGTGATTCCTGGACTCACCGCGGAGGTTCTGCAGGAAATGGAGTTTTCAGCCCCCGCCTTTGACCCCGACTTTTTCCCCGAGGGGGTCAACGTGGAGATCCTCACCGAACTGACCCCGAGTAACCCCGGCGCAGCCGACGGTCCTCGAGCCGAAGGCGATGTCAGCATGCGGGTGTGGGAGCGCGGCGTGGGGGAGACCCGCTCCTGCGGGACCGGTACCGTCGCTGCGGCGCGGGCTGCGCTCGCGGACGCCGGGATTGAAAACGGCACCGTCAATGTTCACGTCCCGGGCGGAACGCTGACTATCGCCATTGAGGCAGACCACGCGACTATGACCGGGCCGTCGCGGATCGTTGCGCGCGGTGAGTTGGTGCTCTAGCGCGATTAGCGCATTGCCTTCTGGAAGTAGGACACCGCGTCTTTCTTTTGCTGCGTGATGTTGTTCAGGTCTGCCTCCAACAGCGGGATGTCTTTGAGCGTCGGTGCGCCGGCAGGGCCGTCAACATCATCGCGTACTGGCAGGTAGTTCAGCTTCGACGCCGTGGTCTGGCCCTCCTTGGACACGAGGTAGGCAACAAAGCGTTGCGCTGCATCGCGCTGTTTCGACGCGGCAAACACTGCGGCCGGTTGGGTGATGTAGGGGGCGCCATCGGTGGGGTAGACCGCCTTGATGGGGGAGCCCTCGTCGGCAAGATCGCGCACGCGGTAATCAGTGACGATCCCGATCGGGTGGCCGCCAGCGGCGACTTCTTCTGCCACTGGACCCGCGGACTGGGCGACCATCGGCCGGTTTGCGCCCAACGCGTTGACCCAGTTCTCCCCGAGCTCAGGTGTAGCCATCCAGACGGCTGCGTTGAACGCGGTTGCGCCGGAGACCGCGGGATCGCCCAACACGATCTCACCCTTGTACTTCGGGTCGGTCAGTTCCGCCCAGGACTTCGGCGCGTTGTCTTCCGTGATCTTTTGGGTGTTGTAGGTGATGATCGTGGGCATCATGCGGGTCCCCACGTAGGTGTGGTCCGGGTCGATTGCCTCCGGCACTATTGAGCTGAAGTCAAAGTTAGTCAGTTCCGCGAGGTCACCGTCTTGCTTGTACAGCTCAAAGGTCGGGGCATCAGCGCACCACAACACGTCGCCTTTAATCCCGCCGGAGGACTTCTCTGACGCAATGCGCGCCACCAGCTCACCGGTTCCACCGCGGTACATGTTCACTTTCACGTCCGGGTTGAGCTTTTCAAACTCTGCGATGGCCAGGTCCGCCTTCGCCTCTGGCTCCGAAGTGTAGAGCGTAATGGTGGTGACGTTTCCCTTCTTCTCGCCGCCACCGCTGGAATTGGTGTTCTGGCCCGGTTCCGCGCACCCGGCCAGGGTCAGGGTCGCAGCAGCAACGATTGCGGTAAGCGTGCGCGTTACGCGTGGAGTGGTGCGCGGTATCGAAGTGGTCATCGGGTGGGGTCCTTTCGGTTCTGGTGGAAGTGCTCAGTCTAAGTTCTTAAGTCCGATCGCGGGTGTTTTAGTCGGTGGCCGGGTATCCCAAGACGCGCTCGGTACGCACGCCGACGTTCTCGCCGATGGCGGGGCGGCGGCCGCGGACCTTCGCGCGGAAGATCGTGCCGTTCACATCCACGGTGACGGAATACCCCTCCAGTTCAAACAGCGCCGAGACGACGGTGCCGCGGGCAGCGCCCGGTTGATGCGGGTCGACGATGCGCACGGCAGACGGCAGCACGGCGATCTCCACGTCCTCGCCGAGCTCCGCAGCGGACACAACGTCACTACGGCGGAACTTCATCGCGGGGGTGTCGCTGACAAACTCATGGCCGTCGCGGCGGGCACGCAACACAGTCGCGTCAGAGAAGAACTGCGCCACCCACGCCGACGCCGGCGAGGAATACAGGGCGTCGGGGGAGGCGACTTGCTGGAGGCGGCCGTCAGCAAGCACGGCGATGCGATCAGCCATAGCGAGTGCCTCTTGCCGGTCGTGCGTCACGTGGAGCGTCGTCAGCCCGCGGGTGCGGGTGAGCGTGACCAGCTCGCGCCGTAGTACGTCGCGCAGGGGTTCGTCGAGCGCGGACAGGGCTTCGTCGAGAAGCAACACGCGCGGCTCACCCACGATGGCGCGCGCGAGAGACACGCGCTGACGCTGACCACCGGAAAGATTGTCGGGCTTACGCTCAGCGAGGCCCTCAAGCCCCACCAATGTCAGCGCCTGAATGACGCGCTGTTCGCGCTCATGCTTATCGACGCCCGCCCTCTCAAGCGGATACGCCACATTCTTGAACACACTCATGTGCGGCCACACGGCGTGCTGCTGAAACACCATGCCCATGTTGCGATCTTCAGGCGGGATCCCCCTCATGTCGCGGCCACCGACGGTGATCGTGCCGGACGACGGCTCGATGAAACCGGCCAGCGCACGCAGCAGGGTTGTCTTGCCGGAGCCGGACGGGCCAACGAGCGCCACGAACTCGCCCTCAGCGACGTCCAAGCTGACCTCTTTCAAGCCCTGCGTACCGCCGGGGAAGGTGACGGTGACGGAATCGAAGCGGATGTTGTCCATAACTGTCCTTGCGTAACTATCCTTGCGGGTCGGTTTTACCTACGGGCGGCCGCGGTGCCGCGGGAAATAGAGGCGCTGGCGATGAACAGAACTGCTAACCCAGCGATGGTGAACAAGAAGGCGAGCGCGGAGGCCTGGTTGTAGTTGCCGGCCTGCTGGAGGTTGAACAGCTGCACGCCAAGCGTGGTCGTGCCCGGCGCGATGAGCAGCACGGAAACGGTGAGCTCGCGCACGGCGGTGATGGCGACGAGCACCGCGCCGGAGAGCGCAGCCGGAATGGCCATTGCGCCGGAGGTGTGGAAGATCGCGCGCAGGGGGCCAGCGCCGGAGATCCGGGCGGCTTCTTCTAGTGCGATGGGGGTGCCTTTCAGTGGTGCGCGGACGGCTTGGAGCACCGTGGCGGTGTAGGCGCACACGTAGGCGGCGAGGATGATCCAGCGGGTGTTGTACAGGCCGGTGTAGAGGCTGATGATCAGCCAACCGACGCCCACGATCAGGCCGGGTAGCGCGGATGGGAGCAGCGTCACGAGCGTCAGGGCGGTGTTGTCGCGCGAACGCGTGCGGGTGACCAGGATACCGATCAGCCATCCCAGCACACCGGCGATGATGGCGGCGGAAAGCGAGAGCAGCAACGAGTTTGTGAACCCGTCGATGACGCGGGGGTTGTTCAGCGTCGCTTCAAAGTGGCGCCACGTCAAGGTGTCCCGGGTGAGTTTCACGCCCGAGGCCGGCGACAGCGCGCGGACCAGCAGACCGCCCACCGGCAAGACAGTGATGGCCAGGCCGACGCACCAGGTCACGATAGTCAACGGCCACGTTGCGCGACCAAGCTCAAAGCGCAAGGGTGCGCTGGCGTTTGTGCCGGACGTCGCGGCGCGCTCGGCCACGATGTAATCCGCGATGACGGCCAAAATTCCCATGACCAACAACACCACCCCGATGGTGGACACCACCTGCAGCGGGTTGGGCACCGTCCCGGATTCCACGAAGCGATAGACCATCGTTGCCAGTGTTTCAAAGCGCGCCGGGGACCCGATCAACGCCGGGATTCCAAAGTCACCCAGGTTGGACACGAAGGTCAGCGTGAAGGCGCTCAGGATCGCCGGGCGGACCAGCGGCAGCGTGACGGTGCGCAGGGTGGTCCATGAGCTTGCCCCGGACACGCGCGCGGCCAGTTCCAGGTCACGGGGGACCTTGCGCAGCGCAGCGGCCATGATCACGTAGACGATGGGGTACGCATGCAGCGTGAGGAGGAAGATTACGCCGTCCGCGCCGTAGATGTTCCAGATCTGGTGGTCTGTAAACGAGTTGAACCCTTGGTTGCGTCCGAACAGTTGAATCCACGCGATCGCCCCCACGAACGGCGGAACCAGCAGCGGCGATAACAGCAGCATCCGCGCGAAGTGCGAACCGCGGATGGTGGTGCGCTCCACGACGATCGCCCCGACCGTGCCCACCGCAACCGCTAGGACCGACGAAAGGAACGTTGAATAAAAAGAATTCCACGCCGCGCGGGGTAGCCCTTGCTCCATGAGCACTGGGATTTGGTTTCCACCCAGCGCTAAGCCCACCACCAGCGCGAGCGGGGTAATGAAGACGCCGGCGGCGATCAGCCACGTGCCGACTCTGAAAAGCGATGGCATTGCTTAAAAATACACTGCCGAAAAAAGTGTTGCTTCAAAATGCCCGCCCACCGCGCCAGCGGAAGCGGCGGTTACGCGCCCACTTCGCCCGTCGTGCCGGGGCCCAAACGCTTGGCGACGCGGCGCGCATCAGTCCATGATTGTGACAGTTCCGTGGCCCGCTGATCGGCCACGCGGATCAGCTTCTCCAGCTCGCGGCGCCCGTGGCCGTCGTTAGCAAGGTAGGCATCCACGCGGTGAATGAACCTGCGCGACGACGCCAGCCGCAGGTGGAAATCCTCAATTTCCGGCACGTTAGAGGTGTTAGAGACCAGCTGCGGGTAGGTCAGGGTTCGGTCCGCGATCGCGTCAGTGGAACTACCGTGCGCCATTTCGTCGAACTCATCAATGATCTGCGCGATGTCATCGCGCGCAACGCGTAACGACGCCCGTAAAGCCTCCAACTCCGGATTCACCGCACCCTGGCGGAACAGCAAGAAGGTGATGAGCGCGAACACGGTCGCGATGACCAGGCCCGGCCAGGAAAAACGAAACACGAACGCGATCGCGATCACTATGGCGACGGTGAGCCAGAGTGCTTGGTAGTAGCCTCGTTGCTTATCCACGGGTGTGCCGTTCTCGTTTATTACAGTGCTCTATCCACCGCACCCGCACGAGCCGCCGCAGCCACCGCAGCCGCCGCCTGACGGCGTCGCGATCGATGCAGCCATGACCGCCCGGCCCGCGATCACGGACCCCGTCGCGGGAACGCCGGCGTCGCCTACGACGTTTGCGTCGTAAGCGACGCAAACGTCAAAGGGGAACGCCGCATCCACCGTCGCGTGGATGAAACGCTGCCCGGTCAAGCCGTTGGTCCGACACGTTGCCTCGCGGACGCGCGCGGAAAACTCTGCGCCAGCGTCGGGTGCGGCACCCCCGGAGCCTTCGGCGACAGCGCGGGCACTCGGGGAGTCAATAACGCCGACGTCCTTGCCGGTCTCCTCCTGGTACGCCTCCACGGAGTCGTAGACCTGTGCGTCCAGCGCGAGCGCCGTGATGCCGACTTCCTGCCAGGGCAACGTCGGCTCGTCGACAAGCAGGGGCCCTTGAGCCAAGTTGACCGTGAGAGTGCTGATGATGCTGCCTGCAGGGTCGGCGATTTCCGCGAGCGCGACCACGTCATTGAGCATGGTGATGTGTGCCTGCGCGCGTGCTGCAGACTCGAAGCCCGCGTAGGTGGAGAACGGCTCTACGGCGAGAATGTTCAGCTGCGCGCCGCAGACATCGTTGAACTGGATCAGCTGGCCGCCGCGAACCTCACCGGTCACCGCGAGCTGGTTCGAGGCGATCGCCGCCTCCACCGCGTCCTGCCACCGCGGGAAGTTCATCCCGATGCTGGAAAGATCGCTGCTGTTCACTCCTGTTGTTGTCATGCCCCAAGCTTACATTTCACCCACCGGAGGCTTTGCGCGCGGAGGCGCTGGGGATCGTCGATAAGCAACTGTCTGTGGCTGGTGTGCAACAATGAGGGCCTAATGACAGATTCGTACACTTCTTCTGATTCCCCCGACGCTGAGCGCGACGCGCTGCTCGCGGAGGCCTTCCACGACTATGACGAGCCTTCTGTGGGCACCCTGGACTTGGAAGAGCGCAATGCTTTTCGACGGGTCACCTCCGCCACCGAGCTCCGCTCCGAAGAACAGGCCGACGGCTACGAGGTGGAGTACCGCAAACTGCGCCTCGAGCAAGTCATCCTCGTGGGCGTGTGGACCGAAGGGTCAACCGCCGAAGTTGAGGCGAACATGCAGGAACTTGCCGCGCTGGCGCAAACCGCGGGCGCGGAGGTCGTGGAGATGCTCTATCAGAAGCGCGACAAGCCACACGCCGGGACCTACATCGGCTCCGGTAAGGTCGCGGAGCTGCGCGACATCGTGCATGCGACCGGCGCCGACACCGTGATCTGCGATGGTGAGCTGTCCCCAGGCCAGCTGGTCGCGCTGGAGGAGGCGCTGAAGATCAAAGTGATCGACCGCACCATGCTCATCCTGGACATCTTTGCCCAGCACGCGAAGTCCAAAGAAGGTAAAGCGCAGGTGTCGCTGGCGCAGATGGAATACCTGTACACGCGCACGCGTGGTTGGGGTGGCAACCTGTCGCGCCAGGCCGGTGGCCGCGCCGGTTCCAACGGCGGTGTGGGCCTGCGCGGCCCCGGTGAAACCCGCATTGAGGCCGATCGCCGCCGCCTGCGCACGGAGATGGCGAAGCTGCGCCACGAGCTCGCGGACATGAAGACCGCCCGCGACATCAAGCGCGCGAAGCGTGCGCGCTCCACGGTGCCAAAAATCGCTATCGCCGGGTACACCAACGCCGGCAAATCCTCACTTATCAACGCCATGACCGGCGCGGGAGTGCTCGTCGAAGATGCGCTGTTTGCAACGCTGGACCCGTCCACGCGACGCGCCACGCTTGCTGATGGCCGCGCGGTTGTTTTAACCGACACCGTCGGGTTTGTCCGCCACCTGCCGACGCAGCTCGTTGAGGCATTCAAGTCCACCCTGGAAGAAGTCACCGGCGCCGATCTGGTGCTGCACGTTGTCGACGGGTCCGACCCGTTCCCGCTCAAGCAGATCCAGGCGGTGAGCGAGGTGCTCGCCGACATCGTGCGTGACACCGATGAGACCATTCCGCCCGAAATCATCGTGGTGAACAAGATCGACGCTGCTGACCCGCTTGTGTTGGCTGAGCTGCGGCACGCATTCGCCGATGCCGGCCGCGACGCTGTCTTTGTCTCCGCCCACACCGGTGAGGGCATCGACGAGCTTGAGCAGCGCATCGAGATGTTCCTGAACACGTTGGACGCGCACGTCACCCTTCTCGTGCCCTACACGCGCGGCGACGTGGTCTCGCGCGTCCACGAAGAGGGCACCGTCCGCAGCGAGTCCTACGAGGCCGAGGGCACGCTTATCGACGTCCGCCTGCCCCGCATCGTCGCCGACCAGTACGCCGAGTTCGCGATCAGCCCGGAACCTTCTGCCGGGGAGGACTCAGGAGAACAAAGCTGGGTCGGCCAGGACGACCTCGATGCCGGATGATTCCAGATCGGCTACGAAGGAGTCCGGCGCCTTCGTATCCGTGATCACGGCGTCGAGTGATGCCAAGGGCGCGAAGCTCACGGCGTAGTTGTTGCCAAGTTTCGTGGAGTCGCACAGCGCGACTACGCGCGAGGCGTTGGTGACCATGGAGGATTTCACTGCGGCCTCCTGGGGGTCGGCGGTGGACAGGCCGCTGGGGATTGAGAGCGCATTCGTGCCGATGAACGCCACGTCCGCGCTGAGCAGCGCCAGGGTGCGCAACGCGGTGTCACCGACGATGGCGTGGGTGAGGGCGCGCACGGTTCCGCCAAGCAACTGCACGCTGACCTGGTCGCTGGACAGCTGCAGCGCGATCGGCCACGAGTTGGTCACGTAGGAATGCCGACGGGCAATCTCATCGCCAGCAAAAAGCTCGGCCAGCATCTGGATCGTCGTGCCGGAGTCGAGGAACACGGTGCCGGGCTCTTCCGGAAGATACGCCAGCGCCTCGCGCGCGATGGCCTTCTTCGCAGCCGCGGACGTCCGGTAGCGGGCCTCCATGGTGAGCTCGGCGGTCAGGAACGAGGAACTCGGAACCGCGCCGCCGTGGACGCGTTGCACCATCCCTTCGTTGTCAAGCGCGGCGAGATCCCTGCGAATAGTCTCCGCGGTGACGCCGAATTCCTCCGCGAGGCGCGTGACGTTAACGCGGCCTTCAACAGCGGTCAGCGACGCGATCTGGCGGCGGCGTTCTTCGGTGTGCATTCATGAAACCTTCGGATAGACCGCGTGGGCTGCGACCGGGACATCGAGTTGCCGCAAAAGTTACAGCTTGCGCAGGACGGATACTACGCGTCCCATAATCTCAGCTTCGTCGGCCTTGATGGGGGAGAATGCGTCATTGTGGGGGAGGAGCCATACCCCCGTTGAGTCCTTGTGGAACTCCTTGACCGTTGCCTCGCCCTCAATAAGCGCGGCAACGAAATCCCCTTCCTCCGCCGTCTGCTGGGAGCGCACCGCAACCCAGTCCCCGTCCAAAATGCCCGCGTCCTGCATGGACTGGCCGACAACCTGCAGCAAGAAGAGTTCGCCGTCACCCACGAGCTCTTCCGGCAGCGGGAAGTAATCATTGATGTTTTCTTCAGCGGTGATTGGGACCCCAGCCGCGATCTGACCAACAATGGGGATGTAGCGCGGGGCCGCGGCCTCTTCGGGTGCGGGCGTCTGCTTCTTTTGCGCAGATTTCTTCCGCAGCGGATCCGTCTCCGGCAGGTGGCGCAGATCCACGGCGCGCGGCTTGTTTGGGTCGCGGCGCAGGAACCCCTTCTTCTCTAATTCCTTGAGCTGATACGCAACCGACGATGTTGACTGCAAACCCGCCGCATCACCGATCTCACGGATGCTTGGCGGGTATCCGCGCAGGACAACCGCGTCCTGAATAACCTCCAGGATCCGGCGTTGCCTGTCGCTCAGGCCGTTAGGGTCTCTCTTCTGTCGTGCCATGGCGTTCCTCTCCGAGTGTTCCTCATTCAACTTTTCTACCTACCGTTCTACCACGGTATGGCAATTGTGTTCGATATTTTCCGCCCACGTGTGGACAAATGTTTCGCGTGTTGCTATAACTCGAACATAGCATCTAATTAGAACATTCGCGCGAACAAAGTGTTCGAGAGTGTCGGAGCGAAAATTACACTTGGTTGCAACAGTAGAAAGGAATCTCATTATGACCATCGCAGTACGCAATCCCCGCACCGCAAACGTACCTGCTGGTTCGATTCACCGCGCGCCGCAGCCGGCGGATGTGTGGGATATTCCTGAGCGAACGCAGCACCGCCGGGCCGATCATGTTCGAACTTTAGGCGAGTTTAATCGAAACCCTGAGCCCTACCGGGACATTGCCGAACCAACACGGGCGGGGATCGAAACGAAGATCGAAAAACAGCATGAAGCGCGCGCCGCAACGCTCATGGGCACAATGCTGGGCCTCGCGCTCATCGTGGGCGCAGCGTTTAGCGGCATGTTCTCCGCTGAAGAGCCAGCCCCAGCCGCGCCAGCGGCGCCCAACGTCGTCTCCGCCAGCGTGAGGTAGTCCGCGCCTCGCCCCCACATCGTGGGGGCATTTTTATGCTTATCGACGCCCACCGTCCCCACACCCGCGGGCGAGTACAATTTCGAGCGTGCATTGCCCTTTCTGCCATAACCAGAACTCCCGCGTCGCTGACTCGCGCCTGATTGACGCGGGCGCATCCATCCGCCGACGCAGAGAATGCACAGAATGCGGCGGCCGCTTTACGACGATTGAGAAGGCGATCTTGACCGTCGTCAAGCGAAACGGCGTGAGTGAGCCCTTCGACCGTGACAAGCTGATCGTTGGCGTGCGCCGCGCGTGCCAAGGCCGCGACGTGTCGGATGACGCGCTGAAGCGGCTGGCGCAAGAGGTCGAAGAAACCGTGCGCAGCCACGGCAGCTCCCAGGTCGATTCCAACGACATCGGCCTGGCGATCCTCGAACCTCTGCGCGTCCTCGACGAGGTCGCGTACCTGCGCTTCGCCTCCGTGTATAAGTCCTTCGAAAGCGCCGACGACTTCGAGTCCGAAATCCGACTGATGCGCCGCCGCGACCGCGACCTCTGACCCGCGCGCCGCGTTCGCACGCGCTGCGCACGCGCCGCTAGCTGAGCTTGTCCACCATCTTCTCGATCCGCCGCTGGCTCACGGGTTTCGCCGTCCCGAGCCGCTGCGCGAACACGCTTACGCGCAGCTCCTCGATGCGCCACAAGATGTCCTTCACCGCGCGCGATTTTTCGCGGCCCTTAGGCAGGCGGCGAAGCCTCACGTCGAGGTATTCCCGGGCCGCGTCGATGGTTGCCTGGCGCTCGGCGTCGCGGTCGGGGTCCAACGCCATGTCCTCGAGCCGCACCCTAATGGCCTGGACGTAGCGGGGGAGGTGCTGCAGGTGCTCCATCCCGTGGATTGTGATCGCGTGCTTGGGTAAAAGAAACGCCATCTGCCGGTTGATGTCGTCGATCGCGGGCCCGTGCCAGTTATCCAGCTCGGCCGCGAGGTTCGAGTACTCGACCAGCCCGGGCGCAATCGAAACGATGGTGCGCCGCACGGCCCCGCTGATGGTGGGTTTGATGGTTTTCACCAGCTCCTCGAACTCCGCGGGCCGTCGCACGGGCCCGCCCGCGGCGAATAGTGCGTCGCGGATCGCGGCCACGCGCGCGTCTTCCACGAGTCCCGCGGCGCCGCCGTGCGGGTAGTGTTCGACGGCCACGCGTTGCCGCAGCGGCAGTCCTTTGAGCATCTGCTGCGTCGACACGTCGATGCGACGCAGCAGCAGCGTCAGCGTCGCGGTCACCATCGAGGCGTCCGCAGCGGCCTTCGTCGGGAAGACTTTCACCCGCACGCCGCCAGCCGCCGCCTCCAGCGCGGGGTACGCGTCCACTTTGTTGCCCTCGATGGTTGTGGTCACGGTCTCAGGGACGTCGCCAAGCGTATCGACGGTCCACTCCCGCACCACATCCGTCTCCGAGCGCTTCCCAGCCTTTGCCACCGACGAATGAATCTGCCCCGCGCGCCTTGTCTTCAGCGCCTGAAGGTCCTTGTCATGATCGGTGATTTTTCCGCGCCGATCGACAGCCGCGAACGTCATCCGCAGATGACCCGGCACCGCCTCCGGCCGGAAATCTGCCGCCGCGATTCCGTGCCCGCCCATCGACTGCAGGATGTGCGCCAGCTGCTCGACGACGCGCCCTTGCCCCGGCACTGCCTTCGCCAGAGCGCGCGCGGCGTAGTCGGGCGCCGGCACGACGGTCTTGCGCAGCGCCTTCGGCAGCGTGCGGATGAGCTCAGTGAACAGCTCCAACCGCAGCCCCGGAACCAGCCAGTCGAATCCGTCGTCTTTCAGCCCCGCCAGAAGAGGTACGGGCACCATGACGGTGACTCCGTCGAAGGGGTCGCCCGGCTCAAACTTGTACTGCAGCTCGTAGTCGATGGTGCCCTGCCGCCACGAGTCGGGAAACGCGAGCTTCGCGCTATCCAGCGCGCCGCCGCCGGCAGCACCACCGTCGCTGGCGGCAGCGCCAGCGCCGCCAGCACTACCTTCGCCCCTTCCGTCGCTGGCGGCAGCGCCAGCGCCGCCAGCGAAGCCGGCGGACTCGGTGCGGTAGGAGCCGTCGTGAAGCATGTGTGCCCCCACGTCCTCCGCAATGAGCGCGTTCGGGTCAAAGTCCAAAAAGGCCGGGTCTTCGCGGCGTTTCTTTTTCCACCAGGCGTCGAAGTGACGTCCGGTTGCGACGCCAGCGGGCACGCGGGCGTCGTAGAATTCAAATAGCGTTTCCTCATCCACGACGACGCCGCGGCGGCGGATTTTCTCTTCGATCTCCGCGGCCTGCTCTAAAAGAGCCGCGTTGTGGGCCGCGAACTTGTGGTGGGTGGTCCATTCACCGTCGACGAGCGCGTGGCGGATGAACATGTCGCGCGCGCCTTCCGCGTCCACGCGGTGATACGGCACGAGCCGATCCGCGACGATGGTCACGCCGTAGAGCAAGGACTTCTGGTGCACCATCGGCGCGGCACGCTTGCGTGACCACACGGGCTCGGAATATGAGTGTTTCAGCAGGTCACGCGCGAGCTTTTCCACCCACGCCGGGTCGATCGCGGCAACGTCGCGCGCCCACAGGCGAGTCGTCTCCACGAGCTCCGCCGCCATCACGAACTCCGGCGGTTTCTTCGCCAGCGCAGAGCCAGGGAAGATCATGAACCGCGTCCCGCGCGCGCCCTTGAATTCCTTCGAGTTGCCGTCGCGCGCGCCAATGTTGGACAACAGGCCGCTCAGCAGCGCCTGGTGGATTTCCTTCGGGTCGCGCGCCGTGCCGGCTTGATCCTGTGCCCAGCCCAGTTGCTTCTCGACGTCCCTCAGCTGCCGCACCAGGTCATACCACTCCCGGATACGCATGTAGTGGAGGTATTCCTTCTTCATGCGTTTGCGGAACGCGTTGCCGGACAGTTCGTCGCGCGCGTCCTTCAGGTAGTCCCACAGGTTCAGCGTGGAGATAAAGTCAGAGGTTTTATCCCTAAACCGTGCGTGGGCTTGGTCGGCCTGGGCCTGGAATTCCAGTGGCCGCTCGCGCACGTCCTGAATGGTCATGTTGGCCACGATGACCGTGACGTCTTCGAGCACGCCTAGCCGGTTGGCCTCGACCAGCATGCGGGCCATGCGCGGGTCGACGGGGATCTTCGCCAGATCGCGCCCGATCGACGTGAGCGTGGGCGCGTCGTTGCTCTCGCGGTCGGTGATCGCGCCGAGCTCATGCAACAGCAGCAGGCCATCGCGGATCGCTTTCGGGTCCGGCGGCTGGATGAACGGGAACTCCGAAATGTCGCCTAAGCGCAGCGAGATCATTTGCAAGATCACGCTCGCCAGGTTGGTGCGCAAGATCTCCGGGTCGGTGAATTCCGGACGCGCCTCAAAGTTCGCCTCCGAGTACAAACGAATCGCAATACCGTCCGCGATACGCCCCGAACGCCCTGATCGCTGGTTCGCGCTGGCTTGCGAGATCTCCTCGATGGGCAGTCGCTGCACCTTGGTGCGCGTCGAGTAGCGCGAAATGCGCGCCAGCCCCGTGTCCACCACGTAGTGAATTCCCGGCACGGTCAGCGACGTCTCAGCGATGTTCGTCGCAAGTACAATCCGCCGCCCGGAATGCGGCGCGAACACGCGGTGCTGCTCGGCGTTGCTTAGTCGCCCGAACAGCGGCACGACCTCGACGCCGCGCCAGTTCTGGCCGTCGATCGCCTCCATCGCGTCGCGGATGTCGCGCTCGGAGGCGAAGAAGCACAAGATGTCGCCGTCGCCTTCGCGCATGAGTTCCGTCAGGGCGTCGATAAGCCCGTCGAGCATGTCCACGTCGACGACCTTCGTCCCGCCGTCTTTTACCGCGACCTCCATCTCCAGCGGCCGGTAGCGGATCTCAACGGGGTACGTGCGCCCCGAGACCTCAATGATCGGCGCGCCACCGAAGTGTTCCGCGAACCGCTCCGGGTCGATCGTCGCGGAGGTGATGATCACCTTCAGATCTTTACGCCGCGGCAACAACTGCTTGAGGTACCCAAGCAGAAAGTCGATGTTGAGGCTGCGTTCGTGGGCCTCGTCGATGATGATCGTGTCGTAGGCGCGCAGCAGGCGGTCGCGCTGCATCTCGGCCAGCAGGATGCCGTCTGTCATCAGTTTCACGGCCGTCGTGTCCGAGACGCGGTCGTCGAAGCGGATCGCATAGCCTACGGATTCGCCGATCTCCTGGCCGAGTTCTTCCGCAATGCGCTCCGCCACCGTGCGCGCGGCAATGCGTCGCGGCTGCGTGTGGCCAATCAGCCCCTCGCGTCCGCGCCCCAGCTCAAGGCACATCTTCGGGATCTGCGTCGTTTTACCGGAGCCCGTCTCACCCGCGATGATCACCACCTGGTTGTCGCGGATCAGCGTTTTAATCGCTTCTCGACGATCGGACACCGGCAAGCCCGCCGGATACCTAATCTCCGGCAGAGCTGCCTCGACTGCTGCCGCGCGCTGCGCTTTCAGGCGTGCCCAGTCGCGTTTGTTGCGCCGCCGCCGGCCACCAGTCCGCTGCCGCGTTTTTTCGCCGCCGCTCATGCAGTCGCGCCAGCGTTGATGGTTCCGGCCGCGGCGAGGGTGTCCTCGTGCGCCTGTGTGATCAGCGTGCCAAAGGTTTCAAACTCCTCCACGCGCGTCGACGACGCACGATACGTCAGTCGAACCTGCCGCTCGGCGCTCACGGTGGGTGCGAACCGGGCGATCGCAACGCCCGGGCGCACGCCCTCAGCGGCAACGGCGTCCTCCGGCAGAAGCGTGGCACCGAAACCGGCGGCAACCAACTGCACAATCGTGGTCAACGACGACACTCGGCTGACAGATTCGGTGATCTCGTTCGTGCTCACCTGAGCGAGGTGACACAGTTCGATGACCTGGTCGCGGAGGCAGTGGCCGTCGTCAAGCAATAGCAAATCGAGCTCCCGCAGCTCTTCGAGCGACAAATCATCTCGCCCGGCCAGCGCGTGGTGGGAGGGCAGGGCGACGACGAAGTTTTCGTCGTAAAGCATGCGCGATGTTAACCCGCTCCTCTCAGACGCGGTGGCCACGACGGCGAGGTCAATGAGGCCGTCACGCAACTGATCCAGCAGGACAGGCGTGGTTTCTTCGACGATCCGCGGCTCCAGCTCAGGGAAGTGCTCTCGGCACAGGCGGAGCAAGCTGGGCAAAAGGTAGGGCGCGACCGTGGGAATCATCCCAATGACCAGCGGGCCGTTCAGCACCCCGTGAGCGCCGCGCGAGCGCGCAACAAACGTCTCCGCCGCCTCGAGCGTGGCCTGGGCGTAGGGGAGAAGCGCGGCCCCCGCCGGGGTGACGATGACCTTGCGCGTCGAGCGCTCAATGAGCTTGATGCCCAGGCCGGTCTCCAACGCGACGAGCGCCTGCGACAGCGACGGCTGCGAAATCCCCAGCTTCGCGGCGGCCGTACCAAAGTGACGGTTCTCCGCGACCGTGACGAACGTGCGCAACTGCGCAAGCGTCGGCTTGTACTCTTTGTTCACCCAGGCAACCGTACCTTATAGCGAACGCCTATCAACGAAAACCGCAGTTCGCACCAGCCGCCGCGTGAAATGTACACGATTTTCCACGTTTACTTTTATGATGAGTTAACGTTTTTGTAACCTGCTGGACCCCGCCCTAAGGAGGACGCGTGACCGACTTCATCAACGGATTAAACGACATCATCTGGTCGAACTGGCTCGTGTACCTGTGCCTCGGCGCGGGCGCATACTTCACGCTAGTGACCCTGTTCATGCAGGTCCGCTGCCTGCCGGACATGGTCAAACAGATTTCTGTCGGCGAAAGCTCCGAACACGGAATCTCTTCATTCCAGTCGCTTATGATCTCTCTGGCCGGGCGCGTGGGCGTGGGCAACATCGCCGGCGTGGCCACCGCCATCGCATTCGGCGGCCCGGGCGCGGTGTTCTGGATGTGGGTGACCGCGTTTCTCGGCTCGGCGACCTCCTTCATCGAATGCTGCCTCTCGCAGATCTACAAAGAGCAGGACCGCGACACCGGTGAATACCGCGGCGGGCCTGCGTACTACATCGAGAAATCACTCCGCCACACGAAAGCCCGCCCGTTCGCGCTGGGATACGCCATCGTGTTCGCTGTGTGCATGGTGCTGGCGACGTCCTACTTCCTGCCGGGCGTGCAGGCCAACGGTGTCGCGGCGTCCGTGGAGAACGCATGGAACGTTCCCACCGGGGTGTCCGCGCTGGTCATGGCCGTCTTGCTGGGCCTGATCATCATCGGCGGCATCAAGCGCATTGCGACGTTCGCCGCGCTTGTCGTGCCCGTCATGGCGGTGATCTACATCGTGATCGCGATCGTGGTGCTGTTCACGCACGCCTCCCAGATCCCGGAGGTTTTCGGCATGATCTTCCGCGCGGCGTTTGACAAGGAAGCGGCGTTTTCCGGCATGCTCGGCGCGGCTATCGCGTGGGGCGTGAAGCGCGGCATCTACTCCAACGAGGCAGGCCAAGGCACCGGCCCCCAGTCGGCGGCGGCCGCCGAGGTCTCCCACCCGGCCAAGCAGGGATTTGTGCAGGCGTTTGCGGTGTACGTCGATACGCTTCTTGTGTGCTCTGCGACGGCGTTCATCATCATCTCCACGGACATGTTCCGCGTCTACGAAGGCCAATCCGCTGACGGCGCCGTCATTTACAGCGGCTCCATCTCCGACGCCGTGGAAGTCGGCCCGGGCTTCGTGCAGGAGGGCCTGAACACCTTCTCGACGGGTCTAGGCCCCAGCTTCGTCGCCGTCGCCATCGCTTTTTTCGCCTTCACGACGATCGTTGCCTACTACTACATGGCCGAAGTCAACTTCACCTACCTGAACCGCTGGATCGAGAACGAGACCGCCCGCCGCGTCATCATCTGGATCCTGCGCATCCTGATCATCGTGTCCGTGTGCATCGGCGCGACCACCACGCCGGGTACCGCCTGGGCACTCGGCGACATCGGCGTCGGCGCGACCGCGTGGCTGAACATCGTGGCGATCCTCGCCCTCCAAGGCCCCGCGCTGCAGTGCCTGTGGGACTACCGCCGCCAGAAGAAAGCCGGCATCGACCCGCAGTTCGACCCCGAGGCTCTAGGCATCCGCAACGCTGATTTTTGGGTCGAGCGTAAAAACACCATGCTTATCGACGGTTCCTGGCCCACCCCCAACCCAGACCCCACCGCGCCTGCCACCGGACCTGCCGCCGGCCGCAGCAACCGCTAGCCCGCCCACTACTGCGGGCGCGGCGACCCGCAGCTTTTGGGCATGGCTGTGTGCCCGCCCACCCCTTGTGTCGGGTGTCGGGTGTGAACCCACCTCTGGCCGCCAGCAGCTGCCAACCGGCAACTGCCATCCAGCTGGCTGCCGCCAGCCAGCAACTGCCCGCCGCCAACCGGCAAGTTTCCGCTGGCTGGCGTGGGTGGTGTTAGTCGAAGAGTTGGTGCATCGCTCCCCACTGGGCGTTGACGTCGTGGTGCACGGCATGCCCTGATGGTGACACCCACACCTTCTCAGGCCCGACGCGGCCGACTCTGCCGCGACCATTACCCCGACCCCCGTGCTGGCTGGTGGCGTAATCGTCATCGTTGACGCGATTATGATAGCGACACACCACCGCCAGATTGTCGAGGTTTGTCTCCCCACCGTTCTTCCACGCCGTAACGTGGTGGTACTGGCAGTGATCCGCAGATTTCCGACAGCCGGGGACCACGCAGTTCGGCATCATCGCTCGCAGCAAGACGCGTTGTTTGTCATTGGCGAACCTGCTCGACCGATACAAATTCACCGCACCCTCCACCGGATGAAACAACCCCACCTTCACACCAGGACCACTCCCGCCAGCGGTGGGGTCGCCGGCTGCGGTAGCGGGGTCGCCGGCGCCGGTATGGGGGCCGGTGGCGGTGTGGGTGTCGTCGGGGTCGCCGGCGCCGGGGTCGTCGGCGGGGGTGTTGAGGTGGTCGAAGAGGTAAGTGAGGTAGTCGGCGCCGGTGATGGTGGTGCCGTCGGTAAGCTTGAGCTCTACCTCGTCCCCGTTGCCCGCCATGATCTGGATGTGGGCGGCAAGCGGAACCATGATCAACGGTTCTGGGACCGCCGCACGCACACCACCGCCACCGCCGTTACTGCTGCCGGTGGTGACGAGGCGACCAAACGCGTCAGCAAGCTGCGGCCCTACAGGGGCAGTGGTGTCAATACCGTCGTAGAGGTGACGCTCGAGATCTTCCACGAGGCGTTCATCGGTCGTAACAGTCACAGAACGCATCTTGTGCCGCGAAGCACTAAACCGCACACCAGGTTGGGGTGGTGTGGAATCGGCCGGAATGATCTTCTTCGCTGCCTGCTTCAACGCACCAAAAGACCCACGCACCTGAAGCAACTCAAGGCGCAGCTGCCAGCGCGTGGCAGCATCCACACGTGTAGGAAGGCGGCGTTCGATGTAGATCAGTTTGTCCATCGACACCTGATTCGCCTGCACCAGTTCACGGGCCTGGCGCTGTTTAGCGCGAAACCGCGTCGACCCGAAGTAGGTGGCGTGCAACGCTTCCAACTCCCGGGCATGGTTGGTGTCTAACTCGCCGCTGCGGGCGAGCTCCTTGTTGAATGATCCGATGATGCTTAACGCGTTTCGCGTAATCGCAGCGTGATACGCCGCGAAATCCACACCACCAGCAACATCGGGTGCAGCTGGTGGCGCTGAGCCTGAATGGATTGTCATAAAGTCCCCCCAAAAAATGTAGAAATGCTTACAGCCCGCAACCTACACCACAAAACACAACCCAAAATCCACACACCACCACCCCTGTGGATAACCCCGACTTATCCACAGGGCGGCTTAGGCTTGGCGCAGTTCGAGGCTGAGCAGGCGGACTTCACCGGCCGCGTCGGAAGCGTCGAGGTCCACGAGCCCTACGAGCTGGAATGCGTTGTCGCCTTCGGGGTCTTTGATGATTTGGGTGGCCTGCCAGAGGCGGCGCTGGCGCGCAGAGGAAGCGTCCTGCGAGGCAGATGCAGACAGGTCGGCGGCCAAGCCGCTGGCCTCGGAGTCCAGATCGGTGTTGAGCACAAAGTACTCCGGCCCGCGGGCGTCGGGGCCAAGGTCGACGTCGTCGTAGTCGTCGAAGTAGTCATCCATGTCGGTACCCCAGTCGGGCTGTGATGAAAGGTCCAAGTAGCTCAGCATCTCGCCGAGTTCGCGTTCTTTTTCGTAGGCGAAAAGCTCGACGAGCCGGTAGAAGTAGTTGCGCACCATGATCGTGAATGCGCGGCGGTTGGCGGTGAGGGCGGTCGGGTCCTCGACGCCAAAGGCGAGTTCCCGCTCAAGATCATCGGAGGAGATGGGGGTGTTGTCGTCGGTCATGTGGGCCCATTCGTCGATAAGCGATGAGTCCACCTGGCGGATGAGCTCGCCGAGCCACACGACAACGTCGGCGAGCTCCGCGGTCATGTTGGCCTCGGGGATCGAGTGCGACAGCGTGCGCCAGGCGTCGGTGAGGTAGCGCAGGACGACGCCTTCGCTGCGCGCCAGCCCGTAGGTTGCGATGAGGTCGCTGAAGGTCATCGCGTGTTCGATCATGTCGCGCACGACGGATTTGGGCCGCAGCTCAAAGTCGCGGGCCCATGGGTTGGCCTGGGTGAATGTCTCGAATGCGGCGTCGAGTTCGTCGCGCAGTGGCTGCGGGTGGGTGACCTCTTCGACCAGCGCCATGCGTTCGGTGTAGTCGACGCCTTCCGCTTTCAGCGCCGCGATTTCCTCGCCGCGGGCTTTGCGTTGCTGCGCTTGGAGTAGCTGCCGGGGGTCTTCAAGGATCGCCTCAAACGTAGAGATCACGTCGAGCACATAGCTTTCCGACGATGGGTCCAGCACCGTCAAAAACGCCAACGCGAACGGCGACAACGGCTGATTCAGAGCAAAATCGCGGTCCAGTTCCGCGGTGAGCGTGTAGGGGCGGAACGCGGGGGAGTCGGGCGTTGCCTCCACGACGCCGGCCGTGATCAGCCCGCGGAAGAGCTCGACGGCGGTGAGGATGTCCCGGTTTTGCTTCGCCCGCGAGTCGTGGTTGGTGCGCAGCAGGTTGCGCATGTGCTCGTACCCGTCGCCGGGGCGCGCAACCACGTTGAGCAGCATGGAGTTGGACACCTTGAACTGGCTTGTTAGCTCTTCCGGCTCCGCGGTAGTGAGCCGGTTAAAGGTGTTTTCGGACCAGCTCACGTCGCCGGTGCGCGGGGCCTTTTTGCGCATTTTCTTCAGCTTGGCTGGGTCGGTGCCGGCTTTTCTGCGCATCTTGACGTTTTCGATCTCAAACTCCGGCGCTTCCACCACCACGGTGCCCTCGGTGTCGTAGCCGGCGCGTCCGGCGCGCCCGGCAATCTGGTGGAATTCGCGCGAGGACACGATGCGCTGCCGCGTGCCGTCGTATTTGGCCAGCCCGGTCATCACAACGGTGCGGATGGGCACGTTGATGCCCACGCCTAGGGTGTCGGTGCCGCAGATGACCTTCAAAAGTCCTTGCTGGGCAAGGCGCTCCACGAGGCGGCGGTATTTCGGCAACATCCCAGCGTGGTGGATGCCGATCCCGCGTCGCAGGAGTTTGGAGAGGTCCTTGCCGAAGGTCGTCGTGAAGCGAAAGTCCCCGATCGCCGCAGCGATCGCTTCTTTCTCGGAAGCGGTGACAAAGTTCATTGACGTCAACGCCTGCGCGCGTTCCGCCGCCTCACGCTGGGAGAAATGCACCACGTAGATCGGCGCTTTGCCCTCGGCCATGAGTTCGTCGATGGTCTCGTGGACGGGGGTGAACACGTAGTGGAAATCCAGCGGCACGGGGCGCTCCGACCCGCCGACGAACGTGGTCTCACGCCCCGTGCGCCGCGTCAGGTCTTCTTGCAGCCACCCGGTGTCGCCCAACGTGGCGGACATCAACAGGAACTGCGCGCGCGGCAGTTCCAGCAGCGGGACCTGCCACGCCCAGCCGCGCTCAGGGTCGGAGTAGTAGTGGAACTCGTCCATGACCACCTGGTCGATCGACGAGCGCACCGCGTCTCCGCCTTCGCGCAGCGCAATATTAGCCACGATCTCCGCAGTCGCCGCGATGATCGGCGCGCTGCCGTTCACCGTCGCATCACCGGTCATCATGCCGACGTTCTCCGGTCCGAAAATCTCACACAGGGCGAAGAACTTTTCGCTCACCAGCGCCTTAATCGGCGCGGTGTAAAAGCTCCGCTGCCCACGCACCAAGGCGATGAAGTGGGCGGCGTTCGCCACCATCGACTTGCCTGAGCCCGTCGGCGTTGCCAGGATCACATTGTCGCCAGCGAGCACGCTTAACGACGCCTCCTCCTGCGCCGGATACAACGCAATCCCGCGCTCGCGCGTCCAGGATGTGAAGGAATCCCAGATCGCGTCGTCGATAAGCGATGAGGGAACCTCTTCGAGCTCCAACGCGAAGGAAGCAAGCGACCCGCTACTCGTCATCGTCGAGCGGGTCCTCCCACATCTTCGCCTCGAGCTCTGCCTGGGTGGGGCGGGAGTCGCGATCGCGGTCGTCGATCGCGGCGAGGAAGTTCTCGAATGCCTCACCGATTTCCTCGCCGGACGGGACCTGGGCCTCGCCGGGCATCATCTTCTGCGGGTGCTGGTCGCGGTAGTTGGACATCTCCGTGTCATAGTGCTGCTCAAGCTGCGCCACGACCTGGGCGATCTCCTCAGAGTTCTGGGTCTGCTCCGCGAGCTGCTGCGCAACGCGTTCAATGTCACCTTCGATCGCGCGCAGCGGGAAGTCCAGCTCGGACGTGTCTGACACAGACTGCAGCAGCTGGAAGACCGCGTGCGGGTAAGGCGACGCCGCCACGTAGTGCGGGACGTGCGCGGTGTAGCCGGCCACCTTGCGCCCGCGGGAGTGGAGCTCACGCTCAATCATCACGGCCGCGGCGCCTGGCACGGAGACCATGCCGTCGTAGGTGAACATGGTGCCCACCAGCTCAGCGTCGTTGCCATGCGCAGAAACCACCAGCGGACGCGTATGCGGCGCACCCATCGGCGCGGCGTAGAGGCAGATCGTCTTGTCCACGTTGAACTTGTCCGCCAAGTCCGCCACCGCCTTGGAGAACGCCTCCCAGCGCATGTCCGGCTCCGGGCCCGACAGCAGCAAAAACGGCACACCCTTGGTGTCGCGCAACACGCGGATGTCCAAGTTGATCGGCTCGACGTCCGTGATCTCATGGTGGCTCATGGTCACCATTGGGCGGCGCGAGCGGTAATCGATCAGTTCGTCGTTGTTGAACGTGGCTACCGTCGCCGATTCCAATGCGTCCTTGAGATGGGATGCCGCGCCTTCCACGGCCTGCCCGGCGTCCGCGTAGCCCTGCATGGCCACGATCATTGTCGGCCCAGACGCCTCACCACCGTCAACAGATGGCGCGGGGTACTCCAACTCGTACATCCGGCGCTGATCTGATCCACCAGTCCTGTCGTTCACAGCAGGTTCACCCTCCTTTACGTATGCATCCAGTTCCAACCCCGCGGCGGAGGTTTTCATTCCCCACCACCTTAGTGGCCCCCGTCCCTCACCGCGGAAACTCCCACGCGGAGCCAACTGGTGCGAAAATTTTTCGCTCTTCGATGGAACCTGGACGCCAGTTTTTGAGTCCAATGGATATGAGAAGAAAATTCACTGAAACCACCCGTCCCATCGATTTCCTCACTGGCCCCGCCGATTTGATTGCCTCGTTGCCCGGAATTTTGGGGTTTTACCCCACGGAATCCGTGGTGATCGTCGGCCTTGAAGAAAACCCGCGCGCGCCCGGCGCCTACCTGGTTGGGCCCGTGATGCGGGCAGACCTCGTGCATGCGAGCTCCGCTACGTCCGCGGTGACCAAGCTTGGCGCGAAGAATTGCACCGCCTTCTACGGCTTCGTAATCACGCGGATTCCCAACTCGGATCTCGCGCGCGACGCCATGCAGGAGCTGGAGGATCTTCGCATCAACGGCCGCGCGGTCATCGACGCATGCTGGCACCTTTCTGAGGTAGCTACCGGCACGCCCTACACCATCTTGTTCGAATCGCTCGGCCATGAGCACACGCTTATCGACGGCTGGTCCAACGGCGTCGTCGCCTCCATCGTGTCCTCACCGACGATGAAACCATTCCTGAAAGAGGGCGCGTTGCCTGCCGCTGACAGGGAAGAGGCTTTGTCCTATTTCGAACCGCACACGCTGGACTCGGAGACGCGCCGCGACGTGGATCAGCTGAGCAAGCTGGCCAACCGGCACGCCGGTATTCTGTGGGAGCGCATCGAGGGTCGCCGTGCCGGCGCGCGCGGCGCCATCGACGATGCCTGCGCGATCCTCACCCGCGGCGAGGCCCACCCCGTTATCGCACCGGATGAGGAGTTCTACCTCGGCGACGTGTTTGAGCAGGAATCCGAGGTGGTTCTCATCGCCGCGCTTTTATCCACTCCCGGTTTGCGCGATTGCCTCATTGCCCCGTGCTTGAAAAACCCGGAAACCGCCGCGGGCGTACTACTGTCCATCGGGCGAACCTTTTCCGGGACTATCCGTGCCAACGCACTGACAATCTGGGCCATGATTGCGTTCGCCCGCGGACTCAATTCCTGGGCGATTGCAGCGCTGACAACAGTCCAGGATGAAGAGCCGACGCACTCCATGTCCGCGATCATGCTTCAAATCCTGAGCGTCTCGAATGCCCAGGACATGATCGATGTCATCGTGCAAACTTGCGAGGAGTTCTTCAACAGCGTGGTGGAGCAACACCCCGCCCCGAAGTAGCACCCCGCCCCGAAATAGCTCCGCCCCGACGTAGCTCCGCGCCCCTCAGCACCGCGGAATCCTGACGATGTTGACACATCCCGGTCGCCGACCTGGGATTTTAGAGCCGCGCCGGGGCCAGAATGGTCAGCATCGTCAGCCGCGACGCGCAGAGGCGCGGCGGGGCGCGACGGAATGGACCGGCGGCGAGGAATCCTGACGATGCTGACACCTCCCGGACGCCGACCTGGGGTTTCAGGGCCGCGTGGGGGCCAGAATGGTCAGCATCGTCAGTGGCGCTGCGGCGGCGGGGTCCGGCGGCGGGGTGAGGTGAGGCGGGGCTAGGCGTGGTGCTGGGCGAAATCCCAGGCGTCGCGCACGATCGTCGTGATGTCGGTGCGCGTGGGGTTCCAGCCGAGCTCGTTCTTGATGCGTTCTGAAGACGCGATGAGAACCGCCGGGTCGCCGGCGCGGCGCGGGGCGACGACAGCGGGGATCTCGTGGCCGGTGACTTCGCGGCACGTTTCCACGACCTCGCGGACCGAATAACCGGAGCCGGACCCGAGATTGTAAATTGCGTGCCGGCCCGGGGTGTTTGCCTCGAGTGCGAGTACGTGGGCGTCAGCTAGATCGCGGATGTGGATGTAATCGCGAATGCAGGTGCCATCCGGTGTTGGCCAGTCGTCGCCGAACATGGAGATGGAGTCCCGCTGGCCCAGGGCGACCTGGAGGACGATCGGGATCAGGTGTGTCTCGGTGGCGTGGCGCTCGCCGAAGCCGCCGTAGGCGCCGGCGACGTTGAAGTAGCGCAGGCTCGTGGCGCCAAGACCATAGGCGTTGCAGTAGGACGTGATCGCGTAATCGATCGCTAGTTTCGTTGCGCCGTAGGGGTTCGTTGGGCGAGTCGGGGTGTCCTCGGTGATCGGGACTTGCTCAGGCTCGCCGTATGTTGCTGCGGTCGAGGAAAACACCAGCGAGTTCACGCCGTGGGTACGCATGGAGTTGAGCAAGAACAACGACGTTTCGAAGTTGTCGCGCCAGTACTCGTGGGGGACGTCGACGGACTCGCCAACAAGGGAACGAGCCGCGAAGTGGATGACGCCGTCGACTGCGTCGCCATTGGTGGGGGCTAGGACGTCATCGATGACGTCGCGGATGTGGCCCTCAACCAACGTCGCGCCGGGAGCGACAGCGTCGCGGTTACCGGTGGAGAAATCATCCACAACCGTGACATCGTGGCCAAGGTCCACCAAGACCTTCGTACACACGCTACCGACGTAGCCGGCGCCGCCGGTCACGACGAGTTTTTTCGGCTCCCCAGCAGATGCGGGGGAGTCGGTGGAAGGCTGGTTAGCAGAAGGCGTTGCAGAATCACTCACGCTTTACGACGATACGCGGATTGCGTGCGCCAGATCGTGGGACAGCTCGATTTCGTGGCCATCGTCGGAGGCGAGGCGGATCATGCCGCGCTCATCCTCGTCGATGGTGACTGTTAGTCCAAGGTGGAAGCCTAGGCGTGAGATGGAGGTGTACTGCTCGGAGTCGAGCTGCAGGATCTCGTTGATCTGGACGATCGTTGCGCGAACCGGCTGGCTCAAATCCAAGTCGCTGACGCGCTGGCCGAGATTCTCCGGCGTTGCGTGACTGCCGTCCGCGGCACCGATCTCGCCGCCGGCGTCTGCCTCGCCGGCGGCACTGTTCCCGCTGGCGGCGTTTGCCTCGCCGGCGCCGCCGTTCTCGCTGGCGGCGCCGGGCACGCTCGATTGCAGATCGTTCAACCCCGGGATCGGGTTGCCGAAGGGGGAGCGGGTCGGGTCATCGAGAACGGCCACGACGCGGCGCTCAACCTCGTCGCTCATGACGTGTTCCCACCGGCATGCCTCGGCGTGGACTTTGGTGATGTCCATCTTCAAAACGTCGGTAAGCAAGCGCTCTGCGAGGCGATGTTTGCGCATGACTGCGGTGGCGACTTCGCGGCCGCGTTCCGTCAGCGACAGGGAGCGGTCGCGCTCGACGACGATGAGGCCGTCGCGTTCCATGCGCGCCACGGTCTGGGAGACGGTGGGGCCGGATTGGTCGAGGCGCTCGGCGATGCGGGCGCGGAGAGGGATGATGCCCTCTTCTTCGAGCTCATAAACCGTGCGGAGGTACATCTCAGTAGTGTCAACGAGATCTCTCACAGTGGTACTCCTCATTCGGTTCTGGGGGCGATATCGGGTTAAACGACATATATGGTATCCGCATGCCGTGGAGTTGCGGTGGTCCAAAGAGGAAAGATCCACCGAACGGTTGACCCTCCGCTGTAGGGAGGGAGTCTCGGGTACGGAAGAACGGCCCCGCGGGATTACATTGCGTAGTCGCGGAGGCGGTCTGCGCGTTCGCCGACGCGCAGTTTGCTCATCACTTCGCGTTCGATTTGGCGGACGCGCTCGCGGGACAGGCCGAACTCGCGTCCGATCTGGTCGAGTGTGCGCGGCACGCCGTCGTCGAGACCGTAGCGCAGGCGGATCACGTCCTGTTCGCGTTGCTCAAGGCCGTTGATGATGTCGTGGATGTCATCGTGGCGCAGGACGGAGACAACTGCATCCTCGGCGTCGGCGGCCTCAGCGTCTTCGATGAAGTCACCCAGCGGGGCCTCCTCATCGGCGCCGACCGGCATGTCCAAGCTCACTGGGTCGCGGGACTGGCGCAGGAGCATTTCAATCTTGGACTCTTCGATGCCGGATTCCTCGGCCAGTTCCTCGTTCGTGGGTTCGCGGCCAAGGGACTGGTACATCTCGCGGCGGATGCGGGAGAGCTTGTTCACCTGCTCCACGAGGTGGACTGGGAGGCGGATCGTGCGGGACTGGTCGGCCATACCGCGGGTGATTGCCTGGCGGATCCACCAGGTTGCGTAGGTGGAGAACTTAAAGCCCTTTGCGTAATCGAACTTCTCCATGGCGCGGATCAGGCCCAGGTTCCCTTCCTGGATGAGGTCCAGCAGCGGCATGCCGCGGCCGGTGTAGCGCTTGGCCAAAGAAACCACCAGGCGCAGGTTCGCCTCAAGCAGGTGGGCGCGTGCTTTACGGCCTTGCTTGGCCAAGATCTTCAGGTCACGCTTTTTCGCGCGGGTCAGGTGCGTGTCCGGATCATCCAGCAGGTGTTGGGCGTAGAGGCCCACCTCAATGGTTTGGGCCAGTTCTACCTCTTCCTCGGCGTTGAGCAGGGCGGTCTTGCCGATGCCGTTGAGGTACACACGGACCAAGTCCGCGGACGGGTTGTCATTCGTCTGATTGCGGCGTGAGCCAGGATCTACTTTTTCCTCGGCTTCCTCAGCGCCTGCCACTGGATTCACATCCGGTTGAGTCATATGAGGCCTCCTACAATCATTCACAGAGCCGTCCGGTTCGATTCGGCTGTTGAGACCGTCCGGACCTTCTACACCTTTTAAGCCGCGCGGTCCCCGTATGAGTAACCGCTAACAACCTTCTAACGCGGAACACTATCAGTTTGTTCCCACCGCCGAGTAGGTTCGGTAGTTATTCCGTACTTATCTTGCCAAATCGTTATTTCAGCAGGTCATCCGGGATGATAAAGCCGTGACGTATGAGGTCTGCTAGAGCTTCTGTGGCCTGGAGTGCAAGAGTTCCAGTGTCACTCACGGCATCGTGTGCGCATCCCCACAGCTCCACCACATCTTCCAGGGGGAGCCCATTGGGGTGAAGCCCGGAAACGATCGCAGCGAGTGCGTCATCTACCTCGCGGCTAAAGCGCGGTCCTTCGGTCCGGGTGAGTCGTTTTACGGTCGGGGCAAATCCCATGCCGGAGGTTTCGTCGCTAAGCGAAATGTCCTCCAACGCCACGCCAGGGCGCACTGCGTAACGGGCTGAAAGCATGTCCGTCGCATTGACGCCACGCAGCCACCCGACGCGCGTGAAGAAATCCTCAACCTCTGGCCCCAGCGGATCGGTGAACGGGTGGGAGAGATCGTTGGTGTAGACCTCAGACGGTTCGTCCCCAATCGCGCGGAGGAACACCCAGCCGAAGCCAATCCCCGTGACGCCGGCTTCCTCAAAGTGGTCAAGCCACCGCTGGGTCCGCTCGATTCCCTCGGGGCTGCGCAGGTCAATGCTTTCATCCTTCAACCACGTGGAGACGTACATCCCAGGGTCCACCACGTCACGCTGGCAGACCCACGCGCTCACGCTTGACGACGGAACCCACGACGCAACCCGGTTCTCCCACGGGCTGTCAGCAGTGTGGATCCACGAGGCCAAGATGAAGGCGGTGCCGCCCTCATCGAGGTACTCCGGGGCTGTGCTTACCACCAGCGCACTGGCGTCGTCCAGGTTCAACCCAGAGTCCCGGTAGACGTGACCGACGTCCGGCAGACCCACGACGAATGGGGGATTGGCCACGATCCTGTCAAAGGTCTCTCCCGCCACCGGTTCGAACCAGCTGCCCTGGCGCAGCTCGACGTTGGTCACGCCGTTGGCAGCCATGGTCGCCTCAGCCAGTTCAATCGCGCGCGGGTGCACATCGGTGGCGATCACCGACTCGGCGACGCGTGCCTGCGCGAGCGCCTGCACGCCCGACCCAGTGCCCAGGTCCAACACGCGCCGGGCAGGGGACAGCGGGGTCGCCGACAGAAGCGACAAGCTAGCAGCGCCGACCCCCAAGACGTGGTCAGGGCCGGGGACGATATCTGTCATCGATGCATCCAAGTCCGAGATCACCAGATGTTCCTGTCCAGCGATGACGTGGGGGCGGATGTCGAAGGCGGGGCGGGCGAGGGAGTCGTCGATAAGCGAAAAGTGCTCTAGGTGCGGAACATCCGCGAGCTGACTGACGGGCGTGGGCTCGCGGAGGATGAAAAACGCGATGAGGCGCGAAAGCGTCGAGTCATCGCGCAGCGAGTGCTTAACCACGCCGGGCTCCCCGCGGTAGAGCGCCGCGGTGGCGTCGGGGCCGAGGTGGGCGGCGATGGAATCGGCGGTGAAACCCTCCGCGACCAGGTAGGAAGCTAGCTCGCGCGCGGCGTTGGGCAGGGGGCTACTCGTCCTCATAATGGTCGATCGTACCCTCGGGGTGGGTGCTCGACGGCGAGTCGATCGCACGCGCACGGGCGGCCTCGAGCTCCGCCGCCATCTGCTGCCGCGCGACCGCGGGCTTGTAGACATTCTTCGTGCGCTTGTCCCGCTTTTCGCCTTGACCATTGGCGATGACCACCGAAATCCACGGCAGCGGGATCGAAATGGAGAAGAACAACGCGCCAAGCCACCAGTTGTTCCAGATCATGATGCACGCAATGGACAAAATGATCAGCGGCACGCGCACGCCCTGCCAGAACAAGTACTTCCTCTGCCGCGACTGGCGGCTTTGACCCGGCGCCTGACGCGCGTCTGTGATGAGTTCGCTCGAGCGCTTGCGCAAGCTCATGCGGCGGTGCGGGCGGGACTCGACCGGGTCGTGCTCCAAATCTCCCGTGAACTCCCGTGATGCCGCCATAACTCACAAGCGTAGACCTGTGGCTAGGCCTAGGGCTAACCAATAGGGCATGATGGACCCCGTGACTACGCCATCCACCACAACGATTGAACGGCCCGACATCCGCGAAGATTCAACCACGGATGACGGCACCCCGAAGTTCTTCCACTACGTGAAAAAAGACCAGATCGTTGACTCCGCGGTGAGCGGAAAAATGGTTGTTGCACTGTGTGGAGAGACGTTTCCCGTGACCAAGCAGGCCAAGCCCGGATCGCCGGTCTGCCCGGACTGTGAGCGAATCTACAAGGGGCTGCGTCGCCGGTGACCTCAACCCCATCCGGGCCGACTAACGGGTCCGCTGGGCCTTCTCTACGCCAATGGCAGCAGGAGGCCCTTGATTTATTCATGGCCTCCACGCCGCGAGACTTCATGGCCGTGGCGACCCCGGGCGCCGGTAAAACCACGTTCGCGCTAACACTGGCGTCGCAACTGGTGGCGCAGCGCGTGGTGGAGCGCGTCATCGTGGTCGTGCCTACTGAACACCTCAAAATCCAGTGGGCAGGCGCCGCGGCCAACTTTGGCCTCATGCTTGACCCAAAGTTCACCAACGCATCCGCCGTCAACCCTGCCTACGACGGGATCGTGGTCACCTACGCCCAGGTGGGAATGCACCCCTTCAAACACCACGCGGTCGCCCAAGCCCGCCGCACGCTAGTGATCCTGGATGAGATCCACCACGCCGGTGATGCAAAAAGCTGGGGCGACGGCGTACGCGAGGCATACGGCGACGTGGAACACCGTTTAGCTCTGACCGGCACGCCGTTTCGCTCGGACGATTCAGCGATCCCCTTTGTCCGGTACGAAGAGGACGGGGAGGGGCATTTGGTGTCCCGCTCCGACTACACCTACGGCTACGCGGAAGCGTTGAAAGACAAAGTCGTGCGACCCGTGGTGTTCCTTGCCTACTCGGGGGAGGCCCAGTGGCGCGATTCCGCGGGTGAGGAGTACGCCGCCCGCTTAGGCGAGCCACTCAACGCCGAACAAACCGCCCGCGCCTGGCGCACCGCACTGGACCCCAAAGGCGATTGGATGAAGGCCGTGCTCACCGCCGCCCACACGCGCCTTCAGAAAGTCCGCGCCCACGTGCCGGATGCCGGTGGCCTGGTTATCGCCACCGACAAAACCACCGCCCGCGCGTACGCACGCTTGCTGTCGCAGATCAGCTCCACCCCCGTCACCACAGTGCTTAGCGACGAAGTCGGGGCCTCCAAGCGCATCGACGACTTCTCCGCTTCCACCGACGAGTGGATGGTGGCCGTGCGCATGGTCTCCGAAGGGGTGGACGTGCCCCGCCTCTCCGTGGGCGTATATGCCACTTCCGCCTCGACGCCGCTATTTTTCGCCCAGGCCATCGGCCGTTTCGTTCGGTCACGCCGCCCCGGCGAATCGGCGTCTATCTTCCTGCCCTCCGTGCCCGTTTTGCTACGCCTAGCCGAGGAAATGGAAACCTCGCGCGACCACGTCCTGGGCAAACCAGACCGTCCCGAAGGCTGGTCCGACGAACTCATCGAGCAAGCCAACCGGGAACAAAACGAACCCGACGCCGAACCCAACTACCAAGCCATCGGTGCCTCCGCCGAACTCGATTCCCTGATCTTCGACGGCTCCACCTACGGCACCGCCACCTTCGCCGGCACCGAAGAAGAACAGGATTACCTAGGCCTTCCCGGCCTCCTCGACGCCGACCAGGTAAAAACCCTTCTGCAAAAGCGCCAGTCCGAGCAACTCGATGCCCGCGCCGCCGCCGCTGCCGGTGCCGCCGGTGCCGCCGCTGCCGCCGCGCACCCCGGCACACCCCACACCATCACCCCAGGGTCCGGCACCGCCACCCCCGGCGCAGCCGCCCCCGGCACCGCCGGCTCAACCGCCTTCACCCCTGGCGCCCCCTCCAACGACCCCGCCGTCGACAACATTCCGGCTCTTCGCTCCGAGCTCAACGCGCGCGTGGCCATAGCCGCTTCCAGTAGCGGCCGTCCTCATGGTGCAATCCACAACGAAGTCCGCAAAGCCTGCGGCGGACCCCCAACTGCACTCTGCAACGCGGAGCAGCTCCGCGAACGCATCGCCTACCTGCGCAATTGGTAACACAACCCTTCCATCTTCGGTCGTCCCGGCCCTTAGCCCGCTCCTTCGTCCCCGGCTGGCTCCACCCGACAGCTGCCCGTCCTGACGATGTTGACACCCCTGCCACCTATGCACAATGTTGAATGTTTTTGACCTTGGTGTATGGCGGCACAGGAATATGTCGATGCGTCACTGATGTCATCATCGTCAGGGCCAGTGGCTGGCTGACGATGTTGACACCGCTGCCACCCATGCGCGCAGTTGAATGTTTATGACCTTGGTGTATGGCGGCTCAGGAATATGTCGATGCGTCACTGATGTCAACATCGTCAGGACCAGTGGTTGGCTGATGATGTTGACACCGCTGCCACCCATGCACAACGTTGAATGTTTATGACCTTGGTGTATGGCGGCTCAGGAATATGTCGATGCGTCACTGATGTCAACATCGTCAGGACCAGTGGCTGGCTGACGACGTATCCACCGCAGGAGCCGCGCGGGAAGGGCAATAGGAAACCCCCGGGACGGAAAATCCTAGGGGTGGGGAGACCTTGGGGTTAGTCCAAGTAGTCGCGCAGCACCTGCGAGCGGGACGGGTGGCGCAGTTTGGACATTGTCTTCGACTCGATCTGGCGGATGCGCTCGCGGGTGACTCCGTATACTTGGCCGATTTCGTCGAGGGTGCGGGGCATGCCGTCGGTAAGCCCGAAGCGCAAGCGCACAACGCCGGCCTCACGCTCGGACAAGGTGTGCAGAACATCCTGGAGCTGGTCCTGCAGCAGTGTGAACGACACGGCATCCACTGCAACGACTGCCTCGGAGTCCTCGATGAAGTCGCCGAGCTGGCTGTCGCCCTCATCGCCGATGGTTTGGTCAAGGGAGATAGGCTCGCGCGCGTATTGCTGGATCTCGAGGACCTTTTCCTCGGTGATGTCCATTTCCTTGGCTAGCTCGGTCGGCGTTGGCTCGCGGCCGAGGTCCTGGAGCAGCTCACGCTGGATGCGGCCGAGCTTGTTGATGACCTCTACCATGTGGACTGGGATACGAATCGTGCGGGCCTGGTCAGCCATCGCGCGGGTAATCGCCTGGCGGATCCACCACGTTGCATAGGTGGAGAACTTGTAGCCCTTGGAGTAGTCGAACTTTTCGACGGCGCGGATCAGACCAAGGTTGCCCTCCTGAATGAGGTCGAGGAAAGCCATGCCGCGGCCGGTGTAACGCTTGGCCAGGGACACCACGAGGCGCAGGTTCGCCTCAAGAAGGTGATCCTTCGCCTTGCGTCCGTCACGCGCGACGGCGCGAAGATCGCGTTTCACAGCCGGTGTGAGTTTGGCGTCTTTGTCGCCTGCCTCAGCTGCACGCTGCATCTCGTCCAAACGGTGCTGGGCGTAAAGGCCAGCCTCGATGCGCTTAGCCAGGGACACTTCCTGTTCCGCATCGAGCAGTGCGACCTTACCGATCTGCTTGAGGTACGCACGCACCGAGTCCGCGGATGCAGTGAGCTGGGCGTCCTTGCGGGCCTGGCGCAGCGCTGCAGATTCTTCGATGTCCCAGACAGAAGAGGAGTCCTCTTCCTCCTCGTCGTCGTCCTCATCGGAGGATTTCTCCTCTTCATCCTCATCCTCGAGGTCGGAGTCGAACTCGTCGCTGTCAGAGAGCTCGTCCTCCAAGGAATCATCGAGGTCAGGGTCGAAGTCATCCTCGTCTTCCAGGTCGGCGTCAAGATCGTCGTCGAGGATGTCGGTGTCACGGTCGAGGTCCTCGTTGGTGGAATCCTCGTCGGTTTCAGGCTCTACGGAATCCTCGTTCTCAGCCTGAGCCTCCGCAGCCTTTTGCGCAGCAGTTTTGCGTACCGTCTTCTTTGCTGCGGTTTTGCGGACTGTCTTCTTCGCTGGCGCCTTGGCTGCGGTGGTTTTCTTAGCGGCAGCCGTGCGTGTACCGGTGGTCTTGGTACCGGTGGACTTGGTACCAGTGCTCTTTGCGCCTGTGGTCTTGGCTGCAGCAGTTTTGGTTGCCGCGGTCTTCTTGGCAGCAGTCTTCTTGGCGGCAGCGGAGCGCGTGCCGGTGGTCTTGGTACCAGTGGACTTGGTGCCGGTGGTCTTGGTACCGGTGGACTTGGTGCCGGTGGACTTGGCGGCCGTTGTCTTCCGCGCGGTTGTGCGGGCGGCGGTCTTGCGCGCAGGCTTCTTCGCTGCGCTAGTGCCGTTTGATGCGGTGCTAGCTGCAGCGTCGGTGCTCGATGCAGAATTGGCGTTTGTGCCGGATGCAGAGTTGCTCGTGCTAGAAGATGTCTTCGCTGCCACGAATGACCTTTCGCTGTCTCGTTAAATCAATGACTCCCCAGAATACAACAGCTCAGGATACAACGAATTCCCGCAGTGCCATTAATCGACGCTCGAAGGCGGCCCTTAAGGCTGGATGAGTGAGCGGGCGGCCATTGCGGCGCCGACGATGCCGGCGCGGTTGCGCAGTTTCGCGGGGACGACTGGGGTGTCAATTGTTAACAGTGGCACCCATTTGTCGGAGTTGCGGGAGATGCCGCCGCCGACGACGAAGGCAGCGGGGTTGAAGAGGCGCTCGTACTCGGCGAGAACCTTGTTAACCCGTTTTGCCCATTTCTTGTAGCTGAGTTCCTCACGGTCTTTGGCGGCGGAGGATGCAAGGTGTTCGGCTTCTTTGTCGCCGATCATCATGTGGCCGAGTTCGGTGTTGGGGAAAAGCACACCGTCGGCAAGAAATGCGGAGCCGATGCCTGTGCCGAAGGTGAGGAAGAGGACTGCGCCGCTGCGGGCGGTTTCGTCGCCGAAGGAGACTTCGGCCAGGCCCGCCGCATCCGCGTCGTTCAGCACGGCGACGTTCGTGCCCCCAAGGGCGTTTGTGAAGAGATCGTGAACGTCGGTACCGATCCACGATTTGTCGATGTTCGCGGCCGTGCGTGCCACCTGGTTCACAACCACTGAGGGCAGGCAGATGCCAACGGGGCCGTCCCAGTTGTGGCCGCGAACGATCTCACTGACCACGGCGGCGACAGCCTCAGGCGTTGCGGGGGAGGGGGTAGCAATCTTGATGCGCTCGCTGGCGAACTCGCCCGTCCGGTAGTCAACGATTGCGCCTTTGACGCCGGAACCACCGATGTCAATACCCAGGCCGAAATGGGAAAGATCGTGCTCAGTGTCGGTTGTAGCCATGGCTCGAGTCTACAAACAAGCGCATGGTTGTGGTGCGAAAAGTCGGTCCATTTAGGCCCGGGGAAAATTTAGTGCGTGGTGTAGATGGCGCAACGCGGCAACGTGTTCTAATATCGCGTCGAACAATCGTGATCTGTGCGGCATTGTTGCCTCACGCAGAGCGTGGGGTTTGCCCACACACTAGTGATCTAAAAGGAGAAGCCTTGGCTACCGACTACGATGCGCCGCGTCGCCGTCTGGATGATGAAATTGAGACTGATTCCCTCGACGGCCTCAAAGCCGAGGAAGCAGCGGGAAGCAGCATGGATGACGACGGGGAGGTCGTTGATTCTTTCGAGCCGCCGACAGTGGATCTCACCGGTGAGGAGCTCAACGTGACCGTCGTTCCGCGCCAGGAGGATGAGTTCACCTGCGCGTCGTGCTTCTTGGTGCAGAAGAACAAGCGTCTCGCTCGCGTTGAAGACGATGGCTCGAAGATCTGCCTCGACTGCGAGTAGCTGATATTCGCGCGCCACGTTGCTTGACGACGGGCGCGCTTCGCGCGCTGACCTACGGTTGGCGGCAGATTGTGGCGTGAGCTACCCGACGAAGGCTTTGAGTAACGCCTCCGGGTTTTTACTGGACACGAGCCAGTATGGGGTCGGATCTTCGGGGTCGTCCAAGACCAAGAGAACCATTTCGGCGACCCACGAGTGGTGGACCAGGTAGGCGGCGGGGTCAAGCTGGGGGCCGAGCGCGCTTTGCTTTGCGGAGTACGGGACGGCCATGCTGCGTGAGACAACCGTGTTGGGCAGGTTGGATTCACCGATCACGAGCCAGCGGGTGCCATCTGCGTCCCGTTCAACTGCGATTTCTGTAGAAGAAAGCGAGTAGAGGAACCAGCCGAGTAGCGCTGCAGAAATCGCAAACGCCCCGATGAAGTATGCAATGCCACGGTTGTTTCCCATTTGTGCGCCAAGCAGCGCAGCAAACGCGATGGCGAATAGCCACCAGTACCACGGCACCCATTGGCGCTCTTTGTAGAGAATTTCAACTTCACCCACGCACACAATGTTAGGCAACGGTCATACAGATGTTGTAGTCGCGTAGGGTGGTGCCGTGACTACCCCAGCTAATGATTCATCATTGACCGCGGCCGAAAGCGCCGTTGACCACGCGGTTACGCAGATTGCGTTGCGCAAGCTTGACCCGGATGTACCTACCCCGGAGCGTGCCCACCGTGGTGATGCGGGCGTGGATTTGCGCGCGGCGGAGGACATTACGTTGCAGCCCGGCGAGCGTGCTCTGGTAGGAACCGGTATCGCGATAGCGCTTCCTTTAGGCATGGTGGGCTTGGTACACCCGCGTTCCGGGTTGGCGTTTAAACAGGGCCTCACGGTGCTGAATACGCCTGGCACCATCGACGCTGATTACCGCGGAGAGATTAAGGTTTGCTTGCTCAACACCGATCGGGAAACTCCGATTGAGATCACCCGCGGTATGCGTATTGCGCAGCTGGTTGTCCAGAAAGTGGAGCTGCCCGAATTCGTCGTGGTAGATGAGCTGGATGAGACTGTCCGCGGCGAGGGGGGCTACGGATCCTCCGGCGTGCATTAGGCAAAGACCATTAGACAAACACGCGTTGTCGAAAGGGGAGAAGCGTGGTCACCGGAACGAGCTTTTTAAGTCAGCCTGGATTCGCGGCAGACGTCTACTGATGAGGCTTCATCGTCATCATTGGCCTCATGGCACTGTTGGGGATCAGCAGAAAGGCACCCCTGTTCTACTTAGGGCAAGCAATCAAACTCTGCTTCGTCTGGGTTCCCGTGGGATTCGTAGTAATGGTCAGCATCGGGGTGCTTGGCTATGTTGCTGACGGCTGGGAGAACAAGATGGCTGAGCACGAAGCGAGAGAAGTGCGCCTCTACAACGGGGATACGACCCCACTCCCTGACCCTGATTCCAAGTACGAAATGAATTAATCGCGTTGAACCTCCGGCACCCAGCGGGGGAGAGGTAGCCCTTAGTCTTGGAACGCTCGATGAATCGTGGAGCGATGGACACCGAAGTGCTGGGCGATCGCAGTCACTGTCATTCCAGCCGCCTTCATCTCGCGAGCCACAGTGAAGCTTTAGGGTCATTATACCTGCGCCACACTAGCCCGAAACGCTGAAATCGTCTCCGAATCCGCAGGAACCCTAGAGAAAAACTCCGCTTCGTGGCACGTCGCTTTAGGGTGTACCCCAACGCACACGCAAAAACAGGCAAAACGCGGGAGCCAATTGGCCGCGGCTCCCCTTCAGCACTAGCGAGGCGATGCCAAGCTGGCGGTGCCCTCTCCAAGCATCCAAAGAGCTAACACGATGAAGATCGAGCCTGTACCCATATCAACAAAGTGGCCGTAGCGGGATAGGAAACTGGAAAAGACATCAACAAGAAGAGCAAAACCAGCCGACATCACGAAGCCCACAACAAAGAGAGTGACGAGGATCAGCAGCATCCACTCTGCGCCCATATCGGGTTTCACGAACTGAGCGAATACTGCTCCAAAAAACAGGACCGACTTAGGGTTCGACAGGTTCGTTGCCATCCCAACCCCAAAAGCCTTGCGCGTTTCGACTGACTGATCATGGAGATCCGCAGGGAGTGCCGCCGACTCACCCGATCGCCAGGCTCGAAGTCCGCCACGCACCGCACCAAACCCCATATAGAGAAGGTAGGCACCGCCAACCAGTTGCAGGACTGCAAGCAGTTGGGGAGCAGCTTGCATAAGGGCACTTAATCCCAGCAACGATGCAGCGATCCAGACTGCATACCCCGCCATGATTCCCGTAGCACAAGCCACTCCAGCGGCCCGGGATTTCACACTGAAACGGATAATCTGTACAACATCAGGCCCGGGAACCGCTACCGCAGCCGCGAACACGCCAATTAAAGCGAGAAAATCTCCGAATAACATTGCTCTCCTAAACCCCGGCTGCCCTGCACTGATGTGACAGCCACTCCGGTCAGGCAACTAATCCGAATATGGCCCGAGTCGCCACTTTAGTAGCGCGCCGCACACGGGTCTTCAAATGCATCCATCCATCTCGCACCATCCGAAAACGCGGGAGCCGCCGAGGGTCGGCGTTAGTTCTTCTTGTTCCCGACCTCGCGCACCAGGAGCACGATCGTGATCACGGCTGCGCCGATCACGATCACCCACCACAAGTAGAGGCCGGGTGGCGTCTTGAAGAACGGTGCGTCGAGGAAGAACAGCATGGCGATGAAGATGACCGCCGAGACGATCATCATCGGGACGGATTGGTTACGGTTCACAAACAATCACCCTTTCGCAAGCAAAGACAGTGTTTCACCTAGTGTCGCCGAGACCCCGCCTGCACACCATCGCTTTTCGTTTCCAGTCGGAAACAGTTTGATTAACCGCTACTGCGCGTCCTTAGTGAGTTTGGAGTAGTTGGCGAACAGTAGTTCCTGGCGCTGACGCTCAGTAGTCAGTTTGCGTGGTGCGCCGAAGGCTTTGTCTACTTCTCGGTCCAACTCGTCATGAGCCTTGACCAGAGCGGGATCCATCGCCAGCGGGTTGTAGTGTTCCGCCAGCGACCGGTCCGGGTTTAGGTTGCGCGCCCATAGGATTTTTTCGCCAGCATCAATGATCCGCTGCCGCGTCTTCTCATCTAGTTCAGGGACGGGGAACGTGTTCCAAACGACTGATGCAGAGAAGCGAAGATCAGATTTTAACCGCCCACCGACCGTTCGCTGCCACGTAATGAACATCGAAGAAGAAACAAGGGAGAACGACAGACCAGTCGGATCTTCGACTGTGAACGCCAGATTGCTAGCGATTGTCTCTACCGACATTTGCTCTGCCGTGAAGTACATCCGATTCTCACTAACCACGGAGGGGATAAAAAGATAATCCGTTGCAGGTTGTCGAATCTCCCCAAACAGGTGAGGGGTGCGTGCTAGAGCCGCCGTCGCAGCGCGTTTGGATGCGGAGCGAATTTTCATGACTGCATTGATCCGATCTCGCAGAACTGGCGATTTATCAATGTCTAACGGATCAAAGTCATCTGCCATCCACAGACACCACCGGTCGGATTTACGCAGTAGTTCGTACGATCCCTTGAACGGCCGGAGGTACTTTGCGGCTACGTGATCCGCTAAAACTTCGGGATAGTCATCGGAATCCACTACAAGGTTCCCGCCGTCATTAGCCATACTTCCGAAACGCGCCGGCGGAATTTCAGTAGAAAGCGTAAGAGATCTGCTTTCTACAAGAACGAAAGGCCCGTCGATCAAATAGGCGTTGATTCCCTGTTCGATATTCTGCTCGACGCCTTCACCGCGAATGTCTGGGTAGTCCCACAGACGTTGCTTGACACCGCGGTCGCGCGTGAATCCCACGATCACGCAGTGCACGGCAGCTTTACCGGGTGCTTCTGAATCCCACTGGAATGTGCGGTGAGCGAACTTAATCCGCCATGAAGCTTCTTGAAGAGGACCGAATAAGTAAGCAGCACCTTGCCCTTGGGTGATGGAGTTAGTTGTGACATAGGCGAACTCGCCCCGCCGCTCGGCAAACAAAGTCATAGCCTGCGCATGCCAGCCAGACACGTAGTCAAGGTTGTTTATTCCTTTGGCCTTACCCCATACGCGCGCTAGATCTGCTTTTTGATCAGCATTCTTCATCCTCGCCCCAATGAACGGCGGGTTACCGAAGACATAGGTCATGCCAGTTGTTTCCGGCATGACCTCGCGCCAGTCCACGGCCAAGGCATTGGTATGGACGATGTGGGCGGTCATGGTGATCGGCAACCGCTCCGGAGCTAGGCCCACTCGGTCGGCCAGTTCACGGTTTGCCTGGTGGTCGACTAGGAACATTGCGGTTTCAGCGATGCGTGCGGGCCACCAGTTCAGCTCGATGCCGTGGAACTGGCTAATGGACAGCTTCTGCTCCCACGAAATATCCAGCGCCATGCCGATCTGTCCTTCGCGCTCGCGGATAGCCACGATGACGTCGGTTTCGATTCGTCGCAGTTCGCGGTAGGCAACGATGAGGAAGTTGCCGGAGCCGCAGGCAGGGTCGCAGAACACCATGTCGGCCAGACTGTCGCGGAACTGGCGCAGCTTCGCCACCGGCGTGGACTTCGCAGCGATAAGCCGGTCAGCTTCAGCGCGCAGCTCGTCTAGGAACAGCGGGCCAATAGTTTTCAGAATGTTCTTCTCGGAGGTGTAGTGCTCACCGTCGCCTCGGCGGGCTTCTTTCGACTTCACCAGTTGGAACATCGACCCGAAGATTGCTGGGCTGATCTGGGTCCACTGGAAACGGCAGGCGTTCAGCAAGGCGTCGCGCATGTCTGGGGTGAAGAACTGCGTCGGCATGGATTCGGCGAAAATCGTGCCGTTGACATACGGGAACCGCGCCAGCGAGTCAGGGACACGACGCCTGGCCGACTCCGGGGTGTTGAGCACCTCAAACAGGGCGGCGAGCTGGCTACCGAGGTTTTCGCTGTTGGTGTGCTCCAGCACGAACCGGTAGAACAAGTCCTGCTCCCACAGGCCTGCATCGTCTCCGAAGAGGAGGAACAGCAGGCGGGTGAGGTACATCGAGGTTTCTTGAATCGCGGCGTCCTCGTCCTCCCGGTTGGTCGGAGCTTCATCGCCGACATTCTCGTCCACTTCGTCGCCCACCATTGCGGTGAAGAGGTCAGCCATGAGTTGCGATGCCTGGATGGAGGCTTCTGCTTGTTCCTCGCGGGTGGTGTCGTCGCTGTAGCCGGCAAGGAACTTCAACTCGTCCACATGGTCGGTGACCTCACCGAGCGGGAAGGTGACGTCGAAGCGTTTCTCCGGGTCGCCCAAGCGCAGGAGTCGGAAGGATTCGAAGTCGCTGGCGATGATGTAGCGGGGCTGCTCGGCGTCTTTGATTGTGCCGCCGAGGAGATAGTCTCGGGCCTGGTCGACGGCGACCTGGAGATCGACGCCGGGCTTTTTGGCTTCGCCGATCACAACACCTGGCCAGAACAAGTCGATGTAGCCGGATTGTCCTGTGGAGGCGCGCAGCGCGTCTTGTTCGAACAGATCCATGCGCGATGCCGTGATTGCGAAGCACTCGAAGAGTTCCGCCCAGAATGATTGCGCGTATTTCTTCTCAATCGCTCCCTGACCGACCGACTGCCACTCGTCTAGGCGGGTGCGCCAGCGGGCTTTGAATTGGTCGAGATTCCGGCGCATCGTGGCGCGGTCAAGGCGGGGAGCTGTTGCAGAAGTCACCTACTCACCATAAGCCGACCCAACCTCAAAAGGAGTGCGCTCGCTTATGGCCTGTCCAGTTTTTAGCTCAGTCTCGGGGCGTAACTCAAAGCGTTCAAATCAAAAACGACGGTTCGCTTCGTATCCCGAGTTTGTAAACACCAGCAGGTGCTTACTGCCCAGACTGCGACCGCAGGGGAACCGTATATTGCTTACGAAGTGGCACATTTATTTAAGAGCGCCTGCGGGCACCTCGCGGGAGCTCAATTCCGGCACTTCACAGTGCCCTACTTACTGTCTGCCGGGAAACGCCGAACTCAGTCATGGCTTCCGGGATAGTTGGCCATGTGCCTGTTTCTGCTTCATAGCTTAGGAACCACCCAGCGATCGTGAACCGCTTACCTTTAGCTGTTCGAGAGCGCTTCTTACTAGACGTTTCAAGCTTTTCTCTCTCTGAGAAGTGGCATAGTCCCCGTCTGGGTCGGTCTTCCACCGTTGGGCAGCTTGCTGCCCGCCCCGGCGTCCCATTGTGACGAGCGCTTTGACAGCACAAGCAGTTGGTTCGAGCCGGTGCGCGCTGAACTGGCGTACCGTTGTTGATAAAGCAGATTTTGATAAAGCAGACGATAGAAGTTAGAAGAGGTGACCCACATGGCACTGTGGCCATTTGGAAAGAAGAACAAGAACGCCCCGGCGCAGCCCGATACTGATTCCGCGAAGGGTTTGACGGGTGAAGCGGCAGACGTAGTCAAAAATGAAGCGGAACTTCGCACTGAGGATTCTCAGCGAAGCGACGCGGACACGATGGTTGTTGGCGAGCCCGCGGTTGAATCGGCAACGGAATCTAAAGATGACAGCGACGACAGCGGGGTCGCAGAGGCTGGACACGAGGCTGAGGCGGTGATTCCACATGATGCCGTGGGCGGCAACACGGGCCCGTTCGACGGTGACAACGTGGATATTAATGACTTTGACTTCACGGATTTCGCGGTGAGCGTTCTCAACCTGGGTTCGATCCAGATCCCGCTGCCGCAGGACTCGCAGGTGCAGGTAGAGATGGCTGAGGAAGGCCCGCGGATGCTCCACGTGATTACCCGCCACGGTCGCGTTACTCCGGTGGCGTTCGCTTCGCCGAACTCTGGTGGCCTGTGGGAATCCGCGTCTGAGGAGATCGCGGAGGGCATGCGTAACGACGGCATGCCGGCGGTCTTTGAGCTCGGCCCCTGGGGCCGTGAGATCGTGGGCCAGGGCGACGGTGGTGTGATCCGCATTATCGGTGTGGAGGGTCCGCGCTGGATGTACCGCGTGACGCTGGCTGCGCCGGATGCGGAAGCGGAGAACATGGCTCGCCTTGGCCGTGAGATGGTGGCGCGCTCGTTTGTCTACCGTGGCAATACCCCGGTGCTCGCTGGTGAGGCGCTGCCGGTGCAGCTGCCAGCAGAGCTGGCTGCGCAGTTGCAGCAGGCGATGGCGGAGGCACAGGCGCAGCAGGAGCATGCAGGACAAGATGGTCCACAGGGCGCGGCGGAAGATGGTGAGACGAACTAAGCGATGAGCAGTTCGCGTTTAACTCCGCGTGAGGTTCTAACGCTCAGCCCCACATCGATGGCGCATGGTGGGGAGGCGATTGCGCATGCGCCTGACGGGCGTGTCGTGTTCGTCTCCGGTGCGATTCCTGGGGATACCGTTAAGGCCCGGCTGAGCAAGGTGAAGGTGCGCTGGGCGCGCGCGGAAACCCTCGAGGTTGTGAAACCTTCGCCCGATCGCGTCGATGTTGCCTGCCCCGCGGCACGAGCCGGGGCAGGATGCTGTGACTATTCCTATATCGCACCGGAAACGCAGCCTGCTCTCAAGCGCGCGATTTTGATGGGGCAGGTGGGGGGCCGGTCGTCGATAAGCGGTGTGCTCGATGGCTTTGACTCTTCTGAGGTGAGCATTGTGGCGCTGGAGCCGCACTTTGGCTGGCGCACGCGCGTGCGTTTGGGCGTGGATGCGAGCGGCAAGGCGGGGTTGCGGCGAGCGCGCAGCAACCAGATTCTCACTGACCATGCGTGTACGCAGGTGGTAGATGGGCTCCTCGAGGGGCTCGTCGGTGAGGGTGCGCGCAGGTTCAGCCCAGGTTCTGAAGTTATCGCAGTGATGGATTCGCGCGGCGAGCGTCATGTGGTGGAAACGCGGCGGGCGCAGCGCGGTAAACGCGTTGAGCGCATGGACACGGTGGTTGAAGGCAGCGGTGTGGTCACGGAGGAGATCCAGACGCTCAACGGGGAGACCTATACCTTTGAATTTCCCGCGACCGCGTTCTGGCAAGCGCACGCCGCCGCGCCGCAGGCGTACTCCTTCATCATCGAAGACTGGGTGAGCGGAGACTACGCATCGCCCGTGGGGTGGGACCTCTACGGCGGCGTGGGCGCATTTATACCGGCGATCGGTACGGCGCTGGGTAGCGACGGGCGGGTGGTGAGCGTCGACTTCTCTGAATCCGCAACGCGGATGGAACAACCTGGGCTCGAACCGTTCCACCCGGAGGTGGTGAACTCCCGCGTGGAGACGGGTCTTGCCTCGCTGCCGCAGCCGGGGGTCGTGGTGCTTGACCCGCCGCGCATCGGCGCTGGGCATGAGGTAGTGGAGGCGATCGCGAGCGCGAAACCGGAGCAGGTGATCCACATCGGCTGTGACCCTGCGACGTTCTCACGGGATTTGAGCTCCTGGGGGCAGATGGGCTACCGGGTCAAAGACATGGTGCTGGTGGATGCCTTCCCAGGGACGCACCACTTTGAAGTGCTTGCAAACCTTCGGCCCGCCTAAAGGTGCCGTGTAGAATTATTCAGAAGCGCACGCGGTGGCCTTAAGCCCCACATGCACCCCAGACACGAACGTAACTACGAACCCACAACTGACCGGAGGACTTGTGAGCACGCTTGAAGATCTGGACCTTCCGGCTGACGTCAAGAAGATGTCGGTCGAAGACATGGAGCTTCTAGCCGCAGACATCCGCGAGTTCTTGGTGGAAAAGGTCTCTGCTACTGGTGGCCACTTGGGTCCGAACCTTGGCGTCGTGGAACTGACCATCGCGTTGCACCATGTGTTCAATTCCCCCAAAGATCCGCTGATCTTTGACACGTCGCACCAGTCTTACGTGCACAAGATCCTCACCGGACGCGCTGGCCAGTTTGACACCTTGCGGCAAAAAGACGGGTTGTCGGGGTACACCAGCCGCGCCGAATCCGAGCATGACTGGACGGAATCCTCCCACGCCTCAGCCGCGCTTGCTTATGCGGACGGGCTCTCAAAGGCCAATGTTTTGCAGGGCAAAGCGGACCGCAACGTCGTGGCCGTCGTGGGCGACGGTGCGCTCACCGGCGGTATGTGCTGGGAAGCGCTGAACAACATCGCTGAAGCCGACCGCAACGTGGTGATCGTGGTCAACGACAACGGTCGTTCCTACTCACCAACCATCGGTGGTTTTGCACGCAACCTAACTAACTTGCGCTCCCAGATCGCGCAGATCCGTATCCACTCGGCGTACGACGAGGTGATGGAGCACGGCAAGCGCACGCTGAAGTCCATGGGCTGGGTCGGTGAGCGCGCGTTCGGCGCATTGCAGGCGGTCAAAGACGGGATTAAGCACCAAGTGGTGCCCACGGAGATGTTCCAGGAACTGGGCATGAAATACGTGGGTCCCATTGAGGGCCACAACCTCAAAGCCCTGATCTCTGCGTTCACCTACGCCAAGACGTATGAAAGCCCGATCATCGTCCACGTGGCAACGGAGAAAGGCCACGGCTTTGAGCCCGCGGTGAACAATGTCGCAGACCAGATGCACTCCACCGGCGTGATCGACCCGATCACCGGCGAAGAACTGGGGGAGAAGCGCCCCGGGTGGACATCGGTGTTCTCCGAGGAACTGATCCGCGCCGGGCACGAGCGCGATGACATTGTGGCGATCACGGCTGCCATGGCTGGACCGACGGGGCTCACGCCGTTTGCGGAGAAGTTCCCGTCGCGCTTTTTCGACGTAGGCATCGCGGAACAGCACGCTGTTGCGTCCGCCTCCGGCTTAGCGCTCGGCGGACTGCACCCGGTGGTGGCGATTTACTCCACCTTCCTCAACCGTGCTTTTGATCAGCTGCTCATGGACGTCGCGCTGATTAAGCAGCCGGTGACTCTGGTGTTGGATCGCGCCGGCGTGACCGGCAGCGACGGCGCCAGCCACAACGGTGTGTGGGACATGGCGCTGACGTCGATTGTTCCGGGGATTCGCGTCGCCGCGCCGCGTGACCCTGAGCGGTTGCGGGAAGAATTCCGCGAAGCGATTGCGGTGGAGACCGGCCCGACTGTAGTGCGCTTCCCCAAGGGCAACGTGGGAGATGGGGTGGCGGAAGTACGGCGCACGCCTGGCGGCTGCGACATCCTCTTTGCGACGGAAGGCGACGAAGACGGCGCCGACGTGGACGACCAAGGGCGCATCCTCATCGTTGGTATCGGTGAGTTTGCCGCCCGTGCAGTCATTGCCGCGCGTGAGCTGGCTGGCGACGGCTACAACGTCACCGTGGTGGACCCGCGGTGGATCATCCCTATTAACCCTGAGCTCGTGGACATGGCGCAGGAGTCTGATCTGGTGGTTGTCTACGAAGACGGCGTGATTCGCGGCGGCGTCGGCTCAGCCTTAAGTGAAGCGCTGCACGCTGCTGAGGTGGACACACCGCTGCGTCACCTCGCGTTCCCGGACGTGTTCCCGGGCCACGCCACGCGTGAGGAACTGCTGGAATCCGTCGGACTGGACGCGGCTTCCGCCGCCCGGTCGATTCGTGAGTGGGCGGACAACCTTGAAGCCTGGGGCGATTAAGTCAGCGCCGTCTACGCCAACGCCGTGGCAATGACTGGGGCGGCTGCTTCTGCCTGCCAAGGTCGGGCGCCGAACTTCAACAATGCGTGCGCGGCATCATCAACGCGCACAGTTCGGCTGCGCTGCGTGAGTTCCCACACCGCCGCGCGAAGGACCGCTGGCTCCACGAGGATTTCCGGGGCAATCGACGCGTCTTCGCCGAGTTGGATCATCCCGTCGCGCACCTGGTTCAGCAGGTCCCATTCGTGCGGGTGGCGGGATTTCCACACCGATTTGCTGGGCGCATCGCTGAGGCGCTGGGTGTGATTGCGCGCCGGTTCGTCGTTAAGCAACGTGCGCGGCGCGCCCTCTTCGTAGACCTCGCTGATGATTCCGAACCACAGTGCTACGGCGCCGCGACGGCGGGCTGGGAAGCCGTGAATGCGCGCGAGGTCGCGTGCGGACCGCGGCCGGGTTTTAGCTACCTCGATGATGACTCGGCCGTTAAGGACGCGATTCGGGGCGATGTCGCGCTGCGCGGCGAGCGCGTCACGTTCCTCCCACATTCGCTGCGCAAGCGCGAGCGACACCGGGTTCTTCAACGCCGAGACGCCCTTGAGTTTTCTCCACGAGTGCTCCGGGACGTAATCGCCAGCAGCATTGCGTGAGATTATGTGCGCGAATTCTGCCTCGGCGATGTCTAGCTTGCCAGCGGCATCGAGGTACTCCGCCTGGGCCTCGGCGAGGTCACACAGGTAGTCAACGTCCGCCGCGACGTAGCGCAGCCAGTCCTCCGGCAGTGGAGTGAGCGACCAATCCTCCCGGCCGTGTCCTTTTTCCAGAACAACGCCGCAAAATTCTTCCACCATCGCAGCCAGGTTCGGCTTGTCAAAGCCCGCGATGCGTCCGGCCAGCGCCGTGTCAAAGAGCGTGCCCGGGTAGAGCCCCAGCTCCGCCAGGCTTGGCAGATCTTCCGGCGCGGCGTGCAAGATCCAGTCTGTGCCGCCCACTACTGGCGCGAAAATCTCCCGCATGTCGTGTCGGTGGTGCTCCGGCGCAATCAGGAACGTGCCTGCGTCCCGGCGCGCGATCTGGACTAGAAACGCACGGTCGTCGTACCGGAAGGAGGACGCCCGTTCCGTATCAATCGCGAACGGGCCCCGTCCTGCCGCTAAAGATTCAGCCGCTGCGCGGTAGTGATCCGGCGTTGTGGCATACGTGTACTTAACCCCCACGCCGTGCACACCCCCAGCAGTCATACGGGGATTACCGTTGACGCTGGTCGATGCCGGTTACGCCTTCCGGCGGCAGGCCAGCAACGTAGGCGAGTACCTGGGAGAACGCCTCGACGTGGTGGGACAGATCAGTGCCAGCGGCGGTCCAGGAGGCGCGCATTTCAATCTGGTACGCCCGTGGCGGGCCGCCGATTTCACCGAAGCGAACAGACGCCGTGGACGTCACGGTACCGCCGAGGTTGGTGTAGGTCGCGCCGGTGTTGTCCAAGGACTCATTGAGCCACTGCCACGCCACGTCCGGCAGGAACGGGTCAGAGGCCACGGCATCATCCATGTCGGCCTGGATGTATGCGACCAAGCGCATGGAGCCTTCCCATGCCTCTTCCGTTGACGGGGAGTACAGCAGGATCAAGCGGCCAAACGCATCGCCTTCAGAGTCAGTGGGGATCGGCGCGTCTTCGTCATGAAGCGCGACTTCCAAGCCCACGGCGTGGCTGAACGGCGCGGGACGTTGCGGGGGACGGATCGTGCCTAGCGTGATCTCTGGGCGCAGGCGTGCGGCGTGCATGGATTCGACGGCCGCGGTGAACTCCTCCGGCAGTGCGGATTCACCCGTGGGGCTATCCACAGCAGTAGGAGCAACGTGTGAGGAGTCTGATGCCGTAGGCGCAGCGGCAAGGTGCGGCGAATCCGAATGTGTCACGCGTTCAAAGCTATCCACCGTCCACGCAATCACGGGGAGGCGCGCCGTGTCGACACATCCGTCACCCGCGCCGAATCGTACTCATACTATTGTTGTACATAGCGCGGCCCGCGCGGCCGCACACCCAAGCATGTACACGACCCCCGAAGGAAGGCGCCGATCATGGCACAGCAGGTTGATCTAGAACGGTTGAACAACACCCAGCGTTACGCGCAGTGGGCAACGTTTCGAGCTATCCCAGGGGCGCTGCCGGACGACCGCGCGGACGTCATCGCCCAGGCACGCGAGTTCTTTTCCACGCTTGAGAATGATGGCGAGGTCGTCGTTCGCGGTCTGTATGACATCTCTGGGATCCGCGCTGAGGCGGACGTGATGATTTGGTGGCACGCCGAGTACTTTGAGCAGATCCAGGAGGCCTACAACGCCTTCCGCCGCGATACGCTGCTTGGCCAGGCTCTGGAGGTGTTCTGGATCGGCGTGGGCCTCCACCGCCCGGCTGAGTTCAACCGCGGCCACCTGCCGTCCTTCATCATGGGGGAGGAGCCCCAGGACTGGATTACCGTCTACCCGTTCACGCGCTCCTACGACTGGTACTTGCTGGACCCAGCGAAGCGCCGCGACCTTCTCATTGAGCACGGCAAGGCTGCCGCTGAGTACGCGGATGTACGCGCCAACACGATGTCAGCTTTTTCCCTGGGCGACTACGAGTGGATGCTGGCGTTCGAAGCCCCCACGTTGGAGCGCATCTCTGACCTCATGCACAAGATGCGCTACACCGAGGCACGCCTCCACGTGCGCGAGGAGCTACCGTTCTTCTCCGGCCGTCGCGTCGACGACGTCTCTGAGATCGTCGAGCTTCTGCCGTAGCGCACGCTCGCTTATCGACGATTGGTGGGCAGCGCCTTGGCTAGTAGCTGCCCGCTGGGCCTACTGACCGTCGATGGGTTTTTCTTCCAGCGTCATGGAGATGGAATTGATGCAGTAGCGCAGGTCCGTCGGGGTGTCGTAGCCTTCGCCTTCAAACACGTGGCCTAAGTGCGATTCGCAGTTGGCACACAGCACCTCGGTGCGGATCATCCCGTGGGATGTGTCCGTGCGTTCAATGACGGCGTCGCCCGCCAGCGGGGAGTAGAACGATGGCCAGCCGCAGTGGGAGTGGAATTTTTCCGTGGAACGGAACAGCTCCGCCCCGCACGCGCGGCAGTGGTACACACCCTCGGTGGTGGTGTCGGTGTACTCACCGACCCCCGGGGGCTCCGTTCCCGCCTGGCGCAGCACCGCGTACTCATTCGGGCTGAGTTTCTCGCGCCACTGCGCTTCAGTCCAGTTCTTGTAGTTGGTCGGATCATTGAGTGAATTTTCAAACACGGTTGTGTCCTTCGTCTTCGTGTCTCTGGGTAATCGAGGAAACGACGACCCATGTTGCAATGGAGATAATGATGATTGCCCAGCCAGCCGTGGGGAGGTACGTGGCCATCCACTGATGCGCAATCGGGTGCGCCCCAACTGACGTGGTCAGCGGTACAAGGCACAGGAACGCACCCAGCCACGGGATGGGGGTGTGGAAGGGGCTCGCCGGGCGCAGCACGGTGAACAGGGCCGGGAACAGCATCATGGAGTAGTACGCCTGTCCCAGTGAGGAAAGCAGGCAGACACCGGTGATGAGCACACCCGCACTGACCGTGGCCCACAACCACTCATCGCTGTACCGCCAGCGCGCTAGGCCCGCAACTGCAACGGCCACCGCCGCGGCGATGATGACAAACAAAAGCCCGTGCAACCAGCCTGGCATCCCAAAGTACACTGCCACGCCGGCAAGGGAGGAGTTCGCGTAATCACGCGTGATGCCCAAATAAGGCACGACAATGTCCGTGTAGTCCTTCGCCCCCGGCGTCAACGGCCACGCGAGCACATTGAACAGCACTGGCACTGCAACTCCCGCCGCCACGGTGGTGAAGTTCACCCGCATCAACGGCAAAACCAGCAGCGGGGCGAACATCGGCTTAACCAAAATTGCCAACCCCAGCACAACACCCGCGGCCACTGTGCGCCCCTGCACCATCCACGCCAGAAACGCCACCAGCGCCAGCAATAAAATCCCGTTCACGTTGGAAAACACCAACGTGTTGGTCACCGCTTCCGTCATGAACGCAAGCGCAAGCGCAACCGGAAACACCGGTGAGGAGGGCCCATACCCAGACAACCGGGTCAACCACGCAATGGCGCAGATAATCGCAAACGCATTAGCGATGATGAACAGCGGCCGCACGGTGTCCGCATCCGCGAACACCCCCACTGGGGACAACAGCAGCGTCGCGCCGGGGTTGTACAGGTAGTGCGGATCAACGTGCGAGTAGTTCTCGTTGTACACCGGCACGCGCTCTACAAAACGCCGCGCCGCCGACCACACCGTGGTGAAATCATCCGTACGTTTACCCGGAAACGCCAGCGCCACCACCCTGTGCACGATCAGCAGAATCGCCAACGGCCATGCGAAGGCATTGCCCACCGAACGCCACGCGCCACACCCACCAAACGCGCCACCGCCCGCAGCTGCCGGCTGCGGAGCCACCCACGCATCGCGCAACCGCGCTGTGAGGGATGCCTGTGAGCGGTGCATGGCGGTCTGGGTAGGGGTGGAAGTCACCTTCATTAACCTAATGGCTTTCTACTTTCCGTTCCCATTCCCACGGCGGTAGCGGGTGAAAATCATCGAGTCCTCGTCGCTCGTGAGGTGCTCCAGAACCCACCGTGAGGTGTCCACGGATCCAAGGTCGGTGAGCTTCAGCGAGGTCATCTCGTTGGGTACCCGGGGGTCGGTAGTTAGGTGCAGCACATCCACGAGGCCATCGGCTAGGAGCGCTGCGTACAAGCTCGGCCCACCTTCGCACGAGATGCGCGCGTACCCCCGCCCGCGCAGCGTATCGACGATCTCCGCTGGCGACCCACCACCCGTGGAAACGATCTGGGCGCCAGCAGATTCCAACGCGTTGCGGCGATCCGCCATTTCCTGCGAGGAATCATCAAACGACGCCTGCGGCGTCAGGATGATCGGTCCTTCGCCGTCAAACAGCTCACTGTCTGTATCGAAGTCCAACGAGCGCGACACGACGGCCAGGGGAGTGTCACTCGCGCCATAGTGTTCCTTCTTCACCGTCCCCGACGTCACCAGCACCGCATCCGCCCACTCACGCAGCCCAAGAAGCACCGCCGTGTCATTGTCGTTGCCCAAACCACCGGACGTGCCGTCGATGGTGAAGGAGCCAAACAACGTATTGACCATCACCGCGCGCAGTTCAGGCACGCCGGCGGGGGAAAGGGGGCCAAGGAGTTCATCAAGATCAATCGACGCATTCATCGCCAACGATCTTATCTGGCTAGACAAACAAGGAAGGCCCCACACAGGGGCCTTCGTATTTTGAGGTGGAAACGGGAATCGAACCCGTGTACAAGGTTTTGCAGACCTTTGCCTCACCACTCGGCCATTCCACCAGTCGTACCTATGAGTTAGGAGCCGGACTCAAGTATAAACCTTAAGCACCGGCTCCTAGCGGTACGTGGAGCGGATGACGAGACTCGAACTCGCGACCCTCACCTTGGCAAGGTGATGCGCTACCAACTGCGCTACATCCGCAGTGCAAACGACGAGTTTGCACGGAAGAATCCAATTAAGGATGCTTCGTGCGCGATACTGGGATTGAACCAGTGACCTCTTCCGTGTCAGGGAAGCGCTCTCCCGCTGAGCTAATCGCGCGGGACAAACCACTATGGATTTGTTGTCAGACCCAGTTGCCTGGATCTTGGAGCGGATGACGAGACTCGAACTCGCGACCCTCACCTTGGCAAGGTGATGCGCTACCAACTGCGCTACATCCGCACTGTGCATAAGTTACGTGCTGCCCCACGTTACTGTGATGCCCTGCTGAATTCCTAATCGGGATCCTGTCCGGCATCGCTTGCGACTCAAAAACTTTAACCCGGAGTCCCCTCAGGAACCAAATCCGCTGCACAAACGCCCTATTTGCGGCCGGGTATCGCGTGTGGCGGCCTTCGTAAGTCACCACCGTGTAGTTCACTCGTTATTTACCTCGCCCACCACTTCAACACAGTGCGTTCAACGTAGCGCGTTGAACGCCGTGCGGACTTAAAGCCGCGCCCCAACGACGGTGCATCGCACAATGCCTCTGAACTGGCGATTATGGTGTTTCGTCTAGGTGGTGTTAATCTGATCAACGCACTTCAAGCGTTACGCAAAGTGGTGCATACGGTCCTATGGCTCAGTGGAAGAGCGTTCCGTTCACACCGGAAAGGTCGCTGGTTCGATCCCAGCTAGGACCACGTTTCATCAAAAACCCAGGTCGTTATGAACTGCTCCCCATTAGTTGGACTGAGAAATCAGTTACCGACTAGTGGGGAGCAGTTCCTTTGAGAGCACGTAGTTCGCTCAGTGAAGTTCAGCGTGAGCAGTTAGGGGAGCTTTTCGAGCAGGGGATGGGTTGCCAGGCCGCTGCTCGTGTTGTGGGTATCTCGAGAGACGTATCGCGCAGCCTCTATCGTCGTTTCCAACTGCATGGCAGGCTATGTCTCGTGGAGAAACCGACTAAGCAGCAGTATTCGTTCGAAGCGAAGAAGGAAGTTGTAGAACGCTATCTTGCGGGTGAGTCGAGAATGGATCTTGCACGTGAGTTCAATCTTTCATCCGACCAACTCGTCAAGGACTGGGTGATTAAGTGGCGCAAAGGTGGCGACGAGGCTCTGCGCCCGAAGTCGAAGGGCAGGCCCAAAGGTTCGGCTACACCGAAACGTTTCACGGAAGAGGAGCGGCTGCGCCGCCAGGTTGCGCGGCTGGAAGCGGAAAACGCATATTTAAAGAAATTGCGGGACTTGAGGAATCAGGGATGCGCCTGAAAGTCCAGGCGATTGTCATCCTCAAGTCACAGCATCGCTTGGAGTACCTCAGCGTCGAGAACGACCCAGAACAGCAGGTAAAATGATGCTCATGACAGTGTTCAAGGACTACTTAGCAGGCAAAGCAACAGCCGAGCAGGTCAAGGCCGAAGTGGCGCGCCAGCGGCAAGGAATGAAGAAACCCGGACCGCCCTACAAGCAACCGGACCTGAACGACGTGAAGTGGACCCCGCCGTCAATCTTCGAGGAAGTGACAATCGCGCAAGCGACCGGCCAGGTCAGCCGGGAGGAAGCGGACGACCTACTCGCCTAGGAGATCGCAAGAACGGACTTTCTTAGCCCGTGTCGGCCACATTTGGGCGGGTGTACCGCTCGCACAGCCGCGTGAGTTCCGCAAGACCGAGCGCACCGGCTACCCGGCGCGTAAACGCGTTCGCCTATGAGAAAGCACCCGGATGGCGAGTGTGCTGAATTTTAGCAATGCTAAATGGTGGTGGAGGATGCCCACTCATGGCCGGGTGCTGCTTACAGCGTAGCGGAATCAGCTGAGTAGAGCCAGGATTGCTTCGGTGTGGAAGGGGTCTAGTGCTTTGGCGTCGGGGCTATCGGTGATGTCCGCGCCGGCGAGGCGTAGGTAGGTGGCTACATCCATGTAGGCACTGTGGCGGGCGTTGTCCAAAAGTAGCTGGATTTCGTTGTAGGTGGACTCGACGTTGACCGGCACTTGGTCTGATACGGGTACGGTCCAGTCCAGCCAGATCAGTTCGCGGCGGGCAAGGTCCACGACAGCGGGGGTGGCGTGGAACGACGGCGTGGTGAGGTCAATGCGCGCGACCACTTCGCTGGCTTCAAAATCCTGTCCGGTGGACAAGTTGGCACCGCCGAGGATGCCGATCTGCGCGTCCTCGACATTCGCAAACAGGGTGCGGCTGTAAGAGAAGCAGTTCAACACCACGTAGCGGTAGCCTTCGGCAAGCAATGAAGCGACGTGAAGCTGGATGTACTCAGCTGCCCCTTCGGGGGCGTGGGTGATGTCACCAGAGTGGAAGCTTCGAGTCTCGTCATCACGCAGGTTGGTGTAGGAAATCGCATTGAGTTTGCTGCCGTCCTCATTCGTGAAATACGCGGTGAGATCCAGATCGACAAACTGGCCGCGCCAGTGGAGAAAGAACCGCAGCTCCGCACCATCGCCGACGGGAATACGGGTGCCGCGCCCCACGGTGCGGGTGCCGCTTGAGGCGGAGCGCACGCCAAGCGGAATGGTCACTCGCGCCGCAGGGTCGCCGCCGACTACATGGGCCATGTCTGTTTCAATCCGGAAGCGTCGTCCCGCCAGTCGGCCGTGAAGTCCGTGCTCAATCGCCTCAATGATCGGCGTGTAGTCCTCCCCAGGAGCCAGCGTGTTCAACACGTACATCGCTTGGCTTCCGCTGCGTTTAGGCATAACCACGCGGTACGGGAGCTCATCGGAGCGTGCAGAGTTAAAGAAGTTCCACATCTGCACCAACACCCGCGCAGACACGTCAGGTGCGTGGTGACGGAACTGCGCCGTGAGCCAATCCCGATCTGCGGGCATTGCCCGCCACAGGGCATGGAGCCGGCGTGCGAAATCGCCCGGGTTGGCAGCAAAGAGTGCCTGGAGAGTCTCATGGTCGCGGCGCGCGACGGCGTCCTCAATCTGCCACTCGTGGGCCTTGGGCCAAGCATGACGCGGGCCGTGCACCATCGCCCGGACCTCGTTGACACGTTCCGCCCATGGGTACTCCTGCGGGTGCAGCGCGCGCATCAGGCGCTTCCATCGCTCCTCTTCAGCCTGAATGTAGTGCAGATTCTCGTCGCTCAGCAGGGGCTCAAGAAGCTTAACGACGAACCTTCGGTCAGCCCTGCGCAGCTTGAACTTCGTGTTGATTCCCAGAGATCGATCCCCGCCGGAAAGCTCACTTGCCACGCGCAGCACATCGGTTGGTGTCTTCAGCAGCGGTGCCCAGTCCAATCCGCCGACGCGGTGCGCGGCGAGGAGAGCGAGGTTTTCGCGGATCGGGACGTCCACTGCCTGCGGGATGAATGCGCCTAGAGCGCGGATGTCGTCCGCGTCCGTCGTGGAGAAGGGTTGTGAGGATGCGATGAGGGACGCGGCGATCTCCGCGATGTCCGCATCAGTTGCGATGCGCACCGGCCGAGGCGTCCGATTCTCCAATGGGGTTCCGGCCAGCACTCCCTCGGGCGGGGCCGGTGAGAGCCACTGGATTCCCAAGCCCCTGTAGAAATAGTGGGCTAGCGCACGGGCGTACAGCTGTGATTCCGTCAGACCCGGCACCGTGTTGCGGAAGTCCGGGTTCAACGTGGGCAAGTGGGCGCTGTTAAATCCGGTGATCTCACGGGCACGGTCAACGACCACGCCGAGCGAGCGCGGGTCGGCGGTCGCGATTAAAGGCAGCTGATCATCTTCCACCCTGTACCCCAACAAGGCCATATCTCCAAGGAACTTCTCCACCGTAGCCTGATCGGACTGGCCTGGGAAAAGGTAGAGCAGGTTACGCCGACGCAGAGCCAATTCGGCGACCCTGTACTGCACCGCTGGTTCGTCCATGGTCAGTGTCGTGGAAACGCCTGGGTGGTCATGCATGGTGAGTCTCCTGTACGGGGGATGTGGGGTTGTCGCGGAAGCACCACGCCGTGACTACGCCGAAGATGGCTGCGGTGACGGCAAGGAAGAGGATGACTGTCTCGTGTGCGCTGGTGTAGGCGGGCGCTGCCAGCGGGTTTGTTGTTGGATCGTACATGGCATCCATGCCCTTCGCTTGCAGCTCGGGTGGCAGTAAAGAGGCGTAGACGGCAGGCAAGAGAGATCCGGTCACGGCAACGGTGATAAGGGTCCCAAATTCGTAGGAGACTTCCTCAACCCCGGCAGCCATCCCCGCTCGCTCGGGCGGGGCAGCGCCGATGATGGCGATGGAGGAGACAGACATGATGAAGCTGGTGCCTGCGCCGATCAGGAGGAAACCGCTAAGCAGTACCGCGAAGCTACCAGAATGTGAGCCCCACCATGACAGTGCGGCGCCGAGAACGGAAACCGTGAACCCTGATCCGGTGATCGTGAGGAAACCGATTCGTTCTAACAGCGCACCGCCAGCGATGGAGAAGGGGAACGCAACTACAGCCACAGCGCCGGTAGCCAGACCCGCGTGGAAGGGAGTGAAACCATGAACCAGCTGCAGGCGCTGGGTGGAAGTCAACTCCATACCGATTAAAACGAACATGGCCCCGATCGCGGCTAAGACACCGCCAGCGAACACCCGGTTGCGGAAGATGTCGAAGGTGAGCAGGGGATCGGTGAGTTTCTTCTGGCGGCGATGGAAGGCAATGGTGCCTATTACCGCGCACACCAGGGCAGCGATGATCAGTGGTAGATTCGCGCCGGGATGCGTTACCTGCTTGATCACCATGGTCAGACCAGACAGTGCAATAAGCGCGTAAAGCGAGGAGGTGGCATCCCACTGTTTCGCGGGGTTGGGGTGGTTCGGTGGGCCAAGCAGGAAGGTGCCCGCGAGGGCAACGAGGACGATGGGGACATTGATAAAAAAGACGGAGCCCCACCAGAAGTACTCCAGAAGCAGTCCGCCGACGACTGGCCCGATGGCGGCACCGACAACGGCTGCTGAGGCCCAGATGCCGATGGCGATGTTGCGCTCGCGCTCTTCAGTAAAGATCTGGTTGATCAGGGCAAGTGTGGCGGGCATCATGGCTGCTGCTCCGATCCCAAGCACGCCGCGTGCTGCCACGAGTGCCCATGGAGACGGCGCAAACGCAGCGGCGAGGGAGGCCGCGCCGAAGATGAGTAGGCCCGCGACGAACATCTTCTTGTGCCCGATCCGGTCGCCGAGCGTGCCTGTGCCCAGAAGCAAGCCGGTGATCAGCAGTGGGTAAGCGTTGATGATCCACAGCGACTGCAGGGGGCTAGCGTCTAGCTGCGCATTGAGGGCGGGAAGGGCCGTGTAAAGGATCGAATTGTCCAACGCGACCATGAGTAAGCCGATGGAGACAACGATGAAGAACGCCCATCTGCTCGGGGAGGAAGCACGAACGCCGAACACCCGCGATAGCCTACCCCGCGCCAGTGCGATGGGGAGGATTTATGTCCGGTTACCCTTATTATCGGATCAATTACAACGAGATTGTTCTGGCCTTACATGGCTAGGAATTTTTGGGAAGGCTTACTGTGAGGTACACAAGTCGGATCGCGATCGTTTCACTTTCTGCCGCAGCGATTGTTGCGTCAGCCCCTGCGCACGCCCACGACCCGGTGGTTAATGCTTGGCCGGGGGATAACGCAACGGTGAAAGAATTTCCGGGGGAGTTGAAGATTGAGTTCTCCGGGGAGATCAAGAAGGATTTCAATACCTTCGCGCTGTCGCGGGTGTCGGACCAAGAGGTGCTGTTTAGCGGCGAGCCTACGGTAGATGGGCGGTACGCGACGTTGGACCTGCCGGATGATCTTGCACCGGAGGCGGGGCAGTACCGGGTGGGGTTCCAGATTGTGTCCTCGGATGGGCACTCGACGAAGGGGATGACGGAATTCACCTATGCGCCGGACGGGCAGGTCGCACCGAACGGGGATGCGCAAGGGTCGGATGCGGGTGACAACAAGCCGTCGTCAAGCGATGGCTCGTCCTCATTGACGTGGCTGTGGGCGCTGGGCGGCGTGGTTCTCATCGCGGGCGCGGCGCTGGCGATGGTGGGACGTACGCGCCAACGTGAGGCGTTGGATGCTCACGATCAGCGCACGCGGGAAGAGGTCCCGGGCGGGGAGAAGTGACGGAAAGCGGGTAGGCTTTCCCAGTGTTGTGATGAAAAGTACCCCCGCCCAGGTATGGCGGAGGTGCGTGAGCGCAAAAGGAGCGCATGAAAAATGACCAACGGAATTGCGGCAGCGGTAGAATTCGAGCCCTTTGAGGTGCCGGCAGGAACTGCCGTCGGCGCGGCGATGCGCGAGTTGGATCTGCCGAACAAGGGCGACAACGCGATCGTGGTTGTCCAAGACGCAGAAGGCAACCTGAAAGATCTGTCCCACGTTCCGGAGGACACCGCGACGTTCATGCCGGTGCCGGCGAACACTGAGCTGGGGCGCAGCGTGATCCGCCACTCCTGCGCACACGTTTTGGCGCAGGCAGTGCAGCAAGAGTTCCCGGACGCCAAGCTGGGCATCGGCCCCGCTATTAATGACGGCTTTTACTACGACTTTGATGTGAAAGAGCCGTTCACGCCGGAGGATCTCAAAGCGCTGGAAAAGCGCATGAAGAAGATCATCAAACAAGGCCAGAAGTTCGTCCGCGGTGTCTATGCCTCCGCGGAAGAAGCTGCTGAAGACTTGAAAGATGAGCCCTACAAGCTCGAGCTGATCCAGGACAAGGGCAGCGTCGACCCGAACTCGGATGAGGCGACCGAGGTCGGTGCGGGCGATCTGACGCACTATGACAACGTCAATCCGCGCACGAACGAGGTGGAGTGGCACGACCTGTGCCGCGGCCCGCACGTGCCCACGACGAAGTACATCCCGGCGTTCGCCCTGACCCGCTCGAGCGCCGCCTACTGGCGCGGTGACCAGGCCAACGCTGGCCTGCAGCGCATCTACGGCACCGCGTGGGAGTCGAAGGAAAAGCTCGAGGAATACCAGCACATGCTGGCGGAAGCCGAAAAGCGCGACCACCGCCGCCTGGGCACGGAGATGGACCTGTTCTCCTTCCCGGACGAGGTTGGTTCCGGCCTTCCGGTGTTCCACCCCGCGGGCGGCATCGTGCGCATGGAGATGGAGCAGCACTCCCGCCGCCGCCACATTGAGGCCGGCTACTCCTTTGTGAACACCCCGCACGTGACCAAGGGTGACCTGTTCAAAAAGTCCGGTCACCTAGACTGGTACGCGGACGGCATGTTCCCGCCGATGCAGCTGGATGGCGAATGGGATGAGGACGGCAACTGCACCAAGCAGCCGGTGGACTACTACGCCAAGCCGATGAACTGCCCGTTCCACAATCTGATCTTCGACTCCCGTGGCCGCAGCTACCGTGAGCTGCCGCTGCGCCTGTTCGAGTTCGGCACCGTCTACCGCTATGAGAAGTCCGGTGTGGTCCACGGCCTGACCCGTGCCCGTGGTTTCACGCAGGATGACGCCCACATCTACTGCACCGAGGACCAGCTGGAGCAAGAACTCACCGACGTTTTGGAGTTCATCATCTCCTTGCTCAAGGACTACGGCCTGGACGACTTCTACCTGGAACTGTCCACGAAGGACCCGGAGAAGTACATCGGTGATGATGAGATTTGGGAGCGCTCCACCAACATCTTGGAGTCTGTAGCCACCAAGTCCGGCCTTGAGCTCGTCCCGGACCCGGCGGGTGCCGCCTTCTACGGCCCGAAGATTTCCGTCCAGGCCAAGGATGCCATTGGCCGCACCTGGCAGATGTCCACGGTGCAGCTGGACTTCAACCTGCCGGAACGCTTCGACCTGGAGTACACCGCCTCTGACGGCACGAAGAAGCGCCCCGTGATGATCCACCGCGCTCTGTTCGGTTCCATCGAGCGCTTCTTCGGCGTCCTGCTTGAGCACTACGCCGGTGCCTTCCCCGCGTGGCTCGCTCCTGTCCAGGTCGTGGGAATCCCCGTCGCCGACGAGTTCGCGCCGCACCTCGACGCAATCGTCGACAAGCTCAAAGCCCACGGTCTTCGTGCGGAGGTCGACCACTCCGACGACCGCATGCAGAAGAAGATCCGCACCCACACCCAAGCTAAGGTGCCGTTCATGCTTCTCGCCGGCGCGCGCGACGTCGAAGCGAACGCCGTGAGCTTCCGCTTCCTCGACGGCAGCCAAGTCAACGGCGTCCCAGTGGATGAGGCAATTAAGCTAGTCACCGCATGGGTGGGTGACCAGATCAACGAGCAGCCGAACGAAGACAACCTGAACTCGCTGCGTGGCGGGGCTGTCGCTCCCGAGAGCGAGGAGTCCTCCGCCCCGCGCGAAGGCTAAAGGGAGGTTGTCGCGTGGGTAACGGCGACCAATTCGTAGACCAAGGCGTAGGCACCCCTGATCGCCTCGAGCGACTGTGGGCGCCCTACCGCTCGGCCTACATCACCAAGATCCCCGGGCAGCGCGAAAAGCGTGAGGACCCCTTCATCGCCGCGCCCCAAATGAGCGACGAGGACGGCCTCATCATCGCCCGCGGGGAAACCGTCTACGCGCTGCTCAACCTCTACCCCTACAACTCCGGCCACCTCATGGTCGTGCCCTACCGCAAGGTCGCTGAGCTTGAGCAGCTTAACGACGAAGAGACCGCCGAACTCATGGCTTTTGCCAAACTCGCCGTCCGTACCTTGAAGAAAGTATCCCGCCCCGAAGCCATCAACGTTGGCCTCAACCTGGGCAAAGCCTCCGGCGGCTCAGTCGGCGATCACCTCCACCTCCACGTCGTCCCACGCTGGGCCGGCGACTCCAACTTCATGACCGTCATCGGCGGCACAAAAGTCCTACCCCAACTCCTACAAGACACCAGGGCATTACTTGCCGACGCGTGGAGCGAGATCCTCTTCGAGGACTCGTACGATAAACCCGAGAACGACGGGGGTGGTTCCGATGCTTAGCATGCGCGCACGAAAACCCGCAGCGGTCATCGTCGAGCCGATCGCCAAGGCATTCCTGCATGTAGGGTTTACACCCAACACGGTCACCGTGCTCGGGACCTTGGCCACCATCGGCATCGCGGTCACACTCATTCCCTCCGATCATCTTCTCACCGCGGCGATCCTCAGCGCGCTGTTTGCCGCCTTCGACCTCGTCGATGGAACAATGGCTCGTCTCCGTGGTGGGGGCACGGCCTTCGGGGCAACGCTCGACGCCAGCTGCGACAGAATCACCGATGGTGCCCTGTTCGGCGCGATCGTGTTCTGGTTGGTGTACGTCGATCAAGCACCGCCGGTAACAGTGGTTGCGGGCCTGATTGTTCTAGTCCTGTCGCAGGTGATTAGCTACGTCAAGGCCCGCGGGGAAGCCGGTGGACTAGAAATCAACGGCGGTCTTGTTGAGCGCGCAGAACGCCTCATCATCGCACTGTTCGGCCTCGGACTGGAAGGCCTTGGCGTGCCACACGCCATCGAAGTAGCGCTATGGCTGCTCGCCGCCGGATCCTTGTTCACCGTTGTGCAACGCCTCGTCAAGGCGTCGCGAAGCGAAGGCGCAAGCGCAACCATCGCCCCGCCCGCAGGAGCCTAACGTGGCTGCGTTCACGGAATCACTTTCAGCAGCCGGGTACCTAGCCGGGTGGCGCATCGTTCGGTGGATGCCTAACGGTGTGGCGACGCGCTTATTCAACGCCGGGGCCGACTGGGCCGCGCGTAAAGAAAAAGGGACCTATTACCTTCGGCGGAACCTCGCCCGCGTTGTCGGGGAAGACAACGTCACCGATGAGCTCGTGCGTGCCTCCATGCGCTCCTATGCTCGCTACTGGCAAGAGGCATTTCGCTTGCCGTCTATCGCTGGGAAGCCAGCGCTCATGCGCATTCTGGATGAAAGCATTAATCACGGACGCCCTGAAATCGAGGCCACGTTGGCGCGCGGAAAAGGGCTGATCCTCACGCTGCCGCACTCCGGTAACTGGGACATGGCGGGCATGTGGCTAGTGAACCGCTATGACCAGTTCGCCACCGTCGCCGAGCGCCTCAAACCCGAGGTGCTCTTCGACGCGTTCGTGGACTACCGCGAATCCATGGGTTTCGAAGTTCTTGCCGCATCCGGAAGCGACACACCGCCCTACGAGCGCCTCAAGGAAGTGCTTGAGGGCAACGGAATCGTCTGCCTGATGGGGGAACGCGACCTCACACCCCGTGGGGTACCAGTGAACTTCTTCGGCGAAGAAGCGACCCTGCCAGCAGGCCCAGCGAAACTCGCCATCGACACCGGCGCCGGGCTACACGTCGCCCACGCCTGGTTCGAAGGAACAGCCGACAACCCTCGCTGGGGACTTTTAGCAACACCAGAAGTAGAAGTCACCACCGTCGAAGAAACCACCCAACGCGTCGCCGATCTCTTCGCCGAAAACATCGCTGCCCACCCCGAAGACTGGCATGCGCTGCAGCCCATATGGTTGAGTGACCGCCGAAAGCGGTCACCCAACGAAGAGAATGGGCACTAACCCGTGCGTATCGCGATTGTGTGTCCGTATTCTTTCGACTACCCGGGTGGGGTGCAAGCGCACTGCATAGATCTGGCGCAGGCGCTGCGGGAGTGCGGACATGACGCGCGGGTCATTGGGCCGGGGACGGCAAGCACGAAGGATTCGGTCCCGGACTTTGTAACCCTGGGCGGGGGATCCGTGGCGGTGCCGTACAACGGTTCAGTGGCGCGTATTGCATTTGGCCCGCGCACGTTGAAGACAGTGAAGAAGTTCTTAAGCGAGGGTGACTTCGACATTGTGCACATTCATGAGCCGAACTCGCCGAGCTACTCGCTTGCGGCGCTGATTACGGCGTCCGTACCGGTGGTAGCCACCTACCACACGTCCGCGGAGGCATCGCGCCTGTTGAAGATCGCGCGGCCGTTTCTGCGGTTGGCGTTGGAAAAGATCTATGCCGGTATTTGCGTTAGTGAGACCGCGCGACGCTGGCAGGTAGAACAACTTGGCGGCGACCCGGTTCTCATCCCTAACGGTGTGGACGTGGGGTTCTATGCGTCCGGGCACGCTGAGCCGAGCCCGGCGCATGAAAAGCACGTGCCGGAAATTGTGTTCCTCGGGCGGCTCGATGAGCCACGCAAAGGGTTCGAGGTCTTTGCTCGTGCCTTGGGTGTTTTGCGCGAACGGGGGATTGAACCGGGGAAGGACCTACGCGTCACTGTTGCCGGTGGGGGACTCGCGGTGCCACATGCCGATTCACCGGCGTTGCAGGGCGTTGAGTTCGTAGGCCGGATCAGTGATGAGGAAAAGGCTGAGCTTTTCCGCAGAGCAGATATTTACGTTGCGCCGAATACGGGTGGTGAGTCCTTCGGGATTGTTCTGATCGAAGCGATGGCCGCTGGATGCGCAGTGATCGCGAGTGACATTGAAGCTTTTCGCACAGTCGGTGCAACATCACGCGAGCACCCGGCCGCGCGGGTCTTTCCGGTCGGTGATGCGCAACGGTTGGCGGATGCAATCGAAGAACTCCTGGGCAATGAGTCGATCCGGGCATCGCTTGCTGCCGCCGGACAGGCAAGGGCCCAAGAATACGACTGGGGCGTCGTCGTCAAGCAAGTGCTCGACGTGTACGAGGTTGTAGCGGGGGAGAAGCGATGAAGCGCACGGTGGCGATGCGATGGGCCGTGGGCATAAGCTGCGCGGGCGTGTTGTGGGCGGTGGTGACGGCGCGGCGATTGGACCGCTTGCACAGGCGCGTTGACAGCACGCGCGCGAGGTTCGAGGAGCTGGGCGCAGCGCCGGCGAGCTCAGAGGAACTTTACCGCGCGGAACTCTCCCGGCGCTTCTACAACCAGGCGGTGATGGAAACGCGAGCGCTCCGGCTAAACCCCGTGGTGCGGGTGCTGCGTTTGGAGGGTACGGCGCCACTTCCGCATTTTGCTGGCAAGCCCGACGCGCGCTGAGCGTTAGTGGAAACGAAGCGATTCCACGAACGGGCACAGCGTAGACAAAACTTACTTGCTGCAGGGAGTAGGATTCTGGCTCATGAACCTCTCGGATTTCAACATCGCGACGCCCAGCATCGAAGAGATCATCAACCTCGAGCAAATAGACAAAGACATCTTCCGCGGCTCGGGTGCGGATTCACCGCTGCCCCGCACCTACGGTGGTCAGGTAGCTGCCCAATGCCTATCGGCGGCTACGAAGACGGTCGAAGACGACAAGATCGTCCACTCGCTGCACGGGTACTTCGTGCGACCTGGTCAATCCAGCCGCGACACGGTCTTTCTGGTGGAGCGCGTGCGCGATGGGCGCAGCTTCGCGACCCGCGTGGTGCACGCAATCCAGGATGGCGAAATCATCTTCACCATGTCCGCGAGCTTCCACATCACCGACGATCAAGGCATTGAGCACTCCGACCGTATGCGTGAAGTAGTGCCCCCAGAGGAGGCTCTGCCGCTGGAGAAAACCGGTGGTGAACTTCGCTTCTTCTCCCTGTGGTCACAGGACTGGGACGTACTCGTTGTGCCGGACGACAAGTTCGAGCACAACCCCTACACCCCCTCCCAGCAGGTGGTGTGGTTCCGCTCCAAGCGTCAGCTGCCGGACGACCAGACCTTCCACATCTGCACCCTTGCTTACATGTCGGACCTGACGCTGCTGCACTCCGCGATGGTGCCCCACCGCGATGAGCAGGTACAGATGGCGTCGCTGGACCACGCGATGTGGTTCTTCCGCGACTTCCGCGCTGATGATTGGCTGCTCTACGACCAGGTGTCGCCGTCCGCTCACGGAGCGCGCGCAATGGCGACCGGCCGCATCTTCGACCGCGCCGGGAACCTGGTTGCCATGACTACCCAGGAAGGTCTCACCCGATCGCTCGCGGCAGGCAAGCAATCCATCCCGGTCAAAACCGAATTCGAGAGATAAAACAGCCCGCGTATAGTTAAGGGCCGGATAAAAGAGGTAAAGGAGACGCTATGGCTGGCCACTCAAAGTGGGCAACAACGAAGCACAAGAAGGCCGCAAACGACGCAAAGCGTTCCAAGTTGTGGGCGAAAATGATTAAGGACATCGAGGTCGCGGCGCGTACCGGCGGTGGTGATCCGGCGGGTAACCCGACGCTCGATGACATGATCAAGAAGGCCAAGAAGGCTTCTGTTCCGGGCGACAACATTGAGCGCGCTCGCAAGCGTGGTTCGGGCGAAGAAGCTGGCGGTGCTGACTGGCAGACCGTGATGTACGAGGGCTACGGCCCGAACGGCGTGGCCATGCTCATTGAGTGCTTGACCGATAACCGCAACCGTGCTGCGACGGACGTGCGCACCGCGATGACTAAAAACGGTGGCAACCTTGGTGAGTCCGGTTCTGTTGCGTACATGTTTACGCGCAAGGGTGTGAACACTCTGGCCAAGGGCGAGCTGGAAGAGGACGACGTGTTGATGGCCGTCCTTGACGCTGGTGCAGAGGAAGTCGTGGATACGGGCGAGCAGTTCGAGGTTCTCTCCGCTGCGTCCGATCTTCACGCCGTGCGTGACGCGCTGGCTGAAGCCGGCATTGAGGTCGAGGAAACCGATACGGACTTCCGCGCCTCCGTCGAGGTCGACCTGGATGCGGATAGCGCACGCAAGTTGTTCAAGCTGATCGACGCGCTGGAAGACTCCGACGATGTTCAGAACGTGTTTACTAACATGACCCTATCTGACGAGGTCGCTGCGGAACTCGCTGACGATTAAGCAGCACGTTTTCACGTTCGACCCTGCACTTTCTAACGCCGCTTCCCGCGAGGGGGAGCGGCGTTGTCGCATCCGTGTGGTAGAACAAATGTGTGGTTAGCCTACAAGGACTTCGCGTGATGGGGATTGACCCCGGATTGACGCGCTGTGGCCTGTCAGTGGTGCAGGCAGGAAAAGGCCGCCAAGTGATTCCGATGGCGGCGGGTGTGGTCCGCACGCCGTCGGATGCGGAGCTATCTGAGCGACTCCTGCGGCTCTCGGCCGCGGTCCATGAATGGATGGATGACTACCAGCCGGACGTGGTGGCGATGGAACGGCTCTTTGAGCGCGGCAATGTGTCGACGGTGATGCACACTGCGCATGCGGTGGGAGTCATGGTGCTGGCTGCCGCGGAGCGCAACATTCCGGTCTACATGTACACGCCGTCAGAAGTGAAGAAGGCCGTTTCCGGTAACGGGCGTGCGGATAAGAAGCAGATGACGGTGATGATCACGCGCATTCTGGGTCTTGGGGCGCCGCCTAAACCCGCCGATGCGGCGGATGCGTTGGCGATTGCGGTGTGCCACTGCTGGCGCGCACCGATGATCGCGATAGGAAAGAATGAACAGCACAAGTTAGGCGTAGCCAGCCAGGAACAACCACAGCAACGAAAGGGCGCGTAAATGATTGACTCTGTACACGGTGAGGTACTGTCCATCGGCCTTGATCACGCGGTCATCGAATGCGCTGGTGTGGGTTACCGTTTCTTGGCCACGCCGCCGACGCTGGCAACATTGACGCGTGGGGAGACCACGCGCGTGTTCACCTCGATGGTCGTGAAAGACGATGGGGTGACGCTCTACGGTTTCGCTGATGATGATGCACGCGGCATGTTCCACCGGCTGCAGACGGTGTCCGGTTTGGGACCGAAGTTGGCGCTGGCTGCCTTGGCGGTGTTCTCCCCGGCGGAGCTGGCCACCCATATCGTTGCGGGGGACGCGAAGACTATCCAGTCCATTCCGGGCGTGGGCAAGAAAATGGCTGAACGCATCGCGCTTGAGCTGAAAGACAAAATGGAGGGCATGTACCCGGCTGAGGCCGGGACCGGTACGGCTGCATCCCCGGGTGCCGGTGCTCCCGCGTCGGCAAGCGGGGCGTCTTTTGCCACGGAGCAAGTGGTGGAAGCCCTAGTCGGCCTGGGATTCCCCGAGCGCAGCGCGCGGGCGGCCGTCGATAAGATTGCCGCGGACAATGAGGGTGCGGACTCTTCGGCATTGCTGCGGCTGGCGCTGAACCACCTGGGCAAGAAATAGGGCAGAGATCAGCGAACAAAGAAGAAGAGACCAAAGCATAAGGATAAGGCACACGCATGTCGGACGTAGAGAAGACCGAGTTTGAGCTCCCCGCGGATCTTGCGCGCCAGATTGATTCACCGATTGATGCCAATGAGCAGGTGGAAGAGCGCGATGTGGAAAAGACTCTGCGCCCGAAATCGATCGAAGAATTCATCGGTCAGCCGAAGGTGCGTGAGCAGCTGAGCTTGGTCTTAACCGGTGCGAAGCGGCGTGGGGTAACGCCTGACCACATTCTGCTGTCTGGTCCCCCGGGGTTGGGTAAGACCACGATGGCGATGATCATTGCCCAAGAACTTGGCACTTCTTTGCGCATGACGTCGGGCCCTGCGCTGGAGCGCGCGGGGGACTTGGCTGCGATGCTATCGAACCTCATGGAGGGTGACGTGCTCTTCATTGATGAGATTCACCGTATTGCGCGGCCGGCGGAAGAAATGCTCTATATGGCGATGGAAGACTTCCGGATTGATGTGATCGTGGGCAAGGGGCCCGGTGCGACGTCGATCCCGCTGGAGATCCCGCCTTTTACCCTTGTGGGCGCCACCACGCGCGCGGGAATGCTGACTGGTCCGCTGCGTGACCGTTTTGGGTTTACCGCGCAAATGGAATTTTATGATGTCGCGGATCTGACCAAGGTGGTAACGCGTGCGGCGTCAATCCTGGACGTGGACATTGACCCCGATGCCGCGGTGGAGATCGCGTCACGCTCCCGGGGCACGCCGCGTATTGCCAACCGACTGCTGCGTCGCGTGCGTGACTGGGCTGACGTGAATGGCGATGGGCGAGTAACGTTGACCGCGGCACGTGAGGCGCTTGACGTCTTTGACGTGGATGAGCTGGGGCTGGACCGACTGGACCGCGCGGTGCTTGACTCCTTGATTCGAAGCCACTCCGGCGGGCCTGTGGGTGTGAACACCCTGGCCATTGCGGTGGGGGAGGAACCCTCCACCGTGGAGGAAGTATGCGAGCCCTACTTGGTCCGCGCTGGTCTCATGGCGCGCACGGGTCGCGGCCGCGTGGCAACAGCCGCTGCGTGGCAGCACCTTGGAATCACCCCGCCACCGGAAGCGCCGGGGCAATTGAACTTGCTCTAGGAAGTCCCGTGAAGTGGGTGTTGCGCATCGCAGTGACTTTAAAATGGCTCCACAACTTTCGCGTGCCGTGAGATCTAGGACGCGTTAAGAAGGGTCGGGCTTAAATTTCCCGGTGCCCATGACGTACGATCTTGGACTGGACGATTTTCTCTGCCCGCCGCACGCGCCGTTCGCGGTGAACAAGCGGGCAATACGTATGAGGAGAACCCATCAGTGTCTTCCAAGAAGTCAAGCTCTTCTGAGTCATCTTCAAAGGCTCGGCGGATGAAGAGCGCCAAGCCGAAGCGGACGCAGGCGGCGGCACGCTCGCACGCGAATCGCGTATGGCCAAAGCGCGCCCTCGCGCTGTTCCTGCTCCTAGTCGCCGTGGTTTACTCGCTCGTGTTTTTAACGGGTGACCACAAAGCATCGCCGAAGCTGGGTATTGACCTGCAGGGTGGTACACGCGTGACCCTGGTGCCGCAGGGCAAGGAGCCGACGAAAGACCAGCTGGCCCAGGCGCGCACGATCCTGGAGAACCGCGTGAACGGTATGGGTGTTTCCGGCGCATCCGTCGTGGTGGACGGCAACACGCTGGTGATTACGGTTGCCGGTGAGGACACCAGCCAGGTCCGCACGATTGGGCAGACCTCCCAGCTGATGTTCCGCCCGGTGATTGACCCCAACATGCCGCAGAACGAGCAGATCGGGGAGTTTGTCTCCACCCTGGGTGACATGGCTAACCGTTGGGTGGAGTCCGGTGTGATTGAAAAGCCGATGGCGGAAGCAATCATCACCCAGCTGATCACCGCGATGAATGAGGCTGCTCAAGACCCGGCCCAGAAGGTTGAGGCGCCGGCGATTGATAAGGAGCCGTTGCCGGAAGCGGACAACACGCTGGAGGCATCCAAGCGCCGCCAGGAGATCACCGCGATGCTGCGTGAGGACCGTCAGTCGGACGACCCGCTGAAGCAGTTTGCTGCGATGAGTCTTCTGCAGTGCCAGACGGCGACGGAAGAGGGCGCTGTGGCTGCTGACCCGCTCGCGGGTACGGATGACCCGAAGCGCCCGCTGGTGACCTGTGACGTGGGTACCGGCCGCCCGATCGTGCTGGATCAAGTTCCGCTGCTGGAAGGCGTCACGGACCCGGAGGGTCCGCGCTTGACCGGTAACACGATTGACACCAACCGCCCGATCACCGGTGGTCTGAACCCACAGACCAACCAGATGGAGATCAACTTCGCGTTCAGCCAGGAAGGTGAATTCAACGGCTCTTCCACATGGGCCGCTCTCACCGCAGCGATGCTGCAGAAGCAAATCGCCATCACGCTTGACTCCCAGGTGATTTCCGCACCGGTGATCCAAAGCCCAACCCCGGTGGGTTCCGCAACGTCGATTACCGGCCAGTTCACCCAGACTGAGGCAGAAGCACTGGCGAATAACCTCAAGTACGGTGCGCTTCCGCTGTCATTTGCGGGTGAAAACGGTGAACCTGGTGGTACCGCGCAGACGGTTCCGCCGTCACTGGGTATCGCCTCGCTGAAGGCGGGCATCATCGCCGGCATCGTCGGTCTGATCCTCGTCGCGATCTTCGTGTTCGCCTACTACCGCCTGTTCGGCTTGATCTCTTTGTTCACGCTGTTTGCCGCGGGTGCACTTGTTTACGGTTCGCTGGTTCTGCTGGGCCGCTGGATCGGCTACACGCTGGACCTGTCCGGTGTCGCCGGTTTGATCATCGGTATTGGTACCACCGCCGACTCCTTCGTGGTTCTCTACGAACGCGTTAAGGATGAGGTCCGCCGTGGCAGAACCTTCCGTTCCGCGACGAGGAATGGTTGGGACCGCGCTAAGGAAACCATCGTTACCGGTAACATCGTCACGCTGTTGGGCGCCGTAGTGATCTACGTCCTCGCCGTCGGTGAGGTCAAGGGTTTCGCGTTCACCATGGGTCTGACAACCGTCTTCGACCTTGTGGTCACCTTCCTGGTCACCGCACCGCTGATGATCCTTGCCTCGCGTAGCCCGTTCTGGTCGCGCCCAGCCGTCAACGGAATGGGCAGGGCATTCGAATCCGCGAAGTACGCTGATGTGGACGAGGATGAGATTGAGATCAACCCGGCTGAGGTCAACCCCGCTCAGGACGACGCGGAACAGGCAACAGACGTTGAGACCGCCGAGCCGCGCATTTCTACCACCAAGCTTTCCGTTACGGACCCGCAGGAGGACAAATAATGAGCACCGCAATCGCATCAGGCTCCGCGGAACCGTCGAAGGGCACCGCGGCAGCAACCAAGTCCAACCGGGAGAACGAGCACCACGCGACTGGTTTGGAAGCGCTGTACACCGGCAACGGTGCAATTGACTTCATTGGCCGCTCCAAGACCTGGTACATGATTACGCTCGCGCTCATCGCGGTGTGCGTCGTGTCCATGCTGGTGCGCGGCTTCAACTTGAGCATCGACTTTGAGGGCGGCACCAAGATGGCCATGCCCGCGGGTGATCTCGTGGTTGAGCAGGTGGAGGAGACCTTCATTGAGGCCACCGGCGTGACCCCGGAGCTGACTCAGATCGTCGGCGCGGGCGACTCGCGCACGCTGGAGATCAACTCCGAGTTCCTCTCCGACCAGCAGATCAACGACGCCCGCCAGGCGATTTTTGACAAGTACAAGCCGCTTGACGGTGAAGGCAAGCCATCGCCGGACGCGATCGGTGACTCCACGGTGTCTGAATCGTGGGGTTCCACGATTACCAACCGCATGATCTTGTCGATGGTGATCTTCCTTCTTGTCGCTTCCGCGTATGTTGCTCTTCGCCTGCAGCGCAACATGGCTATCGCCGCGATGCTCGCGCTGCTTATCGACGGCGTGTTGATCATCGGCATCTACTCACTTCTGGGCCTGGAGATTTCCCCGGCCATGATCATCGGTCTGCTCACGGTGCTGACGTTTTCCATCTACGACACGGTCATCGTGTTTGACAAGGTGAAAGAGAACACCGAGGGCATTTTGGATTCGCGTAGATCTACCTATGCGGAGCAAGCCAACTTGGCGGTGAACCAAACCGTCATGCGTTCGATTTCTACGTCGGTGATTTCGGCACTGCCAATCGTCGCACTGCTCATCGTTGCCGTGTGGCTGCTCGGCGTGGGTACCCTGCAGGACCTTGCCTTGATTCAGCTCATTGGTGTGGTCGAGGGCATTTTCTCCTCCCTGTTCCTGGCTACTCCGCTTCTGGTGAGCCTGACCAACCGTCAGAAGAAGTACAAGGAGCACAACGCGGCCGTCGCACGCTTCCGCGAGGGCAAGGCTGACGACGATCACGAGCGCACTGCCGAGGGCAAGCGCGTGGTTGCTTCCGTGGCCTCACCAGGAATGGACAGTGGCCGGGAGCGCACGCCCACCACATCGACGTGGAGGCCCAACCAGCGGTAGCTGACGTGAAGTTCACAACCAAAGACCAACGGCGCGTAGGGTGATCACGATGAAGCCATTGAAGGCCGCGGCGGCCGCACTTACCGCGGTAGCTCTGTCCCTGGGCACCGTGGCGTGCTCGGGGAATGGTGACGGCGCGGATGAAAATCCGTCGACCGATTACTTCGGTTACCAACTGCCCGTGCCGTTGGTCACCTCGAACGCGGCAACCAATCTGGGTGATTCACTCAAGATGCAGCGCCTGTCCGGCCGCGTATTCCCCGGCCCGTTTGTGCCGGGGCCATCGGGGCAGATGATCCCGAACACGGATCTGGTGACCACCCAAGTGCTGCCTGGTGCGAACCGCAAGGTGGAGTACACGCTCACCGAGCAAGCGAAGTTCTCCGACGGCGTTCCGGTGACGTGTGATGACTACCAGCTTGCGTTCACCGCGGGGAAGAACCCCGCGATCTTCTCGTCCCACATGCCGCAATTCGATGCGGTTGAGTCCATAGAATGCACCCCGGGCTCAAAGAAATTCACCATCAAGTACGTGGAGAAAGCCGGCGGCCGCTGGCGTGAACTCTTCGGCGCTGGCACCGTGCTGCCCGCCCACGCGATTGCAAAGAAGATTGGGCTTGAGACCGCCGCGCTGACGGGTGCGTTGCAGGCGAGCGACTACGAAGTAATGGCGCGCGCCGCGGACGTGTGGCGATTCGGCTACGCCTTGGACAAGTTCGATCCAGCCCTTCAAGTCTCGTTTGGCCCATACAAGATCCAGGCGGTGGGCAAGGATGGTGAGGTCACTCTGGTGGCCAATGACGCCTACTACGGCCAGGCACCGCAGATCGACACAATCGTCGTCTGGCCAGGTTCCGCCGATACCGCTGACCTTGTCAGCAAGGGCGCGCTCAAGGTCGGCGACATCTCAGATCCCAAACCAGCGTGGTTTGATCCGAATGCGGAAGGTAATCCGTACAAGGTGGAAACCGTCGTGGGGGAGATGACCGATACCCTCGTTTTCGCTGACGGCGGTGCATGGGCTGACAAGGAAATGCGAGCCGCGGTCTCCAAGTGCATTGATCCAAAGGCCGTCGCCGCCGCGTCCTCCAAGGTCGCCGGTGTCGAAGTTCCCGTAACTCCCGTACGAGTCCTCCCGCACAATGACCCGTTGGCACGTCGTCTGGGCGACATTGCAAACCCACACCTCAATGTCGATATTGAGGGCGCTCGGGCCGCCGCAGGAACGGAACTGCGCGTTGGGTACTCGGTTGCTGATCCGCGATATGCCGCCATGGTTGAGGCCATGCGTGTCTCGTGTGAACCGGCCGGGATCAGCATCAAGGACGTTACCGGCAAGGGCAAGACCCGCGGCGACCTAGTTTCACCCGATGTTTTGGATGAGGTGATGGGCACCGTGACCCCGGGAACGGGAAGCATTGATGCTTACCTCGGCGCCGTGGCACCCATGCGGGAATATGACAGCTCGGATTCACGCTCCGGTGAACTTCGTGCCCTCCGCGGTGAGGAAAGGCGGCTGTGGGACGAGCTCCCGTCAATTCCGCTTAGCGCTCAGCCGCGCACTTTCGTGATTGACAAGTCGATGGAGCAGGTAGTCCCTTACACTGGACCCGTCGGCATCGGATGGAACATGGATCGCTGGCGCTTCGCCGCTGCTGCGCCGTCAAGCGCGCAGAAACCTAAGAAAACTAAAGACTAACGCGCCAGCCCCACACGACCGTAAGGACGGGAAATGACCGTGAACGAGACGCCCCAAGACAGCGACAGCAACGAGGCACCGCAGCCAAAATACCTCACCGCCCGTCAGGCTCTGGACGCGAAGATGCGCTATGTCCAGGACTTCCCTGAAGAAGGCGTCCTGTTCGAAGACTTGACGCCAGTGCTTGCCGACGGCGATGCGCTGAACGCGGTCATCCGTGAGCTTTCGCAGGCTTGCCGTTCCATGGGCGCGGAAATGATTGGTGGCTTGGACGCCCGCGGCTTCCTTCTTGGCTCCGCTGTGGCCTATGACCTTGGCGTTGGAATCCTTGCAATCCGCAAGAAAGGCAAGCTGCCGCCACCCGTCATCAGCGAGGAATACGAGCTGGAGTACGGCTCCGCTGCATTAGAAATTCCTGCTGAGGGCATGAACGTTGAGGGCAAGCGCATTGTCCTCGTGGATGACGTTTTGGCAACTGGTGGCACACTCGTTGCGGCGCATGACTTGATTGAGCGCGCCGGTGGTACGGTCGTCGGAAACGCCGTTGTGCTTGAGGTCAAAGGCCTTGGCGGTCGCGAACGGCTTGGGGACACCCCGCTAGTTGTGGTCAGCATGGGCTCCGAAGAGCAGTAAGACAACCACCCCGAAGAAAGAACCGAGATGACTACGCCAGAGAAAAACCAGAAACGTTCTGGCACTAGCATGCGTAGCGTCTCCGCCCGCCTAGCTCGTTCGCTAACCGGCGGACGTACCAAGACTAATCCTGTCTTGGAGCCGCTGCTTGCGATCCACCGCAGGTACCACCCCAAGGCAAGCGTGGAGCTGCTTACCCGCGCGTACGAAACTGCGGAACGCCTCCACGAGGGCGTAATGCGCAAGTCGGGGGATCCCTACATCACTCACCCGTTGGCGGTGGCCACGATCTGCGCGGAGATCGGTATGGACACCACCACCGTCGCCGCGGCTCTTCTGCACGACACGGTGGAGGACACGGAATACTCGCTCGAGGACATCACGCGGGACTTCGGTCCAGAGGTCGCCCGACTTGTCGACGGGGTGACGAAGTTGGACAAGGTATCCCTCGGCACCGCTGCTGAGGCAGAAACCATCCGCAAGATGATCGTCGCCATGTCGAACGACCCTCGCGTTCTAGTCATCAAGGTCGCCGACCGCCTACACAACATGCGCACGATGCGTTTCCTGCCCCCGGAGAAGCAGGCGAAGAAGGCCAGAGAGACCCTCGACGTCATCGCGCCCTTGGCCCACCGTCTTGGAATGGCCAGCGTCAAGTGGGAACTGGAAGACCTTGCTTTTGCGATCCTGTACCCGAAGAAGTACGAAGAAATTGTTCGCCTCGTCGCTGAGCGCGCCCCCTCCCGTGACCGTGCGCTGAAGGACATTACGAAGGAAATCCAGGCGGAACTAAAAGCTAACGGTGTCAAAGCGGACGTCATGGGCCGACCGAAGCACTACTGGTCGATCTACCAAAAGATGGTTGTCCGCGGCCGGGACTTCAACGAGATCTTTGACCTAGTGGGCATTCGCATCCTAGTGGACACCATCAATGATTGTTACACGGCCATCGGCGTGGTTCACTCCATGTACTCAGCGATGCCTGGTCGCTTCAAGGACTACATCTCTAACCCACGCTTTGGCGTGTACCAGTCGTTGCACACGACGGTGATGAATGACTCCGGCCGCCCGCTGGAAATCCAGGTTCGCACCCATGAGATGCACTACAACGCTGAATTCGGTGTTGCCGCGCACTGGCGTTACAAAGAAACCAAGGGCTCGCACAAGGGCGATCAAGCTGAGCTTGATCAGATGACCTGGATGCGCCAGCTACTCGACTGGCAGAAGGAAGCCGCGGATCCCAACGAGTTCCTCGATTCCTTGCGCTACGACCTCACGAGCGCCCAGCTCTTCGTGTTCACCCCCAAGGGTGACGTGGTGAACCTTCCGTCCGGTTCCACACCGGTGGACTTTGCCTACGCAGTCCACACCGAAGTCGGCCACCGCTGCATCGGTGCCAAAGTCAACGGCAAACTCGTCGCGCTTGAGACCAAACTCAATTCTGGTGACAGGGTAGAGGTCTTCACCTCCAAGGACCCGAACGCCGGGCCGTCCCGCGACTGGCAGGACTTTGTTGTTTCCCCACGCGCCAAGGCGAAGATCCGCCAGTGGTTTGCCAAAGAACGCCGCGAGGTTCACCTCGAAGCCGGCCGCGACGCTCTCGCTGAAGAGGTTCAGCGCGGCGGCCTACCACTGCACCGCCTCTTCACCGCGGACAGCCTGCAAAAGGTTTCCACCCGCCTTGGCTATCAGGACGTTGATGGGCTCTACACCGCGATCGGCTCCGGCCACGTCTCTTCCAAGCATGTCGTGTCCCTCGTGGTGGAAATGTTTGGCGATGAGGACGATGCCGTTGATGCGCTGACCGCCCGCACCCCCATGTCGCAGATGGTGCCCAAGTCGCGTACCGACGGGCCGTCCATCCTCGTCGAGGGTTCCCCCGACGTCATGGCCAAGCTGGCCAAGTGCTGCCAGCCCGTCCCCGGCGATGAGATCTTCGGCTTCATCACCCGCGGCGGGGGAGTTTCTGTCCACCGCTCCGACTGCACCAATGCAGGAAAACTCCGCGAGGAATCCGCAAGAATCGTCGACGTCGCCTGGGAGCGCGGCACTGGCTCCGGCGCCTCGCTGGCCACCATGCAGCTCGAAGCTTTGGACAAGCAAGGTCTATTGGCGGAACTCACCCGCGTCCTCAACGACCTCCGCCTACCCGTCCTCGCGCTCAACCACGTCTGCGCCGACGACCACATCGCCACCGTCCGCTTCACCGTCCAAGTCTCCGACACCAAGCAGCTCGGCTCCCTCATGAACCAGCTCCGCAACATCGAGGGCGTCTTTGACGTCTACCGCGTCACCGCGTAACCGTCTCGAGCCACCAATCCCGAGCCACAAGCCCCACATTGACGTTCCAAGGGGACCGACGCCGCCATCCTTCGATCCCCGTGTAGATCCGTTTGGTTTTTAGCGAGCAAAACCGCAGGTGGCTTCGCTTGATTTCCGAACGGATCTACAGCATGTGTACCGACGAAAAACCGCTGTGGATTAATCCACAGCGGTTTGAAGCTCCGTTAGAACCTTAATTGAAGACTAAGCCTCAACGGTAAGATCCAATAGGATTAGAACTTGATGCCGAGCTGGTTGCGAGCGAAGTTGAACAGGGTACCAAGCGCACCGAGGATGGTGGTGAAGAGACCGATCCAAGCACCGATCTTAGCGATGTCGATCTGGTCGTTGGTGTAGAAGGCCTTACGGGAGGACAGCTCGAGCTTTTCCTTTGTAGTACCGTTCTCTCGGATCTGCTTTTCCCTTTCCTCACGCTCTTTCTTGGCGTCGCGCTCTTCCTGCTTGCGCTTCTCCTCGGCTTCCTTGCGAGCCTCTTCCTTAGCCTTCAGCTCAAGCTCTTTCTGCTTGTTCTGCTGCTCAAGGAGCTTTGCCTCAGCCTCGATCTGCTCCGGAGACTTGTTCTCGGCAGAGTTGGTTGTGGGTACGGTCGAAGTGTTGTTCTCTGCGAACGCCGGAACGGCAACGATGCCAGTGGTGGAAACAGCAACTGCAGCTGCAGCTGCGATGAGGCCCTTACGGAACTTCATGATCATAAACCTTTCAGGTCTAAGCAAGTGTCTTGACGTGGAACACTCTACATATCAGTAGTCGCACTGGCAACGTTACAACAGAAGAAAAATTCACAAATTTCTCTCTGAACGTTGTCTGTGAGCTGCCGTAATGTGGAATGTTTGGTCTAGAAACTGTTATATCTTGGTGACGGAGACGGACTTGATCTTGACTTCATCCTTGGGTGCGCCGTCGCCGGGGCCCATAGATTCGGAGCCTTCCTTGATGCCCTTCTTCGAGATTTCATCGAGGGTTGCGAGGCCCTCTTCGTTGATGGTGCCGAAGTAGGTGTACATCGGAGGCAGCGGGGAGTCACTGTAGTTCAAGAAGAACTGGGAACCATTGGTACCGTTGCCCTTTTCGTCCTCACCAGCGTTGGCCATAGCGATGGTGCCGCGCTCGTAGTTGAGCGGGGTATTCATGGCTTCAATGTCGTTCTTGTCCACTTCGTCCGTAGGGAACTCGTTGTTGAATTGGAAGCCAGGGCCACCAGCCCCAGTACCGGACGGGTCGCCACACTGGAGGACGTGAATGCCGCTCGTCGTCAAGCGGTGGCACACGGTGTCGTCGTAGTACTTCTGCTCAGCGAGGTACTCGATGGCGTTGACCGTACATGGCGAAACGGCGCGGTCGAGGGTGAGCGGGATCGGGCCGGCGGTGGTGTCTAAAGTGATGTCCACGGTGCCTTGGGTAGAGACGTTCTTCATCTCAGGCAGGCCCTTGTAGTACTCGCCCTGGCCGTCTTCACGGTAGGAGCACTCAACGGTCGGCGGAAGAGCCTGGGCGCGTTCACGCTTGAGCGGCTCAGCGTCTGTCTTCTCTTCCTGTGTCGGTTCCGTGGTGGTCTCAGACTCCGCGGTGATTTCTTCACTGCCCTCGCGGGTGGCGGCCCAGTAGATGCCGCCGCCGATGAGTGCGATCACTGCGAGGGCGAGAAGCGCGACCGTCCACGGCTTGGACGCTTCCTTGCGGTCGCGTGCGTTGATCTCTTTCTCAAGCTGCTTCAGGGCGTCCTCGCCCCGTTTCTTATTGCTCTCCACCGGGTGATTCCTCCGTTGGTAATAGTGGCGGTGTTGCCTTAGGTGTTGTTTAGACGGGAAGTTAGCCTATCAGTTGCTGGGCTTTTCCCGTGTTGCGCGCCTGTGGTTCCTCCTACACTTAGGTGGCATGAAGATCGAAGGCTTTACAGCAGGGCCGTTCCAGGCCAACACCTACGTGGTGATTAATGGAGACCGCGCGTTAGTGATTGACCCGGGCATGAGTGCATACGGGCCGACCATGGAGATTGTTGAGCGCGAAGGCGTCACCTTGGAGGCCGTGGTGTTGACCCACGGGCACATCGACCACGTACGCGATGCGGCTGAATTCGAATTACCCACGTACATCCACCCGGATGATGAAGTCATGTTTGATTTCTCCTCCAAGCCAATGCAAGAGTTCGCTCAGATCTTCGCGCCAGCGATTCCGATGATGGGGTTGGATACGTTTAAAAAACCGGGGGACCTGCGACACGTCAACGATGGTGAGACCCTAGAGGTGGCTGGTCTTTCATTCACCGTGATCCATGCTCCGGGCCACTCGCCGGGATGCGTGATCTTCAAGTCCAACTCGGAACTGGTCGCGTTTACGGGAGACGTAATCTTTGCGGGGTCTGTGGGGCGCACGGACGTGCCGCTGTGCTCGCCTGAAGCGATGCAGCGCAGCTTGGCTGGCCCCGTGTGGGACTTGGCCGACGAGTTGACGCTTCTTTCCGGTCACGGTCCCGCCACCACCATGGAACGTGAACGCGCAACCAACCCGTACTTGCGCGAGGCCAAGCAGGCCAGCGCACACTGACGGCCTAAACTGGGGGCTCGTGAGCGAAAAGTTTAAGCCCCTGTCAGCGCCGAAGGGCGTCCCCGACTACATCCCGCCAGCGTCCACGGTGTTCCACAACGTGCGCTCTGAGTTTGTGCGCCAAGCGCACCTGGCCGGCTACCAGCACATTGAGTTGCCGGTTTTTGAGGATACGACGCTGTTCGCGCGCGGCGTGGGGGAGTCCACGGACGTGGTGAGCAAGGAGATGTACACCTTTGCTGACCGTGGTGACCGATCCGTCACCCTACGACCGGAGGGAACCGCGGGCGTGATGCGAGCGGTCATCGAGCACAACTTGGACCGCGGCCAGCTGCCGGTCAAGCTCAACTACTACGGCCCTTTCTTCCGTTACGAGCGCCCGCAGGCTGGCCGCTACCGCCAGCTGCAGCAGGTGGGCATTGAGGCCATCGGTGTTGACGACCCGTTCCTGGATGCGGAGGTCATTGCCCTTGCAGACCGCTCCTACCGCGCCGTGGGTCTGTCGCAGTTCCGGCTTGAGCTGACCAGCCTCGGTGATTCCACGTGCCGCCCGGCGTACCGCGAAAAACTCCAAAAGTTCCTGTTCAAGCTGCCTCTTGATGAAGAAACGCGTCGTCGCGCTGAGATCAACCCGCTGCGCGTGCTTGATGACAAGCGCCCGGAGGTCAAGGAGATGACCGAGGACGCGCCACTGATGCTGGACCACCTCAGCCCGGAGTGCCGCGAGCACTTTGAGACCGTCACTGGGACCCTCGACGACATGGGTGTTCCGTATGTGATCAACCCACGCATGGTGCGCGGCTTGGACTACTACACCAAGACCACGTTTGAGTTCGTCCACGACGGGCTCGGCGCACAGTCGGGCATCGGCGGCGGGGGGCGTTACGACGGCCTGATGGCGCAGATCGGTGGGCAGGACCTATCCGGAATTGGCTACGGGCTGGGCGTGGACCGCACGGTTCTAGCGCTGGAAGCCGAAGGCGTAGAAACCCTAGTAGACAAGCGCGTTGAAGCCTACGGCGTTGCTATTGGCGCCAAGGCGCGTGCAGCAATGGCCGAGCTGATCAACAAACTGCGCGTGGCAAACATCAGCGCGGACATGGCCTACGGCGACCGCGGCTTGAAGGGCGCGATGAAGGGTGCGGATCGTGCCGGGGCAGATTTCGCTCTAGTGCTGGGTGACCGTGAGCTTGAAGCCGGTGAAATCACGATTAAGAACATGCAGGAGAAAACCCAGGAGACCGTGTCGCTGGACATGTCCTCCATCGTCAGTGTGATCCGTGAGTACAGCCACTAAGGTTTCCGACCCTATTTTCTTTAACATCCAGAATTCTGTTAATTAAGTCCTTTTCTTATCAGTTTTCTTGTTCTAAACTTGTGCGCGTGAGGTACACGTCAACCGCCGTGCGCCGCGGTATGCGGACGATTGGTGGGAACATTCGTAACCAGCGGAAGCTGCTGGGGCTCACGGTCAAGATGGTCGCAGAAAGATCGGGCATATCCGTAACCACCCTGAGCAAGCTCGAAAACGGACAAGGGGCAGGACTAGATGCCACGTTGGCTGTGCTCAATGTTTTGGGCATGCTCGACCGCGTAGTCACTGCGACCGACCCGTACGAAACGGATGTAGGACGGTTGCGCGCCGCGGAGAAGCTGCCGGAACGCGTTCGCGTACCCAAGTTTGAGGACGACTAGGGGGAGCGATGACATTGAATGGTGTAGCTGTTGCGCAGGCTGGCAAGGTTGCGGTGACGACTGTCCTCGGTGGAGAGGATGTGCTCGCAGGGTTTCTCTATCGAACACGTGCATCGGCGTCTTTCGCCTATGACGCTACGTATTTGGCGAGGCCAGATGCTTTTGCGCTAGCGCCGTCGCTTCATCTATTTGCCGGACCACAACCGATTTTTCCAGCGAATCCTTTCAGTGACTCCGCGCCCGATACCTGGGGACGAAAAGTGTTGATGCGCGCGGCAGGAAGAAATCTTGACGAGATTTCGCTGTTGCTCGGTGTGAATGACAACGGACGGCAAGGTGCAACCCGGTTCTGGGTCGACGGGGTTGCCGTTGCTGACGGCGAAGGCGTGCCCGGCGAGCACGAGCTCGTTGATGTGCTTAGGACTGCTGATCAGGTTCAGCGTGGCGAACGGAACATTCCTGCCCGGGATGTACGACGTTTGTTCAAGGCGACGGGGTCCTTGGGCGGTGCCCGGCCAAAAGCCAACGTCATCCGGGGCGGAGATCTGTGGCTGGCAAAATTCCCGAAACCAATCGGCGATGACTGGAACGTCATGGCATGGGAAGCATCAACGCTTGACCTCATGGAGGAGGCAAACATTTCTGTTGCTCCGCACGAAACGATGTCTTTCAACGTTGACGGGGAGCATCGAACGGTCCTCTTTATTCGACGTTTTGATCGGACGCGCCGCAGCGTACGCATTCCGTATATGTCTGCAATGACGGCGTTGGAATCGAACGATGGTGCCGGTGGTGACTGGGTTGACTTTGTGGAGTGGGCCCGAACCAATGGTGTCGATTGCTCCTCACTGTGGCGTCGAGCCGTTTTTGGTGTCTTGGTTGGAAATACAGATGATCACCTACGCAACCACGGCTTCCTGCGGCGAAACGGTTCTTGGTCATTATCGCCAGCATTTGATGTCAACCCCACCCCACAATCGTTTGGGGATGAGCACGAGTTAGCACTTGACGGTCTCAGCGAACTTTCGCTGGAAGATTTCCTCCGAGACGAGGTCGCGGACCTCTTCGGCGTTGATGTAGACCATGAATGGTTAAAACTGCTTGATGATGCGTTATCGCACGCCACCGCGCGAGCTGCCGCGCACGGGGCTGATTCGTACAGCTTGTCGGTAATGTCAGACCGCTTTGCCGAGGCGCGGGAGAGTCTTGCTCAGGCGGTTTGAAGCTGTTCTAAGGTTGGCGCTAGCACTCGGTGATGTTGACGGGGAAGCCCAGCTGCGTTGCTAGGCCGCCGGTGGACGTTTCCTTGTACTTATCCATCATGTCGCGGCCGGTGGAGGCCATCGTTTCGATGGCATCATCAAGCGTGACCTTGTTGGAACCATCGCCCCACTTGGCTAAGCGGGCAGCGTTGATAGCTTTGACCGCGCCAATGGCGTTGCGTTCAATGCAGGGGATTTGTACCAAGCCGCCGACGGGATCGCAGGTCAGGCCGAGGTTATGTTCAAGAGCAATTTCGGCAGCGTTTTCCACTTGCTCAGGTGTGCCGCCAAGCACCGCGCACATGCCGGCGGCCGCCATGGAAGCCGCTGAACCGACCTCACCCTGGCAGCCGACTTCCGCGCCGCTGATCGATGCGTTGGTTTTGATGATCGCGCCGATGGCACCGGCGGTGAGCAGGAATTCGTGCGCGCGCTCCGGGTTGAAGTCATCCGTGAAGTCGCGGCAATAGTGCATCACGGCCGGGATGATGCCGGCGGCGCCGTTGGTGGGGGCGGTGACTACGCGGCCGTGCGCGGCGTTCTCCTCGTTCACAGCAAGCGCGTAGAGGTTTACCCACTCCATCGCGTCAAGGCCCTGGGCGCTGTGCTTCTCCTGTTCGCTGGTAAGCAAGCGATGCAGTCGCGGCGCACGACGGCGAACCTCCAGACCGCCGGGGAGCGTGCCTTCCGTAGTGATTCCGTTCTTCACGCACTCCTGCATGACAGACCACACGTCATCCAAGTGCGCGGAAACTTCCGGCCAGCCGCGCATCGCGGTTTCGTTGGCGCGCATGACCTCCGCAACAGACCTGTTGGCGCTTGCGCAAACGTGTAAAAGTTCGGCGGACGTGTCGAACTGGTAGGGGATGTCCCGGTCACCTTCTTTTGCGGCTTCAGCAGCGATGCCGGAGGCGCCGTGGGCAGCCTCCATTTCCGCGCGGTCCATGATGAACCCGCCGCCCACGGAGTAGAACTCGGTGCGACTAGCCAAACGGTTACCGTCTTTGTCCCACGCATCAAAGATCACGCAGTTTGGGTGGTGCGCCACGGGCTTCGGGTTGAACCTGATTTCATAGGCGACCTCACCGTCCGGTCCAGAAATCGTGCCGGATTGGGGGACGGGCTCACCGGGCACGGGCTGGGTGGTTTGGTCGACGGTCAAGGGCGTAAAACCGACGAGCCCCAACAGTGCGGCACGATCGGTGCCGTGCCCGACGCCGGTGGATGCCAGGGAACCACGCAACTCAATGGTCACTTCAGCGGGGAGGGTTCCGAGGTTTTCCACGAATGCTGCTGATGCCCGCATCGGTCCCACGGTGTGCGAAGAAGACGGCCCGATGCCAACGCTGAACAGGTCAACGACGCTGATGGCACTCGCGGAGGAACTCGACATGATTTGAGAGTACCGGTGAATCCGGTGGGAACGTGCCGCCTACGCGGCGTCGATAAGCGCGGGGAGGTTTGATGCCGTGACGACAAGCAGTGGCATTTGGTTGGTGTTGCCGTGTTCCGTGATGATGACCAGTCGCGGGAGAGTGCGCTGATTCCCGGGGGATGTCAGCGCCTGGACCACCTCGGCGGCGGTGGCGGTACGCGGGAGGAAAATCGCGTGATCCTTGGTTTCGTTGTACACAAGGACTTCGCCCACGGTTTTCGCGGTGATCGAATCGTCCTCAGCGAGGTCCTCGGCGAGCCACCGGGCAATCGTGTTGGTAGTCAACACACCCACGCAGTTTTTGTGCCCCTGATTCTTTTCATATACGGGGAACTGGGATATTCCAGTGTCACGGATGACGCGAAGGGGCTCATGAATGTCGTCTGAAGGCGTAAAGGTGATGACGTTCTGGGGGCCAAGCACCTCGATAGCGAGCGCGGGGTGGAGGAGCTGATCGCGGATCTTCTCAATCTCTGCGACGGTCTCTGGCAGAGGCTCGGCGATGGGACGAAAATCCTGGTATTCACCGTGGCTAATCGCATTGCGCAAGCCTGCGAACTCCTTCAGATCGTTTGCCTGCGCGGTGGTGATGATGTGCTTGTTCTCGGCCTTAGAGACCATCCAGTTGAAGCTGTCGGTCTTCTTTGCTTCCAACGCAGAGCGCAGGAACTGCTCAATGTCATTGAAGGCAGCCAGGAAAGGAACGGCGCGGTTCGAAGGTTCGGGCATGTGTGTTAGTGGTTGTCGGGCCTACCCCTTGTACACGCCGCGGTTCAGCGTGTCGCACTTCGCCATCTTGCCGGAGTCGTAGCCATTAGTGAACAGGCGCTGGCGCTGCTCAGAGGAGCCGTGGGTCCACAGGTCGGGGTTAACGTTTTGGCCGGAGTGCTTCTGAATGTGGTCATCGCCGATGGCTTGTGCCGTCTGGATAGCGTCCTTCAGCTGATCCTGCGTAATTGGCTCCAGGATTGCGTCTGGACCCTTGTCGGCGTGGTACGCCCACAGGCCGGCGTAGCAGTCAGCCTGCACCTCAATCGCGACAGCCGCGGAGTCTTCACCCGGCTTGTTGTAGTCGCTCAAGCCAAGGGTGTCTTCGAGCTTTTGGATGTGGTGACCAAACTCGTGTGCCACCACGTACTCCTGGGCGAGCGGACCGGAGCTGCCACCAAGACGCTCAAGGTCCTTGAAGAAGGACGTGTCCAAGTAGATCGTTTCATCCGACGGGCAGTAGAACGGGCCGGTGGACGAGGACGCCATGCCGCAGCCGGTGCGCACGGAGTTCTGGAACAGCGTCATCTTTGGCGCACGGTACGCAACACCGGCCTGTTCCTTGAGCATCGTTGGCCAGATCTTGGTCAGCGAATCAAAGGTCGCGGAAGCGCGGCAGTCCGCGTACTTATTCGCATCTTCACCGGTCTTGCAGTGGTCCAAGTTGTAGCCGCCGGCATCGTTGGCGTAGCCGCCGTTGGCGTGCTGGCCCTGACCCGGTTGCTGCGGTGCCGGGGAACCGCCACCACCAAGGAGGAGGAACAGACCAATGAGCAACAAGGTGCCCAGGCCACCGCCGCCGACCATGACTGGCATTCCGCCCATGCGCGTTCCGCCGCGCCCGCTGCTGGTGCTTACACCCGTGTGGGAAGCTTGGTAGTTGCTCTTAAAGGTCATGGGGTGAATCATGCCACAAAATGACCGGCCGTCGTGGCCAACGCGTAGCGGTTCGTTCTTGGTGGCGCTGGCGGTTGGGGTGGGTGTCCGGGTGGTTCGGTAGAATTCTGGCCGTTACAGACACTCGATATAAAAGGACGTGGATTACACCGTGCTGCGCACACATTTGGCGGGGGATCTCCGCAAGGAAATGTCAGGCGAGACCGTCACTCTGACCGGCTGGGTGGGTCGCCGCCGTGACCATGGTGGCGTGATCTTCATCGATCTGCGTGACCGCTCCGGTCTGGCGCAGGTGGTGTTCCGGGAAAATGAAGTCGCTGAGGCAGCACACGATTTGCGCAGCGAATACTGCATCCAGGTCACCGGTGTTGTGGAGCCGCGCCCGGAAGGATCGGCGAACCCGAACCTCGCGTCCGGTGAGATTGAGATCAACGTGACTGAGCTCAACGTGCTGAACAAGGCGGCGGCGCTGCCGTTCCAGGTGGAAGACTTCTCCTCCAACGAAGTGGGAGAAGAAACCCGTCTGCGGTACCGCTACTTGGACCTGCGCCGCACGCGTCAGGCGGAGGCGCTGCGTTTGCGTTCAGCTGCCAACGCTGCTGCACGTAGCGTTTTGACAAAGCACGATTTCACGGAGATTGAAACACCGACCCTGACGCGTTCCACCCCAGAGGGTGCGCGTGACTTCTTGGTTCCGGCGCGTCTTCGCCCGGGTTCGTGGTACGCGTTGCCGCAGTCGCCGCAGTTGTTCAAGCAGCTGCTCATGGTCGCAGGTATGGAACGCTACTACCAGATCGCGCGGTGCTACCGCGATGAGGATTTCCGTGCAGACCGCCAGCCGGAATTCACCCAGCTGGATATTGAGGCCAGCTTTGTGGACCAAGACGACATCATTGCCTTGGCCGAAGAGATCCTGGTGGAGCTGTGGAAGCTGATCGGCTACGAGATCACAACACCGATCCCGCGGATGACCTACGCCGAGGCAATGGAGAAGTACGGTTCCGACAAGCCGGACCTGCGCTTTGACATTCAACTCGTGGAGTGCACCGAGTTCTTCAAGGACACCACCTTCCGCGTGTTCCAGAACCCGTACGTCGGTGCCGTCGTCATGGAAGGCGGAGCATCTCAGCCGCGCCGTCAGCTTGACGCGTGGCAGGAGTGGGCAAAGCAACGCGGCGCTAAGGGGTTGGCGTACATCCTGGTCCAAGAAGACGGTGAGCTGACCGGCCCGGTGGCTAAGAACATCACGGATGAAGAAAAAGCTGGTATTGCAGACCACGTTGGTGCAAAGCCGGGCGACTGCATCTTCTTCGCTGCCGGTGAGGCAAAGCCGTCGCGTGCACTTCTTGGCGCAGCGCGCGGTGAGATTGCGAACAAGCTTGGTCTGATCAAGGAAGGCGACTGGGCGTTCACCTGGGTTGTTGATGCCCCGCTCTTTGAACCCGCGGCGGACGCCACCGCATCCGGTGACGTGGCTTTGGGTAACTCCGCGTGGACCGCAGTGCACCACGCCTTCACGTCCCCGAAGCCGGAGTTCTTGGACAACTTCGAGCAAAACCCGGGTGAAGCACTGGCGTACGCCTACGACATTGTCTGTAATGGCAATGAGATCGGTGGCGGCTCCATCCGTATCCACAACCAGGATGTGCAGAAGCGGGTCTTTGATGTGATGGGAATTTCGGACGAAGAAGCGAGGGAGAAGTTCGGCTTCCTCCTCGATGCATTCTCCTTCGGTGCGCCTCCTCACGGTGGTATCGCTTTCGGGTGGGACCGTATTGTCAGCCTGCTGGGTGGCTTCGACTCCATCCGTGACGTCATCGCCTTCCCCAAGTCCGGTGGCGGTGTTGACCCGCTGACTGACGCGCCGGCGCCGATCCCGGCTGCGCAGCGTAAGGAAACCGGAGTTGATTTCAAACCGCAGAAAGAAGACGCAGACAAGGCCGCACCTGTAGCCACTGGCGCGGAATCTGCGGACAGCAACTAACACCCTGCGGGTTTGACCGAAATCCATAGGGATAAGGATTGGGGAGGTCTCGGTGCCGGAGACGCAGACACTGGACAGAGAGCACGTCATCGCTATCGCGGAGAACGTGCTCACCCACCGTTACGGTGGCCAGCAGCGCCTCACCGACCCGGAGGTGCTCAGCGGTACTGGCAGCACCACAGTGTTGCGCCTCCGGGTGACAAACAACCCCTTTTTGTCTTATCGCTCCGTGGTGGTGAAGTACACCCCGCGCAGCGAGGACCCGATCGATCGTGCAGCCTTCCTCCGGGAAGTTGTGGCGTATCAGTTCACCACGTCGTTAAGCGAAGAAGTGCGCCCAGGGCCGGTGATGTTGGGCTACTCCCTCGACGAGTCCATCATCATTCTCTCGGATCTGGGGGACGGGGAAACCCTGGCCACGCTGATCCAAACCGCGGATGAGGAACACCGCAGGCGCCTGCTGCGCAACCTCGGCACATCCTTGGGCATCATGCACGCGGGCACTGCTGGGTCCGAAACCAACTTCAACATCTTGCTCGCGCGCATGGTGCGCACCATCGACGGCACCCGGGATATTCAACTGATGCGCGAGGGACTACTGGAAAACCGCATCCAGGAGGGCGTGGACATTGTTCGGGCGGCAGGCATTGATGTCCCGCCTGAGGTCGAGACAATCGCGGATGAGATGCAGGCGCGGATGCTTCACGGGACTACACGCGCGTTTACCCCGTTTGATCTCTCGCCGGACAACATCATCTTCGCGGACAAGACGCAGTTCCTGGATTATGAGTGGGCGGGTTTCCGTGACGTCCTGTTCGATCTCGCGTGCGTGATCGCGGGCTTTCCCCAGTATGTTTCGGCACGGCCAGCCTCTGATGAAGAAGCACAGATCTTCATCGAGGCATGGGCAAGTGAGGTAGCGTCCGTGTGGCCACAGGTCAATGACTCCGATGTGATGCACAACCGCGTGATTTCCGCGCTCGTGGGATGGGCGTTTTTCTCGGTATCGATTCTGTACCACGATGAGGAGCCCGACGATGCCTCCCGGCCGAGCGGCCGCGGGAGCGCGGAAGCACGGGCGAAGGTCTCTGCCACGTTCGACGCTGTCGCGCGGTTCGCATCGTCGTGCGCCGATTCCCCGCACTCGCACGCGGGGGAGCATTCCGTGCACCGCGTGGTTGCTGAGTTCGCTCGGTCAGTAGCGGGGCACGTCAAGTGACCCAGGGCGGGTTGTTCACCACCCCTAGTCGCACGGGCGAGCCGGTGGACGACGCTACAGCCGAGGCTCCCCGCGGGACCGCGTTCTTCCACGCAGACCACACCGCGCCGCTCGCGGCACGGATGCGTCCCCAAAGCTTGGATGAGATCGTCGGGCAAAAGCACCTGCTGGGCAAAGGCAAGCCACTGCGCCGACTCGTGGAAGGCTCGGGCGAGGCCTCCGTCATCTTGTACGGTCCTCCCGGAACAGGCAAAACCACGATCGCCTCACTCATCGCTCAATCAATGGGGCAGAACTTCGTCGGCTTATCCGCTTTGTCCTCGGGAGTGAAGCAAGTACGCGAGGTGATTGCCGATGCACGGCGTGATCTCGCGCGCGGCCAGCGCACCGTGCTCTTCATCGATGAGGTCCACAGGTTTTCCAAAACACAGCAGGATGCGCTTCTCGCCGCGGTGGAGAACCGCACGGTCCTCCTCGTGGCCGCGACCACGGAGAACCCGTCGTTTAGCGTTGTCGCGCCGCTGTTGTCACGTTCGCTGTTGTTACGGCTCGAGTCGCTTAGCGACGACGACATTGCGGCCGTCATCGATCGAGCAATGAGCGACGATCGGGGATTGGGCGGCTCCGTCACGATTGAACCTGAAGCGAGAGATCAGCTCGTCCTGTTAGCCGGGGGCGATGCGCGCCGGGCGCTGACCTATCTCGAAGCCGCCGCGGACGCAGCGTCGGAGACGCCTCTGGCAGAGGCAGACGAAGAGAACACGCCCGATGGGGACGTGCCCGTGATCACGCTGGACGTTGTGCAGTCCGCGATCGACCGAGCCGTTATCCGCTATGACCGTGACGGCGACCAGCACTACGACGTGGTCTCTGCATTCATCAAATCCATCCGCGGGTCTGACGTTGACGCAGCGCTGCACTATTTGGCCCGGATGATTGAGGCGGGGGAGGACCCGCGGTTCATCGCGCGCAGGCTGGTCATTCACGCTTCCGAGGACATCGGAATGGCGGATCCGACGGCGCTTCAGGTCGCGGTTGCCGCGGCCGATGCTGTCTCCTTCATCGGGATGCCGGAGGGCCGCCTGCCCTTGGCGCAAGCCACCGTGCACCTAGCAATGGCGCCCAAATCGCCGTCGATAATCCGCGCGATCGACGCTGCGCTGGCCGACGTGCGCGCGGGAAACGCGGGCCCTGTCCCAGCGCATCTGCGCGACGGACACTATGAGGGCGCGAAGAAGATGGGTAATGCCGTGGGCTACCTCTACCCGCACGATGATCCCCGCGGTGTGGTCCAGCAGCGCTACATTCCCGAGGGACTCGATGCAGCGCGGTACTACACACCCACGGATCATGGTGGAGAAAAACGCATTAGCGAGTACGCGGAGCGACTTCGCGGCATCGTTCGCGGATCCTGATTTCCTCGTAGGATCGGCTACATGAGTCCCGTTCTGACCAGCGTTATCGCAGTGACGGTGATTATAGCCATCATCACCGCACTCGTGCTGGGCACCTACTTCCATTTCCGTCACTTACGCAATAAAGCCGCGTCAGAGTACGCGAGGAGAAGGCGCAGCGAACTCGAGCCGGTCATCGGGCGTATCGACGGCATGGTGCGGGAGCTTTCGACGCAGCTCGCCTCACCGCGGCTTCTCCCGGACTGGGAAACAGTAAGGCAGCGCTTCTACGCGGATCCGCCGGAACTCGATGCGACAGAGGCCGTCTCCCACGCCTATAAGAACGTCGCCTACCTCCGCGGGATTGAGACGGGAAATACGCGCATGCGTGCCCAGGCGGTCTACGAGTTGGATTCAGAAGCGAAGCTCTTCGAAGCACCGATGGCCCGCCAGTACCTACAAGCGTTGAGCTACCGGCTGGACTCACCGCAGTTTGTGGATGAGTACTGCCGCATCGTGCGCATTGTCGGTGAGGCCTCCCAGAAGTGGGCGGCGGAAAAACTCACCCGTGATACAGCAGAAGTTCCCACGATTGGGCAGCGCGAGTTCCGCCCCGGCGCCGGGATCGGCGGATACGTTCCACTGGACCAGATGTGGAAGGCCTACGAAGAAGGTCCACGGCTGCGGTATGAACCGTCCACCTTTTACGGCGGGGAGAATAAGGCGCGTGATTATCGCCGGTGGCTGCATTCGTCGAAACGCGGCGATGACCTTGAGACCCTCGAAGCATTTACCGCGGAGATCTACGCAGGAAACGTTGTGGCGCGCAATTCTGCTATCGACGACCTCTATGAGGACATGCGGTTTGCCGCGACGACGATCTCTATTTTCACTGTCGCTGCGCTGGAGCAACGTGAGTTGCTCTGGCAGATCATCGACCGCCTTCGCGCATACCGCACCGAGGTGAACAGCCCCAACTTCGTGGAGGGCCTGTGGGCGATCATTGCTGACTACGACGAACTAATCTTGGGCGCTTATGCAGAAAACTTCCGCTGTATAAACTCGATGGACGATGTGAAACCGCCATGGGTGGGCGAAGAGCTTTATGTTTACGGCACCGGTGTTAAAGACTTTGTCCCGTGGATGCAGGTGTTCACCATCAATCAGGAACTGGCCGACAAACAACGCGGCCGTTCCCTGTAAGCTCCTAGCTTGTAGAAACCGTGGCGCGGTTGCGCGGTTTACGGTGTACGCCGTCGGCCGTGCCCACAGCTAGACCAAAATTTGACTCTGAATCTGACTTTTAAAACAGCACTACTGGAGGAATTTTCACGTGCAGACCCACGAGATCCGGGACCGGTTCACCCAGCACTTTGTCAATGCGGGGCACGAGGCGGTCCCCAGTGCCTCGCTGATCCTGGATGACCCCACCCTGCTGTTTGTCAACGCCGGCATGGTGCCATTCAAACCGTATTTCTTGGGCCAGCAGAACCCCCCGTTTGCCAACAATAAGGCGACCTCCATCCAGAAGTGCGTGCGCACCTTGGACATCGAAGAAGTCGGCATCACCACGCGCCACAACACCTTCTTCCAAATGGCCGGCAACTTCTCCTTTGGCCAGTACTTCAAAGAGGGAGCCATCGAGCTCGCGTGGACGTTGCTGACCAACCCCGTCGACAAGGGCGGCTTTGGCCTAGACCCGGAGCGCCTGTGGGTGACGGTTTTCCTAGATGATGATGAGGCTGCGGAGATCTGGGAAAAGAAGATCGGTGTCCCGGCTGAGCGGATTCAGCGTCTGGGCATGGAAGACAACTTCTGGTCCATGGGTATCCCGGGGCCATGTGGTCCCTGCTCCGAGATCTACTATGACCGGGGCCCGGAGCACGGCAAAGAGGGCGGCCCTATCGCCGACGACAACCGCTACATGGAGATCTGGAACCTGGTCTTCATGGAGTCCATCCGCGGAGAGGGCGATAAGAAGGGCAACTTCGAGATCGTCGGCGAGCTGCCGAAGAAGAACATCGATACCGGCCTGGGCGTCGAGCGCCTCGCATGCATCCTCCAGAACGTGGACAACGTGTATGAGACAGACCTGCTTCGACCGGTGATTGAGGCCGCGGAGCGTTTGACCGGCTCCACCTACGGGAAGGACCAGCAGTCAGACATTCGCTTCCGCGTCATTGCTGACCACTCGCGTACTGCGATGATGATCATTTTGGACGGTGTGACTCCGTCGAATGAGGGGCGCGGCTACATCCTGCGTCGCCTGATGCGCCGCATCGTGCGTTCCGCGCGTTTGCTGGGTTCGGAAGGGGAGACGCTGTCAACGTTCATGAACACGATCATGGACACGATGACGCCGTCCTTCCCGGAAATCGCGGAGCACCGCGAGCGCATTCTGCGCGTTGCAGTTGCAGAAGAAAAGGCGTTTTTGAAGACCCTGGAATCCGGTACGCGCCGTTTTGATGAAACCGCAGCGACCGTCCGGGGTTCTGGCGCCAGCGTTGTTCCTGGTGACAAGGCCTTCGAACTGCACGACACGTACGGGTTCCCGATTGATCTGACCTTGGAGATGGCGGCGGAAGCGGGCCTGAGCGTCGATATGGATGCGTTTGAAGCTGAGATGGATGCGCAGCGCCAGCGCGCCAAGGCAGACAACAAGGCGAAAAAGCACCGCAACCTCGATGAATCGCTTTACCGCGAGTGGGTGGACAACCAACCCACAGAGTTCGTCGGTTTCACCCAGCTTGAGCACGATGCAAACGTGATCGGTCTGGTGCGCGATGGCCAGAAGGTCGGTGAGGCGAGCGCGGGTGATGAGGTTGAGGTCATCTTGGACGTGACCCCGATGTACGCCGAGGCTGGTGGACAGCTCGCGGACCGCGGCCAGATCGTCGTCGGCGATACGGTTCTGTCCGTCTATGACGTGCAGAAGGTGGGGAATAAGAAGCTCTGGATCCACAAAGCGACCGTGGATACCGGAGGGCTGGAGGTAGGCCAGACCGTTCGCGCTGAGGTGGACGCACCGTGGCGCCACGGTGCCCGCCAGGCACACACGGCGACCCACCTGATCCACGCCGCGCTACGCCAGGTGCTTGGCCCAACCGCCGTGCAGGCGGGGTCGATGAACAAGCCCGGGTACTTGCGCTTTGACTTCAACTACACCGATGCGCTGGCACCGGAGCAGTTGGACCAGATCGCCATGATCACCAACCAAGCAGTGGACGCGGACTTTGCCGTTAACACCATTGAGACCACGCTTGAACAGGCAAAGGCGATGGGTGCAATGGCCCTGTTCGGTGAGAACTACGGTGACGAGGTACGCGTCGTGGAGATCGGCGGCCCGTTCTCCATGGAGCTGTGCGGTGGTACGCACGTCGAGCATTCCTCGCAGATTGGCCCGGTGGCGATTCTGGGTGAATCCTCGGTGGGTTCCGGTGCGCGCCGCATTGAGGCGTACTCCGGTTTGGATTCCTTCCAGTACTTCTCCAAGGAAGCCGCGATTGCCAACCTGCTCGCCGGCGAGATGAAGGCGCCGACGGAGGACCTTCCGGACCGCATCGCGCAGCTCACTGAACGACTGCGCGCGGCGGAAAAGGAAATTGAGAACCTCCGTAAAAAGGAGCTGCTCAACGCAACCGGTGAACTAGTCAACAACGCTGAAACCATCGGGGAGTTCAAGGTGCTCGTAGTCACGCTTCCCGACGGGACGGCTGGCGGCGATATGCGCACCATCGCCACGGACCTCAAGGGCCGCTTTGGAACGGAAAAAGCCGTCATCGCTGTCGTGTCTAACAACGGCGGCAAAGTGCCGTTTGCAGTTGCGGCGACGAAACCTGCGGTGGAAAGCGGAATCAAGGCGGGCGAACTCGTTGGACTGCTGGGCCAGTACCTCGGCGGTAAGGGTGGCGGTAAGCCGGATCTTGCCCAAGGTTCCGGCAACGATGCCAGCGGCATTGATGCAGCGTTTTCGGCGCTGCGCGATGACATCGCCAACCGCTAAGTACACAACAGCAGTTCTAGGCCGATGAAGCGCGAAAGGAATCGTCGATAAGCATGGTGTTGACTCCCGACACCCCTGGGGTGAATGACCCTGGACCCGGCCGGCGTCTCGGCATTGACGTTGGGACCGTGCGGATCGGCGTGGCGGCGTCGGACAGGGACGCGAAGTTGGCCATGCCGGTTGAGACAGTAGAGCGCGTGACCGGCTTCAAAGGCCGCGACGGCGCCGATATTGATCGTCTGGTTGCTATCGCCGAGGAATACCAAGCGGTGGAAGTCGTTGTGGGACTTCCGCGCAATCTGAAGGGCGAAGGCTCAGCGAGCGTGAGACACGCAAGAGAAATCGGTTTTCGCATTTTACGGCGCACAGACCTGCCCGTCCGCTACGCTGATGAACGTTTAACTACGGTCGCTGCGACCAACGCTTTGCGAGCCTCCGGCGTTTCCGAAAAGGCAGGACGTAGAATAATTGACCAAGCTGCGGCGGTGGAGATCCTCCAGTCTTGGTTGGATGGTCGCGCCGCCGCTCTGGAACGTTCCAGTGAAACATAAAATTAAAGTCTTAGACAACGTCATAGCCCCCGACCCAAGGAGACCCACATCGTGAGTCCGGCTAGAAATTCACGCGGCCGAACGCGAGGCCTAGCGATAGTCATCGTTTCGATTCTTTTAGTGATTGGAGCGATTGTCTACATCGCGCTGGCACGGTCCCTCGGTGGGGGCGGCAGTGATTACAACGGTGCCGGCAACGGTGAAGAGCAGATCGTGGAAATCCCGCAGGGCGCCACGCTGTCTTCCATGGGCCCTCAGTTGGAGGAACTCGGCGTGGTGAAAACGTCGAAGGCATTCCAAGGCGCGGCGATGGCCAACCCGGACGCCGATAGCATTCAGCCAGGGTTCTATCGCCTTCAGAAAAAGATGAGCGCCACGTCCGCCGTCGAAGCGTTCTTGGATGATGACAACAAGGTGGACTTGCTCAAGGTCGCTGGTGGATTGACTCTCAACGACGTCAAGGTCGTGGGCGGGGAGACCCGTTACGGCATCATCTCAAACATCTCACGCGTGACGTGTGGGGAAGACGGCGCGCAGCCGGGCTGCATCACAGTCCAACAGATCGAAGATGTTGCCGCCAACACTGATCCCGCGGAGCTTGGCGTGCCGGAGTGGGCGATCAAACCCGTCAAGGACAACAAGGGCGATCCCCGCCGCCTCGAGGGCTTGATCGCCCCGGGCGAGTACGTGATTAACCCGAACGGCGACGCCAAGTCGATCTTGAAGGACCTGATTAGTCGTTCCGCGGAGAAGTACAACTCCACCGACATCACTGGGCGCGCCAAGGCAATTGGTCTGAGCCCGTATGAGCTTCTCATCGCTGCATCCCTCGTGGAACGTGAAGCCCCCGCCGGCGAGTTTGACAAGGTCGCCCGCGTGATCCTCAACCGCCTGAAAGAGCCGATGCGCCTGCAGTTCGACTCCACGGTCAACTACGACTTGGATGAGGTTGAGGTGGCCACCGGCGACAGCGCCCGCAAGCGTGAGACCAAGTGGAACACGTACGCAATGGACGGCCTGCCGACTACCCCGATCGCATCCCCGTCGGAGGAAGCGATCAAGGCGATGGAGAACCCCGCGGACGGCGCATGGCTGTTCTTCGTCACCGTGGACCAGGACGGTACAACGATCTACAGCAACACGCTGGAAGAGCACGACGACGCGGTGCAAAAAGCCTATGAGTCCGGAATCTTGGATTCCAAGCGCTAGCCCGGCACCATGACTGAACCACTGCACCGGGCCGCTGTTCTCGGCGATCCCATTGAGCACTCACTGTCACCGGTCCTTCACACCGCCGGCTATGAAGCTGCCGGCTTAGACAGTTGGGCCTACACCCGGATCCGTTGCACTGCTGATGAGCTTCCGCGCATCGTTGGCACCTCCGACGCCTCCTTCGCGGGGTTCTCAGTCACCATGCCCGGCAAATTCGCGGCGCTTGACTTCGCCGATGAATCCACCGATCGTGCGCGCGCTATCGGCTCAGCCAACACGCTCACGCGTATCGACGGCGGGTGGCGCGCCGACAACACCGATTGCGAGGGCATCACCGGCGCCCTCGGTGAACTGGTCGGGGACACCCCGATCACCCGCGCCATCGTCGTCGGTGCTGGCGGCACTGCCCGTCCCGCGTTGTGGGCCTTGGCTCGCGCCGGCGCGAAGACCGTTACCGTGGTGAACAGATCCGACCGCTCCGCGGAGATCGCCCCACTCCTTGAGCCACACGGGGTTGAATTCCGCTTCGTCGCTCTCAACGAGGACGTCACGGAACTGGCCATGGCTGCCGACGTAATCGTCTCCACTGTGCCCTCCGCGGGCCTAGACGCCGACAAGATCAAGCAACTCGGCCACGCCCCAGTCCTAGACGTGATCTACGACCCCTGGCCAACGCCACTAGCAACCAGAGCAGCCTCCAACGGCTACCTCACCGTCGGCGGGCTGTCTATGCTCGCGCACCAATCCTTCAGCCAGTTCGAGCAGTTCACCGGCCATCCTGCCCCACGCGCCGCCATGCGTTCCGCGCTGTTCAATCACTTCGGACTGGCCGACGTCCAGAGCTAGCCCGCCGCCCTGCCCCCGCCGCCGCTCTTCTACCCATTTTTAAATCGAAGATCCGGCAGGGATCGAGGACCCACGCAGCGCCGGTGGCAGCCCGTTAATGTGGCGATCCTGCACAAAAACATCGTTGACGGTGCCCACGCGGATCACCCGGTTGAGCCCCCTGTCACCGATGAAGAAATTTCCCGCCGGATCACTGAACACGAACTGGTTGCCGTAGTAGCGCACTTGCAACGGGCCCATTGCCGGCGCTCCGTTGAACGTGTTCTTGGGCAAGCAGTTCCAAGCGTCACCCGTCACAGAGTTCATCGCGTTGGCTTCACCGTACTTCTGATTGCATTGGTGACCCGGCATCGTGTCCACGAGGCTAAGACACTGCACAAACGTCTGTCCATCAAACTCGTAGACACCGCAGCGCACCGTGTTTTGCGGGTTCGAGAAGGCCGTATGCGGAGCAACCTTGGGCAGCTGGCGGTATCCAGCCGGCCACTCCACTCCGCGTGGATTCCACGCTGGCTTCCACTCGCTTGCTGTAGCGGTTGCGGTGCTAGCTCCGGCGAGGACAGTGACAGCTGCTGCAAAAGCAGCGATGAATTTACGCATGGGTTCTCCTTAAAAGTGAAAAAACGAGACTAGAGAGTCATATGTTGCACATGGTACGGGTTATCGCTCGCTCCTGCCCGCTCGGATGTGAGTCCGCAACCAACCGGCTCCTCTATCTCTCACGTTTCAGTCCCACTCCGCGGCGCAGCGATCGAGGCGTTTGTCCGACCGATCGAGCCGTTTGTCCGGCCGATCGAGCCGTTTGAAATTCGATCGAGCCGTTTGAATTTTGATCGAGCCGTTGCGTGTAAAACCCCAGGTCAGATTTTTCCAATTTCATACGGATCGATCACTGCAAAAAACGGATCGATCGGTCTTTTATACGGATCGATCGGTCTACTAAACGGCTCGATCGGCGCGATCGTTGAGCTCTCGATCGGTGAGGTCGGTGGCTCGATCGGCGAGGTCGGGGGTTGGTTTGGGTGGTGCTGGTTGGCTGGCCGGCGCGTTCGTGGGGCGGATGGACGCGGTAGATTGGTGGCACGGTAGGGGTTGTCAGAATCCGGGGGGATTATGAAATTTTTGTGGTTGGCGCTTGCGGCCGTGTGGTCGGTGGTGCTCGCGTGGTGGGATCAGCGCCATTTGCGTTTGCCGGATTGGCTCACGCTTCCGGCTGTAGTGCTTGCGTTTGGGTTGTGCTGTTTCTACCCGTCCGGGTGGTGGGGGCTGGTGTGGCCGGGGTTGTATCTGCTGGTAGCAATGGTCATGGGTGGGCGATCGGGTGACGCGAATGCTGGGGCGATTCCGATCGGCGGTGGGGACATCAAGCTCGCTGTGCCGTTGGGGGTTGGGGTGTCGTTGTGCGGGGGAGTTATTGCAGTGTTGGGGGCGATAGTCTGCGCGAATGTGATCACGGTGGTTGCGGGAATCACCAGCGGGAAGCGGTACGGTAACGGTATGCCGCATGGCCCGGCGATGGTGGGTGCCGCGTGGTTGATCGGGGTGGTGTCTGGTGGACTGTTCGGGGCGGTGATGGGGCCGGGGTAATGGGCGGTGGCGGGATTAGTGGGTGCGTCGTGAAGCGTGTTATGTGTGACTGCGGACACCATGAGTGACCTCTCGTGCATCCTCGCGCATGGGATGTGAGACAATGCGCTCATGCTTCGATGGACAACTGCAGGTGAATCCCATGGTCAAGCGCTAATCTCTTTAGTGGAGAATATGCCAGCTGGGGTGCCAGTTACCGCAGAAGATATTTCCTACCACTTGGCGCGACGCAAGCTCGGCTACGGTCGCGGCGCCCGCATGAAGTTTGAGGCAGACGAGCTGACGCTACTCACCGGAATCCTTCACGGGAAGACAATCGGCTCACCGATTGCTATTCAGATCGGCAACACCGAGTGGCCGAAGTGGACCACGATCATGTCCCCGGCGGAACCGGATTTCAGTGATCCGGATGTGGTCAAGGCGTTTGAGTCCGGTCGTGGTGCAGCGCTGACCCGGCCGCGCCCGGGGCATGCGGATTTTGCGGGAATGATCAAGTACGGCTTTGATGGGGCGCGCCCGGTGTTGGAGCGGTCGTCGGCACGCGAGACTGCGGCCCGTGTTGCCGCGGGTGCGGTGGCGCGCAGCTTCCTCCGCGAGGTACTCGGCGTGGAAGTTCTTTCCCACGTGATTTCTATCGGTGCGTCGGAGCCGTATGCAGGTGAGCACCCGCGCTTCGAGGACATCGAGGCGATTGACGCGTCGCCGGTTCGTGCGTTTGACAAGGCTGCGGAAGAGTCGATGATCACGGAGATCGAAGCGGCGAAGAAGTCAGGTGACACTCTCGGCGGAATCGTTGAAGTCATCGTGGAAGGCCTGCCAATCGGTATCGGCTCCCACGTTTCGGGCGAGCGGCGACTCGATGCGCAGCTGGCCGGGGCGCTCATGGGCATCCAGGCGATCAAGGGTGTGGAGATCGGTGACGGGTTCGAAGAAGCGCGCCGCCGTGGTTCCGAAGCGCACGATGAGATGGTGCGTGACGGCCAGGCGGTTCGCCGGGAAACGAACCGCGCCGGCGGGCTCGAAGGCGGTATGACAAACGCTGAGACCCTGCGCGTGCGTGCGGCGATGAAGCCAATCTCTACCGTGCCGCGGGCGCTGAAGACGATTGATATGGCGACGGGGGAGCCAGCAACAGGAATTCACCAGCGTTCCGACGTGTGTGCGGTTCCCGCCGCGGGTGTCGTGGCGGAAGCCATGGTCGCGTTAGTCCTGGCGCGCAACGTGCTGGAGAAGTTCGGTGGCGACAGCGTTGCAGAAACCAAGCGGAACGTGGAGTCCTACAAGGCATACGTCGCGCAGCGCCTCGCGTTCGATGCAAGCGATTCCGCCGATGACGCACAGGAAGGTGGTAACTAGCGTGAATGAGTCTTTTCCTGAGGTGACCAACCAGGTGAACAACGGGGTAAACAACGCAGAGGCCGTGGTTCACTCGCGGCCGCGTGTGGTTCTGGTTGGTCCGCCGGGGGCGGGTAAGTCCACGATTGGGCGTCGCCTGGCTAGGGCGATGAACCTGCCGTTGGTGGATTCGGACCAGCTGATTGAAGAGCACTATGACAAGCCCTGCGGGGAGGTCTATAGCGAGCTCCAGGAGACCAGGTTCCGCGAGGTTGAGGCGGACTTCGTTGCGCGCGCGTTGGCCAGCGGGGGCATCGTGAGTCTGGGGGGCGGAGCGGTGTTGACGGACTCCACGCGGGCGTTGTTGAAAGCCCACACGGTGGTCTGGATTGATGTCACGGCGGAGGAGGGCGTGCGCCGCACGGCCGGCAATAACTCACGTCCGGTGCTCAACTCGTCTAACCCGCAGGCTCATTACCGTCAGATGTTGGCCACCCGGGAGCCCTACTACAGGGAGGTCGCCACGCACCGGGTGCGCACTGATCGCCGTCCGCCGCAGCGCGTGGTGGCGGAAGTTCTCAACGTTTTGGAAACCAAGGGGGATGATCTCTAATGACCGCTGACTACGCCGAGGAGCGCACGGGGATTGCAACGTCGATTCCGGTCAACGGGCCGAGTCCGTATGAGGTCCACATTGGCCGCGGCCTGACGAGCGCGATCGCAGATCACGTCAAAACCACGAAGGCCCGCCAGGCCATGATCGTCTACCAGGCCCCGCTCCAAAGCGTCGCCGATGAGCTCCGCGAGACAGTCGAGCAGGCTGGCGTGGATGTCACCCTCGCGGTCGTTCCTGATGCGGAAAACGGCAAGACCTTGGAAGTCACTGGCCGGCTCTGGGACGCGCTCGGGACGGCGAATTTCTCACGCCAGGACCTAGTCATCGGGCTTGGTGGCGGCGCTGTCACGGACCTCGCTGGGTTCGTCGCGGCTACGTGGATGCGCGGGATCAAGGTCGTTCAGGTCCCCACGACGTTGCTCGCGATGGTGGACGCGGCGGTGGGCGGCAAGACTGGCATCAACACGGAGGCCGGTAAGAACTTGGTCGGTGCGTTCCATGAGCCCAACGCGGTGTTCATCGACCTTGATCGCCTGGACACTCTGCCGGAAGAGGAGTTCGTATCCGGTTCCGCGGAAATCATCAAGACCGGCTTCATCTCCGACACGGAGATTTTGAACATCTATTCCCAGGGCAAGGACGTGTGGCAATCGCGCATCGCGGAGCTCATTGAGCGCTCGGTGGCGGTCAAGGCCCGCGTCGTTGGCCAGGACCTCAAGGAATCTTCGCTCCGCGAGATCCTCAATTACGGCCACACTTTGGGTCACGCTATTGAGAAACGCGAGGATTACTCGTGGCGTCACGGCAATGCGGTCGCTGTGGGCATGATGTTCGTCGCGCAGCTCGCTTATCGACGGGGGCTTATCGACGCCGAGGTCGTCGATAAGCATCGTGCGATCCTTGAAGACGTGGGCTTGCCGACGACGTACGACGCTGGTGCCTTCGACGAGCTGTACGAGGGAATGACACACGATAAGAAGAACCGCGATGGGCGAATCCGCTTCGTGGTGATTGAGGGGCTCGGGCAGACGGCGCGGTTGGAAGACGCGACCATCGATGAGATGCGCGCGGCCTACGCTGAGGTTGCGAAGTAGGAGAGGCAGGCCACGACATGAAAATCCTTGTTCTCAACGGACCGAACCTCAACCGGTTGGGGAAGCGTGAACCCGGTGTTTACGGCACGCTTACGCTTCAGCAGCTCGAACACACGCTTGTTCAAAAGGGTGTGAGCATGGGATGTGAGGTGGAATGCCGCCAATCAAACTATGAGGGGGAGCTCATCGAGTGGGTCCATGAAGCTGCGGATAATTTCTACCCGGTGATCATCAACCCGGGCGGTCTGACGCACACGTCAGTCGCGCTGCGTGACGCGCTCGCTGAGCTGCACGACCACTCGGAGCACCCAGGCTTCGTTGAGGTGCACATCTCCAACATTCATGCGCGGGAGAGCTTCCGCCACCATTCCTACCTGTCGCCCATTGCAAACGGCGTTATTGCTGGCCTGGGGTGGCGAGGGTACTTGCTCGCTCTGTCCTACTTCGAGTCTTTGCCAGGGCTGTCGGACGAGCAGCGCAAAGAGCAAGCTCCGGTGGAGACGCCGGATAGCCCCCAACCCATGCCGGTGATCAAGCCGGAGATTGTATAAGAAGAACTGTGTGAGAAACGGGTAGAAGGAGGACGGCACCCATGGCCTTTGGAGACACACGATTTCTGCAGCGTCGTCGCAAACTCAGCGCTGAGCTAGCAGGCAAACGCATTGATGCGTACTTGGTCACGGACCCTATTAACATTCGGTACCTTTCCGGTTTCTCCGGATCCAATGGCGCGCTTTTGGTGAACAAGAACCTCACTGCGTCCATCGCAACGGATGGGCGCTACACCACGCAGATTGCGCAGGAAGTACCGGATATTGAGGCAACGATTACCCGCGATTGCCCCAAGGCCCTGTTGGATTCGGTTCCTGGAGGAACGCGCGTCGGCTTTGACGCGAACCAGGTCACCGTCGCTTCCTTTGAGAAGCTGAAAAAGGCGGCGCCAGACGACGTCACGCTGGTGCCAGTAACCGGCGTCGTGGAAGATGTCCGATTGATCAAAGACGACTTTGAGATCCGCAAGCTCACCGAGGCCGCGGCGATCGCAGATGAGGCGCTCAAAGGTTTGATTGACGCCGGGGAACTCCGCGCTGGACGCACAGAACGCGCCATCGCCGCGGATCTTGAGTACCGAATGCGGATGCTTGGGGCGGAACGACCTAGCTTTGACACCATTGTTGCTTCTGGCCCCAACGGCGCGTTGCCGCATTACGCTGCGGGTGACCGCGAACTGTCCGACGGCGACTTGGTGACCATCGATTTCGGCGCACATTACCGTGGCTTCAACTCCGATATGACGCGCACCTTCGCGGTGGGTAACACTACGGAGTTCACCAAGGAAATCTACGACATCGTCTTGGAAGCCCAGCTTGCTGGCGTGAAGGTTGCGCGGGAAGGTACGGCGCTCAAAGAGGTCGATAAGGCGTGCCGCGATGTAATTGAGGCCGCAGGCTACGGCGAATACTTTGTCCACTCCACAGGCCACGGGATTGGGCTTGAGGTCCACGAAGCGCCGGCCGCATCCACGAAGAGCACCGGCGTGTTGAAGATCGGCATGACACTGACCGTTGAGCCCGGAATCTACGTCCCCGGTAAAGGTGGCGTTCGCATCGAAGACACGCTGGTAATCACCTCTGGCGCACCGACAATCATCACAACCACAAGTAAAGAGCTGACCATCGTGTAGCATGGTGTCCGTTTTTACGGTCAACAACTTTAGGAGGCACACATGCCATCTACCGCCGATTTCAAGAACGGCCTTGTACTCAAGGTTGACGGCAAGCTTCAGCAGATCATCGAGTTCCAGCACGTTAAGCCGGGCAAGGGCCCCGCATTCGTGCGCACCAAGCTGAAGGACGTCGTTTCCGGCAAGACGGTTGATAAGACCTGGAACGCTGGCGTGAAGGTCGAAACCGCAACCGTGGACCGTCGCGACATGACCTACCTCTACGACGACGGCACCAACTACGTGGTCATGGACGACAAGACCTACGAGCAGTACGAGTTGGACCACGACAAGTTCGGCGAGGCAGGCAAGTTCCTGCTGGAGAACATGCGCGTGCAGGTCTCCTTCCACGAAGGTGAAGCTCTCTTCGGCGAGCTCCCGATCTCCGTGGACTTGAAGATCGAGCACACCGACCCGGGTCTGCAGGGTGACCGCTCCACCGGTGGTACCAAGCCCGCGACTCTTGAAACCGGCGCTGAAATCCAGGTTCCGCTGTTCCTGGAAACCGGCAACGTGGTCAAGGTTGACACCCGCACGGGTGAATACCTGTCTCGCGTGAACAACTAAACCATTGTTCACCCACCCCTCATACGCGAACACCTAACCAAGCAGTACAAGAAGTACAGGTAGAAACGCATGCCTGATTACAAGCGCCACGGCGCCCGCTACCGTGCGCGGCGCCGTGCGGTAGACATTCTTTTTGAGGCAGAAACCCGCGACATGGATCCAGTATCGATCCTTGATGATCGCGCTGCTCTTGCCGAGGATCCGAACAACGCCGTGGCCCCGATCGCGGAGTACACCCGCACCATCGTCGCCGGTGCCGCGGAAGAGCTCGACGACATCGATGACAACATCGAGCGCTACCTTTCCGACGCGTGGGAGCTCGGCCGCATCCCCGCCGTTGACCGCGCCATCATGCGCGTAAGCACCTGGGAAATCCTCTTCAACGACGACGTCCCCGGCGCCATCGCCATCGCGAACGCCATGGAAATGGCCAAGGAGTACGCCGGCAACAACGCCAGCCCCTACATCCACGCCGTCCTCGACGACATCATCCAGGCACACTCCGCCAACGCCCCGCTTCTCGACGACGCCGCCGCCGAAGCCGAGCAGCCTACCCCGGCCGAAGCCGCGGAGCCAGCCCCCGCCGAACCTGAGCAGCCTACCCCGGCCGAAACCGCGGAGCCAGCCCCCGCCGAACCTGAGCAGCCTACCCCGGCCGAAACCGCGGAGCCAGCCCCCGCCGAACCCGAGCAGCCTACCCCGGCCGAAACCGCGGAGCCAGCCCCCGCCGAACCCGAGCAGCCCGCACCCGCCGAGCAGCCCGTGGGCACTATTACCGACCCCGAAGGAGTCGATCCGGTTGGCTAAGGTCACCATCGAAGAGGCCAAGAAGCTCCGCGTCACGCCAGACTTTCGTATCGCGGACGTAGACCCTTCGTCCACTCCCGGGGTGAAACCGGGTGAGGTGGATAAGGCGTTCAACGATTTCGATGAAGAAATCGCTGATCTGCAAGAATGCCTGTACGCCAATGGACGTGCAGGTAATGAGAACGCGGGTTCACTTCTCCTTGTTCTGCAAGGAACGGACACCTCCGGCAAGGGCGGCATTATCCGCCACGTCGTTGGCGATGCAATGGATCCGCAGGGAGTGCGAATCAAGGCCTTTGGCAAACCCACAGAGGAAGAGCGCAAGCATGACTTCCTGTGGCGTTTCGAGCCGCACCTTCCCGCACCGGGCATGGTCAGCGTTTTCGACCGTTCCCACTACGAGGACGTTCTAGTCCAGCGCGTGAAGCAGATGGCCCCGCCGGAAGAGATCGAACGCCGTTACGGCGCAATCGTCGAGTTTGAGAACGAACTGGCTGCTCGCGGCACCAAGATCATCAAAGTCATGCCGCACATCTCCAAGGAATTCCAGAAAGAGAACCTGCGCAAGCGCATCGAGCGCGAGGACAAGCACTGGAAGTACAACCCCGGCGACATCGACGACCGGAAGCTCTGGGACGAGTTCCAGGAGGCCTACGAGATCGCCATGACGCGCACTTCCACTGACGTAGCGCCGTGGTACTGCGTGCCTAGCGACGACAAGACGTACTGCCGCACCGTGGTGAAGTCGCTCATCGTCGACGCGCTGCGCTCCCTGAACCTGGAATGGCCCGCCCCCGATTTCGACCCGGCGGTGGAGCTGGCCCGCCTCGAAGAAAGCTAACTCCCATTCATTTTCGGCATTCTCCTTGAGTGGCCGAACCACTCAAGGAAATTGTTCTGCCGCGACCTGCGGGTTTCCGTGTCAAACATCGTTGAGTGGCCGAACCACTCAAGGAAACCGGGCGTGCGCGCCGGAAGAGTGCGGGCCGAGGACGCGCGTGCCTGCGCGCGAGGGTAAAAAACCGCGCGCGGGGTCGGTTGTTTACGTCTAATTGACGGGGGTGTCGCGCGTCGGCTGGCGCAGGAGCATCTCTCGGCCGAGTTCGTGGTTGAGAGCTTGTTGGAGCGTGGGGTAACGGAAGTGGTGGTTCAGTTCGCGGAGTTTGGTGGGTTCAACGCGTTGGTCGGCCAAGGCTAGTTCCTTGGCGCCTTCCTCACCGAGGAGGATCTTGGGGCCGAAGTCCGGAATGCCGATGAGCTCAGGGCGGTGCACTGTTGAAGTGAGGGTTTCGGACAGCTCGCGGTTTGTCACCGGGTTGGGGGCGGTGGCATTGATGGGGCCGGAGACTGAATCGTCGACGATTGCGCGGAAGTAGATGTCGGTCAGGTCGTCGAGGGCAATCCAGCTCATCCAGAACTCGCCATCGCCGAAACGCGCGGTCATTGTGGTTTTCGCGGAGAGTTTGAGGACGGGCAGCAGACCGCCGGCGCCAGATAGCGCCAGTCCGGTGCGGATGTTCACCGTGCGTACGCCGCCTTCTTTGGCGTAGACGGTGGCCTTTTCCCAGTCATTGACAACGTCGGCGAGGAAGCCTTCGTCGGGGCCATCGTTTTCCGTGTGGACGCGATCGCCAGCGTCGGTGCCGTAGAAGCCCACAGCGGAGGCGGACACGAAGGTGCGCACGCCCGCATCGGCGGCAGCTCGTGCGAGGGTGCGGGTGGGGCCGACGCGGGAGGAGTAGATCTTGGCTTTGTGGTCATCATTGAACCGGCCCATGATTGATTCACCCGCTAGGTGAACCACCGCGTCGACGCCTTTGAGCATCTCCTGGTCAGGGTTTTCCATATCCCAGTGGCGTTGGTGTGTACCGGTGGGCTCGCCGCGGACAAGCTGAATTACTGAATGCCCAGCGGTGGTGAGTTGGGCGGTCAGGGCTGTTCCGACGAGCCCGCGCGAACCGGTCATGGCGATTACAAGGCGTTGCTTGGTCGGATCGCCGCCGGTGGGGGTGAGCGTGCTCATCCGGTCGAGGAATGCGAGGTCCTGGGTGAGCTGGTGCTGGCGGTAGGCGAACGCTGGTTTGAGCAGAGCTGCTGGCACGCGGGCATCGACGTGGTCGCTGATCCGGGTTGTGCCGTCCTTTTTCGTGGTGAAGACGTGCGTGTGGCGCCACCCGGTGAGCTGCTTAATGGGGGTGTTCGCTGCGACGTCGGAGAACTGGTGGAACTCCTTGTACTTGTCCGGGTCGTGTTTGGCCACCCACTTCTGGCCAGCAGGCAGGTCGAAGACGGTTGTCCCGTCCTTGAGGTTGCTGGCGCCCTCGCGCACTTTCATTGGGAGGAACGGGGGAGTGAGGCGCTGAACTGCGCCGGGGCGTGTGTGCCATTCCCAGACTTGCTCGAGTGGGGCCTTGATGGCGTGGATTGCGGAGAGCGACATTTTACGGGTACCTGCTTTGTCACGGGGAAGGTGTAATCTGGCTGTTGGTACCTGAGCTTAGAGATAAAGCGCGGGTCACGCCGGAAGATCCGGTAACGCAGGAAACATCCTTTAAATTCCGCACAGAGAGGCGGGGAAGGAGGTTCGATGAGTGTGACAAAGCTGCTCGATGCAGATGATGTGTCGCGCACGATTGCACGCATCGCGCACCAAGTCATCGAAAAAACAGCGGTTGATTCGCCCGACGCACCCACCGTGGTGTTGTTGGGAATTCCTTCAGGGGGAGTCCCGCTTGCACGCCGCATCGCGGGCGCGATTTCAGAGTTCGCGGGGGTGAACGTTCCGGTCGGCAGTTTGGACGTCACTCTTTATCGTGATGATTTGCACGCCCGCCCGCACAGGGCGCTGCGGCCGACCGATATTCCCACCGACATCAATGATGCGATCGTGGTTCTAGTGGATGACGTGCTGTTTTCAGGGCGCACCATCCGTGCGGCACTCGACGCATTGAGCGACATCGGTCGCCCCCGGGCTATTCAACTCGCTGTCTTAGTCGACCGCGGGCACAGGGAGCTGCCGATCCGCGCAGACTACGTAGGAAAGAACATTCCCACGTCCCGCCACGAGGATGTGAAGGTAACGCTCACGCCTATCGACGACTCGGATGGGGTCGTGCTGATCAAGGATCGGGGCGATGAAGGAGTGAACGGATAGATGAAGCACCTGATTTCAATTTCAGATCTATCGCGTGAAGAAATCATTGGCCTGATGGATGAGGCTGACCGGTTCCGCGAAGCGCTGCACGGCAGGGAAATGAAAAAGTTGCCGACGTTGCGCGGGCGGACGATCTTCACGCTGTTCTACGAAAACTCGACCCGTACGCGGTCCTCGTTCGAAACCGCCGGCAAATGGATGAGCGCGGACGTGATTAACGTCTCCGCCTCGTCGTCAAGCGTGAAAAAGGGCGAGTCTTTGAAGGACACGGCGTTGACGCTGAGGTCGGTGGGTGCTGATGCGATTATCATGCGCCACCCGTCCTCTGGTGCGCCGAACCTTCTGCGTGAGTGGGTGCCTGGCGCCGCGATTATTAATGCGGGCGATGGTTCGCACCAGCACCCAACGCAAGCGTTGCTTGACGCCGTGACCATGCGCCAGAACCTGGGCGATCTGGACGGCAAGAGGGTTCTGATTGTGGGCGACGTGTTGCACTCCCGCGTTGTGCGGTCGAACGTGGACCTGCTGTCCGCACTCGGCGCGCACGTGACGCTGGTCGCGCCGCCCACGCTTTTGCCGATGGGCGTTGAATCGTGGCCGTGTGATGTGACCAGTGACTTTGACGCCGCGTTGGATGATTCAGGTCAGGGCACACCCGACGTGGTGATGATGCTGCGCGTACAGCAAGAGCGCATGCTCGGCGGTTTCTTCCCCTCACACCGCGAGTACGCCACGATGTACGGCTTGTCCAAGGACCGCGCGCAGCGGCTTGGAAGCGAGGCCATCATCATGCACCCCGGGCCAATGTTGCGCGGGATGGAGATCAACTTTGACGTCGCCGATCTGGACAACACGGTTGTTTTAGACCAGGTGACGAACGGTGTGTACACCCGCATGGCCGTGCTGTTCACACTTTTGGCAAACGGAGAGGAAGGAGCCTAAAACCATGAGCACTCTCGCGTTAAACAACGTCCGCCCGTACGGCGAGGACATCAAGCACGTGCTTATCGACGGCGATGGCCTCATTTCGGCCATCGCGGATACCCCGTTTGACGAGGATGTCGCCGAGACGGTCATCGACGGGGGCGGCAACGTGCTGCTGCCGGGCTTGGTGGATATGCACGTTCACCTGCGGGAGCCGGGCCGGGAGGATACGGAGACGATCGCCACTGGGTCCAACGCCGCGGCGAAGGGTGGTTTCACCGCCGTGTTCACTATGGCCAACACATCCCCGGTGATTGACCAGCCGTTCCTCGCCGAAGCTGTGTGGGACAAGGGCCAAGCACACGGTGTTTGTGACGTCTACCCTGTGGGTTCCATTACGCAGAAGCTGGCGGGGGAGACCCTGACGGAGATCGGCCTGATGGCTGGTGTTGGGGTGAAAATGTTCTCGGACGACGGCCGTTGTGTCAACGACCCGCAGCTGATGCGCCGCGCCATTGAATACGCGAAGACGTATGATGTGGTGCTCGCGCAGCACGCCGAGGATCACCGCATGACAGAAGGCGCATGTGCGCATGAAGGCCCGAACGCTGCGCGCTTGGGGTTGCGTGGGTGGCCGCGCGTGGCGGAAGAGTCGATCGTCGCCCGCGACCTCATCATGACGCGCGATTATGGCGGCCGCTACCACGTCTGCCACGCTTCCACAGAAGGTACGGTTGCGCTCCTACGGTGGGCGAAAGAGCAGGGGATTGAGGTCTCCGCCGAGGTGACTCCGCATCACTTGTTGCTCACGGACGCGAAGCTGGAAAGCTACGACGGCGTCTTCCGCGTCAACCCGCCGCTGCGTGAGGATAAGGACACTGTTGCGCTGCGCGATGCGCTTCTCGACGGGACGATTGACGTGGTTGCCACCGACCATGCTCCGCACGGCAGCGAAGACAAGTGCGTTGAGTTCGACCAAGCCAAGCCCGGAATGCTGGGGATGGAAACGTCATTGGCCGCTGTTGCACAGATCTTCGTGGAGTCTGGCCTGGCTGATTGGCGTTTTGTGGCCAAGGTGATGAGTGAGCGTCCCGCCGAGATCATGCGTCTGGCTGATCAAGGACGCCCGATCGCGGTTGGAGAGCCAGCGAACCTCACCCTGGTAGATCCGCACAACCCATGGACGGCCAACGGCAAAGAAATGGAATCGAAGGCGTCCAACACTCCGTACGAAGGCATGGAGTTCAACGCCCGAGTAACGGCAACCTTCCTGCGCGGAACGCAAACCTACGAGTTGAAGAACTAAAACCAGCACGAAAGAACAGTTAAGGATTATTGATGAGTAAGACACGTGTACCAGCCGTGCTGGTTCTCGCTGATGGAAAAACGTTCCCGGGGTTTGCCTTCGGCGCGGCCGAAGATGGTGATGGCACCGCCGTGTTCGGTGAGGCCGTATTTACCACCGCGATGACCGGCTACCAGGAGACGATGACGGACCCGTCCTACCACCGCCAGATCGTGGTGGCGACGGCGCCGCAGATTGGCAACACCGGGTGGAACGATGAGGACAATGAGTCCCACGACAACCGAATCTGGGTAGCTGGCTTGGTAATCCGTGACTTGGCCAAGCGGGTCTCCAACTGGCGTGCGGAGCGCAGCTTGGAAGATGAGATGAAGGCCCAGAACATCACGGGCATCTACGGCGTAGACACCCGAACGCTCGTGCGCCACCTGCGCAACTATGGCTCGATCGCCGCCGGAATTTTTACCGGGGAGCACGCGCTCGAAGATGTTGACTCGCTGGTGGCCCGCGTGAACGAGCAGCCCTCGATGAAGGGCGCAGACCTGGCCGCGGACGTTTCCACGTCGGAGACGTACGTTCTTCCCGCCGAGGGTGAGGTGAAGTACCGCGTCGTGGCCTACGACATGGGCATTAAATCCGCCACACCGGCCCACTTTGCCAAGCGCGGCATTGAAACCATCGTCGTGCCTGCGAACACACCGGTCGAGGAAATTGAAAGCCACGACCCTGACGGCGTATTCATCTCTAACGGCCCCGGAGACCCGGCCACGGCAGACGCCATGGTGGAGGCCACCCGCGGCATCATTGAGCGCGGCATCCCGTTGTTCGGCATCTGCTTTGGCAACCAGATCTTGGGCCGCGCTTTCGGCCTGGATACCTACAAGCTGAAGTTCGGTCACCGCGGGGTGAACGTCCCAGTGAAGAACCACCTCACGGGCAAGATCGACATCACGAGCCAGAACCACGGCTTCGCTCTCAGCGCCCCAGAGGGCGTGAGCGCGAAGGATATCGCTGATGGCAACGGTCGGTTTGAGACTGATTTCGGTCCAGCCGTGATCACACACACCTGCCTTAATGACGGAGTGGTGGAAGGCGTTGCCCTGGAAAACGGCAAGGCCTACTCCGTGCAGTACCACCCGGAATCTGCTGCCGGGCCGCACGATGCGAACCCGCTGTTTGATCAGTTCGTGGGCCTCATGGATGAGCACCAAGCACACAAGCGAAACGCAGAGAACAACTAACCAGGAAAGGAATTGACATGAAACGAGAAGACATCAACCACGTCCTGGTTATCGGTTCCGGCCCGATCGTCATTGGTCAGGCGTGTGAGTTTGACTACTCCGGTACGCAGGCGTGCCGCGTCCTCAAAGATGAGGGCCTGCGCGTCACGCTGATTAACTCGAACCCGGCGACGATCATGACCGACCCGGAGTTTGCTGACCACACCTACGTGGAACCGATTCAGCCGGAGTACATTGACCGCATCCTTGAGCGTGAGGCAGCCCAAGGCCACAAGGTCGACGCGATTCTTGCAACGCTGGGTGGCCAGACCGCGCTGAACGCCGCGATCCAGCTTGACCGCATGGGCATTTTGGAAAAGCACGGCGTAGAGCTGATCGGTGCAAACATCGACGCGATTGAGCGCGGTGAGGACCGTCAGAAGTTCAAGGACATCGTGGAGAAGATCGGTGGTGAATCGGCCCGCTCGCGCGTGTGCTTCACCATGGATGAGGTCAAAGACACTGTCGCGGAGCTCGGCTTGCCTGTCGTCGTGCGTCCGTCGTTCACCATGGGTGGCCTGGGTTCCGGTTTGGCTTTCACGATGGAGGACCTCGAGCGCATCGCAGGACTTGGCCTAGAAGCCAGCCCTGAGGCCAATGTTCTAATTGAAGAATCCATTCTTGGCTGGAAAGAATTCGAGCTTGAGCTGATGCGCGACGGCGACGACAATGTCGTGGTCATCGCATCGATTGAAAACGTAGATGCGCTCGGCGTTCACACCGGTGACTCGGTGACTGTTGCGCCCGCGCTGACGCTGACGGACCGCGAGTTCCAGAAGATGCGCGATCAGGGCATCGCGATTATCCGCGAGGTCGGTGTGGACACCGGTGGCTGCAACATCCAGTTCGCAGTCAACCCCACCGACGGCCGCATCATCACCATCGAAATGAACCCCCGCGTGTCCCGCTCTTCGGCGCTCGCGTCCAAGGCCACCGGTTTCCCGATTGCAAAGATCGCCTCCAAGCTGGCGATCGGGTACACACTGGATGAGATCACCAACGACATCACTGGTGTCACCCCGGCTGCATTTGAGCCGACGCTCGACTACGTCATCGTGAAGATGCCGCGCTTCGCCTTCGAAAAGTTCCCGGGCTCCGATGAGACCCTGGGCACGTCGATGAAGGCGGTGGGCGAGGCCATGGGGATTGGCCGCAACTACATCCAGGGCCTGAACAAGGTCATGCGCTCCATGGAAGACAAGCCGAACGGTTTCTGGACCAAGCCGGATTCTTACTTCGCCGAGGGACGTGAGACCGATGTGAACGCGGTGCTGGACAGCCTGCGCACCCCCGTCGATAAGCGAATGTACGACGTTGAGCTCGCTCTGCGTTTGGGCGCGTCGATCGAGCAGGTCTACGAAGCCTCTGACATAGACCCATGGTTCCTCGCGGAGCTCCAGGCCCTGGTGGACTTTAGGCAGGAGCTTCTCGACGCGCCGGTGCTTGACGCAGAGCTGCTGCGTGAGGCAAAGGTCTACGGTCTGTCGGACACGCAGATCGCAGCGTTGCGTCCGGAATTTGCTGGTGAGGACGGCGTGCGCACACTGCGCTGGTCCCTGGGCATCCACCCCGTATATAAGACCGTGGACACCTGCGCCGGCGAGTTTGAGGCGCAGACCCCGTACCTGTACTCCGCGTACGAATACGACGAGGCGGCCGAAAACGAAGTCGCGGCTCACTCATCGGACAAGGAGAAAGTCATCATCTTGGGCTCCGGCCCGAACCGCATTGGCCAGGGAATTGAGTTTGACTACTCCTGTGTTCACGCGGCCCTTGAGCTTTCCCGCGTTGGCTATGAGACGGTGATGGTCAACTGCAACCCGGAGACGGTGTCCACTGACTATGACACCGCAGATCGCCTGTTCTTCGAACCGCTGACGTTTGAAGATGTCATGGAGATCTACCGTGCAGAAAGCGAAACAGGCACGGTCGCTGGCGTGATCGTGCAGCTTGGTGGCCAAACCCCGCTGGGGCTTGCGCAGCGGCTTGCCGACGCCGGGGTTCCGGTCGTGGGCACCACCCCGGAGGCCATCAACTTGGCCGAAGACCGCGGTGAGTTTGGGAAGGTCCTGGAGTCCGGTAACCTGCCCGCACCTGCGTTTGGTACCGCGACGAGCTTCGCCGAAGCCCGCGATGTTGCAGCCAAGATCGGCTACCCGGTGTTGGTCCGACCGTCGTATGTTCTGGGTGGCCGCGGCATGGAGATCGTCTATGACGAGGCGAGCCTGGAGGACTACATCAACCGCGCCACCGAGCTCACCCCGGATCACCCGGTGCTGGTGGACCGCTTCTTGGATTCGGCGATTGAGATTGACGTCGACGTGCTGTCTGACGGGGAGAACGTGTACTTGGGTGGCGTGATGGAACACATCGAGGAAGCCGGAATCCACTCCGGTGACTCCGCGTGTGCACTGCCGCCGATGACCATCGGTCCGGAAGACATCGACAAGGTTCGTCGCTCCGCTGAGGTTCTGGCGCACGGAATCGGCGTAAAGGGGCTCATGAACGTCCAGTTCGCCCTGAAAGACGACATCTTGTACGTGATTGAGGCCAACCCGCGTGCATCGCGCACCGTGCCCTTCGTGTCCAAGGCCACGGGTGTTCACCTGGCTAAGGCAGCGTCGCGCATCATGATGGGTGCGACGATCCCTGAGCTTATGGATGAGGGCCTGCTTCCGTCGGAGTACGACGGTGGCTCGCTGCCGCTGACCCACCCGATTGCGGTGAAGGAGGCTGTGCTGCCGTTCGCCCGCTTCCGCACGCCGGAAGGGGAGATCCTAGACACCATCCTTGGCCCGGAGATGAAGTCCACCGGTGAGGTCATGGGCCTGGCGCCGAGCTTCGGCGTCGCCTATGCCAAGGCCGAAGACGCGGCCTTCGGCGAACTGCCCGTGGAAGGCACAGTGTTCGTCTCCGTTGCTAACCGCGATAAGCGCAGCGTGATCTTCCCGATCCAGCGCTTGTCGACGATGGGCTTCAACATTGTGGCCACCGCAGGAACGGCGTCTATGTTGCGCCGCAACGGTATCGAGTGCGAAGTTGCGCTTAAGGCATCGGACGTTCGTGAGGGCGCGGACGGCAAGTCAATCGTGGACCGGATCAAGGACGGCGAGATTGACCTGATCCTGAACACCCCGGCTGGTTCCTCCGGTGCCCGCCACGATGGTTATGAGATCCGCAGCGCCGCAGCAGCGAACAACGTTCCGATGATGACCAACGTCCAGGGCATCACCGCAGCTGTCCAAGGCATCGAGGCACTGCGCGCCAACGAGGTCACCGTGACCAGCCTGCAGGAACTCGACCACACCGCGTAAGAAAGGAAGCCCCATGGGAACAGGGTTTGGCCACAGGCTCGTTGAGGCCGGCGACAAATACGGCAGGCTGTGCGTGGGCATTGACCCGCACGAAACGCTACTGGTCTCGTGGGGACTCAGCCCGGACGTAAAGGGGTTGCGCGAGTTCTCCCTGCGCTGCGCGGAAGCGTTTTCCGGCCACGTTGCGCTGATCAAACCGCAAGTGGCGTTCTATGAACGCTTCGGTTCAGCTGGTTTCGCGGTGCTGGAAGAAACCATCTCTGCGTTACGGGGCGACTCGCTGGTAGTCGCGGATGCGAAGCGCGGTGACATTGGCTCCACGATGCAGGGTTATGCCTACGCGTGGCTCGACGACAGCTCACCGCTGTCCTGTGACGCGGTAACGCTCACCCCGTATCTGGGTGTCGGTTCCCTCCAACCCGCGATTGAAATGGCTGGTCGTGAGGGAAGAGGAGTCTTCATCATGGCTGCCAACTCCAACCCCGAAGCCGAGGCGTTGCAATCGCGCACGCTTCTCGACGATGGGGATGGGGCACCGTCCACGCCCTCAGACACTGCTCAGGCACCGACGTTGGCGCAGTTCATGGTCGATGAGTGTGCCAGGTTGAATGAGGTCCCCGGGATCGGGCACGTGGGCGTCGTCGTCGGCGCGACGGTGAAGACACCCCCTGTTTTAGATCACCTCAACGGGCCGGTCCTGATGCCCGGCGTCGGTGCTCAAGGTGCAACGCTTGAGGACGTCACGCGGATCGCGGGTGCAAACGCACACTTGGTGTTCCCGAATGTCTCGCGTTCCGTGCTTTCTGCGGGCCCGGACGTTGCCGAGCTCCGAAAACGTGCCGTTGAGCTGGCTAAACACGTCATATAAGAGAGGGGCTATGTGGTGGAAACTCTCCGCCCGGCCCCTATTTGACACAGCAGGCAAAACACCTGGTAGGTTAAACACGTCCCCGCGATGACGTGCTTAAACACAGCTACGGATATCGCGTTGAGGAGAATCCGGTGTTAAACTAAGCGGAAATTGGTGAATTGCACGGTTGTCATTCTGGCCGTGTAGCGTCGCCGACGTCCAGCCGAGTACATCTGGATGTACACAAACTTTTATTCCCGAGAAAACATGGAGGAAACAAGTGGCTCTTCCCGAGTTGACCCCAGAACAGCGCCAAGAGGCTCTTGCCAAGGCAGCTGAGGCCCGTAAGCAGCGCGCAGAGCTCAAGGCTGCCCTGAAGCGCGGCGAGACCACGCTCAAGGACGTTCTGGACAAGGCCGAGTCCGATGAGATCGTTGGTAAGACCAAGGTGTCTGCTCTGCTCGAGGCTATGCCGAAGGTGGGCAAGGTTAAGGCACGCGAGATCATGGAGGAGCTGGAGATCGCTCAGACCCGCCGCCTCCGCGGCCTGGGTGACCGTCAGCGTCGTGCTCTGCTTGAGCGTTTCGGCTACTCCGCATAATTGGAGCGCGTCATGAATACGAAGGGTCGGCTGGTAGTTTTGGCTGGCCCTTCTGCCGTTGGTAAGTCAACCGTGGTCAACCGTCTGCGTGACGATGTGAAGGATTTGTACTTCTCGGTGTCCATGACCACGCGGGCCCCGCGCCCTGGGGAAGTGGATGGCCGTGACTACTTCTTTGTCACGCCGGAGAACTTCCAGGAACGGATTGATGCGGGTGAGATGCTGGAATGGGCCGATATCCATGGCGGCCTCCAGCGTTCCGGTACTCCTGCGCAACCTGTTCGCAGTGCGCTCGATGCCGGTCGCCCCGTCTTAGTTGAGGTTGACTTGGAGGGTGCGCGCAATATCAAGGCCATGATGCCGGAGGCGGTCACCGTTTTCCTGGCACCGCCGTCCTGGGAGATCCTGGTGCAGCGTCTCACTGGCCGCGGTACCGAGCCCGAAGAAGTCATCGAGCGTCGTTTGAACACGGCCCGGGAAGAGCTCGCCGCCCAAGGCGAATTTGACGGGGTTGTGGTGAACAATGAGCTTGATGCGGCTGTGAAGCAGATCAGTGATATTCTGCTTGGCGGTACTGCGCGGGTTGTCGGGCACACAGTGAACAACCACCTTGATGCGGCTGACTCTAACGCGGCAGAAGAAAACCAGCTATAACGAAGAAGTGAGTGAGAACGTGACCAACGATTTGGCAACAACAGCGAACGCCGAGGACAAGGTGTTTGATACCCCAGAGGGCATTACGGCACCGCCTATTGATGAGCTGTTGACCAAGGTCTCCTCCAAGTACGCTCTTGTGATCTTTGCTGCGAAGCGCGCACGTCAGATCAACAGCTTCTACCAGGAGCACGATGAGGGCGTCTTTGAGTTCATTGGGCCACTGGTAACCCCAGAGCCGGGCGAGAAGCCGCTGTCCATCGCACTGCGTGAGGTTGAGGCAGAGCTGCTGGAGCACGAGGAAGGCCAGTAGGGCATTTCGAGCGTCCACTGAAGCGTCACCTAAGCCCGGGTGGCGCTTTTTCATTGGTCTGAAGTGGGCATCGGTATCGCACAGCGCGCGCTGTAGCCCGGTAAGGTTGTGCAGCGTGAGTGAAAAGCGCAACGTTGTTGTCGGTGTGAGTGGCGGGATCGCAGCATACAAAGCCTGCCATCTAGTACGGGAGTTCACTGAGGCTGGTGACAACGTGCGCGTGGTGCCCACGGAGTCAGCTTTGAACTTCGTCGGTGCTGCGACGTTTGAGGCCTTGTCGGGCAATCCCGTCGACACCGGTGTCTTCACCAAGGTGGACGAAGTCCAGCACGTCCGTGTCGGACAAGAAGCTGATCTGATCGTCATTGCACCGGCTACCGCCGACGTGATTGCGCGGATCGCTGCCGGACGAGCAGATGACCTGCTCACCGCCACGGTGCTCGTGGCAACGTGCCCGATCGTCATCGCTCCCGCGATGCACACGGAGATGTGGCTCAATCCTGCCACTCAGGCCAACGTAGATACACTGCGCGACCGCGGCATAGTTGTCCTTGAACCTGCACACGGGCGCCTCACCGGGAAGGACTCCGGCCCAGGGCGCCTACCGGAGCCGTCGCAGATCGCTGCAATGGCGCGCACAGTCATGGATCACGGAACGTTCGACCGTTCGCTGTTTGGAAAAAACGTTGTGATCAGCGCCGGTGGAACGCAGGAGAACATCGATCCGGTCAGGTTCATTGGTAACCGATCCTCTGGGCGTCAAGGGTTTGCGCTCGCGGATATCGCCGTGAACCGCGGTGCCAACGTCACCATCATCGCGGGTGACACGGATGATCTTCTGAGTCCGCCAGGCGCGACCGTCGTCAAAGTACGTTCAGCACGCCAGATGTATCAAGCAGTACACGACGCAGCAGTAGATGCAGACATTGTGATCATGGCCGCGGCCGTGGCGGATTACCGCCCTGAAGAAGAGGCCGGTCACAAGCTGAAGAAAGGCCACGCGGACGAACAACTAGCAACGATTACGCTGGTAGAGAACCCGGACATCCTCAAAGGCCTCGTGGAGAAGCGGAACAGCGGCGAGACCTCCGCGACCATCGTCGGTTTCGCTGCTGAGACCGATAATCCCTTGGAGTACGGCAAGGCCAAGCTGGCACGAAAAGGTGCGGACATGCTCATGGTCAATTCCGTTCAAGGCGGCAAGGTCTTTGGGGAAGAGCGCAACAGCGGCTGGCTGCTTAGCGCCGACGGCGGTGTCGAGGAAATTGCGGACGGCACAAAACACGTCGTCGCCGCAGAAATCTGGGACGCGATCGAGAGCTTCGAGCGTTAAACCACAATCACAGCGAGCGCTAGCGCGAGCACCGTAGCGGCGCGACCTTCGGGTAGACGGAGCTGACTGTTCCCACGTTGCCAAATTAGACAGATTGGTCTATTGTTGCGCGCATGACTTCTTCCGTACAGCCGTACTACCGCTTGTTCACCAGTGAATCCGTGACCGAAGGTCACCCCGACAAAATCTGCGATGCGATCTCGGACACGATCCTTGATGATCTGCTCGCGCAAGACCCGCTTTCCCGAGTTGCCGTGGAAACGTTGGTGACCACCGGCCAGGTGCACGTGGTGGGGGAGGTGCGCACTGAGGCGTACTCCAACATCGCCAAACTGGTGCGTGACAAGCTCGTCGAAATTGGCTTCACGTCTTCTGAGGTCGGTTTTGACGGACGTACGTGCGGGGTCAACATCGCTATCGGCGACCAGTCAGCTGAGATTGCAGACGGCGTGACGGATTCGCTTGAGGTGCGTTCCCAAGAATCGACGGAGGCAGAAGACAAGGCAGGTGCCGGCGACCAGGGCCTGATGTTCGGCTATGCGACGGACGAGACACCGGAATACATGCCGATCCCGATTGCCACCGCGCACAAGCTGTCCCGCCGCTTGACTCAGGTGCGCAAGGAAAACATCATTCCGGGATTGCGCCCTGATGGGAAGACCCAGGTGACGTTCGCGTACGACGGCGACACCCCCGTTCGCTTGGACACCGTAGTGATTTCCACCCAGCACGATCCGGAGTTGACGCGCGAGGCCCTCGAACCGCAATTGCGTGAGCACGTGGTGAAGTACGTGCTCGAGGAATCCGGTCTTGGTGACTTCCTCGACGAGGAGACGACGCTGCTGGTTAACCCCTCCGGATCCTTCGTCCTGGGCGGGCCGATGGGCGATGCCGGATTGACCGGCCGCAAGATCATCGTGGATACCTACGGCGGCATGGCCCGCCACGGTGGTGGCGCGTTCTCGGGCAAGGACCCGTCAAAGGTGGACCGCTCCGCGGCTTACGCGATGCGCTGGGTGGCCAAGAACATTGTGGCCGCCGGGCTGGCGAAGCGCGTTGAGGTTCAGGTGGCGTACGCAATTGGCCGTGCGACTCCAGTGGGGTTGTATGTGGAGACGTTTGGTACCGCAGCCGACGGCCTGACCAATGAATCCATCCAGCAGGCCGTGCAAGAAGTTTTTGATCTGCGTCCGGCAGCGATCATCCGTGAATTGGATCTCCTGCGCCCGATCTACGCGAAAACAGCAGCGTATGGTCACTTTGGGCGCACGGATATTGAGCTTCCGTGGGAGCTGACCAACCGCGTGGACGAACTTCGCGCGGCGGTTTTGAAATAAAAACCAAAATTTCTTTGAAGATCGTGGAACCCTAGGGGTGCGGGCAGCATTACATAAGCGACACACACACCACACACTCCTAGAAAGGACACTCCCAATGGCCACCAACAACGACCCGAGCATCATCTCCACTGACGACCTCAACAACGACGGCACCGCGGACACCTTCTACGTAGACGTCGACGGTGACTCCAAGGCAGACGGCTACGTGGTAGACATCAACAGCGACGGCACCCCGGAAGAGGTTGGCGTTGACGCTAACAAGGATGGCACCGCGGACTACGTGGAGAAGGACAACACAGGCGACGGCATCATCGACGAGATCCAGATGGACACCGATGGCGATGGCGCGATTGACGCCACGATCAAGGACACCGATGGCAACGGCGTTGCAGACACCGTCCTGGTGGACACTGATGGCGATGGCAAGACGGATGCGGAGTACCTGGACACGGACGAAAACGGTGGCGTGGACCAGATCTTCTATGACACGGACGGCGACGGCACCGCGAACTACGAGGAGATTCACTACGACTCCGACAAGGTGGCGGATGAGGTTCACAATGATGGATCGCTCAGCGCCAACCAACTCGCGGAAGGTGAACAGGCGTTCCACGACATCGTGAACGCCACCGGTGAGAACATCGGCCTTCCTAGCGACGGTAAGGCGGGTATTAACTCCCCGGACCTTGACACCACCTCCCTGAACACCGGTTACGCAGTTGCTCCGTCTAGCTCGTTTGATGGCGCCCAGGAATACGTTCTGGATGTAGACGGTGACGGCGTGATCGACGGCTACGCGCTTGACTACGACGGTGACGGCAACTTGGACTACATCGCAGTGGACGTGGACAACGACGGCTACATCGACTACACGGTGTCTGACTTCAACAGCGATGGCGTTGCTGACGATGTCTGGATTGCAGAAGACAGCATCCTGCTGCAGGGCAACAACACCTACGTGGACACCAACACGACCTACGTCCAGGGCAACGACGTCGTGGTGGACAACAACACGACCTACGTGGACAACGGCTCGACCTACATCCAGGACAATGACGTGGTGGTGGACAACAGCTCCACCTTCGTGCAGAACAACAACACGTACGTGGACAACAGCACGACCAACATCGAAAACACTGAGATCTTCATCGATGACAGCACCACGAACATCGAGGCGAACTCCACCAACATCGATGCTTCTGAAACCACCATCGATTCCTCCCAGACATACGTGGATGACTCCGACACGTACGTCAACGACTCCGACACCTACATCAACGACTCTGACACCTTCGTCGAGGACTCTGACACCTTCGTCGAGGACTCTGACACTTACGTGAACGACGCTGACACCTACGTCGATGACTCGGCGACCTACGCAGACGACAGCTACGTGGACACTGATGCCGGTGCGGACGCTGGAAACTACGACTCCGCTTTCTAATCCCGCACGGCAGAACCAGGTTCCGTACAGCTGATGGCAGACACGCACGATCCCTCCCGCGAGGTGGTCGTGCGTGTTTTGCCGTTGTTGGGAGTTCCGCACCTAGACCGCGGGTTTGATTATCTGGCCAGCGGAGAGGACGCCGACCTGGCCACGCCAGGGGTCAAGGTCCGGGTTCGATTCGCCGGCCGTCTGGTGGACGCGATTGTTCTGGAACGCCCAGAGCAGACGGAGTTCGAAGGCACGCTGCGCTACATCGAGCGCGTGATCTCCCCGGAGGTCGTGTACCCGCCGCGCATCGCCAAGCTTGTCGACGCCCTGGCGGACCGCTACGCGGCAACCCGTTCGGACATCATCCGAACCTGTATTCCGCCGCGTCATGCCAAGGGCGCTGAGACGGCGACGGACACTCCTTGGGACAAGCTTGGTGCGTCCACTGAACCGGATTTATCGGCGTGGAGCATGTATGAGGGTGGTACGGAACTCGTTGATGATGTGATCGCGGAGACTGCCAATGAGACGGCCGAATCGTCAGCCCCGCCCCGTGCGGGGTGGCAGGTAGCGCCCGGCGCGAGTTGGACGGAGCCGCTCGCGGCTTTGGCGGCGAAGGTGGCACGCGATGGCGGTGGGGTTCTCATCGTGGTTCCGGACCAACGGGATGTTGACAGGCTGTCCGCGGCACTGCGCGAAATCGTCGGGCCGCGTCAGATCACTACGCTCACCGCCTCGCAAGGACCACAGGCGCGCTATTCCCGCTACCTCTCTGTTCTTCATGGTCAGGGGCGCCTCGTGATCGGCACGCGTTCTGCGGCGTACGCCCCGGTGGCCAACTTGAAGCTCGCGGTGGTCATGTTTGACGGTGACGAATCGCTGGTCAATCAGATGGCGCCCTACGACCATGCGCGGGAAGTTCTTACTACTCGCTCTTCGATTGAGAAGTGTGCGTTGATCATCGGGGGATTCGCGCGTACCCCGGAGACGCAGTTGCTTATCGACGCAGGGTGGCTGCGCAGCGTGGCCGCGCCCCGTGAGATCCTTCGTCAGCGAGCACCACGCATTCACGCAGCTGGGGACAGTGACTTTGAGCTGGAACGCGATCCCCGGGCCCGCCATGCACGGTTGCCCGGTGTCGCTTTTCAGGCAGCACGCAGCGCCTTGGAGCGCAACGAGCCAGTGTTGTTCCAGGTGCCGCGCACGGGCTACATCCAAACGCTTGCGTGCGGTACCTGCCGGGAACCGGCACGGTGCCGCGCCTGCAATGGGCCGCTCGGCCTGCCGTCGTCACGCGAAGCCGCCGCCCCTACCTGCCGTTGGTGCGGCCGGATCGAGACCATGTACACGTGTCCCGCGTGTGGTTCGCACCGACTCCGTGCCGTGGTGTTAGGCACGGAACGCACGGCGGAGGAACTCGGACGTGCGTTTCCGTCAACCAAGGTGCTTACGTCTTTCGGGGAGGGTGTCCGCGACGACATTGAACACGGCCCCGCCATCGTTGTGGCCACACCAGGTGCGGAACCGGTTGTGCTCGACGGCGCGTATGGTGCTGCCGTGCTGTTGGATACGTGGGCGCTGCTCAATCGCCCTGATTTACGGGCGCATGAGGATGCCTTTGAAAAGTGGGTTCATGCCGCGACGTTGGTGGCGCCCGTGAGCGACGGCGGGGAAGTGGTCGTCGTCGCCGATGCTGCGCTTGAAGTGGTCCAACACCTGATTCGGTGGGACGTTGAGGCGCAGGCGAGCTATGAGTTGAGCCAACGACGAGATGTTCGTTTCCCGCCGGCTGTCCACATGGCGGCCGTGGATTCACCGCGTGCATCGCTCGACGAGTTCCTCAGCATCCTTGATCGCTCTGGTGTTCCGGAACCCCACGAGGTGCTCGGACCGGTTGATCTTCCGCCGGGGGTCGACCTTCCTGGTGAATGGGATCGCGCCCAGTACGGTGAAGCGCAACGTGTGCTGATCCGCACGCCGCTGAACACGCGTACTCAGCTGGGTAAGGCGTTGCGGGCGGCAACCGTGACCCGAGCGTCGCTAAAGTCCGATCTTCCCTTACGCATTCAAGTCAATCCGACCCACATTGGTTAGAGCATGGGCTCGAGCCGGCGGGCTTGTCGCGAGGCACAGGGTGTCAGCGCCGCCAGTAGAATGAGCGGCCATGAGGCTAATTTTCGCTGGCACACCTGAACCAGCTGTCGAATCTTTGCGCGCACTCATTGATTCACGGCACGAGGTCGTCACGGTTCTCACCCGGCCCGATGCCCGCAAAAGTCGCGGCCGCACTCTGCACCCCTCGCCCGTGAAGGCGTTGGCCGAGGAACATGGCATTGAGGTTCTCACTCCGGAAACGCTCAAGGCTAACGACGAGATTCGGCAACGCCTGCGTGATCTTGCCCCGGACTGCATCCCGGTGGTTGCCTACGGAAACCTGATCCCAGATGACATGCTGGATATTCCAACCCACGGTTGGGTGAACCTGCATTTCTCGGTCCTGCCCAACTGGCGCGGTGCAGCCCCAGTGCAGCACGCGATTCTGGCCGGCGATGACACCACTGGCGTATCGGTGTTCCGCATCGACTCTGGGCTTGACACCGGGGACGTGATCTTAAGTACGAATGATCCGATTGCCCCCGAGGACACTGCCGGTGATCTGCTCGAACGCCTCGCTCGAGGCGGCGCGAACGCCCTCGTTGAGGCGATGGACATGCTTGAGGACGGCACGGCGCAGCTGACCAAGCAGCCGGAAGAGGGGACGTACGCCTCGAAGATCACTACGGATGACGCGCGGATTGACTGGACCCAACCGGTTGAAGTCGTTGACCGTGCAATCCGTGCGTTCACGCCAGCCCCCGGGGCATGGACGACGTTAGGCGGCGACCGCGTGAAGGTAGGGCCCGTTACCCCTGCTGGAACATCGGATCTGCAGCCGGGGGATGTCACGGTGACGAAGAAGCACGTGAGCGTGGGGACTGGAACCGGCGATGTCATTCTCGGCACGATCCAGCCGCCAGGGAAGAAGATGATGAACGCTGCGGACTGGGGCCGCGGATTAAGCGCTGATGTTGTGGAAGGGCTGAAGTTTCAATGAGTGGTGGATTCCGCTCGCGTTCGCGCAGGTCGCGCGAAGCAGCTGAACAGGGACAGACGAAGAAGGGTCGAGGCACGCGCCAGGTACGCGAGGGGGATCGCAGACCTGATGCAGTGCGGGACCACATGCCGGCCATCGGTGACCCGGCGCGGGAGGCGGCCTTCGAAGCAGTCTTCCGCGTGGAGACAGAAGATGCTTTTGGCAACCTGGTTCTGCCGCAAATCCTGCGTCAGAAGAAGGTCGGCGGGCGCGACGCGGCGTTCGCGACGGAGCTTACTTACGGAACGCTGCGCAACCTTGGCGTCTTGGACGCCGTGATTGCGCAGTGTTCGTCTCGTGAACTATCGTCGCTGGACCCAGCCGTGCTTACTGCACTTCGGCTTGGCACGTACCAGATCCTGCACACGCGGGTGGAGCAGCACGCGGCCGTTGATACCTCGGTGCAATTGGTTGAATCAGCAGGCCAAAGCAAGGCGAAAGGGTTTGTCAACGGGATCTTGCGCACCATCACCAGGACCTCAAGCGAAGAGTGGATGGACCGTATCGCAGCTGAAGTCGCTACTGGCACCGATGGCTCGATCGAGGGGTTCGGTGAGATCGCGATTCGCACGGCACATCCCGCGTGGATCGCAGCATCCTTTGGGGAGACCCTCGCGGCGGAAGGCCTTAGCGGCGACGCGTTGAAAGATGAGCTCACTGCGGCGCTTGATGCCGACTCCCAGCGTCCGGTGGTGCATCTCGCGGCGCGCCCGGGGGAGATGAGTGCGGAGGAACTGGCACTGATCACTGGCGGTGAACAGGGCAGGTACTCGCCGTATGCCGTGTACCTCGATGGCGGCGATCCGGGCAAGCTCCAGCCAGTGCGCGACAAGCTCGCGGCGGTCCAGGATGAGGGCTCTCAGCTGATTGCCCGTGCCGTGGTTGAAGCGCCGCTTGAGGGCACCGATGGCGGTCGCTGGCTTGACCTGTGCGCCGGCCCGGGCGGCAAAACGGCGCTCATCGGCGCGCTCGCTGAGATTGACGCTGCGGCAGTAGACGCCGTGGAGATCAGTGAGACCCGGGCAAGGCTCGTTGAACAGATCACAGAGGGGCTACCGGTGACGGTAAAGGTCGCTGATGGTCGCGACAGTGGTTGTGAGCCGGGCTACGACAGGATTCTGGTCGACGCACCCTGCTCCGGGCTTGGCGCGCTGCGGAGACGTCCGGAGGCGCGGTGGACCAAGTCGGAGGATGACATTGCTGAGCTCAACACACTGCAGTCGGAGTTGCTCGCAGCTGCGGTTGAGCTCGCCCGCCCGGGCGGCATCATCGTCTACTCCACCTGCTCCCCGGATCTGCGTGAGACCCGAAGGATCGTCGATAAGCAACTTGCTTCTGGTGGCGTCGAGGAACTGGATGCCCGTGACCTCATGCCAGGAATGGATGAGGTTGGGTCGTTCCCGAGTGTCCAAATGTGGCCGCACCGGCACGGCACCGACGCGATGTTCGTGTCGATTCTGCGCAAGAACTAAAGGCTAAGGCGGCAGTCTCTGGATAGGGTAGAGGCATGATCTACATTGCCCCGTCGATCTTGGCCGCTGACTATGCTGCGCTCGGCGCAGACGTGGAGAAAGTTCCTAATGCGGACTTGATCCACGTGGACATCATGGACGGGCACTTTGTGCCTAACCTGTCCTTCGGGCCGGACGTTACGCGCGCCGTGAACCGCGTCACGGATCAATTCTTGGACATCCACATGATGATCGAGGAACCCGAGCGCTGGTTTGAGACATACATCGACGCTGGCGGCGACCGTCTGGTCTTTCACATTGAGGCCAGCAAAGATCACGTCGAGGCCGCGAAGAAGCTGCACGACCTGGGCGTCGAAGCGGGTTTTGCCATCAAACCTGGCACTCCGATCGAGCCGTATTTGGATGACCTCGAGCACTTTGAGGAAGTCATGGTCATGAGCGTTGAGCCAGGATTCGGCGGGCAGAAGTTCATGCCCGAGGTCTTGAGCAAGGTGCGCACGTTGCGCGATTTCATTGCGGACGCTGGCTTATCAACGGTGATTGGGATCGACGGCGGTATCGGCGAAGCAACCATTGCGCAGGCGGCGGAAGCCGGAGTGGAATCGTTCGTGGCTGGCTCGGCCGTATTCGGTGCGCAGGACCCCGCGCAGGCCGTTGAATCGTTGCGGACAATTGCCCGCGACGTGCAGGAAACCGCATGAGGGTCTACTCGTATGACTGCGACCGCTACGAAGATGCCGCCCTCTGGGAGGCGGTGCAGGCGGGCGGTGAGGTGTGGGGCTCCACGAGCCCGAACCCGCCGGTTGGTTGCGTGATCTACCGCGAGAACCCTGATGCCCCCGACATCATCGACGTCATCGCCACCGGCGGCACGGAACCGGCGGGCGGGCGCCACGCCGAGCGCGTCGCACTCGACGCGGCCGGGGAAAAGGCGCGTGGGGCGCACATGGTAGTCACCCTCGAGCCCTGCAACCACACTGGGCGCACCGGCCCATGCGCGGAAGCGATCGTGCAGGCAGGCATAGCAAAGGTGGTGTATCTCAACGCCGACCCCAACCCGGTCGCGGCCGGGGGAGCGCAGTACTTAAGCGATCACGGGGTTGCGGTTCGCCACATCCCGTACCCTGTGCGTCAGTTGGATCCCTGGCTCACAGCGATGCGTCACGGTCGCGTTTCCGTGACGGCGAAGTTCGCGGCCACCCTCGACGGCTTTACCGCCGCACAGGACGGCACCAGCCAGTGGATCACAGGTCCCATGGCCCGTTCCTGGGTCCACGAGGATCGCGCGCGGTGCGACGCCATCATCGTTGGCACGGGCACGGTGCTTGCCGACGACCCGTCGCTCACAGCCCGGAAAGAAGACGGCTCCTTGTACAGCAACCAGCCGCGACGCGTGGTCGTCGGCACGCGAGACGTGCCCGAGGGCAACCTGACCCGCCTTGGGTACGAGCAGTACGCCACGCCACAGGAAGCGCTTGACGCGCTGTGGGCCACGGGCGCGCGTCACGTCATGGTGGAAGGCGGCGCGACGCTCATGCGGAGCATGTTTGAGCTCGGCGTTGTTGATGCGATTCAGGCCTACCTAGCACCCATGCTTCTCGGGGCTGGCCGCGGCATCATGGACGGACCGCTGGCTGATACCCTTTCCAGCGCGCAGCGTTATGAGCTTGAGGATGTGGCCGTCGCCGACGACGATGTTCTGATCCGATTGCGCAGAAAGGACAACTGATGTTCACGGGTTTGGTGGAAGAAGTAGGCAGCGTTGAAAAGCTCGAGCGATTGGACAATGCCGTGCGGTTGACAGTGCGCGGTCCGAAGGTGACCTCGGACGCGCAAACGGGGGACTCGATCGCGGTCGACGGGGTGTGCCTCACCGTCGTTGAGTGTTCCGACGGTGTATTCAGCGCCGATGTGATGCAAGAAACGCTGGACCGCTCGCGGCTGGGTAGCTATGAGATCGGCTCACAGGTGAACCTGGAACGGGCGTTGGCGGCAGGAGCACGATTGGGCGGGCACATCGTCCAAGGCCACGTAGACGGGGTGGGAGTGCTACTGGCTCGAGAGAGCACGACGCACTGGGACGTACTGCGTTTCTTTCTGCCAAAGGATCTTTCGCGTTACGTCGTGGAGAAGGGCTCGATCGCGGTTAACGGCACGTCATTGACCGTGTCCGCAGTAGGAGAGGACTTCTTCGAGGTTTCGTTGATCCCCACGACACTGGCGGAAACAACATTTGGGGAGCTGAGTGACGGCGAGCCAGTGAACCTAGAAGTGGACGTAGTGGCCAAATACGTTGAAAAGATGGTTGGGGGCTACCATAGATCACTATGACCGCACAATGTGATGACCAGCGAATTGCGTTAGATCCCGTCGAGGATGCGATTGCTGCCATCGCCCGGGACGAAGCCGTTGTCGTGGTTGATGATGAAGACCGTGAGAATGAGGGCGACCTGATCTTTGCAGCGGATGCTGCAACACCGGAGTTGGTGGCGTTCATGGTGCGGTATTCCTCCGGATACATCTGCGTTGCCATGGACGATGCGCGGGCGACCGAGCTTGATCTGCCGCCGATGGCGACCACTAACGAGGATGTGCGTGGTACTGCGTATGCGGTGACGGTGGATAAAAAGACTGGCACCACGGGTATCTCCGCTCGTTCACGCGCGGAGACGATCATGCACCTTGCTGATCCTTCCGCTGTGCGCGGCGACTTCACCCGGCCGGGGCATGTGGTCCCGCTGCGCGCTAGGCAGGGCGGTGTGCTTACCCGCAACGGCCACACCGAAGCGGCTGTGGATCTTGCTCGCCTCGCCGGACGCGCGCCACTGGGTGCGCTGTGTGAGATCGTCTCGGAGGATGACCCGACTGATATGGCGCGCGGGCCTGAACTTCGCCGCTTCGCCGACGAACACGGGCTGGTGATGATCTCAATTGAGGATCTGGCGGCATATCGGCGCCACCACGACCACGTGATTACCCGCTGCGTGGAAACAACGCTTCCCACCGAGTTTGGGGCGTTTACTGCGTTCGGCTACCGCAACGACATCGACGGCCAAGAGCACGTTGCGCTGGTGCACGGTGACATCACGCCGGCCGGTGGGGACGAGCCGGTGCTCGTGCGCGTTCACTCGGAATGCCTGACCGGGGACGTGTTTGGCTCCCTGCGCTGTGACTGCGGGCCGCAGTTGCACGAATCAATGCGCCGCGTGCAGCAAGCCGGTCGCGGTGTCATCGTGTATCTCCGCGGCCACGAGGGTCGCGGCATTGGACTGATTGCAAAGCTGGAGGCCTACCGGCTTCAAGACACTGGTTTGGATACCGTTGACGCGAACCTGGAGCAAGGCCTGCCAGCGGACGCGCGTGAGTACTCGGTGGCGGGGCAAATCCTCGCGGACCTTGGCGTGGAGCAAGCAGAGGTCTTATCCAATAACCCAGACAAAGTCGATGCCTTGAGTGGCTACGGCCCACAGATCGTGGGACGAACGCGGATCGAGATTGTGCCTTCGCACGACAACATCGTGTACCTGCGCACCAAGCGCGACCGAATGGGACATGACCTACCCAGCGTGGGTGAATGGGAGGAACGCAATGGCAGCTAAAGGATTGCCCACCGCCATCACGGTCGATTCCGTCGTAGCGAGCGGAAAAGCAGAGGGCCTGCGTGTCGCGGTTGTGTACACGGCGTGGAACGAGGGGATCGTCGATAAGCTGCGCGCACGCGCTGAAGACACCGCCAGGGCCGTGGGCGCGAAGGTGGAGAGTTTCTGCGTAGCGGGTGCCTTAGAAATTCCCGTCGTGGCGCAGGCCGCGGCGCGGCGCTTTGACGCTGTTGTCGCGTTGGGATGCGTCATCCGCGGTGACACAGCCCACTTTGACTACGTCTGCGATTCGGTGACTGAGGGCTTGACCCGCGTTGCATTGGACGAGGAGATTCCCGTTGGCAACGGCGTGCTGACCGTTGAAAATGAGCAGCAAGCGCACGACCGAGCGGGTGGAGCGGACGCGAAAGAAGACAAAGGCGCCGAAGCGATGCTCGCCGCCCTCCACACAGCCGGCGTGCTTGCCCGGGTGAGGAGCTTTCCCGGTGAGACGGGCAGAAAGTAGCATGGTGCGGTGATGGCTGAGAACGAAACGACGAATGCGCAAACAAGCGTGAGCAAAGACCAACGTATCGCGCTGTACAACGCGGCGGACCCGCACGCGGTGATCACGACGAAGCCGTGGGAGCTGGAGATTGCCTCCGCGTATTTGAAGAAAATCGCGATCGCTGCCGTGGTGGTGCTGATGGCCGTGCACATCTTCATGGGCGTCATGCTGGATGTTGAATTCACGGGTGTGACCGTGACTACCACCGACAAGCTGGCCTTCCCCGGCGTGGGACTGATCTTGTCCGTTCTTGCCTGGTTTATGCTCACCCGACCTCGGGTGCGCGCGAACGCAGACGGGGTGGAAGTTCGCAACATCGTGGGCACGCGTTTCTACCCGTGGGTGGTCATTTACGGCCTGACATTCCCGCGTGGTGCGCGGATGGCGCGGCTTGAGCTTCCCGAGTTTGAGTACGTGCCGCTGTGGGCGATTCAGGCTGGCGACAAAGAGCGCGCAGTGGAATCCGTCGAGCGATTCCGCGAGCTCGAAGCCCGCTACATGCCCGAAGAGTAGAAGCTGATCCGTGGCTAATCCTCAGTCATATAGGCCCGCGCCAGGCAGCATTCCCACTGAGCCGGGGGTGTACAAATTCCGCGACTCCGCCGGGCGCGTGGTGTACGTGGGCAAGGCAAAGAACCTTCGGGCACGGTTGAACAACTATTTCCAGCCACCCGCGCAACTGCATCCACGGACGCGCCAAATGGTCTTCGCAGCCTCCAGCGTGGAATGGACCGTCGTCGCCAGCGAGGTCGAGGCCCTTCAGCTTGAGTACACGTGGATCAAGCGCTTCGACCCGTGGTTCAACGTCATGTACCGCGATGACAAGACGTACCCGATGCTCGCGGTCAGCGTGGGGGAGACCTACCCCCGGGCGTTCTTCTACCGTGGCCCGCGCCGCAAAGGAGTACGTTACTTCGGGCCGTTTTCCCACGCGTGGGCAGTGCGTGAAACGCTCGACCTATTGACGCGGGTGTTTCCCGTGCGGACCTGCTCCAAAGGCGTCTTCAACCGTCATGAGCAACTCGGCCGCCCTTGCCTTTTGGGCTACATCGACAAGTGCGCCGCCCCATGCGTGGGCAGGGTGAACGAAGAGGAATACGACGAGATTGTCGCGGGCTTCATGGCGTTCATGTCGGGCCGCACAGATGCGGTGGTCAAAGGGCTCAACGCGCAGATGCTCGAGGCGAGCGCGAATCTAGAGTTTGAGAAAGCAGCGCGGCTTCGCGACGACCTGGGGGCCGTGAACAAGGTGATGGAAAAGCAGACCGTCGTTTTGAGCATCGACACCGACGCGGACATCATCGCCTTCGACACGGATGAACTGGAAGCCGCCGTACAGATTTTCACCGTGCGTGAAGGCAGGATTCGCTCACAGCGCGGCTGGGTCGTGGAAAAGACTGGTGATGAACCGGGCAGCATGGAGCGCCGCGCAGAGGGAGAAGAAGATCCAGCTTTGCCGGAGCTGATGCAGAACTTCTTGGTGCAGTACTATTCCGACGCCGTGGAACGGGCGGAATTAGAAGCCGCTGAAGACCGGCGACTGGCGGAGAAAAAGGTGCGGCGGCGCGGCGTGGACCAGGAGTCGCACGCCAAAGCGCGTCCACCAATGCCGGTGCCGCGAGAGATCCTCGTCGAAAAGCTGCCAGCGGAACTCGAAGAGACCACCGCGTTGCTGGAGAAACTCCGCGGGGGCCCAGTGGCCATCCGCGTCCCGCAACGAGGCGACAAAAAATCTTTGATGGACACCGTTTCCCGCAACGCGCGGGAGGCCCTTCGGCAACACAAGCTCAAGCGGGTGGGCGATCTGACGGCACGCAGCCAGGCGATCCAGGACATCCAGGACGCGCTGGGGATGGATGAAGCCCCGTTGCGCATTGAGTGCACCGATATTTCCCACATCCAAGGCACGGACGTGGTGGCCAGCTTGGTGGTTTTTGAAGACGGTCTGCCCAAAAAGGCCGACTACCGGCGTTACCGGATCAAAGAAGCTGCCGGCGATGGCCGCAGCAACGACGTTGGATCGATCGCGGAGGTAACGCGCAGGCGTTTCAAGCACCACGCGGAAGACCGCTTAGCAAACCCCGAAGACGCCAGCCTGGACACGACGGCGTTTGAGGACGAAGAATCAGACGGCGTGGTGGAATCGACCGGCAACAAGAAGTTCGCCTACCCGCCGCAATTGTTCATCGTCGACGGCGGCAAGCCCCAGGTCAACGCTGCGCAGAAAGTGTTCGATGAGCTCGGCGTCGTAGATGTCACCCTGATCGGGCTGGCGAAGAGGCTCGAGGAGGTGTGGGTACCGGATGATGATGAGCCGGTGATTCTACCCCGCAACTCCGAGGGCATGTACCTGCTCCAGCAGATCCGTGATGAGGCGCACCGGTTTGCCATCACCTACCACCGCCAGCAGCGCTCCAAACGGATGCGTGCTTCCGCGCTCGACGGCATTCCAGGCTTAGGTCCCGCCCGGCGAACGGATCTGGTGAAGCACTTTGGTTCCGTGAAAAAGCTCAAAGCAGCAACACCCGAAGAGATCGCCGAGGTGAAGGGGATCGGCCCCAAGCTGGCGGCCACGATCGCTAAGCACCTCGCGTCTGAATAGGATGGGGGCATGTCCACGGAATACGCGCAGCCACAGCAGTCGCCGAGTCCTCGCCCCGTCATCATCACCGGCATGTCCGGCGGGGGCCTGTCGAGCGCCGCAAAGGTCTTTGAGGACAAAGGCTTCTTTGTCTCCCAGAACCTTCCCCCGCAGTTAATCCTGGATTTCCTAGAACTGTCGCTGGCGAAGGATTCCCCCGTCGATCGCGTTGCTGTGGTTACGGACGTGCGTGCCCGCATGTTCAACGGTTCCCTGATGGACACCATTACCCAGGCCAGGGAGCGTGGTTTTGATCCATTCATTCTCTTCCTCGAAGCACGCGATGAGGTCCTGATCAAGCGCTTTGATAGCGTGCGCCGAACTCATCCGTTGCAGGAAGATTTCCCGCTGCATGTTGGGATCACGCGTGAGCGCAGCGAACTCGCCGCGGTGCGCGCAACCTCGGATGTGATCATTGATACTTCGAACCTGTCCATCCATGACCTGCGCCGCGCGATTGAAGCATCCGTGGGTGAACTCGCGCACGGCCACCAGCACGTCACCATCCAGTCGTTTGGCTTCAAGCACGGCTCCCCGCGCGATGCGGACATCGTGTTGGACGTGCGCTTTTTGCCCAATCCCTACTGGATTGAAGAGTTGCGTGACTTCCGCGGTGTGGACCAGCCGGTGGCGGACTACGTGTTGTCCCAACCCGGCGCGAGCGAGTTTGTCGACGGCGTAGTGGACCTGCTCAGTTCCATGCTTGCCGGGTACCGGCATGAGGGCAAAGACTTTGTCACCGTGGGCATTGGGTGCACCGGCGGGCATCACCGTTCCGTCGCTGTGAGTGAAGAAATCGGTCGTCGGCTGCGGAAGCGTTCCGCCGGGGGGAATTTGGACGTTTCAGTCATGCACCGCGATCTGGCGCGGCACTAGATCCAGAGGCTGAAAAAGACATGAATGGTTCGACCCAAACATCCTCCTGCGATTCGTCTCACGCTCCCGCCACGCCCGCGATGAGTGCACGACCCTTGTCGGTGGTCAGCCTCGGCGGTGGCCATGGCTTGTACCAAACCCTGCTTGCCGGCCGGAAAATTATCGGTGCCAATGGGCATAGGCCGGAAGACGGGTCGTCGTTAAGCGCTATTGTGACCGTGGCTGATGACGGCGGTTCCTCGGGGCGCTTACGGCGCGAACTGGCGATCGTGCCCCCCGGTGATCTGCGGATGGCACTGTCTGCGCTCACGCCAGACACTGAGGACGGGCGGCTGTGGCGGGAGACACTCCAGCACCGGTTCGGTGGGCACGGTGCGATGGCGGGGCACGCCGTGGGCAACCTGTTGATCGCGGGCATGGCCGAGCGCTGCGGAAACGCGCAAGCCGCGTTAGATAACGTGGCGCGGTGGACGCAATCGACCGGCAGGGTGCTCCCCGCGGCGCTGGAGCCGTTGGATATTGAGGCCGACGTAGCCGGGCTTGACGACGACCCGCGGGTGATGCGCTCTGTACGCGGCCAGGTGGCGGTGGCTACCACGCCAGGTTCTGTGCGCCGAGTCCGGCTGATCCCCGACGCCCCGTCCGCGAACCCGCTGGCGGTCGAAGCAATCATGAACGCCGATGTTGTGACGATCGGCCCCGGCTCATGGTTCTCATCCGTGATCCCGCACCTGTTGATTCCAGAGATTGTGGACGCGCTGAACCGCACGAGCGCGGATGTGGTCGTGGTGCTGAACCTGTCACCGGAAGCCGGCGAGACCCCTGGGTTTTCTACCGAACGCCACATCCATGTGTTCTCCCAGCACGCGCCGGACCTGCACGTGGACCACTTCCTCGCCGATTCCGGGATTCCTTTCTCAAAAGGGGAGAAAGACTACCTGGATCGTGCGGCGCACAACGTGGGCGCAACCGTGTCCTATTGCGACATGGTTGAAGTGGATGACTCTGGGCGGCTGACAAACAGGCATGATCCGCACAAGCTCGCAGCTGCCATCATGGAAGTAATTCAGGACAATTAAGCTTAAGCGGTATGCTCACGACGACAGTAAGCACACGGCAGAAATAGGCCGGGCATAGGCCGGATATACGCAAGGAATCAGCTAAGGAGCGCGGCAGCGTGGCATTGACACCGAAAGTCAAAGAAGAACTTCTTAGCGCCGCGAACTCTACTGCCGCGCGCAGTGGAAGCGGTGCGAACACCGATGTCCGGATTGCAGAAGCCACTGCCATGTTGCGCGTAGCAGGTGAATACACCGAAGGTGCCCGCGGCGTTGAGATCGTGGCGCACTTTGCCGAAAAGGCTGTGGCCGATCACTTGGCCGACATCATTCGCGATGTCTGTGACGCTGGGGCAGAGGTCAGTGAAGTCATCCCGGGGACGGGTTCCAAAGACCTGCGGTACACGGTCACCATTGCACACGGGGCGACGGATGTGATTCGCCGGCTCAAGCTGGTCACGGCTTCCGGCCACGCAGTCGTGGGTTTGCCCCGCCAAATCGTGTCCGGGACCATCGCTGAGGTGGAAGCCGCGTGGCGTGGCGCGTTTCTTGCCCGGGGCGCACTGACCGAGCCGGGGCGAACCTCATCGCTGGAAGTCGCTTGCCCGCGCGAGGAAGTGGCGTTGGCTTTGATTGGCTTGGCGCGGCGGTTGTCCGTGGCGGCGAAGACGAAGGACACGCGCGGAGTCGTTCGCGTCTTTGTCCGCGATGGCGACGCCATTGGGATTCTTCTTAGCCGCATGGGCGCGCCGCGCACGCGCCTGGAATGGGACGACAAGCGCGAAAAGCGCCAAGCCCGCACTGCCAACCACCACCACGCCAACTTTGACGACGCGAACCAGCGGCGTTCTGCTCAGGCAGCCGCGGCTGCTGCAGCCCGCGTTGACCGAGCGATGCAGATCCTTGGGGACGACGTTCCAGAGCACCTTGCAGACGCAGGCTACCTGCGCGTGACACACCGCCACGCGTCTCTGGAAGAGCTCGGCCGCCTCGCCGATCCGCAGATGACGAAGGACGCGGTGGCTGGTCGCATCAGGCGTCTTCTTTCCCTAGCTGACAAGCGGGCGAAAGAACTAGGAATCCCGGATACCCACGCGGCCGTTAGTACCGAGGCCGAAGGGCAATAGGGCGCGCAAGTCTAAAACCCCCCTTTACAAAAAGCCCCTGCACAAAAAGCTCCCTGCAGGCGTGGACCAACGTAGCTACACTTGGACAGTGGTACGAATAAGCCACATTTCAAGGAGAAGATTTACGTGACCACCCGCATTGGTATTAACGGCTTTGGCCGCATCGGCCGCTCCGCATTCCGCATCATCCTCAACGAGTACGCGGGCGACCTCGAAGTTGTGAAGATCAACGATCTGACCGACAACAAGACGCTGGCACACCTGATGAAGTACGACACGGCGTACGGCAAGCTCGGCCACGAGGTTGAGTATGACGATGAGTCGATCACCGTTGACGGCAAGCGCATCGTGGTCACGGCTGAGAAGGACCCGGCGAACGTTGACTGGGCTTCTGAGAACGTGGACATCGTTTTGGAGTCCACCGGTTTCTTCACCGACGGTGAGAAGGCTAAGGCTCACCTGGACGCTGGCGCGAAGAAGGTCATCATCTCCGCTCCGGGCAAGAACGTTGACGGCACCTACGTATGGGGCGTCAACCACAAGGACTACAGCAGCGACCAGACCATCATCTCCGCTGCATCCTGCACCACCAACTCCCTGGCTCCGGTTGCAAAGGTCCTCAACGATGCTTTCGGCATTGAGAACGGCCTGATGACCACCATCCACGCGTACACCGGTGACCAGCGTCTGCAGGACGCTCCTCACAAGGACCTGCGTCGCGCTCGCGCTGCAGCTCAGAACATCGTTCCTACCACGACCGGTGCAGCAAAGGCTGTGGCTTTGGTTCTGCCTGAGCTTGAGGGCAAGCTGGACGGCTTTGCAATGCGTGTTCCGACGATCACGGGTTCCGCAACCGACCTGACCGTCAACGTGGGCCGTGAGGTGACCGTTGAAGAGGTCAACGAGGCAGTGAAGAACGCTGTTCAGGACGCTGAGTTCGGTCGCGCATTGGAGTACACCGAGGACCTCATCGTGTCTTCCGACATCATTGGCAACAACCACGGCGCCATCTTCGACGCTGGTATGACCCGCGTCATCAACGGCAACCTGGTGAAGATCATCTCCTGGTACGACAACGAGTTCTCCTACACCTCGCAGTACATCCGTATGACCAAGCACGTTGCTGACAACCTCTAAATCAGCGCGCGCCGAGCTCTACGAATACAAGAGCGCTTAAACGTTAAGGCGCTATATGAAAGCCCGGGCAGTGCCACGCACTTCACGCCCGGGTTTTTTCACACCGGCACGTAGTGCCAGGTACCGGTTGATATTTACCCATTACCCCACATCTTTTCGACAAAACAGGAGTTCATACCCATGACCACCCGCACCCTTAAGGACCTGCTGGATGAAGGCGTCGAAGGCCGCCACATCCTTGTTCGCTCTGACTTCAACGTCCCGCTTAACGACGACGGGGAGATCACGGACCCGGGTCGTATTGATGCCTCGCTGCCGACCATCCAAGCTCTTATCGACGGTGGCGCCAAGGTGATCCTGAGCGCACACCTGGGCCGCCCGAAGGGTGAAGCTAACCCGAAGTTCTCCCTCGCACCGGTTGCGGAGGCTCTGTCGGAGCGCCTCGGCCAGTACGTGGCTCTCGCAGGCGATGTCACCGGTGAGGATGCGCACGAGCGCGCTAACGGGCTCAACGACGGCGATGTCATGTTGATTGAGAACGTCCGCTTCGATGCCCGCGAAACCTCCAAGGATGAAGCAGAGCGCGGCGCGTTCGCTGATGAGCTTGCTGCCCTTGCTGCTGACAACGGTGCATTTGTTTCCGACGGCTTCGGCGTTGTTCACCGCGCCCAGGCATCTGTCTACGACGTTGCGAAGCGCCTTCCGGCCTACGCTGGCTACCTGGTTGAGCAGGAGCTGGACAAGCTGTCTTCCGTCAAGGACAACCCGACTTCCCCATACGTCGTCGTGCTCGGCGGCTCCAAGGTGTCCGACAAGCTCGGCGTTATTGAGGCCCTCGCTGAGAAGGCTGACAAGGTCATCATCGGTGGCGGCATGTGCTACACCTTCCTCACCGCCCAGGGCCACAACACCCAGAAGTCCCTGCTCCAGGAAGAGATGATTGACACCTGCAAGGACCTGCTGGCGAAGTACGGCGACAAGATCGTTCTGCCGGTTGACCTTCTGGCTGCTGCGGAGTTCGACAACGATGCTGAGACGAAGATCGTGGACCTCGACGGCATCCCGGAGGGCTGGCTGTCCACCGACATCGGCCCGGAGACCGCCAAGAAGTACGCAGAGATCATCGCGGAGTCCAAGACCGTGTTCTGGAACGGCCCGATGGGCGTGTTTGAGAAGCCGAACTTCGCAGAAGGCACCCGTGCGGTTGCACAGGCCATGATCGACGCAACCGCTAACAACGGTTCCTTCACCGTGGTCGGCGGCGGCGATTCCGCAGCATCGGTACGCGTGCTCGGCCTCGACGAGGACGGGTTCTCCCACATCTCCACCGGCGGCGGCGCATCCCTGGAGCTCCTCGAGGGCAAGGACCTGCCGGGCGTGGCAGTTCTGAACAGCTAAAACAAGAGCCGCTTAACCGTTTACAGAAAGGATTTGTCTCATGGCACGTAAACCACTCATTGCCGGTAACTGGAAGATGAACCACGACCACCTCGAGGCTGTCGCGCAGACCCAGCGCCTCGCCTTCGCGCTTCCGAACGACTACTACGATCAGGTCGATGTGGCGCTGATCGTGCCGTTCACGGATATCCGTTCCGTCCAGACATTGGTCAACGGCGACGAGCTCAAGGTCACCTTCGGTGCGCAGGACATTTCGGTCCACGAGTCCGGCGCTTACACCGGGGAAGTCTCCGGCGCGATGCTGAGCAAACTCGACTGCACCTGGGTGGTCGTCGGGCACTCCGAGCGCCGCGAGTACCACAATGAGACCAATGAGATCGTGGCGAAGAAGGCCCGCGCAGCACTCGCGTACGGCATGAACCCGATCGTGTGCGTCGGTGAATCCCTCGACGTGCGCGAGGCAGGGGAGCACGTGAACTTCGTAGTTCAGCAGACCAAGGAATCCCTCGCTGGTCTGGGCGCAGAAGAGCTCGCCAAGACGGTCATCGCCTACGAGCCTGTCTGGGCCATCGGTACCGGCAAGGTGGCTTCTGCCGCTGACGCCCAGGAGGTGTGCGAAGCAATCCGCAGGACCATCGCCGACATCGCGGGCGAAGATGTTGCCGCAGGCACCCGCATTCTCTACGGCGGCTCCGTCAAGGTTGACAGCGTCGGTGAAATCGTTGGTCAGCCAGACATCGACGGCGGTCTCGTCGGCGGTGCATCGCTGGACGGCCAGGACTTTGCAAAGCTCTGCGCCGCAGCGGGCGACGCCGTGAAGTAAAGATTCACCACCTGCCGCGCCGGATATAATCCGCGGCGGCAGGTGGTGTAGCATGTTACGAGTTACCCAACTAACCCCGTGGAGGTTTTCTCACCATGGTCTTGACCCTGCAGATCATCTTGGTCTTCGCCGCAGTTCTGATGAGCATCTTCGTGCTTTTGCACAAGGGCAAAGGCGGCGGTCTGTCGAGCCTGTTCGGCGGCGGTGTCCAGGCTAACCTTTCCGGTTCCACGGTCGTTGAGAAGAACTTGGACCGCTACACCATCGTGATGTGCGTGATCTGGATCGCGTGCATCATCGGCTTGAACCTGATTCAGTCCTACGGACTCTAAGCTTGTAGCGCTCTGTCGCGCTCCTCAGGCAAAAATTGAGCCGCTACCCGAATGGGTAGCGGCTTCAACGTTGTTACTCCCTACTTTGTACGAGCGTAGTTGATCCCGCGTTCATCCAGGATCTTCTTCAAACGAGTGGGGTAGTCCGTGATAATGCCGTCGACGCCGGCATCAAGTTGCTCTTCCATGGTGTCTGGATCATTAATCGTCCACGGCACAACACGAATTCCTGCCTCGTGGGCCTTTGTGATGTACTCACGGGTAGCGGTCGGGTTGTAGTCATCATCGCCCGCTTTAGCCTCGTAAGGCACCGCAAAGCCGGGGGAGATCACTTCTGCACCAAGCTTCTTCACGGCCTCGATAACATCGCCGTCTACGTCCTTGTAGTCGATATCGCCGATCCATTTCGAGTCTTCGACCCATGTCGTTTCGTCGTACAACGCCACTAAAGGAATGTTCGGGTTCTTCTCACGCACCAGTGGCAAGCTGCGCCAATCGAATGACTGGATCATGATGCGGTCGGTAGTGCCAGCTTCCTCAGCAGCAGCGAGAATCGCGTCGACAAACTCCTGTGGTTCGGCCGAGTTCTCTCGCTCTTCAGCTTCGATCTTGGTTTCAATGTTGAAGTAGACATCGTGTTCCGATTTCGCAATCTCGAAAACATCGGACAGCTGCAGGATCTTGTTTCCCTTAACAGGCTCCTGCTCAGGGAAGTCCTCAGAAAGTTTCAGATCACAGTCCAAGGTCTGGATCTGGTCCCACGTCAACTCGTGCATGAGCTTGCCAACGTATGGGAACTGAGGGTCATTCTCAGTTGCTGGCTTTGTATCCGTGCACTTGTCATCTTGGACCTTCGGATCATGCCAGACCGCGGGAACTCCATCCTTGGTGATCACGACATCGAGTTCAAGAGTAGTAGCGTTGAGTTCGAGAGCGGTTTCGAAAGCCTTCTTTGATTCTTCGGTCCATTCGCCGCGGCCACCACGGTGAGCCTCAAAATCGAAGTGCGGCGGTAAGTTCTTTACAGCGGGGGATGGATTATCGGCCACCGGCGGAACGTCGTCACGATTGTTCTTAGAGGCTTGCTCGTGAACAGATGTGGATGCGGAATTATCTTCTGGAGTCGATGAGTTACCCTTATCGGTTCCTTCGTCATTACTGCATGAAGCCAGAAGCAAGCTGGCGGATGCCAGGACAGCTACAGCTCCCATTGAGCGGCGATTCGTGCCCATGTTTCCTCTTTTCGGTTGCCGGAGTCATTTTTATTTTCGACGGTTATTCGGTTGTCTTTCGATGTCATCACCCATGAAAAGGCCCGACAACATCGAGTGTATTGAGGTGGCCAGGAGATTGTGAGCCCAAAGTTAGAGTTTGCTTATAGTTAATTAAGCGTTTACGTTGCGCAAGTAGTCTTCAAGTAATCCTGCGCAAAAAGAATGCAGGTAGTTAACCTGAATGCGCATTCACAATGCGCGTTACCGAAGGGATTTTCCATGAAGTCTAAGACCACAATGCGCCGCGCAGGTGTTATCGTCTCTGCGGTTGCCGCGATGGGCCTTTCCCTGACAGCTTGCTCCAGCAACTCAGAGCAACAGGCCACTGAAGTAAAGACCACTGACACAACCGAAACGAATACCCAAACGGTAGCTGCTCAGGACTGCGCACTTTTGCAGGATCTTAACTGGCTTGATGAGAACCGCACTCGCATCGATGACATGATCAAAGACTTGGGTGAGTGCGGCGCTGATCCGGAGCGGGAAGGCGCCCCGCTCGCCTTGTTCGATTGGGACAACACGGTGGTCAAGAACGACACGGCTGAAGCCCTGATCAACTACATGCTTCTGAACGACAAGATTAAGCAGCCGCCGAAATCGGACTGGAAGAACCTTAACGAGTACTTCACTCCGGAAATTATCACCGAGCTCAACGATAAGTGTGGTGGCCTCGCGCAAGAGGGTGAGGTTCTTCCTACCAGCAAGCCTGAGGGTGCAGAGTGCGCGGACATTATCGAGAAAATCATCGAGGACTCTGAAACTTCAGACGGCAAGCCGGCTTTCCAGAACTTCAACGCTCGTCGCATTGAGCCTGCATACGCATTCAAGGTCCAGCTGCTCGCTGGCTACACCGAAGACGAGATTACGGACTTTGCACGTGCGACCCGCGACGAATACATTGCTGCACCTGAGGGGACGAAGGTGAAGGTGGGTTCCAAGGAGTACAACGGTTGGATTCGTTATTACGAAGAAATCACCGACCTGATCAACGTGCTGAAAAACCACGGTTTCGACGTGCGAATCATCACCGCTTCCCCTCAACCTCAGGCGCAGGCCTGGGGCGAAAAGATCGGTATCGCTCCGGACAAGGTGATGGGTGTCAAGACTGTTCTCGATGGCGACAAGTGGAGCTACGAGATGGTCCAGTGTGGTGGAGAAAAATCCATGACGTACATCGAAGGAAAGCGCTGCCGAGTCAACGAAGAGGTCCTGGGAATCACCGGCCCAGACGCTTGGGAGCCCGCTCCGGAAGAGAAGCGACAAGTGTTCGCCGCTGGTGACTCTAACACCGACGTGTCCTTCGTCGGCGATGCTACCTACCTGCGTCTTGCAGTTAACCGAAACAAGCAGGAGCTGATGTGCAAGGCTTACTTCGATGAGGATGACAAGTGGTTGGTCAACCCAATGTTCATCGAGCCGAAGGACAAGCAGGACAAGATGTATGACTGCGACCAGAACGGACGCATCGAGGAAGACGATTCCACCGGCCCGCTCCTCGATTCCAAGGGTAACCCGATTCCTGACCAGGAAGATAAGGTCTACGAACTGGAGAAGAACTAACTTAGAAACGTACTAAGTTCATCGAAAGGCGGCAGTGTTAACTGCCGCCTTTCCTGTCTGCGCTTTTGTGGGTAGTCCGCTTTACTCCTCGGGGAGTGCATCCTCGGTGATGAACAGCGTCGTGTTCGTCAGCTCGGGGACACGGGTGACGGGCCATTCGTCGCTCACCACCCCGTCGATAAGCTGGGAGCTTGCCTCCGCTTTTTCTGAGCCGGACACCATGAGCCAGACTTGGTCAGCGCGGGCAATGGCGGGGTACGTCAAGGTGATGCGCTCAGCCGGGGGCTTGGGGGAGTCGGAGACGGGTACGACTAGCTTCTCTGCTTCCGCGAGTTGCGGCGAATCCGGGAAGAGCGAATTGATGTGGCCGTCGGGGCCCATGCCCATGAGATGAAGATCGAAACCCTTGGGTGCGTGGTGCTCAATCTGAGTGGCGTAGCCCTCCGCGGTATCGGGCAGGGTGGACATCCGGGGACGGTAGCCGTGGATGTTTCCTTCGGGGATATTGACATGGTTGAACAGCGCGTACCGTGCCTGGCCCTCATTGGATTCGGGGTCATAGATCTGCACGTTGCGCTCGTCCCCGAAGAAGATGTGGACCTTGCTCCAGTCCATGTTGCGCGCGCGGCTTAGGCGGGACAGAAGCTTGATCCCCGCGCCGCCACCGGTGACCACGACGCGGGCTGCGCCATCGCCATGCACGCCACCGGTCGGGTCCGCGGTGATCGCGGAGATAGTCTCCACGAAACGGGCGGATGCTTTATCAACCAGCACATCGAGGTTGGGGACCTTCTCCACGGTCAGCATTGGTATCGCTCCTTTTAGGGGCTAGCGGAGGCTCTTTTGTTCGATGTTAGTGAACTTTGACGTTCGGTAGTGCCTTCAACGCTTGTGAATATGCGAAATCTGGGTCGAGGTGGCGGAGCTCCTCGGACAAGCAGTCCGCATCACTGCGGGTACTCATAGCCACGAAGGCCTCCGCGATGCCGGGCACCTTCACGCTGAGCGTCTTGTCATCCTTAACGCTCACGACGACGGGGCCCGATTCGCGTTCCAGCGTCAGGCGGCGAATTGGGAAGTAGCGGGAGGGTTCGCTCTTGGTTTGCTCGCTGGTGATGCGGTTCACGTCAATGCCCAGGCACGAGGACAGCCATCCAGCCGCGATATCAACGCTGGGGTTGTCGTCTGGGCCGTCAATCTCTACAGCCGTGACCTTGTCGTGCGGGTATGCGTCAAAAGCCGCGGCGACTACACCGCGCCAGTGGGTGATGCGGGACCACAGCATGTCCGAATCCCCGGGCGTGTAGCCGTTGGCAAGCCGCAGCAGGTAGTTACCATCCACTGCCTCATACGCATTGGTGATACGGCGGTGCGCGATCCGGCCTAGCGGGTGCTCGGCAGGGTGCGCGGGGGCCGTCGATGGCCACCACGCAACGATAGGAGTATCGGGCAAAAGCAGAGGCGTGACGACGGAATCCAGGTTGCGCGCAAGATCCCCGTGGAGATCCATGATCACGATTTCAGACGCGCCGGCATCCGCTGCGAGAAGTGCCTGGGCGTCAAGCGCGTCGGGGCCTTCCTTGTTCCCCGTGATCAGCATGAGCACGCGAGAAGGGTGCTCGTGGGAGGCGGCGCGGACGTTTTCCAAGATCGACTCCACGTCGTCGTGGATATCCGCGACGACGATGAGCGTGAGTACGCGGCCGGTCGCCAGCGAGTGGTTCTCCTGAGTATCGAGGAGCAGTCGTGCGATGTCCCGAGTGTTCGTATCGGACAGGGTGACAATCATGGTCTCGTGCTTCTTTGTAGGGCGTTAGTTCAACGGTTCTCTAGAAAATTAAGGGCGGCGCCATGCGCGGCCGGAGGCCGCCATCATGTGGTCCGCAGACGGTGGGCCCCATGTACCAGCGGCGTACTCATCGGGGCGGCCGTGTTCGGCCCAGAAGTCCAGGATCGGATCGAGGATTTCCCAGCTGCGCTCCACCTCAGCGGAGGTGGGGAAGAGGCCGGTCTCATCCAGCAGTGCGTCCAGGATGAGGCGCTCGTATGCCTCCGGGGACTCCTCTGTGAATGCTTCCGTGTAGGAGAAGTCCATGTTCACGTCACGCACTTCCATGGTGGAACCGGGGACCTTAGAACCGAAGCGAAGCAGGATGCCCTCGTCCGGCTGGACGCGGATCACCAAGGTGTTGGCGCCAAGCTGGCTGGTCAAGCCCGGGTCGAAGGGCTGGTGCGGCGCTTTCTTGAACACGAGCGCGATCTCCGTCACGCGGCGGCCCAGGCGCTTTCCGGTGCGCAGGTAGAAGGGAACACCGGCCCAGCGGCGGGAGTTGATGCCCAGAGTGCAGGCCGCGTAGGTCTCCGTTGTTGAATTCGGGTCAAAGCCCTCTTCTTCGCGCAGACCGACGACCTTTTCGGAGCCCTGCCACCCAGCGGTGTACTGGCCACGCGCGGTCGTTTCTTCAAACGGTCCGATGGGCGTAGTGGCGCGAAGAATCTTCAGCTTTTCGTAGCGTAGCTGGCGCGGTGAGAAGGAGACCGGCTCGTCCATGGCCACGAGTGCAAGGAGCTGGATCAGGTGGTTCTGAATCACGTCGCGGGCAGCGCCGATACCGTCGTAGTAGCCAGCGCGACCACCAAGGCCGATGTCCTCGGCCATGGTGATCTGCACGTGGTCAACGTAGCGGGAGGACCAGATCGGCTCGAACATCTGGTTAGCAAAGCGCATTGCCAAAATGTTCTGCACCGTTTCTTTGCCCAGGTAGTGGTCAATACGGAAGACCGCCCGTTCTGGGAACACGGCGCTGATCGTTTTGTTGAGCTCTTTGGCGGATTCGAGATTGTGCCCGAAGGGCTTCTCGATGATCACGCGGCGCCACTGTTCTTCCGTTCCATGCGCCATGCCGGTCCGGTCGAGCTGGTCAACAACGTGCGCGAAGTACTCCGGGGGTACCGAAAGGTAGAACGCCCAGTTGCCGGCGGTTCCGCGGGTTGCGTCCATTTCCTTCAACAGCGCGGCCATGTTGTCAAAAGCCTGATCATCATCGAACGCGCCTTGGACAAACTGCATGCCTTCGGCGAGGCGCCTCCAGACGTGCTCGTCGAAATCCGTACGTGCACCGCGAAGAACCTGCTCTTTGACGTAGTTTTCAAAGTCTTCCTTCGACCACGCGCGGCGGCCGAAACCAACGAGCGTGAAGCCAGCGGGAAGAAGGCCGCGGGACGCCAAGTCATAGACGGCCGGAAGAAGCTTGCGCTTGGCCAAGTCACCGGTGACACCAAAAATCACCATGCCGGACGGGCCAGCAATGCGGGGGAGGCGGCGGTCTTTCCGCGAACGAAGTGGGTTCTGCCACTTCTCCGCCTGTGTCGATTCCGACACCTTATGCGTCCTTTCCAAGGTTAGACAGCATGGAATCCAGCAGCTCCTGCCATGCGTCGACGAACTTGTCCACGCCCTCCTTTTCCAGGACGCGCACCACGTCGTCGAGATCAATGCCGACGGCGGCGAGCTGGTCAAAGATCTTCTGGGATTCTTCAGCCTTACCGGTCAGCGTGTCGCCGACGATGTTGTTTGCCTCGAGCGCGGCGTCGATGGTGGGCTCCGGCATAGTGTTCACGGTATCCGGGCCAGCAAGCTCCGTGACGTACAGCGTCTTCGGGTACTCCGGGTTCTTTACACCGGTGGATGCCCACAGCGGGCGCTGCTTATTCGCCCCGTCGGGAAGCTGCGCCATCGCGGCTTCATCGAACTCGTCGAGGAACAGCTGGTACGCCAGACGTGCGTTGGCAACGCCAGCCTTGCCACGCAGAGCAAGTGCCTCCGCGGAACCGATGGCGTCAAGACGGTTGTCCACTTCGGTGTCCATGCGGGAGACGAAGAAGGATGCCACCGAGTGGATCGCAGACACATCGTGGCCATTGTCCTTCGCCTGGGCAATACCGGCCTTGTAGGCGTCAATGACCTGCTTGTAGCGCTCAACGGAGAAGATCAGCGTCACGTTCACGGAAATGCCGTTTGCCAACGAGTGCGTGATGGCAGGCAGCGACGCGTCGGTAGCCGGGATCTTGATCATCACGTTTGGGCGATCGACCATGTCCCAGAGCTCCTGCGCCTGGGCCACGGTCTTTTCCTCATCGTCAGCGTGGCGTGGGTCAACCTCAATGGACACGCGGCCATCCTTGCCGCCCGTTGCCTCGAAGGTGTCCAAGAACAGATCGCAAGCGTCCTGTACGTCCTTGATGGACATCGCGTAGACGGCCTCGTCCACGCCAACGTTGCCTTTCTTCAGCTCAGCTAGCTGCTCGTCGTAGGCAGTGCCCTTGCTCATCGCACCAGCGAAAATCGCGGGGTTCGTGGTCACACCCACGATCGACTTGTCTTTCTTAATCTGCTCCAGGTTGCCGGAGGTGATGCGGTCACGGGAGAGGTCGTCGAGCCAGGTAGAGGTGCCTTGGGCGAAAAGATCATCGATGGCGGTCACGGGATTTCCTTTCGTGGACGTAAAGCCGACTTAAAGCCGATGTTTAGAAATTAATAGATAACGTCGAAACAGAGAGTTATTGGGTCTAGTTTTATGAAGAAGCGTGAACGTTATGCGCAAATCGCGGTAACGCCCACGCCCAATGAAGTGCCTAATTGCTTGCCGGTTCTTAGTTTGCTTGAACCGACTCGAGCGACTCGCGAGCAGCGGCAACCACTGCGTCGGCGGTGAAGCCGAAGCGGGTGAACAGCTCGCTGCCCGGGGCCGACGCACCGAAGTGCTCCAGGGAGATGTTGCGGCCGTGGTCACCGGTGAAGCGGTGCCATGGCATAGCCACACCGGCTTCCACCGACACGCGAGCACGAACGGCCGGTGGAAGAACGCTGTGGATGTAGTCCTCGTCTTGCTCGAGGAACCAGTCGATCGACGGCATGGACACCACGCGCGCGGAGACACCGTCGCGTTCAAGCTGCTCGGCTGCTTGAACCGCGTACTGCACCTCAGAGCCAGAGCCGATGAGGATCACATCCGGGGTGTCACCAGACTCGTTCACCAAGACGTATCCGCCGCGCTCGACACCCTCGCGGGCCTTTTCCTTCGTGCCTTCCAGCACCGGGAGGTCCTGGCGGGAAAGCGCGAAGGCCTTGGGTTGCTCCCGGCCCGCGATTGCCGCGCGCCATGCCGCCGCGGTCTCATTCGCGTCAGCCGGGCGGATCACTGCCAGGTCCGGGATCGCGCGCAGCGCCGCCAGGGTTTCTACCGGCTGGTGTGTCGGGCCGTCCTCACCCAGGCCGATGGAGTCGTGCGTGAACACGTAGTAGCCGTCGATGCCGGACAGAGCGGCAACGCGGATAGCGGGGTAGAGGTACTCGGAGAAGATGAGGAACGTGCCGCCGTACACGCGTGTGCCGCCGTGAAGGGCAATACCGTTCATGATCGAACCCATTGCGTGCTCACGGATACCAAAGTGCAAGTTCCGGCCGTTGCGGTTGGCCGTGAACATGTCAGTGGAAATCTCCTGCGGACCGAAGGAATCCGCGCCCTTGATCAGGGTGTTGTTGGAACCTGCAAGGTCGGCAGAACCGCCCCACAGCTCGGGAAGGGTGGCAGCCAGTGCCTGGATCGACGCTTCAGATGCTTTACGGGTGGCGAGACCCTTTGCGTCTGGCTCCCAGGTGGGAAGCTCCGCATCCCAGCCGTCGGGAAGCTCGCGCGCGGTGAGGCGGTCGAAGAGCGCCTTGTTGTCCGGGTTCGCGGCCGCCCAATCGTCGAAACGCGCTTGCCACTCGCGGTGAGCCGCCGCACCGCGCTCCACCAGCTGACGCGTGTGTGCAATGACTTCCTCTTCCACCGGGAAGTTCACCTGCGGGTCGAACCCAAGGATCTCTTTGACTGCCGCAACTTCTTCAGCACCCAGGGCAGCACCGTGGGCGGCGCCGGTGTTCTGCAGCGTCGGTGCCGGGAAGCCAATCACTGTCTTCACACGGATCATCGTCGGGCGGTTGGTCTCCGCCTTTGCCTTCTCGACGGCCTCAAGGATCGCAACAACATCTTCACCGGATTCCACGGTCAGCGTCTGCCAACCGTAGGCCTCGTAGCGCTTCAGAACATCCTCGGTGAAGGCAATCTGCGTGTCGTCCTCGATGGAGATGCGGTTGTCATCCCAGAATGCGATGAGGTTGCCCAGCTGCTGCGTACCTGCCAGCGAGCATGCTTCTGAGGTGACACCTTCCTGCAGATCACCGTCGCCAGCAACGACGTAGATGTAGTGGTCAAAGATCGACTCGCCCTCGGCGGCATTCGGGTCATACAGCGCGCGCTCGCGGCGCGAAGCCATAGCCATACCGACGGACGACGCGAGACCCTGGCCCAGGGGACCCGTGGTGATCTCCACTCCAGCGGTGTGGTTGTACTCCGGGTGGCCCGGGGTCTTTGAGCCCCAGGTGCGCAGTGCCTTAAGATCCTCGATCTCCAAACCGAAACCACCGAGGTAGAGCTGAATGTACTGCGTCAGGGAGGAGTGGCCGTTGGACAGCACGAAGCGGTCACGGCCCACCCAGTGCGGGTCCTTCGGGTCGTGGACCAGCACGCGCTGGTACAGGGTGTACGCCAACGGCGCCAAGGACATTGCGGTGCCCGGGTGGCCCGAACCGCAGTTCTCCACCGCGTCAGCAGCAAGCACTCGGATCGTGTCTACCGCGCGCGTGTCCGCCTCTGTCCAATCCGCGGGGTAATTGCGGACGGTCATCGCTCGCAGTTCCTCGGGCAGTCCAGCACCAGCGTTTGCATTGTTCGGGGTCACAGCGGACACAGTATCCTCACTTCGTTGTTGTCTTCCTGACCTCCGAAAAGAGGCCAATAATCGAGGTCAATCGCAGGCGCCGTGCACTAATGCAGGCACCTACTTTCGTCACCAGGCTAGTCCAGGTAATCCACCACGTCGACGTGGGTGTAGGTGTTCATGAGGTCTTCTAGCTCCCTCATCCATTGCTCGCCGTCGACGTACCCCATCTTTGCCGCGTCCACCAGGGGCACGACGGAGAACTCAGACGTTTGCGGCTCACCGATCGTGTACGTCGGCATGAAGCGGTAACCGCTCACCTCCACTGTGCCGTCTGCTTTCTTGGTCAACGTGTACTCACCGATGCCGCCGACCTTGTTCACCTCGTCATACTGAGCCGAGAGGAAGTTGCCGTGGGAGAACCACGTTCCCGTCCCGTCGTCGTAAAGCTCGAAAGGCTGAAGCACATGCGGGTGGCCGCCCTGGACGTAATCCGCGCCCGCCTCACGCGCGACGGCAACGGTTTCCTTTTGGTAATCGTTCGGATAGTTCTCATACTCTTCGCCAGCGTGGATGATGCAGATCGTCGCATCCACCTGCTTGTCCAGCTCTGAAATCTCCCGCCGCATCGCGTCGTGATCAATGAGGCTTAGCGCGTACTCCTCGCCATCTGGAAGCACATTTCCGTTCGCCCCGTAGGAATAAGCCACGAAGCCGATCTTCATCCCGTTGACATCCAAGATCCTGGGCTTCTTTTTGTCCTCCCAAGAGGTGTAGGCACCCACGTATGGCATGCCGTAGCTCGCGATGTTCGCATTTGATGCCTTGACTCCCTCCACCCCGCGGTCAAGCGTGTGGTTGGTGGCGTTATTCACAATGTCCACGCCAGCGCCTTTCAGCGCGTCAATCACCTCCGCCGGGGCATTGAACATCGGGTACCCTGACAGCTCAAACTCTGGGCCAGCAACGGGGACCTCCATGTTCGCCGTCGTCAGGTCAGCGTTTTCCATGTACCGCCGAACCGGATCAAACATCGGGGCAAAGTCATAACCCTGCTTACCCGCTGCCTCGGCTTTCACGGCGGCATCGGCGTAGACCTCCTGGTGGATCAGAATGTCACCCATCGCGCGCACCCGTACAGTTGCATCGCCACGAGATTCCGTGGTCGTTGTGGCGCCTTCACCCCCGACATTTTCGGAGTCGACCTTGCAGCCGGTCAGGGAAAACGCGGTACACAGGGCCAGGAGTGTGACGATGAATGGTGCAAAGGCGATCGTCGATACGCGGCGTGCGTCAGATCTAAGCGAGAGCATGCGATAATTATCACCCGTTATGCCTCGAGCTGTAGCATCGTTGCGTAAGTGTCCGCGCAAACTTGTGTGCCGCGAAGAAATTGCTGAGTTTTTAGGAGTTGTTGTTGGAGACCATCAAGGCGTATTTCGCGTTGACGAAGCCGAGGGTCATTGAGCTGCTCCTCGTCGCCGCGATTCCCGCGATGCTCCAGGCGAACCGGGGCACGGTTGATCTGTGGCTGATTCTGGCGACGCTGCTTGGCGGCTGGATGGGTGCCGGCGCTGCCAACACCTTCAACATGGTCGCGGATTATGACATTGATCAGCTGATGGGCCGCACCCGCGCCCGGCCGTTGGTCCGGCAGAAGGTGACCAAAAACCGCGCCGCCGTTTTCGCGTGGGCGCTGTTGATCCTCTCCGTCCTGTGGCTGTGGCTGGTGTGTAAGTCGTGGCTGGCCGCAGTGTTCATCATCTTCACCAACGTCTTCTACGTCTTCGTCTACACGAAGTGGCTGAAGCGCAGGACCTGGCAGAACGTGATCTGGGGCGGTGCCGCTGGTTGCATGCCGGTCCTAGTCGGATGGGCGGCTATCCGCGACAACGTCCACGATGGTTCCCCCGACCACTGGTGGCAGGCCATCGTTTTGTTCATGATCATCTTCTTCTGGACTCCGCCGCACACCTGGGCCTTGGCCATGAAGTACAAAGACGATTACGCCCGCGCCAACGTTCCGATGCTGCCAGTCGTTGCTTCCGCGGAAGAGACCACGAAGCAGATCCTCATCTACTCGTGGCTAACCGTTGTGACCTCACTGATCATCGTTCCCGCCGCTGGTTGGATTTACTTGGTCGTAGCCGTTGCGTCAGGCGTGATTTTCCTGGTGGTAGCAACCCGTCTGCACCGCGGCGTTGTCGCTGGCGAACCCGTGAAGCCATTGACGCTCTTCATCCTGTCGAACAATTACCTAGCCCTTTTGTTCTTGGGCCTTTCCGTCGACGCGGTCCTTGGCTGGCAGACCATCAGCGAGTTCGTCGCGGCCCTCTAACTCGGCCGTTCCCTCCCAGTTCCTACCTGCGCCCGTCTCTCGCCGGCCCCACTCCGGCGCCAGTCCGAGGCGTCTGATCACTGCATGCTCAGCCCCAGCGATCGAGCCGTTTGCCGCGCTACGTGAAGCAAAGTTACCCCGGAAGGCTCAAAATACGCTGTTTTCGGCGTTTTCTAGCGTTCCCGGCCAACTTCGCTCAGACTTAGATGCCTGTCGATCGAGCCGTTTGCCGCGCTGCGTGATGCAAAGTTACCCCGGAAGCCCCAAAATGGGCTGTTTTCGGCATTTTCTAGCGTTCCCGGCCAACTTCGCTTCCGCTTATATGTCAGGCGGAAAGCTGGGGCGCGGGGCGCGGTAGGGCGGTAGGGGGAAGGCCGGTCGGATAGTAGGGCCAAGAGAAGCGCAGCCAGCGCGCGGGTGGCTAGCGGGTCTCGGTGGCCGGGGTGCTGACGGCTGGGGAGTTGACGGCCGGGGCGCCGGCGGCTGGTGCGTCAGTGAGGAGGGGCAGGCGCCGTTTGCCATGCGTGTAGAGGAAGGCGCTGAAGGCCACGACGACGGCGCTCATAATGATGTGGACAGGCACTGTCCAGCGCGGAACGCCGAGGTAGAACTGGCTAACGCCGACGGCCCATTGGACTATCACCATGACGATGAGAACGTAGGCGGTGCGCTGCGCGTCGGCCGGGGCTTTAGCGCGGCGCAGCAACAAGGCGATGGCCAGCGTGAAACCGAGGTAGACGTACATGCAGGCAGCGTGAACGTAGGCCAGCATGCGGGTGTCCATCTGGAGGCGGTTTTCCATGCCGACGGCGGCGTCACCGGAGTGGGGACCAGAGCCAGTGACCATAGTGCCGGTTACAAGGACGAGGCAGAGCGCGACGGCTGCGACGATGGTGAGAGTGCGGATCGCGTTCGGGAACACTTGGGTCTTCACGCCGGTATCGCTTTCAGCAATGCGCATGTAGAGCATGGCTGCAACCCACACCAGAACCATCGACGGCAGGAAGTGGATTGCCACCGCCCACCAGCGCAGATCCATGAGAACAGAGATTCCGCCGATCACAGCCTGAAGGACGACGCCGAGACCAGAGATCACCGATAGGGTGATAATTTCTTTGCGCCGCTGCGCTAACAGGACCGACACGAACACAGCGATCGAGGCAGCAGCAACGACGAAGGTCAGCGTGCGGTTACCAAACTCGATGATCTGGTGCACCCACGGGTTTGCACCCGGCACGGGGAAGAGGGAGCCCTCGTGGCAAAGCGGCCACGTATCACAGCCCAATCCGGAGCCGGTCACGCGGACCAAGGACCCGGTGAAGGTGATTCCTCCCTGGGCGATCAAGAGCAGCATCGCGAGAAGTCGCTGGGTGGAAAGCCTGGTGATCCACCGGTCATCGTTCGCGGATGCGCCGAAATCGGAATGGGGTGCGGGGGCAGTGGTGTTAGCTGTGCTCACACCACCAATTTTAGGGGACAGAAGCGAGAAGGCATAAAGCCAACGGCTTTAGCCCTCAAACCGGAACCAGCGGGAAGCGCCGAACACGGAAACGGCTGCCCAGGCTATAAGAGAGAGGCACGCGGTGGCGTTCACGGACCCCTGCACGGCGCCGTTCATGGCGCTGGCCAGTGCGACGGAAGGGACCAGATCCCAAAATCCGGGATCCCCCAGGTGCCCGGAGTAGACAACCCAACCGAGGACAGCGAAGAGCACGAGCCAGATTAGGTTCGCGCAGGCCAACACAACCTCGGACGACAGGGTGCCACCCATGAGCAGACCGAGTGAAGCAAAGGCCGTAACACCGATGAAGAGCGTGCACAGCCCCAAAACAACGCCGAGGAAGCTCACGCTCCACCCGAGAATCAGTGAGAGGCCGCCAAGCACGATGATCTGAATTAGCACGGTGGCGAACACCGCGATGATCTTGCCCGCGATGATGGTCCACGCGGGCACACCGGATGCGCCTGTGCGTTTGAGCGCGCCGTATCGACGATCGAAAGCGAGAGCGATCGCCTGGCCCGTGAACCCGGCACTGGCGGCGGCTACCGAGAACACCATGGGGACGATGTCGTTGAGCGTGGCCTCCTCACCGAAGAACGGGGCGAAAACTGAGCCGAGAAGAATCGCTGCTGGGATGACCAGGTTGAGCAGCAGCTGCTCGCCGTGGCGGAGCATAAGTTTGGATTCGATCTTCCCTTGTGCGGCAACCATGTCTGTGACGCTGGCGCGTTGCGGCGCGGGAGTGAACGTTCCTGGTGTGATGTCCATGTTTAACTACGCAGCTCCCGTCCGGTGAGGTCCAGAAAGACGTCTTCGAGGCTCTTGCGGGCCACGCCAAGCTGGTGAATTAGAACGCCTTGGCACGCGGCCTCGTGGGCAACGGCGGCAATGAGATCAGGGCTCGGGTCGCCTTCAATCTGGTAGCTCAACTCGCCGGAGCGGGTGAGCACGACCGGCTTGCCGGACGCATCGCGCCACTTCTCGGTGAGGTCAAGCGGGCGGTCCGTGGTGATCTCAATAAACGGAGTGTGATCTGAAGAAGTGATCTCAGCGGGCGTGCCCCAAGCTATCAGTTTCCCGTGGTCGATGATCGCGATTTGATCCGCCAGTGCCTCTGCTTCCGGCATCATGTGGGTTGTCAGAATCACCGTCACCCCGTCCTCACGCAAGGCGCCAATGAGGTCCCACGTGGCCCGGCGGGTTTGGGCGTCCATCCCGGCAGTTGGCTCGTCCAGGAACACTAATTCCGGCCGTCCGATGAGTGCCAGAGCGAAGGAAAGACGCTGCTGCTGCCCACCGGACAAGCGCCGGTACGTGGTGTTAGCAACGCCGCTGAGACCAAAGAGCTCGATGAGCCATTCCGGATCAAGCGGATCCTTGTTGTAGGAGGCCGTGAGGTTCAGCATTTCGCGAACCTTGATGCCGGAGTAGCTCCCGCCGCCTTGGAGCATGATGCCGATGCGCGAGCGGACCTTTTCGGGCTCCTTTTGCGGATCAAGGCCCAAAACCGTTATCCGGCCGCTGTCGGGGCGGCCGAAGCCCTCACACATCTCAATCGTCGTTGTCTTGCCGGCCCCGTTGGGGCCCAGCAGCGCAAAAATTTCTCCCGCGCCTACCTCAAAGCTCAGGCCGTTCACCGCGGTCTTCTCACCGAAGCGTTTGACCACGTTGTCCACGCTCAGCACTACTTCACCAGCTCGTGCGTTGGTGGCACGCGCGGCGGCACGCGTCGGTTTCGCGGAATCTGACGTACTCATCGCAGCTAGTGTAAAACCTTTGATCTACTAAGCTTCAATCCACACCAACACAGTGCGGCGACAAAGACGATGCCAGCAGCCCACATGAAGTAAATCGTGACAACTGTGCCCGGCGGTAGTGCCAAGCCGCGGGGGAGAACCAGGAAGCTGAACGTCCCGCAATACAGCACCACGAAGGCGCGGAACGCACGCCTGTTGGCCCAGGCAGCTAGCGGGAGGATCGCCCACAGTGGATACCAGGGGTGCACCACGGGGAAGAGGAGGACCAACACCAGCGTGGCCACCCCGAGCCCACCGACGGGATGAATAGTTCCCCGATAGGTAGCCCACAGCATTCGCACGCAAAACGCGGCGGCGATGAGCAACGCGACGGTTCGGGTTATTCCCAGCATCGCATCCGTGTGGTCACCCAACCCCAGCAATTGCGCGATCAATCCGGCTGCCACGCCGACTTCCGTGCTGACGGAGAGCCAGCTGCGTATCGACGCCGCCCCGCCCTGCCCGGTCACCCAACCGAGGCCGATTCCGGTCAGCGCCGTGGCCGCGGCGATCGTCCCCACCATGACTGCGGTTTGCAGCCCGATCGCTCTTAAAAGGCCCCGCGCACCGCTGATCTTCCGGGCGTAAGCCATCCCAACGAAACCCAGGGCGATAAAGGCCGAAACCTTGACCATTCCAGCAGCGGAAATCAGCACACCAGAAAGAATCAGCAGGGTATATCCCCGGAACACCGCCGGTTCCTCGTCGTCAAGCGGGCGCGACATGATGTCGATGCCGCGCAAGCCGATTTCGACGCCGAGGAGTAAAAGCCCCATCATGATCGCCTCATTGTGAATGCCGGCGATCAAGTGGAGTATGACGAGTGGGTTGAGAATGCCCAGCCACACGGCAGTCGGCGGGGCGACGCCGCAACGTTTCGCCAGAGCAATGATGGCCCACGACGCCACGCACACGCCCACGAGGGAAACGAGCCGGTGAGCTGTAACGCCCCAGAAGATCGAATCACCCGTGAGCTGGAAAATTCCCGCGGCGATGGCAAGCGCGACGGGTCCGTAGGGGCTGGGGGATTCCGCCCAGATGAACGGAACAGAGCGGCCCAGAGGGTCTTCGATACCGAGGATCTGCGTAGGGCCGGCGGAGTAGGGATCAAGACCAAGCGCGACGATCTTGCCTTGCGCAAGGTAGGAATAAATGTCTTGCGTGAACAGCGGGGCCGTCACAATCAGCGGGATGACCCAGACGAAGAAAGTGCGCAGCAACGTGCGCGCTTGAACCAGCGGCTGGCCGCCAAGAGCGCCCACGAACGGCGTCATCAGAACCCAGCTGAACACCACCATCGCCACCCCAATGAGCACAAGGCTTGACGACGTCTGGAGGGCGCGACCCATGACCGCGCCAAGCGCGAAGCTGTTGTAGGGGTTATTCACAACCGGCAACGCGCCGCCGCCGAGACCCCCGAGCGCCATCAGCAGCGTGCCGATCATTCCCACGATGCGCAGTTGCTCAAATCTGTTGCGCTCCCGGATGGTGGGAGTGGCGATTCCTACATCGCGGTCGGTGTGAAGCTCCGACGACCGAGACCCAGGCGCACCAAGTCGCGGCAGCTCATCTTTGACACTGGTATGCGTCGAGTGAGCGCGGAGGCGCAATCGGGGAGTAGGGACCTTCACATCGAGCAAGTCTACAAAGCCGCCCGACACTCCAATCGAGCCTATCGGGCGTAGTTATTTCGGAGGTTTCGCTTATGACTCGTAAGACAGTACCATTACTGCAGGCCAAGAGTAAGGACCTTGAACCGGGGGCTTACTATAGGCACACTTGGCGGTACACACCTTTAGAAACCTAAGGGGCCCACATCCCAGAAGAAAGGAGCGCGCGAGTTTTATGACTGCCACGACTCCAGCGCCCGGCTTAGAACAGCCGATGAACGATGACGAAATTATTGCGTCGATGGGACCGTACAGCTACGGCTGGCACGATTCCGATGAGGCTGGTTCGATCGCCCAGCGTGGTTTGAGCGAGGAAGTTGTTCGCAACATCTCGGCTGCTAAGAATGAGCCGGAATGGATGCTGCAGCAGCGTCTGAAGGCTTTGGACATCTACAACAAGAAGCCGTTGCCGACCTGGGGCCCGGATCTGTCCGGCATTGACTTTGACCAGATCAAGTACTTCGTGCGTTCCACCGAATCCCAGGCCAACTCGTGGGATGATCTGCCCGAGGACATTAAGAACACCTACGACAAGCTGGGTATCCCGGAGGCCGAGAAGCAGCGCCTGGTTGCAGGTGTTGCTGCTCAGTACGAATCCGAGGTTGTCTACCACAAGATCCGCGAGGACCTGGAAGAGCAGGGCGTTATCTTCGTGGACACCGACACCGGTTTGCGCGAGTACCCGGAGCTGTTCAAGGAGTACTTCGGCTCCGTCGTCCCTGCTGGTGACAACAAGTTCTCCGCACTGAACGCGGCTGTGTGGTCCGGCGGCTCTTTCATCTACGTCCCGAAGGGCGTCAACGTGGAGATCCCGCTGCAGGCGTACTTCCGCATTAACACGGAGAACATGGGTCAGTTCGAGCGCACCCTCATCGTCGTCGATGAGGACGCCTACTGCCACTACGTTGAGGGCTGCACCGCGCCGATCTACAAGTCGGACTCCCTGCACGCCGCCGTGGTTGAGATCATCGTGAAGAAGGGCGCTCGCTGCCGTTACACCACGATCCAGAACTGGTCCACCAACGTCTACAACCTGGTCACCCAGCGTGCCCGCGCCGAAGAAGGTGCCACGATGGAGTGGGTTGACGGCAACATCGGATCCAAGGTCAACATGAAGTACCCGGCCGTGTGGATGACCGGCCCCTACGCCAAGGGCGAGGTTCTGTCGGCTCAGTTCTGTGGCGAGGGCCAGACCCAGGACACCGGCGCAAAGGTTGTTCACATGGCGCCGAACACGTCTTCCAACATCGTGTCCAAGTCCGTCTCCCGCAACGGTGGCCGCGCAGCTTACCGTGGTCTGGTGCAGGTCAACGCGAACGCGAAGAACTCCACCTCCAACATTGAGTGTGACGCCCTGCTGGTGGACAACATCTCCCGTACGGACACCTACCCGTACAACGACATCCGCAATGACCACGTCACGCTGGGCCACGAGGCCAAGGTGTCCAAGGTCAGCGAAGAGCAGCTGTTCTACCTGATGTCGCGCGGTATCTCCGAAGAAGACGCGATGGCGATGATCGTCCGCGGCTTCATCGAGCCGATCGCGAAGGAACTACCGATGGAGTACGCGCTCGAACTTAACCGCCTCATTGAGCTGCAGATGGAAGGATCGGTGGGCTAAACAGTGTCCGACGAAATTCAGGTAAAGGAGCGCGTGGGCAACGCGACGTTCCACGACAACAAGGGTGACCTTTTCGCGTCCTACGACGTCAACGACTTCGAGGTTCCCCAAGGTCGCGATGAAATCTGGCGCTTCGTTTCTCTGCGCCGCCTGCGCGGTCTTCACAACGGGACGTTCGCTCCGCAAGCGGACGCGATCGTCGATGTCGAGGCACCCGCTGGGGTGACCGTTGAGCAGGTCACTCCCGATGACGAGCGTTTGAAGGCAACCACCGCTCCCGTCGACCGCATCGCCGCCCAGGCGTGGACGTCCATGCCGCACGCAACCGTCGTTAGCGTTCCCGCAAACGCTGAGTTGACTGAGCCGATCGTGATCACCACGACTGGTGCTGGCCTTGACGTCACGACCTTCTCCGGCATCCACGTTGAGGTGGGCCAAGGCGCTAACGCTACCGTCATCGTGCAGTACACCGGCTCCGGAACCCACGCGGATAACGTCAACTTCGTTATCGGCGACAACGCTCACGTCAATGTCGTCGTCGACGGCGAGTGGGCCAGCGACGCCGTTCACGTCGGTGCCCAAAGCATCGTCGTCGGCCGCGACGCGGTTCTGCGCCACACCGTTGCTACCTTCGGTGGTGAGCTCGTGCGCAACACCCCGCGCGTGAAGTACGCGGGCTCCGGCGGTGACGTGGAGCTGACCGGTGTTTACTATGCCGACGACGGCCAGTACATCGAGAACCGTCTGCTCGTGGACCACAACCACCCGTACTGCCGCTCGAACGTCTTGTACAAGGGCGCACTCCAGGGCGATGTGACATCCAAGCTCCCTGATGCACGCACGTGCTGGGTCGGCGACGTTCTGATCCGCTCCAACGCTTCCGGCACCGAGACCTACGAGGCGAACCGCAACATCGTTCTTACCGACGGCGCACGCGCCGACGCGATCCCGAACCTCGAGATCGAAACCGGCGACATCCCGGGCGCAGGCCACGCCGCAACCGTTGGTCGTTTCGACGAAGAGCAGCTGTTCTACCTCAAATCCCGTGGTATCCCCGATGGCGAAGCACGCCGCCTCATCGTCCGCGGCTTCTTCAACGAGGTGCTTAACCGCATCCCGATCGAATCCGTCCGCGACGAACTCATCGCCCGCGTGACCGGTGAGCTTGAAAACGTCGAGCTCTAAACACGTACCCCGCCAGCACACAATTCCTTTTTTAGAGACAGAAAGATTCTTTGATGTCCACTCTTGAAATCAAGAACCTCCACGCCTCGGTCCTTCCACTCGAAGAGGGCCAGGACCCGACCCCGATCCTCAAGGGCGTCAACCTGACCATTAACTCCGGTGAGACCCACGCGATCATGGGCCCGAACGGCTCCGGCAAGTCCACCCTCGCCTACACCCTGGCCGGCCACCCCAGCTACGAGGTGACCGACGGCGAGGTGCTTCTCGACGGCGAGAACATCCTCGAGCTCGAGGTTGACGAGCGCGCTCGCGCTGGTCTCTTCCTGGCTATGCAGTATCCGGTTGAGGTCCCTGGCGTTTCCTCCTCCAACTTCATGCGTTCTGCTGTGACCGCTGTTCGCGGCGAGGCACCGAAGCTGCGTGACTGGGTCAAGGAGCTCAACACCGCACGCGACGACCTGAAGATCGATCCGTCGTTTAGCGAGCGCGCAGTGAACGAAGGCTTCTCCGGTGGTGAGAAGAAGCGCCACGAGGTCATGCAGCTATCTCTGCTGAAGCCGAAGTTCGCAGTGATGGATGAGACCGACTCTGGCCTGGACGTCGACGCTCTGCGCGTCGTTTCCGAAGGCGTTAACCGCTACCAGGAAGAAACCAACGGCGGCATCCTCATGATTACGCACTACCAGCGCATCTTGAACTACGTTCGCCCGGATCACGTCCACATCTTCGCCGACGGCGTAATCAAGCACTCCGGCGGTTTCGAGCTCGCCGAGAAGCTCGAGGCAGAGGGCTACGAGGCGTTCGTCAACTAATCAGCAAATATGACGAGGTAAAGATGAGCGAATATCTACACTCCGACGGCACGCTGAACACCGACGCGATCCGCGCGGAGTTTCCGATCCTGTCACGCACCGTGCGCGGCGGGACGCCGCTCGTCTACCTAGACTCCGGCGCCACCAGCCAGCGCCCCGAGAAGGTGTGGCGGGCAGAGGAACACTTCGTGTTGCACACGAACGCCCCAGTCCACCGTGGTGCATATGAACTCGCCGAGGAAGCGACGGACGCCTACGAATCCGCGCGCGAGAAAATCGCCGCGTTCGTCGGGGCGAAAGGCGAGGAGATCGCTTTCACCAAGAACGCGACGGAGGGCTTGAACCTCGTCGCCTACGTGCTTGGCGACGATCGGGCAGGGGCGCACCAGATCACTGAACGCGACACGATCGTCATCACTGAGCTGGAGCACCACGCAAACCTGGTTCCGTGGCAGGAGCTTGCCCGCCGCACCGGGGCAACGTTGCAGTGGTACAAGGTTACCGAGGACGGTCGGATTGACCTCGATTCCCTCGAGCTTGATGAGAGCGTCAAGGTGGTTGCTTTTACCCACCAGTCAAACGTCACCGGTGCTATCGCTGATGTTAAAGAGATCGTGCGTCGAGCACAGGCAGTTGGCGCGATGACCGTGCTTGACGCGTGCCAATCGGTTCCGCACCAGCCCGTGGATCTGCACGATCTCGGCGTCGATTTCGCGGCATTCTCCGGCCACAAGATGTGTGGGCCCAACGGAGTAGGCCTGGTGTACGGCAGGGGAGAGCTGCTCAACGAGCTTCCGCCGTTTCTCACTGGTGGATCGATGATCGAAATCGTGAAGATGGATGGCTCCACCTTCGCCCCGGCCCCGCAGCGTTTCGAAGCCGGAACGCAGATGACCAGCCAGGTCGTGGGTCTGGGCGCAGCCGTTGATTTCCTCAACTCCGTCGGCATGGAGAACATCTTCAGCCACGAGCACGTCCTCACCGCCCGCGCACTTGAGCGCCTCTCGGCAATCGACGGCGTGACCATCTACGGTCCCACGTCGAACGAGGCCCGCGGCGGTGCCGTGTCGTTCGCCGTCAATGGGATCCACCCGCACGACCTAGGTCAGGTATTGGACTCCCGCGGCGTGTGTATTCGAGTAGGGCACCACTGCGCGTGGCCAGTGCACCGCTCGCTGTGCGTCCAGGCCAGCGCGCGCGCCAGCTTCTACCTGTACAACACGGTCGAGGAAATCGACGCTCTCGGCGACGCCGTCGAGTACGCGAAGCAATTCTTCGGGGTCTAATAGTCGTAAGGTTGAGCGCTCCACGTGCGTAGTGGGGGCGCTTCCTTACGGTATTAGCGCACCCTAACCCACAAAGCGTATGGTGGGTACACGATGAACCTAGAATCCATGTACCAGGAAGTGATCCTGGACCACTACAAGAATCCACAGCACGCTGGCCTCCGTGAGCCGTTTGAGGCTGAGGTGCACCACGTGAATCCGTCCTGCGGCGATGAGCTCACTCTTCGCGTTCACTTGTCCGAGGACGGCCAAACCGTTGAGGACATCTCTTACGATGCGGTGGGATGCTCGATCAGCCAGGCGTCGACAAGCGTGCTCACTGAAGAAGTGATTGGCAAACCCCTCGACGAAGCGATGATGAAGCTCGGCGAATTCGAGCACATGATTACCTCTAAGGGTGAAGTTGAAGGCGATGCCGACGTGATCGGCGACGGCGTCGCATTCGCTGGCGTTGCCAAGTTCCCCGCCCGCGTGAAGTGCGCGCTTCTCGGCTGGAAAGCCTTCGAAGCCGCGACAAACGACGCTATCGAAGCCCGCGACGAAGCTTAATTAGGCCCACCAAGGCCAAAGGAGAATCTGATTATGACTACCCCCAACGCAACGCCCGACGGTTCTACTACCGCTGGCGAAGCCTTCGCCCAAACCGCCGCGGATGAGCAATCCGCATCCAATTTCGGCGCCGTGGGCGAGCGCCCCTCGCAGACCGAGGCCCAGGAGGCACTCGCCGCGGATGTTGCGGAGTACCTCCACGATGTGATTGACCCCGAGCTTGGCATCAACGTCGTTGACCTAGGTCTCGTCTACGACATCTGGATCGAGGAGTGCACGGTCCCCGCAACCGACACCGACGCCGAGCGCACCGGTAACCGAGCTGTGATCAACATGACCTTGACGTCCCCCGCGTGCCCGCTCACCGACGTGATCGAGGAACAGTGCGAGGACGCCGCGGTGGGCACCGGCACCGTTGACGCAATCACGCTCAACTGGGTGTGGATGCCACCGTGGACCCCCCAGATGATCACCGAGGACGGCCGCGAACAGCTGCGCGCCCTCGGGTTCTCGATCTAGCCGAACACTGCAGCCGAGCAGATCTTGCCCGGGCGGTGGACAACCGCCGTGCCAGCACGGGTGATGTCCTTGTACAAAATGCGGTCGGTGATGCTTCCCTCGCGTACGTGCTGCTCCAAGGTTTTCTCGGGGTACTCGTCGATGTAGCCGCTCTCGGAGACCCAAGGCCTGCCGGTGTAGCAGTTGTAGATGATCAGCGTGTTGTTGTGGTAGCCCTTCAGGCTATCGCCCCTGGGGTTGATGTATCCGGAGTTTGCTTGTTCTGTAGCGTAACGGTGCGCCATTTGGTCAAGCTTCGGGTCACGTTTGTACGGGGCATTCGAGTATCGGCCGGTACTCAGATCCTCACGGTCCAATCTAGTCCTGCTCTGCTGTAGGGCTGCAAAGAGTGAGTTGGCATCGGTCTTCGGTCCTACCTTCTTAGGCGCGGGCTTCGGCAACGGCGGGAGGATACGGCTAACCACCGGATCAAGAATCGGCTTCAGCTGGGGGAACGCCGTGATCAGCTGGGTGTACGGAGCCCAAAGGGAACGAAGGAACTTATCAATCTCGTTCTGAATCTGGGTTGTGATCTGGTTGACGCTTGGCACCACGGGCTGTGCTTCCACAGGAGCAGGAGCCAGCGGCACGCTGATGGCTGCGGCGAGAGCAACTGCCGCTACGCGCTTCGAGTTCATGTAAACCCCATCCTTGGGTAGTAGGTGTGTCCGCGCCCAGAGTGGTGCGCTTAGCTTGAAATTAGCCATTCTTAGTTGCAGCTCCAAGCAAACTGGGGGTTCTACCTCTAAACCCTGAACTATAGCTGTGGAACATATAAAGGACTGTGAGCAATGGGCGCTTCTTCGTGCGCAGCAACAGCGTCGAGGCGCACGCTGGGGGTGGTTTGACGGTGGAGGTACACTAACCGTTTGTGATTGTGACCAATGACCTTGAAGTCCGCGTCGGCGCGCGTACGCTGCTTAACGCACCGGGCCAGCACCTCCGCGTGCAGGCTGGCGACCGGATTGGTCTTGTTGGTCGCAACGGTGCGGGCAAGACGACGACGATGAGGATCTTGTCGGGGGAGACTGAACCGTATGGTGGGTCGGTGACGCGTTCGGGGGAGATTGGCTACCTTCCGCAGGATTCGCGCGAAGGAAACATTGAACAGACGGCTCGTGATCGTGTGCTTTCTGCGCGTGGGCTTGATCAGATTCGCAGCTCCATGGACCGCCAGCAGGAGATCATGGAGATCTCCGATGGCTCCAAGCGCGACGCTGCGATCCGCAAGTACTCCCGCCTAGAGGAGCGCTTTCAGGCCCTCGGCGGCTACGAGGCCGATGCAGAAGCGGCGCAGATCTGCGATAACCTCGGCCTCCCGTCGCGCATTCTCGACCAGCCGCTGAAAACACTGTCAGGGGGTCAGCGCCGTCGCGTCGAGCTCGCGCAGATTCTCTTCGCAGCTAACGCGGGGGCGGGTAAGTCCACCACCACGCTGCTTCTCGACGAACCTACCAACCACCTCGACGCCGACTCCATCACCTGGCTGCGCGACTTCCTGTCCAAGCACGACGGCGGGTTGATCATGATCTCCCACGACGTGGAGCTTCTCGACCAGGTCTGCAACAAGATCTGGTTCTTGGACGCCGTGCGCGCTGAAGCCGACGTCTACAACATGGGCTTTTCCAAGTACAAGGATGCCCGTGCAGAAGACGAGGCCCGCCGCCGCCGCGAGCGCGCGAACGCGGAGAAGAAAGCAAGCGCATTGCAGAAGCAGGCCGCCAAACTTGGCGCAAAGGCCACGAAAGCTGCGGCCGCCAAGCAGATGCTCGCCCGCGCTGACCGAATGATGAACGAACTCGATGAGGTCCGGGTCGCGGACAAGGTGGCGTCGATTAGCTTCCCGGAGCCCGCGCCGTGCGGAAAGACTCCGCTGTTTGGCAAAGGCTTGACCAAGATGTACGGCTCGCTGGAGGTCTTCGCGGGCGTTGACTTGGCCATTGACAAGGGCTCGCGCGTGGTCGTCCTGGGCACCAACGGCGCGGGCAAAACAACGCTGCTGAAACTCCTCGCCGGGGTCGAGCGCACCGACGGCGAAGGCGGGCTTGTCACCGGCCACGGCCTCAAACTCGGTTACTTCGCCCAGGAGCACGACACGATCGACCCCGACAAGTCCGTGTGGGAGAACACGATCCAGGCGTGCCCCGACGCCGGCCAGCAGGACCTGCGCGGCTTGCTCGGCGCGTTCATGTTCAGCGGCGACAAGCTCGAACAACCCGCAGGCACACTGTCGGGCGGTGAAAAGACGCGCCTCTCGCTCGCCACGCTCGTCTCATCGCGCGCGAACGTGCTGCTTCTCGACGAACCGACCAACAACCTGGATCCCCAGTCCCGCGAGCAGGTCCTCGACGCGCTGAAGACCTACACGGGCGCCGTCGTGCTGGTCACCCACGACCCCGGCGCGGTCAAGGCGCTAGAACCCGAACGCGTGATCATCATGCCCGAGGGCGATGAGGACATCTGGAGCGACGACTACATGGAGATCGTCGAACTCGCCTAGGCACGTAGTCTCTGGGCCCGAGTTTGGGGCCCAGTTTCTAGCCCCAGTACTTAGTCTTCCTTGACCGGCACTTCCCAGCGAAGGTTCTGAAGCCTAATCCGCTGATCCAGAGTTCCATCCCACTCCGGGACGAAGCCGCATTCGGTGAGGGTCTCGAACACCTGGCGGCCAATCGCCACTGCAGCGTCCTCATCCTCCGCATCGATGCCGAAGTAACCGATGTAGAGTTCGCCCGATTCAATGAGGCGCGCGACGTCCTGCATGTGGCAGTAGGCGTACCCGTTGTAGCCGAGTTCTTCCGCGCGCTCGGCGCCCTCGACGGCACCCTCGTGCGCATCGAAGCCTTCGTTGAAGGAAAACGCGATGCTGCGCTCGCCCAGTTCCCTTTCAAAGAGCTCGAGGCGGAGCGCATCTTCGGACGGCTTGGTTACTACGCGGCGGTACTCGGCCACCACTTCGTCGATAACCGCCTGCAGGTCGTCGGGCTTGGGCTCATCGCCGCGCATGGCTTCCCACTCGTCTTCGATCTCAAACTCGTCTTCAAAAGCGTAGGCAACCTCAGACAGTGGGGTGCCCATCGCAAGCTGAAGGCAGATATCGTTTTCAAGCTTCTCCGCTTCCGGGTAGCTGGTGGACGGCGGGAACTTGCTGGTGAACATGGCGTGTGAAACAGCGTTATCAGTCATGCCAGCAGTATAAAACGCAGTCGCCTGACCCTGCCGGGTGCTTTCCGCAGGCACAACCGTGCAATTCGGGTTAGGCTTCGAACGTGACTGAGTCCTCGTTTTCGCGGCGTAGTTTCTTCAAGGCATCAGCGTTGGCCGGTGCTTCGGTGACGATGGGAGCTGCGGTTGCACATGCGCAATCCAGTTCGTCGTCGGTGCGGCGGCCAAATAGGCCGTCGTCAAGCTTGTACCCCGCGGATCTGCACATCGTGACCTTGACCGAAGAATCGGTGACTTTGTCGTGGACTTCGTACACCCACGCGCACCTGCCGTATTTCATTGAGCAGGTGCCGGTGCCGACGGATTCGGAGGTCTACATTCGTCTGGCTGATGCGCCGCGTAGCGCGCTGACCCAGGTGCACTATGACCCGACGCCGCGCACGTATCACCAGGTCACCATCGACGGGCTGGAGCCGGGGCGGTCGTACTACTTTGAGGCGCGCAGCGATGGCGTTCGCGCGGTACCGAACTTGATCAGCACGTCAATCATTGACCCCATGACGCGTGACGGCGTGTTCACAACGCTGACGCCGCCGCCGGGGGAGTACGTGCAAACGGTGGTGGTGCTCAATGACACGCACGTGGGGCTGGGCGAGCACCTCGTGAAGGGCACTGGGGAGACGCCGTACAGCTACTTCGTGCTGGAAGACTCGTTGAAAGAGATCGCGGCGCTTGCGCCGTCGGCGGTGGTGATCAACGGCGATGTCACCTCTGAGGGACGCCCGCATGAGCTGCGCGTCGCACGCAGGCTTCTCGACGCCTACGGTAAAGAAAAACAGGACTACTTCTTAACCCGCGGCAACCACGACCGCCCACACCGCGGCAGTGAGGACCCGCGGGCGAACTATGAATCGGGCACGGTTCTTGCGCCGGAACTCGCACGGGGCACAGCGGAGACAAGCTCGGCGAAGTATGCGGCGGATCCGTTCTACGACAACGTGAACGACTTCTTTGACCTGCCGTACCAGCAGATGTGGGCAACGCGGAAGGGAAATCTGCGCCTCATCGGCCTTGATTCTGCGGACGCGAACAATCCCGCTGGCGGCACGATGCACGACGAGCAGCTCGCCGCGTTCGAAGCCGAGTTGCAGTCAGATCCTCACCTTCCCACGATCTGTTTCACGCACCACCCGCTGACGCGCCAGCAAGCGCTCACGGCCTTTGGTTCGCGGCCGTTCCTGTTGGACAAGCGCAGCGCTACGCGCGTTGAGGAGCTCGAGGCGGCAGTGCCGGGGGTCTTCGCCCACTACAGCGGCCACACGCACCGCGGGCGGCGGAGCAAAGGCCACATCGCGACGAACGTCGATTTCATCGAGGCGCCAGCTTCCGGCGAGTACCCCGACACGTACACCGTTGTGAAGTTCTACACCGGCGGTTTCACGCAGACTACACACCGCCCCGACACGGAGCGCGTCCGCGGCCGCATGGTCCCGGAGCGCTGGTCGTCGCACGGCGTCTTGCCAGAGGGCACGCTGTATCGCACCGACCACCGCAACTTTACGGTTGTGCGGGATCTCTCCGCACTTGCTTAACGACGGTACCGATCAGCGAAGTTCTTCAAAATCAAGTTGTTAGCCGTGTAGTCGCCGTCGTAGGAGTGCGCGATCTGGCTCTCAAACGTTTCGTGCGAGGTGTAGCCCAAGTGCGCGTACAACCGCAGGCGGAACTCCAAGGTTTCTGCGCGCAGCTCGGGGTGGAACTGGGTGGCATAGACGTTTTGTCCAACACGGAACATCTGGATCGGGCAGGCCTCACCGGTGGCGAGAATGGTGATGCGGGGATCGTCGGGAAGCGTGTGCAGCGCTTCTTTGTGGCCCACGATGGTGTCAAACTTGTGCGAGACGCCCTCGAACAGCGGGTCGTCAACGCCGTCGTCAGTGACAGTGATCTGGACCATTCCGGCTTCCTCCGCGTAGTCGTCGCTAACGCGTGCCCCAATCGCCGTGCCGATCGCGCCGATGCCGTAGCAGGCTCCCATGACGGGGAAGTCGCGGTCAATGGCCTCGGCGATCAACGTGCCGATTTCACGCTCCACCCGCAGCTGCAGCGGCGACTTCATCAACTCAAGGTTGTTGAAGGGACTCCCGCCGAGCAGGATGCCCGAGTAGTCGTCCAAGTTGATCCGCCCCAGGGGTTCTTGCTCCAAGCGATGCTGTTCGATCGCGCCTTTGGGAACCTGCATCGCACGGGTGAAGCTATCAAGCTCTTCGCTGGCCGCAGCATCTTCGGGGCGCGTACTCAGCAGGAGAAACGGGTAGGGCGTAGTCACCTGTGTCAATCTAGTCGGGATCAAGCGCGCGACCTAAATCGCCCGCCACAAAAAAGCGTAGAATCTAGGACATGAATCCGATTAAGTCATTCCGCGATATTTGGAAGTCCCTCAACTCGAAGCAGAAGACCACCGCAGGTGTCTTCGGCGCCATCGACCTCGCAGCCAAAGGCTTCGCTCTGCGCGATCTCGCCCGCACCGACTCGAAGAAGATCCGCGGGCCGAAGTGGCTGTGGAGCACCATCATCGGTGTAGTCAACACATTCGGCTGGCTGGCCTACTTCCTCATCGGCAAAAAGCGCTAAGCCTCATGGCTCCCGACTTTACTGAGCAGGACGCCAGATACGTCCTCGTGATCGGCGCAGGCGGAAAGGTGAGCGCGCACAGCGTCCCCAAACTCGTCGACGCAGGGCACAAGGTCGCAGGTCTCGTGCGCAACCCAGAGCACGCACGCTCGCTTATCGACGATCGAGCAACAGCCATCGTCCGCGACATCACTGACATGGACGAAGAGGATTGGGCCCGGTTGATCACGCCGTTCGACACGGTGGTGTGGTCGGCGGGCGCTGGCGGGGGAGACCCGGAGCGTACCTATAAGGTCGACAGGGACGCGGCGATGACGCTGCTTGACGCCATGGAGGAGCTCGGGGAGTTCGCGCCGAAACTGGTCATGGTGTCCTTTGCCGGGGCTTCCACTGCGGTCGCAGACGATGACGGGAGCAGCTGGTATGCGTACGTGGAGGCGAAAAAGGCCGTCGATAAGCGATTGCTTGCGTCGGAGCTTGACTACGTGATCCTGGGGCCGACGCGGTTGACCGATGAACCCGCGGGCGGCATGAACGTTCTCGGCGAGGAGCGGCCGGCGGATTCCACCACCTCGCGCGAGCTCGTTGCCAACATCATCGTTGAGGCCGTGGATCTTGGCGGGTTGTCGCCGAACCCCTTCGAATTTGAGGACGCCTAAAGCGGGTGGAGAACATCTTTTACAACGACTGGTCCACCATCGGTGTCACCGCAGCCAAGGGTGTGCTGATCTACATCGCATTGATCGCGATGCTGCGCATCAGCGGTAAGCGCTCACTGTCGAAGTTCAACATCTTCGATTTCGTGATCACCATCGCCATCGGATCTATTTTCGCGTCCACCCTGACCAGTAACGACGTGAAGCTGGCTCAGGCCGTCACCGCGATTGTCGTGCTTCTGGGCGGGCAATACTTGATTTCTAAACTGGCCTTGCGCTCTGAGTCCTTCGAGAAGTTGGTGAAGTCCGATCCAGCGTTGCTCTTCTACTCCGGCGAATTCAACGATGAGACGATGAAGAACGAGCGAGTGACGAGGCGAGAGGTGCTGCAAGCGGTGAGCGGCAGCGGTTCGTCGTGCATGGACGACGTGGCGGCGGTCATCTTGGAGACGGACGGCACGATTTCGGTGATCGGCGCTGCGGACGGCGCCGCCCCGAGGAGGAACGAGCTTTTCGATTCCGTGAAGCGGAACCCAGAAGCCTAACCCGCTAACGCCGGTAACGCCGAGCGAAATTGGCCAGAATCTGATTGTTGGCGGAGTAGTCGTAGTCGTAAGCCTTGGCGATCTGGGTCTCGAATGTCTCATGCGACGTGTAGCCCAGGTGCGCGTACAGGCGCAGGCGGAATTCCAGCGCCTCGGCGGTGAGCTCCGGGTGGAACTGCGTGGCGTAGACGTTCTTACCGACTCGGAACATCTGGGTCGGGCAAGCGTCACCGGTGACGAGGACGGACACGCGGGGGTCCTCGGGAAGTGCGGCGAGCGCCTCTTTGTGCCCGACACGCGTGTCGAATGTCGGGGGCGTTGCGCCCAAAACGGCATCCTCGGCCTCAGCGCGGGAGACCGTGATCGGGCCCGCCTCCTCGGCGTGCTCGTCCGACAACGTCGCACCGATGACCGTCCTGATTGCCCCAATGCCGTAGCACGCGCCCATTACAGGGAAGTCCCGGTCGATGCATTCGGCGATGAGAGTGCCGATCTCGCGCTCGACACGCAGCTGCAAGGGCGACTTACGTAGTTCCAGGTTATTGAACGGGCTGCCGCCCAACAGCACGCCCGAATACTCCTCGAGGTCGACGCGGCCGAGTTCGGCGCGCTCGAGGCGCCGTCATCGGCGCTGTGAACACGATTGGCTGGCTGAGCTACTTCATCGTGGGCAAGAAGTACTAACTTCCGCCGGCATAGAAGCGGACGCGGCGCACCGGCTGCGTCCGTTTTTTCTGCCAGGGGTAGGTGTCTTCGGCGGCGTCGATAGGCTCAAGGAGCGTTAGCAGCGTGTCGGTGCCTGCCGGTCCGCCAAGGGTGAGCTCGTTGTCGCCCACCACCGTTTCGGACGTGTGGTTGCGCGACTGCGTCTGTGAGGCGATGATGTCCCGCGGGATTTCTGCGAATACTTTCCGGCCGCGGCGCAGCACCAGCGTTTTGTCGTCGCTGTAGGAGGGGCGGATGCGTTCGCTGGCGATGAGCGCCCAGATGAACACAATGCCCCACACCGACAGCAGCAGCGCGACGATCCGGAGCGCACCGTCGGGCAGCATCAGGTGGACGACGACGAGTTCGACGAGGAGCACCACGGTGAACATCGCGACTAACTGGAGCCGACCGGGCTGGTGCGGGAATGCGTGGGCGCCGTCGGGGACGAGCGTGGTGCCGCGCACCCACCTCACGAGGTCCCGGTAAAGGTTCCATTCGTACTGTGCTGCCCGCACGCCAGGGTGCCGGCGCGCGAGCGCCCAGACCTTACGCACGGAACTCACCGGCGAGCTTCTCTAGGGCTGTTTGCTGCGCAGCCTGCCACCCAGTATCCGCCGCGGTCAGCGGCAGATCCCCCGGCACGAGCGTGTCAGCGACGCCGCGCATGAGTCCGCGCGGCACAAGCTCCACAAGCTTGTCGACGTCCCCCGCCTCCCACGCCCGCGCGAACTCCCCCGTCGCAGCGACGCAGGCTGGGTCCGCGAGATTGTTGCGCAGCGTCGCCCATGTCGCGGGCGTGGCCACTCCCGCCAAAGCCATGAGGTCGAAGCTCTCGATCTCGCCGCGGGTGATATCTGTGTCGCCGAGCACCTCGACGAAGGTTGTGCGCAGATCGTCCGGCATCCCCAGTGGTGACTCCCGCAGCGCCACCAACCGGTTGCGTTGGCGGGTGAGGTGGGCGAGCTGGGCGTCGATAAGCTCGAGCGACCTGTCGATGGCGTCGGGGGAGTGTAGGTGGGAGAGGGGGACGCCGGCGTCGATAAGCGCGCGGGCGCGCAGCACCTCCGCAAGATCGCGCATCGAGTAGTCGCGGTAATTGCCCGGCGTGCGCGAAGGCTCCGGGACGGCGCCGGTTTCGTGCAGGTGGCGGATGGCGCGCACGGAACAGCCAGCGGCGCGGGCCACGTCGGAAATCTTCATGGCACCAGTGTGAACTATGACGCCGCGTGAGGGTCAAGCCCTAATTGCGGAAACCGTGGACCGGTGCGGGAATGAAACCGCCCCTTTCGACAAACGGCGCGCAGCTGACCTGGTTAACGGGGATGACGGGGGCGTAACCGAGCAGACCGCCGAAATTGACTTCGTCGCCAGGTTTCGTGCCTGGGACGGGGATGAGGCGGGCGGCGGTGGTTTTATGGTTCATGACGCCGATGGCCGCTTCGTCGGCGATCATGCCGGCGATGACCGCGGCGGGAGTGTCGCCGGGGATCGCGACCATGTCGAAGCCCACCGAGCAGATCGACGTCATCGCCTCGAGCTTGTCCAGGGTGATGGAGCCGGAGCGCACCGCGTCGATCATGCCTTGGTCCTCAGACACTGGGATGAAGGAGCCGGAGAGTCCGCCGACACGGGAGCAGGCCATCATGCCGCCTTTCTTGACGGCGTCGTTAAGCAGCGCGAGCGCGGCGGTCGTGCCGTGCGCGCCCACCTGATCCAGCCCCATGTGCTCGAGGATGTGCGCGACCGAGTCGCCGACTTCCGCAGTCGGTGCGAGCGAGAGGTCGACGATGCCGAAGGGCACCCCCAAGCGTTCCGACGCCAACGTCCCCACCAACTGGCCCGCCCGCGTGATCTTGAAAGCAGCTTTCTTGATTTCTTCAGCGACGTCGTTGAGGCTTTTGCCCGCAAGAGGCGTGATCGCGCGGTCCACCACGCCCGGGCCGGACACGCCGACCGACACGACGGTGTCCGGTTCCTCGATGCCGTGGAACGCGCCGGCCATGAACGGGTTGTCACCGACGGCGTTGGCGAAGACGACGAGCTTCGCGCAGGCTATCGACGACCGGTCCGCCGTCAGCTCCGCCGCTTCTTTCACCACCTCGCCCATCCGGCGCACGGCGTCCATGTTGATGCCCGCCCGCGACGAGGCGATGTTGACCGACCCGCACACAAAGCTTGTCTGTGCCAAGGCTTCCGGAATCGACGTGATCAACCGCTCGTCAGCTGCCGTGGCCCCCTTTTCCACCAGTGCTGAATACCCCCCTATAAAGTTGACCCCCAGCTCGGTTGCTGCGCGGTCGAGGGCGCGGGCGATGTCGGCGGGGTCGCCGTCGACACCTGCGGCGACAAGCGCGATAGGGGACACCGAGACGCGCTTGTTCACGATGGGGATGCCCAGCTCGCGCTCGATGCCTTCGCACACCTCGACGAGGCGGCCGGCGCGGGAGGTGACGCGGTCGTAGACGGCGTCGGCGGTCGCAGCCATAGTGGCGCGGGTGCAGCCGATGAGCGAGATGCCCATGGTGACGGTGCGGATGTCCAGGCGGTAGTCCTCGATCATCGTGATCACGTCGATGATGTTGGAGGCGCGAAAGTTCAGTTCGCTGGCCATGCTAGATCTCGTTCATCGCGGTGAACAGTGCTTCGGTTTGGACCCGGATGTCCACGCCGAGCCGCGCGCCCACCTCCGTGAGCGCCGCTTGCAGGGCCGCGATGTCAAAGCTGTCCGCTGGCAGCTCGACGCGCATGATCATGGTGAAGAATCGGTCCATGAGCGTCTGCGAGACGTCGACAATGTTCAACCCGTGCTCTGCGGCGGCCTGGGCGACGCCGGCGATGATGCCGGTGCGGTCGGGCCCGGTCGTGGTGATGATGGCGTGCATGCGCAACATGGTAGTCCCGCCTTGCGGTGGGGCCATGACTGCACCAGAAGAATTCACTCAGTTCGTGCTCTTGTCGCCGAACCCCTTCGAATTTGAGGACGCCTAAGGCGGGCTAGTGCGACAAGCAGTGCTGCGCGAAACGCTTGACAATCTCGTTGGAGGTCACCGTGTCCACGCTGGGAAGACCGGCGATGATGTCGTCGTAGTCTTCTTGTGGGAAGTATCCGTAGTCGTAGTAGAAATCCATGCGGGTTTTCATCGCGGCGGCATCCATTTCCGCGTGGAACTGGGTGGCCCACACACGGTCGCGGTAGCGGACGATCTGGACGGGGCAGGTGGGGCCGTCGGCAAGCAAGCTCAGCTTAGCGGGGAGCGTGCCGTCGGGGTTCTCCGTGTGACCGGTGAGCGCAGTGAAAAGCTTGGGCAGGCCGGCGAGCAAGGGGTCGTCGCTCGCGGCGTCAGTGAGACTCACGATGGTGGGGCCAGAGGCCTCAGGGTGGGAGTGACTGATCGTGCCGCCTAGGTGGTGGGTGAGCCAACTGATTCCGTAACAGACGAAGAAGACCGGGACCTCGCCCTCGATGATGTCGGCGAGGATGCCGTGGACGTGATTCTGCCACGGGCTGTACTCGGCGTTGGTGATGTTGAGCGAGCTGCCGCCAACGACGATGCCAGCGATTCCGTCGAGGCTGCCCAGCTCGTCGCTCTCGTCGGCGATCGTGCGCAGCTCGACGTCGTCTGTGGTCAAGCCAGTGGCGCGCAGGGTGTCGTGATACTCCGCGTGGGATACGGCCGGGCCAATTGGGCCGTTGCGCAGGGACAAAAAGAGCAGCTTCTGTGCGTGCTGAGTCATGGGGGATCAGTCTAACCGGTGGGTGCAGTCGGGCGGTTATCCACAGGGTGTGGAAAAGTTTGAGGGGGGTGTGTCGGGGTGGGAAGTAGCGTGCGGGGTATGGAGTTTGCGGAGATGTTGAGGAACGAAAACGCGCACGCATTTGCGGCGCTGAGCACGTTCGATGCGGAAGCCGCCCTCACTTTCGGCAGGAGCCCGAAACAAGTCAGAGAGTGGGAGCGACTAGCCCGGACGTACTACGGCAACGGCAAGCACGTGCACGGCCACGGCGAAGCGCGGCGCGCGGTGAGAGAACAAGTAATAGCAGGGGGCTTCAGCTTAGAGCAGCTCGCTCTAGTCGAGCGGAAGCTGCAGATGCTTGACGACGAAGGGTCGAAGTGGGCACTACGCGCCAAACTGCTTGCCGCCCGATGCTCCTATGCCGCGCTTGAGCGCAAAGCGAAGAAGCTCGTGCCGACGAAAAAGAAAGCGCCGACGCCCGGCGTGCGCGTGTCACGCTCCATCGAGGGACTACGAAGCATTTCTATCGTGGGCCCCGAACGCGATATCGCGGACTTCGAGCACACTTTGCGCGAAGGCATCGACGAGAATTCGGCGGCGTCACCGCAAATGCTGTCCCGGTTTTTAAGCATGCTGCGCTCCGGCGGCGAAGACGCGCAGGGATCCGGCGCGCAAGGATTCGGCGTCCCCACGACCCGGCCGCGTCCGTTACTCCTCATTCCATTGCCCGAGTGGGTGAAGATTCTCCGGGGTGAGGGCGATGACACGGTGCTCGGGCTTAGCGACGACACGACGATGACCGCCACCGAGTTCATCAACGAATTCATTGCAACCGGCGAGTTTGAGCTCGAAGCTGCGACATTCCACCCTGTCCACGGACCGGTGAATCTCCACCGCGCAAGCAGGTACGCCAATGAGAAACAGCGTGATCTACTCCGGGCCCTCATGCCAGTGTGCCCCGTGCCTGGATGCAAGCATGGCGCGGACTCGTGCCAGTTCCACCACATCAAAGCGTGGAAGAACGGTGGCGAGACGAACATCGACAACCTCACGCCGCTGTGTTCCTATCACAACAAGATCAACGACGATTCTCCATCGTCGCCAGGGGAGACGGGGGCGCGGCCTCGGCGCAAGAGCCGGCGGCAGACGGGAAAGATCATTTCGCGCGGCACTATACCCACCTGGGAGTCCCCCGGCGGGTATGCCGTTCCTAATCTTCAACACGCGAACTACCGGTACGGGGCAATGTTCTCCCTTTTCGGTGGGCCCATGGACACCCACTGAGTGGAAGCGGAGCGGACCTTACACGTAAAGCACTAGACCGGCCGGCGAAGGCGGAGGCGGAGGCCTGCCGGCGATTTGGCGCGCCCAAAATCTCGGCCGAGCGGGTTGCGCCGGCCGAGCGGGCCGAGCGGGCATGAAAAAAATCGGGCCCCGAAGGACCCGATTTCTTATGCGGCTGGGAAGTTAGCTCTTCACCATCTGGCGCAGCACGTACTGGAGGATACCGCCGTTGCGGTAGTACTCAGCCTCACCAGGCGTGTCAACGCGGACCTTGGCGTCGAACTCGACGGTCTCGCCGCTGTCCTTGGTTGCCTTAACGTGAACGGTCTCCGGAATGGAGTCGCCCTCGTTGAACGCGGTGACACCGGTGATGTCGAAGGTCTCCGTGCCGTCGAGGCCCAGAGACTCGTGGGACTCACCCTCCGGGAACTGCAGCGGGAGCACGCCCATACCGATCAGGTTGGAACGGTGAATACGCTCGAAGGACTCGGTGATGACTGCCTTCACACCAAGCAGGTTGGTGCCCTTAGCAGCCCAGTCACGCGAGGAGCCGGTGCCGTATTCCTTACCACCCAGAACAACCAGCGGGATGTTCTTCTCGGCGTAGTTCATCGCCGCGTCGTAGATGAATGCCTGCGGAGCACCTTCCTGGGTGAAGTCCAGGGTGTAGCCGCCGGCGTCCTCAACCAGCTGGTTGCGCAGACGGATGTTAGCGAAGGTACCGCGGACCATGACCTCGTGGTTACCACGGCGGGAACCGAACGAGTTGTAGTCCTGGCGTGCAACACCGTTGTCGTCCAGGTAGTTAGCAGCAGGCGTGCCCGGTTTGATGGAGGAAGCAGGGGAGATGTGGTCGGTGGTGACCGAGTCGCCCAGCTTCGCCAGAACGCGAGCACCCGTGATGTCCTCGACTGCCTCCGGCTCCGTCGGCATGCCGTCGAAGTACGGTGCCTTGCGGATGTACGTGGAGTCTTCGTTCCACGCGAAGGTCTTGCCGGTCGGGATGTCCAGGCCCTGCCACTGAGCATCGCCCTTGAAGACGTCTGCGTAGTCAGCTTCGTACATCTCGCGGGAGATGGTGGACGCGATGGTCTGCTCGATCTCCTCTGCGGACGGCCAGACGTCCCTCAGGAAGACGTCGTTGCCAGCAGCATCCTGACCCAGCGGCTGGGTCTCGAAGTCGAAGTCCATGGTGCCCGCGATGGAGTACGCGATGACCAGCAGCGGGGAAGCCAGGTAGTTCATCTTCACGTCGGGGGAGATACGTCCCTCGAAGTTACGGTTACCGGACAGAACTGCGGTAGCGGTCAGGTCGTACTCGTTGATTGCCTCAGAGACTTCGTTCGGCAGCGGACCGGAGTTACCAATGCAGGATGCGCAACCGAAGCCGGTGAGGTAGAAGCCCACGGCCTCGAGGTCCTTCCATAGGTCTGCGCGGTTGTAGTAACCGTCGACGACCTGGGAACCCGGAGCCATGATGGTCTTGACCCACGGCTTAGCCTTCAGGCCACGCTCTGCAGCCTTGCGGGCGAGCAGGGCGGCACCGACCATGACGGATGGGTTGGAGGTGTTGGTGCAGGACGTGATAGCTGCGATGGCAACCATGCCGTGGTCGAGGGTGTACTCGCCACCCTGCGGGGACTCAACGATGACCGGCTTGGAAGCGCGGCCCTCAGCACCCTCGGCAGCGGACTCGCCGTTTGCAGGCCAGGACTCGTTGTAGTCAACGGTCTCAACCCTCTCAGCGCGAACCGGCTCGGACTGGCCTTCGCCAGCGGTGTTGTAGTCCGGCAGCTGCTTGCGGAAGGTGTCCTTCGACTCGGCCAGCAGGATGCGGTCCTGCGGGCGCTTCGGGCCAGCGATGGACGGCTTCACGGTGGACAGATCCAGCTCGAGGTACTCGGAGTACTCTGCCTCCGGAGCGTCCTGCTCGAGCCACATGCCCTGTGCCTTGGCGTATGCCTCAACGCGGTCGATCGTCTCCTGGTCGCGGCCGGTGAGGTGCAGGTAGTTGATGGTCTCCTCGTCGATCGGGAAGATCGCACAGGTGGAACCGAACTCCGGGCTCATGTTACCGATGGTGGCGCGGTTAGCCAGCGGAATTTCCTTCACGCCGTTGCCGTAGAACTCAACGAACTTCTGAACCACGCCGTGCTCACGCAGCATCTCGGTGACGGTCAGAACAACGTCGGTAGCGGTCACGCCAACCGGAATCTCGCCGGTCAGCTTGAAGCCGACGACGCGCGGGATCAGCATGGAGACCGGCTGGCCCAGCATGGCTGCCTCAGCCTCAATACCGCCGACACCCCAGCCGAGGATGCCCAGGCCGTTTTCCATGGTGGTGTGGGAGTCCGTACCAATGCAGGTGTCCGGGTACGCAACGCCCTCGTTGTCGAACACAACGCGGGACAGGTACTCGATGTTGACCTGGTGGACGATACCGGTGCCCGGAGGCACAACGCGGAAGTTGGAGAAGTTCTCTGCACCCCAGCGCAGGAACTGGTAGCGCTCTTCGTTGCGCTCGTACTCAATCTCAACGTTCTTGTCCAGAGCGGAGTCGGAACCGAAAGCCTCGATGATGACGGAGTGGTCAATGACCATCTCAGCCGGGTTGAGCGGGTTCACCTGGTCCGGGTTACCGCCTAGGCCGGAAACGGCCTCACGCATGGTTGCAAGGTCGACGACACACGGAACACCGGTGAAGTCCTGCATCAGAACACGAGCCGGCGTGAACTGGATTTCAATGGACGGCTCAGCGGAAGCGTCCCAGTTCGCAATAGCCTTGATGTGTTCCTGGGTGACGTTCTTACCGTCTTCGGTGCGCAGGAGGTTCTCACCCAGAACCTTCAGCGAGTAGGGTAGCTTCTCCATGCCTTCAACCGCGTCGAGTGCGTAGTAGTCGTATGTACGATCTCCTACTTCGAGGGTCTTCTTGGCGCCAAAGGAGTTGATGCTTTCAACCATGTGAGCTCCGTTTCTCTATCGAAATGAAATTCCCGTTCGCGAACCTTTGGCCCGAAGGTTTCAAGGCTCACTAGACATAGAAATCCTTACTGTCAATAGTAAGTCACCCTTTTCATTTGCATCGCATCAGCAGCCAGCCTGGCGCAGGTTTACGTCTTTTGATTACCCGAAGATTCCGTACGTCGGTAGCAAGGCTGTTCCGTTTTGCCGTTTAAAGTGAGGGTCGTGTCGAACAACTCCGCTCCGGCTATCGATGCCGTCACGTTGAATTCCGTCGTCAAGCAGCTGGGTGATGATGGTGTCGCGTTCACGTATTCTCACCCAGACAATGCCACGCTTAACGACGGCCTGGTGTCAGCCCTTCCGTCCGTACCGGCGACCGCGGATGCACAGGTGGGCATAGTCGTGGTGGAGGCTGGGGCGCGCAAGGTTGGTGCTTTGCGCAACATTGCTCAAGATGTGCGTGACGCATCAGGCTTTGAGACCGTGATTGTTCGCACGCATGGGGGAAGCGGGGTAGTGAGCACGAATCTGACTCGGGCGCAGATTGAAGCTGGCAGGCATGAGATGAATAAGGAGTGGGACTTCGTTAACGGAGTCCGCGTCTTTGGCAGTACTGCTGAAGCCGCTGAAATCCACGGGTCGGAGTGGATTGTGGCTGGGGGAGTAACGCTTTTCGCGATGCTCACGATAGTCATTGCTACAGCCCTGACTTCGGGTGTGACCAGACTCACACGCACCCGGCCGTCCGACGAAGATGCAGGCCACTAAGTAACTACAGTCATGTTATTTTCCTTTACCAATGTGAAAGTTGGTAAAGGTTGTGTACCAGACGGGTTAAGTGTCCTATGGTTTCACTGTTGGCTCATGAGTCACAGTGACATCAAGTAATCGCAACTGTTTCATTTCAGGCATGTGGGGAAGCACGCCAAGTGGCGAAACAGGGCAGATCGCTCGAGATCATTGCGGCGCGTGAGCTCGCGTCCATGTTCATTCGACTGCCCATTAGTCAAGCGTTAAGCGTTGACGTACTGCGGTACGGGGCTGGCTTTGCCATGCCTTGAACCGCTCAATGGGGCGTGAGGAGTGCCCTCGTGGCTTATCGTGCTCGGCGTGTGCGCATTGCCGCATTCGTCACCGGCTTATCCGTTTTCGGTTCCGCACATCTTTTTGGTCCTGCAACAGTGAGTGCTCAGGATCGGGTTTCGGGACTCATTAACCAGATCACCTCCCAGCAGGCAACGCTTCACTCTCTCGATCTGCAGATCGGTGCTTTGAGCGAGGAGGTCAACAAGGCCTACGTCGATCTGCACGACGCGCAGGCGTACGCCGAGCAGGCTCGGCAAGGCGCGACGGAGGCCCGCAAACGCTTGGAGCAGACCCAAAGCGACATTGACCGTTACAAGCGCGAGCTGGGCGACATATCCCGCCACGCGCTTCGCGCTTCAGGCGCTGACAACCCGCTGTCCATCGTCAGCGGTGCTGACGCCCGCGACAAGGCGTTGGAGAAGCAGCGCTACCTGCGTCAGCAGGCGAAGGACAAACAGGACGCGATTGAGCGTTTGGAGACCGCGCGCACCGAAGCTGCCAACGAAGAATCCATGTTGCGTCACACGACGCGACTAGCGGATGAACGCGCAGTGCAGGCCGAAGCGGCCCAGGTTGAGGCTCAGGTCGCGCTCGACGCCACTGTCGCTGAGCTATCCAGCCAGCTCGACCAGCGTGACGCAGCTATGGACGAGCTTGCCGCCGCACAGCTGGAGCTCCAGGAGGAGCGTCCGGCAGCAGCGGAAGCACTCGCGGTCAACAATCCGCCTCAGGTACAGCAAGCCGTTGAGGCAGCCCAGGACCCGGCCGCGTCCCCAGCAGCACAAGCAGAGGACGTCCCGGCCGTAGAAGCAACGCCGGATGAAGGCACAGCGCCGGCGGATACCCCGCAGGAGCAGACTGAAGAGCCTGCGCCTGTCGTAGGACCACAGGTCCCGCAGGCGCCGGAAGCCCCGGCAGCGCCGGAAGCGCCCGCGCAGCCCGCCGAAGCCCCGGACGCCAGCGCAGCTGAGGCCACCGCAACTGATGCGGGTGTCGCTGAAGCTACCCAGCCCGCTGTCGATGAGGCGTCAGCTGAGACACCGTCTGAAACGCCATCTGAAGCACCGGAACAGGCTCCGGAACAGACGCCAGCTGATCTGCTGTCCACTTTGGGGGAGATTGCAAAGGACCCGGAGGCGCAGAAGGCGGCGACGGATGCCATCGCGGCGGTTGTGGGCCAGTCGCAGCCGGAGCACCAGACTCGGGAGAATCCGTACACCGAAGGGGCTGAGCAAGGCAACGACACGCAGTCGATTGCATCGGCCGCGACCCCGGCGGAGAAGACAGAGGCTGACGCGGTCATGCCGGAGGTGAAGAATGCCGCGCAGGTCACGCAGGAAACCCGTAAGGATGTCTCCAACGCCAGCCGTGATGAGCAGATCGAAGCAGTAATCGCTCGTGCAGAGTCCCAGATTGGTGTCCCGTATGCGTGGGGCGGCGGAGACGCGAACGGCCCGACCAAGGGCATTCGCGACGGTGGTGTCGCAGACCGCCACGGTGACTACAACAAGACCGGCTTCGACTGCTCCGGTCTAGTTCTCTACGCATACGCGGGTGCGGGCGTCGACCTGCCGCACTACACGGGTTACCAGTACCAGCGTGGAACCAAGGTTCCGGTGGCAGAGGCGCAGCGCGGCGACCTTCTGTTCTGGGGTCCGGGCGGTAACCAGCACGTGGCTATCTACTTGGGCGACGGCATGATGTTGGAAGCCCCCCAATCGGGGCAAACTGTTCAGAAGACGAAAGTGCGCTACTCGGGATTGGCACCGGAAGCTGTTCGCCTCATTTAAAATCGTGAGGTATGTCCTTACACTCTTTTGACGCTCTCCTCGTTCTTTCCTTCGGCGGCCCCGAGGGGGAGGACGAGGTTATTCCTTTTCTAGAGAATGTGACGCGCGGACGCGGAATCCCGCGTGAGCGGCTCGCGGAGGTCGGTGAGCACTACTTCCACTTCGGCGGGGTCAGCCCGTTGAACGAGCAAAACCGCGTGATCATCAAAAACCTCGAAGCCGAGATCGCAACCCGCGGGGAGGAACTTCCGGTGTACTTCGGTAACCGGAACTGGCACCCGTTCGCGGCAGAGGCGGCTGATCAGCTCGCGGCGGACGGTCACACCAACATCGCGGTTTTCGCTACCTCGGCATGGGGTGGTTACTCCGCGTGCCGCCAGTACGACGAAGACATTGCGGCGCTTAAAGAGCAGCACCCGGAGATGACGTTCACCAAGCTCTGGCAGTTCTACGGTCACCCCACGTTCATTGATCTGGTGGCTGCACCGCTGAAAGAAGCGTGGGACGCGGCGGATCAGGGTTCCACGAGGGTGCTCTTCAGCGCGCACTCGGTGCCCAACGCAGCTGATGATGCAGCAGGCGGCGCGAACGATTCCAACCTCTACTCCCGTCAGGTGGAAGAGGCGTCGCGCCTCGTGGCGGAAAAGGCCGGGGTGGGCGACTATGAGATTGTCTGGCAGTCGCGCTCCGGTAACCCGGCCACCCCATGGCTCGAGCCCGATGTGTGTGACCGTTCGGAAGAGCTCGCCGACCAGGGCGTGAAGCACGTCATTTGCGTTCCCATCGGCTTCATCACCGACCACATGGAGGTCGTGTGGGACCTTGACACGGAGCTGCAGGAAACCTGCGATGAGCACGGCATGAAGCTCACCCGCACACCAACGGTGGGCCTTGATCCGAAGTTCTCTGGGCTCGTCCTCGAGCTACTCGACGCCGCCGCTGAACAGACTGCTCCTGAAACGTTGTCGACGATCACGGTGCAAGGCTGCACTGTCGACGGCGCACCGTGCAAGGACGATTGCTGCGCCCTCGTTAGCCACCACGGGCGTAGTTGATCACGGCGTCGGCAACGCCGGCCATGCGGGCGCTGCGGATGTGGCGCCATAAACCAAGCAGCTGCGGGTCGAAGCTGTGGTCGTTGAGTCGATCGGTCACGGTTTCCACAATGGCGGCGACGTTATCCGCCCGGGCGAACAGTTTGGCCGCTCGCGGTGACACGCCCATTGGCAGGCCGGGCGTGTCGTAAAAATCTGCAAGTGTGCCCACCATCAGGCGCGGGTCGGCGACGTTAGCGTTGGTCCCGTCGGTCGCGGCGATGATTGTTGCGGCGCTTGTCGCCGCCGTCGATAAGCGTGCGTCTGCTTCTCCTGGGCTGAGCCATTCAGGCTCGGGGAGCCGCTCCGTTTCTTCGAACCACCGCCACGACGTGCCGCTATCCGGCGTGTAGTCGGGCACCAGAATGTGGGAAACGCTCTGACCGCGCAGGACGATGGCTCCTGAATCGCCCATCGCCGCGGCGGCGTCGGACCCGGGCGGCAATGCCGGGGGCTGCCCCGGGCCGGAAAGAATCAGGCGAACGGCCGGGCCAGCGGAGTTCAGCTCCGTCGCGGCACGCACTTCACGCAGCAACTCAACGCCCGTCGTTTCCGCCCAGGAATGTCTCCCGCCCAGTTCACGCAACGCATCCACGACCGTGTCTGTCGGCTCGGCGCCGTACAGCCATGCGGCGAGCCATACCGCGGTGTTCTGGAGGGGGGAATATACCTCGTGGCGTGAGATCATTTGGAGCAGTCTAGCTAATAGACTGTTGCGCGCTATGAGCAGAGATCCTTACGCCGGCGATATCTTCAAAGGTCACGCCCGCACCCAGCCCCGCAGTTACCCAGAGGTCGAAGGAACCGACGAGATTGTCGCCGAAGTCTTCGGCGATGATTTCGTGGGCGCGGTGGTGGGCTTTGAGCGCACCTACGACGGGGAATTCGTTCGCCTGGAAGATCGGTACGGCACGCAACGGCTGTTCAAGTTGCTGCCAGGAGCATTTCTTATCGACGGCATCCGTTCGACCCTAATCCGGCCGAAACCTTTAACACAGGTCACGCAACGCCACTCCAACTCAGGTTCACGCCGCGTTGAAAACGCCGCGCCCCGGGTCGCGCTGCCGTCCCGCATCTGGGTCGAGGGGATCCACGATGCCGCAATTGTCCAGAAGGTGTGGGGCCACGATTTGGCGGTGGAAGGAATCGCCGTCGAGTTCCTCGAGGGCTTAGACAACCTTCCTGCGCGGTTGAGGCAGTTTCAGCCGGGTCCGGGCAAACGCGTTGGCGTGCTGGCGGATCACCTGATCGAGGGAACGAAAGAATCCCGCTTGGTGGAAAACGTCGGGGCCCACGTTTTGGTCACCGGCCACCCGTACGTGGATATTTGGGCGGCGGTGAAACCAGAATCGGTGGGGATACGCGCGTGGCCCGACGTGCCGCGCGGCGAGGACTGGAAAACCGGTGTCTGCCGCCGGCTGGGGTGGGCCGATCCGCGGGACGGCTGGAACCGTGTGTATAACTCCGTGAACACATTCCGCGACCTTGACCACACGCTGATTGGTGCAGTTGAGCGCCTCGTCGACTTTGTGACCAACCCAGATTTGAGCAAGCACGACGCGTAGTCGGCCAGATTGTCGGGGCCAAACTGTAGTGTTGTCGCTGTGGGACCTTTAGTGTGGGCTATCGCCGCGATGATTCTCGCGGTCTTGGAACTAGCCGTCGGAGAATTCACCCTGCTGATGCTGGCCTCAGCCGCGTTCATAACAGCTGGGGTGACGTGGGCTGGCGGGGGACTTCACCCTGGAATTGAAGTCGCGGTCTTTGGTCTTTCGTCGGCAGCCATGCTCTTCTTCGTGCGCCCTTACCTTCACCGGCACTTTCATAAGCCCGCTGCATTGGATACGTCGACGAAGGCGCTGGTGGGTACCCGGGCAATCGTGCTGGAAGACATCACGCCCACCGGGGGGCAGATTAAGCTTGACGGCTCTATTTGGTCGGCCCGTGCCCTTGACCCCGGCCAGGTTATACGCGAAGGTGAATTCGTAACGGTGTCGGACATTGATGGTCCAACAGCGGTTGTATGGCAGGACTAACAGAAAGATAGAAGATGGCAATTTTCCTTGGTGTCCTTATCCTCCTGATCATTGTGGTGGTGTTCAAGTCCATCGCCTTGATCCCCGAGGGTGAAGCGGCTGTAATCGAGCGGCTGGGCCGCTATACCCGCACCGTCTCCGGTGGTATTACGTTCCTGGTTCCCTTTGTTGACCGAGTGCGTGAGCGCGTCGATACGCGTGAGCGCGTGGTGTCTTTCCCGCCGCAGGCAGTTATTACCCAGGACAACTTGACCGTGGCGATTGACACGGTGGTCACCTTCCAGGTCAACGATCCGGCTCGCGCAATCTACGGCGTGGACAACTACATCGTGGGTGTGGAGCAAATCTCCGTGGCTACGCTGCGTGACGTCGTGGGCGGCATGACGCTGGAAGAGACACTGACCTCCCGTGAGACGATCAACCGTCGCCTGCGCGGCGAGCTGGATTCCGCCACCGCGAAGTGGGGCCTGCGTATTAGCCGTGTTGAGCTGAAGGCGATTGATCCGCCACCGTCGATCCAGCAGTCGATGGAGATGCAGATGAAGGCGGATCGTGAGAAGCGCGCGATGATTCTTACGGCAGAGGGTCGCCGCGAGTCTGACATTAAGACCGCTGAGGGTGAGAAGCAGGCGCGCATTCTCTCCGCTGAGGGTGAGAAGCACGCGGCAATTCTTGCCGCTGAGGCTGAGCGCCAGGCAACGATCCTGCGAGCAGAGGGTGAGCGCGCCGCGAAATTCCTCGAGGCACAGGGTGAGGCCCGGGCGATTCAGAAGGTCAACGCCGCGATCAAGACGTCCGGCGTTACACCGGAGTTGCTCGCGTACCAGTACCTGGACAAGCTGCCGAAGATCGCAGAGGGCAACGGCTCGACGATGTGGATGATCCCGTCGCAGTTTGGCAACTCCCTGGAGGACTTCGCCAAGGCCTACGCCAAGAAGGACGACGATGGCGTCTTCCGCTACGAGCCCACGGGTGTCGACGATGAGACGCGTAAGCTCGCCGAGCAAGACGATACGGATCGGTGGTTCGAGGCGTCCAACAACCCGGAGATCGCTAAGGCCGTTGCCGAAGCACGCGCCGTTGCTAACAAGCCGGTCGATTCCCCGCTGGAATCGGAGGTCACCGCGCCGAAACCGCGCACACCGGAACCCGCGCAAGGGCAGCCTTTCGGGGGCGAGCAGGCTGCACTAACGAGCAGGGTTCGCCCGGCCGAGGATTTCGAACAGCCTATGCAGAACCAGTGGGGGAATCAGCCTGGGTGATGAGGTTATAGGCGAGCTGCCAGCCGGCTTGCTCCGCGCCCCAGCCCGCGGCTGCCAACCGCTGGCTCATCGCCTGTTTGGAGATCCCCAACTCCTTCGCGGCCTCGTTCTGATTCAGACCTGAGCGCACCAACGACGTGGCCTCGCGCCCTTCGATGGTGCGCTTGCTTAATACGTAGGCCATGAGCGCGAACGCGGCGGTGATATCCGCCTCTAAGGTGCTGTCGGGAATCGCTGGGAAGATGCGTACGCCGACCGATCCCGCTTTGGTTCCGGCCGCGCTGCTCGCGGTGCCCAAAACGGATGCCGTGTCACCGATGCCGATGCCGACGGCCCACCCGCCGTCGGAAAGCAGGGCCATGACTACTGTGCACGCGGCATCCGCGTCGTCGACAAGCGTGCGAATGTCCTCGACGCCAACTGCCTCAAACTCGTGCACGCCAGGCAGGGTTGCAAGCGCCGCAGCCGAATCGGAGACGTATGCGGCGCGGCGTTTTTCGCGGCCTCGGTAGCGGGCATGGGCGGCTATCATGCAGCGAAGTTTAGTCTGTGTCTACGCCAGAACCTTGACCGACAGGCATACGGGCGTCAATGACCAGCCCGACGATTCCAAGGACAGCGAGCACCGCCATCGCGGCGATGAACACCGGATCGGCGTCCCCGGTAAGCGTGTCCCCGAAAATGGTCACCAGGATGGTGCCTGGCGCGGAACCGATCAGGGTGGCCACGGCGAAGGGAATGACGCGCACTCGCGTAAGCGCGGCGGCGTAGTTCATGATGGAAAACGGCACGCCTGCAATCATGCGCAAGCTCAGCACGGCGAGCCAGCCGCGTGCTTCAAGGCGCTGGTTGATCGACTCAACGATCGGGTGCGTCAACCGCGGTTCCACCCAGTCGCGCAGAAGATAGCGAACCAGGACAAGCGATATGACCGCGGCGACCGTCGTGGCCGTTAAGGCGAGCAGGATTCCTTGGACTGAACCGAAGAGGATTCCCGCTGAAACCGTCATGACTGTCCGGGGGATTGGGAACTGGGTAATGAGGACGTAGAGCAACCAAAACACCACCGGAAACCACGGCCCCGTTTGATCCGACCACTCGCGAAGCACTGACAGGGGAGGGACGTCAAGAAAGATCCACGCCGCGACGAAAAGACACACGGCGACTAAGAGCAGCACTACTTTGCGCGATGACGTTCCTCGCACGATTGAGCTCCTGCCTTACGTAAAAAACCGGCCCGTGAAAGGGCCGGTGTTTGTGCCCGAGGGGGGACTTGAACCCCCACGTCCGTTAATAGGACACTAGCACCTCAAGCTAGCGCGTCTGCCATTCCGCCACCCGGGCTTTGGGTGTTTTCCAGCCAGTTCGGCTGGGCACTCGGATAACTATAGGCCCAACTTGGCTACGTACCAAATCCCCTGTTGATCGGGTAGAACGGAAGGAATGACTGCTTCATACGATGATTCACGTTTCCCGGGTCCGGATCCTTACGCGCCCCTGAAGGATCTGCCGTCATTTGAGCTCAGCTCGACCGACATTGTCGACGGCGAACGCATTGCCCCACCCAGTTAGGATTCAACCTCTATTTCCACGCGATTGGCCGCGCGATCGTGTGGGGCTGGTACGAGAACAGCTAGTCCTTCCAGGGGTACCCGCTGCCCACCGCCTCAGTGATCGAGCTCAGGCCGTGGGCTTTGATCTGGGCGGCGATCCCTTTGTGGATGTCGCGGATCCAACCCAGGCCGCCGTAGATGAACGGCGTGTAGCCCTGGAGCAGGCTAGCGCCAGCGGTAATACGCTCCCACGCCTGCTGAGGCGTAGAAATGCCGCCCACGCTCACGAGAACCAATTGGTCACCGACATGCGCCCGCAGGAGCTTCAGCACCTCCAACGAGCGATCGGCCAGGGGCGCCCCGGAAAGACCACCCGCGCCCAGGGCTTCAACCTCAGCGGCGGGGGTTTTCAGCCCTTCGCGTGCGATCGTCGTGTTCGTGGCCACGATCCCGGCGAGGCCGAGCTCTATTGCCAGGTCTGCGACCCGGAGAATGTCTTCGTCGCTCAAGTCCGGCGCGATTTTCACCAGGACCGGAGTGTCGGTGGCTGCGACCACCGCACCAAGAATCGGACGAAGTTCAGACACCGCCTGCAGGTCCCGCAAACCTGGGGTGTTGGGCGAGGAGACGTTGACCACCACGTAATCAGCCAGCGGGCCAAGTAACGACGCTCCGTTGCGGTAATCCGCAACGGCGTCGGTAGCGGTCTTGTTCTTCCCGATGTTGATGCCCACGACGTCGGTGGACCTGCGGCGCTCCAAGTTGCGCGCCGCGGCGAGCGCACCCTCGTTGTTGAAACCCATGCGGTTGACGATCGCCTTGTCTGCAGGAAGGCGGAACAAGCGCGGAGCTGGGTTACCCGGCTGAGGACGTGGCGTTACCGTGCCAGCCTCCACGTACCCGAAGCCGACCGCGCCCCACGCGTCAAGCTCAGAGGCGTTCTTATCAAACCCCGCGGCAAGGCCAAGGGGCGCGGGGAATCGGACACCAAAGAGTTCTTGGGACAGCACTGGGTCATGCACGCGCACAACCTTCTCCATTGCGCGGTGAGCCGGGGGCACAGCGTTTAAAGCTTGCAGCGCACCGCTGATGATCCCGTGGATGCGCTCCGGCGGGAGCAGGAACATGAGCTTCAATGCGGAATCGTAGAGGCCCATTTATTTCTCCTTGCTGCTGGTGTGCACCTGGTCAGGGGCGATGATCTGCAGGCCATCGCCGCTAAAAGACGCCACCACGATTGTGCCATCATCTAAAATCACCATGTTTCGGGCGTTCGCCACGGTTGCAATGGATGACGTAGCCCTCGGCACGCCGTGAGACAGGTCGTAGCCAGCCGCCGTGTTCGTGGCAGTCGACGCAGCCCACGCCAAAGACTTCGAGTTGTCCCAGGCAACGGCAAACGGGCTATCCTGCGTCGGCACCGTTTGGTGGAGGCGGATCACTTCGTCCGTGGTGTACACAAAGAGCTGATTGCCGGTGGTGTCGGAGGCGAGAACCAGCCCTTCGCGCCCGGCTGCTACCTGCCCAACGCCAAGACCGACCCGCAGCGTGCCGCCCTGACGGGCGTCGGCAGGCTGGAGATCCTGAATCGTCGTATCAAAGCGGTTCACACGAACAACAGCGTCGCCGCCCTCTTTACCGGCGTACTTCCATCCTTGCGGCAACTCGCCAGCGACGACGAAATCACTCGGTCGGGCCACGGGGAAGGACTTCTCCGGTTTCGCCTCCCCGCTGGCGTCAGCAGGGTAGATCCACACCTTCTCGGTCTGCGAGCTGCCCGCGATTACCCGGCCGTCGCTAAGCATCGCGGCGACGGTGACCGGCTCTTTCGGCGTGAAGGAGGTCTCTGACTTCTCATCAAAGACCCGCACCGTGCCGTTGCACACGCCGACGAACTTGCCCGCGTTGGCAGTGAGATCACCGCACGCGGAGCCATACTCATAGCTCGCGCCCGAGCCGTTGCGGATGTCCTCCAAGGAACCGATCTTCACGGAACCTTCGCTGACGACGCCCAGAACATCACGGGTCAGCTCCATGTCGGTGACGGCCGCAAACTCCACTACCTCGCCATCAGGAGCAGAGGCGGGAGGGGAGTCCGCTGGCTCCGCGTTACCCATCCCCAGAGTCTCAGATTGGGAAGGCTGATCACCGGGTTGATCGGGGCTTTGTTGGCAACCGGTAAGAACAAACCCTGCTACCAGTACGGGAACGAATAGCTTTGAGACACGCACGGGTTCAACATTATCAACCGTCAACCGGACTACAGTGTGGCGAGTGACTGAAGTCGTATCTCAAATGTCCTGGGCCCAGGTGATCGTTCTATCGATTGTTCAGGGGCTCACCGAGTTTTTGCCCGTGTCCTCCTCTGGCCACCTGCGCATCGTCTCCGAGTTGTTCTGGGGCGAAGATGCGGGCGCGAGTTTCACGGCGGTGATCCAGCTGGGAACTGAGCTCGCCGTGCTTGTTTTCTTCGCGCGCGACATCTGGCGGATCATGCTGGCCTGGTTCGCGGGTCTGGCAAACCCTGACAAGCGCGGCGATGACTACCGAATGGGGTGGATGGTCATCGTGGGAACCATCCCGGTTGGTGTGGCTGGCGTGTTGCTCAAAGACCTGATTCGGGACAACTTCCGCAACCTGTGGGTCACCGCGACTGTTCTCATTGTGTTCTCCTTCGTCTTCATCGCCGCGGAGCGGTGGGGGAAGAAAGAACGCACCCAAAAGGACTTGAACATGACCGACGCCATCGTCATGGGCCTGTGGCAATGCTTGGCGTTGATCCCCGGCGTCTCGCGCTCTGGTGGAACGATTTCAGGCGGGTTGTTCCGCAACCTCGACCGCGAAGTGGCCACGCGCTTCAGCTTCCTGCTTGCCATCCCCGCGGTGCTGGCCTCAGGATTGTTCTCCTTGCCCGATGCTTTCGCACCGCAGGCCGGCCAGGCGGCTACAGGCCTGCAACTGTTCGTGGGCGCCGGGATTGGCTTTGTCCTTGGTTACATTTCCATCGCCTGGCTGCTCAAGTTCGTGGCCAATCACTCATTTGCCTGGTTCGCGGCCTACCGCATCCCGCTCGGCATCGTAGTGTTGGTGCTGTTGGGCACAGGCGTTATGTCTGCCTAATGCGCGCATCCATGTCGTCCCGGATCCAGGTGTCCACCACCGTGCCGCCGACGCGGTACGCGTTGTGGTCGTACACGCTCTTCAGCGGCCTTAACGACGACTCCTCTGCGCTGTTTTGAGGGTTCTCCAGCCGGAAGTCGGTGAAGTAATGCAGGTGGTTCAGGGCCTTCACAAACTGCGATAGCGCTGCGCTGGTAATGCGTGAAGACGTGGAACTGCCGCTGTCGGTGGAGAGCTTGTCTACGTCCTCGGCTAAGGCAGGAAGCTCTTGCGCTCCCACCAGGGACTGATTTTGGTTGAAGCGGTGGGCTAGGTCTCCAATGGTGCGAAGCTCTGCTGCCAAGGCACGCAGCGCCGCCTGCTGGCCAGGATTGAGCCCGGAGATCTGAGAGGCGGATTCAACGACACCGGGGATCGGAGCAAAGATCCCTAATAGGGCGAAAAACACCACCGGCACAGCGATGAGCAACAGCACGCCCACCACCTTTGGATCTTTCAGTCCCGCGGCAACCGCAGCCTGGTGGTCGGGGGCATCGCGCCACTCATTCATCACCTGGGCCACCTGGTTGGGCAATCGGCCGGGAGCAGTCGAGCACGCGGGGTCCTTGGGTCCGCAGAACGTCAACACTCGGTCGTCGAAAGGCGAAAACGCCCCGTCGAAACGCGGCCCTGTCGCGCCCACGTAATGGGCAGGTGGCGCGCCCTGGTCGAGCGTCACCAGAATTTCCCCGGTTGCCAAGCGCTGGCCCTCGGCCCCGCCACGCAGCGCGACCGTTTGCCCGGTCAGCGCAGACCGGCCGGGATCGGCGATGAGGTACGCGGCGAGGATCTTCTCGGGCGTCACACCGGGGACCTCCCCCTGGCCCACGGCGGCGACGATATCCCCGGCTACGGTCGCGCCTTGGGAATAACCGTCCAGGATGAACTTTGTCGAGGGGCAGCGCGCAGCCAGTTCCGACATGTGCGCGGTGCCGTTTTTCACACCCTCCTTGACCGATGCGCCATAAGGCAGTCCGCGCTCCGGTCCGTCGCCCTTCCGCGAGTGCAGGGAGGACCCCATGATGGTCACGGTGGACGGGTAGGGGACCTGCCATGCGGTGACCTTCCCGGGGTAACGCTCCACCATTTCGTACGCGAAGTTGCGCCCGGCGTTCACGCCGCGGATTTCTTCCGGGTCATCATTGGACACGGAGTGGAAGGATCCCACCACAGACACGATGTCCACCGCCGGACACGTTGCCGCCGGCTCATCGGCGTGGGCAGGGGCGGCGACGGGCAGCAGCGCAAGAGCCGAAAGGAAGAGTGCAGGCCTACCTAGTTTCACACGGATTAGATTAGCTGCGCCCCGCTCACCGCGGGCCTGGTTGTAAGGTGAATCCCATGCATTCTTGGCCCGCTCTATCCGTTCCCGCCGTGGCCGGCACGCCAGTGCCACTGACCCTGTTTGATACAGCGGATCAGTCACTCAAGCCCGTCACTACCAGCGGCGACGAAGTAGGTATGTACGTGTGCGGCATCACTCCCTACGACTCAACGCACCTGGGCCACGCCGCGACGTACCTCACGTTTGACCTGATCTACCGCCAACTTTTGGCAAACGGCCACCGGGTCCACTACGTGCAGAACATCACGGATGTGGATGATCCCTTGTTTGAGCGCGCCGAGCGCGACGGGGTGGATTGGCGCGATCTGGGCACCAGCCAGATTGATCTCTTCCGCAGCGACATGGAAGCGCTGTCCGTGCTGCCACCGCGTGACTACATCGGGGCGATGGATTCGATTGAAGAAGTCACCGAGATGGTTGAGGTGCTGCTTCACAAAGGGGCGGCCTACCAGGTGGATCACGGCGACATTTATGCGCCGATTACCGCCACTCAGCAGTTCGGGTACGAGTCCAACTATGACCGCGCGACAATGGAGGAGTTCTTCGCCGAGCGCGGTGGCGATCCCCAGCGCGAGGGCAAGAGGGATCCGCTTGACGCGTTGCTGTGGCGTGGACACCGCGAGGGGGAGCCCGCCTGGGAGTCCCCGTTTGGCTTGGGTCGTCCCGGTTGGCACATCGAATGTTCGGCGATCGCGACGCGGCGCTTGGGCCCCCAGTTTGCTATCCAAGGCGGCGGAAGCGACCTCATTTTCCCGCACCACGAGTTCTCTGCCGCCCACGCGGAAGCTGCGTTTGACGTGCCGCGGATGGCTGGGCACTACGTCCACACCGGGATGATCGGGCTTGACGGCACGAAAATGTCGAAGTCCTTAGGCAACCTCGTTTTCGTCCACAAGCTCTTGGACGCGGGCTATGCGCCGAGCGCCATTCGCCTGGCGGTTTTCGACGGCCACTACCGCACCGACCGCGACTTCTCTTACGCGCTCATTGACCACGCCGTTACTCGCCTTGACCGCTGGCGTGAGAACCTTGCGCGGGAAATTTCGCGCGATGAGGCCGAAGGGATCGTCGATACGCTGCGTGCGTCGCTCGCCGATGACTTGGACACGAAGAGGGCACTCGCGCTTATCGACGATGCCCCAGGCGACCACTCCGGCATGATCGCGACGGCACTCGATGGGCTTCTCGGCGTGCGAATTGACTAAACCTAGGCCACAATGGCGTCCATGACCATCCGCGATGAGTTTCAAGCAGATGTCGATGAATTCATCGACGACCTGACCACTTTTGCAACTGGCTCGTACCTGCAAGAAAGCGATAAGGACCTATGGGAGGAACCGTTTGACCCCGCGGTTCTGCCCGATCTGAAAAAGCTCATCGAGATGTTCCTCGATGCCCTTGACTTCATCGAGGACGACCCGGATTCGGAACGACTGAACTCCGTTGTGGAACCGTTTTTTAACAACCTCAACGAATTCAACGCCCAGCACGCGGACGCAGTGTTAGAGCCGGAGGAGAAGGCTGACCTCCAGGATCTGGCTTACCGCGCAGCGGCATCGACCGGTGCGGATGATGAGGCGCTGAATAACCTTCCGGAGCTGGACTAAGTGGTTGTACGCCCTCACGCCGTCTTTTGGGACATGGACGGCACGATGCTGGACACCGAGCCGATCTGGGGCATTGCTACCTATGAGCTATCCGAGATGCTCGGCCGCAGGCTCACGCCTGAGCTGCGCGAGTCCACGGTGGGCGGGAGTTTCACGAACACGCTGAATACCTGCGCGGAGTGGGCTGGCGTCGAGCTTCAAGACGGCGACTATGAGCGCTACAAGGCGTGGATGTACGAGCGCATGTTTGAGCTGCTCTCCGGCCCGTTGGAACCCAACCCGGGTGTGCGAGACCTCCTTGAATCTCTCAAGGCCGAAGACATGCCGATGTACGTCACCACGAACACCGAGCGCATCCTGGCCGACAAGTGCATAGACGCCGTTGGCCGCGAATTCTTCGTCGGTTCCGTTACTGGTGATGAAGTCTCAAACCCCAAGCCGGACCCGGAAATGTACCTCACCGCCGCCGCCATGGCCGGGGAAGATCCCGCCGACTGCCTCGTTTTTGAAGACTCCTGGGCGGGCATGAGCGCTGCTGCTGCCGCAGGCTGCCGTGTGCTCGGCTTGGCGGAGAACGTCCCCGACGGAGTCGTGCGCTTCGACCCCAATCGATTCGTGGGAGCCACGGCCAGCGACGTTGCGTCCTGGTTTGCCGTCAATGACGCCGGCGGCACCGCGTGAGTCGAGCTAGAACGAATGCATTAGAGTAATCCGCGTGAAAAACTTCGATGAGCTGTTTGCCGAGTTGACAGAGAAAGCCCAGTCGCGCCCGGAAGGGTCCGGCACGGTTGCCGCCCTGGACAAAGGCCCGCACGCCATCGGGAAGAAGATCATCGAGGAAGCCGGCGAAGTCTGGATCGCCGCTGAGTACCAGTCGGACGAGGAGCTCGCTGAGGAGATCAGCCAGTTGTTCTACTGGACGCAGGTCATGATGGTGGCCCGCGGCATCAGCCCCGATGATGTGTACAAGTACCTCTAGGGAGAGCCCACAATGATCAAAATTGCCGTCCCCAATAAAGGCTCCCTGTCGGAAGCAGCCATCCGGGTGTTGAAGGAAGCTGGCTACAAAGGCCGCGGCATCACCAAAGCCCTCAACATCGTCGATGAAGCAAACGGCGTGGAGTTCTTCTTCCTTCGCCCGAAGGACATTGCCATCTACGTCGCCGGCGGCCACCTGGACTTGGGCATCACCGGCCGCGACCTCGCCCGGGATTCCCGCGCAGATGTCGAAGAGGTCCTTGAGCTTGGCTTCGGCGGTTCCACCTTCCGCTTCGCAGCTCCAACGGAAGAAACCTGGACCGTCGACGATCTTGACGGCAAGCGCCTAGCCACGTCGTACCCGCACCTGGTGATTGATTACTTGGCTGAGCGCGGCATTACGGCAGACGTCATCCGCCTCGACGGTGCGGTTGAAATCGCCATCAAGCTCGGTGTCGCCGACGCGATCGCGGATGTGGTCTCCACCGGCGCAACCCTGCGCCAGCAAGGACTCGCCCCCTTTGGGGACCCGATCGTGACAAGCGAAGCTGTCGTCGTTAAGCGTGCTGGGCGTGAGCTCACGGACGCCGATGAGGTCGTGCTCTCGCGCATCCGCGGTATTTTGAACGCGCACAACTACCTCATGCTCGACTACAACATTTCTCGCGACAACCTCGACGCGGCGATCGCCATCACCCCGGGTCTGTCCAGCCCCACGCTTTCTCCGCTTTCCGACGACGGGTGGGTAGCCGTCCGCGCGATGGTTCCGCGCACTACCGCGAACCAAGTCATGGATGACCTCTCCGCTGTCGGCGCCGAAGCGATTTTGGCCTCTGAACTGCGTATCGCTCGCATTTAGGCTCTAAAATATTCACGTATGTCTTACCGTATCGAAGAAGACCTGCTAGGCACCGTTGAAGTTCCAGACCACCTGTACTACGGCGTGCACACCGTGCGCGCGATGGATAACTTTAGAATTTCCAACACAACGATTGGAGATTTCCCGGATTTCGTCCGCGGCATGGTGCAAGTCAAGAAAGCCACGGCGATGGCCAACCGTCGCCTGCACACGCTGCCGAAAGACAAGGCTGATGCGATCATCGTCGCGTGCGACCAGATTCTTTTCGACGGCAGGTGCATGGACCAGTTCCCAACCGACGCCTTCCAGGGTGGCGCGGGAACGTCCGTGAACATGAACACGAATGAGGTCGTTGCCAACCTTGCGCTGGAGCACCTCGGCTTGGAAAAGGGCCGCTATGACGTGATCAACCCCAATGATGACGTGAACATGTCCCAATCCACGAACGACGCGTACCCGACTGGTTTCCACCTGGGCCTGTACTACGCATTCCAGCGCCTGCTGGACGAATTAGACGAGCTGCAGAAGTCGTTCCGCGCGAAGGGCGACGAGTTCAACGACATCTTGAAGATGGGGCGCACCCAGCTGCAAGACGCCGTGCCGATGACGCTTGGTGCGGAATTCACCGCGTTTGCCTCGAACCTTGCTGAAGAGCAGCGCATCCTCTCCGAAGCTGCCGAGAACCTACTCGAAGTCAACCTTGGCGCGACGGCAATCGGCACCGGCGTGAATACGCCGTCTGGTTACCGTGAGCAGGTCACCGCCGCCCTGCGTGAAGTAACGGGACTGAACATCACGACGTCGCCGGACCTGATCGAAGCAACGTCGGACACCGGTAGCTACGTGATGGCCCACTCGGCGATCAAGCGCGGTGCCATGAAGCTGTCCAAGATCTGCAACGACCTGCGCCTGCTGTCCTCCGGTCCGCGCGCTGGACTCAATGAGATCAACTTGCCTGAGCGCCAGGCAGGATCGTCGATCATGCCGGCCAAGGTCAACCCGGTCATCCCGGAGGTTGTCAACCAGGTCTGTTTCAAGGTTTTGGGCAACGACACCACCGTCTCCATGGCTGCGGAGGCTGGGCAGCTTCAGCTCAACGTCATGGAGCCGGTGATCGCTCAAAGCCTGTTTGAATCGATTAACCTCATGTGCAACGCCTCGGTCACCCTGCGCGAAAAGTGCGTCGACGGTATCACCGCAAACGCTGAAGTCTGCGAAGGCTACGTTGCGAACTCCATCGGCATCGTGACCTACCTCAACCCGTTCATCGGCCACCACAACGGCGACATGATCGGCAAAGAGGCGGCAGCCACCGGCCGCGGTGTCCGCGAGCTCGTCCTTGAGCACGGGCTTCTCGACGAAGACATGCTCAACCAGGTCTTGAGCAAGGAAAACCTCATGCACCCGGAGTTCCGCGGGAAGCTCTACGTTGACTAACCCGCCGGCTGCCGCGCTGCGCACAGCTACGCACCTGAAGGATAGTTTGGCTAACGCCTCTGCGGAGGATCTGCGCGCGTTCGTCGCGCAGATTTCCCCAGGGTCGTACCCGTTCTGGGATAACGCGACCAATGACGTGACCTTTCTCCACTTTGTGCCCGGCGCCGAACCGGACGTTGGTGTGCACCTGTGGATCAACCGGGTCACAGACAAGGACCGCTTCGCAATCGGTGTCATGGAGAACATCGGCGGCGGGCTCTTCGCGTTGACGCTTAACCTTCCGCCGACACTGCGCGCCAGCTACGGCTTTACCGAGTTCGCTGGCCCAGTCCCACACAGCACTCCGCCGCCGACGCAGAAAGCGACGGGAATCGTCACGGGCTACTTCGCCCTCGGTGGCCCGCGCTCGGGCATGAGCATCATCGCGGGACCGCTTGCGCCCACGGTCCCTGAACTCGCGGGGAGCTCGAACATTACCGAGCAGCCCGCACCCGCACCGTTCGCGCACAAACCGGTCTGGCTCCACCTGCCGGAACACCCCAGCGCATTAGTCGTGCTTTTCGACGGGGAGCGCTGGTTCCGCGACGTCGATCTGCCCGCGGCACTCGCGGGTGGTCCGGAGGTAGCCATCATCGGTATCGGCAATGCGGATAGGGCGGACCGCCTATCCACCCTGGGCTGCGACGAGGATTTTATTCACTACATCTGTGGTGACTTCCTCGAATGGGTCTATACCCGCGCCCCAATGCTCCGTGGCCTTCCCCGCGTCATTGTGGGCCAGAGTCTCGGGGGCATCAGCGCGCTGTTCGCCCACCTGGTACACCCCAGTGCGTTTGATGCGGTGATCGCGCAGTCGCCTTCGCTCTGGTTCGAACCGGGCAAGAACCTCACCCCGGCAAGCTTGGGTACCACCACCCGCGACTGGATTGCGCGGTACAGCGACACCGTGAAACCCGTTACGGACGTACCCGTGTACCTCAGCGTCGGCGCGCAGGAACGCACCAGCGTCGCGCACGTCGCCCAGCTAGATCTGCAGTGGCGAGCACGCGGCTGGGACACTCGGCTTCGCATCACCGATGGCGGCCACGACTACGCGTGGTGGTATGGGGACCTCCTGGCCCGTCTCATTGAACTGTTCGGGCAGTTTCCTTCGGCACCACGATCGGCCGCCCGGTCTCCGGATCGGTGATGATCGTGCATGCCAGGCCGTAGACGTGCTCAATCAGCTGCGGAGTCACCACATCGGCCACAGGTCCCTCGGCGACGATCTCGCCTTTCTTCATCACCAGAAGATGCGTGGCGTAGCGGAACGCGAGGGTTAAATCATGCAGCACTGCCACGACGGTGTGGCCGCTGCGCTGCATGTTGCGTGCCAGATCAAGCACCTCCACCTGGTGCGTGATGTCCAGGTATGTTGTGGGTTCGTCGAGAAGCACGATCGGCGTTTGCTGCGCTAACACGAGCGCGATCCACACGCGCTGGCGCTGGCCCCCGGACAGCTCGCTGACGAACCTTTCGGAGAGAGCGGCGACGCCGGCACGTGCCATCGCCTCCTCCACGGCTACCTCATCCCCATCGGACCACTGCCGGAGCAGCCCCTGGTATGGGTAGCGCCCGCGCGACACCAGATCCTTCACCGTGATGCCGTCGGGTGTCAAGGGGGACTGGGGGAGAAAGCTGAGCTGTCGGGCGACAGCCTTCGGCTTGATGCTGGTAATGGGTTGCTCATTGAGGAGGACCTCGCCGGCCAGCGGTGGGATGACTCGCGCGAGTGTTTTCAGCAGGGTTGATTTGCCACACGCGTTGGGGCCGACGATCACGGTGAATTCCCCGTTAGGGATGGCCACTTCGGCATGCTCAATAATGACGCGACTACCGTAACCGGCCCGAAGCCCGCGACCTTGCAGGCTGGCGGTGGCTTTCTGTCTCATTTCTGCTTCCTTCCCATGTAGATGAGCAGCCCGATGAGGTAAAACCCGCCCATCACCCCGGTGACCACGCCCACGGGCAGCTGGGCGGGAGCAATGATGCGCTGGGCAACGACGTCAGACACGAGGACGAGGAGTGCACCGACCAGTACCGAGGATCCGAAGCTGGTTACTGATTCACGCGCGAGAAACTTGGCGATCTGCGGTGCCGCAAGCGCCACGAAAGAGATTGGGCCCGCCGCCGCCACGGCAACGGCGGTGAGGATGACGCCGAGGGCGAGGAGTTGCGCGCGGCGGTGTGACACTGGAACCCCCAGCGATGTGGCGAGCTCGTCGCACGTCATCATGACAGCCATGGGCCGCGACAGGGCCACGCCGACCGGGATACTCACGGCAAGAACGGCACCAAGTGCTGCCACACTGTTCCAGCCGACAGCGTTAAATGACCCCGCGAGCCACAACTGTGACTGTTGCGCTCTATCCAGCGACGTGCGCACCACCAGCAAGCTGTTTACACCCCGAAGGAAGAAGGAGACCCCCACTCCGATGAGCACGAAGCGAATACCGGTGACACCGCGGGAGCGAGAGAGCGAGTAAACGAGTGCACCGGTGACAAACCCGCCGACCACCGCACCGAGGGAGACTCCAACCGGTGTCGCCTGGAAAATGATGATGGCGCTGACTGCTCCTGTCGCTGCCCCGGTGGTAAAGCCGGTGAGGTCGGGGCTTCCCAGCGGGTTCTTGGTGATGGACTGGAAAATCGCGCCGGACAGACCTAAAGCGGCGCCCACGAGCAGAGCCGCAAGAACACGGGGGGCACGCAAATCCTGGACGAAGTAGCGCGCCAGCGGATCCGCGTGCTCCCCGGTGATGGCGCGCACAACATCGCCCACACTCAGCGGGTAATCGCCGAGTGTCAACGCGAACAGACCGAACACCAGGCATGATCCGGCGGCAATAAGGTTGACCCAGAAAACACGGCGGGGGACCCTCACGTGGAAGCTGCCCGGTGTAAAGGAGTAGTGCCTCATAGCGCCTCGATCCTGCGCTGCCGCGCGATGGCGATAAAGATGGGGGCTCCGATCATCGCGGTGATCACTCCCGTCGGGATCTCCTGTGGGTACACCACAACGCGCGCAAGGAGGTCGGCCCCGAGGAACACGGTGGGGGCGACGAGCGCTGAGACGGGAATGACCCAGCGCTGGTCCGGCCCGCAGAAAAAGCGCGCGATGTACGGGACCCCCAAACCGATGAACATGATGGGACCGACCGCCGCCGTCGCCGCTCCCGCCAGTAAGGTGAGCGCAACCATGACTATCGTGCGCAACCTTGCGATGTTCACACCCAGGCCGCGGGCCGCTTCCTCGCCGAGTGCCATGGCGTTGAGTCCGGGTGCAGTGATGACAGCGAGTATGAGGCCCAGGGCGATGAACCCGATGACCGCGTACATCACGGGATACCCCCGATTCTCCACCGAGCCAGCGGCCCAGAAGCGGAACTCGTTGTAGACCTCTTTGTTGGAGAGGTTGACAAAGTCCACGAGCGAAGACACTGCCATGGAGATGGCCACGCCCGCCAGTGCGAGCTTTGCCGTGGAAGCATCCGCACGTACGCCACCGCCGAGCACATACACCGCCACAGTGGCAATCGCCGCGCCGAGGAAAGCGAACCAGACGTACAGCCGGATGTCCGCCACACCGATGATGGCCACCGAGAGCACAACGCTTAACGACGCCCCAGCGTTGACACCGAGGAGGCCCGGCTCTGCCAGGGGGTTGCGAGTAAGGGCCTGCATGAGCGCTCCGGCCACACCTAGAGCGGAACCGACCAAGATCACCAGAATCGTGCGGGGGACGCGTTGGCCGTTAATGATGGTGGACTCGAAAGATCCGTCCGGAGCACGGAGAACCTCAATGACGCGAGCCGGAGCGATCATGTTCGATCCAACGAGGAAAGAGGCGACGATGAAAAGTATTAGGGCGCACAAGCACGCCACGATGCCGGCGCCGCGTTTTGCGGAAAGCACCTACCGAGCCACCTCATAATCCTCGTCCATGTCCATGGGGGGCCAGCGGGTAGATCCGCCCGCCGAAACCAGTGGGGGACCGGATACCCAGGGCTCATCTTCAAACTCCACAACCTGGTGCTTCGGTCTGCGGTTCACCCATAAGTACGCTCCGATCGCAGAGAATCCAACGAGCAGGATGCTGCCGCTGACCACGCCGCCAAGAAGCGGAAAAACAGGCTTATTTTGCGTGGTGTAATACTGACCCGTGTGCTCGTCGTACATCACGGTGTCGCCGTTGGGGCTTTGCGCAACGATTTGGTCGTCGCCGCCCGGGCCACCAGCATTGCCTGGCGCATCGGGAGCGCCGTTGCCACCACTCGTGCCGTTCCCATTCTGGGCACCGCGTCCTCCCGGGGCGTTTCCGCTGGCTGGGCCGCCGCTTGAGCCTCCCGCGCCGGCTGCTCCGGCGCCCCGGTTTCCCCCAGCTGCGCCCTGCGCGCCGGCAGGGCCAGCTGCCTGACCAGCACCGCCGCCACCGCGACGCACGACGACCATGCCCTGGCTATCAGCAGCGGCGGGTTTTGAACCACGGTTCGTGCCTCCGTTACCAGTCTGCTGGTTCTGCCCAGCTGCCTGGCCAGCTTGCGCCCCCTGGCCCTGTAGGCCCCCATTCCCGGGCCTGCCCGCGTTATTCTGCCCACCACCGGACTGCGCGGCGTTGCCGCCACCACCACCGGACTGCGCGGCGTTGCCGCCACCACCACCGGATCCACCACCAGACGCTCCAGGAACTGTGAAATCGGGGCTGCGGTGGGAGTATCCCAGTTGGCCACGATCACCGGGGAGATTCTCCGTGGCGAGGAACCGCAGCCAGTGGTTGCCCGGGGGCGTCGCGCAATCCAGCTGGAAGGAGCCAGTGGCCACACCACTCGTGTTGATCCTTGCCTCGGAGATCACGCCCGTTCCCTGGACGGTCTGGTCGTACTTCGACTGCATACCGTCATCGACTTTGACGTACGCGATCTCGCCGGGTGGAAAGCCGCGTACCTCCCAGTTCACCGTTTCGCATGCTTTTACTTGGGAGGGCCACACTTTCGAGCTGGTGCCGGGTGTGTTGGGGGAGGCGCCACCCGGTGGGAGAGCACTCACCATAGGACTAGTCATCACTACTAGTCCGGTGACCGCAACTATGGAGCTAATTGTCCGCGCTGCATTCCCCGATGTGGCTTTTCTTCGCATCTTCATGAGAACCTCCTAGATCGTGCCGTAAACGCGCTTGCCCAAATGCCGCCTGTGGCGATGACAGCCAAGGCTCCGACAATGAGTGACCAGTCGTTCTGCGTCAGGGTTCTCGACTGGGACATGAGCTCGTAGGGGACGGCTGCCACGTTGCCCTCTTCCTCGACGGCGAACTCCACGCCCGCCCATCCGAGGAGGGCCTCATCCTCACTTACGAGCGCGAACTTGTGCACACCCGGACCGAGGGCGCTCGTGTCCACCGTAAGAACACCTCCGGGACCGACGCGCACCCAGCCAAGCGGTTGGGGTTCTCCACCTTCTGGGTAGTGATAGACGAAGACCCAGCTGCCCTCCTTGGCGCCAGGCACCGTGATCGAGAAAAGATCGCCGTCGAGACTGCCGGATACACCTTTGACGTTGGTGTTGCGCAGATTGCTTGCCTTGCTCACCGGTGTGCGCGGAGTCTTGTCCGGCATTGGCTTATCGTCGGCAACATTGTTGCCTCCGTCGCCCCCGCTGCTCTCGTTCGCCGCAGGTTGAGATCCACTTTCGCCCGGTTGCACCACACGCACGCCACCGGGTCCAGCTGAGTTCGCACCGGGGTTCACACCCGGTTGCGCTGCAGCTCCACCAGCCGGCTCCTCGATGATGGTGGTCGTGCGGCCTGCGGGGACAGAAATACCGGCGTCATCAATGGAACCCGGTTCCACGTCCGGGGTAGGAGCCACAGTCTGAACGGCCCCGCCACCCATAATGTTGTCGAGGTTCTCCAGCTCTCGGGTGAATCCATCAATCGCGGAAGCTATGTCTTCGACACTCGCAGGTTGCGCGGTGGTCGTCGCCGAGGCCGCCGGCGTAACCGTTCCGCCCCCTCCCTGATTACCGGAGTTTTGCCCATCGGTACCGCCCGCAGGCGTATTGGCGCCACCACCTCCGGGGGATCCCACAAACTCGTGGTATGCCCAGCCAACGAGTACACCCTTCTGCTCATCCTGGTTACCACCCTGGACGACGACTTTCAGCCGGCCCAGAGGCATGTTGCCGGGGACTGGGAGGTCATAGACGCCGTTCGCGTCAGACTGCACCCAGTAGTTCCACGGACGTTGGGCAGAGCCATTCGGGAGGTGCACCCTCAGATAGGCCCACGAGCCGACGGGGCGTCCGGGCACGACGACGCGCATCCGCCCGTTCTCGACCTTGACGGACACACCATTCTTCTTGTCCTCGGTGACCTCGCTCATCGGCGAGCCGTCGTCAAGCAAGGGCTCCGGAATACCGCTCGGCTTGTACGCTCCGACGACGAACTGCCCCACGCCTTGCTTTGCCTGCGGGCGCGTGGGCACCGAGAACTGAGGGTCGCCGTCTTTCAGGGTTCCGGTGAGGAACCGCAATGAATGTTGGCCTTGCTCGAACGCCGGTGACGACCCGAGCGGACCAGAGGTCGTCCCGTTTGGCAGCGGCATGTTGTACACGAAATTTCCCGTTGTCGGTTCGGGGTAGATGATGTCCCAGATGGTGAGGTTGGAATGAAGCTTGTTGGACTCCAACCGAGAGATAGCGCCCTCATCGATCTTCACGGCCACCTCACGTGCACCCGCGATCTCGTTGCACCACCCTTGACCGGTGATGGTGAGAGTCCCGTCAGGGTTGGCCTCCTTGGCCACCTCAACGGTGGGTACTTTGAGGTCGGTCACGCACTTTGGTTCCTCTTCCTCTCTACCCTCGTAGGGCTTGCCACCCACAACGAGGGGCTGCGTGCTGGCGCGACGGTTCTTATCCGTTTCCAAAAGCCCGCTGTTTGCACGCACCACCAAGCGCTGACCGGGCTGCAACTCAGCAGGAAGGCTGGTCTTCATGTCGAATGATCCGTCGTGATCCGCATCAAACAATTCCCACAGCGTCGGATCTGGTTGACGGTTTGTGGGGTGCCGAAGCACCTTGTCCCCGGTGCGCGCGTAGCTATCTTTCCTTCCATCCGCCCGCGTGTACTCAAGCTTCAAGGCGATGGTTGCGCCCCAGTGGCGCGTATTCCCGTTGTCGTCGACATCGGTGTACAGGGATTGCCATCCCGTACCACGGATGCGCATTGTGCTTCCCGGCTCCACGTCGCGTTGCACTTCAAGGACAGCTTCACCGTCGGTCCAGGTATTGAAGACCTTGCCGTCGATTACAGTGGTTCCGAACTGGGCGGCCTGCGCAGTCTGCGCATGCAGCGTCACTCCGGTAACGGTTGGTGAGACCGCCGCAAGCATAAACGCAATAGCCGCTGCGCCTAGGCGGCGGTTTCGTCGAGTCATAAGTAAGCCTCCGAGAGACGATGATTGACAGTGGATGCCAGGGGATTAAAGAAGAGTGGCCTCGAGGTCGTCGAGAATGTGGTTCATGAGCAGCGGCCCACCGGTGGACGTCCATGCGGACCCGTCAACCGGGATGATCTTGCCGTTCTTGAAAGCCTTGAGGCTGGTGAAGCCCGGTACTGATTCGGCTTGTTTGGCAGCGTCGGTGGCCGCGTCTTCATCGGCGGCACCACCCGCGTTGGGGTTCCCCACCGACGAGCCGCCCAGGGTGCCAAAGAACATATAGTCGGCATCGATGTCCTGAATATTTTCTGCAGACACCGGTTCCGAGTGACCGCGTCCCTTACGATCCTGGGCTGGCGGACGCCGCAGTCCAACATCCTCCAGTGCGCGCCCCGCGGGGAGCTCTTTCAGGATCGTGGCGAAGGAGTTACCCTGCCAGCGCACAATGGAAAACGTTTCCTGGTTGTACTTTTCAAATCGCTCCTTCAGGTCGGCCGCGCGCGCATCGTAATCGGCGATGACGTCGACCGCCTCTTTCTGCTTGTTCACCGCTTCAGCAAGGAAGATCAGGTTGTCCCGCCAGTTCCCGCCGGAGTATCCGGTAAACACCACGGGCGCGATCTGGCTCAGTGCTTCGAGTACCGGCGGGTTGTTGTTCACACTCGTTCCGTCCACGACGATGAGGTCCGGTTTTGCTGCGCCAATCGCCTCAAAGTTCGGGTTGCCGACATTTCCGACGATCGGAATGTCGCCTCCGACATCGCTCAGGTACGCGGACACGCCGCCCTGTCCACGACCGGCTGTGATGCCGATCGGTTTGATCCCCAAGGCAAGCAGCCCGTCTGTCGTTGGCTCGGACAACGCGATAATGCGCTGCGGGTTTTCCGGAACAGTGACTACTGCGTCCATCGCGTCCGTGACTTCACGGGTTGACCCCTGGACAGTCGGTGCCTCATTCTCACCCGAACAAGCGGACAATCCGAGACTGATAGCAACTGCAACCGTTGCTGCTTTAATGAAACCGCGTCTGGTGAACTTCACAATCGAACTTTCTAGGTCTACGGCAATGAACGCAGTGGTCCTGCGGTTAATGTGGGTCGATCCCGCAGAACCACCGCTTCACCACCGCCCCTGCGCGACCCCGGATCTGGCTAACGCGTTAGCCTTGATAGCTCCTGGGTGTCAGGGAGGTCTGGGTGGTGTACTCAGTCCCTAGCGGGGCAGGAACTGGTTGATGAACTTCTGAACTTCAGCGGGGAAGAAGAAGTTCGCGGCGCCGATAAGACCCGCCACGGCGGCGATCACGCCAAAGATGATCCCGACGATCGCGCCCGGCTTCAGCTTGCCGTCCTCGCTCTTGGAGCCCTCAGAGCTTGGCTTGTCCGGCTTCTTCGTTCCGCCCTGATCGCCCGGCTTGGTCTCAGTCGTCGGCTTGGTCTCAGTCGTCGGCTTGGTCTCAGTCGTCGGCTTGGTCTCAGTCGTCGGCTTGGTCTCAGTCGTCGGCTTGGTCTCAGTCGTCGGCTCAGGCTTTGGATCCTGCGTCGTCTCCTTGAGCGTGATGCGGGTGACCACATTCTTCGGGTCCGCCGAGTCTTGAGCCACGGGCTTGCCGTCGGCGTCCACTGTGCCGGTCTTGTTCACGACGTAGAGCACGCCAGGCTTACCCAGTGCCACGTGGTTGGTGTTCTCGCCGCCCGGGAGCTGCGCGATGATTTTGTTGGTCTTAGTGTCGATGACCGAGATCGTGTCAGTGAAGAAGTTGGTCACGTAGACGTAGTCGGTCTTCGGGTCGTAGGTGGCGTTGAGTGCGCCGGCGCCAGTTGCGATGTTCGCTACCACCTCGCCCTGCCCGTTGTTCGCGTCGGGGTTGAACACGATGGTGTTGCCGGTGTTCTGGGAAGCGATGTAGAGATAGCCAGTCTTGGTGTTCACGGTAATGCCGGAGCCGCGGTCCATGTACTTGTCGGCGACCTTGTAGCGGGTGACTTTGTTGCCGTTGCGCACGTCGACCTTGGCAAACTCCGGGGAGTTCAGGGACACCGCGTAGAGCAGGCCCTTCTCCTGGTCGAAATCGAGCGACATGACGTTCTGGTAGTTCTCCAGTTCGATACGGCCAACCTTCTCAAGCTTCTTGCCGTCGTAGATCGTGACCTGGTTCTTGTTGCCAGAAGCCGACGAGATGTAGGCCAAGCCGGTCTTCTGATCAACCACGGCATCGCGGGAGTGGTGCGCGTCGTCAATCGGGAACGTCTTGAGCACCTCGAGAGTGGAAGCACGATAGGCGGTGACGCTGTCGTGGCGGGTGTTGGTGATCCACAGGACGTCGTTCGTCTCATCCAAACCAACGCCGTATGCGGCGATGGTGCCACCTTCCTCGGCCTTCTCACCCGGGAGCAGGTGGTCAGGCGCGCTGGAGACCGGTTTGATCTCCTTGATCACCTTCAGCGTGTCAGCATCGAGCTTGTAAATCGACGAGTCACCCCACGGTGCACGGCCGAAAGTACGGGTGACGAAGATGACGTTCTCCTTCGCCGAGTACACCGACTGGTACAGGCCGGCGCGGAGCTCTTGGCGAGTGAATTCGAACTTGTCCACACCGAACTTCTCGTTGGACTGGCGGATGAATTGGCCCGACGGGACGGTGGTTTCCTTGTCGCCCACCTTGAAGGTGACAGACACCTCCTCGTTGATCAGGGCCGCGTCGTTAGGGATTCTCACGTTCGGGATGGTTGCCTTGCCGCCCTGAGTCTTCACCGGTGCGGTCACGGCGTTCTTACCAGCCGCAGTAAGACCGGAGATCTCGGCGCCCTCCGGAAGGTTGGCAACCTCAACGTTCTGGGTGGCACCGAGCCACGGGTAGCCACCGCGGATAGTGCTGCCCGCGAATTTCACACGCACCAGGCCGGTGACATCAGTGATGGCGGTTTTGGTGCCGTCGGTGACCTCAACCCCGGTGACAATACCGGCCGGGAAAACGCCGTCGTCGGTGACCTTGAGCGTGAAGGAGCCGTCATCGCCCACCTTCACTTTTTTGATCTCCTTGCCCCCAGCCTTCACGGAGACCTCGGAGCCAGGGGTGAATTTCTCGCCCTCGAGCGAGACCACAGGAGCCTGGTTCTTGAACTCACGGCTCGTCTTCGCGGTCACGGTTGCCTCGTTCTTCACCTCGCCGCTGTCATTGCTCAACGTGCCCGCAGGAACGACCTCGAACCAGGCGTACTTGGACAGGGGGGGCTTGCCGTCATCGGTGCCAGCAAGGTTGCGGATCCAGTACCAGCCCGGCTCCAAATCACCGATGCGGATGGTGCCCTCGAAGGTCCCATCTTCGCCAGGAACGTGCTTCACTGGCTCACCGTCGGTCTCGAAGTAGATGTCACCGCGGGCGTTAGTATCGTCGATCGGTGCTTCCTGCTTCGGAGCGAAGTAGCAGGCCGGAATGTCCTTGTTTTCGCCCTTGGGATTTGCACCGTCGCAGGGGCGGAAGGCGATAGTCGCGTACTTACCGTCGGAGGTGCGGTCGACGTAGCCCTCGCCACGGACTTTCAGAAGGCCTCCCGGCTCGACCTTAGGGGAGACGAGAAGCTTGCCCTGCCCCAAGCCCTCAGCCTTTCCGCGGGGCGGGTTGTTGCCCCACTTGGCCAGTGCCTCAGCCGGGGGAGTCTGCATGGCGGGTTCGTTGGACGAAGATGTTTGCGCGAAAGCAACGGGAGCGGTGACGGTAACGGTGGTGCCGCTGAAAAGCAGGGTGACGGTGGCTACTGCGGCAATTGCGCGACGGCCGGGGAGGCGAAGAGCCATGTGGGGATCCTTTCGATCAATCTAATGACGTATAGGTAAGGCGACCCTTGGTTAGCGAGGGCTTACCTAATGGCTGAAAACTAAACGTAACTGCCAGATACCCACAAGCTCCTACGAAAGTTTTACTCAGGTGGTAGTTGCGAGGGGACCACAGCCCGTAGCTCCGGCCCAGCTCACACCCTTTTCCAGCCGGTTTCGCTGTTCGATTGCTTTCCCAGGCATGGCTGAACCCATTGGGGGGTAACCGCCCCGGGATGGAGATCCGCCGCAGGCTTACCCTGGAGCTCATGAACACACCCTTAAGCGACGTCGCTATCGCACAAGCCCACGCCCTTGAACCCATCGCGGAGATCGCCGCGAAGGCCGGGGTTCCCAAAGAGGCGGTCATCCCGTACGGCCGCCACATGGCGAAGGTGTCGGTCTCCGAACTTGAGCCGGCCGCCGGGCCAAACGGTGATCGTCCAGGTGGGAAGCTCGTGCTGGTCACCGGTGTTTCTCCCACACCGGCGGGGGAGGGCAAGTCGACGGTGCTCATCGGGCTCACCGACGCGCTGGCGCAGTTGGGACACAACGCCATGGTCGCGCTGCGCGAGCCCTCGCTCGGCCCGGTCATGGGCATCAAGGGCGGGGCGGCCGGCGGCGGCTACGCGCAGGTGGTGCCCATGGAAGACATCAATCTGCACTTCACGGGCGACTTCCACGCGATCACGGCCGCGAACAACACGCTGGCCGCGCTCATTGACAACCACATCCAGCAGGGCAACGAACTGGGCATCGACCCGCGTCGCGTGACATGGCAGCGCTGCCTGGACGTCAACGACCGCAGCCTGCGCACCGTGGTCACCGGGCTTGGGGGACCAGGAAACGGCGTGCCCGCCGAAACCGGCTTCACCATCACCGCCGCCAGCGAGATCATGGCCATTCTTGGCCTGGCCACCGACCTTGAGGATCTCAAGCGCCGCCTCGCCGCAATCACCATCGGCCTCACCTACGATAAGAGGCCGGTCACCGCAGGCCAACTGCATGCCGAGGGCGCGATGACCGCGCTGCTGCGCCAGGCCATCAACCCGAACCTAGTGCAGACCCTCGGCGGGACGCCGGCGTTTATTCACGGTGGGCCCTTCGCTAACATCGCCCACGGCTGCAACACTCTCATTGCCACCCGCACCGCGCTGGGCTGCGCGGATATCGTCCTCACCGAGGCCGGGTTCGGCTCCGACCTGGGCGCAGAGAAGTTCTTTGACATCAAGGCCCGTTACGGCGGTCTCGACGTTGCCGGCGCAGTCATTGTGGCCACAATCCGTTCAATCAAATACAACGGCGGCGTGGAAAGGAAGGAGCTGGCCAGCGAAAACGTCGATGCCCTCAAGGACGGCATCGCCAACCTCGAGCGCCACGTGGGCAACGTTCGCAAGTTCGGTGTCACCCCGGTTGTGGCTCTTAACCTCGTTACCTCCGACACCGACGCCGAGCGCGCGTTCATGCGCGAGTGGGCGCAGGGCTTTGGCGTCGCCTTGGAAGAGGCCGACGTGTGGGCGAAAGGCGGCGCGGGTGCTACCGATCTGGCGAGCACACTGCTGGAGAATCTCACCGAAAAAACCTCGGCACCGCTCTACGACCCAGCCGACGGAATCGAGAACGCGATCGAGACCATCGCCCGGGAGATCTACCGCGCGGACAACGTCCAGTACTCCGTGAACGCCCAACGCGACCTGGCAATGCTTAAACGCAACGGCTGGGACACGCTGCCGGTGTGTATCTCCAAGACGCAGTACTCGTTTAGCGACGACCCCACGCAACTCGGCGCGCCGGAAGGACACACCCTGCATGTGCGTAAACTCGTGCCGCGCACGGGAGCCGGGTTCATCGTGGCGCTCACCGGCGACGTGATGACCATGCCGGGCCTGCCCAAGGTGCCAGCCGCCAACGGTATCGACGTCGATGAGGCGGGGCGGATCAGCGGGCTGTTCTAAAGATCGAGCTCCGGGATCTCGATCCGCGTTGACCCGCCGTCGTCCAGCTCCGCAACCGAGCCCGGCCATCCGGGATAGTCCGGGGGAGTGCCGCCGTAGACCGGGCACAGAGGCTTAAACGAGCACCAGTCGCACAACCGCGACGGTGTCGGCCGGAAGCGACCGGAGCGCCCGTCGGCCTCAACCTTGCTCCACAGATCGCCTAAGTCCCGCTCGAAATACTCCAGCTCCTCGCGGGACGGGGCGAGGAACAGCGAGTCGATCACCTTGAGGTACATCAACCGCAGCTGAGTGGGGATCACGCCGAAGAGGCGCCAATACACCAGCGCGTAGAAGCGCATCTGAAACTGCGCCTCGGACGCGTACCGCGGGTGGGGCTTCTTGCCGGTTTTGTAGTCAACGACACGGACTTCGCCGGTCGGCGCGATGTCCACCCGGTCGATAAAGCCGCGCACCGGGACACCGTTCGGAAGCACGGCGTCGACGTACATTTCCTGCTCGTGGGAGTCAAAGCCGCACGGGTTTTCCATGTGGAAGTACCCGCGCAGCAAATCCCGGGCGCTGACGAGCAGTGCGTACTCGTCCTCAACGGGTTCCGCATTCGTGGGGTCGCTCTCGCACATCGCTGCCCACGTGGGCTTGAGGCGTTTCACCGCGGCTGGGTACGTGCGCTCTTCACGGGGCCAGCCGTGCATCTCCTCTAGGACGGCGTGCACGAGGGTTCCTGTGACCTGGGCCAACGTCTTAGGCTCCGGGATCCTGTCCACGGCGCGCAGCCGATACTTTAAGGGGCACTGCATGTAGTCGTTGGCGCGGGAGGGGGAGAGGGCAAGTGGCCTGGGAGTGTCTGCAGTCATATTGCCCGCCATCATAGAGTGGAGTCCATGGCCACCTCGCACGACATCACGCAGTTCACTGACTTCCTTCAGCGCAGCCCGAGCGCGTTCCACGCCGCGGCGAACGTGCGCGACGAGTTGGTCCGCGCGGGCTTCACAGAGGATCTCGGCGTAACACCAGGTGGGCACGTGCACGCGAGCGGGGGCGCCGTCATCGCGTGGTGGATCCCCGAAACCCCGAACCCCGGGTTCCGCATCGTGGGTTCACACACAGACTCACCGGGGCTCATGGTCAAGCCCGACCCTGATGTCGAGCGGGAAGGCTTCCGGCAGGTCGCCGTCGAGGTCTACGGCGGGCCGATACTGACCTCGTGGTTCGACCGGGAGCTCACATTCGCTGGACGCATCGCGCTTCTCGACGGCACCACGCGCCTGGTTACTACCGGACCGGTCGCACGGGTGCCCAACCTCGCCATCCACCTTTACCGGGGTGATGTTCCGGAGATCGACAGGCAGATCCACATGCAACCGGTGCAGCTCTCCGACCGCCCGCTTGTAGATATCGTCGCCGAACGGGCGGGTGTTGCCAGCGACGAGATCGTGGCGCACGAGCTCATATGCGCCGATGCCCAGGCACCCGAGGTTATCGGCGACACCTTATCGGCCGGCAGGTTGGACAACCTGAGCAGCGTGTGGGCGTCGACAAGCGCCCTGCGTCGTGCGGTGCACGAACAACCGCGCGACGTCCTAGTACTTGCCGCGTTCAACCATGAGGAGGTTGGATCCGCCTCCGTCACGGGTGCGGGCGGACCGTTGCTTGAACGCATCCTCACAACGATCGCCGCCGCCATCGGCGACCCCGTGGACGTCTTTGCGCACTCCACGATGGTGTCTGCCGACGCCGCCCATGCCGTGCACCCGAACTACCCGGGGAAGCACGATCCGACCCACCGCCCGCTCATGAACCATGGGCCGGTGCTCAAGATCAATGCGAACCAACGCTACGCCTCCGATGCGGTGACGGAAGCCGTGTGGATCCGTGCCGCGCGCGCCGCGGGTGTCCCCGTGCAGACCTTCGTGGGCCACAATGCCGTGCCCTGCGGCTCAACGATCGGCCCTATCGCATCTACACGCCTGGGTATCCCCACCGTGGACGTGGGCATCCCACTTCTGTCCATGCACTCCGCACGCGAACTCGCAGGCGTGACGGACCAGATATGGTTTGAGGACGCTCTTACGGCATACTTTGTGGGCCAGTAACAGTTAGAAAGGACCCTTATGTACTCCGGCCCGTTCCGCGCAGGCGACAAGGTGCAGCTCACCGACGCGAAGCGCCGACACTTCAGCATCGAACTCGTGCCCGGCGCGAACTACCACACGCACAAGGGGGCCATCGCCCACGACGACATCATCGGTGCGGACGAGGGGTCGGTGGTGCAGTCATCGATGGGTTCGGATTACCTGTGCTTCCGGCACCTTTTAGTTGATCACGTTCTATCCATGCCGCGCGGCGCAGCCGTGATTTACCCCAAGGACGCGGGCCAGATCCTGGTGGAAGGCGACATCTTCATGGGCGCGCGCGTGCTGGAAGCGGGAGCGGGATCCGGTGCGCTGACCATGTCGCTTTTGCGCGCGGTGGGGCCGGACGGACACGTATTTTCCTACGAGATCCGCGATGATCACCTGGTGTTCGCGCGCGACAATGTGAACGAGTACTTCGGCGGTGAACCGCAGTGGTGGTCTCCACGCTTGGGTGATTTCGGCGAAGTCACCCAAGATGATCTTGGTGGCCCCGTTGACCGCGTTATTTTGGACATGGTCGAACCGTGGCTGTTCATTGACACGGTGAAAGACATCTTGATTCCCGGCGGGGTGTTTATGACGTACGTAGCCACCGTCCCGCAGTTGATGAACACGGTGGAAACCATCCGCAAAGCCCAATGCTTTACGGAGCCGCGCAGCTGGGAAACACTCCTGCGCGAGTGGAAGGTGGAAGGTCTTGCCACTCGGCCTGAGCACCGCATGAACGCCCACACAGCGTTTCTCGTGTGGACGCGCAGGCTTGCCGACGGCGTGACGCCGCCGCGGGTGCAGCGCAAAGCGCGTCGTTAAGCGTGCACATGCGGGGCGATAAGATGAACGCATGACCACGCCCATTGATCCTTTGGAAGTCGCAGCCGAAAACCGCGAGCTGAAGCGCAAGAACGCAGCGCTTGGCGCGAGGAACAAGCAACTCTCGCAGGTGCTTCAGGTCACCCGTGATCGTTTCCAGGGGCTCACCCAGCAGGTCGATGAGTTGGCCAAACCGACGTGCACCTACGGCGTTTTCCTTGAGTCGTTCCGCGGTGGCAAGGAGGCAGACGTCTTCACCGGCGGGCGCCGCCTGCGCGTCAATATTTCGCCGAATGTGGAGCCGACCTCTCTGACCCCAGGTGTGCGCGTGCGCTTGGGAGAAGGAGCTATCGTCGTTGAGGCGCGAGGTTTTTCCGATACTGGCACCTTGGCCACACTGGTCGAACGAGTCGGTGGGGACCGCGCAATCGCGGCGGATATGCAGGGTTCCGAGTCGCTCGTGCATCTCACAGAAAAACTCCAACGTGAGGCTCGCGCGGGTGACACCGTTTTAGTGGATAACCGCGTCGGCTTCGCGTTTGAAGTGATTCCCAAAACGGAAGTTGCGCAGCTCACGCTGGAGGAGATCCCTGACGTCACTTACGACGACATCGGGGGTCTGCACGAGCAGATTGAGACGATCCGGGATTCGGTAGAGCTGCCGTTCATGTACCCGGACCTCTACAAGCAGTATCACTTGGCGCCGCCTAAAGGTCTGCTTCTCTACGGCCCGCCCGGGTGCGGCAAGACGCTCATCGCCAAAGCTGTGGCGAACTCGCTGTCAGCCCGGATCGGCGACGGCGGAAGCGCCCACTTCCTCAACATCAAGGGCCCAGAGCTGTTGAACAAGTACGTGGGGGAGACGGAGCGGCGCATTCGCCTCATCTTTGAGCGCGCCCGCGAACTCGCCGGTGAGGGCCGCCCCGTCATCGTCTTCTTCGACGAGATGGAATCCATCTTCCGCACCCGCGGCTCCGGTGTCTCTTCCGACATGGAGACCACCGTCGTACCGCAGCTCCTCACTGAAATCGACGGCGTCGAAGACCTAGCAAACGTCATCGTGATCGGCGCGACCAACCGCGAGGAGCTGATCGACCCCGCGATCCTCCGTCCCGGCCGCCTCGACATCAAAATCCGCGTCGATCGCCCCACCCGCGCGGAGGCCAGCGACATCTTCGCCCGCCACCTCACCGAGGACGTGCCCCACGTCGGCGAGGTTTCCGAGCTCATCTCCAGCGCCGTCGAGGCCCTCTTCGCCCCGCGCCCCTTCGTGCGCCTCACGCTTGTCGACGGCACAGAGGAGATCCTGCACTACTCCGACTTCGTCTCCGGCGCCATGATCGCTAACATCGTGGACCGCGCGAAGAAGCTGGCGATCAAAGACGTGATCGCGGCCGGTGGCTCCTTTGCCAGCGGCGGCAGCACTGCCAGCGGCATCACCGCCGAGCACCTCCGTCAAGCCGTGCTCGCGGAGCAGGAGGAGAGCGAGGACATGCCCAACACCGCAAACCCGGATGAGTGGACGCGGATCATCGGCCGCACCGGCAAGCGGGTCGTCGAGGCTGAAGTCCTCTGATCGTCGACCCGTTGAGTTTCAGCGAAAACTGACCTGGGGAAATGCTGGGCAACGGGTCGACGATGGGGCAACGGGTCGACGATAATCATTTCTCATAGTGATAACGGCAGGACGCGATCCGAATCTCATCTCCCGCGATGCGGTACACGAGTCTGTGCGTGTTATCAATCCGGCGTGACCAGTAGCCGTGAAGTTCGAACCGCAACGGCTCGGGTTTTCCAATGCCTTCGTTGCCGTTTCGTTGGATATCCCGGATCAACTGGTTAATGCGTTTTACCAGACGTTTTTCAACCGCCTGCAGCTCCACGTACTCACCCCAGGCGTCCTCGTCCCACGTAACGCGCATTAATCATCCTCGACAAGTTCGTGCTCCACCCCTTCACCACGTTCGAGCCGCTCAATTCTTTCTTTCAAAATGCGCGCGTTCGCGGGTGAACTGAGTAAGTAATTGGTCTCTCGTAGCGATTCATACTCTGCCAGGGGAATGATAACGACGGGTTCACGTCCAGCTCGGGTGATCACGACTTCTTCGTAGTCGTTAATCACGTCATCGAGCACACGCGCGTAGTTTGCGCGGGATTCGGTGTAGCTCAACACCTTCATTCTGGCACCTCCTCAAGGCAATTCAACTGTACGTAATACTGTACTTTTAGCCGTCAACTAGATCAATAGTGGTGTGACGCCGCGGCGTGGACGTGGGAAATCGCTCGGGCGAAGTCTGCGTCATCGACATGCGCGAAGCTCATGATGAGGCCGTCGGTCTGTCCAGACCAAAGGCTCTCGAGACGTCCGCATTCAACACCGCGATCTGCGAGAGCGGCGGTGAAGGATTCCCGGGATTCGGCATCGGGGAATGACAGCGCCAGGTCCACACCACCGGTCTCCGCCATCTCTGTGACAGTGATGCCGCGCGCGTGAAGTGCCGGCAGGACATCGGCCTGGATGGTGCTCCGGCGCGCGGCGAGCCGGTTGCGGACGGCTTTGGTGTTGCGGCGCACGTGGCCGTCGCGAAGCAAATGCGCCACAGCGAGCTGAGCGACCGCGGATACAGGGATGCCAATGATCCTGCGGGTGGGAAGAAGTTCTGCTGCTGCTCCGCGAGGTGCGACGATGTAGCCGACCGACAGGGAGCGCCCCAGAAGCGTGGAGAAGCTGCCCAGGGTGAGAACCCTGGGATGGGCAGGTGTGGTGGGCGATAGTGCAACCGCCAATGGCGGCTGGGGCGCGATACGGTAGCGCAGCTCCGCGTTGAAATCGTCCTCAATGATGGTCGTACCGGTTGCGGCGGCCCAGCTGAGAAGCTCTGCGCGCCGGGCAGCGGGCATAGATGCCCCCAGGGGGTACTGGAACGCGGGGGTGACCAGGAGCGCGTCGAGATCCTCGGGGAGCCCGGGCACCACCACGCCGGAATCGTCGATGGGGCACGGCACGGGCTCGTGGCCCGCTGCAGCGATCACCCTCCGCAGACCCGGGTGGCCGGGGTCTTCCACACCCACGCGCAGCGACGTGGCTGTAGGTCTGAAGCTGGATCTGGCGCTGGAGTTGGCGCTGGAGTTGGCGCGGGACCTGGAATACGCCAGGAGGATGAGCAGCAGACCCTCTCGAGAACCGCCGGTGACCAGCACATCTTCCGCAGTCACGGCGATCCCCCTCGCTGTGCGAAGGTGCTCCGCGATCGCGGCGCGCAGGTCCGGGTGCCCTGCAGCATCGCTATCCGGTACTGGGTCGGCCGCGGCCTCGCGCCACGCCTTGCGCCACGCCGCCGGACGCACCGATCCCGCATGCCCCGAGGACGGTTTCAGCGAGATTGTGGGAAGACCCGGTCGTCGTAAAGCGTGCGTGCGGGGAGGCTCGTGGGTCGCGGTGATGGTGCCGGAGCCCGTGTTTTGTTGCGGGAGGCTTGGGTGAACGCGGGTCGGCGCGCCCTGGCTGGCTTCGAGGTACCCCTCGCTGGTGAGCTGGTCATAGGCGGTAATTACGCTCCCGCGCGAGACCCCGAGCTGGCCCGCGAGCTCGCGCGTAGAAGGCACCGCGTCGCCAGGCGCGAGGGTACCGGAGGTGATCGCATCACGAATCGCGGCCGCGATCTGGGCGGGGAGGGATACCGGACGTGATCGGTCGAGGTCTATGAGCATCACACTGGTCCAATGAAGTGGTATCGAACTGGCACTAGTAATCTACCAGTTGAGCAGACAGACTTGTGCACCATGACTTTTACTTCGACTCTTTCCTCCGCTGAGCTCACCGACACTTTCAAGGGCGGGGTGATCATGGACGTGGTCACGCCCGAACAGGCAGTAATCGCCGCTAACGCCGGCGCAGTGGCCGTCATGGCTCTAGAGCGCGTGCCCGCAGACATCCGCGCCCAGGGCGGCGTTGCGCGCATGTCCGATCCAGACCTCATCGAGGGCATTCTGGGCGCAGTGGACGTGCCGGTTATGGCTAAAGCCCGCATTGGCCACACCGTAGAGGCGAAGATCCTAGAGCACCTCGGAGTGCACTACGTCGACGAGTCCGAGGTTCTCAGTCCCGCTGACTACGTCAACCACATTGACAAGCGCACCTTCGAAGTCCCGTTCGTGTGCGGGGCAACAAACCTTGGTGAGGCGCTGCGTCGCATCAACGAGGGAGCGGCGATGATTCGGTCGAAGGGTGAGGCAGGCACGGGCGACGTGTCTGAAGCGACGAAGCACCTTCGCACCATCACAGGAGAGATCGCCGAACTGAAGGCGATTTGGGACGGCAACCGGGATGAACTCTACGTGAAGGCTAAAGAGCTCCAGGCCCCGTACGATCTCGTCGCATACGTTGCGGAAAACGGTGCGCTGCCGGTGCCTCTGTTCGTCGCCGGTGGCGTGTCCACCCCTGCTGATGCAGCACTGATGATGGAGCTCGGCGCTGACGGCGTTTTTGTCGGCTCCGGAATCTTCAAATCCGGCAATCCCGAGGCCCGCGCCGCGGCGATCGTGACATCCGTAGCCAACTGGGACGACATCGCCGTTGTGACCGAGGCCTCTCGTGGATTGGGCGAAGCAATGGTGGGCATCAACGTTGCTGATCTTCCGGCCCCGCACCGTCTCGCCGAGCGCGGCTGGTAATTAGTTGCTGAGGAAGTCCACTCCGAACGCGGTGAGCGTGCCAAAAACGGCTGCGAGCAGCGTGATGGAGATGAACTGCCAGATAAGCACGCGCTCGCGGGAAACACCAAAGCCAATCAGCGCTACGGCAACGAGGTGGCTGGGGATGATGAAGTTACCCACGAGCGTGACACCGGGGGTGCCGTACTTCTCAAACAGCACGTGAAGGCGCTGTGTCTTTTCCTCGTTGCCCTTGTGGTCGTCGTTGATGAAACGGCTGCGGATTGTGTCTGCTAGCAGCACGCAGACGAAGATCGCGATCATATTCCCAGCGATTGCCGCAGCGATGGCAATGGGCGGCCATACTCCCACGATGATGCCGGTCACTGTGGCTAGGAAACCCTCGAGGAAGGGGATAGCACCGATCACCATGACGCCGAACCATTGGAGCCATTCCGGTAGGGACTGGGTGAAGCTTTGCAGCGATTCGAGCATGTGCTTACTGTAAGCGCTTTGGGGGTGAAACTAAGCTGTTTTGCATGACCCGATTTATGGGAACCGAAACTGAGTACGGCATCATGACGCCTACAGATCCGCACTTGAGCCCTATCATGAGTTCCACCCACGCGGTGGTCTCCTACGCAGCAATGCACACGATGGCCCGCGCACGCTGGGATTTCCAGGATGAGCATCCGCTCAAAGACGCGCGCGGTTTTGATCTCAAGCGCTACCACACCGTCCCCGTGATCGACCCGAACGCGCTGGGAGTAGCTAACGTTGTTCTCCCCAACGGTGCGCGTTACTACGTTGACCACGCGCACCCGGAGTACTCCTCACCGGAAGTGTCCAACGCGTGGGATGCGATGGTGTATGACGCCGCGGGTGACGTGATCATGAACCGTACAGCTGCTGAGATTCAGCGTCTCTACGACGAGGGAGTCTCGGTTCTGGGCGGCCAAGAACCATGTCCACCGGTGAAGTTCTACAAGAACAACGTCGATGGCAAGGGCGCATCCTATGGCGCCCACGAGAACTACCTGTACTCCCGCAGTACAGATTTCGAGCAGCTCGCGCAGGGCTTGATCCCATTCTTTGTCACCCGCCAGATCTTCGCGGGGGCTGGCCGCATGGGGATTGGGGAGAAGGGGGACCGCAACGGGTTCCAGATTTCCCAGCGCGCGGATTATTTCTTCCAGGAAATGTCGCTGGAAACGACTCTCAACCGCGGCATCATTAACACACGCGATGAACCGCATGCGGACGCCAGCGCGTACGGCCGTCTCCACGTCATCGTCGGCGACGCGAACCTAAGCCAGTACGCCACGCTACTCAAGATGGGTACAACCTCACTGGTGCTTGACGCCATTGAATCCGGCGTTGATTTCTCGGATCTGAAGCTTAAAGAACCAGTCGACGAACTCAAGGCCATCTCGCACGATCTCACGTTGTCGCATGAGCTGAGGCTTATCGACGGCCGGAGGCTGAGCGCTATCGATATCCAGCGCGAGTATTTAAGCCGGGTCGCGGCAGCATCGGCCGTCGATAAGCATGTGCTTGAGCTGTGGGAAGAGATTCTGGGTGACCTTGAGCGCGATCCGTTGGCAACAGCAGACCGGCTTGACTGGACGGCGAAGTGGGCGCTGATCAAGGGGTTTGTTGACCGCGGTGTTGATATCGCCGATCCGAAGTTGAAGGCGATTGATCTCCAATATGCGGATATTAATCCGGCGAAATCCTTGCACCACAAGCTCGTGGCTTCAGGCAGGATGAAGCAGCTGGTGGGCGCCGATGAGATCGAGCGCGCGGCTGATACGCCGCCGGCTGATTCCCGGGCGTACCTGCGTGGCAAGATCGCGGAGCTGTTCGGGGACTCGGTGGTGTCGTCGAGCTGGCAGACCGTTGTGTTGGCCACCTCCGACGGGCACAAGCGGATTGATATTAGCGCCGTGGACGGGTTTACACGCCAGGAGGTAGAGCCTGTCCTTGCCGGTGGCGTGGATGGGATCGCCGAGGCATTCGGAGACAATCGCTAGGGTAGTAAGTATGTCTAATCAGCAGCGAATTCAAGTCAGCCCCGGTGGGGGAAACGATGACGCCTCTGAGGGCGTCGACGCGGCGTCGGCGGGGCAGATGCAGATCAAGACCGCCGGCTCTGACGAGTTGCTCGATGAAATCGATGCTCTGCTTGATTCCAACGCCGAGGAATTCGTGCGCTCCTACGTGCAAAAGGGCGGGCAGTAGTGCCTGACAATTCCGGGGGGCCGGTGTACTACCGCCGAATCATGGGCGTGGAAACCGAGTTCGGCGCCACAGCGGTGCGGGACGGTTCGGCGGTGTTGAGCCCCGATGAAGTAAGCCGCTACCTGTTCAAACCGGTGATCGCGGCGCACAAAACGTCCAACATCTTCACCAACTCTGGTTCGCGGCTGTACTTAGATGTGGGCTCCCACCCCGAATACGCGACCGCAGAATGCGACACGGTGACGCAGCTGCTCAACCACGACAAAGCTGGCGAGCTGATTTTTGAGGATCTTGCGGCCGAAGCGGAGCAAACGCTGGCCAACGAAGGAATCGGCGGGCAGATCTACCTGTTCAAGAACAACGTTGATTCCAAGTTCAATTCCTACGGCTGCCACGAGAACTACTTGATCACCAGGGAGCTACTGCTGAAGCACTTTGCCAAGGGCTTCATTCCGTTCCTGGTCACCCGCCAGATGCTGTGTGGGGCGGGCATGATTAAAGACGGCACATTCCACATTTCCCAGCGGGCGGAGCAGGTGTGGGAAGCCGTGTCTTCATCCACCACGCGGACGCGGCCGATGATCAACACTCGTGATGAACCGCACGGGGACTCCAAGCGGTTCCGCCGCATGCACGTTATCGTCGGTGACTCGAACATGGCTGAGCCGACGTTCGCGCTGAAAATCGGGTCGACGCAGCTCGTTCTAGAGATGCTGGAAGCCAAGTTCACCGAGTTAGATGCACGTTCGCTGGAGCTTGCCGATGCGATCACGGCCATCAAAGACGTCTCACTCGACACCACCGGCCAGGCCCGCGTTGAGCTTAAAGCCGGCGGGGAGATGACAGCATTAGAGATCCAACGGATCTACTACGAAGCAGCGAAGTCGTGGTTGGACAATCGCCCCGACGAGGGCACACCGAACCACGAGTTGTCCCATGTGCTTGATCTGTGGGGTCGGGTGCTGGAAGCCGTCGACAAGCAAGATTTCTCGCTCGTTGACCGGGAGATTGACTGGGTGATCAAGTACAACCTCTTCCAGCGCTACCGTGAACGTTTGGGCTGCGAGTGGTCACACCCGAAGCTCGCGCAGATTGACCTGACGTACCACGACATCCGCCGCAACCGCGGGCTGTTCTACATGCTCCAAGCTAAAGGTTTAGTGGAACGCTGGACCACAGATTCCGCGATCGAAGCGGCGAAAGAGTTCCCGCCTGAAACAACCCGCGCTGTGCTTCGGTCGAAGTTCCTGAGCCGCGCTCGCGAACTTCACGCTCGGACCAATGTGGACTGGGTGCACCTCAAGGTAGACCGTCCAGAGCCGCAGACGGTGGAACTCCTTGACCCCTTTGAGACCGTGGATCCGCGGGTGGACACGTTGATCGAGTACATGGAGACGCACCATGGCTGAGAAGTCCTCCGACGCGGTGATCCAACGGCTCACCAACTTAACGTTCGCGCTGTTGGGTTCGTCGCGTCCGCGGGACTACGAGTGGATTCAGAAAAACGTTGAGGGTTATGAGAACCGTAGTGACGAAGCCTTCAAACGCATGGTTGCGCGCGACGTGCAATCCATTCGTCGCGCCGGGGTTCCAGCACGACACCGGGACGGGGAAGTCTGGGTGGATAAGGATGCCTACCAGCTACCCGCGATTGAGTTCACCGACGAGGAAGCCGCGGTGCTTGGTCTGGCCGGTGATCTGGGCGGCGCCGGTAGCTTAGGGGCTTTTGCCCGCTCCGGCTGGACAAAGATCGCCGCGGGTGGGGCCACAAGGCGTTTCGACGATGCGCCGGTGGCGGCCTTGGACAACGACATAGTGCGTTTGGATACGGACGTGCTCACCGCCGTGACCGCATGCGTGCGCAGTAAAACCCGCATCCGGTTTGCGTACTACCCATCGCCGACCACGAATCCCCAAACACGGACCATGGACCCATGGGGCATTGTCGCGCTGAACAACAAGGCGTACGTCGTCGGCTGGGACGTTGACCGGGAAGCGGAGCGGAGCTTCCGCGCGATCCGGGTCCGCGACGTGAAAAAGGTCAAGTCAGATTCCTTTGTCAACCCCACCCGGTCCCTGCAAGAAATCGTGGAGGATTCACTGCGGGGACCGACAGTGGATGCGGTACTTTCCATCGAGCCGGGGGCCGGCCGAGAACTCACGGAGAAAGCTTTCAAGGAAGACTCCGGCACGTACTGGCTGCGCGACGTCGAGCGCGACTGGTTGGTACGCACGGTGGTCAGCTTTGCGCCCAACGTGAAAGTGGTGGAGCCGAAAGACGTGGCGCAGGACGTGGTCGCGCTGCTCCGCGCCGCGGAGGAGGGGCATAGTGGTAGCTAAAAAGGACAGCGCCAACAAACTTGCGGGCCTGGTACGTTCACTCAATCTGATCCCGTATCTGCACCAGCACCCTAATTCCACTCCGATGGAGATTGCGCGGGACCTTGGGCAAACGCACGAAGAGGTCATGGAGGACCTAAGGCGGTTACAGTTCTCCGGCCGAAGCAAAGTCGCGGGTGAGCTGATTGACCTTGCCGCCGACTGGACAGGCATCACGATTATTGATGACCAGGGGCTCAACACCGCGCTGCGCATGACACCGACCGAGGCGAACGCGTTGTTGCTCACCCTGGAGTCGCTGGAAACAATGCCAGCACTGGTAAACCACGGTGCGGTAACTAGCGCGGCAGCAAAGATTCGCGCCGTGATGTCCAGCGCTGGTGTGGATGATGTGGTGCATCCCAATGAGGAAGGACACGCCGGCGTCCTTGCACTCGCTCTCACGCAGCGCAGGCAAGTGGAGGTGACCTACTATTCAGCCAGTTCGGACACCACAACCACCCGCGTCGTCTCCCCGTTGTCCTTCTTCCACAGGGACGGAAACACATACCTTTCTGCAGTAGAGAACGGAACCCAAAAGTCCTTCCGGCTGGACCGGGTCCGCCACGCTGAGCTGTTGGATTCCCCGTCAGAAGGAAGCGCGCAGGACTTCGATGATGCTGATCCCTTCGGTTTCTCCGGCCGGAATGTCGCGCAGCTGCGCATCCGAAGCGAGGCGACCTGGTTGGCTGACTACTGGCAGATTGAACTAGGCAATAGCAACGCTACAGACTGCACGGACGGTGGTACGGACAGCTGGGTGGACGCGCGCATGCCGTATGGCAGCGAGGAATGGCTCGTGCGCTTTTGCCTCAGTCAAGCTGACCGGCTCGAGCTAGTCTCACCAGTTAAGTTGCGCGAAGAAGTAGCTCGACGTGGCAAAGACGGCCAAGGGGCTTATGCTTGAACGAGCGGTGCGCTAAAGTCGCTCACGAAAGAAAATCTTGAAAGGACGTCCAATGCCGAATCTTGGGCCTACGGAACTCATCCTTATCCTCCTTGTCATCCTGCTTCTGTTCGGTGCTTCGAAGCTTCCGGACCTCGCTCGATCAATGGGTCGTTCCGCTCGTATCTTCAAATCGGAAATCAAGGAGATGGAGAACGACGACAAGGCGCATGACGCTGGTCAGGCGGCTAACACTGCCCCCGCGGTAAACGGCGAGCCGCGCCAGTTGCCCGCTGGTGGTTCCGCTTCTAACCAGGCGCAGTCCGCTGCTGAGCAGGGCTTCTGGGATCGCCCGGAGAACCAGCCACGCCGCACCAACTAAGAGCGGACGTAATAGCACCTCTACGCTGTGACTACTAAGACACGCAAAAAGAAAGCTAACCCCGATGGCAATATGACCCTGGTGGAGCACCTCCAGGAGTTGCGTCGCCGCGTTGGTATTTCTTTGATCGCCATTGCTCTCGGCACCGTTTTAGGTTTCATCTGGTACCAGAACGCGCCGTTTGGCATCATGCCGCTGGGTGAGATCATTCGCCGCCCCTACTGCTCGCTACCGGTGGAGCTGCGCGCTGATTTGACGGCCGACGGGTCCTGCCGTCTCCTGGCCACGAACCCGTTTGAGATGTTCATGCTGCGCCTCAAAGTGGGCTTCCTCGCCGGGCTGGTCGTGTCATCGCCGGTGTGGCTTGGCCAGTTGTGGGCTTTTATCACCCCGGGCCTCCACAAAGGGGAACGCCGCTGGACTCTCACCTTCGTGACCTTGGCCGTCATTCTGTTCGTTGCTGGCGCCTTGCTGGCCTACTTCATCGTTGACCAGGGCCTGTACGTCCTGATGTCTATCGGTGCAGAATTCCAGGTCAGCGCCTTATCCGGTGGTGAGTACTACAGGTTCGTCCTGGCACTGATCGTTATTTTCGGAGTGAGCTTCGAAGTCCCACTGGTCATCGTCATGCTTAATCTCGCGGGCCTGTTGCAGTACGAGCAGGTTAAAGACAAGCGCCGCATAATCACGGTTGTTTTGTTCATTTTCGCCGCGTTTATGACCCCGGGCCAGGATCCGTTCTCCATGGTGGCGCTGGCGTTGTCGCTGACGTTCTTGGTGGAAATGGCCTTCCAGTTCACTCGCATCAACGACAAACGTCGTGCGAAGAAGAGCGGCTCCGAGGGCGAGGATTGGTCGCACCTCGATGATGAAGAGGCCTCCGGACCGATTGCGGCAGCGGCACCCATTGAGGCCGCGCAAAAGGTAGCGCCCGCAACGAGACAACAGCCGAGCTCTACTCACGAGGCAGCGAGCTACGACGCGCCACGAGCTGGTGCGTACGACGACATCCTTTAGCCCGTACGCTGGTGTGCATGTCACACCTCGACGAATATCGCGCTGCAAAGTCGTTTCCGCTCGATCCGTTCCAGATTGAGGCGTGCGAAGCCGTCGAGGAAGACCACGGAGTGCTGGTCTGCGCACCGACGGGTTCGGGAAAGACCGTTGTGGGGGAGTTCGCGGTCTCGCTAGCCCTATCACGCGGCACGAAGTGCTTTTACACGACGCCGATCAAGGCGTTGAGCAACCAGAAGTACCATGACCTCGTCGACAAGCATGGCGAAGATGCCGTGGGCCTGCTGACGGGGGACGTGAGCATCAACGGTTCCGCGGAGATCGTGGTGATGACCACGGAGGTCTTGCGCAACATGATCTATGCGTCCTCGCCGGCGTTGGATCGCCTGTCGCATGTGGTGATGGATGAGATCCACTACCTTGCGGACCGTGAGCGCGGAGCGGTGTGGGAAGAAATCATCCTGAACTTAGACGAGTCCGTGCGCATCATCGGCTTGTCCGCAACGGTGTCGAACTCCGAGGAATTCGGCGAATGGCTCGATGAAGTCCGCGGGGACACCAAGGTCATCGTGAGCGAGCACCGCCCCGTTCCGCTCAACCAGTTCATGATGGTGCAGCGCAAGATCTATCCGTTGTTCGAACCCGGGACTGATACAGGCCAGGTCAACAGGGAACTGCTTCACGTCGTGGAAAGACTTGAATCCGCCTCTGCGAACGCGGGGCGCGCTGATTATGAATCAGGCAAAGGGTTTAGGTCGCGTACACAGGGCCGACGCGGTGGGGATTCCCGGAGTGGAAACACTCGGCCGCAGGATCGCGTTCGCCCGGTGGGACGTCCCGAGGTTGTATCCGCTTTGGCTGGCCGCGATATGCTGCCCGCGATAGTCTTCATTTTCTCCCGGGCGGGGTGCGACGGGGCATTGTTCCAGTGCCTACGCAGCCGAAAAGAGATGACCACCCCGGAGGAAGCTGAGCTCATTACCCAAATCGCCGACGACGGCGTAGCGGACATCCCCGAAGAGGACTTAGAGGTCCTGCAGTATAGGCAACTGCGTACCGCCTGGTCACGGGGTTTCGCTGCCCACCACGCAGGATTGCTCCCCGCGTTCAAGCACATCGTCGAAGAGCTGTTCGTTCGCGGACTGGTCAAAGTAGTCTTTGCTACGGAGACACTCGCGCTGGGCATCAACATGCCGGCGCGCACGGTTGTGTTGGAAAAGTTGGTGAAATTCAACGGGGATTCCCACGCTGACTTGACCCCCGGGCAGTACACGCAGCTCACCGGACGCGCAGGCCGGCGCGGAATTGACACGATTGGTAACGCAGTGGTGCAGTGGTCCCCGGCGATGGATCCGCGCGAAGTAGCGGGCCTCGCGTCCACGCGCACGTACCCGTTGATTTCGCTGTTCACGCCGGGCTACAACATGGCCATCAACATGTTGAAGATGAATGGCTACGATGACTCGATCGCGTTGATTGAGAAATCCTTCGCCCAGTTCCAAACGGACCGCTCCGTCGTCGGGGAGGTCCGTGACGTTGAACGACTCCGCACCAAAGTGTCCCGCCTTCGGGAGGACCTCGACGAGGCGATTGCCCAGTACGCACCACCAACTGAGGAGGGTGAAGACGCAGCAGAGGTTCTGGTCGAGTACTTGGACCTGCGCAAGGAGCTCTCAGAAGCAGAGAAGGAAGGGCGCCGGGAGTCCATTGAGCAGCGTCACACCGAAGTGCAGCGAGTACTGGGCAAGCTCCAAGTGGGTGATGTGATCGCGCTTCCTTCGAAGAAGCGGCCTGAGCTCGCCGCCGTGGTTGCGCCTGCTGGCAGGAGGGATGATCCTCGTCCCTGGGTCACCACGGAACGTGGCTGGTCAGGACGAATCGACGCCGCGGCATTCCGGAATGCACCGGTTGTCGTTGGGCGCATTAAGGTTCCGCGGGACGTTACCGATAAACCCCGCAAGCACACCCGCAAGATCGTCAATGAACTTTCCCGATCTCGCTTCAACGCGCCAAAGAGGCTCCGGGAAGAGTCGCGGAACCGGCCGTCGTCACGCGTGCTCGCCTTGCGCGAAGCGATCCGCAACCATCCCGCGCACGCCTGGCCCGCGGCGGACAGAGAGCGCCTCGCGCGCCTCGGCGAAGAGATCGTCCGCGAACAGCGATCGTTGGATCGCGCGCAGAAGCGCATCGATAAACAGACCGACACCTTGGGCCGCACGTTCGAGCGCATCATTGGGCTGCTGACTGAGTATGACTACGTGGAGCTTGACGGCGGCGAGCCGACGGTGACCGATGAAGGGGAGCGGTTGGCGCGTATTCATGCTGTGTCCGATCTGCTTGTTGCGCAGTGTCTCAAGCGCGGTATCTGGGACGAGCTTGACCCCGCGGAACTCGCGGGTGTTGCGTCCATGTGTGTGTTTGAAAACCGCAAGGCGACGCAGGGATATCCTGAGGCCGCCACTGACCGCATGGCTGATGCAATGACGGACACAATGCGCATCCACGGCGAGCTCGCCAGCGACGAACAGCGCCATCGTTTGCCGCCGACGAGCATTCCCGATCCGGGTTTTGCGCTGTCCATCCACCAGTGGACCGCCGGCGCGCCGCTTGGCTACGCTCTTGCTGCGGCGGCGGAATCGGGTGCTGAGCTCACCCCGGGTGACTTTGTTCGCTGGTGCCGCCAGGTGATTGATCTCTTAGAGAAAATCGTGGTCACAGGCTATTCCGATGAGATCATTCACAATGCCCGCAAGGCTATCGACGCCATTGGGCGAGGCGTTGTCGCGATTGGTAACTAGAACCGACGAAGGGGTGTTGTGAAGTGACAGGGACGCTTTTATTGCTTGGCGCCACCAGCGACATTGGTGGTGAGATTGCCGTGAGGATGTGCGCGGGACGGCACGTTGTTCTCGCCGCGCGGAACCTGGAGCGCCTTGACGACGTGGAAGAGCGCGTGCTTGGCGCTGGGGCGCGAAGTGTGCAACGCATGGCGTTTGAAGCCACCGATCTGGACTCACACCGCCGCGTCGTGGAGGCTGCGTCGAGCGCTGGGCCGATCACCACGGCGGTCGTCGCCTTTGGGATCTTGGGCGATCAAGAGCGGGCCGAAAAGGATGAAACCCACGCCGCGGAGATCGCAACGGTGGATTACACCGCGCAGGTCTCCATGCTGACAGTGCTCGCAAATGAAATGGCAAGGGGAGAGATCTTTGCGTTTTCCTCCATCGCTGGCTGGCGCGCGCGGCGCGCCAATTACGTTTACGGATCGACGAAGGCTGGTCTCGACGCGTTCTGCCAAGGCCTGGCCGATGCGCTTCACGGCGGGCCGCTTCACTTGATCACGGCACGCCCCGGTTTCGTGATCGGGTCTATGACGGAAGGGATGAAACCGGCACCGATGTCGGTTACCCCGGACCAGGTCGCTGATGCGGTTGTTCACGCGGCTAAACGAGATCGCAACGCAACGGTGTGGATCCCCGGCCGGCTTCGCGTGCTGGCATGGGTGATGCGCTGCGTACCACGGCCGATCTGGCGTCACATGCCCCGATAGTGGATGCCGTGGACATAGTTTGCCTGTAGAAAGGAAGAAGTTTCTATAGGGATAACACGAGGTGATACTGGTGGCCGGTTCACAGAAAAATTCACAGCGGACGTGGGCGGTATTCGGTGCTTGTGCTGCGCTTGGCGCTGTTGCTGCGACGCCAAGTGCGCAGAAGCTTTTCCGCAGCGCGATCTCGCGTTCACTCGTCGCGCGTACGTACGTGCCCTACGCGGGCGATGTCCTTAGCGGGATCCTGATGCCGCGCACGCTCCACGACCCGGGCTTTGGTCGAACCAAGTACGCTGCCGGTGAGACTGGCGGGGCGCTCATCAGAGCGACCAGCGCCCGTGCGCTCGGCCTCAACTCGGCGGTCAACAGTGGCACGATGCAGCAAATTGAATACACCACGACTGGTCTCACCGGGCAGGTGCTCACGTGCACCGGCTCGGTCTACCGCTCGCGCAACCCGTGGAAGGGCAAAGGGGAGCGGCCGACTATCGCGTTCGCCCCGGGAACGCAGGGAACACCTGTTCACTGCAACCCATCTGTCGCAGCGACGGTGGGACTACAGCTTCGGGTGAAGCCATTCGACTTCATCAGCGCCTATGAGCAGCCCGCAATCAACTACTTCGTGGCGGCGGGCTGCGATGTCGTAGTGACGGATTACCCGCGTGAGCCGGAGACAAACACGCAGCTGTACTGCAACCATGTGGTCAGTGCGCGCGCACTCATGGACGGGGTGCGCGCAGCTGCTCACCTCGGTGTGGGAACCAGCAACCTAGGACTCTGGGGCTTTTCTCAAGGCGGTGGCACAGTTGCCGCGTGGTTAGAGGACATGAACTCGACTGACGAGGGCCGAAACTACGCGCCGGATCTCACACCTCTCGCAGCGGTGTGCGGTGCACCGCCGTCGGATCTGATGGAAACACTCAAGTTCGGTGACGGGCACATGGCCACGTTCGCTCTTCCCTACGCGCTAGCCGGGATAATGGCCTCGGATCCTGAACTGGCGGCAGAAATCGAACCATTCATGAATGAGAAGGGCCGACGGTTCGTTGCGGAGGGTAGTGCGCGCTGTGTAGTGGGCTCATTCCCATACTCTGCTTATCGCACAACGTCGACCATGACGACGAACGGAAAACCGCTGCCCGAACTGCTTGATCAGTTGCCGAAGACCGTGGAGTACTTGGAGAAGTCCCGTATCGGGCGGGGAAGTGTTTCCATACCGACGCTGTTGTGGGCAAGCGTTAATGATGACGTGGTGCCGCATTCCACGGCGGTAGCGTTGGCGAAAGACTGGGGGATCACGCTTGATTCCCGCAAGCACATGAAGTTGTTTGGCAATAACGTGGCCAACCACCTTCTGCCGTACTTCAGGCACTTGCCGCACGACGCCAACTGGCTGCTTGCTCATCTCGGCGCGCAGCACCGGGAAGGCTAGAATAAGGCCGCGTGAATCTTCTCGCGCGATTGGTCCTTGCCGCACTCGGCGGCATCACCATCTATTTTTCCCACGAGCCACACGGATTCTTCATTGCGGGGATCGTTGGTATAGCTCTCTTCTACGCAGCTCTTTCGCCGTGGGGTCACCGCGCCGGGGCAGCCGCCCAGTGGCCGTCGGCACGCGCGGGCGCGCTAATCGGATTCGTTCACGCGGTCGCGGTCTATCTTCCGTTGCTGCCGTGGGTTGGGGAATTCGTCGGCGCCTTGCCGTGGATTGCGCTGTCGATTGCCTGCGCGATGTATTCCATGGTGACCGGCCTTTTCGGGGTGCTCGTCGCGCGCTGGCGCTACGGCTATCTCGCCTTCCCATTCGTCTATGTGGCTGTGGAAGCGGCGTTGTCATCCTTCCCGTACGGCGGGTTTTCCTGGGTACGCCTGGCCTGGGGGCAGATCAACGGGCCTCTAGCATCGCTTGCCGCGTGGGGTGGCCCGGCCTTGGTCACCTTCGGCGTCGTGGTCGCCGGGGCTGGGGTTGCAAGCGCGATCGTGGCGGTAGCGCAACGTAGAGCGCAGAACGCATCTCTTCGCCCCGCGGGAATTGCACTGGGCGCAGCACTCATCCCGGTGGTAGTGGGAATGGTGGGCCAGTACGGCGTGTACCGGGATGGCCCGACGACGGACGAGGTCACCGTGGCCGCCATTCAAGGAAACGTCCCGCGCATGGGGCTTGACTTCAACGCCCAGCGCCGCGCAGTGCTGGCGAACCACGTCAACGAGACCACGAAGCTTGCCGACGAACTTAAGCAGACAGGCGGACAGGTTGACCTAGTGTTCTGGCCGGAAAACGCCTCCGATGTCAACCCCTTCGCCGACCCAGAGGCGTACGCAGCCATCACGAAGGCCGTCACCGAAGTGGGCGCGCCGACACTGGTGGGAACACTCACCGAAGATGAAGTAGGGGATCGCAACACCGCCGTCGTCTTCGATCCCGCCACCGGGCCCGGTGATAGGCACAATAAGAAATTCCTCCAACCGTTCGGTGAATGGATGCCGATGAGGGATTTCTTCCGAAAATTCTCGTCCTACGTGGACATGGCAGGGGATTTCAAGCCGGGGACCGGAAACGGGACCGTGCGCATGGGTGACGTGGTCGTGGGCGTAGCTACCTGCTACGAGGTCGCGTTTGATCCCGCGTACCGGGAAGCAGTGAAAAACGGCGCGCAGATCCTCACGACCCCGACGAACAACGCCACGTTCGGGTTTACGGACATGACCTACCAGCAGCTGGCCATGAGTCGCATGCGCGCCATTGAAACGGACCGCGCAGTAGTTGTCGCCGCCACGTCGGGTGCGTCTGCGATTGTCTATCCCGATGGAAAAGTGTCCAAGATCTCTGAGATCTTCACGCCAGCCCACCTCGTCGATACGCTACCGCTGCGCGATTCTGTAACGTTCGCGGTGCGCTACGGCAGGTACGTGCAATGGCTGCTTGTCCTCGTTGGGCTTGCCGTGATGGCTGCGGCCCTGTACGCGAGCCGTCGGGGGTATGCTGATGGGGAAAAGTCTGCGGATGCAGAACCAAAAAGCTACTAAGGAGAACCCGTGGCAGAAACACCAAGCGATTCCACTTTGGTGATCATCCCTACGTACAACGAGGTGGAAAACCTGCCGATCATTGCAGAGCGCGTGCGTTCCGCGACTCCGCAAGTGGACATCCTAGTGGTGGATGACAACTCACCGGATGGAACCGGCGACAAGGCAGACGAGCTTGCCGCAGCAGATGAGCACATTCACGTTCTGCACCGCAAGGTCAAAGATGGGTTGTTGGGCGCGTACCTCGCTGGCTTTGAGTACGGCCTTGAAAACGGCTATCAGGTTCTGTGCCAAATGGACGCGGACGGCTCCCACGCACCGGAGCAGCTTCATCTTCTTTTAGATGAGATTGATCGGGGAGCGGACCTGGTCATCGGCTCCCGCTACGTGCGCGGTGGCAAGGCAGTGAACTGGCCGCGTGAGCGCTACCTGCTATCCAAGATGGGTAACCTCTACATCTCTCTCGCGCTCGGCGGCGACATTAAAGACATGACGGCTGGCTACCGCGCGTTCCGCCGTGAGGTTTTGGAAGCCATTGATCTGGATTCGCTGTCGCGCAAGGGCTACATCTTCCAGGTTCAGTTGGCTGATGCCGCGATCAATGAGGCTTTTGACGTGCGTGAAGTGCCGATTACGTTCGTGGACCGTGAATTGGGTGAGTCAAAGCTCGACGCAAGCTTTGCCAAAGACTCCCTGATTGAGGTCACCAAGTGGGGCGCAGACCGTCGCACGACGCAGATTGCGGACTTCTCCCGTGAGCTTGCCCGCCTTGGCAAGTACCAGGTCAAGGAGCTTGGCATCCCGAAGATCCCGGGGAAGATCAAGTACGCGGAGAAATCCCTTCGCGCCTTTACCCGTGAGATGGGCAAGCTGGGTGCCTACGAGGTGCAACGCTTGAGCCACTCGACGAAGAAGGCCCATAAGTAGCTGAAAACGACGAAAAGCGCGACCTGCAATGAGGTCGCGCTTTTTGTTTAGTTGGAACTAGCTCTCGCTCTTGTTTTCCTTTGCCAGGCGAGCCGCGGTGCGGCGACGCTTGCGTAGCTGCTCAAGGCGCTCTTCGAGCAGGTCGTCGAGTTCCTTAATGCTGCGGCGTTCGCGCAGCATGTCCCAGTGGGTCCTCGGCGGCTTGACCGGCTTAGACTCCACGCCTTCGCCCTCAATCAGAACGCCGGTTTGGCCGTTCTTGCACGGCCATTCCTCTGGAATTTCGGCGTCATCGGCGAAGGGGATCTCAAAGACCTCACCGGACGGCGTGCGGTACTTTGCCATCCTGCGCGGAGCAAGATCATGGTCACGATCCGTTTCGTAGCTCACCGCACCCATTCGACTACCACGCAATACGCCATCAGCCATGTGCTTTCATCCCTTCGCCGACTAACACCTGATTTACAACCGCACCATTATAACGGCACGGGGTTAGAGATTGTTCCCACGGCCACCTAGGTGGCTACCATTGGGGTCATGAGTGAGAGCAACACAGCACAGCGAAGGACACCACAGGGAACGCCTCACCAGAGCCGTACCCGAAAGATCATGATCTTTGCGGTGCTGGGGATTATCATTCTTCTCACCGTGGTTGCGTTCGTCCCGCTGTTCTACACCTTGTTCCAATCGCCGGGCATTAAGACGGAGGGCATCGACGCCAAAGGGGCACAGCCGGCGTCGACTGATGTGAATGGGACGTGGGAAGTCTCACGTGAACTGGGCAAAAACGCGACGTCTGCGGGGTACACGTTCTACGAGCTGCTGCCTGGCGACGAAAGGATTACGTCTGGGTCGACCCAGTCCGTCAAGGGGCAACTCAACGTAGAGAATGGGTCTCTGACCGCGGGCGAGATTACCGTTGACATGGCAACCATTACGTCCGATAAGGATGTCCGCGATGAGAATGTGCGGCGCAAGATTCTTCACACGGATGAGTACCCGGAGTCCAAGTTTGTTCTGAGCGAGCCAGCGGACGTGACGCAGCTGCCTGACGACGGGACGGTGGGCACGCTGACCCTGACGGGCGATCTGACGATTCACGGCACGACGAAACAGATCACTCAAGAGTTCAATGTTCTGCGGACGGGCGACAAGGTTGTCGTTGCCGCGGACGTGCCCATCAAACGAGAAGACTATGGCGTGGAGTCGCCGGATTTCGTAGCGGCGAAGATCGCGGACGAAGGCGAGATCAACCTTCGCGTCAAGTTTGAAAAGCGCGGCTAGGTCCTCACAGAATCTGTGGCGGTAAAAACCGCCTGGTCCATAATTGTCCGATAATGTACATTATGTCACTTTAGGTTTGCGCAGGCCTCCGGCTTACAGCCCCCAATCTGTCCGTGGCCACTACTAAGCCGGCCCTTTATCGCAGCCCTCTCCTGTTGCGGTGAGAGAACGTGAGTTGAACCAGATCCAGTGCGCCTAAACGCGTCAGTGCTTCGCGGATGGCAAACTGCCACAGCCACAATCGCCGATACACAACGTCGAACCCGTCCGCGGCGGCCTCCCGCGCTTGGCTTTCGAACATCGCGCGCTGATGTTTTAAAGACAGCTCGAGGTGCCGCGGCGCGTGCGTCGTGGCAATTACCCGCAGGCGCGTGTGCCGGTCCGTTGCCTTCACCACGTCCGCCAGCGGCTGGTACTCCAGCGCGGGCCACACAAAGGCACGGAGCGATTCCAGTGCCGTGAGTGCTGTTCCGCGGAGTTCTTCGGTTCCCACGACCATCTGAACAGCCGCGCGGCCACCCGTGACCAACATCCGGTCGAAGATCTGGAGATACCGGACGCGCGTCGCTAGAGGAACCGTTTCCAAAAACTCCGCGCTCACCACCGCGTCGTAAAGCCCCTCGCGCCGCGCGAGCGTGCGCTCAGGCGCTTCCACCGCGCTGATGCGCACTGAGTCCTCGGAGCCGGCAAGCACGAGGCGTTCGCGGATTATTCCAAGGCTGTCTGGGTCCAGTGCCACGCAATCGACCGTCGCCCGGCGAAGCGCGCTGCCAATCGCGATTGCTCCACCAGACGTTGGAACCTCTAAAACATGCGAACCGGGTTTGACTCCCGCTGCATCAAGGAGCATCTCCACAGAGTTGCGTTGCGCGTCAGCCAAATCGAGCTTTTCAGCGCCCGATGAGTCCGAAGATTCTAACGGTGCTTCATAATCCGTCACCGTGGCAAAATAAGCGGCCGGTTCATTGCCCTTACCAGCTCCCGGGGCGAACGAACGCCTTTTGACACGCTGCGACGTAGCCACCCCCGTCGAAAAGTGCCCTGCGAACGCGCTCATCCCGTCCCCCGCGTAGCGCGCCACAAGCTCAGGAGGCACCCCGCCGTAGCTAAAGCTCCCGCTCTCTGGGGTCTGTGGGGTCTTCGGGCGATAGCCTTCGCGCACGAGCTTTTCGACGACCCTAACGAGCGTCGCGGAGGTTTGCGTGCGCCACTCGCCCGCCATGTAGCTTTCCGCAAGCCCAATCCAGCCGGAATCTGCGATGCGACTGAACATCTCCTCGTGGTCGACGATGATGTCGGCGTTTTCGTCCAGACCCACGCTGATACGCGCTTTTTCACACGCACGAGCAAACCCGGCCTCGGCAACGCGAGCCCGCATTTTCAAACCAGTACCAGTGGGAAGGTTCACAACCGACGGCCATAGGTTAGGGTCTATCGCAGAAAGGTGCGGTGGAATCCCAGCGTGCGTCGACATATGTAACAGCGTAAGGTGCATCCCGGCGTGCTTTCGGTAGGCACATCGCACAAGTTTGGTAAACCCGCGTATTATTCAACAGCGGATAAAACACTTCATGGCCCAAGGAGCACAGAGCATGACTGAAAAGCCTTACCGCCCGGCCGGCAACCGACACCACGTGGTCATTATCGGTTCGGGCTTCGGAGGCCTGTTTGCCGCCCGCGAGCTCAAAGACGTTGACGTTGATGTCACCCTGATCAGCCGCACAAACTTCCACCTCTTCCCGCCGCTGCTCTACCAGGTGGCTACCGGCATCCTCTCCACCGGTGAGATTGCTACCTCGATCCGCCAGGTGCTGGGCCGTCAGAAGAACGTTGACGTCGTGCGCGGCGATGTCACCGACATCAACACGGACGCTCAGACCGTGACGTTCACCGAGGGTCAGTTCACGCGCACCTACGAGTTTGACTCCCTCATCGTCGCTGCAGGTGCTGGCCAGTCCTACTTTGGCAACGACCACTTCGCGGAGTTCGCGCCTGGTCTGAAGACCCTGGATGACGCGTTGGAGATCCGCAGCCGCCTCACCACCGCGTTTGAGCGCGCTGAGGTTGCCGAGGACCCGGCTGAGCGTGAGCGCCTGCTCACCTTCGTCATCGTGGGCGCGGGCCCGACCGGTGTCGAGCTTGCTGGCCAGGTGGCAGAGATGGCCCACCGTTCCTTCCGTAACGAGTACTCCCACTTCCGGCCGTCGAGCGCCAACATCATCCTCCTCGATGGCGCACCGCAGGTACTCCCCCCGTTTGGCAAGTACCTCGGCCGCAAGGCGCAACGTGAACTCGAGCGCATCGGCGTCACCGTTCACCTTGACTCGATGGTGACCAACGTCGATGAAACGTCCGTGACGTACAAGAACACGAAGACGAACGATGAGACGACGATTGAGACCTACACCAAGATCTGGTCCGCTGGTGTTCAGGCATCGCCGCTGGGCAAGATGATCGCCGATCAGCTAGGCGTTGAGGTACTGCGCAACGGTAAAGTCCCAGTCAACAAGGACTGCACCGTTGGTGAGAAGCGCAACATCTACATCGTCGGCGACATGATGGAGCTTGACCGCCTGCCTGGCCTTGCTCAGGTGGCCATCCAGTCCGGTGAGTACGCAGCGGATGCGATTCGCGCGCAGGTCGAAGAAGGCCAGACCCCGGATCAGCGTGCCCCGTTCGAGTACTTCGACAAGGGCTCCATGGCGATCGTGTCCCGTTTCCACGCCGTGGTGAAGATGGGCAAGGTCGAGTTCGCTGGGTTCCTCGGCTGGATCATGTGGCTGCTTGTCCACGTTTCCTTCCTTGTTTCCAAGCGCAACCGCGTGGTCTCCATGTTCACGTGGACGTTGAACGCCCTTACGCCTAAGCGGTACAACCTGGCGTCCACGCAACAGCAAATGCACGCCCGCACCGCGCTCTCCCGCATTAAACGTCTGCAAGAAGAGACCGGCGAGGAGCGTATTGAGGTCCGCGACTACAACGGCGAGAATTAAGAGAACAGTTTCACTTAACTTTCGTTACACATCCCGCTAGCTCCTCTGATAGGTTGCTAGCGGGATTTTAAGTCTTCGCATATCCGGAAGGAGTGACTGTGCCGTCGATCAACCCATTGCCGCGCGCAAAACAAGCGCGTGAACTGCTGACGAAAGCCGAGAAATCGTCCGATAAAACGAACGCTAAGGCAAAGGCAACCGAGAAGACGGGACTTAAGGTTCCAGTCGAGCGCTCCGTGGACTTCTGCCGCGTGATCATTGACGGGCAGCGCGCGCCGGGCAACTACCACTACACCCGAGCCCTGCAGCAAGCTAACGCAGCAGACAACGGCTTCGTGTGGCTGGCCCTTCGTACGCCTAACGAAGAGCAAATGGAAAAGATCGCGGAAGCGTTTGAGATCCACGAGCTGATTGTTGAGGACGCGGTCCGTGCCCACCAGCGCCCCAAGGTGGAACGCTACGGTGATCAGCTCTTCTGCGTGATCCGAACAGTGACCTACCGTGACGACGAAGAGGTCCTGGACTCCCGCGAGGTCATCTCTACCGGTGAAGTCCAAGTGCTGATTGGCAAGAACTTCGTCATCACCATCCGCCACGACTTCAAGCTTCCGGACCTCACGACCGAGCTCGAAGAAGATCCAGAGATTCTTGAGCTTGGCCCCACCGCAGTCGCGTGGAAAGTCGCTGACTACATCGTGGAGAACTCCCTGCGCATCTCCCAGAACCTCAGTGAGGACGTGGATGAACTGGAAAACGAGGTCTTCAACCCGCGCCAGCCCGTCAACATTGAGCAGATCTACACCTACAAGCGTGAGATCCTAGAAATGCGCCACGCCATCGCTCCCCTGGTTCCGGCACTCAAATCCGGCCTGAGCCTCAACAAAGACCTTCTACCTAAACCGATCCGCGAGTACCTGCGTGACGTTCTAGATAACGCCGCGATCGCCTCCGACCACATCATGGGATACGACGAACGTCTATCCTCCCTGCTCGACGCCTCCGTAGCGAAGGTCTCCATGCAGCAGAACAAGGACATGCGCACCATTTCCGCAGTCGTCGGTATGGCAGCGATGCCCACCATGATCGCCGGTGTGTACGGCATGAACTTCGAATACATGCCAGAACTCGGCTGGGTCTGGGCCTACCCCGCCACCCTCGCCGTCATGTTCGGCAGCATGCTCCTCATGTACTGGTGGTTCCGGCACAACCACTGGCTGTAGCCGTTGCGTTCGCAACGGCTACAGAAAGGTTTAATGCCAACGGCTACAGAGAGATTTAATGTTGGCGGCTAGGGCTGCTCGTCAAGGACCATCGTGCGCAAGGTCGTGATGGCGCAGGTCTTTCCGTTGTTGCTCATGACGATGCGCCAGATCTGTGTACGGCGGCCGAGGTGCACTGGGGTGGCCTCAGCCTCAATGGTGCCCTCTTTCACAGCACGCAGGAAATCCGTGTTGTTGTTCATGCCCACTACCGGGGCGCCAGAAGCCATCAGGCCGGCAAAAGAACCGATGGTCTCCCCCAGTGATGCGAACACACCGCCGTTCACAAGGCCAGCGGGCTGGAGAAGGTGCGGACCGACCTCGGCGGTGGCGGTGATTTTGTCCGGACCAAACTCCGTGAACGTCAAGCCCATGAACTTGTCAAACTCGACGTGGTTAGCGTTAAAGTATGCGAGCTCCTGCTCGGAGAGCTGGCGGCCGCGGAAAGATTCAAGTGCTTTGATATCCATGCCAATAGGTTACTGAAACAAAATGAATTGTGTTCAAGGTTTTCTGATTCGATTTGAGGAATGGATTTCTAAGCGCCGTTGTAGGAGTCCCCGAAGGCAATGCGTATTATCGAGTGCATGACTTCAGCTGAGAATAAGGCCGATATTGGCGTAGTTGGTATGGCAGTGATGGGCTCTAACCTGGCCCGTAACTTTGCTTCCAAGGGTCACACGGTGGCCATTTTCAACCGTTCCCCGGAAAAGACCCGAAAGGTCATGGAGGACCACGGCCACGAGGGAAACTTCATCCCGTCCGAATCCATTGAGGACTTCGTGGCGTCGTTGAAGACACCGCGCAAGGCGGTCATCATGGTTCAGGCTGGCCACGCCACTGACGCCGTGATTAATCAGCTGGTTGAAGCAATGGATGATGGTGACATCATCATCGACGGCGGTAACGCGCTGTTCACCGACACGATCCGCCGTGAGCAGGAGGTCGCAGAGAAAGGCCGCCACTTCGTTGGCGCTGGTATTTCCGGCGGTGAAGAAGGCGCGCTGCGCGGCCCTTCCATCATGCCGGGTGGCCCTGCTGAGTCCTGGGAAACCCTCGGCCCGTTGCTCGAGGACATCTCGGCCAAGGTTGACGGCGTTCCGTGCGTGACGCACATCGGCCCTGATGGCGCTGGCCACTTCGTCAAAATGGTCCACAACGGCATCGAGTACGCCGACATGCAGGTGATCGGTGAGGCCTACCACCTGCTGCGCTACGCCGCGGGTATTGAACCAGCGGAGCTGGCAGACATCTTCGCTGAGTGGAACCAGGGCGACCTGGATTCCTACCTCATTGAGATCACTTCTGAGGTTCTGCGCCAAGTGGACGCCAAGACCGGCAAGCCGTTCATCGATGTGATCGTCGATGCCGCAGGCCAGAAGGGCACGGGCCGCTGGACCGTGAAGGAAGCTCTGGATCTGGGCGTTCCCACGACCGGTATTGGTGAAGCAGTGTTCGCGCGTGCCCTGTCGTCGGCAATTGCACAGCGTCAAGCCGTCCAGGACACGGGCCTTCCTTCCGGCGACCTGTCCACGTTGGAATCGCTGGGAATCAACCGCGAGCAATTCGTGGAAGACGTCCGCCGTGCACTGTACGCGTCGAAGCTGGTTGCGTACTCCCAGGGATTCGATGAAATCAACGCTGGTTCGCAGTCCTACGACTGGGACATTGACCCGCGTGATCTGGCGACGATTTGGCGCGGTGGCTGCATCATCCGCGCGAAGTTCTTGAACCGCATCCGCGAGGCGTATGACGCTAACCCGGAGCTGCCGTCCCTGCTGCTCGACCCGTACTTCCGTGGTGAGCTCGCAGACTTGGTGGATTCTTGGCGCCGCGTCGTCGTGGTGGCTACCCAGCTGGGTCTGCCAGTTCCGGTCTTTGCTTCCTCGCTCTCCTACTACGATTCCCTGCGCGCGGAGCGCCTCCCGGCAGCCCTGATCCAGGGTCAGCGTGACTTCTTCGGTGCCCACACGTACCGCCGCGTGGACATGGCGGGCACGTACCACACGACGTGGTCGGGTGCGCGCGAAGAGATCGACTACTAGACCCAACTACTAGGAGACATTCCTGAGTACCACGTTCGCCGACCTCGGCCTACCCCATGACCTTGTGAAGTCGGTGACTTCCCAGGGGATCGCCGAGCCCTTCCCTATCCAAGAAGCGACGATCCCCGATGTTCTGGCGGGCCGCGACGTCCTCGGACGCGGCCCCACTGGATCGGGGAAGACCTTTGCCTTCGGCTTGCCAATGCTCGCGCTGCTGAAGAAGGGCTTTTCTAAACCTGGTCGTCCGCGCGGTCTGGTTTTAGCCCCCACGCGTGAGCTAGCGGCACAGATCTCCGATCGTCTGAGTGACCCCGCCGCAGCGTTGGGAATGCGCGTGATCAGTGTCGTCGGCGGGGTCAACATCAACACTCAGATCCGCGCGCTCGCTGCACCCGTCGACGTGCTCGTCGCTACGCCTGGGCGCGCGAAGGATCTCATTGATCAAAGAAAGCTTTCGCTTGACGACGTGCGGATTACCGCGATCGATGAAGCTGACCAGATGGCGGACATGGGATTCTTACCGCAAGTTCGCACGCTGCTTGATCGCACGCCTAACGACGGGCAGCGGTTGCTGTTCTCTGCAACGTTGGACGGGGACGTCGATAAGCTTGTGCGCGAATATCTGCGCGATCCTGTCACCCATTCCACCGCGCCGGTGAAGGCGGCGGTAGAGACCATGGAGCACTACCAGCTGCTCGTGAGCGATAGGGACAAACGAAATGAAATAGTCCTGCGGATCGCCGCGCGTGAGGGCACGACGATCATGTTCATGCGTACGAAGCACGGCGTGGACCGGCAGGTACGCAAGCTCCGCCGCGTGGGCATTAACGCGCTGGGTCTTCACGGCGATAAAAGCCAGGGTGCGCGTACCCGCGCCATCGAGGGGTTCACGGACGGATCCGTCCCGGTGCTTGTCGCCACGGACATCGCTGCGCGGGGAATCGATATCGGCGGCGTCTCGCTGGTTGTCCACATCGATCCACCGGCGGAACACAAGGCCTACCTGCACCGCGCCGGGCGCACTGCCCGTGCAGGAACGTCAGGCACGGTGGTGACCTTGGTCATGGACGACCAACGTCGCGAAGTCGATGCGCTGTTATCCAAAGCGGGCGTGAGGGCGACGAAGGTCAAAGTCAACGCGTCCTCGGACGAGCTCGTGCGGATCACTGGCGCACGCGAACCAAGCGGAAAGCCCCTCCCCCCACCCGGCACCCAGCCGGCCGGGGCGCGCGCTAAGGGCCCTGCTACGCCTCGTCGTAAAGCGAATGCCCCCGCAACTAAAGGCCGCCGCGGCGCACCAGGTGGGAGGGCCTAAATGGACATCGTGATCTCGATTCTGTCTTTAGTCGGATTCATTTTGCTCACCGCTTCGACCGGTCTCTTCGTTGCAATTGAGTTCGCAATGACTGGGTTGGAGCGCTCGACGGTCGAGGCGCACGCACGCGATAAGGGCGATAAGACAGCTCTCGCGGTGCAACGCGACCATTCGAACCTTTCTTTTGTGCTGTCTGGGGCACAGCTAGGCATTACGATCACCACGCTGGCCACGGGTTTTCTGGCTGAGCCGGTGCTGGCTCAGTTCTTTGGCCCGGCGCTTGAACTGGTCGGGCTGAATGAATCCGCGTCAAAAGCCACGGCGTTGGTGCTTGCTCTCATCGTGGCTACGACCTTGTCGATGGTGTTCGGCGAGCTCGTTCCCAAAAACATCGCGATCACGGACCCGCTGGGCACAGCACGCTTCGTTGTGCCGCCGGTGAATGCGTTCAACACGGTGTTCAAATGGTTCATTAATTCGATGAACCGGTCGGCGAACTGGTTCGTCCGCAAACTCGGAATCGAGCCGGCTGATGAGCTCGCGTCCGCGCGGTCGGGTTCAGAGCTCGGCGCTATGGTCCGCAGCTCCGCGGAAGCCGGCGGGTTGGACGAGCAAACGGCGCGAATGATTGACCGCTCCCTCCAGTTCGGTGAGACCACCGCCGAGGAGGTCATGACGCCGCGTTCGAAGATCAACTCGCTGGATGCCACGGACACCGTCGAAGACCTCATTGCCCTGGCGATGGAAACCGGGCACTCCCGCTTCCCCGTGCGCCGCGGCGACCTGGATGACACCATTGGCTTGGTCCACATTAAAGACGCGTTCTCTATCGACAGGGATCAGCGGGCAACGACGACCTTGGAGCGACTGGCCAAACCGGTCAAGGTCGTGCCGGGAACGCTTGACGGTGACGCCGTGCTCAACCAAGTGCGCTCAGCGGGCGCGCAGGTGGTGCTGGTCGCCGACGAGTACGGCGGAACGCAAGGTCTGGTCTCTATCGAAGACGTCGTCGAAGAAATCCTCGGTGAGGTCTATGACGAATACGATGACCGGGAGAATGAACGCGACTTCCAACGGTTCGGCACATCCTGGGAAGTCTCCGGGCTCGTGCGTTTGGACGAGCTGACGGAACGCACCGGCTACATTCCGCCGGAAGGGCCCTACGAAACCTTGGCTGGGCTGATAATGGCCACGCTCGGCGCGATCCCCAAGGTCGGTGACAAGGTCCTTCTCCCCCAGGCGACGAACGATTTCCAAGGGGATTTCGAATCCGGGGGCACTGGGCGCTGGGTTGCTCGTGTGTCTGTGATGGATGACCGCCGTCTTGACCGGGCGATCCTCACGCCGGTCAGCGACGACGATGCGGCACGGTTTCAAGCGAGAGTGAGCCAACAGTGAACATCTGGATTGCCGCGATACTCATCATCGGTTTGCTTGCCGCAAACGCGTTCTTCGTTGCTGCTGAGTTCGCTCTCGTGTCCTCGCGCAAAGACCGGCTTGAATCCCTTATTGCGCAGGGCAAAAAGGGTGCCCAGCGGCCGCTAGCAGCCATTGAAAGCCTTTCGCTCTACCTCGCCGGCTCGCAGTTCGGCATCACCATCGCGTCGTTGATTTTGGGCAAGGTTGCAGAACCCGCCATCGCGCACTTTCTTGAGGGCCCATTCACCAGCATAGGAGTGCCGGAACAGCTACTCCATCCCCTTTCATTCGTTCTTGCTCTGCTGATCATCACCGTTTTGCACATCATTTTCGGGGAGATGGTGCCAAAGAACATAGCCATCGCTGGGCCAGAAACCATGGCCGTGTGGCTCACTCCCATGATGGATGTCTGGGTCAAACTCACCCGCCCAGTCATCCGCGGCATCAATGAAATCGCGCGCTGGACTCTGAAGCTCTTCGGCATTGAGCAGCGCGATGAACTTGATTCCACCGTGGACCAGGATCAGCTGCGCGACATGATCCGTGAATCCAACCAAGAGGGCCTGCTTGACGCTGAGGAAACCGTACGCCTGGCTAACGCCCTGGGCTCGGAATCGCGCAGCTTGAAGGAGGTCATGATCCCGCTCGACGAGTTGGTGACCCTCCCGTACGCAGCGAAGGGAATTCCGCTTTCCGTATTGGAAAACGCAGTGCGCGAGACTGGTTTCTCCCGCTTCCCGGTAGAAGGCAGCGCCGGAGGCCTCCTCGGCTACATCCACGTCAAAGATGTCCTCGACCTGCTCCACAGCGAGGGTGAGGTGCCCGGTTCAGCCGCGGATCCACTGATCCCCTTCCATCGGATTCGCCGTCTCAGTATCGTCGACGGCAAGGGCAGTCTGGACGACGCACTGACGTCCATGCACCGCCGCTCAGCGCACATGGCTCAGGTCCGTGAAGACGGTGAGCTCGTAGGAGTCCTCGCTTTAGAAGACATCATCGAAGAGTACGTTGGCACGGTGTCCGACTGGACACACGAAGAGCACTAGGAGGCTAAGCATGGGACGCCATTCATCGCAGAAGCAGAACTACTCCCTCTCGAAGGGTCTGATCGCCCTGATCGCCGCGTTAGTTCTGATCATGGCGCTTATCGCCGCGGCCAAGTCGGGGGTTTTCGGCGGCGACGCCAATCCACAGGCTAAGGACAACTGCGTCTCCGGCGACCTAGCTTTGCCTGTCGCAGCAGCGGATCACAAGGTGGCACGCACGCTTATCGACGACTACGCGAAGTCTAATCCGGTCGTCCGCGATTACTGCGTCCAACCGGTTGTGGTGGACACGCTAGCCGAAGCTGCTGCCTTCGTGGGCCCCGACGTGGCTGTAGGCCACCAAGAAGTCGAAGCTGCTGGGCGTTCCACCACCGTGGGCGAGCTCCAACCCGCCTTGAGCGCCCAGGTCGGGCTCGCCGGCGCTGAACGCGCAAACCCCCGGGACGTTGAACTGTCCAGCGTGGTGTTCCCTGTCAACGATGAACCGGAAGCCTCCGCAGTCATTGCGTCCCAGCTCGCGCAAAACGAGCGAGCCGCCGTAAAGGCCTTGACTGATCAACGAATCCCTGGGCTCGCGGAAGCCCAGCCGGTAGCAACACAGTTCATTGCGACGTCTGAAATGGCCTCCCCTGAGGGATTCACCTTCAACCCACTCGATGGCGTGTCCGTGATCTACTCGATCTACCCGCTCAATGCGACCGAGAACATCAGCGAAGACCAAAGCCGCGCCGCCCAGGACTTCGCGCGCTTTAGTGCTGATCGCTTCGACGGGAAGGCCGATTCCCAGCCGGTAATCCCCGATCTGGTCTGGGCCGCCGCACGCCCCGCCGGCGGTGAAAACATCACCGGCGGCGAGGACGGCATGAACGATGACCGAAGCACACACGATGCCCAAGCGCAGACCATGGACACGCTTTTCGTCGTCGACACCTCCGACGGCGTCGCGGCCAACTACAACGCCCTGGCGGGGCTGGTAAGCGATGCCGCCACCAAGATCACCGAATCCGGCCACCAGGTGGGACTATGGAACTTCTCTTCGCCACTGAACCCCGGCGTAACCCAAGGCTGGCGCAACAACGTCGCGCTCACCCCTGACGCGAGCCAAGTAGCCGCCACTGTCTCTGCTTTCAACACCGCCGGCGCCCCGCAAACCCGTGAAGCAGTTCTCGCGGCGACCCAATACGCGGTGGGAGTCGGAACACCCGTACGCATCATCGTGCTCACCTCCGGTTCCGCGGACACACAAGCAATCGATGACGCCACCCTCCTCGACGCCCTCAAAACCGCCCGCGCCGCTAGCGCAGTAATCGACGTCTTCCGCGTCGGCGATCCCGTCCCCGGCGCAGTCCCCGACCAAGCCCTCTACGACGCCGCGGACAACACCGGCGGCCCGAACCTCACCTGGTCCGAGCAACTGGGCACCTTCAAAAACAAATAGACCTCAAAAACAAATAACCCCGTCGGGCACGAGACCAACGGGGTGGGCAAGCCTTGCGGCTTGTGGGGTACGAACTAGGAGGAGCGGCGACGGCGGCGTTCTGCAAGCTCGTCGAGTGCAACAACGTTCTCGTCCTCGTCCGCGGTGACGCGCTCGGACGGGAACGAGGAAATGGTGCCGGTAAGTTCCTTCACGATCTGCGGGACTGCGATACCGAACACGCCCTGGCCGCCGCCGAGCAGGTCGATGATTTCTTCGCTGCTGCGGCACTCGTAGACGGTCGTACCGTCAGACACCAGGGTGATTTCGGAGATTTCATTGATGCCGCGGTCACGCAGTTTGTCTACGGCAAGGCGGATGTTCTGAAGGGAGATACCGGTGTCCAGCAAGCGCTTAACAATCTTGAGGACCAAGACATCCTTGAAGGAGTACAAGCGCTGAGAACCTGAGCCGGTGGCACTGCGGATCGACGGGCGAACCAGGTTCGTGCGCGCCCAGTAATCCAGCTGGCGGTACGTGATTCCGGCGACTTGGCATGCAATGGGAACGCGGTAACCGACCTCGTCCGACGGCCCGAGATCAAACAAGCTCTCCTGAACCGGCAATTCGATCTCGCCGCTACCTGCGGCTTCGTTAAAGTTCCTCACGTAATTACTCCCATGAAGTTTAGTACACCCACTGCTTATTAAAGGCCATGCTAAAGCTCAGGTCAAGACTTCTGGCCGCAACACGCCGAACTCTAAAGTTCAACTTTAAGTTTAAAGTTCTTTTTCACCATTGTCATCGTGAGTAACATCAGTCTCACCAGACTCAGATTCATCTCGATCAGTGGGGCTGGTATCTGCGGGATCGAGGTTGATGTCCCCTTCTTCGACGCCGAGCGTGCGCATCAGTTCCTGGAAGTCGGCGTCGGCCTGGGCGTCACCGCTGGCGGAGTATGAACCTTCACCGTTGTCCGCGGTGGAGAGTGAGATGCCGAAGAACTCCTGTGCATCCTCTGGCGTGAGGCGAAGTGACGCTTGATTGAGAACGGCCTCATCGACTTCGATCTCAAGGTCGAAGAGTTTGGCCATCGCGAGAGCATCGCACGGTCGACAATCAAGCTCGGTGCCGGTCTCCGTTGCAAGCTCGCACATGAAGACACCCTCGTGATAACCGGTGATCTCTACGCGCGCGAGTCCCCCACCCAATTGATCAAGCGCATCGAAGAGAACCTCGAAAGTATCAGGCCGCCTCGGTTCCCACTCGTTTAGCCGGGCCGCTAGTTTGGCACCTTCAAACGGCGGCAGCCACAACGGGATGAAGCGGCCATGTTCTTCAGCATGAAGCAGGGCGCACAGAAAGTTCTCCGGGCCCACGGGATAGACGCCACACAGCGTCACCGGTACAGAGGTCATGAATGAAGTCCCCTCTACCCGAGGGTGCGGCGAAGTTCACCCATGAGAACGCCAAGGTGAATGTTCGCCAGATGGGTCGTCATTTCCTGCGCCACGTCCGCAGCGTTCTTGCGGGACCCAGTCTTACCGGAGGCCGCCACGGGGCCAGCAACTTGGGCAACCAGCCCTGCTTGCCGGACCGCCGCTTGCCGCAGCGATTTCAGGTGGCGGGCATCAATACCCTGCTTCTTTAGAGCAACGGCCGAGGTAACAATCTGGGAGTCCTCAGCACGGAAAAGACCGGACGCATCAGGCGTGATCAAGCCAATGCCCATCAACTCAGAGATGAAAGCCTGCTCAACGTGGGCTAGCTCCGCGAGCTCAGTGTCAGTGACCCGACCGCCCGCTGTAGCCGGCGACACCTCCGGTGCCGCAATCTCCTCAATCGCGGCAAGGCCCGGAGCGGAAATCCCGCCAGACAAAGCAGATGGCTCCCCCGCATCCATTGCTTCGAGCTGCTCGCGGATGACCTTCAACGGAAGGTAATTGTCCCGCTGGGTAATCAGGATGAAGCGGAGGCGCTCAATGTCCTCATCGGTAAAGCGGCGGTACCCAGACTGTGTTCGCTGGGGCGTGATCAACCCCTCGGATTCCAAGAACCGCAGTTTTGACACCGTGACGTCCGGAAACTCATCGCGCAAACGTTCAATGACCACGCCAATGGACATGGTCTTGTTGCTTGTGCGTGCGGCGGGCTGGGCCGCAGTTTTTCGGATAGCGCTCACGTGTGTTGTTGGATTCTAGAATCTAAAAGGGGGCTTAGTTGTCCTCAGCAATGAAGACCAGACGGAACTTACCAATCTGAATCTCATCGCCGGTGGAGAGCACCTGGGAGTTACGCGGCTCGCGGTTAACGTAGGTGCCGTTGAGCGAACCGACGTCCACGACCTCGAACTCGCCAGCGTTGCGACGGAACTCGGCGTGACGGCGGGAAACGGTCACGTCGTCGAGGAAGATGTCTGCCTCCGGGTGGCGGCCAGCGGTGGTGGTGTCCTGGTCCAGCAGGAAGCGGGCCCCAGCGTTCGGGCCACGCTTGACCACCAGCAGGGCTGCGCCGTCTGGCAGGCCTTCAATGCCACCTACCTTGTCGTGTGCGGTGGCGGTCGATTCCATCTCCTTCAGAAGATCCGCGCGGAAAACCGATGTGGTTTCTACCTGTGCCTCCGGCGTGCCGGTGTTCTCGCTCATTATTTCTCCTGGCTCATTACTAGATGGCTCTTCATTAAACGTCGATCAGCGCCCGAAAGGCTCCAAAGGTTCAGCTTCAAAGTTTCATACGCGTCGAATCATTAAACATCATACCGACTTCACCCGACGCTTTGGGGCGTAGTGGTCATCGGAAGATGCTCGCGATGCCAGAAATCACGGAATTGCCCTGGCCCGCCAGCGGATTATCGGAAACCATGTACGTCCACGTGGCGCTCGGGCGCTTCCATCCGGCGTCCTCCAGGTGCGCACCGTCGTGGTCAATCTTGACATCCAAGAACGTCTCCACGGCTCGGTCAACTGCCCGGTTGGCCAAATCCTTGAACTCACGCACGGCAATGCGGTGGAACTCCACGATCGGCGTTTCCCTTGCAATTGCCCGCAAGTGAATGGATTCGCGCACGTCATCCATGTGCGCCAAGTGTTCGCTCCACTCATCATCCAGGTGGAACAGCATGATCTCCCGCGCGGCTTGGTCCAGTGTGTCGCGGTCGATCTGGTCGTCGATAAGCGCCGCCGCACGTTCGGGCGCACGTTGTTCGAGCTCTTTCCACGCCTGGTCCGTATCTAACAGCTGAGCACGTCGCTTATCGACAATCTCACGGTGATCTGCCAGCAACTGGTTGTACTTCCACGTCTGCGCATGGATTTCCAGCAATTGGCCTTCGGTGACGCGCTGGCAGTGTTCAACGAAGTCCTGGACGCGTTTGGAGTCAATGCGGCCAGTTTCATCCGGACGCGCTGTCACTGACACATCTGCCCCACCGGTGGTAACAATGTCGTCTTCAAGCGAGACGAAGAACAGGCTCAGGCCCGGATCACCCTGGCGGCCGGCGCGGCCCCGCAGCTGGTTGTCCAAACGGGACGTGCGGTACCGCGACGTTCCGATCACGGCTAGCCCGCCGAGTTCGGCGACGGCCTCGTAGTCTGATTCGTCGGCTCCGCCGAGGCGGATGTCCGTGCCGCGTCCCGCCATCTGGGTCGATACAGTCACCCGCCCGATGTCACCGGCTTCTGCGACGATGCGGGCTTCCTCCGCGTCATTCTTCGCGTTGAGAACGCTGACCTTAATGTCGCGAGATTCCAACGCCGCCGCGAGCGCTTCTGATTCCGCAACGTCGTGGGTACCCACCAGAACCGGCTGACCGGATTTGTGTACAAACTCAATCTCATCGACGATCGCGGCGAATTTCTCCTCCACGGTGGCGTAAATCCGATCGGCTTCATCGAACCGCTTCAGTGGCTTGTCACGGTCGATCACAGAGACGTGCAGATCGTAGAACTGGCGCAGCTGGTCGGTTGCTTCCACTGCCGTGCCCGTCATGCCGCACACCAGCGGGTAACGGCGCATGAGCGCCTGCAAAGTAATCGAGTCCAGGATGCGACCGCCGTCGGAAACATCCAGTCCCTCTTTCGCTTCGACCGCTGCTTGGAGGCCATCGGGCCAGCGCTGAAGATCCGCCACGCGTCCCTTCGAAGCATCAACGAGGTCAATCTTGCCGTCGCGCACGATGTAGTGAACGTCGCGCGTGAGCAACGCTTTCGCGTGCAGCGCAAGGTTGACGCGAACCAGAATCGTTCCGATGTTCTCGTCCGAATAGAGGGAATCGATGCCCAGCGCCTTCTCCACTTTGGCCGCGCCCTCATCCGTTAAGAACGCGTTCCTGCGGTCAGCGTCGATCGTGTAGTCCTTGCCTTCCACCAACCTCGACACCGCGGCAGTGATCTCCCCCGTCGCTTGTTTACCGGGCTGGGACCCCGCTAGCACCAGCGGTACTAACGCCTCATCCACCAGCACGCTGTCAGCCTCATCCACTAGGGCGACATCCGCATCCGTTTGCACGGTTTGGTCGCGGTGGGTGATTTGATTGTCCCTCAAGTGGTCAAACCCGATTTCCGTCACCGGCGCGTACACGATGTCGGAGAGGTAGTTTTCCCGCCGCTTCTCCCGCGGCGTTGATTCTGTCACCGACGCCACGCTCAACCCGAAGAATTCCACCAGGGGGCGCATCCATTCCGCGTCACGGTCTGCAAGGTAGTTGTTCACCGTGATCACATGGACCCGCTTACCGGTGAGCGCGAATCCCGTCGCCGCCATCGCACCCACGAGCGTCTTACCCTCACCGGTGGCCATGTGGATCACGTCGCCCTCGAGCAAGCGCAGCACGCCCTGGTTCTGCACGTTGAACGGACGCATCCCGATCGTGCGGGAGGATGCTTCCAACAAGATCGCAAGAAACGCTGGCTTATCAACGATCTTCCCGTCGCGCACGACGTCCCTCACTGCCGCCGCCAAGGCGGCGTCGTCAAGCGAAGCGTACTTCTGCGCGACGCCCTCTACCTGCGCAACGATGCCCTTAGACTTTTTGTTGTTGCGCTCAGCAGTTGAGCCCATCGCCTTCCAAAACCAGTCGAATTTGCCCATGGGGGCCCGATCCTTCCTCCAGAAATAGGTTCTACCGACTGTACGCGTGACCTGCCGATTACTGCGAACCAGGTCGCATGATGTAATCTCTATCAAGTTACCGCGAGGACGCCGTGACGCTTTTGACGTGACGGATCTCTACGTAGCTACGGGCTGTGGCGCAGTTTGGCAGCGCACCACACTGGGGGTGTGGGGGTCGCAGGTTCAAATCCTGTCAGCCCGACAATTTTCTCCGAAGGTTTCGGGTTGCACGAGGACCGCGTGTCGAGGGCCGCCGCCCACGACCGATTCGCGAAACTTTGATTTGCTGTCATGGCACCGAAATCACGCAGTGCTGTGACCTGCGACGTTGCGGGGCCTATCGAAAGTTGGATACAAATTTCGCGAATCGCCCCATCGCGGGCGGGCGGGTGAATCGCTCCTTCCGGGTTAGGCGAGCTCCGGTAAGCCGCCCAGTCGCGCCCGGAGCGCGACCGAAACCCTCGGCTCGCGCGGAGTGAGGATGTAAGGAAATGACAATGCGCATTCTCCGAAGGTTTCGGGTTGCACGAGGACCGCGTAACCGTGTCCAGGGAATCCGTGCCGGTTGAGTAGCCGCGGCCCACGACCGATTCGCGAAATTTTGATTTGCTGTCATGGCACCGAAATCACGCAGTGCTGTGACCTGCAACGATGCGTGGCCTATCGAAAGTTGGATACAAATTTCGCGAATCACCCCTTCCGGCCCGCTACGGCTTGAGGACGACCTTGATGCAGCCATCCTCTTTCTTTCCGACGTTCTGCCTACCGCCTGGCAGGGCGTGCAGTATGCCTATGTGCCGGACGGCGGAACCTTGGCCGTGCTTGGGCTCGGCCCGATTGGCCAAATGGCCAGCCGTATCGGCGCCCACTTTGACTACCGCGTTGTACTGCGAACGCTGTGGAGCGGCCACGGCCTTATTGCAGGTCGGTGGCCAGGGGCGCGCGGTATTTCACGCCGAAGAAGTTCAGAATCTGGCGTGAGGCGAAACCATCAGCGCCGTCGAACACGATTTCCTGCGCACCGCCTGGCCAGACGTGCCGGCCGCCGTCGAGTCTGAAGTGGCGCAGCTGCGCGTCGCAGTGCACCCAGTTCTGTTCCACACCGGCGCGCGTGGATTGGCTGATGATGGGCTGCGGGTTGCAATGGTTGCGCTTCGCGGCATACTTCAGCACATCCTCCATGGCCATGTATCGACGGCCGTGGCGCTCGCCGCCACCGTATTTCATAACGGAATCATCCGTGCCGTGGAAGTCAATATGCTTGACCGGGATTGGTGTGCAGTCATCAAACACGCCTTCGTAGAAGGCAGCTGAGACAGTTGCCACGCCGGCGATCTGATGGGCGCGATTGCAGCCGATAAACGCGGCGAAACCGCCGCCATTGGACAAGCCGGTAACGAATACCTTATGCGGGTGGACCGGGAACTCCGCGATCATCTTTTCCCGTACTTGGTCATAAAAAGCTAAGTCTTGCTCCCCCGTCGTTTCCGCGTACGGTGCAGGAGCCCAGGCCTTGTTCACGCCATCGGCGTACACGACTACGGCTTCAGCAGCATCGAAGTCCGTGAACTGTTCCATGGTCTTGGCGCTGCCTTCGAACCCGTGGAACGCGAAGATAAGCGGAATCCCACTGCGTTTCTCAATCTCCGGTGGGATGGACACGCGGTAGCCCCGCTCAAGGCCACCGGCCTTGATGGTTCTAATCTCCGTGCGCGCTTCGCCCTGGTACTGGGGCTCAGGCGGGATATCTTCATCGCGGGAATTGAAGGTCTGCAGTTGCTCTTCAAGCATCTGCTCCTCGCTCACGCAGGCAGTAAGCGTGCCCAAAGAAAGGGTTGCTGCAGCAAGGCAGGACGTAAGCATTTTCCGTACGGGCACTCCCGTCATAGTAGTCCGAAACTTGGCTGGGCTACCAAGCGAGCATCGCAGGAGCTACTACATTGATCCACTATGAAACCAAGCGGCAAATCGGATCCCACGTTCAAAGACCACGCCGCACGCGCCGCAACTGGGAGCGCCTTTACGCAGGGTGCCGACAATTATGACATCGTGCGCCCAAGCTATCCGGCCGAGCTAAGTGAGTTGATTCCGCCCCGGTCCACGGTCGTGGACATCGGCGCAGGCACCGGAAAGTTCACTCAGTTGTTAACCACCGACCAGGATGCTCAAAGGACCGTGTACGCACTCGACCCGTCCGCAGACATGGTGGCGACGCTTAGGGCTAACCTGCCGTCGATAAGCGTGTGGCGCGCAACGGCGGAAAATACCGCGATGCTCAATGCCTCCGTTGACTGCGTCACGTGCGCCCAGACATGGCATTGGCTGGACCAGAAAAAGGCATTGACCGAAGCCGACCGCATTATCCGCTCCGACGGCCGCTTGGTGCTGGTGTGGAACACTTTGGATGTCACCCACCCCTGGGTGCTACGTCTCACCCGCATCAGCCATTCCGGCGACGTCCACCGCGAAGGCTTCTACCCCACCATTGATCCACCGTGGGTTCTCCACGAAGAACGCCGCATCAAGTGGGTACAGATGGTCACCACCGATGATTTGTTTCGGCTGGCCCGCTCACGCTCATACTGGCTCCGTGCCAACGAGGCGACACGCGCCAAAGTGGAGGCGAACTTGTCGTGGTACCTCTTTGAGCGCCTCGGCTTCGATCCCGGCGACCTTGTTCCGCTGCCCTACCGCACGGATGCGTTTTGCTACGTGCGCGACCGCAGTGCGTGCTGCATGTAAAGGGTGTGGTGGGGTGGCCTACCTACAACGCTGATCAATGCCGAAGAAGTCAAGCAGCACGCTCGTGGCATCACATGCCTCGCCCTGCCCGCCCAACGGCCAATAATGGCCAAGACCAGGCACCTGCATGTGGTCCACGGGAGCATCATTGCCATTGCGCTGGCGGAAAATGTCAACGACTTCATCCACAGCAACAACCATGTCGCCCGGAACATACTCGCCCCCGCCGTACGGAACGACAGAGTCAGTCACGCCATGGATGTTGGTGTACGGGACCGGGTAGTTCAATGGCCCCGCAAGCGCGACGCGCCGGGCGGAACCACCAACGGTGAACAAACCGGCAGCTGGGGGAATCTCCCCTGCCCCGAAGATGTGAAACGCGCTGTATATCGCTATTCCACCCCCGTTGGAAAAACCGACGAGGTAGATCCGCTTCAGGTCAACCGGGTACGACTCGCATGCCTGGCGCACCATCGCGCGGATGAATGCTGAGTCCTGCTCAATGGTTGTGTGGGCGTAACCGGCCGGCGCCCAGACGTTCCGGTACCCATCCGGTGCCACCACCACTGCGTCGGCGCGGTAGAGCTGCGTGACCAGATTGATAAAGCTTTCACCATGGTCACCCGAACCGTGAAAGGCGACAATCAGCGGAAGCGGCAACGCTGCGTCCGTCGCCGTGTGTGCCGGCACCTGGACGTAATAGCGCCGGCGTAGCCCGTCGACCTCACAGTGCCGATGCACGCCTCCGTGCTGATCGCTGCCCATCGCTTTTAGCCCCTACTTCCTGCGGCGCGGGTTGCGCTCACGCACGCGGACCGCGATGCGCACGGGGGTGCCGTGGTAGCCGAATTGCTCACGGAACTTGCGCTCGAGATAACGGCGGTAGCCACCGTCTAAGAATCCAGTAGTGAACAGCACGATGGTCGGCGGGCGCGTCGTTGCCATCGTGGCGAACAACAGCTTGGGCAAACGATTGTTCTTCATCGGCGGCGGGTTCGCGGCGATCGCGTCGCGCAGCCAGTTGTTTAGCTGTCCAGTAGAAATGCGGCGATCCCAGTTCTCTAGCGCCTGGATCATTTCCTGCTCCAGCTTGTGGATCCCGCGTCCGGTCTCCGCAGAAATGTTGATCGTGGACACCCAGTTCAGCGGCTCGATGTACTGCTCAAACTCACGGTCAAAGTAGTACCGGCGGTCCTCATCCATGAGGTCCCACTTGTTGAAGGCGATGACAATCGCCTTGCCCGCGTCAGTCACCATGGAAATCACGCGTTGGTCCTGCTCCGTGATCTCCTGCGAGGCGTCGATTAGCACGACGCACACCTCCGCTGCGTCAATCGTTCCACGCGTGCGCAGCGAGGCGTAGTACTCGTGGCCTTGCGCGTTCTTCACTTTCTTGCGCAAGCCAGCGGTGTCGATGAACTTCCACAGTTTCTGGTCCAGCTGAATGAGCTCATCCACGGGGTCAACCGTGGTACCAGCCACGTTGTCCACCACAGCACGGTTGGAGTTAGAAAGCTTGTTGAGCAAACTGGATTTGCCCACATTTGGCTTACCGACGAGCGCCACGCGGCGCGGGCCCTCCGTCACGGAGCTAGCAGCCTTCGGTTCCTCCGGGAACGATTTCACAATCTCATCGAGGACATCCGCGCCCCCGCGGCCATGAAGGGCCGACACCGGCCACGGATCACCGAGTCCCAGACTGTAGAACTCCGCAACGTCGCCCCACTGGGATTCGGACTCAAACTTATTGGCTACCAGCAGAACCGGAACGTCCGCGCGCTGGAGGTTGCGCGCCATGAAAGCATCCGAATCCGTGACGCCCACGTGCGAATCCACGACCATGACGATGACGTCCGCATCATGCATCGCCGCTTCCGACTGGTGCGCGATCGATGCGTGAATACCCTTCGCGTCCGGATCCCACCCACCGGTGTCTTGAACCCAGAAGCGCTGACCGTTCCAGTCCGTGATGTAACTAACGCGATCCCGCGTCACACCCGGGTGATCTTCAACCACGGCTTCACGGCGACCAATGAATCGGTTGACCAGCGTGGATTTACCCACATTCGGGCGGCCCACAATAGCTACCGTTGGCAGAATCTCTTCAACGTGGTGCTCACCAGCAAAGCCATAGGAGCGCTCAATGCTCTCCCATTCCTCTTCAGTCAGTTCCTCCAGCAGGATGTTGTCGTCGAAGTCGGCTTCTTCAAAGTCCGCTTCGACGAACTCAGTCTCGTCGAAATCCGCTTCGTCGAAGTCCGATTCATCAAATTCATCATCGCCGAAATCTGCTTCGACGAACTTGGTTTCGTCGAAGCCTGATACACCATTGCTCTCTTCGTCGAAGTCACGCGTGCTCATCGTGCGCTCCTTTCGATCAGTTGAATCAAGGCCTCGAGGACCTGGTCTTTGGCCATGTCGGAGGTATCGATGATTTCGGCATCCTCAGCGGGGCGCAGGGGGCTTGTCGCGCGGGATGAATCGAGTTCATCGCGGCGCACGACGTCCGCTAGAACGGTCTCATAGTCCGCGTCGCGGCCGGCGGCGACGTCCTGGTCGAAGCGGCGCTGGGCGCGGACTTCAGGGGATGCGGTGAGGAATGCCTTCGCTGGGGCGTCAATCAGCACGACGGTGCCAATGTCACGACCCTCAACGATCGCGCGGTGCGCGTCGGACGCGAGGCTGCGCTGCAGGGCCACGAGATTTTCGCGGACCTCTGGGATCGCAGAAACAGCAGAAACATTCTGTGTGACCTCGCGGCCGCGGATTTCCGCAGAGACGTCTTCCCCATCCAGAATCACGGACTTTGAATCCGGGTCATCGGATACCTCAAGTGGAAGCTCGCGGGTCGCGGCTATCACGGCGGCGGTGTCGTTAGGATCAACGCCGGCGCGCAGGACTGCAAGCGTGGCTACGCGATACATCGCGCCGGTATCCACATACTTCGCGTCGAGCTTCTTTGCTAGCGCGCGGCACGTGGTGGACTTGCCGGTGCCGGAAGGACCATCGACGGCAAGGATCAGGCCGTCATTCGGCATGTTCGAAATAGGGGTGCCCATCACATTTCCACCACCTTGTACAGGGAGGTCAGTTCCGAATCATTCAGCGCGCGCAATGTGCCGGGCTTTTGCTCGCCCAAACGCACGGTGTGGATCTTTGTGCGCACCAAACGCTGGACCGGGAAGCCCGCCGCCTTCAACATGCGGCGCACGATGTGCTTGCGGCCTTCGTGGAGTTCGACCAAGATCAGCGACTCACCCTGGTGGGTGTCCACAATGTTGACGTAATCGGCTTTTGCCATCCCGTCTTCCAACTCAATACCCGCGCGCAGCTGCTTGACCAGACCTGGTTTTGCTTCGCCCTTCACGGTGGCCAGATACGTCTTCGGGACCTCGTACTTGGGGTGCATGAGACGGTTAGCCAACTCGCCATCGTTGGTCAGAATCAGAAGACCTTCAGTATCCGCGTCAAGGCGTCCAACGTGGAACAAGCGTTGACCGGCCGTGACACGATCGGCCACGATGTCGCCTACGCAGGGGCGACCGAGCTCATCTTCCATGGTGGTGTGCATTCCGCGCGGCTTGTTCAAAACGAAGTACTGCAAATCTTCATTCACGTTCACGCGCACGCCGTCAACGCGGATGATGTCCACGTTTGGATCCACGCGCACACCCTGTTCGCGCACGATCGTGCCGTTGACCTCGACGCGGCCCTCATCAATCATCAATTCCGCGTGACGACGGGAGGCCACGCCTGCTTGGGCGAGGGCTTTTTGCAAACGCACGTCGGCGTTCGGGGATTTGGATAGGCCCTTCTTTGCGGGTTGGCCACCGGTTGGGGCATCCCACCAGTTATCGGCCAAGGGGTGATCGGCTGGCAGTGTGGCCTGTGAGGCACCATCACTATTGCCAGCCTGGGCAGCGCGCTGGCGTTGGGACAGGGAAACGTGTTGCTTCTTGGCCGGCTTTGCGTTGGAAAGCCGCAGCTTCTCATCCGGTGTTTTCTTCGTGGGGCGCGCTTGCTTATCAGCGCCCCTATCCGGTGTGCCTTCTCGGCGAGCGGGAGGAGTCATGGTCCCCGATGCTACCAAGCATCCTCGATGGAATCGACTTCCGGAAGCAGCGGTGCAAGCTCCGGAAGGCGTTCGAGGGAATCTATTCCAAGCTGTTCCAAAAACAACTCTGTTGTCACGTATCGGTGGGCACCAGTCGAGGGATCAGGTTCCGCTTCCGCAATCAGGCCGCGGAGGTTCAAGGTGCGCATCACCCCGTCCACATTGACGCCGCGCACCGCGGCGACTTGGGCACGCGTCACCGGCTGGCGGTATGCCACCACCGCGAGGGTTTCTAGCGCAGCACGGGAAAGCTTCGTCGACGATCCGTCGAGAAGAAAAGCCTCCACGGCGTGTGCATTGGCGGGCCGGGTGTAAAGACGCCAGCCCTCGGCGGTTTCACGCACATCGATGCCGGAACCGCGGGAGTCACACTCGTTCTTCCACGCTAAAAGTTCACTGCGCACGTCTGCTGGCGACGCACCTAGCGCGCCGGCAAGATCTTCCGTCGTCGCTGGAGTGTCCAAAATTAACAGCACGGACTCTAACTGCGAGCGCAGTTGGCTCACCATCTGCGTGGAGTAATCAGCATCCATGGACAGCTAGCTCCAGTTCGCTGCGGCCACCACCGCGGGGTCTACGTCTTTGCCCGTCCACGACAAGTCCAGTGGACCAAGCGATTCCTCTTGGCGCGCATCGACGGCTTGGGCTTTGTAGAGCTCCAAGATGGCCAGGAACCTCCCGACGATTTCCATCGACCGCGCGCAGTCTTTCGTCACCGTGCTAAAGCTCAGCCAGCTGTGGGCGCCAGCTAGTTTGAGCTGATCAAGAACTCTGCCAGCTTGTTCCGGAACAGACACAGCCTGGGCGTGCAGGTGGTCCACGCGGACTTCCTCCGGAGGAGTCGGCCGGAAGACACTTGCCGCGAGCTGCGCGAACGAGTCAGCGGTGTGCCCAAGACTGACGGGTGGAAGAAGCTCACCGTAACGCTCCTCCATCGCGACGGCACGCGGGTAGCGTCGCTGGGCGCTGAGCTGCCACTGGGCAAACTGACGGGCTACTTCTTGGTACGCGCGGTACTGCAACAAACGCGCGAACAGTAAGTCGCGCGATGACAGCAACTCCAGGTCCTCAGCATCCTCATCTTCCTGATTGGGAAGCAATCGGCGTGCTTTCAGGCTCAGCAAGGTGGCGGCGGTAACCAAAAAGTCAGTCACTTCATCCAAATCCGCGTGATCCCCCAGCATGCGCACGTAGGAGATGAACTCATCGGTGACCTCAGCCAGTGCGACTTCAGTGACGTCCAGCTTGCGGGCGCTGATCAGGTTCAGCAGAAGATCGTAGGGGCCCTCGAAGTTACCCAGCGCCAGCGTGAAACCGGTGATCTCCGGTTGATACCCGACCCCGTCGGCCAGCGTCACCGGCCGGTCCTCTCCAAAACTTCCAAGGCCAGGTTGCGGTACTGCTCTGCGCCCTGGGAATTCGGTGCCCACGTAATAATCGGCTCCCCGGCAACAGAGGTCTCGGGGAAACGGACCGTGCGGGTGATCACGGTGTCAAAGACTCGGTCCCCAAAGACCTCAACCACGCGATCCATGACCTCGCGCGCGTGGGTGGTGCGCCGGTCAAACATGGTCACCAAGATGCCGACGATTTCCAGGTCAAAGTTAATGCGGTCACGCACCTTCTCCACGGTGTCCGTCAGTAGGGCCAGGCCGCGCAGCGAAAAGTATTCGCACTCCATAGGGATGATCACGCCTTGGGAGCACGCGAGGGCATTGACGGTCAGCAGACCAAGCGAGGGTTGGCAATCAATAATGATCACGTCATACTCGCCACGCACCGGCCGCAGCGCGCGGCCCAGAGTCTGCTCCCGACCCACCTCATTGACCAACTGGATCTCAGCGGCGGAGAGGTCAATGTTGGCCGGCACGAGGTCTAAGCCTGAGACATTCGTGTGCTTGATCGCTGAGTGGATAGACGCCGTGTTATCCAGCATCAAGTCATAGACCGTCACCTGGTCTTCGTCGTGGGTGACACCAAGACCGGCAGACAACGCTCCTTGCGGATCAAGGTCCACGAGGAGCACTTTGCGGCCCACTTCCGCAAGGCACGCACCCAGGTTGATCGAGGACGTGGTCTTCCCCACCCCGCCCTTCTGATTCACCATGGAGATGATCACGGCAGGGCCATGCCGGTCCAGCGGCTTCGGCTGCGGGAGTTCACGCACCGGGCGCCCTGTAAGGCCAACAGTAGGTTCCGGCAGCAACGACTCCTGCGTTGCGCCTGCACCCGTTTCCGTCGTCCCGGCCATCGCGCCACCACCTATCCTTTCCAGCTCACACGTTATCTTACACTCTTGTAATTCGTAACTGTGGCCTTTGCGCGGGGGTGACTTGTAGCCCACACGTCGCGGAGATTCTCCGGACTCACGTGCGTGTAGATCTGAGTGGTGGTCACCGACGAATGGCCAAGGAGCTCCTGGACCGTACGCACGTCCGCACCGCCTTCGAGCAAGTGCGTGGCAAAAGAATGCCGCAGCGTGTGCGGGGAGATTTTCTTATCTATCCCCGCGCGTTTCGCCGCGTCTTGGATGATCGCCCACGCGCTTTGGCGCGATAGTGCCTTGCCGCGGGTGTTTAAGAACAGTGCGTGAGACGCCCCCGTCGATAAGCATGGGCGCCCGCGGACAAGATACTCGGCGAGCGCGCCGCGCGCGGCACCGCCCAAGGGCACGATGCGCTGCTTATCGCCTTTTCCCGTCACGCGCAGGAACGCCGCGTCAAGACCAGCTTGGCCGTCACTGCCGCCCACGTCATCGCTACTGCCAGCGGCGACGAGCTCGCTGACGTCATCAACGCTGAGCGCTAGCGCCTCAGAGACGCGTGTGCCGGTGGCGTAGAGAGTTTCCAACAGAGCCTTGTCCCGGATCCCGGTTGGAGTGTCCTCGCTGCACGACTCAATCAGTGCCGCGACCTCGTTGATACTCAAGGTGTCGGGAAGCTTCTCCCCCGCGCTCGGTGGCGACACGCTGGCTGCGACGTCGGCGGGCACGAGGCCTTCGACGGCAGCGAACTTGTGCAGACCCCGGGCGACCACGAGTGCGCGCCCAGCCGAGGACGCTGCGAGCGGTGATCTGGTTTTCGATCCCCGCCGTAAATCAGCGACGTAGTCTTCCACATCCGTCGTCGTCACCGCGGCAAGGTCGTCTTTGCCGCAAGATTCGAGCCATTCCACGTAGCGGTTCGCGTCACGCCGGTAGTTGCTCAGCGTGTGCTGGGACGCGCCCCGTTCCACGGCGAGGTGCTCAAGCCACAGTTGCGCCACCACCCGGGGTGTCACGTCGTCCGCTTCTTCATGTCCGGGGTAAAGCCTTCCGCACGGCGTCGGCTAGCCATCGCCGTGGGACGAAGATCAAAGGGGTCGGTCACGGGACGAGGCTCCGCGCGCTTATCCACGACCTCACACGCCGCGAGGATGCCAGAGATCGCGATCGAATTGATGATCTCACCGCGCAGAGTCATCGCGCGCGCCTGATCAAGCGACACCCACGCCAGTTCCATGTCCGCTTCCTCTTCTTCGCCTTCTGGCTTATCGACGATCGTAAGGTCAGTGGCATAAAACACCCGAACCGCTTCTTCCGCGAAACCTGGTGAGGTGATCAGATCAACTAGGACGTGCCAGTTCGATGCGGTAACGCCTGCTTCTTCCACCAGCTCACGCTGGGCAGCGATGAGTTCAGATTCACCATCTATATCAAGCAGGCCGGCGGGCAATTCCCACAAACGGCGCCCTACGGTATGGCGGTATTGCTCCACCATGGCGATCTCATTGTCCGCGTTCACGGCCACGACGGCGACAGCGCCGAAGTGTTCGACGATTTCGCGCTTGGCGGTACCGCCGCCTGGCATCGTGACGGTGTCGCGTCGGACAGCGAGAATCGGTGCGTCGATAAGCAACTGCGAATCGAGCGTCTCAAATCTGTGGCGGGGCGTTTCGCTCATGCCACAAGCCTAGCTGTGTCGCTTAGGGCTTTTTCGGTGCGGGCGCAACGGCCGTGGAGGCCGAACCATAGGCGCCGACGCCGCCCCGGATCTGTTCTGCGAGCGCTAAGACTGTGGAGATGCGGCCCGTTTCCGTGTCCGTGGAATCAACGGTGGAAACGTCTTTCTTAGCAATGTCGTTGCCGCGGATCAGACCGAGCGCACCCTTTGGTTCCGCCGCTGGGAGTCGACCTGCCAGCACCGCAGAACCACCCGCGTCCTGGACGCCCCACGCGAAGTCAGAAGTGATCACCGCGCCAAAGTCACCATCTGCGCGGTTGCCTCCTTGCTCCTTGCCGCCCGTGACCACGATGACCCCGTGCGCGGGTTTGATCGTGCCATCTTCGAACGTTAAGAACCCTTTGTCGCGCAGAGTGCCCAACGTCAGGGCGCGATCTTCCTCAGTGGCGATCGGCTCACGCGACATCGGATCAATCATGACCGCAGCGCCCACTGCCTCACCGGCGTGGAAACCGGGTGCTTGGTACTCCTTCGCCAACTGCGCGCCCGCCGGAAGGGACGCCGCGACAACAGCTTGGAGTTCATCCGTTGCTTTAGAGTCCATGAATTTATCCGTGAGCGCGATGGTTCCGGCGTTGATACCGCCAGCCTGTTCCGCGAGCCAGCGGATCGTGTCCACGTCTTTCGGATCAGCGTCCGGGGTACTGATGATGAGAAAGCCTTTGTCGATCAGCGTGCCTGCAACCAGCTCAGTGGAGACCTGGGAGAGCAGCTCATTCGCGGAATCCGCGGACTTGTTCGCCTCCGCTTCGCCGCCATCGCTTTTCGACGACGAGGCGCCGCCACCGACGTTGTCATAGCCCAAGTTGGTGATCGGTGCCATCGCTGGAGCGATCACGAGCGTGCCTGCAGCCAAGCCAATGGCGGTACCCCACGCGAGGCCAGAAATCATCCATCCCGCTTTGCCGGAAGAGCGTTTAGACATTGATGCGCCTACTTTCTAACCGGGTGCCGGCTATCGGGACGGGTTGAACCAGCCCTGCACGTGGAGGGCGAAGTTATTCCAGGTGTCAATGAGGTTATCGTTGAAGCTGCCGTTACCGGTCAGCCCCACGACTAGGATGACGGTCGCGAGCGCCACCAAAATGCCCAGGATTGCCCATGCCCATGCGAATCCACCCGCGTTGGACGGGCGGTACAGGGACTCAATGACCGCAGCGTCCACGATGCGGTAACCGCCCTTGAGGCGAGTGAGTGCCGCGGCCGGGGTTGCGGACTCTTCCAGCGCGAAGATGCTGTCTAGATCCAGCTCATCGCCAACGGTGACGATGATTTCGGAGTTGTGGAACACGGCGAGCAAGATCGCCAGGTCAGTCGCAGAATCTGTTGCGGCCGGGAAAGTTCGCGCGCCAACGCCTAGGTCTTGGATGCGCTCCAGACCAGCCGCGTGCCCGTCAGGGTCAGCGGGCAAGATCACCTTCGCATCGCCGCGGAGGTTGTCGGCGGAGATCTCCGCCGGGTCACCCACGATGAGATCGCAGGAGTAGCCCAGGTCCAACAGCGTGTCCGCAGCAGCGCCAACACCAATGATCACGGGCTGGAACTCGCGGATAAAGTGGCGCAGGTTGCCAATTTTCTCGCGCGTGTCCACCGCGGGGCTGACCACTAAGACCTTGCGGCCGTCCATCATGTCGCCGAGGTCGGGCACGCCCACGCCGTCGACAAGCAATGGCGATTCAGCGTGAATGAACTCGGTGGTGTTGCCGAAGAACGCCTCCATGTTCTCCACGAGGTTACGCTGCGCAACGTCGTACGCATCATCCGCAACATCACGCTCCACCGGCGCTGCTTCGGCTACGAGCTTCTTGCCCACGTAAATGTCGCCGCTGGGGTGCACCGCACCCTTCTTGCCATCGCGGAACGCGCCGCGCAGCTCCGTGCTGGCGTTTTCAAACAGCGGGATGTCCGCGTCCATTAGCAGCAGAGGACCGTAATTAGGCATCTTGCCCGTGGAGAACTGCGCGAAGTTAATCACCGCGGCCGGACGGGCGTCGGCCAAGAACTGCGCCTCGCGGCGGCTCATATCCGGCGAGTCAACAACGGCGATGTCCCCCGCGCCGAGCTTGCGTAGGCCCCTGCCCTTGCCCTGCGGAGTGCAGTCACGAAGGTTGCCCCCGCGCACGCCGGTACGGCCTTCGGTGTCGGAAGATGGTGAAAAGACGCTCATGCGCGCAATTCTTACCGACGACGTGGCGAAATTAAGGGAGGCGCGCCGTCACTTAACCCTTCGGATTCTCAGCAGCTTCCGTCTCCCGCACGTCAACGCGCGCCTTTTCCAACAGTTCCTTCGCGTGCGCGCGCCCCGTCTCCGAATCCTCCATGCCCGCCAGCATGCGGGCCAGTTCCTCTACCCGTTCCTCATCGCTCAGTTGCACGACCCCCGATGTGACCGAGGAGTCGCCTACGTTCTTTGACACGTGAAGGTGCGCGTCAGCGTACGCCGCTACCTGCGGTAAGTGAGTGACCACGATGACTTGGTTGCGGCGCGCAAGGCGTGCGAGCCGTTTCCCGATCTCCACCGCGGCGCGGCCACCCACGCCTGCGTCGACCTCATCAAAGACCATCGTGTGGCCACTGCGGTGCGTGGAAAGCACCACCTCAAGAGCCAGCATGACGCGCGAAAGCTCACCGCCCGAGGCACTCGTTGCCAGCGGCTGCGGCTCCGCCGTCGCATTGGGCGCGAGCCGCAGTTCCACCACGTCCGCCCCATCCGGGCCTGGCTCCCGCGGTTCAACAACCACAGCGATGCGGGCCTTCGGCATAGCCAAACCACGCAATTCCGCAGTCACGGCTTTTTCCAGATCGTTCGCCGCACGGGTCCGCGCCGCAGTGAGTTTCTTCGCCCGCGCGGCCATCTGCTTCTCCGCATCACGCACGGCAGCAGCAAGCTTTTCGACGGCTTCCGCGGACGTATCGATTTTGTCCAGTCGCGCCAAGGCCTTGTCCCGCCATGCAAGAACCCCGTCGATATCGGGGGCGTACTTACGCGTCAGGGTTTTCAACTCCTGCTGGCGGGTCAGCAACGTATCCAGCTCCCCTGGATCACTGGGCAGCCCAGCGAGGTAGCGGCCAAGCTCGCCGGAAATATCCGATAGCTCCGACGCCACCTCGCTTAGCCGTTCGCCGAGCTCTTTGAGGGCTTCATCGCTTGACGACGACAGCGCGCCACTAGCGTGGCCGATCAAAGTTGATGCCGGTTCTTCTTCCCCATAGCCGCCACCGGAGGGATCCCCGTCGAGCGCGGTCAGCGCTAGAGTCGCTGCGTCATGCAGTGCATCCACGTCTTGGAGCCGCTTAATCGTTGCAATGAGTTCTTCGTCTTCACCGGCGACAGGTTCCACGGCGTTAATCTCATCCACCGCAAAGCGAAGACGATCGACCTCCTGCTCCAACTCCCGGCGTTGCTCCGTGCGCTGGCGCAGATCCTTGGCCAGCTCGCGCCACGTTGACCACGCCGAAACATAGCCGTCACGGATTGCTTCAATCTCCGGGGCGAACGCATCTAAGGCACCCAACTGCTCCGCCGGTGCAAGCAAGCGCAGCTGGTCGTTCTGGCCATGAATGGTGAGCAACCGGGACGTGATCTCCCCCAAAGTTCCCGCCGGCACCGTTCTGCCCCCGAGGTGCGCGCGGGAACGCCCCGTCGCTTTCACCGATCTGGCCGCCACATATTCGCGATGGTGACCGTCACCGGAATCATCCGCTTGTGCGCCGGTTTCCGCGATCGCCGACATGAGCGCGGTGTCGTCTTCATCAACAGCGAAGACTCCCTCAACGACAGCCTGGTCAGAACCAGTTCTTACTTTCGAGGAATCCGCCTTGCCGCCGGACAACAACCGCAAGCCCGTGACCACCATGGTCTTACCAGCACCCGTCTCACCAGTGAGCACGGTCAGCCCAGGAGAGAACTCCACCTGCGCGTGCGGAATGACTCCCAAGTTGGTGATAGATATATCGAGAAGCATCTGTCTTTAAGCTGTCCGCGCTGCTTAGGCTCCGGGCCCGCGCCACCCGTACACAGGCAGCCGCAGCTTGTTCACTAACCGGTCCGTAAACGGCGAGTCATCCAACCGCACCAAACGCACGGGCTTGCTGCCGCGCACAACCTCCAAGCGCGACCCGGGCGGCATGGGGATATGACGAAAACCGTCGAGGATGACGTCTGCCGGGCTCGTTGTCACCAATGACTCCACCGCGACAGTGGAACTGGGCGATACCACCAACGGCTTAGTAAACAGCGCGTGAGCGTTGTTGGGAACCACCAAGATCGCATCCAACTCCGGCCACAACACCGGCCCTCCCGCGGAGAAGGCGTACGCCGTGGATCCGGTCGGCGTAGAAATCAACACGCCATCGCACCCAAACGAGGACACCGGGCGGAAGTCAACCTCCAAAATCGCGTCCAAGACGCCGCGCCGGTCCTGATTTTCCAAGCTTGCCTCGTTGAGCGCCCAGCCTTCACCGAGCAGCCTGCCGTATCCGTCATGCACCGTGACATCAATGGTCATTCGAGCCGCCACGCTGTACGACCGCTCAATCACGCGCCGAATCGCTGATTCCAAGCTATCGGCTTCCCACTCCGCCAGAAATCCAATGTGCCCCAAGTTGATACCCAGCACCGGAACGTCCTGGGCGCGGGCCACATCCGCGGCGCGGAGGAACGTACCATCACCGCCCAGCACCAACACGAGCTCACACCCAGTCGCTGCGGTATCACTCGGCTTCACTGTCTCAAGCCTCTGCAAAACCGGGTAGTTGTGCAAAAACGGTAATTCTTTCTCCGCCATGAGGCGGACCTCAATACCGGCCTTGATCATCAGCTCGGAAGCACGCGCGGCGGAGGCAATGTTGCCCTCACGGCGGGCATGCGGAACCAGCAGAACGCGGCGATTGAGGTTATCCACGCTATCCATCAGTTCTGCGGTCCTTCCTTTACTGCACGCGCCACCATGTCAACCAGTTCTTCGTTGCTGGGCGCACTGGCACCACCATCCTTGGTGAGCCACAGAAAGTATTCTACGTTGCCGCTCGGACCGGGAAGCGGCGACGCTGTCACTGCACGCGTACTCAGCCCCAAAGACTTGGCAAAAAGCGCAACGGAAGCGGTCACTTCCTGGCGCAGTTCCGCAGACCGCACCACGCCCCCGCTGCCCAATCGGTCTTTGCCAACCTCAAACTGCGGCTTGACCATTGGCAGCAACTGCGCGCCTTCAGCCATGCACGACGCGATGGCCGGAAGCACGAGTTCTAATGAGATGAAGGAGAGGTCCCCGACCATGAGATCCGCGGACCCTCCGATCAGCTCCGGGGTGAGGTGCCGGACGTTCGTGCGATCAAGCACGGTGACGCGGGGATCATTCTGCAAACGCCACACGAGCTGGCCATAGCCAACATCCACAGCCACTACTTCCGAAGCTCCACGCGCAAGAAGCACGTCAGTGAACCCGCCTGTTGATGCACCCGCATCAAGGGCGCGGCACCCCGTAATGTCTAGTCCCAGTGGCTCGAAGACGTCGAGCGCACCCAACAGCTTGTGTGCGCCACGTGATGCCCATTCATCAGCATCCTCAAGGTTCACCTTGATTGATGCATCCGGCGCCACCACCGTTGCCGGCTTGGTAGCAGCGAAACCACCAACCTCAACGCGTCCCTCTTTGATCCACTCCACCGCTTGCTCGCGGGAACGCGCAATCTTCCTACGCACTAACTCCGCATCAAGGCGCCGACGTGCAGGCGGCATAGCATCTCCTCCATCCGAAAACTCCCGGCTACTGTTCGCATTCCTGGGCAGTAAGGTGCGTTGTGCTCAGCTGTCTTCAACACTAAGGGCTTCGCGCAACACCTCGTGTGCTGCGGCGCATTGAGCTAATTCGCCCTCCAGCTCATGCGGTTCTTCCGCAAAGGCTTCGGCAAATCGCGCAGTGATGCGCTCCGGTGTCGCTAGCGCACCACCATCCGTATCTACCACCAGGATTCAACCGCCTTGCGTGCGGAAGGCGATTGCGCCTCCACCGTGAACTCCGGGGTGGGATCGCCACTCCCATCAGCCGTATCCTCCGCCCACGCCGCGGCTAGAACCGTCCGCAATGCCTGGATCGGCGTGGAATCACCATCACCACCAGCTAACACAACGGTGCGCTGCGTGGTTCCAGACGACGCTGGATTTACTGACGCGGTGAACCCGCCTTGCGGTTGCGGTGCAAGATCAGCAGCCGACTCGCTCAACGCCGTCATGTTCTCTGCAATGAACGTGGGCCGCTGGGATACCGGTGCGTTAAGCAGTGCCCACGGTCCAGACACTCCGGTGAGTACATGCAGCGTATCCATCCCGGCAGCAACCCCGCCAGCGATGTCCGTATCCAACCGATCACCAACAACAAGGGGGCGCTGGCTACCAAGCGTCTGCTGCGCAATCTCAAACATTGCCGGACCAGGTTTGCCCGCGGCCTGCGGAACCACGCCAGTAGCGTTGGTCACTGCAGCGACCATAGACCCGTTGCCCAGCGCCATGCCACGGGCAGTCGGAAGCGTGGAATCAAGGTTCGATGCAAGATAACGCGCACCAGCATTGATTGCTAGAACAGCTTCGGCGAGCGTACGCCACCCGTTATCAGGATGATGGCCGTGCAGCACCACGATTGGCTTGTCATCCGCGGATTCAACCACCCGGAAACCCGCGCCGGCCACCAGTTCTTTAAACGACGGCGCACCCACTACGTAGACGGGGTCACCAGGCTGAAGGTACTGTTCCGCGAGCTTCACTGCCGCTTGCGCGGACGTCATCACGTTTTCCGCTGCCACGTCCAATCCAATACCGCGCAATGCACCCGCAACCTCCTCAGGGCCTTTGGAGGCATTGTTAGTGACGTACATCGCTGGCAGCGCCGCCGCGTTAATGGCCTCTACCGCATACGGAATAGGGTTGTGCCCTGCCCATACCGTGCCATCGAGGTCAAGCAGCAGCGCGTCATACTCCGCGACGAGCGAGCTGCGCGACGAAGCCGGGGATGAGTTGCGGGAAGAATCGGGTGCAGTCACGTCAAAACTCCTTCACGAACCTCGCGTCTAGTTCTCGCCGCCGTTGAGTTCGGCAAGGCGCTCGCGCGCATCCGTCGTCTCATCAACGTCGATGTCAGCGGCATGAGCAAACCACTGCGCTGCTTCATCCTTGCGTCCTGCTGCCAACAATGCGTCTGCGTAGGCATAAGAAAGACGCGCATGCGCCAGTCCCGTTGACCGCAACGACGGGTTGAGGCGCTGCAAGGTCACCACGGCCGAATCCGCTTGCCCAAGATCCAACCGCGCGCCGGCCAGGACAATGCCCAACTCAATCTGGGACTCGGGATCAAGATCCGCCGCCTCCGGACTACGCCCGATCTCCAGTGCCTTATCTGGACGACCCAGCCCGCGTTCCGCATCAGCCATTACCGCAAGCAATCCTGGGCCACCGCTGATTCGACGCGCAGCACGCAATTCAGACAGTGCTTCCTTCCACTCCCCCGCTTGATACGCAGCAATACCCGCGGATTCACGCACAACACCAACCCGTCCAGCGCGGTTCTTCGCCGCCCGGGCGTGCTCAAGCGCCAACTGCGGATCGTCCGCCATCAACGTCGCGGCCATAATCATGTGCTTGGCCACACGGTCAGCATTGTCCTTCGATAGAACCTTGAGGTCCTGCAACACCGAGCGGTCAAGATCATTCGGATCGATATCATCCGGCAAATGGGGCTCGTTCTCTTTCTGCGACATCCGCTCTTCACGGTAGCCCTCACGGCGCGGGTTCGAACGATCATGCCTCACCCGGTCGTCGCGCCCTCCATCCCTGCGATTACCGCCCTGGCGAGGACCACCACCGCTGCGTCCGCCATGTCCATTACGGCCGCCGGGGCGTCCGCCGCCTTTACCGTAGTTGCCGCGGGAAGGCCTGCTGTGCTCACTCACGATTAACCACCAATCACTTTCACACCGGCGAAGTTCTTCTTGCCGCGGCGCAGGACAATCCAGGATCCATGAAGAAGATCCTCGGCACCCGGCTCCCAGTCCTCGGCATCGATGCGCTGGTTATTGGCGTACGCTCCGCCCTCTTTCACGGCACGACGGGCAGCACCCTTCGAGTCTGCTAGACCCGATGCAACAAGAAGATCGACGATAGTCCTTGGCGCGCCGGGCTCAATTTCAGCAACCGTGGTTTCGCTGACCGATGCCGCGAGCGTGGCCTCATCCAAATCGGTCAGCTCCGCGCGACCGAACAGCGCCTGGGATGCGAGCTCCACCGCCTTCGTTGCCTCTGGCCCGTGGACTAGGTCCGTCATTTCTTGAGCAAGACGTTTCTGGGCTGTTCGCTTGAACGGCGCTTCCGCGACCACGGTTTCCAGTTCAGCGAGTTCCTCCTTGTTCAGGAACGTGAACCAGCGGAGGTAGCGGATGACATCGGCGTCGGCGGTGTTGACGAAGTACTGGTACCAGCGGTACGGGCTCGTCATGTCCGGGTCGAGCCACAGCGACCCGCCACCGGTGGATTTACCAAACTTCTTACCTTCGGAATCCGTGACCAGCGGCACGGTCAGGGCATGAACGGATGCGCCGTCCGTACGGCGGTTCAAGTCCACACCCGCAACAAGGTTGCCCCACTGGTCGCTTCCACCGATTTGCAGGATGCAGTCATAGTTGCGGCGCAACTGTACGAAGTCATTCGCTTGAAGAAGCATGTAGGAAAACTCCGTGTAGGAGATTCCATCGTTTTCCAAGCGTCGCTTCACCGTGTCACGCGAGAGCATCGTCGACAAAGAGAAGTGCTTGCCAATGTCGCGCAGGAACGTAATGACGGACATGTCGTTGGTCCAGTCAGCGTTGTTGACCAACAACGCTGCGTTGTCACCATCGAAGGACACGAATCGGCTCAACTGGCCGGAGATGCGCTCCGCCCAATCAGCAACCGTATCGGTGGAGTTCATCGAACGCTCACCAACATCGCGTGGATCACCGATCATGCCAGTCGCACCGCCGGCAACGATGATCGGACGGTGACCAGCTTCTTGGAAGCGGCGCAACATCAAAAGCGGCACGAGGTGCCCCGCGTGCAACGACGGACCCGTCGGATCAAAACCCGCGTAGAGAGTGATCGGGGCCTTCGTTGCCTCCGCCAGTGCATCAATATCGGTTGACTGGTTAATCAACCCACGCCACTGAAGTTCATCGATGATGTTCATCGCGTTTCTTATTCACCCTTCTTCTCGTACGGCTGCGCCTCATCAATAAGCAGCACTGGAATTCCGTCATCTATCCGGTAAGCGATGTTCTTCCGCGGGTTCACGAGGAGTTGCTCCTCCGCGTGGTAGTCCAAGGGCCCCTTATCCTGAGGGCACGCGAGGACTTCGAGCAATCGTGGATCAAGCGACGGTGAGTTCGACGTCATGATCGTTCATGCTACCCGTCAGGGGTGACGGCCGTTTTCAGTGCCGTCAGTGGCACCTTGCTGATAACCCGTGTCAAGGCCCGGGAGGTTCCCAAACGTTTCCCGCAACATTCGCGCCTGAGAATCCATCGCGCGCAGGTTGTCGTCCAAGATCCCATCTTTCACCCGCCGCGCCGCACCCGTCAGAGTCTGCAGCGAGTCGGTCACAACGGCCACTGCTTCAGCTGATTGGTACTGCGGGGCGTCGATGTAGGTGTTTACGACTTCCGGCAGATAGATGTCGATGATGTTCCACACCGTCTGCTGGTGTTCCGGGGTGGAATCGATGTGATCCCACTCGCTTAAGACGAAACGCAAGGTTGTGTCCAGCTCATACATGCGGTCCAGGACGGGTTGCGGTGGCGCCGCGCGGCGCAGGTTCTTCGCAACTGCCGTGAGTTTTTCTTCCAACAACACTGGGGCAGGAACGTATCTGCGCGGGGGTTTCGCGCTGGCACTAGAACCTGGGCCGAGAGCTTTCTGCTGGGGCTGCTTCGGTGGCGGCGTGAGCAAGACGCCTGCGCCCCACGCTGCGGCGCCGGCCAGCAAGACCATCGGAGTAGTAATCGGGGCTAGTGCAGCACCGACGAGCGTGACCGCCGATAGCCCCATTCCCACCAGGTTTTTCCTGGAGAAGAAAAAATTCTGGTTACTGGTATCCACGGATCTCCTTGAATGCTTCAGCCAAGTCACCGTTCAATGCGTCGAATACTTTACCACCCGTGAGCTCCGCCAACGCGTTCATTTCGCTCTCACTAGCTTCGCCGTAAAGGATCACAAAGACGGGGATCTTCCTCTTTTCCACGGACAGGTCACGGTACGCCCTTTCGAACGCGTGGTAGTCCATACCGTTGGTCACTTCACCATCAGTCAGAAGCACTATCGACGGGATCCCGGAGTCCGCATCGGTGCGTTCGATGGTCTGCATCAACGTGTCATAGATCGCGGTCTTTCCATCTGGGCGCAGGTCGTTGATGTAGTTGTGCAAAGAGCCCTTGACCTCAGCACTGTTGCGGTCAAACTCCTCTGTCACTGATGGAAGCGGAGTCGTAGAGAAGGCCTGCAAAGTCACCTTCTCATGGTTCCGGAGGCCCACATTTCCGATCGCCGTATTCGCAGTCCCGTCGATTAGGGAATTCATGATCTGCTTCAGCGAGACCATGCGCTCCCCTTCCATGGAGCCAGACGTGTCCATGATGAAGGTCGTGGCACCTGCGGCACGGTACTCATTGTTGTAGGCGTCCAACAGGGAGTTCAGGACATCAAGGTTTGCCGGGAACGGCAACTCAATCACCGTCTGAGAGCTGAGCTCAGCCGGCAAGTTGTCAACGTCCTTAACCGGGCGACGGGACGTGTCCGCAATATCTTGCTGGTGGTCGAGCAACCATTCACTCAGGGCTTGAACCTTTTCCTTCGCACCATCATTCGTCGGCGCAGCTAGGGCTGACAGCGGGTAATCCGCGCTAATCACACCATCAGACGGCACAACCACGGTCATCTTGCGGCCATTTGTCGCACCGTTTTTGTTCATCTCCAACAGCACGGACTCGTAATTGATGATCGCATCGGCTTTATCCGGATCGTCCACGAAGGCCTCAACCAACCAGCCGGAGGAACCAGAGACCATGGTTTGCGCCTGGAACAAATCCGGCAAACGATCCTCCAGCATCGAGATGTCCTGCTGGGACAATGCCTCACCGGTATCGGCCATCGCTGTAGCGACGGATACCAACGCAGAGAAGCCGGAGTTTGATGTGGCCGGGTCAGTCATTCCGAAGGTGAACTTGCCGTCTTTGGCAGCTTGGGCGAACTCATCCCAGGTCGGCTGCTTCTTATCCCACCCGAGCTCGCGCGCCTTGTCGGACCACACGCCGAACGCTACAGGAGATTTAGCAATCTCCGTGCTGCTGGACAATTTATCGCTAGCGCTGAACAGGTCGACATAGCGGTTGGTAGCAAACCACGTCGCATCCACCCCTTCAATGCCGCCGTCCGCGAGCCTGCGTGAGTTCTCGATCGTGCCGCCCGGGAAGGACATGGTGATGTCGAACCCCAGGTCTGACGACGCTTCCTCCATTAAGGGCTCGAGGTCGCGCAGCTCCGTGGCTGCGATGATATCGAGCGACCCTCCCTTAGCACTTGGCTTCGTGTCACTAGAACAGCTCACCAACGCGGCACCCAGTGCGACGGCTACGAGGAGCGCCAGCACCGCCCGGACATTCAGGCTCATGACTTTCACTGCATTCATGTGTCGCGGTTCCCCTTCTTTTTTAATCCTTGGCTTACTCAAGTGGGCCGTCGGGCAGCTTGCCGTAGCGCGCAATGACACCCTCGATGAGCTTTTCTAGGCGGTCAAAGTTCGGCGGATCAACGGAATTCACCAAGTTCGGCGGCGCGGATAGTCCCCGCTTTTCCATTACTTCATCCAGGTAGTTTCCACTCGTCGTCCTAAAACCATGGCGTGCGGCGAGTTTTTGGAGTTCTTCGTCTTCTTCCAGCAGCTTGCCAAAGTTCTTTCCCTCGTCAGAGATTCCAACAAGACCGTGCTTTGCCAACACCGTGGGGTCGAGCTGAACGAGCACCATGTCGTCCTTGATGCGGGATTTGTCTTTCAGCTGCTCCCCGAAGAACTGGGCCTCATACACCATGACCATCGGTGCAGAGCCCATGCCTTGGCTCAAGTAATCAGCGAACGGTCCAGCCGAAGAGGACTCGGTGTAACCCTGTCCAGTGAAGAACGGGGTGATCTGATCGGTCAACCACGCGACGTCATCTGCTTTTTCAGGCTCACGCTGTTGGAACTGCCACGCCAGAATCGACAAGTACATCGCGGCGGAATTCGAGCTCTTGATGTTCGTGGTGGAAATCTGCACTTTGCGTGGCGACGGGAATTCGGACCCAAGGTCGCGCCATCGTTTATTCGACCTGGCTAGGTCGATGTACTTATCCACGTTGAGTATGTAACCGCCATTGGCTTGTTCAACGACTCCTTCGCGCTGCAGGATCTCAACGATCGGCTGGAAGGTTGCCACAGCCATGGGGCTGAAGAACGGGTAGTTGACCGAACTCCCGGACAGGTTATCCCGGATCTTTTGCGCGGCCGGAGCAGACGACGGCAAGGCGAAGTCTTTGTTTTTCAGATCGGCATCATCAGCGATCTCACGCGAGCCTGCGGTGGTGAATTCGACCGTGTATCCGAGTTTGGATAAACGCTTCACCACGTCTGGGTCTTCAAAGAAATCGCGCTTCTCAGACCCGATGACGCCCTTAACTACCGTCTCGCCGCTACCTGAGCGACTAAGTATGTCTTCGCCATCACCGGGCAGAATGCTTCTTCCGAACACGGCCCAAAGCGCCACCACTAACAAGATGACGCCGACGATGATGGAAAGCCCTCTTCCTTTCCTTCCACTCTTCGTGTTGGTACTGCTCTGCGGGGCCTGGTAGCTCATGCAGCCAGTTTAAGGGCGAACGGGCCTTTCTGCCCACGCCCTGTGAGACTGATTGGATTCCACGACGCGCTCGCGTTGTTCGTTCACGCGAACCTGCGCAGTACCACCGCGCGTATCACGGGACGCCACGGCACCTTCGACGGTGAGCACGTCACGTACTTCCGGTGTGAGCCGTGAGTCCACTGATGCCAGCTCCTCATCGGTCAGATCAATGAGATCAACGCCGCGTGATTCCGCAATACGTACGCACGCGCCGGATGCTTCGTGGGCCTCACGGAACGGCACGCCTTGGCGCACCATCCACTCTGCGAGGTCAGTGGCCAAGGTGAACCCAGCCGGAGCCAGTTCCCGCATCCGGTCTTCATGGAACTCAAGAGTTGACACCAGACCGGTCATCGCCGGAAGCACGATGCGCAGCTGCGAAACCGAATCGATGATCGGCTCCTTGTCTTCCTGCAAGTCTCGGTTGTACGCCAACGGCTGTGCCTTGAACGTTGCCAACAGGCCTGTGAGGTTGCCGATCAAGCGGCCGGATTTGCCGCGGGCAAGCTCGGCAACGTCAGGGTTCTTCTTCTGCGGCATGATGGAGGACCCCGTCGACCACGCGTCATCAAGGGTCACGTAACCAAACTCAGGCGTGGACCACGCGATGATTTCTTCAGCCAAACGGGAAACATCAACTGCGATCTGCGCCAGTACGTAGGCTGCCTCCGATACGAAGTCGCGGGAGGATGTGCCGTCGAGAGAGTTGTCGCATGCGGAATCAAAGCCAAGCTCGTCCGCAATCGCCTCCGGGTCCAGTGGTAGCGAAGAACCTGCCAAAGCACCGGAGCCATACGGGGATACGGCAGCCCGCTTGTCAAAGTCTTCAATCCGCTGCAGGTCACGAAGCAACGGGTGCGCATGAGCCAGCAGACTGTGCGCCAGCAGAATCGGCTGGGCGGCCTGGAAGTGCGTCTTGCCCGGCATGATCGCGTCAGGGTGGGCGGCTGCCTGGGTAGCCAGCGCATCCACTAGATCACAGACATCCAGTGCGACGTTGCGGAGCGCGTCGCGCAACCACATGCGGAACATCGCGGCTACCTGGTCGTTGCGCGAACGACCTGCGCGCAGACGGCCGCCGAGTTCGGGACCCACGATGTCGATCAAGCCACGCTCCATCGCCCCGTGAACGTCCTCATCCGTCGGCAACGGTCCGAATGCATCACTAGCAAGGTCGCGCCCCAACTGGTCAAGACCATCGAGCATGCGCCCCAAGTCATCGTCGGTAAGCAAACCAGCCTTGTTCAGGACCTTGGCGTGAGCCTTCGACGCGAGTACGTCGTATGGCGCAAGAATCCAGTCGAAGTGGGTAGAAACGCTTAAAGCAAACATTGCTTCGGCTGGGCCGCCCGAAAAACGGCCGCCCCACAATGCGCCTTCATTGGTCCCGTGCTGATCCATGCTGCTCCCTACTAGTTATTTTCCGTCGACCTCACTTCGTGAAGTTGGCTTTAGGCCAGCTTCACGTTGGCTTTAGTCCAGCGTCACGCCCGCTTCGCGATCGCGCTTGTTTGCAATCTCGCTGGACAGGCCGTGGAGTTTGACAAAGCCCTTGGCGTGGGACTGGTCGAAGGTGTCGCCGGTGTCGTACGTTGCCAGGTTGAAGTCGTACAGCGAGTGGTCGGAGCGGCGGCCGTTGACGGTCGCGGTGCCGGCGTGGAGAACCATGCGGATGTCACCGGTGACGTGCTCCTGGGTGGACTCGATGAAGGCATCAAGGGAGCGCTTGAGCGGAGCAAACCACAGACCGTCGTAGACTTCCTCGCTCCACCGGGCGTCGATAAGCCTCTTGTAGCGCGCGAGCTCGCGCTCGATCGTGACGTCCTCGAGTGCCTCGTGGGCGGTGATCAAAGCGATAGCGCCCGGGGCCTCGTAGACCTCGCGGGACTTGATGCCCACCAGGCGGTCTTCCACCATGTCCAAACGGCCGATGCCCTGGGCACCAGCGCGGCGGTTCATTTCCTCGATGGCTTCGAGCACGGTGACCTTGCGGCCGTCGATTGCGGTAGGCACACCGGATTCGAAGGAAATGATGACCTCATCGGGAGCATTACCAATCGACGGCTCGTCGGTGTATGCGTACAGGTCCTTTGTGGGCGGGTTCCACAGGTCCTCCAAGAAACCGGTTTCCACCGCGCGGCCCCAGACGTTCTGGTCAATGGAGAACGGAGAGGACTTCGACTGCTCAATCGGCAGGTCCTTGCCCTCCGCGTAGGCGATAGCCTTGTCGCGCGTCCACGCGTAGTCGCGGGCCGGGGCGATGATCTTCAGGTTCGGGTCCTGGTTGACAAAGCCAACTTCAAAACGAACCTGGTCGTTGCCCTTACCAGTGCATCCGTGGGCGACGTGCGTGCCGCCGAATTCCTTGGCTGCCTCAACGAGGTGCTTGACAATGAGGGGACGGGAAATCGCAGACACCAGCGGGTACTGCTTCATGTACATGCCGTTGGCTTTGATGGTGGGCAGGCAGTACTCGTTAGCAAATTCATCGCGGGCATCAACGACGATGGACTCGACAGCGCCACACTCCAGCGCGCGTTTGCGAACGGACTCCATGTCTTCGCCGCCCTGGCCGAGGTCCAGAGAAACAGCAACGACTTCGCCTTCAGTCATTTCGGCGAGGTACGGAATGGCGACAGACGTGTCTAGGCCGCCCGAGTATGCGAGAACAACGCGATTAGTCATGATGTGGAAATCTACTCCTTGGTGTTGAGTGCTTCTTCATCGCGGGTCCCCGCAATGTGGTCTGCTATGTCTTTGCCTGTTTTTGGTTCGCGCGCAAGAACGAAAATTGTGTCGTCGCCAGCGATGGTACCGACGACTTCATCAAGACCCACGCGGTCAATGTAGCTGGCGAGGTATTGCGCGGCGCCAGGCGGGGTGCGCAGTACCGCCATGTTTCCGGTGTAATCGACGCTGACGACCAACTCGGAGAGCATACGACGAAGTTTGTCGCGGGGTCCCTTCGGGGATGCCTGGAAGGATTGTGCTTCCGCGCCCACGGCGTAATACGAGCGCCCGCCGCCGGTGGGGCGAACCTTCTTTGCCCCTAGTTCATCCAGGTCACGCGATAAGGTCGCCTGAGTAATGTCAATCCCTTCGTCGAGAAGCAGCTCTGAAAGCTGAACCTGGGAAGAAACACGCGTGTGCTCAAGAATCGTCAGGATCTTCGCTTGGCGGACGGTGCGTGAATTCGGTGCGGTCATGGCGCCACCTCGCGGTCCTGCTTTCGTGCATTGATTTCTTCTTTGGTGTTGCGCTCCAACAACCACACCAGCAACGCTTTCTGGGCGTGCAGACGGTTTTCAGCCTCATCGAACACGCGGGACTGCGGGCCATCGATGACGTCCGCGGTGACCTCACTGTCACGGTACGCGGGCAAGCAGTGCAGGAAGATTGCATCCTTGTTCGCCCTGTCCATGACCGCCTGGTTCACCTGGTACGGGAGGAACGGCGTGCGGCGGTCCAAGCCATCACCTTCCATACCCATGGAGACCCAGGTGTCGGTGATGACTACGTCCGCGCCGTCCACCGCACTGAGGTCCGACGTCACCGTCACGGTTGTGCCGGTGAGCTTCGCGCGAGCCTGAGCGCGATCAACAAACTCCGCCTTCGGAAGGAAGCCATCCGGTGCCACGATCGCGATGTCCATGCCCGCGGTGGCAAAGCCAATCATGTAGGAGTTGGCCATGTTGTTGTCCCCGTCGCCGAGGTACACGGCCTTCTTACCGCGCAGCCCTTGAGCGCCGGCCTCCGGGCAGAGGTTTTCAATCACGGTCTGCAGGTCCGCGAGGATCTGGCACGGGTGAAGATCATCCGACAGCGAATTCACAATCGGCACGGTGGCGGTCTCCGCCATGTCATGGAAATTCTGGTGCGCGTAGGTGCGCCACACGATCGCATCCACGTAGCGGCTGAGCACCGCGCCCGTGTCCTGGTAGGTCTCACCCTTGCCCATTTGGGAGCTCCCGGAATCGGTCACGATAGCCGTGCCGCCGAGCTGCTCAATGCCTACGTAAAAAGAAAAGCGCGTGCGCGTGGACGTCTTGTCAAAGAGCACCGCGACAGCCTTCGGCCCCTCCAACGGGCGGCGGCTAAACGGCGCTGCCTTCAATTCCGCAGCAAGAGCAAGGATCTCCGCTTGCTCCTCGGGCGTGACGTCATCATCCGCTAGAAAGTGACGCACGCCAGTAGTCGGCTGGATCATTTATTCAGTCTCCTTCGCACTGGTGCCCTGGATCGCGTCCGCCAAAGCTCTAGCGAACCCTTCCACTCCACGCTTAAGTTCCTCATCAGTGATCGTCAGCGGCGGCGTGAGGCGCACTACTTCATCAGACGGCGCGTTGAGGATCACCCCATGTTCGTACCCCAGCTCCACGCATTTCTTAGCGACGGGCTGGTCCAGCACGACACCTACCATGAGCCCGGATCCACGTACATGGTCAACACCGTCAATCTTTTCCAGCGTCGCGGATAATTCCTCACCGCGGCGGGCGACGGTACGGCAGAATCCATCGTCGATAATGCTCAGCACAGCTGTTGCCGCCGCGCACGCGATGGGATTGCCGCCGAACGTGGTTCCGTGCGACCCCGGGGTGAACAGCTTCGCGGCCTCCCCGCGAGCGATGACCGCACCGATCGGCAGACCGCCGCCGAGGCCCTTCGCCATGGTGACCACGTCGGGCACGATAGGAGAAGATTCGCTCGACCCGTTTTCATCGGTCGTGGACCCCAGAATCGCCGGGTGCTGGTGCGCGAAGAAGGCGCCCGTGCGCCCCACGCCTGTCTGCACCTCATCAACAATCATGAGGATCCCGTGCTCATCGCACAGCTCGCGGACCTTCCGCAGAAAACCCTCGGGGGCTGGGATGACGCCCGTTTCGCCTTGGATCGGTTCAAGGAAAATCGCGGCTACTGATTCCGGGCCGCCCTCACCGAGCTGAAGAAGTTCCGTGAGGTGATCGATGTCGCCGTAGCGGTAGAACTGCACGCCCGGAATGAGTGGTTCAAACGGCGCGCGTTTGGACGGCTGACCGGTGATTGAGAGCGCACCCATTGTCCGGCCATGAAAGCCATTCTCCGCGGCGAGAATCCGCGGCCGTCCCGTCAAGCGCGCGATCTTCACCGCCGCCTCATTGGCCTCACCGCCAGAGTTGCAGAAGTACACCCGCGCGCTGTCATCACCGAAACGTTTGATCAGCTCAGCTCCCACCTCAAGGCAGGGGTCGGAAGCAAACAAGTTGGAAACGTGACCAAGCGTTGCTGCCTGCTGCGCAACAGCATCCACCAGTGCCGGGTGGGCATGGCCCAGTGAGTTCACCGCGATACCAGCGAGCAGATCAATGTAGTCCTTGCCCTGCTCATCAGTCACGGCCGCCCCGTGTCCGCTCACCAGCTTCAGCGGCGGCTCAGGATAGGTCTGCAACAGCACCTCGTGGGTGGACGCCCCGGATGCGGAAACGTCATTGCTCACTGAAGATCATCCTTTCTAAACACCGTTCCGTCCGGGTAGTGCGCCCGCTCATAATCATCCGGCAGCACCATCGTGCCAATGCCACCCATGGTAAACAGCTCCAACAGGACGGAGTGTGGAATCCGGCCGTCGATAACGTGCGCCGCCTTGACTCCCCCACGCACCGCCGTCATGCAGGCTTCCATCTTGGGGATCATGCCTGAATCCAGATCCGGCAAGATCTCATTCAATTCCTCGATCTCAATCTTGGACACCAGCGAATCCTTGTTCGGCCAGTCCGTGTAGAGCCCCTCGACGTTGGTCAGGACCACGAGGCGCTCCGCACCAATCGCTGCGGCCAGGGCGCCCGCTGCGGAATCAGCGTTGATGTTGTAGACGTCTCCATCAAGCCCAGGCGCAATACTTGAGACAACCGGGATCCGCCCCGCGTCGATAATGTCCATCACGGCTGAAGGATCAACATCGACGATTGTGCCCACTAGGCCAATGTCTTGCAGCTCACCTTCAACGTCCACGTAGCGCTTCTCCGCGGTGAATAGACCAGCGTCTTCACCTGACGTGCCCACTGCGTACGGGCCGTGGGAGTTAATCCGGCCAAGCAGATCACGGCCGACCTGGCCGAAGAGCACCATCCGCACGACTTCGAGGATCTCCGGGGTGGTTTTGCGGAAGCCGCCAACGAAGTCTCCCCCGTCAAGCCCCAACCGCTTCAGCATCGCCGAGATCTGCGGGCCGCCGCCGTGAACGACAACAGGCTTGGCGCCAACGGTGCGTAAGAACACCATGTCGGCTGCAAATGCGGACTTCAAGTCCTCATCGATCATGGCGTTGCCGCCGTATTTGACCACGACGATCTTGTCGCGGAAATGCTGCAACCACGGCAAAGCCTCTGCTAGGACGTGGGCGCGTTGTTCATTAGTCAGGTGTGAATGCATGTGTTCTCTAATCGTTTCGTGTGCCAACTCATGGCTTATGTGGAGTACGCCGAGTTAATCTCCACGTAGGCGTGAGACAGGTCCGTGGTGCGAACCGTCGCGCGTCCCTGCCCACCGGTTCCAAGGTCCACGCGAACGTCTACGTCAATCCCCGACAGATCCACCTCACGCGCACCCGGCGCACCGGTGGAAGCGAGACACACAGCTTGGCCGTTGAAGTAGACCGAAATGTTGTCAGGGTCCATATCTGCCTCCGCCATACCCACGGCGGCGAGCACCCGGCCCCAGTTCGGATCAGAACCGAACATTGCACACTTTACAAGGCTGTCGCGGCCGATCGTCCGCGCCGCATTTAGGGCTTGCTCATCAGTCGACGTGCCTTCGACACTGATGCTCACGCGCTTAGTCACGCCTTCCGCATCAGCCTGCAGTTGGGACATCAGGTCCAAGCAGACCTCATAGAGGACGGCGGCAAATTCATCTTCGTTAGGCTCCACGCCGGACGCGCCGGACGCCATCACGATCACCGTGTCGTTGGTGGATGTGGCACCGTCAATGTCGAGAGTATTGAAGGTGGTTGCGGCGGCACTGCGCAATGCTGCATCCAGTACCGACGCCGGGACGATCGCATCAGTAGTGATCAACACCAGCATCGTGGCAAGTGACGGCGCCATCATGCCCACGCCCTTGGCCATCCCGCCGACAGACCAGCCGCTGCCCATGACGTGTGCTTCTTTCGGGACCGTATCCGTGGTCATAATCGCCCGGGCAGCAGCCGACCCGTGATCACCCAACTGACCGGCAACGTCAGTGATTCCTGCACGGACCTTGTCCATGGGCATGAGTTCCCCGATCAGTCCCGTGGAGCACACAGCAACGGAATCGGCACTGAGCCCCAGCGCCTCCGCCGCGCGCGCCTGCATCTCTACAGCGTCAGCATCGCCCTGCGCTCCGTTGCACGCATTAGCGTTACCAGCGTTGAACAGGACGGCCCGCAAACGCGAATCACCAACCGCAGCGCGGGTTACCTTCACCGGCGCCGCGACAACGCGGTTGCGCGTGAACACCGCTGCCGCATCATCACGCGGCCCGTTGTTAACAACGAGCGCCATGTCGGGGTTGCCCGATGGCTTAATTCCCGCTGTGACAGCCGCAGCGCTAAATCCTTCTGGCGCGGTTACACCAGTTGTAGCCATTAACGTACCTTTCCCTGCTACGGAGCCACAGCTGCCTGGGGCAGCCCTTCGGTCTCATCAAAACCCATTGCGATATTCATGCACTGAACAGCCGCACCACCAGTGCCCTTGGTCAGGTTGTCAATGGCGGACGTGATCAGCACTTTGCCCGCTCGTTGATCAACCTCCACTTGGATGTGGCACATGTTCGAACCCACAACGTTCTGAGTCTGCGGCTGGCTGCCAAGCGGAAGCAGGTGGAGGAATGGCTCGTCTGCACAGAAGCGCTCGTAGACCTCGCGCACATACGATTCCGTCACGCCGTCGACCACCGCAGCGGTAACGGTGGTGAGAATTCCGCGCGGCAGCGGCGCGAGAATCGGCGTGAAACTCAAATTCACCCTCGTGCCGGTTACGCTGGCAATATTCTGGATCATCTCCGGAATATGGCGGTGCTTACCAGCGGTGTTGTAGGCCTTGAGCGAGCCCATGGTCTCCGATCCGAGCATCCCCACGGAGGCTTTCTTTCCCGCGCCGGATACCCCCGTCACGGACACGACGTTCAAATCAGGTTCAACCAAATTCTCGATCAGCGCCGGTAGCGCCGCCAATGTGGCACCAGTGGGGAAACACCCGGGCACAGCGATCCGCGTGGACCCCGCCAGTTGTTCCCGCCGACCGGGTATCTCCGGAATCCCGTACGGCCATGACCCCGCGTGATCCGACCCGTAGTAGTCCTCCCAATCACTCTTGGATTCCAGTCGGAAATCCGCAGCGCAATCCAGTACCACAACGTCGTCCGGCAAAGCAGCCCCAATTGCACCGGAAAAACCATGCGGAAGTCCCAGGAACACCACATCGTGCCCGCTGAGAACCTCCACGGTGGTCGGCTCGATGACACGATCCGCCAACTGCGGCAAGTGCGGCATCAGCTCAGCGACCGGCTGACCTGCATTGGAGTTTCCAGTCAGCGCGCCGATAGTGAGTTCGCCTGAAAGGTACCGCGGGTGGCCCAACAGCAACCGGAGAATCTCCCCACCCGCGTAACCGGTGGCGCCAGCTACCGCAACAGATAAAGACATGCACCTAGCCTAACTGATTATGCATTAAAGCGAAAATTATTCAGAACCTGTTTTATAGCGGCGGTCGCGGCGCACGGTACGCGGCGGACCGCCCCTTAAAAAGACGCGGTCTACGCACGCATCTCAGCGCCGAAACGCTCCTTAGCAACCGACGCCGCCGCAAGGCGCGCCTCCGATGCTTCCTCATCAGTCAATGTGCGATCCGGTGCGCGGAACACCAGGCCAAACGCAAGCGACTTCTTGCCGTCGCCCAGCGCTTCAGATCGGTAGACGTCAAAGAGTTCAACGCTTTCAAGGAGCTCCCCAGCCCCCTCAGCAACAGCGCGGCGAACCGCCTCCGCCGGTTGGTCTTCATCAACGACGAGCGCCAAGTCTTGGTGCAGGGACGGGAACGCGGACAGGACTGGCGCCGGGAAGCGCTCCTGCAGTGGCAACGCAGTCAGGTCAATTTCCATCGCGCACGTGCGTTCTGGCAGCCCCAGCTTTTCCAGGACCTGTGGGTGCAATTCGCCGGCGTAACCAACGACTTGCTTAGAAGTTTCATCTTCACCATCTGCAACCACCACCGATAGCTCGGCGCATCGGCCCGGGTGCCACGGCAGGTACTCAGCGTTAGCTACTTCAAGCTCGATTCCACACGATGCTGCGACAATCTGAGCGGATTCAATCGCATCCTCCCATGAGTAGCCACGGCCCTCGCCCCATGGTCCAGCCAACACCTTGTTTCCAGACGCAACGGTGGCCGCGTGCAGCTGCTGGCGCGGCAGTGACTCAAGCAGTTCAGTGAGAACCTCTTGGGTCGGGCGTTGGGCTACGGAAGGCATGGGCGACTGATCGGCGGTTGTGAACGCCACCTGCGCCACGGAGTACAGCGCCACATCATTTCGACCGCGCGCGACGTTTCGGCCAACCGCCTCCAGCATGGAGGGCAGCAGCGTTGTAGCCAACACCCCGTAGTCCGCGTCCAGCGGGTTTTGAACCTTCACCACGGCACGTCGCGGATCAGAGTCTTCCAGACCCCAAACATCAAAAGCATCGTTCTTCATAAACGGCGTCGGGATGATCTCCACGTAGCCGGAATATGCAAGCGCGTGCGTTACGGCCCGGCGACGGCGTTGCACAGGCGACAGCCCACGACCGCCGCGCGGCGTAGGGAGCTCGAGCGGAATCTCGTCGAGGCCTTCAAGGCGAACGATCTCCTCAATCAGCTCAATCGGCTCATTCAGATCAGTCCGCCATGTCGGCGGCGTGACGGAAAAGACACCGGATTCTTCCCCGTCAGTCACGGCACAACCGACTTCTTCCAAACGGCGAACGATCGTCTCTGCGGAGTAGTCCACGCCAATGATTTCTGTAGGACGCGACTGGCGCAGGGAAATGGTCTCTCGCACCGGGGTATCCCCCACAAGGGTTCGCTCGACGGCAATTTCTCCCCCGGCGATCTGCTGAAGCAGCGCGCACGCGATGTCCAAGGATACTTCGACGATGGCCGGGTCAACACCACGCTCAAAGCGGCGGGAAGCCTCGGAACTGAGCTTGTGGTGGCGTGCGGAACGCGCAACGGTCAGCGGATCCCACGTCGCCGCTTCGAAGTACACGTCGGTGGTGGAATCGGAAATTTCGGACGTGGTTCCACCCATGATCGCTGCAAGCGATTGGATACCGCTGTCATCAGAAATCACCACGTCGTTAGGCGTCAAAGTGCGCTTGACGTGATCAAGCGTTTCAAATTGCTCTCCACCCGAAGCATTGTGAACGCGAAGGCCACCAGAAATTTTCTCTGCGTCGAAGGCATGCATCGGCTGACCGGTCAGAATCATGACGTAGTTGGTCACGTCAGTCGCGGCGTTGACGGAACGGATGCCGGACAGCATCAATTCACGCTGCATCCAATACGGCGATTCAACATTGGGATCAATGCCGGTGACCTTACGCAGACCAAATCGCTGCGCCTTTGTTTCCGGTTCCAGCGTGATCGGAATAAGATCCCCGCTCGGCTGCGGAACCGCACTGACATCGATGCCAGCGATAGAAGGATCTGCTGCAAGGTCCGCGTATTTCACGTTGAATGCTGAGGCTACCTCGCGTGTCAGACCACGAGCGGACAGTGCGTAGCCGCGGTCAGGAGTGATGTTCACGTCGAAGACAGTGTCTGCCAGCCCCAGGCCTTCGCGGGCGTCCTCACCGGGCTCGCCGAAACCGTCGGGAAGCGTGATGATGCCGCTCGTCTGCTTGTCCGCCAACCCCAGTTCCGCTGCTGAGCAAATCATGCCCTCGGAGACGTGGTCATAAGTTTCGCGCGCCGCGATCGCAAAACCACCAGGCAGCACAGCGCCGGGCAACGAGACGACAACGAGATCGCCTTCTTTAAAGTTGCGCGCACCGCAGACAATGCCCTGGGGCTCACCGGTGCCATTGGCCTGGCCGACGTCGACCTTGCAGTAGCGGATCGGCTTCTTAAAACCGGTGAGTTCCTCGATGTTCAGCACGCGGCCGTAGACCAGCGGGCCGGTGGTTTCCTCAATCGGCTCATACCCCTCGGTCTCAAAACCAACGCGCACGAAGCCCGCGTCGAATTCTTCAGCCGTAACGTTCCATCCGTCGTTGCCCGCCGCCTGCAGAAGGCGAGTAATCCATTCCTGGGAAATCAGCATTGTAAAATCCTTTGCCCTTGTCCTCTACCCTGTTGCCTTCTGCTTACGCTTGAACGCCGAACGGCTGAGTGAAACGAACGTCACCCTCCACCATGTCGCGCATGTCCGTCAGTCCGTTACGGAACTGCAGCGTGCGCTCAATGCCCATGCCGAATGCGAAACCGGAGTACACCTCTGGGTCAATGCCAACTGCCTTCAGCACGTTCGGGTTGACCATTCCGCAACCACCCCACTCGATCCAGCCGGCGCCGCCCTTCTTGTTGGGGAACCACACGTCAACCTCAGCTGAGGGTTCGGTGAACGGGAAGTAGTTAGTGCGGATGCGCGTCTTCGTCTCCGGGCCGAACAGGACCTTCGCCAGGTGGTCAAGCGTCCCCTTCAGGTGCGCCATCGTCAGCCCCTTGTCCACAGCCAATCCCTCGACTTGGTGGAACACCGGCGTGTGCGTGGCGTCCAGTTCATCGGTGCGGAATACGCGTCCGGGGCACGCAATGTAAATCGGGACATCCCGCTCTAGCATCGTGCGCACCTGTACCGGCGAGGTGTGCGTGCGCAGCACTTGACGGGATCCTTCCTTACCCACGTAGAACGTGTCCTGCAGCGTGCGCGCCGGGTGATCCGGGATGAAGTTCAACGCATCAAAGTTGAAGTACTCCGCCTCGACCTCCGGGCCTTCGGCGACCTCCCAGCCCATGCCGATGAAGATGTCGGCGATGTTCTCGCTCAACGTCGTGATCGGGTGCATCGCGCCCGCTTGCGCACGCGACGTTGGCAGCGTGACATCTACGCGCTCAGCTTTGAGTTGTGCCTCGCGGTATTCCGCTTCGCGGATGCCATGGAATTCGCCATAGCGCTTTTCGACGCGCCCGCGCGCCATGTTCACAAGCCGCCCAGCGTCCTTGCGCTGATCCTTAGGCAGCGTGCCCAGCGATTTACGCGCCTGCATGATGTAGCTTTGCTCGCCCAAGTGCACCCGCCTGGACTCTTCAAGAGCGGGCAGATCAGCTGCCGCCTCGAAGGACGCGATAGCCTCGTCCGCAGCCCGATTCAGGTTCTCCTCGGTCAGTTCAATTTCGGGTTTGTCAATGCTCACTGCACACCCGCACCTTTCCACTTCGGCGGCATCACAAAACGTTCACAAGCATACCCGCGGGCATTCGACTGTCGCTTAGGAGGATAAGTTGTGCCCCACATCTATACGGTGCGGACTCCGGGTGCACGCCGAATCTCGAGCTGTTTGCGGTCATGAGCGTGACAAATACCCGTTTTTAAACCGCCGTAGGACGGTTCAACATATACAGCACCACGTTGACCCCCTCGGCACGCAGGATCTTGGTCGATGTGGTCGAGTTTGGGGAGTACTCAACATGCTCCGCCATATTTTCTATGTAACCAAGCATGGCTTCTGGCACGTGGTCGTGTCCGCTGATGAATCCAATTCCCTTCTTCTACCCGCTGACATCGGGTTTTCGAGCGATGATAGCGATGCCGGTGAGATTGTCTCGATATTCATTAAAGGTTCTACGCATCTCCAGTACACGGTGACGCAAATCCCTATCCTTCGCTACGTTACGCAAAATCCGCAAAACTCCGCCAAAACCTTCATCTGCAAGATTGCGGCGCATTGACAGTAGGGCCATCGGCTCAGTTCCAACCCATTCAATGTCAAAACCCGCCTCCTCCAACAACCCACACCATTCTCGGCGCGTAAGTGGGCGAGCATTCACGCGGATCGTTTTCGCTAGGCGCTTCCGCAACTGATCAGCGAGTTCTGCATCAATTGTGTCGGGGGTAAGTCCCAGCTCATGGATCGCATACAAACCACCTGGCTCCAGCAAACGGAACGCTTCAGCAATAATTGCGCGCTTGCCTTTCTCACCTTGCATTGTCAGCATCGCCTCACCGACCACCGCCTGGGCAGAATCGCTTTCAAGACCGGTGGATTCGGCACTAGCATTGACCACTGTGCCACGCGATCCCACCACGGACTGCACACGTGTCACTGCATCCACATCTTGGTCTACACCGACATAGGACGCGATGTCCCGTTCAAGCATGTTGGCGGCAGTTCGCCCCAACCCAGGCGCGAATTCCACCACCCTTTTGTCCTGCAGTTCTGCTGCATCCAACAAACGATTCGTCAGCTTCAAACCACCAGGACGCAAAACGCGCTTCCCAGCTCGAGCGAGCACCCAATGGCCTGCAGCAACGTTGGTCGATCTGTCGCTCTGCGGTAGTGGCGGTTGACTTCCTTTAGTTCCCATGAGGCCAACCCTACAGCAGACAATTAGGCTTGCCTACCCTTATGTTGATGCGATGATGATCACGTTTCACGCAACGCTTTTGCTGCCAAACGGCCACGCGGTGGGCGTATTCAGAGCCTCACCGGGTTCGGCGAGGTTGAGGGCGCCGTTGGGGGTTGTCGCCAGCGTCGATAAGCCTGAAGCCCTGAGCTGACCGAGAACTCGGCGAATGTCGCGGTCGCGGGCAACGGGGACATGAAAGAGCGAACCAGCGGGGCTCGTCTCTGGCCTCAGGGGCTCACTTTCGACATCGCCACGATTGACAACCGTCTATCGCGCCGCAAGCTCTTGGGCTTTCTCGGCATCGGAGCTGGTTCAGCAGCGCTCGCCGCGTGCGCGCCGGGCATGTCAGCTAACTCACCGTCCGCCTCATCAAGCGGGACAAGCACAGGCTTATCGACGATCGGTTCAGGCACCGCCACTGAAAACACTGTCCCATCGGAGACGATGACGGAGACAAAAACCGAAACCGGCGGCCCGTACCCGGGCGACGGGTCCAACGGCCCGGATGTGCTGGAGAAGGTCGGTGTGCAACGCCGCGACATTCGCTCCTCTATCGGCGGCAGCGCCACGGCAAGCGGCATCCCGATGACCCTGCGGATGAACGTCATCGACATGGTCAATGGCAACGCTTCGATGGTAGGCGCGGCGGTCTACATCTGGCATTGCGATGCTGCCGGCGGGTACTCGATGTATTCCGAGGGTCTTGAGGATGAGACGTATCTGCGCGGCGTTCAGGTCACCCGCGACGACGGTTCGGTGGAGTTCACCACGATCGTGCCCGGCTGCTACCCGCACATCCACTTCGAGGTTTTCCCGGACGTCAACTAGATTACGGACGCGTCAAACGCGATTCTCACATCTCAGATCGCCATCCCGGCCGAGGTCTGCGATGCCACCTTCAAGACCGACAATTACGAAAACTCGGTGGCACCCTATTCACGAACATCGCTGGAGTCAGACAGCATTTTCAGCGACGGCTGGGACGACCAACTCCCAGAATTCACCGGCACCATCCAGTCCGGTTATGACATGACGCTCGACGTGGCCATCGACACCTCCACCCCCAACACCGGCGGCGGTATGGGTGGCCCCGGTGGCCAACCACCGCAGGGCGGGCCTGGCGGCACTCCGCCGACTGGTGCCCCGCCGGCGGGTAAGCGGCCCAGCGGTAGTCCGCCGACCGGGATGCCTGCCCCGCGGTAGCTTACCTAACTGCGCATTTACCGCGCCTTGACTAGTTGCTGGCTTGCCGGGTCGTAGGAGTAGTCGACGATCTCGCCAGACATAATAAGTTCGATGGCTCGGTTAATCACGTCCAACGGGACTAGGAACCACTCGTTGGCAGCAACCGAGCCACCCGCCTCGTCCACGATTGACGCATCCAATCGGACAGCGGCGAAGAGCCGGTGGAGTAGGTGCTCAAGAGCAGACGGGCGAAGGTTGTAGGCGCGATAGACGGCAGCCTTTTCCACCCTTAAGTGCCTCTTGGCGTTGCTGGTAGGTGGGCCTGTACTCGCCCTGCTTCACCAGGGCATCACGCAGCGATGCCTCCAAAAGGTCCCAGCTGGTCTCCGCCGGGGCGTGCTTTCCGTAGCGCCTGGCCATTACGCCTCCTCCCCCAGGTTCCGGCAGGACTCCCACAGGCAGATCGCGGCGGCGGTGGAGAGGTTCAGCGATTCCGCGGAGCCCCGGATAGGGATGGAGATTCTGTGGTCGGCGAGCTGCGCCACCTCGTCGCTCAGCCCGTGCGCCTCGTTTCCGAACAGCCACGCGGTGGGTTTTTCCAGGATCTCGTCGGCCTCGTCGAGGTACACCTCGCCGTTCATCGTGGTGGCGGCGAGCTGGAGGCCCGCGTCGCGCAGCTGCCCAAGGGCGCGGCGGATGTCCCGGTCGCGCACCACGGGCACGTGGAACAGCGATCCCGCAGTGGAACGCACCACCTTCGGGGATTCAGGGTCTACCGTATCGCCGGCGAATAGCACGGCGTCGGCACCCAAAGCGTCGGCAAGCCTGATGATCGTGCCCGCGTTGCCCGGGTCGGCGGCCTCAACGCACACCGCGATGAGCTTTGGTTTGCCCTTAATGATTGACGGCAGGGTCCATAGCGCGGGTCTGCAAACGGCAAAGATTCCAGTCGTTGTCACGGTATCCGACAAGTATTCGGCAGCCTTGTCCGTGATCGCGTGCGTGTAGACGTCCATGTAGTCGGCGGTGGTCACTATCTCCGCGAACTCAGTGGCGGCTGATTCGGTGACAAACAGATCGGTAGCAGCGCCCGTCGCAACCGCGGCGTCGACTGCATTGAACCCTTCCGCGAGGAACCGGTCTGCTTTCTTACGTCCGGCGGCGCGCTTCAATTTCGCCGCATTGACCACACGCGGGGTGCGTTCGGTGAACGGTTCAGCAAAATCAAGCGCCATGTGGAAAAGCCCTCCAAAACAACGGTCGGAATCGCCCCAATACTAAGTGAGAAGCTAGCTCCCGCGCTGCTGACATACGCTCACAGGCTGCGCAACAAGCTCACTGCGGCATCAAATTCGGCAACGACCAGCGACCCGTCTTTCAGCGGAACTGTGATTGAACCGCCGTCGACAACTCCCCCGTCGATGATCAGAAGCGCCAGCGGATTGTCGGCGTCGATTGCACGCGAGGCTGCGATGAGCGTGTTCACAGATTCTGCGCGTAGACGCACGACGTCTACCGGGTTTTCCTCGCACTCGAAAAGCTTTCCTTTGCTGCCCGGCCGGAATCGTCCACCCCATGTGCGTAGAGCAACTGCCACCGATCGCTTGCCAATGGTAATGACGTGATCTACCCGCACCGTGTTGTGAGGCGCTTCTGAATTGAACAGGCACTCGAGGAATGCGCGCGATACCACCGAAGAATCAGCGGTAGCAGACGCACGGCCGGGGCCAAGGGCATAGAACTCGTCCTTGCAGGACACACCGCCAGTCAGCTGGTTAAGCGCCACGTCAACGTCGTGCTCAATCACCACGCATGAATCGAGGCTTTCTTCCAGCTGTAGGGCTCTGACCTCTTTTCGGCGCAGAATGTCGGAGATCTCTACCGCGACCGGAACCGTGTGAATGCCACTGACATCACCGTGACGCGCGCGAGAGACCAAATGACGCCGCGAAGCTCTTCTTCCCTCGCGGAGAGTCTCTTCAGGATCAACAGGACCCTTTTTAACCTTGTCCCACGAGTGCTTGGACGCCCACGCCCCGAGAACCGCGAAGAAACCAAAAAATCCTAGGGGGAATACGTATTCCATCGTCGGTTCAAAAAATGTCAGAATGCTCAGGACGATGATGGCCATGACGGTTGTCGCGAACGTCAACTCAATGGCTTTCAAGCGCAACGAGTGATCAGTCTCCCGCTGCATGTGCTCGGTCAGTTTTCGTTCACGGCCATCAGAATGACGCGGAGTCATAGCAGCATCAAGTGCGCGCCCAAAAGCGTCCCAGCCCCGTTCCCCAGGTGCTCGACCTATCCGCCGCGCCATGTTGTGCCTCTTCCCGCGCTGCCCGCCGATCGTTTCCGGCAGTGTAATGCGCCATGAACTCTGATTAGTCCCAACTGAAGCAAGAATAGAAAAATCCCGCAGCCGACAGGTATGTCGACAGCGGGACAGGGACGCCTAAGAGGCGTCTATGCGGGCTGTACTAGGCAGCCTTGACCGGTGCGTTAACGTCTTCCGGCAGAGCGTTCTTTGCTACCTCGCAGATAGCGGAGAAAGCGGCGAAGTCGTTCACGGCGAGCTCAGCCAGGATCTTGCGGTCAACCTCAACCTCGGCCAGCTTCAGGCCGTGGATCAGGCGGTTGTAGGTGATGTCGTTCATGCGAGCTGCAGCGTTGATGCGCTGGATCCACAGCTTGCGGAACTCGCTCTTGCGCTTACGACGGTCGCGGTAAGCGTAGGTCTGGGAGTGTACCCACTGCTCCTTAGCCTTGCGGTACAGGCGGGAGCGCTGGCCGCGGTAGCCCTTGGCGGACTTGAGGATTGCGCGGCGCTTCTTCTTGGCGTTAACGGAACGCTTCACACGTGCCATGGTGATACTTCCTTAAAAGTCTGTTCGTATAAGTAAGTGCTTGATCAGCGATAGCTCGCTGGTGGGGCAGGCAGTTTATGCCTGGCCAAGGAGGCGCTTGGTGCGCTTAACGTCTGCCGGAGCAACGTCGGTGGCGCCGGACAGCTTGCGGCGGCGCTTGGAGGTCATCTTCTCGTTGAGGTGGCGCTTGCCGGCCTGCTCGCGGCGCAGCTTGCCGGAGCCGGTAGCCTTGATGCGCTTCGCGGTGCCCTTGTGGGTCTTCTGCTTCATGTCTGTAACACCCTTGTCGTTGTTCATTCCACTGGCTTTAAGCCGGTAGAACTTTACTTCTTACCCTTGCGAACAGGACCGATAACCATCGTCATGTTGCGTCCGTCCTGCTTCGGACGGGACTCAACCTGGCCCACCTCAGAAATATCTTCGGCGAGGCGCTCTAGGAGGCGGTACCCCAACTCCGGACGCGATTGCTCGCGGCCACGGAACATGATGGTCACCTTAACTTTGTTGCCCTTCTCCAAGAAGCGTTCAACGTTAGCCTTCTTGGTCTGGTAGTCGTGCTCATCAATCTTCGGCCGGAACTTCTGTTCCTTGACCACGGTTTGCTGCTGGTTCTTGCGTGCCTCGCGGGCTTTCTGGGCCTGCTCGTACTTGTACTTGCCGTAGTCCATGATCTTGGCCACGGGCGGTTTCGCGTTCGGCGCAACCTCAACCAAGTCAAGGTCGGCTTCGTATGCCAGCTTGCGGGCATCATCTGTGCGGACAATGCCTACCTGCTCGCCGGACGGGCCGACGAGACGGACTTCTGGGACACGGATTCGTTCATTGATCCGAGCTTCAGCGCTGATGAGAACTCCTAGAGACGTGAAATAAAGGCGATGGTCATGTTCGCTACCAACATCGCGTTCGCGTCTTATCCCCAAATTCACAAACCCGCGAAGTGAAAAACACATCGCGGGAAATTCATCCACCGCGACAGAACCAGCCGTGCTGTCCCGCGATGGGACCCACTAACGTGGTCTGCCGCTAGTCAACCCTTAGCCTTCCACTATGTGGCGGCATCAGGTGGGAGAAAATCCACTTGCGACCTGTGCGCCAATGACGCACGAGGCGGTAGTGCTGAAGAATCTAGCACAACCGACCCACAGCCCCAAATCGCCACTCATACTTACCGAGTTTTTAGGGTAAAACAGAATCCGACAGTAGTTCACGCACAGAGGACCATTCTTTAAAGACCATTCTTTGTGGTCCATACTGTGCATTCTTTCAGGGAGTGAAGATTCATGACTCAACCACCATTGCCTGGTGGACGCTCACCGGGGGGACCGGAAGATGAAGCTCTACTTGCTCGTGCTCACGCCGCCACGCACAACCTCAAGCTAGCTGTGAGCGAAGCCTCTGCGCTTATCGACGATCTGAGTAAACGCATCTCGGAAGCACACGCTTCAGTTCCTTCCACGGTGCCAGCGCAGGAACAACCAGGACCTGCGAAGGAACGACCTGCGCAGGAACGAGCTGTACCAACGCCGGCCGCTGCAGTGGGCGCCCCGCAGCCTCCGCACGAGCCAGTGCCGGCGCACGCTGCTGCCCCTGTGCCTGAACCAGCTATGCAGCCGCAGCACCCCCAGTACCCCGGTGCTCCGATGATGATGCCGGCGCCGAAACCGAAAAAGCAGCTCACCACTGAGCAGAAGGTGTTGCGCACCCTGGCGGTGCTGGGATCGTTGATCACGCTCATTGGTGTCGGCTACGCGGTGGCTCTGGCTATCCAGTCCGGCCTGATCGGCCCGCAGATGAGGGCTATCCTGCTGGCCCTGTTTGCCTTCGCGCTGCTCGGCATCGGAATCTGGGTGGACAGATCCAAGGGTTCCTCGGTAGGCGTTACCGCCTTGTACATCACCTCATTCTTCGTTGGTGTTGCGGACATCGCCTACATGACTACCGATGAGGTGGGATGGTTCAACATCACCGGCGCCGCGATAGCTCACGCAGTGTGGTGGTTACTGCACCTGGCAGTGGCTATGTGGAGGAAGAACACAGCCGTCATTTTGTTGATGGTGTGCGGGCTCATTTTCTACTTCTACGGTTTCATGATTCCGTCGGCTTCCGATGTGAAGACGCACTTCGTCTCACAGATCATCACCGTCTTGCTCATTCCACTGACGGTTGGAGCAACCTGGCTCGTTCCGGCAGACCAACGCAAACTCGATGTCGGCAGGATCCGTACTGCAGCTGGTGTCATTTTCTTCTTCATGGTGGTAATCCCCAGGTGGACCACGAGGGAAGGGATTTTCTCCTACTTCGTTGTGCTCGGCACCATGCTGCTTTTGATCGCATTGCTGTTCGTGATCACCGAACTTTATGCCCCGATCGATGAAACGTTGGATGGCTCGGCCGACGCCAAGTCTGCGCCTAACCCGCCGGACGATGGTTCAAGGAACCGCCCGCAACAGCTCCATCCTGGAGCTAGTGTTCACCGCGCCGTGTCCATCATCATCGTTCCTGCGCTCCTTGCCCTCGCGGTGACGACGCATTCAAGGAATTGGGAACACTGGATGATCCCTGTCTTCGCGGCAGTCACGCTGGCGTTGATCTACTTCGCGTCGAACGGCGGCACGAACGATACCAGCGATGGTTCCCCCGAAAACAGCAGTGGTTCCCCCGAACGCGGCTCCCGGAGCGGATCCGGCAACCGATTCCTCATGCCAGCAGTCCTGCTGTTCGGCTCATCCTTCTTGACGCCGTACTTTGGTTTCGCATTAGGAGAAACAAACCGCACGGTTGCACAAGATGGCTCCAGTTTGATCAAGTCATATCTGGTTCTGGTCATCTTTGCGCTGGCATTCGCGCCGGTCGCGGCGATCATGGCAAAGCGTGAACTCAACCGAGGCGCGGTCATCGTTTGGTGGGGAGCCATGCTGGCCATCCTCACTATTGACCTTCTGCCCGTGGTGCTCGTTGGCCCAGAGACATCCAAGGCGGTCATCCCGATCCTGATCCGCGCGGTCATTCTCTTTGCAATCATCTTCGCGGTGCTGAGCCAAAGCTGGTTGTGGCGCAACCAATCAACAGGGGTGACCACAGTCATGGGCGCGGGCTTCCTTTACTTCAGCACGCTCGCGATGGTCAACCTGTCTATCTCCCTGGCGGGTCTCGTAGACGTGGATGCTAAGAGGACTGGCTTCATCATCGGCCACGCCGTGGTGTCGGTGTCGTGGATCCTCATCGCGTCGTGGTTGTTGCTCACGCGCAAGCCGCCGATTGCGGAGAACGCGGCCCTGACGCTTGGCTTGATCCTCACCATCGCGGCGTCGGTCAAGCTCGTGTTCTTCGATCTAGCGTCGCTCAGCGGCATTACCCGTGTGCTCGCGTTCATCGTTTCCGGTTTGCTGCTGCTAGCAGTCTCCGTGATTAGAGCCCAGCGCAACAACGAACCGCAAGAGCCAGCTCCTGCCGCGCCGGGGCCGCAGCTCTAACCGCCCTCACACGCTTGCGCCCTTAGACGCTCACACCCTTAGATCCTTAGACAATGTCGGCGAGGAACTGGCCGGTGAAGGATCCGTCCACCTTCGCAACATCCTCCGGGGTTCCGGTAGCCACAACGGTTCCGCCGCCGGCGCCGCCTTCAGGCCCCATGTCAATGATCCAGTCCGAGCACTTGATCACATCCAAGTTGTGCTCGATGACCACCACCGAGTTGCCTTTGTCCACGAGCCCGTCGAGCACCATCATCAGCTTGCGGATGTCTTCAAAGTGAAGACCCGTGGTTGGCTCGTCAAGGATGTAGATCGTGCGGCCGTTGGAGCGCTTCTGCAGTTCCGCTGCGAGTTTCACGCGCTGCGCCTCACCACCGGACAAGGTGGTGGCGGACTGACCAAGCCGGACGTAGCCCAACCCCACGTCGACAAGCGTGCTCAAGTACCTGTGGATTGAGCTGATGGGCTCAAAGAACTCAGCCGCTTCTGCAATCGGCATGTCCAGAACCTCTGCGATGTTCTTGCCTTTGTAACGAACCTCGAGGGTCTCGCGGTTGTAGCGCGCACCATGGCACACTTCGCACGGCACGTAGACGTCCGGCAGGAAGTTCATCTCAATCTTGATCGTGCCGTCACCATGGCACGCCTCGCAGCGTCCTCCCTTGACGTTGAAGGAGAAGCGCCCGGCCTTGTACCCGCGGACTTTCGCTTCCTGCGTCTCAGCGAAGAGGTTGCGGATCTTGTCGAACACGCCCGTGTACGTCGCCGGGTTTGAGCGCGGCGTGCGACCGATCGGGCTTTGGTCCACCTGAACGAGTTTGTCCAAGTGCTCAAGGCCGCCAACATTCTTCACGCGGCCCGGCACTTGGCGCGCACCATTGAGGCGGTTTTGCAGCGTGCGCGCCAGGATCTGGTTCACCAGAGTCGATTTACCAGAGCCCGAAACGCCAGTCACCGACACCAGTACACCAAGCGGAATATCCACGGACACGTTGTCCAGATTGTTCTCACGCGCACCGTTGATGCGGAGCATTCGCTGCTTATCGACGGGCCGACGCGTCTCCGGAACCGCAATCTCCTTGCGGCCGGCGAGGTAGTCCCCGGTCAGTGAGTTCTTTGCTTTCTTGATGCCAGCCGGTGTTCCTTGGTACACCACTTCCCCGCCGTATTCACCGGCCAGCGGCCCGATGTCGATCAGCCAGTCGGCTTCCCTAATCGTGTCTTCATCGTGCTCCACAACAACGAGCGTGTTGCCAATGTCGCGCAGTTTCTTCAGCGTAGCGATCAGGCGCTGGTTATCCCGCTGGTGCAGACCAATGGAAGGTTCATCGAGAACGTAGAGCACGCCAGCCAGACCGGAACCAATCTGCGTCGCCAAGCGGATGCGCTGGGCCTCACCGCCAGAGAGCGTTCCCGCAGAACGCGACAGGGTCAGGTAGTTCAACCCCACGTCGATGAGGAAGCGCAGGCGCGCCTGAATCTCACGCAGAACAGCACCGGCGATCATTTCCTCGCGGTAGCCAAGAACGAGGTTGTCCAGATACTCGCTGGCGTCTTCCACGCTTAGCGCCGCCAGACCCGCGATGGATTTCTCCCCGTGCGTAGATGAATCAAGCCGCACGGCAAGAATCTCCGGTTTGAGACGAGCCCCACCGCACGTGGGACACGGCACGTCGCGGGTATACGCCAGGAACCGTTCCTTGACGCGCTCGGAGTCGGTTTGCTCAATCTTGCGGTTGAGGTAGCCGATCACTCCCTCATACGCAGCGGAGAACGTGCGCTGGCGGCCATACCGGTTGCGGTAACGCACCGTCACCTTCGTCGACGAACCATGAATAAGGTGGTCGCGGTCTTTCTTGCGCAGCGAGGAAAACGGCGCGTGCGGATCAAAGCCCTCCGCTTCACCGAGAGCGACGATGAGTTTGGTGAAGTACCCCTTGTTCGGGCTGGAGTTCCACGGCTGGAACGCGTCAACCGCAGGAGCATCCGGGTCCGGGATCACCAGGTCCGTATCAATCTCCTTCCTCATCCCCAGACCGTCGCAGGCTGGGCAGGCACCAAACGGCGAGTTGAAGGAGAACGCACGCGGCTCGTATTCCTCGATGTTCAGGGTGTGCCCATTCGGGCACGCCATTTTCTCGGAGAAAATCACGTACCGGTCATCGTCGTCCTGATCACGTTCGACGAATTCGAACGCAACCAGGCCGTCGGCAAGCTTAAGCGCCGTCTCCACGGAATCCGTGAGCCGCTGCTTCTGGCTTTCCTTGACCGTGAGGCGGTCCACCACGACGTCGATCGTGTGCTTGATCTGTTTTTGCAGCTTCGGTGGGTCGGTGAGCTGGTATGTTTCCCCGTCCACGTTGACGCGCGCGAAGCCTTGCGCCGCCAGGTCCTTGAACAGGTCCACGAACTCGCCCTTGCGGCCACGCACAATCGGAGCAAGCACCTGGAATTTCGTGCGCTCAGGCTGCTCCATCACCTGGTCAACGATCTGCTGCGGCGTTTGACGCTCAATCACCGCGTCACACTCAGGGCAGTGCGGCGTGCCCGCGCGGGCGAACAGCAAACGCAGGTAGTCATAGATCTCTGTAATCGTTCCCACCGTGGAGCGCGGGTTGCGGTTGGTGGATTTTTGGTCAATGGACACCGCGGGCGACAGGCCATCAATGTATTCAACATCAGGCTTATCCATCTGCCCCAAGAACATGCGCGCATAAGAGGAGAGGGATTCGACGTAGCGACGCTGTCCCTCGGCGAAGATCGTGTCGAAGGCTAAAGAGGATTTACCGGACCCCGAAAGCCCAGTAAACACCGTCATTTTGTCGCGCGGCAGCTCTACATCAATTCCTTTGAGATTGTGTTCGCGCGCGCCGCGTACGGTTAGCTTATCTGCCACGTTTCATTCCCGCCGTAAAGTTGATAGGTCCTCTAGCGATGCTACCGAAGACAACTATCGTGGGACCCATGGCTACCAACACCTCCCCGCTTACTCTCGCGCGCACGAGCGTCTCAAGCATGGACAACAATTGCTACCTGTTGTGCTGTGGTACGCAGGGCTTGCTTATCGACGCCGCGGATGACGCCCCAGCCCTACTTGCCCTGGCGCGTGACAACGGCGTAGAAATCACCGATGTTTTGACCACGCACCGGCACTACGACCACGTACGCGCGCTCGCCGACATCCTTAAAGAAACCGGTGCAACGCACTGGGCCTCTCATCTGGATGCACCCGCCCTGCCGGTTGCTCCGGATCACGAGCTCACCGAAGGCGACTCGGTCAACTTCGCCGGTCATGAGTTCCCCGTCCACATTCTTCGTGGCCACACCCCCGGCGGCGTCGCCCTCGTCGCTGAGATTGATGGCACAGTCAATCTCTTCGTTGGCGATTCCCTTTTCCCCGGCGGCCTAGGCAAAACCGCTTCCGACGGTGACTTCCTGCGCCTGTTCAAAGACGTCACCGCGCGGCTTTTCGACGCATACCCTGACGACGTCATCGTGTGGCCCGGCCACGGAGAACCGACCACGTTGGGTGACGAACGCCCGAAACTACCCGAATGGCTCGAGCGTCGGTGGTAGTCCACCAACAGTAATTCACCACAGAAAAGTAACACTTAGACAACAACACCGCAGGTAGAGAAAATATCCGCCCGCCAGCAACCGAAACGTGTCTAAAGTGGACTGGGTACATTCGGTACATCCGATCATCAAATGGATTGAAGGAATAGCACGATTATGATCCGCAAATTCGCACGTCCGATGCTCGCTTCGGCGTACATCGCCGATGGCGTAAGCAGCTTCACCAAGGCGTCTGAGCACGCCGGCGGCGCAGAGAACGCCCTGAGCCAGATCAAGGGCCTGCTTCCTAGCCAGTACGCGAAGTTCATCCCGTCTGACCCGGAGACCGCCGTCAAAATCAACAGCGGTGTCAAGGTCGGCGCCGGTACCGCGTTTGCCCTTGGCAAGATGCCGCGGCTGGCTTCCGGTCTTCTGGCAGCGTCGTCCGTTGCCACAATGATGGGCCGTAACGCATTCTGGAACGCCTCCGACGCTGATGAGAAGGCTCGCCAGCGCAACGGTGCACTGACCAACGTTGCCCTCCTCGGCGGCGTTCTTATCGCCTCCCAGGACACCGCTGGTAAGCCGGGCCTGGCATGGCGCGCCCAGGACGCATCCAAGCGCGCTAAGAAGAACATCCAGCAGGCTCTGCCTGGCCAGACTGAAACCGAGAAGGCTCTGGGCAAGGCAAGCGACTGGTTCTCTGACACCGCTGAGACCGTTTCCGAGCGCGCTCAGGAAGCTGCAAAGCAGGCAGCTGATTACTACGACGACAACAAGGACGACTGGAAGAAGACCGCTTCCAAGTGGGCCGACAAGGCTTCTGACAGGGCACAGTCTTTCGCTGAGGACGCAAGCGACTGGGCAAACGATAAGTACGGTGACCTCAAGCCCAGCAAGTTTGAACAGTACAAGGCGAAGCGCCAGGTCAAGGGCTTCATCGGCGACCTGCAGGACAACCTCGAAGACACCTACAAGGACGTCAAGCCCTCCAAGCTGGAGAAGGCGAAGGCCAAGCACAAGGCTAAGGGCCTGATCTCCGACGTGCGTGGCAGCGTTGAGGACTGGGCTGATGACGCAAAAGACCAGTTCGAGGACCTCAAGCCTTCCAAGGTTGACAAGTTCAAGGCAAAGCACAAGGCCAAGAGCGTTGCCAATGACCTGCAGAACTCCCTCGACGACTTGGGCCCCTCCGACTGGGAGAAGTTCAAGACCAAGCGCAAGGTCAACAAGAAGGTCTCCAAGCTTCAGGACCGCGCTCAGGATGCCGTAGACAACCTGCAGCACGCACGGGATGAACTGGACGCTTCCCCGTCCTGGTGGCAGAAGCGCAAGTGGAAGAAGCGCGTCAACAAGGCTGAGAAGAACGCTCAGAAGGCAGTGAAGAAAGTTGAGAAGAAGCTGAAGTAGCTTCCGCTCCCCTCTTAACTCACACCGCAACCCCACACCGGGAATTTTCCCCGGCGTGGGGTTGTTCGCTTCTTAGGTAGAATTTCCCGCGCTTAGGTTAAGGAGGCATGCTTGGTGGGACACCACGAACACGACGAAGACTTCTCTTCCACGACGTCGAAGCCCGTTAAGCGCATGAGCGCCAACGACAACGCCATCATCGATGAGGAGCAGCGCTACGTCGATACCCTGTTCGCCCACCTCGATCAGGAAGTCGCACACGCACAAAAGCGCCTCGCCGACGTGCAACGCGACGTCGACCCAGAAAACCCCGACGCCGACGCCCTCGTGCGCCGCGAAACCGAATACCACGGTCTCAACGCCAAACTCGACGACCTCAACGTCGCCGAAACCGGCCTCGTATTCGGCCGCATCGACGTCGAGGACCCAGACCCCGAAAACCCCGTCGCAGCGCCTGGCGGCGCTGCGACGAACGACGAAAAGAGCGGCGCTGCGACGACAAACGAACTCGCGGGCGGCGCTGTCGATCGGCGCTACATCGGCCGCATGGGCCTCGACGACCGGGCTGACAACTACCGGACACTGCTCCTCGACTGGCGGGCACCCATGGCACGGCCCTACTACCTAGCCACCACGGCACACCCCGAAGGCGTGCTGTCGCGCCGGAACATCCGGATGAAGGGCCGGACTGTCACAGCCGTGGACGATGAGCGGTTGTCGGGAAAAGAGGTTGTGGGGGAATCGTCGATAAGCGAAAGCTCTGATGTAAGCAGCGAAGCGGCGCTGCGGCGGGCGATGAATGCGCCGCGCACGGGGTACATGCAATCGATCGTGGAAACCATCCAGCGTGAGCAAGATGAGATAATCCGCGAGCCTTCGCGCGGCGTCGTGGTCGTTGGCGGTGGCCCGGGAACCGGTAAAACTGCGGTTGCGCTTCATCGCGTGGCGTACCTTATGTACACGTGGCGGGAGCAGCTGACGCGCACCGGCGTGTTGATCGTAGGACCGAACCGGACGTTTCTTGACTACATTTCGCGGGTTCTGCCTGAACTCGGTGAAACAGGCGTAGTGCTGTCCACCGTGCAGGATCTTGTTCCTGGCTTTAGGCCGCTGCGGACGGAATCGCTGGTCGCGCGGGAGGTCAAGGGGTCGGGTGAGATGGTGGCCATTTTGAAGCGGGCGGTGCAGAACCTTCAAACTGTTCCTGCGGCAGCGACGACCGTGACCATCGATGGCATTGAGCTGGACGTGACCCCAGCGATGATTAAGCAGGCGCGGACGCGCGCGCGGCGATCGCGGAAGCCGCACAACCTCGCGCGGCCCTACTTTGCTGAGGCGCTAACGGAGTCGATCGCGCAGGCACTCGCTGCGCGCATCGGTGAAGATCCGCTGGGCGGAACCAACTTGTTGTCGCGGGCGGACGTGGATCAGCTCCACGATGACCTAGCCGACGACCCGCAGATCCTCGCCCTGGTTGATGAGCATTTTCCGCAGCTCACACCCGTCGATGTGCTCGCTGGCCTGCTGGGCAGCCGTGAGGCAATCGCCGCCGCAGCCTTTGATTACGACGACATCACCCAAGACGCGCTGTACCGCGAAGACGCCACCGCATGGACACCATCGGACACTGCGCTTATCGACGAACTTTATACCCTAATCGGGCTCACCAGCTCTGCCGAGGAAAAGGACAAACAGGAACAGCAATGGCGCGAACTCGTGGCCGAAGCCGAGGACGCACTGGACATCCTGGCATCCTCTGAGAACACCGACAACGACGACGAATTTGAAGCTGAGATCCTATCTGCCCACGACATCATCGATGCGGAAACGCTGGCGTCCCGCCAGCGGGAAACCGACGTGCGCTCCACCGCGCAACGCGCCCAATCCGACATGACCTGGGCATACGGGCACGTGATCGTGGATGAAGCCCAAGAGCTCTCCCCGATGGAATGGCGCATGGTCTTCCGTCGCTGCCCCGCCCGGTGGATGACCCTCGTTGGCGACCCTGCCCAGACGTCCTCCCCCGCCGGCGTCGACTCCTGGGACGATGCCCTAGAACCCTTCGTTTCTGGCCGGTTCACCTACCACGAGCTGAGCGTGAACTACCGCACTCCCGCCGAGATCATGGAACTCGCCGACCGGATCCTTGCCGTCATCGAAGCCGCCGGTTCGTTTGACCAGCCGCAGCTAGCCGAATCCCCGCACGGCACCGTGACCGTCCGCTCCACCGGGGAGCCGGTACATTTCCTTCCCTCCGGCACCGACATCGATGCTGTCCGCACCGAACTCGAAGCCCGCGGCGGCCTCGTCGCGGTCGTTACCGCAGACAACGTCCACGACGTGAAGGGACTCGAGTACGACCACGTCATCGTCGACTCCCCCGAAAACATCGTCGATGCCTCACCCCAAGGCTGGCAGGATCTCTACGTCGCCGTGACCCGCGCAACCCAATCACTCACCGTGATCGGCCCGCTCGACCTGCCCTAGCCATCCCCTTCCCGGTCCTCCTTCCCTCCCCGGCCCTCCTTCCCTCCCCGGCCCCCCTTCCCCAGACGCCTTCCCTCCCCGGCCAGTCAGCGTCCTGACGATGTTGACACTTCCGAAAAGCCGACCTGGTGATTTAGCGCCGGAACCGGCGAAAAGTGTCACCATCGTCAGGATCCATCCCCGGCGACCCCACAACGGGCGGCCAAGGCAAGCAGACACCCCGCACCATCCCAGTTTCGGCCCCCCCACAGGCCGGGCCACAGGCCGGGCCGCGGCTTAACACCCACAGGCCAGACGGCGTCCTGACGATGCTGACACTTTCGAAAAGCCGACCTGGGGTTTTAGCGCCGGAACCGGCGAAAAGTGTCACCATCGTCAGGATCCACCCCCGGCGAACCCACAAAAAGGGCCCAGCCGCGGGCCGGGGCTGGGAGAAAGGGTAAGGAGAAGGCGGCTAGGACACGGTGTGGACGATCATGACGTCGCAGTCGGACTGGCGGGCGATGTCGGCGGGTACGGAGCCGAGTAGTCTCCCAGTCAGTGTGTTGATCCCGCGGTTGCCTACTACTAGTAGGTCGGCATTGTGCTCGTTCACGATTGCCATGAGGGCTTGGACTGGGGTGCCGCTTTGCACGACGGTTTCCACTTTGGTGGCGCCGGCGGAGCGGGCGTGTTCGGCGGCGGCGTCGAGGTTTTTGCGGGCGGTCTCATCGCCGAGGACCGGGACGGAATCACGGCGGACGGCGCTGGATTGCGCGACCTCGTCCTCACTGTCGTAGTAGGCGCAGCCGATAACCAGCGTTGCATCGAATGCGGCGGCGATGCTTGCGGCCCGCTCAACTGCAAGGAAGGATGACGGCGAGCCGTCGGACCCGACCACGATGGTGTCGTAGTCGGTGCTGCTCGTGGTACCCGTGCTGCCTGTGCTCATAATGCCCACAACTATATACCGGCCTCTTTTACGCCGCGAAGCTCCTTGCGCAGGTCCACGATTTCGTCGCGGAGTCGCCCGGCGAGCTCAAACTTCAGTTCGGCGGCGGCTGCTGTCATTTGCCCAGTGAGTTTGTCAATCAGGGCTTGGATTTCATCGCTCGCCATCGTGGAGGTGTCACGGGATTCCAGCATGGCCTCCTCACCGGAGCCAGCGTTTTTGGAACTGTCCGCGGATTCGGTGCCCTCGTTCTCATAGACCTCGTCGAGGATGTCTGCGATCTTCTTGCGCAGCGGCTGCGGGTCGATGCCGTGTTCTTTGTTGTAGGCGATCTGCTTTTCGCGGCGGCGCTCGGTCTCATCGATGGCTTCCTGCATGGAGTCGGTGACGTTGTCCGCGTACATGATGACTTCGCCGGAGACGTTACGGGCGGCACGACCAATGGTCTGAATGAGTGATTTCGTGGAGCGGAGGAAACCTTCCTTGTCCGCATCCAGAATCGCAACGAGGGATACTTCGGGCAGGTCAAGGCCCTCACGCAGCAGGTTAATTCCCACGAGCACGTCGTACTCGCCAAGGCGCAGCTGGCGGAGAAGCTCGACTCGTTGCAAGGTGTCAATGTCAGAGTGCAGGTAGCGCACCTTGATCCCGTGATCGAGCAAGTAGTCCGTCAGGTCCTCGGCCATCCGCTTCGTCAGCGTTGTCACCAGAACGCGTTCGTCCTTGTCCACTCTCTGCCTGATTTCGTCGATAAGATCGTCGATCTGTCCCTTCGTGGGCTTGACCGTGACCTTGGGATCAACCAGGCCGGTCGGGCGAATCACCTGTTCGACGAATTCCCCGCCCGAGGCGGCAAGTTCGTAATCGCCCGGCGTCGCGGACATGTAGACCGTTTGTCCCACGCGGTCCTCGAATTCGTCGAAGGTCAGCGGGCGATTATCGACGGCCGATGGCAAGCGGAACCCAAATTCCACGAGGTTGCGCTTGCGGGACATATCGCCTTCGTACATGCCACCGATCTGCGGAACGGTGACGTGGGACTCGTCGATGATGGTGAGGAAGTCCTCCGGGAAGTAATCAATCAGTGTCGCCGGCGCCGAACCGGGTCCGCGCCCATCGATATGCCGCGAATAGTTCTCAATGCCGGAGCAGAACCCGACCTGTTGGATCATCTCTAGGTCGTACTCCGTGCGCATGCGCAGGCGCTGCGCCTCGAGCAGTTTGCCGCGGTTTTCCAGTTCCTCGAGCCGATCCGCAAGCTCCGCTTTGATGTCTTCTACGGCGCGTTCCATGCGGTCGTCGGTGGCCACGTAGTGCGTGGCGGGGAAGATCCGCAGCTCTTCGCGCTTGTTCAAAACGTTGCCGGTCAGCGGGTGGATGTAATACAGCGAGTCGATCTCGTCGCCGAAAAACTCCACGCGCACCGCGACCTCTTCATAGGCTGGGATGATGTCCACCGTGTCGCCTTTGACGCGGAAGGTTCCGCGCTTGAAGTCAACGTCGTTGCGTTCGTACTGGATGTCAACGAGCAACCGCAGGAAACGATCGCGTTCAACCTCTTCGCCCTCACGCAGCACCACGGAGCGATCAAGGTAGCTCTGCGGCGTTCCCAGACCATAGATACAGGACACCGACGACACCACAACGACATCACGGCGCGACAGCAACGCCGATGTCGCCGAGTGGCGCAGTCGCTCCACGTCGTCATTGATCGACGAGTCCTTTTCAATGTAGGTATCCGTCTGCGCGATGTACGCCTCTGGCTGGTAGTAGTCGTAGTAAGACACGAAGTACTCGACCGCGTTGTTCGGCAGTAGCTCCCGCAGCTCCGTCGCCAGCTGCGCCGCCAGCGTTTTGTTCGGCGCCATCACGAGCGTCGGTCGCTGCTGCTGCTCAATGAGCCACGCCGCGGTCGCCGATTTACCGGTACCCGTAGCACCCATGAGCACCACGTCCGGCTCCCCCGCCCGAAGCCTGCGGTCAAGCTCCGCGATTGCAGTCGGCTGGTCACCGGAGGGCTGAAACTCACTGACGACCTCAAAGAGTTTCTCACTACGCTCCACCTCACCCACAGGGCGGAACTCAGAGTGCGACAGGACCGGATGTTCAGCAGCAAAAGCCATGCGCTTCAGTCTATCTACACGCGCAAATCACGCATTCTCGCTTATCGACGACCCCCACCACCCCCGAACCCTCAGCCACTTCCAAGGTTTCTGGGGGCTATACCCCAGTTTCATTTACTTTCCGCGTAAAACCTTTTACTGTGCTCCCCAGCGCCACCCCGCGCCATGTCCACACTTTCACCCAGAAAGGACCCTCCATGCGCAAGCACTTCATCGCCGCGGCCACCGCGGCGGCACTCGTCACCGGCGTTGCAGCCGCTCCGGCAGAGGCAAAGGTCGAACCAGACGTAGAAATTTTTAACCTTCAGGTTGGCCCGGGAATCTGCTATGCAGTTACTAAGTCAGACAACATGGACAATCTGTTCAAGGACGCCTTTAAAGAGGTTGGTCTCAGTGAAACAGACTACAAGGATTTCAAGGCGGAAACCCTCGATGATGTAGATACCAGCATTCTTGAAGGGATTCAGAACACCTTCGATTTCGTTCCATTTGAAATGCGGTACAAGGACGATGAATCCCTCCAAGATTGGAAAACACGGCTCAGCGAACTAAAGAAAGACAGTGCCACCGCAGAAGAGGAGCTCAAAGAAGCTGAGAAATCAGGAGACTCCAAAGAGATTGTGGAAGCAAAGCAGAATCTCGCTGGAGCACGCGCTATCGAAAGGCTGTTCAACGCTGCCGACGAGGAAATGACTAAGTGCATCAAGAGCAAGACCGGCCAGAGCCTGAGTTCTTTGCTCTCCAGCGTTGGCAGCTCGAAGGGAGCCGACAAAAGCGGTTCAGCAGAAAAAGGCGAGAACAAGGAGCTAAGCACCGGAGCCAAGGTGGCTATCGGAATTATCGTTCCCTTAGCGCTCATCGGACTGATTGGAGCGGCTCTGCCGACACTCAAGAAGGTGCTTCCCCCGCAGATTGCAAAGATGCTTCCGTAAGGAACTAGCGCTCAGGCGCACAACTTTCCCGGTCGTCCACTGGTCGTCCGGGATTTTTTGCATAAGTTCCTCTCAGCTATGGCGTCATCTAAGCGAACGCGATAATTTGGTACGCAAAGATCTAGATAACTAATCACGTGGCCTACCAAGGAAGGAAGTCACAATGCGTAAGTACAGAATTTCTGCGGTCACTGCGGTAGCGCTGTCCACGAGCTTGGTCGTTGCACCGGCGTACGCACAGCGCGATGTGGTTGACCCAATCTCTGATCCCGTCGAGGCAGAGGATCCTCGGGAAACTAGCCCTACCGATACCGTCGCTGCTACCGCGACTGTTCATGCACAGGGGGATCTCTGCTTCGCGGAGGTTAAACCAGAAAACTTTAAGCTAGCCTTCAAATCCCGGCTGGTCAAGGAAGGTTTTGACAATACGAAAGCCGAAAAGTATGCCTCGGACTCGAAGTACCCGGTAGACCCCGACCCAGCAATTACCTCTGCTGCCCGATCGGTGATCGTTGCATTTGCAAAGAAGGAATCTGTTCAGACAGGTCACTGGGAAAATCAGAAGGCAGACATCCAGAAACAGTACAAAGACTATAAGGAACAACTGACGTTTTCTAAAGGCGCCGGCGCGAATCAAGATGCAGAAGCCGCACGACCCGGTACTCCGGAGCAAGCCGATGAGCAGAACGCGAAGCTCCACATACTCAAGTTTGCAGTTGATCTGCACGATCAAGTCGATGCAGACATGAAGAAGTGCGTAAATTCTGCAGCGCAGGGCACACCTTCCACCGGTACGCCGGAGTCGCCTTCCACCGGTACGCCGAGCCAGGGAGAGACGAGTTCCTTACCGAAGAGCGCTCAGATTGCGTTAGGCGTGATTGCTGCGCTGGTAGCTCTGCTTGGGATTGGCGCCTTGCTGCTGCCGCAGATTAAGCACATGCTCCCGTTCAATATCTAAGCCATCATCCAGCAGCCCCCATTTTTGGGGAGACGTTAGCGCAGTACAGTGATGGTTTCTTTGCGCTGACGGAGGTGGCGCGCGCGGTTATTCTGAATCCGTGAAAACTCGTTGTATTGCTTTTGGCCTGTGTGCCTCGCTACTTCTGTCCCCTTTGAGTGCTCCGGTTGCTGGGGCGGAGCCTGCTGCGGCGGAGAGGCAGTCGTCGGCGTACCCGGGGTCCTCCTACATTGAGAACGCGGAGAACTCTAGTTCCCCGTTTAGTTCGGAGTTATTTGCTGGCGGTACTCCGCCCGTAGGATCGTCGGATTTTGTGCCGCATGGATCGAGTGTGATTCCGCCGGACATCTTCCCGGTTGGGGCGTCGGGTCCCACGAAACCGCGGACGGTGGATGACTTCCTTGCAGGTTTTGCAATCCTGTCGGATCTCATTGGGGATGAGTTCTCCAAGGGCAATTGGCTCACCATGATGTCGCCAGCAAAACGGGCTGAGGTCCAGGCTGTGATTGCGCAGCTCAACTCGCCGGTGAAGGCACCGCCGGCGGATGGCGGCGGGCTGATCGTGGTCTTGGGTGGCGGTTTGAACCCGGATGGGACAGTGCCGCCCGCGGTAGAGATGAGGCTCGAGGCGGGACTGAAACTGGCTCAGGATCGTCCCGACGCGCAGATTCTTATGTCGGGTGGGCGCACGCCGTCCGGTCATGTTGAGGCGGAATCCATGAAGGCGTGGTTTGTGGACCACGGCATCAGTGCTGAGCGTGTTATCGCCGAACCACTGAGCTGGTCGACGGTCTCCAACGCGTGGCAGACGAAGCGGATCGCCGACGAGGTTGGTGCGGACTACTCCGGCGGCGTCACGGTTGTTACCAATGACTTCCATCTGCACCGCGGCGTGGTGGATTACACAATCACTTTCGGGCCCGACGTTCCTATTTACGGCGTGGAAGGCGGTTCCCCCATGGAGTGGTCTAAGGACGAGCAGTTGCAGAAGGCCTACCGGGATGCGCTGGTAAGCTACTTCGCGCCGTTCGCGCTGATCGCAGATGGTTTCACAGCTTTCGGACTGAGCAAAGCGCGGCCCTTCTAACCCACCGCGCGTGTACCCCCAGAGGAGGGTATGGTTCCCCCAGAACATACCGCAACAGAATTGAATCTCGTTCAAAACGTTGCGATTCGTTCACAGGTTTCAATAAGCTTGCAAGCATGACTGTCGCAAGCCCCTACCCCGCCGCGCGCGAGGCGATTCGGGCTGCCGGTCTAAAACACCGTGAGGTGGCTGCGCAGATGGGCCTGGACCCATCGAAGCTATCCAAGTCGCTCTCAGGGATTCGCAAGTTCAATTCCCAGGAATGGCAGCGTCTCTCGGAGATCACGGGAGTGACCGTCGATAAGCTGCAAAGCTCTGAAGTTCCGCGCGAGGTTGCGATGAACCGTAAGGACTTTGCGGCGCGGCGGCGAGCGATTGTGGATGCCGCGTGGCCGATGTTTGCGCAGTACGGGTACACCCCCGTCACCATCGCGGACATCGCGCAGGCGACGGGCATGTCCACCGCAGCGGTGCTGTATTACTTCCCCTCAAAAAACGCGATCTTCTTGGCCACGCTTGCCGTGTGCTCCGAAGAAGCAGCCGCACGGCGAACGTTCATCGACGCCATCGATGACCCCGCCGAGCGGCTGTTGGCGTTTGCGGCCGTCGTCCTCGACGGGTCGGATGAATCGAAGCGCGAGTGGGCGACGTGGGCGCAATTCTGGTCCTCCTCCCCTGCTTTTGAAGACGCGAAGCACGCGACCGCGATCGCGTATGACCGGTGGCAAGAGCAGCTGCGCAGCATCGTGAAAGAGGGGTATGAACGTGGTCGTTTTGATACGGCCAATCCGGAAGACATGGTCAACGCGGTCACCGCGATGATCGACGGGCTGGGGGTGCGCCTGCTGGCAGGTGTGCTCACGCCGCAAGCCGCGCACGACGCTGTGACGGCCTACCTGAACACGTGGATTAAGGAGAACATATAGCCATGGTTCAATTGACCCGCCGAGAATTACTCGGCGCAACGGTGGTGGGAGGTGCTGCGACTGCACTCGCGGCATGTGGCTCCTCCGCCCCGGTGAAGGAGATCGACCCTTCGACTCCTCCCCGCAAGGGCGGCCGACTGCGAGTAGGACTCGTTGGTGGTTCCGCGAGCGACAAGCTGGATGCGCACATTCCTTCATCCACCTCGGATGCGGCGCGCGTGATCAACCTCTACGAAACTCTGGTGCGACGCGGTTACGACTACGAGTTGGAAAACCGGCTCGCGGAGTCCTTCGAGCCGAATGAGGACGCCACGGAGTGGACAATTGTGCTGCGCGAGGGGGTGAAATTCTCCGACGGGCGGCCGATTCGACCGCAGGACGTGATCGCAACACTTAAGCGTATCGGCGATCCGGATGACCCCAAGAGTGGTGCGGGCTCGATCGCCCACATCGAGGAAATGGTTCCTGAAGGCGACCGGAAGCTTGTTCTGAAACTAACCCAGCCGGACGCGGAGCTTTACGACGTGTTCTGTGAGTACCAGATGGGAATCGTTCCAGAGGACTATGACCCGGAGAACCCGATCGGTGCCGGCCCGTTCAAGCTGGTTGACTTCACGCCAGGCCGCGCGACGACGTTGGCGCGCAACGAGCACTACTTCCTCGGCCCGGCAAACCTCGACGAAGTGACGATCATTGACTTCCAGCAGGATGACGCAATGCTCAACGCGTTGATGTCCTCCCAGGTCGACGCCATCGGCGCATTGAACCACTCGCTGGTGCGCGGCATTGAGTCGAACCCGCGCCTCAAGGTGGTGAGCTCCGAAACGGGCATGTGGTTGCCGTTCACGATGCGCATCGACGCTGAGCCGTTTGACGACGAGAGGGTGCGCCAAGCATTCCGCGTAGCCGCTGACCGCCCGGGAATGATCCGCCAAGTGTTCTCCGATGAAGGCCAGCTGGGCAACGACATGTTTGCACTGTACGACCCGAACTACCCGCACGAATTTGCACAGCGGGAGCAAAACATCGAAGAGGCCAAGCGTCTTCTGGCTGAAGCGGGTTACCCCGATGGCATCTCGGTCACGCTGGATACTGCGGAGCTGGCCTCCGGCGCGCTGCGCTCCGCGCAGGTCTTCGTCGAGCAGGTCAAGCCCGCCGGCATTGACATCACCATCAACCAGATCGAACTGTCCAGCTACTGGGATGGGTACCTGGAGTACCCATTCAGCCAGACCTTCTACTACACCCGAAACTTCTTTGAGCAGGTCAACCGCTGCGCCACAGCGGACGCACCGTTCAACGAGACTCACTGGGTGGACGAAGACTTTACGAAGCGCCTCATGGAGGCCCGCGCGGTTCTCGACGATTCTGAGCGCGGTAAGAAGATCAAGGAACTGCAAAAGGAGTTCTACGATCGCGGCGGTTACCTGATTTGGGGATTCCCAAACCAGATCGACGCGTACCACCACTACGTCATGGGCGCCCGCCCGCACCCGAGCGGTATCGCGCTGAGCCAGGCATTGTTCTACGACATGTGGATTGCGGAGGCATAAACCATGGGCAAAATGATCATTCGGCGCTTGGCGCTTAGTATCTTCATTCTCTTGGCAGTGTCCATCATCATCTTCTGCGCGACGCTGCTTCTCCCCGGTGATCCCGCTACCGCCATCCTTGGCCAGCAAGCGACACCGGAACGCGTCGAGGCTCTGCGCCGCGACATGGACTTGGATAAGCCCCCGATTGAACGCTACTTCCTGTGGCTTGGCGGCGTTCTGACCGGTGACTTTGGTATCTCTACGACAACGGGCGGCCCGGTTGCTGATCTACTTGGCGGCCCACTGGTGAACTCACTGGTCCTGATGGTCCTGTCCGCGCTCATCGCCGTGCCGCTGGGCATCTTGATTGGTGTCTACGCCGCATGGTGGCGTGGTTTCCGCCGCGACCAGGCGATCACCTGGGTCACCCTGATCCTGGCCGCGATGCCCGAGTTCGTCGTGGGTATTTTGCTGATCACCCTGTTTGCAACGTCGGTCTTCCCGATCCTGCCGTCGGTCACCATGACCCCGGCCGGCACCCCGGTGTGGTCGTACCCAGAGCAGCTCGTTCTACCGACGCTGACGTTGGCGCTCGTCGTTGCACCATACATTGCGCGTATGACCCGCGCGACGATGATCGAAACACTGGACTCCGGCTACGTCGAAATGGCGCGCCTGAAAGGTGTGCCTGAGCGACGCGTTATCTTCCGGCATGCTCTCCCGCACGCCGTCGGCCCGATCGCGCAGGTCGTTGCCATCCAGCTGGCGTGGCTCGCCGGCGGCATCGTGGTCGTTGAGTACCTCTTCCGCTACCCCGGCCTGGGTGTGGCCATGATTGACGCCGTGAACTACCGCGATGTCCTCGTGGTCCAAGCAGTCACCCTGCTCATCGCCGCCGTCTACGTGGTGGTGAACCTGCTCGCCGACGTTGTGAGCATCCTGGCCAACCCGAAGCTAAGGACGAACTAATGGCTAACAACAACACCACCACTAATTCGAACACCCCCGCTTCGGTGAAGGAGACCCAAGCTCTAAACGAAGCACCGCCGCAGGCACAGGCGGCGACAACCCCTGACACCGCCAATGACACCGGCGACACCGCACTGAAGACATCGCACTCTAAACCCAAACCGCTCTACCAGCGCGTGTGGGCGCAGCCTGAGGGCAAGGTCGGCGCGATCCTCACCGGCATCATCCTTCTAATCACGGTGATCGGCTTCCTCTTCGCGGAACAAATCACCGGCTACTCCACAACGGAATTCGTCGGTCTCCCGTTCGTGTCCCAAGGCCTCTTCGGCACCGATCTGCTTGGTCGATCCGTGCTCTCGCGCTTCCTCGCCGGCGGCCTCATCCTGATCGTGACCGCCTTCCTCGCCACCCTGCTCGGCATGGTGGTGGGCACCATCATCGGCATGATCGCCGGTTACGTCGGTGGCCGCACGGACGCGATCATCATGCGCATCAACGACGTCTTCCTGGCGTTCCCGCAGCTGATCTTCGCCATGCTGGCCATCGTGATCTTCGGCGAATCCGCGACCGTTCTGGTTCTAGTCATCGGTTTGACCCACGCACCACGCATCGCCCGCGTTGCCCGCGCCGCGACCCAGTCCGTGACCAACGAAGACTACATCCGCGCCGCGCAAATGTACTCCGTGCCGCACTGGAAGATCCTCAACCGGGAGGTCATGCCCAACATCACCGGCCCACTCGCCGTGGAAGCAGGCCTACGCCTCACCTACTCCATCGGCTCAATCGCATCACTGTCCTTCTTGGGCATGGGTATCCAGCCGCCTACCGCGGACTGGGGCCTGATGATCAACGAAAACCGCATCGCCTTGCCGATCCAACCCTGGGGCGTCGTCCTCCCCGTCATCGCGATCGCCATCCTCACCATCGGCACGAACATGCTTGCCGACGCCACAGCGCGCGCCACCGCCACCACCGCCATGCCCATCAAGCGCACCGGCCCCAAGGCGGAAAGCAACAAACAGCCGAAGACGGAGCCGATCCACAACGTTTCGGGGTCCAAGGACCCCGAAACGAATAAGAGTGGAGCTCCCGAAACGATTGGAAGAGGAGCTCCCGAAACGGATCAGAGTGGAGACCCCGGAACTGGCGGCTCCACGGTGGTGACGCGCACTGTATCTACCAGTGGTAAATCGACAGACGAAGAACCAGAGAAAGAGACAAGGGGTTAAACCATGACTAACAGAACTGATGACCGCCTTGTCCTGCGCGTCCGCGATCTGCGGCTGGCAACCTACGACGGCAATGAGATCCTCCACGGAGTCGACTTCGACCTCTACCGCGGCGAAATCGTTGGCCTGGTGGGTGAATCCGGTTCCGGTAAAACCACCGCTGGTTTGGCCGCGTTGGGTCACTTCCGTACCGGGCTGATGAACACCGACGGTGAGATCACGCTCTACCCGCGCAACGCTGAGAAGATCGATGTGCTGTCCCTCAACGAGGATCAGCTGCGCGACATGCGTGGTGCCCGCGTTGCCTACATCCCGCAGGACCCGGCGCTATCGCTCAACCCCGCCATGCGTGTAGGTGACCAGATCCGTGAGGTTCTAGACATTCACGGCTACGGGAAATCCGCCAGCGAGCGTGCGGACCGCGTCCGCGAAGTGATGCGCGACGTTGACCTGCCGGACACCGATGAGTACCTGGCGCGCTGGCCGCACCAGCTCTCCGGTGGTCAGCAGCAGCGCGTGGGTATCGCAATGGCTTTCGCCATGTACCCGGACGTTCTCATCCTTGACGAGCCGACGACGGGTCTGGACGTGACCACCCAGAACCACGTCCTGCAAACAATCCGCAACATGACGTTGCAAAACGACGTGGCGTCGCTTTACATCACCCACGACCTTGCCGTGGTTGCGGAACTGGCAGACCGCGTCGTGGTCATGCTGCGCGGCGACATCGTCGAAGAAGGCGACTACAGCTCCGTCCTCTACTCCCCGCAGCACCCGTACACCAAGAAGCTGCTCGCAGCCATCCCCGACCTTGAAGGCCGGAAGGATATCGCTGGCAACGACCGCTGGGGAGACACATGGAGCGCCAACAACGTTTCCAGCGCGGACGCAGCGGCGGCACCTGGTGGCGAAAGTGCGTCGTCAAGCAATGCCTTGCTTGAAATCCGTAACCTTGAGATGGCCTATGGCTCCAACAAGGTTCTCCACGGCATCAACCTGGCGCTTGAAGCGGGCGAGTCGACACTGCTGCTCGGCGAGTCTGGCTCCGGTAAGACGACTCTGGCGCGCTCTGTCGCTGGGCTGAACCCGGGGTACACGGGCGACGTGGTTCTCAATGGGCAAGTCCTTGCTCACGGCAGCCGCGAGCGAACCGTGGAACAGCGCCAGGACGTCCAGTACATTTTCCAGTCGCCGTTCAGCTCGCTCAACCCCCGCCGCACCATCGGCGAATCCTTGAGCGTGCCGCTGGAGATGTCCGGCAAGCTCTCGCGCGCGGACCAGCGGAAGCTCGTTGAGGAGACCCTCGAGGCCGTCCAGCTGGACAAGAGCTTCTACGACCGCCGCCCGGGTGATCTGTCGGGTGGTGAGCGTCAGCGCGCCGCGATTGGTCGAGCGCTTGTCAACGCGCCGCACGTTCTGGTGTGCGACGAGGTGACCTCGGCTCTGGACGTGTCGGTGCAAGCATCGATCCTCCAGCTCCTCGCTGAGCTACGGCACGAGCGCGGCCTGTCGCTGCTGTTTGTGACGCACAACATCGCGCTTGCGCGCCACATTGCCACGCGCATCGCGGTCTTGAACAAGGGTGTGATCGTGGACGAAGGAACCGTCGACGAGGTTCTGGAAAACCCGAAGCACGAATACACGCAGCAGCTGCTGGCGAACATTCCTTCGCTGTAGCCGAACCGCCTGGCCAGAGCCCCCGCTTCCCTGCACCGCATGGAGGGGCGGGGGCTTTAGCGCGCTTTGTGCACCAGTGAAATGCACTGCTTTCGCCGGTAGACTCGGGCACGGTAAACCACAAGAAATCAAGGAGGCTTTCGCCGTGTCCAACGCCAAGTTCGCTATCGCCCCTGAGCCCACAACAACTGACCTCAAGCCGCTGCCGGTGCCGGAGCTTGACTCTACGCTTGACGCATATTCCCACGCGCTCACCGCTGTGTTGAGTGGGGAAAAGCTAGAGTCCGCACAGAAAATCGTCGAAGACTTCAGGTCTGGCCAAGGCCCGCAGCTCGACGCAAAGCTGCGTGAGCGCGCGGCCGAGCGCGAGGCGGAGGGCACGAACTGGCTTCACGACGAATGGTATGCGGGCTACCTGACCGTCCGCGAGCCGCTCCCGCTGTCCACGAACGTGGGCTTCCAGCTGGCCCTGGATCCATCGTCTGAGACCACCGGTGTTGACCGCGTGGTTGAGTTCACGCAGCGTGCAGCGGCAATTCACCTTCAGGCCGCGGGCAAGACGCTGCCGGAGGATGTAGACGGCCGCGGCAACCGTATTACGGACAACCAGTGGTTCGTCTACGCCGGCTCTATCCGCCACCCGGAAGCTGACGGTGACTCCATTGTGAAGAACGAGTCTGGCGCCGCCAACCGTGAAATCGGCGTGTTCTTTAACGGCCGTCTTTTTGCCGTTCCGATCAGTGACGCTGAGGGTAACGCGGTCTCCGCTCACGCGATCAAGGCTGCTTTTGAAGCTATCCGTGCCAAGGACAAGAAGGAAAAGACCTCCCCGGTTGACTTCAACGCGCCGTCCCTGCTCGGCTCCGGCGTACTCGCTGATCTGCTCCCCCAGATCCTTGAGCAAGACGGCAACGCCGACGTGTACTCCCGCCTGAGCGATTTCCTGTTCACGATTGAGCTGCTAGACGACGAAGGGGTCTCGGCCACCAAGCGGATCCGCAAGGCGACCTTCTCCCCGCGCGGCGCGTGGGTGTACAAGCCGTTGAGCTACCAAGCCTCGCTGCACGACAAGTGGATCGCGGTACACGTTGAGCACTCCTGCATGGACGGCGCCACTCTGGTGACCTCGGTGCAGCGTCTGCAAAACGTCGAGCTGCCAGCGGCCGACGATTCTGAGGCTGCCACCGAGCAGGCCGCTCCCGAAGAGCTGACATGGACCCTTACCGAGGACCTGGTTTCCGTCATCCGCAAGAAGCTGGCGTCCTTCCAGTCCAAGGCCGAGTCCTTTGACACCCAGATCATCACCGTGCCGAATGAGCAGCCGGCGGAAATGCCGTTCAAGGTCTCCCGCGACGCATCAGCTCAGCTGATCATGTCCATCGCTCAGCAGATGACCTTCGGCCGCGTGCGCGCTGTCTACGAGGCAGTGGACATGCGCGAATTCCGCGCCGGCCGCACCGAGTGCCTGCGCGCCGCAACCCCGGAGGCCGTCACCTTCGCCCGCAAGCTTGTCGACGGCGAGGCGACCCAGGACGACCTCGAAGCCGCAGTGAATGCCCACCGCGGGTGGGTGAAGCGCTGCAAGTCCGGCAACGGCTTTGACCGCCACATCCAGATGCTGGAGACCATCGCGTCCGCTGAGATTGATGCCGCGAACCCAAGCTCCGGCACGACCGAGGGCTCGGATTCTTCCGCCGCCGGCGCTACTGGGTCTGACCACTCCGCGGAGCTGCACCCGTTCTTCACCGACCGCAACGCCACGGCTGCACGCCGCGACTTTTTGTCCACCACCTCCATCGGTGGCGCGCAGCAGGTTGTGCGCTACTGCTTCGCGCAGACCATCCCCGCTGGCTTCGGCATCTCCTACACCCCGCTGCCGGAGGACGGCGAGTACTGCGTCTCCTGGAACAAGGACACCACCGAGAACTCCGTTGAGTTCCGCGAGAACCTGTCCGCGGCGTCCAAGAAGTTCTGGGCGTTCGTCGCGCAGATGTAAAAAGGTGTAAAAAAGGGCGGCTGCGCTCGAGGCTCCTGGCGGGGCCTTGGGCGTAGCCGCTTGCTGGGCGCTTGCTGGGCGCTTGCCGGGGTTCTACGACGCCGCCGGCGTCGCCTTCAGCATGGCGGCGTTGACGGCGCTGAGCCACTGCTCAAGTTCACCGGTGTTTTCCCAGTGCTCGTACAGCGCCGAGCCGTCCGGCTGCAACGCTGCGGCAACTCGTTCGCGCACCCACCACCGGTCATCACCCGTGAACGGGTACGCGACGCGATCTGGGGACAGGCCCTGGGGCACAAAGCCGTTCATGATGGCAGCAACGGCGATAATCGCTTCGAACTGTTCGACCGATAACGCCTTGTCACCGCAATCGAAGCGGAATTGGTCCATGCGGAACGTGCCAGCGGTCAGAGAGTCAATCACCTCTACCGCTGGATCATTATCAAAAGGCCCTACGTCCCACGTTCCCATGGCGTTGAATGTATCCAACGGAAGTTAAATGTTTCTGACGCGACACTAAACACAACCAGACCTTTACTTAACGCTTCGGTGTGATCTGGCACGCAAAATGATATTTTCTGTTAACTTTCCGTCCGGATGCGGGCCACCAAGTCGTTCACCTGCGGCTCAAGCGCGTCCACATCACCGTTGTTATCGATGACAACGTCGGCTGCCGCCCGCCGCTGCTCGTCTGTCGCTTGCTGCGCGATGCGGGCGCGCGCATCAGACTCATCAAGCCCACGGGAAGCCACCAGCCGTCGGACACGTTCTTCCACATCCACATCAACGACGACGACTAGGTCCATCTCCTTATCCAGACCCAGCTCCACCAACAACGGCATGTCGTAGACAACCGCTGCCTGACCCGCGGCGGCGTACTCTGCGAACCTTCGCCGCGATTCCGCCTTAATCGCCGGGTGCGTAATGCCATTCAACTTCGCGGTCGATTCCTTCGTCGAAAAGGCGCGTTGCGCTAAAAGTGCGCGGTTCAACGACCCATCGTCGTCAAGCACATCGCTTCCGAACTCCGCAGCAACCTCATCGAGGACCGGCGAACCTGGCTCCATGATCTCCCGTGCTATGAGGTCAGCGTCGACGACGGGGAACCCTTCATGAGCAAGCAGCTTCGCGACGGTCGATTTTCCACTGCCAATACCACCCGTGAGCCCAATTTTGATCATGAACGCCACGGTAGCAGCAACAGCAAAAGGCCCGCACCCGGCGTTGTCTACGTCATAGCGTAAAAACAACGCTCAAAGTGCGGGCCTTTGTCTAGCCCGTTAGGGCGTGAGCTGTGAAGGCTTAGTTGCCAGCGAGCTTCTCGCGCAGAGCTGCGAGCTGCTCGTCGGAAGCCAGGGAGCCGCCGACCTCTTCCGGAGCCTCGGAAGAAACAGACGGTGCAGCCGCGGAAGACTCAGAGGAGTAGTTCGACGGAGCCTCATCTGCGTTCTCTGCAGCCTCTGCGGCAGCGGCGCGGTCGCGCTCGATCTGTGCGGTGTGGGCGTTGAAGAGACGCTCTGCCTCTGCGTAGCGTGCTTCCCACTCCTGGCGAGCCTCGTCGAAGCCCTCCATCCACTCGTTGGTCTCCGGGTCGAAGCCCTCCGGGAAGATGTAGTTGCCCTGCTCATCGTAGGAGTCAGCCATACCGTAGCGGGACGGATCGAACTCTTCGGTGTAGTCCTCGTCTGCCTGCTTGAGCGACAGGGAGATGCGGCGGCGGTCCAGGTCGATGTCGATGACCTTGACCATGACCTCGGAGCCAACCTCGACGACCTGGTCCGGCACCTCAACGTGGCGCTGAGCCAGCTCGGAAATGTGAACGAGACCCTCGATGCCCTCTTCGACGCGAACGAACGCACCGAACGGAACGAGCTTGGTGACCTTGCCCGGGACGATCTGGCCCACGGCGTGGGTACGGGCGAACACGCGCCACGGATCTTCCTGCGTTGCCTTCAGGGACAGCGAAACGCGCTCGCGGTCCAGATCAACGTCGAGAACCTCAACGGTGACCTCATCGCCGACGGTCACAACCTCGCTCGGGTGATCAATGTGCTTCCAGGACAGCTCGGAAACGTGAACCAGTCCGTCAACGCCGCCGAGGTCAACGAATGCACCGAAGTTGACGATGGAGGACACAACACCCTTGCGGACCTGGCCCTTCTCAAGCTGGTGCAGGAAGTCGGAGCGGACCGCGGACTGGGTCTCCTCCAGGTATGCGCGGCGGGACAGAACCACGTTGTTGCGGTGCTTGTCCAGCTCGATGATCTTTGCCTCGAGCTCCTGGCCAATGTAGGGGTCCAGGTCACGCACGCGACGCATTTCCACCAGCGATGCCGGCAGGAAGCCGCGCAGGCCGATGTCCAAGATCAGGCCGCCCTTGACGACCTCGATGACCGTACCGGTAACCGGCTGGTCGTTGGCCTGCAGCTCCTCGATGGTGCCCCACGCACGCTCGTACTGCGCACGCTTCTTGGACAGCAGGAGGCGGCCTTCCTTGTCCTCCTTGGTCAGGACAAGCGCGTCAATCTCATCGCCGATCTCAACGACCTCATCCGGGTCGACGTCGTGCTTGATGGACAGCTCGCGGGTAGGGATGACGCCTTCGGTCTTGTACCCGATATCGAGGAGAACCTCGTCGTGGTCGACCTTGACGACAGTGCCGGAGACGATATCGCCATCGTTGAAGTACTTGATGGTTGCGTCAATCGCGGCAAGAAAATCCTCAGCGCTGCCGATGTCGTTGATGGCAACCTGGGGGGTAGTAGAAGTGGGCATTAGTAAATGGGCTCCGAATGAACAATGAGGAGATAGCAAAGTGAACAGGAGCGTCTCTCTCAAGCGGGCCACACCCCGGGGATCTTCCCTAGGCCAGCACCCAAGCCAAACCCGGTCCGACTCAAGCCAAACCCAAGCCAGCTCACGCCAGACCCGGACAAACCCAAGCCGGCCCAAACCAAACCTAAGCCAGCTCTAGCCAGCCCCGAAAACACGAGGTCAAGCCCCAAGTCTGCCTGGATCAAAGTCCGTTGATCGATTACCACCACTCGCGGCAACCATGTTCTTGATGCTTTTTACTCGATCTCATCGCAGTATCTCCGTACCCCTCCTCAAAACGGCACAGCTATACGCGCGACAGCGAGACGCGGTGTCTAAAGTACTCCCAACGACCAGCGAACGCAAACTAAACACGCAGGTTGCACCATCAAGAATCCTACTCCGCGCCCCTTCCCGGCCTACGCCCTCTCACATCCTGACGATGGTGACACCCCAACGGCACTGACCCAGACGCGACCTGGGGAAACGCCGCCGCGGGAGCGGCGAGGTGTCAACATCGTCAGGAATCCCGCCGACGGGCTCATTCTGCGAACGCGACGCCGAAGTCTTGGGGGCCAAAGGTCCGGGACTGAGGGCCAAAGGTCCGGGACAAAAGGCGTTACCTGACGATGGTGACACCCCTACGACATTTTTCAAGACGCACCTGGGGAAATGCCGCCGCGGGAACGGTTGGGTGTCAGCATCGTCAGGAATCACGCCGGCGCTGACGATGGTGACACTCCAACGGCATTGACCGAGACGCGACTTGGGGAAATGCCGCCGCGGGACCGGCTCGGTGTCAACATCGTCAGGAATCACGCCGGCGGGCTCGAATGAGGTTGCGCTGACGCTGGTAACTCTAGTGGGCGGCGTCGTCCCAGTTGCGGCCGGTTCCAGCGGAGACTTCTAAGGGGACCCGCAGGCTGATGGCCTGGTCCATTTCGCGTTCGACGATTTCGCGGACGGTATCGAGCTCGCCGGGGGCTACTTCCACCACGAGTTCGTCGTGGACCTGAAGCAAAACGCGGGATTGGAGTGCCCGCTCGGCGGGAGCGGATCGAAGAGCTTCCTCGACGCGGATCATTGCCACCTTGATGATGTCGGCGGCGCTGCCCTGGATGGGAGCGTTGAGGGCAGCGCGCTCAGCGTTTTCGCGGGCGACCTTGTTGTCAGAGGTCAGTTCTGGCAGGTAGCGGCGGCGGCCGAAGACGGTGGAAGTGTAGCCATCGCGGCGAGCTTGCTCGACTACTTCATCGAGGTATCGCTTCACACCGCCGAAGCGCTGGAAGTAGCTTTCCATGATCACCTTCGCTTCGCCCGGCGGGATGGACAGCTGGTTGGACAGGCCAAACGCGGACAAGCCGTAGACCAGTCCGTAGGACATGGCTTTCACGCGGCGTCGCAGCTCAGGAGTCACGGCATCAATCGGGACATCAAAGACGCGGGAGCCCACGAAGTTGTGCAAATCCTCGCCTTCGCGGTAGGCCTCAATCAACCCGGCGTCCTCACTCAAGTGCGCCATGACGCGCATTTCAATCTGCGAATAGTCGGCGGTCAGCAGGCATTCGTAGCCAGAACCCACCACGAACGCGGAGCGGATCTTCCGCCCAGCCTCAGTACGCACGGGGATGTTCTGCAGGTTCGGCTCGGTGGAACTCAACCGCCCAGTCGATGCCACGGTCTGGTTAAACGTCGTGTGAATCCGACCGTCAGATTGCACTGTTTTAATCAGTCCCTCAAGCGTGGACTTCATCTTCTGATACTCGCGGTGCGCCAGCAGCTCATCGAGGAACGGGTGCGGGTTCTTCGCAGCTAGCGCTTCGATTTCCTTCGCAGCTGTGGAGTAACCCGTCTTGGTCTTCTTCGTCTTAGGCAGCTCCAGCTTGTCAAAAAGCACCGTTGATAATTGCTTTGGGGAGGACAGGTTCAGCGAAGGTTCGTCGACAAGCGATCGTGCCCTTTCCTCCGCCTGCGTGACCTTGTCCACGAAGTCCCGCAGTTGTTCCTCCAGCACATCGATGTCCACACCGATACCCGCGTGCTCCATTCCTGCGAGGATTTCCACCAGCGGAAGCTCCAGATCCGCGTAGAGCTCATAGGAATCAATCGCGCGCAACTCGCCCGCCAACGCCGCTGACAACTCCAAAATCGCGGCCGCTGAATCCGCCAGGGAGGTGTCCCCCAGCAAACTCATCTGCTCGCCCGCCGACGCCAGCTGCTTATGCAGGTGCCGCTGGTACACATCGGCCAGCTCATAGGTCCGCTGGCCGGGCCGCAAAAGGTACGCGGCAATCATCGTGTCGTGCGCAATGCCGCGCAGCGTCAACCCGCGCCCTTGCAGCATGTGCCACGTAGCCTTCGCCCCATGGAGGTACTTCGGAGAATCCGATTCAATCCACCGCACAAGCGCGGCGTCCTCCCGCGGGCTCAAGTTCGCAAGCTCAACGCTCACGCCGTGCCATTGCTTATCGACGATCGCAAGCGCCGACGCATCCCCCCTAAACGGCGCACCGGTGCCAAGCACATACAGGGCCAAACCTTGCCCCTCCCTGGCTTCTAACCACTCGTGCAGCGGGGCGTCATCGACGACGAGCTCGCGTTCATCCTCCCCGCCTTCTGTTGAAGCACCGTCGCCCATCGTTCCGGTGGTGGGGACGGCGGCGAGCACACGCTCGCGGAGGTTGACCCCAAATTCCAGATCGTCGAATGCCTGTGCAACCTCGCTGACATCGGCGGCCTTCAATTCCAAGTCGTTGATCCCGACCGGCAAGTCCACGTCAGTGACCATCTGAGTGAGCTCGCGGTTGAGCCGAACCTGGTCCACGCGCTCACGCAGGGCGTCACCGGTCTTTCCCTTAATCTCGTCCGCGCGGGATAGCAGGGTTTCAAGGTCGCCGTACTCCACGATCCACTTAGCCGCAGTCTTCTCCCCCACGCCCGGAATCTTGGGCAAGTTATCCGATGGGTCCCCACGCAGGGCCGCAAAATCCGGGTACTGAGCAGGGCTCATGCCGTACTTCGCCTGGACCTCCTCCGGCGTAAACCGGGTCAGCGTGGACACACCGCGCGTGGGATAAAGCACCGTAGTGTTCTCATCCACAAGCTGGATGTAGTCCCGGTCCCCGGTGACGATCACGACCTCCCACGGTGCGGCGTCATTCGACGCCGCACCGACACCATCTGACGCCGCACCGACATCACCCGACGCCGCACCGGCCTTAGCCTCTGCAACGAGGGTCGCCAGCACATCATCGGCCTCGTAGTTCTCTTTGCTCAAGGTGGTCACGCCCAAATCCCCCAGGACGTCCTGGATGATGGGCACCTGGCCTTTGAACGCTTCCGGGGCCGCCTCGCGCTGCGCCTTGTACTCCGGGAACATGTCCGTGCGGAACGTCTTGCGTCCCACGTCAAACGCCACGGCCAGGTGCGTCGGCTGCTCCTCGGCCACGACGTTGGCAAACATCGAAAGGAACCCATACACCGCGTTGGTGTGCTGGCCCCCGGAGGTTGAGAAATTCTCCGCCGGCAACGCGTAGAAGGCCCGGAATGCCATCGAGTGGCCGTCGATAAGCAACAAGCGTTTGGTCATGCCGCTAGTCTATCGGTGGCTCGGACACATCCTCAGATTCCGCTGACCAGACCAGCAACGCACCCGCGGACGCCACCACAACGATGCCCGCAACCGCCGCGGCCGTGAGATCCTGGCCGAGCGCGAGTTTGCCAATGATCGCGCTCATCGCCGGGTCAATCGCAAAAAGCGTGCCGACGACGCGTGCCGACGTCATCTTCGCCGCCAACGTGTCCGCGCCAAACGTGATCACGACTCCCAGCACAGCGGACGCAGCAAGCAACACCGCCGCGCGCACGTCCAGGCCCCCGCTGACCACGACCGGCGCACTCCACGGACTAGTGAACACCGCTGCCACTGCGATAGACAGCGCCAAACCATCCGCCCCGGAGTTGCCCACGAGCGGCGCGAACAGCGTGTACACCCCGAACGCGACCGCCGCGCACACGGCGAAGGCATACCCCGCGGCGTCAAAGAAACCAGCCGGCCCCGCGGACAACAGCGCCACCCCGGCGAGCGCCAACAGCGCGCACGCAGCCTCACGCCACCGCCGCGACTGCACCAACGCCACCGCGCACGGACCCAGAAATTCAATCGTACTGGCGATGCCCAAAGGAATCCTCTCAATAGCGTGGTAGAGCGCCCCATTCATTACCGCCATCGCCGCGCCGTAGACAACAATGCCCAGCCACTCCCCCCGCGACCTGCCGCGCACGCGCGGGCGGACCAGGACCAACAAGATGAGCGCGGCGAACATCATGCGCATTGCACTGACCGGCTGTGAACCGTACGTAGCAAACAGCGTTGACGCGATCGCATTCGACGTGTGCAGCGCAACCGACCCGACGAGCACCAACAGCGCCGCGCGCGCCACCGCGCTCTGGGATTCCTCAGACCTAGTGATCACCGCATAGACGGTAGCGCGATCCGGAGATTCAGCAGAATCCTCAAAACAGCCCCCTCAGCACATTCGCGTGGTTACAGGGTCGCACGAGGGGCCGGGCTCGGCTGGGCTGGGCCGGGCAGGGCCGGGCTGGGCCGGTCACGAAAACCGCGATTCGCGAAATTCGTCTTTGTTGATGTCACACCATAATGTTGCAACCCCGTGAACTGGGCTTATATCGCGATCCAACTAAAGTTGGTGCAAAATTTCGCGAATCGCCTCCGCGCGACGCCTCCGCGCGGAGCTTCCGGGCCTCGCGTTCGCGCATCGACTGCGCGCCCCACTCCGGCGTCGCGTTTGAGCCCCGCGTTCGGGGCTCCTTGGCGGATGGCTTGAACCAACCCCGCGCTCAGCGGGCAGGAACCTGTGACTGGATGTAGTGTAAGCCGGGAAAACGTATCGCTCGGGATTGATTGATCCTGAAATGAGAGGAGATCGGCGTGAACTGGCAGCAGAATCTGCGGCGCAGCTTCCAGAATCAAACCTTTTGGGGTGATAGCGCACGGATGATCGAGACCTTCGGCGGCCTAATTGTGGGTATCGCCCTGGCCATCGTGACTTCCGTCGGTATCTACTTCGGTGTGACAAAAGGCGTGGAGGGCAGCAGCGGGAATCAAAGCCCAAGGACGACCTCGACGGTCACCGTAACGGCTTCACCCACCACTGCAAAGAAGCCAACGCCGACGTCAACGACTTCCACGAAGCCGACGTCGACCACGTCCACGGCCCCTGCGCCGTCCACGACGACCTCAGTGACCACGACTTCGAAGACGACGACGTCTAAGACCACGACCTCTAAGACCTCGGCGACCACTACGTCGAAGACCACTACGTCAAAGACCACGACCACGAGCGCACCGAAAACCACGTCGACCACTCCGGCGACGAGCCAGACAACGACGTCCGTGAACTCAACGACACAGACGACCTCGGCGGCTCCGACGACCTCGACCACCTCGGCGGCATCGTCGACAAGCACCAGCACATCGACAAGCACCAGCACGTCGACGAGCTCCCCGACTTCCGTTCCGGCGCCGTACGCACTGAACCTGGCTGAGCCGAAGCAGTTCGGCTTCAACTGCCACCGCATTCCTGCTCTGACCACTGCGCCGAACGGTGATCTGCTGGCCGCGTGGGATGGCCGCCCAGATGACTGCCGCGACGCCCCGCAGCCGAACACGATTCTGCAGCGCCGCTCGACCGATGGTGGTCGTACGTGGGGTGAGCCGACGGTCGTCGCAAAGGCATTCCCGGGATCAGGATTGCTGAAGCGCGACAAGTACGGTTACTCCGACCCTTCCTACGTTGTGGATGAGGAAAAGGGCGACATCTACCTGTTCTTCGTCAAGTCTTACGACGTGACCTTCCAGGCAGCGAAGCACGGCACGGACCCGGACAAGCGCGACACTATCCACGCGGCTGTTGTGAAGTCCTCGGATAACGGCAAGACCTGGTCAGAGCCACGCATCATCACCAAAGACATCACCTCTGAGCCGAACTCCTGGCGCTCCCGCTTTGCAACCTCCGGCGAGGGCATCCAGCTGAAGTACGGTGAGCACAAGGGCCGTCTCATCCAGCCGTACGTGATTGCGGATACGAGCCAACCCACCGTGGGCATGCCTCGTAACAACCAGTACCGCGCGGTCATGGTCTACTCCGACGACCACGGGCAGACGTGGAAAGCTGGACGCGCGTTTGGCAACAGCATGGATGAGAACAAGGTCGTTGAACTTTCTGACGGCACCGTGATGAACAACTCCCGCCGAAGCGATACGGATACGGGACGCAAGATCGCCTACTCCAAGGATGGCGGCGTCACGTTCGGCCCGGTGAGCAACTTTGACAAGAACGTTCTTCCGGACCCCCGCAACAACGCCTCCATCATCCGCGCTTACCCGGATGCGCCGCAGGGTTCCGACGAGGCCAAGGTGCTGATCTTCAGCAACGCAGCAAGTAACAGCAGCCGTTCGGTCGGAACGGTGCGCATTTCCTACGACGACGGAAAGACCTGGTCAGACGGCCGCCGTTTCCAGATCGGCCCTATGGGTTACTCGTCGCTGACCAAGATCGACGACAAGCACTACGGTCTGTTCTTCGAAACCACCGTCGGCACGATGCGCTTCATGCGCTTCCACATCGATTGGCTCGAAGCTAACGCATAACGCGCCGCGCAGTACCACGCGAGCCCCGTTGCACCCTGTGTGAACTGCTCCCCATTAGTTGGACTGAGAAATCAGTTACCGACTAATGGGGAGCAGTTCCTTTGAGAGCACGTAGTTCGCTCAGTGAAGTTCAGCGTGAACAGTTAGTGGAGCTTTTCGAGCAGGGGATGGGTTGCCAGGCCGCTGCCATTGCTCTTGGTGTCTCCAGATACGCCGCCCGTATGCTCTATCGTCGGTTTACGCTGCATGGCAAGCTATGTCTTGTGGAGAAACCGACTAAGCAGCAGTATTCGTTCGACTTCAAGAAGGAAATTGTCCAACGCCACCTTGCTGGTGAGACAGCGATGGATCTTGCGCGTGAATTTGGCCTGTCATCAGAACAGCTGGTCAGCGGGTGGTCGTGGAAATGGCGTAAAGGTGGCGATGAGGCGCTAAAACCGAAGCCGAAGGGTAGGCCCAAAGGCTCGGTCGCATCGAAGCCGCTGTCGGAGGAAGAGAAGCTGCGCCGCCAGATCGCACGGTTGGAAGCGGAAAACGCCTACTTAAAAAAATTGCGGGACTTGAGGAACCAGGGACGCGCCTGAAAGTCCAGGCGATTGTCATCCTCAAGTCACAACATCGTCTGCAATACCTTTTGGATGCGGCGGGCATGGCGAGATCGACGTTCTTCTACCACCAGAAACGCCTGCGCGAGCCGGATAAGCACGCTGCGCTCAAAGACGCGATCCGGGAAAGCTTCGAGCGTAACAAGCATCGCTATGGCTACCGACGAGTGCTCCTTGACCTGCGCAACCAGGGCTGGGTGGTCAACCACAAGCTCGTCTACAAGCTCATGTGCGAGATGGGGCTTCGAGCCAAGGTCCGCCAGCGCAGGCCATATGTTTCCTACAACGGGACGATCAGCCACATTGCCGCCAACACACTTGACCGCAAGTTCACCCCAGATAAGCCAAATGCCGTCTTTGTCAGCGACGTCACCGAGTTCAGGGTCGCAGGCCGCAAGGTCTATCTGTCACCGGTGATGGACCTGTTCGACCGTTCAATCGTTGCCCACACCGTGGCTACATCGCCGTCGACAGCGTTTACCGCCGCTTCTTTATCCAAGGCAATCGCGGCGTGTGCACCTGAACCCGGGTGGATGATGCACACCGATCAAGGCTTCCAGTACCAGCATTCCTCGTGGCGTGACCTGATCGGCGATAACGGTGGTGTTCAGTCGATGTCGCGTAAAGCCAACTGCTACGACAACGCGGTGATGGAGAACTTCTTCGGCCACCTGAAAGCCGAGATGTACCACGGGGAAGTCTTCGACACCGTCGCAGAGTTCAACCAGGCGATCGACGAGTACATCCAGTGGTACAACTGTCGATTCGGGGTAGTTGGTACCGCGAGTCCGCGTAGTTGGTACCGGTGTTCCACGTACTCGGTACTGCAAGGGGTTTTCTTTCATAGTTGATGTTGGCGACACCACAATCCGGTGGTGTCGCGTCAACATCTACTTGGAAGGAGCCGGTCCTTGTGGCCAACTTCAAACAGATCATCGCGATGTGCCTTGACGGTGCAAGCTATGCGCAGATCACACACGCATTGGGATGTTCACGGCGAGAAGTATCCCGCGCAAAGAAAGTCATCGCTGATGAGGCACTAACGCCAGAGCGTTTCCGCCAACTCCCACCGGGATGGTTCGATGAACGATTCAGCGACGGCCGGAGTAAGCGGACGATGTCCTACGACCAGCCTGATTTTCAAGCCCTTGCACGCAAGCTCCAAAGCAAAAAGCACGTGACCAGGCATAAGCTGTGGATGGACTACTTGTCGCAGCCGTGTCCGACGGACAAGACAAAGTACCAGTACTCCCAGTTTTGCAGTGGGCTCAATGAATTTCTCCGTGCTCATGATCTTGTCGAAGTCGTCACCCATGAGCCGGGGCAAGAGCTTTACGTCGACTGGGCTGGCGACAAAGTGCCGGTGGTGGATCAGGCCAGTGGTGATACCGCATTCAAGGCGTCACTGTTTATCGCGGTATGCCCGTACTCAGGACTGATGTACGTCACTGCTGCTGCGAATGAGAAGATGCCGGCTTGGATTGAGTGCCACGTCAAAGCGTTGAACTATCTTGGCAAATTACCGGCGGTCATCGTGCCGGATAATGCCTCTACGGCGACCTACCGGCCGAGGAAGCATTCAGGCTACCGGATGGTCACTGACCGCTACGCAGCGTTTGCCGACTATTACGGGGTCACGATTGTGCCGACAAGACCTGGCAGGCCACGCGACAAAGCGGCAGTAGAACGTGCTGTGAAAATCGCCTACGCCAAAATACTCGGGTATTTCAGCGACGAGGTCTTCTACAATCTCGATGAACTCAATGAGGCAATCGCTGACCGGCTTGCCGATATCAACAGCGCAATGACACGGGCTGATGGCACAACACGGCGCATGCGCTTTGAGCAAGAAGAAGCATCAGTGATGCGCGATCTGCCGCCGACACCGTTTACGGAAGTGTCATACAAGCGGCTCAAAGTCGACCGTAATTGGCACATCACCTGTGACTACCAGTACTACTCTGTGCCATTTCAGCTGGTAGGAGAGGCAGTGACGGTCAGGCTCACCCCGCAACTGGTGAGCATCTTCAACGGCGATCAACTAGTTGCTGAACACACACGCCTTCACGGATTCAAATACCGGTACTCCACTGATCCCAACCATGGGCCAAGCAGCGATGACGAAGGCCACAAGGCGCTCACCCGCGACGAACTCTTGGCTTGGGCCTCGTCGTTCGGTTCTGCAACGCACACAGTCATAGCGATGATCCTCGATCGTAATAGTGCCGCCGTCCCCCGCGGACTTCTCCAAGCTCGCAACGTGCTGGCCAACCTGGGCAAAAAGCACAGCAAAACCACCCTCGAGCCGGCGTGCCAGCAGGTCTTAGAAAAGAAGCTGGCTCCAACTATGGCTGTGATCAAGCGCATCCAGACTGACATTGCGCACGCTCAGCAGCACCCTGCTGCACCAGGGCGAAGGACACAGCCCGCGACGAAGAACCAACAACGCCCAGGCGCCCCGCTTACCAGCGACGCAGCTGACGCCGTCTTCATCCGGCCTGCTGACCACTACGAAAACTAGAAGGAGCGTGAACCATGAGCAACATCAATGACGAAACAGTACGGGCAAAAATGCGAAAGCTTCGCGTATCGACCTTCGCTGATGTCTTCTACGAGATTGTCAACGACGAGGCCTACGCGGATGCGCTACCAGAGGACATCTTCCTCGCAGCAGTCGAAGAGGCCTACACACAGCGGCAACAACGCAACATCGCCAAAGCCATCACCCAGGCACAATTCCGATACCCGGACGCGAGCCTTGCTGAAGTCACCCGAGCAGAACAACGCGGCATCAACATGCGCCAACTGAAACGAATCGCGGCGACCAACTGGCGGGAAAATCCGACCAACATTCACATCCTCGCGCCGACCGGAACAGGGAAAACATACATAGTCTGCGCCATCGGCGTCGCCGCATGTCAAGCCGGATACTCCGTGGCCTACTACCGGCTAGACCAACTCGTAGACATGTTGGCGGTCTTCTCACCGACTGACCAGAACTACCTCGATAAGATGCGGAAACTGATCAATGTCGATGTCCTTATCATCGACGATTTTATGACCATGAGCATCAACCAGCGCGGGCAAGAAGACCTGAGCAAGATCATATTCGACCGCGACGGTCGGCTCCCAACACTGATCTCCTCCCAATCGGCCGCCGCCTACTGGGTCGAAGCCCTCCCCGACAGAGTCGGAGCCGATTCACTCGTTAGCCGCCTCAACAACGGCCACCGAATCCGCATCGGAGACTTCGACATGCGCAAGGCCACCACCCCAATAGAACCGGACGAATAAAGCAAACAGCCGGGCCGACTCCGTCGGCCCGGCCCCCGGTACCAACTACCCGGAACCCGGCAGTACCGGGTCTCCGGAACACCGGTACCAAAAACCCGCATCTGACAGTACAACACCGAACGCATCCAACAACGACTCAAGGGCCTGACCCCGATGCAATATCGAAATCAGACCCTTGAAGCCCTAACCGCCTAGAATTAAACCAGTCCAACTTTCGGGGGCTAGTTCAGTGTGCAGCGGGGTTTACACATTCGAGCATGTGCTTAACGACGCTTTTTTGCCCGCCCGGTCCTTATAGCGTCAGCCGATAAACGGCAGACGGATTCCCAACTGTTGCACGATCACCACTGCGAGCAGCACCACCACCGCAGCAGTAGACAGCCCCACCGCGACTTTCTCAGGGATGCCGAGCTTCGATGACAGCGCGTCGATAAGCACGGCTGTGTCTTCAAAATCAGCGGGGCTCGTGCCCCAACCGGGCGCCGCCGGACCAGGGGCACCGCCCGGATTGTGCGGTGCCGGCGCAGTCCCGCCGAGCAAAGGGCGGCTGATCCGCTCGTCGGAACGCACCGGGCGCCCTTCACTGCGGTCCAGTGGCCAGCCTTCTAAAACATCGCTTTTGGACGTCCAGAGCACCCGGTTCTTTCGCCCCGGATCGCTCGGAGCCCTCCAGCCGCCGAGGCCGAGGGTGTTCAAGGCGCCGCCGGGAAGGTAGGTGCGGTCGAAGGAACGCGACAGCGAATCCCACGCCCTGTCGCCCCGGTGGCCGCCGCCACCCACGCCCTGCAGCCACAACTCGGGATGGGAGAAAACCGTCGTGCCAAACACACTCTCCTTGTCCACAACGATACCCACGGCCATAGCCATGTGCTTTTGGTCCAGCATCGTGTCATTGTGCGTACGGGGGGACGTCCGCCAGGTCTCAAACATGTCGATCGCCATCTGCGCCCATTCCGCGTCCGTAAGACGCGACGCCGGTTTGCGGCCCGGCGTGGTAAACGCCGCGATATTTTCCCCAGACAAGCCCCCGTTGCCGCTGTCAGGGCTGTGTCCGAAGCCATCGTAGCGCGTGGGGCTGGAGTAGTGGGCCATCTGTCGGCTCCAGTTCTCCGCCTGGTCCGCCAGCTCTACGTGCACTAGGAGCGGGTGCAGGCCGTGGCGCACGCGGTAGAGGTTGATCATCTCTTCCACCGCTTGGGCGACGACGCGCTGTTTATCTGTGACGGACAAACCCGCCATGTTCGGCGCAGCGATCGCCTGCGCCACAAAGCTTTCCGACGGCCCTACCGCCGACGCAGCCGTCACAGCCAACGCTCCCGACATTGCCAGCGCCATCACCCGACGCGAAACAGAAAACCGACTCATGAGTCTGATGTTACGACAGAGCGCTTGATTAGGACTGGTGAATGGGCCCGGTTCGCAAGACCGGGCTCACCAGTGGTGCCGTCGGCAAGCGAAAAGCCCCGCTCCCCACTCGAGGTGGGAACGCGGGACCTTTTAGAGTCGAGCTCCGAATTAGTTCGACGGAGCCGGTACAACCGTGGTGGTCACGGTTGCCTGCGGAACTTCGTCAGCAGCCGGGATGCACTGGGTGATGATGCCGGCCAGACCTGCCAGAGCAAGTGCACCACCGAAGCCGCCAACACCCGCGGCAACCTGGTTCTCGTGAAGGCTGAAGTGGTGAGCAGCTGCTCGGACTGCTTCCTGCGCACCTTCAAAACCAGGGACACGAAGAGCGCCCAGGATCGTCGGGATCATGACCAGCAGAGGCACACCAAGGCCGACGATGCTTGCGATGCACTCTGGGCTCTGGAGACGCTTCAGGTTGGCGTTGTTAGAGCTCTTGTTCGCAGCAGTGCCGTTATCCGTGGAAGGCGTGGAATCGTTCGACTTCTTCGAAGAGAGGCCCGCGCCGTCGCCACCACCGTTGCCGCCGCCACCGCCAAGGAGAGATGCACGGCCTTCCACGTTGCCCTTGACGTTGTCGGTGACGTTGACCGGAACATCAACAAACGCGTTGTTGTCCCGACCGTTGTCGCGAACGTCAACGGTTGCGGTCGCGTTGTTGTCCTTTACCTCAACGATCGGGTTACCGCTGTCGTTGATGGAGTTACCGTGAATGTCAACCTTGGGGTCAGTGACATTGACATTGATCAATGAAGTGAGGCTTGGGAACAGTCCAGCACCGCCACCAGCAGCTGCACCACCCAGGCCGAGCAGGCCGAGAATAGCTCCAACCGCGCCAGCGCCGGCGCCACCGCCTTCACCGCCGCCCCCAAGGAGGCCACCGAGAACATCCCCGATGGATTGGCTGCCCTTTGGCTTCGTACCGTTAATCCTCACGGTTACGGTTTCGGACCAGCTCTTGGTGGGATCCTCATTATCCGGGACGCGAAGTTTCACAACAATGTCTTGGATGCCGCCACCGTAGGTTGACGGGGGCAAAATCTGAAGTCGTCCACCGTCGTTGAACGTGGTCCAGCCGCGCGTCTCGGTGTAGGTTTCCGCGTTGAGCGGGATCTGCACGGCATCCAGAGTTTGCCGGGGTTCTTCTGAGAAGTCGACTTCGTGGCGCACATCCAAGCCCGTGATTTCGTGAACCCATTGCGGCCGGCGATCCACATTGAATTTGAATTCAGCGTCACTCACGTTGAACGCTTCAGCATAATCGGCAGCATCGGCATTACTCTTCGGAAGATTCTCGGCGCGGATACCGTTCTTCGGCATTTTGACGCGGATCGGCATGGAGTACGTGCCACCCTTACCAGTCAGGCTTTGTGGCTCGGTAAGAACGACCCTTCCGTTAACGTTCTTAACACCCCAGCGATCCTCAGCTTTAACTACACCGATGCCCCTCTCCGCGTAGTTAGGTACTACAACGACATCGTCTGGCAGTTCAATGCCTTTAACAGTCGCTGTACCGGCGGAGAAATCATACACAGTGTTGAACGTACCGACGAAGTCCGCCTTGGTTGGATCATCGACGGTGTTCTGAGCAACGGCAGCCGGAAGCGCAGTCAGATCGAGAGCTGGAGACAACGGGGCAACGAGTGCAACAGCAAGAGCACCGGCCGCGAGCGTGATGCGGCGGGAACGAATTGAAGAAGCCATGAAGATTCCTTTGCAGAGGGTGGAAACGTAACTTCACACCTTTAATTGGACCGTGCTGATTAGACCAGAAACTTCACAGCTTCGCGACCGTAGTTTCCAGCGTTAATTTATGATGAAATTCACGCACAGATGTAGACGTTTTCCTAGGTCGCGATAGGTTATAGCGCTGGCCAGCAAAAAGGGAAGAGCTAAGTGAACGGCCTGCCTCGGCACATACGGGCATCCAGGTTTTGTTCAATTCGAGTTTGCTCAAGCGTTCTCTAAAAATTCATTTAAGCGTCACCGGCGTTACACGTGGAGGAGTCGACGGGCGTAGGAGATGAAAGCAAAACGGAGAATGTGTTTGCGCGGCGGATTTCCAATCGCGATCCCCCGTGGAGTAGACTTTCGCTGTTCGCCCCAGTAGCCCAATTGGCAGAGGCAACGGATTCAAAACCCGTCCAGTGTGAGTTCGAGTCTCACCTGGGGCACACTTGAAAGAGGAAAACTTCTACCTAGACCCCCACCAAACTCATTTTCAGCAAGGAGCAGCGCAACCTACTGGTAAAAAAGCGCTTTCCCGAGCGTCAATAGCCCGGAGTTCGGCAAGTTAAAGCCGATTTCCGGGCGTTTTTCATGGTTCGAACACGGCTTCTAGGCCGCTGCCTCCAAAACTCCTCTCCTGGTGGCTTGCGGCCTATGCGGCTTACGCCGCGACCGGCAGCGCATTCGGGAACGTACCTGCAATTGACTTCTCACTCCTCTTGCGGTCGAGGTCGTCACGACGGCCGCGCGGTGCCGGGTCATTGTCGGTGCTGTCCTCGTCAAACCAGGCCGAGTCGGCAGTGAGAAGCAGAAGGTTGACCGCTACGCAGGAGATAGCGGTCACCAGCAGTTGACCAGCCCAACCCCGCATCAGGCGCACCGTCGAGTCGCCAATCCCGACGCCCCTAGCGTTCTTGAGGCGTTCGTTGCGGGACTCAATCATGTTGCGCTCGCCGTAAACACCCTGCCACTCCGGGGTGCCGTACGCTGGCCCTTGCTGGAGCCACCTAGCGCCGTCCTCGATGGAGTTTTTGATGGTTACCGAGGTTTGTCGGCAAATCGCGGGTGGCGCAGCAGAAAAGCCAGATACGTCCTGGACGGTCAGTTCAAGCCTATGCCCTCGCCTCGAAGCCGGGGCACAATGTGCCTGCCGGCACGTTCCACACCGTCTAGCAGTTCCTGCTTCTTCACTCGCCTGGCCTGAGGCACGCACCTTGGCCGGGCGCGTTTTGCGTTCGAGGCAGTCTTGTTTTCGGTATCGAGTGACGTGGCCTACACGGGTATGGGTACGTTTCGAACCATGACCGACCACAACGACGAGCACGACTATGACCACGATCAGCCGTCACAACCGCAGCCCGGTACCAACCACTCCCGCAGTGCTCGTCTTGAGCAGTGGCTACGGGACATCGTCTGGAATTCCTATGACTCCAGCGTGTTCGCGTCGGTGCCCAAACCGGACTTCGGTTTCGACGCGAAATCAATTCTTCCTGACATGAACCCGACAATTAACGCGTCGATTCTCGCTTCGATACCCAGCACTACGTCACTTGCTGAAACTGTCAACTCGAAACTTGCCGCCACCATGCGCAGCGTTGCCGAGGTAGTCGAAGCAACACTCGACTTGGGCGATGTTCTCGACGCCGCGACCTCGTCAGCCGAGTCTTACATCGGAAAGGCATTCAAACTTGACGACCCGCTGCCTTTTCTCGAACGGTTTCATAACGACTTCCTTGTCGCGTACGGTTCGTTTCTCCTTGCCTCAGGACGAGTAGAAAACCTGCTTGCCGACCTCTGCGATGTGGAGTTCAGCAGGGATGAGCATTTCGGGGCAACCATTGAGGCCGAGCAAAAGGTCAGCACCATGCGAGAGGCTATAGCCAAAAGGTCTGAGTGTGAAACATGCAGAGAAACGGCGCGCGGCCTCGAGGAGGCTCTGAAAATCCGCAACATGTTAGTCCATGGCGACTGGACTATCGGCAAAGACATTGCCAGTGAAAAGGAGGCGGCACGATACTCGATGCTTCGGTTTATGCTTCCGCAATCGCTTGTCATCAAACGCAAGCCGATGCGTGACAGCGACTTCGAAAAGAAACTTGCGAAGTGGAAAAAGCGGGGCGACCTTGACCAGGCCGACATTTTGAGCGCGCAGTCCGTTTGGTTAGGACTTGTCGAATCGTTCACCGAGAAGTTTGTCGGCGCGGGCGACGTGCTGGAAGCCGAGTTGCAGAAGCACAGGAGAGAACGGTCCAAAGAGGCGCACTGAAAAGGGCCGTCAGCGAAGGCCGAGCTGGCGTGAATAACCCCGCCAGTCCTTGGACGGCGGGAAACAAAATAGCGAGCGCAGCAACCCCGGCGGGCAAACGGACTCCGTGGTGCCGGCGGGCTATTTCTGACTTGCGGAACTCACAATCTTCCAGAGGGCGTAGCCCAGCGCGGCGAACGGGGCAATGATTAGCAGGATGATAAGAACTTCACCGATTCCGAGGTTCATGGTGTCTCCTTCGACATTCCGTGGGTTACGTTACCTGTCTAACATTTTATGACGACAGGTGGAAAAAAGCCCCGCTCGCCAAGGCCCCCGTTTAATGCGTGGCAAAATCGTCCGACTACGCTGAGGTTTGGAACTAAACCAAAATCGCCGTGGAACTAGGGCTGAAACAAGGCCGCGTTGGTGGTGGTCAGAGAGTTTTCCGACCCCCCTAAAGACCCTCATCACGTGCATAGTGATGAGGGTCTTTTTGTAGCGGGATAAGTTCCCAGGACCGTGAGGCTAGACCTTGGAGTCGGAGCCTGCGATGTAGTAGCGCTGCTTGTTCACAAACTCGTCCATGCCCAGCGGGCCGAGCTCGCGGCCGAGGCCGGAGGCCTTGACACCACCGAAGGGCAGTTCGGCGCCGCGGGCCTGCGGGATGTTCACGTGGATCATTCCGGTGTCGATCTTCGCGGCGACCTTCTTCGCACGTTCTTCGTCCTCGGACATGACAGCACCGCCGAGGCCGTAGCGGGAATCGTTGGCGAGCTTGATCGCTTCCTCTTCAGTCGAGACCTTGTAGACCTCAGCGACGGGGCCAAAGAACTCTTCGTAGTAGGAATCAGAACCCACGGGGATGTCGGTGATCACGGCCGGGGTGATGTAGGCACCCTTGCCGGTGACGTCGCCACCGACGTGCAGGTTCGCACCCTCATCCACAGCAATGCGCAATTGCTGAGCAAGTTTCTCCGCGGCATCGCGCGAGGACAGCGGGTAGTACTCTCGGCCCTCGCCTGGGTTCAGGGGGTCGCCTTCGCTATACGACGAGGCGAGCTCGACCAACGCTTGCACGAATTCGTCGTAGATGTCCTCCATGACGATGATGCGCTTGTTCGCCGTGCATGCCTGGCCGACGTTGCTGACGCGCTTGTTCCATGCCGTCTTTGCGGCGGACTTCACGTCGGAAGAGTCCAGCACAACGTAGGCGTCCGTGCCACCGAGCTCAAGCACGCACTTCTTCAATGCTTGGCCAGCCTGGGAGGCGATGGTGCGGCCAGCGGCCTCAGAACCAGTCAGCGAGACGCCCTGCACGCGGTCATCTTCAATCATGGTGGAGATCTGGGAGTGCTGCGCGTACACGTTCGTGTACAGGCCCTTCGGTGCCCCAGCTTCGTCGAAGATCTTTTCAATCGCCGCGGCGGAACGCGGGCAGATCTCTGCGTGCTTCACCATGACGACGTTGCCAGCCATAAGTGCCGGCGCCGCGAAGCGTGCGACCTGGTAGTAGGGGAAGTTCCAGGGCATGATGCCCACGATGATCCCCAACGGGACCTTGCGCATGATGGACGTTCCACCCTGGTTGTTCGGGATCTCCTCGTCGGCGCCGAACTCAGCGCCGTTGTCGGCGTAGTAATTGAAAATTTCCACTACGTCGTCGACTTCGCCGTCGCCTTCGGTGATCGACTTGCCCATCTCTTCAGCGATGATGCGGCACAGCTCGTCACGGCGTTCGTCGAAAAGCGATGCGACCTTGTGGAGCACTTCGGCGCGCTCTGAGAAGCTCTTCTCGCGCCACTGCGTAAACGTCTCGTGCGCGGTGGTCAGCGCCTGCTCTAATTCATCGTCAGTGATGAAGTCGAAGCTTTCAACGATCTCGTTGGTTTTCGGATTTTGTACACGGAATTTTGTTGCCATGCACACCACGGTACGGACGTACAAGAAGCCATGCCACAAACGTTGTGTCACGTCCACATAAAAAAACCGCCACACCCTACATCGGGAATGGCGGCGGTTAAAGGCTGAGCCTTTAACCGGAAGGAGTGGTTAAAGGCAACGCCTTTAAACGAAGCGGCCGTTACACGCCGTCGGTCTCCTGCTCATCGGCATCGGCGTCAGCCTTGGTCTGGTGGAAGGTGCCCGGGGCGTGCTCTGGCGGGGCGTAGATGGAGTACAGCTTCGCGGGCTCAGAACCCTCGTTGACAAAGTTGTGCCACTTGCCCGCCGGGACAAACGCCACCCAGTCAGCACTGACGACCTGGTCGACTTCAAGGTCGGTCTCGGACGCGCCGATCATCGCGCGCAGTTCGCCAGCCTCGAGGCGGAGGAACTGATCGTGGTCGTCGTGGATCTCCGCACCAATCTCGCCACCGACGGGGATGGTCATGACGGTCAGCTGAAGGTTCTCCCCCGTCCACAGCGTGTCGCGGAATGCCTCGTTGTCCAGCGTCGCCTTTTCGATGTCTACTACGTAGGGGTTAGGTCCGTGATCGTTACCGGTTGGCATGATCGCTTCCTTTCTTCTTATCCAGTCTGTGCCATCCACCGTAGACACCTTCCGCGGGGTTTCCCAGGCAGCTTTGGCTTACCTGAGCTGGAATACGGCTGGTAGGACCGCAAATGCGCCACTCGGGGAAGCTGTGTCACCCGCGTCTACCGGAAGATCGCGCCTGTCGCGCTTGTTGCTTATCGACGAAAGGAAAAGAACGCGCCGTTTAAACAGCGCGTTCCACAAGTACTTTCCTGGATGAAGAACTAGAAGCCCTTACCCGGCGTCCACGTGCGCGTGAGCGCGCGGTTAACTCGCGCCCGCGGGTCTTCGATGTTGGACACGCGGTAGAAGTCCATGGTTACGTTGTGGTTGGTCAGGCGCGCTACGCCGTAACCATGCCAGCTGAAGTTCACGTGGTTCACCCACGGGTTGACCTTCTTAATCACCTGCGTCATCGTGTCCGTGATCGGGTTGACCTCCGGGAAGTAGGTCTTCAGTGTCTGGGACAAAACGTCATCGACGTTGGCCGAGGAGATCGACGTACACACCATCTCACAGCCGATCTCGCGGCCCTTGTGCTGGATGGAGTTCGCCCACTCCGAGTGAATGTCACCGGTTAGGAACAGGTTGTACGGCTTGGTCCTAGACAGGATCTCTAGAAGCTTCGCACGGTCGGAGCGGTAGCCATCCCAAATGTCAGTGTTCACTGCCAACCCACCGCCGGGGCCACTGAGCTCCGCGAACATCTGGTTGACCAGCTGGTTGTGTTGGTTCGTCTCTGGCAGACGCACGATTTCCATTGGGGAGATCATGACGGAGTTACCCATGACGTTCCAGCGTGTCGTTGCGGATTCCACCTGGCGGCGCAACCATCCGAACTGTTCCGTGCCCAGAATCGAACGATTCGGGTCATCTTTGAGTTTGCCGATCACCGGCGGCTGCTTGTCGCGGTAGGTACGCAGGTCCATCATGGTCAGTTGAAGGAGGTTTCCAAACCGGTAGCTGCGGTAGATGTGCCCGCCTGCCGACGGCCGGACGCCGCGCACCGGCAACCATTCGTAGTACGCCCGCTGACCGTAGTCCTCACGGACCTTCCACTGGCCTTCTTTACCTTCCGTGTGGTTCTCTGCCCCACCCTTCCACGAGTTGTTCGCGGTCTCATGGTCATCCCACACAACAACCCACGGCCCGGCTGCGTGCGCGCGCTGCAGGTGCGGATCTGTGCGGTAGCGCCCGTAGCGGATCCGGTAATCCGCCAGCGACACGATCTCATGCGCGGGCCAGTGCGGGCGCGACACACCACTGCGGCCCGCGTACCCTCCCGTTCCGTATTCGTAGATGTAGTCGCCCAAGAATACAACGAGGTCAATCTCGCCTTTTTCCATCAGACCAGCCATGTGGTCGTAGGCCGTGAAGTACCCTGCTTCATAGTTCGCGCACGACGTCACTGCCATGTTGTACTTTGCAATGTCCGCGTTAAACGCCGGTGCGGTATGCGTGGTACCCACTGGGGACACTTCCCTGCCCCAAATGAAGCGGTAGTAGTAGGTCGTCTGCGGCTTGAGCCCCTTCGGATCGATCTTCACCGTGTGGTCAGTCTCCGCGGTTGCGCGGTAGGTGCCCGACCTGACAACGTTGGCAAAGCTTCGATCAGTTGCAATCTGCCAGCGCACATCCACCGGCGCTCCCTTACCCGAACCCGGCATCGCCTCCGGCGACACCGTCACGCGCGTCCAGATAATCACGGAGTCCGGCACCGGATCGCCGGAGGCCACACCATGCATGAACGGGGCATACGGCGCCGGCGCCGGTGCCGGCGGCATCGGGAACCCGCCAGCGATCGGCGTGGACTGCTTTGCCGACGCCGGAGCGGCACCTACCACCGTTCCTGCGGCAGCAACACCAGCAACCGTTGCGGAACCAGCCAAAAATGATCGACGCGAGTGTCCTGCGCCAGTGGACGAAGAGTCTGAAGTGTTCTGGGTAGTCATGCTTCCCACGGTCTCCCTTCCGCGACCAGTTCGCAACTCGAATCCCAGTTAAAGCACAGAAGTTTGACAAGATTTCTCATAGTGTTAACTGACCCACTCGAAGACAATGAACCGCCACCAATAACAAACCACCTGACCCCAACAGGGATCAGGTGGTTTGGCGTGAAATTAAACTGCCTAGATTCTGCAGCTCATTACGGAGTCGTAGTAGTGGGCTGGCTCGGCTCGGAAGCCGGTGCGGACGGCTGTACCGGTGCGGACGGTGCCGGCTCGCCCGTGGTCGGGCTCGGGTTTGGTTGCGCATCAGCCTTGTCCGGGACGCACTGGGTGATAGCGCCGATCATGCCAAGTACCGCGAAGGCACCAGCGAACGCGCCAATACCAGCACCAAGCTGCTCCGGCGAAACGTTCAGACCAGGCAGCGTCGAAGCAGCAGCCTTGAGCATATCCTGGAAGCCCTCTGCACCCGGGACACGCAGCACGTTGAACGCAAGAACCGGAATCAGAATTGCCAACGGCACACCAACACCAACCAGGCTGGCAATGCACTTCGGGTCGTTCAGCTTGCTGTTCGTCGCGGCCGCACCCGCGCCACCAGCGGTACCAGAGTCCTTCTTGCCGGAGCTACCACCAAGGCCTTCCGGAAGAACATTGACTGCGTTCGGCGCCAGACCAGTGTTGTTGGAGGCGATGTCGGACACATTCACCGCGCCCGGTGCAACAGCGGTTGGGGCAATACCGGTGTTGTTGGAACCGTTGTCGGAGACATTGACTGCGCTCGGCGCCACACCAGTGTTGTTGGAGGCGATGTCGGACACATTCACCGCGCCCGGTGCAACAGCGCTTGGGGCAATACCGGTGTTGTTGGAACCGTTGTCGGAGACATTCACCGCGCTCGGGGCTACGCCAGTGTTGTTGGAACCGTTGTCGGAGACATTCACCGCGCTCGGGGCTACGCCAGTGTTGTTGGAACCGTTGTCGGAGACATTCACCGCGCTCGGGGCTACGCCAGTGTTGTTGGAACCGTTGTCGGAGACATTCACCGCGCTCGGGGCTACGCCAGTGTTGTTGGAACCGTTGTCGGAGACATTCACCGCGCTCGGGGCCACACCGGTGTTGTTGGAGCCGTTGTTGGAAGCGTTGTCAGTGACGACGACAGCGCTTGGGGCAACAGCGCTCGGGGCAATGCCAGTGTTGTTGGAGGCGTTGTGGGAACCGTTATCCTTGACCTCGATCTTCACGGCATCGCGGAACATGCCGTCAAAGATACCGCCTCTACCACCGGTGTTACCGCCAGTACCGCCGGTACCACCGTTGTTGCCGCCAGTGCCACCGTTGTTGCCGCCGCCGAGGCCACCGATCAGGTTGCCGAGGGAACCGAGCGCGTTGCCGAGAGGTCCGGCACCGGGGATAAGCCCAATGATCCCCCCAAGAATCGGGAGTAGGGCCCCACCGACCGTCCCAGCGGTGCCACCGGCCGCTGATTTCTCCGGCGGGGTGGCTTTAAGGAGCAGCGTGACCGGTTCCGTGTGACCATTCTTGGTGATCTTGATATTGATGTCCTTGTTCTCGGGGACGGAACCGGAGAAAGTTGCCGGAGCCTCCACCCGGAGCACACCGTTGTTGTTCACCACTTTCCAACCCAGATGTGCGATACCGTCCTTCTCAACCGTGGCATCGTCCGGCACAGTTAAACCCGGGATGTCCTGGATTAGGCCGTTGGAGAAGTCCACGGACTGACGGGTTTTGAAATCAGGCAAATCCTTAACCCAAGTCGTGTCGGCCTCGTCTATGACGGTGACTTTCAGGGTCGTGTTGAATGACGCGCCACCAGCGGGCGTGACTTTGACGGGGATATCGACATCGCCCTTCTTGTATGCGGTGTTACTCTTAGGGCGGATCAGAACCAGCTCACCGTTATCGTTACGGACATTCCAGTTAAAAATTGTTGATGTGGTCGGTTCGACTTTGTCTCCCGCGTCCAGGGTAAGGCCAATGATTTTGGCCTCATTCTTATCCCAGAAGTTATCGGTCTTGTAGCGCTCTCCGAATATCGAGGCGTCCGTTGCGGCGTACGCCACCGGTAGGGCTAGGTCTTGAATGACGGGGACATTGGTAGCCGGGGCGACGAGTGCGAGGGAGAGCACACCGGCCGCGATCACTGTGCGGCGATTGCGAATTTTCTCAGACATGAACATCCTTTGGATCAAGTGACTGCCCACGGTTGTGGAGCTGCAAGGAACGCCCGCACGACGAGAGAATTGGGACACCATGCGGAATTAGGGATGATTAAATCAGATGAAAAGAAACTTCGCTGGATAAAACTGTGAGCGCTGTGAATCTGCTCCAAAACGCCTGCTAGGGATTCACAGCGTTAGGGCCCCTTACCCCCTTACACCACCCCCGCTGATCTATTACAACTTGATTAAGTTTTCTACACTCGCCGTAATGCACCTTCCACACTCGGCAACTACCGACGTTGTCACGGTCGTCCGGTTCACGGACGATCTCCGCCTGACGGATAATGAACCGTCCTGGGTTTGGTTCCGATCGTTTCTAGAGAAAGATTGGGATCATGCCAAGGAAGTACAGTGATGAGTTCAAGGCCAAGGCGGTGCGTCTGGCTGAGGAACTTGTTGAGCTTGAAGGGTGCTCGAAGTGGGGTGCGGCAGAAGAGATCGGTGACAAGCTCGGCGTCTCCGCACACACGCTTAATAATTGGTTGAAGCCTCATAGGTCCTCGCCCGACGCTTCGGTCAGCACCGGCGAGTCAGCAGACGATGAACTAAAGCGTCTGCGGCGAGAGAATAAAGAGCTGCGCAGGGCTAACGAGATTCTCAAAACCGCGTCAGCTTTTTTCGCAGCGGAACTCGACCGTCCCACCAGAAGATGATCGAATACATCAATACGTATCGCGATCGCTTCGGGGTCGAGGCCATCTGTCGCACCTTGATGCAGACAGAGTGTGGGTTTATCACTCCTCGTGGCTATCGGGCAGCCATGCAGCGCGCTGACTGGGATATCGGCCGTGATCAGACCGCGCGGTTGATGAAACAAGCCGGCATACAAGGCCGCAGGCGGGGCCGCACACCGACTACAACACTTCGGGCCGACGTGCCGGATTGTCGCCCTGATCTGGTCAATCATGACTTCACTGCGTGCGCACCGCACCGGTTGTGGGTCGCTGACATCACCTACGTGCGCACCCTGTCTGGTTTTGCTTATACCGCGTTCATCACCGATGTGTATTCCCGCAAGATTGTCGGTGTCGCGACCCGGGCGAGTGTGCGCACCGATGAACTGCCGCTGGAGGCCTTTGAACACGCGCTGTATCACGCCGGTGATCTTCGCGCTGAGGGGCTTGTCCACCACAGTGATCGTGGCTCGCAGTATGTGTCGATCCGGTACGGTGAAGCACTCGCCGAAGCTGGGATTGATCCTTCTGTCGGTACTGTCGGTGACTCCTACGACAACGCGTTGGCTGAAACGGTCAACGGCCTCTACAAAACAGAGTTGATTTATCCCCACCGTCCATGGGCATCGGTTGGGGAAGTCGAAATTGCCACCCTTCGTTGGGTGCACTGGTGGAACAACCAGAGGCTCCACGAATCCCTGGGATATCACTCCACAAGAAACGGAGGACGCCTACTATCAACAGTCAGACGCTCAGCCGCTGGGCGTTTAGTAAGCGGATCGGAACCCAGGGCGCTTCAACGTGGATCTTAAACAAAAAAATGTGGTCCTCGGAGTGGCGCGGTGGAGTTCGTCGTTAAGCAAGTGCTCTAAAACTACCGTGCGCTACCACAGCGAGCTGTAACGTCAGATGTGTCGAAGGGAGTAGGCCATGACTACGGCTACAAATAGCGCGGAGCGATTCTCAGCGGAGGATGCTGCCGCGAGTGAAAAGATGTCGGGGATTTACTTGCGGGTGGCGCTGGGTGCGATGCTCGTGAATATTGCGATGGCTGTGTCGTTCACAGCGCTGAGCTTCTTCACCCCCGTGATTCTTAAAGATTTTGAGGGGTTTGAGAGTTCCTCGTTTCTGATTTACTACACGCTGCTCGGGGCGTTCTCCGCGTTCGCGATGCCGCTGGCGGGTCAGTTGATTGACAAGGTCAAGGCGCAGGGCCTGTTGGTGATTGGTGGAACGATCGCGACGGTGGGGCTGGTGTTTTTCAGTTTCTCGTCGGCGCTGTGGATGTTTTATGCCGCGGGAATCGTCATCGGCATTGGCATTGGGCTTTCGGCCTTGTACGTACCGGTGGTTGTGGTGAACCGTTGGTTCTTTAAGAACAAAGCAACGATCATGGGTGTGGTGCTCGCCGGATCGGGTGTTGGTGGCGTGATCCTGGGAGTGGTCATGCCGATGCTGCTCAGCGGAATCGGCTGGCGTTCGTCAGCTCTGTTCCTCGCGGCGTTCTTCGCGGCATTTACGATCCTGCCGGGGATTTTCCTCGTTCGAAACAGCCCGGTAGATCATGGGATCCCGGGCTACGGTGAGTTGTCGTCTTCGGCTGATCAGGCCGCAGCGGCGAGTGGTGCTGAGCCGGGGCTAACGCAAAAAGAAGCGTTCACCACACCCGGGTTCGTGGTTTTGGTGTTCTCCTACTTGCTGTTCGGCATGACGTACGCCATGACCCAGCACTTCGTTGCGTATCTGTCCGATACCCCGTGGGGCATTGATGTCTCACCCGGGAAGATTTCAACGGTGGTGATCACCTGCACGTTGTCGTTGATAGTGTTCAAGCCGATGATCGGATACTTGATTGACAAACTTGGGTTGATGAAGGCGCTGTGGATCACGCTCATGGCGGCGGGTATCGCGGTGTTTATTTCCACCTGGGTCACGTACTTCATCCCGTACCTCGTGCTGGTTGTCTTCATGGCGCTCGGCGCGTCCAACGGTACGGTCTCTCCCCCGCTGATCGCCCAGGCGTGCTACGGACTGAAGGACTACTCCAAGATCTGGGGTGTGCTGGGCATGGCGTATCCGATCGGGCTCGCCGTCGGCACGCCGCTGTGGGGATGGTTCCCACAGAAGTTCGGGTCTTACGGGATGGGTTTTGTGCTCGTGCCGTTTGTCACCGTGATCTTCCTCCTTGGCTTCCAGTTCGCCATTAACAACACCCGCCCACGGTGGGCATCCTCAGTTGACGTATAAAAGAAAAAGTCCGCGGCGGCGGACTTTTTTTATGTGCGTGACCACGGACTAGTCAGCAGACTCCTGGTTCTCAGCGCCGAGGATAGAGGCCACGCAGAGCAGCACAGCCATGGATCCGCGGTCTAGGGTGGGCTGGATTTCCGGGCGGAACTTGGTGTTGTGGTTGGCAGGGCCGTCGTTGCCGTCACTGAAACCGGACCACGCGAAGAAGACGTAGGGAACGTCCCATGCGTTGGGCAGGATTGGGAAGTCCTCGGAGCCGGGGAAGCCCGGACCGAAGTCCACGAGTTCCTCACCCATGTATTCCTCAAACGTGGCCTTGATCTTGTTGGTGAGTTCATGGTCGTTGTAGATGACCGGCACAGAATCCAGGTAGATGAACTCCGGCTCCTCCTCGATTCCCGCTGCCTCGCACTCTGCACGGACAACGCGCTTGATGGAGTCTTGCAGGTATTCGGAGATCTCATCAGTGGACGCGCGGGTATTAATACCCAGCTCCACCACGTCCGGGATCGAGTTCGTGGAGACACCGCCGTGAATTGAGCCGACGGTGATCACGCCGATCTCCAGCGGATCGACCTCGCGTGCCGCGACCCCCTGCAGGCGGTTGATGATCGCCGCGGCGGTCACGATCGGGTCCTTCGCGCGGTGCGGTGTCGACCCGTGGCCAGACACACCAGGAATGCGCACACGCCAGTTGGACGCCGCGGTGGTCATGCGGCCAGGCGTGAAGGAGAATCCAAACGGCGGGTCACACGCCATAACGTGCTGGCCGAAGACGTAGTCAGGCTTCGGCAGCTTGTCCACGAGTCCGTCTTCCACCATCTTGCGCGCGCCGCCGCCGGCCTCTTCACCAGGCTGGAAAAGCGCAATGAACGTGCCGGACCAGACGTCTTTGTTCTTCACCAGCGCCGCGGTTGCGCCGAGCAAACCCATGATGTGCATATCGTGGCCGCAGGCATGCATCTTGCCTTCACTGGCGGGCACTGCATAATCCACCCCGGGGGATTCCTCGATTGGCAGGGCATCCGTATCCGCGCGGAACGCGATGACGGGGCCGGGGCCGTTTTCAATCACGGCGACCTTGCCCGTACCCGCGATCGTGATAGGGCTAAGACCCAGGCGCTTGAGTTCCTCCTCAATGCGCGCTGCTGTCTCGTGTTCCTCCATGGATAGCTCAGGGTGGGTGTGGAACCACTTGTACAGCTCCTCACGCTCAGCGCGGGAGTGCTCCAAAGTTGCTAGCAGTTTTTCAGCGGCTTCGCGGTTCATATCAGCCTCGCTTGTGGTCTGGATCGATGTTCTGCCCACCAGTGTAGGAACGCTGGGTGACCAAATGCAGTGAAATTGATCTGTTGGTGAGCAACGCGTCCTAGATCGCTTGGGTTATAGACTGTTCTGTCTGTTATTGCGGGCCGGTCAACTTGAAAACACCGGGTGTATTGTGCTGTAGTAACGGTCGAAATGTGCGGATTAGCAAACCGCTTAGTCTAGTTTTCGCTAAGGACGTGATTTGATGACCAGTTCGGTGAAGGACCCCGGTGTTTCTGGGGATGTGGATGCTCGGGATGTGGATGCTGAGGACGTGAATGAGTCTCAGGAATCTTCGCGCGCGCATTCGTGGATTCCGGGGTGGATGTCCAACTTTGGTGTTCAGATCATCACTGGTTTGATCGTCGGGCTGATCCTTGGGTTTGTTGCTCGCAACATGGACGCTGGGGTGCCCGGGGATGAAGTTGGCTGGTTGTCCACTACCCTCGCGTGGATTGGTGATACTTACGTCGCGCTTTTGAAGCTGCTTATTCCGCCGCTGATCTTCACGGCGGTGGTGACGTCGATTGCGAACCTGCGGAAGGTGTCTAACGCGGCGCGTTTGGCGGGTCAGACGATTCTGTGGTTCATGATCACGGCGTTCTTCTCCGTCATCGTGGGCATCATCGTCGCGCTGGTCGTTCGCCCGGGCATCGGAACCACAGTCGACGCCGCTACTGCCGCCGAGCCGGAGAAGACCGGGTCGTGGCTGGGCTTCCTGGACTCCGTTGTGCCCAGCAACATTCTGGGCCTTGGGGCGTCGGCAAGCGATGGCGATGTGTCGCTGAAGTTCAACGTCTTGCAGATCCTGGTGATCTCACTGCTGTTCGGCATCGCCGCGGTGAAAGCGGGTAAATCCTCAGAGCCCTTCATCAAGGTTTCAGAGTCGTTGTTGAGCGTCATCCAGGTGGTTTTGTGGTGGATCATCCGTCTTGCACCGATTGGTTCAGCCGCGCTGATTGGTACCGCCGTTGCCACATACGGCTGGGATGCGCTGGGATCTTTGGGCAAGTTCGTGTTTGCCATCTACCTCGGCTTGGCCGTGGTTCTCTTCGCCCTGTACCCGCTGGTGCTGGCGTATGCGCGCGTTCCCGTTCTTGGCTTCTTCAAGAAGGTCTGGCCGGTCACGTCGCTGGGCTTCCTCACCCGCTCATCAATGGGCATGCTGCCTGTGAACCAGCGCACGGCGGAAGAAGAGATGGGTGTTCCGCGCGAGTACGCGGCATTCGCCATGCCGCTCGCGGCGACGACGAAGATGGATGGATGCGCGTCGATCTACCCAGCTATCGCGGCGATCTTCGTTGCGCAGTTCTATAACCTGCCGTTGAGCTGGTCCGATTACCTGCTTATCATCGTGGTTTCCGTACTTGGTTCCGCAGCGACCGCGGGAACCACCGGCGCCACCGTGATGCTCACCTTGACGCTGTCCACGCTGGGACTCCCGCTGGCTGGCGTTGGTCTTCTGCTAGCCGTCGATCCCATCATCGACATGGGTCGCACTGCCGTGAACGTTACGGGTCAGAACCTTGTCGCTACCATCGTCGCGTCGCGGGAGGGCATTTTGGATAACCGGAAGTGGAAGCAGCTCGCGTGACGTCACCAACCCTGGTCTGATTCCGCGATGACCTGCGGGTAGAAGACAACGCTGCGCTGTCGTGGGCGGCTGCGCGCGGCACGCACCGTCATCCCAGGCATCGCCCGCGAAATTGAGGTGGGCGCAGTCACATGGAACAGGCGCTACCACCTCCCCTACCGGGACGTTGACGCTGCGATCAAGCGCACGCTTATCGACGAGTTAGAGGGGGAGGAAGCTTATCGACGGGAGCGATCAACGATCCACTGGGATGCCTGGTTGTAAGAGTCCGGGCCGTACTTGCCGTGGTTTCCGAAGCCGAACAGGAACGTAAGAATGACGGGAACGCCGGTGGCCGCAAGGATCTCCATCACAGGCAACTGACCGCGGAAGACGGCTACGCGAAGCATCGGGTCGACGCCACTGCGAAGTTCCTCAGGCAGCGCACAGATCGGGTCGTCTACGCGGCAAATATCAAGAACGCGGGAGCCGACCTTGCCGTAGCCGCCCGGCAGGGCCTCCAATGCACCCTTGTGGACCTCGTACGCGCCGCCGCCAAAAGCACCACCGTTGTCACCCAGGCGCGGGTTGGAAATCAGTGCGGCGGAGCTGAAACGCTGCGCCGGGATCGGACCACGGCCGTACGCGATGTCGTTGATGATCTTCGCGCCAATGCCAGCGCCTTCAGAGAAGCCCGTGATGCTGAAGTTTGCCTCAGGGCACTGGTGCGCGAGGCGGGAGATCGTCCGATTCGTTTCGTCATAACCCGAGCGCTCAGAATCGGTATACGACAAAACCGCAAACGGCACAGCCGCGTATGCGATACGGACAGTCTTGATAGTGCCGCCGGAACGGGCACGGACACCCGTGGAGACGTGGTAGACCTTGTCACCGACTGGGGCTTCGGAGGGAAGCCCCGGAAGTGTGTTTCCACCGCCAGGGATAGCAATCAGGTACTCGCTTGCGCAGCCGGAGCGCTGACCAAACGAACGCGGCTGAGCGTCAGCGTGAGCCACGCCCATGAATGTCATAGCGATTGTTAGAGCTGCGGCAGCAAACTTCTTCCACATAGGCACACTTTCCACTCCAAAGACACGAACACGTAGAAGGATATGGCAGTTGTTGACGCCTTGCCTAATTAGACTCACATTAAGTTATCGGGATCACGTCTATACGCGTGAGGCTCACGTCTGATGTGTGCGCCTTACCCCACCGCGTAGCATGTGACGCGTGAACACCGTTGACCGGAATGAGCTGCGCCGCTACGACGCCATGAGCGAAAGCGCAGCCGCGGCGGTGATCAACGAATACTCCACTAGCTTCTCTTTGGCCACGGCGCTTCTGCCCAAGGGGGTGCGGCGAGACATCCGCAACGTGTATGCAGTGGTGCGCATTGCCGATGAGGTCGTTGACGGTACATCCGATGCAGCCGGTGTAGATAACGTTGAGGATGTACTAAACAACTACGAGGCGGCCATTGTGGCGGCTCCTGAATCACGGTTTCACACTGATCCGATCATCCACGCCTACGCCACAACAGCGCGGCGGTGCAAGCTCGAGCGTGAACACATCCAGGCTTTCTTCGCCTCCATGCGCCGCGACTTGGACCCCACTGACCACGACGAGCACTCCTTCGACTGCTACGTCTACGGCTCCGCTGAAGTCATTGGATTGATGTGCCTCAACGTGTTCTTTGCGGGTGAAGTGGTGCCGAACAGCGACCGTTCGACATTAGAGGCCGGGGCGCGGGCGCTTGGGGCCGCGTTTCAGAAGGTCAATTTTCTGCGTGATCTTGGGGACGACCACTCGCGCCTGGGACGGCGGTATTTCCCACAGCTGAATCACCGGGACCTCAACGATGAAATGAAAGCAGAGATCGTGTCGGATATTCGCCGCGACCTGCGCGTGGCGCGTACGGCGATGCCGCTTCTCCCCCGACGAGTGCGGGTTGGCGTCGTCGCCGCAGCTGCCCTTTTCGAAGAACTCACGGACATGATTGAATCCACCCCCGCGCACACACTTGCCTCAACCCGCATCCGGGTCCCCGCCCATAGAAAAGCAGCGATCACCGCGCGCTCGCTTGTCGACGCGGCGAGAATGGAGCAGCACCCATGATTTCTTCAGCCATCGTGATCGGCGCGGGTGTTGCTGGCCTGGCCACCGCCGCACTACTAGGCAAGGAAGGGTATTCGGTCACCGTTGTGGACCGGCTAGACACTGTCGGTGGCCGAGCGGGTGAACTGGTCGTTGACGGTTTTCGCTTCGATACCGGCCCGTCGTGGTACCTCATGCCCGGTGCTTTCGATCACTTCTTCGCTCTCCTTGGCAAACGCACCGACGACGTTTTAGACCTGGTCCCGCTCAATCCCGGCTACCGTTTGTTCCCGGAAGACGAAGAACCGCTCGACGTGCCGTCGACACGCGAGGAAGCGATCGCTCTTTTTGAATCGATCGAGCCGGGCGCGGGTGCGCAACTGAGGGAGTACCTCAAAAGCGCAGAGGATACCTACGAGATCGCCGTGGAAAAGTTCCTCTACACCACGTTCAGCTCGTACCTCCCGTTTTTCAGTGCGGACGTGCGGGCACGGTACCAGAAACTCGCTGAATTCTTGGTGCGGCCGTTAGACGCTTTCGTCGATAAGCGATTTTGCGACGTGCGGTTGAAGCAAATGCTGACGTACCCCGCGGTGTTCCTTTCGTCTCACCCCTCGCGAACGCCGTCGATGTACCACTTGATGAGCCACACGGATCTTTCGCTCGGCGTGAAGTACCCGCAGGGCGGATTCGCCGCGGTCGTGGACGCGATTGCGCAGTGCGCGCGCGAGGAAGGAGCGACACTACAGCTGGGCTGCGACGTTACCGCGATACGCACGGACCCACGCACACGCTTAGCGACGGGGGTTTCCGTGCGAACCGCCGACGGCGAGGTGGTAGACCTCGATGCTGACGTGGTGGTTTCCACGGCCGACTTGAAGTTCACGGAAACGCGCCTGCTGCCCCCGGATGCTCGCACCTACGATGAGAAATATTTCGCCTCGCGCGATCCGGGCATTGGAACGGTGCTGGTGATGCTTGGTGTGGAGGGAACGCTCCCGCAATTGGATCACCACAACCTGCTGTTCAGCCGCGACTGGGGTCCTGACTTCGACGCCGTCTTCGATGGGCCGATTGCGGCGCGACCGACGGGGGCCTCGCGCTCTGTGTACGTGTCTAAACCCTCCGCGACCGATCCTTCGACGGCGCCTTGTGGCAACGAGAACCTCTTCATCCTTGTGCCAACGCCGGCCGCGATCGACTTAGGCCACGGCGATGCATACCGTGAGGCCGCCTCGCCAGCAGTGGATGCGATCGCGGACGCCGCAATTGAGCAGATCGCGCAGTGGTGCGACATCCCGGATCTTCCGCAGCGCATCGTAGTTCGGAAGACATTGGGGCCTGCTGATTTTGCTGGGCGCTACAACGCCTGGTCCGGGGGATCGATTGGGCCAGCCCATACCTTGAAGCAATCGGCGTTTTTCCGTGGGCGCAACCAATCCAAAAAACTATCGAACCTCTACTACGCGGGGGCAACCACTCTGCCCGGCGTGGGTGTGCCCATGTGTTTAATTTCCGCGGAGAACGTGGTGAAACGCCTCCGCGGCGACCGTTCACCCGGGCCACTAGCGGAGCCCATATAAGCGAACACTTTTTATAACAGAACGGAAACGGTACACTTCAGCGCATGCGTACAAAGATCATTGCCGTTGCCACCGCCGCCGCTGTCACCTTCAGCGCCGTTCCCGCAATCACCCCGGCCGCGCTGGCTGCGGAGCCAGCAAACCAAACCTCGTCCAGCGAACAGGTCAAGAACGGCCTGGATAGGGCGTTCAGTAAAGAAGCATGGACGCCCAAAGAGGAAGGCGCCAAGGGTTTCTTCGAGTGGGCTTTTGAGCCGTACAAGCTGATCTTCAACCCCGACAACGATCGGGGCAGGGTTGAGCAAAGCGCCGAGGGTTCCTCGCGCAACGTGATCAATTACATTGTCATCGCCGCAATCATCACTGTCGTTGGCCAGATCATCCAGCTGGCTATGGCTGCGTTCCGCGGTTAATGCGACGTAGGCCACGGCCGCGAGTCGCGCTAATTTAAAATTTTCACGCGGGAGCATTGTATGCTTTGTCCATGCACAAACCTTTCGCAGCGACCAGAAAGGTAAAGGCACAGCTCCTCGCGCCGATGACGGCAGTGATTTCTGCCGTCGTCTCAGCAGCGATGCTTTCTGGTTGCGTTACTAACGTCGAGGGTGGCACTCCCGACGGCTGGGAGCCAGTCACCCCAGAAGCCGTCCCGGAAATCGCCGCCATGGTGCCCGAAGATATTCGGGCCAGCGGAAAACTCAGCATCGGCACCAACCCGCCGTTTGCACCTTTTGAGTTCAAAGACTCCCAGGGGCACATCATCGGCATGGAGATGGATTTGGGTCGCGCCGTGGCATCCGTCATGGGCTTGGAGTTTTCCCCGCAAGACATGGACTTTTCCCTGATCTTGCCCGCCGTTCAAGCCGGCACCCTGGATGCGGGTATCTCTGGCTTTACAGATACGGAAGAACGCCGCCAGAACTTTGACTTTGTCAACTACCTCTACGCCGGCGTGCAATGGGCGCAACAGCCCGGCAACAACGTGGACCCCGATAACGCGTGCGGCTTGACCGTCGCGGTGCAGAAAACCACGTACTCCGAAACAGATGACGTGCGGCCGAAGAATGAAGAGTGCATCGCCGCCGGCAAAGAACCCATCACGATCTTGTCCTACGACACGTCCGACAACGCCGCGCTGGCTGCACTCGTTGGCCGCGCGGATGCGGTGAGCGCTGACTCCCCCGTCGCGGCATGGGCCGTAGAGAAATCCGATGGACAGCTTGAGCTGATCGGCGACATGTTTGATTCCGCTCCGTTTGGTTTCGCCGTGCCGAAGGACTCCACGCTCGGCCCCGCGATGGCAGCGGCCATGCAGCACCTCATCGAGACAGGAAAGTACGCCGAAATTCTGGCGCAGTGGAACGTGAAAACCGGCCTGGTTGACCAAGGCCTGATTAATGAAGAACCCGTGGGAGGAAAGTAGATCATGGGGAGTAAGAAAATCTCGACCGGGAGCACCACCCAGAAGTCGACTCCGCCCGAGCGCATTGAGGCCAAGCCCCTGCGCCACCCCGGCCGCTGGATCCTAGCCGCGGTCCTGCTCGCGCTTTTCGCATGGTTCATCGTGGATGCAGCCGGCCGCGAAGCCTACGGTTGGGGTACCTACCGCCAATACCTGTTTGACACCCGCATCATCACGGCAGCGGGCCACACGCTCGCGCTGACGCTGCTCGCGATGGTTATCGGTGTGGTTCTGGGCGTCATCCTCGCGGTTATGCGGATGAGCCCGAACCCCGTGTTCAAGGCGATCGCCTGGGTCTACCTGTGGATCTTCCGCGGCACCCCGGTGTACGTCCAGTTAGTGTTCTGGGGCCTGATCGGCGCGATCTACCAGTCCATCAACCTTGGATTCACAGAAATTTCGCTCGAAGCCGTCACGTCCTCTGCATTCGCACTGGCCGTTATCGGCCTAGGCCTCAACGAGGCCGGCTACATGGCGGAAATCGTCCGCTCCGGCATCAACTCCGTTCCGGAAGGACAGATCGAGGCCTCCAAGGCACTCGGCATGGGCTGGGGGCTCACCATGCGCCGCACCGTGCTTCCGCAGGCCATGCGCATCATCATCCCGCCCACCGGTAACGAATTCATCTCCCTTTTGAAGACCTCCTCCCTGGTCGTCGCCGTTCCGTACTCACTCGAGCTCTACGGCCGCTCCATGGACATCGCCGCAGCACTCTTCGAGCCAGTCCCAATGCTGCTTGTCGCCGCCACCTGGTACCTGATTGTCACCTCCCTGCTCATGGTCGGCCAGTACTACTTGGAGCGCTACTTCGACCGCGGCGTCACCCGCGAACTCACCGCCCGCCAGCTCGCCGCGCTCACAGACGCCGAAGGCGACATCCCTCACAACGTCACCGTCATCGAGGACCCGCGTGCTCCCCGCGGTCCAAGGAAAGGACGCTAAACCATGACCACTCCTAGCGATTCCGCACACCGCCCCATGATTCTGGCCGATAACGTCTGGAAGTCTTTCGGATCTCTCGACGTTCTCAAGGGCATCGACCTTGAGGTCGCCCGCGGTGAAGTCACCTGCCTCATCGGCCCATCCGGTTCCGGTAAGTCCACGTTCCTGCGCTGCGTGAACCACCTTGAGCGCATCACCGCTGGCCGCCTCTACGTCGACGGCGAGCTCATCGGCTACCGCGAAAAAGACGGCGTCCTCCACGAAATCTCAGAGAAAGACGCAGCCAAGCAACGCCAGGACATCGGCATGGTCTTCCAGTCCTTCAACCTCTTCGGCCACCGCACCGCGCTGGAAAACGTCATCGAAGCCCCCATCAGGGTCAAAGGCATCAAGCCGGACGTAGCCAAAGAACGCGCCATGGAACTCCTTGACCAAGTCGGTCTCGCCCACAAGGCGGAGGCCTACCCGGTGCAGCTTTCCGGTGGCCAGCAGCAGCGCGTCGCCATCGCGCGTGCTGTCGCAATGGATCCAAAGCTCATGCTTTTCGACGAACCAACCTCCGCCCTTGACCCCGAACTAGTCGGTGAGGTACTCCGCGTCATGCGCGATCTCGCCGACCAAGGCATGACCATGCTCGTTGTCACCCACGAAATGGCTTTCGCCCGCGAAGTCGCCGACAAAGTCGCATTCATGTCCGACGGCGCGATCGTGGAGTACGGCACCCCCGACGAAGTCTTAGGTAACCCGCAAGAGCAGCGAACCAAGGACTTCCTGAGCTCGATCTTCTAAGCCACCCAGCCACCCGGCGACCAGGCCACTCGGCCTCCAGGCCGCCCTGCCCGCGGGGCGGGTTTTGACCCCCCGCTCCCGGCACCGCATCGCCCCGAGCAAAGTTGGCCGGGAAGCTCCAAAACTGCCGAAAAAACGCAATTTTCGGCCTTCAGGGGCAACTTTACTTCCAGGCAGTATACTTCGATGACCCGTGCCCAATCCGGGACCCGTTACCGATCCTGGTCGCGCTCAACCCTCACCGGCGGCATTCCCCTAACACCCCGCGGGGCAGGCTTTGACCCCCTCCCGCTCCCGGCACCGCATCGCCCCGAGCAAAGTTGGCCGGGAAGCTCCAAAACTGCCGAAAAAACCCAATTTTCGGCCTTCAGGGACAACTTTACTTCCAGGCAGTATACTTCGATGACCCGTGCCCAATCCGGGACCCGTTACCGATCCTGGTCGCGCTCAACCCTCACCGGCGGCATTCCCCTAACACCCCGCGGGGCAGGCTTTGACCCCCTCCCGCTCCCGGCACCGCATCGCCCCGAGCAAAGTTGGCCGGGAAGCTCCAAAACTGCCGAAAAAACGCAATTTTCGGCCTTCAGGGGCAACTTTACTTCCAGGCAGTATACTTCGATGACCCGTGCCCAAGCCGGGACCCGTTACCGATCCTGGTCGCGCTCAACCCTCACCGGCGGCATTCCCCTAACACCCCGCGGGGCAGGTTTTGACCCCCCGCTCCCGGCACCGCATCGCCCCGAGCAAAGTTGGCCGGGAAGCTCCAAAACTGCCGAAAAAACGCAATTTTCGGCCTTCAGGGGCAACTTTACTTCCAGGCAGTATACTTCGATGACCCGTGCCCAAGCCGGGACGCGTTCAACCTTCACCGAGGGGCTCTACCGGCGCGTTCAATGTTAGAGGGCTAGAGTTCGGGGGCTAGATGTTTGGGGCTGCGTGCGGGGATACGCGCTCTGAAGGTTTAAGCGTCTTCGGCGAAGCGCTGTTTCATTGCGCTGAGCACCGAATCGGGCACGAGACCCTGGACGTCACCGCCGTACTTCACCACTTCTTTAAGCAGTGAGGACGATACGTAGCCGTACTTCTCATCGGTCATGAGGAAGAACGTGTCCACCCCGGACAGGCGGCGGTTCATCTGCGCCATCGGCAGCTCATAGTCGTAGTCCAGGGAGGAGCGCAGGCCCTTCACCAGTGCCGTGATGTTGTGCTCCGTGGTGTAGTCAACCAGCAACCCGTTCCACGTGTCCACGGTCAGGTTCTCTATATCGCCGGTGCATTCGCGGATCAGGTCCATGCGTTCTGCCACAGTGAACAAGCCGGTTCGCTTGTTTGGGTTGCCGGTCACTAGAACAACCACCTCATCGAAGTTGCGCGCAGCGCGCTTGAAAATATCCAGGTGACCGTTGGTGATCGGGTCAAACGATCCAGGGCACACTGCCTTAGTCATGTGGGTTCTCCCCTTCTAGGGTTTGTTGTTCAGTGTTGGATTTGGTGTTGGATTTGGTGTCGGATTTGGTGTCGGATTTGGTGTTGGGTTCAGTGTTGGATTTGGTGTCGGATTCAGAGGCGTGCGCGGTGTTTTCATCTGCGCTGTAGGTCGCCATGTCCATTCGTGCGATGCCGTAGGTGCGTTTTTTGAGCTTCTGTCCGGTCGGTGTGAATTGAGGGGGCCAGGCTGTTTCTGGGCTTTCGCGGTGGCGCTCCACAACCACAGCTGCTCCGTCGACAAGCGTGGGAATGAGTGCGTTGAGCATCTCCACGACTGACTCGTCCGCGAGCTCATACGGTGGGTCTGCAAGCACCATCGTGAAGTACTCGCGCGGGGCACGGGCCAGGTAGAGCGACGCCTTGGTGTGCTCAATCTGCACGTTGGGGTGGCCGACAACCTGCGCGTTGTGGGTGATGATCTCAATGGCCTTGGGGTCGTTTTCCACTAAGACGACTTCCTCGGCGCCGCGCGAAGCGGCCTCGAGGCCCAAGGCGCCGGAACCGGCGAACAGATCAAGCACGCGTTGACCTGCAAACCCAAACCGAACTTGCAGTGAGGAAAACAGGCCTTCACGAGCACGGTCTGAAGTTGGGCGGGTGCCTTCTGGCGGCACTTTGATCTTGCGGCCGCGTGCCTCTCCCGAAATGATCCGGTTCATGGGGATCTACTTTAGCCCGCGTGACGCCTAGGTTTTATTGAGGTATTCAAAATCCTCATACGTTAAGTAGGAGATCACGGCGCGGGCGCGCTCCGGGTCGCGCGCGACGATGGCTTCCGCGTCGTGGTAGGCGCGTGTAATCAACTCCACATCATCGGAGACATTCAAAAGCTTCAATTGGCTCGTGTGGCCGGATTGACTTGTGCCTAAGACGTTGCCCTCCCTGCGCAGCCGCAAGTCCAATTCAGCTAGCGCAAACCCGTCAGTGGTTTTCTCCACCTCGTAAATGCGGTTGAACGTGGGCGTGTTCCGCTCTGCCATCGTGTGGAAGAAACACATGGACTGGTTACCGCCACGGCCGATTCGACCGCGCAGCTGGTGCAATTGGGACAAGCCAAAGTGTTCAGATTCCCGCACCATCATGACCGTAGCGTTAGGTACATCCACGCCGACTTCAATGACCGTGGTGGAAACGAGAACGTCAATCAGCCCGTCCGCGAACGCCGTCATGACCGCGTCCTTGTCTTCGCTGTTCATGCGGCCGTGGAGGATCTCTACGGCGAGGTCGGGGAAGATTTCTTCCGCGAGCTTCGCCCCAACGGCCATGACTCCCCCGTCGCCTTCGATGCGGGGGCAGACAACGTACGCCTGATGGCCTTTAGCCACCTCATCGCGGATCACCTGCCAGGCACGCTCCACCCAGTTTTCAAAGAAGTCAGGCACAATATGGCTCTTGATCGGCTTTCGGCCACCGGGAAGTTCCTTCAAGGTGGAGACTTCAAGGTCACCGAACACGGTGATGGCTACCGTGCGTGGGATCGGCGTTGCCGTCATGACCAAAAGGTGCGGGGTGGAATAGTTCCCCTTCTGGCGCAAACGCTCGCGTTGCTCAACGCCGAAACGGTGCTGCTCATCCACAACCATGAGACCCAAGTTGAAGAACTCCACACTGTCTTGAATCAGAGCATGTGTGCCGACGACAATCTGGGCGTCATTGGTCATGATGTCCAGCAACGCTTTTTGCTTCTGCGCTGCGGGTAGTGAACCGGTCAGTGCTACAACGTTGATGTTGATGCCGGCACGGTCCAAAATGTCTTGGAGTGAACGGGCGTGCTGCTGCACCAGCACTTCTGTCGGTGCCAGAAGCGCAGCCTGCGCCCCGCCGTCGATAGCTTGAAGCATCGCGATGAGCGCCACGATGGTTTTACCTGAACCCACCTCGCCTTGGAGGAGCCGGCTCATCGGGTGATCTTTTGCTAAGTCGCGCTCAATATCGTCCAACACGGCTTGTTGACCTTGAGTCAACGGGAACGGTAAAGCGTTCAGCAGTGCTTCCCGGTAGCCGTCGTGCGTGGCCGGATACTGTTCCGCGACTTGGGTGAGCGCCTCCGCTCGTCGTAAAGCCATGAAAAGCGCCATCGACAGCGCCTCGTTGTACTTCAACCTGTCAATTGCTGGCTGGGGACCTTCCGTACTCGGCTGGTGAACTTCACGCACTGCGCGGTCAAAGCTAATGAACCCCTCGGGTGTCTCACCAAACGGCTCCAGCAAGCGCGGAAGCGTGTTCAGCACGGTGTCCACCGCCCCGTACACCATCCATGAAGACGCCTTGCTTGTCCCGCGGTAAACTGCCAACCACTCTTTGCCAGCCAGGATTTCCTCGGGCTCGCCAAAATGGCTGAGCTGACGCAACGATCCCGTCGCGTTCTTGGAACTACCCTTGGACTTCGTGCCTTTTCCTGTCGCGGGTTTCTCGGTGATACCCGCGGAATCCAAGATGACAAAGCTGGGGTGGGTCAGGCTTGGGCGTTTATTGAATTCTTTAATCTTGCCGGTGAACATAGCGCGTACACCGGGTTTGAGTACGTGCTCTGCGTACTTCGAATTGAAAAACGTGAGTGGGTACGTGGTGTGGCCGTCGGTCACGTCGACTTTGAGCATCCTCTTGCCGGTGGACGTGTACTGCACGTTGCTTGTCCGCACGGTTCCGATGACGCTGAGCTCATCGCCGTCTTCTAAGTTCTCAATATCATTGGCGGAGCCATAGTGGAGATACCTCCGCGGGAAATGCTCCAGGAGTTCTTCCGCAGTGGTGATTTTTAAGTGGCGCGCAATAGCCGCTGCCTGCTTGACCGGGATCAGCAGGTTCAGCGGTGTTGGATAGCTCAGGCCAAGCATTAAGCGCTCCGGGATCTATTCCACACCGATAAAGCCAACGTGGCGCAGCCCATCGGCCGGATAGACAACAACGTCCGCGCTGGTGTCGGCCCGGATGATCTCTGGGTCGATGTCATAGGCGTCTTCCGGGTCGACCAGCAAGGTGATCAACTCGCCGTTGCGCTGTTCCATTAGCGCGCGGCAGCCTTCGTACACTGCGGCGGGGACAGTGGGCCCCATCGCGATTCGTTCGCCCTCCAAGGTGACCACGATGTCGGGATCGACGACATGGTCACGGTGAGGAGCCATCGTTGGTGTTGAGTCCAACTCAGCAACCACCATCTCCTCAGCAGCTTCCCTCATGGACGCAACCGCCGCGGCCAGTGGCTCATCAGGATCATGCACAGCGATTGCGGCAATACCGTTGATCAACCCGACATCAGAAAGGATCTCCACCTGCGGAGCCTCGCTATCCGCATTATCGGTGCTTGTCGCAGAGCTGTCTGTGGTACCACAGACTGCGCTGATGACGGTCGCGCGAATTTCGTCGAGTTCGTCCGCGTTCAACTCGTTGCTGGGCAAGACGATGACTTCGCGGGGCTGGTGCATTCGCGCGGCCCGCGCCACGTCGTCGGCAAGCAGTGGCCCTGGGGGCACGCAGACGGCACCGGCTTGCTCAAAAAGCTCCGCCACAGATCCCGGCGGTGTCACGGCAATGACGAGCCGTTGGACACTTTCCCGCGGTTCCTCAGCGATCACCGGGGGCAAGACCTCAATCCGGAGATTGGAAAGTGCGCCAAGACCCATGGCGGTTTCAATCACGCGGCCAGCATCGAGGGAATGAATATGAACCGTCGCTTCGGTGTCCGTTGCGCGCGCGATGACGAGGCTCTCCCCCAGGGGTGCGAACTGGGTTTCTAGTTCGTCCACATCCCCCGTGATGTAGAACATCACCTCAAGCCAGTGCGCAGAACCGTGGGTATGCGCGTTCCCCTGTTCCTCGTGCGGCACGTTTTCATCGTGGCTGGCTTCGCGGGAGGACGCTTCGGCGCCCGTGATCACTTCATTGAGGGCACGGAGCAACAAGACCAACCCCATCCCGCCGGCATCCACCACGCCTGCTTCGCGCAGCTCCGCGAGTTGGGACGGGGTTTTCTCCAGAGCATCCGACGCGGCATCAAGCGCGATTCTCGCAAGCTCTTCCAACGAGGCCGCGTGTGTGTCCGCATCGTGATCGGAAACAGCCACCGCCGCCGCCCGCAGAACAGAGATAATCGTGCCTTCGACCGGAACGGCGATCGCGCGCTCCACAAACGTCACAGAGGTGCGTAGTGCCCGTACGAACGTTTCCCCGTCGATGTCCCCGGTCATCGCTTCCTGTGCGAGACCCCGCAACACCTGTGATAACACCACGCCGGAATTACCGCGGGCGCCTTTGATGCTGCCCACCGACAGTGCGTTCGCCACATCATCCGCGCGCGCGGATGAGGTATCAAGGCCACGCTGATCAGCCTCACGCACAGCCGCGGCCATGGTGTGCGCCATGTTGGATCCGGTATCGGAGTCGGGTACGGGAAAGACGTTGAGGTTGTTTATTTCCACGCGGTGCTGATCCAATAATGCGGCTGCGCGCCGCGCCCACGACAGCAGGGCTGGTCCGTCAAGCTGCGTTCGTGGGGTGGTCATGGTTGAACACCTTACAGTGACCAGTCGACTCCGTCTGCGCCTTGTTGTTCCAAAGCTGCATTAGCGCGGGAAAACGGGCGCGAGCCAAAGAAACCGCGGCTGGCAGACAACGGCGATGGGTGGGCGGACATGATCAGCGGGGTATCACCGAAAAACGGTGCGGTGGATTGCGCGTCGCGGCCCCACAAAATCCCCACCAGCGGCGTACCACGCGCAACAAGCGCCCTAATCGCGGCCTCAGTCACTTCCTCCCAGCCTTTGCCACGATGGGACGCCGGTTTGCCCGGGGCCACGGTGAGCACCCTGTTCAACAGCAGGATTCCTTGGGATGCCCAGTTGCTCAAGTCGCCGTCGCTACGCGGGGCAATTCCCAGATCATCCTGAAGCTCTTTGTAGATGTTGACCAAGCTCCGCGGCGGGGCAACACCGGGCTGCGTCGAAAAGCTCAAGCCCATGGGGTGGCCCGGCGTGGGGTACGGATCTTGACCCACGATGACCACCTTGACCTCATCAAAGGGATCATGGAACGCACGCAAGATGTCGTTTCCCCGCGGCAGAAACGCGGGTTGCGCACGCAAGAAATCACCCATTTCATGCACACGCTTTTCGACGACCGAAAGCGGCTCTTGCCACGACGGATGCACCGGTAAGCTCATGCGAACGACTCCCAACCTTGGCGGAAAGCCGGTGGCTGGCCGTCGACGGTGACAACACCGGCGCGCTCCCCATTTGATTTGTGGTCCTTGGAATCTTTTGCCACTTGTCCAATGACGCGGAACCCAACGGGTGCTTCCCCGTGGATGGTTCCCATCAACGTGTGGTCCTCCCCACCTTCTAACACCCATTTCCACGGATCGATGCCTACCAGTTCACCGGCGGCAAGAAGCAGCTCATCCGGGGCGATGGCCTCTTTATCCAAGTCGATGTTGACCCGGGACCGTTCCGCGAGCGTGCTGATGTCCACGATGAGTCCATCGGAATTATCCGTCATCGAACTAGCACCGGCTGAGCGGGCCACCACCCCGCTTCCCGGACGAATCGTGGGCGTCTGGAACCCCTCGATGAGTGGGGCGAACTCATCCGGTAGCTCAAGCCCCGATTCCAAAAGCGCGAGGCCTGCCGCAGAGTAACCAATCGCCCCGTGAGCGATGACCTGCTGCCCGGCGCGGGCACCGTCGAGCGTGAGCGGAGGCCGGTTGCCGCCGAGTGACCCAATCGCCGTGATCGAGATAACCAGGTTCTGTCCCGCCGTGACGTCGCCGCCGACCAGCTCCGCCGCATAACCGTCAATCTCTTCCGCTATTCCGCCTGCAAACTCGGTGAGTACGTCCACGGGCAGATCCATCGGTGCGGACAGCGACAGCAGCACAGCGATCGGGCGTGCCCCCATTGCCTCTACGTCAGCGAAGTTCTGCGTCACTGCGCGCCGACCCAGCAGCCGCGGGGTCGTCAGATCGCGGCGGAAGTGCCGTCCCTCCACCAGCATGTCGGTGGTGGCCACCACCCGTGAGTTCGGCGAGGCCGGGTACAAAACCGCAGCATCATCACCGTTGACTGCGCTCGGCGCGGCGTGGGTGATGCGTCGGATGACTTCCTTTTCCCCGAGCTCACGCAGCGTCGGACCTTGCGTGGGAAAACCGGTGTTGGGCATGGCCACTAGACTAATGCCCCATGAGCACGGCTACCGACGACAGCCCAGGATCACACAACGATGACGCGCTGACCACGCCCGCCGCGGGCGCCACGGCTGCAAGCGGAATTGGCACGCGCGCCGTGGCACTCATGATCGCGTTATCTCTCCTTTTAGTGATCGGTGTCTTGGTCGGCGCCAAGATCCTCACCAACCGCATCCAGGATCAACCCGTCTCACTCGCTGAACTGCCGGCGCCGCTCGCTGACTCGCCGGAGTGCATGGAAGTGGTGGAACGCGCCCCGGAGAAACTCGGCGGCTTTGACAGGGCGCGGATCGCCGAACCCGTACCTGCTGGTGCAGCCGCGTGGAGAACGTCTTCTGGTCAACGGGCAATCACTCTGCGATGCGGTGTAGACATGCCGCTGCAGTACACAACTCTTTCGGACGTTGAAACGCACGGCGACACACAGTGGATCCGCATCACGGAGGGTTCAGACGCCAGCGCCCTGACCACCTGGTTCACCGTGAACCGTTCCCCTATCGTCGCTGTGACCGCCGAAGCCGACACCGGTGATTCCGCCGCATCCCCGGTTGCTGAGCTGGATCTATCCTTCCTCCCGGAATCTGCGGCAGAACCGCGCGGCATTCCCCTTAATGCTGTGGAAGACGAACCCGGTCAGCGTGATGCCTGCCGCGCGTTTCTTGCATCCATGCCGGCGTCCTTGGACGGCGGATACAAGCGCGTTGACTCCCCCGTCGCGGGTGCGCTCCACCCCGAGACCACTGCCGCATGGACCCGCCCTGGCCACAACCCCGTTGTTGTCCGCTGCGGGGTTGCAACGCCGAAGTCCTACGCACCTGGAGCCCAGCTCACACAGATCAATAACGTGGCCTGGTTCGAAGACAACGCTGCGTCAGATATGCCGGGGTCCACGGTCCTTTACGCCCTGCGCGAAGAGACCGATTCGCCGGCCCAAAGGCCTGTCATCGCGGTGTCCTGGCCCAGCGACGCGGGCAACGGAGGACTCACCACAATCAGCGACGCCCTGGCAAAACAGCAGAACTAGATCACTGGCATCTAGCGGCGGGTCATGGAAAGCGCTGTGTCAATCAGCGTTTCCAGGATCTGGCCGTAGGTCATGCCGCCCGCGATGAACATTTGCGGGTACTGGGAGATCGGGGTGAAGCCCGGCATGGTGTTGGGCTCATTGAGTACGGGGCCGGATTCGGTAATGAAGAAGTCCACGCGGGCGAGCCCGCGGCATTCCAACGCACGGAATGTGAGCTTCGCTAAGCGCTCGACCTCGCGGGTGGTTGCTTCGTCATACCCCGCCGGGATGGTAGACGTCACCACGTTATCCAAGTACTTGGTCTCAAAACCGTAGAAACCCTCGGCGGAATCAGTGGTTCCGTTGAGCTTGGCTATAGGCGAGGTAATCAGCTCGCCGCCGGGGAGTTCCATCACGCCGATCTCGACCTCATCGCCAACCAGACCCGCTTCCACCACGGCCTTGGTGTCGCTTTCAAACGCTTTAGCAATCGCAGCGTCAAACTCGTCCCAAGAATCCACCTTGGACACACCAATCGATGAGCCACCACGGGCCGGTTTCACAAAGACGGGAAGGCCAAGGTGGGCCTTTTCTTCGTCGTTAAGCGTGCGCTCTTCTTTGAAGATGACCTCACGCGTGATGGGAACGCCGGCGAGCGACGCGAGCTTTTTCGTGTATTCCTTGTCCATGCAGGCGGCGGAGGCGAATTGGCCGGAGCCCACGTACGGGATGCCGGAGAGTTCGAAGAGGCCTTGGATCGTGCCGTCTTCGCCGAAAGGGCCGTGGAGGATGGGGAAGACCACATCCGCGACGGCGAGCACCTCACCGGTGGCGACGTCCGTGATCTCACCGCGGCTTTGCGGATTGACGCTGAGCGCGACCTCGCGACCTTCGGGGACCTCTGGCAGCTCCGCGTCGCCTTTAGGGTCTACGACTCCCTCGACCCACGTGCCCGCGCGGGTGATGCCGATGGGGATGACCTCGAATTTTTCAGCTGGGAGCTCCCCCATGATCGCTGAGGCGGAGATGCACGAGATCGAGTGTTCCGTGGACATCCCGCCGTAAATGACGGCTACGCGCTTTCTACTCACGCAGAAAAGATTACTATTCCGCCTTCTTCTTCCGCCCCATCAACGCGACCACCATGTCATCCACGCTCATCCCCTGGTGACACACCGCGAAAACCGCCTGCGTCAGCGGCATGTCCACCCCGGAAATCTGGGCGAGCTCAAAGATGCTTTTCGACGACACGACTCCCTCCGCGACCTGCCCATGCGTGGCTTCCTTCGCCTCTTCAAGGGTGTGCCCGCGGCCCAGGCGCTCACCGAACGTGCGGTTACGGGACAGCTCCGAACTGCACGTGGCCACCAAGTCCCCCAGTCCGGCGAGACCCGCGAAGGTCTTTTGATCAGCCCCGAGCTTCACGCCTAGGCGGGTGATTTCGGCGAGACCGCGCGTGATCAACGTAGCCCGAGTGTTCTCCCCGAGCCCTTGACCGAACGCCATTCCGCACGCGAGTGCAACGACGTTCTTGCAGGCCCCGCCGATTTCGCAGCCAAGGACATCCACGTTGGTGTACGGGCGCATGTAGTGCGTCGCCGCCGCGTGCTGCACATCAGTCGCGCGCTCCATGTCCGAGCACGCGATGACGGTGGCCGCCGGTTGTTCCAGCGCGACCTCACGGGCGAGGTTGGGTCCGCTTAACACCGCAATGCGGTTCTCCGGCACGCCGGATACTTCCGCAATGACCTCGGACATCCGCTTGTACGTGCCTTGTTCGATGCCTTTGGAAATGCTCACGACCGTAGAGTCTTCGCCGAAGTACTGAGCCCAACGGCCAACGTTGTCCCGCATCGTCTGGCTAGGGACCGCGGGGATAATGATGTCCGCACCCGCCAATGCTTCCTGCGCCGAGTCCGTCGTAGCGATCGCGTGCGGCAACTCGATCCCCGGGAGATAGTCCGGGTTCTCATGGGTTTCAGCGATCGTGTCGGCCAGCTCCTTCCGCCGCGCCCACAACGCGACCTGATTACCGGCGTCCGCAAACACCTTGGCCAGCGCCGTGCCCCACGATCCCGCACCCATCACCGCGACCTTTGCACTCATGCCTGGCATTCCTTCCCGTCCGTGTACTCGAGTCGGGGTTCTAAGCCCCTTCAAAGTGTGCCCAGTGTAAAACACCTTCGCCGTTCTGCAGGCGACACCGGCACAAAAAGTAGGTGTTCGACTCAAAACTGCGACACAATGAGGGCATGGCTAAACTCCACGAGACCGACAAGGACGTCCAGGGCGAAATGTTCCTCACCGGGCGCCACCAAGCAATCCCGCGCCACCCGGATAAGGAATTCGATTCCACAACCCTGGCCGCCGGCATTGTTCTGTGGCGCGGCGACCTTGCGGACGTGGACAATCTTGAGGTGGCCTGCATCCACCGCCCGCACTACGACGACTGGTCATTGGCCAAAGGCAAAGTCGATCCGGGCGAGTCCCTGGTCTGCACCGCCGTGCGTGAAATCAAGGAAGAAACTGGCTACGACGCACGCCTGGGCAAACTCTTGGGCAAAACCGTCTACCCCGTCGGCGACACCACGAAGGTGGTCTACTACTGGACCGGCGAAGTCACCGCCGGCGAGTTCACACCGAACGATGAAGTCGATGAGATCCGCTGGCTGAAACTCACCAACGCCAAAGAGATCATGTCCTACGACCTCGACCGCCAAGTGCTGGAGAAAGCCGAAAAGCGCTTCCGCCTCCCAGCCACCTCACGCATCCTCTACGTCCGCCACGCCCGCGCCCACGAACGCTCAAAGTGGCACGGCGACGACAACAAGCGCCCCCTGGACAAGAAGGGCCGCCGCCAAGCAGAGATGCTCGTTCCCATGCTGGCCCCGTTCCACCCCGATCGGCTCTACTCCGCCGAGCCCGACCGCTGCCAAAGCACCATCGCACCGCTTGCCGACGAACTGAACATGCCCATCACCGTCGACGAACGCTTCGGGGACAAAGCCTGGGAAAACAACATGGTCAGCGCCCAAAAAGCCTTCACCGAAGTCATCGAAGCCGGCGGTGTCAGCGTGATCATCGGCCAAGGCGGGGTCATCCCCGGCATCATCGCCTGGCTCTCCGCCAACGGGCGCCTCCCCATCGCCGATGAGGACATCGTTTCCAAAAAGGGCTCCGTCTGGGTCCTGTCTTTCAACAACGGTGAACTCACCGGCGCTGACTACATGCCCTCCGCGCTCCCCGTTCGCTAGTCACTCGATGCAGTATACTTCGATGAAATGGGCTCAATCCCTCAAGCCCGTGACCTGCGCAAATAGAATTGGCCCGCCCGCGATTTTCATCGAAGTATACCGCGTCCTCTGGGGGACTAGATGCGCGGCTTCCAGGACTGCCGGTTGGCTTCGAAGTTGTCGATGACGTCTTCGTCGCGGAGAGTGAGTCCGATGTCGTCGAGGCCCTCCATGAGCCGCCAGCGGGTGTAGTCGTCGATGTCGAAGGTGTAGACGCTGTCGCCGACGGTGACGGTGCGGTCCTCCAAGCTGACGGTGACCTCCATGCCTGGGTTGTTTTCCAGGGTCTTCCAGATCAGTTCGATGTCGGATTCGGTCATGATGCCCGCGAGCAGGCCAGCTTTAGATGTATTGCCTTTGAAGATATCGGCGAAGCGGGGGCAGAACACGGCCTTGAAACCGTAGTCCATAAGCGCCCAGACAGCGTGCTCGCGCGAGGAACCGGTACCGAAGTCCGGGCCAGCGAAAAGAACAGAGCCGTTTTTAAACGCTTCCTGGTTTAAAACGAAGTCTTCCTCGTTCGCGCGCCAGTTGGAAAACAGGCCGTCCTCAAAGCCGGTACGGGTCACGCGCTTGAGGTAGACGGCAGGAATGATCTGGTCAGTGTCCACGTTGGAACGGGTCAGCGGCACGCCGACGCCGGTGTGGGTCGTGAACTTCTCCATGAGTTTCTCCTAGTGGTCGTGCGGCGGATTAGAGGTCAGCGGGGCTAGCCAGGTGGCCAGTGATCGCGGTGGCTGCTGCCACGAGCGGAGACACCAGGTGCGTGCGGCCACCCGGGCCTTGGCGGCCTTCGAAGTTGCGGTTGGAGGTAGATGCGGACCGCTCGCCGCGACCCAGCTGGTCCGGGTTCATGCCCAGGCACATGGAGCAACCAGCAGTGCGCCAGTCAGCACCAAAGTCGCGGAAGATCTGGTCCAGACCTTCCTCTTCGGCCTGCTGCTTGACCAGCGCCGAGGACGGCACGACCATCATGCGTGTATCCGGCGCAATCTTCTTGCCCTTGAGAATCTCCGCGGCGGCGCGCAGGTCTTCGATGCGGGCGTTGGTGCACGATCCCAGGAACACGGTGTCGATCTTGATGTCACGCAGCGGGGTTCCAGGCTCAAGCGCCATGTACTTCAAAGCTTTCTCCGCAGCGGCCTTCTCCGTATCGTTGGTGAAGGACTCCGGGTCCGGCACGGACTCGGACAACGGCAAGCCTTGTCCCGGGTTAGTACCCCAGGTGACAAACGGCGTCAGCGCGGAACCGTCGATTTCCACAACGCTGTCAAACTTCGCGCCCGGATCCGTCGGCAGGGTCTTCCAGTACGCCACGGCCTCATCCCAGTCCGCACCCTTCGGCGCAAACTCGCGGCCCTTAACGTATTCAAAGGTCTTCTCATCCGGCGCCACCATGCCGGCACGTGCGCCACCCTCAATGGACATGTTGCACATGGTCATGCGGGCTTCCATGGACAACTTCTCAATAGCGCTGCCGCGGTACTCCATGATGTGGCCCTGGCCGCCGTTGGTGCCAATCTTCGCGATGATCGCCAGAATCAGATCCTTCGACGTCACGCCCGGCTGTAGCTCGCCGGAGACCTCAATCGCCATCGTCTTAAACGGCTTGAGCGGCAGCGTCTGCGTGGCCATAACGTGTTCCACTTCGGAGGTACCAATACCCATACCAATGGAACCGAAGGCGCCGTGGGTGGACGTGTGCGAGTCACCACACACGATCGTCATGCCCGGCTGCGTGATACCCAACTGCGGGCCCACGGTGTGCACAATGCCCTGCTGCAAATCGCCCATAGAGTGCAGGCGAATTCCGAACTCTTCGCAGTTCTTGCGCAGCGTGGAGACCTGAGTCCGCGACGTCAGCTCTTCAATTTCCAGCAGGTTGCCGGACTTGATTCCAACGGTGGGAACGTTGTGATCCTCCGTCGCCAAGTGTTGCTCTGGGTGGCGAATCTTACGCCCAGCAAGGCGCAGACCATCGAACGCCTGCGGCGACGTCACCTCATGGAGGAGCTGAAAGTCAATGTAGATCAGGTCCGGGTCTCCATTTTCGCCCTTCTTCACTACGTGGTCACGCCACACCTTTTCCGCCAGGGTTAAAGGCTGGTCTGTGTGCTCCGCCATTGCTCACCTTTCCAACATGATCAATTTGTCGCGCATGGGACGCATCGCGTCCGCACTGCAGAAATTATACAAAGCGGCCCGCGCACCTTTACAAACGATCGATCGCGTCAAGCTCACCCGGGGGCCACACCACGTTCTTCGCCAGCGGAATCTGGTGCGACGCACTTTCCAAAATGTGCATGAAATACCCAGCCGCATTCGGGATCGCGATGATATCCCCCGGCGCCACCCCCTGCGGAAAACGAATACGGCGCCGCAAGATCAGCTCGTCTTCAATGCAGTACGCGCCGACAAGGAAGGCTTCAACCTCGTCCGAACGAGGTTCGACGTCCGGACGGGGGATCAGGATCGGGTCCACCAGGTAGTCATCGGAAGTGGTACGGCACTGAGTCCGGTTCATCGCCAGGCCAACGAGTGGCAGCCCGTCGCTGCGAGTTTTCACAAATTCGACGCGCGCCAGAATCACACCGCAACCGTCAAGCAGGCTCCGACCCGGCTCAAGATGCAGCCGCAGGCCGCGGGCGCGCAGGTCTTCTGCGACACCACCGCTGAGCACATCCTTCAGCCACGGCCCACGCGTAGGCCGCTGATAAAACGGGTAGGTGTTATTTAACGGATCAGACTTCCACGTGAACGGATCGGCGTAACCATACAGAAACGCGTCCCGCGCGTCGTGATAATCACGCCACTGCTCCTCATCGTCGAGGTAGCTCATCGGCACACCCCCACCTACATCGATGAACTTTGGGATGTGGCCGCTGGACCGAAGGTCGTCGATAAGCACCATGCATTCGCGCAGCGCGGCCGAGCGATCCGCTGCCGCATATCCATGGAGGTGGACGTGAACGCCGCGCACGCTTATCGACGGATCCGTCTCACGCAGCGTCGATCGCCACTGGTCGGAGCGTTCCCCGAAGCGAGTCGGGGGCATCGTGGCGGGATCGGGGGCGAGACGCGGAGCGATCAGGGCGACTCGGTCTGCCTCGCGGGCGAGCGCCACGACGCGGTGGTACTCAGTGGCATTGTCCACGGAAATGACCACGCCGTTGTCGATGGCGAGGCGCAGCAACGCGTCGGTTTTCACCGCCGCCGAGACGATAATCCGCTCCCCCGGCACGCCGCGGCCAAGCACCTGCGACAGCTCGTTGAAGCTGGCCACATCCACGCCGTGGGCAGCATCGCGCACGGTGTCGACGAAGACTAGGCCTTTGTTGGCCTTCCGGGCGAAGAAAACTTTGACCTCAACTCCGCAGTCGGCACCGGCGGTGACGAGTTCATCGACGTTGGCCAGCATCGGCCCCGGGTTGAGTACATTGATGGGGCTGGAAAACTCGGTGAGAAGCCGATCGCATTCTAAGTAGTCGGCAACCAGCTGGTCCACCCACGGTTCCGTGCGTGCTGTCAGCGGCGGAATCCCGTGCGCTGGTTGTGTGTCCGCCGCGGGGGTTCCCTGCGCCGCGCGGGCGGCAACCCGGCGCGCCCAGCGCGGAATCTCATCGTGCTGGGTGCGGTTGAGCGTGTCGAGGCCTAAGACAACACCCTCGGTGGCGCGTCCCACCGCAGCGATGTGCCGCTGCCCGGCCAGAGTGCCGTCGCGCTCGATGCGCAGCGCGCGTGTCGACGGATCGGTGACGCCAATCCCCGCGTCCACGAGCGCATGGACGAGCGTTCCCGGGATTACTCCTGGCGGGGCGATGACGCCATCAATGACGACTGTGGCACCGACGTTGTGTGCTGCTGCGAGAAGATCTTCGTCACTTCCGCCGCGCCCGAGCAGGTCGGGGCGAATGACACCGGCATCGATGCGGGACAGCAGGTCCGCCGCTGGTTCGACGAACGGACCGAATGCAACTCGCTCCATCCGCCTTGTGAACACGGCGAATTCATCTTCCGGGCCCGCACCTGCCAGGCTGTCGCGCCCGCCAAAGGACGCGCGCTCGATCAGCGCCGGGTACGCCTTGCGGAACGCCAAACCCACAGCCTGTCCCGCAGTGAGCGGTCCGCGCCCGGTAGCACCTGCAACGGAGGCTCGGAGATCCTCCACTGGGTCGCCTTTATCGGTGCCGGCAAGGACGCTTCGGACCGCAGCAGTGCTCGTGGCTGTGCTCGCGACTGTGCTCGCTGCAGTGCTCGCAGCGCCTTGCCCGGCGGACTCGGCCGCCCGCGCCAGGATGCCCACCGCGAAGGTCTCGATCGCCGCGATCACCTGTGTAAGGTCGCTGGCGTTCCTGATCGCATCCATAGCGACGTCCAGCAGATCCTCTATCTCCACGCCCGGGTCCGCTTTGACCTCCATGAACCGCCCCGACCGGCTCACGGGGTAGATCGCGGCGGCGTCGATCACCCGCGCAATATCAATGAAGGTGAGCGCTGCGCCCCGAACTACCACGACATCGTCGCTGGTAACGGTGCGCAGATCCTTTACGGTTGCCGGGGCGATTAGGCGCGGAGTATTCCTTTCACCGGCGCTTGGAAGTGAACCGAAAACACCGGAGTGCGCTAGCGACCCCGGCCAGTCGTGGGCGTGGCCGGTGGCGAGGAGGATTTCGTCGAAAAGCATGCTCTCATCAGCGACTGAAACCTGCCACCTGTCACCGTCCGGCGCGACACTGGCGACAGTGCCGACGACCCACTCAAACGTGCACCGCCGCGGGGTGTGATCGATGAGTGCGCGCCACGATTCGACGAGGAAACGACCGACCTCCGTACGCGGGGCGGGGTGGGGTGCATCGGTCCATTCGGCAAACGAGCCGCATCGCGTGGTGATCGCGTCGTGTGGGACGTTGACCAGCCACTGCTGCGGTTGCTTCAACGCATAGGGGCCCGTCGCGCCTAAAATACCGTCGTTGAAAACGGTCAGGTCGATGCTCAGGCTGCGCTGACGCGCGAGTTCGAAGAGCTCTTCAGCCGCCCACAACGCCCGCGGTCCGCCCCCGATGATTCCTACTTTCAGCGTCTGCGAGTCAGTCACGGCGCGTTCTCCTCCACCCAATCATCGTCATAGATCGTATCCAGGTACGCGCGGCCGTCATCGTGGAAGATCGCCACGATGTCTACTGGGTCTACTGGGTCTACTGGGTCCGCGCCGCGCTCGGGCTGCCCCGCGAGATCATCTAACAACGCCGCCACGGCACTCGCCACCGCGCCGCCTGAGGCACCCGGCAAGAAGCCTGTGGCCGCGGCCATGTTTCGCGCCGCAGTGATACAGTCCCGGGCGCCCACGCGAACCACGCGGTCCGGCGTAACCTCACGCGACAGATCCGGCACGACGCCCGCACCAAAGCCGGGCAGAATCCGGTCGGCGCGCGCACCGTTGAACAGCACGGAACCCTCCGCGTCCACGGCTATCACCTTGGTGTCCAACCCGTTTTCCGCGATGGAACGCAGGCAGCCGCCCACCGTCCCCGTGGTACTCACCGCAACCAGCAGGTAATCGGGCGCGTGGCCAAGCGTATCCACGATCTCCTTCATCGTGCCCTGGCTATGCGCCGTGAACGCCGCCCGGTTGGAATATTGATCGAGGTTGATTGCCCCCAACTCATCGATGAGTTCGGCGACCTTCTTCCGCCGTGCTGCCAGCCAGTCCCCTGTCTCCGGGTCTGGCTGCGTGACCGGATGGATCGTCGCACCCAACGCCTTGATGTGCGCCAACGTCGTGGTATTCGTTCGCTGGTCCACGACGCAGTGAAAATCCCAACCGCCGATCGCAGCCTCACGAGCAAGCGCCACACCCAGGTTGCCTGAGCTGGACTCCACGACCGTTGCACCGGGCCCAAGGATTCCCTGATCAACCGCCGCCTGCACCAGCGCACGGGCTGTGCGATCCTTGGCGCTGCCACCCGGATTGAAGGATTCCAACTTGCCCCACACGCGAACGCCGGGATCGCTGTGGCCATTTTGGAAAGCATCATCAATGCGGATGAGTGGCGTAGCACCGACAGTATCGAGCAGGCCAGGCCCCTCGATGCAATTTTCACACATGCCGTCCAGCTTATGCGAAGTCCCGCCATCACCGGTGCCACCGTCTTCTTCGTCCCCGCCACCACCGCAAATGCTCGTCCCACCCACCGCAAATGCTCGTTCCAGGCCGTCCCAACCGCAAATGCTCGTTTCAGACCGCCCCGTATTGCTACAACAACACGTACAACGAGCATTTGCGCCATTTACCTACTCGCACAACGAGCATTTAAAGACGAGCATTTGGGTTTCCGGGGTCCAGAACGAGCATTTGAAGACGAGCATTTGGGTTCCGACTGACGATCCTGACGATCCTGACGATTTGGCCGACATAGAGGGGTAAAAGCCCAGTTCGGCGTCGTGGGAGTGTCAACATCGTCAGCCATGGTTTGGGCCGGTGTTCTACGACCGGTGGCGTCCTGACGATGCTGACACTTCCGCGGCACTATTTGCCATGGAAACTCGAAACCTGCAGGTCAAAACCTTGCAATCTTCCTTATGGGTCGCGGCTGTGTCAGCATCGTCAGGCGCCCCGGTTGTGGGCGTGGTGGGGGCCGGTGGACCCGTTGTGGGCGTGGTGGGACCCGGTTGGGGGTGGTGGGGACCGGCCTGGGCCCTAAGGAGAGATGGTCATCGCTTCTTCCGCGCGCAGATCGTCTGCGGAGACGAAGTAGGTCTCCATTTCGCCGTTCTTCATCACCATGAGCTTGGACAGTTCGTCGGGTAGCCCGGACCCCACCTTCGTTAGCTCGGCGCGAATCTGCTCCGGGGCCCAGGTGGAGTCGATGGTGATTGGGATCGGCAGTTGTATTCCTGCGATCTGCGGGGTCACCGTCAATTTGGTCACGATGATGTGGAAGTTGCCGTTCAGCGTTGTGGTTACGCCTTTGCCGGTGCGCTGCCACATCGCCGGGAAAGCGGGATTACTAGACGGGAACTGCACGCTTAGGTTGTCCAAAATCACCCGGTCGCTGTCGATTCGGATCGCTGGTCGCGGCCCCTGCAGCGTGTCGATCTGGACGTAGGACAGCTTGACGTTGCCCACTAGAGTCGTCGAATCAGCACGAATGATGAACGGGTTGCCGGTGGGGGTCAACATGCCCGGGATGGGTTCTGGTGGTGTGAAATCAAAGCCACCGATCTTGCCCGGTTCAATCCCCTTGCCGTGAAGTTCCGGCGGCAACCACTCCATTCCAGGTGCCGGCGGCGGGAGCGGAGCTGCGGGAAGCTGCGGTAATGGCAGTTGTGGGGCGGGCAGCGGCGGGCCAGGCGGCGGCAACACGTCGGGTGCTGGCGGGAAGGGGTTCGCCGGTGGCGGCGCCAAATGGGGTGGCTGCGGGAGTTGAACCCCGGGGATGTTCGGGAACTGCGCTTTCGCAACCTGCGGCACCCCTACGACAAGGCCCAGCCCGCAAGCGATCACGCCTAGCGTACCGACGATTTGGCGGGAGGGCTTCATGGGTGATCCTCCGGGAGGGTGTGGCCGTTAGGTTCTTCGTCGATAGGTGTGGCGCGTCGACCGGGTGCCCATGACAGCGCTAGGGCGCCGCCGACGAGGGCGAACAGGGTGCCGATGACAAAGCCGCCGAAGTTGGACGTGGGCAAAGCGACGAAGCCGAGTAGTAAGGCGGTGATGCCGGTGAGGATTCGAGCGTCGGGTTTGAACCAGGTCATCAGACCGCAGGTGATTAATAGGACGCCGATGAGCAGGGTGGAAACGCCGGAGATCGTGCTGATCTGGATCTGGATGTTGGAGACTTCCAGCGAGAGGTAGGCGGGCGTAAGAATCACCGTGCCGCCGAGGATCATGCACAGACCGGCACCGAACGGGCGGCTCCCGCGCCAGGTGGAAAAGCGCTTGTTTTTGGCCTTCAGGTTGGTCTGTGGGTTCTGGGTTTTAGCAGCCACCTTCATTGCCACCCACAACACGAAGCTTGGAGCCCGCCGCGGTCAGCACATCCGCGGTAATCGACGACGCTTTGATCCGCTGCGTGCCTGCATCCAGACCGGCGGCTTGGATACCAAACGCACCGGGTTGCGCACGGTTGGACATCGTGGAGGCGTCCACGCCGATTTGCGGGTTCTTCAGGGTCATCGTGCCGTCAAGACTGGTGGTACCAATGACCAGGTTCGTGGCCTGCGTGTTGGGGCCGTCGACCTTCATCACGAACTTCTTCTCCCCCAAACCGGGAAGGCTCACTGGGGCTTCCATGCACAGGTCAGTGATTGTTGCTTCCTTCATGCGCAGGCGCGTGACGGGGATGTCGCCGTTGGCCATTGACTCGGTATCGACGAACAGCTGCATCTCTTCCGCGTTGATGGACCCCACGGTTTGCTGGAAGATCGTGTTGGACAATGAGATGCCCGCCGATACGCCGTTTTGCGCCATGGCCACCCCTTCGCCGGCAAGAACCAACAGGCCCGCGCCAAGAATTCCCGCAAAACGCAGACGCTTCGTGTGTCCCATGATGCCCATCCTCCAGTTGAGAGTCGTTCCAGGGTTGCGGACTGACGCATGTGCGCAATCCGTTTGCTGTTGGAAACTACCACGATTGGAAGGAAGTTTAAACGAAAAACCGCGAATTTCTTAGATTTTTCTAAGAGCAGAGGTGCTGAAGTGACATGGAGCAAAGCAAAACACCCGGATGGAACGTGCCATCCGGGTGCCCTACTGTGTTGTACCCCGTACGGGATTTGAACCCGTGTTACCGCCGTGAGAGGGCGACGTCCTAGGCCGCTAGACGAACGGGGCAAGGACAGCGGAACAATCCGCTTCTATCTGCGCCGCACCGTCTTAGGACCGTATAACTACAGTCACTAAAAATACAGTGAAGCGTTGTACCCCGTACGGGATTTGAACCCGTGTTACCGCCGTGAGAGGGCGACGTCCTAGGCCGCTAGACGAACGGGGCAAGGACTTTTTAGTCATGCAGCTCAATCACCGCGGTGATTGTTCTGCAGCTGGCCTACCAGGACTCGAACCTAGAATGACGGTACCAGAAACCGTAGTGTTGCCAATTACACCATAGGCCATCGTGTTCTTAACCCTGTAAGTGAAGCTTTTTGCTTTACTCACCCGGTTGAAAACAACGTCGTTTACTATAACCGGCACCCGCAAGCAGAACCAAATCCGCTGGTGGATGCCGGAAATGGTCTAGGCTTCAGGCACGTACGGCGTCACCGCGCGGGCAGCGCGAAGGCGCGTTAGCGTGGACTCGCGACCAAGCAGTTCCATGGACTCAAACAAAGGGGGCGAGATCGCTTCCCCGGAGATGCCCACGCGCAGGGCGCCGTAAGCCTTGCGTGGCTTCAGACCAAGGTCCTCAATCAACGCCTTGGACAGCGCAGCCTCAATCGCGGCCGTGTTCCACTCCTCAAGACCTTCCAAAACCTCGATCGAAACATCCAGCGGCTGCACGGCATCGTCCTTGAGGTTCTTCTTCGCCGCCTTCTCATCAAGCACGAGGTCCTCGTCGGCGGTGACCAGGAACTTGAGCAACCCATACGCGTCGCCAAGCATCTTGATGCGCGTTTGCACAAGGTCCGCCGCGATCGCGAACTTATCCTCCGGGTAATCAGCCGGGAAGTCCGTGTACTCGCTCAGGTAGGCGCGCAGCCGCTCGCGGAAATCATCCGCGTCAAGCAGACGGATCTGATCGGCGTTAATCGCCTCCAACTTCTTCTGGTCAAAGCGCGCCGGGTTACCCAGCACGTCTGAAACATCGAAGGCAGCAATGAATTCCTCGACGCTGAAGATGTCCTGGTCCGCGGACAAAGACCAGCCCAAAAGCGCAAGGTAGTTGATCATGCCCTCGGGGATGATGCCGTTTTCGCGGTGGTTGAACAGGTTGGATTCCGGGTCGCGCTTGGAAAGCTTCTTGTTGCCCTCCCCCATCACGAACGGCAGGTGGCCAAACTCCGGGGTGCGCTCCGCCACGCCGATGCGCTGCAGCGCCTCATACAGCGCAATCTGCCGCGGGGTGGATGAGAGCAGGTCCTCGCCGCGCAGCACGTGGGTCACGCCCATCAGCGCATCATCGACGGGGTTGACCAGCGTGTACAGCGGCGCACCATTGGAGCGCGCCACCACGTAGTCCGGCTGGGTTTCAGGCTTGAACACCATGTCCCCGCGCACGAGGTCATGCCACGCCCACTCTTTCGCCGGCATGCGAAGGCGCCAGACGGGCTCGCGGCCGGCGGCCTTGAATTCCGCGATCTGCTCGTCCGTCAAGTCGCGGTCAAAGTTGTCGTAGCCCAACTGCGGGTCACGGCCCGCGGCAATGTGGCGCTCGCGCACCTCGTCGGCCGTGGAGTACGCGGGGTAGACCTCACCGGCATCAATCAGCTTCTGCAGAACATCAGCGTAGATGTCCATGCGCTGGGACTGCCGGTAGGGCTCGTGCGGGCCGCCTTTTTCCACACCCTCATCCCAGTCGAGGCCCAGCCACGTCAGCGCGTCAATGATCGCGTGGTAGGACTCCTCTGAGTCGCGCTTCGCATCCGTGTCCTCGATGCGGAAGATGAGTTTTCCGCCCGTGTGGCGGGCCTGCGCCCAATTAAAAAGCGCCGTCCGGACCAATCCCACGTGGGGCGTTCCAGTCGGCGAGGGGCAAAAACGTACGCGTACGGGTGCTTCAGTCATGAAAGCCATGCTACATGGCCCAAAGCATCCGCTTAACGACGAGCGGGTGTGCGCACTGCGCACACCCGCGGGAGGTTTGAAACCGTATCGGCTAGCTCGCTTTACTTGCGAACATGGGAGAGCACTGCCCACATCTCGTTCGCAGAGTTCGGGCTGTGCCACCACGTGTGGGAGCCACCATTGATCTTGATGATCTGGGTGGGCTTAACGCAGCCGGTAGAGGAAACGCGCGTGGCGTTCGGCGGGACCGGCGAGTGCTGCAGGCGCCCCACCTGGCAGCGGTTGCGGCGCTCGTAAGAACCAAACAGTTCCGGGACGCCGATGAGGCGGGTGCCGCGGCGGTTACCGCCGTGGTACGGGGTCAGCGTGTCGTGCGTACCGTGCATGATCACCATTGCGATCGGGATGTTCTGGCAGTTCGCGTTGGTCGGGGCGTAGAACGCACCGGACACCGGCGCCACGCCAGCAAACAGGTCAGCCATGTGGCAGCCGGTCACGGCGGCCATGCCACCACCCGTCGACAAGCCCGTGGCGTAGATGCGGCCACGGTCGATGTTGTAGTAGCGCTGCAGGTCATTGATCATCGCGCGAACGTACGCGATGTCCTGGCCCGGGCGGGACGACGCGGTGGGCGAACCCTCCCAGGAACGGCCAATGTTGCGCGGGTAGACGATGATCGCGTCACGGCCGACGTTGGACTCACGCAAACGCGAGTAGTTACGGAAGTTCTCAGTGGTGTCCTCGAATGCGGAGTAGCCGACCATGACCGGCCACGAGCGGGACGGGTTGTACCCTGGCGGAACCCAGATGAGGTAGGAGCGGCCCGCTGCACGGATCTCACCGTTGCGGCCGTTGCCCACCGGCTGCGGGGCCTGAGCACGCCAGCCAGTCGGCGGGGCCGGAACGTGACGCGGCGGGACCGGAATCGGGTTCACAGGAACGGACGAGCCCTGCGGCAACGCGCCGTTGACCTGGCGGGCCATGTCATTCCAGCCAGAGTTGAATGCATGAGCTGCGTCAACAACCTGCGGCGGAAGCGGCGGGAGTTGTTGCGCGTCAGCAGGGGCAGTAGCCACGCCGAGAGCCACAGCGGCGGTGCTCAGACCGATCGCCGCGCGACGTACGAAGGTTTTAAAGTTCATGGGTTCCTCACTTGATGCGGTGACCGGGGTTAGTCACATCAATAACTCATGTCACATTAGTTACATTTAGCGCGACGGTCAACAGGAAACAATGAGGAAGAATACAGCCAATCAGCGCTTTCGTCCTAACCAACCGCAAGCGCGCATTGTGTGAGCGCTAAGATCGACCCCCATGCCCCATAGCCGCCCCGCTACCGCTCCGGACTTCCTGCTCTCGCGCGCGAGCGGTTCGCTGCGCTCGCAGGGATCTCAGCGGACGTTCGTGGACACGTGGGATGCAATCACGGCGCTTGAGCGGCGCGAGGTCGAATACGTAGTTGGGGCGCTGCCCTTTGACCGCGATGCACCGGCGGCACTGACCGTTCCCACCAACGTTTTGCATGAGGCAGGCACGCTGGAACCTCACCCCTATTATCGGATGGGGCCTGGCTCAGTCCTTCACGCAGAGATCATCGGGATGGACCCATCCCCGCATGAGCACCTGCGCCGCGTTGAAGCAGCTGTTGCGACCATCAATGAATCCTTACTGGACAAAGTGGTCCTGGCTCGCGCGGTAGACATCGCGTTTTCACCACCGGTCGATCCACGCTTAGTCGCCGCACGCCTCATTGACCTGTCGTACACCCGCGACGGGTTCATCGCGGATCTGAGCCCCGCGGGTCGGATCGGCGCGATGCTCGTCGGGTCTTCACCGGAACAGCTGATCCGCAAACAGGGAAGGGCAATCTCCTCTTACCCGCTAGCCGGGTCCGCGCCGCGCATTTTCGACGATGCGGAAGCGGATCAGGCCGCGGGCGAAGCTCTGGCGGAATCCGCGAAAGACTTGGAAGAACACGCCTACGTTGTCGACCACATCCGTGCGGTTCTCACTCCCTTATGCGTTGAACTCAACGTCCCCGATTCACCGGTGCTGACTCACACCAATGAGATGTGGCACCTAGCCACGCCGATCACGGGTGTTTTAAAAGACGACTCCCCCAATGCCCTTGATCTCGCCGCCCGCCTCTACCCCACCCCCGCCGTCTGCGGTTCACCGCAGCACGCTGCCGAAGCACTGATCACGACGGCTGAGTCGGACCGTTCGTTTTATGCCGGGGCCGTGGGGTGGTGCAACGCTGACGGCGACGGCGAATACATGGTGGCCATCCGCTGTGCAGAAGTCTCCGGCGACGGCACGACCGCCCGCGCCTGGGCCGGCGGCGGTCTGGTGGCCTCCTCGTCTCCAGAGAGCGAGCTAGCAGAGACCACCGCGAAACTGCGCACGATCCTGCGCGCGCTAGGCCTCGAAGCCTAAGCCCCCCCTCGCGTAACTCGCCGCTTTTCGTAGCTCCGCGCTAGCGAAGCACCCCCCTCGTAGCTCCGCGATAGCGAAGCGAAGCGGAGCTACGAGGAGCTACGCCCGCTCGACGGGGTTGCTCAGTTTTCCGATTCCGGCGATTTCGATTTCGATGCGGTCGCCTGGGACCATCTCGGCAGTGCCGGCGGGCGAGCCGGTGCAGATGACGTCGCCGGGCAGGAGGGTGATGGATTGGGTGATGAACTCGATGATGGTGCCAAGATCCCAGATCATCTGGTTGGAGTTGGAGTCCTGCTTGGTGGCGGTTTCACCGTCGTGGGTGAGGTGCGCCTTGATCGGCAGGTCGGAGAAATCGAACTTGTCCAGGTCGGTTTCAATCCATGGGCCGAGCGGGCAGAACGTGTCAATGCCCTTGGCGCGTGCCCACTGGCCGTCGGCGAACTGTAGATCGCGCGAGGACACGTCGTTGACGATGGTGACGCCGCGGACGACGGACTTCCAGTTTTCAGCCTTGACGTTCTTGCACGTCTGGCCGATGACCAGTGCCAGTTCACCCTCAAACTCAACTTTGGTGGCAAACTCGGGGATTTTGATTGCTGCATCCGGACCGATCACGGCAGTGGCCGGTTTGAGGAACATCGTTGGCGGCAGGTGTTCCGCGGACTGTTTGAAAACTTCCGCGACGTGGTCGGCGTAGTTACGGCCAATTGCCACCACTTTGGAGGGAAGCATCGGCGCCAGCAGGCGCACGTCGGTGAGCTTCCATTCTTTACCGGTGTACTCAGGCTCCGTGAAAGGAGTGCCTGCAATCTGCTTTGCAACGGCTGCGTCGCCGTCGCCTTCGATGACCGCAAAGGCCATTCCCTCTGGTGTGGCAATTCGTCCAAAACGCATGCAGAAGAGCATACGCCACGCCTATCGGCACTCAGCTATAGGTAGCACCGCCCTATCAGTACGGCTGAACTGACAAACGCGAAGGTGGTTGGGTCAGGCCCGCCTTATTGGTAGCTGACAAACCACGGGCGGGGTTTGACCTCAGTGAAGGTTCGGGTGGGGTCGAACATCGGTTGGTCTTCGTCGAAGAAGTTCTTCCACGCCACGAAGAACGCTGGGTCCAGCCCTTGGAGCAGAACGTCCCACGTTGCGAACTTGTCGTGGGCGGTGCCGTGGCCGTCGGCGTGGAGGACGAAGCTCAGCTCGGGCGCACTCGTGTCAATGTTTTCGCGGTCAGGCAACATGGCCACGTTGAACTCGTGGATCAAAAGCGCCTTTTGTGGCAGGTTGTTGTCGCGCGTGAACTTGGCCAGCCACGCCGTGACTTCATTGATTTCTTCGGCCTGGACAGAACCGATCTGCTCGGCGGGTCGCTGGCCGGGTTTGAGTTTCCACTCTGGATCAAGCGCCAGCCCCACGTTGGGTCGCTTCAACAGATTCTCGTAGATCTTCGCCTGCTCGATGAACCGCCCCAGCCCCGGCTGCAGGTCGATCACAGCGTAGCCACCCGCCTCAGTGATCGCGTCGATGTACGGGATCAGTTCTTTCGGGTCGGTTTCATTAGTGAAGTTGCCGTCGTCCCCAGGAGATTCCGACGCCACCGTCGCGATGATCTCAAAGGCTGGAATCACCGGCTCAGGGGTGAGTTTTTGGTACTCATCGACGAGCCCTTTCAGCCTCTCGACGGCTTCTTTTGGCGGCTGCTCCCCCATCGCTCCCAGCGCGGGTCCGGACGGGTGACCGTACAGCGCGATCATCCGTCGACCAGGAAACACTAGTCCGCCACCGCCGGGCAGTTCGCCGTTGCTGGCGAGTTTCACGCGGTCGGCGTAATCCTCATTGGTTCCAAATTGCCGGCCAAGCGCGAGCGAGCTCTTCGCCCCAACGGCCTTCATCGACTCAGCCGTGGCGCGCGGATCAGCATGTGGGAGGACACTCACCGCGCGCCCACTGGCGGTCGTCGTCGCGGCCGCAGCAAGGGACGTGGTCTCCGTAGCAAAGATCGCTACAGCATCGCGGCCGCCGTGCCGCTTATCGACGACACCTTGCACCTGCGATCCCTTTCCCGCGCGCACGGGTTCGACATCGGCAATGGTGACCCCGCGTACCGTGCCCGGCGCATCGTCGGAAAGCGGCGCGGTGATGATGTTCGTTGCCCCAAGACGCGCGATTTCGGCATCGACTGCCTCCCCCGTTCCGGGACTGGCTTTTTGTCCCGGATTAGAACCGGCTTCTTTAGCCGGGTACCGGGTGAGCATGGGCGCTCCCAGTTCCACTGCGATCGCCGCGGCGCGTAGCTGGTCCTCACGCGCCGGGGATGACACAACGACCGTGTCTGAGGATTCGAAGAAGCGCTGCGAGACCTCAACGCCAGAGCCGTCCGCATCAGCGATGACTTCGCTGCCGCGCGCGACCTTGTCATCACTGGCGGTTGACTGCGCTGAACCGCGTGTCCCGGAGAGCCCCAAGGATTCCGTCAGCGATGTCCCCGTCGCTGCTGTTGTAGCCGCCGACAACAGCCCCGCCGCCGTCATGCCCGCCAGCAAGGCGCGGGCTTTATCGCGGCGCGACGACGCACTGCCGGGCGTGGTCCGTGGGCTAGGCGTCGGGTGTGGGCTAGCGCTGGGAACGGAGTCCATTACGCGAGCCTAGATGCAATGCGTTGGCCGACCTCGGTCGTGGAGATCGGCTCCCCGCCGCGTTCGGACACGTCAGCCGACACAGCGTCCTCGATGCGCACGGCATTGGATTCGTCGTTAAGCCAGCGAAGCATCATCGCAACGGAAAGAATCATCGCGGTCGGGTCTGCGATGCCCTTGCCCGCGATATCCGGTGCGGAACCGTGAACCGGCTCAAACATAGACGGGTTGGCGCGCGAAGCGTCGATGTTGCCGGAGCACGCCTGGCCCACGCCGCCTGCAACGGCACCAGCGAGATCGGTGAGGATGTCGCCGAAGAGGTTGTCCGTCACAATCACGTCGTAGCGGCCAGGGTCCGTCACCATGTAGATGGTGGCGGCATCGATGTGGTTGTAATCCACCTCGACCTCCGGGAATTCCTTTGCCACGTCATCGACGGTGTTCTGCCACAAGCCACCGGCGTTCACCAGCACGTTGGTCTTGTGCACGAGCGTGAGCTTCTTACGCCGCGCCATGGCGGTTGCAAAACCGTGGCGCACTAGGCGCTCCACGCCAAAGCGGGTGTTCTGGGAGACCTCGCTAGCAACCTCGTGCGGGGTGCCCTGGCGCAACGTGCCTCCGTTGCCGCAGTACAGGCCCTCGGTGCCTTCACGGACCACCACGAAATCAATGTCGCCCGGATTCGCCAACGGGCTCACGGCCGTCGGGTACAACTTGGACGGGCGCAGGTTGACAAAGTGGTCAAGCTTGAAGCGCAGGGGCAGCAGCAGCCCACGCTCTAAAACGCCTGGCGCGACGCGATCCGGATCACCGATGGCGCCCAGCAGGATCGCGTCATGCTCACGGAGGCTCGCCAAGTCATCGTCAGTAAGCAGCTCCCCGTTGCGCAGGTAACGGCGCGCGCCGAGGTCGTAGTCCGTGAACTCCACATCGTTCCGGACGGCACGAAGGACACGAAGGCCTTCTTCCATGACCTCGGGTCCGATGCCGTCGCCGGCAATGACAGCAATTTTTAAGGCGTTTGACATGAGTGCGAGCCTAGCAGCAGCGCCCCTGTGGATTCGCGTCCTGGTGCGCCCAGCGTGCCTTCCAGAACTCGCGCTCGCTCAGCGGTTCCTCTCCCGGGTGGTGTGCGCGGAAGTGATCGCAGTACTTCGCGTAATCATTGTCCCCCATCAGTTCCTTGACGTACCACCGCACGGAAGCCAGCACTTTGACGGTAGCGCTCGCCCAGCCCCGGGCATGACGGGTGGTTGTTCGCGGCTGGGGTGCCGTCGATAAGCGAAGTGCCATCAGTGCCCCCCAGAGGACGCGAGATCAAGCCCGTAGGCCTTGGCAACCGCCTTCTCTTCGCGCGTTGCGACGAGGCCTCGCGGGATGAACAACGTCGACGGGATCGGCTCTTCCTCAGAAAGTTGGGGCGGGTGGCCCGCGGAGTGAGCGCGGATGGCCTTGAGGCACACGACGACTGTGGCGATGACGACGACGAGCACGAGCACGGCGAAGAATACAGACAACCATCCCTGGATCATCGTGTTGCGGATGACAATGTCGATTTCTTCCGGAGTCTTAGCTGTCTTGAACTCCTGCAGACCTTGTGCGCGGGCGTCCTTGAAGGCGGCGTTTTGCGCGAAGTAGCCGATCGCGGGGTTGTCGCTGAAGATCTTCTGCCAGGAGGCGGTCATGGTAACCACCAGGTCCCAGACCAGCGGGATGAGCGGAATCCATGCCCACTTGAATAACCCCTTCTTGAACACGACCGCGGTGATCAGACACAGTGCCATCGCAGCGAGCAGCTGGTTGGCGATGCCGAACAGCGGGAACAGCACGTTGATGCCGCCCAGCGGGTCAGAAACACCCATCACCAAGATGGCACCCCACATCGCACACACGGCCAGAGTTGCAATCCAACCGCCGACGCGCCAGGAGGGATCCTTGAACTTGCTCAGACCAGGAACGGTGCCCAAAATGTCGCCCATCATGAAACGGGCCACGCGGGTGCCGGCATCGATGGCGGTGAGGATGAACAGCGCCTCAAACATGATGGCGAAGTGGTACCAGAAGGCCTGCAGACCCGGGTGACCGATGACGTCCGTCATGATTTGCGACATACCCATCGCGAACGTTGGCGCGCCACCGGTCTTGGAAATCACGGTCTCTTCGCCAATGGCCTGCGCCATCGACGTCAGCTCCGAAGCCGTAATCCCGTCACCGGGGATCGGGAGGCCGTTGACAAACTCCGCGGCAGTATCCGGGCTTTTCTGCGTCAGGCCCGCCGGGGAGTTCACCGCAAAGTAAAGGTGCGGATCCAGGATGGTTGCGGTAATCAGAGCCATGACGGCCACGAATGATTCCATGAGCATGGAGCCGTATCCGATGACGCGGGCATGGGTTTCTTTCTCCATGAGCTTCGGCGTGGTTCCGGAGGAGATTAAAGCGTGGAAACCAGACAGCGCGCCGCAGGCAATAGTGATGAAAAGGAACGGGAAAAGGTTTCCGGAAAACACCGGTCCCTCACCGTTGCGCGCGAACTCGGTGACCGCAGGCATCTTAATCTCTGGGCGGTCAATCAGGATCGCAATAGCCAGCATGACGATCACGCCGACCTTCATGAAGGTGGAGAGGTAATCACGCGGTGCAAGCAGCAGCCACACCGGCAGCGCCGCAGCGATGACGCCGTAGACCAGCACGCAGATGGCCAGCGTTGTCTTCGACAGCGTGAACACGTCCGCACCCCAACTGGTCTCCGCTACGTAGCCGCCGCCAATGATCGAGGCCATCAACAGCACGAAGCCAATCAGAGACACTTCCGCGACGTGACCCGGGCGGAAGAAACGGGTATAGACGCCCATGAACAGGGCAATCGGAATGGTCATCGCGATCGAGAACACACCCCACGGGGATTCGGCCAAGGCGTTGACCACCACGAGCGCGAGCACGGCGATCACAATCACCATGATCATCATCGTGGCCAGGGTGCCGGCGAAGCCGCCAACCTTGCCCACTTCATCTGTAATCATCTGGCCCAGCGAGCGACCTTTACGACGAGAGGAGATCGTGAGCACCAGATAGTCCTGCACCGCACCGGCGATGACCACACCGATGATGATCCAGAGCGTGCCGGGCAAGTAGCCCATTTGCGAGGCCATCACCGGACCCACCAGCGGGCCCGCACCGGCGATCGCTGCGAAGTGGTGTCCAAAAAGCACCCGGCGGTCCGTGGGCACGAAGTCCGTGCCGTCATCGACGTACTCCGCAGGAGTCGCCCGGGTGTTACGCGGCTTGACCACCTTGTACTCAATCAACCGCGCATACAAGGAGAAGCCGATTGCATAGGTACCAATCGCGGCGAGGACCAGCCACACTGAGTTGATGGTCTCCCCGCGGTTCAAAGCGATCGCGCCCCACCCAAACGCGCCAAGGACCGAAAGAATTCCGATGACGATGCGCTCGGTTGTACCGATGATTTTCGCGGGCTTCACGCCAACGACGTGTTCAACGCCATCGGGCGTTACCGTGACTTCTAAGCGCTCACGCGGCACTACGTCCGGTTCATCACCGGACGATGGCGTGCGAGCGTCATTGACAGCTGTGCTCATTCGTACCCCTTCATGTTCGATTGTTCATCGTGTGGTCGCGGTAATCTTCACATGATTTTGGTTACGAAAAGAGTGTTTTAGGTCATATTGGCTGAATTATATTCACAAGTCCCTTCAGGGTACGAAAAACGGCCTGCCGTTCGCGGGCAGGCCGTAAGTCGGAATCAGCGGATTAACAAATCAGAATCAGCGGATTAATCCAGGTCGAGCTGGTGGCTCTTCGCGTCGATGGAGGCGGCGATCTGCTCTTCCAGGTTAGCCGGAATCTCGGACTCAACGCGCAGGATCAGGTACGCGCCGTCGCCCTTGGACGCCTGGGTCAGGGCTGCAGCCTCAATGTTGATGCCAGCCTGGCCCAGCTTGGAGCCGACCTCGCCCAGAGCGCCCGGCTTGTCGGTGTAGCTGAGGAAGAGGTTGCGGCCCTCGGCACGCATATCCAGGCCACGGCCGCCGAGGCGGACAAACTTCTCCACGCGCTCCGTGCCGGTCAGGGCGCCCTCCAGCGTCACGGTGTCGCCGGTAGCGGACGCAACCTGCACCTCAAGCGAGGAACGGTGGTCGCGGGACTCGCTGGACTTCGCGGAATCAACCTCAAGGCCGCGGGCTTTGGCAATTGCCGGCGCGTTGACAAAGGTCACCGGCTCCTCCACGATGCCGGAGAACAGGCCGCGCACAGCGGACAGGGTGAGGGTGTCAGTCTCTTCCGTAGACAGCTCGCCGCGTGCGGTCACGCGAACGGACACCGGAGCCTCCTCCAGCAGCTTGCCGGCAACCAGGCCGAGCTTGCGGGACAGATCCAGCCAGGATGCGACTTCCTCACCGACCTGGCCACCAACGACGTTGACAGCGTCCGGAACGAACTCGCCAGCCAGTGCCTTGAGCACGGAGTACGCAACGTCCGTACCCGCACGGTCCTGCGCTTCAGCCGTGGACGCACCCAGGTGCGGGGTCACAACGACCTCATCCAGGGCGAACAGCGGCGAATCGGTGCACGGCTCGGAAGCGTAGACATCGAAACCAGCGCCACGGATCGGGCCGTTGGTAATCGCGTCGGCAAGCGCCTGCTCGTCGACAAGCCCGCCACGCGCAGCGTTGATGATGATCTGGCCTTCCTTCGCCTTCGCCAGCAGCTCAGCATTGAACATGCCCTGCGTCTCTTTGGTCTTGGGCAGGTGGATGGTCACGAAGTCAGCGCGGGAAACAAGCTCTTCCAGCTCCACGAGCTCGACGCCCATTTGTGCGGCACGAGCCGGGTTCGCGTAGGGGTCGTACGCGATGATCGTGGTCTCAAACGCAGCCAGGCGCTGGGCGAAAAGCTGGCCGATGTGACCGAAGCCAACGATGCCGATCGTCTTGCCAAAGATCTCCACACCCTTGAACGAGGAGCGCTTCCACTCGCCGTCGCGCAGAGTCGCATCAGCCGCCGGGATCTGGCGCGCGGTGGCCAGCAGCAGAGCGATCGCGTGCTCACATGCGGAGTGGATGTTGGAGGTCGGGGCGTTGACAACCATCACGCCACGTTCAGTCGCGGTCTCAATGTCCACGTTGTCCAGACCCACGCCCGCGCGGCCCACGATCTTCAAGTTCGGAGCGGCTTCAAGCACTTCCTTATCGACGGTCGTCGCAGAGCGAACCAGAAGCGCATCCGCCTCCGGTACTGCGGCGAGCAGCTCGGGGCGGTTCGGACCGTCTACCCAACGCACCTCCACTTCAGAACCGAGCGCGTCAACTGTAGATTGCGCAAGCTTGTCAGCGATAAGGACGACGGGTTTGGACACTTCGATCCACTCCTTAAAATTAGCGTGTTTAATGCGATCGGGTTGATACCCTGCAAAGACTAGCGCACCGGCTTGTCCATTGCGTATTCGATCATCCCGCGGAAACGCGTCAGGCGATCGTCGAAAAACGCCTGCCAGTTGGAACTAAACAGGTATTCGGGCACAAGCTCGTGCGTGGAAAGCAGTGAATCAAATTCCTCATCCTCCATGATCGCCTTCGACTGGAGGCGCGACAGGTAGCGCTTCGGGTCGCCGCCTTCCATCACCGCTTCGGTCCGGCGCCCCAAAGGCGTGCGGTTCAACACGGAATGCGCTAGGCGATCATCCACGCCGTTGGCGTGGCAGAACTGCGGCGGGAACACCGGGTAGAAGCCGGGTTCGAGCTCATCCACCGTCGCGGCGTCAAAAGCCTTACCCGTGCGCCAATCCAGCGCGCCGCGCGCCATGAGCAGCGCGAACAACCCGCGGTAGATCCCCGAATCCTCATCAGCGCTAAACAGGCTCTCCGTGGTGCACTCCGCATCCTGGATCGTCTTCGGCACATCCTCGGTTTGTCCCACCGCCCAGTCCGTGACCTGGTCCACGTCTGTGCCCGCGCGTATCGACGGCGCGTGCGCCCCGTAGAGCTCCCCAAACACGCCGCTCCAGAACCAGCAGTTGACACGGTCAATCGCCGTGGTGTCGTCCCCAGTCAACACACCAGCATCCGTCAAACGGGCAAGAATGACCGCCAGTGGAACGAGCTGCGCCGTGTACGGCACCTGCTCCACCGTGAAAATGCAGCGCTCCTCCAAAAACTCCGCGGCCTGGATGAACGCATCACGCATCCGGTCTGCTGCCCACAGGTAATCCCCCAGCTTAAGATTCAAGATGTCACCGCGGTGACCACGCGCCGGGCCATTACTACTGCTCACCAGAAGCGAGACCGCGCGCAGGAAATCAATCCTGTCGATCTTCGCCAGCGCGGGTCGGGCGTAGAGCTCCTTCGCAATGGCTTCCCAGTGATCCAGGAGGATGAACTGCGGGTCCTCCAACGCGAAGCTGGCGGTGAGCAGCTCAAAGACGTCCATCTTGACCCCGGCACTATTGGCCTGCGCAAAGACCTGGCCCACACCGATCTGGGACGTCCGGCGGTCCAAGCGCGTCACCGGAATGGTGTATCCGGCCAGCGGTCGCACGATACGGTTGTGGAATTCCTTGATCTGCTCACGCAGCTGCGCATCACTGCATGCCGCTGCCATGTCGAACAACAAGTCCGAACCCTTGTCCCCCAGCAAGGAATTCACAGGCACCACGCGGTGGCGGATCATCGCCTCACGGTCAAACAGCCCGCCCTCAATCTCCGGCCCGAAGTGGGACCGCACGATCCCATCCGTATCCACCGCGAAAACGGCTTCCTCCGGCATCGGGTCCGTCGACACCGCCGCAGCCACGTCCACGTAAAAGTGACGCTTGATGCGCCCGCCGCGGAAGTCAAGCACGTCCACCAAGCCATCGCCACGGAACGCGCGGTACAGGGATGCGAGCCTATGGTGACCGTCGAGAAGCAAAAGCCCTGGCTCCGCGTCCGTACTGGGGGCGCCCGGTAGGGGCCGCGGCCTGAACCGTGGCTCCACCCCACGCGTGTCCAGCGCCAAGAACGCGCCGACGGGGTAGCCACGCAGCACGGTGGAAATCAGCGCTCGCGTGCGATCAACATCCCAGATGTATCCCCTTTGAAAATCCGGGAGCTGAAGTTCGCCCCGCTCCGCGCGCGTAAAGAGATCTGTCAGTGAGTAACTCGGCGTGGTGAAAGCCATGGCACCAACTCTAAGGTCTACTGGCCAGGCTCGCAGAACGTCTCGTGCGCGGAGTGCTCTGGGCGCTCGATCTGAATCGTCGCGTGGGCGATTCCTAAGGCGGTGAGCCGCTCTTGCGCTAGGTCAAGCAGCCTAAATGGCTCAGCGAGCCGGGTAATCAAGTGCGCGGTGCACAACGCGTCACTCCCGTTGGTTGACCACAGGTGGAGATCATGCACGGCCTCGACCCCGCTTAGCCCTTCCAGCTCTTCTTGCACCTGGCGCGGGTCAATGCCCTCAGGTACCTGCTCGAGCAACACGCTTGTCGACGACTTCAGCAATTGCCATGCACGCGGCACCACCAGTGCCGCAATCAAAAGCGAAGCGATGACATCCGCTACCTGCCAGCCAGTGAGCGCAATCACCCCACCAGCGATGATCACCGCAACCGACCCGAAAAGGTCCACTATCACATGCAGGAAAGCGCCTTCGACGTTGAGCGATTTTTCCCGCTGCGCGTTTAGCACCCACGCGGACGCGACGTTAGCGATCAGACCGACCACCGCGACGATGATCATCGTGCGCGTGTCCACTTCCGCGCCCGCACCAAACCGCCCGAAAGCCTGGTACACAATCCATACCGACACCAGCAGCACCGTCGCCGCGTTCAGCGCCGCCGCAAGCACCTCAACCCTGCGGTAACCATAGGTTGCCCGCGCCGACCTCACCCGGGAACCGATGAACACCGCTATAAACGCAATTGCCAACGACGTTGAATCCGACAACATGTGCATCGCATCCGCCATCAGCGCCATCGAACCCGACAGCCAGCCACCGACCAGCTCCGCCACGAACACCACCGCCGTAATCGCCAGCGCCGTGCCCAGCGCCCACATCGGCGCGTCATGATCGTGGGCATGATCGCGTCCATTGCCGTGGGCATGATCGCGTCCATTGCCGTGGGCATGACCATGCCCGTGCCCATTCCCGTGAGCGGCCCGACGACCTCTCCCCTGGCTTCTCGACGCGTAATTGTGTTCAGTCATGGTCACTATTCTATGACACTTTGGCTCTTAATGACAACGTATTGAAAACGTGCTTCGTGTCGATTGCGGCATTGCGCTGCGAAAACACCGCCGCCATGGACGTCCCCGACGTGGTTGCGGAACGACACGCCGCGATAGTGGACCCGTGAACGTTGTTACTGTGGCTTCAGTGTTGCACCGACTTGGTGCACCTGACGTTCAAACGAACAAATTATTTAGAAAGGCTCATAACAATGGCTGACAACCGCATCCCCCGCGATCCGCAGGACCCGAACCTCGACAACCTTGACAACCTGGACGTTGACGGCGCTGACCGCATCGGCCACGGCGAGCGCGTTAACAACGACGAAGTTATCCGCGACCCGGAGACCCGCGTTGAGCGTGTCGAGCCCGTTGAGCGCACCGAGTCCCGCACGGCAACCACCGGCGGCTCCACCGTTGCCGAGGAGAGCGACAACAACGGCGGCTGGTGGAAGTGGCTGCTCGGCCTTCTGGCTCTGCTGCTGCTCGGCTTCCTGATCTACTCCCTGATGAACAACAACAACGGCGAGTCCGACAACACCGAGACCGTCACCGAGGAGTCCATCACCGGCACCTCCACCGTCCAGGTCACTGAGGAAGAGACTGTTGCTCCGGCTGAGCCTGCTACCCCGGCTGAGGGCGAAGCACCGGCTGAAGACGCAGAACCGGTTGAGGCTCCTGCCGAGAACCCGGCTGCTCCGGTCGAGGAAGCTCCCGCTGAGGCTCCGGTCCAGTAATACTTGGCCAAAGCCCGCGGCCTAGCGCCTAATCACGGCGCGGCTCCGCTTGCTATTCGCCCCGTACCCCGTCATCGGGTGCGGGGCATTGCACATTATCCCCCAGCTTGAGAAGCAATCTGCGGCGCCCCTCTTTCGCCGTGCCGATCGACGACAAATACCGATAAATACCGACAAAAAGAAGGACACACAATGAAGAACACAAAGATCATCGCAACAACCGCTGCTGCTGCCCTAGCACTTGCTGGCCTGAGCGCGTGCTCCAACGACGACGCAACCGATGGCACCGCCACCGAAACCAGCTCTGTGGAGGCCACGGAAAGCGAAACTGTCACTAACACTGTTACGCCTAGCGACGAAGCTTCAGCCGACAGCCAAGACGGCGCCACCACCGGTGCCGGCATCAACCAGACCGAGCTCGACGAGTGGGCGAAGGATGTCCTCGGCTTGGGCCTCACCCAGCAGTTCGGCGACGCCGCCGAAGATCCGAACGCACCGACCGCTGGCGCCAGCGTCCGTGCGGTCACCGTGGAAGACGGCACCCTGTTCCTCACCACGAACCTCAACACTGAGGCCAACGAGGGCCTCGGCGACGCCTCCACCCTGGCAACCCTGTTCGGTGACGCCCTGAAGAACAACCCGCCGGCATGGGGCGACAAGATCAACAAGCTCGTCGTCCAGGATCAGGCGCAGACGCCGATCAAGGAACAGGACGTCAAGTAGCCGAGCTGACCTTACCCCATGACGCTCTGTGAAAACGTTTGCGTTTTGCTCGCGCCAAACCCTCGTTTTCCCAGGTCAGTTTTCCTTGCAGCGGGAAATCATTAAACGTTTTCACAGACCCCGGGGCAGCGGGAAGCCGATAAAAGAAGAATTGGCCCGAAACCGGCGAATCTACCGGTTCGGGCCAATTTTTTGATTTGGGCCAGCTGGGTTTAGTGAGCGGTGTCGTCGAGCGGGTTCTTCACCCAGCTCATCATGTCGCGCAGCTTCGCGCCGGTGGTCTCGATCGGGTGCTTAGCAATGTCGTCGCGAAGGCCCTCGAGTTCCTTGTTGCCGCCTTCGACGTTGGCGACCAGGCGGCGGGTGAACTCGCCGGACTGGATGTCCTTGAGGACTTCGCGCATGCGCTCCTTGGAGCCCTCGTCGACAACGCGCGGGCCGGAGAGGTAGCCACCGAACTCAGCGGTGTCGGACACGGAGTAGTTCATGTTGCCGATGCCGCCTTCGTAGATCAGGTCGACGATGAGCTTCAGCTCGTGCAGGCACTCGAAGTAGGCCATCTCCGGCTCGTAGCCAGCCTCGGTCAGAACGTCGAAGCCGTTCATGATCAGCTCTTCCAGGCCACCGCACAGAACAGCCTGCTCACCGAAGAGGTCGGTGACGGTCTCTGCCTCGAAGGTGGTCGGGATGACGCCGGCGCGAGCACCACCGATTGCGGCGGCGTAGGACAGAGCCAGTGCCTGGCCGTTGCCCTGCGGGTCCTGCTCAACGGCAATCAGGCACGGAACGCCCTTGCCGTCGACGAAGGTGCGGCGAACCAGGTGGCCCGGGCCCTTCGGCGCAACCATGCCGACAATGATGTTGTCGGCCGGCTCGATGAGCTTGAAGTGGATGTTCAGGCCGTGGCCGAAGAACAGGGCGTCACCCTCGTTGAGGTTCGGCTCAATGTCGTTGGTGAAGATCTCTGCCTGGGAGGTATCCGGAGCCAGGAGCATGATCACGTCGGCCCACGCTGCAGCGTCAGCGTTGGTCTTGACATCGAAGCCAGCTTCCTTGGCCTTCTCTGCGGACTTAGAGCCCTCACGCAGACCAATGACTACCTCAACGCCGGACTCGCGCAGGTTCTGTGCGTGAGCGTGGCCCTGGGAGCCGTAGCCGATGATGGCCACCTTGCGGCCCTGGATGATGGACAGATCTGCATCGTCGTCGTAGAAGACTTCAATAGCCATGAGAGGGGTTCTCCTTGTTTCGGTTCGTTGAACGGTAATCGATTATGCCAGCACGGGTTACTTGCCAGGGGACAGGGTCTTGGCGCCGCGGCTGAGTGCTACGCGACCGGACTGGACGTACTCGCGGATGCCGAACGGCTCGAGCACATCGAGGAACGCGTAGAGCTTGCTGGTTGTACCGGTGGCCTCAATGACCACGGAATCCGGGGCAACATCCACGACGCGGGCACGGAAAATGTTGGCTGCGTCGACCACCTGGGGGCGGTTGGAGTTGTTCGCGTTGACCTTGACTAGAAGCATCGACCGGGCGATCGTGCTTTCCTCATCGAGGCGAAGGACCTTGAGCACCTGGACGAGTTTGTTCAGCTGTTTGGTGATCTGCTCGATAGCGTGCTCGGAGGCATCCACCACCACGGTCAGGCGCGCGATCCCTGGGGTCTCCGTTTTTGCGGAGACTAGGGATACCAGGTTAAATCCGCGGCGGGTGAACATCGCGGTCACGCGCGTGATGATGCCGTCGACGTCTTCGACCAGCACCGAAAGGACGGAGCGCGTGACGTCATCGTGTTGTTGTTCTGCGTACATTGCTCTTCTCCCCTACTTGTCGCTGTCAGTGGTGTGTGCGTCGGCTGCGTCGGCTGCGTCGGTCAAGCCGGGCTCATCGCTGGCGTCCTGGACGGACTTGTGGATTTCGGCGGGTTCTTCGCCGGCTTGGGTCTCTTCGTCGAAAAGCGGGCGCAAATCGCGCGCGTACTGGATTTCAGAGTTCGAGCTTCCGGCGGAGATCATCGGCCAGACCTGGGCGTCTTCGCCCACGACGAAGTCGATGACGACAGGCTTGTCGTTGATCTCGCGAGCGCGCTGAATTGCGGGCAAGACTTCCTCTTCTTTGGTGACGCGGATTGCGACGGCGCCGAGTGCCTCCGAAAGCTGGAGGAAGTCCGGGATGTAGCTGCTGTCTTGGTGGAGCTTGGTGTGGGAGTAGTTGCCGTCGTAGAACAGCGTCTGCCACTGGCGCACCATGCCCAGGTTGCCGTTGTTGATCAGGGCGATCTTGATGGGGAATCCCTCGACCGCGGCGGTGGTGATTTCCTGGTTGGTCATCTGGAAGCAACCATCACCGTCGATGGCCCAGACTTCTTTCTCCGGGCAGGCGGCCTTCGCGCCGAGTGCGGCGGGCACGGAGTAGCCCATCGTGCCCAGGCCACCGGAGTTGAGCCAGGTGCGTGGGTGTTCAAAGTCGATGAACTGGGCGGCCCACATTTGGTGCTGGCCAACACCAGCGACGTAGACGGCCTCAGGGCCAGCTTCTTTGGACAGGGTCTCAATGACGAACTGCGGGGACAGCGACCCGTCCGACTGGGCCTCGTAGCCGCGCGGGAAGCGGCGGCACAGGTCACCGAGGTATTCCATCCACGGGCCGATCTCCGGTTTGTGGAGCTTCTTGGAGTGTTTGAAGGAGTGAAGCAGGTCCCGTAGAACCTCGCGGGCATCGCCGACGATCGGGCACTCGGCGTTGCGGATCTTGCCCACTTCTGCCGGGTCGATGTCCGCGTGGATCACCTTTGCATCCGGCGCGAAGTGCTCCGGGTCGCCGGTAACGCGGTCGTCGAAACGCGCGCCGATGGTGATGAGCAGATCGGCCTTCTGCAGCGCGGCAACAGCGGGAACCGTTCCGTGCATACCCGGCATACCCATGTTCAGCGGGTGGCCGCACGGGAAAGCGCCAAGCGCCATCAAAGTGGTCACCACGGGAACACCGGTGAGCTCAGCGAACTCGAGGAGTTCCTTGTGCGCGCCCGCTTTAATGATGCCGCCGCCGGCGTAGATCACGGGACGCTCCGCCTCAGCGATCATCTTGGCGGCCTGCGCGATCTGGCGGTTGTGCGGCTTGATCGTCGGCTTGTAGCCGGGCAGGTCCACGACGGGTGGCCACTCGAAATCAAACTCAGCGTTCTGGACATCTTTAGGGAAGTCCACCAGAACCGGGCCGGGGCGGCCGGTGGAAGCGATGTGGAATGCGGCTGCCAAGGCAACCGGGATCATCTCCGGTTCCTTGACCATGATGTTGTGCTTTGTAATCGGCATCGTGATACCGCGGATGTCTGCCTCCTGGAAGGCATCGGTGCCCAGCAGCGAGGAACCAACCTGGCCGGTGATGGCAACGATCGGCACGGAATCAAGGTAGGCATCGGCGATCGCCGTGACCAGGTTCGTCGCGCCCGGGCCAGACGTTGCCAGGCACACGCCGACCTTGCCGGAGGCTTGGGCGTAGCCCACCGCAGCGTGGCCAGCGCCCTGCTCATGGCGTACGAGCACGTGGCGGAGTTTCTCCGCGTTGTACAACGCGTCATACAGCGGCAAGACAGCGCCGCCAGGTAGACCGAAGATGAGGTCTACGTCCAGGGCTTCGAGGCTGCGGACAATCGCGTCCGCGCCCGTCATGCGCTCAGAGATCTTGGGACCCTTGCCGTGCTTGGCCGGCTTGTCCTTTTTATCGTGCTTCGTATCCGCTGACACCGTCTACATGCTCCTGAGGTAGGGACTGTACAAAGAAACCCCCGGCCAGTCACTGTCCGTGCTGTCGAGGGCGCGTTGTGGTTTCCGACTAGGTGTAGCCGCTACGGCACGCGCCGCGACTGTACTGCTACTAGGTCGAAAATGATCACGGCGTAAATAATACACAAGCCAGCAAGAAACCCTCATATATAGGGCACGATTGGGCCGTGCCTATGCTTTTCCTCCCCGCAAGCCGGAAGGATCACTACAGTGTTTTTCCAGGCAGAAGGCGTTATGCTGTAGCGCATTATGCCTTTTTCCCTCCTCTTGGATCACCTGTGGCGCTGGTTAGCCGACACGGGTGTGAACATCGCCATCCTCATAGTCATCGCTTTGCTCATTCCGCGCGCTGGCCGTTTGGTCAACCGGATGATGGAGCGCAACGTTCAAAACAGCGTAGACTCCGATGACGCGAAATCCAGGCTGGCCATTACCGGCGTGGTCGTGTACCTCGGCCAGGTCGTTGCCTTCTTCATTGTGCTGGTGTTCTTCCTGCAGCAGCTCGGCTTCTCTCTCGCCGGCGCAGCGATCCCGGCCACTGTTGTCTCTGCCGCCATCGGTTTCGGTGCACAGTCCATCATCGCGGACTTCCTGGCAGGCTTTTTCATCCTGACCGAAAAGCAGTACGGCGTTGGCGACTGGGTCTCGTTCCAAGGCTCCGGCGTGGACGTGACCGGCGATGTCATCCAGATCACCATGCGCTCGACCCAAATTCGCCAAATGGATCACTCGACGGTGACCATCCCCAACTCCACCGCCGCGGTGTGCATTAACGCCTCCAACGTATGGTCACGCGCGCTGGTCATCATCCCGGTTCCTCTGCTTGGTTCGCGCAGCGCCGAGGAAGTCCTTGCCCGCACCGAGCGCGCGGCACGCAAGGCCATCGCAGATCCAGAAATCAACGAAACGCTCGTCGGCGACCTCATTGTTCAACCGGCACTTGACGTTAACCCACCCGCCACCGTGGGCATGCCGTGGACCGTGGACATGCGCATCATGATCCGCGTCAAGCCTGGTGACCAGTGGGCCGCCGAGCGCGCCATCCGCGTCGCGGTCCTCGACGAATTCTGGGAGGAATACGGCTCCGCCACGACGGTCGATGGCACGCTTGTCGACGATCTGGATCAGGCGTTGGCCGGAGTAGCTGTTAAGGAGTCGTCGATAAGCGATGAAGGCTCCCCTGAACTCGCGCGGGTGGTGAGCCGCGCCGACGACTCGAAGGTGTCGAAGGAAGACACCCCGACGGAGTACTTCCGCCCGGTGTTTGCGCGCAACAACGGCAATTACTTTGAGAACCGCGAGATCAAGGAGCTGGAAGAACTCTCCGCGCAGGACAAGCAGCAGCCGGTGCCCTACAACGACGGTCCAGGCGCCGATCCGGCAGCCCGCAAGAGCTCGCCGCGCAGTGAAGACGAAGCGGCACGCGACGCGGAAGAATCCCCGGAGACCGCCGCGTTCAGCCCGGATGGTGAGCCGCACGAGGAAACACCGCAACCAACGAGCACCCGACGCTTTGCGACGCTGGGTGGGCGCGTGCGCGCCTCAACGATGGGTCTGCTGGTGACGTTCGTTGGCCTTTTGATTCTGCGCGGGCTGATGTACTCCGACGCCGAGGAAGGCGCAGGCGTACTTGCTCCCCCACGCACACAAAGCTCGACGGAGGCTCCCGAACCGCTACCCGAATCGGAGCCAGCGAACACCGCCCCCGCGGAACCCGTCGTGTCCCAATACCCGCCGACCACCGGCAACTACCCTGACGGCCGCCAAAACAGCGGCGCCAACAGTGGGAACAACAATGGGACCAACAGTGGGGCTAACAACGGGTACAACCAGCAGAACCAGCCCCAGAACCAACAACAACCGAACCAACAGCAGAACCAGCAGAACCAGCCCCAAAACCAGCAGCAACCGAACCAACAGCAAAACCAGCAGAATCAGCAGAATCAGCAGAACCAGCAAAACCAGCCCCAAAACCAGTCGCAGGACCCCGCTGGCGGCGCGGGCCAGAACCAGATCCCGCAGCAGGTAAACCCCCAAGTCAATCAGAATCAGTAGGTTTAGCTCCCCGATTCGCCACCGCGAATAGGCCCGTACCGCAGGTCTCCTATAGCATGACACCCATGACTTCGACGGACACGCCTGCTGCACACACGGAAGGACGCACCTTTGCGCCGGACCGAACGCACCTGGTGGCGGTGTTCTTCATGGTCGGAATGGCGCTGATCGGGATTTCCTGGGCGCCGTTATACCTCGGGTGGATTCTGATCTTCCCGGTGCTGTTCATCATCTGGGTTTTCACGGCGAAAACCCACGTGAGCGACGCCGGTGTGGACATCACATACCTGTTCAAAAAGAACGTCCACATTGACTGGGACGATTTTGAGGGCGTGAGCTTTAGCCGCGCGAGCGCGAACGCCACCACTACAACCGGCGCGCAGTACCCCATGCCCGGGGTCACGTTCAATTCCCTGCCGGAGCTCTCCGAAGCCTCCAACGGGCGCATCACCGACGTGATCACCGGCGCCGCGGAAGCCGCCGACGGCATGATCGAAGTCATTGATCACAACGGCGACGGCGTACTCATGACCAAAGAGGAATACGAACGCCACCTCGCTGCCACTGGCCGAGCCAGCGGCGACGAGAATAGCACCAAGAGCAGCACTGACAAGAGCAGCACTGCTCCGAAAAGCAGCAACACTACAGCCACGAACCAAAGCAACAACGATTAAGGAGTGACCTCTGTGTCCAACGCGATTCCGCTTCGATCCCGAGTCACCACCGTCGGTAGGCAGGCCGCCGGCGCCCGCGCCCTGTGGAAGGCCACGGGCACGAAGGACAACGAGTTCGGCCGCCCGATCGTAGCGATTGTTAACTCCTACACTCAGTTTGTGCCGGGCCACGTCCACCTGAAGAACGTGGGCGACATCGTGGCCGACGCGGTGCGCGAAGCCGGCGGAATCCCCAAAGAGTTCAACACCATCGCCGTGGACGACGGCATCGCGATGGGCCACAGCGGCATGCTCTACTCCCTGCCCTCGCGTGAAATCATCGCGGATTCGGTGGAGTACATGATCAACGCCCACACCGTGGACGCAATGGTGTGCATTTCCAACTGCGACAAGATCACGCCAGGCATGCTGAACGCCGCGATGCGCCTGAACATCCCGGCCGTGTTCGTCTCCGGCGGCCCGATGGAGGCCGGAAAGGCCGTCGTTGTTGACGGCGTTGCCCAGTCGGGGGAAAAGAAGACCAACCTGATCGACGCTATCGCCCACTCCGCCAACGACGCGGTGAGCGATGAAGACCTTGATCGCATCGTCGAATCTGCTTGCCCCACCTGCGGTTCCTGCTCCGGTATGTTCACCGCGAACTCGATGAACTGTCTCACCGAGGCCCTTGGTCTCTCCCTTCCGGGCAACGGCTCCACGCTGGCGACCCACACCGCGCGCCGCGCCCTGTTTGAGCGCGCCGGTCACGCGGTCATGGACGCAGCAAAGCGTTACTACGGTGAGGGCGACGAGTCCGTTCTGCCGCGCAACATCGCTACCCGCGACGCGTTCCGCAACGCCATGGCCCTGGATATGGCCATGGGTGGGTCCTCCAACACGATTCTGCACACCCTCGCCGCGGCGCAGGAGGGCGAAATCGACTTTGATCTCAAAGACATTGATGAGCTGTCCCACGAGGTCCCGTGCCTGTCCAAGGTGGCACCGAACGGCACTGCCCACATGGAAGACGTCCACCGCGCCGGCGGAATCCCCGCCATCTTGGGTGAGCTGAACCGCGCGGGCCTGCTCAACACTGATGTTCACTCCGTGGCCTACCGCAGCCTCCAAGAGTGGCTCGATGACTGGGACATCCGCGGCGGCAAGGCTATCGACGACGCCCGCGAGCTGTTCCTCGCCGCGCCGGGTGGAGTCCGCTCCACCGAAGCGTTCTCCCAATCCAACCGCTGGGATTCCCTGGATACGGACCCGGTCAACGGCGTGATCCACGACATTGCCCACCCGTTCAGCTCCGACGGCGGCCTGGTGGTCCTGCGCGGCAACCTCGCTGAGGACGGCGCCGTTTTGAAAACCGCCGGTGTGGAACAAGAACTCTGGGAGTTCTCCGGCCCCGCCCGCGTGGTTGACTCCCAGGAGCAGGCGGTGTCCATGATCCTCAACCGCGAGGTCCAGCCCGGTGAAGTCGTGGTCATCCGCTACGAGGGCCCAGCCGGCGGCCCCGGTATGCAGGAGATGCTCCACCCAACGTCCTTCCTCAAGGGCGCCGGTCTGGGCAAGGTGTGCGCGCTAATTACCGACGGCCGTTTCTCCGGCGGCACCTCGGGCCTGTCCATCGGCCACATCTCCCCTGAAGCTGCCCACGGCGGCCTGATCGGCCTTGTCCGCAATGGCGACACGATCACCATCTCGGTCAATGACCGCAAGCTCACCCTTGACGTCGACGACGACGAATTGGATCGTCGCCGCGAGGAAATGGAAAACTCCGACACCCCGTGGACGCCGAACCGCAACCGGTACGTCACCAAGGCCCTCCGCGCGTACGCGTCCATGGCCACCTCTGCTGACAAGGGCGCCGTGCGCGAAGTGAAATAGTCGCGCGAATACCTGTTCGCCTGCCGAAAGGATCCGTCGATAAGCATGAGCTCCTCACGCTTCGGTACGTTCCCCCGTTCGACCAACGCATCCCCGCAGGCGTACAAGGGCCTCGCGGTAGGCTTGATGCTGCTGAGCGCCCTGCTCGCGGTCATCACGTTTGGCCACATCGTTGCCCTCGCCCACCGCGAGACGCTTCTCGACGTCGGCGTATTCCGCGATGCCGGCCGCGCCTTCCTTGACGGCGCACCCCTGTATGGTGAGGACTTCCCCACCCGCAGCGGCTTCGCGTTCATTTACCCGCCTTTTGCCGCGCTTTTGTTCGTGCCGCTGACCACCACGCCCGAATTTGCGATGGACATCATTTGGTCTTTGTCCATCATCGGCTGCGTGTTCCTGATCTTAGGCATGGCCTGCCACCGGATGGGCCTGCGCCCGTGGTGGATGTGGGCCGCGGGGCTCACCGGATTCGCGATGAGTTTCGACCCCATCTACATGAACCTGCACTATGGGCAGATCAACATCTTTCTGATTCTGCTGGTCGCCATGGATGTTTTAGGCTACACCCCGAAACCCATCCGCGGACTGGGCATTGGGGTCGCGGCCGGGATCAAGATCACTCCCGCTGCCTACGCCGTCATCTTCCTTGTGCGCAAGGATTGGTGGTCCGTCGCTCGCGCCGCTGGCTTCTTCCTGCTCACCGTCGCGATCGGCTTCGCCGTGCGCCCCGGCGCCTCGAAGTACTTCTGGACCGAGGAGTTCTTTGCTACCGACCGCGGCGGCGCCCCCGGCTATCCGCCCAACCAGGGCCTGTCCGGCCTGCTCGTGCGCGGCGGCTTGGACGCTGACACGGTCGCCAGCTTCAGCCCGCTGATCCTTCTGATCTTCGCGGCACTGTCGATCTACATCGCCTACCGCCTTGAACAACACGGCCGCCGCGTGGAATCCCTCCTCGTTGTGGTCTTAGGCATCGCCATCGGCGGCCCGTTTGCCGTCTCCCACCACTGGGCCGGCGTGGTCTTGGTCCTGCCTGTCATCCTGGCCGTCAAGGAACACGGCATGCGCCTGCTGCTCATGCTCTTCGCTGGCGCCATCATCGCCCCCGCATACAACCTCTACGTTGAGCAGGACTCCTACCACTTCTCCTGGCCCCTGTGGCTTAACGGCAACCTCATCGGCATCACCGGCCTGGGCATCATGGTGGCCTACTTCGTCCTTGTGACCTGGTTCCTCGACACCCCCAACATTAAAAAAGCCTCCCCGCCAGTCACATCGTGACTAACAGAGGAGACTCTCAACTAACCCGAGACTATCCAGCGCCTACGCGAACGGGTTCACGCCGGTACCAAACCACCACAGCAGAACCACACCGGCAATGCCCACGACCGCGCCGATCCAGGAACTTACCAGTGGCCGTTTCGCCCATCCACGCGCGAAGTCCACGCCGTAGCGGCCAGGCCCAGTGAACTGAATCGCCAGCGACAGGCCCAAAAGCACCAGACTCAGCCATACCGTGGAATCCCACGCGAAGAGGTTCAGCCCAGTTCCTGCCGCTGCCCCCGCGTGCAAAGCACCGAAGCCCGTGGCTATCGTCGCCACCGCCGCAGCCACTGGCGTCACCAGACCGATCAGCAGGAACACACCCGCCGCGAGCTGCAACGTCGGCACCGCCACCGCCAACACATCCCCCATCGTGTACCCGTTGTACGCCTCCCGCAGGCCAGCCAGTCCCTCCGAGTTACCCAGCCCGAAGAACGCACCCAGCGCCAGCGCGGTCAACGTCCCACCAAGCACGAGCCGCAGCAGCAGCAAACCAAAGTCAAGCGTTCCGCGCCCCGGCGATTCCACCACAGGAACTTCCCGCACCGGCTCCGCTTCTGGCTCCGGCAGAATCTCCACCGGCGCCGCCTCACCAGCAGGCGCCGGCGCTAACTCAGGCGCAGCAACGAGCTTTTGCTTATCGACGCCCTCATCACCCGCAACCTCCGACACCACTGCCTTCGGTGCCGTCGGCGCTTCGACCGGAGCCGTCTCGACCTTTACGTTTTCAACCTCAACTGGCTTGACCTCAACCGTCTCCGCCTGAACCTGCTTGGGCTCAGGCTTGACTTCAGCCTTCTTCGGCTCCGGCTTCACCTCGGTAGTCTTTGCCGCTTGCTTTTGGGCGGGTTCCTTCCGAACCGTTTTCTTCTTGGGTTCTACCCGAGCAATCTCTTCAGTCTTCGGCTCAGCCTGTGCGCCCTCAGACGCAGTGTTTACCGACTTCCGAGCACCAACAACCTTCTTCGGCTCAGCCTTCTTGACGTCAGTCTTGGCTTCAGCAGTCCTCTCGGCCGCGGCCTTGGCTGGCTTCACCTGAGTCTTGGCTTCGACAGTCTTTGTTTCGGTCTTCTCGGCCGCTGCTGGCTTCTCCTCAGTCTGGGCCGCCCGGGATGCAGCCGCTGCGGCAGCAGCCGTTGCGGCTGGGGTCTTCGGCTTGCCCAGATCGTTCTTGGTCGCTTCCTCTTGCGCGTCGGATTTGACCTCAAGCTTCTTCACCGAAGGCTGCTGGTTGTCCGCGTCTTTCGACTTAGTGTCGTGATCGCGCGGCGTTTCTTCTTCCTTAGCCGCCTGAGCCTTAGTCGGTTCGAACTTAGGCTTTGCCGTTTGTTCCTTAGTCGGCTCAGACTTTGCCGTTTGTTCCTTGGACGGTTCGGCCTTCGCTGATTCAGGCTTGTCAACAGCAGTCTTAGCAACCTTGGCCTTAGCAGCCGCAGAAGCGTTAACTTCTGGTTTCTTCTGTTCCGGTTTCTTCTGTTCCGGTTTCTTTTGTTCCGGTTTCTTTTGTTCCGGCTGCTTCACTTCCTGCTTGACTTCAGGTGTTTTAGCCTTCGGCTCATTCGCTTCTGCCTTGGTCGGCTGCTTGACTTCCGGCTTAGCGCTCGCCTCTTGAGCTTGAGCAGGCTTCTTAACGTCAGCCTGGGTCGCCTTCTTCACCTCGGTCTGAGGTTGAGCCGGTTTCGTCGGCTCAGGCTTCTTGGCTTCTGGCTTCTCGGGCGCGGGGGTTGGCGTCGGCGGCACCGACTTCGGAACCGGCGTCGGTGCAGGAACCGCACCAGCGCGAGGGGCTGGAGTCACGGAAGGTTTGGGAGCTTCCGGCTGCGGGGTACGCTTAACCTCCGGCTTCACAGCTGGCTTAGCTTGCGGCTGCTCTGCCTGTGGTTGCTGGCGCTGAGCGTTCGAAGGGCGCGGAGCCTGAGTTTCCTGCGGAGCTGGACATGAGGGCTGCACGGCCAGCCTTTGCTGCTTGGAGCGTTGGGCTGCGTTCTTCTGCTCAGCGGTACCCTTCCCTGGTTCAGCTGGTTGGGAAGGAAGGATCTCTACCGGAGCGGCCTTACCGGTACGCGCATAGATGTCACGCGGACGCGGTTTGCGTTCGGTTTTCTCGCCGAACAAACGACGATTCATCGGATCCTTAGAAGGCGCATCCTTAGCGTCGGTCTGTGGTTGAGCTTGCGGCTTGACTTGAGTCTTAGGCTCGGCTTGATTCTTAGGCTTGGCTTGAACCTGGGCTTTGGCCTGCGGGGTCTTGACTTGCGGAGCCTTGTTAGTTTCAGGCTTCGCCTGCGGAGCCTTGTTGGTTTCAGGCTTCGCCTGCGGAGCCTTGCCGGTTTCGGCCTTGGCCTGCGGGGCCTTCTCGGGCTCATTCTGAGGTGCGGTCTTGGTTACCGGCTGAGCCTTAGCCTCAGGTTTGGCGTTGGTGGCAGGTTTCGCTGCTTCGTCTGCCTTTTGCTCGGCTGGCTGAGTTTTGGCGTTTGTCGGCTGAGCGTTTGGTTTTGGCTTATTCGGGTCAGCCTTACGCGGTGCCGTGGTCGCCATTGGGACCCGCTTAGCGGGGTCGGCGTTCTTTGGCGCTTCCTTGCTTGGGGTGTTGCTCGCGTTCTTCGCATCGCTCTTGGCCGCAGTCTTGGCTTTGCCAGAGTCGTAGGTCGGGACGTCGAGATCATCGAGATCGTCGAGATCCTGGGTGACCGATGCCGCGGGTTTGGTTTCCGGTTTGGCGGGAGCCTTGGCCGGAGCCTTGTCGGCCGCTTTGTCGGCCGGTTTGGCGGGAGACTTCGCCGCAGGCATGTCGGCGGGCTTCGCGGGCGAAGCGGGCTTCGGGGTGGTGCCGGGTTGGGCGAGTTTGGGGGTGGGGGCCTTCGGGGTGGCGGGGATCTGCTCGGTGGGTGGCTCGTCGGTGGCGGGTTTTCTCGCCTGGGGAGCGTTGGGGGTAGGCGCTGTTGGCTTCGGGGGCGTTGGGGTGGGGCGGCTGGGCGGTTGTGGGGTGTTTACCGCGGGTGAAGGAGCGTCGTTTGTGCGCCGACCGAACCTGCCGAAGAAGCCTTTTTTACTCATAGGGATAATTTAGGCCAGCGGGGTGGTAGATCGCCTGACCTGAGTCGGCGTGGCAGTCGGTTTTGTCGAAACAGGATAAGGGCGGGTGCGGTCCTTAAGTAGGGAGGAACGCACCCGCCCCGTGGCGGTGAAGGAGGTAACGCGGTTACGCGAGCTTGCGCGCGATGATCTCGTTGATGGACTTCGGGTCCGCCTTGCCCTGGGTGGCCTTCATTACGGCGCCGACGATGGCGCCGGTCACCTTCGTGTTGCCAGCCTTGTACTTCTCAACGATGTCGGGGTTGGCCGCAAGGGCCTCGTCGACGGCGGCTTCGATGGCGCCATCATCGCGCACGACCTCAAGGCCACGCTGTGCGACGACCTCGTCCACGTCCCCTTCACCGGCGATGACGCCGTCGATGGCTTGGCGGGCAAGTTTGGTGGTGAGCTTGCCTTCCTTGACCAAGGCGACCAGGCGGGCGACGTGGGCTGGGGTGACGCCGAGGGCGTCGAGGTCGGTGCCGGCTTCGTTCGCCTTGCCAGAGAGGTAGGACACCCACCACGCGCGGGCTTCATCCGGGGTAGTGCCAGCTTCGACCGTGTCAACCACGAGGTCCAGAGCACCCGCGTTGACCATGTCGCGGAACTCCTTCTCAGGCAGTTTCCACTCCTCCTGAATGCGGGCGCGACGGACCCACGGGAGTTCCGGAAGGGTTTGGCGGATCTCCTCCACCCACTCCGGGCGGGCGATGACCGGCGGCAGGTCCGGGTCGTTGAAGTAGCGGTACTCGCTCGCTTCTTCCTTCGGGCGCCCCTTGGAGGTGCTGCCGTCCTTTTCCTGGTAGTGGCGGGTTTCTTGCACGATGGACCCGCCGTCGTCAAGTACTTGCGCTTGACGCTGCATTTCAAAGCGGACGGCCTGCTCAACGGATTTGAGCGAGTTGATGTTTTTGGTCTCCGTGCGGGTGCCAAATTTCTCCTGGCCAATCGGGCGCAGGGACACGTTCGCGTCGCAGCGCATCGAGCCTTGGTCCATGCGGGCATCGGACACGCCCAGAGCCTTGACTAGCTCCCGCAACGCGCCCACGTACGCGCGGGCGACTTCCGGGGCACGCTCGCCCGCACCGATGATCGGCTTGGTCACGATCTCAATGAGGGGAATGCCCGCGCGGTTGCAGTCCACCAAGGACGCCGTGGCGCCGGTGATACGGCCCGTGGCGGAACCAAGGTGGGTCAGCTTGCCAGTGTCTTCCTCCATGTGGGCGCGTTCGATTTCCACGCGCCACTCCGTGCCGTCGTCAAGCACGACGTCCAAGTAACCGTCGTGCGCAATCGGCTCGTCGTACTGTGAGATCTGGTAGTTCTTCGGCTGGTCCGGGTAGAAGTAGTTCTTGCGCGCAAACCGCGAGCTCTCGGCGATCTCGCAGTTGAGCGCGAGGCCGATCTTGATGGCCCACTCCACGCCCTTGGCGTTGACCACCGGCAGCGCGCCCGGCAAGCCAAGGGACACCGGATCGATGTTGGTGTTCGGCGCGGCGCCAAAGTGCGCGGACGATGTGGAGAACATCTTCGTCTCCGTCGCCAGCTCCACGTGTACCTCGAGGCCCATCACTGGGTCGTACTTTTCCAGCACCTCGTCATAATCCATCACATCAATCGCAGTCATGCGCACCAGTGTATTAGCTAGGTTGTAAAGCATGCCTATTAGCGACGCCAAACCACTCAACCCAACCGCCACACTTCGCCTCATCCAGCTTGGCCTAGACGAAGACTTCGTCCACGGGCCCGACGCCACCACCGTGGCCACGATCGACGCGGACGCTACGATGACCGCGAACTTCGTGCCGCGCAAACCAGGTGTTGTCGCCGGGCTGGAGGTCATCGCGTGGACGATGCACGCCGTCGACCCGTCCATTTCCGTTGATGTGCGCGCCGCCGATGGCGATGAGGTCTCCCCCGGCGACGTCCTGGCCACCGTCAGTGGGCCTGCGCGTTCCATTCTCTCTGCGGAGCGCACCGCGCTGAACTTGCTTACCTACGCCAGTGGCATCGCCACCGCCACCCACCGCTGGACGCGCGAGTTCACCGGGACGAAGGCCCGGGTGCGCGATTCCCGTAAGACGCTGCCTGGTTACCGTGACTTGGCAAAGTACGCTGTGCGCTGCGGCGGCGGCGTCAATCACCGCATGAGCTTGGGTGACGCCGTGCTAATCAAAGACAACCACGTCGCCTCCGTCGGATCAGTCGCAGAAGCTTATCGACGAACGGTCGACGCCTTCCCCGACCTCCCCCGCGAAGTTGAGGTCGATGACCTGGACCAGCTGCGCGAGGTCTTGGCTTTTAAGCCGCACCTGGTGATGTTGGACAACTTCTCTGTTGAGCTCACCCGGGACGGCGTTGCGCTGCGCGATGAGCTCTCCCCATCCACCATGCTGGAGTCCTCCGGCGGCCTGACCTTGGATGTTGCGCGGGCTTATGCCGAAACCGGCGTTGACTACCTAGCCGTAGGCGGGCTGACGCACTCGGTCACCATCTTGGACATCGGCCTCGACGCCGCCTAGCCCGGCCCCCTTCCCTTCGGCACCCTTGCCCCCTCTCCCCCCTCGGTGCTCCTGCTCCTCCGCCCCCGCGACAATCCTGACGATGCTGACACGTTTCGCCGTTCGCGGCGACAAAGTCCCAGGTCAATTTCTTTCAAGTGTCACAATCGTCAGTCACTAGGCCCCAGGCCCTGGGCATCAGGCATCCCGCAGGGCGTCGCTGGAGGGCCGGCCACCAAGCCGCGCCACCAGGCCCGATTGAACCTCCGGCCACTCGGTGTCCAGGATGGAGTAGACGCAGGTGTCGCGCACCAGACCGGATTTCAAGACCTTGTGTCGGCGCAGCACCCCGTCGAGCTTCGCACCGAGTTTCTCTATTGCCCTGCGGGACTGCTGGTTCATGAAGTGCGTGCGGATCTCCACACGCAGGCACCCGAGTTCTTCAAAGGCCCGCTCCAACATCAAGTACTTAACCGCCGGATTGATGGACGTGCCCTGAAATTCCTTCCCGATCCAGGTCGAGCCGATCTCTAAGTTCCGGTTCACCGGATCAAGGTGGAAATACGTGGTCACACCCGCCGGCCGACCGTCGGGCGCGATGATTGCCCACGCCGCACGGTCAGATTCGCTGATCAACGAAGAGATATAGGACGGCACATCCTCTGGCGCAGGAATGTGGTCTTGGTACCACAAAGTGGAAAGATCCCCCACTGCCTCGGCCAAGCCGTCGGCGTGGTCTAAGGACAGCGGTTCAAGCGTTGCCCACTTCGATCGCATAGTGGGCGTCGCGGGGAAGTCAGGCATTAGCCGAACATGCTCCGCGCGGTCTGGTAGCGGTACTCCGGTACCTGCTTGAGCTTGTCCACTGCATCTTCCAGGGACACCAGGTTGATGTCCTCGCCGTGCAGGGCGACGCAGGTGCCGTAGTCGCCCTCGTGGGCGGCGCGGCAGGCGCTCACACCGTAGCGGGTAGCCAGCACGCGGTCATAGGCCGTAGGAGTTCCGCCGCGCTGGATGTGGCCCAGCACCGTCGTGCGCACGTCGTAGCCCAGGCGCTTGTGGATCTCGTTGCCGATCAGCTGCCCCATACCCGTAAAGGTCTGGTGGCCGAACTCGTCCTCGCCACCGAGCTCAATGTCCAGCGTGCCTTCCTTCGGCACGGCGCCCTCGGCGACGACGATGATTCCGTACTTCTCACCCATCTGGAAGCGGCGTTCCATCGCCTTGGTGATCTCTTCGATGTCGAAGGGGTGCTCTGGGATCACGGTGTAGTGCGCGCCACCAGCCATGCCCGCGTGCAGCGCGATCCAGCCGACGTGGCGGCCCATCACCTCAACGATGAGGATGCGGTTGTGGGATTCCGCTGTGGTGTGCAACCGGTCAATCGCGTCCGTGGCCACAGACACAGCAGTGTCGAATCCGAAGGTGTAGTCCGTGGCGTTGACGTCATTGTCAATGGTCTTGGGCACGCCGACCACGGGAATCCCGTTGTCAGCCAGCCACTTCGCGCCCTTGAGCGTGCCCTCACCGCCGATCGGGATCAGCGCGTCGATCCCGGCATCCTCGAGGTTGTGCTTGATCTGGTCCAGCCCCGCCTTGAACTTGTCGGGGTGGAGGCGACCGGTTCCCAGAATTGTTCCGCCGCGCAGGAGGATGGAGTCCATCCACTGGTCGTCGTACAGGTCCTGCCGACGGTCCTCGAGCAGGCCCACCCACCCGTCGAGGTAACCCACGACGGTGGAACCGAACTCATTGTTTGCGGTGCGGACAATTCCGCGGATCACTGCGTTCAAGCCCGGGCAGTCACCGCCGGACGTCAGGGTGGCAAGTCGCATGCACCCCAGGTTAGCGCGATTCGCTCATTCCGTCTGAGCGCCCATCAATCAGCAGGTCGTCGCGCAAGAATAGCGACAGGATCGCGCCTGCCACCATCGCTATCGCGGGCACGAGCATCGCGCTTATCGACGACTCCCCCACCGCCGATCCGTCCACCGCCGCCCCGTCCATTGCAGCCCGGCCCATGACAGCACCGACCATGGCAACGCCCACGACGCTGCCGACCTGACGCAAGGTGTTGTACAGCCCGCTGGCAGCACCGGCAACCGATTCGGGGACGTCCCGCATCGTCGTCGTGGCGTTGGGCGCCCACACGAATGCACTTCCCACCCCTAACAACGTGGTGACTAGAGCGAATAGCAGGGGGTTTGCTCCCGCTACCGCGATAGCCCACCCGCACAGCAACCCGGCGGCCATCACGGCAAACCCAGCGGCGTTGAGCACGCGCGGGTCGACCTTGTCCGCCAACACACCGGCATAGGGCGTGAGCACGAGCGCCATCACCGACATCGGTGCGGTGAGCCACCCGGCCATCGATGCACTGATGCCTGCACCTGATTGAAGCCAATACATGATGGGAATGAACATCGACGCAACAGCAAAGCCCATGCAGGAAATCGCCGCTGTACCGAGGGCAAAATTGCGGTTGCGCAGCAGTTCAAAGGGAAGGAACGCTTCATCGGAGGATCGACTACGTTCCGTGGCCACCAGCACCGCAATGAGACCGCAGCCGAGAAGAATCAGCCACCCAGCACGTGACTGGATGCCCCAGACAAGACTGGTCAAGGCGCAGAAAGACAGGATAAGAGGCGTGACCCGCAGCCGGACCGGAGTGGCGTGTAGCTGGGGCAACCACGCGCTAGCCACAATCACGCCCACTACTGCGATGACCGCCTGCACCGTGAATGCGGACTGCCAACCGAATGCGCCGATGAGGTAACCGCCAAGGATCGGCCCCACCAGGGAGCCGATCGAACCAATCACACCCCACGCAGCGAAGGCCTTACCCCGGCCGTCCGACCGGAAGACACGGTTGATCATCCCGAATGCCTGGGGTAGGAAGATCGCCGCGCCAAGGCCCTGAAGAGCTCGGGCCACCACGAGCCGCCACCATTGGTCACCACTGCCCGGCAAAGCTGCCAGTGTCAGGCTCACCGCATACAGTGCAAGGCCGATGATGTACACGCGGCGCTGGCCGTACTTGTCACCCAGCCTGCCCGTGATTGGCATGGGCACCACCGTTGCCAGCAAATAAATACTGGTCAGCCACACCGCGTCGTTCGCGTTTGCCGCAGGAAGATGCGGCGTGACCACCGGCATGATCCCCTGATCAAGCATGATAAGGACGTAGCCAATGGACACCACCGCTAGTGCGTTCCAGGGGCCGCGGCGGACGCCGGCCCCTTCAACGGGGCGGTGAGAAGTATCCGTCACCCTACTTGCGGCCAGCCTCAAAGGCGGCGGCTACCTTGTACATCCGCTCGTCGGCAAACGCGGGCGCAATCACCTGCAGGCCAACCGGAAGACCCGTGTCGGACGCGGTGCCTGCCGGAACTGACAGACCAGGTAGACCGGCAAGGTTCAACGGAAGCGTGAACAGGTCAAAGTTGTACATTGCCAACGGGTCATCGACCTTGTCGCCCAGCTTGAACGCCGTCGTCGGCGTTGCCGGACCAGCAATGACGTCGACCTGCTCGAAGGCCTTGGCAAAGTCCTGCGCCACGAGGGTGCGGATACGCTGCGCCTGCAAGTAGTAGGCGTCGTAGTAACCAACCGACAGTGCGTAGGTACCCAAGATCACACGGCGCTTGACCTCGTCGCCGAAGCCCTCACCACGGGTGATCGCCATGACTTCCTCCGCGGAGTGCGAGCCATCGTCACCGCGGCGCTGACCGTAGCGCATACCATCAAAGCGAGCGAGGTTCGAGCTGACCTCGGAGGTTTGGATGATGTAGTAGGCACCCATAACGTGGGCAAAGTTCGGGCAGTCGACCTCAACGATCTCCGCGCCCTGGCTCTCAAGCTGCGCAAAAGAAGCCTCGATGACGTCGGAGACGCCAGCCTGCGTTCCTTCGCCACCAAACTGCTTCACGCGGCCGATGCGCACGCCCGACAAATCACCGGATGCGCCTTCGCGCGCTGCCTCTACGACTGAGGAGACTGGTCGATCAACACTCGTCGCATCGAACGGATCGTGGCCCGCGATGACCTCGTGCAACAGCGCGGTATCCAGCACATTATTCGCACACGGACCGCACTGGTCCAGCGAGGACGCGTTGGCGATCATGCCGTAGCGCGACACCGCACCGTACGTCGGCTTCGCGCCCACGGTGCCGGTCAGCGACGCCGGCTGGCGAATCGAGCCACCGGTGTCCGTACCAATTCCCAGCGGCGCTTGCCCGGATGCCAGCGCTGCCGCGGTACCACCACCGGACCCACCCGGGGTGCGGGACAGATCGTGCGGGTTGTGGGTGACTTTGTACGCCGAGTTCTCATTGGACGAACCCATTGCGAACTCATCCAGGTTGGTCTTGCCCAAGATCGGAATGCCCGCCGCGCGGATCTTGGTCACGATCGTCGCGTCATACGGGCTCATGTAGCCCTCAAGGATCTTCGACGCCGCAGTCGTCGGCGCATCCGTGGTGACAAACAGGTCTTTGAGCGCCAGCGGCACACCAGCCAGTGGTGAAACCGGCTCCTCGCCCGCAGCAACCTGCGCATCCACAGCATCCGCTGCGGCCAGCGCTTCTTCAGCACCGACGTGCAAGAACGCACCAACGGCGTCATCCGACTCGGCGATGCGGTCCAAGAACGCCTGCGTCACCTCGCGGGACGTGACCTCTCCCGCCTGGATCTTCGCCGCCAGCTCGTGAGCCGGAAGTGAGAGCAGACCCTCATTCGGCGCCAACGCGGTCTCCACCGCACCGCTTGCTGCACCACCTGCTGCACTATTAGCTGTCTCAGTCATTCTTAGTCACCTTCCCCAAGGATCTGCGGCACCACGAAGCGCTCCTCATCGACCTCCGGCGCCTGGTCCAGCGCCTGGTCCTGGGTCAGCGTTTCCTTCACCTCGTCGACACGCATGGCGGCCTCGACGGAGTGCGGGTGGCTCATGGGCTCCACGCCGGTTGTGTCCACCGCTTGAACAGCGGACACAGCCTCAACGATCGTGTCCAGCTGACCAGCAATGTGATCCAGTTCTTCATCCGCCAGCGCAATGCGCGCCAGCTTTGCAATTCCGGCGACCTCGTCGCGGGAAATGGCGTGGGCCTCGGCCACGTCTCTCACGTCCTTTCTAACCGCTGCGTGTGTTACCGCGCGTACGCCAACATCCTACGGGAGCACCCCGCCACTACCCCGATACAGCCCCACCACGCCTGCCGAAACACCGCCACCGCTACCCCCTTAATTTCTAATGCGAAATTAAGTCTCGAATTCGCGGCTTAAAAATGGTATAAAAGGGCCGTGTCTTATCTGGTTCGCGTGGTCCTGCCCGATACCCCGGGCAGTCTCGGTGAGCTCGCGGAAGCATTCGGGCTCGTGGACGCAAACATCCAGTCAGTAGACATTGTGGAAACCACCCGCGTAGACGGGAACCCCGTGGTCACCGATGACATTGTGGTGGAACTGCCCACCGGCGCAATGGTGGATTCCCTGCTTACCGCGGCCGCGTCGCTCGGTGGCGTGGAAATCGATTCGATCCGCCCTTACTCCGGCCGCGTCGATCGCCGCGAGCAAGTACAGATGCTCGCCCGCGTGGCCACGCAAATCCACAATCTACCCAAGGCGATGGAGGAGCTCGTCTCCGTCATGCCGCAGGCGCTCACCTCATCGTGGGCTGTTGTTTTACGCACTACTGACAACGGCCTGGTCCGCGTCGCCACCTCCCAAGCCGCCCCGGGCGATGACGGGACAAAACCTCACATCGAAGACGTTCATGATGCCCGCATCCTCCACCCCGAAAGCGATGATTGGGTGCCGGAAGCCTGGTGGATCCTCGACTCCGCGCTGGCCATCACTCCGCTGGCCAGCACCGACCTCTACATGGTCGTTGGCCGCACCGGCGGTCCGGACTTCTTGGCCTCCGAAGTCGCCCACATCGGCGACCTCGGCGCCATCGTCGGTGCCCTCGTGCGCTAGCTCCTACTATCGCAGCGCGATCGGTAAGATCGCCCATGTCAATCGACTAACAACTAAAACACGAACGAATTGCCGGAAACCGATAACCCGGCCGTAAACAGACAAGGACAGCGCATGGCGCGTGGCACAACCACAAAGAAATCCCGTGGCACCAGCAAGGCAGATAGCCACTCCGCGGGTGACTCACAAAGGACTCGGCCGAAAGGTCTTCTCCCCGCGGTTATCGCCGCAGCGCTGACGCTGATTCTGCTGATGGTCGCTGGCCCGTGGCCGCTGAGTGTTTCCAACGATCAGACCGGTGATCAGGAGGTTTCCCAGTATCTCTCCAATCACGCCCCGAACGGCGGCAAAGATATCGCAGCCTTCATTTTGGAGACCGATCAGAACGGCGCCCGCAAGGCCCGCTTCGGTGGTCTTGGCGCGACGGAGAATTCCGAAGTTGAGATCGGCTCCGTTACCAAGACGTTCACCACCCAGCTGCTGACACAGATGGTGCGCACCAAGGAAGTCTCGCTGGACACTACCGTGGGTGAGATCATCGACGTCGGCGACGCCCCGATCCACGACGTGACGCTCAAGGAGCTCGCCGACCACACCGCCGGCGTCCCACGGCTGGTGGGCACGAAGCCTAACTTCCTGTGCACCTTTACTAACTGCAACCCTTACGCCGACGACCTCACGCCGCAGCAGATCCTGGATGAGGCGAAAAACGTCAAGCTGCACAAGCGCGGTGAGCGCGCCTATTCCAACTACGGCTACGCGCTGCTTGGTCAGCTCCTCGCCCACAAGGCAGGCATGAGCTACGCCGATCTACTCAAAAACAACATCCTTCAGCCTGCCGGCATGTCGCAGACCTACCTTGCTACCCCCGGCACCACCGGCGGCCGCGCACAGGGATATGCCGTAAACGGCCGCAAGACAAAGGCCTGGGAAATGAACGGCTACGCCCCCAGCGGTGCCATCCGCTCCACCCCGGCTGACATGGCTAAGTACGCCGAGTTCGTCCTCACCAACGGCACCGCCGAGTACGGCTGGGGCGACTTTGGCTTTACGCTTAACGACGAACCTCAGAACCTCGCCGACACCGACAACCCCCAGGCAGACAACGAACAAGCCAACCCCGAGCAATCCAACGCCGAGCAATCCGGCACCGCCGATCCGAACTCCCCCGACTACGCCAAGAGCCTCTACGGCAAGTTCCCGTACAAGAACGGCCGCACCGCCGGCTACTCCACCGGCATGATCGTCGACCCCCGCAACGGCAAGGCTGTCTTCGTCTCCAACCGATCCGGCGTCGCGGTAAACGACCTCACATTCACCCTCTTTGACACGCTGTCCAAAGGAGCGATCTAAATGACCACCAGCGCAATCATTTCTTGGTTCCTTGTCATCGTTGTCGCTACCGCAGCGATCACCACGATCGTCACTGCGGCTGTGAAACCGTCGAACCGGTTCATGAGCATCCTCAACGCAGTGATCGTCCCTCTGCTCACGCTCGTGTTCTCCTACTTCATCTCCTGGTACAGCGAGGTCCCCTACTGGGTCTGGCCAGTCCTTGTCCTACTGGCAACCGCCGCCACAGCGCTCAGTATCTACCGCGTTATCCACCAGCCGGAGAAAAAGACCCCGCGCCCAACGGAGCGCAACAAGCACCCACGCGCCACGAAGAAAAAGCGCACGTCCCGAAACGCTCACACCGAACCCACGGCGACGACCGCTCCCGCATCCGCCGCCCCTGCAACCCCCACGCGCGCAACCCCCACCACCGATTCATTCGCAGCCGTCCCCCAGACCGGCGACGCACTCCCCTCCACCGCACCAGCGGATTCCCAAACCACGGAGTACTACGTCGATTCAGCACCAGTCTCCCAGCCTGAACCGGTCTACTACACCGACGATCAGACCACTGCCCCTGCCACCGACGAGTTCCCCGCGAACTACCGCGTCGAACCGGGCGCCCCGGATCACATCGATCCCCCGGCCAATCCCCCAACCGTGCGCTAAAGCAGTTCCCGGTCAACAGCGCGCTGACGTTCCCCCTTCCGAACAAAAATTTCCCCCTCGAGGGAACCTCGCAGCCCCTTTAGGAGTCTAAAGGTTTAAGGACTTCAACTGGAAGGCGGGAATATGGCAGCAGCCTACATTCCGCGTCCGAACCCGAGTTTTCTCGACGGGCTCGAGCGCGTGAAGAGATCGGGCACGCAACGTTGGCGTGATCCCGATCAATCGATCGTCTTTGAGTACGACCGTTTACATGGTCACGTGGAGGGTTACAATCGTCGAGGAGAACATATCGGTATCTTCGACGTCCACACGGGCCATAGGATTGGTCAACCGGTGAGGGGAAAGAAAATCGATGTTTAAACCATTTGTGGACAGGTGTCTTGAAGGTGAAGCATCCTTGGATGAGATCGATGATTGGGTTACTGCCTGGCACAACTCCGCCCCTGGCAGCGAAAATCTGACGCTCGATGCGTATCTTGGTTTCAACGAGGAAGAAGGCGCTATCTGGACGCGCTACCCCAAACGGTTGGGCGAGATTCTTGAGAACCGGCGCCATCAATCACAGATCGCGTAGGGCAAAATCACGGCGGGGCAGCTACCTGTGCTTTTTCCTGATCGAACCAATCCAAGTCTGCTGCGGTGATGTTCCACGGCAACCAGCCGACCAAGAACGCCAATTCTTCCGCCCAGGAGCAGGTATCCGTGATGACCATGCACGGCGCCAAGGGCATGGAGTTCACCCACGTTGTTCTCATCGGCGTAGGCAAAACGGTCATGCCACAGCGATTCGCGTTGAAGGACCTTTCCACAGAGGACCAGGCAACCGCGTTGCAGCGTGAACGCTCACTCCTTTACGTCGCGGCGTCGCGCGCCCGCGATGAGCTGGTGATCACCACGTCCGATGAGCCGTCGGAGCTGCTTCCACCGTCGCGAAGGTCGTAGTGGCGGTCAGAAAACGATCCCTTCAGAGCGCAAATAACCCAAGTTATTGACGCAACTCACGCCAAAGGCGTTCGCTGCATCAGGGATTTGGACTCTCGTCGTTTTCCGCGGACTCGGTTTTTCATAACTGGTCACGGAGCCCCCTGATACTCGGCAACCAGATCTCGGATCGTGGAGATTTTGTTGATTCCTAGCTTTCTAGAAGCCTCGGTTTCAGTGATCCGTTCTTCAGCCAGGGCTTCTGTCAAAGCTGACAAGAATCTGCGGCCAAGCCGAGAACGGGTGGTGTTTCTAAAATTTCCACCAGTCGGTTTTCGCGTCGGCAGTTCTTCTTTCCGCATTTCCAGAAATGCTGCTGCACAATCCCGTGTAATCAATCCGGCATCCACGAGGCTCCAGATCACGACTTCCCCGCTCACCCCGAATTGTTGATATGCCCATTGCGTAGTTTCGCCAAGGTCCTGCATCTCGTTCCACGCTCGTGCAATATCAGCGGAAGGGGCGAGAAATTCTGCAGCAAAAGCGTTGCACCACCGTTCAACCGCTCGGTGGTCATTCCGCTCGCCCGAAATTCCAGGGGAATCGATCAAAACATGGGCGAGCTCATGAGCCAGGCTGAACAACTGCCCCGTTTTCGAGTCTGACCCGTTAACAAAAATCAAGCCGAAGGAATCGCGTATCAGCGTGAAACCTCTGAACTCTTCGACATCCAGTTTTCGTGCGTTGTTGTTACCCACCACAGAGCTGCGCATAACCAGGATTCCAGCTTCCTCGATCGCATCGCTGAGTGTCAAAATTCTTTCTCGGCCACGCTCAACCGTTCCCGGGATCCAATCCAGAAGAAGGTGAGCATCCATAACCGCAGCTCCTACATCGGAGCTAAGGGAAAATCTTCCAACGCAGTTTGGTGGAGCGATTCCAGATCGAAGGGTATTCTCGGCATACCAATCCAAACGGCTTTCGCACGTGTGAATCAGTTCTTCCAGATCAGGGCTGGCAGAGACTACTTCGCTGCTTCGAATCGAGCGGAAATCAGGCAGCTGCGGTTGATCATCCACTGGTGTATCGAGGAGCAAGTAGCCAAACGGAATTCTCGCCATGCTGGCCAGCGCTTTAGCTTGGCGTAACGTAGGATATTTTTCTCCAGCGAGCCAGGATTGAAGCAACCTAAAGTCGCTTTTCTCTTGAAGTTCATCGACAGGAACGCGGGTGCGTTCAACTGCCCATTGGAGAACTGGTTGCTTGACTGGAACCCTAACAGCCACTACGACCTCCTCTCTTAGCTGATGTTCATTCGCGATCTCATTCTTTAACGCCATCCTAGATCAGTGCCCCGACACTAACGCCTCGGTCGACTCCCCGGCTAGCATCGTCGGCATGACTTCCATCGGCCGGCACACCATTTTCCAGAACTCGCTCATGTCCGCGCTCCTCGACGGCATCTATGACGGGGAACTCACCATCGGTGACATGCTGTCAAAGGGCAACTTCGGCCTTGGCACCTTCGACGCGCTCGATGGGGAGATGATCATCCTGGACGGCACTTGCTACCAGCTGCGCGGCGACGGCTCAGCAACGATCGCTGACCTGGATCAAAAAAGCCCATTTGGCCAGGTGACAAACTTCGTGCCGCGCATCGTGGCGGACGCGCCCAAGGGTATGCGTCGCAGCGAGCTTTCGGCGTTTATCGACGAACTCCAGCCGTCTGGCAACTATCTCCACGCGGTGAAGATCACGGGTGAGTTCGACACCGTGACCACCCGCACCGTGACTAAGCAGGAAAAACCATATCCACCGATGCAGGAAGCCGTTGGTGACGACAAAGAGATCACGTTTGAAAACGTGCGCGGCATCATCGGTGGCTTCCGCACCCCCGGATACGCCAAGGGCATCGGGGTGCCCGGTTGCCACGTGCATTTCATTGACGACGACCGCACCACCGGCGGCCACGTCCTCGACTACACCGTCCACGACGCCATCATCGAGCTCTGCCCCGCCACAGATATTGAGCTCCACCTCCCGCTCACCGCGGACTTCGCCGCCGGCAACCTCTCACCGGAAGACTTAGACCAGCAGATCCACGACACCGAAGTGAAAAGTTAAAACATTTCCCCCTTGCCACGTCGCTGAGATTTTATATATTTAGTGAAAGGAAATCAGATGTCCGAGGTTTCCTACTCTGTAGTGCGGTGCTCGCCGCACGTTTGCTGTCGATAAAAACCAGTTGAAAGAAGGAAACACAATGCGTCGTATCGCCGCCGCTACCATGCTCGCCGTCATGCCGCTGTTCACCCTCACCGGCTGCACGGGGTCAGTGCCTAAGAATGAAGTCGAAACTCAGATCGCCGACCAGCTCGAAGCACAGGTTGGTCAGCGCCCAGACAGTATCGAGTGCCCGGGCGACCTCGAAGCCAAGGAAGGCGCCACCATGCGGTGCACGCTTTCTGCCGGGGACACCAAGTACGGCGTGGATGTTCAAGTGACCAAGGCCGAGGGCGGCAAAGCCGAGTTCGACATCCAGGTCGACGACGCGCCGATGAACTAAGCGCATCCGCTTTGCCCGAGCTTAATCGGGGCTGCCCGTGTCCAGCAGGCGCGTGAACTGCTCCTCGTTGAGGATCGATCGGCCTAAGTCTCGGGCTTTTTGTTCCTTGGAGCCGGCGTTTTCACCGACGACGACGTAGTCGGTTTTCTTCGACACCGACCCGGCCGCCTTGCCGCCGCGCGACAGGATGACCTCTTTGGCCTCATCGCGGGAGTAGTTCTCCAAGGTGCCGGTCACCACGACGGTGAGGCCCTCAAGCGTTTGCTCAGGCGCGTCGGACGTGTCGTCTTCCATGGTCACGCCAGCCGCACGCCACTTATCGACGATTTCCCGGTGCCAATCAACCTCAAACCAGTCTTTGAAGGATTCTGCGATGATGGCCCCTACTCCGTCGGTCTCCGCAAGCTCTTCCACCGTGGCGGCGCGCAGCGCGTCCATCGACGTGTAGCGGGCAGCCAGGGCACGGGCAGCTGTCGGTCCGACGTGGCGGATGGGCAACGCCACCAGTACCCGCCACAGGTCGGTGTTCTTCTTCTCTTGAAGGTTGTTCAGGAGCTTCTTGCCAGAAGCATTCACTGCGCTCTTCTGGGTGGTGTAGACGCTCGACTTCTCCAAGTCTTCAGGAGTGAGGTCGAAGAGGGTGGATTCGTCGATAAGCACGCCGGAGGCGATAAGGTCCTGCGCGCCCTTCTCCCCGAGCGCCTCAATGTCGAACGCGCCACGCGAGGCGATGTACTCCAGGCGGGTGGCAAGCTGCGCGGGGCAGGAGCGGGTGTTCGGGCTCCGTCCGCAAATGCCGTCCATCGAGGCCGCGCGCATCCTCCAGCCCGATTTCGACGGCTGGGCACCAGATTCCTGGTTCCAGCTCGGCACCTCGCTCACTATCACCCCGCTGCACGGCACCGACCTCGTCCTGGTGGTGGGCCGTGTCGGCGGACCCGATTTTCTGGCCTCTGAGGTCCGCGAGATCGGCGACCTCGGCTGCAGCGTAGGCGCGATGTTGAGCTAAGTATTTCAGTGCCACCCGACCTCGGGCTGTGTATACTCCTATTTGTGCAGCGCTCAAATAAACTACGCCGGTCGATGGCACTGACGTTTTCCGTTGCCGTCGTACTCTCCATCACGGCAGTGTGCGGGGCTTTCCTCATGCTCGACGTTGTAATCCCCAATTGGTTCGTCATCGTCGCCAGGTGGATTCCCGCCATTGTCGCAGCAACAGTGATCGTGGCGTATCAACAGCGCGAGGTGCTGGGCTGGTTTCGGCTTCGTACCCCCTGGCGAAGCGCCATCTTCGGCAGCCTGGTCGCCGTGGGTGTGCTGCTGGGCACCTACGCTATCGCGGCAGCCATCGCGCTTGCTGCTGGAGTTGGCGAGCCCCATTCGGCCAGCTTCTACGTGCGCGCACTCGCGTTCATTGCTCCGGCGACACTGTTGTTCTCGCTGAGCACTCTCGGCGAGGAGGTGGCATGGCGCGGGTTCCTTCACACATGCCTGGGCGATACCGGTGTTTGGCGCTCCTCGGCCGCGATCTCGGGACTGTGGGTGATTTTCCATCTCCCTCTCCACGCGACCATGGTCTACCAAAGCGTCCTGCCGCTGGATGCTGCGCTGACCTCGACGCTTACGCTCTTCGCGCTCGGTTTGCTACTCAGCGCGACAGCCCACCGTTTCGGCTCTCCCTGGCCGGCTACCTTCGGGCACGCTCTGCCCCTGTCCACCTTGAATCTGATCAGCCTGCCCGCCGGCCCCAGCCCCACTGACCATTGGGTGGTCGCGGGCATCACCTTCACAGCTCTCGTGCTGGCGGCTGTTGCGCTCGCCCCCGGCCGCCGGTCGGCGGGGACGTCAATGCCCGCACCATGAGGGTGCGGGCAATCTCATCTCCGGCCCGAAAATCAAGGCCGGGGCTAGCCTGACCGATCATCGCTGCCGTCAGGGGGTATTGCGACATCTCCTGCCGTCCGAGGGCGCGGGCGAAACCGGGGGTGACACCGTTGTCGGCGGCAATCAGGGCATGCCCGTAGACCCACTCGGTGAGCATGCCGGTGATACCGGCCGCAGCCTCGGCGCTGTGCCCCACTGTAACCTGGAAAAACGTCAGTAGAGTTTCGTTGAGTTTCAGGGCGTTGGGTCCCGCAATGCGCTGTTGCGCGAGAAGCTGAGCGTGACCGGGGTTATCCGTGAAGAGCTTCTGCACGTGCTGGAGGAAGGTCGCAAGCGCGGTTTCCGGATCGTCGATAAGCAAAAGCTCTGTATCGATTGCTCCGAGGAACCTGTCGCCTAGCGCGATCCGAATCGACTCCAGGTCGGCGGCATAGGTGTAGAGGGCTGTGGGACTGACCCCGGCCTGTTTCGCGATGCGGCGCTGCGTCAGCGCTCTGGGCCCTTGGCTGGCGAGAAGTTCCTCCGCGGCCAGAAGGATCGTCTCGACGGAGATATCGCCCCTCGGACCCCGCTTTCCTGTTCCACCAGCCATGGGCTGATCGTAGCGCGTGCGTTTGGGACGAACCGCAATGACCTCAGCGCGCAATCGCGCCGCAGAGTTCGTTGGGGGCACTCGCTTCTATGTACACAGACATTGACCGCGTCGCCGCCCTCGAGCGGAGAGTCGCGCAGCTCGAAGCCCATTTCACGCTTTCCCAGCAACAGCCCCCCGCCTTCGCCCTCATCGAGGCGATCAACCGCAACGACGAGCTTGTCGACGGCGTCGTCACGTTCGGCGGCGCCGTCGATACCGGGATCGGCCACTACGAATACGAGTGGTCCCGTCCCACCCACTGGGTTACAGACAGCCCCTGGGAGGACGAGATCTCGCGCCTGTCCGCACTCACCCACCCGCAGCGCGGAGAGATCCTGCGCCGCCTTTTGGGGGCTCCCGCCACCGTTGCCGAGCTCGTGTCGGGAGATATCGTCTCTTCCACGGGTACGTCCTACCACCACCTGGGCGCGCTACAAGCCGCGGGTTGGGTGACCAAGCACGATGGCGGGTACGCCATTCCCCCGCCCGCGTCATTCCACTGCTGGTGATTATCACAGCGTGCGAGGCACACTGATGAAGCCGACTGCTCTGGCCGCCAGCGGCCTCGCCGTAATCCTCACGCTGACCGTGATGCTGCTTCTCGGGCCCCGCCCGATCACGGTGGGCACGCACGCCACGGGTGATGCGTCCGTCTCCAGCGCACTTCACAACAACGCCGAACCCGGGCACAACGACCTCGCCGCCTTCTTCCTCGACAACGGCAACGTCCGCTTTGGCGGCCTCGACGCCGACGAGCACACCGAGTTCGAATTCGGCTCCATCACCAAAACCTTCAACGCCGAGCTACTGCGCCAGCAGATTGCAAGCGGCTACATCACGCTTGAAACAACAGTCGGCGAGCTTATCGACGTCCCCGCCCCGATCGCCGACGTCAACATGGAAGAACTCGCCAACCACACCTCTGGGTTAAGCTCGGCGCCCGTCGAGCTTATAAGCAACCGCCTGGCCATGGTTTTATCCAACGGCAACCCCTACCGCGAGGCGACAGCCGATGAGATCATCTCCTACGCGGGCGATGGAGAGCTGAAAAATCGCGGCCAGCGCAACTACTCCAACTACGGCCACGCCCTTCTCGGGCAGATTCTGGCCCGCAACGCGAACGTCAGTTACGAGGAATTGCTGCGCACCTCAATTCTCGAGCCCGCAGGCATGGATGAGACATACCTCGCGACGTCCGGCTCTGGAGAATACAGCTCCCGAGGACTCGGCTTGCACGGTCGCGCCGTTGAGCCTTGGGACATGGACGGCTCGGCCCCGGCGGGCGCCATCTGCTCCACCCCGGCGGACATGGGCAAGTACGCACAGTGGGTCGCCGACCACGGTCGCCCCGAGTATGGGTGGGCCCGCAGGGGAGATGGGTGGGACCGAGTACGCCTTCCACAACAGCGGGACCGGAGGTTTCCGGACCATGCTCCTGTGGTCCCCGGACGGCGAGGATGCCGTGTTCGTCGCTAAATCCAGCAGCATGTGGGTCGACGGGCTCGCCGCGGGCCTGCTCGAAGAACTCGAAGGGACAGATAGGCGATGATCAGCGACATTCTTGTTGCCTGGTGCGTAGGTGCGTTGGCCTACGTATCCTTCCGTGCGTGGCGCCGGCCAACGTGGTCGCTGAGAGACCTGATCAGCCCGGTTCTCACCGTGGCCGTCGTCCTGCTGCTGTCGCGCGCTATCGCGTGGTACGAGGCTGCGCCGTTTTGGGTGTGGCCGGTGCTCTTGTTCGCCTCCGTCGCAACTGTCGGGTTAGGCGTGTACAAATACGCCGCTACTGCAGCGAACCGGTCTGAAGCAGCTGCTCAAACTGCTCCTCGGTAAGGATCGGCCGGCCCAACTCCTCCGCCTTCGCGGCCTTGGAGCCGGCGTTTTCACCGACGACGACGTAGTCGGTTTTCTTCGACACCGACCCGGCCGCCTTGCCGCCGCGCGACAGGATGGCCTCTTTGGCCTCATCGCGGGAGTAGTTCTCCAAGGTGCCGGTCACCACGACGGTGAGGCCCTCAAGCGTTTGCTCAGGCGCGTCGGACGTGTCGTCTTCCATGGTCACGCCAGCCGCGCGCCACTTATCGACGATTTCCCGGTGCCAATCAACCTCAAACCACTCTGTAAAACTCTCCGCGATGATCTGGCCAACGCCGTCCGTTTCGGCGAGCTCTTCTGTGGTGGCGGCCAGCAGCGCATTCATGGACCTGTAGCGCGCCGCCAGGGCACGGGCCGCGGTGGGACCAACGTGGCGGATCGACAACCCCACCAGGACGCGCCACAAATCTGTCTGCTTCGCTTTATCCAGGTTGTTGAGGAGCTTTGTGCCCGAAGCATTGAGTTGCCCATCTTTTCGCGTGTACGCCGAGGACTTTTTTAGGTCGTCGGTGGTCAATGCGAAGAGATCCCCTTCGTCGATAAGCACGCCGCTTTCGATGAGGTCTTGGGCACCCTTCTCCCCCAACGCTTCGATGTCGAAAGCCCCGCGGGAAGCGATGTACTCCAGGCGAGCTGCCAGCTGCGCGGGGCACGAGCGGGTGTTGGGGCAACGCCAATCCGCGTCGCCCTCTTTCGCGGGGGCGAGCGGCGTGCCGCAGACCGGGCAGTCTGAGGGGTAGACGAACTCGCGCTCGCTGCCATCGCGCAGGTCAGCGACGGGGCCTAGGACCTCAGGGATGATTTCGCCGGCCTTGCGGACCACAACGGTGTCGCCGATCATGACGCCCTTGCGCTTGACCTCGTGCTGGTTGTGCAACGTCGCCATAGACACCGTCGAGCCGGAAACAAACACCGGCTCAAGGATGGCGAACGGCGTGGCGCGGCCCGTGCGGCCGACGGACACCGCGATGTCTTTAAGCTTCGTGGTGACCTCTTCCGGCGGGTACTTGTACGCGATCGCCCAGCGCGGCGCGCGCGAGGTGAAGCCGAGACGGCGCTGCTCCGCGAGGTCATCGACCTTGACCACAAGACCATCCATCTCATGGATCGCGTCGTGGCGGTGATCGGCCCAATAATTGACCGCCTCATGGACCTCCTCGGCCGTTTCCGCACGCCGCGTGTATTCGCTGACCGGCAGGCCGAAGCTCGCCAGCGTCTCATACGCCTCATGCTGGCTCGACAGCTCCAGGCCCTCGCGCGCGCCAATGCCGTGGCAAATCATGCGGAGCTTTCGCTTCTCGACGTCCTTCGGATTCTTCTGCCTCAGTCCCCCCGCCGCTGTATTGCGCGGGTTGGCAAACGGTTTGCCGCCTTCGGCCTGACGCAGCTCATTGAGCTCCGGAAAGTCTTCGGGGCGAATGAAGACCTCGCCGCGGACCTCGAGCAGCGGCGGGAAATCGCCTGTGAGCTGGTGCGGGATGTCCTTGATGACGCGGGCGTTCTCGGTGATGTCCTCGCCGACCCGGCCGTCGCCACGCGTGGCCGCGCGGGTGAGCGTGCCGTTTTCGTAGATGAGATCGATGGACACGCCGTCGATCTTGAGCTCCGTGAGGTACGGACCCGGCGCCTTGGCCAGCCAGTCGGCGAGTTCCTCCGCACTGAACGCATTGTCCAAACTGGTCATGGGCACGAGGTGCTCCACGTTGGCGAAGCTGGAGCTAACCGGCGCGCCGACCTCCATCGTCGGCGAATCCGGCACCGCGAGCTCCGGGTGCGTCGCCTCCAATTCCTGGAGACGGCGAAACAGGTCGTCGAACTCCGCGTCCGTGATCACCGGGTTGCCGTTGTAGTAGAGGTCCCGGTGGTGCCGGACCTCCTTCGCCAGCTCAGTCCACTGCCGCTGCAGGTCTTTGCTCACAGAGTTTGTAGTCACGCCCACCTAGCTTAGGGCGAAGTATACTTCGATGATTCAGGCCTCCTGGCTCACACCCGTGACCTGCGGAAACGTCGGGCCGCCGGAGGGCGTTTTTCATCGAAGTATACTGACCCCGCCGGGAGCTCGGCGGTGGCTGCTGGTTTCGCTGGTTTCGCGGGGTGGTGTCGGGGCGCTCGTTAGAATAAGCGCCATGAGCACTCCCGCAGCCGCCCCAAATGTCTTCGACGCCTCGCGCATGCTGTCCTTCGACCTGGAAACGACCTCCGCGAACCCGCGCGAGGCTCGGATTGTCACCTCGGCGCTCGTGCGTATCGACGGATCGGCGGTCACCGCCACCGAAACCCTCGCTGATCCCGGGGTGGAGATCCCGGAGCAGGCGGCGGCGATCCACGGGATCAGTACAGAAAAGGCGCGCGCGGAGGGCCGGCCGCACGAGGAGGTCCTGCGCGAAACCGTCGACGCAATCAGGCAGGCGTGGGACGATGGGCTCACACTCGTGGTGTTCAACGCGCCGTATGACTTGTCGGTGCTGCGGGCTCTGACCGGGGATTTCACCGTGACCGGGCCGGTGTACGACCCGCTGGTGATCGACCGCGCGAATGACCGTTACCGCCCCGGCAAGCGCAACCTGGGCGCGTTGTGCGAGTTCTACGGGGTGAAGTTAGAAAACGCGCACGAGGCTACGGCGGATGCAACCGCCGCCGCGCGCATCGCGTGGAAGCAGGTCAAGAAGGTCTGGCCGGAGCTGGCCCGCATGGATGTTGGCGAACTCATGGAGTACCAAGCTGTGAAGCACTACGAAATCCAGGAAGAGTTCCGCACCTATTGTTCTTCGCGCGGGCGCTCGATAGACGGGATCAACACCGCCTGGCCGATGATCAGCTAACCCTTGATGCAGCCCTTGATTTCGGCGCTGGCGGCGCGGTAAAAATTGAGTATGCGTCTGCCACTTCCCTTTTCCATCGAACAGATCCTTGGCGCCATCCTGGTAATCCTCACCGCGGTGGGGGTTATAGCGGGGGTTGTGGTGGCCGTCGAGAAGCAGAAAAGCGGCGAGGCTTCGCCGAGCACAAGCGTGACGACGACTCCCGCAACGCCCCAGCCCACAGTCCCGCGCACCCCGCGGCCAAGTGCCGATGAGCCGCAGCGACGCGACATCCACTTCGCTGGCCTGCTCCGCTGGGACGACTACGAGGTGGTAGACAGCACCCACGTGCGGATTTTCTACCAGGCGGGAAGCCGCGGCTGCTACGGCGAGTACGCAAACGTGAAGTACAACCGCGACGAGGTGGTCATCGACCTGTACGCGGGCACGCTTCCGAATTCTTTCCAGGCGTGCACGATGGAGCTGCGGGGATACAGCATGCTCATTACGTTGAGGTCTCCGCTGGGCAACCGCACCATCACCCAAACGCGTGGCGCGAAGCCAAAACCCGGCGAGCACACCCAACCGGTGGAAACGCCGACCTACGCCACGGAGTAGGCGTCACACGCTGTTAGCCGCTGTGCGGAGCTAGAGGAACGCAAAGCCAACAAGCGCCGCGAGGATCACGACCGCCCACGGCGGCACCTTCCACATGTGCAGCGCGACGAATGCGGCAGCCGCAACACCAAGCGTCGCCGGCCCCGTGATACCTGCGGTAAACACCGGGTTGTACAGCGCCGCGGCAAGGATCCCCACCACCGCGGCGTTCGCGCCCGCTAAAACGGCGCCCGCCTGGGGGTGCGCGCGGAGACGCTCCCAGAACGGCAGCACGCCAATCACAAGCAAGGCCGCGGGAAGGAAGATCGCTAGCGTAGCGACGATCGCCCCCCACCACCACGGCACCCCATCCGCAGCCGCACCAAGGAACGACGCGAAGGTGAACAGCGGCCCCGGAACCGCCTGCGCCGCGCCGTAGCCGGCCAGGAACGTATCGTGATCAACCATCCCGGTGGGCACCGTCGCCTGCTCCAGCAACGGCAACACGACGTGCCCGCCACCGAACACCAGCGCACCGGAACGGTAGAAGCTATCGAAGATGGTCAAGCTGGTATTGCCCATCGCCGCCGCAAGCGCCGGCAGACCCGCGAGCAAGATCCCAAAAACGGCCAGCGCTGCGACGCCGATCGAGCGCCCGAGCTTCCCTGCGCCGGCGCCCGCCGGAGCGTCCGCGGCCCCCGGGCCTGCCTGAGCCTCGGCCTGGCCGTCGCCGCCGCCCGCGTCACCGCCTCCCGCGGCGCGCTCGCGCAGCAGCGCCGCCCCCGCCACCATTCCAACGGCGATCGCCCCGACTTGAGTCGCAGGATGCGGAACCAGCAGAACAATCAGGAACGCCACCAGCGCGATCCCGGCATGGATTTTCCCGGTTACGATCGACTTCGACATGCCCAGCACCGCCTGCGCGACAACGGCAACGGCCGCGGCCTTAAGCCCGAGCAGCCAACCAGCGCCCGAGATGTCGCCTAGGTGCGCCACGCCGAGCGCAAACGCCACGAGAAGAATCACCGACGGCAGCGTAAAACCCAGCCACGCAGCGGCCATGCCGAGATACCCCGCGCGCTTAAAGCCGATAGCCATTCCCACCTGGCTCGACGCGGGACCAGGCATGAACTGACACAGCGCCACTAGGTCGGCGTACTCCTCGTCGCTGTACCAACGCCGCTTATCGACGAACTCATCCCTGAAATACCCCAAGTGCGCCACCGGACCACCGAAGGACGTGCACCCAAGTTTGGTGAAGATGCCGAGCACCTCAAGCGGTGATCCGGCGCGGTTCGGCGCGCTCGTGCTGTCAGTCGTGACGGTTTTCGAGGAGCCGTTTGTCGAAGAGACGTTTTCTGAAGACATGTAGCGATTCATCCCTGTTCGTCATCCTTGGGCTTCGTTGCGGCCGAATGTTCTTCCGTGCAGTTTGCCGTGAAGCGTTCCATAAGCACTCTAGGCACGGCGCGCGCTGCATGCTACCGGGCAACTGGCTCGCCTATCGCACGAGCGCGGTCACTACTCCGTGCCGCAGATGGTGCCTGACCCCACAACGATGTCGCCCTTACCATCGGGGTCCGGCAGGTACAGCACGGCGGCTTGGCCGCGGGCAACGCCGCGAAGCGGCTCGTCGAGCTCCAGCCGCATCGTGTCCGCATCAATGTCCACGTGCGCGGTGCAGCCCATGACGCTGCCGTGGGCGCGGATCTGTACGTTCGCCGAAAACGTGTGCGGGCCCGCAGGTGCGGAGGGCGCGGGCTCGCCGCCAGCGGCGGAAACAGGCGTCGGCGCGTCATCACGGCCGCTGCCGACCATCGCCGGGTGGAGGACTTTGAGGCGGTCGGCGTGGATCGTCGATACGCGAAGTGCGTCACGAGGGCCGACGGTGACTGTGCCGGTGGCAGCGTCGATGTCGGTGACGTAGCGCGGCGTGCCGTCGGCGGCGGGAACGCGAATGTCCAGGCCCTTGCGCTGGCCGATCGTGTACTGGAACGCGCCATCGTGCTCTTTCAAAGCGGTGCCGTCCTGGTCCACGATCATGCCCGGCCGCATCCCAATCGAACGCCCCAAAAACGCCTGGGTGTTGCCGTCGGGGATGAAGCAGATGTCGTAGGAGTCGGGCTTGGTGGCCGTCGAGAAGCCATGTGCCTTTGCTTCTTCGCGGATCTGGGGCTTCTCCGTGTCGCCGACGGGGAACAAACAGCGGTCTAGCTCGTCGCGCGTCATGACGCCCAGGACGTAGGACTGGTCCTTGTTGGCGTCGGTGGAGCGGCGGAGGTTGCCGTCGTCGTCGATAATTGCGTAGTGCCCCGTGGCAATAGCGTCGAAGCCGAGCGCCATCGCGCGCTCCAGCAGGGCCGCGAACTTGATCTTCTCATTGCAGCGCAGGCAGGGGTTGGGGGTCTCTCCGCGCGCGTAACTGTCAACGAAGTCATCGATGACCTCCGCCTTGAAGCGGTCAGAGAAATCCCACACGTAGAACGGAATCCCCAGGTGATCGCACACCCGCCGCGCGTCAGCGGAGTCTTCCAGCGAGCAGCAACCGCGCGCAGACTCGCGCGTCTGCTGGGCGTCCTTGCTTAGCGCAAGGTGCACGCCCACGACGTCGTGTCCGGCGTCCACAAGCCGGGCGGCCGCCACTGAAGAATCGACGCCGCCGCTCATCGCAGCTAAAACTCGCACGGCCACGCAGTGTACGCCCAGCCGCTGGAACGACAAAGCTGAGATGCAAACGGGAGCCTAAACGAGCTCACGGCTACTGGGCGACTGCGATAACATAAAAGAGTTCTGGAAATTATCTGCAGCGGAGCTGTCACTGTCACCCAAGCGGCTTGTCTTCTAGCCCCCGCAGAACCGCACCATCAAGGAGAATAATGCGTACCTCTCGTATCCTCGCAGGAGCTCTCGCTCTATCTATGACCGCGTCTGTCGCTGCCGTGCCAATCGGTCACGCGGCTCAAGTCGCTCCGCCTGACGCTAAGGGTCGATGCGAAATCACCCTGAACTTCGTCGAAAGTAACTTTGAAGCCGAGTACGAAGAGTTCTTTCGCAAAGAGATCGAGGACCTCAGCGACCAGGCGTATCTCAATGGTTTCGAAGCGGTAATCAAAGGATCGAAGGACATAGCCAACCGCTACGCGCAGGAAAAGGATTTCACGACCTACGTCCGCGAAGCCGGCAAGACGAAAATTTACATCCCTTGGCCGAATCTCAACCCCATCGACAAAGCAAAGAAGGAGTTGGACGAGAGCTACGTGCGCTCTCTCCAAGGACTAGGCATGAGCACAGCACGGGCAGAGTTCTTGCTCGATACCGTGACAGACTCTTATATCGATAAGGAACGCCGACTCAACAACATCAAGAAGCCGGAAGAACCGCGAGTCGTATACCAGAGCACAGATCCGAACCCCTCATACGATCAGCCAGATGTGTCGGAATCGCTGTCGGGACTGTTTCAGGTGATCCTGGGCCTTTTCAATTTCTCACCCGAGGAGTCGAAGAAGTTCTCAGACGCTTATTCTGCGACGCTGCACAGCACCGCAAGCGGTAAGAAGTTCCTTAACACAGTCAACGCTTACGCCGCTGCTACGAACGAAGCGCAGAAAGCGTGCGACAAGGGCACTGGTTCGGATTTTGTGAAGTTCCCTACTTCGTGGCCGTCTACGACGACCCCCGACAAGACAGCTTCTAACACCGGCAACACTGGTAACACCGGCAATACCGGCAACAGCTCGTTCGTCGACGAGAACGGCAAGCTCACCACGGGCGCAATCGTGGGCATCGTGGTCGGTGTGCTCCTTGCCGTCGTTGGCATCGGTGCTGTTCTGCTCCCTCAGCTCGGACAGTTCATGCCTCGCCGGTAGTGCGAAAACCTAATCCCTAAGGGGACTTCCTAGAGCAGCATTGTGACGCGAAAGCAGCGCGCCGAGGAGGCGCAAACCTACGAGATCGACACTGGCACCGCGGAGATCGTCCACGAGCACGACGGCTCGCTGTTGCTCACGGTCAACGGCGTGCCTAGCTCCCACATAGTGCCCGACGAGCCGGAGCGTTTAGAGTTCGAGTACATGCGCTGGATCGTCGCGGCCGCGGAAGCATTCTGGGGCGGCGAGCGCGAGAAAGCCAGCGTCACGCATCTGGGCGGTGGCGGGTGCTCGCTGGCGCGTTACTTCGCACACGCGTGGCGCGGCTCCCGCAACACGGTCGTGGAGCTCGACGGCCGGCTCGCGGAGCTTGCGCGCGCGCACTTCGACATCCCCCGGGCGCCCGCGGTGAAGATTCGCGTCGGCGACGCCCGCGCGGTCACCGACACCTTCCACGCCGCGAGCCGCGACATCATCATCCGCGACGTTTTCGCGGGCTCCACTACGCCACGCAGCTTATCGACGGTCGATTTCTACACCCAGTGCTTTTCAGCCCTGCGCCCCGGCGGGCTGTACCTGGCTAATTGCGGGGCGCATTCGGATTTGAAGGAAGCTCGGGAAGAACTAGCCGGGATGCTCGAGGTGTTTCCTTCTGTTGCCGCGATTGCCGATCCGCCGATGCTCAAAGGGCGGCGCTACGGCAACATCGTGCTAATCGGCGCCGACCACCCGCTTGATCCAACGCCGGAACTCACCCGTGCTTTGCTGGGCGGCGCGGTTCCCGCACACGTCAAAGGCAAGGACTGGGCTGCCTCCCTCGCCCACGGCAGCGCCGCCCGCCACTGCCGCAACGCTCCGCCCCTGCTCATTCCTGAAGCTTCTGACACTTGAGCCTCGGCGACCGGCCTTTGGCAACACAAAACCGCAGGTACAAAGCCTGCGGTTTGTGGATCAATGCGTCGTCGTGTCAGCGTCTTCAGGATCGTCCCTGGGAAGTAGCTGCGGGGCTGGTGAGCCCCGGGCGGGGCTATTCGCTGGAGCCCTCGCCGTCCTTGGTGGAGTTGTGCAGCAGGATCAGTAGGTCACCGACGGAGTACTTGCCGATGAGCATGTTGTTCAGGTCGTCGATAGGCAACTTGCCCGAAGCGAGCAGCTTGGTCACGTCCTCGGCGATGTTGGCGGCATCGTAGTCGCTGAAGCCGAATGCCTTGGCCAGTTCGGCGACCTGCGGGGCGCTGAGAACGCCGGTGGCCAGGCCCAGGATTGCGCCGACGAGGGCGGTGTTGTCCTTCTCCAGAACCGCGAGGCCTTCCTCGATGGCACTGTTCGGTGCGGTCTGCGTCCGTAGCTGGGCGAACTGGCCGCCGGCGGCTTCGTTGTTGCCCGCCGCGAAGGCCTTGAGTTGGTTCTTGTCGCCGTTGAACAGGTTCATGTCAACGATCGTCGGCACGCCAGCGACGCGGCCGGAGCCGGAGCGCTGCCAGATGTCAACACGGTCCCAGCCACCGACCGGAGCGGGCGGCGAGGTCTGGTACGCGGCGAGCCACAGCGGGAACTCGGCGAACTCGGTGGTGTTGGCCATCTTGCCGATCCAGAAGTACTTATACGTGTACAGAATCGGCGTGCGACCGGTGAGCTTCTTCAGCTCGTCCATGAAGTCGCGCGTCCACTGCTGAAGCTGCGCGGCGCTTAGGCCCTCGTCGACTTCCAAGTCAAGCACGGGCGGCAGCGTGTTGGCCGGGCCGGACTTGATCACGTTGGCGAAGTGGCGGGCCTGCGCACGCGCGTCAATGCCGGGGCGCGCGAAGTGGTACGCGCCGACCTCAAGGCCGTTGGCGCGTGCGCTTTCGACGTCTTGGGCGTAGCTAGGGTTCACAAACCCGGTGCTCTCCGTGGCTTTCACGATGGCAAAGCCCTGGGTGGCAGACACTGTCTTCCAGTCAATTGCCACTCCACCAGGGTGGTTGTGGTTGGACACATCGATGCCCTCGACCGTGTTGGCGTAATCATTGGAAAACGCGCGCGGCACGAGCACAGCGAAGCTCATCACCACAATGGCAATGAGCGTGACGATGGCAGCAGGACGCAAGGTACGAGTCATGCCTGGGACGATAGGCCACTTTCGTAACATTTATCCCACGCGACACGCGCGTTAAAGCTGACAACTTTAGAATTTTGCCGCCACACGCGCACGTTCTATCACATCAGGAAGAACAGAACACAGCTTATCGACGGCCTCCTCCCCCGTATCCCGACCCATCGTGAATCGCAGAGCCCCCAGCGCATTGGCCTCGTCGGCGCCCATCGCTTCGAGAACGTGGCTGAGCCTGTTGACCCCGCTGTTGCACGCCGAACCCGTCGATGCTTCGATCCCGTGGGAGTCCAACAACATGATCATTGCGTCGCCGTTGGCGCCGGGGAATTGGAAGTGCGCGTGCCCCGGCAAAACGGCCGGCGCGGCCCCCGCCAACCCATCCCTCGCCGCGGCGGGCGTCGCCGCGGCGGTGGGCGTGGCCCCCGCCCCCGCCAACCCATCCCTCGCCGCGGCGGGCGTCGCCGCGGCGGCGGGCGTGGCCCCCGCCAACTCTTGCGTCGCAGCGGTGGGCTCCGCCCCCGCTGCCTCCGCCCCCGCTGCCGTGACGATGCAGTCGGGAATTGCTGTGCGGAGGTGGTGGACGAGGCGGTTTTTGAGCGTCGATAAGCGATGTGCTTCGGCCTCCATTTCTGCGACCGCTTCTTTCAACGCTGCAGCTGTCGCGGCTGCGCTGGCGACGTCGACCGTGCCGGAGCGAAGCCCGCGCTCTTGCCCGCCGCCGTGAATGATCGCGGTCGGGGCCGGACTGCGCTTCGCCAGCAAAATGCCCACGCCTTTGGGCCCGCCGAACTTGTGCGCGCTGGCGGCCAAGGTTGTGGCCCCGAGCGCGCGGAAGTCGACGGGCAGGTGGCCCACTACCTGCACGGCGTCGATGTGCGTTGGAGTTCCCGCCGCCGCGGCGAGCTCCACGAAACGTTCAACCGGTTGGATCGCTCCCGTTTCATTGTTGGCCCACATCATCGTGGCCACGGCGGCGGGTGTGCTCAGCACATCGGCATCCAGCTCGATGAAGCCGGTCGGCGACGGCTGGAGGTAGTCGACCTCCGCGCCGCTCGCGGCCAAGGCCTTGACGGTCTCCAGGACAGCTGGGTGCTCGATCGACGTGGAAACCACCCGGCCGGCTGCGGGATCTGCTGCAGGATTTGCTGCGGGGCCTGCGCCGGGCGTGAGACTCGCGCGATACAGGCCGGCGACGGCGATGTTGTCGGCCTCCGTGCCGGAGCCGGTGAAGATCACCTCGACGGGATCGGCGCCGAGCAGCTCGGCGATCGTTTCCCGCGCCTGGGCGAGCGCCGCGTTAGCCTTCCGTCCCGAACCGTACTGGCCGGCCGGGTTCAGAAGGTGCGCGTGCTCTACCCATGCGTCCACGGCCACCTGCCGGATCGGGCTGGTGGCGGCATGATCAAAGAAGTATCCCAGCATAAAGGCTCACTTCGGCGGGCGGCGCTGTGCGGGCGCGGGGCGGCGCGGGCGGGGCGCGGGCGGGGCTAGCCCTTGCGCGCCTGCAGCTGGCTGATCAGTTCGGGAACGATGTCCTCGACGTCGCCGACGGCGGCGATGTCGGCGATGTCGAAGATCGGTTCGTCGCCGTCCTGGTTGACAGCGACGATGGTGCCGGAGGTTTGCATCCCAGAGGTGTGCTGGATCGCACCGGAAATTCCCAGGGCAATGTACAGATCCGGGGAAACAGTCGCGCCGGTCTGGCCGACTTGGGTTTCGGGGGCGGCCCAACCGTCGTAGACGATGTCGCGGGTGGAGCCGACGGCGGCGCCGAGTTCGTCGGCAAGTCCTTCGACGTAATCGCGGTAGCCTTCAGCGGAACCGACGCCGCGGCCACCGGAGACGACGACGCTCGCGGACGCGAGGTCCGGCCGGTCAGCGGGAGTTTTCGGCGTAAACCCGGTGACGGTGACGTCGCGGGCAGACGCCCCCGGCAGAGGCATCGGCGCCAGTTGCGCATCGGCTGGCTGAGGCTCCGCCTTCACCGCGCCAGGCCGCACGGTATAGATCGGGCACGGCCCGCCCGCGACCGCGGTCGTGGTGTAGGACCCGCCGAAGATCTGGTGCGCTGCGGAGCGGTCGGCATTGATGGCCGACACGTTGGCCAGCACACCGGAACCCAGGCGCGCGCCTAAGCGTCCGGCGATTTCATTGCCGGTGGTGGTCGCGGCCACGACGATCGGCGCGGGGTTCGCGCTGCCCAAAGCATGGAGGGCGTCAACCTCCGGCGTGATCACGCGCGCGGAGTAATCCTCGGCGGAAGCATCAATGACCTGCGCCGCACCGAGTGCCCCAAGCTCCTGGGCTAACGACGACGCCTCACCCGGCGCCCCCACCACCACCGCGCTGACTACGCCCAAAGGGCGCGCGGCGGTGATGAGTTCGGCGGTGACGGGGCTCAAGCCGGAACCGCTACCCGCGGCGCGCTCTACCAATACATATACGTGTGACACGTCAGTGGCTCCTTAGATGAGGTTCTTTGCTTCAAGCTGGGCAATGATTTCGGCGGCGACATCGGCGGCTGGGCCTTCGATGGGCTCGCCAGGCGTGCGCGGCGGAACGGCTGCGGCCGCCGTGACCTGGGTGGCGGAGTGTGCCAGGCCGACCTGGCCCGCATCCACACCGATCTCCGCCAGCGTGAGGTGGGTGATCGGGTGGTTCTTCGCCGCGCGCATGCCCTTGAAGTTCGGGTAGCGCGGCGTGTCGGACTTCTCTGTCACGCTCACGATCGCAGGCAGCGGCGCCGAAAGTTCCCACGTGCCTCGCTCGTCCTCGCGAGTCGCGGTAACGCCCGCGCCAGCGCCAGCACCAGCGCCATCAACGCTGACATTGTGGACATTCGTCAACGCCGGAATCTGCCGGTACTCGGCCAAAAGGCCTGGCAAAAGCGCCGTTGACCCGTCCGAGGACTGGTTCCCCGTCACGATCAACGCCAGATCATCAATCGTGTTCAAGGCGTTGGTCAGCCCCCACGCGGTGGCGATGGCGTCGGAGCCGGCGAGGGAGTCGTCGATAAGCAAAAGTGCGTCATCCGCGCCCATTGCGATCGCGCGGCGCAGTGCCTCCTCGGCCGCGACGGGCCCCATGGACACGGCGACCACGCGCGCGCCGAGCGAATCCTTGATGCGCAGGGCGGCTTCGACGGCGAACTCGTTGATCTCATCGATCACCGTGTCGCCGCTGTCACGGTCAAGGGTGTTGTCCGCCTCGAGCGATTTTTCTGACCACGTGTCTGGGACGCTTTTGACCAGCACCGCGATGGTGGGCATGGTTCTCCTTCAATTTGGGATTAGTGCGCCCCCGAGCTTAACCCCGCTCGCGCGCGTCGCACACATATGCCACCGCCATAGTGCCCTCACGAGCGATGACCACGGCCCGCGATGCGTCACCGCGCAGCTTCATTTTCTTCCTCAAAGCGTCGGGGTCCACGTTGACTCCGCGTACAAGAATCTCCACCGCGCCCGCGTCATGCGCGGCCAGCGCCGCCTTGAGTTTCTTCAGCGGCACGCGCTCGCGCACGCGAAAGCCACTCCATCCAGCGGGAATCGCGTCCCCCGTGAGGAAAGCAATTCGCGGATCAAGCATCCACAGCCCGTGCCGCGCGGCCCACTGTTGCACGAGTCCCGCGCGAATCACGGCCCCATCAGGTTCCACAATGAAGGCACCATGCTTATCGACGCCCACCTCTCCCCCATCACCGTCCCTCACCCTCTCGGCGACGAACGCTGCACCGGCCGTGCCCGCGCCTGCGTCTGTGCCCGCGTCCGTGGCCGTGCGGATCACCACCGCCTCACGCCGGGCGTCACTGAGACCGGGTGTGTACAAGCAGGCTTCTTTCACACCACCATCGACGCTGACCACGCTGACCAGACCGTCCCAACCGCTGTAATCAATGCCCGGCGCGCACTTTACAGACATGTGCGCCCCGGGGTGCGCGGCGATGAGGTCCGGCAACGGCGGAATCAGCTTCGCCGGGTCGGTGATGCGGCGGCCGTCGGCCCGGCGCGCGGGATCGGCAACAATCGCTGTGTGGGTGGGCCTGTGCCGCGAGGAGGCTGGCGCCAAGGCCGGCGCCGAAACCGGGGCCATGATCGGGGCCAGCGCGTCGGCGCGGGCAAGCCACGCCCGCGGCGCGGCATCGGGTGGCGCGGCATCGGCATCCGCAAGCTCGTTGAGAAACAACTCAACGTTGTGGCGGGCCATGAGCAGCCGTGAGAAATCAAGGTCGCTGCCCAGGTACGACATGCCCAGCTCCAGCATCGCGGGGGCCTCGCTGGCGATCGAGCACGTGACGTCGTGGACAAGCTCTATCCCCGCGGCGTGGAGGTGGCCAGCGCGCACCTGGGCGACGGGGTGCGGGGTGGCCTGCTGGGCGGAATCGGAATCCATCAGCCAGCCGGGCTGGCTGCGAGCAGGCTGGGAGGCTCCGGGCTCGGTGCGAACGGACGGGAACTTCGCGGCAGCACGCTGGCGCGCCGTGATGAGCTCCGCGACTGCCCGGGCGCGGTCGCCGAAGCGTTCGCTTAAGTGCGCGTGATCGGAAAAGGCGCTGGCCTTGGTTAATCCCAGTTCGGGTGTGACCTCATCGATGGCGTCAAGGTGGGTGGCTAAGAAGCGAACATCGTCGGGCGTGAAGCTCATGGGTGTGAGATGTTCTACCAGCCGATGCGGTTGACGGGATCGTGGCGGAGAAGTTCTTCGTAGCGGGGAATCTTCACCGGGTCGCCGATCACCGGCTCGATCCGCGCGTTGTGGGCGGCGGCGACCACTTCGGCGGCGGTGGAAAACTGCGCAACGTCATACAGCTGCGCGAGCGTCGAACGGGCGAAGCGGACGAGGCCCTCGCGCCACCCGTCGAGAAGCAAATTCGGCGGGAACCAATTCGCGTCGGAGGCCTCACCCGTGGCGTTATCCGGCTCTTGGCCGTCGGGCAGTACGGCCACGAAGGAAAACGTGTCAAACCAGTTTCCCTTCTCGCTTGTCCCCACCCAGCGGCCATACGGCAGAACAAGGTTCGCGTCCACGTCCAGACCCGTTTCTTCCAGGACCTCCGTCAACGCCAGCTCGTGGTTTTCCAAGCGCCGGCGCAGCTTGTGAAACGGGCGGGCGTCGCTGACCAGCTTGCCGTCGTCGTCGACAAGCAAAAGCGTGCCCGTTTCTTCAAACAGCTCGCGCACCGCGGCAAACGTCAGCGCGTGCGCTTGGCGCGGGCGAACGCCCAGCTGCATCGCGATGTCTTCCACCGGGCGGCCGTACCACAATTCCGCGGCCTCTTGCTTGTCCGAAGGGAAATCGCGGAAGTCCACGCCCCCGCCGGGAAACACCGTCATGCCTGGGTAATTCGGCATCGTCAGAACTCGCTCTTGCATCCACACCTCGAGCCCAGCGGCGCCATCACGCACCAAGATCACGGTGGCAGCCAACCTGCCGCCACGCAGCCCCATCATGTCTTGCTCGTTGGAATGCTTCATAGTTAAAAGTGAGCCCACGTTCCTTTTCTATCGCCAAAGCTCAGGGTATCGTTTCGCCCACGGCGCTCGCCAACACGCTTATCGACGATGGGTGCCACCACGGCGCACCCGCCGGGCGAAGTAACGGCCGTCATCCTTCGTGATCGTAATCGGCTGGTGGTAGGCGCTCGTGAGGTTCTCGCTGGTTAAGACCTCATCGATGGGGCCCTGGGCGACGACTGACCCTTCGTCGAGAAGCAGCGCGTGCGTGAATCCTTCCGGAATTTCCTCAACGTGGTGGGTGATCATGATGATCGCGGGCGCATCCGGGTCGAGCGCGAGGTCGCCGAGGTACGCAACGAGGTCCTCGCGGCCACCCAGATCAAGGCCCGCGCCGGGCTCGTCCATGATGAGCAGCTCCGGGTCGACCATGATTGCGCGCGCGATGAGGACGCGCTTGCGCTCGCCGTCAGACAGGGTGTTCCACGTCCTGCCCCGCAGGTGGAACGCGCCCACCTGGTCGAGGGCGTCGTGGACTTGCTCATAGTCCTCTTCTTCATACTCCTCGCGCCAACGCCCCACGATCGCGTAACCGCCAGACAGCACGAGGTCCTCGACGCGCTCGAGCGGCGGCACGCGCTCCGCAAGCGAGGTGGACGTCATGCCTATCGACGTCCGCAAGTCGCGCATGTCAGTCTTTCCAATCGTCTCACCGAGGATCTCAATTTCGCCTGACGACGGAATCGCCTGCGCCGCGGCCATCGTGATCAACGTGGTTTTGCCGGCGCCGTTGGGGCCAATAACGACCCAGCGCTGGCCCTCTTTTACCTGCCAGTTGATGGGTCCGACGAGGGTGTTTCCGCCGCGACGGAACTCCACGTCGGCGAAATCAATCAACGTGGCAGCGCGAGCGGTGGATGAGGCTTTGGTGGGGTTAATCGGCGTAGCAGTCACAGCGTCCATTCTGTCTGATTTTTTCACTCTGCGGGGCGCGACACTTCCCGGCTACTGTGGGGTTCATGACTGTTGGCCGCCTTGGTATCGATGATGTCCGTCCCTCTACGTCCGATCGAACGCTGCCCACGAAGGCCGTCGTCGGCGAAGTAGTCCCCCTCTCTGCACTGGTGTGGCGCGAAGGCCACGACGCAATCGCCGCTACCGCGATGCTGACCTCGCCGTCCGGCCGCACCATCGCCGTAGCCATGAACGCAGAAGAAGACCGCCCCGATTACGTCCACGCCGTCTTCGCGCCCGACGAAGAAGGACTGTGGCGCTTCCGCATCGACGCGTGGTCCGACCCCTACTCCACCTGGCGCAACGCCGTAACCAAGAAGTCCGCCGCCGGCCAAAGCGCCGAAGAGATGGCGAACGACCTGGCGTTCGGGGCGGAGCTGTTCGACCGCGCCGCACGTGCCGCGCTCGCTAACGCTCGCGCCGCACGGCGAACAGACGAAGGCGAAGAAGACGCTCGCGCGGCACAGCGAGCAGACGAAGGCGATGTCGCCGAGCTGCTCGCCGGGGTCGCCGAGGCCCTGCGCAGCGACGCCCCGCTGCGCGAGCGCCTCGAGCCAGCGCTGTCCGATGAGGTCACGGCGCTGATGAGCCAACGCCCGGTGCGCGACCTGCTCACCCGCGGGCCGGAGTGCCAGATCCTGGTGGAGCGCAAGAAGGCTGCATTCAGCTCGTGGTACGAGCTCTTCCCGCGATCCACGGGTGGTTGGGATGACAACGGCCACCCGGTGCACGGCACGTTCCAAACAACCGCGGACGCGCTCGAGCGCGTTGCCGCGATGGGCTTCGACACCGTGTACTTCCCGCCGATTCACCCCATCGGTGAAGTCAACCGCAAGGGTCCAAACAACTCGCTGGTGGCGGAAGAGGGCGACGTGGGCTCCCCGTGGGCGATCGGTTCGAAGGCCGGCGGCCACGACGCCATCCACCCTGAGCTCGGCACGGAAGAAGACTTCGTGGCGCTCATCGAACGCGCCAAGCAGCTCGGGCTCGAGGTCGCACTCGACTTCGCGCTCCAGGCCGCGCCGGATCACCCGTGGGCGCGCGATCACCGCGGCTTTTTCACCGAGCTTGCCGACGGCACGATTGCCTACGCCGAGAACCCCCCGAAGAAGTACCAGGACATCTACCCCATCAACTTTGATAATGACCGGGACGGCATTTACAACGAGTGCTACCGCGTCATCATGCACTGGGTGAACCTGGGCGTGACCACGTTCCGCGTGGACAACCCCCACACGAAGCCGACGGACTTCTGGCACTGGCTCATTTCCAAGGTGCACGAGACACACCCGGAGGTCATCTTCCTCGCCGAGGCCTTCACCCGCCCGCCGCGCCTGTTTGGCCTGGCCAAGGCTGGGTTCACGCAGTCCTACACCTACTTCCCCTGGAAGACGACCAAGCGCGAGCTCACCGGCTTCACGCAATCCACGGTGCGGTTCTACGACATCTCGCGCCCGTCGTTCTGGGTCAACACCCCGGACATTCTCCAGGCCTACATTCAGACCGGGAACAAGGCAGCGTTCGCGGTGCGCGCCACGCTCGCCGCTACGTTGAGCCCGCTGTGGGGCATGTACTCCGGCTTTGAGCTCTACGAGCACGAGCCCGTCACCCAGGGCAGCGAGGAGTACCTCGATAGCGAGAAGTACCAGCTGCGCCCCCGCGACTTCGCGGGAGCCAAAGAGCGCGGCGAGTCGCTGGAGGACTACATCACGCTGCTCAACCGCCTGCGCCAGAACCACCCGGCGCTCCAGCAGATGCGTACGCTCCACTTCCACACGATCGACAATGACCAGCTCATCGCCTACTCCAAGGTGGATCCGGCCACGGGTGACGCGGTGCTGGTCGTGGTCAACCTCGACCCCACATATCCGCAGGAAGGCTTCATCACGCTGGATATGGAGGAACTGGGCGTTGCTCCGTCGTCGTCGATAAGCGTGCGCGATGAGATCTCGGGTGAGACGTACCAGTGGGGCATGCGAAACTACGTGCGCCTCGCGCCGCAAGAAAACGTTGCGCACATCTTCGCCCTGCCGGAAGTGGGCCTCAAGGAGCGCGTCAAGCTTGCTTATCGACGAATGGACGACGACGAATACCGGCCGTAGGTATAAAGGAGCGCATGACCGAAGTTAACCCGCACCTACTCATCCCGGACACTGACCGCGCACGCTTGGTGGAATGCAAACACCACGCGCCGCACGACTTCTACGGCTGGCACTCCACCCCGCGTGGGTCTGTGATCCGCACGCGTCAGCTTGGCGCGACCGACGTCCGGGTGTTGATCCACAACGATTCCGTGCCGATGGAGCCGATCGGCGACGACATCTGGGTGCTCGGACTCGAGGACGACTTGGCGCCGGACTACCGCCTTGAGGTGCACTACCCGGAGGGCGCGCCGGTGATCACGGCCGACGCGTACCACTTCCTGCCGACGTTGACGTCGTTTGACCTGCACCTCATCGGCGAAGGCCGCCACGAACGCCTGTGGGAAGTACTCGGCGCGAACGAGCGCACCTACTCGACGTCGATGGGCGAGGTGTCCGGCACCGCGTTTGCCGTGTGGGCGCCGAACGCGCAGGGCGTGGCTGTTGTTGGTGATTTCTGCGCGTGGAACCCGAATCAGTGGCCGATGCGCTCCCTTGGGGCGACAGGCGTGTGGGAAGTGTTCATCCCCGGTATTGGCGCGGGGATGCAGTACAAGTTCACCATCCAGGGCGCCGACGGCAGCGTGATTGATAAGGCGGACCCGCTGGCGAAGCAGACCGTTGCGCCGCCGGAAACCGTATCCGTGGTTGCTGGCGTGACCGAGTACGAGTGGTCCGACCACGAATGGATGGCCGCGCGCCCCGGCGTGGATGCGACGAACGCGCCGATGAGCGTGTACGAGTGCCACATCGGGTCCTGGAAGGTTGGCTACGGCTACCGCGAGGTCGCCGAAGAGCTCGTGCCGTACCTGGTTGACAACGGGTTCACGCACGTGGAATTCCTTCCGGTGGCGGAGCACCCCTTCGGCGGGTCGTGGGGCTACCAGGTCTCCGGCTACTACGCGCCTACCGCGCGCTGGGGTTCACCCGACGACCTGCGCTACCTCATCGACCGGTTGCACCAGGCGGGCATCGGCGTGATCGTCGACTGGGTCCCGGCGCACTTCCCCAAGGACGCGTGGGCGCTCGGGCGTTTCGACGGCACGGCGCTCTACGAGCACCCCGACTGGCGCCGCGGCGAACAGAAAGACTGGGGCACCTACGTCTTCGACTTCGGCCGCAACGAGGTGCGCAACTTCTTAGTTGCTAACGCGCTGTACTGGTTCGAGGAGTTCCACCTGGACGGCATCCGCGTGGACGCCGTGGCGTCGATGCTGTACCTGGACTACTCGCGCAACCCCGGCGAGTGGATCCCCAACCAGTTTGGTGGCCGCGAGAATCTGGACGCGGTGCAGTTCCTCCAGGAGATGAACGCGACAGTCCAGCGCACCCACCCGGGCGTAGTGACGATCGCCGAGGAATCCACCGCATGGCCGGGCGTGACCGCGCAGACCGCGTCCGACGGCCTGGGCTTCTCGCTGAAGTGGAACATGGGCTGGATGAACGACACGCTGGAGTACTTCGCGCTCGATCCGGTGCACAGGTCCTACCACCACAACGAGATCACGTTCTCCCTGGTGTACGCGTTCTCGGAGAAATACGTCCTGCCGTTTAGCCACGATGAGGTCGTCCACGGCAAGGGTTCTTTGTGGGAGCGCATGCCGGGTGACTCGTGGAACAAGGCCGCCGGCGTGCGCGCCCTCTACGGCTACATGTTCTCCCACCCGGGCAAGCAGCTGATGTTCATGGGCTGCGAGTTCGGCCAGACCACCGAGTGGAACGAGGCCGCTTCCATCAACTGGGACGACCTCGACGGCTGGGACCACGAATACCACCACGGCATCCGCCGCCTTGTCCGCGACCTCAACCTGGTCTACCGCGACAACCCAGCGCTGTTCAGCCAAGACAACACGCCCATGGGCTTCCAATGGGTCAAGGGAGACGACTCCAGCAACAACTTCCTCGCCTACGTGCGCTGGGGCGTGGACGCCACGCCGATCCTCGCCGTGATCAACCTGTCCGGCTCCCCGCTGAGTGGCTACCGCCTCGGCCTGCCCGAAGGCGGCGACTGGGAGCTTCTTATCAACACCGACGCCGACGTCTACGGCGGCGCCGGCAACGACCTTGCCCAGCGCGTCACCGCGTCCGACGAGGGCCACGACAGCTTCGAGCACTCCATCACCCTGGACATCCCGGCGATGAGCGTGCAGTACTACGTCAAGCGCTAGCCCCGCGAGCCCGCGCCCCGCGAGCCCGCGCCCCGCGAGGCGGCCGCGCGGCCGCGGCCGCGACCGGGCAGCGCGGCCTGCAAGTTTGAGCCCCGCGGTACCCCCCTACCGCCGGGCGCTGCGGCGGTGTGGGTGTTGGCGATGTTCCTACTGTCCGCGACTTTCTTTTCGCTTTTCCACATTCCGAACATTTTCGCTGCTGGCGGAGCTGACCCACGATTGGCGCGCTACCGTGTGCGGGAGGCGGACTTAGCACAATCGCCTATCGACGACCACCCCTAAACGCACACCATAGTGTACAGAAAGGCCTTTACACTGGCGTTTTGCAGGTTCTAGCGTTGGGGCTATGAACACTTTTAGAACATTAATTGGCGCTTTGTCGCACGCGGCGGTGGATGCACTCGCCGACTTCGACAGGGAGGCCGCGCTGAGCGCCGGAATTGACCCCGCGCGGGTGAGAGCGTGGTCCAAAATCCATGAGGCGTATTACGGACCAACGACGTCGCGACAGAAACAGCGACTCGCATTAGAACAAGCGCAGCGGGCAGGGATGTCTTTGGACCAACTGGCGCTCATCGAGCGGCGCGTGGCCAAATTCGCCTCCGCGCGCACCCGCAACAAGATGCGCGTGGCCCTTTTGGCCGTGCGGGGGAATTACAAAACGCTGGAAAAAGCCGCGAAGGAACTCGCTCCCCAGCCCACAAAGCCCGCCCGGAAACAAGTCACGTTCAGCCCGTCGAAGAACGGCACCCGCACGATGACCGTCACCGCCGACGAGCGCGACCTCGCCGATTTCGAACACTTCCTAAGTCAGGATCTCGATCCCTCGCACCCCGCCGCGCCCCAGTTGCTTAAGCGGTTCCTCGCGTTCATGCGCGGCAACCCAGCGAGCGACCCCGGCGGCCCAAGCGACTCCAGCCCCGGCGTACCGTACGCAGTCCCCCGGCCACTTCTTCTCCTCCCGCTGCCGGACTGGGTCAGCATCATCAACGGTGAGGGCGACGAGATCGAACTCTCCCTCACCGACGGCACCAATATGACGGGTGCGGAGTTCCTGAATGGTTACTTTGGAACCGTCGATAATGGGCTCGAAGCTGCGGTGTTCCACCCAGAGCACGGCGCGGTCAACTTGTACCGCACGCAGCGTCTGGCTAACGCCAAGCAACGAATTCTCGCGCGGGCTTCGATGCCTGTGTGTCCGGTTCCCGGCTGCCGTCGCGGCGCTGACTCGTGCGAGATCCACCACATCAAACCGTGGGCCAAGGGTGGCGCGACGAACATAAGCAACCTCGCCCCGCTTTGTCGCTACCACAATCGCGTCAACGACGATGATCCCGCGCGGCGCAAGCGCGGCCACATCCGCATGCGGCGCGGAACCCCGGTCTGGGTCTCGCCGCGCGGATACGCGGTCCCAAATCCACACCACAATTACAAGTACGCGGCGATGCTCTCTCTTTACGGCAGGCGGCAGCCCGTTTAGCGGTTGGGTCTCGCCGCGGCCCGGGGCTACAGCGCGTCGAGTTCGCGCTCGAGGCTTTCCACCTTCGACGCGATCTGCCCCGTGTAGCCGGGACGAATGTCCGCTTTGATCACCAGCGACACCCGGGGCGACGCCTCAGCGACGGCCTCGGTTGCGCGTTTCACCACGTCCATGACCTCGTCCCACTCCCCTTCGACCAACGTGAACATCGCGTTGGTCTCATTCGGCAGCCCAGATTCGCGCACGACCTTCACGGCGCGCGCAACGGCCGCAGCCATTTCTGCGGTGGCATCGGGAGTCTCAGTCGGGGCAACAGAAAATGCAAGGATCATGCACTCAAGCTTATCGACGATCCCAGCAATGCCTATGCCAGTGTCTCCGATCGTCGGCACGCCCGCCGGTATCGCGCGGCCACGCGACGACGTGCGCTACCCCCGGCGGAATGTTCTGGTTGCACCCTGGGCATACATAGAACTTCGTCGCTGAGGCCGATCCCATTTGGCGCACGAGGTACGACTCCCCGTGGGTCCAGCTCGGTCCCGGTTCTTCGCGGGTGCCCCAGTAGGCTCCGCCGTCGCGGGGCAATCCGCGGTCCGGGAGATACGAGCCTGAGTGGCGACGATTTCTACGCGGCATGGTTGTAGCTTAGATGCGCGGCGGCGCCCCGTGCGAACCCGCGGCGGCGCCGCACTTCTTCTGTCGTTTTAGAACAAGCGGAGTTCGTTGGATTCGATGCCGCGGAGCTCGTCGTAATCAAGCGTGACGCACTCGATGCCGCGGTCCTTTGCCAGCGTGCGAGCTTGGGGCTTAATCTCCTGAGCGGCGAACACGCCACGGACGGGCTTGAGCAGTTCGTCGCGGTTAAGCATCTCGACGTAGCGTGTCAGCTGCTCCACGCCGTCTATTCCGCCGCGGCGCTTCACCTCGATCGCGACCGCCAGGCCATTCTGGTCGCGCGCCATGATGTCCACTGGCCCCAACGGTGTGGGGTATTCGCGGCGGACGAGGGTGTAGCCGTCGCCAAGCGTTGCGATGTGCTCCGCCAACAGCTCCTGCAAGTGCGACTCCACACCATCCTTCACGAGGCCGGGATCAACGCCAAGGTCGTGGGACGAATCGTGGTGGATTTCCTCGATGGTTATCCGGAGCTGCTCGCCCTTCGGGTTCTCGACGATCCACAGGCCCACACCAGTGTCCTCACCGTCGATGTCCTGGATGGTCTCCTCCACGATCGTGCACGGCGGCGTCATCCAGTTCAGCGGCTTGTACGCGCGGTCATCAGCGTGGACAGACACCGACCCATCGGCCTTGACCAAAATCAGCCGGTCAGCCATAGGAAGGTGGGCATCTAAACGCCCCACATAATCGACGGAGCAACGGGCGATGACTAGGCGCATGGGGGCCAAGCCTAGTTCACGTCGCGGCCGAGCAGGAAGTCAGCGCCGCGGCCGCTGGCCAGACGGGCCGCACGGGCCGCACCTTAGCGCGGCGAACGAAGCGCCCGCTGGTGCAGCACGTTCATGTCAGTGCGCACCTGGCGGTGATCGGGTGAAGACTCAATCCACGACACCAACGCCATCGCCGCGTGATGATCGGCGCCGAATTCGAAGCGGAGGCGGTCGTCGGCGCCGCCGCGATTGTCGGCAGCAGTTGGCGCGGCGCACGACAGCTCGAGGATCGCCCCGGTCTCGGGCATGATCGCCCGCTCGTCGGGGCTGAGATCGCGCTTGCCTTCAAACGTCAGCTGGTTGCGCGCAAGAACGATGTCTGGGCCAAACGAAAAGGACCGCAGCTTAAAAAAGCGGATGCAGTCCTGGTCATATGTGAGAATTCCGTGGCGCCAGCCATGGACGCCGTCGGCAGGCATGGTGCGCATGAGCACCTGCGTGCCCTTGTTGCGCAGCGTCACAAACCGCCACGCAGCCCCAGTTAGCAGCACGACCGCGATAGCGATGGCCGCGAGAACGAAGAGCTTCATGGTCTTTCAGCCTAGTCCGATCCCTCACGGCCTTCTATCAGCCTTAAGTAGGACAAACGAAAGCCCCAGCCGGTATAGCTGGGGCACTTCGCTTATCGACGGCGGATTCCCACCGCCGCGGCGGTTATGTGCCGCCGCGGTTATGTACCGCCGCGGTTATTTGCCGCTTCGGCGCAACGCCGCGAGTTCGGCCTCGCTGCGTGCACGTTGCGTTGGGTCCTCGCTCTCGCGCTCGGATTCGGCAGCGTTCGAGTCAACTTCGTCGGCTAACACTGCGTAGTCTGCCAGCACAGTCACCTTGTTGCCGGCGACGGCAAGGAAGCCGCCCTGGACCGCAGCGACGATCTTGTCGCCATCAACGGGAGTGATGGTGACAACACCGTTCTGCTTGAGTTGACCCAGGAATGGCTCGTGACCAGCCAGGACACCGATCTCACCCTCCGTGGTCTGGGCGGTAACGATGTTCGCTTCGCCCTTCCACAGCAAGCGGTCGACAGAGACCAATTGAGCGGTGATTTCAGCCATGGCGGCCTCCTACTTCTCTTGCAGCTTCTTGTATGCAGCCTCGACGTCGTCGAGACCACCGAGGTTGTTGAACGCCTGCTCCGGGTAGTGGTCGAACTCACCGTTGGCGAGGCGGTCGAACGCGTCGATCGTCTCATCCAGCGGAACGTAGGAACCCGGGTCGCCGGTGAACTTCTGAGCAACGAAGAAGTTCTGGCCCAGGAAGCGCTGGATCTTACGTGCGCGCTGAACCGTGATCTTGTCTTCTTCGCTCAGTTCGTCCATACCAAGGATGGCGATGATGTCCTGCAGCTCCTTGTTCTTCTGCAGGATGTTGATCACCTTCTGGGCAACGCCGTAGTGGCGCTCGCCCACGATGCCTGGTTCCAGGATGCGGGACGTCGAGGTCAGCGGGTCCACAGCCGGGTAAATACCCTTCGAGGCGATGGAACGGCTCAGCTCAGTGGTCGCATCCAAGTGGGCGAAGGTGGTCGCCGGAGCCGGGTCGGTGTAGTCATCCGCAGGAACGTAGACGGCCTGCAGGGACGTAATCGAACGGCCCTTGGTGGAGGTAATGCGCTCCTGGAGCACACCCATTTCGTCGGCAAGCGTCGGCTGGTAACCCACGGCGGACGGCATGCGGCCGAGCAGCGTGGACACCTCAGAACCTGCCTGGGTGAAACGGAAGATGTTGTCAATGAACAGAAGCACGTCCTGGTTCTGAACATCGCGGAAGTACTCCGCCATCGTCAGGCCGGACAAAGCCACGCGCATACGAACCCCTGGCGGCTCGTCCATCTGGCCGAAGACGAGTGCGGTATCGGGCAGAACGCCCATCTCTTCCATCTCGAGGAAGAGGTCCGTACCCTCACGGGTGCGCTCACCAACGCCGGCGAAGACCGACGTACCGGAGAACTCACGCGCAATACGGGTAATCATCTCCTGGATCAGAACGGTCTTGCCCACACCGGCACCACCGAACAGGCCGATCTTTCCACCCTTCACGTATGGGGTGAGAAGGTCGATGACCTTAATACCGGTTTCCAGGATCTCGGTCTTACCTTCGAGGTCCTTGAAGGCCGGAGGCTCGCGGTGGATGCCCCAGCGCTCGCCACCTTCGCCGACGCTCGGGTCGTCCAAGCAGTCGCCGAGGGCGTTGAAGACGTGGCCCTTGACCTGGTCACCGACCGGCACCGAGATCGGGTTGCCGGTGTCGGACACCTTCGCGCCACGCACCAGGCCGTCGGTCGGCGCCATGGCGATGGTGCGCACGAGGTTGTCACCCAGGAACTGGGCGACCTCGAGGGTAATGGTCTTCGCCACTGCCTCGAGCTCGATGTCCACCTTCAGGGCGTTGTAGAGCTCTGGCAGTTCGCCGCGCGGGAACTCCACGTCCACGACGGCGCCGATGACGCGCACGACGCGGCCGTTTTCGGAGCCCGCCTCACGACGCTCTTCTTGGTTGTTCGCGGCACCGGAGGCGGCTTCAGTCACAGCCCCGGTCGGCTCGCTTTGCTCTTCATGGGTTAGAGCTGTAGTCATGTTTTAGTCGCTTTCTCCGCTACCGGACAACGCACCAGCGCCGCCGATAATCTCTGTGATTTCTTGGGTAATTTTCGCCTGACGCAGCTGGTTAGCCTCACGCGAAAGATCGTTGGCCAGCTCGGTCGCGTTGTCTGTCGCGTTCTTCATCGCGGTACGACGCGCAGCGGACTCCGCCGCGGACGCCTCGAGGAAGATCGAGTACAGCATCCTGGACACGTACGCTGGCAGCAGCTCGTCCATGAGGGTTTCCGGGTCCGGCTCGAATTCCATGTCTGGCTTCACGTCACCGGACGTGGTCAGCAGGTCTTCTTGCTCGAATTCGTATTCCTCAATGACCGGCTCGATCGGCAGCAGCTGGAATGCTGTGGCCTCCTGAGACAGCATCGAGACGAACTTGGTGTAGACCACGTGCACCTGGTCGAACCCGCGGACGGATTCGCCTTCGGCGCCGCGTAGGCCTTCACGCCAATCGACGGTTCCCTCGGAGCTCGCAGCAAACCCGCGGATCATGTGGTGGCGCACGTCGTGCGTCTTGTCCCAATCCGGGTCCTGGGACCATCCGGTCCACGCGCCTGCGATCTCCTGGTCGCGGAAGTCGAAGTGGGTGACGCCCTTGCCGCCGGTGACGTAGCGGACTACGTCGTACCCAGCTTGGTTGAGCATCGCCTCGAGTTCCGCGGTCTTCTTCAACACGTTGTGGTTGTAGCCACCTGCCATACCACGGTCCGAGGTGACCACCAGCACGGCGGCAACTTTGCCGTTTTCGCGCTCGTGGAGCATCGGGTGGGACAAGTTGCTCGCAGCCAACAGCCGCTCCATGACGTCGTGCATCTCCGTGGCGTACGGCTGTGCCGCTTCCACGCGCTGCTGGGCCTTGGTGATTCGCGAGGTCGCGATCAGCTCCTGGGCCTTGGTAATTTTCTTCGTTGAGTTGACGGACCTGATGCGGTCACGCAATTCGCGAAGTGTTGCCATGGTTTACTCTCCTCCCTTCCTTATAAGTCGGTTGTAGTTTCGGTAGCTAGTTTCTCTGGCGCACGAGCACGCTTGACGACGGATCGTTGCCGCCGATCCCGCATTGCCCGTGAACAGTGCCATGTGAAACTAGTTGTCCTTCTTGGCCGACTTGCGGGAAACGGTGAGACGGTGCTTGTCTACCTGGGATTCGTCGAGAGCCTTGGCCTCCGGCTCGCGGACCGTGTGGTCGGAGTCGGTGGTCTGGAACGTCTGGGCAAAGCGCTCGTTGACGGCCTTGAGGGTCTCCTTGGACTCTTCGGAAAGCGCAGCGCCGCCGTCGATCTGCTCGTAGACCTCGGGGGCCTCGGCGCGGATCGTCTCGTGCAGCTCAGCCTCGTAACGGCGAACGTCCTCGACGGGAACGGGGTCGAATGCGCCCTCGTTAGCGAGGTAGATGGAGATGATCTGGAACTCCACCGGCTGCGGCGAGTTTTCCTGCTGCTTCAGCAGCTCAACCAGGCGCTGGCCACGCTCAAGCTGCTTCTTCGATGCGTCGTCCAGATCGGACGCGAACGCTGCGAAGGACTCCAGGTCGCGGTATGCGGCCAGGTCCAGACGCAGGTTACCCGCGACCTTCTTCATGCCCTTGGTCTGTGCGGCACCACCAACACGGGAGACGGAGATACCAACGTCGATAGCCGGGCGGACACCCTGGTTGAACAGGTCGGACTGGAGGAAGCACTGGCCGTCCGTAATAGAAATCACGTTGGTCGGAATGAAGGCGGAGACGTCGTTCGCCTTCGTCTCAATGATCGGCAGTGCGGTGAGCGAACCGGCGCCCAGCTCGTCGTTAAGCTTGGCGGCGCGCTCAAGCAGACGGGAGTGCAGGTAGAACACGTCACCGGGGTATGCCTCGCGGCCCGGCGGGCGGCGCAGCAGCAGCGAGATCGCACGGTAGGCCTCAGCCTGCTTGGTCAGGTCATCGTAGATAACCAGAACGTGCTTGTTCTGGTACATCCAGTGCTGGCCAAGCGCTGCACCGGTGAACGGTGCCAGCCACTTGAAGCCTGCGGAGTCGGATGCCGGAGCAGCCACGATGGTGGTGTACTCCAGGGCGCCGTTCTCCTCGAGGGTCTGGCGCACACCAGCGATGGTGGAGCCCTTCTGGCCGATTGCCACGTAGATGCATCGCACCTGCTTGGTCTCGTCGCCGGACTCCCATGCTGCCTTCTGGTTCAGGATGGTGTCGATGCAGACCGCGGTCTTACCGGTCTTACGGTCACCAATGATCAGCTGACGCTGGCCGCGACCGATCGGGGTCATGGCGTCAATAGCCTTGATACCCGTCGCCATCGGCTCCTCGACCGGCTGGCGGTCGAGAACGCCTGCTGCCTGGAGCTCCAGGGCGCGCTCTTCATCTGACTCGATCGGGCCAAGGCCGTCGATCGGCTGGCCCAGTGGGTTGATCACGCGGCCGAGGAAGTCATCCCCAACCGGCACGGACAGGACTTCGCCTGTCCTCTTGACTTGGTCACCCTCGGTGAGGGTCTCAAAGTTACCCAGGACCACCACACCGACAGAGTCGGTGTCTAGGTTCTGGGCGACGCCGATGACGCCGTTCGGGAACTCAAGCAGCTCGTTGGTCATGCAACCCGGCAGCCCAGAAACCTGGGCAATACCGTCTGCAGCCGACGTCACCACGCCGACCTCCTCACGGGAGGCCTCCGCGGAGTAGCTCGAGGTGTAGTTCGCTATCGCGCTACGGATCTCATCGGAGGAGATCGTCAGCTCCGCCATGTTCTTCCTGCTCTCGGTAGTTTCTTCCAGCATTGTGTTCAATATGTTCTTCTCGGTCACTTCTTAAAAAAAGTTAGAAAGTCGTGTTCGCCAGGTCTGCACGCAGGCGCTGAAGCTTCCCGCGCGTCGACCCGTCGATGATCTCGTCTCCAACTCGAATGGTCATGCCGCCGAGGAGGCTGGGGTCTACCTCGGAGTGAATGGCCATCTCGCGACCGTAAATGTGTCCAAGCTTGGCTGCGAGAGCGTCACGCTGCTCGCCGGAAAGCTCTTCCGCGGTAACAACTTCAGCCACCGCCTTGCCTGTCAAAGCGGCGGCGTCGCGTGCAACGGCTGCGATGTCGTCCGCGGGGTTCTTCTCCGGACGGCCGATGACCTGAAGGGCCAGGGCCTCGGTGATAACCGTGACTTTGCCGTAGAGAACGCTCGCAAGCAGCGAACGCTTCTGGTCGGCCGGGGCTGTGCGATCCGATAGCAGCTGCCCGAGCTCGGGCTCCCGTTCGATGATACGGGAGAGCTGGTACAGCTCGTTTTCCACTTGCTCGAGCTGGCCCTGCTTCTCAGCTCCGCGCAGAAGCGCTCGGCGGCCAAGGTTGACCAGGCCGGTGCGCAGTTCACGCGGGTTGGACCACTCTTGCTGCGCTGCTTCGCGCAGGATCTGGGCGGTGGGCTCGGCGACTTTGGAGCCAAAGACGTCGTTCATGATGCCCACGCGCTGCTCAGCGTCGAGCGCTGTGTCGGCCACTGCGACACGCAGGGACCTTTCGGAATCGAGCTGATCGACAACCATGAAGAGTTCGGTGCCAATCTGCGCCGCATCAGCGACTGCATTCTCGGACGCGCCAACTAGCTGCTCGAGCTTGTCTGCGACGTTTTCCTGTGCTTGTCGGCTAGCTGCTTTCATCTCGCCTACTTTCCGCTCGAACCGGCTGGTGCAACTGAGTCAAGCTGCGACAGGAACTGGTCGATCGTGTTCGAGCGACGGGTGGAATCCGACAGCTCGTGGCCAAGGAGTTCCTCGGCCAGGTTGATCGAGTTCTGTCCAAGCTCGTTGCGCAGCTCTGCCACGACCTGCTCGCGGGAAGCCATGAGCTGCTTCTCGCCTGCTTCGATGATGCGGCGGGACTCAGCTTCAGCCTTTGCACGGTGCTCCGCTTCGATTTCCTTGCCCTTTTCGCGGGCATCTTCACGGATCTGTGCAGCTTCAGCGCGTGCCTCAGCGAGCTGTGCGTTGTTCTTCTCCAGGGCAGCCTTAGCCTCAGCCTGGGCGGCCTGAGCGCGCTCGATGCCGCCCTTGATGCGGTCTTCGCGCTCTGCGAGGACTTCCTGGAACTTCGGAAGCACAAACTTCCAGAACAGCAGGAAGACAATGAGGAAGACAACGAGAGACCAGACGATGTCGTACGGCGCAGGTAGAAGGATGTTCGGAGCTCCTGCACCTTGGGGTTCACCATCCAAAGGCAGTTTCTCGCCTCCCTCTGCTAGGTAAAAAATGACGTTCGTCATGTGGGCTCCTGTTCAAAAAGGTTTTACGAAAGTTTTTCTTTAACGTGGGTTCTTTTAGAACAGGAAGCCGGCGACGAGGCCGATCAGGGCAAGAGCCTCGACGAAGGCGATACCCAGGAACATCGTGGTACGGAGCTGGCCGGCCATCTCAGGCTGGCGTGCCATGCCCTCGACGGTCTTGCCGACCAGGATGCCGATGCCCAGGCCCGGGCCGATGGTGGCGATACCGTAGCCGATGGTGCCAAGACCCGTGTACTTGGTAGCGTCTGCTGCCTGGGCGAGGATGATGTCGTTCATTGAAAGTCGTTCCCTTTCTTGGTGTCCGCCGTGATTGAGATTGTTGAAGGCGGACGAGTTGAAAAGTGAGTGGGGTTATTCAGTTGGCCAGTGTTGTTCGCGCTGGTGTTAGCCGCTAGGCGGCTAGTGCGAATCTGCGTGCAGCGACAGCTCGATGTACACCGCGACCAGAAGGGCGAAGATGTACGCCTGCAGGAAGATGATGATCAACTCATACAGGGTGAACAGAATCGCTGCGATCAGCGTTAGACCACTCACCGTCGTCCATGCGTTCAACTGCCAGAAGAAGAAGTTCGTGGCCGAGTACAGCAGGACTAGAATGATGTGGCCCGCCAGGAAGTTCGCCATAAGACGAAGAGCCAGGGTCACTGGGCGCAGAATGAAGGTCGAGAAAAACTCGATGGGCACCACAAGTAAGTGGAGCGCCGGAGGCAAGTTAGGAATCACAACCGAGTGCTTCACGTACTTGCCAAACCCGTAGCGGGAGGCGCCTGCGTAGATCATCGTGATGTAGCCGACAATCGCCAGCACGATCGGCATACCGATGCGTGAGTTTGGCGAGATGTTCAGCCCCGGAATGATCGTCGCAACGTTCATGAAGAGGATTGTGAAGAAGATCGTGGCGATAACTGGGAGGAATCGACGACCCTCCTTCTTGCCCAAGATGTCCTCGGCGATCTGGACGCGGACGAAGTCCACGGCAATCTCACCAAGGTTTTGCAGACCTGAAGGAACCAGCTTTGGGTTTCTAAAGGCGATAGCAAAAAGGACCACAAGAACGAGCGCCATGAGCAGGCGGACGATCATGATGCGGTCCAGCGCGAACCACCCATTGAGGAAGTCTTCTCCAATGATGTGGCCGAAGGTTTGCCCCGGGAAAAATTCTGGTCCAAGTTCGGGTGTGTGGAAACTACCCTTTAGGGCCAAAGTTGTAACGCTCAAGCGTTCTCTCCCGTTCTCGGGCCGCGAGCGTAATGCACGCGGTGCGATGGACGTCTCAATCTGCCTTCCGCGACTGACTCCGTCGCACGTCAGCGTCCGCGGTGCAGGGGATGTTCACAAGCATTGCAGCCGCTGTAAAACAGCATGGCGGATGCTGTGGAACCCGCGATAAGCGTATCAGACGTAACGGGATCGCGTCGTCATTACTCCCCACGTTTCGCTGCCCAGAACTACCACCAGAGCGGCGATGAGAGTGACGCCCAAAGCGAGGGTGTCGTAGAACGTCATTCCGCGGAGAATCAGCAGTACAACAAGCAGGACAACCACTTTCACCAGCCAGCTACCTAGGACCACGGTCATGGTCGTGGCGGGGTCAGTCTTAGAGGTGAGTAGGACGGAAATCACAGTCAGAAGGACGAATCCACCGCCGATTCCAGCCCCAAGAACTACCCCCCATAGCCCCGGCATGCCGCGTGCTGCGAACCATCCGATCAGCGAGACGATCGTCACCGCCGCCAAGGCCAACGCCCCAAGCTTCAGCGCGCGCTTCAACGGGGCCTGCGGGTCGTCGTACTCAGCAAGCTTATCGACGGCGGGATTTTCAGTATTCCGAGCATTCACGGCGTTTCATCCTACCCAGTGCGGCTGGCCAGTGCCGCTAGCCTGTGCCGCGACCGTGGTCGGCGAGCTCCGCTGCATCGTCCAGGTCCTCACCCACCGGCCCGATCTTGCCCTCCATGAGGGGGATCGTCGTCGCGACCGCCGCGATCACGATCAGGGACACCAAGATCCCTGTTGCCACGACGGCCGGGAACACGGAGTAGCTCACGGCACCGAACGCGAAGGCTGAGACCCACATGTACAGCACCAGCACGGTGCGGCGGTGGGTGTGGCCTAGCGCTAGTAGCCGGTGGTGAATGTGTTTCCGGTCCGCAGAGAACGGGCTTTGGCCAGCTGCGACGCGCCTGATGACGGCCATGACCAAGTCGATGACAGGAAGCGCAATGGCAGCCAGCACCACGATCACGGGGCTCATCAGTGCGACCACGTCGGCGGCCCCGTACAAGGACAGGTTGATCTTTCCCGACGCGGAGATGGAGACGGCTGCGAGAAGCAGACCGATGAGCATGGCGCCGGAGTCGCCCATGAAGATTCGTGCTGGCTCGAAATTGTGCGGCAAGAAACCACCGCACATACCAACGAGAGCAGCGCAGATGATCGCCGGCGGGTAGGCCGAGACCGTGCCGCCCTGGTCGTGGAGCACGGTCAGCGCGTAGATCAGCACTGATGCGCCCGCGATGAGCCCCAGCCCAGCCGCGAGTCCATCAATGCCGTCGACGAAGTTGAACGCATTAACCAAGGCGACGATGAAGATCGTGGAGACGATGACGGACTGCACCGGGTCCAAGATCAAGGTCGTGCCCCCGCCAAACGGCACATAGAACTGGGAAAAAGACAGCCCCAGCAATGACATAGCCAGGGCGGCCAGAACCTGCCCGGCGAATTTGGTGAGTGCGTCGAGCTCAAACATGTCGTCGATAGCCCCAACGACCACGATGATGAACGCGCCGGCGACCACCGCGGTCATCTCCGGCGTGACGGGGGCGAACCCGCGGGTCAGTGCGGGGAGCTGCATCGCTAAGAAAACGGCGCTCATGAATCCCGTGAACATCGCCAGCCCGCCGAGCGACGGGGTGGGTTGAGTGTGGACGTCCCTCTCCCGGATTTCGGCGATCTGTCCCGTGCGCACGAGGATGCTGCGCACCGGCCCTGTTGACAGATACGTCAGCACCGCCGCCACCAGAATGATCAGCCCGAGTTCCCGTAAAGGAACACCTGCACCAGCCACGTTGATCCCCTGTCCTAGCTGCGCCTCAGCTCTGCTGGGTCGATGCCAAGAACTTCGCCGATGCGCTCGGTGGGGACAGCGCCTTCGCGCAACACCACCGGCGCCGGACCAGAGATATCAATGATCGTCGACGGCGTACCCACTTCAGACGTCCCGCCGTCGAGGTACACGGGCACCGCTTCGCCGAACTGGTTGCGCGCCCCCAGAGCGCTCACCGGCGGCGCTTCGCCGGAAATGTTCGCCGAGGACACGGCCATCGGGCCAGTTTCCTGGAGTAGCTCGATCGCCACCGGTTGCAACGGCATCCGCAGGAGCACGGTCCCCCGGGTGTCGCCTAGGTTCCACGGCAGTGACGGCGCCTCCGGTACCACGATGGACAAGCCACCCGGCCAGAACGCCTCCACCAGCGTCTTCGCGGTGTCGGTGAACTCGCGTACGAGCCCCTGGATCGTGGTCCACGACCCCACCAGAACGGGCACCGGCATGTCCGGGCCGCGGCGCTTGGTGGCCAGCAACTTGGCTACGGCATCCGGGTTGAACGCATCAGCACCGATCCCGTAGACCGTGTCCGTGGGCAGCACAACGCACTGACCAGCACGGACGGATTCCGCCGCTGCCTGGATTCCTTCCACCCGCGCGGTGGGATCGAGGCAATCGTAGATTCTGCTCGGCATGGGTGTGCCCTTTCTTAAAAGTTGCTTTAGGCCGTTAGCTTACTCGCCGTCACAAACCGGGCCCGCCCGGTCATGTCGTGGAGCACGGTCGCACCACTCAGCGTCGGCATACCTTCGACGACGGCCAGCACGTCGTCGCTGGTCGTATCATCATGCTCAATGCCCAGCTTTCCACCGGGCGCCAACAACTGCGCGGCTACCGGGACGAGTCCGCGAATCGCCTCCATTCCATCCGCACCGGAGAACACAGCCTCGCGCGGATCCGCGTAGACCTCTGGGTCCAAGTCATCGGTGTCTGGGACGTACGGCGGGTTGGACACCACGAGATCAACACGCCCCGCAAGTTCCGGCAGAAGCGCAGGGTCGGTGATATCGCCCTCCACTACCTCAATATCAAGGCCTAAACGTTGACCATTGCGCTTCGCGTAGGCAATTGCGTCTCGCGATCGCTCCACCGCCACCACGCGCGCGTTCGGCACGTGGTGCAACACGTACAACGCCAACGCGCCCGAACCCGTGCCCAGATCCACGACCACGGGCGCCTCCGCGGCGGCACCCGTCAACGCACGCACAGCCCAGTCCGCCAAGACTTCGGTCTCCGGGCGCGGAATGAACACCCCCGGCCCGACCTCGAGTTCCAGCGGACCAAACGGCGCCACGCCAATCACATGCTGCAGCGGTACGCGCGCAGCTCGCTTATCGACGAGCCCACCGTAGCTTTCCTGAAAATCCTCCGGCGCCTCACTGACGAACGTGAGCTGCAGAGGAGAAACGCCTAGAAGATGGGCCGCCAGGATTTTCGCATCCACGTCAGGCGACGCGACGCCCGCGGCGCGCAATGTGCGCGCCGCGTCGTCGATAAGCATCCGCAAAAAATTAGGATTCTGCCTCAAGGCGTTCCTGGCGTTCGTGGGTTTGAAGAGCCGTGATCAGGTCCTCCATGCCGCCGTCAAGAACAGAGTCCAAGTTGTTGGCCTTGTAATTAATGCGGTGGTCAGAAATGCGGTTCTCCGGCCAGTTGTAGGTGCGGATGCGCTCGGAGCGGTCCATCGTGCGGACCTGGGACGCGCGGCCTTCGGCGGCCTCTTCCTCCGCGCGATCGCGCTCCATCTGGTCAAGGCGGGCCTGAAGAACCTGCATGGCGCGCGCCTTGTTCTGGATCTGGGAACGCTCCTTTTGGCAGGTCACGACGATTCCCGTGGGCAAGTGAGTAAGGCGCACCGCGGAGTCCGTGGTGTTCACGCCCTGGCCGCCCTTACCCGAAGAACGGTAGACGTCAACGCGAATGTCTTTCTCATCGATGTCCACGGAACCAATCTCCTCCGGCTCCGGGTAGACCAGCACACCCGCGGCGGAGGTCTGAATACGCCCCTGGGACTCAGTCACCGGGATGCGCTGGACGCGGTGAACGCCGCCCTCGAACTTAAGCATGCTCCACGCGCCGTCACGCGACGGGGTTTTTGACTTGATGGCAACCGTAGTGTCCTTGATACCGCCAAGGTCAGACTCAGCGACGTCCAGAACTTCCCAGCTCAGACCGTTCTTGTCGCAGTACTTCTGGTACATGCGCGCGAGGTCGCCCGCGAACAGCGCGGCCTCTTCGCCGCCGGCGCCGGCCTTGATCTCCATGATGACGTCGTCGCCGTCGTGCTCATCGCGCGGCGCGAGCAAGTCAGCAAGGACCTCTTCAAGCCGCACGATCTCACCCTCAAGGCGCGTGGCCTCTTCGGCGAATTCCTTGTCCTCGGCGGCCATTTCTTTCGCCGCTTCGTGGTCTTCACGGGCCTGCACCAGCTCATTGTTGGCCGTGATGATCGGCTGGAGTTCCGCGTAGCGCTTGGACAGCTTGCGGAACAGGTCCTGGTCCCCGACCACCTCCGGGTCACCCATTTGCGCCTGGATGCCTTCGTATTCCGCTACGTAGTCATCGACGATCGAAACGGTTGATGCCATTTACTCGAACTCCTCCGGCTCAACGTCCGCGGCCATCGGCGCCGAGTTGACCACACCGACCAAGAACTCACCGTTGGACTTGGTCTTCTTCAGCTGCTTGATCAGCAGGTCAATCGCCTGCTGCGGGTCAAGCGCGGACAGGATGCGGCGCAGCTTGTGCATAACGCGGGCTTCCTCCGGGGCGAGGAGCAGCTCGTCCTTGCGTGTGCCGGACGGGTTGACGTCCACCGCCGGGAAGACGCGGCGTTCCGCGATCTTGCGGTCCAGCTTGAGTTCCGCGTTACCGGTGCCCTTGAATTCCTCGAAGATCACCGTGTCACCGGCCGAGCCAGTTTCCACCATTGCGGTGGCGATGATGGTGAGCGACCCGCCGTCCTCGATGTTGCGGGCGGCGCCCAGGAAACGCTTCGGCGGGTAGAGCGCGTTGGAGTCCACACCACCGGACAGGATTCGTCCCGACGCCGGCGAGGAGTTGTTGTACGCACGCCCCAGGCGGGTAATCGAGTCGAGCAGGACCACGACGTCTTGGCCCATCTCCACCAGGCGCTTCGCGCGCTCAATCGCCAGCTCCGCCACAGCGGTGTGCTCGCTCGGCGGGCGGTCAAAGGTTGAGGCAATGACCTCTCCGGCGACGCTGCGCTGCATGTCCGTGACTTCCTCGGGGCGTTCGTCGACAAGCACGACCATCAGGTAGCACTCCGGGTTATTGTGCGCGATCGCGTTGGCGATGTTCTGCAAAATCGTGGTCTTACCAGCCTTCGGCGGGGACACGATCAGCGCGCGCTGGCCCTTACCAATCGGCATGACCAAGTCGATCACGCGCGTGGTCAAAATGTTCGGCTCCGTCTCCAGGCGCAGACGCTGGTTCGGGTACAGCGGCGTGAGCTTGTGGAACTCAGGGCGCTGCTTGGCAGCCTCCACGTCCATCCCGTTCACGGAATCCACGCGCACCAGCTGGTTGTAGCGGTGGCGGTTGCGGCCCGAACCGTGCGTGTGGCCCTGGCCGTTTTCACGCACCTGGCCGATCACCGCATCACCGGAGCGCAGCCCGCAGCGGCGCACCAGCTGGTTGTTAATGAACACGTCCGCGGAGTTGGAACGGTAGCCCGTCGTACGCACGAACGCGGCGTTGTTATCCACAATGTCGACGATGCCCGCGACCTCCGCCAGCTCCTCCGGGTCGAAGTTCTGGTTCTGGTTGTCACCGCGGTTGTTGCCATTGCCACCGCCATTGCCATTGCCGTTGCCGTTATCGCCCCGGTTGTTGTCCCGGTTTCGACGGTTCCTACGGTTACGACGCCCACGGCGACCCCCGCCTTCACCGTCCCGGTTGTTGTCCCGGTTATTGTCCCGGTTGTTTCCACCGTCACGACGGTTGTTCCGGTTCCCCCGCTGCTCGTCGCGGTCCTCGCCGTCACGCTCACCGCTATCACTGCGGTCGTTCTTGTCCTCGCGGCGGTCCTGCCCGTCGCGGTCGTTCTTGTCGTCGCGACGGTCGTGCTTCTCTTCGCGGCGGTCCTGCTCGCCGCGATTGTTCTTCTCCTCGCGGCGGTCTTGCCCGCCGCGGTCGTTCTTGTCGCCGCCGCGATCCTGCTCGCCGTTGTCACCGTGGTCGTTCGAGGTGTTCTCCTGCATGTCCTCGGAGCTGCGGGAGCGGTGACGGCGCGTGCGGCGGGCGGTGGAGCGCTGTGCCTGATCCCCGGACTCTGAAGCCTCAGGAGTTGCAGATTCTGCTGCTGCGGCGGTTGCGGTGTTTTCTGCCCCCTCGGCGGCTGCTTCAGCGGCTTTGCGCGCCTTCTTCGGAACGGAGCCGGTGGTGATGGCGGTGATCAGCTCGCCTTTGCGCAGCGTGGAAATCCCCTTCAGCCCTTGGTCGGCCGCCATTTTGCGCAGCTCAGGAAGTTTGAGCGCGGCGAGGTCGCTCGCCGTAGTACCCGTTGTGGTCACGGATGTCCTTTCGTATTTCTAGCCTTTTCACGGCAAGTGCATGCGATCAAAGCGGTTCACGGTTAGCAACGCGGGCACAGTAAAAGTGCCGATCATGCACGTGGAGGAATCGTGGAGTTGAAGGTGGTGGCCCTAGAAATTAGGTCTCGCACCCCTGTGTAAGCGAGCCACATCTGCTGCGGCTACAACGCTCCTGCGCGATCCTAGTGGGCCATTGTAACCCACACTGGTGCCGATTGCGGTAATGCGCCTGCACAAACTTGCTCAAACCCGCACAAACCCGCACAAACCCGCACAAACGCAGCCGTCACGCGCTCAACGTAGCGGGTTACTACTCAGACTATTGTTGAATTCATGCGTTCTACCATGCAGGAAGTGCCGTTTTCTATCGGTCAGATCATCCGCTACGGCACAGGTGCGCACGGTGCAACAAAGGTCACTACGTGGCGCAAGGGTGAGGCGGAAGAGGCGACGTTTTATGAAATCGGCGCCCGCGCGGCAGCGTTTGCGCATGCCTTGGAATCTCGTTTGGGGGTCACCGCGGACCAGCGCGTGGGAACGATGATGTTTAACTGCGCGGAGCACCTTGAGGTTCTTTTCGCGGTTTCCGGCAAGGGTGCGGTGTTTGTGCCGCTCAACATGGCTCTCATGGATGACCAGATCGCCTACATCATCAACCACTCCGGCATGGAGGTGATCGTTGCGGACCCGCGGTTGGCAAAAACTCTCGCGCGTATTCTTCCCTCATGCCCGAAAGTGCGCGCGCTCGCATTCATCGGCCTTGCGGAGACCGACGTCCCGCTAGAGGTTGAGGTTTTCAGCTACGAGTCGCTTCTCGACGGCCAGTCCACGCTCTACGATTGGCCGGAACTTCCCGAAAACACAGCCGCTGCGTTGTGTTATTCGACTGCCACGACCGGTGCACCGAAGGGTGTTGCCTATTCGCATCGTTCTATTTGGTTGGAAGCAATGCAACTGCGCGCCACGGATTCCTTGGCGATCACGCACGGCGAAACGTTCCTCTGCGGAATCCCGATTTACCACGTCTTGAGCTGGGGAGTTCCCTTCGCGGCGTTTCTCACCGGCACGCCGATGGTCCTGCCTGATTCCGATGTGTCGGCACCGACTTTGGCCAAGATCATCGCGGAAACCCACCCACGGGTGGCGCACGGCGTGCCCAGCGTGTGGATCCAGCTGATGGTCCATTACTTGAACTTCCCGCCGGAACGTATGTCCTTGGTGGAAATTTACGTTGGCGGTTCGCCCGCTCCCCCGGCGCTAATCAAGGTGTGGGAGGAGCGCTACGGTGTGGACATCGTTCACGTCTGGGGCATGACGGAAACGTCCACCGTGGGAACGGTTGCGCGTCCGCCGTCGGGAGCGTCCGGCAAGAACCGCTGGGAGCACCGCATCAGCCAAGGTCGCTTCGCACCGAATCTTCAGTACCGCGTGGTCAATGAGGGCAAGGTTGTTTCCAACACCGACCGCAACGATGGTGAAATTCAGGTCCGCGGCAACACGGTCACTGGGTCTTACTATCAGCCCCCGCTTGCCGACGAAGGGGTGCAGTCCTTCCGCGGCGAAGACGTGCCGGATTACGCAGAAAGCTTCACGGACGACGGCTGGCTGCGCACGGGTGACGTGGCATCCGTGACGTCGGAAGGCTTTATGACTTTGTATGACCGCGCCCGTGATGTCATCCGTTCTGGCGGTGAATGGATTTATTCAGCGCAGCTGGAGAACCTCATCATGGCCGAACCTGAAGTCGTTGAATGCGCCGTGATCGGGTACCCCGACAAAAAGTGGGGCGAGCGCCCCTTGGCCGTGACTGTGCTCCACGAGGATGTCACTCCGTCGGTAGAACTCGCCCGCACGTTGCGCAAGAACCTCTCTCGGGAACTGCCCTCGTGGATGGCGCCTGAGTACTGGGCCTTCGTGGGCAGTATTGATAAGACATCGGTGGGCAAGTTTGACAAGATCGACCTGCGCGAGCACCTCGCGCAAAACGAGCTCTCCGTCATCGAGCTCCCAGGCCCAGGCGAAGACTAGTTCCCCTGCGCAGGCTTCTCTTGAGCCTGCGCAGGCTTCGACTGAGCCTGCGCAGGCGGCTCACCAATCTGCGCTGGCTTCGACTGACTCTGCGCAGGAAGCATCGCGGCCTGCGCTGCTTGCATCTTGGCGATCTCGTAGGGCGTGAGCGTGTAGCGCTCTGGTAGACCGTCCTTGCCGTAGGACAGGCGGCGGTGGAGCTTCTCAAACGGACCGGGTTTGCCGGCGATTTCAAGCGCCCATGCGCCCAGTAGCGTCACCAGCCACACCGCGAAGGCCAGCAGCGTTTGCACGGGGATCGATGCACCATTGAACAGGTTCAAAGTGAACGGCATGACCAGAATGAAGTAGATGATCGACTGGCCCAGGTAGCCACTCATGGAGCGTTTGCCCAAGGCGTTGAAGGGTGCAAGCCACAACGGGATTCGGGCGGGGCGGCCGGCGAGGGTTTCGTCGTTAAGCTTCTTTTGAATCGGCTGGAGAGCAAGCGCGATGATGGCGACGGTGCCGGGGCCCGTCCACAAGCCGAAGCCGGAGTTGAGGCCTTGGAAGAGAACCTCGTACTCGTACGGCAGAACCCCGATGGCGCTCAAGCCCCACGGCACGCCGATGAACACGATGACGGCGATCGTGAGCGCCGCCCATCCTTGCAGCATCTTTTTGTTCGCGTCGATGTTGGCAAAGACATCCTTGCGGCCCCAGATGAATCCGAAGATCACTAGCGGCAACAAATTGCCCACGGTGAACGGCTGCATGACCAGGCCCATAGCACCCATGCTGAGCACTTCAAGATAATTGTGAGGCCCGCCCACGAAGAGCGCTTCGTCCTCAAACGCTTCAGGCCCCAAGAATGTTGCTGCTACGGCCGTGACGGTGGTGAACAGCGTCCATAGACCCAGCAGTGCCCACGCAAAGATCTTGAGCAGTTTGTCGCTCAATCCGATCATCAGTGACAGCAAGAGCGCGCAGAGGCCATAGGTGGTCATGATGTCGCCGTAGAACAAAAAGACCATGTGGAGGAAGCCAAAGAGCGCCAAGAAGGCATACCGCCTGGCAATCACGCGGCGTGCCCCGGCCTCCGTATAACCGCGTCGGTACAAGCTCGCGAGGATCATGCCCACGCCGACGCCTAACAGGGTGGAGAACATCGGCAGGCCACGAACGTGAACAAACATCGCCTGGAACATGATCAGGATCTGCTCAAGCACAGTTGGCGAGCCATTGAACCCGCCGAAGTGCGTGGAATGCTCCGCGTCAATGGTCAGCCACGCTGTGGGCAGATTCGCCAGCGAGATACCCAATAGGGCCGCGCCGCGCGCTACGTCAGGGGCGATGTAACGCACTTTTGCGGCGGTGCGCTGCGGCCGGGCTGGTGGGTGCGGGGGCTGGCTCGGGGTCTGCTGCGCCGACGGTGGCGTGGGTTGGTTCACCATCAGACCAGCTCCGCGCTGACCGGACCGGCAATATCTAGTTCAAGGACGCGCAGGCCAGCTTCCCGTGCGTCGTCGAGGATTTTTGGATCAACGGGCTCCGTGTGCAGAACCATGATGGTGGGCCCAGCGCCGGACAGGTAGGCCGCGTACCCACGGTTGCGGAGGCGGTTGACCCACTCGGCGGTGACGGGCAAAACGTCAGCGCGGTAGGGCTGGTGGAGGCGGTCCCTGGTGCCCTCCCAGAGGATTTCCGGGTGGTTCTGCAACGCGGCTGTCATCACGGCGACGCGGGACACGTTGAAACGTGCATCTAGGTGCGTGACCTGCTCCGGCAGGACGCGGCGAACAGCCTCGGTCGACGCGTGGAAATCCGGAATTATTGCGGTGGCGCGGATCGACGAGTGCACGGGGATGGTCACCGCGCGGTATTCCGGTTGGGAAACGCCGTCGACGGGAATCTCCGTCCACGACACCACTGCCCCACCGAGCACCGACGCCGCGGCGTTGTCCGGGTGGCCTTCAAAAGACGAAGAGATCTGCACGATATCTTCGGCGGACAGTGGGTTGCCGGCCAGCGTGTTCGCCGCAACCACGCCGGCGACCGCGGCGGACGCGGAAGAGCCAAGGCCGCGGGATTGCGGGATGTCGTTCGTGCACCTGACCTTCAATCCCGGCGCGCGTGCGCCAGCGGCTTTAAGTGCGGTGCGGATCGCTTTCACAACGAGGTGCGATGCGTCGCGCGGCAGGTCTTCGGACCCTTCGCCGAAAATTTCCACCTCAAGCCCGCTTGGGGTGACTTCCACCTCAACCACGTCGTAAATGCCCAAGGCCAAACCGAGGGTGTCAAAACCGGGGCCTAAGTTCGCGGAGCTACCCGGAACGGTGACGCGGGCGCGTTTGCCTACTTCCAAATCAACGGTCATGGTGCTTCTCCTTGCGCGTCTTAGCCGTCGAGGCGGATGACGGAGTTGATCGCCCGGACGTCGTCAAGCGTTTTGAGCTCTTCGACGATTGCGGCGAGCTTGCGCTCGAGGGAGGCGTGGGTGACCACGATGAGGCGCGAGTCGTCGCCGTGCTCTTCTTGGCGGACGGCGGAGATGGAGATGCCCTGGTCAGCGAAGCGGCGGGAGATCTCGGCGAGGACGCCGACGCGGTCCACCACGGCCATGTCGATGTGGTAGCGCGTGGGCACGTCGCCGAAATCGGCGACCGGGTAGTGCGCGTACGGGTTCTCAGCCGGGGCGCGGCCGCCGTGGATCTTGTTGCGCGCAGCACCAACGATGTCACCGAGCACCGCGGACGCCGTGGGGGCGCCGCCGGCACCATTGCCGTAGAACATCAGGCGGCCAGCAGCTTCCGCTTCCACGAACACAGCATTGTAGGACTTATCGACGGTCGCCAGCGGGTGCTCATTCGGCACCAAAGTGGGGTGCACGCGGGCGGACACGGTGGTCGCACCCTCGTCGTCGACAAGCCTTTCGCAAATGGCGAGCAGCTTGATGGTGTAGCCAGCCAAGCGGGCGGCCTCAATGTCGTCGGCGGTGATGTTGGTGATGCCCTCGGCGTGAACGTCGTTGTAGGTCACGCGGGTGTGGAAGCCCATGGACGCCAAAATTGCGGCCTTGGATGCGGCGTCGTGGCCCTCCACATCGGCGGTGGGGTCGGCCTCGGCGTATCCCAGGCGGGTGGCTTCGGCGAGCGCTTCTTCGTAGCTCGCGCCGGTGGAGGCCATCGCGTCGAGGATGAAGTTGGTCGTGCCGTTGACGATGCCGGAGATGCGCTGCACCTGGTCGCCCGCGAGAGAGCGACGCAGCATGCCGACGACCGGGATTGCAGCGGCGACCGCTGCCTCGTAGTACAGGTCAACACCGGCCGCGTTGGCAGCGTCCGAAATCTCGTCGGCATGCGCGGCGATGAGCGCCTTGTTGGCGGTGACGACGGACTTGCCGTGCTTGAGTGCGGACAGGACCAGCTCACGCGGGTAGTCAATGCCGCCGATGACCTCCACGACGACATCGACGTCCTCGCGTTCGACCAGCTCGTGAGCGTTGTCCGTAAGAGTGATGCCCGGGAAGTTGTCCAGGACGTCACGCTTCTTGGTCAGGTCGGATACCGCAACGCCGCGAACCTCAATCGGGCCGCCGATGCGATTTTCCAAGCTGGAGGAAAACTCGTGGATGAGGCGCAGAACCTCGGTGCCCACTGTTCCCATTCCCAACACGGCGACGCCCACTGGCGCACCAATGCCTTTGCCTGGGTAGTTTCCGTTCCGACCCTCCGCGCCTTGGAGGCTTTCCGTGCTCACTGCAGTCATGGTGTAAAAGTCTACAAAACCTCGCGCGCGAGCAAATCCTCTACCGTCTCTCGGCGCACCATCGGAGTGACAGTGTTGTCTTTGACGCTCACCACGGCGGGGCGGCCGAAGCAGTTGTAGTTCGATGACATTGAGTAGCAGTACGCCCCCGTTGCGGCCAGAGCGATGAAGTCATCGCTGTTGATGTCATCGGGCCACAAAGCGTTGTTAATCAAAATGTCCCCGGATTCACAGTGGGACCCCACTAGGCGCGTGGCGTGAGGGGTGCCTTCCACGCGGCGGTTGATCACGCGGGCGTCGTAGTCGGCGCCGTACAAAGCGGTGCGGATGTTGTCGCTCATGCCGCCATCGACGGCGATGTAGCGCCGCGTGGCCTCGTCCGTAACGTGGACGTTCTTGACGGTGCCCACCGAGTACACGGTGACCGCGGCGGGGCCGGCGATGGCGCGACCGGGTTCCACGATGACCTCCGGCGGCGCAATGCCAAGCTCTTCAGCCTTGTCCGCAACCGCCCGCAGCAGGTCTTTAGCCACAGCGTCAACGTCAAGGGGCTGTTCCTCATCGGTGTAGGCGATACCGTAACCACCGCCTAGGTCAAGGTAGCCGAGCTCCAAGCCGAGCTCGTTGTAGATCCGCGCGTACAGGCCCAGCACGCGCGCGGCGGCCAGCTTGAAGCCCTCCGCGTCAAAAACCTGCGAACCGACGTGGCAATGCAGGCCGCTCAGACGCACGTTAGAGGCATTGCGGGCCGTCTCCGCCGCGCGGAAGGCAGACCCGCTGGCCAGCGAGAGGCCGAACTTCTGGTCCTCGTGGCTGGTGGCGATGAACTCGTGCGTATGCGCCTCCACGCCCGGCTTGACGCGGATGAACACGTCTTGGACTGCGCCCTCTTCCCCAGCGACGCGCTCGAGGGTTTCCAGCTCAAGGTGGGAATCAATCACCAGGTGCCCAACGCCGCTGGTCACGCAGCGCCGCAGGAAGGACTCGGACTTGTTGTTGCCGTGTGCGGTGATGCGCTCGGCCGGGAAATCGGCGGCGAGCGCGATCAGCAGCTCGTTCTCACTGGCCACATCCAAGGACAGGCCTTCTTCATTGACCCAGCGCGCAATGTGGGTGGTAAGAAACGCCTTGGATGCGTAGTGAACGTTCGCGGCTGCGCCGTACGCGCGGGCCATGTCACGGCACCGGGAACGGAAGTCTTCCTCATCCACCACCATGACGGGCGTGCCGTACTCGGCGGCGATGTCGGCCAGGTTCACGCCCGCTATGGAGATGTTGCCGTCGTCCTCGCGCTTCGCGTTACGCGGCCAAACGTGCGCCGGCACATCATTGAAAGCATCCGTTTCATCGCGCGTGCGGGATTCGCGTACGCGATCGTCGCGGGACAGGTTCGCTGTGTTTAAAACCGGATCAAGCATGCGCGCTACATCCTCTCCGGCGCAGAGATGCCCAGCAGGCGCAGCGCGTTAGCCAGGACCTGTCGCGACGCCTGCGACAACGCGAGGCGCGCAGCGTGGATCGGCTCTGGGTCTTGACCAGCCTTGGGCAGAATCTGGCAGGAGTCATAGAACTTGTGGAAGACGCTCGCCAGTTCTTCGGCGTAGCGCGCAATGCGGTGCGGCTCCCGAAGCTCAGCTGCTGCCTTAACGACGGCCGGGAATTCGCCCAGCGTACGGATGAGATCCCCCTCCTTTTCGTGCGTGAGCAGCGACAGGTCGGCCGTTGGGGATGCCCCCATGACATTCATCTCGGCAGCGCGACGCTCAATCGAGCACAGGCGCGTGTGGCCGTACTGGACGTAGTAGACGGGGTTGTCGGAAGATTGCTTCTCCCACAGGTCTAGGTCGATGTCCAGCGTGGAGTCCACCGATGAGCGCACCATCGCGTAGCGCGCTGCGTCACGGCCGATCGCGTCAACGAGGTCATCCAACGTGATCACTGTTCCGGCGCGCTTGGACATCTTCACGGTCTCGCCGTCACGCACCAGGTTCACCATCTGGCCAATGAGGACTTCCACGCGCGCCGGTTCGTACCCAAGGGCTGCCGCCGCCGCACGCAAACGCGCGATGTAGCCGTGGTGATCGGCGCCGAGCATGTAAATCGCCAGCGAGTGACCACGATCGAATTTGTCCGCGACATACGCGATGTCACCGGCGATGTACGCGGCGTCACCGTCAGATTTGATTACCACGCGGTCTTTGTCATCACCGAAGTCGGTGGAGCGCAGCCACCACGCTCCCTCGGACTCGTACAGGTTGCCGTTGGCTTTGAGCTCCTCGATCGCCTTATCCACGGCGCCCGTCTCAAACAGTGAGTTCTCATGGAAATACACGTCAAAATCCACGCCGAACTCGTGGAGGGAGTCTTTGATGTGTGCAAACATCTTCTCTACTCCCTCGCGCCTGAAGGTTTCTTGCACCTCGGCATCGCTCCCGTCCAAGGCCGAGGGGTTTTGCGCAACGATGTCACCGGCGATATCGCGGATGTAATCACCGCCGTACCCGTCCTCCGGGGTCGGCTCGTTTTTCGCGGCCGCGACTAGGGAACGGGCGAAGCGATCGATCTGCCCACCGTGATCGTTGAAGTAGTACTCGCGGGTGACCGTAGCGCCAGCAAACTCAAGGACGCGGCCAAGGGAATCACCCACCGCCGCCCAGCGGGTTCCGCCCAGGTGGATGGGGCCCGTCGGGTTCGCGGAAACGAATTCTAGGTTGATGACCTCGCCGTCGAGAAGCGATAATGCTCCGAAGTTCTCACCCTTGGCCATGATGTCTTCGACGATCGCGCCCGTCGCGGCGGAGGACAAACGAATGTTGATAAATCCGGGACCAGCGACCTCAACGCTATCGATCTCGGGACGCGCCTCCAGCGCTTCTACCAGCCATCCCGCCAGCTCTCGCGGGTTTGTGCCCGCTTTCTTGGCAACTTGGAGCGCGATGTTCGTGGCGTAATCGCCGTGCTCTGGGTTGCGTGGGCGTTCAACGGTGACCGCCTCGGGGACAACGTCGGTGGGCAAATCATGATCACGCAGCACTGTCGTGGTGGCCGCGCGCACAGTGGAAGCTAGCTCAGCTGGGGTCATGGAGCACGAGTCTAGTCGGGCATCTAACAGCTGCCGCATTGGGAGAATCCCCCGGGCGTGCAGGAACATCCGCTTCCATAAAAATCCGCAAATTTATTGCCCAGTTTTGGCCCCGCGCGCCCGCTCATAATGCGATAATTTTCGCAGCGGAAAACAGATATACAAGTTGCTCATCCAAAGCAGGCTTGTATTCGCTCCACCCTCCGCGTGTTTTCACCCACATTTCGCGCTGATTACCAAGGAGCTGCGCATGACCTATCAAATTCAACCGGACGCGGTCGCGGGCAGCCTAGCGTTGTCGGCGCTTTTGTCCACTCTGCCGTTGGTGACATTTTTCGTAATGTTGCTTGGAGTTAAAGCCCGCGCTCACACGTCGGGCGCTGTTGCGCTGCTCGTGGCGCTACTCATCGGCATCTTCGGATTCAAGATGCCCGCCGTTATGGCAATTTCCGCGGCGTTCCGCGGTGGTGTCTACGGCCTTCTTCCCATCGTCTTTGTCATTCTCACGGCCATCTGGTTCTACCAAATCACGGTGGCATCGGGCCGTTTTGAGGATCTGCGATTAGTCTTCGACAAAATGGGCGGCGGCGACGTGCGCATCCAGTCGATGCTCATCGCGTTCTGCTTCGGTGGTCTTTTGGAAGCTCTCGCTGGCTTCGGTGCGCCGGTCGCGATTACCGCGACGATGATTCTGGCGCTAGGAATCCCACCGATCCGCGCCGCGTCGATCGTGCTGATTGCAAATACCGCGCCCGTCGCGTTCGGCGCCGTGGCTATTCCGATCACCACCGCGGGTGACGTCGGCGGCCGTACCGCTGAGCAGACCGCCAACATCGCCGCGATCGTCGGTCACCAGACCCCGTTCCTGGCGTTCTTCGTCCCCTTCATCATCGCTTTTCTTGTCGACGGCTGGCGCGGCGTCCGCGAAACCGTCCCCGCTGCGTTCACGATTGGTCTTAGCTTCGGTATCGCTCAGTGGGCAACCTCGAACTTCTTCGCGTACCAGCTCACCGACGTGGTCGCCTGCATCGTGGCCCTGGGCGCGGCGTTTGTCCTGCTGCGCTTCTGGAAGCCGGTTGGTGTTCCAGAGCTGCGCGATCGCCTCGGCATCGAAGAACCGCACGCTATCGACGGCGGCGACGAGCTGACCGGCTCCCGCGTCTGGTGGGCTCTGTTCCCCTACCTCGTCGTTGTGATCATCTTCGGTATTGCCAACCTTGGCACAACCGTTCCGGAGTTCCTCAAGTCCACCGACATTAAGATTCCGTGGCCGTACATCACCGGCCACATGTTCTCCACGAACGGCGATGAAATGGAGCGCACGGAGTACAAACTGCAGCTGCTCAACAACCCGGGCACCCTGCTTGTGATCTCCGGCATCATCGTCGCGATCGCGTACATGATCTTCAACGAAAACGGTCGCTACAAACTCACCTGGGGCGAAGTGGGCAAGGAGTTCGTCGATACGGCGTACCGCATGCGGTGGTCCGCTGTGACCATCGCGACGGTGCTGGCGCTGGCATTCGTGATGAACTACTCCAGCCAGACCGTGTCTATTGGTTCCTTCTTTGCCAACCTCGGCCCGGCGTTCGCGTTCTTCGCACCAATGCTCGGCTGGGTCGGCGTGGCCGTCACCGGCTCGGACACCTCTGCCAACGCACTGTTTGCCAAGCTGCAGGTCACCGCAGCAGACAAGCTGGGGCTCAACCCGGACCTCATGCTGGCCGCGAACACCACCGGTGGTGTCGTGGGCAAGATGATCTCCCCGCAGTCCCTGGCGATCGCCGCCACCGCAGTGGACATGGAAGGAAAGGAGTCGGAGATCTTCAAGAAGGTCGTCGGCTGGTCCTTCGGCTTCCTGCTCGCGGTCTGCATCCTCATCTTCCTGCAGACCAACGTGCTGGACTTCCTCGCTCCAGTGGTCAACTAGTGGTCAACTAGTTGACCACTAGATGGTCATTTAGGATGCCCCCGTCACTCGCCCTTCGGGGCGGGTAACGGAGTAGTCTCACTGGTGTACGCGTGTGTCATTCACGCGAACTGATTTTCTACACAATTTTCTTACCCACAACTTCATAATCCGACCCTTCGTTTCGGCAACTGGCCGGCAACTTAACCCAGAAAGGAGCCACCAGTGCGAGTAGCCCTCTTCTCTACCTGTATCGGTGACGCCCTCTTCCCTGATGCACACAAGGCTTCAGCACTCGTGCTGTCCCGCCTTGGGTGCGAGGTGGTCTTCCCCACGCAGCAAACCTGCTGCGGTCAAATGCACATCAACACCGGGTACCAGAAAGAAACGGTGCCCATGATTAAGAACTACGTTGACGCATTCGCCGATGACTCCATCGACTACGTCGTGGCGGCATCCGGTTCCTGCACCGGCGCGGTTCGCGAACAGCACCACCGCATTGCGGAGCGCTACGGCAACGCATCGCTGGCCGCTGCTGCGGACAAAACCGCGAAAAAGACGCTGGACTTAGCAGAGTTCATCGTCGACGTGATGGGAACCACCGATGTCGGCGCTTTCTTCCCGCACCGCGTGACGTACCACTCCACGTGCCACTCCCGCCGCTTCATCAAGGTCGGCGACCGCCCGACTGACCTGCTCAAGGCAGTCGACGGACTGGAGTTTGTGGAACTAGAAAACGTCGAAGAATGCTGCGGCTTCGGCGGCACCTTCGCCATTAAGAACTCCGATGTCTCCTCGGCAATGGTCAGCGACAAGGTGCGCCACATCAAAGACACCCAGGCTGAGTTCGTCACCGCCGGTGACTCCTCTTGCCTGATGAACATCGGTGGCGCAATGTCGCGCCAGCACACCGGAATCCGCTCCATCCACATCGCGGAAATCCTCGCATCCACCCGCGAGAACCCGTGGACCCCCACCTCTGCCGCATACTCGAAGGAGAAGGCGCTGTGAAAGTTGCACTAGGCACACCCACTGCCCCGCCCCACGCCCCGCATGAGCCCGGTCACTTCCGCGAAGGAACCAAGTTTCCTAAGGCCGCTAAGACCGAGCTGCAGAACTCCACGCAGCGCCGCAACCTGAACTACGCCACCACGACCATTCGTGGCAAGCGCCAGCGCGTCGTCGATGAGTGCGAGGACTGGCAGGAGCTGCGCGAGGCTGGCTCGACCATCAAGCGCGACGTCCTAGCCCGCCTGCCCGAGCTGCTGGAGCAGTTCGAAGAAAACGTCACCGCCCGCGGCGGCCACGTCCACTGGGCACGCGACTCGAAGGAAGCTAGCCAGATCGTCGCCGACCTGGTCAAAGCCACCGGTGAGACCGAAGTGGTCAAGATCAAGTCGATGGCCACCCAGGAGATCGCCCTCAACGAGGTTTTGGAAGACCAAGGCATCCACGCCCAAGAAACCGACCTGGCTGAGCTCATCGTCCAGCTGGGTGAGGACTTCCCGTCCCACATCGTGGTGCCCGCCATTCACCGAAACCGCGCGGAGATCCGCGACATCTTCGTCGATAAGATGCCCGGCGCGCGCAAGGATCTGACGAGTGAGCCAGCTGAGCTCGCGGAAGCCGCGCGCATGTTCCTGCGTGATCAATTCATGAAGGCCAAGGTGGCCATCTCCGGCTGCAACTTCGGCATCGCGGAAACCGGCTCTGTCTCCATCGTGGAATCTGAAGGCAACGGCCGCATGTGCCTCACGCTGCCGGAGACGCTGATCACGGTGATGGGTATTGAGAAGATCCTGCCGAAGTTTGAAGACCTAGGCGTGTTCATGCAGCTTCTCCCCCGTTCCTCGACTGGTGAGCGCATGAACCCCTACACCTCGATCTGGAACGGCGTAACGCCTGATGACGGCCCGCAGGAGTTCCACATCGTGCTGGTGGACAACGGCCGTACCGCCGCGCTGTCCAACGGCATCGGCCGCGAGGCACTGAAGTGCATTCGCTGCTCCGCGTGCCTCAACGTCTGCCCGGTGTACGAGCGCGCCGGCGGCCACGCCTATGGCTCCGTCTACCCGGGCCCGATCGGCGCGATCCTCACCCCGCAGCTCGCCGGCATGGACTCCGCCGATGACGTCACGGCCTCCCTGCCGTACGCCTCCTCGCTCTGCGGGCGTTGTGACGAGGTGTGCCCGGTGAAGATCCCCATCACCGACGTGCTGCTGGAAATGCGCCACCAGAAGGTGCTCAACCACCGCCCGCCGATTGAGGCCTCCATGTTTGGCACCATCGGCCTGGTCTGGGGCAAGCAAGCGATCTGGGACCGCGCCGTGCGCATGGTGGCGCTGGGCCGCGTGCTGGGCGGATTCAACGGCGTGATCGAATCACTGCCGCTGTTCATGTCCGGCTGGTCCGACTACCGCGACACCGCCGTTCCGCCGAAGCAGTCCTTCCGCTCCTGGTTCGAGTCCGACGAAGCAAAGCGCCTGCTTGCCGACGCCCGTGCTGGCGCACACACCAGCACGAAGGCCGATGACAACAACGGCACGGACGATTTCCGGGACGCCCAGGAGGACACCTTGGGCGACGACTTGGGCCGCGACAGCTAGAAGGGAAAGGATCGAAGCCATGACTAACGCAAAACAGGACATCCTGACCCGCATCCGCAACGCGGAAAAGCTCGCTGACGCCCCCGCCAGCGTTGAACACGCCCGCGACTACCGCACGGAATCCACGCACAGCCGTGAGGAGCTCAAGGAGATCCTCATCGACCGCCTCGTGGACTACAAGGCGGACGTCAAGACCGCTGACAAGCAGGGCCTCCCGCAGGCTCTCGCTGAGGTTCTACGCGACCGCGAATGCCACGACGTACGCTACGCGCCGGGCCTGAGCACTGAGCTTTTCTCAGCTATCGACGGCTCCGTGTCCGCAACCCCCGACGACTCCAGCGTCGACCCGCGCACCCTTGGTGACGTGGATGCCGTTGTGACCAGCTCCGTGGTGTCCTCTGCTCAGACCGGCACCATCGTGCTGCAATCCGACGTGAGCAACCGCGCCGGCGACGGCACCGGTGTGTGCGGCCGCCGCGCTCTATCACTCGTGCCCGACCGTCACGTCTGCATCGTGGACATGGACACCGTCGTCTACGGCGTGCCTGAGATGTTCGCAGCCATCGACCCGGAGAAACCAGCAACCCTGATCTCCGGCCCGTCCGCCACCTCCGACATCGAGCTCGTCCGCGTCGAAGGCGTCCACGGCCCGCGCGACCTGATCGTCATCGTGGTGGACTAACCACCACCGGTAACCGCCCCGCCGACCGACCACCCCGGCCCGTCAGCGCAGCCGGTTACCGCGCCCGCGCGCCCGAGTGCTAACATCATTCGGGCGCGCTTCGCATACACGCAAGCGCACACGTCTCCGTAGCTCAGTGGATTAGAGCATTGGTTTCCGGTACCAAAGGTCGCAGGTTCGAATCCTGTCGGGGACACCATTTGCTTCGAGGGTTTCGGCTTTCTCACCAGCATCGATTCGGGAATCTCCCGGACTCGATTAATACTACCTCTGGGGAGACGACACAGGTCACCGGAGGCGAAAACGGTGGAGTGAAGTTCCGCAGGGTCGGCGACAGCGAGACCATGCAGAACCAGAATCCCATTCCCGCGACGGTAATCAAGGTCAACCACGAGTTCGCAGGGAAAACCTTCCTGTTCCCCTCAACTGTGATGGCGAAGGCGACGTCACCGTTCCTCCTGAGCCACGTTGACGACGAGGACATCATCCGTGCTGCGAAGCGTGTCTCGGACTCCAAAGAGGCGCTCACCCGCGAAGAAATCGCGGTCCGCAAAGACAAGCTCGACACGAAACGGAGCACCGACGCGGAGGTCGAGTTGGCTCCCGTGGCGGAAGACGTTGTCATCAAAGAACTGACCCGCCGCGTATTCGGTCAGCGGGGTTGTTACCCAGGACAAGAAGAACGCGATCACCCTGGCGCAATACGTCCTTCCGACGTTCATGGCGAACGCCGGTATCGACCACTGGACAGAAAAGGCGAAGCAGTCCGCTGTTGACGAACTCGTCGCCCTGGTCAACGCGAAAGCGAAAGAGCACACCAGCAACTTGCAGACCGAAACGACCATCGTTCCGGTGGAGCTGCCGATTGACCAGGTGGTCACTTTGCCGTTCGGTAAGGAGGTCCTCGATCAACTGTCGCGGGACCAGCAGGCGAAATTCCAGCCGCGCGAGTTTTACGACGGATGGAACCGCGGACTGTTCTCCGCAGCGAGTTTCGATTCGTGGGGCGGCGAGTACTTGCTGGCTCTGCTGCTGAACTACACCTCGGACATTGTCTGGTGGAAGCGGCTGTACGTCTCTGACCGTGCGTCGATCATGTATGCCGATTTGGTGTAGTTGGTACGGGGTGTCTGCGTAGTTGGTACTGGTTTTCCGTGTAGTTGGTACTGCTTTGGGGCAGGTTGGATTTCGGCGGCATCGCAATTCGGTGGTGCCGTGTCTTACCTGTTTTGAAGGAGGACGGCTAGATGGCCAACTTCAAAGATATTGCGGTGTTGATTTGCGAAGGCCGCAGCTATTCCTACATCACCGAAGTGGTGGGGTGTTCGCGTCGGGATGTCTCGCGTGTGCAGCGTGTTGTGAAGGAGCATTCGCTGACGAGTGAGTCGTTAGCGTTGTTGTCGCCGGGATGGTTCGATGAGATGTTTCCCGATGGGCGCAGCGATCGCTCGAAGCAGTTCGATCAGCCGGACTACCGTGCGCTGGCACAACGGTTGAAGCACAACAAGCACCTGACCCGCCACAGATTGTGGCTGGAGTACCTCGACGAAGAGCCAGCTTCCGGGTTGGAGAAATACAAATACTCCCAGTTCTGCGACGGCTTAGCAGCGTACGTGGACGCGAGTGATCTACGCGAGGTCATTGAGCATGTCCCAGGCGAAGAGCTGTACGTGGACTGGGCCGGTGACAAAGTCGGCATCATTGACCGGGCAAGCGGCGAAGTCGGGTTGAAAGCCTCGCTGTTTGTTGCGGTGTGCCCGTATTCGGGGTTGCTGTTTGTCACCGCCGCCGCGGACGAGAAGATGGGCTCGTGGATTGATTGCCACGTCAAAGCCCTGGAGTATCTCGGGGCCTGCCCCCGGGTCATCGTGGCCGACAACGCATCCACAGCGACGTACCGGCCGGTGAAGAATCGTGCTTACCGGGCGGTGACAGCGAAGTACGCCGAGTTCGCCGAGTACTACGGGGTCACGATCGTACCGGCCCGGCCGGGCAAACCGCGCGATAAAGCCTCAGTGGAGCGTGCGGTGCAGATTGTGTATTCCCGGATCCTGGGCTATTTCGACAACGAGGCGTTTTTCACACTCGACGAGCTCAACGAGGCAATCGCCGAGCGGGTCGAGGAAATCAACACCGCGTTGTCCTACCCTGACGGCACGACGCGCAGAACCCGGTACGAAACCGACGAGCTGCCGATGATGCGACCGTTGCCCAAAGACGCGTTCACCAGCGTGGAATGGAAAAGCCCGAAGGTGGATCGCAACTGGCATGTCTGCTGCGACTACCAGTACTACTCGGTGCCCTTCCAGCTCGTAGGCAAGACCCTTCGTGCGCGGTTGACCAGCACACTCGTCAGCTTGTACGACGGCGACACCCTCGTTGCCGAGCACGCCCGCTTAACCGGCTACCGCTACCGCTATTCCACCGACCCCACACACGGGCCTGCCCAGGGCCAGCACGCCCCAGCTGTGCTGAGCAATGATGAATTACTCGCATGGGCGTCCTCGTACGGGCCGGCGACGGCGGCGGTGATCACCAAGGTCTTGAATGTGCACTCGGCAGCACCAGCCCGGGGACTACACCAAGCGCGCAACATCCTGGCCAACCTCGGCAAGAAACACGACAAGACCACGTTGGAACCAGCCTGCCAATTACTGCTGGATAAACAGCTCGCCCCAACAATCAGTGTGCTCAAGCGCATCCAATCCGACGTTGCGCACAACCGGCCAGAGCCCACTGCATCACACACGGCACCCGCAGCAGCAATCGTCGACATCACCGCGGTCGCCGACTCGGTGTTCATCCGCCCAGCCGACTACTACGACACCACAAAGGAGGGCTAGTAAACCATGATCGACATCGACGAGACCACACGCGTGAAACTACGCGCCCTGCGGCTGTCAACCTTCGCCGACATCTACTTCGCCCTCCTCAACGACGACGCCAACGCAGATGAGCTTCCGGAAAACATCTTCCTCGCCGCCGTCGATGAGGCACTCGAACAACGCCGGCAACGTAACGTGGCTAAAGCAATCGCTCAAGCCCACCTGTTCTACCCGCACGCCACCATCGCAGACATCTCCCGCCCGAGCGAACGCGGTATCAACGAGCGGCAACTCAAACGCCTCGCGGCCACCAAATGGCGCGAAGAGCCCACCAACATACACATCCTCGCACCCACTGGTGCAGGAAAAACCTACATCGCCTGCGCACTCGGCGTCGAAGCCTGCCACACCGGGCACAGCGTCGCCTACTTCCGGCTCGACCAACTCACCGCGAAGCTCGCAGTCCTCCCGACCACACACCCCGACTACACCGCCTTGATGAGAAAGCTCATTAACGTCGATGTCCTCATCATCGACGACTTTCTGACCATGAGCATCGACCTGCGTGGACAAGAGGACCTCACCAAAATCGTAATCGAGCGAGACGGGCGCCTGCCGACCATCATCGCCTCACAATCCACCGCCGCCTACTGGGTGCAAACCATGCCGAACAGAATCGCGGCCGAATCCCTCGTCAGCAGACTCAACACAGGCCTACGAATCGACATCGGCGACTACGACATGAGAAAAGCTCTCAGCCGCCCCACCAACTAACCCACCCCCCACAAGCCGGCGCTCAACCAGCGCCGGCCACCCCAGTACCAACAACACAGAAGCCACCAGTACCACCTACGCAAAACACCGGTACCAACCAACCGGGCTCAGCACATGTACACCACCCGCGACACCTACTACCCGGACTTCGTCGCCCAAGATGCCGCCGGCACCATGTGGATCATCGAGGGCAAGTCCGACAAGGGACGAGATGACGAAACGGTCCAAGCGAAACGAGCCGCGGCCCGGGTGTTGGTACGCGAACTGCTCGGCGAGGACGGCTTCGAGGGCCAGAAGTGGGGATACGTCATTGCCTACGAGTCGGACATTCGAGCGTCCGAGTCGTGGGAGGACTTGAAGCGGAAGTCGAATCCCGGGGCCTAAGTCGGTTCACGCTCCGGGGCGAATCGCGTACCGGATGGACAACTACGAAGATGCTCTTTTAAGGCCCGTGGGATGTTATTGATCGTTAGAGGCGCTAGGAGACGCCTGGCGGGGGCGATTAACCAGTCGTTAATGCTATTCGTAAAAGTGAACCTGAGATGCCTTCGTACCCTCGTAAGCCTGCATTCGGTCGACAGGTCCGAGTGCGAAATACCTAGCCCACAATTCTTGGATAGCCACCCATTGCTCGTTATCCATATTTAATCGTTTGACCGGCAATCCTGCGTCGAGCGCCTCACGGGCACCTACTACCGCTCCGTGCATCTTCGGTGTGTCAATCAAGGGTGCCTGGATTTGATTGCACAAGGCATCGACTTCATCTGGAGTGCGATTATCGTTACTCTCCACAGCTTGACGTGCGATGTCGGCAATCCGGTCAAGTGCCGAACGGGCGAACTGAACCGTCGTAGCGTCGACTCCACCAAGTAGTACGGCATGAAGCTGAGCGGTATCCGGGGCCGCAGCGACCATTTCAAGCGCACGGTCGTAAGCGGCCATCATATCTTTGGCGCTGATAAACCCTCTTCCAGGGACAAACACTTGGGGATCAATAGGCCCCAAGTCGGAAGTCGGTCCCATGATAATGGAGTCCGCTCCCAGAGCCATGATGGTCGCAGCGGACTTTGCAATCTCGGGGACCAGAATGACGAACTCTGAACTTGCAGCATGGCACATGCGGATCAGGCGGATAGCAATTTCAGGGTCACCACCCGGTGACCGCAGCATCAAATGCAACGGCTTATCCAGCTCTTTAGAATGCAGACACTCGTTCAGTAAGGTGATGCTGTTGGGTGTTACCTGGTCGATCATCACTGCCAGGTTGCAGTCGTACTTCTCCTCGTAAGCATTTATTAGCTCACGTCGGTCGTAACGGTGTGCATTTTGCGCGAAGAAAAGCGGAGTGTAACTCATGGTTTAGACGAAAGCTCCACCCGTGAAAGCGGGACGGAAAGGAGTTCGTGGAGAGCACTGGGAGGCTTCACTAAATCTTTCGCGACCAACTTCCCAAGCCTCGCGGAGTTTTCTGGTCTCGCGATCCCATGATTCGCGCTCGCTGTCACTAATCGGCACGCCAGGGAACAGAACCTCATTCTCGCTCATTGTGTCTCCTTTCCGGTCTTTCGCACCATCGTAAACTAGCGGCACGACACGAGCCTCGAAGTATGTTCGAAAAACTCCCCAAGAATTGGCCTACGACCTCGTTTGTGCTGGTAATTGCAGGCCGCTGAGGGTGGGGCAGAATTGGACTCAGGAACTTTCTGTCATGGACTGAAGTTGCAGTGCCAGCGGCAATGACGCTGCTAGTCTAAATTTCGGAAACCGCCCGCGCGGGGGTCTCACGAAACATCTTCAATTTTTTCACGAAACCCCCGGCCGGCCGAAGGAAAACGGCCACGAACACGAAAATGACCCGCTCCGCTCGTTCGGAGGGGTCATTTTTCTGTCTTGAAACGCAATTTTCAGCCAATTTTCGGCTCTCGTGCTCGGAAAATTCCTTGCAAAGGTTGAATCCGTTTTCGAAACTGGAGGCATCTACCAGAATGTGCCCCTCTCGGGGGTCTTCATCCACCGCGAGTGTGTAGCCATTCTTCTTCGACTCTTTACTGGCTGGTTCACGGTCCAATATAATTTCAATGACTTTTATGGTTTCTCCGTAGTCGTTTACAACACCATGCTCAAAGTGCCGGTACTCATTGAGCCATTCTGAGCCGCCAATGCGACTTCCCTCTTCATCAACTTTCTCGAAGTAGAACTTCGCGGGCTGGTTTGCTGCCGCCTCCGTCGCCGGCATCCCTACTACCGCCGCGCCCCCCGCCACGGCTACCGCTGCGAGTACCGAAGCGGACTTCTTCGCAACGTCGCTTCGTCGACCGTGTGTTTCATTACGGTCTTTTGACCAAAGAGAAAACCCATGTGGTTTCACACTCCTCAAACTTGTTCAGACTGACCGGGCCTGGACGTCTGACCAGTCGGTTTCTTCACAGCCTAAGTCGACGGGTCCAAAAACACCGCCAAAAGTATCGCGGTCAAGGTTTCGGGGCACGCAGCCGTGTTTGTGCAGGCCACACTACGTTTACGGCCAGTCCACCTAACACGGTCCATAAACCACTCTTTAGCTGCTACGTTCTAGTCCCCAACCGGCGTGTCGACCCGTCATGCACACTGGTCTTATGACCGAGTCACACGAACACGACGAGTCCCCAGACCAGCCGGACAACGCCGACGGCCGCCCCGAGAACCCCGACGACACAGCGAACGAACAGACTCCCGACCCCGACTTCCTCGACCTCCCCATTTCCGACTTCAAAGACGAAAATCTCGACGACCTCTGGCGCAAACACGACCCTGAGGGTTACGCCAAGTTCCAGGAGACTGCCCGCAAGGCGCTCGGCTCACTGTTCAAGAAGATCGACATGCCTCCTCTTCACCACGTTGTCGACACCTCGAAGTTCGCCTCTGCGCTAACCGCCGACGCATGGAAGTCGCTCGCAGGTCTTGAAGCGCCCCGCCTTACCCCGCTGCTGCAACCAGAAGTCGCTAGGACGTTCACCGGCATACACCTCGACCCGTCGAAGTGGGCCACGCCCGACCTTCGCCAGCACGCCCTAGACGCGGCCGCGGCGGTAACGCCAACCGTGGACATGAAGAAGTTCTACGGCCCGGTCATAGACGCCCAGAAGCTGCTCGCGTCCAACGGCGCGCTCAAACTAGGAGAGCAATTCCAGCGCTCGCTCGACAAGACCTACGCGGACATTGCGAAGTCATTCGCCCGCCTCGGCGTTGTGGACACCTCTGCCCTCAAAGAAGCGCAGCAAGTCTCCAAGCAGTACGCCGACCTCGTTGCACAGCTCGGCGTTAAAGAAGACCCGCTGCCGTACTTAGAGCAGTTCCACAACGACTTCCTCGTCTTGTACGCCTCCCTGGTGCTCGCGGCAGGCCGTCTCGAAAACCTTGTCGCCGACCTGTGCGAAGTACTCCTCGGCAAACCACAGTTCCACGGCGCCAGCGTTGCCGCCCAGCAGAAGCTAGGAAACATGCGGCAAACGCTAGAGGACCAGAAGAAATGCACCACTTGCAGCGAGCTCGCTAAAGAGGTCAAAGACCCGTTAGACCGGCGCAACCTCCTCGTTCACGGCGACTGGCTGGTTGGAGAAGAAATTGCTTCCGACGAGTTGAAAGAGCGCCATGCCTGGTACTGGCGCATCTCGCGCACGTCGCGGGTCACGAAGCGGAAGCCTATGAGCAACAACGAAATGCAAGCGCTGGCCGCCGAATGGGACGCGGGCAAGAAGAAAACGCTAGGCGACCTGTTCCACTCGGAGGTGGTCTCGCTCGGCTTTGTGACCGCCTACGTCAACAAATTTGCTGAGCTCAACGAGAAGTTGGAAGCCGAACTTACCCGGCACGAAAACGCAGCGCAACCCGGACAACGTACAACACAAGGAGAATGACCAAACCATGAAGAAGATCTACTACCGAAACCACAACGCCCTTCCTAAAGCAGTCCTGGCAAGCCAGAACGAAAACGGCTCATGGACCGTCGAAAAGCAAGCCGTCGCGGGGTCCGTCCCGCTGGGCGAGGACGAGTTCCGTTATGCATACCGTAACGAGCCCCGAGACGGGGAAAGTTGGACCACCGGCCACCGAGACTTTGTTGGAGCAGAAGGAATTGCAGAAGCAATTTCTCGCGGTGCCGAGCCGCGTTGGCTCACGACGAAGGAAGATGTCGAGCAGTGGGCAGACGAGCACCCCGGAGCCTGGTTCCTCGACTTGAAGATTCTCGGGGTGTGGAAGCGGGAGGACTTGCCGTGGGGCACGGTGCGAGATTACGAAGAAGGCCTCTCGCTCGACTGGGACCGGGACAAAGACTGGGCGCTGCCGCTTGTGGTGCTCGTGCCTGCCGAGGAAGTCGCTGGCCGGCAGGGTTAGTGGTCATATGTCATGTAACCGGAGGCGGAACCCGGTGTAGCCGGGGTGTAACCGCGGACCTGATATAACTGGTTAGAAAGTTTCGTGAAAGCCCCCGCGCGGAGGATTTAGCGTTTGAAACGCCTTCTGATTCGCAAAATTCCTCGAACACCACAATGGCACCCTTCGCGGGGTGCCATTCGTTTATCAACCCGTTTTTCAAAATGCCCATCAAGCGCATCAGGCGCGATGTGTTGAGAACCAGGTTGATCAGTCCGATGCAACCGCGTTACGCCCCGCCGTACAAAGCTCCTTCCAGCCAGGCGACGTTCGCGCGGTAGTTTTCTTCATCCCCGTCTAGGTATTCACTCTCCATGTAGATGAGGAAATCCACCCAAAACGCTTTCTCGTTCGCAATCCAGATGGACAAGTCCACTCCAGGCGGAAGGAAAACCGTCCACGTTTTATCCGGGTTGTCACCGACGGAGACCTTGGCAGGTAGATCCGTCCAATCGTGTCCTTCGAGTTGGCGTTCAATCTCCGGTAGGAAGTTCGAGGAACCGTATTCATTCACCTTCGCTGCCGATGAATCCCATGAGAAGCGCACTACATCTAATTCACCGTGCTCGTTTCGTGCTGTGCGGTTTATGTCTTTCTGGTCTGTCAACTGTCTCCCCTTTTCTAGTAAACCGATAGGTGTTCCACTTACGCAGAGAACGACGCGCCTTTCTCAAGCACACACGACGTTCGCGTCGTCCCAGCTTTATCTACATCGCGCTCGCCCCATCGCCGGCCTCGTCCGGTGGTGTGAGCATGCGCACCGGCGGAAGTCCGTACGAGGTCACCATGCGGTTGAACTCGCGCATCCCAGGCTCCGCGCCCGAGGCCTCACAAGGCTCTCCTGCATCACGCAAGAGATGTTCTGCCAGGCGAGTGATCGCATGCCAGAAACCATCGCGCGTGCCGTCGTGGGTTACCGCGTAATAGTCCAGTGAATCATCCGGCACATGGCCGTATGTCGCATCACAGTCCACGTCGAGCTTCCCGTGAGCGTGCAACGTCGCTAGCTCGTACAACGCCTTGAGATTTTGTGATGTGTCGATCAGAAGCAAAAACGTTGGGTTGGTCTTGCGATCTACCGTGTACTCTTCGCGCAACATCCCAGCGGTCGTACCGGGTACTACATTAAAGTGCTTCATCTTGTTTCACCGTCCACGATGCAGGAACTTTCTTCTCACACACGCACAATTCCCAATCGTCGATCGCGTTCGTCCATCGCTCGGGTGGGAAGTTGTGTTCCTCGTCTACGACTGTGGGCAGTAGACGATCAATCTGGTCCGTGAGATCGACAACCAGTTGTGTTTCAAAGTCGCCGTCGTGGAAACAGTCAGCCATTTCGATAAAGCTGTCCACTAATGGATTGTCGTAATTGAACACTCCAAGGTTGCGTTGCTGTTCAGCGGTCAAATCCATGTCGTTCGCGTCGTACAGGTCGAACTTTTCTTTTGTCTCTTCCACGTCGAGCATGCGCTTGACGCGGTTGATGTTGATTAAGTACGCCCCATCTGCACACGGTTCATCGACGGGTTGAAGCCATCCAGTTTCGATGAGCGCTTCCACACATTCCTCCACAGTTGTGGGTTTAATCCAATTGACTACGCGCAGTTCGCGCCCGTGAATGTCAGCGACAAAACCAGCCAGTGAGCGTCGAACGTTCCCGTCACGCCCGAGTGTCTCACCGGTGTAGTCATCAGCGTGTAAGGCGATCTGTTGAAGAACGTCCTTCTCATAGAACTCCAACGACGGAACAGCGATGCACGAAATTCCATCAGCCAAAATCTCTCCCAAGAGCATCATCTCCTTAAATAGTTTGGATAGTCGATTCGATCTCGACGTAGATGAACTCTAAGCCCACATGTTTCCGCATGTCAAGTACAAGTTTTGACACATACTATGTGATGTGATATTAGCGCTTGTTATTGCGGGATCCATGCTTATGCAAATCAGCTGAGTCCGCCGCGGGTGAAGGACGCACTATCTACGCCCCACTCTCGTGTTGTAGAGTGCGAAAACCCACCAAAGAACTGCCCCATTTCTCCGTCGCTCGTATGCTTAAAAACGAACCAAAGATTTCGCAATGAACTGAGCACGGAAGACAAAGCTATGAGTTCCCCTTACGACCCCAATAATCCAACCCCGGGTAACAACCAGTCTGGGCAGGGCTGGGGTCCCCAAGCTCCTTTTGGGCAAGAGCAAGGCGGCTGGTCCCAGCCGGATCCGAACGCCTCCTGGGAATCTTTGCAGCAGGTACCTTCCGTCGGGCCGAGCGAATGGGGCCAGCCGGCTAACGGCCCAGGCAGTAATTTCGCGCAGCAAGGTGGGCAGGCCCAGTTCGGGCAGCAGCAGTTCGGGCAACCGCAGAACGGGCAACCGCAGTATGGGCAGGGTTCTAGCGGTCAGCCGCCATATGGTGAGCAACCACCAACGGAGCAAGGCGGTGGTAAGGGCCGGATGTGGGCGATCATCATCGGCATCGCCGTGCTCGTCACAGTCGCAATCGTTGCACTCGCGTTGGTTCTTGGCGGGGATAAGGACAAGAATTCGGAGGGCACCGCTTCGTCGGAGGAGAAGATCACTCCCACGACATCGGAGACGGGAGGCGCTCCCTCAGAAGAACCGGCAAAGTCGAGTGATTCGAAGTCCGAGAAATCCGGCGACAAAGATCGCGGCCAGGGTTCTGCCAAGGACTCGAAGAAAGAACCCACCTCGGGGGCGAAGCCCAAGGACGGAAACGTTCCTGCAGACCACAAGAAAGCTCTAGAAGAGGCAGAACGCTATTTGGCCGTGATTCCGTTCTCCTACGAAGGACTTTATGATCAGCTCATTAGTGAATACGGCGCACAGGCATCGCCTGAAGCCGCACGTTACGCGGTAGACAACGTGGACGCAGACTGGAACGAGCAGGCGCTACGCGCGGCGGAGCAGTACGTGAAGGTACTGGACATGAGCGATGAAGAGCTCTTCGACCAGCTGACGCACGACTTTGGCGGCAAGTTTACCCCGGAGCAGGCACGCTACGCGATCGAGCACCTGGACCGCAGCAAGCTCAAGCCTTAGCAGCCTAGATCTTCTGCTCGGGGATGATTGCCCAGCACACTAGGTACGCCAGTACGCCGGAGAAACCCGCGAGAGTAAGAAACACAAAGATCACGCGCATGAGCGTGTGATCAATGTTGAAGTGATCAGCAAGGCCCGCGCACACGCCCGCGATAATGCGGTCCGTCCGCGGACGAACAAGTACCGGCTGCGGCGGGATGGGATTAGCACCCGGAACGTTCACGTTCGGGTTTGGGACGTAATCGGGGTTGGGTTGCGACATCGTGGGGTCCCTTCTCAATGAGGTTTTCACGGTCGCACGGGCCACGACCGTTGGTGTCTAGCCTGCCTTATTGGAAAATTCAGTCACATCAAGTTCGTCGCTGGCGCTCATCAGGCCTTCCATGAAGCGCTTGAGAGGAGCGACTTCACCCTTCTTCATGTGATCGAAGATAAGTCGGCGAACAACTTCGACGTGGTCCGGAACGGCAGCCTCTAAGCGCGCCATTCCCTCGTCCGTAAGAACAACAACCACGCCGCGGGCATCCTCTTCACTCTTGTGCTTGTTTAACAGCCCGCGCTTATCCATACGCGTGATCTGGTGGGACATCCGTGAACGGTCCCAATCAAGTTCGATGCACAAGTCGCGCATTCGCATCCTGTGGTCCTCAGCCTCAGAGAGTGCAATAAGTACAGCGAATTCAGACGAGGAAAGACCGCCACTATGCATCAGGGTATCTTCCAAGCAACGATCAATACGCCGGCCCGTAGCCAGCATGAGCCGCCAGAGCTGCTGTTCTTCATCGTTTAGCCAGCGCGTCCCCGTTGCCATGTCATACATATTACACGCGCAATCGCTGATTTTCGGCGTTTTTATGCGTTATTTGTATGGTTTTTCAAGCTCTCAATGGAAGCGAGACGGGCGGGAGCGATCCCGTCGAAGCGGCGCGGGAAACAGGTGAGCACAAAGACCTGCGAGAACTCCCCTACCTGCGAGAACAACACATTCATCAGGTCCAGGCGGCGGGGATCGGTTGCACCAAGGGCGTCATCAATAACAACGGGCACGGGCATCGGCTCATCGCTGCCACTGGCCACCATGTCCGCGATGGCGAAGCGGGTAAGCAGCGCCATTTGTTCCTTGGCCCCGCCAGAGAGTTGGTCCAGATCAACCGTCGTGCCATCCACAGTTCTCGTGGTCACTTTAAGGTTCTCATCGAGCGCGAACTGCGTGCCGGGCCCGAACACGGTCGATGCGTAGTGCTGTAGCGCCTTGGCAAAAGGGGCCGCATATTTTTCACGTGCGGCATCGCGGTGCGCAACGAGGGTTTCGTACAACAGTTGCGCTGCCTTAGCCTTCCGGCGCAGGCGGTCACGTCGGGTTGTGGCCAGCTGCAGTTGGGCCATGGCTCGGTCGAGTTTCTCCGCCTCACCTTCAGCACGCTGGACGGAAGAGTCCAACGCAATCTGCCGTTCGCGGGCCCTAACCCGGCGTTGGTCAAGATTGTTCACGCGGTTGCGGGCACCCGCAAGCAACTTCTCCGCCGTGCCAGGATCGACGGCAGCGACGCGCTGCGCGATGTCGTCGTGTTCCTTGCGTGTGGTGTCCAGGTTCTGCTCGGCGGACGTAAGGGCGCCGTGCAACTCATCATCGGCGGTCTTCTCGCGCATAGAAGTCAGATCGGCGCGGGCGCGCTCCACCGCAGCAGCTTTATCCCCAATGCGCGTCTCCAGCTCAGCGAGGCTCCGCGCGTGCGGCATCGCCTTCAAACTAATGAGCCTCACTTCGGCTTCGTGGGCGGTGGTACGCGCGTCCTCGTACGCACTTTCCGCGAGGGCGACGTTGTTCTTTGCGTCCTCGTGGGCAATGAGCCTGTGCGCGTTGTCGTCGCTGTGCGTGTGGTCGTCGCTGTGGGATTCGGCGGCGGTAGAGCGGAGGCGTTTGAGTTCCTCGCGGGCTTCGTCAAGGTCGCGGCCGGCTGCGGCGTCTGTGCGTTGGCGGCGTATGGCGGCTAGTTCGGCTGTGCGCTCCCTGTGTTCGTCGCGAAGCGCGCGCGCTGTCTCAACGCTGTCGCAGCCCAGTTCTGCCAGGGCGTTTGTGAACTTTAGTTCGGCGTCGCGCAACTTGCTGGTTGCTGTATCGGTGCCGGGCGCTGCGCGGTAGGTCAGCGCAAAATCAGCGATTGCCAGCGTGGCACCGTCCGCCAGCGGGACAGAGGTGGTGTCCGGGCCGGCAGGAACGTCAATCCTGGTGTCATCAAGCGTGATCGTTGCGCCGGTCGGGTGGGTGATCTCAAACCGAGCAGCGGCGCTGTCCACCACCGTGCGCTGCACCGTGACATCGCTGGCTAGTTTCTCCAGTGCGCGCACGTCGTCGTCGTTAAGCACGCGCTGCGGAAGTGCCGCGACGAGTCCGCGGATCTTCGTGTTCAAGCCGTCGATCGTGTCCACGAAGACCTCAAGTTCCGCGATGCGCTCGCGCGCGTCAACCGCCGCGAGCTGCTCTTTGGCGTGCGCAAGGTTACGCGCACGAAGCTGCGACTCTTCTTTCGCTGTGGTGTAGGCCTCTTCCGCCGCGGTAATGGTGTCCTGCTCCGCCGCGGCCTTTTCCTGAGCCTCCTCAAGACCGCTGCGTATCGCAGCCAGTTCCGCTTCTTGGGTAGAAAGCTCAGCGACTTGTTTCGCGCGCAGCTCCACCGCGGTACGGGCGTGGTCACGGTCCTGCTCCGCGCGGGCGACTTTCTCCCGTGCTTGTTCCAACTGGCCGGCCAGCGCGTTCGCGGCCTCAGCGTCAGCTTCGCGACGGGCAAGCGCCTCCTGTGCCTCGGGGAGCTCGGCCGTGATTTCTGCTTCCTCATCGCGGCAGCGGGCGTACTCGTCCACGTCGGCTTCGTAAGCCTTCTTGTTCTCCGTCGCCTCGCGGACGGCCTCTTCAGCCGATTCCACCGCGGACTCTGCATCTTTGATCAGCTTGGTCGAGCCGCCTTTTTTGGTGAAGTATTTCTCATACTCCGAACGCACGCGTTCCATCAATCCGGTGTCATCCACATCGCGGTCGACGTACTCGTGGTTTCCCTGGCCCCGCGCAGGCTGATCGCGCTCAGAAAGGCTCTGACCGTGGGAGTCCGTGCGGCGGGCACTGGATTCCATGGTGCTGGCTAGAGCTGGAATACCAGCGGCGGCAACTGCGTGGTCGAGCTGACCTTGGCGGACAAACAAAGCTTCCTTGAGTTGGGTGTCCACATACTCTTCCACGATCTGGTTGAGCCGGTTGTACGCTTCCTCGCCGCTGAGTTGCTCCCGGGTGGGGGCAGTGATGGTCAGCTCGGCCTTTCCGCGCGTGCCACCGAAGCGTTTGTAGATGGTGAACTCGTAGGGACCGATAGTGGCGCTGAGAGTGACCTCGGGGGACACATCCTTGCCCACGGGCTTCAACGCGCGCGTCTTCACGGTGTTGGCCGTGTGCTTGATGTTCAGCACTGCATCCAGGGCATCCAGGATGGTGGACTTGCCGGCCTCATTATCGCCGTAGATAAGAATCACGCCGGTGTCCGGCAGGTCGTTTAGCTCTAGGTGTTCCACGGCCCGGACGTTGTCCAGAATCAGGGAGTGGATACGCATTTACTTGCCCTCCTTGCTCAGGCGGAACAGCAGGTTCACGGCGTCCCGGGCGGTCATGTCGGCGGCACCAGCACCGGAGCCAGTGTCGCGTTGTGCAGATGCGGCTGCGGCAACAAGTTCAGCCATCGCGTCGCGTGCGTAACCAGACAGCGGGAGGTTCAGCAGCTCATCATCACCGGGTTCAATGTGCAGATCCATCTTCGATTCGCGCTCATAGAGGGCACCGAAGATATCCTCCCGGGCGGCCAGACCCTCTTCCAGCGCGCCGGTGGCTTCCAAGCCCAGCGTGCCGGTCATGGAGTACTTCACCACCGTGCGATCTTTCGCCGGGTAGGCATCCAGATCCGCCAGCACGCGGTCAACATCGTCCGCGTCCGCCACGTCCCAATGCAGCGCGTCAAAGACCCACTCCCCTGTTCGCTGCTCCTCCACGGTGACGTCGGCCGTGGTCACAGTCGGTTTTGTAATGGTGACCACCAAAGCGTTGCCGGAGTTCGTCTCATTGCCCTCAACCTCCTCACGGCGGTCATGGAAATCCGTGACTTCCGGCGAGCCGGAGAACCACACCTTGCCACCCGGGCCGATCGGCCCTGCAGAGTGCGTGTCCCCCATCGCAACGTAATCAATCGTGCCGCGCTTCAACGCTTCCTCCAGCCCGGGAAGATCGATCAAGTCCGGCTTCGGCTCGCTCGAGCGGGAAAAGCATTGCCCGTGGGCGACAAGGATTCGGATCGCCTCAGTGGGCGCAAGCTCAGCGATAGCCTGTGCCGCCAAGTCACACGTCGAATAGCGCGCGAGAAGTGGCGCACCCACGATCTCCACACCGGGGCGATGTTCTACCGGCGTGGTGTCACGCAACACGGAGATGTTCTCCCGCTCGTCAGCACGCTCGAGCGCAGCACCCGGCACCAACGGGTCGTGGTTGCCTGGCAGAAGATACACCGGCACGGGCAGCGCGTCCATCGCATCCAGCGCGCGGCCCATCGTGCGCTCCGACAACGCGTTGTCATCAAACACGTCGCCCGCCACCACGATGAACTCCGCGTTGTGCGAACAAGCAAGCTCACCAAGCTTAGCGACGGCCCGCAGGCGCGAATCATCAAACCGCGCCTGGGCGTCGCCGTCGAGGAACCAGCGCCGCATTCCCAGTTGAAAATCCGAACTGTGGATGAATGTGACCGATCTATCTGTCATGCCTTACACACTTACCAGGGCTGCCCGACATTGAAATGGAAAATACCAACGAAATCGAACATGCGTGCCCTAATCCCGGCGCGTCAGCTCCTGGTACAGATCCTCAATGTCCGCAACCCCGCGTAGCTGGTCCAGGTTGGTGAATGAAATTGACTGCATCGCGCGGTGCAGTAGGTCAATGTCCGAATCCTCAATCATCGGTGCGACCTTCGGAGTAGGCAGATCTGGCAGCTCACGTCCCTCCCAGAACAGCTCGGTGCTGCCGTTGTGGTTCACGTTCGCGCGCTTCTTCGAGGACTCGAGCAACTGGCGTTCAACCGTGAGCGGATCCAGTTTGCGCAGGCGGAAGAGCACCGTGGGATCTGCGTCCAGCATCTCCGCTGCCTTGAAAGTCACCGCGATAGCGTGCTTGCACACGTCCGTGTTGTCCGGGCAGTCGCACATGAACCGCACTGGTTCCCGGTCGGACGCCAAGAGCAACTTCAGCAAAGGCTCGGAAAAACGCCCGGCGCGGGCCGCGCGCACTTCACCGCGGCTGGATGCCATGAGCTGCACCGCTTCTTGGACCTGCTCCGTGGTCCGGTAGGGCAAGATAACCACGGGCGTAAACGGTTCATTTTGCGTGCCGGCCACGGAGCCAACGAACTTTCCCGGTTCGACGGCGACGCTTAACACGTTGCCTTTCGCCGCATACGCCCTGCCGCGGGATAACCGGCCCGTTTCAGCCTTGCGCATCATGGCGTCAAGCAGGCGCCGGGCGGGCGCGTTGGAGTGCAGGGCCTCGAGTGTGTCGCCGGAGGCGTTCGGTGCCGACCCGGCAGCGTCCCGTGGGATAGACAGCGTCTCCTCCGCCGTCGATACGCGCTTGCGTTGACCGAAGTTTGCGTAGATGACGTTGTCTTCGCTGGGGCGCTGGGGCTTTTTCGTCTCTGAGTCTTTCGTGGGTTTTGGCGGTCGACGTTTAGGCATAAGCGTTTACCCCTGCTTCCTGTACGTCATCAGGCGGCGCAGATCCTCCGCGTCAAGCTCCGTGATCCAGCCTTCACCTTCACCAACAACTGCGCCCGCGAGCTGGAGCTTGCCGTCCAGGATGTCCTGGATCGACTCCTCCAGCGTGCCCTTGGTGATCATCTTGTACACCTGCACATTCTTGTTCTGGCCTATGCGGTATGCACGATCTGTCGCCTGGTTTTCCACCGCGGGGTTCCACCACCGGTCCATGTGGATCACCATCGATGCGGCGGTGAGGTTGATCCCCGTTCCGCCCGCGCGCAGCGAGAGAATCATCACCCGCGGCCCGTCGGTAGTAACGCCCTCGCCGCCGCCTCCAGCACCCGCTTGGAAGTCATCCACCATTTTCTCCCTGGCCGTCTTGGTCACGCCGCCGTGAAGGAACGGGACCTCATGGCCCAACCGCTGGGACAGGTACGGCTGCAAAATATCGCCGAACGCCTTGTACTGGGTGAACACCAGCACGCGCTGATCGGTCTCAATCGCTTGATCAATGAGTTCCATGAGCATGGCCACCTTGCCCGAGCGATGCCTGCCCTTGTCGGTCACAGCTGACCCATCACCCAAAAAGTGCGCGGGGTGGTTGCAGATTTGCTTAATCCGCGTAATCGTCGTCAGCACCAAGCCCTTGCGCTCGATCCCCTCACGCTGGCCGAGCTGCGCCTCCATGTCCTCGACGAGCGCAGTATAAAGCGCCGCTTGTTCCTTGGTCATGTCCACCGGGACAACATGTTCAATCTTGTCCGGCAGGTCATCGATGATCGCGGGATCAGACTTCAACCTGCGCATCACAAACGGCGCGGTGAGCCGCCGCAACCGTTCCTGCATCGCGTCCGCCAGCTGCTCATCCCTGCGTGACTCAATGGCTTTTGCAAAGTGGTTACGGAAAAACGTCGCTGAGCCCAAAAGGCCCGGGTTCACAAAATCAAGGATGCTGCGCAGCTCACTCAAGCGGTTTTCCACGGGCGTTCCGGTGAGCGCAATGCGGTGCCGCGCCGGAATCGCACGCACGCTTCTCGACGCCTTGGTGGCCGTATTCTTAATCGCTTGCGCCTCATCCAAAACGACGTGGTCCCAGCTAATCTGCGCCAGGTCCTTGTGATCACGGCTGGCCACGCCATACGACGTGATCACTAGATCAGCACCAGCGCACTTATCGACGAGAGCCTTGCCCTTGGCCCGCGATGACCCATGATGGACCGCGACGGTGAGATCCGGCACAAACCGCGCCGCTTCTCGCGCCCAGTTGCCCACCACCGATGTCGGGGCAATCACCAACGTCGGGCCGGTGCTGGTGCCGTGCGCACGCTCGACTGCTAAAAGAATGAGCAATTGCAGGGTTTTGCCCAACCCCATGTCATCGGCCAGCACGGCCCCTACGTTGTTGCGGGACATGAAGTACAGCCAGTCCACCCCGCGGCGTTGGTAATCCCGCAGCTCCGCCTCCACCGTTTCCGGGATGTCCTGGCGCTCGGGCGCAGGCCTATCAGTCCCGCCCACAAGACTGGTGATCCAGCCAGCATCCCCCGTGATTTCCACCGGGTTGTCTACTGCTGATTCAAGCGCAAGCTGGCGCAACTCCCGGGCGGTGATAACGCCTTCTTCGACTTCTTTACCGGCGAGCGCCTCCATGTACTTACGCGACGATCGCAGCGAGTCCGTATCCGCCATCACCCACTGGCCGCGCAAGCGGATCAGCCCGGATTTGGAGGCAATCAGTTTCCTCATTTCCTCCTCGCTCAGCTCGATGTCCCCCACGGACACCGACCAGTCGTAGGTAAGCAACTGGTCAAAGCCAAGCTTCGGCGCCTTCAACGAATCCGGCCCGTCCGCCTCACGGCTGATCTTCAGCCGCGCCGTAGTCTCCGCCTTCGACCACGACCGCGGCAGCATCAACGGGATATTGTTCACCCGAAGTCTCGGCGCGTGCGTGGCCACCAGCTCCGCGACCTCCGCCGTGGTGAGGTAACAATCCCAGTCCCCGTCCTCCGGCGATGCCGGACCCGCCGCGTAGCCGACATCAATGCGGGAACCGCCACCATCACCCACATCCGCACCGAAGCCCGGACCGACCCCCTCTTCCCACAGCATGCGTGGGTGCTCCATCGGGTCCAGCAAACTCGTAATCGAAATCGCCTTATTCAGCTGCTCGCGCAGCGCCGCGATCACCGCCGGATCCAACCGGTCCAAGCGGATCGGCTGCGGCGCATCAGTACCCGCGCGCACGCGCGCACGCACTGGCCAACGAGCGGTCTCATAATCCTCCCACGGCTCCTCCACGATGAACACCAGCTGCGTATTCACCGCCGTGATCGACCCGTTCCACTGGTTCAACGCACGCGCCACGTCCGAATTACCACGGCGCAGCGGCTCCGATTTCAACAGCGATTCCGCGAACTCATGCCATGGGTACGCCCGACGCATCTCCAACAGCGGCGCCAACCGCGTGGACACGATCCAGTGCACGAAAGTGTGCGCTAGATCTTCGATCAACTCAGGGTTGTTGATAGTGATTACTCCCGGCGCGGCGGAGACCATATCCGCCAACCAGGTCCGTTCGTCCAGACCAGCGCCGAGCTTCCACTGCGGGTACCACTGCGTCGATTCATTCGGCATGTGCACGCTCACGCGCCCAGCGTTGATGAACCTGTTGAGCCCCCGGTAGAGGTGGATGAACCACAAAAGATCCGGCGCGATCGAGCCCTTGTGCACCGCCGTAACCCCGGGGCCGGCCTGATCAACGTGGACGAGCTGATCTAAAAACCGCACCGTGTCTTCCGGTGAGAGCGCCGCCGACGGGATCCGCAAAGTGAGCTCTTTACCACGCGGTGTGCGCAGCTTCACCGGTTCGCGCTGCCGGAACTTCGCATCATTGAGCATCGCCTCAATCCCCGGTGGAAACGTCCCCGACGGAACCTGCGATGGCAGAACCAGCTTGTGGCCTTCCACGCGTTCCACCCACACGCAAAAGCCAGACTGGCTCAACAGCAGTCCGTGCAGGAGGAAATTAGGCATAGATTCTTTTCTACCACCCGCCCCCGACACCGGATCTTCCACAAGAAAATCCACAACAAAATTCACAGCACAATCCGCAACACAATCCGCGGATCAGAAGCGCTTATCTAGTTAGCGCCTAGTTAGCGCGCTGCTGCCATAAACATCGCGCCACCAGCAGCCATCAGAACGATCGCGAGCACCGCAACGACGATTCCCACGATTCCGCCTCTGCCTACTGTCGGCGAATTCACCTCGTCACTGGCCGTGGTAGCGGCCTCTACCACAGAACCAAGGGGGACCACACGCATCTCCGTCGCGCTGATGCGGAATGCGCCCTCCAAGTACACATCGAGGAAGTGGTTCAACTGCCTCATTGTGATGTCCGGGCCGTCGCTCGGCAGTGAAGCGCGTTCAATCTTCCGGCGAGTCCCCTCGGCGTCGTAGAACTCCGTTGCCCCGGAGTAGATGCCCACAAATCCTTTACCCGGAACAAAAACCGTGCCGCCCGAATCACCTGGTTTTCCAGCAGTATTTTCGAAAAACACCGAGTTGTTCACGTTGCCCACATACGGCGCGCACGACACCTTGTCGGTCGTGCCGTGGGACGAACTGCCGCGAACGCACAGCGTGTCTCCCATGACAAGATCCTCTAAGGGCACGATCGCGTCACCAGAAAAGGAGTTATCTCCAAGGTTCACGCTGGGATCCCATTTGATCACGGCCCAATCGTTTGACGTGGCATCGCGATCAAAGCTTAACGACGGTTCCAGCGTCCCCGCCTTCACCTTCCTTCCGCTGGAATCTTTCAAGAACACATCTTCACCGAAGACCCCGCAGTGCGCCGCGGTAAGGCTGGTCCGCGACACGTGATCGTTATACGCGATCGTGCACCGCCCCGTGCCGCCCGCGCTGTAGAAGTCATAACCCTGCCGCGCTTCAATAGTGACCTTGGTTGCCTGCGACGCCCAGTCAACAATTCCTGCCGATGCTTCAGGTACAGCGATAAGCGGTGTCACGATAGACGCCGTTGCTAAAAAAGTTAGTACCGTCCTTGCGGACGCCCCCACGCGTGACATTGACTGCCTTCCGTCACCATCATGTTTACCGGTTCATGATATGTAGGAACGCACGAAAAACCACCGCTGAACAGCGGATACCGGATATTCTTAAGCAATTATTGGATGCTTCTTGGACTTGTGAACTTCGCGCTCAGTGAACGAATATAAAAACAAGTTTTTCTCTTAGTGAAACCACACTATTTGGCCACCCTAACTCCGTCCCCAATCCCCGAATCCAACCCCGGGAGCTAAAGGCGCTACTTGGTTAGGGCCTCGGCGATGGCGCGTTGTTCGGCGCGGGATACGGGAGCGCCGTTGCCGATCATGGAGACGCGTTCGAGGCGGCGGTCGCCGTTGTGTACCTTCCGGTGTTCGTTGTGTCCGGAATAGACGCCCACGAAGCCTTTGCCCGGCGCGTACACTGCGCCGCCGGAATCACCTTGGACACCACCGCCGCCGTCCATGAACACTGTTGTGCGGACGCGGCCTGCGTAGCGCCCGCAGCTCACATTGTTGGCGGTCTCCTTGTGGCTCGCGCTGCCACGCAGACACAGTTTGTCGCCGATATCGAGTGAGTCGGGTGAGATAATCGCGTCGCCAGAAAAGCCGTTCTTGCCATACGTGACGCGGCTGTTCCACTTAATGCGGGCCCAATCATTGGTGTTGGTGGCTTTGTCGTACGCCGAAGACACTTGGAATTTCCCGGCCAGCGCCCACTCCCCTTTGGAGTTCTTCACGTACACGGCATCGCCGTTGTTGCCACAGTGAGCAGCAGAGTATCCGCTCCGGTTGGCCGCGTCGATGTAACCGACAGTGCAGGCGGATTTGGCGCGCTCCGCACCAAGCTTGCGCGTACTAAACCGCGTTCCCTGCTGGACCAGAAGCGGCGCGCGTCCTGTTTGCTTCCGCGAACGCACGGGTGGCTCCGGAGCACCATCATCAACCAGTTGATCCACATTCGCTTCATCAAAGGACGCGGAAGCATCAACGTCTGCGGCCGCAGGTTCCGGCGCCACCGGCGCTTCCAGCTCAGTGCCCTCAGCCATGTCCGGTTCGGGGGTAACAACTTCAGGCACAACGCTTGTCGACGGAGCCTGCTGCACCGTGGTCACCACCGCGGGCGTGCTGTGGGCCGTACTCGGTGGCGTAGGAGTAGGCGAATCCGATGGCGTCGCGGCAAAGGTAAACGCCACCGTCGCGGCGGTGCAGGCGGTGAGAGCCCCGGAAAGAAAGGCGAGGCGGGCATACCTCGTGCCCCGATCCGTGCCTTTTCCATCGCGCGTAGTCCGCATAGTCTGTGACCCTACAAGGTGGAACCAATTTTCACACCCGCCCACGGGCCCGCGCGGGCGGAAATCCGATCCCTGCCCGATAATGGTCACGCATGTCGGGGGCATTCGGTACGCTTAATGAAACTTTTTGCGTAAGGCTCCGCGTGGAGCGTGAAAGGGAAACCGAATGACAGACAACACTTGGATCATCATCGCGGTGATTTTGTACTTTGTCGTGATGCTCGCAATCGGGTACTACGGCTGGCGTAAAACCTCCGAGTATGACGACTACGTGATCGGTGGACGCAACCTCCCGCCGTTCGTGGCGGGAATTTCTGCCGGCGCATCGGACATGTCAGGCTGGCTGCTCATGGGCCTGCCGGGCGCACTGTTCGTGGCCGGCATGAGCGAAATCTGGATCGTCATCGGTCTGTTCATTGGTACGTGGGCGAACTGGCAATGGATCGCACCGCGTTTGCGCGCGTATTCCGAAGTGGCCAATAACTCGATCACGCTGCCGAGTTTCTTTGAAAACCGCACGCATGATTCCTCCCGTGCGCTGCGCGTCATTGCCGCGCTGATCATCATCTTCTTCTTCACCTTCTACGTTTCCTCCGGCATGGTGGCTGGTGGCCGCTACTTCGAATCCACGTTCCAAGGTGACTACCTCACCGGCATGCTCATCGTGGGCGCAATCACGGTGGTCTACACCTTCATCGGTGGCTTCTTCGCTGTGTCCTACACCGACGTGGCGCAGGGTCTGCTCATGTTCGCAGCGCTTCTCATCGTCCCGATCATGGCTCTGTTTGCTATCGACAATCCCGGCGACATCTTCTCCTACCCGGTGGATAACGCCTACGGCCCGCACCCTGATGGCAACCCGGACTTCTTCAACATCATCGCTGGCACCACCGCGGCGGGAATCATCGGCAACCTGGCGTGGGGCCTGGGATACATGGGACAGCCGCACATCATCACCCGCTTCATGGCGCTGCGCAGCCCGTCTGAGGCCAAATCCGGCCGCAATTCCGGCCTGATCTGGGTGGGTTTTTGTTACATCGGCGCCATCTTCACCGCGATCATCGGTGCAAGCTTCTTCGGTCAAACCCAGCACTCCGTTGTGGACCGCGAAGGGTTTGAAACCATCTTCTTGGACATGACCCGCATCCTGTTCCACCCGCTGTTCGCCGGTCTGGTTCTCACCGCTGTGCTCGCAGCAATCATGTCAACGATGTCTTCCCAGCTGCTGGTCACCTCGTCGGCGTTGGTCGAGGATCTGTTCAAGGTATTCAGCAAAAAAGAGCCGTCGCAACGCATGCTTCTCATCTCCTCCCGCGGCATGGTGATCGTTGTTGCAATCATCGCCATCATCATGGCGGCCAACCCGTCTGACACGATCCTTAACCTGGTCGGCTTCGCGTGGGCCGGCTTCGGTTCCGCGTTCGGTCCGATCATCATCGCCTCCCTCTTCTGGCGTCGCCTGACCTCACAAGGCGCGATGGCTGGCATGATCACCGGCGCGGTCACGGTGCTGGTGTGGGGCAACGTCGATGCACTGAGCGGCCTGATCTATGAGATGGTTCCGGGCTTCATCCTGGCCACCATCGCTATGGTTGCGGTCTCGCTTATGACTCAGCCGAAGCCCGGCGTGGACACGGAGTTTGACCGCCACTTGGCGGTCACCGATTACTCCATGGAACACCCTGACGCCACGTTCGAGGAAGCTTTCAACGCCACCGCTACCCCGGGCGAGGAGCTCCACGTCAGTAACAAAGGAAGTGGTAATGGAAGCACCGCCCAGAAAAATCTTGCCGGCGAAGGGAACCTTGGGGGCTCCCGCGAAGTCTAAATAGGTATGAAACAGTACCGTCCTGACCCACGCTTCCAACCGCACTTCGAAACCCCTCCCGCGCCTCCCCCGCACGCGCCACTCATTGCGCCACGCGGGGGCAGCACCGCGGTTCCGCGTCGCGCACGAAAGCGCGCACGCGAACGCTTATCGACGCCTTACAAGCTCCTCCTCGGCATCCTGATGATCGCAACGCTGATCGTCATCCCGTGGCCTCTTCCCGGCCGCGACGGTGTTGAGATCGCAACCGTCATCCCCGTCCGCACAGATGTCCCGGGATACAAACGCGCTCTGTTCGCGGAAACCTGGGGAACACAACCCAACGGGTGCAACACCCGCGATTACGTGATGGCTGTTTCCTATGACCAACCGTCGTGCATGCAGCGCTACTCAGCGTGGTCCACGACCTCAGGCGGTAAGGATTCGATCAAAGACCCGTACACCGGCAAACCCCTTCCACCCAAGGACGTGGAAGTGGACCACCTCTATCCCATCTCAGCCGCGTGGGACATGGGTGCTAACACGTGGCCTGCGGAAAAACGCCTGGCTTTCTACAACGACCCAGACAACCTGGTTGTCACCGCAAGCGAGGTCAACCAAGCGAAGAAAGACATGCTTCCCGCTGAATGGATGCCCCCGCGCGCGGCGTCACGGTGCGCGTACTCCAAGCAGTTGGCCAAGGTCGCGAACAAATACGATCTTCCCCTGTCTCGCGCCGACGCCGCGGTGATGAAGAGCTCGTGCGCTGGGCTACGCAATGCGTTCTATCCTGACCGCGTACCTAACCTGCCCTCGGGCAGCAAACAATTGCTTCGCATACACTGACCAACATGTTTGAAACCGTTCTTACAATCCTCCACGTCGGTGCCGCGATCCTGTTGCTGGGTCCGGTCGCCGTGGCAGTGTCCATGTTCCCCCGTGCTGCGGCTGATGCCCGCAACGCTGGACCTGAGTTCGACGGCCAGCATGGTCGCGGCGGCGGCCAGCGATTCGTCGGTCAAGCTCGACTGCTGCACCGCATCTCCCGTTCCTACGGCATGATTTCTATGCTGGTGCCGCTGATCGGCGCTGCGGTCCTGTTCCTCGACTGGGATACCTACAAGTCCCAGGGCCAGTTCCACGCTTCCCTGGCCCTCGCGCTTATTGCCTGGCTCCTTTTGCTGTTCGTGGTCATCCCGCAGCAGCGCAAACTGATGGGCGCCCTTGGTGAACTTGACCCGTCCGAAGCCGACCCGGAAAAGGACTACACCGACGACTTTGAGAAGTCCAAAAAGACCGCCACCATCGCCGCCGGAATCTTCAACCTGCTGTGGGTGATCGTTCTTGTCTTGATGTTCATCTAGAACTGACCCCCCCAACAGTACCCAAACGCGGTTTCCCACCCGTTTAGCTTCAGCCGACCGCCAATGCGGTCGGCCTTTTTAACGCTAACGTTTTACCGAAGGAACTGCCGTCCCAGCTGAAGCACCAGCGGGATCAAGATGAACCCCCGTTCGCGAAATTTGTATCCAACTATCGATACTCTTCTTAAACACGCAGGTCACCGAGTCAAGGGTTTTTGGCAACACATCAGCAAAGCAAAATTTCGCGAATCACCCCTCCGCAAAGCTTGACGACGACCCGACACTCACCGCCCCAGCACCTTAGGAAGCCCACATTTTGGACAACCTGCCGCCTTGGACGAAGGCCTCGCCCCGTGCGGTAGCCGTGGAAGCAGAGCTGTTCGGTTGGTCGGACCTCCGGGGAGCTGCGCAAATCCCGCGTCCAAGCCCAAAAACCCCCACCCTTCTGCCGCATGTATACGCAGTAGAAGGGTCCTTTCTTATTTCCTGGGCCAACCCGGCCCATATGGAAACTGGGACATCGAGTTGGAATTCAACCCGACGTCCGAGAACCCCTAATCACGCCAGCCCTTCTTCTTGTTGCGCCCGCGATCGCGGGAATCCCAGTCACGGTCCCGGCCACCGCGGTAGCCGCCGCGATGGTCATCGTCGCGGTCGCGGTAGCCGCCCCGGCGGTCGTCGTCACGCCCGCGGAATCCACCGTGGCCACCTCTGCCGCCGCGGTTGTCGCGATCATCGCGGTCGCGGTAGCCACGATCGCGGTAGCCTCCACGGCGGTCGTCATCGCGGTCACGGTAACCACGATCGCGGTAGCCTCCACGGTCGCGGGACGGGGCGCCGGTGTCGCGCTTGATGTTGATTAGCTGGCCGGAAATGCGGGTATCGCTGAGGCGATCAAGCACAGCCGGGTCGAGGTTCTTCGGTAGTTCCACCAGGGAGAAGTCGCCGCCGATGGTGATTCGGCCGAAGTCTTTGTTAGTCAGCCCACCTTCGTTTGCGAGCGCACCGACGATGCCGCCGGGGCGGACGTGCTGGCGCTTACCCACGTCAAGGCGGTAGGTGTCAAAGTTCTCACTGTCTTGCTGGCGGTCGAACTTGCGGCCGCCACGGTCGCCTCTGTCATCGCGGTCGAAGCGGTCGCGCTTGCCGCGGCCGCCGCGATCACCACGGTCACGGTCAAAGCGATCCTCACGGTCCCACTTTTCGCGATCGCGCCTGTCCTTCTTGGACTTCGGCTGCTCCTTCATTAAGAACTCGGCCTCACCCTGGGCCTGGGCGGCAAGGGCGGCTGCGATGTCCTCCATGGCCACGCCGTTGGCCTCAGAGTAGTTCTGCACTAGTTCTTTAAACAGGTCGATCTGCTTTGCGTCCAGGGAGGCCGTGATGGAATCCGCAAACTTCGCCTTGCGGGCGTCGTTAACCTGGTCCACGGTCGGCAGGTCGACTTCCTCGATGCGCGCTCCAGTGACTTTTTCAATTGAGCGCAGCATGCGGCGCTCACGCGGGGTGACAAACAGCAGCGCCTTACCGCTGCGGCCGGCACGACCGGTGCGTCCGATGCGGTGCACATAGGACTCGGTATCGCGCGGGATGTCGTAGTTCAAAACGTGGGAGATGCGCTCCACATCCAAGCCACGGGCGGCAACGTCGGTGGCCACGAGGATGTCAATGCGGCCGTCGCGAAGCTGATCGACGGTGCGTTCGCGCTGCTGCTGCGGAATGTCACCATTGATGGCTGCGGCAGCGAATCCCTGCTCACGCAGGTTCTGCGCAACTTCCTCGGTGTCGTTCTTCGTACGCACGAAGATGATCATTGCCTCGAACTCGGCGACCTCAAGGACGCGGGTCAAAGCATCCATCTTGTTGCGGCCCGGCGTGAACAGGTAGCGCTGGGAGATGTTGGTGTTGGTGCGGGTCTCCGATTTCACGGTGACCTCTGCCGGATCATCGAGGTACTGCTTAGAGATCCGGCGGATCGCATTCGGCATCGTTGCCGAGAACAGCGCCACCTGCTTCTCATCCGGGGTGTCTTCCAGAATGCGCTCCACGTCTTCCTGGAAACCCATGTTGAGCATCTCATCGGCCTCATCGAGCACGAGGAAGCGCAGGTTAGAGATGTCCAGCGAGCCACGCTCAAGGTGGTCGATCACGCGCCCTGGCGTACCGACGATGATTTGTGCCCCGCGACGCAGCCCCGACAGCTGCACGCCATAGGCCTGACCACCGTAAATCGGCAGGATCGAAATGTTGCCCAAGTGGTCCGCAAAGGACTGGAAGGAATCCGCGACCTGGAGCGCAAGTTCGCGCGTCGGCGCCAGAACCAGGGCCTGCGGGTGGCGCTCATCCTTGTTGATTCGGGACAGAATCGGCAACGCGAACGCGGCGGTTTTACCCGTACCGGTCTGTGCCAGACCAACAACGTCCCGACCTTCCATGAGCAGCGGAATCGTCTGTTCCTGGATCGGCGACGGGTTTTCAAAGCCCACACGCTCCACGGCAGCAAGCACATTCGACGGCAGGCTTAACCCAGTAAAGCCCTCGCCGTCTCCGTCCCGAGATTCATCGGCGTCATCGTCATCGGTGTCATCATCGGCGTCACCAGCGTCATCGCCCTCGACAGTCTGGGCAGCGTCATCGCCCTCGACAGTCTCGGCAGTGTCGTAGCCCTCGGCGTCGATAAGCGGGCCCTCGGGCTCCACCTGGATTTCCGGCGTCTCGGAGTCTTTGCCAGCTTCGGCTTCGTCCACGATGGGGCCTTCGGGCTCCACCTGGATCTCGGGGAGTTCGGTGGCGTTAGTGCTCGAGTCGGCACTGTCGTCGGTGCCATCGGCAGTCTCTTCTGCCAAGCTATCGTTCAAGTCGGATCCGACGAGATCGTCCACTGTGAGAATCTGCTCCGTGGTCTCATCGGGTGTGTCTGTCGCTTCTGCAGCGTTTACATTCTCCTGCGCGTTGTCGACATCCACACTCTCGTCGAACTGCGCGTTCTCATCATTATTCATCGTGGCCTAGCCTACGCGAGATAGCCGAAAGGATAACATTCTTACTGTGAGACGTCGCTTTTATGCCATTTGTGCACTGGCCACTGTTGCGATGGTGGGTTGCTCCCGCAGCGAGCCGCTGGAAGAACCTGAATTGACTACGCAGTCACGCACCCAAGTGCAGGAAACAGTCACGGAGTACACGAGCGAAAGCAGCCCTGCGGACGGTCAGGGCACCGTGTGCGGAACGGCGTTTTCAAACTTCTCACAGAAGACCTACGACATCGTGGTCATCGGGGGTGAGGCGCGTTGCGACGAGGCGATGACGGTGGTCACTGATTTCCTGTCCGGAAACTCGCGCGCGATCAAGGACGGGGATGAAGCGTGGCAAGCAATCAACGGATGGCGGTGTGGCCGCGGTGTCGATGTCGGCGAGGTTGAACCCGGCGGTTACACCATGAACTGTTGGAACAGCCGAACCCGCGTTGCGTTCATCCACTCCGGCGGAGAAGTTTCCGAAGCACCAGCGGCAGAGCCGGCCCCGGCATTCGACCGAAAATATGCACCGTCCGGTGTGGTGTGTGGGGACGTGACAGATCAGGTCACTGGTGAAACAAACGCGGTTGTGACCGTGCGACACGAAGTCGATTGCGATGCCGCGATGGCAACGTTTACGGACTACCTGTTCGGATCCCCATCCGGCGAGCCGCCGTTCGGGTCCGGCGCGAGGTGGGAAGCGCCCAACGGGTGGGAATGTTACAAGGGCTATCACCTACAGGGTGATCCCGAAGCCCACGTGCACATGCGTCTATCCTGCGGTCCGTACGGAGAACCCGCCGTGGCTTGGATTCCCCACGACCGGATTAGCGACATGATCGTTGAGGACCGGGACTAGCCCGGAACTCACCTGGGACTGGCCCGTGACCGGCCCTGGCCCAGCTCAGTCGCGGGTGGGCAGTTGAAGGGACGCGATCAACCCACCGCCGGGTTTCCCGCTGAGAGTGAGTGCGCCGTTGTGGGCGGTGCCGATGGCGTCCACGAGTGCTAGGCCTAGGCCGTGGCCGCGGTCGCCCACACGGGACTGGGCGCGGGTGAACGGTTCGGTCAGCTGGGCGATCACCGCGGTTTCCAAGACCGGGCCGTCGTTGCTGACGGTGATAACCGCTGGGCCGGAATCCCCTGTTGACAGTTCCGCGCGCGCGGTACCCGCGGTCCCGTGGGAGGCGGCATTAGCAAAGAGGTTGTCCACGGCGTGGTGCAGCAAAATCGCGTCTCCGGAGACGGTGATTGGGTGGTTCGGGACAACAGCGGGGATGCTGTGGGCGCTGGCGGAGTCACGGAACAAGGCAGACAGGTCAACCGTTTGGCGTTGGATGCGTCCGGTGGTGGCCTGGGAAAACGCGAGCAGCGCGCTCACCATTTCCCCATTGTGGGCGGTGACTTCCCGCACGCGGGTGAGTGTCTCACGGAGCTCGTCGGTGGTGGCATCGGGATCAGATAGCGCCACATCCGCCATGGTCTGGATCGTGGCAATCGGGGTTTTCAGTTCATGGGACGCGTTCGCGGCGAAGCGACGCTGGGATTCCACATGTGATTCGACGGATTCCAGCATCGCGTCAAACGCAACGGCTAAGTCACCGATGTCGTCCGCGGGACCGGAGTAGTTAATCCGGTGGGACATATCCCCAGCAGACACACCGCGGGCAACGTCCGCCATGCCGCGCACTGGGCGCAGCGCATAGCCGGCGGCAAACCACCCAATAATGCCGGATAGTGCAGTCATGAATAACAGCGTGACCAGTGAAGACGTCACCACCACGCGCAGCAGCGCATCAGGGAACGGCACCGCCGCATCAATCACCGCGTCGTCGGCGGGGACTCCCCCACCATCCACCGAACCATCAATCGGACCATCGATCGGAACATCAATCGAACCATCAATCGGACCGTCAAACGAACCAGGCGCAGGCGCCCCCGGAAACACCGCGGTAAACGGCACAGGGGTAAGCCGCAAATACAGGTACACAATCGCGGTCAATGACAGGCCCACCACAAGTACCGTCGCTACGAAAAGCAGCGTCACGCGTGCCCGCAAGGACAAGCGGTTGCCGGACCCCGTCAGCGCTTCGTCGCGGCGCGCGCTCCCCACGCTCATTGGTACGCCGCCTCCGCCACGTAGTACCCCGCCCCGGGCATGGTGTGGATGATCCACGGCTCCCCCAATTTGCGCCGCAGGTGGGAGATAGTCACGCGGATCGAATTGGAAAACGGATCGGCGTTTTCATCCCAGGCTTCCTCCAATAATTCCTCTGCGGAAATCACCGCCCCTTCGGCGTCGATAAGCGTGCTCAGCACTGCGTACTCCTTGGGGCTTAGCCGAACCGCCTCCCCGGCGCGGGTGATCTGCCGCGTAGAGGTGTCCACGCGCACATCACCGATAGCAACCACGGACGTCCGGCGGGGCGCGTGGCGGCGCATCAGCGCGGTAATGCGCGCGATGAGCTCCGGCACCTCAAAAGGCTTGGTTAAGTAGTCATCTGCACCAAGGCCAAAGCCATCGACTTTGTCGTCCAAGGTCGCGGCGGCCGTGAGCATCAGCACCTTGATGTGGGGGTGTTCACGCGTAATCGTGGCGCATACGTCGTCGCCGTGAATGCCAGGTAGGTCGCGGTCAAGCACAACCACGTCCACTCCCATGCCACTGTGCGCAAGGTAGGCCACCGCGTCATCGCCGCGCAGCGCGGTCTCTACCGCCCACCCCTGCCGCGCGCACACTTTCGCGATCGCTTCGGCCAAGTATTGTTCATCCTCAACCACCATTACCCTGGGCATCTGCATCCCTCTCACAACAATTTTTCCGCGTTAACGCTCTCGCAACATGGCGCATTTTAGTCTGTTGACCATGCCAGAAAGTTTCACCACAACACGGCCTGTGGAAAAAGTGTCTACACCCTCGCCGCGCGTACGCGTCACCGGCGTGGACATCGCCCGCGCGGTCGCGCTCATCGGCATGATGTTCGCGCACCTCACGTTGCCTGCGGGAATCGCCGGCATGCTTCTCGACGGTTTCCCTTCGGCCGGTTTCGCATTCCTCGCAGGTGTGTCCATGTCGCTTATGGCGCGCCGGGCCGTGGCGTCCGGCGGACGCGCGCTCGCGGTTCAGCGGCACCAGTTCGCTGTGCGCGGCGCGATGCTCATGCTTTTCGACGCCCTGTTGGTACCGTTCGCTGGCGATATCGCGGTGGTCCTGCTGCCGTTTGGTATTTGCTACATCGCCCTGGCCCCGGTCGTACGGTGGCGGACAAAGAATCTTGTCTGGCTAGCGGTTGCTTTGACCGTGCTCTCAGCATGCGCGAGCTTGATCTTCTCTAGCTGGTCAATGGCCTTCCAAACGCCTGAGAACACCTCAGCTACCCCGCACGGCGGCATCCTAGATGGCATCGCCTACTTCCTCCCTGACGTGTTGGCGCCGCCCTACCCGCTTTTGGAATGGGCTGCACTGATGGTCATGGGCATGATCGCGTGGCGAGTCATCCTCGCTCCCCTAGCATCCCGCACTACCGCCACCGGCACCACCGCAACCGGCGCCACCACCGCCGCAGCTGCCACCACAACCGCCCCGTCCCCCCAAGTAGATGTCCGCCCCCGCGCCGCGGCGGTGATCGCCGGCGGGTTAATCCTGGCCGCGTTCGCAATGGTGGGACGCCACTACCTCAACCCGGAATCCCCCGGCTACGGGTTGTATGACCCCAATGGCCACACGGGCGGGTTGATCGCCGTGCTTGGTGAGGCCGGCATGGCCGTCGCCGTGGCCACCTTCTGCGTGTGGATCGCCTCGACCCGGATCGCCACCCACAGCATCGGGGACCGGCTGCTCATGCCGCTCTACCGCATGGGACGCATGCCCTTGACGATCTACGTCCTGCACGTGATCACCGCAAACTTCGGCCACGGCACCGCCTTCGCGATTGTCAGCGCCTTAGCCGCCATCGCATTAGCCACCGCGTGGTTCACATTCTTTAACCGCGGACCACTCGAAGCGCTACTGCACCGCACCTGCTCCGCCGCCAGCCGGGAGGACCTCCCCGGCCGCCGGAATATCGCCCCTCAGCTTGCTGCGTAGCCGCACGGCACAAACCCCGTACAAGCCCCGTACAAGCCCCGATTTATAAACCACATACCCGAAAAGGAGACCCCATGACCACGTCCAACGCTTTCCGCTCAACCTTCGGCACGGCAATGCGCGCCACAGCCGCCGTCGGTACCGCCACCGCTATCGCTGGCATCGGCGTGCTCACCCCGGCTGCCGCGATGGAATCGGACATGTTCGCTGTACCCTCACCGGAATCCAACGCCGTTGTATCCGTACGCACCCAGGATTCTGATGCGCAGGAGGGCGTGTGCACCGGCGTGGCCGTCGCCCCGCACTGGGTACTCACCGCCCGCCACTGCGTGGAGGGCTTCCCCAAGGTTGAGGGCTCCGTTCGCACCGGCCAGGGCGACAACCAGCGCTACTACGACGTTGACCGCTGGGAAGTCGCCCACAAAGGTGACATTGCCATGCTCCACACGGTCGAAGACATGATGTTGGAGACCTACCCCAAGGTCTCTGACGCGGTTCCGTCCGTGGACGGTGAAGTAGACATCTACGGCTGGTCCTCCGACGGTTCCGGCGGCACCACAAAGCTCCCCACCGCAAAGGGCAACGTGGATAAGGAAACCCCGATGGCACTCTTCGGCGGCGACAAGGCCTTGGAGGTCTCCCTGAAAGACGGCGCCAAGATCCAGCCGGGTGATTCCGGCGGCCCGATCTTCACCGACAAGGCCGTCTCCGGCGTGATGAGCGCCGGCCTGTTCTCCGACCCCGAAAACCCCAGTGAAGAGGAGCTCAAAGCCAACCCCCGCGTCAACGTCACCCCCATCGCCGACCAGGTCGGATGGATCAACACACTGACCAGCGAGAAGGAAGTCGCTCCGCAGGACCGCATGCCTCAAACCGGCAATGAGACCACCGACGGCGAGCAGCCTGCAGGCGGCTTCAACCCCTGGTGGATCGCCGCCGGCGGCGCCGCCCTTGCCATCATCATCGGATTCCTTGCCTACGACGCAAAGCGCAACTCTCGTCGCGTCGCCCAAGCCGCCACCAAATCCGAATCCCAGGCAGAGAGCATCGAGGTCCCCAAAAATGAAACCGAGGCATAGAACCCGATTCGGTTTCACTGTTGCGACCGGCTAGTTGGTAGCGGTTTGGTCACTTTCGGGTAGCGGTTTAGTGGGTATCCGGTAGCGGGGTTGGCGGTGGCGGGTGATGCTTTCGGGTGATTGCACCACAGGGGTGTAGCCGGTTACCGGAAGGAGTCCGCTGATGACGGATTACCGGGCGGTGATGAAGCTGCTTGTGCAGCAGCGTTCGTACCGCCAGATTGAACAACAGCTCGGGTGCTCGCACCGCGCGATTTCCCGGTCGAACCAGGTGCTTCGATCCCTCGGGATTCGCACCGTCGACCAGGTTTTGGCGCTGACGGATGATGAGCTCGACGAGTTATTCGTAGATGGGCGCAGCACCGGCCAGGGCTAATTCGTCCCCATCGATTTCGATGCGGTGGTCAAAGCCCGCACGGGGCGCAACAAGCAGACACTGCAAGTGCTGTGGGCGCGCTACACCACCACACCTGCTTTACCTGGCCAGCTCCATTACAGTTACGACCGGTTTCGCCAGTTGGTGGCGTCCCATGTCGACGCGGCCGGTTTGACCGCACGCATCACCCACACTCCGGGGCACACCATGCAGGTGGATTGGGCAGGCACCAAGATGCGCCTGTTCGACCCTGACGGCACACCGGGGATCAAGGTCAGCGTGTTTGTCGCCTCAATGCCGTATTCCGGGATGATTTTTGCCCTCGCGTGTCCAGAAAGGGTGTCAGGAAGTTTGTGTGTGAGGCTCTGATCTAGAAGGAGTTTCACCGATAATGACTACGGTGTCACCGAAGAAAAGCCATGACCCGGCGAGGGTCAACGAGATCAGCGAGAAGCTGATGGAAAATCCTGAGCTCGCCAGCTTGATCAGCGAGCTGTCGGCTTCCGCTGATGATGCCAGCGAGCTGGTCAAAGGCCTGCTGCAGGCATCAATCAACGCTGGTCTGCAGGCGGAGATGGATGCGCACTTGGGCTATAGCCATTCCGACCGCAAGACGAAAGCCCAGGTGGAAACCACACAGAGCAGCAATCACCGCAACGGGTCGTACACCAAAACCGTCAACTCCGGGTACGGCGCGGTGGAAGTGACCGTGCCCAGGGATCGTGCCGGCACGTTTACTCCCCGGATGGTGCCCAAGGGCGCACGCCGGCTCACAGAACTCGACGACATGATCATCTCGCTCTACGCCGGCGGGATGACAGTGCGCGATATCCAGCACCACCTCGCGACCACGCTCGGGGTGGATATGAGCCCGGATACGATCAGCACCATTACCGATGCGGTGTTAGACGAGGTCATGATCTGGCAAAACCGCCAGCTCGACGAGTTTTACCCGGTGATCTTCCTCGACGCGCTACGCGTGAAAATCCGCGATGGCCACCGCGTGGTCAACAAAGCCTGCTACATGGCGGTTGGTGTCGACATGGACGGCATCAAGCACATCCTGGGATTGTGGATCGCTGAAAATGAAGGCGCCGCATTCTGGGCATCGGTGTGCGCAGATCTGGCCAACCGCGGGGTCCAGGACGTGTTCATTGTCTGCTGCGACGGGCTTAAAGGCCTGCCGGAAGCCGTGGAGGCAACCTGGCCGAATTCCATGGTGCAGACCTGTATCGTGCATCTGATTCGGGCTGCGAACCGGTGGGTGTCGTATCAGGACCGCAAGGGAGTTTCCCGGGCGCTGCGTGAGGTCTACACCGCTCCCAATGAGGAGACGGCACGTGCCAGCCTTGATGCTTTCGAGGCCAGTGAACTGGGCCGGAAATACCCGCAGTCGGTCAAAGTCTGGCGCGACGCTTGGGAGCGGTTCGTGCCGTTTCTGCAGTTCCCGCCTGCGGCCAGGCGGGTGCTCTACACCACCAATTCGATCGAGTCGCTGAATGCTGAACTGCGTAAAGCTACCCGTAACAGGGGCCAGTTCCCGAACGATACCGCGGCGCTGAAGACGCTGTGGTTGATGATCTGCAACATCGAGGACAAGCGCGCTGCGCAGCGGGCGAAGAAAGCCAAGCGCGACGTTGAGTGCAACGGCTATATTGAAGGAGCGAAAGCCACCGGGTGGAAACAAGCCATCAACCAACTAGCCGTGGCTTACCCCGACCGATTCGCGGACTACTTGTAAACCAAGCCCCCGCACACAAAGAATCGGACACCCTCTGTCCAGATGAGCGCCAGCATTCCTGGCTTGATGCCCACCACCACGCGTTCGCCTACTTCGGGGGCGTGCCTGAGGTTGTGGTGCCGGATAATGCCTCGACTGCATCGAACGCGATCAGCGCGGCGGATCGAAACCGCAAGGTCAACGACACCTACGAGCAGTTTTTGGAGCATTACAACGCCGCAGCACTGCCCACGAGGTCGAGACGGCCGAAAGACAAAGCCAATGTCGAAGCTGCAGTCAAGATCGTCACCCACAAGGTCATCCACGCACTCGATGGCCACCAGTGCGTCGATCTAGACGAGCTCAACACACGCATTAAACAGCTGGTTGACCAGATCAACCAGGCGGTGCCGTTTCGTCACCAGCAGTCAAGCCGCAGGGACATTTTTGATGCGCATGAAAGACACCTTTTGACATCACTTCCCGATACCCCGTGGCAGCGCACCGAGTGGAAACGCGCCAAGATCGCCCCGGATTTCCACATCACCGTAGCCAGCGTGAGGTACTCCGTGCCGCACCAGCTCGTTGGTCGCACTGTCGATGTGCGCATCACCGGGCAAGTGCTCACGGTCTTCGATGGTGGCCGTGCCGTTACAACCCACACGCTTGCCCACACCCGCGGGGCGTATGTCACCAATACCGACCACATCCCGGCGAATATGGATCACACCCAAGGACTGTGGACGAGCGATTACTTCCTGCGCGAAGCCCAAAAGATCGGCCCGGCGACACGCACCGTCATTGAGGAAATGATCGCGGCGAAAGCAATCCCGCCCAGGCGTACCAATCGTGCAGAAACGTGCTGTCAATGGGCAAACACGCCAACAAGCTCGTGTTGGAAGAAGCATGTAAGCGCCTGGTCTCCTCCGACGGGACCCGCCGGGCCGTGTCCTACACCGCGGTGAAGAACATGATGGCCGTCGTACGCAAAGAAGCCGCAACCCGACCACACGGCTTGAACCAACAGGCACCGGCCACACCCGCACATCCGGCCCACGCACCCGACGCTGCCACTCGCGACACCAGTGGCGCCTACCTCGGTGGCGCAGCACAGTTCAGCCTGGACAACCTCACCAAGAAAGGAACCACAAAGCCATGACCCCACCGACCCCGCCGCAAGAGCGCTTCCTCGACGAATCCGTCCTCGCGGACTTCACAGCGATGCGCATGACGGCCTTCGGCAAAAGCGTCATCGACATCGCCAACGACCCAACCTTCGACACGTGGACCTTCTCCCAAAAGGTGCTCTACGCACTCGACAAAAAAGTCGCGGCCAGACGCGAACGCCGCATCAACAAACTGCTCAAGGCATCACGATCGCCAAACCCCGATGCCTGCCTCGAAGACGTCGTCTACGCGCCTGACCGCAACATCAACCCAGAACAAGTCAGCCGACTCGCTCACGGACAATGGTGCCACCTGGGCCAAAACATTGTCATCCTGGGCAAATCCTCAGTCGGCAAAACCTACCTCGCCCAAGCACTGATCACCGCAGCATGCCGCAACGACTACTCCGCCAGGTTCTACCGCACCGACATGCTCGCCGCGCACTTCGCAGTGATGCCGCTTGACGACCCAGCCCGGCTCAAACTCACCCGCGAGTTGATCAGCGTCGATGTGTTAGTCCTCGACGACTTCCTCACCACCCCAGTCGACGCCGCCACCGCGCACCTGCTCTTCAACATTCTCTCCGAACGAGAAAGCAACCGATCAACGATCGTGACCTCACAGTTCACCCCGCAAGATTGGTACAGATCTATCCCGGACACCGTCATCGCCGAGTCCATCCTTAACCGACTCATCGCCGGCGCCGAGATCATCACCCTTGAAGGACCAAACATGAGACTGGAAGCTAACCATTAACACAAAACGCTTGAGTGGAGACCGCTACCGGATCCCCACTCAAGCGCTACCACGAACTCACCACACCGCTACCATTTCGATCTTCTAAACAAATCGCCAGTCGAATAAGAATTCGCAGATATCCGATCGATTGTCGCTTCAAGTACTTAAGTTGTTTGAGAACCTAATGCTCGATGCGATAAGCCCGAATCACCTCGGTGGAACTGGTAAATTTCGCAAAGAGAAACCGGAATACGGAGTGTGCAATGAGCCTGAACAACTGGGGAAATGCTGATAAGTCACTTGAAGATCTTGTCGACTCTTATAGGGATACATGCCTATCGGTGTACGAACACGATCCAAATCGCATTGTCGAAGATCTGAGAAAAGAATTCGCGATTGCAGAAGGCGGCTACGGAAGAAAGCAAATTCAAGAGCTTCTCCAAAATGGTGCGGATGCGATGCGTGAAGCCCCCGGCCGATTGGCGGTTTATCTCACCAAGGAGAATCTCTACGTTGCAAACCAGGGTGAACCATTCACGGAATCAGGATTGCGCGCCATTCTTTACGCACACTTGTCTGAAAAGACCGGGGAAGAGATTGGCCGATTTGGGCTAGGTTTCAAATCTGTTGCTGGCATTTCGACTAACCCTCAGATTTTTAGTCGGTCAGTGTCCTTCGCATTCGATCGCAGTGCAGCCCGAGACTCTATTTCCAAAGCGACGAGGCAAAAGCTCTATGAAGATGAAGTACCTTCATTACGCCTGGCTTGGCCAATCGAGCCCACCCAAGAATTTCGTGATGATCCGGAACTCCGCGTTTTGGCTAAATGGGCAACGACAATCGTTAAGGTTCCACTACATACCGGAGTTTGCTTCACACTTGATGAGGAGATGCGAAACTTTGATGAGTCGTTCTGTCTTTTTGTCCCGGCAGTTAAAGAGCTGAGGCTTGATTCCCAGATTAGTGGAATGCGCAAGTCGTTCACTACATCTAGGACCGGAGAAGGACGTCGCGAAGTAGAGCTTCGTGACTCCGACGGGCAAACTTCAAGGTGGTACGTAGTTTCCAAAAAATATCAACCGAGCAAAGAAGCACTCGAAAGCGCTGGTAGAACAGCTCGCCGCGACAACGTCACAGTGAGCTGGGCAGTACCTTTAGATGGCAAGGCGAAACTCGGCCAGCTTTCCGCTTACTTCCCGGTTAAATCTGAAGTATCTCTTTCTGGCAAATTGAACGCTCCCTGGAAGCTTTCAGACGACCGCATCGACCTAATCGAAGATGACTTCAATAGGGAGATCCTCGAAACAGTCGTACCAGAATTAGTTGGTGAAGCAAGGCAATTCTTGGGACCTCTGGATCCAGGCCGATACATAGACATTCTGCCAGCGCGTGGGCGCGAAACAAGAAGCTGGGCTGACGGCGTGATTAATGAACCGATTTACCGGCATCTACGTAGTCTTCGGAGCCTACCTAACGGCGAGCTCGAAATGCGTTCTCCTAATTCTCTTAGGCTCGTCCCATCAGTCGTGCCAGATGTACTAATTGACGAATGGATGGAAATTGCCGAAGTGAGAGAAGATTGGCTCCATCCTGCCTGTGCCTCCACGCCAGAGCGGAAATCGAAGAGCATTCGACTCATGGGCTTCGATCCCTCAAATCCCATCGCGCATTTGCGAACATGGTTTGAATCATTCGTCGCTCATGCCGACAGCCAAAATGCAGCTGCAAAATCTATTGCCGCGATAAGAACGATGAATGCGGTCTACGACGAGGTGAAACCGCAAGATTTAGAGGGGTTTATTGAGGAAGTTCGTTTAAGCCCGGTAGTACTACTCGAGAACGGTACGTGGGCTCGACCTGAACGCGGGCAAGCGGTAATCCGGTCCAGCACCCATGATTCTGGAACGAACTTTGTTCACCCGGCCCTTACCGAGGACCCGCAAGTAGAGTCCGCTTTGAGGAGCTTCGGAGTAACAACCTTTGAAAACACCGGAAATCTAGAAGACGTTCTTAACCAGTTGCGCAACCGAAACCACGAGGATAACGACGAATTTTGGTTGGAGGCATGGAGTGTTTTCCGGTCAAAGAATCTAACGGAACTACGCACCGAATTCTTCGATCTAGTCGGTGATGAGATGTCCGACTACATTCGGGTTCTAAATCTAGCCGGCAAATGGGTGCTCCCTGCAGGGCAATACATTCCTGGCAACATACTAAGAGCCAACACGGAAGATGCCCATCTATTGGTCGACCCGACGTTTCACGCTCTTGACTCCGAACTGCTTAGAGCCCTCGGTATATCCGATAAGCCCTTTCATGCTTTACAGCACACTCGATCAGCTTGGGTAGAAGAGTTCTTGGCTGAGCACCGTGAGGAGTTTGGAAACGAGCTCGGATTAAACCCACGCAACTGGACTTCAATTAAGATTCGCGAAGCAACCTTCCTTGGTCCTCTTGATCATCTTGCCGAATTCTCACCGCAGAACCGTGCACGCCTTGTGCTCTATCTAATCAATCACGACACAAATACAACCGTTGAGATCGGCTCAGAAAAGTCGAAACTTACTGCACAAGTGGTGCACCCAAATGTTTGGAAAGTTGTGAACGACGGCTTAGTCAAGACCAGTTTGGGATACACGAAAATTAATGAAAGCGTTTATGCCCCTGATGAGGCTGAAGAGATTTCGAGCTTTACTCCGACGGTACTAGACGTACATCCCGAGTCGTACTGGCTTGAAGTTCTACCTTTCATACGATCAATTCACCACTTCGAAATCGAAAACTTCGAAACGTTAGTTCTTTTCCACCGTGGCCACGAAGACGAGGTATCACTCGGTAAGACTTACGCTTGGTACGCCGACCAATTCCCTGATGACGTCCCGCCCTTGATCCACGTTCATTCACAACAACAGTGGCATAAGCTTCCTGCCTCCGATGTAGCTGTGGCTTCTGACGAACTCGAAGAGGATGGACTTGAAAAATTCGGGATCCCGACTCTACCTGTTCCGGAAAGAAACGATGCTCAGATCCTCAAAAATAACTGGGGTCTGCTCACCGCGGAGGACATTCCAAGCCAAGTGGATTTCGATCCAACTGAAGAGAAACAACCATTACTGCTGAAGTTCCCGAATCTCCTGTCGCTCTCAGCTGACTTTCCTGATGACCCGGTCTGGGAACGCGTACACGATCTCGAATTTCAAGCGTGCCAGGAACTTAGTATGGTGAGCATGCTCCCAGGGCGCCCAAGGGTGAGGGAATCCCTGACTCGCCTGTCTAGGGATAACGTTCTATACGTCGAGGGCGAGTCTTCCGAAGAACAATGGCGGGGAATCCTAGCTCTACTTAATTTAGATTTAGACGACTACCGTTTTCAGCAACTGCTTGATGAAACTCACTCACAGCAAGTCGAACGAGCGAAGGCACTTGTGCGGAATGCATCTTCGGATGCCGAGAAGATAGCTTCGCTTTTCAGTGAAGACGTGCTTGTAGCACTGATCCCCAACGGTGCATTAAGTTACGCCCAGCAGAAGCTCGGAACCCGACCTTCGCACTTCGAACTCGCCCAAACCTGTCTCGATATGTACGGCACGGGCACTCTCGAAAAGCTGTGTCGCGCATGCCCGGATCTCCCGGTAGGGCAAGCCCCTAAAACCTGGAGAGGATCTTATGGTGCTCGTAAATGGGTGAGGGAATTAGGCTTCGGGGACGAATGGGCCGGTCAAACGTCTAAGAAGTCCAATGCGCCCTATAAAGTAGTGAGCGGTCCAGCTAGCATCGGGGCATTCCACGATTACCAAGCTGCGGTCTCTCGACGACTCCGTCAAATGCTCCGAAGGGAATCGTCGAGACGAGGTTTAATCACTCTTCCAACCGGCGCTGGTAAGACAAGAGTAGCCGTTCAAACAATTATCGAATCGATCGCAGATGGTGATCTAGACAGGCACGATCAAAAGTTTAACGGACCGATCCTGTGGCTAGTCGATAACGAAGAACTCTGTGAACAGGCGATTTCGGCCTGGAAGAGCCTATGGGCTGCCGTGGGCAGGATTAATACTTCCCTTACCATATCCAGGCACTTCGGCAACGTTGAGGCCGATGAAGAACCGGACGGAGTCCAGGTAGTCGTCGCGACCTACCAAAAAACTGTGCGTTCGGTAGGTAAAGATGATTTCAACTGGCTGAGAGAGAGCCCACTTCTCGTTATCGATGAAGCCCATACATCCCTGAGCCCGTCGTACACCAAGATCCTAGAGTGGACTGGAAGATCGCGATACCAAAGAGAAAAGCTTCTTTTGGGCTTAACCGCCACGCCATACAGAGGATCCTCCGATTCAGACGAGACCAAACGACTACTTCGCCGTTTCGATGGAAATATTCTCGATGCTGGTGTGTTTGGAGATGAGGATCCGATGGTGAGGCTGCAGAATGACCGGGTTCTTGCGCATGTGACAATGGAAAAATTTAAGACGGACACCAGCGTTGAAATGTCGGAAAATGACATTCGCGATTTCCGAGAGAAACACTGGCTGCCCAGTAAGAAAGCAGAGGAGCTGGGCCAAGATTTTGAACGCACTATGCGCATTGTTAGGTCCATCGAGAGTAAACCTGACGATTGGTCGATTATCGTATTTGCTGCTTCCGTTGAAAACGCCGAAACGATTGCAACCATCCTCACCCTTGATGGCATACCCGCGGCCAGTATCAGTAGCAGCACCCCTGATGAAGAACGCACGCTTGCCTTTGAGCGGTTCCGAGCCAAAGAATTACGTGTTTTGACAAACTACAATGTGCTGTCTCAGGGCTTTGACGCCCCAAAAACCGACGCAGTCTACATCACACGACCGACTCAAAGCGAAGTTCGATACCAGCAGATGATCGGTCGAGGATTGAGGGGACCGAAAAATGGAGGAACAGAAAACGTGCATATCGTCAATGTTCTCGACAACATCGAGCAGTTCCCTTTGAGCATCGTTTACACGCCGTTCGAGAAGCTTGCGGATAAAGTAAATGAAACTTAAAAAAAATTTACAGCCGACGTCCACCGAAGCATTGGTGTTAGACCCGTTCCAGCAGAAATATCTAGCTGGACCCCCTAGCGGCAAAACGCTCGTAGTTGCTGGTCCTGGTTCGGGTAAAACAACGATAGCGTTGAAGAAAACAATACAAATCGATAAGGAGTTTAGATCCGAGGCCACAAGGGCTGTTCTGTTTTTATCTTTCTCGAGAGCCTCTATCTCCGCAGCGTCCCGATCTATGCGCGAGGAGCTAGATGCACTGAAAGTAGAATTCCAGGCTCAGACGATCGACTCTCTGGCTTTCGAGATTTGCAAATATGATGATCCAAATTTCGATGAAAACCGATTAGCTAGATCCTCCTTCGAGTCCCGGTTATGCAGGGCTACAGCCATTGCTAAAGAAGACTTTGGAGACCTAACGGCAGACCTATGTCATGTTTTTATTGATGAGGCCCAGGACATTTCGCCAGCGCAAGCAACATTTCTCAGACATTACCTTAGTCACCTTCCATCCGACTGCGGAGTAACGGTCTTCGCAGACCCCGACCAAGAGATCTATCGTTTCCTTGACTCTTTGGACGAAGCGTTGGAAGTGAGCAGATGGGAAAATCTTGAGCATGAATTCGACTTTTCGCACGGTTGGAATCTTCTGAGATTCAAGTCCAGTCATCGCCCCAAAACGGCGTCGGCTGCGGCGCTGTTTAAAGCACTCGATGAAGTTCGAGACATGGAAGCGCGATCCGAGAAGGTAAGAACCCTGGACGAACTTCAGGCTCGTTTACCAACAATAACGTTGGAACGGTTAGCCGCGCTCTCCAATATGAACAACGACCGGAACGCCGTTCTCGTGCGTAACAATTCCGACGTGGCAGATGTCTTTCAAGGCCTCATCACAGCGGGTTGCACTTCTGTGTCACCTGTTTTAATTCCCGAGTGGAGGGGTAAGATTCCAGCTTGGGTAAGCAGAGCTTTCGCAGATTTTTCTGACCAACATTTCCACTCTGCAGAATTACTATCTTATCTCCGGCCTAGACTGACTAACGTTGAGCTGGAAAAGACAAAAGAAGTTTTGGACCTCGATTTCCAAAGACAAATGACCTGGAATGATGTCCGTTCTTGCTTCCTACGAGCCCCGGAACTGCTTGCCTACTCGGAAGATAGCAATCTTGCCGTCAGTACAATTCACCAAGCAAAGGGCTTAGAATTTGCGAATGTAGGGATTCTTGAACCCGAGAGATTACTCGAAAGACAGCCAGCAGAAAGCGAACTTTTGTTCGTTGCACTGAGCCGAGCCCGTTCAAACGTTTTTCGAATTAGCGATCCACCAAGGGCAAATCGCCAGAATTCACGCAGAAGATCTTTCGAGTACAAGTTCGCAAGATCCAGCAAGAAGCTTATCGGACTTACAATTCTCCCCACTGACCTCGATGTTCCAGAGACCCTTGCTTCAAAATCGGTTGATGCGTTGAGGCACGCAACTATAGGCGATTTAGTAGCATTTGATCCGATTAGAACCCGCGACTACCCAGTCTACGTGTGCTCCTTAAACGGTGTTCCGTTCGCTGAAACAAGCGAGGCGTTCGGCAAGGTTTTAAAGCGGCATTTAGGGTCGCAGTCTCAATTTCCCCGGCTGGGGTCAGTTCCTATAGCTAGGCTGGAAACAGATTTCATTGGTTTAGAGCAGACGCTCCAGGCATTTGCCATCGCCAAACCGTTAGGATTTGCAACCGTTAACTAAGAGGTGCCGATTTATGAACCTTCAACCGTGGTACGACGCCCGCGAAAGGTTGATCGACTATGTTAGAAACGATCTTCAAGGCAAAGATGACGAAAGACTGGAGACACCGCCATTAGACCGATTTATTGTCGGTATTTTGCACCCTCAAAGAGGAGCCGGCGGAGATTTGGATGCATTCGCTGAAAACGACAGTGAGACGCACGGTTTCGTAAAAACTAACGGTCCTTCTCGATCGGATTTCGAGACAGATAATGATGCCAATTTGCCTAACACCACTCGCCCCTCATCCATGGGCATAACAGTCAACGTCGCACCGAACGATTCGACGACTATCACGGCATCGTTTGAAGCAACTAGATATATCGAGGACGAAAATTCCCTTTGGCAGCCTGAGAAGATCAAATTCCGGGAAGTTATAGATCTCCAGGAAATCAAGCGTACTAATCAAGTGTGCAAGATCGAGATACCAAGCGGAATTGAAGGATTAAAGGCACTAGCGATCATTAGACCCACAAGCTTCGAGGTCGTCAGAATCACTTTAAGCCTCATCAATACGAACGAGGCCAAGAAAGGAGCCAAGGATCCGTTATGTTGGTTCCGACCTCGCATTGTTCTTCAACTCAACCACGGTACTTTTACCTCGGGACGCCCTACTTACGATTTTGCCCACCGCGATCGAGAGCTTCGTGCTCTAGATTTTCTCTACAGACACGAAACGAACATCGCTATCGGTCATGGTTGTTCGGTTTCGTGGCAAGGAAAAGGGTCAGTTACGCGCGTTGAAACGACGTATTTTCCTTCTCACGAAGTCCCGCTCGCGGATCCATCTCCCGGCAAACCCGGTGACCCTTACGGTGAATATGATCTTCGTATCTCCCAGTTCGCTGAGGCTTGTTCGTACGAACCGCTTAAAAATCTTTGCGCGGCCTATTCGCGTTGGATTGAAGAACAAGCCGCGCGGCTCGATTCTGAAAAAGTTTCGCTCCACGAAAGCGAGTATCAAATTGGACTCGAAACGTTGGCTAACGCCCGGGTGTGCCATGAAAGAATCGCGAACGGTATTCGATACCTAGAGGATCCCGAGTCAACAGATGTCCGTCTGGCTTTTCGCCTAATGAATCTGGCCATGCTCGAGCAGCGTCGAAATTCTTCCTTAGATGATATTCAAGCCATTGCATGGAGGCCCTTTCAAATAGCCTTCATATTGATGAATATTCCCGCGCTCTCGGATCCAGATCATGGGGAGCGTAACTCGGTAGATCTCCTATGGTTTCCAACTGGTGGCGGTAAGACGGAAGCCTACTTAGGTTGTATTGCTTTCTCGATTCTCCTTAGAAGAATTCGACGCCCGGAGTCGGGAGGTGTGACTGCCATCATGCGTTACACCCTTCGCCTCTTAACGAGCGATCAGTTTGGACGAGCAAGCAAACTCGTGTGTGCCCTCGAGAAAGTTCGGGCACAGCACCTTCCGGATTCTCGAATCCCGATTTCTTTAGGAATGTGGGTGGGACAAAATACCACACCGAACACTTATAAACAGGTTAAGGAGGAACTTTCGAAGGCAACCCACGGTAGCTACTACAGTGGTAAAACGCCACTAACTTACCAGGTCCAAGAATGCCCAAGCTGCTCTGCACGCATTGAGTTAAAGCACTACTCCCTCACCAATGACGGTCTGGTAATCGCTTGCCCCAACCAGGCTTGCTTCTTCAGGAACGGGCTTCCTCTGTACTTCGTCGACGAGGATGTGTATGAAAAAAGACCATCTTTAATCATTGGGACCGTCGACAAATTTGCTCAGATGGCTTGGCAACCTCAGGTGGCCCAGCTTTTGGGGATTGACGAACCAGAATCTTCGCCTGATTTGATTGTCCAGGATGAGTTGCACTTACTTTCAGGCCCGCTTGGCACAATGGTTGGCCATTACGAGACGGCCCTTGATCAGTCGCTTAAAGTCGCCACAGGGCACAGGCCAAAGGTCATAGCCGCGACAGCGACTATCCGTCAAGCCAAAGAGCAAATCCGTGCAATCTTTGATCGAGATTCTGTTCAGTTCCCCCCGGCTGGCTTGGATCCACATGACAGCTACTTTTCTCAATCAGCTAAACGCGAAGACCAAGGAACTCGCGCTTACATCGGTGTCCTAGCTCCTGGAACCTCGCAGATGACCCTTTTAGTCCGCCTCTATGCGGCTTTATTGCAAGGCGCCTCCGAGCTTGAAAAACCAGATGACTTGATCCCGGAAACTTGGAATAAAGTCCTAGACACCTACTGGACACTTCTAGGTTACTTCAACAGTTTGCGAGTTTTAGGATCTGCCAACCTGCTGGCGAATAGCGACATTCCCGACCGTATTGAGGTTCTTGCAAAACGCAGCGGAAAGTCTGAGCGTTTGGATCCACGCGATAAATTACCCGCTGAACTAACTTCCAGGAGAAACTCTGGAGAGATCGCCGCGACCAGAATCAGAATGTCGAAGAGCTACCCCGATAGCCAAACACCCAGCATCGTTCTTGCAACCAACATGATTTCGGTCGGATTGGACATCGACCGATTAGGTTTAATGGTCGTGGCGGGCCAGCCGCAAAACTCTTCCGAGTACATCCAAGCGACATCTAGAGTTGGTAGACGTTTCCCTGGGTTGGTATTCGTAGCGTTTAACGCAAACCGGACACGAGATGTATCCCATTTCGAAAGCTTCGAATTCTTCCACCGAACGCTCTACAGTTCTGTAGAAGCTACGACTGCCACTCCGTTCTCCCCTAGAGCCAGAGACCGCGGAGCCCATGGCTTATTAGTATCCGGAACCAGGCTACTCTTCCCAGAACTAAGAGCTAAAGATTCAGCGGGCGAAGTTGAACGGTTCGAGCAAGAGATCCGAGAAACCGTTATCCATCCCTCCGTTGAAAGGGCAAAAAGTATTTGCGGAAAAGACTCGAAGGAAGCACAGGCTCTAGAATCGCGACTTGAAGCATTGCTCATGGAATGGGTGGAATTTGCCCGGTTGAAACTCCAGCAAGGGCACATTCTTGAGTACGGCAAGATGGGTAAATCGACAGTGGATGACGATCAGGTTCTGTTACTGCCATCGGGCTCCTCGGAGGGTCCGGACAGATTCCAGAAAAAACCACCTTGGGAAACGCTCACGAGCTTGAGAGACGTTGATTCAGAAACCGTGATTGTACGGGAAGGACAGTAAGATGCCCTACGGCAGAACCAGAAAAGGTGAGGGAAAGAGAATGGAGAACCTTACCTCGATCCGTCGAGCCCAGCTAATTAGCACTTACGGAATCGGATCGCTGCTCCCGGTTGAACACGAGAGTTTCATCGTTATGGGCCAAAACAGTTGGCCTCCAAAGTGGATTAACAAATACCACAACGGCAAACGATCAAATGCAATCCACGCAGATGAATTAGCAACCGCTTTAGGGGTTAAGGACCTAATTCCTCCGCCGGCAGAAGACATCTTTCAGATCCCCGTTCGCCGGTTCCCGGAGATGTATGCATGCCCAATCTGCAAGCGTCTTGATTTCTGGACCGATTTGGCAAGAGATAGTTCTACCTACGGCAAGATGAACATCTGCGTGGATTGCAAGACGGAGAACGCGACCCTCATACCATCGCGGTTCGTAGCTGTTTGCAAAGATGGACACATTCAAGATTTCCCCTACTACTCATGGGTTCACCGCGGCAGCAGCGGCGACTGCACGCCTAGAGAATCTAAACTTTCGTTGCATACGCAAGCTACACATGACAGTCTCCAGGGACTAATAATCAAATGTACTTGCGGCGCAAAAAGGAGCATGGAGGGAGCACTAGGAAGAGCTCGGTTGGGAAATTGCCGGGGGAGATATCCGTGGCTCGACGATAAGGAGCCAGCTAATTGCGACAAGGAATTGATCGGCCTCCAAAGGGGTGCTGCTAATGTTTGGCAAAGCATTATACATTCGGCCATTACAGTGCCTGGTTCTTCAGAAGCTGGCCCAATAGCTAGTTTTCTGAACGAGAATCCCTGGATGTTGGCGTTGCCACCTGAGCGTCGCGACAAATTTATCCTGGATGAAGCCCAGAACAACGGCTTCGAACCAGAGGAGTTGAGCCGGGCAGTCGAGCAGAGAACTAGTTCGAGCCCCAATGTCGAATCGTTGAAAGAATTGCGGAGCCGTGAGTACAAAGCCCTGCAAACCGAGTTATTAGACCAAGGTGGAAACTCCGAGTTTCTGTCGTTGCCTAAGGTCGCTGATTCGGATTTCAAAGACCGAACTAAGGTCTCATTAGTTTCAGATATTGCGCGCCTCAGAGAAGTTCGCGTTCTCTCAGGTTTCTATCGTGTGGAACTGAGTGAAGAGAACAGCTGGCAATCCACTGCTCTGCTTTCCAATAGGAAAGAAGACTGGCTACCTGCGATTGAAGCATGGGGAGAAGGAGTATTTTTTAAACTGGATGAGCAACTGGTTAGTGACTGGGAAACCAGACCGTGGCCCAACCAAAGATTTGAGCGAATCCTCTCTATCTCGCAAAACCCGCGTGCCTTGAAAGCTTCCGTGCGAATGGTTCTTTTGCACTCCTTGGCTCACATTCTGATTAATCAGCTCTCGCTAGTCGCTGGTTATACAGCTGCGTCAATCCGAGAACGACTCTATGCAGATGATGATCAGTGTGGTGTTCTCCTTTACACCGCGGGCTCAGATTCAGCGGGATCACTAGGTGGACTCTCGGCACTGTCTTCCCTACCCAAAGCGGAAGAGATTCTTCTCGGGGCACTCGAAACCGCACGATGGTGCAGTGCAGATCCAGTTTGCATCGAGTCCGGCCTCCGGGGCTTGGATAGCATGAATCTAGCGGCCTGTCATTACTGCATGCTCGTACCGGAAGTTTCTTGCGAGCATAACAACGTTCTTCTCGATCGAGCCATGCTCATTGGCACCCCCGACGACCCTTCCAAGGGTTTTTTCTCCGATCTTTTTGAAATAGATATTCTTGACCGATGAGCATAAACGTTGTGGATTTGTTCTCGGGCGCAGGAGGTATTAGTCAGGGATTCACAGAAGCAAGCGAACAATTCGCAATCGTCCGGGCAATCGATTCCGATTTGGACGCTGCGATGACGTTTGAACAGAATTTCCAATCCGCAAACGTTGTTCACGCCGATATCGAAGATTGGTTGCAAGATGCCAGAATCGAAAGCTGCGACGTAGTTGTGGGCGGGCCACCGTGCCAGGGCTTTTCCTCACTCGGAAAAATCGATGAAAAGAAGAACCGGCTATGGGAAAATTACGCTCGTTACGTCCGCGAATCTCAACCGTCGTATTTCGTGATGGAAAATGTGCCCCAGTTTGCGAAATCCCCTCAGAAAGCGGTGTTCGAAACAGAGCTAAGTAACGGCCTCCTTAAGGACTACTCAGCCCGTACTTACCTCGTAAATTCAGCAGATTACGGAACACATCAGTTGCGCAGAAGGATGATAATTTTAGGAACTCGAAAGGATCGCGCAGTCTTGAGAATGCCGGCCCCATTGCTCTTCGAGGATGGGTTCTTGACAGTCCGTGACGCATTTAAAGATCTTCCCCCTTGCGTAACAGAAACTGATCTTCCAGACCGCTATACAGAGCGCCAAGGGGTTAAGAGGCCCGGCCCCTTTACAACGAAGGAGCTACATTTGACACGGCGTTACCAGGAAATATCGCTCCGACGTTTTAGCGAGATCCCACCGGGTGGTAACAGATTTGATCTACCTGATGAATTACTGGCCCCCTGTTGGCGAAAGCATACTTCAGGATCCGGAGACGTAATGGGTCGGCTCCATTGGGATCAACCGTCAGTTACTATTCGTACGGAGTTCAATAAACCCGAGAAAGGTCGTTATCTTCACCCCGAGGAGAACAGAGCAATTACTCATCACGAAGCTGCCCGCTTGATGGGATTCCCTGATAACTACAAATGGGTCGGATCGAAAACATCGATTGCTCGTCAAATCGGTAACGCGGTTCCTATCCCCCTCGCGCGCTCAGTCGGGGTCTCAGTAGCTGCTCTTTTCGCTTAAATATATTTTCAGTTAGACACTGGCACCGGGGACATCTATTTTAAATTTGGTCGGCGCAGTTACTTCCCGAGGCCCCATGTCGACGATCAATCCGCTTCGAATGGAAGCTGGACCGCCCCATGCCTGCCGTACTCTACGAGTAAGGTCGCGCCGTGGTTTAAGCACTAACGAGGACGGCGCTCACACGCCTTGCCATCACCATCACGGTCCAGGTGCGGACCGTACCCCGGGTCACCGCGGTAGATCGGACCACCGGTTGCATCCCACACTGCACGGCAGTTCGGGTAGTGCTTAGCCGCCGGAGCCGGACGCGGCGCTGGCTGAGGAGCGGGCTTCGGTGCTGGACGCGGAGCCGGTGCCGGTGCCGGTGCCGGCGCAGGGCGCGGGGCCGGTGCAGCAGCAGGTCGCGGTGCGGGTGCAGGGGCTGGCGCCGGTGCCGGAGCAGGCGGTCCCGGAATGATTCCCGGAAGCGGGTTCGGAATCATACCGTTCTGGATAGCAAACAGTGCAGCTCCACCGATTGCGAGAATTGCAAAGGTAAGACCCAGGCCAACTCCGAGAGCGATCTTCTGTTCCTTCGAACTCGTAGCGTCTCCACCGGCGACAGGAGCAACCGGAGTGTCCGTCGATGTAGAAGAACTGCTAGACGGGGTCGGGGTTGAGGTCGAAGTACCCGTTTCGGCAGCGGTATTTTCCGAAACAGTTGCAGTGTCGCCCGCCCCTGGAGCGGCTGACACTTGAGGAACTACAAGGCTGGCCACGGTTAAACCGGATACTACTGCCAGCGAAATCACAGTTTTGCGCATGGATGAAAATCTAGTGGATCCGGAAAGTATCTTCAACCGCTTTCGGCTACATTTTTCTGCGCTCGGCCGCCCCTGCCAACGGCGCGCTTGGCAATGCGCCTCCCAACCCATAGCCTGCGCATGAATAGACGTGCGCGTCCCGGGCATCTAGTTTGGTTTAGGTTAGTGCAGCTACCTCCGGAGGACTTATGTCGGCGATCAAGACGCTCAGTTTCTTCAACAACAAGGGCGGAGTGGGCAAGACAACCCTGTCGACGAATGTTGCCTACAACTTCGCTATGAAAGGCGCCCGGGTCCTCTACGTCGACTGCGATCCGCAGTGTAACGCCACGCAGTTACTTCTCTCCGAAGAACAGACCGAAGAAATCTACGACGACAACCTCAGCGCCGATGACACTGTCAAGGCATCTTTGAGCAAAACCGTCTACGGTCTCTTCATCCCCTTGCGCGAAGGTGAGCCCGAAATCGAAACGGATGTACCGGTGTACAAATCCGATCGGTTCAAGATCGACGTCATGGCAGGTCACCCGCAGCTTTCGGAGATCGAGGACGTCATGTCTTCCGCATGGCAGACAGCCCTTGGTAGAGAAACCGCAGCATTCCGCCGCGTTCACTGGGCCGGCCAGCTGATCACTCACATGGAAGACAATGACCTGTACGACTACATCCTGTTCGATGTCGGTCCAAGTCTTGGTCCATTCAACCGAACTGTTCTCCTTGGCTGTGACGCGTTCGCTACACCGACAGCAACGGACCTCTTTAGCTACCACGCATTCGGCAACCTCGCCAGGTGGTTCGACAAGTGGGTAGCCGAGTATTCCGAAATGTCGGAGTACAACGTTTCCCAATGGAAGTCCTTCTCCTCCAGCTACGAGAAGAAGGCCCGCGTACTGCGGCTTGGCGGTCAAGGTGACCGCACCCTGCATTACCTGGGCTACACCACGCTGGAATACGTAAAGAAGAAGGCCAACGGCAAGGAGCAACTCGTCGGCGCGTTTGAACGCTTCCGCGATAGGTTCGGCGACGAAGCTCGGCTTATCGGTCGAACCTTGGGACAACCAGATGAGCAGTACCTGCTGGGACATGTACCCCACATGCACTCCATGCCCGCGACTGCGCAGGACGTTCATGCTCCCATTGCGGAGCTCGTTTACGGCGATGGCATCAAAGGCAGCCAGGGCGCACAGCGTGATTCCTATGCGCAGAAGATTACGGAGATTTCCGATAACGTCTTTGCAAAACTCAACGCCTAGTCCCTAAATAGCTGCCAGTAACCGACTACTCGGGTTGTACTTCGCAGCCGACTCCGTCGTTGTCGCGGTCAAGGTGGGTGTCGTAGCCGGGTTCACCACTACGAATCGGGCGGCCGAGTTCATCCCACACTGCCTCGCAGTCTGGGTAGTAGGTATCGCCGGAACCGCTATTGCCGGGTGAGACTTGTTTGCGGCCGTGGGCTGGGTCCTCCCCTACGTTTCCGCTGAGCGATGCGGGATCCGAGGATTCGCCTTCGATATTTTCATCGTCTTTGTACTGGAAGAACGCGGAGCAGAAGAACAACGCGCCGGCGATCAGAATGACGATCGGCCAGCGGCGTTTGAATTGCTCAGGCGGATCAATGGTGCCCATGCCGCGAAGAAGGTCCCTGTCCGTATCCGTGAGGTACTGACTGACCGACTGCTGGGACTGTACCGCTTCCTCGTAGGTGTTCCACCGCTTGTCGTCCTGCCACAAGCAGAAGAACCACCATCCCGGGATCAAGATGAACGGGGTGCTGACAAGAAGGCCAGTCATGAAGAACGTGAGGTCGCCTTTTGCGATCGCGGCGAGGATCATCAACAGACCGAATGCGATGGAAACGTAGGCAATGACCTTAAGGATTGTGCTTGGCCGGGGGCGCTGCGGAACTGCAGGCGCTCCGTAATTCTGAGCAGCGTAGGGATCAGAGCCGCCGTAAGGATTGTTCTGTCCGTACGGATTGTTGTTCCAGTACGGATCAGCATTCGGATCGAAACCGGTCATGCTTGCACTTTACCGCGTCCAAAGCCCGCGTCCAGTGCTTCATAAAAGAGCTTTTTGGCCAGTTCAATGTCGACACCATGCACCACGTTGACGTTGGGTGCGGCTTCCCACTGATCGCGCCAATCCGCAGAAACAGTACCGCGCATTAGTTCGCTTTCGGTTTCAATGTCGATGGCGGTCATGACTTTCACATACGGCAGCGCATTCAAAGCGATCATGCACGTGAGTAAGTCGTGGATTTTTGACTGGTAACCCTCGCCCTGAGATTCGTGGGATTGGTGGTAGAAGTTCAAGATCTCGTCGATGTGCTTAGCCAAGGGGGCGTCGGCAAGTTTCATACTGGTCAAGCTGTTGTCTTCCGCAGTGAAGACCATGCGTTCGGTCAGTTCGAGCGAACAGAGGGTCATGACAGGTCCGTCCCAAGCACCTTCGTTGACTACACCCGGCGGGTCGTCCAACACCACCTTCGCGGCATGGGGATCGACCCAAAAATTCCACTCCGCAGTGGGCGTCGTGTTGCCAGGGTGGTTAATTGCCCCACCCATGACGGTGACGTTGCGCAAGACCTGGTATTCGACAGGGTGCATCGCACGGAAGCGCGCGAGGTTCGTCATCGGGCCTGTGACTATCAACGCTAAGTCTTCCGTGCCCTCGGCAATCGCATCGCACCACACCTCGTCCCACTTCGGCAGTTCTCCCCCATCCGTCAGACGCACGCGGGGGTCCGCATTGACATACCCCAACCCCGTCGGACCATGTGTTTCAGGGGTTGTTACCAGGGGCACGCGAAGAGGGTCACTAGAGCCCGGGGCGATTGGCACCGTAGGATCGTCGATAAGCAATTGCTCCATCACCCATGCGGCGTTGATGAAGCATTGGCCAGCTGTAGCGTTGCCGGCGGATGTGGTGACGCCGACGAGCTCATGCTCGCCGCTGCGATGTAGCGCGGCGAGGTAAGTGAGCGCGAGCGTGTCGTCGATGCCTGGATCGCAATCAATTAGTACGCGCATCCGTCACCTTAGCGTTCGTTTCTTTCGCGCCGAGCCACGCGATGAACGCGATGAGACCGACGATTCCGCAGACGCCGAAGGCCACGCGGAAACCGTACGCCTCCGCAATCGCGCCCACGATAATGGGTCCAGCGATCTGACCGGCGTCCATGGCCATCTGGAACACCGACAAGCTTTTGCCGCCTGAGCGATCGTTGCCAATGACATCCGCGAGCGTCGCTTGCTGGCTGGGCATGAGGAAACCGCCGCCCACGCCCGCGATCGCGGAGAGAATGATGAGCGGCCAGAAGCATTCCGCGAAACCCATCATGCCGCTGAAAATCGCAATGATGGCCAGCCCGATGAGCACCATTGGCTTGCGGCCGTAGGCGTCCGAAAGCCTCCCCGAAAATTGCAAGGTGATCGCGTTGCCGGCGGCGAACGCAGCAAGCGCGAGACCCGCGGCCGCGGCGCCATGCGTGAAGATGGTTGCAGCAAAGAGAGGAAGCACCGCTACGCGCACGCCCATGTTGATCCAGCCGTTAGCGAACGCACTCACCAAGGCGCTGCGGTAGGTGGGGTGCGCGAGAGCTTCAGAAAGCTCCATCGGGGGCTTGGCTTGCTTGTCCACGTCCTTGTCTGACTTGGGCAGTAGTGCCCACACGACGAGTGCGGCGAGCGCAACGGCGATGCCGTAGATGAAGAACGGCCAGCGCATGCCCAAAAACGACATCGCAGCGCCCACCACTGGGCCGATGATGTTGCCTAAAAGGAACGCCGTTGCATACGTCGAGGATGCGCGGCCACGGATCGCCGGCGGTGCAACCTTCACGATGAGTGCCTGGGCCGAGATAGTGAACATAGTCGAACCGAAGCCCGCGAGCGCACGCAACGCTATGACGTGCCAATACTCCTGCGCGATGGCGACTAGCCCCGTGGTGACCGCCACGATGATCAACCCGGTGATGTACACCTTGCGCGAACCCAACTTGTCAACGAGCCGTCCCGCCCCCGGCGCACCCACCAAGCGGGAGGCCGAAAACACCGACACCACTGCCCCGGCGGCGGCCATAGAGACACCAAAACTCACCGCAAGCTGCGGGATGATCGGGGCGATCAGGCCATAACCAAGCGCAATGAGGAACGCCGCCGCAACCAATACCCAGATCTCCCGGGGGATCTTCACACCCACCGCGGTAGAACCCGACTGGGGGTGGGTTTTAGTGGGTCTTTGTCCTGATTCCGCCATAACGTCTCACAGCGTAACCCTTAGCACCGAAAGCAGCGAATAAGAACAAATGCATCGAACACGTTTTCTAATTTGGGGTGTGGGTGTCCGGCGCGGGTTCTATCGTGCGAAGCATGTTCAACTCACACAGCTACACCACGTTCAATTCCGATAACTACCGCTCCACCTTGTCCCGCCCCCTGTCCGTGCGGGATCTCACCCACCTGATCCGCGACCGCCACGGGGATGCGCTGGACCGCCTTGATTCCGTGATCCACCACCCGCGCTCCCTGGCACGGTCCGGCGCCGGGTGGCGACCACCAGTCAAAAGCCTGCCACGGGTGGACGGCAGCTCCCACCTCGTCGCTGCGATCACCCGCCGCCGAGTGGGGCCACTCGCGCGGGCGCGCATCAAGGGCTACGGAGAAACCGATATTCCCGCCTACCTGTTGGAAATTCGGTTCACCGACCCCTCCGGCCGGGCTATCGATCGCGACGTAGCTGAGGCATGGGTGCGGGGATTAGTACCAGAGAACATGGCGGGTGCTGTCCACGAACTCGAGTCGGTGAATGCAGCCACGTTCGTGTGGCTCGTAGACAGGAACTACTACCCCATCTACTCACCGCCATCGATGTTTGAAAACCTGGCCGCGGCCTAAACCTCATCCTCAACGTTGGCACCGATCGTGCCGTCAAGGCCGTCTTCGATGCTGTCGATGTCGTCGATGTCGTCTGTGTCTTCTGTGGCTGTTTCTTCGTCTGTGTCTTCCTCTGTGTCGTCTTCGGCGGCGAAGAGGTCGTAGACGTCGGGTTCATCGAATTCGCCGTCGTCGACGGGGACGAGTTGTGCTTCCCAGTCCTCGGCGTGGTCGGCGGCAAGAGAGAGTACGTCGAAGAGTCGGTCGAAGTCTACGTAGGTGCCCAGTTCTAGGGTTTCCCACTCGCCTTCGGCTTCGGCTTGGAGGCTGGCGAAGAGGCGTTCACGGTCCTCATCGGACAGCTCAGCGTCACCGTCAGACTCCCAGAGTTCGCCAATGACGTCGTCGAGCAGGTCGTCGTAGCTGGCGGGCAGTACCACGAAAGAGACGGCTGCGGTGGGGATTCCATCGATCGTTTCAATGAGGACGCGTAGTTCGGCGCTGTCGCCGACTTCGGCGCGGACGAGGTCCGGGTTCACTGGGTCATGGAAGAAGTCGAGGTCAGAGATGCGCTCATCGGTGCCTTCCAACAGATCACTAAAGACGGTGATGCGCTGGTCTTCCGCCATGTGCTGCGCCACCGCATCGATCGCATCGTCGACGGAGAAGACGACGGAAACCAAGACGGCTTCGAACTCCTCATCGTCCTCATCAACGTCCGCGGCGGCGATGTAGACGTTGGCGGCGGGAAGGTGCGGATCGATCTCCACGAACTGGATTTCCAGTTCCGAGGTGATCGGCACAAACATCGTCTCGTCATGGACGCGCGACTCAACGCCTTCACGGTCCAGGGCTGCAGCAATGTCCTCGAAGAAACTCACGTGGCCCAGGCTACCTAGAATTCGGCGAGATGGGAGTGTCATCAAGCCCCAAGAAGTCGGCGAGGTCTTCCATGAGGTCTTCGCGGCCCATCCCCCATTCGTTCATATCGAACTCTTCCCAGGCGCGGCGCTGGTCCGGCTTGGGGTCATAGACCACGGTGGACTGGGCGTTGATGATTGCGGTGGCGCGACCGGGTTTTTCCTCCTGGCGGAAGCCGTACGCCGGCCAATCGGATCCGGGGCGGCCGTGGCGGAAGAAGTGGCCCCAGTGGTACTGCATGAACTCGCGGACCTGATCAAACTCGTTGGTGCGGCCAATGCGGTTGAGGTGGCCGGCAGGGGTGGCATATTGCATACCGAAGACCGCTTCCAGGTCGGCGGTGTGAACAGCACCCAGTCCCATGCGCGTCATTAACTCACCCGCGTAGTCGAAGCGGTACATCCACGTACCAGCCACCTTGCGGTGATCCGTGGCGGCTTTCACCGACGGTGCCCAGAACACGGCATCGGCCACGAGTTCCGCGAAATCGGAGCGGTTACTGGCGTAGTTGTAAGCGGCCAGCACGGCATCGGAATGACGTGGATCATAAATATCCAAAAGCCTCTTTGCGGCGCGTTCGCGGGCGCGGGAACGCATGAAGAATGCCTTGGCAAAGCTGGCTTCACCGGAGTTGGTGCCCAGGATCATGGGTACGGGGGCTTCCTCCCCCGCGGCGAAGGTGGCCAGGGGATGTTTGGGCAAGATAGTGCCGTCCACGGTGGGCATGAAACACAGGTTCAGGCTTGGGATTGCACCGCCTGTCACCGTCATCGTTTGGCCAACGCGGGCGAGTTCCTCGGCGTCCTGGGCGCGCAGATCATCGATCGTCGATAAGCGCGACATGCCCATGCGATCCAGCAAGGCGCGCACCCACATGGCGGACTGGAGACGCGAATGAACGGCCGCGACGGGCGTGGACTGGCCAATCGCGCCGTGGAAGAGACCATGGGCCGCGGGCGTACACATCAAGGTGGTTACCGCGTTTGCCCCGGCAGACTCACCCATAATGGTCACGCGGTTGGGGTCCCCGCCGAACTGCGCGATGTTGTCCCGCACCCACTGCAACGCCAAGATCTGGTCGTGGGTGGCGGGAGTGGCCACGCAGTCCTCCCCCAGCAGGCGGAAATCAAGATACCCCATGACGCCAAGCCGGAAATTGAGCGAGACGTAGACGATGTTGGTATCGCGGGCAATGTTGTGACCCTGAGAGACCCGGTCGTTGGAGGCGCCGGTGATGAACGTGCCCCCGTGCAAATACACGACCACCGGCAGAACATCGTCCGTATCCGGTCGGACAATGTCCAACGTGAGGCAGTCTTCGGTGCCCTCAACCATGTCATTCGGACCGTAATTGCCCTGCAGCGCAGGCGGCGCGAACTGCGTGCAGTCCAGCGCACCCTTCCACTCCCGGGGCGGGTGCGGCGCACGGAAGCGGCTCGCCCCAGCTGTCGACGAGCCGTAGGGAACCCCGCGCCACGTACGCAGCCCATCAAGGTACAAACCACGAACCATTCCGGTGGCGGTGGTGGCAATGGGGTGCGTGACTCGCATGGCGCCCACAATAACCGCTTAGGATGGTGGAGGTTTTCAAATACGTACACCCAGGAGAGACCCGATGGCATTTGGAAGAAAGAAGAAGTCGAAGGAAATCGTCGACGCAATCGGGTCCGACCCGGCTGCGCTAGAGGCGAATGCGACACCGTTGGGCAAGGCGTTCATTTCCGCGCTTGACCGTGCAGTCCACATGCAGTCCGGTGTGATCAAGGCCTACGTCAACCGCCTACGCCGGAAGAACCCGGAGGCCTCCCCCGCGGAGATCCAAGAGATGATGGACACGCTGTTCCTGCGCGCAGCCACCGGCACCGGCGCTGGGGCGGGTACTGCGGCGGCGATCCCGGGCATTGGGTTCATCACCGGTGCTGCCGCCATTGCGGGCGAATCACTCGTGTTCGTGGACCTGGCGGCACTGTACACCGTGGGTAGCGCGTACCTCCGCGGCGTGGACATTACTGATGAGGAGCGCCGCAAGGCGATCGTCTTAGTTGTTCTACTGGGCACCCAGGGCAGTGCGATTGTGGATGCACTGGTGGGCCCGAACGCACAGAAGATCCCCACGCGGGCAACCCTGTCCCGCTTCAGCGGTCCGACCCTGGCGCAGGCCAACAACATGCTTGCCCGCACGGCGATGAAGAGCATGAACAAGAAGCTGCGCCGCATGTGGATTGGCAAGATCATGCCGCTGGGCATCGGTGCGGTGGCCGGAACCATGGCAAACCGCAAGCTAGCTAACACCGTGATTAAGAACGTGGGAACCAACTTGGGCGCAGTACCCGGGGAGTTCCCAGAGCCGCTTCCCGCCGAGACGGCGGAGGAAAAAGAACTCGATGACGCGGTGACCAAGGATTCTAAGGACGGCATGGGTTTCACCCGCGTCATCAGCTTCTTCCGTAATGCTCGTAAGTAGCTCAGCTCGTGGTGATCAGCCGAATTTGCTGGTCCGCGCGCTACGGGAGCACTGGCTCCCAGCCACCCTGGCGATCGTTGCGTCGATTGTGTCCACGATCATTCAGGTCACCTTCCCCGCGTTGACGGGGTCCGCGATTGATATCGCGACCGGCAACCGCGGTGGGTCCATCGCGGTCGTGGCGTGGACGATGGTGGTGCTGGCCGTGGCACAGTACGCGATGCAATTTTCGCGACGCTACTGCGCGGGATTATTGGCCAACCGCGCCCAGCACTGGGTGCGCGTGGGTCTTCTTCGATCATTGAACCGTGTGGACGGTCCTGGCCAAGATGAGATCGTCACCGGGCAGGTAGTCAGCAGGTCTATTTCGGACCTTGGCCAGTTTCAGATGCTTTTGGCCATCGGACCGATCATGTTTTCCCGCTTTCTCCAGTTGATCCTCACCATCGGCATCATGGTGTATGTTGACTGGCGTCTCACCGCGCTTGCGCTCGCGTTTTTGCCGCTCATCGTGTGGGTGGGCAACCGCTCCCGCCACTTTCTCTACGCGGCCACCTGGGTCAACCAACAAACATCGGCGGACCTAGCCAGCCACGTTGAACAAACGGTCTCCGGCATCCGCGTGGTCAAGGCGTTCGGCGCTGCTGACCGTGAGGTGGCAAAACTGGACCGCTTAGGGCGCGCGCTCTACGCGGTGAAGATGCGCACGTCGAAGCTGACTGCACGCTTTCAACCAACACTGAGCCAGTTGCCCAACCTCGCCTTGGTGGTCACCATCGTGATGGGCGGCATCATCACCATCCGCGGCGGGATGACTGTCGGCGCGTTCGTGGCATTCACCACGTACCTCACCGCGCTGACCAGTTCCATGTCCATGCTGGCCGGCGGGTACGTGACCATGCAGATGGGCATGAGCAGCGTCGACCGCCTCGACGAAGTCTTAAGCCTTTCACCACAGCGCACCGAGCCAGCGACCCCACTCCCGATTCCTGATGCACCAGTGGGGATTCGCTTCGACGGTGTGCACTTTTCCACCGGCGGGCACGAGGTACTGAATGACCTCAGCTTTTCCGTTGCCCCCGGCGAGTCCGTTGCCATCATCGGCCCTGCAGGCGCCGGCAAATCCATGGCGGTGCAGCTGGCCGGCGGGTTCTATGAGCCCGATGCCGGGGAGGTGTCTCTGCTTGGCCCGGACGGCCCGCTGCCCTACCCTGATCTTTCCTTGCACGACATCCGCCAGCGCGTCACGTGCGTGTTCGATGAACCATTTTTATTCTCCAGCTCTATCCGCGACAACATCGCGATGGGCGCTACGGTTTCGGAAGAAGACATCGCTCACGCTGCCCGCCTCGCGCGCGCCGACGAATTCATCACCCGCCTGCCCGACGGTTACGACACGGTGGTCGGCGAGCGCGGCCTTACCCTATCCGGCGGCCAGCGTCAGCGCATCGCCCTGGCCCGAGCGCTTCTCACTCGCGGCACCGCGCCACAAGACGCGCAGACGCACGGGCAAACATCGGTGCTTTTGCTTGACGACGCCACCAGCGCCATCGACGCCGAAAACGAAGCAGCTATCCTTACCAACCTGCGCCGCGAACGCGGCTCGATCGCCATCATCGCTATCGCGCATCGCCAATCCACCGTCGATCACGCCGATCGCGTCATCATTTTAGACCGCGGGCGCGTGCTTATCGACGGCCCCCGCGACGCCGTCATGGCCACCGCCGAGTACGCCGCACTCATGGATCCTGCACCACCTGAATCCCAGCCTCGCGCCCAGGAAAATGCCAAGCGCAGTGAACCACCGCGGGAACTACTGTGGCCGGCCGACGAGCCAACCGGCACCACGGAGCACATTGACAACCCCGCCGCCGGTGCGTTGGGGGCCGGAATGGGCGGCCGCGGCTCTGGGATGGGTGGAGGCCGTGGCGCCGGTGGCGCGGGCGCAATGGCTAGTTTTGCCATCGCCGCCACACCGGAGATCTTGTCCCGGGTGGACCGGCTCCCACCAGCAACGGAGCAACCGCGGCCGCTCCCTAATCTTGTTCGACCGCCCGCGGACGCCGACCGGTTCAAGGTGCGCGATCTGTTTGCTGCCGTGAAGTGGCTGATCGCGGCCGTAGTTGTCCTCCTCATCGTCGGCGTCGTCGCGGATCTTGCCTTCCCCACCCTCGTGCGCGCGGCGGTGGATCGCGGCATCGAGCAGTCCAACACCCAGGCGCTCTGGCTCACGGCAGCAGCCGCCTTGGCAGTCGTGATCATCGGGTGGGCGGCGAACTATTGCATGACCATCCTGTCGTCGAGAAGCGGCGAATCCTTGCTCTACGGCCTGCGGCTTCGCAGCTACGCGCACCTGCAGACGCTGGGCATGAGCTACTTCGAATCCCACCTGTCCGGGCGCATCATGACGCGCATGACCACCGACATTGACACCTTGTCGGGGTTTTTGCAGACCGGCCTTGCGCAGGCGATCGTGTCGCTGGCGACGCTTCTGGGCGTGGTGGTCATGCTGGTGGCCACGGATGGATCGCTGACGGTAGTGGCCCTGGCTGCGGTGCCCGTCATTGCCATTGCCACGATTATCTTCCGCCGCTACTCCAAGCGCTATTACAGCCGCGCGCGCACGCAGATCTCCGAAGTCAACGGCGAGTTTGCGGAGCTCATCGGCGGGATCCGCGCAAGCCAAATGCACCTTATGGAAGCACCCAGCGAGGCCGCGTTTGAATCCATGAGCGCGAACTACTGCCGCACGCGTATGAAAGCGCAGCTGGCGGTGGCGCTTTACTTCCCCGGCATGCAGACCATCACGCAGGTGATGACCGCCGCGATCGTCGGCGTCGGCGCCACGCGCGTCGCGGAAGGATCACTGTCCGTGGGTGTGCTCGTGGCGTTCACGATGTATCTGAACCAGCTCTACGGTCCGCTGCAACAGCTGGGGCAGATCTTCGATTCATGGCAGCAGGCCACGGTGAGCTTCGAGCGCATTTCGCAGCTCCTGGCAACCTCTACCACGGTCCCCGACACCGGCACGAAGCCCGGCGCGGCGCAGGCAGCGCGGGGTGCGATCGAGCTGCACGACGTCGATTTCTCCTACGCGACGAAAGAATCGTCCACTGCAGTGGCGAGCACTGCAGTGGAGAACAGAACACTGGAGGATATCGACATCACCTTCAAACCGGGGCAGACCGTTGCCCTGGTGGGGGCCACCGGGGCGGGCAAATCCTCCGTCGTCAAGCTAATAGCTCGCTTTTATGATCCGACGAGCGGTTCTGTGCGCGCGAGCGGCACCGACATCCGCGATTTCCCCATCACCGACTGGCGGCGCGCGATCGCGCAAGTGCCGCAAGAGACCTACCTCTTCCCCGACACCGTGGCCGCGAACATCGCCTACGGCCGGCCGGAGGCGACGGAGGCGGAGATTGAAGACGCCGTGCGGCGCATCGGCGGCCTCGACGTGATTGCCGCGATCCCCGGCGGATTCAACCGCACTTTGGGCGAGCGCGGGCGCGGTTTGAGTTCCGGGCAACGCCAAATCATTGCCCTTGCGCGCGCGGAGATGCTTCAGCCGCACGTTGTGCTTCTCGACGAAGCAACGGCGACCCTTGATCCGGCAACCGAACGCGGCGTGTTGGAAGCGTCGTCCAAGATTGCTCGTGGGCGCACGTCCATCATCGTTGCTCACCGCTTGGCGACGGCCCGGCGAGCCGACCGAATTCTGGTCATGGAGGGGGGTCGTATTATCGAAGACGGCACCCACGAGACGCTCGTCGAGGCGGGCGGGAAATATGCAGTATTGTGGGCAATCAACAGGTGATCGCTGCGCGTGGCGGTCAAATACGCCGCTCACCTGCAGCGGATTACACACAAACATGTATTAGAAGCGAGGCGAATCACTGCCGTGAGCAATGAAAGCACTTTCGGCCAAAACGACTGGTTGGTGGAAGCAATGTTCCGCCAGTACAAGGCAGACCCGAACTCTGTCGATGAGGAGTGGCGGGAGCTGTTTGCCGGTAAAGCAGACGCACCGGAAAGTTCCAGTACGCACGCGAAGGTGACCTCCATGGCTGACAAGGCGGTCGAGGACAAGGCCGCCGCCGATAAAGACGTTGCTAAGCAGGTGGAGAACGACCCGAAGGCACAAAAGCGTGTCATGACCAGCACGGAGGTGTCCACCTCTACCGCAGCGCCGAGCCAGGATGGCCGCGAAACCAAGGTTGACCGCGCTGTGCAACAGGCATCCCAGCCGTCGCAACGCACCACGCCTGCGGTGGGCGCGAAGACGAAGCGCCACACCCACGCGTCGTCGCCGCTGGAGAACCTCAAAGACCTGCCACCGGCGGGCGAGAACCAGCTCAAGGGTGCGTTCAAGGCTATTGCGAAGAACATGGACGAGTCCCTGACCGTGCCCACGGCCACCACCGTGCGCGACATGCCGGTCAAGCTCATGTTTGAAAACCGCGCGCAGATCAACGACCACTTGAAGCGCACGCGCGGTGGCAAGATCTCCTTTACCCACATCATGGGCTGGGCCATCGTCAAGGCGACGCAGCTGCACCCGTCGATGAACAACTCCTACGAGCTCAAAGACGGCAAGCCGTTTGTAGTCACGCCGGAGCACATCAACTTGGGCCTGGCCATTGACCTTCCGAAGAAGGACGGCACCCGCGCCTTGGTCGTCGCCGCGATCAAGGGCTGCGAGCAGATGACGTTTGATAAGTTCCTCAATGCCTACGAGGACATTGTGGCCCGCGCCCGCGACGGGAAGCTGAAGATCGAAGACTTCCAGGGCGTGACCATTCAGCTGACCAACCCGGGTGGCTTTGGTACCCGCCACTCCATCCCGCGCCTGACCAAGGGCCAGGGAACCATCGTGGGCATGGGCACCATGGATTACCCGGCGGAATTCGCCGGCGCGTCCGCGGACCGCCTTGCTGAGCTGGGCGTGGGTAAGCTGACCACCCTGACCTCAACGTACGACCACCGCATCATTCAAGGCGCGGAGTCCGGCGAGTTCTTGCGCGATATTTCGCGCCTGCTTATCGACGACAAGTTTTGGGACGAAATCTTTGAAGCCCTGGGCATCCCGTACTCCCCGATGCGGTGGGCCCAGGACATTCCGAACACCGGAGTGGACAAGAACACCCGCGTCATGGCTCTCATTGAGGCATACCGTTCCCGCGGTCACCTCATGGCCGACACGAACCCGTTGAACTGGGAGCAGCCCGGTTTGGCAAAGCCGGACGCACGCGATCTGCTGATGGAAACCCACGGCCTGACCCTGTGGGATCTAGACCGCACGTTCAACGTCGGCGGCTTCGGCGGCAAGGAGCGCATGACGCTGCGTGAGGTGCTGACCCGCCTGCGCGCTGCCTACACCCTGCACATTGGTGCGGAGTACACCCACGTTCTGGACCGCGATGAGCGCGACTGGCTGCGCGACCGCATTGAAGCGGGCATGCCCAAGCCGACGAACGCTGAGCAGAAGTACATCCTGCAAAAGCTCAATGCGGCCGAAGCCTTTGAGAACTTCCTGCAAACCAAGTACCTGGGCCAAAAGCGCTTCTCGCTCGAAGGCGCAGAAACTCTGATTCCGCTCATGGATGCGGTGATTGACACCGCTGCTGGCCAGGGCCTCGACGAGGTTGTCATTGGCATGCCACACCGTGGTCGCCTCAACGTTTTGTTCAACATCGTGGGCAAGCCGGTGAAAACCATCTTCGGCGAGTTTGAGGGCAACCTGCAGCCTGCCCAGCAGGGCGGTTCCGGTGACGTGAAGTACCACCTCGGCTTTGAGGGTGAGCACATCCAGATGTTCGGCGACGGGGAAATCAAGGTCACTTTGGCCGCCAACCCCTCACACCTGGAAGCCGTTGACCCCGTCATGGTAGGTATGGCCCGCGCTAAGCAGGACCTGATCAACCAGGGCCAGGCAATTCAGGACCACACCGTCGTCCCGATGATGCTGCACGGCGACGCATCCTTTAGCGGCCTGGGCATCGTCCAGGAGACCCTGAACATGTCCAAGCTGCGCGGCTACGACGTCGGCGGCACCGTCCACATCGTGGTCAACAACCAGATCGGCTTCACCACCACCCCGGACTCCGGCCGCTCCACGCACTACGCCACCGACTTGGCAAAGGGCTTCGACTGCCCCGTCTTCCACGTCAACGGCGACGACCCGGAAGCCGCGGCCTGGGTGGGCCAGCTGGCTACCGAATACCGTCGTGAGTTTGGCAAGGACGTCTTCATTGACCTGATCTGCTACCGCCTCCGCGGCCACAACGAGGCCGACGACCCGTCGGTGACCCAGCCGCTGATGTACGACCAGATCTCCTCGCACCCCTCGGTGCGTACCCGCTACACCAAGGACCTCATCGGCCGCGGCGACATCACCGAGGAAGAAGCAGAGATCGCTGCACAGGACTTCCACGACCAGCTCGATTCCGTGTTCAACGACGTCCAGGAAAACAAGGGATCCCCTGCTGAGCAAACCGGTATCACGCACTCCCAGGAGCTGACCCGGGGGTTGGATACGTCGATAAGCGAAGAGCTTTTCAAAGACCTGGCCAACGCGTACGCGCAACTGCCGAGCGACTTCACCGCGAACAAGCGCCTCAAGCCCGTTCTGAAGAAGCGCGGCGGTTCCTACGAAGACGGCAACATCGACTGGGCCTGGGCCGAGTTGCTTGCATTCGGCTCCCTGGCTGTGGAGGGCAAGCGCGTCCGCCTTGCCGGTGAAGACTGCCAGCGCGGAACCTTCACCCAGCGCCACGCCGTGCTGTACGACCCCTCCACCGGTGAATCCTTCAACCCGCTCAACGCCGCCGCGGACCGCGCCGGTAACGGCGGAATCTTCAAGGTGCACAACTCCGCCCTGACCGAGTACGGCGGCCTGGGCTTTGAGTACGGCTACACAATCGGTAATGAAAACGCCGTTGTGGCGTGGGAAGCCCAGTTCGGTGACTTTGCCAACGGTGGCCAAACCATCATCGACGAGTACATCGCCTCCGGCGAAACCAAGTGGGGCCAGCTATCCAGCCTGATCATGCTTCTCCCCCACGGCTACGAAGGCCAAGGCCCGGACCACTCCTCCGCCCGCATTGAACGCTTCCTGCAACTGTGCGCGGAAGGATCCATGACCGTCGCCCAGCCGACCGTTCCGTCCAACTACTTCCACCTACTACGCCGCCAGGCACTCGGTGACATGAAGCGCCCGCTGGTGGTCTTCACCCCGAAGTCCATGCTGCGCAACAAGGACGCCGTCAGCCAGCCGCACGAGTTCATCGACTCCACGCGCTTCCGCTCCGTGATCGACGACCCGCGCCTGACCGACTCTACAAACAACGTCCTCGACGGCGCGGCCACCGACAAGGTGACCACAATCATGCTCTGCTCCGGCAAGATCTACTACGAGCTGGAAAAGCGCCGCGCCAAGGACAACCGCGACGACGTAGCCATCATCCGCGTGGAAATGCTCCACCCACTGCCATTCAACCGCCTCAAAGACGCGTTCAGCCACTACCCCAACGCCACTGAAATCCGTTGGGTCCAGGACGAACCCGCCAACCAGGGCGCATGGCCGTTCTACAACGAGCACCTCCCCACCAACATCGACGGCATCCCGCCGATGCGCCGCATCTCCCGCCGCGCCCAGTCCACCACCGCCACCGGCGTGACCAAGGTGCACCAGCAGGAAGAAAAGCAGCTCCTCGACGAGGCCTTCGCCTAGCCCGGCCAGGGCCCAGCCACCGGCCACCGGCCACCGACCATCCAGCCTGGGCCCCAGCCCCGGGCCCCGCCGCCCCGGCTGAATTTGCTGACACTTGCCGGGGCAACCGAAAAAACCGCAGGCCAACTGCCTGCGGTTATTCGTTGCGCTTAATTGGTTGCCGCGGGAACACTGTCACCATCGTCAGCTTCCCCCCAACAACAGCCCACATAGAGCTCCACACCTGCCCTCCACCGCCAACCCCCGGCCTACACTCAACGCCAACCTGGCCCCACCCCTCCCTTCCAGACCCATCCTGAATCTGCTGACACTTGCCGGGGCAACCGAAAAAACCGCAGGCCTACTGCCTGCGGTTATTCGCTGTGCCTAATTGATTGCTTCGGGAACACTGTCACCATCGTCAGGGTTTAACCATCGCCAAAGAGCGGCGCAAAACGAACCGATTCTAAGCGCCGCTACTGGAACTCTGGGTCGCCCTCTTTCAGTCGAGGAAGCTCGGATCCCATACCGGTGCGCTTCATCATCCATTCGTTGACCAGTTTGGCCCTTTTGCCGGTTTTCTTTGACTCTTCGACCAACTCGTTGAGGTCCTCTGTGTTAAGCGCACGAGTCACCGCGTTCATGGCGCCGCGCTCACCGCGGTCAAAGTCGTTGGTATTGAACACCGGGATGACGTTCTGCGGCAGTTTCGATCCTTCAGAATCTTCCTCAGCGACACCTGGTTCAGTAGAACATGCCTCTGCGGGCGACGGATCAACCGTGGCCCAGTCGCGAGCGAACGTGGCCAGCGCGACGTCATAGACGGCATTGACCATATCCTCGCTCATTGGCTTGACGGTGTCGGAACCATCCTCGCCCTCGCTTGCAACTATTTCTTTGAGTTCAGCACGGTTCATGGATTCTGCGACGGCGCCGGTACACACGACCGTGAGGGTGGCATCGTTTTGACGAAGAGCCTCCAACCGCTCCTCGCTGGTATCCATGCGTAATCCAACGATGCCGACTTGCCTGTCCGCGAGCTCTAGCACCTGGCGATAAATCTCGGCGAGGACCATCTGCTCCTCTGAAGCCGGATTCGCCGCGATCGTCACGGCGTTCCGCGGCTTTAACCGATCGGTGCTGGACTCGGAATCAATCTTCGTGCATCCCGTCAACATCAAGGCGGGTACGACCGCACAGGCAAGACCGCGGCGCATCGCGGAAACACGGTTTCCCACTACTGGTTGTCCTCAGATTGCGGGGAGGAGTTAGGAGCCACGTTCGGCTGGGCTTCGTTCGGCTGGGCATCGTTCCGCTGGACAACACTCCAGTGGCCCTCATTCGGCTGGGCATCGTTCTGCGGCTCGGCGTAGTGCGGCTGCTCCGCTCGCTGAACTGGGGCCTGGTAGGACTCAGCTTGGTTTGGCTGTACGGGTTGGTGGTTCTGCGGAGCCTGTGCCGACTGAACCTGAGCTGAACTCGCTTGGTTCACCTGCGTGGATCGCCCGGGCTGCGGTTGGTGCTGGGCCGGGGTTGCCTGAGACTGCTGCACCTCAAACGACTGCGCCTGAGGCTGCTGCGCCTCGAACGACTGCGCCTCGAACGACTGCGCATGAGACGACTGCGTCTCGGATGTCTGGGGCTGCTCGCTAGCGGGCTGGGAATGCATACCCACGGCTCCAGCGGTGCCTAAGCCCATGGATGCGATGGCGTCGCGGGCGGCGGGTGCGTGGGAGGGCTCGCACAGCACGTCGTAACGGCCGGCGACGATGGCGGTGGCGGAGGAGAAATCGCGCTTACCGTTGGTCAACCAGTAGCTCATTGCGGCGAAGACGACACCAAAGATCAGACCGATCAGCAATGCGGAGATCAGGGATAAAAACGGCTCGCCGAAGAGCATGAACAAAAGGCCCACGAAAAGACCAAGCCACAAACCGGACAAAGCACCGGCGCCAAGAATGCGCGGCCAGGTGAGGCGGCCGGTGACTTTCTCAACTTGCATCAGGTCAACGCCGACGATGGTCAGCGCTTCAACCGGGAATTGGCGGTCCGACAGCCCGTCGACTGCAGCTTGCGCATCGGAGTATGAGCGGAAACTCGCTACGGGCCAACCGGAGGGACGTTCTAGTGCAATGCCGGCTTGCTTAGCTATCTGATTGTTTTGCTGGGTGGCGTATGCAGGGTTGGACATGGCTAACCTTTCGTTTTCTTGGTAGTACCGTTCCCATATTACTGAGCCTTAAAGGGCCTTAACGGTCTGACTTACAAGCGCGTCTTATACTTGCGGGCGATGGCTACCTCTTCTTCACACCCCGCAACAGTGTCCGAAGCCGCAGTGCGTAATGCGTTGGCGCGCGTCGATGACCCGGAGATCGGCAAGCCGATTACGGAGCTCGACATGGTGGAATCCGTCCGGATCGACGGTGCCGACGTCGCAGTGGGGATTTATTTGACCATCCCCGGCTGCCCGATGCGCAACACGATCGAATCGAACGTCCGAGCAGTCGTCGAAGAAATCGAAGGCGTCGGTGAGGTCAGCGTCACCATGCACGTCATGAGCGATGAGCAGCGGCGCGCGCTTGCCCAGCGGTTGAAAGCGGACAAGGCCGACCCAGTCATCCCGTTCACGCAGGATGGTTCCACCACGCGGATCTTTGCGGTGGCATCCGGCAAGGGTGGCGTCGGCAAGTCCTCTATGACGGTGAATCTAGCCACTGCGCTGCAGGCCAAGGGGTTGAGCGTCGGGATCTTGGACGCGGACGTCTACGGCCATTCCATCCCAGGTCTCATGGGCTCAGCCGATCAGGGCCCCACCGTTGTGGATGAAATGATCCTCCCGCCGATCGCCCACGGCGTGCGCCACATTTCCATCGGCCAGTTCGTCGAAGGAAACGCACCAGTTGTCTGGCGCGGGCCAATGCTTCACCGTGCGGTTTCCCAGTTCCTCACCGACGTCTACTGGAGCGACCTGGACGTTTTGTTCCTCGACCTGCCGCCGGGAACGGGTGACATCGCGCTCTCCGTGGCACAACTGCTCCCCAACGCGGAGCTCCTCATCGTAACCACGCCGCAAGCCGCAGCAGCTGAAGTCGCTGAGCGCGCCGGCTCCATCGCCCAGCAGACCCACCAGAAGGTTGCGGGAGTCATTGAGAACATGTCCGCGATGGTGCTTGACGACGGCACCACCATCAACGTCTTCGGCTCCGGCGGTGGTGAGCAAGTGTCCACGAGTCTCACCGAGATCCTCGGCGAAGACATCCCGTTGCTTGGATCCGTTCCGTTGGACCCGCAACTGCGCGCCCACGGCGACCATGGAACTCCAATCGCCCTATCGGCCCCCGACTCTCCCACCGGCAAAGCCATCACCGAGATCGCGAACACCTTGATGGTTCGCCGCGATTCGCTGGCCGGCAAGAGCCTCAACCTCGGCGTCAAGTAAACGGCCAGTCCCCCGCCTCCCCCGCCAGCCCCCTCCCCCCGCCTGCCACGCCGGCCCCCTCCCCCCGCCACTCGCTGCCTATCGCCCTGCGCCACCCCGCGCCCGGCTGCAGACCCTATCCATACGAGCGGCGATCGAGCCGTTTAAACCGGCGATCGATCCGTTGAAATTGGCGATCGATCGGTTGTCTTTACGATCGATCCGTTTGCTGCAAAAGCCCAGGTCAGATTTTGCACGATTCGTACGGCTCGATCGGTCGATCCAACGGCTCGATCGGTGGGCCCCACGGCTCGACATTTCAATCTAGGCACAGCGGTTCCTTGAGTGGCCGAGCCACTCAGCGATATTTGATACGGAAACCCGCAGGTCGCGAACAAAGAATTCTCTTGAGTGGCCGCGCCACTCAGAGAAGTGGGCGACCAAGGCGATCTACCGTAGCGGTTAAACAGCGGCCTCGGATGCGGGCGAGGGTACGGGCCCGACGGCTCGATCGGTCCGCCCAACGGCTCGACATTTCGATCTAAGCAAAGCGGTTCCTTGAGTGGCCAAGCCACTCAGCGATAGTTGATGCGGAAACCCGCAGGTCGCGATCAGAGAATTTTCTTGAGTGGCCGCGCCACTCAGAAAAGAGGGCAACCAAGGCGATCGACCGTAGCGGTTAAACAGCGGCCTCGGATGCGGGCGAGAGTGCGGGGACGGGCGCGCACGCCACCACAGACGTTTTCGCAGGACTTAGGTGATGTCGGCCCAGGAGAATCCGCCTGATCCGCCTGATTCTGTGGTTCCCTGCCCGCCGGACGCGGGTGTTTGGTTAGCTGGCGGGTCAACTTTCGTGCGCAGACCCGGCTGGTGACGGCGGCGGCGGTACGGGTTCTTCGCCATCGGCTGGGTGGGGGTGTATTCCGTCTTCATCAGGGCCATATCGTTCTCTTCGCTGCGGGCCGGCTCGCCTGCCGCGGCAGCGGAAGAGGCGGAGGCGGCGGAGGAGGCAGCGGCAGCACCATCCTGGGCATCCGCCTTCTTCGCGGCGTCCACGGAGGACTCGGGCATATCCGAGTTCATGGCGGTTTTCGGGGCATCCCCTAGAGCGGTGCGCGGGTCGAATTGGTCGAGGAATTCGCCTTCTTCATCGAACAGCACTTTGGCGATGGCGCGTTTGGGCCCCATCGCGGCGTATTCGGTCACGGCAGTGATGGGCTTGCGGAACTCATCAAATTCGCCGTCGAATTCGCCGCTGAGCTCGGCTTTAGCGTTGTTGATCGCTTTGCGGGCGGCAAAGATGGCGGCGCGGACATCCAGGATCACGCCGGGTAGGCGCTCGGGTCCGATGATGATGAGACCCGCGATGATCACCACGAAGATCTCTACCCATCCGATGCTGCTGAACACGGTTTTCTACCTTACTCTTCGCCCCGGCAGGCAACCACATGGCGTTATTTGAACAAACCCGACAGGCCCGGCAGGTCCTTGAGACTCCGCTTCCGCGCCGCGGGCTGCTCGGTTTCACAAATTTGCGCAAGCTTATCGACGAGTCCCCTCGGCGCCCTCAGTCCTTCTTCCACGTTGTGATTACGCACTGCTTCGGCTGCGTAGCGTTGTGCATTGGCGTCGTTGCGGCAGGATTCGCACAAAACGATGTGGACACGCGCTCGATGGGCGGCGGTGGGTGACAACTCGTCGTCGATAAGCGCGGCGATGGCTTCCGCACTGACGTGTTCCGTGGAGTCGAAGTGGCGTCGATGTGAACTACTCATGGCACCAGGCTGGTAGATGCTAGTAGGAGCGGATCAGTTCACGGGTCGCGGCGCTGTGCTGAGCTTTGGCTTCAAGGGCTGCGCGGAGCTGGCTGCGGCCGCGGTGAATGCGAGAGCGCACCGTGCCCATCTTCACGCCAAGGGTCTTGCCGATCTCTTCGTAGCTCATCCCCACGACGTCACACAGGACGACGGGGACGCGAAATTCCGGGCTGAGCTCATCCAGAGCGTCTTGCAAAGCAGGATCCAAGTTGGCCACCTGATAGACCTGCTCAGGGGTCATATCGTTACCGGGTACGCGCTCATAGTCTTCCGGGAGCGCCTCCATGCGAACCTTGCTTCGGCGGCGCGCCATGTCTAGGAAGAGGTTGGTGGTGATGCGGTGCAACCAGCCCTCAAACGTCCCCGGCTTGTAGGACTTCAGATTGCGGAAAACGCGCATGAACGTCTCCTGCGTCAGGTCTTCCGCGTCCTGCTGGTTGCCGCTGAGACGAAACGCCAAGCGGTAGACGCTGTCTGCGTGTTCAGCTACGATCTCCGACCAGCTCGGCATCGCCCCCACTCCCGCGTCGAATGCCGCGGTCCCGGTCAACTCCTCCGCGGGTTCTCCGGTGAGGTCTGCTGCGTGGGAGTGTGTGGGGCGGTCATGAGCGTCAGCGGGCATGACAACATTGTGACCCATTGCACCTTGGGAATCCAGCGGCGGACATGCGAATTCCCTGGGCAAATATAACGATCCGCTAACAGTAAGATGGCAGGTGTGAGTGAGACTGCATTTACGTCAATGAATTCGTACATCGAGAGCCGCCTTCACATGAACACGCAGGATGCGGACGCCTCCGCACTGGGTGCTGCCATCGCCGCCGCGCGGGCGGAGGCCACCGAACGTGGACTCGCGGCCCCCTCCCCCGTCGTCGGTGGTCTCCTCAGCACCCTCGCAGCCTCCGGAGCCGCAGCCGGAACCGGTACCGGGGCGGTTGCTATCACCCCGTCCGCGGGCGTGGTTGGCCTGCACATGCTCGCCGGCCTCCCGGACAAAGCGACCGTGACGTGCATTGACCCCGATGCGGACCGCCATGCTCGTGCCAAGACGTCGTTCCGCGACGCGGGATACAGCCCCTCGCGCGCACGCTTTTTGCCCGCGACCCCCCTCGATGTTCTCGGGCGCCTCGCCGCGGATTCTTACCACCTGATCTACGCCGATGTGGAACCAGTGGATATGCAGGCCACCATCGACGCGGTGTGGCCGCTGCTCACGCGCGGCGGCACGCTGGTTCTTGCGCAATCGCTTCTCGACGGCACGGTGGCCGACGCCTCACGCATCGACCGCGACACGATCGCCGCACGCAGCGCGAATGACTATGCGGATTCCTTCGAAGGCGCAGTGGTCACACGCTTGCCGTTGGATTCCGGCCTGACGCTGATCACCCGCCGGTAAAGCCGAAAAAAGGCCAGCCCGCGCGGGGCTGGCCTAGAGCTTCGATCAGCTCGTCGCTTTCGATGATGACCACACCTTGGCTAGCTTGAAAAGCTAGCCAAGGTGTGGTTGGCCGATGACTTCGCCCTTGCCGACTACGACCACGCCGTTGTCGGAGACGGTGTAGCGTTCGCGGTCTCGGGCCTCGTCCACGCCGATGATCTCTTCGTCAGAGACGTAGACATTCTTGTCCAAGATGGCGTGGCGCACGACTGCACCGCGTCCCACGCGCACGCCCGGCATGAGCACCGAGCCCTCAACGGTGGCGCCCTCTTCGATGATCACGTCAGTGGACAGTACGGAGTTGCGCACTGTCGCGCCCGAGATGATCGAGCCCGGCGCGACGATGGACTCCTGTGCGATGCCGCCGCGGACGAACTTGGCCGGCGGCAGGTTGTCATCCTCAGTGGAGTGGATTGGCCACGACTTGTTGTAGAGGTTGAAGATCGGGTGGACGCTGATCAGGTCCATGTGGGCGTCGTAGAAAGAATCAACAGTACCAACGTCGCGCCAGTATCCCTTGTCTCGGTCGGTGGCACCCGGGACCTCATTACCGGAGAAGTCGTAGACGTTCGCGTCACCCTTCTCCACGAAGTACGGGATGATGTCCCCACCCATGTCGTGGTCCGAGCGCTCGTTTTGCTCATCGTCCTTGAGCGCCTGGATCAGTGCCTCAGTGGAGAAGATGTAGTTACCCATGGACGCATAGGTCATGTTCGGGTCATCCGGGGTTCCCGGCGGGTCCTTCGGCTTCTCCAGGAACTTGGTGATCGTGCCGTCCTCATCGCTTTCGATGCAGCCAAAGGCGAATGCTTCTTCGCGCGGGACGCGGATGCCGGCGACGGTGCAGGACTTGCCGGATTCGATGTGGTTTTGGACCATCTGGGATGGGTCCATGCGGTAGACGTGGTCAGCACCGAAGACCAGAACGTAGTCCGGCATTTCGTCGTAGATCAGGTTCAGCGACTGCAACAGCGCGTCCGCAGAACCCTGGTACCAACGCTTGCCCAGGCGCTGCTGCGCGGGCACGGAGGCGATGTACTGGTGGGTCGGGCCGGAGAAGTTCCACGCCGTTGCAACGTGGCGGTCAAGCGAGTGTGACTTGTACTGGGTCAGCACCGCAATGCGCATGTAACCGGCGTTGACCAGGTTGGATAGAACGAAGTCAATCAGGCGGTAGTTGCCGCCGAAGGGGACGGCAGGCTTTGCGCGATCAGCGGTGAGCGGGAACAGGCGCTTGCCTTCCCCGCCGGCGAGAACAATGGCGAAGACGTTTGGCTGGCTTTTCACACTTCCCCAGCCTATTGAAGTTTGCTCGGCGCTGCACGAGCCCGGCGCGAATAATTCACTAGTCTCGGATGTATGAGCGCACACACCGGTGATGGACACACGTCAGATTCGCAGCCCAAGGAGGGCCAGGCGTTGAAAGTTGGGATGCTTACAAAGGAATACCCGCCAGAGATCTACGGCGGCGCGGGTGTTCACGTCACAGAGTTGACGCGGTTCATGCGTCAGCTCGATGGGGTTGAGGTGGATGTGCACTGCATGGGCGCGCCGCGCGATGAGGCCAACGTGTACGTGCACGGCGTCGACCCAGAGCTGGAAGACGCCAACGGGGCAATCAAGACCCTGTCGACGGGGTTGCGCATGGCGCACGCTGCCAACAACGTTGACGTGGTTCACTCCCACACGTGGTACTCGGGCCTGGGCGGCCACCTCGCCGGTCTGCTGCACGGCATCCCCCACGTGGTCACGGCTCACTCCTTGGAGCCGGATCGCCCGTGGAAGCGTGAGCAGCTTGGCGGTGGGTACGACATTTCGTCGTGGAGCGAGAAAAACGCGATGGAAAACGCAGATGCGGTCATCGCGGTTTCCAGCGGCATGAAAGGTTCCATTTTGGAGGCCTACCCGCGTATCGACGAATCTAAGGTGCACATCGTCCTCAACGGCATTGACACTGCTGATTGGTACCCAGTCGATCCGCTTGCGGCCGAAGACGGTGAGGAATCGATCGTCGATAAGCTTGGGCTTGATCTAGACCGACCCATCGTTGCCTTCGTGGGCCGCATCACGCGCCAGAAAGGCGTGCCCCACCTGGTCAAAGCCGCGCAAGACTTTGACAAAGACATCCAGCTGATCCTCTGCGCGGGCGCTCCCGACACCCCGGAGATCGCGGAAGAGACGCAGAAGCTTGTCGACGAATTGAGGGAGACCCGCGACCACGTTCACTGGATCACGGACATGCTGCCGAAGGAGAAGATCCGCGAGATCTACTCCATCGCGGACATCTTTGTTTGCCCATCGGTGTATGAGCCGCTGGGGATCGTGAACCTGGAGGCCATGGCGTGCCGCACTGCGGTCGTTGCTTCGCGCGTGGGTGGAATCCCCGAGGTTGTTGTGGACGGAGAAACCGGCACCTTGGTTGATTACACCCCGGACGATGAGACCGGGTTTGAGCAGAACCTCGCCGCCGCAGTCAACGCGCTGGCCGAGGACGCGGAAACCACCAAACGGTACGCCGCGGCCGGACTAGAGCGGGTCAAGGCGGAGTTCACCTGGGATTCGATCGCGGCTGACACCGTAGAAGTCTACAAATCGCTACTCTAGGAAAAAGTTGTCCTTTTCCCTGGCCTGCGTACGCGGTTCGAGTACGCGCTTTGGCCTGCTAAGAGGGCTTTGCACCCTGCACATCGAAGATTCATCGAGGAGAAACTGTGAGCACTGGATGGCGCCCTGAGCTTCACGTCACCGCGGAGTCCGGCATTTTGGACGCGGCGGCAGGCATGCTGCGGTACGTCGTTGGTGAGCCTGATGCCTTAGAAATTGACCACTGGCACATGTTCTACCAGTACGAACCCACACCGGGCGCTCCAACGCGGTGGGCCCACCAGGTTTCAGAAAACACGCCGTATGACTTCTACGAGTGCAACGACGTGATCGCTCCCGTTGGCGGAGAGACGAACGTCTACGCTGGATCCGTTGTCGCTTCGGACAATCACGTGGACCTGTACTTCACGTCGGAGACCGCCGCTGGCTACTCGATCCAGGTCGCGCGCGTGGAGGATATCGACGAGTTGTGCGACGAGATTGACGACGAGTTGCAAATCGACGAGGGTGTGAACCGCCTCGGCGCCGTAGTGGAAGACCGTGGTCCGCTCACCCGCTTCCGCTCCCCGTGCGTGGTTCCCGATTGGGAAGAAAACGACAACCGGGAGCAAGGCCAAACCGGCTGGCTGATGCTAGCGAGTTCCGGCCCGGATGAAAGTCCAACGCCGGTTGTGCTGAGTTCCTCCGATGATTCCTCCTGGTCCGTCGTCGGCCCGTTGACTTTCAATGGTGAAACCGGCATGCCCGACGACGTGATCATGGTCGCTCCCCGCCTCATCCGCTTGCGCGATGAGGTTAACGGTGAAATCCGCGACGTGCTGTTCATCACCCAGGAGCGCGACCACTCGGACCTCTCCGGCTACCTCGTGGGCACGTTGAACGGTGCCACCTATGACGTGATCACGCCGTTCCAGCGCATCGACTACGGCCACGATTTCACTCGCCCACGCAGCACCAACGTCGTCCCCGGCGTGTTCAGCCAAGACCGCCGCCTGCGCAAGGCTTTCATCTTTGGTCTTTTGGCTCCCACCGGCCGCGGTGGCGATCCGACCACCCAGCCCACCTGGGAGGCCGAAGGCTGGGCGAACGCTCTATCTCTCCCCCGCGTTCTCACGCTTGCCGACGGGCGCCTCTACCAAACCCCGTCGACGGGACTGCCAAACGCAGTCAGCGAATCTGAGCGCGCATCCATGTGGACCGGCTTGTGTGAAATTCCTGTCGGCTCCGCCATCACCGCTGAGATTCTGGACGGCAACGGAAATCCAGCCGCAACGATCATCCACTCCGGTGACGGCATAACGCTTGACCGCCACGACGATGAGGCGGTGTACGCCACGCTTACAGAGGACGATGAGGACAACATCACCATCGTCGTTGATGGCTCGACCATTGAAGTCTTCGCCGGCGGCGGCGCAGTGACAATGTCCAGCCGTTTCTGGCCCGAAGGCGGCACCAGCGGCATTCGCGTCACCGCGGAAGGCGACGCCGTAATCAACAACGAATGGCGCCGCGGCGTACGGTAACCGCGCCCGTTTTTGATTCGAGCCAGTTCTTAGTTCACGCCTGAGCTCACCACTGCGCCGCGCGGGCGGGTGGATTCATCCACGCCGCGCGGGAACGCCTTCGCCAGTGCTGCTGCGAAACGGATGCCGCGCTGGTCATTGCCGATGGCGTTGTAGTGGACTTCGTCGCCTTCGAGGTACCAATCCAAGTGGGCGCGGGCCTCCGACGCCCAGTCGAAGATGACTAGGTTCGGGTAATCCTTTGCCACCCGACGCAAGGTGTCATTGAACACCTTCATGTTCTCATTCGCGTAGTACATATCCGACGGCGTACCCGTCGCCGCTGTCGGCCACATCACGCGATCCCCGTCGAGGATGTCCAACATTTTGCGGATGTTCTTTTCCATGTCCGCGATCATGTCTGGGCCACCGCCGGCCGCATCCACATTGGCGGCATCGTTGACTCCAGTCGCGATCACCCAGCATGTGTCTTCCGGCACGCCACGGTTCTTTAGCTCCGTAGCTGACTCGATCGCCGATGGGTAAACCTGCCCGTCCGGCGTGGAGAAGCCGAGGTTCGTTGCACGCGCACCGAAGACACTCGTTTGCACAGCGCCCGCGCCTTTATCTAGGTAGCGGTCCGATGCCACCGGGGCTCCCGCTGGCAGTAGCTCTGGATTGAACATCCCAAGAGACGTCGAGTCACCGACATGGACGACTTCCTCACACATCATGAGCGTGTCAGCGGGTTGCTTGCCCCACTGAGAGGTAGATCCCGCGGTGTCCGCGGTGTCCTTCGGCTGATCGCGCGTCACACGCCCACCGCCGGTCCCTTCTGGCAGCTCCATCGCTTGACCTTTTTGGTTAGCAGGAGCGGTGTGTCCGCCCACGAGCGGAGCTGCGCCGATGCTGACGAGACCAAGCAGGGCGATGATTGCACCCGTGGTCAACGGCGCGAAGCGCTCCTTGGCGGGTAACGCCTTGCGCATGTGAGCAAAAAAGCCGTTGCGGCGAATCGGGTCTTCAAACAGAGTCCAGCTCACCGCCGCCAGGGCGGTCGACGCCAGCGTGACAAAGAGGGCGCTCCACCAGCGGTGGTTGGTGATCCACGCAGTGGGGAGGAAATAAATGAATGGCAGATGCCACAAATAGATTCCGTACGAACGCTCACCGATCCACCGCATTGGTAAACAACCAAGGGCTGCCGCCCAGATCGATCGCTGGTTGGAAACCGCAACGATGACGAGGACCGTGGCGAGACTCAAGATGAGGAAGCCCGAGTGGTAAAGGAACAAATCATTTCGTTCCACGCGAACGGCCATCGTGAGAATCACAATGAGCCCGCACGCACCCAGCAGACCAGCAGCCCACTCGGGTGCAACGACGGGCTTTCCGCGCGAGCGCCGGTAGCCGAACCAAATCGCCAATGCTGCGCCAAGGAGCAGGCCACCAGCACGCGTATCCGTGCCTTCGTACACGCGGGTCTGGTCCATCCCCGGTTCAACGAGGTAACTCATCCACGCAAACGACACCAGGGCAAGCACCGTCGTCGCCACAGTCACGGCCCACGGCCTACGCAGCAGGAAGAACAAAGCCGTGAGAACCACCGGCCACAGGAGATAGAACTGCTCTTCAATCGACAGCGACCACATGTGATCCAGCGGGCCTAAACCGGCGAACCTGTTGAAGTAGGAATCGCCCTGGATGATCGTGTGCCAGTTGTTCACATAAAACAGTGAAGAGAGTGCTTCCGGTCCCCTCTTCCCCATCGCCGAGGGCTCAAAAATCAAGCACAGTATCGTCACAACAACGACGGTCACGACCATGACCGGCATGAGACGTCTGAACCTTCGAACCCAGAATTGGCCCAAGTTCAAATCCCCGCGGTCAAAGTAGGACCGCGCCAAATTCGCCGTAATCAGGTAGCCCGACAGTGTGAAGAACACACCCACACCAAGAAGACCACCCGCGAATCCAGGTAGGTTCATGTGATAGCCAACAACCAGCAGAACTGCGATCGTGCGCAGGCCGTCTAGGCCGGGTACGTAGCGCCCTGGATGACCCACGGGTTTTGGCATGACACCTACTCTTTCCGCGCAGACTAAACGGATTTAGTACAGAGTGAAGAGTATCTTACGCCTTCCTAAAGCGCGTCAAATGGGCGCGCGCCGTCACGCTCAGAGTGGAGGGCAGCGCTTCTACGCGATCCCGCAACGTCTCCGGTTCAATGTGCCGCGCGGAGGGACTCATCCCCACCTGCGCGGCGATGGACTCACGGTCAAGCTGCATCGGGATGTTCATGACCTCTGGTTCACCATCAAGCCGCAGGTACTCCTGAGCTTGTTCCACCATGCGCTCCATCTTCCCCGGTTCCACACCCAAGATCCCCAGGGGCTCACGCAACTCATCCAGGTGACCCTGTTGAGGCGTGACCACGATTACTTCGCCGCCGGGGCGTAGCACTCGTGCAAACTCAGCGGGATTTCGCGGGGCAAAGATGACGGTGATGGCATCAATGGATTCATCACGAATGGGTAGACCATCCCACACGTCAGCTACGACAGCACCCAAACGCGGGTGCGCTTTGGCAAGGAGCTTCGCAGCCGGCACGGCAATGTCGATCCCAACACCCCGAGCATCCTCAATCGAATCGAGCGTGTGGGCCAAGTAGTAGCCAGTGCCAGCGCCGACTTCCAAAATGGTGGGAGCTTGTGCCGCGCTGCCATCAGGATCTAGGCGGTCAATTGCGTCAATGACCCGATCGGTGACAGTCTCCACGAACGGGGAAAAGTGTCCGCGGGACAAGAATGCTTCGCGCGACGCAATCATTTCGGCACTATCGCCGGAGTGGTTAAGAGGCTCTTCGTGATTGGGAGTGCGTTGGTCGTTTCTTGGGGTGCTGGGGTGTTGCACAAGATGTGGGGGTCCTTGCTGGGTTAAGGATTTAGGTGTTCAAGCCAATCCACAACCCAACAAGGACCCTGGTATGCAGCCTAGTTCCAACATCGTCGCCGACACCATTTGCCGCACCGCGGAGCTTGGGTTGGCGATCACCAATGCCGCGCACAACGACGAGTGCACCGTTATCGACTGTGAAACGCTCGACCCGATCAATGCCTGCCCGTCGTGTCAGCAACCGGGCTTGTTGCGCGATCACACCTACCGGCAACTGGTGGATCTGCCGGTGGTCGGGTTTCCCACCCGGCTGCGGGTGCGGGTGCCGCGGTATCTATGCAGCAACGATTCCTGCGCCCAGCAGATTTTCCGGGCTTCGCTTTCCTGCGCTGATGACCGCTCGAAGGTCACCCACCGGGTGGTGCGCTGGATCCTGCAGCGCTTAGCGATCGACCGGATGAGCGTTGCCGCCACCGCCAAAGCACTCGGGATTAGCTGGCAGCTGACATGCGATCTCGCATTGTCCATGGCCAGAGCCCTCGTCGCCGACCCCGACCACTTGGCCGGGGTGCGCGTCATCGGGGTTGACGAGCACAAGTGGGCCCACAACCGCAAGGCTGCCGGCGGCGGGTTCGTCACCGTGATCGTGGACATGACTTACCAGCACACCGGCCAACCGGCCAGGTTGCTTGATGTCATCCCGGGCAGAAGCGCCGAAGTGCTCACCCGCTGGATCAACCAACGTCCGAAAATCTTCCGCGACCAGGTGGAGGTGATCACCATGGACGGGTTTCAGGGTTACGCCACCGCAGCCGATGAAGCCCTGCCTCAGGCCAGGCGGGTGATGGACCCGTTTCACGTGGTGCGTCTTGCCGGCGACAAAGTCACCGCGTGTCGGCAGCGGCTGCAGCGTGAAACCTACGGCAGGCGCGGCAGAACCAACGACCCGTTATATAAAAACCGCCGCACCATGCTCACCCGCATCGATTTTTTAACCGGTGAGCAGCAGCACCGCCTGGATGTGTTGTTCAACTACGACGACGACTACGCCGTGCTGCAAGAAACGTGGCTGGTGTACCAGGAGATCATCGACTGCTACGAAGACCCGAACAAGACCCGCGCGAAAACGAAGATGCGCCGGTTGATCAACCGGCTGCGCGGGCTACGACAAGCCGGGCTTGATGAACTCGCCCAACTCGGTCGTACCCTGCACAAACGCCGCGCCGACATCCTCGCGTTCTTCGACATCGGCGCCTCCAACGGCCCGGTCGAAGCCATCAACGGCCGCCTCGAGCACCTCCGCGGCATCGCCCTCGGATTCCGCAACATCAACCACTACATCTTGCGGTGCCTAATCCACTCCGGAGGCCTCCAACCCAAGATCAACGCACTCTAAAACACGAAGAGCCGGTTAAGACCTGCTCCAGAGGCCAAAGTGACGTAGCCCTGCTTAGCTACGTCATAGGAGTGACCCGAATCAGAAACTAGCCGTGCAAAATCGTCCGCGCCACGCAGCAGCGTTCCATCCGCTGGATCGGCGAGGACGTCAACGATGTCTTTGAGCATTACTCCCCAGCGACATCCAGAAGGAGCTGGCCCAGCTCAGACGCCTCTTCCTTGTTCAGCTCCACAACAAGGCGACCGCCACCGTCCGAGGGAATGCGCATCACGATCTTGCGGCTTTCTTCCACTGCTTCCATCGGACCATTACCGGTACGCGGCTTCATCGCTGCCATGACGATCTCCCTTAGATAACTTCGAACAAAATATGCCCCTATTCTACCGATTTTTCGACAGCAGCAGGCTGGGCGTCGGCGGCATCAACGGACGGCACCTTTGCGGCAGTCGGTTCGGCCGATTCCGTTTCGAACAATTCCGTCCTGTCCGATTCCGTCCCGACCGATTCCGTCCCGACCGATTCCGTCCCGACCGATTCCGTCCGAGTCAATTGTGCGATAAGCGCGTCTACTTGATCTTGGCGGTATCCGCGGGGCACGACTTCCAAAACAATGTCATCAATACGGCCCTCGTCAACCGCGCGGCGGTTGGATTCAATGACCTTCGCCGGCTCATCCAATGGGGGAAGCGCTTCTCCACGTCCGAAAAGCCCTGCCGATACCCAGATCCCCAGAATGGCGAAGACGAATACGACAGCGATGAGCAAGATCCACGAAAGCATGGCTCTGAGTTTAGCGCCACGGCGGCCGCTGGCTGATCTCCACTCCTGCTACCTCGGCGCGGTTCATAATCGTGCGGGCAACGATCTCCGCCATGGGCTTGAGTTCACTAATCGGGCGGTTGCGGTGAGTCCGCTGGCCCAGATCGACTTGTCCAATGCTTGCAGCCGAAAATCGCGTGCTGATATCAAGAAGAAGGCCAACGTCGATGCCGTAACCATCCACGAACGGTAAACGCAATGCAGTCTCAGCACGTATCGCGTACTCCCCTCCCAGGGGTTGCTCAATGTGGCCAAGGTGCGGGAAGAGAGTGTGGATGAGCGGCTTCGCGGTGAGTTCAGTCACCCGCCCTCCGCCAGGAGCGCCGCGAAGCAGACGAGTGTAGTTCGCTTTGACCAGCTGGACGTCGGGGGCTTCAAACGGCGCGGCTAATTCATCCACCCACCACGGCTCAACGTTGGTCACGTCCGCATCAATGAAGACGATTACGTCCCCGGTGGCAGCTTTTACCCCGCGCCAGAGAGCTTCCCCTTTGCCCGGGCGGACCGGAATCTCAGGGGCAATCTCACGCCAGTTAACAACTCTCGCCCCAGCATCCGATGCCCGTTGTGCAGTAGCGTCCGTGGAATCCGAATCGACAACGATCACTTCATTGGCGCGCGACGATCGCGCCACATCCACAACGTGGGCAACCGTCTCCTCTTCGTTGAGGGCGGGAATGACCACGGATATGTTCACGCCAACCCCCGGATGGTGTTCAGCGGCGCCATGTCCCCGGTTATCGCCGCAGTCATGCGGATCACGTCGATAGTGTCGCGTACCTCGTGAACACGAAACGCCGCGACACCCTTCGCTGCGCACCATGCCGTGGCAGCCAAAGATCCGGCGACGCGGTCAGCGACGTCCCGATCGAGGGTCTCACCGATGAAATCCTTATTCGACAACGCCATCAGTACTGGCCAGCCCGTCGCCACCACCTCGTCGATACGGCGAAGAAGCTCAAGGCCGTGGAATGTGTTCTTCCCAAAATCGTGCGTCGGATCAATGAACACGAATTCAGCAGGCACACCCGCATCAACAGCTGACTCAGCAAGGCGCGTGGTGTGCTCAATAACATCGGCGACTACGTCGTCATAGTGCACTCGGTGCGGGCGCGTCCGCGGCGTCTGACCGCCGGTGTGGGAGCACACATAGCCCACGCCGTGGGAGCCCGCGACACGCACCAGATCAGGGTCAAAGCCCGCCCATGTGTCATTAATCAGCGTCGCGCCAGCCTCAATCGCCTTCTCTGCGACAGACGCGCGCCACGTATCGACGGAGATTTCTACGTCGGGGTGTTGCTCGCGAACGAGCCGGATCAATGGAACGACGCGCGAGGCTTCCTCATCCTCATCGACCGCATCACCCGGGCCTGCTTTCACTCCCCCGACATCAAGGATGCTGGCACCGTCATCCACGCTTTCACGGCAACGCGCTAAGGCTGCGTCCATTTCATACGTAGACCCCCGGTCGTAGAACGAATCCGGGGTCCGGTTGATGATCGCCATGACGGCGGCAAGGTTTCCCACGGACGCTACTCGCGCTCCTCACGAAGCCGGTTTTCCGACTCCTCGCGAAGGCGCTTGTGCGCTTCTACGATGTACTCGATGGCCTCATCCACCGAATCCGTAATCAAAAATAGCTCGTCATCACCTGGGGAAATAAGACCACGGGCAAGCTGCTGGTTACGGATCCAGTCCACCAAACCGCCCCAGAAGTCGGTGCCCATGAGCACGATCGGGAAGTTTGTGACCTTGCCTGTTTGGACCATGCACAAAACCTCGAAGACTTCATCCAAGGTGCCGAATCCGCCGGGAAGCGTGATGAACGCCTGGGAGTATTTGAGGAACATGACCTTGCGCGCAAAGAAGTAGCGGAAGTTCAGTCCCAGATCGACCCACGGGTTCAGTCCCTGCTCGAAAGGCAGCTCGATGCCCAGGCCAACCGATGTTCCGCCCGCTTCGTGCGCGCCGCGGTTGGGGCCTTCCATCAATCCTGGGCCGCCGCCGGTGATCACTGCGTATCCGGCTTCCACCAGCGCGGACCCGAGCTTTCGGGAAAGCTCGTATTCCTTCGTGCCTTCCTCCAGGCGCGCAGAACCGAATACGGTGACGGCTTTGCCCAGTTCGCTTAAAGCATCAAATCCAGCGACAAACTCACTCTGGATCCGCATCACGCGCCACGGATCAGCGTGCTTCCAATCATGGTCAGCGCGCATCTCCAGCAAACGCTGGTCATAGGTGGACGTTGAGTTGTCCTTCTGCCCACGCTGCAGGATGGGACCTGTGAGTGTACGGTCCAACTTCGGGCTCGATCCCGGGCTGGAATACGTGCTTTTCTTCGGCCGAGGCGTGATCTGTGGGGCCACGAAGGGTCCTCTCTAACATCTGATAGTTGGTAATTTAGCTGGTCAAGTAAGTCAGCAGCGTGTCTGAGACCGTACGAATCTGATCGATAGGACACTGCTCATCTTTCCTGTGCGCAAACCCCGGGTCTCCGGGACCGAAGTTCACGGCGGGAATTCCCAGGGTAGAGAACCTCGCTACATCCGTCCATCCGAACTTCGCTCGGTAATTGCCGCCAACCGCTCGCACCAGCCCCTGCGCTACTGGGTCATCGAGCCCAGGCAGCGCCCCACCAACGGCATCGTCATATGTTAGTTCCAGTGCCTCTTCAAGAGCCAAGACTTCTTCCAGATGCGCCTTGGCCTGGTCGAGAGTGCGGTCCGGCGCGAAACGGAAGTTCACAGTTATCCGGGCCTCATCGGGAATGGTGTTGGTGGCCACTCCCCCGCTTAGGCCCACCACGTTGATGCCCTCGCGGTATTCACACCCAGCGATGGTGACCCGGCGCGGTGAGTAATTAGCGATACGCCCTAAGACCCCCGCCAGGTCATGAGCAGCATTGTGGCCAAGCCAGGCTCGCGCTGAATGCGCACGTTGTCCATGTGCAATGACAAAAACGCGGATGGTTCCCTGACAGCCCGCCTCAATGATCGCACCCGAGGGTTCACCAAGAAGCGCGAGATCACCCGCGAGCAACTCGGGCGCGTGTTGCTCCAACTGCGCCAGCCCGTTGTACTGAGCTGCGACTTCCTCCGCTTCGTAGCAGATCAGCGTGAGGTCATACTTCAAGTCCGGGGACTGCGCCAGGGTTGCAAACGCATGCAAGTAGCACGCCATACCGGTCTTCATATCGACGGACCCGCAGCCCCACAAAATGTCAGAATCCGCGTCCGGAGCGGAGCGAAGGACGCGATGGGGAACGTTGTCCGCAATCGGGACGGTGTCGATGTGGCCGGCGAGGACGACGCGTTGGTCGAATCCGCGGTGGGTGCGGGCAACGATGGTGTGGCCGCGGCGGATCAGTTCTACGGGTGTGTCGTCGATAAGCGTGCGTAGCGCGGACTCGATGGCGTCGGCGATGGTCTCTTCGTGGTGGGAGGGCGAGGGGATGTCGATGAGAGCTGCGGAGAGCTCAACGGGGTCGCCTGCGAGGTTTAGCGTGTGCGTCACGCTTCAACTGTAACTGGGGCGCGCACCACGTAGCATGAAGCTATGCCACAGGGAGCGCACGCGGTTGGAATCGCACACATTGCAGCGAATGGAACGGTACTGGATACCTGGTACCCCTCGGTTGAATTCATCGAAGACACCAACGCGCCTGAGGTCGCGCAGAAGGTGCGGGGAATTTTTGGTAGCCAGAACCCCGGAACCTTTAGGGTGAGCGCGCGGGAACTGTCGGATTCGATGTTGTCCTTGGTGGGCATGGACCGCGACCGCCAGGTTGAAGTAGTGCCGGTGCGCACGTACATCCATGACCTTGATTCCCCGGCGATTGATGCCCACGACGTGTACCTGCGCCTTCACCTGCTGAGCCACCGCCTCGTGCGGCCGCTGGAGCTGAACATGCGCGATGCGCTGTCGTTGCTTACCCCGGTGGTGTGGACGAATAAAGGGCCGTGCTTGCCCGATGACTTTGAGTTGTTGCGCACCAAGTTGCGCAGTCGCGGAACCATTCACGTTTACGGCATTGAGAGGCTGCCGCGCATGGTGGACTACGTCGTGCCGTCCGGCGTGACCATCGCGGGCGCTGAGCGCGTGCGCTTGGGTGCGTACCTAGCGCCGGGGACGTCGGTGAACCGCGAGGGATACGTGTCCTATAACGCCGGCACGCTTGGTCCGGCGCGGGTGGAAGGGCGTTTGTCGTCCGCCTGCGTGATCGAGGGCGGGACGGACATCGGTTTGTCGGCCACGATCATGGCTGCGCGTGAAGACAACAGCAACCGTACGCCGCTGCGCGTCGGCGCGAATTGTGTGATTCACCCTTCCTCCGGCGTAATTGGGCTCAACGTGGGCGACCGGTGCGAAATCGGGCCGAACATCATCTTGGAGCCGGACACGGTGCTTTACGACGGGCGAAGTGATACGTACGTTCCAGCGCGCAAGGTGACCCACGAATCAGACTGGGCGATTTTCATGGCACCGCATAGTTCTACCCCTGTAGTCAAGCACCGTAAGACTGAGGTCTAACGTAAGTTGCATGAGTACTGCGCAGCCCGCGGGTTCTAATGCGAACGCCGCCGCTTCCCCGGCCGCTACTTCGGCCACAAATTCAGAGGGCCTCAATCAAGGGCTGAAAACCCGCCACCTCACCATGATGGGCCTTGGGTCCACGATTGGTGCGGGCCTGTTCCTAGGAACTGGTGTGGGTATTCAAGCCGCTGGTCCGGCCGTGATCATCGCCTACATCATCGCCGGTTTTGTCACCGTGTGCGTCATGCAGATGCTGGCTGAGATGGTGGCGGCCCGGCCGTCGTCCGGTTCTTTTGCTACCTATGCTGACCAAGCTTTCGGCCCGCGTGGTGGTTTCACGCTGGGGTGGCTGTACTGGTTCATGCAGATGATGATCGTCGGTGCGGAAATCACCGGTGCATCATTCATCATCAGTGGCTGGTTTGATGTTGCCCCCTGGATTCCGGCGGCTATCGCGGTGGTCCTGTTTACCGGCATCAACCTCATGGCTGTTCGCGGCTACGGCGAGTTTGAGTTCTGGTTCGCCCTGATCAAGGTCGTGGTGATCATCGCCTTTTTGATCATCGGTATTCTGCTTGTCTTTGGTTTGCTGCCGGGCAGTGACGCGGTTGGCTTCAGCAGGCTCTCTGAGGTTGGATTCGCCCCGAACGGCATCGGCGGTATCGCAACCGCGATGCTGGCGGTGGTCTTCGCCTTCGGCGGTATCGAGGTTGTCACCATCGCTGCCGCTGAGTCGGAGAACCCGAAGGAATCCGTCCACGCCGCTATTCGCTCCGCGATCTGGCGCATCGGTGTGTTCTACATCGGCTCTGTTTTCCTGATCATTCTGCTCCTGCCCTACTCCGAAATCGGTAAAGCGGATGACGCGTCGGAGTCTCCGTTCACGACTGTTCTGTCACAGGCCAACATTCCGGGTGCCGTGGGCATCATGGAAGTGGTCATTGTCATGGCGCTCCTGTCAGCATGTAATGCGCAGCTTTACGGCTCCTCCCGCCTTCTGTACTCCATGTCGCGCGGGGGTGACGCACCGAAGTTCTTCAACCAGACCAATGCTTCCGGTGTGCCAACGTACGCGGTGCTGTTGTCGATCTTCTTCGCCATTGTCACCGTTGCCCTGAACTACTGGAGCCCGCCTGGCCTTCTGACCTTCCTGCTCAACGCCGTGGGTGGATGCCTCTTGGCCGTGTGGATCGGTGTCATTGCGTCCTACCTGAAGCTGCACCCAGAGTTGGTCCGCACTGGTGAGATCACGGAAGTACGCATGTGGGGCTACCCCTGGTTGGCGTGGGTCACCTTGGCTACCATCTTCGGATTTGTCACCCTCATGCTGTTTAACCAAGGCGGCCGTTTGGAGCTTGCGTCCACAGCCGTGATTGTCGCGATCATCGTGGTCGCCAGCCTCATCGTTCACCACAACTCCGGCGCTAATGCGCAAACCTTGGCAGACAGGGAGCGCGTGCGCGCTGAAAGCGACTAAATTTTCCCCCCTTTTTGGCATGGCGTTTCGTGTTTACACGGAACGCCCCTTTAGTCTGAAATTGTTTCAATTTTCACATTGGCAACATCCCGGCTCCGGTCCCGTAGGATCGGACAAATAGGAATCCCAAAAAGCAAGAACCAAAAAACAGGAAAAGGACGTTGGCTCTATGACTGCTGCAATTGCTCGTGGCCTGGCAACCGTTACGCACGACGGGACGGTCTTGGACGTGTGGTACCCGGCGCCGAAGCTGGATGACTCCGTTACGGAAACCGGAACCACCCGCTTGGAAGAAACCCCGCAGCAGTTCGCCCACCTGGTCGGCCCGGATGAGGACCGCGGTGTGGCCCGCGTTCCGGTGACCACCACGATCGCATCGCTGGACGACGCACCGGTGGATTCCTACGACGCATACCTGCGCCTGCACCTGCTCTCCCACCGTTTGGTCAAGCCGCACGGCGCGAACCTTGACGGCATTTTCGGCTTGCTGGCCAACGTTGTGTGGACCAACTACGGCCCGTGCGCGGTCGCTGATTTCCAGGTGGTGCGCGGCCGCCTCGCGCAGCGCGGCCCTGTAGTCGTCTACTCCGTGGACAAGTTCCCCCGCATGGTGGACTACGTTGTCCCCTCCGGTGTTCGTATCGGTGACGCTGATCGCGTTCGCCTTGGCGCACACTTGGCCGACGGCACCACCGTCATGCACGAGGGTTTTGTGAACTTCAACGCCGGCACCCTGGGCACGTCCATGGTGGAAGGCCGCATCAGCGCCGGCGTCATCGTGGGCGACGGCACAGACATCGGCGGCAGCGCCTCCATCATGGGTACCCTTTCCGGCGGCGGCAAGGAGACCATCACCATCGGCGAACGCTGCCTACTCGGCGCGAACGCCGGAATTGGTATTTCGCTGGGCGATGACTGCACGGTCGAGGCTGGCCTGTATGTCACCGCGGGCACCAAGGTAAAGGTTCTTTCTGACGTGGTCTCCGCGCTTGGACTCGACACCGCGAACGCGCTTGAGGACGGCAGCGTCACCATCAAGGCACTTGAACTCTCCGGCCGCAACGGACTTCTCTTCCGCCGCAACTCCCTCACCGGCGCCGTTGAAGCAACGCGGGCGAAGGGCATTGAGCTTAACGACGAACTCCACTCGAACAACTAGCGTCGTGAGCCGCTTCAGCGGCTCACGACGATTTAACGGTTGACGCCGTTTTCCGTGAGCCGCTTCAGCGGCTCACGGGTGTTCGTCTACCATCACGACCTTCGGGCGCCCGAAGGTCCAAATTTTGTTGATCACGAAGTTCACGGGCATCGCTACCAACGTTGAGATGGCCGCTGCCCAGTAGACGCGTGTGCGTAAGCCGGAGGAATCATCGAAGATCTCGGGCGGCAGCGCGAGTAGTGAAGTCGGGTTCATTAGCAGGGTGGAGACCGTCAGGGAGACGAGGAACGCCAGAATGCCGGTTGCGAGGAACGGGAAGTAGCCGCTGATCCAAGACCGCTGCGGGAGCTTACGGAACGTCCACGAGCGGTTGAGCTGGTAATTCCACGTGTTGGCCACTACGAACGCGATGGTCATGATCACGTGGTACCAGCGGATATTGAAGCGTGTACCCGCCAAGCTGGTAAACACGTCGTCGGCCGTGATACCCGACGCATCAAGAAGTTTGGTAACCACGTAGACCGTAGCCAGGTTCACGATCACGCCGGAGCCGCCAACGACGCCGAACTTGATGAACTCACGCAGCTGCGGCAGGATACGCACGACCGTGCTTCCCCCGCGTGGTGTGGGAGTGGTGTTAGTCGGTTTGCTGGTCTCTTTTGCACCAGCTTTCTGTGAATGAGCGGAAGTCACCGAACCCTACTTAGCTAAGCGTGCGGCGGCCGCGGCGATGTTCTCATCCGTCGCGGTCATGGACAGGCGGGCGTGGTCGTTGCTGGACGGGCCGTAGAAGTGGCCCGGCGCCGCCAGGATTCCGCGTTCAGCGAACCAGTCAATCAGTTCATCGGCGCTGAAAGCCTTGCCATCGTCTGTGCGTGATACCCAAAGGTAAAGGCCAGCCTCAGAGTGGTCGATGGTGAAACCAGCTTCGATCAGTGCCCGCATGAGCACCGCGCGGCGCTTGCCGTACACGGCCCGCTGCAGATCCTCATGCGTGTCGTCGTTAAGCGCTGCAGTCATGGCGTGCTGGATGGGACCAGGAACCATGAGGCCGGAGTGCTTGCGCACCTCCGTAAGTTCGGTAATGAGGGCGGTATCGCCCGCGAGGAAGCCGGCGCGGTAGGACGCCAGGTTCGAGGTCTTCGACAAGGAATGAATCGCTAGCAGGTTGGTGAAATCCCCACCGCAGACGTCCGGGTGAAGGATCGAGATCGGCTTCATCTCATCGTCCCAGCCAAGCCCCAAGTAGCATTCGTCGGACGCAATGATTGCGCCAGTTTCGCGCGAGTACTCGACCCAGGCACGCAGCTGACTCGCAGTACGCACACGGCCGGTGGGGTTCGACGGCGAGTTCAGGTACACCAGCGCGGCGGGCTCACCGGGCGCCGCCGGGTCGTCGTTACGCACGGGCGTGCACCCCGCGAGCAGGGCTGATACCTCATAGGTGGGGTACGCGACCTCCGGGATGATGATGGTTTCACCGCGCAGACCCAACACCGTGGGCAACCACGCGATCGCTTCCTTCGTGCCGATCACCGGAAGGAGCTGGGAGTCTTTCACCGACGCGGTGATGCCAGGCACGCCGTGGCGGCGCTCCATCGCAGCAGCGATCGCCTCACGCAGAGCGGGCGTGCCCACGGTCTGCGGGTAACCGGACAGCGTTGCAGCCTCGGACAAAGCGAGCTGGATGCCCGGGTCCACGGGGTCGATCGGCGATCCGACAGTCAGATCGATCACACCGTCTGGGTGCTTGGCGGCCTTTGCGCGAACGCTGGTCAGCGTGTCCCATGGAAAGTCCGGGAGGATCGATGCAAGCGAAGTGCGCGGCATGAAGACTCCTTGGGTGTAACTAGTCTTGGTTCATCGGTGGGAGGCTGGCAACGAACGGTGCGTCGAAGTCGAGCGGCCCCGTTGCGGCAGCACCACCCGGGGAACCAAGATCGTCAAAGAACGCGACGTTCGCGTCGTAGTACTTATCCCATTCCTCAGGCAGATCGTCCTCGTAGAAGATTGCCTCCACGGGGCAGGCGGGCTCGCACGCACCGCAGTCGACGCATTCGTCTGGGTGAATATAAAGGGACCGTTTCCCCTCGTAGATGCAATCGACCGGGCACTCTTCAACGCACGAGCGGTCCATCACGTCAACGCACGGTTCGGCGATGATGTAAGTCATGAGCGTGTAACACTCCTCCAGAAAGCTGACTTAAAAAATGTTGTCACGAAACAGGCAGTCAATTATCTCATTTTTTGGCTGCTAAGGGCCAACCGCCACCAGTTAGGCCGGCGATTAACAAAGCCCACGCACGCGCAGGCTCAGACTGCATGATCATTGAAGTGACGTCCACGGCATAGAAAAAGAGGAAAAAGCCTGCTAGCCACGCCAGGAGCGGGGTTGCTGCGATGAGGAGAGCCGGACTCCACAGGCGGGCCGTTTTAGTAAGAACCATCGTGAATCCAAATGCCAACAGATGCGCCAGCGGAACCGGAAACCCTCGGATTTCCAGCGGAAGATAGGACACTTCTACAAGCACCGACATGAGCGCGAAGACGGAAAGCCACACCAGCGCGGCTCTAATCTCCGAACGCGGGTAGTTCCTGGCCTCGTGCCCCGGCTGCTTGGTATTCGTGTTCACTGTTCTGGTGGGATTTTAAAGAGGGATCCCCGCTAGCAGATCCGCACCGTGGTCAAGTGGTACACCGGCCCCGAAGAGGTAGTGTTCGCGTCGAATGATCGGCTGAGCAATCAGGTTGGACAAAGCGTAGATGGTCTCATCCGATGATGCTGCACCGTGGGGTACGCGCGCATCGTGGGGATTCGTGGGACTCACGCGCCCGTCCGCAATCCACAGCTGGGTTGCGTGGGCGGCCATGGCCTCCACCTTCGCCGCGTACACCACGGCATCCATCTCCACCCAGGTGTCGCTTGTATCGACCGCGTCGAGCTCACCCGGCGCGGGTAGGGTCCACCCGTCGGGCGCCTTAGTCGGCAATGCCGCTTCGAGTTCACTGCGCAGTCGGGCTGCCCAGAGGATGCGCGGTACCCCGACTTTTTCCGCAGCGATGTGGGTGATGCGGTGGGCATGGATGTGATCGGGGTGGCCATACCCCCCGTTGGGGTCGTACGTCAGCACGAGGTGCGGTTTCGTGCGCGTGAAAATCTCCACGAGTGCGTTGACGCTGCGCTCGCCGGAATTCACAAAGGCCCGCGGGTTCGCGTGTGCAGGAGAGCCAGCCATACCCGAGTCGCGGAAGGCACCCGGGGCTTTCAGGAACTCGCCCCGTACGCCCAGAATCTGCAAGGCTCGCGAGAGCTCATGGATGCGGTAGCCACCGAGTTGGTCGGCGTGATCCACCGTCAATTCCTGGTAGGTCTCGCCGATGACCTCGCCTTCTTCACCCAACGTGCACGTCACCACGAGCACGTCGGCGCCGCGCCGCGCCAGATCGGCTAGTGCTCCTCCTGTAGAAATCGATTCATCATCGGGGTGAGCATGCACAGCGACGACGCGGTAGCCGGTTAGATCTCTCATCGTTCTCCTTCTGGTAGCCCCTCTTGCCCCTCTGGTGTTGGTTCCACCGGACCCGAGGGACCTGTTGCAAGGTGCCATTGAGCGGCGCTTTCCAGGCCCTGGTCCCACTGCGCAAGCTGCGGGGACGGCCCCACGATGGAGGTTCCCAAGGCTTGCACGCGACGCTCCCGCATCAAGGGGATCCACACGGCACGTTGGGTGAGGAACCCGGAGACGGCATCGCGGGCCTGCTCTGCCGGGAGCGCGCCGGACAACACATCGGCGGCCAACTGGCGAGCCTCGGGCGTGCACCGCTCCCCGCGCGCCGCGGTTGCGGCAGCGCCAGCAGTCGCCGACGGGGTTGCCGCCCCAGTCGAATCGAAGGCTGGGGTGTTCACGGGAGGTTCCTCGCACGTCAGCATGCTCGCCAGATCAATCGGGGAATCCCCGCCCACGCGCCACGCCACAACAGCATCCACGAGGCCTTCGGGCATCCGCCGCCCCACCAAATCCGCATAATCGCTCACCACGGACTCAGCCTTGATCCCCTTTTGGTTCAGCGCGTCCACAATCGCCCGGGCTGCCGACATCGCTTGGCCATCGCGGGGGTCAGCGCCGATTCGCAGGGCACGATGCTTATCGACGATCCCCTTCAGCGCACTGTCATTTTCAGCGCCAGGGATGAACGTTGCTGCCATCGTCGATGGCAATGCGAGATCGGCACTGCGTCCCGCGGCGATACTGGCGATCAGCGGGACGTCGATAAGCGAAGCGAGCTCGGCGCGCACAGCAGGATCTTTCAGAATGTCCGAGGTGTCAGAGACGTTGATGCCCAGTTCTCTCGGGCCGTCCACCATGCGCACCTGGGTTGCGGGAATGAGCTCGTACGTGCGGCGAGTCGTTTCTCCAGGGACGTGATCTAGAAACGCAATCTGCTTGGAACGGAGCTGATCCGCAGCTTGCTCCGTAGAACGCACATCACTAATACGCACCACATCAATCGCAGCGGGCGCGAAACCCCAGAACCTGTCATTGCGGTTCAAGGTAATGGTGCCGCGGCCGCGGTCAACGTCCTGGACCCGGTAGCGGCCGGCGGACGCAGGAATTGTGTCCGACAACGCCGAGGCGAAATCCGCGCTGTCCGAGGCAAGCAAGTGCGACGGAAGCAAGTGGGTGAAAAGTTCCTGCCAGTGCGCGACCGGTTGGGAAAATAACACGTCTACCGTTTTGCCCGCCGCACCAGTTACCCGCACGTCAGAAATCGCGTGATAGCCCGCGGCGTTGACCACACCCGGCGTCACGCGCATACCGCGCCACAAGTAGACGAAGTCTTTGCCCGTAATCGGCGTGCCATCGGACCACTGCGCGGCATCCGCGATGTCGTAGCGCACCGCAAACTGCGTTCCGCTCGGAGCGTCATACGGAACCGGGATTTCCCGCACGTCACGGGTCAGGTTGGTGTCCCGTACCCCGTTGTAGAACACGCTCGGTAAAACTAGATCAGCGACGGCTTGTACGGTCGAGTTTTCGTCGGCAAGCACGTGCGGGTTAAGCCCATTCTTCAGCGGCTGCGAGGCAACCTGGACTTGCGAGCGCTCAGCGGGTGCGGCAGGCGGCTCGTTCTCACGCGCGGATGTGGGGTCGTCCGTTTGCTCCACGATCGGTGGCGGACCTGGGTCGGCCGTGCACGCAAAGCTCAGCGCCGCTGGAATCACGACCGCCATGGCGGCGGTGGTGGTACGGCAGCGGCGCTTCATACCCTCCCAGGTTACTTGCTCATTTGCTTTGCGCGTGAACGCGCCCTGCCGCGCTCGGTGGAGTTCAAAATTACCTTGCGCACGCGCATGGCCTCCGGCGCGACCTCCACGCACTCGTCGTCATCGCAGAACTCGATGGCTTCTTCCAAGGACAGCGACCTCGCCTTGGCCAGGGTCACCGTCGCGTCCGCCGTGGCAGAGCGCATGTTGGTGAGCTTCTTTTCCTTGGTGATGTTGATGTCCATGTCTTCATCGCGGTTGTTCGCGCCGACGACCATACCCTCGTAGGTCTCCGCACCCGGTTCAACGAAGAAATCACCACGGTCTGCCAGCTGGGTCAGCGCGTACGCCGTTACCTGGCCGGAGCGGTCCGCGATGAGTGAGCCAGTCGGGCGACCCTTGATTTCGCCAGCCCACGGGCGGTGCTCGATGGAATACGAGTTGGCGATGCCCGAACCACGGGTTTCAGTGAGGAAGGTTGTGCGGAAACCGATCAGGCCGCGCGATGGAACATCGAACTCCATGCGGACCCAGTCCCCCGAACCGGTGTTGGACATAGACGTCATCTGGCCCTTACGGTTGGCCATGAGCTGGGTGACGTTGCCCTGGTACTCAGCCGGGGTGTCAACCACCATGTGGTCGTACGGCTCGTAGGTCGTACCGTCGATCTCTTTGGTGACCACCTGGGGCTTACCCACGGTGAGCTCAAAGCCTTCACGACGCATGGTCTCGATGAGGACGGTGAGTGCCATTTCGCCGCGGCCTTGGACTTCCCACGCATCCGGACGGTCGGTGGGCAGAACCTTGATGGAGACGTTACCGATGAGCTCCTGGTCAAGGCGGGCTTTGACCATTCGTGCGGTGAGCTTGTCGCCGCCGTTGCGGCCAGCCATCGGCGACGTGTTCACGCCAATCGTCATGGAGATCGCCGGGTCATCGACCTTGATGCGCTCGAGTGGCACGACTGCCTCAACATCACACAGGGTGTCACCGATCATGATTTCGTCGATGCCGCTCACGGCCGCGATGTCACCAGCGATCACCTCGCCTTGGGCAGGGACGCGCTCTAGGCCCTCGGTGACCAAAAGCTCAGCGATCTTGACGTTCTTAACGTGCTGCTGGCCCTCGGAGTCATAGTGAACCCACGCGACGTTCTGGCCCTTCTTCACGCTGCCGCGGTAGACACGGATCAGAGCAATACGGCCCAGGAAGGACGAGGAGTCTAAGTTGGTGACCTGTGCCTGGAACGGGGCATCGACGTCCGCGGACGGCTCCGGGAGGACGTCATAAATGACGTCAAAGAGCGGCTGCAGGTTCTCATTGTCCGGCAACTCACCGTTGCCCGGGTTTTCCAGCGACGCGCGGCCCGCACGGCCAGAGGTGTAGAGCACCGGCAGCTCCAGCAGATTCTCCGCCGCCTCAGCCGCCTCCGGGTCTTCCAAGTTTGCACCGAGTTCAAGCAGGAGGTCTTGTGCTTCCTCCACCACCTCATCGATACGTGCATCCGGGCGGTCAGTCTTGTTCACGCAGATGATGACCGGTTTCTTCGACTCCAGGGCCTTACCCAAGACAAAGCGGGTCTGCGGCAGCGGACCTTCCGAAGCATCGATCAGAAGCACGACGCCGTCCACCATGGACAGACCGCGCTCCACCTCACCACCGAAGTCCGCGTGGCCCGGGGTGTCAATGACGTTGATGACCAAGTCCGAGCCATCTTTGCCTGCACCCTTGCGGCGGATGGCGGTGTTCTTGGCCAGAATCGTGATACCACGCTCTGACTCCAACTCACCGGAATCCATGACGCGGTCACCGTGTTCGCCGTGGTCGCCGAAGACGCCGGATTGCTCCAGCATCGCATTAACAAGGGTGGTTTTGCCGTGGTCAACGTGGGCAACGATGGCTACATTACGGAACTCCGGATGGGACACGCGCTTCTCCTTATAGATGTGAGGGTGTTCATTGGCGTGTAGAACGCTAAAAACCCTACCCCTCTTCGGCGACTCCGACGATCTCGCGGGGCAATTTCCGCAACTTTCCCGACACAAACAAAAATTTTGGGAAATGTGTTGCAAATGTAACTATTGCTACTAAAGTTGCCTATTGTTGTCTGTGTTTTAGCTGGGACCACGTCAGTGGAGTCGCCAGCTACCCCGAGGAGGAAATCAATGCTGAAGTCCATCAAGCGCGCGTGCGTAACCGCCGTCGCTGTGATCACGGGGTCCGCACTGATCACCAGTGTTGCTACCGAAACCGCATCAGCCCAGCCGTTACCGGGGACATCGGCGCAGGGATCGTCTGCCTACGTGGACCACTTGGGCCGGCCTACGCCTCACACCCAGAAACTCGTGCGTGACTTTGCCAACCAACCCTTCATTCCCCCTCAGGTACGCGACGCGCTGCTGAGCGGGCTGAACTTCTTGTCGACGAATGACGGCGACGGCGGCGTGGACGTTCCGGCAAATCCACCGCAGTTCCGTCAGGCGTACTGGCCCACTGTGTCCCGCAACTGCATGGGGCCGGGCCTAAACTCCACCGGCACGCTCATCGCCGTGCCCGGCCCGGCACGTATCCCGAGCCCAGCGCCAGGCCCCGGGCAAGCGACGTTCGTGTTCACGGCACTGGGCACACCACCCGCTGCACGGGACCAGGGCGGCATGAACGTCTACTGGATAAACCTGAACACCTTGCGCACGGGTGTAACACCTTTGGGTAACAAAGGGATAAACCCAACAGGACCGACAACATTGTCCGGTGCGGCCACAACCGGACCGGGAACCATCCTCGCAGTCGTCGATGGATCAGTCCGAACAACCACGAATACCTGCGGATTTGCGCCCACAGCGATCAGCGTGAGAGTGAACTAACGAAGGGAGTAGAAGATGGACGCAGAAGTGAACACGCCTGACTTGCATCCTGTGAAGCAGGAAACCTTTGACACCGACGCGAAGATCAATACTGACCCGAAGGGCTACTTGCGCGAGGTGGACAAGTTCGAAGTGACGGACTTTGGCCTGTACATGGCCCGCGGTGCCAACCACCCGAAGTTCGGGTACCTCGAAAGCTGGCTGCTGCCCGATCTTGGCCTGCGCGCGAACATCTTCCACTTCCGTGAGGGATATGACACCCAGCAGGACTACTACTTTGACGTCGCATCAATTGACGTTGAGGACGGCGTGTGGCGCACCCGCGACCTTTACGTGGACTTGGTTTCTTATACCGGCGAACCGATTGATGTCATCGATATTGATGAGTTGGCGGCGGCCACATCCGCTGGTTTGATCTCTGCGGAAGAAGCAGAGCAGGCGATTGAGGTCACGCTCAACGCCGTTGAGGGCATTACGCGTCACTCCGATGACCCGATGGAATGGCTGCGCACCTTGGGCATCGAACTGACATGGGCCGATGAAGTTGAGCTCATGCCGGTGGGCTAACGCTACACTGGCCACCTGTTAACCCCTTCCCACCGACGGCTGAAAAGAGGGACCCATGGCCGGTGGCCTACTCGCGGTGCTTGATGACGTGGCGCTGATTGCCCGCACAGCATCCAGCAGCATGGACGACGTTGCTGCAATGGCAGCAAAAACATCCACGAAGGCTGCAGGCGTGGTCATCGACGACGCGGCGGTGACGCCGCAGTACGTCTCTAACGTGACCCCTGCCCGCGAGCTACCCATGATCTGGAAGATCACCAAAGGCTCGCTGCGCAACAAACTAATCTTCATCCTCCCGGTTGCGCTGTTGCTGAACGCCGTCGCACCGTTCCTCCTGGTGCCCATCCTCATGGTTGGTGGCGCGTACCTCTGCTTCGAAGGCGCTGAGAAGATCGCGCACAAGCTCTTCCACTCAGGCGAGGACGACCACGACCCGACCGAAAAGACTCCCGAGGATGAGGACACGCTGGTCAAGCAGGCCATCACCACGGATCTGATTCTGTCGGCGGAAATCATGATTATCGCGCTTGATGAGGTCGCCGATCAGCCCCTCTGGATGGAATTCTTCGTGCTGTTGGTCGTTGGAATCGGCATCACCTTTGGTGTCTACGGCGCGGTGGGCTTGCTCGTCAAGATTGACGACATCGGCCTGCACATGATTGAAGAAGATCGCGGCGCAGGATTCGGCCGGGTGCTAGTGAAGGGCATGCCCTACGTGCTGCAGGCCATCGGCATCATCGGCACGATCGCGATGCTGTGGGTCGGTGGCCACCTGATCATCCGCGGTCTCCATGAGGTCCTCGGGTTCAGCTGGCCGCACGACGTGGCTGAGCACCTCGTCCACGCCGCTGGCGGGGGCGCGCTCGGCTGGATGGCGGAAACAGCCGTGTCCCTCATCGCTGGGCTAATCACCGGTTTCTTGGTCCTGTTCATCACTAAAGGCGTGAAGAGGTTGGTTTCTGCCCGCAGCTAGGGCCGTCGCTAAGCTTGAAGCATGAACCAACTGCCCTACCCGCTCCTGCCCGCCGCTTCCGCGCGAAGCGTCACGGTGAGCGCCCGCGCAGTTGTCCAAGCACTGCTTTTTGACGCCTACGCGCCCGCCCTCGCCGCACTGGATACCGGGTTTGACCAGGTGTTCCGCTCACGCGTCCTGCTCGAAGCAGATCCCGTAGTGGGCACGTGGCGGCTGCGCTGGCACGACAATGCCGGGTTGCTCGGTGGCGACGGAGCCATCATCGGCGAGGTCGCGGCCTCCGACCGGGAGTCATTTGCCACGCTCACAACCATCTTTGACGCCGGCTACGCCCCGCTCGTCCACGCCACGTTCACCGTGCGTTCTTCCACCGGTGTCTTCGAGGTTGATCTCCACCTTCCTCCCGCCGAACTGGCGGTACCGCGCAACAACGTAGCTGCCATGGCCATGGTGGCCTCCCCCGGCGCGAGCGCCCGAATCAACGTCACGCAGGGCGACTTCACGCCACGCGAACTGGAACGCCTCTCCCCCGGCCACTGGTTTGTCCACCTTTCGCGGGTAGGCAACGCGGTCGTTGCAACGCTCGACGAGCGCGTACTCGGGCCCGTCATCAAAGACGACGCCGCGGCCATTGCAGCCCTGCTGGATTCAGTCGAATCACTCGGCCCCGACGGCGACGCCCACGACGTTGCGGCGCACTGTTTTCTGTTTCCCGCCAGCGACGCTGGCGATAGCTCCCCCACCGAGGCCGTCATCGACGTAGGCGCCGGCCCCTTTTCCCACGTCCCCCCGCTCGTGGCGGAAGCAATCTCCTCCCGCGCGTGGAGCGTGCAGACGCTTGGCGACGGCTCGTATGCCATCACCGTCGACGGCAACGCCGCCGTTGACGAGGAAGACTACGCAACCCCCAACCCCGAAGCGCGTCCGGTGTTCCTGCCCGCGAACGAGGTGGTCGCAGATGTCGTCGATAAGCATGAAGAGCTCGAAGAAAGCCGCTACCTCTCCGAGACCGAGCGAGTTGAGCTTCGCCGTGCCCGCAGAGCCGCGAACCCTGATGCTGGCCGCCACCGCTACCGCGATGAGGACTAACAAACACGCAAACGTCCTGTAATATTTCTCGCGTCGTTATAGAAAAAAGAAGAGGTAGCCATGTTTGTTAGGAAATTCGTCGCACCCACCGCTGCAGCCATCGCGCTGGCCGTGGGATCCGCAAGCACCGTAGCTGTCATTCCACCCACGGTTGCGATCGCCCAAGAGGCCGACGGCGTGAACGCACCGAGCCCCATCGATGCCGCGCTGAACTCCTCCAAGCAGGTGGAAAGCGCGTTCGGCTCGGCTCAGGACACTTCGAGTGCCTTCGGCCTGAACTTCTGGGAGATCCTTTACAAGATCCTCGACTTCTTCGGCTTGGCCAAGTACTTCGAGAACTTTCCGTTCTTCGCCCTTCCAGGATGGAAGAACCCTGACCGCGAAACGCGGTATATCCCTAAGGCAGAGACGGTTTCAGAGGGCCTCGTCGTTACGCTAATTGGTGACTTGTTGGGCCCCGGCGTGAAGTACATCATGGGCCTGGGCGCGGCTGACCTAGGCATGATGGCACCCCTGAACGACGACGGCGAATTCGCGATCATCTTCGGGGACTCGTTCACCGGCGGCAAGTTCGGCGAAGGCCAGTGGTTTAGCCCCACCGGCATGGTTGGGGAGAAAGATTCATCCGGCACCATTCGCGTCACACGCCCGCTTAACGACGGCATCCGTGCCCAGCCCCTCATTGGCTATTACAGCAACATCGACATGACCACGTTCATCCCATCAGACGTGATCAACCTGGACGGGACCCTGTACATGCAGGGCATGTGGAACAAGGGCCTTGGCAACGTCACCGGCACCGAAATCTGGAAGTCCACCGACAACGGCAAAACGTGGGAGTCAGTCTGGAAGGGCGACCAGTTCCACCTCAAGGGCATGGGCAACCTGTTGAGCTGGGAAAAGGGCCCCGACGGCTACATCTACGTGGTGTCTTCCCAGTTCAAGCGCCAGGATCCGGTGTACCTGTCCCGCTTCCGCCCGTGGAACATCGACGACCGCGACCTCTGGGAGAGCTACGACCCCAAGACCAAGACCTGGGGCAGCAAAGCCACACCGATTCTGCGCAGCTACGTCAAAGCCGGCGAGATGAACCTGCGCTACATCCAGGGCCACTGGGTACTGGCTATGTTCAATGAGGGCACCGCGTCTATTGAAGTCCGCGTCTCTAAGGAGATCGCAACCAACTGGGACTCCATTAAACCCGCCCACGTGGTTGTCGCGGGACGCGGCGGTTGGTACGCGCCGCAGAACGCGCACAACTTCACGCAGCTCTACGGCGGCTACATTGTTCCAGGTTCCACCCTGGACAACCTCGATCTTGTTGTCTCCCAGTGGAACACCGGCGACAACTCGCGCTACATGTCCACGCAGTTCAACGTCAAGGGCCTAGACAAGTTCTTCGGCATCGAATCCGCCCCGGTCTCCCACACAACGGTGGGCAACCAGGACGTCATCGAGGTTGCGGCAGAGAACGTCACACCGCGCGACTAGCCGCGCGATCGGGGCTTCTCACTAGCCGCACGATCGGGGCTTCTCACTAGCCGCGCGATCGGGGCTTCTCACTAGCCGCACGCGGCTAGTGAGAACGGATTGTGACGCTTGCTTCCTCGGTGTACTGCAGCGCAGTGAGCGTTTCTTCGAGGTAGAGGGTGACTGTCTCAGCGTCATGGGACAGGTACCCGATGGAGAGGTCGCGGCCGAGGTGCAGCTCGTAGTCACCCCCGCGCAGAGAGAGCAGCACGGCGCAGTCGATCGCTGGCGCCCAGATCACGCTGTCGTTAACGATGCGTTCGATGTGCTTGATCACCGGGTAACCGTCGTCGGTTTCCTCGTGGACGTCCTCCCACATGTCGGCTGGCAGGAGTAGCGCGTAGGGGCCGTCGATACCTTCCAGCTGCAGCTGTGCAAGAGCATTGGAGACCGCCTGGGGAAGGCGCTCAATGTCATCGTTGATGGTGAGCGCTTCATTTGAGCTGGTGGGAATGATGCCCTCGATGCCAGCGTCGCCGTAGCCGTTGAAGATGATGGAGTCTTCTGCCTTCGCGATAGCCACGGCTGCATCCTTCACCGCCTGCCAGTCGGAGTCCTTGCTGCCGCGGGCTACGTTGTCAATGTCGTCGCGGCGAACGGTGAACGGCACTCGCAGTTCAACGAGTGGTGCTACCTCACGCTGCTTGGCCTGCACGCCCTCGATGGGCGCGTCAATGCTGGTTGTGTGGCCGGTCGCCACGGAGGACAGCTCAATGCCTTTAGGTCCAATGACGTCAATGACGCGGCGCCCGGCGATCCAGCGTTTGAAGGTGCGTGCCGCTTCTTCTTCGATTTCCTCCCATGCAACGGAAGACACGGGTGCTAGGTCGCGATACAGGTTGTACATGGTTACTCCTTTTTCCAGTTTCTCTTTAACAGCTTCTTTAATTACGGCGGTTAGTAGCTCTGATCTGAGGTCTTAGGCGTTGTCGGTGGTAGTTGTATCCGAACCGTACATGCCTTTGAGGCTTCCGATTCCCAGCGACCCGTCCCCGCGGGAGGGTTCCGTGGGCGCGGCGGCGGGCTGCGAAGCGGGTGCGGCGGCCGGTTGAGCGGAACCAACGGAAGCCGTTCCGGCGTCCGCTTCCTCCCAGAGGCCGGTGGCCTGGCTCAACGTGATTGCGGGTTGAATCGGGTTGTCCTGGTCATCCTCGGCATCGATCTCGGCGATGAATTCGTCGCGGGCAAAGTCGAGGATGTTGTCCAGAAACTCGGCCGGCGGCGCGAAGAACAGGCAGCCGGTCAGCGCCGTGGAGAAGTCCAAGATCCGATCGTGGTTGCCGGGTGGTTCGCCGATGAACATGCGGCGCAGCATCAACTCGGTAATGCGCACGTCGTTGGCGTAGGAGATGAAGAAAGTGCCCTGGTCACCGGATGCGGTGCCGAAAGCAAGGTTGTTGCGCACGATTTTAAGTTCGTTGCCCTCTTCGTCCTCAATCGTGTTTAAGGCGACGTGGGAATTCAGCGGCTTCTCGTCGTCGTCAAGCTCGATGTCCTCTGCTTTTGTACGCCCCACGACGAGCTCTTGGTCGCGGGTGGACAACGCGTCCCAGGACCGAAGGTCATGGATGTATTTCTGCTCCACGATGTAGCTGCCGCCGGCCCACGGCCCATCCTGGATCAGACCAACCTCCACGGCTTCTTGGCCTGAGGGGCTCTCGGTGCCATCGACGAACCCTAGGGGATCGCGGAAGTCCAAATAGCGGAAGGCGTGCACCTCATCCGAGCCAGAGATTGCGTCCCCGAGCTCCTTGGTGATGCGCCGCGCAAGATCAAAGGCGCGGTCAAACTCATCGGCGCGGATGTGGAAGAACAGGTCCCCTGGAGTCGACGGCGCGTGGTGCTTGCCGCCGGTAAGCTCAACAAACTCGTGGAGCTGCTCCGGCTTGACCTTCTTCGCAGGATCAAAAACGCGATCCCAGAACAACGAACCGATTCCTACCACGCAATTTAAGTGCGCAGTCGGGTCCCTAAATCCCACGGCGTGGACCAAGCCGCCGAGCTCCTCAAGAATCTCCAACGTCGCCGCCTCAGCGCCGGTGCGGATCGTCACCGTGAGGAAGATTGCCGATTTCGACTGCGGCTGCACCACCGTCTGCGACACGTCAGCTGATAGAAAATTACTCACGCACAAAAGTATATGTGTTTAGCACCAACGACTACCCCACCTTGTGGTCATCCGGCCGCGGCAGGCTGCCAAAACCTGGCCCTGCCGTACTCTGATGCGCATGCCGCATTCCCCGACCCGCTCGACCCACTCGCCCCGTTCAGCGTGGGCTGCTCTGTGGACGATGATGCTTGGGTTCTTCATGATCCTCGTCGACGGGTCCATCGTGTCCGTGGCCATCCCCGCGATCAGCGAATCCTTGGGCGCGACGTACAACCAGGTGATTTGGGTCAACAGCGCCTATCTTCTGGCGTACGCGGTCCCGCTGCTCATCACCGGGCGGCTCGGGGATCGATTTGGCCCAAAGACCCTGTATATCCTCGGGCTTACCCTGTTCACGGGTGCGTCGGCGGCGTGTGGGCTGGCGTCGTCGATAAGCATGCTCATTGGTGCGCGTGCTCTGCAAGGGATCGGCGGGGCGATGGTCACGCCGCAGACGATGGCGGTGATGATCCGCACCTTCAGCCCGCAGCAGCGCGGCAGCGCGATGGGCGTGTGGGGTGCGGTCGCGGGCGTGGCAACGATCGTCGGGCCCCTCATGGGCGGCCTGCTTGTCGACGGTTGGGGCTGGGAATGGATCTTCTTCATCAACGTGCCCGTTGGAATCGTGGGCGTGGCGCTTGCGGCTGTGTACGTCCCGCGGCTGGAACTTACCGCGCGCCGGCTGGATTGGCTGGGCGTAGCCCTCTCCGCCGTGGGCATGTTCTGCCTGGTCTTCGGCATTCAGGAAAGCGCGGCGCTGGCGTGGGACATCCGCGCGATTGGCCTCATCGGCGCGGGATGCGCGTTACTGGCGGTGTTCATCGCGTGGCAACGACGCACCGCGCGTGACCCACTGGTGCCCTTGTCGCTTTTCGACGACCGGAATTTCGCGCTCGCCTCAGTAGCGATCACGACGGTGGGATTTGGGATCACGGCGATGGTCCCGTGGATGATCTACGTGCAGCGGGTCCAAGGCTTCACCCCCACGGAAGCCGCGCTGCTGGTCCTGCCCGCGGGTGTGGTCTCAGGCGCCGTGTCACCGTTCGTGGGGCGGCTCACCAACACCCGCGACCCCAAGGCCTTCGCCATCGCAGGCTTATCGACGACCGGCGCAAGCATCGCTCTCCTAGCCCTCATCGCGGACCCATCAATCGACCCGACATGGATGCTGGCAATCAGCGTCATCAACGGCCTGGGCAACGCAATGATGTGGGGTCCGCTGTCGATGATCGCCACCCGCAACCTTGACCCGCGACTAGCCGGTGCCGGGTCCAGCGTGTACAACACCGTGCGTCAGCTTGGCGCCGTAATTGGCTCTGCCGCGATCGCCGCAATGATGACCGCGCAGCTCAACCGCCAGTTGGGCGCAACGGGGGGCGCTGGTGCTGGTGGTGGCGCTGGCGCTGGCGCTGATGCGTCCTCAGGTGTCCTTCCGGAAGCCATCCACGAACCTTTTGCTGCCGCGATGAGCGCCACGCTGTGGTTGCCCGCAGTCGTTTTATTGGCGGGTGCGGCTGTGGCACTATGTTTTGCGCCAACCAAAGCGTGGGGCGCGCACCAGTCCCCGATGGGGAAATAACTAAAATTTTGGTGAGAATCGCTGAATTTCTTCCGCTTTCGAAAATAGAATGCTTTGCATGTGGAATCCATTTGCTAAGAAGTTTTCGGAAGATCAAGCTGACCTCGCCTACTCCAAGCCAGACGATTTCATCGCCGACCCCACCAAGCGCAAGGCCGCTTTCATCACCGGCGGCGCCGGCGGAATTGGTAAGGCTACCGCCGAGCGGCTTCTCAACTTGGGGTGGACCGTCGGGGTCTACGACATCATGGACACCACGTGGGACGAAGGCCGCGGTATCCCCGAAGGCCAACTGATCAAGGGCACCCTTGACGTCACCGACCGCGACCAATGGGACGCAGCCCTCCGCGAATTCACCGACCAAACCGGCGGCCGCCTGGACTTCCTGTTCAACAACGCGGGCATCATTATCGACGGCTTCCTCGTCGACCAAGACCCCAAAGCCATCCAGAAGCTCGTTGACATCAACTGCGTCGGCGTCGCCTACGGCGCCCAGGCCGCCTACCCATACCTGAAGAAGACCCCGAAATCCACGCTAATCTCCATGTCTTCTGCATCCGCCGTGGCTGGCCAGCAGGAGATCTCCACCTACTCCGCGTCGAAATTCTTCGTCAACGGCCTCACCGAAGCCCTGTCCATGGAATGGCGCAAGGACGACATCTACGTCTACGACCTCATGCCACTGTGGGCTAACACCAAAGTCGCCACCGTCAACGCCAAATCGATTTCCAACCTAGGCGTGAACCTGACCCCCGGCCAGATCGCCGACCGCGCCGTCGAAGTCCTGCACTACAAGAGCTACTACCACAAGTGCATCCCCCACTACGGCGTCAGCCTCTTCGACCGCGGCCTGAAATTCCTGCGCAAGCCCGGCCCCGAGCACCTCGTGCGCTTCTTGAACTGGATGATGACCACGTAGCGCGTTCGCATTCGCTCACGCGCTACGTGAAGGTGGCTGTCCACGTCGTCTTCGCTCACGCGCTACGTGAAAACCCCGTCGTCTTCGCTCACGCGCTACGAGACAACCACGTCGTCTTCGCTCACGCGCTACGTGAAAACCCCGTCGTCTTCGCTCACGCGCGCTACGCGCAGTAGGCGGACCCCGCCTCCACAACTAAAAACCATACGGCTATCAAGTGCAGTACCGCGGCGATGATCGTCAGCGTATGAAAGTGCTCATGGTAGCCGTATAACTTTGCGTTTCGGCCCGGCCACTTCAGGCCGTACAGGAGCGCCCCCAACGTGTATAAGGCACCGCCTGCAAAAAGCAGCCACACAACCGCGTGATTCACCGTGCCCCACAAGCGCGGGATCAACGGCAAAATGATCCACCCTAAAGCCACGTAGATAACTGGCGCGAGCCACCGCGGGCGGGAAACCCACACGAGGTTGAGAACCAAGTTCGCTATCGCGCCTACCCACGCCACACCGAGCATGATCGCCGCCGAGCGCGGCGAGAGAACAACCAGGCACAGCGGTGTGTACGTCGCTGCGATGAAGACACCGATCATCGAGTGGTCAGCGCGGCGCCACGCCTCCACCCCGGCGGCGGTGCGCCACGGCCAGCGGTGATACACACCAGAGACACCGAACAACGCAACCAGGCCCACACCGTAAATAGTCGCGCCGAGGGCTTGGTACCACAGCAGCGTCATCCAGGAATAAGTAATAAGGACCGTGGAGGCGATGATCGCTGCCTGTGCAGCGCCCAAATGGAACCACCCACGTAAACCCGGGCGTTCACCACGGTCCGCGATCCAACGGACGTGCTGGATCTGCGTTCCGATTGCGTCCGACAGCGTGCGGGTGACGGATTCATAAGACATTGATGAACAACCTTCAATCGACTAACTTCTAACTACTAACTTCGCGCTTTTAGTGTGCCCTAGATTGCGCAAAAACGAACATCTGCCCATCTGATCTTGCCGAGCACATCTCAGACGGCGTTATCCCTTCTTACCCGCGAAAGGCAAAGGCCCACCAGGGCTGGGAAGCCCTGATGGACCTTGGGGTCGAATGCCGCATTCGCGGGTTAGACGTAGTGCTCTTCGTACTGGTTGTTGGCCAGGGCGCGCTGCTCAGCCGCGCGCTCGGCACGCAGACGGGCGTTCTCGTTTGGATCTTCCAAAGCGAGGTTGCGGCGGCGTGCATCGTACACCAAGGTCGAGCCGATCAAAGCCAGCGCAGTGGTGGCCACCAGAACGGCGATGGCGATCCAGAAGGTGTGGTCCCAGATCCCGTCGGTAGCGCGGACGAACGCGTTACGTGCGTGGCTAATCGGGTGGAGCGGATTCGCGGCAGCCAACGGCGCAGGCAGGGTGGACAGCGGCCAGACCGCGTTGGCCACAACCAGACCGTAGATGTAGAAGGCCAGGTTGAACACCGAACCAACCAAGCGTCCGAAGGTGATGCGGAAGAACTGGTAGACGGACGTACCCATCGCGACGTTGAGCAGCAGGACCAGGATCATCGCTGGCCAATTGTCAGGGCGCCAGCCGACGGACGCGGAGATGAACGCAATCAGAGCAACCAGTGCCAGGTTGATACCAAACGCCGGAGCCCATGCCTTGATCACAGGACCGAAGGCGGTGCGGGAGTGGTCACGGCGACCAACAGCGTGCGGCAGAAGCATGTTCACAACTGCCATCAGCAGGAAGGAGATCACGATCAAACCCAGCATGGAGAAACCGCTGGAGAGCTCCTGAACCGTGGGGTTCTCCGGGTCGACGACTTCCTGGGTCGGGTGCAGGTTCGCTTCTTCGAAGACGATCGGCACTGCCATCTGGGTAGTGGATTCGTCCATCCTCTGCACCGTCGGTGCGCGCTTCGCACCCTCGCCCAGGGCGGTTGCCAGCTGGTTGGAACCATCCTTCAGCTGACCGATACCGTCGGTCAGCTGTACGCCACCTTCACGCAGCTGGCCGGTACCTTCCTTCAAACGCGTCGTACCATCGTGCAGTTGGAATGCACCGTCAGAAAGCTCACCGGTACCGGCGCGGAGTTCACCAGTACCCGCTTTAAGCTGCTGAGAACCGTCGATCAACTGGTTCAAACCATTGCGGTACGGCATGTTCGGATCCGCAAGGTTCGCGTGCAGTTCTGCAGTACCAGCCTTGAGGCGCTGGAGGTCGCTGACGATGTTTTCCGGGTTCGCCGGGTCAAGCTGGCCAACGATGCCCGCAACCTTGTCGGCTTCAGCATGCATGCCGACGGTACGCAGCAGATCAATGACCGGCTGCAGCTGGCCAACCGCACCCTGGACGTTCTGCAGAATCGGGATCAGCATACCGGTGAGCTGACCCACACCTTCGTCGATCTGGCGTGCACCGTCAGCAAGCTGGTCAGTACCGCCGGAGAGTTCAAGCAGACCGTTGGCAAGCTGGCCCGCACCGTCGTCAAGCTGGCCGGCACCGTCAGAGAGTCGAATCACACCGTCTTGCAGCTGCCCAGTACCGTCGTTAAGCTCCCCGGCTCCGTCGTCAAGCTGATTGATGCCATCAACCGCTTGACCCGCGCCCTCCTGGAGCTGGCCAACACCGTCATCCAGCTGCTTAGAGCCGTCAGCCGCCTGCTTGATACCGTCACCCAGCTCATTCAGGCCGCCGAGGACCTGCTCAGCGTACGTCTTGGTCACCTCGACCGCGACCTCATTCTGGATCTGCGGGACCAGACCAGAGGTAAGAATCGCACCGTTGGTGCCGTTGTAGTCGTTGAAGTCGAAGAGGATCTTTGCTTGCGCCGGATCCTCATCGATCACGGTGACCACGTTTTTAGAGAAGTCCTCCGGGATCGTGATGGTGAACAGGTACTTGCCCTTGAGCAAACCGTCAGACGCCTGCTTCGCGTCAACCTCGGTGACGTTGAGGTAATCGCGGCTGGTCAGACCTTCGACGACGTTCTTACCAAAGTTCTCCTCGCCCTCGCCCTGGTCAACGCCCTTGTCCTCATTCACGATGGCCAGACGCGTGTTGGGCACGGAACCCGTCGGGTCCCACATGGACCACATGTAGATTCCCGTGAACAACAGCGGAAGAACCAGCAAAAGAACAATAAGGGTGCGCGCGAACGGCGACAGTGGGCGCCAGTTCAGCGCCTTTGCAATCGGCCCGTGGAAACGCGGTTTCGTCTGATCATCCGCGTAGTCGTATTGGTACTCCGGATCATAATCGTTGGCTGAAATGCTAGTGCTCAACGCCGACCTCTTTCTGCTGGTGTTTCTGCTCACGGCAACGCACGCACGTCTTCACGGCATGCGAAAACGATTTGCGAAAACGAATTGCTTTGTACGGAAATATAACCGTTTTTGTCTGGGAAGTCATAAAGTTGACGCACTTTTTTCCGACTTTTTTAAACTCTTACTCAGGTTTCTGGCATTTCACTGGACACGCGAATCCACCAATGACCCGTTAGGCTTCGCCTTATGGATTTCCCCGTCGCGCTTGCGGACTCCCTCCTCACCGTCATCATTGCCACCGTGGTGATCTTGGCTGTTGGATGGTTCGCCTACGCCGGATACGTCATCTACCGCGGCAAAGACACCGACACGAACGGCACAAAGCCCAAAAACGGATACGCCGACTACGGCTACAGCTACGGCGTCGCGGATTCATACGACGACATTCCAACCGGGGCCGCCTACGCCGGGACCGACAGCTCTTCGAGCACAACCGGCACATACACAGACGCCGACTCCGCAAGCACCGCCAACACCGCCAGCACCGACACCAGCGCGGCGCGCGAGCAGGGAACCATCAGCACCAGCGCGATCGTCGGGATTATCGCTGGAGGTTTCGGCCTTCTCGCGACAATCATCGCTGCCATTGTCATTGTGGCGCTGTAACTTTCACACTTCCCAGCGCACGTCGGAGGGGTCTTTATCTTCGCGCCACCCGCGCCACACTGCGTGTCGGACGCTTCCACCTCTGGTGCGGCCGGTGACGGCGACTTCTCCCACGAGCTTCGGCGTCACCCACCACGCGTCCGCCGCGTCCGCCGCCGGCACCTCTACCGGTGGGGTTGCGCGTTTGATTCTGCGAAGACGTTTCTCTATCTCCTCCAGCTGCCGCGCGCTAAAACCCGTCCCTACCCGGCCTGCGTAGATGAGCTCCCCATCGTCGTTAGGCACGGCGAGCAGAAGCGAACCGATCCCGCCGCTGCGCCCGCCTTTGCCCTCGCGCGCGCCGATGACCACCACCTCTTGGTGGTGCTGAAACTTCATCTTCAGCCACGCGCGCCCGCGCTGCCCCGGCAGGTACACCGAATCCGCGCGCTTCGCCACGATGCCTTCGAGTCCCAGCTCACGGCTCACGGTCACCGCGTTGTCTAACGCCCCGCTATACGACGGCGGCACCGCAACCACGTCACCACTTTTCAGCACGGAGCCCAACACGTCGCGCCTCTCCGCATAGGGCGTCCGCAGCAGTGACCGCACCTGTGCCTCACTCGCCCCCGGCGCGCCAAGCTGCAACACGTCGAAAACCATGTAGCGCAGCTCCGCATCAAAATCCTCACCATCACGGTCGCCCTTCGCCACCGCCTGCAGCAGCCCAAAGTTCGGCCGCCCGCGTTCATCGAGCGCCACTATCTCGCCGTCGAAAATCGCGCCGCCACGCTCCACCGCCTCCCCATCCAGAAGGCCCGTCAGCTCCGCGACCTCAGGAAAAACGGCCGTATAATCTTTCCCGTTCCTGCTGGCCAGCGCCACCCCATCCGTGCCAACACCAGCGAGCATGCGGTAGCCGTCCCACTTCATCTCAAACGCCCACGTCTCCCCCTCCCGCCTGCCGCGCTGAACGTCGGCCTCGGTGCCCGCGCGCGCCAGCATCGGTTCGGGCAGATGCTCAATGCTTATCGACGACCGTGAGGCGGCCTTCGCCGCCTCACGAGAAGAACCTTCGGCGGGATTCGCCGCCTCACGACGAGGGCCCGCTTGCGGGGCGTCGCCAGACGCCACGCTCTGGTCTTTCATGAACTTGATCAGCCAGTTCGCGTCGTCTTTTGTGGAGTTGTCCTTATTGGACCGGATTAGGGCGAAGCGTCGGGGGATGCCGCCGAGGCCGCCGTCGGCGCGGCCGTGGAGGACGGCGATGACCTCTTTGCCTTCGCGCCACTTCTCGCGGGTGTAGGTGCCGGAGTCCCAGATCTTTACCTCCCCGGCGCCGTATTCTCCCTTGGCGATGGTGCCTTCGAACTCGGCGTACTCGATGGGGTGGTCTTCGGTTTGTACGGCCAGGCGGGTCAGATCAGGGTCAAGCGGCGGGCCTTTCGGGATGGCCCAGGAGACTAAAACGTCGGAGTGTTCTAACCGAAAATCCCAGTGCAGGTGGGAAGCGTGGTGTTCTTGGATGACAAAGATCGGTGCGCTGCCATGGTTGTCGCGGCTGTCGCGGCGGCCGGGCCGTGACAGTGGTACGGGTTCGGCGGTTTTGGAGGGATCGCGCATGGAGCGGTACGTCGATAAGCGATCGGGCTCCTCAAAGCCCAGGGATGCGATGGGGTCGCAGCCGTCCTCGACGCGCGCGATGACCTCGTCGAAGGTGAGGTGACGCAGGTCAGCAGCAGCGAGCTCCTCCCACGTGCGTGGTGCGGCGACGGTGGGGCGGTCCTTGCCCCGCAGCGAATAGGGTGCAATCGTGGTCTTTTTGCCGTTGTTCTGGCTCCAGTCAATGAAGACTTTCCCGGCGCGCTCAGACTTTTTCATCACAGACGTGACCTCGTCCGGGTGGTCGGCTTCCAGCGCTTTGGCCAGTTCGTGGGCGACAGCGGCAACCTGCTCCGCGGTGTGCGAGCCATCGAGCCCGGCATAAAGATGGATCCCCTTCGAACCAGAGGTCACGGGCACGCAGGCCATCCCCATGTCTTCGACGATGTCCCGGCACCACCGCGCGACCTTCGCGCAGTCGGTGAGGCTCACTCCCTCACCCGGGTCGAGGTCAAAAACCATGCGGTCGGGGTTCGCGGGTGTGCCGTCGCTGTTAAAGCGCCACTGCGGGGTGTGCAGTTCTAAGGCTGCGACCTGGGCGAACCAGGCCAGCGTGGCGGCGTCGGTGCCAGCTTCGGCGCCGCTGCCGGAAAGCAGCGGGTAGGTGTTGGTGCCGGATTTATGGGAGATGTCGGCGCGCGCGATCCACTCCGGCGCGGAGTCCTCCAGATCCTTGCGGAAAAACGGCTCCGAGCCCACTCCGTCGGGCCACCGTTTGCGGGTCACCGGCCGGCCAGCGACCTGCGGGACCAATATGCCCGCCACCGCAAGGTAGTAGTGCATCACCTCGGCTTTTGTCACCGCGTCATGGCCGTCGGTGGCCGGGTAAATCACCTTGTCCAAGTTGGAAACAGTAAGCGCGTGCCCGCCGACCTCGAATTTCTTGCCCGCCATCACACCAACACTAGGCAGTAGATTCGTTCTACGTGAAGATGAAGTATTACTTCGGGGCGGAAACGGCCCGAAAGCTTGCCGCCCAACTGGGACTGGACGCCGATGAATACGCGGCGTGGGTCGCCCCGCGCGTGGACGACCTAGAAATCAAGGACCGGGTTGGCGTCTTCGCGGCCGGTCTGCGCGATCGCCTGCCGAAGGATTATGAGGAGGCGGTTGGAGGGATCGTCGATAAGCTTGGCCCTGAGCTCGCCGAGGGCGAAGGCTACTTCAACCATGCCTTCCACCTGTGGCCCGTCAGCCGCTTCATTGAGGAGTACGGGGTCGAGCACCTCGAGGTCTCGCTGGACGCGATCGAGGCGTTGACCCGCGCGTTTACCGGCGAATGGGCCATCCGGCCGTTCCTCGCGCGCTACCCGGAAGCCACGTTGGCGCGCGTGCGTGAATGGTCACTGTCCCCTAGCCACAATGTGCGCCGCTTATCGACGGAGGGGATTCGACCCCGCCTCCCCTGGGCCGCTGTGCACCGGCCTTTTGTGGAAGACCCCAACCCGATCATTCCGGTGTTGGACCGACTTTTTGCTGACCCGTCGCTATACGTGCGTACGTCGGTGGCGAACAACCTCAACGACATCGCAAAAACTCACCCGGAACTGGCCGTGGCGACGGCTGTGCGGTGGATGGATGCCGATGCGTCGCCGGAAGTGGCATGGGTCGCCCGGCGCGGGCTTCGCGGACTGGTCAAGGCAGGGGATGCTGCAGCGCTGACCGCGGTGGGTTTCGCGCCAGGCTCGGGCGTTGAGGTGCTTTCCGTGGCGGTGCCGCCACAGGTGCGCGTCGGGGAGAAAATGCCAGTGCGCGCAACACTTGTGAACACCGCCGATACAGCGCTGGACGTACTGGTGGACTACCGCGTGTATTTACGGAAAAGCAATGGATCCGCGCGCCCCACGACGTTTCGCCTCGGGGTGTTCACGCTGGCACCGGGTGAGGAACGCGAGATCTCCAAGACGCACTCCATGGCCGTGACCAGCACGCGCACCTATTACCCCGGCGCACACGCCCTGACCGTCATGGTCAACGGTATGGAAACTGTACCGGTGCCGTTTGAGCTGGTGATGTAGGTGGGACGGGTCGTCGATAAGCAAAATTGCATAGCATGGGCGCATGCGCGCAATCTGGAGTGGAGCGATCACCTTTGGCCTTGTCAACGTGCCCGTCAAAGCGTACGGCGCGACCACTAACCACGACATTTCCTTCCATCAGGTGCACGCGAAAGACAACGGGCGGATCCACTACGAACGGCGCTGCGAAGTGTGCGGCGAGATCGTCGAGTACGCCGACATCGCGAAAGCCTTTGAGGAAGACGGCGACACCGTCGTGCTTAGCGACGATGACTTTGACTCCCTCCCCGAAGCCGACAACGACGAAATCGAAGTCCTGCAGTTCGTGCCCAGCGACCAAGTCGACCCGGTCATGCTGGACAAAAGCTACTACCTCGAACCGCAAGGCAAAACGCCGAAGAGCTACCTGCTTCTGCGACAAACGCTTGAGGACACCGACCGCACCGCGATCGTACGCTTTGCCCTACGGCAGAAAACCCGGCTGGGCGCGCTGCGCGTCCGCGGCAAAGTCCTCATACTTCAGTCGATGCTGTGGGCCGACGAAATCCGCGACATCGACTATTCCGAAGGCTTCAAAGGCACCAAATCGCGCGCGAAAATCGGCGATAAGGAGCTGAAACTGTCCGCCGCATTGGTCGAGCAGTACTCCTCCGACTTCACGCCAGAAGAGTACGAGGACGACTACCAAGTCGAGCTACGCAAGCTTATCGACGCCAAATTCGAACACGGCGACACCATCGACACCGAAGCGACCTTTGGACGTTCCGGTTCTGGTTCTGAGTCTGGCTCTGACTTTGGCTCTTCCAGCGATTCCGACTCGTCCGGTGATTCCGACGCGGACGTCGTCGATCTCATGGCCGCACTTCAGGCGTCGCTGGAGAAGAAGCGCGGCAAGAGCGCCTAGCGTCTCGCGCGGGCGTCGCGCGGGTGCCTCGTGCGGGCGTCCCGCGCCCCGTTCCCAACGCTTCGTTTTGCCCTCCGCGTCCCGCGTGCCTCGCGCGGGCGCGCCAGAATACAGCCAATCTTTTGTCTACGCAAATGTAGACCGGACAGTCTGTGGATAAGTCGCGTTTTTGATGACGTGACAATACGGTTATCCACAGGTTTTTGGGGGTCCCCTTTTCAGGTTGGGATTCATCGTCTAGCGTGCGAATTATGACGTTCCAAGCCATCCTCGACGCCGAGGTCACCAGCGCGATCGGCAACCTCGCCGACTTTGATCGCGATGCTGCCTTGCGCGCCGGCATGGCTGATTCCAGGATCAGGGATCTGGCTGCGGTTCACCGCGCGTACTACGGTCCGACTCGATTTAAAGCAAAGCAGCGTGAGGCCCGCGCGGCCGCTGATGCGAACAAGGTTTCTTTAGACAAGTTGGTGACCATCGAGAGGCGTCTCAAAGCGGTGTCCGACGACCGCGAGCGGTGGGCGCTCCGCCTGCGGCTCTTAAGTGTCCGGGGCAAGCACAGTACCCTCACCCGCGTGGCGCGTGAGCTCGTTCCGGCAGAGGTTGCGCCGCGGACACCCGGCGTGAAATTCACGCGGTCAAAGGACCAGCTGCGGTCAATGATTGTCACCGCCAGCGAGCGGGCGCTCGCCGAGCTTGAACGCTACCTGTCAGAGGGCATCGATCGGACTGCACCGTCGGGCCCGCAAATGCTGGCGACGTTCCTGCGGCTCATGCGCGGCGGCCACAGCGTAGACGCTGCGGGCCAACCTGACGACGGCGACGGCCGACCGTCGGGCGTTCCACATTCCCAGCCAGAGCCGCTGATTCTCATCCCCTTGCCTGAGTGGGTCAAGATCCACAGCGGGGCCGCCGACGAAGTCACGCTTAGGCTTACCGACGACACCACCATGACCGGCGCCGATTACCTCAACCGATTCCTGGCCAACGAGGACTATTTCCTTCAAGCAGCGCTGTTCCACCCCACCGAGGGCCCCGTCAATTTGTATCGCGTGAACCGATTCGCCAACAGCAAGCAACGCACCTTGCTCAGGGCCACCACACCGATGTGCCCCGTCCCTGGATGCCGCCGCAGCGCAGACCAATGCCAGTACCACCACATTCGCGCGTGGAAGGACGGCGGCGAAACCAATCTGGATAATTTGTCCGTCGCCTGCCACTATCACAATGGCGTCAACGACGACGACCCCACGAAACACCGACGCGGCCGCGTGGAAAACTTCGATGGCGACCGCGTATGGGTCTCCCCCACCGGGCATCCAGTCTCGAACTGCGATTACGGTGCCTTGAGCCAGCTATTCGGCCACGAAACGCGGCACCGAAGACACACCCGACGGCGAAGGTCGAACCAACAGCGAGGCCCAGACCGCCAACGAGGCCCGGGCCGACAGCGAGTCCCAGACTGAGTGAACCGCACCGATTGAGCCGTACCGATTGAACCGCACCGCGTGATGCGCTGCGGTCCATCGGCACGTCGTCGTGTGGTCAGGTGGTTGTGGCGCGGCGGCTGGGCGCGGGGCTGGGGCGCGGGGGCTAGGTCACGTTCGTGCCGAACAGGTAGCCGACCCCGAACGTGACGGCCAGGGCCAACGCGCCGCCGATGACTAGGCGCATGACGGCGCGCGTGGCGTTCGCGCCGCCGAGTTTCGCGGAGATCGCGCCGGTGATCGCCAGCGCGATGAGCGTTACCACCACCGTCACAATCACGCGCGCAGACGCCGGCGCGGCAACTACCGCGATCATCGGCAGCACAGCGCCGAGAACAAAGGCGAAGAACGACGCGATGGCCGCGGACCATGGGCTCACGATGTCTTCCTCGTCGATTCCGTAGTGGATCTCCAAGTGTGCCTTCAGTGGATCGATCGCGGTGCGCTCCTTGGCCACGGCGATCGCGGTCTCCTCACTCAACCCAGAGTTGCGGTAGGCCTGCACGAGGTGCTGGATCTCTGCCGCAGGATCGCTTTCGTGTAGGCCTCGCTCGGTGCGTATCGCAGCTTTTTCCGTATCGCGTTGCGAGGACACCGACACATACTCACCCAGCGCCATCGACACGGCCCCACCAATCACGGCGGCGACACCGGCGGTAGTGATCGCGATCAGATCATTGGTCGCACCAGCCACGCCGACGAGGACCGCCGCGACGGACACGATGCCGTCATTAGCACCAAGCACCGCGGCGCGCAGGCGGTTGAGCCGCTCGCCCATCCCATGGGTCTCGACTTCAACCTCCGGGAACTCATTCGGCATCGGCTTTCCTTCCACCAGCTCAACTGGGGCGGCGGAAGCATCGGCGTTCATGTTCGTCATAAGCCCCGTTGTACTCACGCTCACCAGGGAAAACAAGGATCCTTAGGCTTACTTCGCTCACGTTTGCGCACCCTTAGTTGCGCCGTGATAGTTTCACCATCATGAACTTGCGTAAACAATTCACCGTCGCGTTCGCCGCGGGAATCATCGCTTCATCTGCGCTCACCGCTTGCGGCAAAGCATCGCTTAACGACGAAAACCAGCCCCCCAACGCTAACACCACCACCGGCGCGTCGGAGGGCGATGGCTCCGATGAGAATACCAGCGGCGCGGAAGACAGCGACGCGAACGGCAGCGACGCGAACGGCAATGACGCGGACGACGCGGGAGATAGCGACAACGGAAAGGGCGGCTCAGACGACTCCGACGGCTTCTACGAAGTCGAAACCGGGGAATACGAATTCGCCGGAACCGTTCGCCTACGCACGGTCGGCGAGCTGCTTCAAGGCGCACAGGCACCAAACGGGGAACCGCTATCGGATACCCGCTACGTCTTGGAGTTTGACCACCCCGTAGAGGTAACGGCGTTCAGAGCGAACAAATCGCACACGCAAAGCAACGATTTAGCGGCTCTCTACGTCCCCGACGAACCCGACGACGGCGCCGCCACCTTCAACAAGTTCTTAAACAAGCGAGTATCCATCTACGTACCCAAAGATGGGTTCGTCTACCCCGCGGACACGAGCATCCCGATGGGTGCAATTCGAATTAATAGCTACAACGAAATCGTCGAGCGCTAGCCCCAAACACTGGGCCCAAACACTGGGCCCAAACACTGGGCCCAAACACGAGGCCGAAGCACGCGGCCCAAGCATGAGGCCCAAACGCGAGGCCCAAGGCTAGGCCCAAGCACGAGGCCCGAGCGCGGGGTTATGGGGCGGAGATGGGCAAAAGTTCGTCGATAAGCGAAAGTGCCCCCTCCGTGGAGAACTCCGCGGGGCGATGGGCGTCGCTGGTGCGGTAGGCGTCGATGACGTCGCGCCAGCGCGCGGGAATCCCGTCCTCGCCGTGGATGGCGCCGAGGAACGCGCCCGCGATCGCCGCGTTGGTGTCGGTGTCGCCGCCCATGCCGACGATTTCCACCAGGGATTCCTCGAAGCTTGCCCCGTGCGCCGCGTGGTAGCAGGTCAGATTGAACGCGTAGCGCACCCAGCCGATCTTCGAGCTCGCGACGTCTGTCGGACGCGACGCGATGAAATCCTCCACCTGCTCGCGGAGATCACCCGCGGATTCTTTAAGCGCCGCAACGGGATCCGCCCCGCCGATCACGCGAGCAAGCGCACCCACGTACGCTCCATTGACGGCGACCGTGTAGTCATTCGGGTGCGTCATCAACGCATCCGTGCGCGCGTGCTCAGCAGCACGATCCGGGTCCGCGAAGTACGCAATCGCCAGCGGGCTCACGCGCATCAAGGCGCCGTTGGACTGGGCCTCCGCGTTCGGCTCATACGGGTAACGCAGCGCCATCGCACACGTGTTGCCGATGTCGAACGGGTGCGACGCGGCCCAGCGGCGGTACGACTCGCGTACGTCGTCGGCGTCGAAGCCGCGGTTGCGCGCAAGGCTCCGCGCGAGGGCGAAGGCGAGCTCCGAGTCATCGGTGGCCTGGCCCGGCGCGACGCCAAACGGCCCGCCGCCGGTGAGCTCCCGCACGCCGTCCGGGTACATGCGGGCGATCTCATCCGGGTAGCAGAACTCCACCAAGGCCCCGAGATTGTCGCCGATAATCTGGCCGTACATCGCACCGCGCGCACGCGCACGCACATCGTTTACCACTGGGATCACCTTCTCTTTGTATGGCGCTGCTGCACAAGACACTGTACCGCCGCGGCCGAAAACGGCTGGATATGCTAGGGACATGACCCCGATCCTTGACGCGCTGGGCGCGGACTCTGTGACATTCATCGACGGCATGTGGCGCGCCGACGCATGTGACCACGGAGCGCTGGCATGAGGGGATACCGCGGGGGTGAGCACGCGCTTGCGGTGTACCTGTCGTCGATAGCTGGCTTTGTAGACACGATTGGCTTCATGTACCTGGGCGGCTACTTCTTGTCGTTCATGTCGGGCAACACCACGCGGCTCACTGCCGCGGTCAACGCGGGAAAGTGGGACGTCGTTGTCGTTGCGGGTGGGCTCATGCTGACGTTTCTCGCAGGCGTAGCGACGGGCGCCCTCATCAGCCGCCTCGGCCACCAACACCTGCCCCCGACGCGCACGCGCGAAGCCGTGTTGCTGTTCGTGTGTGCGATGTCCCTGGTGGCGTCGCTGCTCGTCGTGGTGGGGGCGGAACGGGTGGCGGTGTACGTGCTGTCCTTCACCGTCGGGGCAATGAACTCCACCTTTGAGCGCGACGGCGAAGTGTCCATATCCCTGACGTACATGACGGGCACTCTGGTGAAGATGGCGCAGAACTTCGTGGGCGCGTTCTTCGGGCAGTCGCACGCGCTGTGGCTCGGGTACTTCGCGTTGTGGGCGTCGTTGGCGTGCGGGGCGTTGCTCGGCGGCTGGGCGTACGTGCAGATTGGGCTCGCTTCGGTGTGGGTTGTCTCCGCTCTGCTCATTGTTGGGACAGCTGTCGCGTTGGTCAATCGTCACCGCCGCCGCGTCCGTGGCCTTCCTGTCTAGCTTTGCTGCCTGCGTGGCTTCCCTGCCCGCATAGCTTCCCTGCCCACATAGCTTTCCTGCCCACGTGGCTTCCCTGCCCACGTGGCTTCCCTGCCGGTTTAGCTTGGCTGCCGGCGTAGCTTCCCCACTGGCGCACGGTGGGCCGTCGAGACGCAAGGAACTTGACAGGACAAATGATGTTGTAGTCTATCAGCCATGCCAGACCGCATGAGAACCGTTTTCCGAGCATCCTCGTTCACCGCTGCAGTAATCCTTACCGCAACAACTTTGAGCGCATGCATCGACAAGGAGATCGAGGAACCAGATCTTTCCGGCTCCCAGTCGAGCAGTTCTGCGCGAAACGCAGGCAACGGAGACGGCGGCGACAACGCTGGCAACGGCAGCAACAAGTCCACGGCGTGGTACAAGGCATACAGAGACGTCCTGTCAGACCCCGCGAAATACCCACTGAACGACGCCGTGCGCTTCACACCAACAAACGAGTTTTACTACGCCTTGGTTGAAGCCAACGGCGGCGGAGCCCCGGAGCTGCTGTTGGCTCACCGGGGTGAGGACTTCTCTCCAGTGATCGTGTTCACGATCTCGCAGCCGGGCGGCACCGTGGCGTCGACGGACAACCTCATCATGGGTGTCGCGTCTGCGGGTGGAGACAGGATGAGGTTGGAGTCGTCGATAAGCGGTGAGGGGCTCTACCAGATCGACTGGACGTCCACGAGTCACACGGGTTCTTCCCAAAAGTATAAGCTCGAAGGATCCAACCCCGTCGCGGCTGGCACCGCGGAGCAGTTCCCGAACCTCGACCTTCTGCCCGACCACCAGGTGATCCGCTGGACGCGTTCCGACGATCTTTCAGCACTCGACGCAGGTATCAAAGGCAGCGTCGCGGATCCTGATCAATTCCCCGGTGGCCGCGGCGGGGTGGAGCTGATCGACCGCAACGAACTCGAGGGCGGCTCCGGCTCGGCGGCTGGCAGCCGCGACACAGGCCACGGCGCTGCCCGTTCCGCCGCAGGCGCCGACGGCGTCACCGACATGGGATCGGGCCAAGCCGTCGCCATCGGTACCGTCCGCAAAGTCACCGCCGGCGAACTGATGGACAGCGGCGCCACCCCCAACGGCGAGCCCGCTGACCAGACCCATTACATTCTGCAGTTCGACCACCCAGTGACGGTCACAGCGAAAAAACTCAACGGCGTGTTCACCTACACCCAGGACTATGCAGCGCTCGGCGAGAAGTCTCAATTCGCTAACGACAGTGGGCGGTGGGAGCGTTTCGTCGGTAAGCGAGTGCGCATTACCTCCAGCGACCTCTGGTACCCCACGGACGCGAGCCTCCCACTGGGGGTCCTGCGTGTCGGCAACGCGACCAACGTTGAGGTGCTCTAGAAGCTGTTTGCCCAGCTCCTTGTGGTGCTCGCGCCCGATGTGCAGCCGCCCCACGCTCTTTGTTCGCCTGTTCTTGGGTCTCCTTGAGGACGTTGTCCTCATCGACCCTGAATTCCTGCGATGAACGTGTCCGTGCGTCCCGCAGCGGGGAAAGCGCCACAGCTCACGGATGTAGCACAGCATTCGCCACCCTGCCGCGCCGGCGGCGGTGCCAGCGGTGCTGGCCGCTGGGTTGCCACCAGTGTTTGTGGCGGGGGTGGCGCCCGAAGTGTCACCGTAGGATTCAAAGTTCGTGAACCCGAGACGCTCATACAACCGAAGCGCGTCCACGTCCGGTTCGTCGACATTAATGTGGCATTCGGGGGCGCGGTGGTGGCGAAGGTCGTCGATAAGCATGTGCATGAGCGCGGTGCCCTCCCCGCGGGCGCCCGGGGCACGCGGTCTGCCGGTGTAAGCCGGTCTTGAATAGTTCATCAGATACTGTATAGTTCAGCACATGCTGACTATTGCTTCGCGCCTCGACGTCATGAACCGGCTCGGCCGGGCCATGGCCGATCCGACGCGCTCCCGAATCCTGATGACCCTGCTAGACGGTCCGAGCTACCCGGCCGTGCTCTCGGACAGCTTGGATCTGACGCGCTCGAACGTCTCGAACCACCTGACCTGCCTGCGCGACTGCGGCATTGTCGTCGCTGAGCCGGAGGGCCGCAAGACCCGCTACGAAATCGCCGATCCGCACCTCGCGGCAGCGCTCGACGCGCTGGTGGACGCGACGTTGGCTGTCGACGAAAACGCCCCGTGCATCGACCCTGAGTGCTCGGTGCCTGGCTGCGGCGAGAAAGGAGCGGACGCATGAGTTCAGCATGTGGATGCGAGCACGAACCCGCCACGGAGATCGAAGAGCTCGATCGGCCATGGTGGAAGGACCCTGAGCTACTGCTCCCGATCTTCTCCGGCGTAGCCCTCGGCATAGGCCTGGCACTGGACTGGTCCGGGCTGGAGACACCCGCGACGGTACTGTTCTGGGTCGGCCTGTTGTTGGGTGCGTACACTTTCGCGCCTGGAGCGATCCGGAACCTTGTCACGAAGGGCAAGCTCGGCATTAGTTTGCTGATGACGATCAGCGCGGTCGGCGCGGTGATCCTCGGCTTCGTCGGAGAGGCCGCGGCGCTCGCGTTCCTGTACTCGATCGCCGAGGCGCTGGAGGACAAGGCGATGGACCGGGCCCAAGGCGGACTGCGAGCACTGTTGAAGTTGGTACCGCAGACCGCGACGGTGCTGCGCGACGGCACGGCGGTCGAGGTCGCTGCGAAGGACCTCGTGGTTGGCGAGCTGATGCTCGTGCGCCCCGGGGAGCGGATCGCCACGGACGGCATCATTCGGTCTGGGCGCTCCAGCCTGGACACCTCAGCGATCACCGGAGAATCCATTCCAGAAGAGGTTGCGCCCGGTGACGAGGTGTCCGCGGGAGCGATCAACTCCGCCGGTGTGCTGGAGGTCGAGACGACCGCAGCTGGAACGGACAACTCTCTGACCACAATCGTGGACCTGGTCGAGCAGGCGCAGGCGGAAAAGGGCGACCGGGCCCGGATCGCCGACCGGATTGCCCGACCCCTCGTGCCCGGGGTAATGGTCCTGGCGGTGCTGGTCGGCGTGATCGGTTCATTGCTGGGCGACCCCGAGACGTGGATCACCCGTGCGCTGGTGGTCCTGGTCGCAGCGTCGCCGTGCGCGCTGGCAATCTCCGTGCCGCTGACGGTCGTGGCCGCGATCGGCGCGGCCAGCCGGTTCGGAGTGGTCATTAAGTCCGGCGCGGCATTCGAGCGGCTCGGCGGCATCCGTCACCTGGCGGTGGATAAGACCGGAACCCTCACCCGCAACCAGCCCGAGGTTACCGGCGTGATCCCGGCAGATGGATTCGATTCCGCGCAGGTGCTTGCATTCGCGGCGGCAGTTGAGCAGCAATCGACGCACCCCCTCGCCGCGGCGATCGCAGCAGCGGCGCCCGAAGCACCCGCCGCCCTGAACATCAGCGAGGAAGCCGGGCACGGCATCGGCGGCACCGTCGAAGGCCAACGGGTGCTGGTGGGCAGCCCCCGGTGGATCGACGCCGGGCCACTGAAGGCAGACGTTGAGCGCATGGAGTCCGAGGGGCAGACCTGCGTCCTGGTCACCGTCGATGGCGCCCTCGCCGGAGCGATCGGGGTCCGCGATGAGCTGCGGCCCGAGGTACCCGAAGCCGTGCAGACCCTGCACGCCAACGGCGTGGAAGTGAGTATGCTCACCGGCGACAACATTCGCACCGCCCGGGCGCTGGCTGACATCGCCGGAATCGACGACGTGCGCGCCCAGCTGCGCCCGGAGGACAAGGCAAGCATCGTCGCCGAACTCTCCTCCACAACGCCGACGGCGATGATCGGCGACGGCATCAACGACGCGCCGGCACTGGCGGGTGCGACGGTGGGCATAGCGATGGGAGCGACCGGCTCTGACGCCGCTATCGAGTCCGCTGATGTCGCCTTCACCGGCCATGACCTCCGACTAATTCCGCAGGCACTGCAGCACGCCCGCCGAGGCAGCAGGATCATCAACCAGAACATCGTGCTGTCTCTGGCCATCATCATCGTGTTGATGCCACTGGCGATCAGCGGCGTGCTGGGCTTAGCCGCCGTCGTATTGGTTCACGAGGTCGCCGAAGTCATCGTGATCTTGAACGGCCTGCGGGCCGCGCGGACGAATCGCTGAGTCGAGTTACGCGGACCGAGCACTCCGGGTCTCCAACGCGGATCTTGGCGCCATCTCAAAACTCTGGCTGCCGAGCTTCATCGACACGGCCCGCGACTACCTGGGCAGTGTGTTTGGCAAAGGGCCCCACGCCCATCAGCGTTGCCGAGCCGTCGCCGGTCCAGTTGCCATAACCGACTAGATGCAGATTCTTCACCGCGGGTTCGCGGCCGCGCATGAGGTGGCGGAATGGGCCGAGGGCCGGACGGAAACCAGTGCACCAGATCAGGTGGTCGTGGTCGAGCTCGCTCAAGCTATCAAAGATGGGGGTAGCGGTGAGCTGACCGGAATCGCGCAGCTCACGGAGATGAGGAAGCGCGACAATGTCCCCGAGGTTCGGGCCGGAATCGCCGCCGAGAATCCGGCGGCGGCTGCGGAGGAAGAGATCGCGGCCGTCGATGTCGTCGGGCATCCAGCGCGGACGCTCAAGTGTGAACCATGTGACCTCCGACGTTCCGATGAGGTCCGCGGCGATCTGGGCGCCCGAGTTCGCCCCACCGACCACAGCGACCTTCGCGCCGCGGAATGGTTCTGGACCCGGGTAGGTCGACGAGTGCCACTGGTGTCCGCGGAAGGTGCCGGGATAGTGGGGCACGAAGGGCGCGGACCACGTGCCTGTGGCCGCGATAACGTGTTCCGCCGTGAATTGACCGGCGGTCGAATCTAGGAAGAACATCCCTCCGTCATGGGACACACTGCGAACGTTCACTGGGCGCCTCACCGGGAGGTCGTACCGTCGTTCGTAGCTTTCCAGATAGTCGATGACATGGCGTGCCGGCGGGTACCCCGGGTAGTGCGGCATAGGCCAACCGGGCAGGTTGGAAAACTCCGCGGCGGAGAAAAGCGTCAGTGAAGGCCACGCATGCAACCACGCTCCGCCGGGTTCTTCTTGGTTGTCCAGGACCAGAAAGTCCACTTGGAAGCGCCGCAGGTAATAGGCCGTGGCCAAACCGGACTGGCCACCGCCGACGACGATGGCAGTGTGGTTCATGCCCGCGAGTGTAGCGGGGTACGGTGGCACCCATGCGCATCTTCACCGTCGGCCACTCCAACCTCGAATTCGACGAGTTCGTGCGAATGCTTCAGGCGGCCGGGGTCGCGGCGGTCGTCGACGTGCGCAAGCTGACCGGCTCGCGGAAGTACCCGTGGTTCAACGACGACTTCCTCACCCAGCACCTTCCCGAGCACGGCATCGACTACATGAAAAACGAAGGCCTGGCGGGGCGGCGCAACGTATCCAAGACGATCCCGTTCGAGGTCAACGCCAACTGGCAAAACCGCAGCTTCCACAACTACGCCGACCACGCCCTGGGTGAAGAGTTCGCCACGGCATTGGAGAAACTGCGCCAGCAGGCCGCTCACACGCCGACGGCCATCATGTGTTCCGAGGCAGTGTGGTGGCGCTGTCACCGCCGCATCATCGCCGATCACCTTCTCGCCCACGGGGACGAGGTGGAGCACGTGATGGGGTTGGGGGCCGAAGGTGCGTCGATACGCAAAGCAACGCTTAACGACGGCGCCGTGGTCGGCGATGACCTCCTCGTACGCTACCCCGCGCGGGACTAGCACCTACACCAGCGGCCAGGGGTACGGAAACTCGGACTGGGGCTCCGGCAGCCACGGCAGGCGCACGATGCGCGAGGCGCGCGATTTGAGCGCCTCCACCTCTTCCGGCGCCAACAACGCCGCCACCTCCTCCGGCGCCTCCGCCGTGAGCGGCTCGACCGCATCCACCAACTCGGATGGGATCGTCTGGTGCGCGAAGTCCCAGATCACGGTGCGCAACTTCGGGTCTTGGTGGAAGCACAGTCCCTGGTCGATGCCCCACACGTGGTCAACGCGGTTCGCGTTAGGCGCACGCGCGAGCAAAACGTGGCCCGATTTACGGTCCGTGTTATTCACCAATAGGTCGAAAACGGCCATGCGCAGCAACTGGGGATGCAGGTCGGGGCGGGTCTCGTACAGCGGGAAGTAGTGAGAACCGTCGTTGTCCACGTAGTACTGCAACGACCCGACACCGAGCGGGTCGACCTCGCGCACCACCGTGGGCGGCACTATGTCCCAGCCCAGCCACTCGCTGAGCAGGTACGCGGCCCGCTCGCGCCGCCACAGCCCCGCCGGGAAATCGTGGAGGTAGCGCTCCCCCGCCTCGGGCTTGAAGATGCCCCAGCAGTAGTCCTCGTGGCCGTCGTCGCGAGCAAGCGTGAGGTCCACAAGCACCGTGAGGTTCGAGGACTCCGCGACCTGGCCCACGAAACCGACCTCGCCGTGTTGAAGCAGTTCAAGCAGCTCATTCGCGGTCACAGCTCAAGCTCCGACACCGAGCACGGTTCCGCCGGGATCTGCTGGAACGCGCCCCAACCCCGGCCCGTGAAATGCGCCAACGCCGCCTTGATCGGGTCGGCGTGGGTGAAGCAGGCCACCGCCTCGCCTGGGTGCCGCGCCGCGATCGTGCGCACGCAACGTACGACGCGGTGTTGCATCTCCACGAACGACTCACCGCCAGGGAAGCGGAACTCCCCGGGCCGCTTCTGCACCACCTGCCACTCGGGCAACCTGGCAAGGTCGGCCAGGGATTCACCGGTCCATGTGCCGAAATCGGCTTCTAAGAGGCCGTCGTCAAGCATGAGCTCTTTGTGGAACCGTGCGCAGGTGGGTAAAGCGGTCTCGCGAGCGCGCTCGAGCGGTGAGGAATACACCGCGTCGACGCTGGCGAGTTGCTTGGCCACAGCCGCGGCTTGCATGCGCCCCCTCTCCGAAAGGTGCAACCCCGGCGTGCGTCCGGGAAGGATTGTGCCGGTCGTCGGGGTCTCGCCGTGGCGAATGAGGTAGATGGTGGCCATGAAGTGATGGTAAGCCATCTTGGATACCTACCCAGGAAACCCGCGTACCCTGGCCGGCATGACTGAAGCGCCCAACTCCCGGCCATCCATCACCACCCTCGGCGAGCTCAAGGCCGCTGGCTACACCTACAAGACCGTGCGCGAAGAGATGCGTGACAACCTCGTCGCCACACTGCGCGCCGGCGAAAACCCGTGGCCCGGCCTCCACGGCCTCGAGCACACCGTGTTGCCGCAGGTCGAACGCGCCATCATCGCTGGCCACGACATCGTGTTGCTCGGCGAGCGCGGCCAGGGCAAGACCCGTCTGCTTCGCACGCTGCCTTTGCTTCTCGACGCTTTTGTGCCCGCCATCGAAGGATCCGAACTGCGCGAACACCCCCTGAACCCGCTGACGGACGCCGCGAAGCGCCGCGTCGAGGAGGAAGGAGACGCGCTGCCCATCACCTGGATCCCGCGCGAGGCCCGCTACTCCGAGAAGCTGGCCACCCCGGACACCTCCGTGGCGGATCTGATCGGCGACGTGGATCCGATGCGCGTGGCCGAGGGCCGCCGCCTGGGCGACCCGGAGACCATCCACTACGGCCTTATCCCGCGCTCCAACCGCGGCATCGTGGCCATCAACGAGCTGCCAGACCTGGCGGAGCGCATCCAGGTGGCCATGCTCAACGTGATGGAGGAAGCCGACATCCAAATCCGCGGCTACATGCTGCGCCTGCCGCTGGACGTGCTGGTGGTGGCCTCGGCGAACCCGGAGGACTACACGAACCGCGGGCGCATCATCACCCCGCTCAAGGACCGCTTCGGCGCTGAGATCCGCACCCACTACCCCATCGAGTTGGACGACGAGATCCGCGTCATCGAGCAGGAATCACGCCTCACGGCCACTGTTCCGCAACCTATCATGGAGGCCCTCGCCCGGTTCACCCGCGCGCTGCGCGAATCCGACGCGGTGAACCAGCGCGCCGGCGTCTCGGCCCGCTTCGCCATCGCCGGCGCCGAGACAGTCGCAGCCTCCGCCGCCCGCCGCGCCGCCATTACCGGGGAGGACCCGGTCGCGCGCCTAGTGGACCTGGAGGCCGCCGTCGACGTGCTCGGCGGCAAGGTGGAGTTCGAGCACGGCGAGGAAGGCCGCGAGTGGGACATCCTCGAGTACCTGTTGCGCAACTCCGTGGCTCAGACTCTGCGCCCCCGGATCAAGGGACTTGACTTCGCCCCGCTGATCGAGGCGCTCGACGGCTCCACCTTCATCACCACTGGCGAAAACATTACGGCGGCAGAGTTCCTCAACGGCCTGCCCCAGCTCGACGGCACGCTTTACGGAGATATTGCTTCGACCTTCAACGCCGAGAGCGAGGGCGAGCGCGCTAGTGCCATCGAGCTCGCGGTGGAGGCGCTCTACCTCACCCAAAAGATTTCGAAGGACTCCGGCGAAGGTGAGACCATCTATGGCTAAACAGCGCAGGTACCGCAGGTACACCCCGGGCCCGGATCCGCTCGCCCCACCGCCCGACCTGGCCAAGGCGGTGCGCGCCATTGCCGACGAGGTCATGGCCGGCTACTCCGCCGAGTCCGCGCTTCGCGAGTATCTGCGCCGTGAGGGTTACGACGACTTCCTGCGCCAGATCGCGCAGCGCCGCCAAGAACTGTTGCAGAAGACCAATCTCGGGGGCACGCTCCAGGAAGCACAGAAGCTTCTCGACGAAGCGGTGCTCGCCGAACGCGGCCAACTCGCCCGCGACGTGGACATGGACGATCTGGACCGCACAATGCGGGAGATGACGCTGGACAACCTGCCCGTCTCCCCGGCGGCGGCGGTGACCGAACTGAACGGCTACGACTGGGCTTCCTCCGACGCGCGCGAGAAGTACCAGCAGATCAAAGACCTCATCGGCCGCGAACTCTTAGACCAGCGCTTCGCTGGCATGAAAGAGGCGCTGGAAGGTGCCACCGATGAAGATCGCGCAGCCGTCGCCGAGATGCTTCGCGATCTCAACGTGCTGTTGGGCAAACATCGCGCCGGCATGGCCACGGAGCAGGACTTTCAGGATTTCATGGCCAAGCACGGGGATCAGTTTCCGGAGAACCCCCGCAACATCGAGGAATTGGTGGAGCTGCTCGCGCAGCGATCGGCGGCAGCCCAGCGATTGCTCAACTCCATGACACCCGAACAGCGCGCCGAGCTCATGCAGCTCGCGTCCGAAGCCTTCGGCTCGGAGGAGCTGATGAACCTCGTTGGCGAGCTGGACGCGAACCTGCGCGGCATCCGCCCCGACCTGGACTGGACCGGGTCCGAACCGTTCGACGGTGATGGGACATCGGGCGGCATGGGCCTCGGCGAAGCCACCCGCGCGACGCGCGACCTCGGGCGCCTCGACGAGCTCGCTGCCATCCTCGGAGGCGAACGCCCCGGAGACATTGACTTAGACGACGTCGCCGACCTCTTAGGCGCTGACGCCGCCACCAGGGCTAAGCATCTGCGCGATGTGGAAAAAGCGTTGCGCGACTCCGGATTGCTGAACAAGGGCGAGTCCGGCTCGCTACAGCTGTCCCCGAAAGCGCTGCGCATGCTGGGCAAGGAGCTGTTGAAGGACGCGACCTCCCAGTTATCCCGCGGCCAACGCGATTCCCGCCTCGCCGGTCAGCTGGGCGAACCCACCGGCGGCACCCGCCCCTGGGAGTTCGGCGACACTCAGGCTTGGGACACCACCCGGACCATCACGAACGCTCTCCAGCGCAGCGCCGCCAGTGGCGAGCCCTTCGCAATCACCGTGAACGACATCGAAGTGGTCGAAACCGAGGCGCGCACGAAAAACGCCGTCGCACTGCTTGTGGACACCTCCTTCTCCATGGCGATGGAAGGCCGCTGGACGCCGATGAAGCAGACCGCGCTGGCGCTGAACCACCTCATCACCACGCAGTTCCGCAGCGACGAGCTCGCGCTAATCGGTTTCGGCCTCTACGCGCAGACGCTGACGATCGAAGAACTCACCGCCCTGCCGCCGATGCCGGAAAAGGGCACCAACCTGCAGCACGCGCTGCTTCTCGCCAACGAGTTCTTCACCCGCCACGCCGACTACGACCCGACGCTTCTCATCGTCACCGACGGCGAACCGACCTCTATCCTGACCGAATGGGGTGAGCCCTACTTCAACTGGCCGACCGACCGCATCACACTCGCGCGCACGGTCGACGCGCTTGACACGGTGACCAAACGCGGGACGAAGATCACCTTCTTCCGCCTCGGGGATGATCCAGGGCTTGTTTCGCTTATCGACGCCCTCGCCAACCGCTCCGGCGCCAACGTCGTCGCACCCGACCTCAACGAGCTCGGAGGCGCTGTGGTGGGAGAGTTCCTCCGCTGGTAACGACGTTAAACGCTAAACGTTGAACTTGAATCCCGCTGGCAGATTCGTTGGCCAGCGGGTTTTCTTTCTGCGCTGATCAGGGTGCCGTTCGTCGTGTCCATATGCCTCGTGTATAGCTCCCAAGCATGCGCTATTAGGTCTCCTGGGGGATTTTTCACGCGGGGATATGGGCCTCAAGGCCTCTCCAAAACATGTGACGTGCTTCATAATTGGTTAAAGCCAAACCAACTTGCGTTACTTAACACGCTAGGTATTCAATCGCCACCATCCACGCTCGAGCCTCATAGAAAGCCGACCATGAAACGCATCCTCGCGATCCTCCTCACCCTCCCTCTCGCGCTCACCGCATGCAGCCAAACTGATGAGCCCGAGCCAGCCCCCACAACAATCGCCGCCCCAACCACAACAGAAACTCCTAAAGGAGAAATCGGAAAGCCGTTCGCATTCACCGAACAGATCGACCCCACAGCGCCGGCATCATCCGGCACCATGATGATCGATGAGCTATACGTCGGCCCGGCAGCAGCCTGCAAAGGGGCAATCACCGAATACGGCCAAAGGCAGACCGCCGACTACCTGCACATCGTGACCACTGTCGACCTGGAAAGCCACAGCACCGACATGTCATTCGTTCTGAGCGGGCCGAAATTCCTCCAAGGAAAACGAGTACTGGCAGACGGAGAAGCTGACCACTCGTACCTCTTGTGCGACATCGAGGACGGGATCTTCGACTACCACGAAGGCATGAAGGCGAACGAAGAACGAGTCTTCTACGGAGCCTTCGAAATCCCCGAAGGAGCCGACAAAATAGAGCTGCATGGGCGAACGTTCAATATGAGCGACGTCGAAAAAAGGGACAGCACGCCACCAAGCACAAACCCAGCCCCTGGGCAGCGGGCAGAAGCTCCTGAAGCCCCCCACGTCGTAGAGTGCCTCGAAGGGACACCAGGACCAGCCCTAATGTCGGACGGATCAATCCAAAACTCCGATTACTGCTTCCAACAGCTCGGCGGAGAAGCGTACCTCGAAGAAGAAGGCAGACAGTGCGTCGGACCAGCATCAGAATGCGGGTACGGCTACGACGAAAATGGCAACCCGAATCCGACATCCGGAGAGATCCAGACCTACCACGGATGCGAAGACGGGTACATCACTGATCCAGAACTTTGCGCCGCTGTCCGGAAGAAGATCGAGGGATAGGTGGTCCAGAGCAAACCTGCTAAAGGGAAAGACAAGAACTGCCACGTGACCTTCGTCGCACACTGGCGCGACCCAAGAGGCAAATCTTCCTCAAAGTCATTCCCTTCCACGAAGTATGACCAGCCTCAGAAAATGGCTGTCGCCTACGAGCGCGAGATCTAGGGCGACCTCGACACCGGCTCTTACATCTCCCCGCAGACAGGAAGATGACCGTTTAGGTCGTGCTGCAGCGGCGTTAGCGCAGGTGCTTTGCGACGAATTTGCCGCCCGCCAGTACTACAGTTTCTGGATATGGAGACTTCAAGCAAGGACCTGGCTTTCCTGGCAGATGGAGAGGGTCTGCTGATCCTTAGCGAGGAAGACCGCTTTCCCGCTACTTCTGCACCCGCGTTTTCGCCTGCGTCACCGCAAGTGCTTTTCCGCGCAAACAATGTGCTGAGCACGATTTCAAACCGGCAGTTCAAATCCGGCAAATATTACAAAGCTACGGACGAAACTGCGAAGCTGCTCCAGCATCGCACGTCGTCTGGACCGGTTCCTGGAGTCCTACGCCGAAGCGATCTTGGGCTCGCTGACAATCCAAGTCGATTCTTCAAACACACCTCGTTTCAAGAGGTCAAGTTTTCGCCCGCCATGACTTCGACCGCCGCGGGCATCGCAGCTCAGGCTGCAATTGAGGCAGCAATTGCTGAAATCAAGGAGTATCTAGAGGTCATCGATGAGAAGCTCGATACTCTCCTCCGGCAGCGTAAGGTTGACGCACTAGCGCAGCTTGGGGGTATCCAGTACACGATTGAAGAAGCGGACGAACTTTACCGGCGCAGCAGTAGCGTCTCCTCAACTACTTGGTCGAAGATCGACCACCTCGGATCAGCGCTCAACGGCATCGAGTCTTACGCCATCGAACAACTCGATGACGCCGTTGATCAGCTCCGGAAGCAGAAGAACAACTCCAAGAAACTTGAAACCCTTCTAGCTGGGTTGAAAGGTGATCTGACGCTTTGGCTGGGTGTCGCTGCCCGGAGCATCTACCTCCATGATCGGATGTATGTCCTTGAGATCGCCCACGTGAATGAGTTTGAGCCCCGCCAGCTGGATTCTCACCGAGAGGGAATCCACGACGCGCGCAAGGATCGATTGGAATCGACCACCCGACGTCTGCTCGAGATGGATACAGCCGTCCGTGAGACAGCCAAGTTGAGCAATCAGGTCTGGGTCACAAACCCGATTCGTGCTCGCCACATCACCGCGCAAGCGAACGAAATTCACGACATTATTAGTGCGTTTGCGCAGCATTTGCGAATGAGCGTAGAAGACGCAGAGCGTCTTCACGTCCAAGGATGGCGTCAATCTGTGGTATCGCTAGCGGGCGACACCGTCGATGCTGCGAACCGCGCCCGCCAATCGGCGGTGGATCAAGCGCAAAAAGCCACTGAGAAAATTCGCGACATGAACGACGACCGGCTACTTGCGAAGGCCGCTGAAATCGAAGCCCGACGGGAGAAGGAAGAGCGAAAAGCACTCGACTCAACCGACGACGAGAATTATTCTGAGACAGATTCCCGTCCGTCGCGACGCGGTCTTCGTTTCCGCCGAGACAAGAACGACTCGTAGGGCACCTAAACTGGGCTACATGAATGACCTGACCATCGCGCCCGGCCCGGGTATCCCCGGCGGCCTCGTCGTCGCCGCCGCGGACCTGTCGGAGCGGTTTGCGAGGGCGTCGGGGCCGGGCGGCCAGGGCGTCAACACCACCGACAGCAAGGTGCAGCTCTCCATCGACATCGCGGCGTGCGCATCGCTTTCCGACGCCCAACGCCGCCGCGCCCTCCACAACCTCGAACACCGCCTGGATGGCACTGTGCTCACCGTCAGCGCGTCGACGCAGCGCTCGCAGGTCCGCAACCGAGCTGAGGCTCGTCAACGCATGGCCACCCTATTGCGTGAGGCGCTCGCCCCGCCTCCTCCCCCGCGGCATAAGACGAAGCCGACGCGCGGCTCGGTGCGGCGCCGTCTCGAAGCGAAGAAACGGCGCTCGGAGCTGAAGTCGACGAGGCGCCGGCCCCGGCTGCCGTAACACCGCTCCTGCAGGCTCATTCGAAAGAACCTCAACAGCCGAAAAGCCGTGTCCCCAGCTCAGATGCCTGAGGGGAAAACGAGTGGCGGCTCAGGGCATCCCACGAATCCTCGAAGAAGACGAAGCGAGACGTGGTGCCCGGGATGCATAATGTTGCCATGAAAAACCCTTTCGCGGCCGCCGTGGACGCTGCCGGCGACAGCTACCTGCCTGTCTACGGCAGCACAGTCACCCCGGACGACTTCACCTTCGCAGGCGGCATGTGGCATGTCGACGCTCTCGGTCCGGACGGAAGGCAGAGGCATTATGAGCTTGATGTGATCGACAAGAATTTCGTCGACGGCAGCGGCGACCTGGAAGTGCTGCGAGCGTTCATCAATGGCACCCGCGTGATGTTCAAAGACATCCACTCCCTGCGCGAACGGCCGGCGTCCCCGCTGGACTGGTACGACGCCATCACGTACTACGACGCGAAAGGCCTCGAGCTGCTGCGCCAAGATCCGCGCTGGGCGGGCGAGAGCGTCGAAACCATGATGGAGCGCGTCAAGCACAATGTGGTCAGTATCCACCAGGAGGTCCTGCGGCTGGGCCACTTCGCCACTGCCGCGGACCTCGCCGCCGCGCTGCGCGAGATCCTCTCCGCCACCCCACTTAAAGTCGAGGTCCGTCCGGTCGTGTCCTGGCCCGCCGACGCCGAAACCGCACCGGCTGACGGGCAGGGAGACTTCGCCCAGATCATCGCGACCGGTGAGGGGGACAAGTTCACACTCCTGCGCAACAGCACGGACAACAACCCGCTGCTGTGGTTCGAATCCATGTCGGAGCTCCGGCTCACCCAGCATGCCTTCGCCAGCTTCGACGGAACTCATGTGCTCCACGCCCAGGCGGCCGTCGCCCAGCGCCTCTCCGAGCTGCCCGATCACGTTGTCTTCGGCGACGAATCCCGAACCGACGACCAGTGGTGGGCGCTGTGCTTCCCGCAGCTCGACGTGCTGATCATGATCCCGAAAGACACCTCCGCACTCACCGTCACCATCGACGGCGACGGCCAGCAGATCACGGTGATGAGCGAGTTCGTCGGGCACTTTGCCCGGCGGCGGCGGCTCGAGGACGCGCACGAACGCCGCTGGGCTTGGCTTGCCGACGACACACGCACCCACTCCGAAGAAGACATCCGTAACGCCATCGCCGACGCACTGAACAAGATCGGAGCCCAGCAATGATGCCGGAGACTCAGACCGCCCCGACCCGCACCCGTCTCGTGGCGGGCGTGATCGAAGAAGCAGACGACGACCAGATCATCATCGACGACGGCGGCGTCCCCGAAGAGGAAGATGGCTGGGGCCACAAAGGCTGCGATTGGGACGAATCGCCGTGCGGCGAGATGAAAGAGTACTTCATCTCCTACCGTTGCACAGTGCCAGATCACGCCGACCACGCCACCCACACGGAGCAGTTCTGCCCGCGCCATTACGCGCTGACGCTGCACTACATCCTCGAGGTCCGCGTCCCGCTAAACAAGAGCACCTTCGACGCCGAGATCTTCAGCCACGGCCCACTAGCAGGAAGCTAGAAATGCACGCTTTTCGACGCCCCGTCCACGCCCTCCTCGCCGCCACGACCCTCATGGCTCTCACAGCGTGCAGCGCAAGTGATCTCTTTTCGTCTCTCCCCAAGCGAAATCTCAAACCTTGATGCGTATGCCGCCTCTCACGGGTGGTCACGTTCGCGTGCGATCCGCGAGGCCCTTAAAAATGCTATCTGAGATCGAGGTCCGCCGAAGCGCCGAGAAACACGGCATCGAACCGGAGGACTCAATGAAGACACGTGTGCAGTACCGTTTCTAACCCCACTGCGGGTTGCCCACGTCCACACCTTCAGCCGCCGCGTGGGCGGTGACCAGCTCGAGCAGGTAGTCCTGCGCGCCGCCGTAGGCTTCGTGGAAGCGCGCGTCGTCAACGTACATGCGCGCGAGGATGAGCTGGCGAGCCGGGGTCGCCTCGTACCACTGGGCGATGCTTGCGCGGTGGCGCTCAACCAGTGCTTCGGCTTCCTCGGAGCCGGGTTCCACGCCGGAATCGCGTGCGGCGATCAGATCCGCGGCGAGCTCGTCCTGTTCTTCCTGCAGGCGCTTGAAGTCGCCTTCGCCCATTTGCGCGAGCTTTTCCTGGGACTGCGCCCACTCCGCGGTATCACCCCAGCGCTGCTCAGCCTCCTCCTGGTAGGCGGGCATATCTTCACCGAGGTACTTCTTCATTGCGTCCATGTCGATCGATCCTTTCGTCGCGTTATCAATGAGGTGCTGGACAGATGTGAGTTGAGCGTCGAGCGTGCGCCGTCGAGAAGCAAGTGCTTCTTGGTGGTGCTTGAGGGCGCGGGTGAGGGCGGCTCCGGAAGCGTCGAGAAGCTGCGCGATCTGCGCAAGCGGTACGCCGACTCCGCGGTAGAGGGCGATGGCCGCGCCGCGCTCGAGGTCAGCCTCCCTGTAAACGCGGTGGTCGGACCACGTGCGCGCGGGTGTGATGAGGCCGAGCGCCTCCCAGTGACGCAGCGCCTTGGTGGAAACGCCGAGGGCTTCTGCGGCCTCGCTGATTGTGTATTCGATACCATCTGCCATGGGTGCGATTGAACAGCTTGCCGCAGGGGCAAGCGCAAGTTGGGAGCGATAATGGACGAAATCCGCGTGGGCGACGCCGAGCGTTCGGAAGCACTGGACCGGCTGGGAACGCTGTTCGCGGACGGCTACCTGGACGTGGGAGAGTTCGAAGAACGCACAGGTCAGGCCGCGGTTGCGCGCACGCGCGGGGAGCTTTCAATGCTTTTCGACGACCTCCCGGCCGAACCGGCCACATTGGAGAAGCGGACGGCGTCCGAGGTCGAACTGGATGAGAAACTCGCAGCGAAGCGGAAGATGGACACCGCGCTCTACACCACCCTCATTGGCGGCTTGGCGGTCTATTTGGTGCTGGAGATTGGGCTGGATCTGGACTACGCCTGGGTAGTGTGGCCGGTGGTGGGCGCACTCGCGGTCGCTTGGTACGCCGTCTTCGACATCTCCGACGAGGAAGACGAGATCCTCGAGGAACTGTTAGAGAAGGAACGTTCCGATCGCGCCGAGCGACTGAAACTCGCCGCCGAGCGACGCAAGGAGCTTGGGAAATAGCCGAGAGTTTCTGTACGCTCCGATTAGAGTGGGCGCATGCGTTTTCGTCGTGCGTTCGGCTCCGAGGCGTGACTACACGTTGAACTTGAACTCGCCGGTACGTCGTCGCAAAGTTACTCCCTCTCGTTAACACCATCAAAAGGAGTGTTATCCAATGAAAGCGTTCGGCTTCTTAAGCTTCAGGCATTACGCCTTCGGCAGCTAGCGCGGGCCATCTGCGGAAAAGATCGCCAAGACTCATCTGGAGATCACCCAGGCTGCGGACGAAATCGGCGTGAACAACGCGTCCTTCCGAGTCCACCACTTCGCGCTGCAGGCCTCCGCCCCGATGCCGCTGCTGTGTGCTGTCGCGGCCACCACCAAAAATATCGAGGTGGGCACCGGCGGCATCGACATGCGCTAGCGCATATCGGGGTTGTAGCGTTTGAGTCATTGACTCCCGTCGTCTACAAGTACCTACACACTTGATCGGTGCTGCACGTTTCAGGGTCCGGGTGCGCGGCGTCCTGTCTGAGGTCTGCGATAGTGTCGCGCAGCACGGAGAGCTGCGCGATCTGCTGCTCGATCTCAGCGAGGCGCACGTCAAGCAGGTCGCGCACGTGCTCGCAGGGCGCATGGCCGCCGTCGCGGATGTCGAGGATCTGGCGGATCTGGGCGAGGGTGAGGCCCGCGGCCTGGCCGCGGTGGATGAAGTCGATCCGAGCGACCGTCTCGGGCGCGTAGTCGCGGTATCCGGACGGCGTGCGCTCGGTCGGGGGCAGAAGGCCCTGTTCCTCGTAGAAGCGAAGGGTCTTCGCGGTAGTGCCCGCCCTCTCGGCGAGTTCTCCGATCCACATTGCTGTCTCCCTCCGTGGCCGCGCTTGACCTTCCCCTGCACTGGAAGGTCCAGTATGGCTGAGACAGAGCAGAAAGCCAAGAGTTGACAGGAGCAGCGATGCCTACGAAGTACGATCTCGCCATCATCGGATCGGGAGGCGGCGCGTTCGCCGCTGCGATCCGCGCCAGCACGCTCGGGAAGTCGGTGGTGATGATCGAGCGCGGGACGCTCGGCGGCACCTGCGTGAACACGGGCTGCGTCCCGTCGAAGGCGCTCATTGCCGCGGCCGGCGCGCGGCACGTCGCGGTCGACGCCGCATCCCGGTTCCCCGGGATCGCGACGACGGCGGATCCCGTCGACATGCCCGCGCTGATCGCTGGGAAGCAAGCGTTGGTGGAGTCGCTGCGCGGCGAGAAGTACGCCGACGTCGCCGACTCCTACGGCTGGCAGGTCCTCCGCGGCGACGCCTCGTTCGTGGGCACCCCTGATGCGCCGGTTCTCGATGTTGCCGGATCCGACGGAAGCGTCGAGACCATCGAGGCCCACCACTACCTGGTCGCGACTGGTTCTCGCCCGTGGGCACCGCCGATCGACGGCCTGGAGGAGACCGGATACCTGACCTCGACCACGGCGATGGAGCTGACGGAGGTCCCCGAGTCGCTGCTGGTGCTCGGCGGCGGCTACGTAGCCCTGGAGCAGGCGCAGCTGTTCGCCCGCCTCGGCTCGCAGGTCACGCTGCTCGTGCGGTCCCGGTTCGCCTCGAAGGAGGAGCCGGAGGTGTCGAAGGCGCTCCAGGAGGTGTTCGCCGACGAGGGCATCCGCGTCGTCAGCCGCGCAGTGCCCACCCGGGTCTCCCGCGGCACGGGAGGCGAGGCCGTCGTGACCGCCGCCTTGTCCGGCGGCTCGCAGGAGTTCCGCGCCGACCAGGTCCTGGTCGCCCTCGGACGCTGTCCCGTCACCGATGGCCTGAACCTCGATGCGGTCGGGGTGAATACCGGAGACTCCGGCGAGGTGGTCGTCTCCGACCGGCTGCAGTCCTCGAACCCGCGGGTCTGGGCCGCGGGCGACGTGACCGGGCACCCCGAGTTCGTCTACGTCGCCGCCCACCACGGCACCCTCGTCGCCGAGAACGCGTTCGCCGACGCCGACCGGTCCGTCGACTACGCCCGCCTGCCGCGGGTGACGTTCACCGAGCCCGCGATCGGCGCGGTCGGGATGACCGAGAAGGACGTCCTCGCCGCGGGGATCCGCTGCGACTGCCGCGTCCTGCCCCTGCACCACGTGCCCCGCGCCTTGGTGAACCGCGACACCCGCGGGTTCATCAAGATCGTCGTGAACGCCGAGACGAACGAGATCCTCGGCCTGACCGCCGTCGCCAAGGACGCCGGGGAGCTCGCCGCCGCAGGCGTCCACGTGCTCGGCAGGACCGTCGCCGAGGTCGCCAACGCCTGGGCCCCCTACCTGACCATGGCCGAGGGCATCCGGATCGCCGCGAAGGCCTTCACCACCGACCCGTCGCTGCTGTCGTGCTGCGCATGAACGGCAACGCAGGCAATCGGGGAGATCTCATCCTGAAGCAGACGATGAGCGCCGATCAGGACCGCGACGAATGGCGCGCCGGTCCCGTCGTCGCTGCAGTGACCGGGCTGCTCTTGCTGGCATGCTGCGCGCTTCCGTCGCTGCTCTGCGGCGGCCTGCCGTTCATCGCGGCGGGCGGAGCACTCGCAGGCGTCGGTGGGCTCCTCGGTAATCCCTGGATCATCGGTGCCGGGACCGCCGTCGTGATGGCCGTCATGGCGGGGATGCTCGTCAGGCTACGGCGGCGGCACCGGCGCCGCAGGTCCGGCTGCTGCGAAAATCCTTCGACCGCTGATCGGAACCGGTAGTTCGAGCGGATCCAGCGATCACTGCCACCTGCGGAGGCCGCTGAAATCGAAGCCCGACGGGAGAAGGAGGAGCAAAAAGCGTTCGAATCAACCGGTGACGAGGATAATACTGAGGCTGGATCCCGGCCGTCGCGACGCGGTCTCCGCTTCCGCCGAGACGAGAAAGGGTTGTGGGCACCTAGGCTGGGCGGCATGAACGACATGACCATAGCGCCCGGCCCGGGGATCCCCGACGGTGCGGTCATCGCCGCCGATCTCGCGGAGCGTTTCGCGAAATCGTCGACTCCGGGCGGCCAGGGCGTCAACACGACGGACGGCAAAGTCCAGCTTTCCATCGATGTCGCCGAATGCGCATCGCTTACCGACGCCCAGCGTCACCGTATCTCGCGCAACCTCGAGCACCGCCTAGACGGCTCCGTCTTTACCGTGACTGCGTCGACTCAGCGGTCTGTGTTTCGCTCCTGGTCCTCTCGCTTGCACCTGCGACACAGCCTCGTGCCCCCGGGCCGTAGCGTTCGGGGGGAGCACAATAGCCCCAGTCCTCATCACGTCCCGGGATCAAAGAGTTCATCGCAGTGGTTAAGCACTACACGTTGAACTTGAACTCGACCACGTCGCCGTCGGCCATGACGTAGTCCTTGCCCTCCTGGCGGACTTTGCCGTGGGCGCGGGCTTCTGCCATGGAACCGAATTCGTCGAGGTCGTCGAAGGCGACGATTTCAGCCTTGATGAAGCCCTTTTCAAAGTCGGTGTGGATAACGCCGGCGGCCTTCGGTGCGGTGTCGCCCTTGTGGATCGTCCACGCGCGCGATTCCTTCGGCCCCGCCGTCAGGTAGGTCTGCAGGCCGAGGGTTTCAAAGCCGGCTTTAGCGAGCGTCGATAAGCCAGGTTCTTCTTGCCCCACTGCCGCGAGGAGCTCCGCGGCGTCTTCCTCCTCGAGCTCAAGGAGCTCTGTCTCCGTCTGCGCGTCGAGAAACACGGCCTCGGCGGGCGCGACGAGGTCGCGAAGGGTTTGCTTGCGCGCGTCGTCAGTGAGGACGGCCTCGTCGGAGTTGAAGACGTAGAGGAAAGGCTTGGCCGTCATGAGGTGGAGCTCTTTGAGCAGCGCGAGGTCAATCTCATTGCTTTTCGACGCGGCGAACAGCGTGCGATCGTCCTCTAGAATCGCCTGGGCTTTCTTTGCCTCGGCGGCGGTGGCTGCGATGTCTTTGTCCTTGCGGCCTTCCTTCTCCAGGCGTGGCAGGGCCTTCTCAATCGTCTGGAGGTCGGCGAGGATCAGCTCGGTGTTGATGACGGAAATGTCATTCGCCGGGTCCACTTTGCCGTCGACGTGGATGACGTTGTCGTCGCTAAACGCGCGCACGACCTGGCAGATCGCGTCCGCCTCGCGGATGTTGGCCAAGAACGCGTTGCCCATGCCCTCGCCCTCAGACGCGCCTTTGACAATGCCCGCGATGTCCACGAAGGACACCGTCGCCGGCAGGATCTGCGCCGAACCGAAAATCTCCGCGAGACGAGTAAGGCGCGGATCCGGCAGCTCGACGAGACCGACGTTCGGCTCGATCGTGGCGAACGGGTAGTTCGCGGCCAGCACGTCGTTGCGGGTCAGGGCGTTAAACAAAGTGGACTTGCCCACGTTGGGCAGACCGACGATTCCAAGGGTAAGGCTCACGGTGGCTCATCCTATCGCACTACCCATTGCGCCCTCATAGGGAGAGGCACGAGGCGCGTTCGACGCACTCATGGGGCAACGACCTTCCAACGCCCTACAGATAGGGCACAATGGTCCCGTGACTTCCGAGAAGAACGCTGCCAGCGCCTCCGCCAAAGCGCCCAAGAGCAAGCCCAAAAAGGCACTGACGCGCCACCGCGACGACCAAGCTCCTGCACTGACGCAATCTGACAGCCCCACCGCCATGGAGGACCTGCAAAAGGAAACTGCCAAGAAAGACGCACCGGAGCAGGTCGCCGCTGAGCACGAGCAGCCTGACCGGGTGGATCGCACGCTAGTGATCAACGCGTGGATGAAAGCAAGCGCGCTGTTTGCCCTGCGCGCTATCGCCATTCTGATCCTGCTGGGCATCGCGTTCTACCTGATCGGGACGTTCTGGGGCGGCATCATGCCGATCATCATGGCGTTGATCGTCTGCACCGTGCTTGCCCCGCCAACTGGCTGGATGCGTAAACGTGGCGTCCCAGATGGACTAGCCGCTTTTATTTCCATGCTGTTGTTCTTCGCGGCCGTGGTCACACTGCTGTATCTGATCTTGCCGGAAATCCGCAGTAAGGCACCCGGTATTGCGAGTAGCCTCGTGCAGGGAATCCTGCGGCTTGGGGTGTACCTCGAAGGGCCTCCGTTCAACATCGATTTCTCCAAGTTCAACGAAGCTGTTGGGGACATCATGACGTTCATTCAGGAGCGTGCTGGGGCGATCGCTGGCGGCGTTTTCTCCGGTATCTCCACCGCGACCAGCGTCATGTTTACGCTGTTCACTATCTTGATCTTGACGTTCTTCTTCCTCAAGGACGGCCCGAAGTTCCTCCCCTGGGTACGCCGCGCCACGGGCGGTCGCGCAGGCCTTCACGCCACGGAGCTTCTCACCCGTTCGTGGCAGACGCTCGGCGGCTTCATTCGTGCGCAAGCTATCGTTTCGCTTGTCGACGCGGTGTGCATCGGCCTCGGCCTATTCTTCCTGAATGTCCCCATGGCGTTCACCCTCGCCGTGATCACGTTCATGGCGGGCTTCATCCCGATCGTCGGCGCGGTGATCGCGGGTGCATTAGCGGTGATCGTTGCCCTAGTGACCAATGACTTTACGACGGCCGTTTTCGTGCTCATCTTGGTCTGCGCCGTGCAGCAGTTGGAAGGCAATATCCTCTCGCCGATGCTGCAGTCCAAAGCGATGGACCTGCACCCGGTCGTGGTGTTGGTGTCCGTCATGGTTGGTGGCGGCCTGTTCGGCCTGATGGGCGGCTTCCTCGCCGTGCCTGTGGCCGCAATGATTGCCGTTGCACTGCGGTACATGCAAGACATGATCCGACTCCACTCTGGTGAGATCAGCGCCAAGGACCTCACCTTCGCCACGGACGTGGGCAAGGCACTTGCCGAAGTGGAGGAAAAGGAAAGCGCGCACAAGCGTCGTGAAATGCTCGCAGATCACGCGTGGACCGCGCCGGAAATCGCCGACCCCTACGCCGAAACAAGCAAACGCAGCACGCAACGGCCGTTGAGCTGGCGTGACGTTTCGCCGCAGCGCGTCGCTAAGTCTTTTAGCCGCCGCCGCGGGTCTGGGGCGGACTCCTAAGACCTTCCCCCGGGGCCAGTCAATCACGGTCGAGTGAGGCACAACGGGTAGCATGTGTGATCGTGTCACACCTGACGAACCGGAAAAATAGCCAGTCGAAGGAAACCTTCGACGGTCTCTCCATTGCGTCCGGTGTGGGGATCATCGCCGCCGCATTGATTACCGGCGCGCTGCTGGCGATGCACTTTGGATCCCTCGGCTGGCCGTTTTTGACGTTGTACATCGTGGCAGTCGTCGCCGTGACCACCCTAGTCAACCCGCGCGGATTGTTCCTGGTGGTGGCCAGCGCCCCGATCATGTACTTAATTGCGTTGCTGTCGGCTGGCGTCGTGAACGCCTTGCAACAACGTCCCCCGGGCCAATCGGGCCTGGGCAAGACATCCGCGGTGACGATCCTGTATCCACTGGTGCAGTTCTTCCCGGTCTTGATCACCGTCACCGTGGGCAGCGTCATCATCGCCGTGATGCGGTACTGGCTGCTGAAGCGCCACAACGAAGAAATCAGTCGCCTGGATGAGCGGCGCCGCCGCCAGATCAGCGAGGACAATGAGCGCACAGTTCGCCAAGCCAGCAGGTCCCGCAACCGAGCTAGTACGCGCGATGAAGCCCGCTCTGGCACCAGCGCAGCAACCCGCGCCGGGGCCCGCGCCAGCAACCCGTGCGACCGGATCTCCAGCTCAGGCGGGAGTACTCGCGTGAGCCGCGATAAACAGGTCACCGTCAAGGAACTTCTCGAGCGCGCACCGCAACGAACGTCCCAGCGCAACGCCGGCCAGACCATTTACCGCTCCAACCGCTCGGGTCGCGCCGACCGCACCGCCTACAGCAACCGCGATTCTGGCCGCCAGGACTACAGCGACTACAGCCCGCGCGTGCGTCGCTCTCGCGACAGGGCCCCGTACTCAGAGTCAGACAACTAACGCGCTTACGCCCGCGCGGTGGGCAGGGACGCGCGCGGTGGGCAGGGACGCGCGCCCTACACCGCCCGCTTGGCGCGGGGAGGGCGCAGGTCGCGTGGCAGGGCGAAGGTGATCGTCTCTGTGGTCGTGGTGACCTGCTCGACGTCGGTGTAGCCATGATCGGCGAGGTGCTCGAGCACTTCGCGCACGAGGATCTCCGGCACGGACGCACCGGAGGTGACGCCCACAGTCGTGACACCCTCGAGCCAGGCATCCTCGATCTGACGCGCGTAATCCACCAGGTGAGCAGCCCCGGCACCGTTCTGGAGCGCGACCTCCACCAGCCGCTTCGAGTTCGATGAGTTCTGTGAACCCACGACGATCATCAAATCAACCTTTTCCGCGATCGCTTTCACGGCGACTTGGCGGTTCTGGGTGGCGTAGCAAATGTCGTCGCTAGGCGGGTTTTCAAGGTTGGGGTACTTGACGCGCAGCAGTTTGACGATGTCCATGGTCTCGTCCACGGACAGGGTTGTCTGCGAAAGCCAGACCAGCTTCTGCTCCGGCGGGAAGTCAGGGGCCTTCTCTACGCCTTCAACGCCATCGACCAGATGCACGACATCCGGTGCCTCGCCGGCCGTGCCCTCAACCTCTTCGTGGCCTTCGTGGCCGACCAGCAAGATATGGTACCCGTCGCGAGCGAATCGCTTGACCTCATTGTGCACCTTGGTCACCAGCGGACACGACGCATCCAGCGTCTTCAGCTGGCGGTTCGCCGCGGCCTCACGCACCGCGGGCGAAATACCGTGGGCGGAGAAGACCAAGTGGGAACCTTCGGGTACCTGATCGGTTTCATCAACGAAGATCACGCCGCGCTCAGCGAGCGTTTCCACCACGTACTTGTTGTGCACAATCTCCTTGCGCACGTACACGGGGGCGCCGTATTTCTCCAAAGCTTTTTCTACTGTCTCCACGGCGCGGTCGACGCCAGCGCAGTAGCCACGCGGGGCCGCCAACAGAACGCGTTTGCCTGCGGGAACGTCCGCGGGCGCATCCGCAGAAAAATTTTTCTGAGAAATTTCGTTCGGCATGGAACCTACGTTATCGAAATTGAGTCTAAAAGGTAAGCTGGCTAGCCATTAGCGGGCGGGAAGAAGAACAAGTTGCTGCACGGGAATTCGTCCCGGAACGCAGACTCATGACAACAGCAGGACATCACCAGAACATCACCAGGACTACAGCCAAGACATGAACAGAATGAGGAGCACGTGAGCGAGAAAAGCACACCCGAGTCACCGTGGTCGGTGGCGAAGGTCAATGAGAATGTTAAGAAGTGGATAGAGCGGTTGGGGTGGCTGTGGATTGAAGGCCAGCTCACCCAGGTCAATATGAAGCCAACGTGGCGGTTTTCGTACCTCACGTTGCGCGATACGCAACAAGAGGTGAGCGTCGAGCTCACTGCTAACACTGATTTGCTGAGGCGCATGGAGACGCCGCTTCAAGACGGCGACCGCGTCGTCGTCCGCGGCAAACCAGCGTTTTACGCGGCCCGCGGCAAGTTCTCACTGTGGGTGACCGACATCCGCAGGGTGGGCGAAGGCGAGCTCCTTGCCCGCATCGAGGGGTTGCGCAAGCAGCTGGCCGCCGAGGGGCTTTTCGACGAATCCCGGAAGAAACCTCTCCCCTACCTCCCGCGCATGATCGGCCTGATCACGGGCCGTGGTTCCGCCGCAGAACGCGATGTCATTTCGGTGGCAACGGGCCGGTGGCCGGGAGTGCAATTCCAGGTAATAAACACAGCGGTCCAAGGCCCCAACACGGTGCCGGAGGTCGTTGAGGCGTTGCGTTCGCTGGACGCCAATCCGCTTGTCGACGTCATCATCATCGCCCGCGGCGGCGGCTCCGTTGAAGACCTGCTGCCGTTTTCGGAAGAAGCGTTACAGCGCGCGGTTGCCAACGCGCACACGCCGGTTGTCTCCGCGATTGGCCACGAACCGGACAACCCCGTGTTGGATAACGTCGCCGACGTGCGCGCCGCTACCCCGACGGATGCCGCCAAGCGCGTCGTCCCTGACGTCGTCGGCGAGTTCGCTCTCATCGCCGAGGCGCGTGACCGCATGGCCGCGGCGCTGCGCGGCTGGGTTGAGCGCGAACGCACTGGACTGAAAAACGTCCGTTCCCGGCCTGTCATGGCAAACCCGATGACGCCAATCACTTTGCGCCGCGAGGAATTAGGTCGCGCGCTCGATGCAATTCGTCGCGACATCGGCCGCATGGTGGCGAATTCGTCGGCCGAGGTTTCGTCGTTACGCGCACGCGTCTCCGCGTTGGGGCCAGCGCAGACTCTCGCGCGCGGGTACGCCGTGGTGCAGGTTCAACCGCGCGACGGTTCCGAGGCAGAAGTCGTCACAACCATCGAACAATCACCGCCCGGCGCGCAGCTGCGCATCCGCGTCGCCGACGGTTCCATCACCGCCGCCTCCATGGCGACGCAGCCAGCGCAGTAATTAAGCCCAACCACACCCGAAAACTAAGGAAACAAACATGTCAGACAACACTTTTGGAACAGGCACCCCGACCACCGACGTGCAGCCAGACCCCGCCACGCTCACCTACGAGCAGGCCCGCGCGGAGCTCATCGAAACCGTGAAGATCCTCGAGCTCGGCCAAATGAGCCTCGATGAATCCCTGTCCTACTGGGAGCGCGGCGAGGCGCTCGCGAAACGCTGCGAAGTGCTTCTCGACGGCGCAACCAAACGCGTCGAAGCAGCCCTCAGCCAGGGCCAGCCAAACGACCCCGAAGATGCACACAGCCCTGCCGGAAACTAGTGCGGAAGCGGGGCGGTGGCCAGGGTTTCGTCGATAAGCGACGTGAACTCTGCGTCTTCCCCCGCGCCCGTGACGAGCAAGCGGACGTCGGTGGCATCGACGACCCACAGCGGGCGGATCTTCTCATCGTCGGAGAAGTACACGGTGGCGGTGCGGCCCGCGACGTCCACCGTGCGCTGCTTGTCGCGGAAATTGCCATCGAAATCTCTCGCGGCGCGGTCGGCCTCAACATCCGTCTGAGTGAGCTGAAGATACCCCTCTTGCGGCGTGACCCAGCCGACGGCTGGCGCGGGCTGACCTGCAACGATCGACCGCCGCGCGGAATTTGTGACCCACCCCTGCGGCATCTGCGGGAAGCGGACCGGGAAATTCATCGCGCGCGCCTCAAGATCCATGAAGGTCTTCGCGTCGACCTCTTGGACCGGGCCATTCTCCGGCCGGCCGGGGTTGAATGAGCACAGGCCGGTGAAACCCACAGCACCCACCATCGCAATGATGATGACGATGATGCTGATCGTCATGTCCCTTCCGTCCTGGAAAATCCGGGGTTTTTCATCTGCCACGCGGTTCAGTATCGCACGAGTGCTTATCGACGGTCGGGGCCACCCTCCAAGGACCCCGTATGAGGGGAGGTATAGCCCACAAAACGGGCATGCTTCCAGTTGCAGTTGACCTAAAAGTGACACAATGGGGGGAAACGTTCGACACCACCCAGGAGGGTAACTGTTTATGTCTCAGAATCCAGAAGCGCCGGATCGCAACCTAGCCATGGAACTCGTTCGCGTGACCGAGGCGGCGGCGCTCGCGTCGGGCCGCTGGGTGGGTCGCGGCAAGAAGAACGAAGGCGACGGTGCCGCGGTGGACGCGATGCGCCAGATGATCAACTCCGTGAACATGTCCGGCGTCATCGTCATCGGCGAGGGCGAAAAGGACGAGGCCCCGATGCTCTACAACGGCGAGCAGGTGGGCAACGGCACCGGCGCTGAGCTGGACATTGCGGTCGACCCGGTGGACGGCACGCGCCTGATGGCTGAGGGTCGCCCGAACTCGATTTCTGTGATCGCTGCTGCTGAACGTGGCACGATGTACGACCCGACTGATGCGTTCTACATGAACAAGATCGCCGTGGGCCCTGAGGCTGCTGGCTACATCGACATCACGGCTCCGGTGGCCCACAACATCCAGCAAGTTGCTAAGGCAAAGGGCATCGAGCCGCGCGACGTGACCGTGGTCGTGCTTGACCGCCCGCGCCACTCGCAGCTCGTGGCCGATATCCGTGAGGCGGGCGCGAAGGTGCGCTTCATCATGGACGGTGACGTTGCGGGCGGCATCGCTGCGGCGCGCGACAACAACTCCATCGACATCGCGATGGGCGTAGGCGGCACGCCGGAAGGCGTCATCACCGCGTGCGCACTGAAGTGCCTCGAAGGTGAAATCCAGGGCATGCTCGCACCGCAGTCCGACGAAGAGCGCGAAAAGGTCCTGGCAGCCGGCCACGACTTGACCCAGGTCCTGGGCATCAATGACTTGGTCAGCTCCGACGACTGCTACTTCTCCGCCACCGGTGTGACCAACGGCGACATGCTGCGCGGCGTGTCCTACCGCAAGGACGGCGCAACCACCCGATCGCTGGTCATGCGCAGCAAGTCCGGCACCGTCCGCCACGTCGAGTCGCTGCACAAGCTGGCGAAACTGCGCGAGTACGCGGTCGTCGACTACGGCGGCCCGCACGACTAGAGCCTGCGCCTAGAGCCAGCCGCGCACGCGACTAGTCCCAACCACCACCACATCCCGCACTTCCACTAATTTTCTACAAGGAGTTTTCATGACCGAGCAGGAATTCCGCATCGAACACGACACCATGGGCGAAGTAAAGGTGCCCGTCAACGCCCTATGGCGCGCACAGACTCAGCGCGCTGTGGAGAACTTCCCCATCTCCGGCCGTGGCCTCGAGGCCCAGCAGATCCGCGCACTCGGCCTGCTCAAGGCAGCCTGCGCGCAGGTGAACAAGGACATGGGCAACCTGGACGCCGAGAAGGCTGATGCCATCATCGCGGCGGCGAAGGAGATCGCGGACGGCAAGCACAACAACGAGTTCCCCATCGACGTGTTCCAGACCGGTTCCGGCACCTCGTCCAACATGAACACCAACGAGGTCATCGCGTCCATTGCCAAGGCGAACGGCGTTGAGGTTCACCCGAACGACCACGTGAACATGGGCCAGTCCTCCAACGACACCTTCCCGACCGCCACCCACGTGGCCGCAACCGAGGCCGCCGCAAACGACCTGATCCCGGCCCTGCAACAGCTGCAGCAGTCGCTGGCCGCAAAGGCACAGGCTTGGCACGACGTGGTCAAGTCCGGCCGCACCCACCTCATGGACGCCACCCCGATCACCCTTGGCCAGGAGTTCTCCGGCTACGCCCGCCAGATCGAGCTGGGCATCGAGCGCGTGCAGAACACCCTGAACCACCTGGGTGAGCTGGCTATCGGCGGCACCGCGGTGGGCACGGGCATCAACACCCCGGCTGAGTTCGGCGGCAAGGTGACCGCTGAGCTGGTGAAACTCACCGGCGTCGAGCAGCTTTCTGAAGCGAAGAACCACTTCGAGGCACAAGCTAACCGCGACGGCCTCGTGGAGTTCTCAGGCGCAATGCGCTCCGTGGCAGTATCTCTGTACAAGATCGCCAACGACATCCGCCTGATGGGCTCCGGCCCGCTCGCCGGCCTCGCCGAGATCCACCTGCCGGACCTGCAGCCGGGTTCCTCCATCATGCCGGGCAAGGTCAACCCCGTCCTGTGCGAGACCGCCACGCAGGTCTCGGCGCAGGTCATCGGTAACGACGCCGCGGTTGCCTTCGCCGGCACCCAAGGCCAGTTCGAGCTCAACGTGTTCATCCCAGTCATGGCCCGCAATGTGCTCGAGTCCGCTCGCCTGCTGGCCAATACGGCACGCCAGTTTGCTACCCGCCTTGTCGACGGCATCGAGCCGAACGAGGAGCGCATGCGCACCCTGGCCGAGTCCTCGCCGTCCATCGTGACTCCGCTGAACTCCGCGATCGGCTACGAGAACGCCGCCAAGATTGCCAAGCACGCGGTCAAGGAGGGCATCACGATTCGCCAGGCAACCATCGACTTGGGCTTCGTCGACGGTGACAAGCTCACCGAGGAAGAGCTGGACCGCCGCCTCAACGTCCTGGACATGGCGAACACCGACCGCAACTAGGCCGCCCGCGCGGCCCCGGCTCTGCCACCACCCGCGCTGCGCCCCCGGCGCTGCGCGGCCCGCGGCGCTGCGCGGCCACCACCCCCGCCCGAGCTCTCGGGCGGGGGTTCTTTTTTACCTTGCTATCGACGGGTTCTAGGAGCCGGTCGCCTGATAGGAGTAGGCTTGTGCAAGATTCGGCATAGCTGCAGCGTCAACGAAAATCGCCGTGCCTGTGACCTGGGGTTTTTGCCAGGCAGCATTTTTTAGGGTCCGAATTTCGCGTATCCGGCAGCACGGCACCTAGATCGGCAGGAGCAACTCATGGCAGAACGCGTGAATCGCGCTGACGGACACGACGAAACCGAGCTTCGGCGCGGTGAAGACGCTCGGGAGGATGTGGACCGCGCGGGTGGCGCCGAGCGCGGCGGCTCCCACGTGGTCAGCCCTGATGAAGCCGCGCCGCACGTGGGTTTGGTGTTCAGCGCGTTGCTGATCACGATGTTGATGAGCTCGCTGGGCCAAATGATTTTCTCCACCGCGTTGCCCACCATCGTGGGTGAGCTCGGCGGCGTGGACCACATGAGCTGGGTGATGTCCGCGTTCATGGTGACCATGACCATTGCTCTGCCGATATTCGGCAAGCTTGGCGACGGCCTAGGCCGCAAGTGGCTCTACATCACCGGTATCGGATTCTTTGTCATCGGTTCCACGGTGGGTGGATTCGCGGACACGATGGTGGGTCTGATCGTCGGCCGCGCGATCCAGGGCTTCGGCGCTGGCGGGATGATGGTCAACTCCCAGGCAATCATCGCCGAGGTGGTCCCGGCCCGTGAACGCGGCAAGTACATGGGCGTCATGGGCGCGGTGTTCGGAATCTCCTCGGTGCTCGGCCCCGTCCTCGGTGGATGGTTCACGGATGGTCCCGGATGGCGCTGGGGGCTGTGGATGAATATTCCGCTCGGGTTGCTGGCGATGGGGGCGTCGATAAGCGTCTTGCACTTGCGACGCGGTTCGGCGAAGGACCTCCACTTCGATTGGCTGGGCGCGGGTCTTTTGGCGGTGTTCACGTCGTGTCTGATCCTGCTGACCACCTGGGCTGGCACCATGTACGACTGGGATTCACCGACGATCATTGGCTTAGGCATCGCCGCGGCGGTGACGGGCGTCGCCTTCATTTTCGTGGAACTGCGCGCCACAAACCCGCTGATCCCGATGTCGCTTTTCACCAACCGCAACATGGTTCTGACCACCCTGGCCAGCATCGTGATTGGTCTCGCCATGGTGGGCGTGATGGCGTACCTGCCGACCTACCTGCAGATGGTTCACGCCATGAGCCCCACGAAGGCCGGCCTGATGATGGTGCCGATGGTGGCGGGCATCATGTTGACGTCGATAGGCGTGGGCCTGCTCATCGCGCGCACGGGCCACTACAAGATCTACCCGCCGATCGGAATGGCAGTCGTCGCGCTGGCGACGTGGCTGCTCACGGGGCTCACGCCGGAGACGTCGTTGACGCGGATTGGCGTAGACATCTTCATCTTCGGTTTCGGGCTTGGGCTTGTGTTCCAGGTTCTGATTCTTATCGTGCAGAACTCGTTCCCGGTGGCCATCGTGGGTACCGCGACGGCAACGAACAACTTCTTCCGCCAGATCGGAATGGCGCTTGGTGCGTCGCTGGTGGGCACGATCTTCATCAACAACATGCGTTCCCTCATGGAGGAGCGGCTGCCGTCAGCGATCAAATCCATCGGCCCGGACGGCGCGAAATATGCCGAAGCATTTTCGCCTGACGACGGAGGGTCCGCCGCGAACTCCCTCACCCCTGAACTGGTCGCCGGGCTGCCCGATCCGATTCGGGAGGCGATCGTTTCCTCCTACAACGACGGCCTGACGCCGGTGTTCACGGCGATGATCCCGCTGATGATCCTCGCGCTGGTGATCTGCCTGCCGATTCAGCAGGTGAAACTGAAGGAAACGGTAGCGTAAGGGCCTATCGGCAAGCTAGGCGTGGTTGTTGCCTTTCTTCGGCAAGAGGAGCTCGTAGATATCCACGTCGCGCCAGCTGCCGGCCAGCTCACCGTAGGTCATCTTGGCCATGTGGTGGTAGGTGCCCACCTTGGTGAAGCCGCGGGAGACGTGCAACCCAGCTGAGCCAGTGTTCTCGGGAAAAATCCAGGCGTGGATGGACCATTTATTCAGCTTGATGCACGTGGCGATAAGCGTATCGAGGAGAGCCTTGGAAATACCCCTCCCCCGCGCGTCCGGGTGGGTGTAGATGGAGTCTTCTACGACGCCGTAGAAAACAGAACGAGTTGACGCCTGTGCTGCTGCGACCCATCCGAGCACTTTGTCGTCGTCGTTAGCCTCGACCGCGACAAAGACTGTTTCCGTGATTTTGGAGGAGATGAACTTCTCCCACGTTGGGCCGTATTGTTCGTAGGAGGCATGGCCGGTAATAAGGCCATCTTCGTAGATCGCCCGGACCTGCGGGTAATCCTCGGGGCGGATCGGGCGAATCACGAAGTCCGCGGTGTCTGCGCCGTCGGTGCGGCCATCACGTGTTTCAGGCATGCGTGTCATCGTACGCCGTGGGGCACGAATGTGCCCCACGCGTGTTTCTCCGACAGGTCCGTAGGGCACGGCTGTGGTCGCGTGGGGCACGAATGTGCCCCACGCGTGTTTCGCCGACAGGTCCGTAGGGCACAGCTTTGGTCCGTAGGGCACGAATGTGCCCTACGCGTGTTCCTCCAGCAGGTCCGTCACCAGCTCGGCGATCTGCGAGCGCTCGGAGCGCTGCAGGGTGATGTGCGCGAAGAGGTCTTGGCCTTTGAGTTTCTCGATTACGGCTTGGACACCGTCGTGGCGGCCGACGCGCAGGTTGTCGCGCTGGGCGACGTCGTGGGTGAGCACAACGCGGGAGCCGCGGCCGAGGCGGGACAGGACGGTGAGCAAAACGTTGCGCTCCAGCGACTGGGCTTCGTCCACGATCACGAAGGCGTCGTGGAGGCTGCGGCCGCGGATGTGCGTGAGCGGTAGTACCTCGAGCAGGTCACGGGCTGCGACTTCCTCCATGACGTTGTCGGACACAACGCCTTCGAGGGTGTCGTAGACGGCCTGAGACCAGGGGTTCATCTTTTCCATTTCGTCGCCAGGCAGGTAGCCCAGGTTTTGGCCACCCACGGCATACAGCGGGCGGAAGACGATGATGCGCTTGTGCTGTCCGCGCTCAAGCACGCTTTCCAGCCCCGCGCACAACGCCAAGGCAGACTTTCCTGTACCTGCGCGGCCGCCGACGGAGACGATGCCCACCGAGTCGTCGAGAAGCACATCGAGCGCGACGCGTTGCTCCGCGCTGCGGCCCTGGAGGCCAAAGGCGTCAATGTCACCGCGCACGAGCTTGACGACGCCTGACGGCGTAACGCGGCCAAGAGCCGACTGGGAACCGTTAGTGAGCGCGACACCGCAATGAACCGGAAGGTCCTCTGTGTCGACCGTGACAAAGCCGGTGGCGTAGAGCTCGTCGATCTCTTCCCCTGAGACCTCCAATTCTGCCATGCCGGTGTAACCCGTCAGAACCACGTCTTGCGCGCGGTACTCCTGGGCTGGCAGGCCCACGGCACCCGCTTTGACGCGCAAGGGAACATCTTTGGTCACCAAGACAACGTCGGTACCTTCCTGGAGGAAATTGTGCGCGCAGGCGAGGATGCGGTTGTCGTTCTCGGGGCCGCGCAGGGCGACAGGAAGGTTCGCCTGGGACTGGTGATTCAGTTCCACACGGAGGGTGCCGCCGTCGATGTTGACGGGCATCGGGTGGTCGAGCCGCTCGTAGTCGGCGCGAAGATCCTCCAAAAAGCGAAGAGCTTGGCGGGCGAACCAGCCAAGCTCTGGGTGATGACGTTTCTGCTCGAGTTCCGTGATGACCACGAGAGGCAGAACAACGTGGTGTTCCGCAAACTTCCGTAGAGCCCACGGGTCTGAAAGAAGCACCGAAGTGTCAATCACGTAGGTCTTCACGGTCGTGTTTGTGTGGTAGTTCTCCAGCGGGTGGTCACGCCGGTCGAGCTGAGAAACAGAAGGGTCAAACATAAACTTGCTCCCCTTGTGGGTGGACAGTGTCGGGCGGCACACCGGGCAGCGCGCCGCGGGGGTGTCTAAAGACGGTGTCGAGCTTCTGCGCCAGGACGATACGAAGCGTTTCGTCTACGCCTCGATGCCCTGACACCGCCCACCATAAAGGACCAAGGTTAAAAATTACATCGCTGTAACATGAACAAAACTTGACGTTGCGTCACACCTAACCCACCTGAATCATGGGCACCGTCGTGGGGCGAGTGCGTGGGCGTGGTGCTCTGGCGTGGTGCTCTGTTGCGGGAACGCGAAAGCCCCGCTGCGGCCCCCCTTTGAATCGGGGGCTGCGCGGGGCTGTAGGCGTTAAGAAGCGTGCGGCAGTTAAGCGTTCACTGCCACGGGCTTACATGGTCTCAGCGGTCCACTTGCCGTCCTTGACCATCCAGGAGATGGTGCCGTTTTCGAACTTCTGGCTCCAGCCGTTGTCGTCAGCGTTCTTTGCCTCAGCCTCGACCGGGATGCCGATCGGGTTAGCAAGGGCGCCGCCTTCCTTCCAGACGCGGGCGATCTCGCCAACGAGCTTGATGCCGCCGGTCTCCTTGGAGTACACAACGTTCTTCTCAGCGTCGTACTCAACGAGGTACTTGTCGTCTTCGTTGACAACCTTGAACGGCGTGCCCCAGTTGTCGCGCTCGATGTCGTCCATGGACTTCTTCAGCTCAGCCGGGACCAGCACCTTCTCGCCGTCCTGGGTCTCAACCTCGACGGTCTCGCCCTCAGCGTCGGCGCCGGCAGCGTCAGCGTCCTCGGACGGGGTGACCGTGTTGGTCTCTACGTTGGTTTCGGTAGCTTCGGTCTCCACAACGGAGGTCTCAGTGGTCGTGGTCTCGCCCTTGTCGTCGCCACAAGCAACGAGGCCAGCGGACAGAGCGAGTGCCGCAGCAGCGGCGCCGAACGTACGAACAGTGGTGTTACGCATTGGAAAATAACCTTTCATAACTAATTGCTATTACGTTGACCATTGTACAAAGAAAAATCCCGCGTAACCGCGGGCTTGCTTTCGGTTGAATAACGATTGAAAACCGGTTTGCTTTCAGCAGTGACTTTTCGACAGTTAGCTATCAGCAGCCGGCGCCTAGACGCCATTGGGCGCGTCGAGCGCCCAATGTGCGTTCAGGGCTTATGCGGCGGCGAGTTCCATCGCAGCCGACTCGATGCGTCCCGCGGCCAAAAGCTCGCGTGCTTCCCTGTTAGCCAGAACAGGAATGAAGGTAGGAATCACGGCACCTGCCTCGTGGCGGGCAACGACAGCCTTGAAAGTAGCCTCAATGTCCGCCGCAGCGAAAGCGCCGCCGAATTCAGCAACCAGGTCCTCCTGGATGCGGCCGTAGACGTTAGTCATCAGTGCGGTACGTGCGAAGTTCGTCATTATTGTTCACCTTCCTCTTCGCGTCAGGGTTGCCGTAGGTCGCACCGCCGGACGGAATCTCCGCCCAACGATTTAACCTTGGCAACCGTTTGTTAACTTGTTGTTTACTTTAGGGCGAACAAAAGGTTAACGCAAATTAAACACGGGCATTGATAGTTGATTGCCCCCATTGGTGGGTGATTGCCAAATGATTCGCATGTTTCCGCAGTTCACGAGCTTGTTAGGTGGCCGTTTCTACCCCGTTACAGTGCGAAATAGAAGGAGGGTATGCAAAAAGCGGCGCTTCCCGTCGTCGAGAAGCGCCGCTGAGCGCGTGAGCCTTAAGTGGGCTGACTCAAGTGAGGTTAGAGGAGTTTCCACTCCTCCAGGCCCGGGTAGAGCGGGAAGTCCTGGGCGAGCTTGTCCACGCGTGCGCGCAGGGCTGCGGTGTCGGCGCTCTTGTCTTGCGCGAGGGCGGTGCCGATGATGTCGGCGGTCTCGGTGAAGGCGGCGGCGTCGAAGCCACGGGTGGCCAGTGCGGCGGCACCGATGCGCAGGCCGGAAGCGACTGCTGGCGGACGCGGGTCGAACGGAACGGCGTTGCGGTTCACGGTGATACCTACCTCGTGCAGCAGGTCTTCGGCCTGCTGGCCGTCGAGCTCAGAGTTGCGCAGGTCTGCAAGGACAAGGTGAACGTCCGTGCCGCCGGTGAGCACGTCGACGCCTGCGGCGGTGCAGTCGTCGGCAACGAGGCGCTCAGCGATGATGCGTGCACCCTCAATGGTGCGCTGCTGGCGGTCCTTGAAGTCGTCGGTGGCAGCGACCTTGAGCGCGGTAGCCTTCGCCGCGACAACGTGCATCAGCGGGCCACCCTGCTGGCCAGGGAAGACGGCGGAGTTGAGCTTCTTCGCGTACTCCTCCTTGGCCAAAATCATGCCGGAGCGCGGGCCGCCGAGGGTCTTGTGGATAGTGGTCGAGACCACGTCAGAGTGCGGCACCGGGGACGGGTGAAGGCCAGCGGCGACGAGACCGGCGAAGTGGGCCATGTCGGTCCACAAGAAAGCACCGACCTCATCAGCAATCGAGCGGAAGGCCTCAAAGTCGATGGTGCGCGGGTAGGCAGACCAGCCGGCGATGATCACCTGCGGCTTGTGTTCCAAGGCCAGTTCGCGGACCTTGTCCATGTCAATGCGCATGGTGTCCGGGTCAACCTCATAGGCAACGACGTTGTACAAACGGCCGGAGAAGTTGATCTTCATGCCGTGGGTGAGGTGGCCACCGTGCGCCAGGGACAGACCCATGATGGTGTCACCAGGCTGGATCAGCGCGTGAAGCACGGCGGCGTTCGCCTGCGCGCCGGAGTGCGGCTGCACGTTGGCGTACTCCGCGCCGAAAAGTGCCTTTGCGCGGTCGCGCGCGATGTCCTCGATGATGTCCACGTGCTCGCAGCCGCCGTAGTAACGGCGGCCCGGGTAGCCCTCCGCGTACTTGTTGGTCAGGACCGAACCCTGTGCCTGCAGCACCGCACGCGGCACGAAGTTCTCCGACGCGATCATCTCCAAGGTGTCGCGCTGGCGCGCAACCTCTCCAAGGATGGCGTTGTAGACGTCCGGGTCTAGCTGCGACAACTCCTGGTAGCGCAGGTCTTCACTCATTGATTCCACTCTTTTCGCTCGAATCGGCTTCAAAAATAAGCACGGCGGTGTTCGTCGCCGTTTGCACCGACATTACAATGGCCCGCATGCCACGCGCATCTGAACCGAGCCCGTACCTGGACTTTGACCGGCGCCAGTGGCGTGAACGCCGCGCCACGATGCCCCAGGTGCTCACGGAGACTGACCTTGAGGATCTCCGGGGCATCGGTGAAATCATCGACCTTACCGAGGTGGCGGAGATTTACCTCCCGCTGTCGCGTCTCATTCACATGCGCGTGAAAGCCCGCCAGAAGCTCATCACGGCAACAGAGACGTTCCTGTGGGAAAGCCTCGGCGAGGGCCTTTCGCGGGAGCCGGTCAAGGGCAACCCCAAGCACGTTCCCTTCATCATTGGCATTGCGGGCTCGGTCGCCGTGGGGAAATCAACAACAGCTCGTGTGCTTCAGGTCCTGCTCCAGCGGTGGAAATCGCACCCCCGGGTCGACCTTGTAACCACCGACGGGTTCCTCAAACCCACTGCGGAGTTGAAGGAGAAAGGTCTGCTCGAGCGCAAAGGCTTTCCAGAGTCCTACAATCGCCGCGACCTGATGCGCTTCGTCTCCGATGTGAAAGCTGGTAGGGAGTCCGTCAAGGCCCCTGTTTATTCCCACGACGCGTATGACGTGATCCCCGGGGAGTTTCAGGAGATCAACCAGCCGGACATCCTCATCGTGGAGGGGCTCAACGTTTTACAAACTGGCCCCACCTTGATGGTGTCCGACTTGTTCGATTTCTCCGTCTACGTCGATGCTCACCCGCGTGACATCGAGCAGTGGTACATCGATCGCTTCATCAAGTTGAAAAACACCAACTTCCGCAAGCCCGGCGCGCACTTCGCACGCTACGCCGAGCTTGACGACGAGCAGGCGGCCATCAAGGCCCGCGAAATCTGGCAGACGATCAACCTGCCCAACCTGGTGGAAAATATCCGCCCAACCCGCATCCGCGCGTCTTTAGTCCTGCACAAAGATTCGGACCACTCCATCCAGCGCGTGCGGATGCGCAAGATCTAAGCGTCGTTTACTTACCAAAGCGGCGCGAGCGCTGGGAAAAATCGCGCAGCGCGCGCAGGAAGTCAATCTTCCTAAACGCAGGCCAGTAGGTGTCGGTGAACCAGATTTCTGAATACGCCGACTGCCAGATCAAAAACCCAGACAGACGCTGTTCGCCGGAGGTGCGGATCACCAAATCCGGGTCGGGTTGCCCGGAGGTGTACAGGTGCTCGGACAGGGTCTCAGCGGTGACGGTGTCCGCGAGATCAGAGGCGCTGACGCCCGCGTCCACCTGCGCGTGAATGAAGTTCTTCACCGCATCGACGATTTCTTGGCGGCCACCGTAGCCAACGGCGATGTTCACCACGATCCCGTCCGCGCGCGGCCCGTCCGTGGCCGCTGCGGCTGATTGCATGCGTTCAGAAACCGCGGCGGGCAACAGCTCAAGCTTGCCCATTAAACGCAGCCGGGCGACAAAGGGATTGTTGGACAGCTCATCAATAACACCGGAAATGATGTCGAGCAGAAGCTGAACTTCTTCTTCCGATCGCGCGAGGTTTTCCGTGGACAACAGGTAGATCGTTACTACCTCGACGCCCATCTCCGCTGACCATTCCACCAGTTCGGAGATTTTCGCGGCCCCCACCCGGTGGCCGTGGGATACATCAGTAAAGCCCGCTTCACGCGCCCAGCGCCGGTTGCCGTCCGCCATTACAGCGATGTGTTTCGGCCGCGGTGCGTCCTGGAGCTCGCGCTTCAGCCTCGCTTCATAGAGCGGGTAGAGAAGAGAATCGAGCGCCATATACACAAACGTTACTAAAAGATCCCGCTCTTGCGTTGATCCAGGAGGCCTTCTTCAGCCATCGCCTTATCGACGGCCGCGGAATCAAACACATCGATCCCATGCTCGTCGGCAAACATGCGACGCCGGTTAAAGCGGGAGAACCTGCGGTGGAATGCCCACCCGATGGAAATGACAACGACGGCGAGCGCGACGACGATGAACAATCCCGTCGGCGCTGCCTTTCCAAACTCCGGCCCGACTAGGCCCTGCGGCCCCTCCCCCGGCACATGCGAATCGGCGGGCACGGACACCGTGGTTGTCGTCTCCGTCATCAGGTCGGTTTGAGTCGCCTCGGCTCCAGCGCTGTCCGCCGGAGTATTCACGGCATTAGTCATCGCTTGACTCCTTCACTTCAATTCCTGCAAACAGATCAGTCTCTGGAAGCGGGGATTCCACGCGCGTGCGGGCTAGCTCAAATTCTTCGGTGGGCCACACTTCGGCTTGGACTTCCACGGGGCTTGCAAGGAAGGCCCCGGCCGGATCAATCTGGGTCGCGTGTGCGGTCAGCGCCTCCGCGCGCTGCCCGAAGTAGTCCGCGCACTGGATCTGCGTGGTCACGCGCTCCATGATGTCGGCGCGCCCCTCTTCCCAGCGCTTAATCATGGGTTCGTATGGGCTCGACTTCCCTTCGTCGATAAGCCGCTCATGCAAAAGCTTCATGCGCTTGTAGACAAAGCCGTGCGTGTAGTACATCTTTAGCGGCGTCCAGGGCTCGCCGGCTTCTGGGGCGTAGGACGCGTCACCGGATTTCTCCCATGCGACCATCGAAATCTCATGGACTTTGAGGTGATCCGGGTGGGGGTACCCGCCGTTTTCGTCGTACGTAATGATGACGTGCGGCTTGAAATCACGAATCCGCGCGACAAGATCACGCGAAACCGCGTCCGTATCCGCCAACGCAAAGCATCCCTCGGGCAGCGGCGGCAGCGGATCCCCCTGCGGCAGACCGGAGTCCACATACCCCATCCACTCATGCTCGACTCCCAGCGCGGATGCTGCGCGCGCCATCTCCTCACGGCGAATCTCCGTCATCCGCTCAATCACCCCCGGGCGATCCATCGCCGGGTTCAAAATGTCGCCCCGCTGGCCGCCCGTACACGTCAACACCTTGACGCGGTGGCCCTCCGCGGCGTATTTCGCCATCGTCGCCGCACCCTTCGACGATTCATCGTCCGGGTGCGCATGGATAGCCAATAAGCGAAGTCCCGTCACAAGACTTACCAACCTCTCCGTCCACTCACGGTTTAAAGGGGGTTACAGTTGAATGTGGTTCATGTTACTCAGGAAGGGTTTTCATATGAGTAATCAGCGTCCTAGCTCCCGCTCCGCGTCCCCGCGTACGAGCTCCCGCCCCGCTTCACGGTACGGCACCGCCAAGCCGTCGGCCTTAGACGAATTCACGGGTAAAGCAATGGTGATCACCACCGCATTACTCCTGATTGCGCTGGTAGTTTTCGGGGTGCGCCTTTTCCTTCAGCGCGACGACAATCCCGTCACCGCATCGTTTATTTCGCACGAGCGTATCGACGAATCCACGTCGCGCGTATGGATCGACGTTGAGCGCAAAAACCCTAACGTTCCGTCGTACTGCATCGTGACCTCTCTCAACTACGAAAAAGCTGAAGTCGGACGCCGCGACGTCATGCTGCCGGCGGGCGGCGAAAAATCCCAGCGCATGGCCGTGGACATTCCCACCCGTGATCTACCTGTATCTGGCAAGGTCTACGGCTGCTCCACCACCATCCCGTTCTTCCTCGACCCTGAGCAGAGCTACACCCAGGCGCGCTAACGGCAAACCTGCGCGACCTGCTCGGGCGCACAAGGCCCCGTGGTAGCATCCATAATCTGAAAAGAGCAATTGAACGGTAGAAAGAGGACACCTCATGGCTGAAAAGCAGCAGCAGTACATCACCCCGGAAATGAAGGCGAAGCTGGAGGCCGAACTTCAGCAGCTTATTGACAACCGCCCGGTCATCGCTGCCGAGATTAACGAGCGCCGCGAGGAAGGCGACCTTAAAGAAAACGCTGGCTACGACGCCGCGCGTGAGCAGCAGGACCAGGAAGAAGCCCGCATTAAGCAGATTTCCGAAATCCTTGCGTCCTCCACGACCGAGCGCGATGGTGTTGTCGATGGCGTCGCGGTCGTCGGCTCCGTCGTCCACGTCTACTACAACGGCGACGAGGACGATAAGGAAACCTTCCTGATTGGTACCCGCGCTGCCTCCACCGACAACAAGGATCTGGAGACCTACTCGGAGCAGTCCCCGCTCGGCGCCGCCGTACTCGGTGCTTCTGAAGGTGAGACCCGCACCTACATCGCACCAAATGGCCGCGAGATTTCGGTCACGATCGTCTCCGCAAACCCGTATGATTCAGTAAAGGCCAAAACCCCGCGCGCGTAACTCACGCGCACACATAGATCATCAACCGATCACCAATAAAGATCACCACAAGATCACCGTAAGGATCATCACTGTGAGCACCCAGATCACCCGTTCCGTAGCCGTCGCTGCAGTTGCCGCTGCTTCCCTTGCTATCGCCGCCTGCTCTCCCCCGAACGAGCAGCCGTCTGACAAAAAGGTGGACACCGCCACTGAGCAGAACCCGGACTCCCTGCCGGGCAACGGCGTCTCTGCCACCGCGACGACCAACCCGAACATCACGGAAGTCGCCTCCTCCGAGGCCGCGGAGAAGGACGCCGAGCTCTCCCAAGCAAACACCCCTGACGGTGCCCCACGCTTCAAGGACTGCAACGGCGATCTGAAGTCCCGCCCGAACCGTATTCAGCTCGACTGCAAGAACCAAGATGACGTCCTGACAGACATCGTCTGGGACTCCTGGGGCCCGGACACCGCTGAAGGCACCGGCGTCCGCAAGACCAGCACCCCGGACCGTGAGCCGGAGGAGAACATCCGCGTCATCCTCTCACTTCCAGTGAACTCTGACGGCGAGCTCGTTTTCGACAGCATCAGCGTCGACGGCCAGACCATCAACCCGGATACCAACTACTAAATCCCGAACCACTAAGTCCCGGATTCGCCGAGAATCCCCAATCCGGTCCACCACTGCCCAGAAAAGAAACGTAAAAGGTCCGCACCCCCTAAGAGCGGGGCACGGACCTTTCGCTTATCGACGAGGAGTCTTTAAGACTCACACGAGTTACAAACTAAAAGCGGAGCTTTCCGATCACGCTGAGCACGCTGATTGCACCAAGCACACCGAACAGCAGGCCACCGACGAACAGCAGGATCTCCTTCACCGGTGACTGCAGGCCACCTTCAAAGGGGTTCTTACCTGGCTCGTTGGAGGATAGTCCCGGCCTCGGCGTCGAGGTCTCTTCTTGCGTCGAGGTCTCTTCAGTGGTCGTGCTCGGCGCAGGCTCGTTGCTGGTGGTAATCGACGTCACTGGCGCAGGCTGTTCGCTGGTTGGCTTCGGTGCAGGCTGTTCGCTCGTCGGCTTCGGTGCAGGCTGCTCGCTCGTCGGCTTCGGTGCGGGCTGCTCGCTCGTCGGCTTCGGTGCAGGCTGCTCGCTCGTCGGCTTCGGTGCAGGCGCATCGGCAGCCTTAGCGATCTTCACTGAAGGGAATGGTGTGGAGGCCTTACGGTACTTAGCGTTTTCGGGCTTGCCATCCTTGTCCGAGTAGCCACAACGAATGAACGCAGGAATGGTGAACCCCAATGCCTTTGCGTCTGCGTAGAACTGGGCGAAGGCATCAGTCGGGAATTTGTTCGGGTCGGATCCATTCAGTGACGGTGCGATGCTCGCGCCAGGAGCTCCGACGGCCTTGGCAGTGACGATAATCTTGGGTGAGGCAACCGTGTAAACGGCACCCGTCTTCTTGGCCTCGAGCCCACCATGCTTCCAAGACTTACGGTTGCTTTCGGACCACTTGGTTAGATCCGCGGAACCGTTCTGAGGGTTGTAAAAGTGGAGGCGATTTCCTACGCGCTCAACTCTGATGTTCGGGTCCCCGCCCTCGGTCCGGACGTTTGTAACTTCCGCGACCGATGGATCAGGAAGATCTACCCAGAGGTTCATTTGGCTGACCTTATTAACAACCGCGTTGATATTACCGATAGCAGTGCTAACGCTCAGCGACCCAGGCACTGCCAACTTGGTTGGGGTAACAACGTACTCAAATGTCTCGCCTTGCTTCACTTCTTCCGGAGCCGTAGCGGAAAGCTTGAAGTTGAAGGACTCGAACTGCTTTTCGCCCGAGTTGTAGGTGCCTTCAGCACCGCCCGCTTGTCCCAAGGCGGCCTTGGTGTCCTGCACGCGGAGACCACACGCAAGGTTGATGTCCATCGCCGTGGTCTTGTCTGCAGCGTCAGCGTGGGGTGCATTCATAAGGCCCGCGCCGAGGGCGAGCGCAGTGAGGACAGCCACTGGTGATTTCTTGAACGGAGATCGCATAATCGAGCTCTTCCTTTCAGTTCTTGAGAAAATAGACGAAGCCATATAGTGGTCTACGCCACAGTTAGCTTGAGAGAATAATAAAGTTTCAATAAACACTTTTCCAGCAAAAACTGAAAGTTTTTTTAGGCAAAAAGAAAACCGCTGGTTGCGCAGAGTGCACAACCAGCGGTAAAGAATTTTTATTCAGTTGAAGACTTCAGCCTAGTCTCTAGCGAAGTAGGACAGCAGGCGCAGAATCTCGGTGTAGAGCCACACCAGGGTCACTGCCAGGCCAAGAGCGCAGCCCCACGCCATCTTGGACGGGGCACCCATGCGCACCAGCTTGTCGGCAGTGTCAAAGTCGGTGAGAAAGCTCAGAGCAGCGATCAAGATGCAGACCAGCGAGAAAACGATCGCAATCGGACCGCCATCGCGCAGCGGCGACATACCGGTGAAGAGGAACAGCAGGAGGTTACCAATTGCAAGCACGAGCACACCGATCAACGCACCGGTAAGAATGCGGGTGAACTTCGGCGTAACGCGGATCGCGCCGGTCTTGTACACGAACAGCATGCCCATGAACACGCCGATGGTGCCAACCACCGCCTGGAACACCAGGCTGCCGATCTCCGGGCCAACGGACAGGCCGATTGCAAAGGTGAAACCACCGACGAACAAGCCCTCAAACACTGCGTACGTCAAGGTAACTGCCGCAGAGTCGAACTTCTTACCAAACGACGACACCAGCACAGCGATCAAACCGCCGATGGCACCAACAACGCTGAGCACCAGGGCGACGCCCGGGTTCATAAGGCCTACGCCAAAAGTGATGAGAGCAAAAGCGACGATCACGGCGAGGGTGATACCGGTCTTGGTAACAACATCGTCGATAGTGATCGGGCGGTCATCGGCCATCGGCTGGCCGTACGACTGCGCAGGCATGTTCTGTTCGAAGCCCTGCTGGGCGTAGAACTGCTGCGCACCTTGCTGTACGGAGCCCTGGTGGCCGAAGCCTGGCTGGCCGAAGCCTGGTTGCGCGTAGCCCTGCTGCGTGTAACCCTGTGCGTAGGGCTGTCCGTTCTGGTCATATGCTGCTTGCTGCTGGCTAAAGCCGTAGCCATTAGCTTCTTGTGATTTCGGCAGCTGCGTCATCACAGGGTTGCTTGATCTCACGGTTAAAGTCCTTTCGTTGGCTTTTATGTCGCGGCGCGGGCCGCGCGTTAGTCAGTCATACGTTTAACGCACTACGGACGCTTTTCGTTCCCGCCCACACGACATAATGCCAAAAAATGCACTCAAAGTGCGGTATCTGTGCCCCCAGTCGGACTCGAACCGACACTGAACGGATTTTAAGTCCGCTGCCTCTGCCAATTGGGCTATAGGGGCTCCCCGGGTGCGACGCACCCAGCAAGCAGAGTGTACGCCACAGGCACTGGCACGCACCAAGTAAGGTTCATGCTCTCGTAGATAGAGACAGCCCGCCGCCGGTTCCGAAGAACCAACGCCGAGCTGATCTAGGAGATTTTCGCGTGCCGTCACCGATTACGGATCGGGCACTGAGCGGGCGATTTTAGAACGGCAGGCGCGGCAGCGGAATGTTCATCTGCTGTGCAGCAAACGCCACGATCGCGCCCAGACCCAGGCCGCCGAGGATGGCGCCCAGAACAATCATGAATACGCGAAGAGCGCTCTTCTGCTCGACCGAGCTACCCTCACCGTTCTTGCTGGACAAGTCGGCGTTAACGTTTGCCTCGCCGCCGTTGATCTGAACGTTGTAGGTGTTGTTGTCGATCTTGACCGGCTGAGCCTGGTCCTTGATGTCTGCAACCGGCACACCGGTCACAACAACGTCACCGTTGGCATCAGCGACACCCTCGTAGGTCTTGCCTGCAATCTCAACTGTGACCTTGTCACCTTCCTTGAACTTCGGCTTACCACCGTTGCCTTTGACCTTGATCTTGACGTCCTGAGTCTTCGGGGTTTCCGGGGTCTCCGGGGTCTCCGGGGTCTCCGGGGTCTCCGGGGTTTCCGGGGTCTCCGGGTTCGAAGGCTCCGGCGTGGTCGGAGTCGGCTGCACCGGGTCGACCGGGGTCACCGGCTGCTCAACCTTCTTGGTTGCCTGCAGATCAGCGGTCGGAGCGTCCTTGCCGTACTCAACCTTGACGGTCTTGGACACGGTCGCGTCACCAGCAAGTGCAACGGTGTAGTCCTTGGCTGCGGAGCCCTGGGTGATCTTCAGGTTGAAGTTCGCAACACCGTCAGCGTTGACAGCGGCGGACTGCTCGTTGCCATCAGCATCCTTCAGAGTCACGGTAGTACCAGCCGGAGCCTTGGTACCGTCAGCATCCTTGACGTTGACCTTGATAACCTGGGTCTCGGTCTTCGGGGCAAGCTTGAACTCGATCGTGGGGTTGGCATTGTCCTTGTCCACGACGACGAGCTTGTCCTGCTCCTCTGCCTCCTGATCCAGCAGCGTCGCGGTGACCACGAACTTGTCGGTCTCCTTGATCGTCGGGTGGTCCTGGCTGGTCCATGTGCCGTCCTCGCCCGTGGTGATCTCGCCAGCCTCACCGGTAGTGGAGAGCTTGACCTTTGCATCCTTGACCGGCTTGCCCTCGAAGTCGACGACCTTCACGGTGACGCTGGAGTCGATGTCCTTCGCAGGCTGACGCAGGGTAATAGTCTGAGTCGCTGCGGGCTTAACACCAACAACGATCACTTCCTGAGCAGTAGACGCCGGGGAGGTGTCCAGTGCGATCTTGATGACGCGACGCGCGCCTTCGTTGATCGTGACGGTGGACGTAATCGTGCCGTCTTCGCCGACCGTCTTGATTACCTTCTTGTCATCGACCAAAAGCGCAACCTCGGTGCCCTTGGCAACCGGCTGACCCGCTGCGTCGAGTACGCGGATGTTTACCTTCTGCGTGGTTTCCTCGGCCTTCTTCGTCAGCGTCAGAACAGTCTGCTGCGCGCCCTCAGCGGCGGAAACAGCACCCTCGACCTCCGTGCCATCAGCAAGCGTTGCGACGATCTTGCGCAGCTCGCCTTCCTTCAGCGTGATGGTCTCCTCCACCTCACCGTTTGCACCGGTGGTTGCAGAACCGGTCTTGCCAGCGATGGTGTACGTGACCTTCTCATTGGCCGCGTCGTTGCCCAGGGCATCCTTGACGACGAACTTGACCTTCACGTCCTTGTCGGCTGCAGTCTCAGCGACTGTCTTCTCCTCAACCGGGTAGTTCAGCGTCGCAGCAGCGGCAACACCGGCGATAACGTTCACGGTCTGCTTGATGGTTGCGTTGTCGGCGAGAGCGACCTCTGCCTTCCACTCGGAGCCCTTCTCAAGGCCTTCGCGGGTGATGGTTGCAACACCGTTCGCATCAGTGGTGACGTTGTCTGCGGCCTCGCCGTCGATGTTCACCGTGACGGTCTTGTTAGCGGCGGGCTTGCCCTCACCGTCGAGGACGGTGACCGTGAGGGTGGAGTTGACCTTTTCAGCCGGGATGTTCAGCGTGGCGGTGTTCTCACCCGGGTTGAGGGTGATCTCACCGGTCTTGACTGCATCGTTGTCGGCGAGGGCCACGTTGGCCTTTGCGGTGGCGTTCGGAGCCAGCTTGATGGTCGGGAAGGTGGCAACACCGTTTGCGTCGGTCGTCGCTTCCTTCTGCTCACCGTTGTAGGTGCCCTTGACAACCTTGCCTGCGGCGAGCTTGCCGTCAGCGTCGCGGACGGTGACCTTGAGGCTGGTGTCCACCTTTGCGGCGGCCTGAGTAAGGGTGATCGTGGTGGTCGGGGCGATCTTCGGGCGTGCAACACCGGTGATTTCCACAGTCTTGCGTGCGCCTGCGTCGTTAGCCTCAGCACCGACGATCTCAGCGGTGACGGTGACCTTCTCGTCCTCCTTGGCCGGAGCGGAGAACGTGAGAACACCGTTTGCGTCAGTCTTGCGGGTCTCTTCCTTGCCCGCAATGGTGACCTTGACGTCCTTGTTGGCAGCCGGAGCGCCGTTGGCGTCGAGCACCTTGACGATGCCCGGCATGTTGGCGTCGAGGCGCTGACGCTGAAGGTTGAAGGTGACCGTCTCAGCGTTCTTGGTGCCGGTGACCGTCTTCTTGTCTGCAACACCGAAGATCGCGTGGCGCACGGTCACGTCCTTGGAGGAGCCTTCCTCGAGCACGATCGGCGCGAGGGTGATGTAGCTACCGGTGCCGTCCACAACGTCAACCGTGTAGTCCTTCTTCTCACCGGCAACCTCGAGGGTGGCCACGTCGCCCTTAGCAAACGGCCTGCCTGCGTAGTCAGTAACCTTCACGCGAGCCGGAACGCTAACGTTCTCCTTCACCTCAGGCTGCGGAGCTGGAGCCGGAGCTGGAGCCGGAGCCGGAGCTGGAGCCGGGGCCGGAGCAGCCGCTTTCTCGATGGTGACGGCAGAGAACTTCGGAGAGATCTTGTTCGTGCCTTTCTTCTCGTCCGGCCAGTATTTGTCGTCCTCAGACAAACCGCAACGGATGAAGCCGTTCGCGGCGATGTTGCCTACGAAGGGCGCTCTGGCCGCGGCATCAGCGTAGAACTGAATCGGAGCCTCAGCAGAGAACGTTTCGTGGGTGTCCACGTTCGGGATTTTCGCCTGGATGGTCGAACCCGGCGCACCGGTCGCTTTCAACTTAAGCGTGATCTTTGGCAGCTCAATGTTGAACAAGCCATTGGAGCCCTTTGTGGTGGTCGCACCACCGTGGCCGTACAGGTTCTTGGAAGCAATGGTCCACTGGGTAACGTCAGCACCGGTCGGGTTCCAAATGCGCAGACGGTTGCCTTCCCTCTTAACCTCGAGTCCTGGCTGGCCGCCTTCGGTCTTGATCTCAACAACCTCAGCATTGGCGGGGAGTTCGTACCAAAGGTTGACCTGGGAAGCCTTGGAGACGTTTGCTGTCACAGCGGCCTTGATAACGGCGGGGATGCCGATGCTACCCGAGTCAATGACGTAGTCGAATTCCTCGCCCTGCTTGACCGTGTCCGGCGCTGAGGTACCGGCCAGCGTAACGGTGAAGTTCGAGTACGTCGGGTTGGCAGAGTTGTACACGCCTTCGACCGACGAGGCCAAACCCAGAGGAATTCCGCCAGGGTTCTTCAGCTGCAGGTTACAAGCCAGCTCCTGCTTGAGGTTGGTCAGGTCTTCGGCGTTGGCAACCGGGACGGCGACTGCGTACGCACCGAGGGCCAGGGCTGTAGCGCCCGCGACGGTGAAGCGCTTCGAGTTATTAAACATGTGGGATTATCTCCATCTACGTTGAACCGTGTCGTCTCCCGAAGAACGCACACAGAGGCGCCCCAGGGAGGGTCAAGGTAGATAGTAAACGGCTAAGAATAAGGTTGGGAGGCCTAAAGAACTATTACAGATAACGTTCAACCTGAGTTCATGTTGCGGTCATTGGTACGTCATTCAACCGGGGCGAGATCGAACATGGCGGCCAGGAATTGGCTGATCCAATCCAGCAAAGCTTCGTCGCGAAGCGAAGGCTTGCCCGCGCCTTGGCCCTCCTTGGGAATGGGCACGGTGATGGCTTGGGCAGTAGCGCGGTAGGTCGCAGACGGGTAGAGGCGTTTGAGGCGCACCTGCTTGGAATCGGGCAGGTCCACGGGGTGGAAGCGCAGTCGGGTGCCTTGGACAGTAATGTCGGAGACTTTCGCCAGTTTCGCAGCGTGGCGGACCTTGGCCACGTGGAGGAGACGCTGGACTTCCTCCGGCATGGGGCCGTAGCGGTCGGTCATTTCCTCAACAACCTTGGCTAGCTCGTCATCGTTCTTCGCGGCGGCGAGCTTGCGGTAGGTCTCCAAACGGAGGCGCTCAGAGTTGATGTACGTCTCCGGAATGTGGGCATCGACGGGGACATCAATGCGGATTTCCTTCGGGCCCTGATCGGTGGCATCGATCACCTCACCGCTGCTAAGCGCCTTGTATGTGTCCACGGCCTCCCCGACTAGGCGCATGTACAGGTCAAAGCCCACACCGGCGATGTGACCGGATTGTTCCGCGCCTAACACGTTGCCGGCACCCCGCATTTCTAGGTCCTTCTGCGCCACGGCCATGCCGGCACCCAGCTCATTGTTCTGCGCGATGGTGGCCAGCCGGTCGTACGAAGTTTCGGTGAGCGTGATGTCTTTCGGGTACAGGAAGTAGGCGTAACCGCGCTCACGCGAGCGGCCCACGCGGCCGCGCAGCTGGTGAAGCTGGGATAGACCCATGTTTTGAGCATTCTCCACGATCAGCGTGTTGGCGTTGGCAATGTCCAGGCCTGTTTCCACGATCGTGGTACACACCAAAACATCGAACTCACGGTTCCAGAAACCTTGGACGGTGGTTTCCAGCACCTGCTCACTCATTTGCCCGTGGGCCACCACAATGCGCGCCTCCGGAACGAGGTCACGTAGGTGGCGGGCGGTTTTTTCAATGTCGGCGACCTTGTTGTGGATGTAGAACACCTGGCCGTCGCGGAGCAGCTCGCGGCGAATCGCGGCGGCAATTTGCTTGTCTTCCTGCGGGCCCACGTACGTCAGAACCGGGTGGCGGTCCTCCGGCGGGGTGAGGATCGAGGTCATCTCACGAATGCCGGTGAGGCTCATTTCCAGGGTTCGCGGGATCGGCGTCGCGGTCATCGTGAGCACGTCCACGTGGGCCTTCAGCGCCTTGATGTGCTCTTTGTGTTCCACGCCGAAGCGCTGCTCCTCATCAACAACAATGAGGCCCAGGTTCTTCCACGCCACGCCAGTCTGAAGGAGGCGGTGGGTGCCGATCACGATGTCCACGGAGCCGTCGGAAAGCCCCTTGACGATCTCTTTGGCTTCTTTTGCCGTCGTGAAGCGCGAAAGCTCGCGGATCTCCACGCCGAAACCGTCCATGCGCTGGGTGAAGGTAGCGAAGTGCTGCTGGCACAGAAGCGTCGTGGGCACGAGCACGGCGACCTGTTTGCCGTCTTGGACGGCCTTGAACGCCGCACGCACGGCAACTTCAGTTTTGCCAAAGCCCACGTCACCAACGATGACGCGGTCCATCGGCACAGGTTTTTCCATGTCCGTCTTCACCGCGTCGATCGCTGCGAGCTGATCCTCGGTTTCCGTAAACGGGAAGTTATCTTCCATCTCCATTTGCCAGGGGGAATCCGCGGCAAACGCGTGGCCCGGTGCGGCTTGTCGCTTGGCGTAGAGCTGCACGAGCTCGCCGGCGATCTCACGCACGGCGGCGCGCGCCTTACGCTTGGTCGCCTTCCAGTCGCTGCCGCCCATTTTGCTTAGCGACGGCTGCTCGCCCCCGGAGTATTTACTCAACAGGTCCAGGGATTCCATTGGCACCCACAAGGTATCGTTCGCGCCACCGCGTTTCGACGGCTGGTATTCCAGCACGATGAATTCTTTGCGCGATTTCTCCCCGCCCATTGCCACGGTGCGTTCCGCCATTTTGACAAAGCGCCCGATGCCGTGGGTGTCATGCACAACGTAGTCGCCGGGCTTCAGGGCCAGCGGGTCCACGCGGTTGCGGCGCTTTGCGTGTCGACGCTTCCCGCCGGCGATGTCCCCCACCCTGTTGCCGGTGACATCGGTTTCAGTAACGACGACGAGCCCCGGTCCCGGGAATGACAACCCGGCGTGGGACACGGCCTGGTACAAAGTGACCGCGCCGTCCACGGGAGTTTCACCCGCAGAAGCAATGTGCGCAGAGACCCCGTTTTCACGTAAACGCTCAGCGGTTCGGTCAATCGTGCCCCGAGCTGGGGCGATGAACGCAGCGGTGCCGCCACCGGAGATGTGCAGTTTCAGCTGGCCATACAGGGACTCAATGAGGTTCGGATCGCCCTTTGGCGCTGGCCCGGGCTCATAATCGAGCGGCAACGTTTCTTCATCAGAGGCCACGAACATGCCGGGTGGGGCAAAGGTCCACCACGATGACCCAGCCTCGGTCGTGGAGACCTCCAGGGATTCAAAGGAACGAAACGAGCTTGCAGAGACGTCCAACCCTTCCACGGCGACCGGGCCTTCCGCGCCCATGGCGGCAGCTTCCCACCCGGCCTCCAAGAACTCCTGGTCTGTAGCTTGCAAATCCGCGATGCGCGTACGGACTTTTTCCGGGTTGGTCACTAACACCACCGACCCCGCCGGCATGAGGTCCGGCAACACTGCGTATGCCTGATCATCACGCCCAGATACAAGCGCCGGGGCCAGCGCTTCCATCCCGTCCGCATGGGTGCCCGTGGCAATCCGGCTGAGCATCTCCACCAACGTCCGGTTTCCTGGGTATGCCCGGGATAGTTCATCGGCGTGCGCTGAAATGGCATCGTCGATAAGCAATTGCCTCGCTGGGTGGATCTCCACCGACTGATATTCGTTGGCATCTTCATCGAAGGCACGCTGATCCGCGACGGCGAACGGGCGAATATCCGTGACCTCATCGCCCCAAAATTCAATGCGAACCGGGTGCTCCGCGGTGGTGGGAAAAACGTCGATCAAGCCGCCGCGCGTAGCAAACTGCCCGCGCGCCGCGACCATATCAACGTGGCTGTAGGCGTAGTGGGACAGTTCCTCCGTCAGCGCCGAGAAATCGCGCTCTTCATCGCGCGTAACGACGATCGGTGACCGCGGCGGCAAAAATGGCTGGCACACCGCGCGCGCGGACGCGACCACCACCGCGAGCTGCGGCAGATCCACGAGCACCTTGTTGCGCACACCCACCACGTCAGGGGCTGGCGAGAGCCTCTCATGCGGCAGGGTCTCCAACGCCGGGAACAAACCGACGCGCGTCTGCCCGATCATTGCCGCGACCTCCGCCGCCATGTCCTCGGCCTCATGCCCCGTGGCGGTGACGACTAAGACCGGTGCCGCGGTAGACAACGTTGCCGCGGCCCACGGCCGCACCTGGTCAATGCCCGTGATGTGAAGCGTGGGCTCCCCCACCCGCGTGAGCAGGCCGGTGAGTTTCGTGTCACTGATGGCGCGCTCAAGCACGCCGGAAAGCATGGGGGAAGTCACCTGTTACTTTCTACTCCCCGTCCCCAGCTTCGTACACATCATCAACACTGGACAGCTCAAAGTAGGCATCATCATCGCCGTCAAAACCGGGGGCTGGGTCTTTACCCCCAGCATCCTCTTCCTCCTCCGGCAACGCGGGCATATCACTCATGTGGCCCAGACCGTTCCACACCAAGTTGTAGAGGTGCGCCGCCACCTGGTTGCGCGTCAAACTCTTATCGTTGAGCCACCAAATCGACACGCTCGCGAACGTGCCCACCACGCCCTGGGCGTAGAGCGGCGCAAGCTTCGCATCAATGCCTTGCTGCGGGAACGCTTCTACTAACAAATGCGTAACTCGATCTGTGACCTGGTGCATCAGGGAGGTGTACACCTCTTTGCTCCCCGCCCCGTCGTCGTAAGCCTGGCCGCGCGCCAAAATAATGAACCCGTCAGTGTTCTGCTCCGCGTACGTCAGCAACGCCACAACGGCGTGGTAAACGCGCTCCCGCCAGCCACCTTCCTGGATTGACTGGGAAATGATCTCCACCAACGTTGCGATCTCTTGATCCGCGACGGCGCGGTACAACCCTTCCTTGCCCCCGAAGTGCTCATAGATCACCGGCTTCGACACACCAGCGCGCGTGCCGATTTCTTCCACGGAAATCCCCTCAAACCCACGTTCTGCAAACGCTGAGCGTCCCACCTTCATGAGTTGATCCCGGCGCTGTTCCCCGGTCATGCGTCGACGAACCATAAGTCCCACCTTAGCCGTTCCAAACTTATAAGAGAGACATTATAAATAGAAAGCTTCCCCACCAGGACTCGAACCTAGAATGACGGTACCAAAAACCGTAGTGTTGCCAATTACACCATGGGGAAAGACGGTCTGATCATACCGCATCAGCACCCCAACCCCAACTACGCATCCCTAGGCACCCTGAAATTGCTGACACTCGTGGTCCGTGCTCAGAACACGACCTGGGGTTTTGGTGCAGACCCTTCAAAAACGTGTCAACAAATTCAGGACTTGTCAGAATTTTTCTCCAATGCCACGAGTTAAGGCGTCCAAACGGGCTACGTTTGGACCATCCCCAACGAAAAAGGACAAACCCTGGGAACAGGCAGATACATGTAACCAACGGCGACGACTACTAACAAGAAATGGCAAACTACTAAAAGATGAGTACTCCATACAACCAGAACCAATGGAACCCGGGGCCTGGCTATCCAATCCCCGGGCAAGCACCGGCTGAACAAGCCCCAGAAGAGAAAAGGAAGCGCCGCACCGCGATCATCGTGCTCTTCCTCGTGTTAGCGCTCGTACTTACATCCCTTGCCGTTCTGTTCCTAGGCAAAGGAACTTTATGGGGCAAAGGCGACATCCTCCAGGAGCCTGTCCTATTCAGCGACACCCGCTACGTCGGCGACGTGGATTCCCCAGAACTAATCGCAGATGCCGATGCCGACACCGATAGCAACAACGTCCGCGTCATCATCCGCTTCTTCGGCGACGGCCGCCGCGCAACACTGACCTCCCCCACCCTCAACCGCCACTCCGAACTTCTCTGGGTCAAAGGCTACGAATACCGCGAAAACATCATCACCGGCGACGGCACCAACGGCGCCAAATGGACCTTCACCCCTGGCGACGAGATTAGCGACAACGAGGACAACATTATCGAGGGCAAGTTCAAAGTTGAAGCGCCTCGAGGTTCCGAGGGCTTCCGTGGCAAAATCACGCTTCGCCAAACTCCATGGGATGAACACGACGGCGAAAAAGAACCCGGGAAGAGCGAACCTCCAACCAAAACCACAGAACGACCTACGGCAAATTCTTCAAGTACGACTTCGTCGCAGCCTTCTGCACGTGAAGAACCGGAAAGTGAAGAAGCCGAACCGACTCCACCTGTCGGAAGCTGCGAACCAGAAGCGTTCTCCGAGTTCTTCAATGGGCAGCCGGTTGGACCCAACCCCCCGTGTGATGGACAGTGGGCCAACCCCGGCCGGGAAAGTTCTGACTGGACGAAGGTTCTCCATTTTGAAGGCGGGCAATGGCTCGAAGTTGAACCTGCTGGAACTACCAAAATGGGAATGATGGGTCCGTGCTACGACGGTGATGCATTGACCGCCCAAGGCGCACCAGAAGAGTTCTTGTCGCACCTAACTTTGTGCAGGCCCGACGAAATCGGCAACTTCTAGAACGGGATCGCGCTTTCGGGCCCCGCAGCGGAGTAACAAAGGTAAGCCAATGCTTGCTAGATAATCGCCGTGAGCTGCGCTTATATAGTCGTTCATGGCCCCAGAAATTTCGCAGGTTAACGGCACGGAGCAGCGCAACGCGAGACGCTTCATCTGGTCGAACGGCCTGCAAAACATCGGCGACCAGATCGTGGCGCCGAAGACCGTGCTGACGTGGCTGTTCCAGTCGACGGGAGTGCCCGCGTGGATGACGTCGCTGCTGGTGCCCATCCGTGAATCCGGGTCGATGCTGCCGCAGTTCGCGCTGGGGCCATGGGTGACGTCGAAACGCTCGCGCAAGAAGGTGTGGCTGATCGGCTCGTACGGCCAGGCGGCGTCGGCGGCTGGTATCGCGGTGGCGGCGGGGTTCCTCACGGGCCCGGCGCTGGGCCTGGTGGTACTTGTGCTCATGGCGTGTTTGGCGACGTTCCGCGCGATTTGCTCGATCGCGGGCAAAGACGTTCAAGGCCGCACGGTTGAGAAGGGCCACCGCGGCATGATCACGGGCCGCGCGACGGCGCTGGGCGGTGCGTTCACTCTCGTCGTGGGTCTGGTGTTGTTCTTCGCGCGCGACGAGCTGCCCAACTGGCAGATCATCGCGCTGCTGTCGCTCGGCGCGGCGACGTGGGTTCTCGCGAGCTTTGTCTTCGCGCGTATCGACGAACCGGTGCCCGACGACGTCGATGATGACGCGACGCACCACGGCTGGGGCAACATGTGGGAGCTGGTCAAAGGTGATCGGCAGCTGCAGAAATTCCTGCTGGTGCGCTCGCTCATGCTGGTCACGGCGTTATCGACGCCGTTCATCGTCATGCTCGCCCACGACAAGGGCGCGAACCTAGCGGGCTTGGGTGGCTTCGTGGTGGCCTCCGGCGGTGCGGCGCTCATCGGCGGAAGGGTGTCGGGGTGGTTCTCTGACCGATCGTCGGAAAGCACGATGGCATGGGCGGCGGGCGTTGCCTCCGTTGTGATCTTCGCGTTGGTGGCCAGCGCGTCGTACCTGCCCTCGTCCGTGAACGTCTGGATCATGCCGCTGGGCTTCTTCGTGGTCAACCTCGCGCACACGACGGTACGAGTGGCGCGGAAGACATACTTGGTGGATATGGCGGATGGGGACCGCCGGACACTGATTACGGGCGCATCAAACACGGTGATGGGCATCGTGTTGCTTGTCGTCGGTGCGATGTCGTCGGCGATGGCGGCGCTGGGCACGCAAGCGGCTCTGATTTTCCTGGCGGTACTGGGATTGTTCGGCGTTGTGGGGGCATCGCGGTTGAAAGATGTCTCGGCGCAGGAAATCTAACGGTTAAGCTGGTGGAGTAAACGCGAGTTGAAGGAGACGAAACGAGTGCCGCAACAGTTTGAACGCGCCGTGGTCGTGTTGGCCGCGGGCGCCGGAACCCGCATGAAATCCGCACGGCAGAAGACGCTGCACGAAATCGGGGGCCGCAGCATGCTGTCACACTCCCTACACGCAGCAGCGGGCATCTCGCCGCAGCACGTGGTCGCTGTGGTGGGCCACCAGCGTGACCAGGTGGGACCCGCCGTTGACGCAGTGGCTAGCGAGCTAGGACGCGACATCGTGCAGGCTGTCCAAGAACAGCAGCGCGGGACGGGCGACGCCGTTGACGCTGGCATGCGCGCGATTAGTTCGTTCCATGGCACGGTTGTGGTGACCAACGCGGACGTTCCTTTGCTGCGGGCGGAAACTATTGAATCGCTGGTGGAATCGCACGAGTCGGCCCAAGCTGCTGTGACTGTTCTGTCGTTGAAGCTGAATAACCCAACCGGGTACGGGCGCATCATCCGTTCCGACAGCGGCGCGGTACAGCAGATCGTTGAGGAAAAAGACGCCGATGACGCGCAGCGTACCGTCACGGAGGTCAATTCCGGTGTGTTCGCCTTCGACGCCGACACGCTTCGCGACGCATTGAGCAGGCTGGACACCAACAACGCGCAGGGTGAGCTCTACATCACCGACGTTCTTGCGATCGCACGTGAAGACGGTAAGAAGGTCGATGCGTTTGTGGCACCGGACGCCCGCGAGTTGGCCGGGGTCAATGACCGAGTGCAGCTCGCCGCGGCGGGCAAGGAGCTGAACCGAAGGATCGTCGAGAAGGCGATGCGCGGTGGCGCGACCGTGATCGACCCGGACACGACGTTCATTGGAGTCCACGTAGAAATCGGCGCCGACGTGGTGATCCACCCCAACACGCAGCTGTGGGGCTCCACCACGATCGGTGACGGCGCCGTGATCGGGCCTGATACCACACTGACTGATATGGAAGTCGGCGCGGGCGCGTCGGTCGTGCGGACCCAGGGCGAGCTGGGCGTGATCGGCGCGGACGCGACCGTAGGACCGTTCACCTACATCCGCCCGGGAACCACCCTGGGCGCGCGCGGCAAACTTGGAGGCTTCGTGGAAGCGAAGAACGCGCAGATCGGTGAAGGATCCAAGGTGCCGCACCTTACCTACATCGGCGATGCCACCGTGGGCGTGGAATCTAACATCGGCGCATCCAGCGTCTTTGTGAACTACGACGGTGTGAACAAGCACCACACCACGGTGGGCGACTACTGCCGTTTGGGATCCGACACGATGTTCGTCGCTCCCGTGACAATCGGCGATGGAGCCTATACCGGGGCGGGTACAGTAGTCACGGAAGATGTTCCCGCTGGTGCACTGGCGATTCGTGAGGGTCGGCAGCGCAACATCGAAGGCTGGGTTGAAGACGCTCGGCCGGGAACCCCAGCCGCGGAAGCCGCAGCACGGGCGCGCGTAGTGGACGCAACCGACACTGACCCACAGAGCACAGACACACAGAGCACAAAGGAAGAGGCATAAACGATGACTGGGTACAAAACCGAAAGCCACAAGGACCTCAAAGTCTTCTCAGGCCGAGCCCACCCCGAGTTGGCAGAGGCAGTGGCGAAAGAACTTGGCATCGAGCTCGTGCCGACGACCGCCCGGGACTTCGCCAACGGCGAAATCTTCATCCGCTTCGAAGAATCCGTCCGTGGTGCCGATTGCTTTGTGATGCAAGGCCACTCCGCGCCGCTGAACCAGTGGCTGATGGAACAACTCATCATGATCGACGCGCTTAAGCGTGGATCCGCAAAGCGCATCACCGCGATCCTGCCGTTCTACCCCTACGCGCGCCAAGACAAGAAGCACCGCGGCCGCGAGCCGATCTCCGCACGTCTGGTCGCGGACCTGCTCACCACCGCCGGCGCTGACCGCATCGTGTCCGTGGACCTGCACACCGACCAAATCCAGGGCTTCTTCGATGGCCCGGTGGACCACATGCACGCCCAGCCGATCCTGGTGGACTACATCAAATCCAAGTACTCGCTGGACAACCTGGTGGTGGTCTCCCCTGACGCCGGCCGCGTCAAGACCGCAGAGAAATGGGCCAACGCGCTTGGCGACGCACCGATGGCGTTCGTCCACAAGACCCGCGACGTGGATGCCGCCAACAAGGTCGTCTCCAACCGCGTGGTCGGTGACGTTGATGGCAAGGACTGCGTCCTCATGGACGACATGATCGACACCGGCGGCACGATCGCCGGCGCCGTCGGCGTTCTCAAGGACGCGGGCGCGAAATCCGTGGTCATCGCCTGCACCCACGGCGTGTTCTCCGACCCAGCACGGGAGCGCCTCAACGAATGCGGCGCCGAGGAAATCATCACCACCGACACCCTGCCGCAGAACACCGAGGGCTGGAACAACCTCACCGTGTTGTCCATCGCCCCACTGCTGGCCCGAACCATCAACGAGATCTTCGAAAACGGCTCCGTGACCACGCTGTTCGAGGGCCAGGCGTGATGGTGGGGAATCCCACCATCACGAGTGGGGGTCTATAGGCCAGCCATCACGGGGGTTCCTATATGACAGCCATCACGAGTGGGGGTTTATAGGCCCACCGTTTTAACCCGTCGCCGCGGGATGTCGATAGACCCTGCGGCGGCGGGTCTTCGGCTTTTTGCGCCCGATGTAGCGAAACGAAACACACGGGTGCCGCGATGTCTTAATATCTACAAAGCGCAACACGCGCACCAAGAAGCGCACGCTTGCTTATCGACGGCCGAATTCTTGCTGATTCCAAAGGAGCCACATGACCGTCTACAAAGTGACCCCCACAGAACGACGCCGAGTTGTCGCCGCCACAACAGTGGGTACCGCCATCGAGTGGTACGACTTCTTCCTTTACGCCGCCACTGCTGGTCTGGTGTTTAAGAAGGAAATGTTTGGCCCGCTCGGGCCATCGGCTGCAACACTGGTCGCCTTCCTCACGGTTGGTTTGCCGTTTTTCTTCCGTCCGTTCGGCGCATTTCTAGCCGGCCACTTCGCTGACCGGATCGGGCGCCGTAAAGTTCTGATGATCACGCTCATAGCCATGGGTTCAGCGACAACTCTGATGGGGCTTTTGCCCACGTATGCCACGATCGGCATTGCCGCCCCGATCATCCTGGTCCTGCTGCGCGTCGTGCAGGGCATTTCGGCCGGTGGCGAGTGGGGCTCGGCGGTGCTGCTGACGGTCGAGCACGCGCCCGTCGATAAGCGTGGGCTCTTTGGAGCAGGACCGCAAGTTGGCGCACCTGCTGGTTTGCTACTGTCCTCCGGCGCGATGGCGCTCATGAGCTACATTGCGCCCGGCGACGCCTTCGTGGAATGGGGTTGGCGCATCCCGTTCCTGTTCTCCCTCGTGCTGCTGGGGTTGGGTATCTGGATCCGCCACGGCGTGGAAGAATCACCCGTCTTTGAAGAGATGGCAGAGTTGAAACAAGCGCAAGCGACCAACCCCGTTGGCACACTGTTCAAAGAATTCACGCCTGTAGTTATCGTGTGTGCGGCGCTTTTCGCCGCGAATAACGCGCTCGGCTACATGACCACCGGCGGGTACATCCAGAACTACACAACCTCTGAAGACGGCCTGGGCATGGAACGCGGGCCGATCCTCACCGCGGTCACGATCGCCGGCGCCGTATGGATGGTGTCGACGTTCTTAACTGGCTGGGCGTCCGACAAACTTGGCCGGAAAAACACGTTGGTCGTTGGCTTCATCATCCAGGGCGCTGCCGCGTTCGCCCTGTTCCCGCTGGTCAACAAAGCAACATTGGGCGGCGTCTACGCTGGGTTGATCTTCCTGGCACTCGCGCTCGGATTCACCTACGGGCAGATCTCCACGCTGTACGCCGAGTTCTTCCCGGCGTCTGTCCGCGGGGCCGGTACCTCCATCACCTACGCCATCGGGTCGATTTTCGGTGGGGCGTTCGCGCCGTTCATCGCCTCTTGGATCTTCGCAACCACAGGTTCCACGTGGGGCATCACGGCATACCTGGTGACGGCCTCGGTGATCGGACTGATCGCGTCGCTCGTCATCCGCGAGCGCAAGGGCATCCCGCTTGGCCACGACAACGAACAGGCGCAGCGCAGCGGCCACTTTGTGTGGCAGCCCGCGACCTGCTAATATCTGCTCTCGTCTCGGCGAGGGCGGGAGCAATCCTGCCGTTATCGACGCGATACAATCACAGACTTTTCTGAGCGCACACTTTACAACGCTCATTGCCTGCGATCACTCGACGAGCAATCAATCGAATGGTCGCAGGTTTTTGCTTTCCTGTGGCCGGCTACAACACCTAGATCCACAGGAGATTCAACATGGCACAGACCCCAGTTATCAAGGCCAACCTACGCGAGGAGTTTGGCAAGGGCGCTTCCCGCCGCCTGCGTCGCGACGGCCGCGTCCCCGGCGTTCTCTACTCCGCTGGTGAGGACAACATCCACTTCGACGTTGACCGCTTGGAGATCACCGCTCTGGTGCGCCACGACGGTGTCAACGCGGTTCTGGAGCTGGACATCGACGGCGAGCAGCACCTGGCAATGGTCAAGGTCATCGACCAGAACGTGCTCACCCTGAACATCGACCACATCGACCTGCTGGGCATCAAGCGCGGCGAGAAGGTCGTCGTGGAGGTCCCGGTCACGATCGAGGGCGAGGCAGCAGCCGACGCTGTGGTTCTGCAGGAAGCAGACGTCATCGAGATCGAGGTCGAGGCCCTGCACATTCCGGAAGAGATCGTCGTTTCCGTCGAGGGCAAGGAGATCGGCGACCAGATCACCGCCGCAGACGTCACCCTGCCGGAGGGCGCAACGCTCACCACCGACGCGGAGACCCTGGTTGTCAACATCACCTTCGAGCAGGTTGATGAGGAGCTCGAGGCTGCTGCTGAGGCTGCCGAGGAGGGCGGCGCAGAGGCTGGCGCCGAGTCCGACGAGGAGCCTGCTGAGGGCGAAGGCGATTCCGAGGGCGGCGAGGAGTAATCCGCGCCACCCCGCTCTAATCAGCGGTAATCCGCGCTAATTCACGGCCGGATTCCACGACACGGCTGGAGACCTATCCCCTAGGATCTTCCAGCCGTGTCTTTTTGTCTCTAGGATGGGTGAACGTGGCTAGCTCTGATTCCCCGGTCCTGATCGTGGGTCTTTCCAATCCCGGCACGATTTACGCGCAAACGCGCCACAACGCGGGAGCCATGCTTATCGACGAGCTCTGTGAGCGCGTTACCCCCATGCCTGCGCAAGTCAGCGTGCACAAAAAGACCAATACTGAGGTCGCCGAACTTGCCCCGGGCAGGCTTTCATCACGCCGCACGATCCTGGCGCGTACCCGCGGATTCATGAACGTCTCCGGCGGTCCGGTGAAAGCTCTGGCTACCTATTACGGGGTGAAACCAAGCGACATTTTCATTGCCTACGACGAGCTTGACCTTGACTTCGGCGCTATTCGGTTGCGTCTCGGCGGCGGCGACCACGGCCACAACGGGCTGAAGTCTGTAACCAAATCACTAGGTACTCCCGACTACAACCGCCTCGCCATCGGCATCGGCCGCCCGCCAGGCCGCCAGGCACCGGCGGATTTTGTGCTCAAACCGTTCAGCAAGACTGAGTTCACCGAGCTCCCGATCGTGCTTGCTGACGCCGCCGACGAACTCCTCGCCGCGCTGAGCTAAACGCCTTGTACATTAAACACATGCTGCTCTCTCACCGGAAAGCGATCTGCGTGTCCTCGGTCGGCGTCGCGCTGTGCGGCGCGCTCCTGCTCGCATCGTGTACCAGTGGTCACCAGCCCACCGAAGCTGAAATCAGTGCTTCGTTTCAATCGCGGCTTTCGGAATTAGACGCTTCGGCAGCCTCGGAAATCAACAAAATCGGCGCAGAAGATTACGGATCGAAGGAACCTTCTGAACCCACCACAACCACAACGAAGCCTGAAGTCGTGGAGGTCCAGTACGAAGGGTACGTGCGCGAAATGCTCTTGAGGGAATTCCCGGACGGAGACAACCCTGCAATGGCGGAGTACGTCGAATCATCGGAACAATCCGGCTTCACCTACACCACGTTGCAGCTCGACGCACCTACTCGGATCCACGCCTACAAGGCATACTCGGAAGGCGACGTCGACGTCCAGTACTTGCTACTCTCTGTCAACTCCGAGAGCGATGCGTTCCGGGAACAGTCGGAGCGCATGCGTCCCTACATCGGTAAACGCGTCCGGATTACGTTCAACAGCATGCAGTTCTACCTCGGTAGCAGCCCGGGTGCACCACCGCCAGGTTCTGTTGGAGCCGATGGTGCAGTTCTTAACGTTGAGGTGCTGGGGTAACACTCCCCTGTTCTTCCGCGGGGCCTACACTATCTCCCGTGTCTGCGTCCATGTTTGCATCCGTGTTTGACCGTCTTCGCGCTCTCTTCGCCCGGCCCGAGTCCGAGGACTCTTCCGTCCGATCCGCAGCAACACCGAACCAGAAAGCTCAACCGCGTGACCTCTCCGGCGTCGAGTGGCTGGTCATTGGTCTGGGTAATCCCGGGGCAAAGTATGAGGCGACCCGGCACAACATCGGTTACCTCGCCATTGATGAGCTCCTTGAGCGCCACTCGCTGACGCTCGGCGCTGTCCCGGGGCACAAAGCTCAGGTCGCGGTCAAGGACAACGTGGCGTACGTGCGCTCGACGACATACATGAACGAATCTGGCGAGGCCGTCGGACCACTCGCCCGCGAGCTTGGGATCACCCCGGAGCGCATCATCGCGCTTCACGACGAACTGGATCTAGCTCCGTATAAAATCCGCTGCAAACTGGGCGGAAACGAAAACGGACACAACGGACTGAAATCCATCACGCAGCACCTGGGCACCCGTGATTACGTACGCATCAAAATTGCTATCGGCCGTCCACCCAAGGGCACCCCGATCATCGACTGGGTGCTTGGCACGTTCAGTGAGGACGAAGCCGGGCCCGCACTCGACGGGCAGGTCAGCTCCGCAGCAGATACCGTCGAGCTCATCACGTCAGAAGCTAACCCAGCCGCGGGCCTGACTAGAGCTCAAAACGACATCCACGCCCGCTAGAAGAGGATTACTCCGCCGCGGAAGCAGCGTGCGCGGCGCCGTCGGCGGCGGCGGCCGCCACCACCAGTTCTTTAAGGTCGCCCACCATCGTTTTCAGTTCGCCTTCGCGCATGGGCATCGGCTGGAAGCCGCCGTCGCGGAATTCCATGGCGAGAACAAATCCGACTTGGTTGCGCACGTTGGGCATCTGGAAGTTGCTGATGATCTGGCGCCAGTGCTCAATCGCGCGTACAGCACCGACGGAGCCATAGCCAACGAAGCCCACAGGCTTGCCGGACCACTCCGGACCAAGCGTGTCAAAGGCGTTCTTGAACACCGCGGGGACGGAATGGTTGTATTCCGGGGTGACAAAGATGAACCCATCACAGGCATCGACGGCCTTCGACCAACGCGTTACGTCCGGGTTGTCGTACTCACGGTTCGCGGCCATCGGGGGTTTCGCCGCGGTATCCATGGGAAGGTTGTAGTCGCGCAGGTCCAGCTGCACGAACTCACATTCTTCGTCACTGAGACCAGCAGCGGCAATGGTGTTCATGACCCACTCCACCACGGCGCCGCCGCTGCGGCTTTCGCGGATCGAACCCAAGATTACGCCAATTTTCATGTTTCCCATGTTTACTTCAACTTGATCATGCGGCTCAATGTTCCCTGCCAGTACGCACCGTCAGGGGTGATCATTCCGGTGAGCTGCATCGGCCTGTCAAAAGGCAAGGTTCCTAGTGGCCGACGGGCGACTTCCCTACCAGAGTCCGCGTCGACCCCAATCAGGTCAACGGACAGGCTTCCTGGCCTGGTGCTCAGAGCCCAGATGCGGCGGTCTTTCAGGGTTAGGGTCGGCAGGGTTTCAATCCGCGTGTGGTTTTCCCAGCGTCGCTCGCACGACACCGAACCGCCGCGCTCAACAACATCAACCTTGGAGAGACCACCGTTAAACTGCGCAAACATCGGTTTCTGCGGCCCATCAACGGCGAATGGCGGGTAGCTGAACCCGTACGTTGATGGGATCCACAGGGTGTTTCCGTGGGCAAGAAGTGAGTTTTCGGTGCCCTTGCCAACGCGCTCAAAAGCCGGCATGCGGCAGACATCTTTACCTGTCTTCGCATCCATCACCATAAGGTTCGGTGAGTTGTCTGCGTTGTCCACGATGGCGACCCACTTAGAGTTCGGCCCGAAGAACGTCGGCGTCGTGCCTGAGCCCCACGACAACTGCCCAGGCTTGCGGCCGGACCCACGGTCATAGGGTTTGCGCCACTCAACGACAATTTTCCCACCGCGGTACACAACTTCGTACAGCGCGTGCGTGGTCAGCACGCTCACACCGTGCGGGCGACCAGTGAGCCCGTTGGCAATGTGTTCGCGTCCCGGAACACCAGCGAGCGGCTGCTTAATCACCTTCCGGCCGTCGACAAGCCCCACCTGCGAATCCTGCGTGACAAACCACGTACGCCCCTGCCCGTCGGGGCTCAAGCCTCCCAGGCTCGTTCCAGCTGGCAGATTCAGAGCAGTGCGCTTATCGACGCTCAAAACCCAGCGTTTTCCATCAAACCTGTGCCCGATGTGGACTATGTCGCGGCCTTCCGGCATTACTACGCGATCGTGCTCATCCATGAAACCGTAGACGCCACCTAACAGCGAAGTCTTCTTCAGTTCAAGCGTGGCCAGCGGCTGCGCGGTTTTCGGGTCAAACAGCATGACCGAAGGAACCACCAGGTTCAGGCCGAAGCTCCCGTTAGGTCCTTGATTCGTGCCCACGTAGCGCGTGCACAGGCCCAGCACCATGCCGTCTGAAGCCTGGAACACTGTGGAGCACGTTCCGCCCGGAATGGAGGACGCCACGCGGCCAGCGGCATTAGGCCCCGCCCACGGCACCGCGTCGGTGGAGCTGAGGTCACGGTGCATGTAACGGGTGCCCTCCGGCGCGGCGGCAGACGTGCCAATGGGTGGGCCACCAGCAGATGCAACCGAGCCATGGGGAGAAGCAACAACTATGGCGAGGCAGGCCAGCACGGCGGCCGCACGACGAAAGATATTCACGGTTGGAACAATAACCGGTTCTTCTGCTTCACGCTGGCTATTACGGCGTGATACGTCCGCCGGTCACGGCGAGAGTTTCGCCGGAAACATACGACGCGTCCTCCGAGGCAAGGAACACGTAAGCACCAGCGAGTTCAGCTGGCTGGCCGGGCCTGCCCATCTCCGAGTCTTGACCGAAGACATCCACCTTCTCTTGCGGTTGCCCTTCGGCGGGCTGAATGACGGTCCAGATCGGCCCCGGCGCCACAGCGTTTACGCGGATCCCGCGCGAGCTCAGCAACTCGCCATTGAGCCCTTTGGCGAAGTTGTTCATCGCCGCCTTGGTGATCGCGTAGTCAAGCAGCGGCTCGGACGGGTCGTAGGCCTGGATCGATGAGCTGAAGATGATCGAGGACCCCGGCGGCATGTGCGGTACAGCCGCCTTGGTCACGCGGAAGGAGGCGTAGATGTTGGACTTCATCGTGGAGTCGAAGTCCTCGTCGGAGAGATCAAGAAGACCGTCGTTGCACACCTGGCGCGAGGCGTTGTTCACCAAAATGTCCAGGCCGCCGAGCTCAGCGACCGCTCTTTCGACCGTCGATAAGCGGCTCTTCGTGATTGGGAGTGCGTTGGTCGTTTCTTGGGGTGCTGGGGTGTTGCACAAGATGTGGGGGTCCTTGCTGGGTTAAGGATTTAGGTGTTCAAGCCAATCCACAACCCAACAAGGACCCTGGTATGCAGCCTAGTTCCAACATCGTCGCCGACACCATTTGCCGCACCGCGGAGCTTGGGTTGGCGATCACCAATGCCGCGCACAACGACGAGTGCACCGTTATCGACTGTGAAACGCTCGACCCGATCAATGCCTGCCCGTCGTGTCAGCAACCGGGCTTGTTGCGCGATCACACCTACCGGCAACTGGTGGATCTGCCGGTGGTCGGGTTTCCCACCCGGCTGCGGGTGCGGGTGCCGCGGTATCTATGCAGCAACGATTCCTGCGCCCAGCAGATTTTCCGGGCTTCGCTTTCCTGCGCTGATGACCGCTCGAAGGTCACCCACCGGGTGGTGCGCTGGATCCTGCAGCGCTTAGCGATCGACCGGATGAGCGTTGCCGCCACCGCCAAAGCACTCGGGATTAGCTGGCAGCTGACATGCGATCTCGCATTGTCCATGGCCAGAGCCCTCGTCGCCGACCCCGACCACTTGGCCGGGGTGCGCGTCATCGGGGTTGACGAGCACAAGTGGGCCCACAACCGCAAGGCTGCCGGCGGCGGGTTCGTCACCGTGATCGTGGACATGACTTACCAGCACACCGGCCAACCGGCCAGGTTGCTTGATGTCATCCCGGGCAGAAGCGCCGAAGTGCTCACCCGCTGGATCAACCAACGTCCGAAAATCTTCCGCGACCAGGTGGAGGTGATCACCATGGACGGGTTTCAGGGTTACGCCACCGCAGCCGATGAAGCCCTGCCTCAGGCCAGGCGGGTGATGGACCCGTTTCACGTGGTGCGTCTTGCCGGCGACAAAGTCACCGCGTGTCGGCAGCGGCTGCAGCGTGAAACCTACGGCAGGCGCGGCAGAACCAACGACCCGTTATATAAAAACCGCCGCACCATGCTCACCCGCATCGATTTTTTAACCGGTGAGCAGCAGCACCGCCTGGATGTGTTGTTCAACTACGACGACGACTACGCCGTGCTGCAAGAAACGTGGCTGGTGTACCAGGAGATCATCGACTGCTACGAAGACCCGAACAAGACCCGCGCGAAAACGAAGATGCGCCGGTTGATCAACCGGCTGCGCGGGCTACGACAAGCCGGGCTTGATGAACTCGCCCAACTCGGTCGTACCCTGCACAAACGCCGCGCCGACATCCTCGCGTTCTTCGACATCGGCGCCTCCAACGGCCCGGTCGAAGCCATCAACGGCCGCCTCGAGCACCTCCGCGGCATCGCCCTCGGATTCCGCAACATCAACCACTACATCTTGCGGTGCCTAATCCACTCCGGAGGCCTCCAACCCAAGATCAACGCACTCTAAAACACGAAGAGCCCGATAAGCATGTGTCAAGCTCCCGCAGATCGCCCGGAATCGCGACTGCCTTGCGTCCCGCCTCCTCGATGGCAGCGATGATGCGGTCCGCGTCCTCTTGTTCCTCGGGCAGATACGCAATCGCGACATCTGCGCCTTCACGGGCGTACGCCACCGCGGTGGCCGCGCCGATGCCCGAGTCCCCACCGGTGATCAACGCCTTGCGGCCTTCGAGCTTGCCAGACCCTACATAGGAATCCAGCCCAATGTCTGGTTCACTACGCATCTGCGTGTCCAGGCCGGGGTTGTTCTGCCGGCCTTCCTTGGGGAATTCTTTTGGGTACTTCGTGCGTGGATCAATAAGTGTCATGCCAGCCCAGCCTACGCGCAATTGTTTACCTGCCCGGTGCAGCGACTAGCCTTGGTAAACACTATGAGCACCGCTACCTCCACCCTCGCGCAAGCCGCCCGGCGTCGCACGTTCGCTGTCATCGCCCACCCCGACGCCGGTAAGTCGACGTTGACGGAAGCGTTGGCGCTGCACGCGCACGCGATCTCTGAGGCCGGTGCCGTCCACGGCAAGGGCAACCGCAAAGACACGGTGTCCGACTGGATGGAGATGGAAAAAGACCGCGGTATCTCGATCGCGTCCTCGGCGCTCCAATTTGAATATTTGCCGGACGAAGCCCGGCAAAGAGGACAAACGGAGCCATACGTGATCAACCTTGTGGACACGCCTGGCCACGCGGACTTCTCCGAGGACACGTACCGCGTGCTCTCCGCCGTCGATGCCGCGGTCATGCTGATCGACGCCGCGAAGGGCCTCGAGCCCCAAACCCTCAAACTCTTCCGCGTGTGCAAGGCACGCGGACTGCCTATTGTCACCGTAATCAATAAGTGGGACCGCGTGGGCCGCGAGCCGCTCGAGCTTGTCGACGAGATCGTGACCGAGATCGACCTCCAGCCCACCCCGCTGTATTGGCCCGTTGGCGAAGCGGGTGACTTCCGCGGGCTCGCCCATGTCAACGATGACGGCGAGATTGACCAGTACATTCACTTCATCCGCACCGCGGGTGGCTCCACCATTGCCCCGGAAGAACATTTTTCCCCGTCTGAAGCGCGCGAGCGCGAAGACGACGCGTGGGAGACCGCGGTCGAGGAAGCAGAGCTTCTTGCTGCCGACGGCGCGACGCACAACCAGGAACTCTTCGAGCAGTGCGTGACGTCGCCTCTAATCTTCGCCTCCGCAATGCTCAACTTCGGTGTTCACCAGATCTTGGACACCTTGTGCGCCATCGCGCCCGCCCCGGAAAGCCGCTCTTCTGACCCGGCAGCGATCGCTGCGGCGTCGAGTGGTGGCGGCCAGGCCGTCGATAAGCATAGGGCTCTTGACGATGACTTCTCCGGCGTGGTCTTCAAAGTTCAAGCGGGCATGGACAAAAACCACCGCGATACTTTGGCCTTCATGCGCGTGATTTCCGGCGAGTTCGACCGAGGCATGCAAGTCACCCACGCCCAGTCAGGCCGCAGCTTCTCCACGAAGTATGCGCTCACTGTCTTCGGCCGTTCCCGCGACACCGTTGAAACCGCCTTCCCCGGCGACATCATCGGCCTGGTCAACGCCGGCGCCCTCGCCCCCGGCGACACCATCTACGCGGGTAAAAAGGTCCAATTTCCTCCAATGCCGCAGTTCGCTCCCGAGCACTTCCGCACGCTGCGGGCGAAATCACTGGGCAAGTACAAGCAATTCCGCAAGGCCCTCGAGCAACTCGATGCCGAAGGAGTCGTGCAGATTCTCCGCAACGATCTCCGCGGCGACGCGGCCCCCGTCATGGCTGCCGTGGGGCCCATGCAGTTCGAAGTCATGCAAGCCCGCATGGAGATCGAGTACAACGTCGAAACCGTCACCGAACCCATCCCCTATTCCGTTGCGCGGCGCACCGACGCCGAATCCGCACCAGAACTGGGCCGCCAGCGCGGAGTGGAAATTTTCACCCGTACTGACGGTGAACTCATCGCGCTCTTCGGCGACAAGTGGAAGCTCGCCTTCGTGGAAAAAGAGCACCCCGAGCTCACCATCGAACCGTTGATCGCCGACTAAACCGACATCAACGGGACAAAAACTCGACCCAGCTGGGCCACTCTTCGCGGATCTGATCCTCACCGGCAAGGTAGTTGGCACGCAGCTTATTCAAGTTGCGTTCCGCCGCATCGACGCTCATCGCATCTGGGAACAGCACCATCGCCTTGCCCTGCTTCTCCAGATCAAGGATGCGTTGCTTCGCGTCGTTGTAAATCTTCGGACGCGCAATCAATGCCTCTGCGATCGCGGGGTGCTTCTGAAACAGGCGCCGCGTAGCAATCGGCCTCGTGACCTCCGGCCGAACGTAGCTGCGGTCCTTCGTGGCCAGAACCATGAATTTTTCGTAGCCAGCTTTCTCCGCGGCCTCAATCACCAGCCCACCGGAATCACCCAACGCACCGTCCACGTACGGCACATCGTCGATGTATGCGAGCGGCATGACCTTAGGCAAGGTCGATGAGGCCCGAACCATCTTCATCAACCGCGCGGGCTCAGTGAAATCCTCCCGCCCGAATTTTGCGGTGTGCCCGGTGTCCGCGCGCAGGGCTTCGATATGGACATCGATATCGCTCGATGCAAACGTCTCCCAATCAAAAGGCATATCGTCCGCGGAGCCCTCATAAATGAACTCCGCGTTGAAATATCCCTTGCCGCGGGCGAGGGAGGAAAAACCACCGAAGTTGCGGTGAGTCACAAAATCCGTGAACGCTTCACGCGCCCGCCACGGATCATGCGATGCGTAGTTCACCGCGTGCGCCGACCCCGCTGAAACGCCCCCTACCCAACCAAACTTCACGTCCTCCATGATGAAACGGACGATGGCCGGGGCGGTGTAGGAATTGCGCATCCCCCCGCCCTCAATCACTAGGGCTGTGTCGGTCGCGTCGATCATTCTTCTACTTTAGGCGGTGATCAACGCTTCCGGTTTCAATCCACCAAACTATGCTCTCAACCTTCGAGGAACGCGCGGATATCCTCCCACTCGCGTTCCAGTTGGTCCTTGCCTTCGTTGAAGCACCGCTGCAGCTTGGCAACCTTGAGTTCCGTGGACTCCACGGTCATCTTCTCTGGCCAGAAAGTGTAGGCCTTACCCTGTTCTTCCAAGTCGAAGATCTCCGCCTTGACCGAGTTGTACAACTCCGGGCGATCAATCTGACGCTGTGCAACGCCGGGGTACTTGGGGAACATGCGCCGGATCATGGCGGGGCGGTTCACCGGCTCACGTACGTAATCGCGCGGACGGGTGGCCAAGATGAGGAACTTGTCAAAGCCCGCTTCCTGCGCAGCCTTCAACACGATGCCACCTGAATCACCCAACGCACCGTCGACATACGGATTGCCGTCGATGTACTTCATCGGCATGATCATCGGAATCGTTGATGAGGCACGCAGGATGGAACGAACTTCTGCTTCAGACGTCAGGTGCTCGCGGGTGAACACGCGGGTCTCGCCCGTGTTCGCATCCACCGCTTCGATGTGAACAGGTACCGGGTTGGATTCAAACGCTTCCCAGTCAAACGGCAACACATCTCCGGACTGCTCAAACAGGAACTCCGCGTTAAGCAAACCAGACCCAAACGCGAGCGAGCGCAGCCCACCGATCTTCGGGTGCCCCATGAAAGTCGTGAAATTTTCTTCAATGCGCTGCGTGTCACCAGCGACGAAGTTAGCAGCGTGAACCGCGCCGGCGGAGACCCCGCCGACCCAGCCGAACTTCACGCCTTCGTCGACAAGCTTCATGAGCGCAGGCGCCGTGTACGCGTTGCGGGTCCCGCCACCTTCCAAGATGAGCGCGGTGTTAGTCGCATCAATCATGCCGACGAGTCTATAGGTTCCCCCGACGTTTTCTCACCCGAAACCACGCGATCCGTCAGCTTATAGATGTAGCGGCGCACCTTACGCTGGAACAACACTGCATCGTGTGCTTTGGGTTCAGCCTGAATCATTTCACGCGATGGGTACCCAAGCTGGAGCTCTTTGACGCGGAGAATTTCCGCATCGATCTTGACCCCCAGAAGCAACACGATGTTCATCACCCACAGGACAACCACAACAGCGAGGAACGTACCAAAGGCACCATACGCACTGCGAATGCCGAAAGTGGAAATGTAGAAACCGAAAATCCACCACATCGCGATGATCACGACGAGCGCGAAAGCAGCACCGATGGTAAGCACCCGGTAACGTCCCGGGCGCACATTGGGCGCGAAGTAGTACAGGCACGACACCAACGACACCACGGCTATCGCGCCGACGGGGAAACGAACCCACTCCCACACCGGAAGGAACGCGTTGGTGAGATATTCCAGAAGGTCTTCGAGATTCAGAGGCTTAGCGACGGGCCGCAGCACCATCTCAATGACGTTTTCACGCAGCACTGCCGACGCTAAGATCACCACCCCGCCGACCACCATGAGGAGGGTGATTCCCCACATGGTGAGCCACGTGCGTACGAGGCCACGGCCCTCCATTCGCCCATAAATCGCATTCGCACTGCGCGCGAAACTGCGGACGTACGCAGACGCCGACCACAATGAAATAGCAATGGAAATGATCAGGGCAATCGTCGACTGTGACGGTGTACCAGCAACAGTCATGAACAGACTGAACGCCTGGTCTTGGAGCGGTTCCGGGACCCACCGGGCAATGGCATCGAGGACGCTGACCTGGACCCGCGCGCTATCGCGCGGAAGAAGCAACGTGACCAACGAGTAGAACGCCAGCAGCACCGGGGCGAAAGCCGTGAAGGTGAAATACGTCAGTGTTGCACCACGGTCCGTGATCGCCGTTGGCCCGAAATCCGCAATCGTGCGCGCGATCACGAGCTTCCACCCGTTCCAGCTAACGCGGTTCGAGCGCTCAAACGGATTACCGCCGATGTCCTTCGGCGTTGCTACCCCGATCTCACCGGGGCCGTACGGCTGCACCATTGCTGCTGCATGAGAGACCCTTTGGAGTTCTTCATCCTCCCGCTCCACGTGATCAGCCATAGGGACAACCTTAAAGGACACTTTCTTTTACGATGGGAACCAACTCAGTCTAGAACGTTCAGACATCCCGAGCCCCCAATCTAGATTCCGTCCACCAGCTCCAATCCAGAATTTCATTCTAGGAACCCCTTAGCCAGATTCCCCCGATCCCTCAAACTTTTTGCGAAAGGATAAGGCGACAACCATGATCAATGCACTGCCTGCCTCCACCCAGATCCTGGCCTCTAACCAGATCATGGCCCTGAGTGATTCCGATGCCGCATTCCTCGGATTGGGCTTCAGTTTCTTCATCCTGGTCATGGTGTTGCTCATCGCGAGCTTTGTGTTTTTGATCTGGGGAATGATCGACGTAGCCACGAAATCCAACATGGACTCGAACTCAAAAATGCTGTGGATCATTTTGATCTGGTTCACATCCGGGATCGCGGGTGCCATCTGGATTTTCTGGGGCAGAAAGCACCCAGAAAAATGGGCACCCCAGCATCCGCCCTACCAGCAGGGTTACTACGCACCGGGTGCCTACCCTCCTGCCCCGAACGGGCAGTACCCGCAGGCACCCTACCCGCAAGGCCAGAATCCGCAGAATCCCTACCAGCAGGGCTCAAACCCGCAGGCACCCTGCCCGCAAGACCAGAACCTGCAGAATCCCTACCAGCAAGCCCCTTACCAACAGGGCGGGTACGGCCAACAGCCGCCACAGGCGTAGTAACGCCGGTTCAAAAGCACTAATTTGAACGCATGGGTCTTTTCGATTTTTTCACAGGCCAACGCCGCTCACCCGAAGAAAAACCAGCGGAGCTGCCCAAACGGGACGTCCACAGCGTTGAGGTAGACGCTCTTTCCGTCCACACCGCACACTTGAGCCCGGAGACTGAGGAAGTCTTGGTCATTGTGACAACGACACCGGACGCGCTTGAGCTCATCCGTGCTGTACATCACCCACTACGCTTGACCAGCGGAGACGCCCGTCCCGTTATCTTCGCTCCGTCCAAGAAGTCAGCGGCACCCGTTGTGGATCCCCGACATGGATGGATCATCCCGGTCACGGCCGCCACCGCTGAAGAGTTGCGGTCTTTACCACCCGGCCCCGGTGAGCATGAACTAACGACGCTTCACCTTGCACTCGTCATCGAATAGACGAGGGCCCGAAACCCGTCCCCCGCACCACCTTGCTCTCCAGCCGCCGCAACGCCAATCCGCACTCGAGCCGCCGCAACGCCGACCCCCGGTCCCGACCACCCGCAAAGTTGGCCGGGAAGGAAAGTTGGCCGGGAAGCCGAAAAACCGCCCGAAAACGGCCAAAAAATCCGCTCAGGGCCAACTTCGCTCGTGGGGAGGGAGCCGCAAAGTTGGCCGCGAGCGAAATTGGCCGGGAAGGAAAGTTGGCCGGGAAGGAAAGTTGGCCGGGAAGCCGAAAAACCGCCCGAAAACGGCCAAAAAATCCGCTCAGGGCCAACTTCGCTCGTGGGGAGGGGGCGCCGGTCGGGGTTTCGATGGGTTAAGGGGGCAAGTTAACGGGTGGGGGCCTACTTACGGTTGAGGTAGCCGCTGCGGATTTGCGTGGTGCGGATGATGGCGGAGGTCAACGCCAAGGCCGCAAGCACCCAGAAAGGCAGGCTTGGGCCGACGTACTGGTCGAGCCATTCGATAAGCGGCGGGTAGCCGAAGCCGATGTAGGTGGCCACGTAGTAGATGCCGATAACGCCGCCGCGCTTGTGCGGCGGTGTGAAGGTATCCACGTCCATGAGGCCATCGCGGAGGCACAGGCCGTAGGCCAGCCCAAGGAATACCGCAGCGATCGGGAATAGCCACACCGGCGGTAAAGCGCCGCCAAGGGCCACGAGGGTCATACCGACAACGGAGCACAGGGCCCCGATCACACCGGAGCGGGGACCCCACTCGAATTTGCGGCCGAGGGCTTGGATGATTAAGCCCGAGCCGAAAGCCATGAACGCACCCACACCGGGCATGAAGGCGCTGGATTCAAAGTGCTGGCCGACGCGACCCGCCAGGACAATGATGGCGCTGGTCATCGAGGCAAAGACCCACATGGCAACCGGCACGGACGTTGCAAGGGCCTTGACGGAGGAGCGCTCAATCGGTGCAGGTTCTGCCTGCTTGTCCGGTGTACCACCGAGGGCTTCCGCTGCTGCTTCTTCCCCATCGATGCTCGTTGTGTCCGAACTAGTTATCTCCCTAAACGTGACCGTGTGCTGGGTGGCGTCCCCAACAACCAAGGAGAACGCAATGGCGGCAACGGACAACACGATGGACACGATGTACGGGACGACCAGCGATTGGGCGTCGTTAAGCACGAAAGCGAGAATGCCGGAAGCGACAGGGCCCAACATGAACCCCGACGTTAAGAAGATGCCAGCCGCCGTCGTGCCGTGCGTGCCGCGCAACCGACCAGCCCAAGCGGTGCCGGCGCTCACCACGAGCCCCACGCCAAGGCCGATCACGAAGCGGGCGGTAAGCAACACGCCGGGGCTGCTCCAGATCATCAAGGCAAGGTTCCCCAGCGCCGCAATCGCAGAGCCGACGAGCACCACCGGGCGGGAACCAAATCGATCAGCGATCAACCCGCCGGCGATAAGGCATGGGAAAAGCCCTATTGCGTAAATGCCGTAGGCTGCATTGACCAGCAGCGTCGATAAGCCTTGGCTCTCACGGAGCACAACGAGCACCGACGCGAAGTGGTTTGCGGACCACCCCGCGGTGATCAAGCACGCGACGACACTAGCAAAGACCAACTGTGAAGATGAGCGCGTTGCCATGCGACAAGACTACGCCCGGCCCGCCGGTTAAAGCACGTCGAGCAGAGATTACTCTGTGGCGACGTGCTCGCCCACGCGCTTGCCGGAGTGAATGCACCCGCCAAGGAACGTGCCTTCAAGGGCGTTCTTGCCGTGCATGCCGCCACCGCCGAAGCCAGAGACTTCACCGCAGGCGTAAAGGCCAGGGAAAACCGAACCATCGGAATGCAGGGCGCGACCCGCCAGGTCGGTCTCAATGCCACCGAGGGTCTTACGTGTAAGAACGTGCAGCTTGACCGCAATCAGCGGCCCCTTCTTCTCATCCAGCAGACGGTGCGGCGCAGCGCAACGCACGATCTTGTCGCCCAAGAAATTTCGGGCCATGCGGATGTAGTTGATCTGAGCGTCCTTGGAGAAATCATTGGTCAACTGTGCATCGCGCTCAATGAGCTGCTTGCGAACCAGGTCCCCGTCGACCGGGATGTCGCCTTTCTCATTCATGCCGGCAATGAGCTCGTCGAGGGTGTCCGCAACGATCCAGTCCACGCCGTTGTCCATGAACGCCTTGATTGCTGGGTGCGTGCCCGGACCGACCTTGCCGGCGAGCTTCTTCAGGGACTTGTCCGTCAGGTCTGGGTTCTGCTCCGAACCGGAGAAAATGAATTCCTTGTCTGCAATGTGCTGGTTAAGGATGAACCAGGAGTATCCGTGGCCGGTGCGGCCGATGTGGGCGAGGGCCGCGATGTTGTCCGAACCCGGGAAGAGGTTCGTGGGCAGGCGCTTACCGGTGGCGTCCAGCCACATGGAACTCGGGCCGGGGATGATGCGGATGCCGTGGCCTGGCCAAATGGGATCCCAGTTGATCATGCCTTCTGGGTAGTGCCACATGCGGTCGGTGTTGACCAGGTTCGCGCCAGCGTTGGCGGCGATCTGGATCCCGCGGCCGTCGACGTGTTCCGGCACACCGGTTACCAAGTCATCCGGGCATTCGCCCCAGCGATCCGAGGGCCACATCTCACGGACTTTATCCAGGTTGCCGCCAATACCGCCGGTCGCGATGACAACAGCGGCACCGCGAACCTCAAACGGCTCTACCTCATCGTTGTTGGAGGCAACACCGCGTGGCGACGGATCCTCGGCGAGCACCATTCCGGTCACGCCTACGGCGCGGCCATCTTCGACGATGATGTCGTCCACGCGGTGGCGGAACTTGAAATCCACCTTCCCAGCTTTTTCGGCGCGTTCGATCGGCTCGCGGAACACGCGAACGACCTCCGGGCCGGTGCCCCAGGTGAGGTGGAAACGCGGGACGGTGTTGCCGTGACCGGATGCGTCACCGGAGCCACGCTCAGCCCACCCGACGGTGGGAACGCTGCGCAGACCCAACTCGCGCAGATACTCCCGCATTTCGTTGGCCGCAAAGCGCACGTACTCACGGCCCCACTTGCGCGGCCAGTAGTCGTGCTTGCCTACTTCTTCCGGGTCGTAGTCAGCGGAGTTTTCCCAGTCCGCCCACGCCAGCTCTTCGTTGTCGCTCGCACCCATGAGCTTCTGCTCCGGGGTTCCCACCATGAACAATCCACCAAGCGACCAGAAAGCCTGTCCACCCAGGTTGTTGCGGCTTTCCTGATCGACGAAGATAACGTTACGGCCCGCTTTTACGGCCTCGTGCCCCGCCACGAGTCCGGCTAGGCCGCTACCAACAATGATGATCGGTTCGGATGATTTCCTAGATGCTGTGCCAGTAGATATGCCAGTAGATGTCATAGCCAAAAATCATACAGAGATTTTCTTTCCCAAAAGCAGTTTTCGGGTGCGCTACTTCAATGGCTTAGCGTTGCTCAACGTCGCGGATGATTTAGGAGAAATCGAGCCTTCCGATCGTCGGTAAATCGAGGATCGCGGGGACGGATACGCGCAAAATTAAACGAAAGCGGAGTGCCCAGTCACAGCGCGACCCACGATGAGTGAGTTGATGTCGTAGGTTCCCTCGTAGGTGTACAGCGCTTCCGCGTCCGCCATCATCTTAGACAAATCGTATTCGGTGAGAATGCCGTTTCCGCCCGCGAGCGCACGGCCAACCGCAGCGGACTCACGCGCCAGGCGGGTGGTCGTCGCTTTGGCCATCGCCGCCTTCGGCATATCCAACAGACCACGTTCCTGCAGCTGCGCAATGTGAGCCATCATGCCCAGGGATGCCGATGCGTTTCCTAGAATCCGGGCGAGCGATTCCTGCACCAGCTGGAACTTAGCCAAGGGTCGGCCGAATTGTTCGCGCTTCAACGCGTATTCGCGAGCCTTATCAAAGATCCCTAGCTGCAAGCCCGCGCCCTGCCATGCCACCCACGCACGGGATGTGCAGAGGTAGGTGTTCAGATCCGCAAAGGATTTCACACCCTCAATGATGTTTTCTGCGGGGATCTCCACATTGTCAAAGGTCATGTCCGCGTTTTGCATGATGCGCAGCGCCAGCTTGCCGCTGATCTTCGACGTGCGCACGCCCTCACGGTCGTTTTCAACCAGGAACGCTTTCACCGTGTGGTCTTCGGTGTCTCGGGCGAACACGATTGTGAAATCAGCAAACGTACCGCCACCGATCCACCGCTTCTTACCGTTGATCACCCACCCGTCGTCGGTGCGCTGCGCCGACGTGGCCAACCCACCCGCAACATCGGATCCATGATCAGGTTCGGTGAGCGCGAAGCACCCCACCTTTTCAAACCTGCGCAGCCCCGGCAGCCACTTCTCGCGTTGGGCGTCCGAGCCCATCCCATTGATGACGCCAATGACAAGCTCATTGTGAATGCCAACGAGCGTCGAGAACGACACGTCTGCTCGCGTGACTTCCGCGTACACAAGACCACGAAACAGGCGCGAGGTATCGGACAGCTCGATTTCCCCGAGCCCGTGCTCGGCCAGCAGCGGCAACAGATCGAAGGGGAATTCCTCACGGTCCCAGTACTCACCGACCACTGGGCGAATTTCGGTCTGAAGAAACTCGTGGATTTCCTGCAGCTTCGCCCTCTCATCGTCGCAAAGCATGTCCGCGACAAGCAGGATATCCGCGTGGGGGACCGGAATTCCCTCTAAGTGTGCGCCGAGGGGTGAATCAGTGGGAAGAATGGGTGGCATGGTCGGCGTTCCTTCTGGAGTTTAAAAAGACGATGTCTGGTCAGTTATTAGGAATGCGTGAATTTTGCTTCACGCTTTTCGACGAACGCTTCCATGCCCTCTTTCTGATCATTGGAGGAGAACAAGGCGTGGAAGGTGCGGCGCTCAAACAGAAGGCCCTGGGACAAGCTCATCTCATCCACCGCGTTGATTTGTTCCTTGATTAGTGAGGTGGCCAGGAAGGACTTCGACGCGATGGTCGTGGCCATTTCCAGGACCTCATCCATGAGGGAATCCCCTGGGACAACGCGGGCGACGAGGCCGCTGCGCTCCGCTTCCTCGGCATCCATTTGGCGGCCGGTAAGGCACATTTCCATGGCCTTGGCCTTGCCGATAGCCCGGGTGAGGCGCTGCGATCCACCCATGCCCGGCGTGACACCCAGGTTCACCTCGGGCTGGCCGAACTTTGCTTTGTCAGAGGCAACGATGATATCGCACATCATCGCGAGCTCGCAGCCGCCGCCCAGAGCGTAACCGTTTACCGCCGCGATAATCGGCGTGCGCGCTGCGGTCAGCGCCTCCCATCCTGCGAACCAATCGAGGGTGTACATTTCCGTCGCTGACTTCGAGGCCATTTCTTTAATGTCCGCGCCCGCGGCAAACGCGCGGCCTTCGCCAGTAATGACGATTGTGCCGATGCCGGAGTCCTCATCGAATTCCTTCACTGAGGCCGTGACTTCACGCATCGTGTCATTGTTCAGCGCGTTCAGCGCCTTCGGGCGGTTCAGCGTAATGATGCCCACGCGATCGCGGGTTTCCGTGAGGATGTTGTTGTACTCCGTCATGAGTGTTGTCCTTTCGTTTTCCTTCTCCGGAATTTCGTTCGGTTCTTTTGTGTGGTCTTTTTAGGCCTCAAGCAGCAGTGCTTCGCCCTGGCCGCCGCCACCGCATAGCGCCAGCCCGGCGCGAGAGGCGTTGCCTGCTGCGATCTGGTGCGCGGCATGGACGATGAGGCGTGCACCTGAAGCACCAATGGGGTGCCCCATTGCGATTGCGCCGCCGTGTGGGTTGATGCTGTCTTGTTCCACCCCGAGTTCTTTGGCGGAGGCCACGATGACGGCTGCAAACGCTTCATTGATCTCAATGTGATCGAGTTGGTCGACGGTCCAGCCCTCCCGGTCGAGGGCCTGGCGCAGTGCTAGTGCCGGTTTGATCTGCAACGACGAATCGTCCCCAGCGATTTGCCCGGGTGAGCGCAGCGTCGCTAGAACTTTCCAGCCTTTCGCCTCAGCGTTTTCACGTGTGGTGAGGACAACCGCCGCCGCACCGTCGGTAAGCGGCGAAGAATTGCCAGCGGTGATGGTGCCGTCTTTTTCAAACGCTGGGCGTAGTTTCCCAAGACTTTCCGGGGTGACGTCGCCGCGCACGCCCTCGTCAGTGTCAACCACAGTGTCGCCCTTACGGGTCACTACCGTGACCGGCGTGATTTCAGCGGCGAACGTTCCGTTGGCCGCAGCCTCGTGGGCGCGCTGGTGGCTCAATGCCGCGCAGCGGTCTTCGTCCTCGCGGGATGCGGGGTAGGCCTCGCGCGCGAAGTCTTCCGCCAAGGCGCCCATGGAATTGCCCAGTTCAGCGTCCGTCAATCCGTCGTACGCCATGTGGTCAAGCATCTCTGAAGAGCCATACTTGATCCCTTTGCGCACGTGAAGCAGGTGCGGCGCATTCGACATGGATTCCATGCCACCAGCAACCACTACGTCTGCCTCGCCGCAACGGATGATGCGGGCCGCGTTAATCACGGCTTCCATCCCGGATAGGCAAACTTTGTTCACGGTGGAGGTGTGCGCTGTTCGCCGCACGCCACCAGCGATGGCTGCCTGCTTGGCGGGATTCTGCCCCACTCCGGCTTGGAGGACCTCACCAAGAATCACAGCATCGACCTCATCGCCGTGTATCCCGCCTTGGGCAAGCGCGGCCTCAATAGCCAATCCGCCGAGCTGCGGCCCCGTAAAGGGAGTAAGCCCGCCCAGCAATTTCCCAAACGGTGTGCGCGCGGCACCGACGATGACAACATCAGCTGCGCCCTTATTTGCACTGTTAACTGCACCGTCTACTTTTCCCTGCATGGACTCACCTTTCTGCTGCATAACTATGGTTTTTCGGACTTAGGTGTCGGCTTGAGGGGTGAAGGCGGGTGGTTCAAACCGACCGTCGTCAAGCGGGGTGAGAATCCCACTGACCACGTCGGCGGGGACCTCCTCGAGTGAGCCGTACGTCCACTTCGGATTACGGTCTTTATCGATGATCTGGGCGCGGATGCCTTCCTTGAACTCTGGGTGAGCCTGCATGTTCATGCTCATCCAGAACTCTTGCGTCAGTGCCTCTTCCAAGGTCATGTCCGCCGCGCGCTTCAGCGTGTGCTCCGTCACTTTGATGCCCAGCGGCGAGTTACGCTTCATGGCTTTCAGCGGCGCCTTCGACCAATGGTCCTCCCCGTGCGTGGCCTGCAATTCTTCGAGCGCCGCGAGAACCTCCTCGGCGGTGTCTAAACTGTAGACCTCAACCATCTCTGCCCGCGCGTCACCGAAGCCTCCCTGTGGCGTCACCGCAGCCTTGTCGATCAGCGACACGTCGCCCGTTTGCGCGAGCTCCGCCACGAGGCCCTCGAGCGCGTCCGCGGGAACATAGGTATCCGCCAAGCCTGCTTCAAGCGCCTCAGCTGCACCAACGTGCAGGCCCGTAAAGCCCAAGTGTTTACCTAAATTGTCCGGCGCGTGCGCCAACAAGTAGGAGCCACCCACGTCTGGGGAGTACCCAATGCTGACCTCCGGCATACCAATGCGCGAATCATCAGTCACGATGCGGTGCGAACCATGGGCCGAAACACCAATGCCGCCGCCAAGCACGATCCCGTTCATGATGGCCACGTACGGCTTTGGGTAGTGCTTGATCAGCGAGTTGAGCTCATACTCCGCCTTCCAGAACCGCGCCGCATTGCGCCCGTCCCCCACGTCGTTGTACAGGTACGCAATATCGCCGCCCGCGCACAGCCCGCGCTCCCCCGCGCCGCGAAGGATCACCAGCTCCACGCTGTCATCCTCCGCCCACGCGCCAAGCACGCGGGTCATTTCATCGATCATCCCCTGGGTAAGCGCGTTCAGCGCCTTCGGCCGGTTAAGCGTAATCACCCCGGCACGTCCCTCCACTGTGGACAGCAGCTCTTCAGTCACGCTGGTCGCCTCCTACTCATCGTTTTCTTGGGTGGTTTCCGGATTTGGCGGTTTCCTTTTTGCCCAAAATACATTCCAAAGTGCGGGCGGTTCGCGAAATTTTGACTTGTTGATGAAGCATGAAAAACACCCATCGCCATGACCTGCGGTTTTATGTTTGCTATCAAAAGTTTGATACAAATCTCGCGCACCTAACAAAACACGTAACCATGAATTAACCCAATTTTCGGCCATGGTCATTGTTTCGCCCGGTACGGTCGAGGGGAAGTGCGTACAAGCCGCGCAAAGGCTGACTTGCAAAACGTGAATGAAAGGACTGCGCGCGTGAAGATTGCGGTTTTGGGTGGAGACGGATTCTGCGGGTGGCCCGCCTCACTGCACCTGTCTGATGCTGGGCACGATGTGACCATCGTGGACAATCTGTCGCGCCGCCGCATCGATGAGGAGCTGGGTGCGCAGTCGCTTACGCCCATCGCAAGTATCGACGATCGCATTGCGGCGTGGAAGGAAGTCTCCGGACGCGAGCTGGGGTTTGTAAACCTGGACGTGGCGCAGGACTATGAAGGCCTGAAGGCGTTCTTAGAGGAAGAGCGGCCAGACACCGTTATCCACTTCGCGGAACAACGCGCGGCGCCGTATTCGATGAAGAACCCACGCACGAAGCGCTACACCGTGGATAACAACGTTAATGCCACCCACAACTTGCTCGTGGCCATCGTGGGGTCCGGGCTGGATATCCACGTTGTGCACCTGGGAACGATGGGCGTGTACGGCTACGGCACGGCGGGCATGGCGATCCCGGAGGGCTACCTAGACATCAAGGTTGATACTGGTGAGGAGCTGGTTGACCAGCAAATCCTGTACCCCACCAACCCTGGGTCGGTCTACCACATGACCAAGGTGCTGGACCAGAACATGTTCGCTTACTACGCGAAGAACGATGGGCTGCGCATCACGGATCTCCACCAGGGCATCATCTGGGGCACCCACACCCCGCAGACGGAACGCGATGAGCGGCTAATCAACCGCTTCGATTACGACGGTGACTATGGCACGGTTCTCAACCGCTTCCTCATGCAGGCGGCCGTGGGCTACCCAATGACCGTCCACGGCACCGGTGAACAGACCCGCGCGTTCATCCACATCCGCGACATGGCTACGTGTATCCAGCTCGCCGTGGAGAACCCGCCGGCGAAGGGCGACCGCGTGAAGATTTTCAACCAGATGACGGAAACCCACCGGGTGCGTGACCTGGCCGAGTTGATCGCGAAAATCTCTGGCGCGGAGGTCGCCTACGTCCCCAACCCGCGCAATGAGGCAGCAGAAAATGAGCTGATCGTGTCCAACGACACGTTCTTAGACCTCGGCCTTAAGCCCACGAAACTCGAGGAAGGCCTGCTGGTCGAGGTCGAGGACGTGGCCAAGAAATACGCCGACCGCTTCGACCGTTCCAAGATCCCGGCACGCAGTCTGTGGACGAAGAACCAGGCCGAGGGTGTTCCTTCATCGGAGCGCTAACGCTCCCGATGAAGGAACACGAAAGCAAAAGCGCCATGCGCATTTCCCTTTTCACCGAGATCTTCCTGCCGAAGATCGACGGCGTGGTCACCCGCGTGACCCGCACGGTCGAGCAGCTCGCGGAGCTCGGCCACGATGTGCAGATCTTTGCCACGGATTCGGCCGCGCCAAAGGAGTTCGCGGGCTTCCCCGTGGAGACCGTGCCCTCGATTCCGCTGTACAAAATCTACCCGGAGATCAAAGTCGGCGTGCCGATGCCGAGCGTCTCGCGCCGACTCAAAGAGTTCCAGCCAGACATCGTGCACGCGGTCAACCCTGTCTGGTACGCGGGGTACGGCGCGCTGCTTACGCGCCGCCACGGGATCCCGCTGATCGCGTCGTTCCACACTGACGTGCCCAGTTACGTTGTTGACCTTGGCATTGGTTTCGTGCGCCGCCCGTCGATCGCCCTGATCCGCGGCCTCCACAACCTCGCGGAGATGAACCTGGTCACCTCCGGGCCGATGATGGACACGGCGGCGGAATACGGTTTTAAAAATGTTGAGTTGTGGCCGAAGGCCGTCGATACGCGTGGCTATCACCCCAGCAAGCGCACGGCGGCAATGAGGCACATGCTTAGCGACGGCCACCCCGAAGCGCCCCTAGTTCTTTTCGTGGGTCGGATTAGCGCCGAAAAGAATATCGCCCGGCTGAAAACGATCATGCCGAAACTGCGCGAACGCCTCCCCGGCGCGCGACTGGCGTTTGTGGGCGAAGGCCCCCAGTACGAAAAGATGCGGCAGGAATTCGACCCCGCATACACGCATTTCACCGGGTACATGACGGGCGAACCGCTGGCTGAAGCGTTCGCGGCCGCGGACGTCTTCGCGTTCCCCTCGCTCACGGAAACCTTGGGGCTGGTTGCACTGGAGTCATTCGCATCCGGTGTCCCGGTGGTCGGATCGAACGCGGGCGGCATCCCCTTCGTCATCGACGACGGAAAAACCGGGCTCCTCGTCGACGCCGACGCCAGCGACGACGAGTGGGCCAACGCCCTGGCCAGCGTACTGTCCGACCCGGGCAAGCGCGAAGAAATGTCCCGGGCCGCGCGCGCAGAAGCCGAGAACTGGTCGTGGCGCGCAGCAACGGAAAAACTCGTCGACTACTACTCGCGTGTCTGCGACGCGCGCCCGAGCAGACGGGCGCGCGGGTAGGCGCGCGGACGCTAGCGGATTTCCGCGGGGTTCTTGCGCACCGGCAAGATCTTCGGGCGCACGCCCGCGATCTCCTCGACGATGCGGACCACCTGGTTGGAGTACCCGAACTCGTTGTCGTACCAGACGTAGAGGACAAGGTGGTTGCCCGAAACGATCGTCGCTAAGCCATCAACGATGCCCGCGTGCGTGGTGCCAACGAAGTCGGTGGAGACAACGTCCGGGGACTGGATGTAGTCGATCTGCTGGCGCAGGGAAGAGTCCGTGGAGACGCGGCGCAGGTAGTTGTTCACGTCGTCGCGGTCGACTTCTTGGTTCAGCTCCAAGTTGAGCACCGCCATGGAGACGTCCGGGGTGGGCACGCGGATGGCGTTGCCGGTGAGCTTGCCGGCGAACTCCGGAAGGGCCTTGGCCACGGCCTTTGCGGCACCGGTCTTGGTGATCACCATGTTCAGCGCGGCAGCGCGACCACGGCGCGGGCCAGAGTGGTAGTTGTCCGCCAGGTTCTGGTCATTGGTGTAGGAGTGAACTGTTTCCACGTGGCCGAACTTCACGCCCCAGCGGTCGGAGACCACCTTGAGCACCGGCGTGATCGCGTTGGTGGTGCACGACGCAGCGGACAGGACGCGGTCCTGCTCCGAGTCGTCGATAGTCGCGTGGTTGATGCCGTAGACGATGTTCTTCACATCGCCCTTGCCCGGCGCGGTGAGCAGCACGCGCGCCACGCCCTTGGACTGCAGGTGCTGGGACAGACCCGGGCGGTCGGTCCAGCGACCGGTGTTGTCCACCACGATCGCGTCATTGATGCCGTAGGCCGTGTAGTCGATCGAGGCCGGGTCGTTGGAGTAAATCATCTGGATCGGGGTGCCGTTGGCCCAGATGATCTCATTTTCATGATCAACGCTGATCGTTCCGTTGAACGCGCCGTGCACGGAGTCGCGGCGAAGCAGCGAGGCGCGCTTCACAATGTCGTCGTCGCCCTTCTTACGCACAACGACGGCACGCAAGCGCACGCCGCCGTACTGCGCCTCACGGGAGATCAAGATGCGGGCGAGCAGACGGCCGATGCGGCCGAAACCGTACAGCACCACGTCGTGCGGCGCGCGGTGGCTGTCCCCGCTGATCACTTCAGCGAGCTCTTGCTCAAGGAATTCTCGCAGCTCCACGCCCTCGGTGCGCGAGTAGTTTTTGGCCAGACGCCCCACGTCGATGGAGCTCGTGCCCAAGTTCATCGTCGCCAGCTCACGCAGGATCGGCAGGGTCGCCTCCAGCGGCAGCTCACGCTCGACCACGCGGCGCGCGTAGCGGTGCGCCTTGATCACATCGATGTCGGTCATGCCCACCAGAATTCGCCCGTAGATCGACGTCACCGTGTTGTGCTCACGGTGGAGGTAGCTGATCAGCGGCAGCATCTCCTGGGCCTGGGAAAGCTTCTTATTCCAATCGTCCATGCCCTCAAGGCTAGCCAAGGACCGCGCGGTAGTGCCCAGGGTCCGGCTGGGGCGCGAATTTCGGCGCGTTATCCTTGTCCACGAGCACCGCACGCACGCCTTCGACGAAGTCCGGCTCGCGCAAGATCACCCGTTGGAGCTTCTCTTCATTGTCCAGAGCCCCGCGCAGGTCGACCTTCTTCGGGTCGTTCGCGAGGATCAGCTCGGCGGTCGCCACCAGCGATGACGGAGAGGCTCCCTCGCAATGCTTATCGACGAGTTCTTTCAAACTCCCTCCCACCTCTTCCACGTTGCCGCGGATCTGTGGCCACGACCCGGTGAAGGTCTGCTCGATCACGCCGTAGTGCTGGGCGAGTTCAGACTCCCCGGGCTCGGCGAACGGGAAATCCGTGTCGTTGCCGGAGGGGTCCGCACCTTTGATGAGCGCCTGGCGTAGCTCCCCCAACTCTTCCGCGGATCCAACGAGGTGGGTGGCCAGGCCGGTGTCCATCATGTCGTCGGCGCTGAGCCGGTAGCCGGTGAGCGAGATAAACGCCGCCAGGGCCTGGCTGGGATGGCCTGGTAGACGCTGAAGCAGGTGGGTCATGCCCACATCGACGAAGTAGCCGATCTTCATCTCCGGCATGGCGGCGAACGCGTCGCGCGTGACCACTCGGTGGCTGCCGTGCGCGGTGAGCCCGAGCCCGCCGCCCATGATGACGCCGCTCATGAGGCTGATGACGGGTTTGGGGTAAGTGGCGATGAGGTAGTCCATCTCGTACTCGGCGTCGAAGTAGTTTTCGACGGCCTCGATGTTGCCGTCGATAAGCTGCTTGCGCGCAGCACGAACGTCGCCGCCGGCGCAGAATTTCTCGCTGGAGGACTCGATGATGACCTGGGTGATGGAGTCGTCCTCGCGCCAACTCCGAAGCGCCGCAGTGATGTCGGCAATCATCTGCGCACTGAGCGCGTTGAGCACTTTCGGACGGTTGAGTGTGATCACGCCGGTGGCGTTGCGGGTTTCGATAATCGTCTCGTCCATGCAACCAGTGTTCCATGAGAAACCCACTCCCGTTCGGGGGTAACGGGGGAGGTCGACCTTCGATTGATCCTCACCCTCCAGCCTTGCATCCGCGCCAAGTTAGGTGATACTCAGTTAGGCAACACTTACTTAACTCATTTCCGAGGAGATTAGAGATGACAACCACCCTGACCGCCGAAACGCTGTCGCGCCCGATGCCGCTCCCGCTGTCGGTGGAGCTCAAGGAAGCCACCGCCGCAACCCACGACACCGCCGAGAAATCCACCTTCATGACGGACCTCATGCGCGGCGAGTTGGCGTACGCGGACGTGGTCAACCTGACGTCGCAGTATTGGTTCATCTACTCCGCGCTCGAAGAGGCCGTGCGCCGCACCTCGGCCACCCCGGCTGTGGCGTCTGTCGCCGATCCGCGGATCGAGCGTCTGTCGGCCCTCGAGCACGACCTGGCAGAGATGATCGGCGCGGACTGGCGCGAAGTCATCTCCCCCACCCCGGCCACCCAGCGCTACGTGGCGACACTGAATTCTCTCGGCGCCGCGCAGGCCGCCTCGGTGGTCGCCCACCACTACGTGCGCTACTTGGGTGATATCACCGGCGGCCAGGCGATTGCCCGCATGCTGGCCGACGCTTACGAGATCCCGGCGGAGCAGCTCACCTTTTACGACTTCGCGGCCATCGGCAAGACCCCTCCCTACCGCAAGGCCTACAAGGCCGCGCTTGACTCCCTACCCATCGATGCCGACGAACGCGAGGAGCTTCTCGACGCCGCCCGCGAGGCCTTCGCCTGCAACACCGCCGTCTTCAACGACCTAGCGACGCTTAACGACGCCTAACTACTGGTTCGCGATTGTCAGCGCGCCCCACATGATGAGCGCGCTGATCCCCGCCGCGATCGCCCCTCCAGTCATCACATAATCGGCTGGAAAGAAGAACAGAAAACCGAATGCAACGCCCATTACCAGGAGCCAGCCCACACCCAGCGCCAGCCCGGCACGGGTACCGCCACCGGCGAACTCGACGTCGGGGAAGCGCTCTTTTTCCTCCTTCCGCGCACGGCGCTCAGGCATACGCGACATGACCACCACAACGATCAGCAGGGCCAAGACGCCAGCCAACGCGACCAGCGTGCCGCCCGTCGCACCCCCGTAGGCGAGCACAGCCGTAGCGATCACGATGGCCCCCTGTTCCCAGGCCTCAAACTTGATCCGGCACGCCGGATCCCGCGCGGGGTCCTGCGAAATTCGCTGAAAAACGTGGGTGGAGTCGGGGTAGGTCACACTCATTCACTTCCCTAGGATTTTCGTTTTAGATAAAGTTAGCCTAACCTGAATACTAATCCAAAAGGTTGACATCTCAAATGTTGATCTCGAACCCCACGATAGTACACACCCTCACGTCCGAAAGGATCCGCCTCATGAAATGGACCAAGCTCGCCGCCGTCTCCGCCGCAGCCTCGCTGACCGTGATGGGCGGCGCGCTTCCCGCTGTCATTGACGTGGCCGCACCGCTGGCCGGGGCGCAAGAGGCTGGCGCCGCTAACACCCACCGCCAGGTACAAAACGGCACCATGACCTGGGGAGTCAAGGAATCCTTCCGCGGCTATGTCGTGGGCAACATCGCCAAGGGCGCGATCTACGTCAACGGCCAAGAAGTGGCCAGCAAGCAATCCGGCCGCAGAGCCGCACCATTCAACTTCACGGCCACAAAGTCCAGCTTGTCCTCCCCCACCTCCGGCGTGATTGCGTTCAATGAGAGCGTCCGCTTCATCGGCCACAATTACGGTAACGGTCCGTTGCTCGACTTGGAACTGAGCAACATCAGGCTGCAGTTCAACGGCAGCTCCGCCGAATTAGTTGTGGATTACAAGACAGTGGAGTTCAAGGGCATGGACACGAAAGCCATCCCCGACCCGCCGCGCACCGGCAGCGACAAGGTTCTGGCCACACTGTCCCTAAGCGGCGCCGACTTTTCCAAGGACCGCGTCACGGTCAACGGCACCAACGTCACGCTCACGCCTTTCGGGCGCGAGATCTTCGCGAACTTCTACGACGAGAGCCGATCTGACCTCGACGACCTGACCGCCACGTTCTCTGTGAGCGATACTGCAGGTGCTCCGCCAGCAGGCCCGTCCATCTCCGGTGGTGGCGGCGCCGGCGGCGGTGCAACCCGCTCCAACGCCAAGGATGGACCGGCCGCCCTTTTGGGCACGGTCAACGACACGCTTACCGAGATCAACGGCCTGATCGTCAACTCCAACAACGTCCTGGACAACTCGGAGAAGCTGTTCCGCCCGCGCGGAGCGGCGGCAGCCCGAGGCAGCGGTGGCAGCGGCACTACAGCCAGCGGTGCAGGCGCAACCGGAGGGACTGCCGGGGGCGGAGCACCTTTCTCGGCCGCTGATGTCGGACCAGTGTCCACGAAATCCGGCTCGCCCGTCGGTGGTGGCGCCGGCGCTGGCGGCGCTACCGGCAACACCGGTGGTGGTGCCAGCGCACCAAGCGGCAACGCGGGTGCAGGCGGCGGAAACGCCGGCACCGCCAAGACTGCCACCACAGCAGCTGGCGGCGGCAGCGGATCCGGGGATGTCTGCAAAGACGACGGCTCCCGCGGCGTGCAAAGCGCCAAGGCCGCTTGGGGTGTGCGCCAGTCCTTCCGCAACTACATCCGCGGCACCATCGCCAAAGGCAAATGGCAGCTCAGCGGAGTGGGCGACACCAACAACGCCTTTCAGTGGACCGGTAACTCCGGTGCGGTCAACGTGAACAAGAAATCCGGCACGATTCTGTTCCCCGGCACCATCCGTTTTACCGGCCACAACGGCATCCTGGACACCCAGTTTTCCAACATGGAGATCCAGTTCGCCGGTAACTCCGGCCAACTCATCTTGAACGTCAAGTCCAACGATGTCGAGGGCAACCCGCACGACTACGGCCGCGTTGTCCTGGCGAACCTCGCTTTCAGCCAGCTCGATGTGTCCGAAGGTTCAGTGTCCGGCACCGCATCCACCTCGCTGACAGCCGCTGGCGCGGAAGCGTTCGCCCAGTTCTACCCGACAGGCGATGCGCTCGACCCGATCTCATTTACCGCACAGCTGGGCGGCAAGCCCAACTGCGCCCAAGGTCAGGGCGGCAGCGTCTCCGGCGCGGCCACCGGCCAGGGTGGTTCGGCTGCTCAAGCTGCCGCCCTGCGCAGCGGTGGGTCCGCAGGCGGCGAATCCGCGTCCGCCGTTACCGCAGCTGACAGTGGCGACTCAGCCGACGGCAGCGTGTTCGACGAGCAAGACGGAATCGACGCCACGAGCGAAAGCAAGGGCACCGGCACCAGCAAGTTCAACATCAAAAACGGTAACGCCGACGACGGCGTGACCGGCGGGTGGGACGACTCCGCAATCGCACAAACGATCACCTTGCTGGCCTCCTTCCTCGCTTCCGGCGGCGTGCTCGCGCGGTTCGCGGTGCGCAACTAGTGGAAGCAAAAAGGCGTCGATAAGCGAAAGGCTCGTGTTGAAGATGAAGAAATCCTTGCTGGGGGCTCTGCTGGCCTCGCTGACGTGGGCACTCATGCTCACTGGCTGCGCCTCATGGGACAACCCCACCGACGTGCAAACCCAAAACAGTGAGCTCGCCGACTCTCTCCAGGCCTCCGGTGACCCCCACGCCGCCACTGGGGTCGCTCGCGTTGACAACCTCACGGAGGTCGAGCCGCTTACCGACGACCCCAAGCCAGCACTGCCCGTCGAACTCACCGACGCCGACGGTTACGACGTCACAGTCACCGACACCTCGCGCATTCTCGCGCTAGACCTCTACGGCACCTACACCAAGACCCTTCGCGGTCTGGGCTTTTCCGAAAATATCGTCGGCCGTACCGTGAGCTCGGATGAGGACTCACTGAAAGACCTCCCCGTCGTGACCGAAGGCGGCCACACGCTCAACCCCGAGGCCGTGCTCAACCTCAAACCAACGCTGGTCATCGTCGACCACTCCATCGGCCCGCAGGAAGCCATCGACCAGATCCGCGACGCGGGCGTGACCACCGTGGTCATGCAGCCGGAGCGCAAGATGGATTCCATCGGCCAAGACATTCGCGACCTCTCCGCCGTCGTCGGCGTGCCCACGCTTGGCAACCAGCTGGCCGAACGCACCGAGAAAGAGCTCGAGCAGGCGCGTGAAGCGATCGCAAAGGTCGTGCCGGACGAGCCGCTGCGCATGTCCTTCCTCTATGCCCGCGGCACCGGCGGCGTGTTCTACCTTCTCGGCGACGAAAACCACACCAAAGACCTCATCGAAGCGCTCGGCGGTGTGGATGTGAACACCCAGCAGGGCATCGGCGCCCCGTCACCAGCAAGCCCAGAGGCCCTAGCGAAAGTCAATCCCGAAATGTTCATCATGATGAACGGCGGACTGACTTCCACAGGCGAGATCGACGGCCTGCTGCAACGCCCAGGTGTTGCCCAAACGCAGGCCGGCAAGAACAAACGCGTGCTCACGCTTCCAGACGGCGACTCACTCGCCTACGGCCCCCAAACCCCGGAGCTTTTACTGCGCGCCGCGCACGCGCTGTACGGTGAAGGGTAATGACCACACAGCACCAACCCTCCCCCGCGGAGGGTCTTACAGCCGCGCGCACCTTTAGAAAACGGCGCGTGCGGCGCGTCGCCTTATTTGTCGTCATCATCGCGCTTTTGTTCGTGACCGCCGTTTTCTCCGTCATGGTCGGCCAATACGAATTACCGATCAGCGAGTTGTGGCCAATCCTGATCGCCGGCCCCATGAATGCCACCGATCTAGACTCCTCCGTGCTCTGGCAGATCCGCCTTCCTAGGCTCGTGCTTGGCCTGTTTGTCGGCGCCGGATTGGGCTTGGGTGGTGCGCTCATGCAAGCGGTGTTTTCCAACCCGCTAGCCGAACCATCCATCATCGGCGTCACTAGCGGCTCCGGAGTCGGCGCCGCAGCCGCCATCGTTTTCGGTACCGGCACCTTGGGCGTGTGGTCCGTGCCCGTGTGCGCCTTCGTGGCCGGGGTGCTCACCACACTCATTGTTTATCAACTCTCGCGCACCGCCGGGAAAGTGCAAGTGATCAACCTAGTCTTAGTGGGTATCGCCGCCAACGCCATCGCCGGTGCGGCGATCTCTATGCTGGTCTTCTTAGCCCCAACCAGCGCCCGCGAACAGATCATCTTCTGGCAGATGGGGACGCTTTCCGGCGCGAAGTGGGAGCACACAGGGATCGTCGCGCTGATTGTGACCACCGTGACCCTGATCGCTTTCCTGCTCGGGCGCAAGTTGGACCTGCTGGCACTTGGCGACACCGCCGCAACCCACGTCGGTATTAATGTCTCCCGCCTGCGCATCGCCGCAATCGTTCTCTCGACCTTGCTCACCGCAGCAGCCGTATCGTTCGCCGGGCTCATTGCCTTCGTCGGGCTCGTCATCCCGCACATTATCCGTACAGTCGCAGGCCCCTCCAACCGCATCCTCCTGCCCGCCTCCGCCCTCGGCGGCGCCCTCCTGATCGGATCAGCCGACATCTTCGCGCGCAGTCTGATCCCGTTTGCCGACCTGCCCATCGGCATCTTCACCGCACTCATCGGCGGCCCCACCTTCTTCTTCCTCCTGCGCCAAATGATCCGGAAGAGGCAGCGCGCATGACCGTCACAGCCTCCAACATTACAGTGGTCAAAAGTGGCACAACGCTTCTCGACGACGTGTCATTCACCGCACCGGCCGGCCACGTCACCGCCCTAATCGGCCCCAACGGCGCGGGAAAATCCACCCTGTTGTCAGCCATCGCCGGCGACGAGCCGCCACTTCGAGGGTCAGTCTCCCTCGACGGAGTCGACGCCTTCACCGCCGATCAGAGGACACTCGCGCAAACACGTTCCGTCATGCTCCAAGACATTAACGTGGCGTTCTCATTCCTCGTCCGCGACGTCGTGGAAATGGGCCGCACACCGTGGAGCAAGACCAGTGACCCCGCAACCGACCAAGCCGTGGTCGACGCTGCACTGGACATCGGCGGTGTCACCCACCTCCAAGACCGCGATGTCACCACGCTGTCCGGCGGTGAGCGCGCCCGCGTCGCCTTCGCCCGCATCCTGGCGCAGCAAACACCAGTTGTGTTCTTCGACGAGCCCACCGCCGCCATGGACGTCCGCTTCCAGCAGCGCACCCTGGGAACCATCCGACTTCTGGCCGAGCACGGCAAAACCGTCATCGTCGTACTCCACGACCTCCAGGCCGCCGCCCAGTACTGCGACCATTTCATTTGTCTGCGCGAAGGCAGACTCGTCGCCTCCGGCGGCCGCGACGACGTCTACACCGACGACGTCTTAAGCGAGGTCTACAACTGGCCGATCACGGTGGAGCGCACCGCCAACGGCATCTTCGTCACCCCCGGGCGGGAAGAAATTACGGCAGGTTCCTCCGTTCTCTTCGGCCGTACGAGAAACTCCTAAAAAATCCTGAAGAGTATCAATAAAAGGATTGCAAACTAACGATCGAGTAGTTAAGGTTAGTATGTCCTTACTTCTCGCTCCGAAACCGAAAGAAATAGGTACATGAAACGATCCCTTATCGCAGGCATGAGCGCCGCAGCCATCGCAGCAACCGCACTCGTTGCGCCGCAAGCAGTCCACGCCGCAGACCCCGCCCCCGTCGTCCAGTCCGGCTCTGTGGAAACGCCGATCAAAGACAGCTTCCTGGGCTACATCCAGGGATTCGCCAAGGGCGAAATCCACGTTTCTGAAGGTGCGGAAAAGGTCCTGAACGGCGAAAAGACCAAAGCCTTCAAACTCCCCGTGAATGCAGACGACACGAAGCTCGACGCAAACGGCAACGGCACCATCGAGTTAGATGGAAAGATCCAGTTCTATGGCCACAAGGGCTTGGGCGCGAATGGCGGCTGGGGTCTTGACCTCAACTTCTCCGACATCAAGCTCAAGGTCGACGGCAAAAAGATGCAGATGCTCGCCGACTACGTCTCTGTCGGCGAGCTCCCCGGCGGTGAAGGCTCCAAGAACTCCCCCGCCGACGACGCCCTTATCGCCGAGTACGAGCTCGTTGCTCCGATCAAGCCCGAAGCCGGCAAGGAGTTCGACTTCAAGGTGAACAAAGGCCGCCTCAAGGATGGCGGCTTCGACGCCTTCATCGCCTACTCTGAGCAATACAAGCCCGAGGCCGACGCCTTCGGCGGCACGCTGAAGTTCGCTGAAAAGAAGAAGGAAGAGCCGACCAACACCAGCAAGCCGGAAGAGCCGACCAACACCAGCAAGCCGGAAGAGCCGACCAACACCAGCAAGCCGGAAGAGCCGACCAACACCAGCAAGCCGGAAGAGCCGACCAACACCAGCAAGCCGGAAGAGCCGACCAACACCAGCAAGCCGGAAGAGCCGACCAACACCAGCAAGCCGGCCGAGCCGACCAACACCAGCAAGCCGGAAGAGCCGACCAACACCAGCAAGCCGGCCGAGCCGACCAACACCAGCAAGCCGGCCGAGCCGACCAACACCAGCAAGCCGGCCGAGCCGACCAACACCAGCAAGCCGGCCGAGCCGACCAACACCAGCAAGCCGGCCGAGCCGACCAGCACCAGCAAGCCGGCCGAGCCGACCAACACCAGCAAGCCGGCCAAGCCGACCAACACCAGCAAGCCGGCCAAGCCGACCAACACCAGCAAGCCGGCCAAGCCGACCAACACCAGCAAGCCGGCCGAGCCGACCAACACCAGCAAGCCGGCCGAGCCGACCAACACCAGCAAGCCGGCCGAGCCGACCAACACCAGCAAGCCGGCCGAGCCGACCAACACCAGCAAGCCGGCCGAGCCGACCAACACCAGCAAGCCGGCACCGAACGCCGGCTCCTCGGAGAAAGCTAAGACCGCCGGTATCGTGATCGGCGTCCTCGCCGCTCTCGCAGCCATCATCGGCATCATCGGGTTCATAAACAGTGGCGCACTGGACAGCATCATGCGCCAGTTCCGTGGCGCACTGGACAGCATCATGCGCCAGTTCCGTTAAGAAACCACTCCAACTAAAGTGGGGTCCATCGATTGCGGTGGCCCCCACTTTCTTTTTAGGAAGGATCCCAATGTTCCTCGCCCACACCACCGGCACCCGTGCAGCGGCTGCTGTCGCCACGGCGGCAACCTTGACTGTCGCAAGCTTTGTCGCCCCCGCCAGCGCCGCAGCCCAAGATTCCGAAACACAGCCACGTATCACCTCGGGCACTGTCCAGTGGCCGATCAAGGCGTCCTACCTCGACTACATCCAAGGCTTTGCGGAGGGCCGGATCCTCACCAGCCAGGGCGTTGTCCCGCTCAAGAACGGTAAGCAGAAGGTCACCAACCTCCGCTTCCCCGTCAACGCCGAAAAATCCCACGTTGACGGTAACGGCAACGGGGTGATTCAGCTCGACGGGGAGCTGCAGTTCTACGGGCACATGTCGATTCCGGTCGAGGGCAAATGGGGGCTGGATCTGAATTACAAAGACTTCAAGATCGTCGTCACGAACGGCACTGACGCCAAGATCACTGCGGACTATCACGTCCAAGGCGGCCTTCCCAACGAAGAGCCCAAGAACGAAAAAGTCGATGATGCGGAGCTCACCCGGTTTACGCTGCCCAAGAAAATCTCCGGAGGCACCTACCGCGCGCGCGTTGAGAGCATGACGCTTAGCGACGGCGGCTACAACTCACTTCTCGCCTACAACCAAAACCTTGAGTTCAAGGATGCGCCGCTTAACATCACGCTGAACAGCGGCGGGCAAACGGCTGGTTCCAGCGGCAGTTCCAATGAGAGTTCCGCCGACGCGGGTGATGCGACTTCTTCGGTCGAAGACTTCGACGCGAAGCTCGCCGAACTTTCTTCCACAGAGAAGGGGTCGCTTCTCGAGAGGATCATCACCGGCGTGGCCATCCTTCTGGCGGTGAGCGGTCTCACGGTCGCTCTTGCAGGCATTGCGAAAGGCATGGGCGATATTCTCGGCTTCCAGCCGCCGAAGCTTCCTCCGCTCCCCTTCTAATCCCCTCCCTCTAATCCCCTCCCAAGGACAACCCCACGCCCGGCTGGTAGGCATGCTCGTTCGCACCCCCGTGCACGACGCTGGGCGCGGCATACTAAAGTTTGAAGCGTTACACCCCGGCAATCGCCGGCCCCAACTCGGATCTGACCCGAGAATCCAACCCGAGAAAGTGAGACTCGCATGAGCCTTCGTACACGTCTTGTCGCTGCCGCAACGGTTGTGGCTGTCAGCACCGCACTTCCCGTTCCCCATGCCGTGGCCGCCCCGGAGGAGCTCGCGACTCCTGGCATCCCGGTCGCCGCAGCTACCTCCGAAGAACCGGCTTCTGACCAGCCCGCTGCTGAACAGCCTGCCACGAAAGACGGCTACGTTACGTGGAACATGAAGGGCAGCTTCTGGAAGCACCTCGAGGGCCCGCTCGCGAAAGCAGAGTTCACGACCACCGGCGGTGCCTACAAGTCCGACGACAGCTTCGTGTTCCCCATCGACACCGACGGGTCGAAGATCGGTGCCGACGGTTCAGGCACCCTGAAGCTTGACGGCACGGCGACCGTTCGCGCCTACAAGGGACTCGGCAAGGACGGGGCCTGGGGCCTGGATGTCACCTACTCCAACCTCCGCGTGGAGTTCAAGAACAACAAAGCCACTCTGTATGCCGACTTCACCATGTCCGGCCGGGGTGGTCAGGGCCAGGGCAGGTTCGTCGAGGACCAGGGCACCAACATGGCCATGGTCGACTTCATCCTTCCGGGCGCCATCAAGCCGGGCACTGATTTCAAGGCACAGAACCGCTCGACTGTCGCCCGCGACGGCCTCGAAAAGTCCCTCCTCAACTACAAGAACGGCCAAAAGCTTGACGACGGCTACGTCAGCGTCGTCGTCTACAAGAACGCCGAGCTGCCACAGGTGGACACCACTCCGAGCGGCTCTTCGCAGACGCAGAAGATCGTCGCCATCGTTCTCGGCGTGATCACGGCCATCGCCGCTATCCTCGGCGTCGCTGCGTTCGCAATGCCGAACATCCAGTTCTAACCGTGATCGATTTTTCCGCCCCAGCAGACGTGGTCGCACCGCAGCTGCTGGGGTGTTTCCTTTCCCACAACGGCGTGACTTTACGTATCACGGAGGTGGAGGCCTACCTGGGCACCGACGACCCGGCAGCGCACGGCTACCGGGGCAAAACTGCCCGCAACGCGGCGATGTTCGGCCCGCCGGGACGGTTCTACGTCTACTTGTCGTACGGCATCCACCTCAACGGAAACATCGTGTGCGCGCCGGAAGGCACGGGCCACGGATGTCTGCTCCGCGCCGGCGAGGTGATTCGCGGTGAGGAGCTCGCTCAGAAGCGTCGACAAGCTCCGCGCAAGGGCATCCGCGGCGGCCGCCCGGCCGAAAGGGACATCGAGTTCGCCAATCTTGCCCGCGGGCCCGGCAACCTTGGCGCAGCGCTGGACCTCACGCTCGCCGATAACGGCGTCCCCGTGCGCGTTACCGACCGCGCCCACGAACCGGAGTGGGTCGCGGGCCCACGCATCGGAATCAGCAAGAACGCCGACGCCACGTTGCGCTTCTGGATCCCCGGCGACCCCACCGTCAGCCCTCCGCGCGGGCGCCCGAAGCCCCAAGCAGATCGCTAACCCGCCGCGGCAGCCCCGGTCGGCTACCCCCGCTACCACCCCCGTTTCCAAGAAGGCGGCCAAACACATTACCGCACGCCCCGCCGATAACTGCTGACACGACAATCAATCTGTGGATAAGTCCCCCGATTTTCCTCTCGCAGCCATCAAAAGACCGTCCGCGAAGCGCCCAGCATGCTCCCACCGCGAAAGTTATCCACAGCCCCAAAAATACCCCTTGACGTGCGCGGAAAAGCCCCCAATCATACGAAGTATGAGTTTCGCAGCACTGGTTGAGGCAATGGGGGCAAGCGCCGTCGATACGCTTGCGGGCTTTGACCGTGCTGCGGCGATTGAGGCGGGGTTCAAACCGTCGGACGCGAAAGCGTGGGCCGCCCTCCATGCGGTGTACTACGGTCCCACGCGCGCGACGCGCTACCAAAAGGCCCTGCGTGAGAAGGCCCGCGCGAGTAAGTTCTCGCTGCACCAGCTCGCGCTAATAGAGCAGCACCTCGCGCGCGTCAGCGACAAGAAGCAGCAGCGCGAGCTGCGCATGGAGTTGCTCAGCGTTCGCGGGGGCTACGACACTTTAAATCGCCGCGCCAAAGAAATCGTGCCCACGGCGGCCACTCCCCCGAAGGATTCCTTCCGCGTCACGGCGTCGAAGATGGGTAAGCGCAGCGTCCACATCACCGCCGATGAGCGCTTCGTCGCGGACCTTGAGCACGCGATCCACCAGTACGCGAAAGCCATCGCGGCCACCAAGTCCCCCGACGCCCCCCACATCACACGGCCGACAGCCACGCAGATGCTCACGGCGTTCGTCGCATTCATGCGCGGTGGTCTCTCCCCCGCGGGCGACGGCGACGGCGCGGGCATTCCACTCGCCGCTCCGCGCCCCTTGCTCCTCATCCCCTTGCCGGAGTGGACAAAGATCATCCGCGGCGACCTGGATGACGTCGAGCTTTCGCTTACCGACGGCACCACCATCACCGGCGCCGACTTCCTCAACAAGTACTACGCGAATCCGGAATTCGGGCTTGAAGCGGCGACGTTCCACCCCACCGAGGGACCAGTGAATCTCTACCGGGCCAGCCGTTATGCCAACGACAAGCAGCGCGACCTAGCACGCGCCACCACGCCGGTCTGCCCCGTGCCCGGGTGCAAGGTGCCCGCAGATTACTGCCAAGTCCACCACATCACCGCGTGGAAGAACGGCGGGGAGACAAACATGGACAACCTGACCATGTTGTGCTCGTACCACAACGCAATTAACGACGACGGGCCCCACCCCAGCACCCGCGGCACCGCCCGCGGCGGGGCCCGACCTCGCAACGCTGGAACGATGATCCGGCTGCGCGGTACACCCATGTGGCGCTCGCCGAAGGGGTACACGGTGCCTAACCCGCACCCTCACTACGCGTCCGGGGCGATGATCTCTTTGTTCGGCGATCCCCGCCGCCGCGCCCGCGGCCGCCGGAACCGCCCAACGGCATCAACGAACGGCCCGCCGTAGTATCAAGAATCCCGCGGCGACCCCACCCCGATCACACCACAGCGATCACACCGCGCAGCCAGCGCGCTGTGCCCTATTCGCGTGCGTGGCGAAGGTTAGTGCTTGTCTTTGCTGTGCTTGTTTTTGCTGTGCTTGTTTTTGCTGTGCTTGTCAGACTTCGAGCTCTTCTCCAGCTTCGCGGCGGCGTCGGGCACGTAGCGGAACTCGTCGCGCGGCGGGCGGACGTAGGTGCTACCGGAGGGCCGCTCGGGGATTTCGGGTAGGTCGGGTTCGATGTACTCGTAGGGGATCGTCGATAAGAGGTGCGAAATGACGTTGATGCGCGAGCGCTTCTTGTCCTCGCTCTCGACGGTGTACCACGGCGCGGAGGGAATGTCGGTGTGGATGAACATCTCATCCTTCGCGCGGGAGTATTCCTCCCACTTGGTAATCGACTCCAGATCCATCGGCGACAGCTTCCACTGGCGCAGCGGATCCTGCTTGCGGGACACGAAGCGGCGGTACTGCTCCTCGTCGGAGACGGAGAACCAGTATTTGCGCAGCAGAATCCCGTCCTCGACCAGCATGCGCTCGAAGATCGGCGCCTGGTGGAGGAACCGCCGGTACTCCTGCGACGTGCAAAAGCCCATGACGCGCTCGACGCCCGCGCGGTTGTACCAAGAGCGGTCGAAGATCACGATCTCACCAGCAGCCGGCAGCTTCTCCACGTACCGCTGGAAGTACCACTGGGTTTGTTCGCGCTCGGTGGGCTTGGGCAGCGCCTCAATGCGGCAGACACGCGGATTCAGATACTGAGTGATGCGCTTGATCGCCGACCCTTTGCCGGCGGCGTCGCGGCCCTCCATCACGATGACGATCCGGGCGCCCGTCTCGACCACCCATTGCTGCATCGCCACCAGCTCTGTCTGGAGCCTGCGCAATTCCTTCTCGTACGCTTCGCGGGATAGCTTCGGGGGCTTGGATTTACTCATAAACTCCTAGTTTACGAGCCCCATGCTTATCGACGAAGCCGAGCAGCTGCACCGTTACGCGTGGACTGTCACGGTGGTGCTTCCCTCAAACGGGGTGAGTATGCGCTCGGCATCGCGTGACGTCCCGCGCAACTTCAGCGTGTAGGTCCCCGGCGCGAAACCCTCGGTGTCCCAGGTGACGCGGGCGTTCACCACGTCCATGTTCTTGATGAACTCCACGGTCGTATTGGCGTGGAAGTCATCGGCTACGACCGCGCCCTGCGCGTTGGTGATCACGACGTAGCCGTCGCCGAGGCGCAGGTTGGAGTTGGGGTTCGCGAAAGCGAATGTCGCGGAGGCTTTCTGCCCCACGCGCACGTTTGGCGTATCGACGATCACCTCACCAAACTTCTTCCCCCAATCCGCGCGGTCAATCCCGGGTCTGCCAGCCAGGGATTTCGGGATGAGCCCGGTCAGGTCGCCGGCGGGCTGGCCGGGGTCGACGGGTGTTCCGTCGCGAAGCGCAACGGCGAGTTCGTCGAAAACCTGGATCATGGCGTCGAGCTGGTGGCGGCCGAAAATGGTAGCGCCGCCTTCGTAGTCCTGGTTGTCGTACTCCTCGGGCGTCGTGACGTAGTGCGCGTAGCCGGAGGTGTATCCCTGGCAGATAACGCGCTCGATCGGCACGCCCAGCACGCCCGCAACGTGGCGGCGCATGCGGTAGGCGGCCATCGTCGTCGGCTCCATCGAGTGGGTGAGGATGAACACCCCGTTGATCTCAGTGATGGAGTACATGAGCGTCTGCTGGATCATGCCATCGACGTACCCCATGAACAGCAACTGTTCCTTGTTGCCGTGGATTTCGCGCATTTCGTCGGTGACGAACATCTTGGTCAGGCCCTTGACCCACTCGTTGCCGCCGCGCTCGCCTTCGTTGAAGACCAGCGCCGGGCCGCCGTCTTCCTGGCTCGTCGCTGCGAATGCGGCGCCAAGCACCGCGGGCCCCAGCTTCTTGTCCTGCCCGTCGGCGGTGAAGCGACCGTCCACCACGAACGAGCGCATGTCCACCCACTTGTGCACGTTGCGCACGCGCGCAACGCCGGTCACTGACCCGCCGCCAGTCGTAACTACGGGCCCATTCGTCCCCTCAATCTGCCTATCCCCGAGGATCTTCGCGCTCAGTGCCTCGTCCTGAAAACCCGGCCCCGATTTGGGCACCAGTCCCATGTTCGGCGTGATGTCGCCCTGCCCGCCTGTCGCAAACGCTGCAACGAAGGTGTGCTTCGCGGGATCCCTGTGCACCACGCCGTGGTCCGTTTCCATTTTCCAGGAGGCCCAGCCTTTGTGGTCGCCGTCGATAAGCGTGTGCTCATGCCCGAAGCACGTGGCGTGAAGGCCGTACCAGTTGATCAAGCCGACCTCCTCGCCGCCGCGGGCGATGTGGAGCGTGTGCGACTCAGGATTCACGCCGTTGGGGAACAGCTCAAGCGCGTCGTCTTCGTTGCGTTTGAACGCCTGGAAGGAACGGTTCGCGCCGGCTTCTGTGACCACCCCGCGGGTGAAGTAGACGTCGCTTTCCTGGATGTCGGCGTGCGCGCGTTCAGCGGCGACCACCATGCCCTCGACGGTGGCTTCGAAGGTGACGGGGCGGAAACCCATCGTGACCAGGTCCACCATCAAGTGCCCGGAGGTTCCGCCCGGGCCGGTGTGGGTGTGGGTGGCGGTGATGAAGGTGTTTCCCTCGTGGTACAGCCCGCGGAACTTGTCGTTCAGGCGGCGCAGCACCTCACGCTGGATCGACTGGAACATCAGGCCGAACTCGCCGACGATGAACAGCGTGCGGCTACCCGACGGATCCACGAAGATGAACGCGCGCGCCATTTGGCGGAAGCGGATGCCGGTCGTTGTTTGCTCGCTGACGGCGTAGCCGTTCATGCCCGCGCCGAGCGGTTCGCCGGTCATGTCCGCCATGCCGCGGCCGACTTCAAGCGTGACGCCGCGCGCTTTGTCATCGGCGGTTGCGGTTGGCCACGTGCTCGCCGCGGCTACGGCTGCGGTGAGTGAGCTAGCTGCAAGGAATGTCCGGCGTGTGAAGGCCATTTCAAAACTCCGTTAGTTTGCTGAAAAAAACTTAACGGAAGCCTACAACCATTAATCGCTTTGCGTGGCGGAAATCACAAATTTATTGCTCAAGCTTATCGACGATCTCCAACCACTCCATCTCCAACCCCTCACGCTGGGAGTTTAGGTCTGCGATCTGATTTGTTTTGTCCCCGATAGCCCCGAAATCGGGGGCAGCCTCTTGGCTCATTTCGGTGATCTCGGCCTCCAGCGCCGTTGCTTGCTCGTCGAGCTTGGCCATCTTTCGCTCGAGCTGGGTCATCTTTTTGTTCAGCTCGCGTTTTTCTTTGGAGCTCATGCCGCCCGCGCCGCCCCCGCCCGCGCCCGCCGCGCCCCCGGCGCCCGCGCCGCCGGCACCGCCCGCGCCGCCAGCCGCGCCCAGGTTCAGCGTCCCCGCACCGCCAGCACCCGCGCCGGCCGCCTTCCGACGCTCCAAATACTGCTCGATGCCGCCCGGGAGGTGCGTCAGCTTGCCGTCGCCAAACAGGGCGTACGTGGAATCGGCGATGCGCTCGATCAGGTACCGATCGTGCGAAATCACCACCAACGTACCCGGCCACGAATCGAGGAGATCTTCGAGTTCTTGGAGGGTGTCGATGTCGAGGTCGTTGGTGGGTTCGTCGAGAAGCAAAATGTTCGGCTCGGCCATCAGCACGCGGGTGAGCTGAAGGCGGCGGCGCTCACCGCCCGAAAGGTCGCCGACGGGCGTGCGTTGCCGCTTCGCGGAAAACCCCAGCCGCTCCGCGAGCTGGGATGCGGACAGCTCTTTCTTGCCAAGGGTGATGTACGTCGCGACGTCTTCCACCGCGTCGAGCACGCGTCTCGACGGATCCAAGTCATCCAACTCCTGCCTCAACCAACCGATCCGGGCGGTCTTGCCCTCGATTCGTTTGCCGTGAGTGAGCGGGTAATCGCCTGCCAGCGCGCGCAACAGGGTCGTTTTGCCGGACCCGTTGACGCCCACGAGGCCGATCCGCTCGCCCGGCGCGAGGCGCCAGGTGACGCGGTCGAGGAGAGTGCGGCCGTGCGCGGCGGGCGCGGTGGCGGCGGCGGCCCCGGCGGCGGCGGGCGCGTTCAGCGTCGCGTCCTCGAGCTCCACCACGACCCTCCCCTGGCGCTGCTTGGAGAAAGCCATGAGTTCAACGGTGTCGCGCGGCGCGGGCACGTCGGCGATGAGTTTCTCCGCGGCCTCGATGCGGTATCGCGGTTTGGACGTGCGGGCGGGCGCGCCGCGGCGGAGCCACGCGAGCTCCTTGCGCGCGAGGTTTTGCCGGCGCTGCTCGATCGCGTCGGCCTGCCGGGCGCGCTCGGCGCGGGCGAAAGTCCAGTCGTTGTACCCGCCCTCGTAGACATCGACGGTACCGTCGTGGACCTCCCACGTGAGCGTGGCCACGGTGTCCAAGAACCAGCGGTCGTGGGTGACCACTACCACCGCGATTTTTCGGCTCAGCAAATGGTCAGCCAACCATTGCACGCCCTCGACGTCCAGGTGGTTCGTGGGCTCGTCGAGCACCACCAGGTCCAAGTCGCGCACCAGCGCCGCTGCAAGATTCACGCGGCGCCGCTCCCCACCGGACAGCTCCCCCACCCGGGTCTCCAGCCCCAGGTCTGCGACGCCGGTCCCGGCTAGCACCTCGCGCACCTTCGCGTTCGACGCCCACTCGTAGACCTCCAGGCCCAGAGGCTCCACGACGACCTGCCCGATCGTCAGGTCGTCCGCGAGCTCAAACCGCTGCGTCACCACGGCCATGCGCAGATCATTGGCGTGCGAGACACGCCCAGAATCAGGCTCCTCAATGCCGGTCAGCACTTCCAGCAGCGTCGTCTTGCCGCCACCGTTGAGCCCGACCACCCCGATGCGGTCGCCGGTCTGAACGCCTAAAGACACTCCGTCGAGAAGCGTCTTGAGCCCAAAACTTTTAGAGACTTTCTCTAGGTTGATTAAGTTCGCCACTTAAATTACGCGGCCCCCTCTGTCTTCTTAAACACCATCGTCATGGTAATTTCCTCGTCTCTCATCACCACGGTGGCATCACCGTTGGAACGGAACTTAATTGTGCCATCCACGTCGTCATCGCCCGTGTCCAGAGTGCCCTTTTCGTAGTCGATCGTGCAGAACTCGGGGTCCTCCGCATCCGCGAAATTACCGGTCTCCGACATGGACACCGAACACTTCTCCCCCGTGATCTCAAGGAACATGTAGATGTCCTCGCCCATGTCGAAGTACGCCTCCAGCTCCTCCATCTCAGCTTCAGAGAATTCGTCCTCGAGGAGCTGCTCGGTCGCATTCGGGTTCTTGCGCAAGACCTCAGACAAGCTGGTCATGTAGACGCCGTCATGCTTGCTTGTCGACGACTCACCGCCGCTCTCCGACGCCGTGCTCTTCGTCGACCGCTCTGATGACCCCTTCGAAGAAACGTCATCTTTCTTTTCCGCGGTCGCAGTCGGCTTGACATTGGAGATTTCGACGCCAGCCGAACAGCCGGTGAGAAGTAGCGCTGTGGCTGACGCGGCGGCAACAGCGGCAACGGTGGAGGTACGCAGCTTCATCAATTGGGATCGAGTACGCATGGGTGTCTTTTCTCTTTCACTAGGGATCACGAGGATGCTGTTTTCTACTCTCGCACGTTTAATGACGCGGCGGCGTAAAAGGTTCCCGCGCCCTAGTTTGCGCGCCCGCGTTGCTGAATGGTTAGTGGGCGCCGGGCACGGGGCCGCGAGCGACGAAAATTTCCAGGTCGCCGGTGTGGTCGCCGGAGTGCGTGTGGGCGCGCAGGCGCTCGCACACGTGGTGGGCGCGGGCCTGGTCCTCGCAGAGCACGGCCAGAGTCGGTCCGGATCCGGACACCATGGCGCGCAATCCGCCCTCGCGGACGGCAACGTCCGCAAGCCCTTTCAATCCCGGTTCCATGGACACCGCGGCCGCTTCGAGGTCGTTGTGCATCGCCGCCGCAACTTCCCGAGGGTCACCGCTCATCAGCGCCCTAGCCAGCGCACCGGTTTCCATGCGGGGAACTAAAGATGGCGAGTTGTACCGCATTTCGTCGAGACGCTCGAACACCGCCCCGGTGGACAGCCCCACCCGCGGGTTCACGAAGACAAACCAGTATTCGCCGCGGCCCATCATGGAAACGAGCTCGTCGCCGCGCGCGGTACCCAAGGCGATTCCGCCCATCATGCAGAACGGAACGTCCGCACCCAGCGAGCGCCCAATTGCCACGAGCGTGTCGTGCGGCAACGCCTCCACATGGTGAGCAAGGTAGGCATTCGCCGCGATCAGCGCCGCCGCCGCATCCGCCGATCCCCCGGCCATGCCCCCGGCTACCGGCACGGTTTTGTCCACGTCGATGCGCACGGCAGGCAGCCGTTCGGCGGGCGGCCGCAGGAGTGGGTCGGCGCCCGCGTCGGCGGCGCCCGCGGCGTCGGCGGTCGCGGCGGCTACGGCTGCTTGCACAGCTGTCTCGACGGCGCGCCACGCGAGGTTGCCGGGACCATCGATGTTCTCCGTTGGCGGTTCGACACGAAAGGTCGTGTTCATCGCGGCCACGACGCCGCCGTCGGTCGTGACAACACCCGGTTGCTCCGTAAGAGTTACGGTTTCCACGCGGTCCACGGCCATGAACACCGTCGATAGTTCGTGGTACCCATCGGGCCGCGCGGCACCCACCCCGAGGTGCAGGTTCACTTTGCCCGGCGCGCTCGCCTGAAACACCCGCGCCATTACTGCACCCCTACCCCAGCGAGGCGCACGAAATCTTCGATCGCGAGTTTTTCCCCGCGCAGCGTGGGATCGATTCCGGCGGCCACAAGCGCGCGCTCAGCATCGGCGGCAGACCCATACACGGAGCTCAGCGCGGCGCGGAGGGTTTTGCGGCGTTGGGCGAAGGCTGCGTCGATAAGCGGAAAGACCTCAGTGCGCGCCTCCCGCGGCCAGCCTTTGTCGCGGACGTTGATGCGCACGAGCCCCGAATTGACGTTCGGCGCTGGCCAGAACACGTTTTTGCCAATCGTGCCCGCCTGCCGCACGTCGCCGTAGAACGCGGCTTTCGCACTGGGCACGCCGTAAATTTTGGTCCCCGGGGTCGCCGCAAGCCGTTCCGCGACCTCTAGCTGGACCATCACGAGCACTTTGCTTATCGACGAAAACCTCTCCAACACCGTCAACAACACCGGCACGGCGACGTTGTAGGGCAGGTTGGCCACGAGCGCGGTGGGTGCGGTGGGTGCGGTGGGTTCAGTGGGCGCAGTGGGCAAATCGCCGGGGACCAGCGCGAGGGCGTCTTTGTTGATCACTGAAAGATTCGCGGCATGATCGGGGGCGAATTCGGCGACGGTGCGGGGCAGGCGTTCGGCGAGGCGCGGGTCGATCTCCACGGCGATGACGCTATTGGCCACGTCCAGCAGGCCGAGGGTGAGTGATCCCAGGCCCGGGCCGACTTCCATGACGGTATCGGAGGGATCGAGCGCGGCGGTGTCGACGATGCGCCGCACCGTGTTCGGGTCGTGGACGAAGTTCTGGCCCAGTTTTTTCGTCGGGGCGACGCCGAGCTCATCGGCGAGCGCGCGGATCTCCGCTGGGCCCAGAAGCTGGGGCGATGTCACGCGAAACCGTTACCGGATGCCGAGGCTTGCCGTACACGCCGGCCACGCACCCCATCCCTGGGAGGCCTGGACTTTCTGCGCGATGGCGATCTGCTGTTCACGGGTGGCTTGGTCAGCCGTCGGCGCGTAGGCGCCGCCACCGAAGCCAGTCCAGGTGCTCGCCGCGAACTGCAGGCCGCCGTGGTAACCGTTGCCGGTGTTGATGGACCAGTTGCCGCCGGACTCGCACTGCGCGATGGCGTCCCAGACGGAACCATCAGCAACAGCTGGGGCGGAGGTGCCGGTGTTGCCTCCGGCGGTCTCCTTCGAGCGGTAGATCACTTTCGGTTTCGCGGGGCGGGTCTCGCGCTCGCCGGAAATTGTCTCCTCCGCGACCTTGCCGTTGACGGTCACGACTCGCTTGCTGACTTTCTTCTCGCCCTTGGAGCCCTTCTCGCGGACCTCTTCCTTGCCCGGCTCGATCGAATCGTCCTCGACGTACTTCACGGGCGCGTCAAACTCCACGGTGTCGGTGGTCTCCACGACAGAAACACGGTCGACCGTGATCTTCATGTTTCCCTTCACCGGGGTGTCCAGGGACGGGCTCACTCGGTCGTTCGAGTCCACTGCCACGCCGCGGGCTGCAAGAAGCTCGCCAACCGTCTTCGCAGCCTGCGCGGTGTACGTGGACTGTCCACCATCAACGATTTCCACGATCTTTGGGGTGGTGACGTCGACTGTCATCCCGTCGGTAAGCTTCTGTGCCCCATCGACGTTGAGCGAAGAACCGCCCACGGCGTCAGGGAGCTCTGAGAGAAGGTCATCCACCGTGACCGCGGTGGAGACGAGTTCTTGGGCCTGGCCGTCGATGACCACGGCGACGGGCTTCGCGGTGCGCACCGTGACCGTGTCGCCGTTGACCAGCTTCTCACTCGGCGCCGGGTAGACAACGTCTTTGTCCCCGAGCTCAATGCCCGCCGCCGACAGGGCGCCGTCAACGTCCTTAGAGAACGTGCTCAGCTCAACGGTCTCACCGTTGACGTCCACCGTGACGTTCTTCTGCGCGGCGAACGCCGTTGCGCCGCCGCCAACAACCATTGCACCAACGGCACTGGAGGCAAGTACGACACGGGTGGAACTACGTTTATTGATTCGATGGCGAGGCGACATAAAAGGTCACGATACGGTAAAGATGACACGCTCGCAATTATCTGGCGGCAACAAATACGCCGTTAGTGACCTACTCCATAAATCCGGTCAAAAGTACCGCTGACCTCGCGCGCAAGATCCGTAACATCCATCCCACGGGCATCAGCAACCACTTTGGCTGTGTGCCCGATCAGCGCCGGTTCATTACGCGCGCCACGAAATGGTTCGGGAGTCATGTACGGCGCATCCGTCTCAATGACCAGTTGCCCCACGGGGGCTTCGGCCGCGGCCTGGCGAAGTTCGTCGTTACGCTTGAAGGTGACGTTGCCCGCGAACGACAGCACGTAACCGCGCGCGATCGCCTCCCGCGCCACGTCGATGGGCGAGGAAAAGCAGTGCAGCATCACGTGGTCCGGCCGCGGCGCATCGTCGAGAATGCGCAACACCTCCGCGTCGCCCTCGCGATTGTGGATCATCAACGCCTTGCCGGAATCCACCGCCAGCTGAATGTGCCAGCGCAGCGCCTCTTCCTGAACCTCAAGCGGCGCCGTGCGCTCCGGATCGTGGGTGAGCCAATATGTGTCAATCCCGGTTTCCCCCACCGCAACGCAGCGCTCATCGGCGGCCATTTCTGTAAGGCGCGCGCGGGCGTCGTCGTCAAGCTCATGCGCCCTCGTCGGGTGGATCGCGCACGCTGCGTACACCGCGTCATGCAGGTGCGCGGCCCGCAGCGCGAACTCCGCTTCATCGAGCCCATCGCCCACGGTGCAGACGCGCTCAACGCCTGCCTTACGGGCCCGATCCATCACCGCACCGATCTCTTCGGCCGTGAGCTCGCGGTTGCTCACGGCGTGCGTGTGCGCGTCAATCAGACCGTCAATCCGCTCGGCGGGCGTGGGCGTGGGGCGCGATTTTTTAGCCATGGCGCCCCAGCCTACCGCTACTGAACGGGCGCCCAGGCCGGTCCGGTTTCGGCCAGCTCCGGGTCAAGCTTCGCGATCAACGGCTGCGGCTTCGCCAACGGCGTCCCCGGCGCAACATCCACGCGGGACCATGTCGCCTGCTGGTCGGCGTAGTCGCCGGTAATGATCGGGTAGCTCTGCCCCGCCTCGGGCAGGCCCACGCCAACCAGGTCGAGCGCGGGCCACTGGGGAGCGCCCGCGCCCGCCGCGCCCGCCGCGCTGGCTGAGCCCGCCGCGCCCGCCGCCGCAAAGTCATCCACGACCTCCTCAACGCGCGGCGTGGCAGCCCACGTCCCGTCGCGTCCGAGCGTTTCATGGACCTTCTGCGCGGTGTGCGGCAGGAACGGGGTGAGCATCGTGTTACAGTCGGAGACCACCTGCAGCGCGGTCCACAACACGGTGGCCAGGCGCTCACGCTGCGTCTCATCCTTCGCTAGCTTCCACGGCTCCATCTCCGCGATGTAGGCATTCGCCTCGCCGACGACGTGCATGATCTTAGTAATGGCGGCCTTGAAGTGAGCCAGCTCCAGTTCGTCGCCGGCCTCGGCGAACGTCCGCTCCGCCAAGTCAAGGATCCTCCGGTCGGCGTCTTCTAGCTCGCCCGGCTGCGGCACTTCGCCGAAGTTCTTGTGCGCCATGGACACGGTGCGGTTGACCAGGTTGCCCCAGCCGTTGGCCAGCTCGTTGTTGATGCGGCGAACAAACTCGTCCCACGTGAAGTCCGTGTCGTTGTTTTCCGGGCCCGCAACGGCGATGAAGTAGCGCAGCGGGTCTGGCCCGAACTCCGCGAGGAAGTCCTTGACGTAGATCACCACGCCCTTCGACGAGGAGAACTTCGACCCGCTCATGGTGAGGAATTCGCTGGAAACAACCTCCGTCGGCAAGTTGAGCGTGCCCAGCTCACCCACTGCGCCGCCTTTCGCGCCCGCGCCGGCGTAACCAAGCAGCTCACCGGGCCAGATCTGGGAGTGGAACGTGATGTTGTCCTTGCCCATGAAGTAGTAGCCGCGCGTGGCGGGATCCTGCCAGAAGTCCTTCCACGCGTCGGGGTTGCCGCTGCGCGCGGCCCATTCGATGGAGGCGGACAAGTATCCGATCACCGCGTCAAACCACACGTAGAGTTTCTTGCCTGGGTCATTTTCCCAGCCCTCGACGGGAACAGGGATGCCCCAGTCGATGTCGCGCGTCATCGCGCGCGGGCGCATGTCTTCCAGGAGGTTCAGGGAGAATTTCAGGACGTTCGGCCGCCAGTCCTCGCGCGTGGAGAGCCACTCTTTGAGCGCGTCGCCCAGCGCGGGCAGGTCCAGCATGAAGTGCTCGGTGTCAATGAACTGCGGCGTCTCGCCGTTGATTTTCGACACCGGATCAATCAGCTCCGTCGGATCGAGCTGGTTGCCGCAGTTGTCGCACTGGTCGCCGCGTGCGTCGCTCGCCCCGCAGATCGGGCAGGTGCCCTCGATGTAGCGGTCGGGCAGGGTGCGCCCCGTCGACGGCGAAATCGCCCCGCGGGTCGTCTCCTTGATCATGTATCCGTTGTCGTAGAGGCCCTTAAAAAGTTCCTGCACCACGGCGTAGTGGTTCCGCGTCGTCGTACGCGTGAACAAGTCATAGGACAGCCCCAGCCCCGCCAAGTCATCGGCGATGATGCGGTTGTAATGATCCGCCAGTTCCTTGACGGTCACACCTTCCTTGTCCGCCTGGACCAGCAGCGGCGTGCCGTGCTCATCGGTGCCTGACACCATCAACACGTTGCGGCCGCGCATTCGCTGGTAGCGCGCGAAAACATCCGAGGGAACTCCAAATCCGGCAACGTGGCCGATGTGGCGCGGCCCGTTCGCGTAGGGCCACGCAACGCACACGAGCACGTTTGTAGAGGTGTCAGTCATAGCCTCCAGCATAAATTATGTCGAGCACATGCTTATCGACGGCCTTCTGCCCGCGCCTTCGGCGTCAACATCTTCTTCAGCTGGCGAGCGCGCTGGGCCTCCTCAACTTTTTCCCTGTGCAGACGCCGTTCGATAGCCAGTTGGCGGTAGAAGCGCTGCTCTTCCAGTTTGTCGAGGTAATTCGGGTCATTGCGCATGTCCTTGACAATCGCGAACATGAGGGCGAACAAGATGAACAAAAACGGTGTCGCCGCAACGATGGTGACCGATTGCAGCGAGTTCAGCGCGTCGGATCCACCCGTGATCAGCAAGGTCAAGCCGACGAATGCGGTGGCAAGGCCCCACATTGCTGCCAACCATGGCTTCGCGTCCGCTTTGCCTGACTGGGACAAAGACGCCATGACCGTGGCCGCGGAGTCAGCAGACGTAATAAAGAACGTAGCCAGCAAGAGAAGTGCAAAAAGACCCATGATGAAGCCACCGGGGAAGGTGTGCAGAAGGTTGAACAGCTGCTCTTCACTCGTGCCTTCGCCGTAGATTGATTCACCGGCTTGCTCAAGCTTGATGGCGGTGCCGCCGAAGATGGCGAACCAGATCGTCGATAAGCCTGAAGGCACCATGAGAACGCCAAGGCAGAACTGCCGGACCGTGCGGCCGCGGGAGATACGGGCCAAGAAGGTGCCCACGAACGGCGACCAGGAGATCCACCACGCCCAGTAGAAAATGGTCCAACCTGACAGGAACTCGCCCGCGCCGCCATCGGCGCTTTCCGCCGTGCGAGCCGCCATTTCGAAGAAGTTCTTCAAGTAGTTGCCCACGGCCGTGGGAACCATGTTGAGCTGAGCCACCGTCGGACCGAATACGAACACGAAGATTGCCAGCACGGCCGCGATGATCATGTTCGCGTTAGACAAAAACTGGATTCCCTTAGAAACGCCGGACATGGCAGAAAGGAGGAACGCCAGGGTGAGAACCGACACGATACCGATCGTGACCTGTATCGATGGATCGTCCACGAAGCCAGACGATTGCAGGCCAGAGGAGATCTGAAGAGCGCCGAGGCCCAAGGAACACGCGGTACCAAAGATCGTCGCAAAGATTGCAAAGCCGTCGATGCACTTGCCCATCCATCCTTCGGCGCGCTCCTTACCGATCAGTGGAACGAACGCAGACGACAGCAACTGCTTGCGCCCGATCCTGTAGGTGGAATAGGCAATGGCCAGCCCAAGAATTGCGTAGACGGCCCACGGGTGCAACGTCCAGTGGAACATCGTCTGGGCCATGGCCGCACCGACCTCGTTTGGCTGGTGGCCGGGGACGCCATCGCGGTACATCGTCAGCGGCTCATAGGCCCCGTAAAACATCAGACCAATGCCCATTCCGGCAGCGAACATCATGGCGATCCACGAGGAGGTTCTAAACTCCGGCTGTTCATCATCAGCGCCGAGGCGGATGTCCCCAAAGTGGGACAGCGCGATTACCAGAACGAACACCACGAACACCGTGCCGAAGAGCACGAATGCCCACCCGAGGTTCGCGATCACCCAGCCGAACGCGGCATCCGCGAACGCGGAGAACCCGTCGGGGGCGAGCAGCCCCCACGTGACCATCGCGATGACGATCGCAGCGATCGGCGCGACGATTGCCCACTGGACCGGGGCATCCTCGGCCTCGTATTCGCGGACGGGTTCCTCCTCTGCGGCCGCGGGTGAAGCGGACACAGAGGTGGCACCTGAGCTTTCCGCCTCCATCATCGCGGCGAGCTCACTCGTCGCGGAGGGTTCAGCCTCTGAATTCGGTTCCCGCTGTTCCATGCGAGTCATAGGGTTCTCCTTGCACGTATGTAAGAAAAATCTAGAACTCTCGCAGGATAACGTGACTTGGGCCCGAAGATGAACGTTAAGTTTCTGTGCTATCCTCACGCGCGCGCGGCGAGAACTGCGTCGTAGAGCTCCCCGCTTTTCAGCCCATTGTCTTTGGCCACGCGCTTGGCTGCGTCTTTGAGACGTTCACCGGACTCGACTAGTGCCTCGACCTCAGCGACGAGTTCTTCCGGGCGCGGGGCCTCGGCAGCACCACCCTCGATCACCACCGTGACTTCCCCGCGCACGCCACCGGCTGCCCATTCGGAAAGTTCCCCGAGCGTTCCACGCTTGACCTCCTCGTAGGTCTTGGTCAGCTCACGGCACACGGCAGCGCGGCGGTCGGGGCCGAGGACGTCCGCGGCGTCGATAAGCAATTGCTCAATGCGGTGAGGCGACTCAAAACAGCACACCGCGCGACGCTCACGTACAAGCGACTGAAGCCACGCGCGGCGCGCCCCCTGCTTGCGCGGCGCGAACCCGTCGAAGATGAAATGCCCCACGTTCAGCCCGGACAGCGCGAGCGCCGTAGGCACCGCCGAGGGCCCAGGGAAGCACGTCACCGGGACGCCGGCATCGTGTGCCGCCGCGACGAGGTTGTGCCCGGGATCTGAGACCAACGGCATCCCCGCATCCGTCACCACCAGCACGACGCCGGTGCGGGCGGCGGCCAGAAGTTCGTCGACACGCTTGGCCTCGTTGTGGTCGAAGTTGGAGACCACCTTGCCCGAAATCTCCACGCCGAGCGCCGCCGCCAACGAATAACAGCGACGCGTGTCCTCCGCCGCGATCACTGACGCGTGCGCCAACCCGGCGCGGAGACGGTCGCTGGCATCGCCGATGTTGCCCAGTGGGGTTGCGGCAATGATCACACCGTGGGTGGGAAGTTCTGTGGTGGAAACGGGAGGTGTCATAACACCCAGTATGATCTCATGCGTGAGTACCGCCATCGCTAGTGATCCCTCCCCGCGAACCGCACACGCCACCGACGCGAAGCCTCCGCGGAAACTCAGGGCGCCCCGCCCCACTGCGCCCGTTCGGCGGCCGTGGACGCGCAAGGACACCATCACCACCGCGGTGATTACGGTTCTGGCGTTCTTCACGCGCTACGTGGGCGTTACCAACGCCGTGTCTGAGGGCACGCCAGTTTTCGACGAGAAGCACTACGCGCCGCAGGGATGGGACATCGTTCGATCCTGGATGAACCCGGTGCTAGGCGGAATCGAGTCCAACCCCGGTTACGGCTTAGTGGTTCACCCGCCGCTGGGCAAGCAGCTGCTGGCAGTGGGCGAATTCATCTTCGGCTACACGCCTCTGGGGTGGCGCGTGATCAGCGCGCTGTTCGGTGCGCTGACCGTGGTGTTCATCATGCAGCTCGCGCGTCGCGTGTCGCAGTCCTGGCAGGTTGGTCTGTTCGCGGGCATCATCGCGCTTTGCGACGGTGTGTTGTTAGTGATCCCCCGCTTTGGCATGTTGGATGCATTTATTCTGCTGTTCGTGGTCATGGCGGCGTGGACCCTGGCAGGCGACATGCGCCAGGTGCACGAACGCATGCACGCCGCCTACGGTGAACGCACAATTGCGCAGTCCGGACCGTTTGGCCCGCGAATGGGCTTTAGGTGGTGGCGCTTTGCCACCGGCGTTTTGCTGGGTTTGGCGCTGTCGGTGAAGTGGTCGGGGCTGTACTACATCGCGTTCTTCGGCCTTTTGTCGTCGTTCTGGGACCTGTGGCTGCGCAAACGCTACGGCGTGGCCAAACCGGTATCGGGCACTTTGCTGCGTGACGTGCCGTCGGCACTAGCGTCGATCGTGTTGATCCCCGCGGTGCTGTACATCTGGTCATGGCGCGCGTGGTTCGCCTCAGAGACCTCCGTCTACCGCCACGCGCTTGCCGACGGCACCGTGGCCGGCAGCGACTGGCCCTGGTTAGAAAAACTGCCCGAAGCCGCCAGCGGGTGGCTGTACTACCACTTCTCCGTGTTGAAGTTCCACTCCGAACTGACCTCTTCTTCCGGCCACTCCCACCCGTGGGATTCCAAACCGTGGTCCTGGCTCGTGGCATCGCGCCCGGTGTTGTACTACTCCTCCACGGACATCCAATGCGGCGAAAACACATGCCGGGAAATGATTTACCTCTTCGGCACACCAGCCATCTGGTGGCTCACCGTCCCCATCCTGCTGTGGGCCGCATGGGTGTGGTTCAGCCGTGGTGACCGCCGAGTCATCGTCCCCCTCATCGCCTACGCCGCTGGCTTCTTGCCGTGGCTGGCCTCCTTCGACCGCCAGATGTACTTCTTCTACGCAGCTCCGCTCGTGCCGTTCACGATCGTGCTCATAGCACTCGCCCTGGGCAACCTGGCACAACGAGGCACCGAAGTCCCCCAACTGCGCAAACTAGCCGGCTACCCCATCACCTGGGGCCACGTCGCCGTCATGGGATACCTCGCCCTAGTCGTAGGAATGTACCTGTACTTCTCCCCCATCCTCTACGGATTCACAATCCCGGACAGCTACTACGAGCAGATCATGTGGCTTCCTTCGTGGAAATAAATTTCCACGAAGGAAGAAGGAAAAAAGGCCCGCACGAAAATTTCCACGAAGGAAAAGGAAGAGGCCGGAAAAGCGGCTAGGCCCACGACGTCGGGCTCGCGCCCAGCTGGCGCCACGGCCGCCGGGCAAACACTCCAGAATCAGCGGCCCACAGCGCGCACAACGCCGCGCACGTGACAGCCAACGTGCTAACTTCGCCCCACGGCATCTGGTGGGTCCCAGACACCGCGGCGAGCACCGTGAAGCCCAAGGTGAACCCCAGCATCGCCCCCACGATGATGAGCACGCCAATCAGCTGCTGAGGTTTCCACGCCGCAAACAGCAGCGCAACAGCAATGCCAATACGCACGGCGGCGGCGCCGATGAGAAGCGTGCCCACCATCGGATCGGCCCCCGCGGCCGCGACATCACCGGCCGCGGTCTCCACGCTAAACCGGCTCGCTTCCACAACAAGACGGCCAGCCCACACCACGTACAGCGCGGACAGGCACGCCAGAACAACACGGGCAATCGCCACGCCCACCTGCCGCCGGGCGGCCACGCGCTGAAATTCCCCTTCGACACCGGCGAGGATCGAATCCGCCAAATCAACGGGCGGGGAAAAATCGTTGGCGTTGGCCGCGCCGAAGTTGTCGCTCAGCGCCACGGCCCGCTCCCAATATGCCCGGCACTTATCGCAGTGGGCAACGTGGGCTTCGACTACGGCTGCATCAACGGTGCTCTCCTCGCCGTCGATACGCGCGGACAGCGCCGCCTGCACCTCATCGTGGCTAATCACTGACCAACGCCCCGTCGACGCTCGCGCGGCCGGACCCGAAAACCACGATCATGATCAGCGCCATCGCCAACACCAGCACGTACTCCGCGCCGCCATTGGCCACGAAGAACCCATTGGGCAAATGCACAAAGTACCCCGCCAACAGAACCAAAAGCGCGAGCAGCCCAGCCACCACGGTGGTCAGCAACCCAATCAGAAGCAACACCCCGCCAAGGATTTCAGTCACGCCCACCAGGTACACGGACAGCTTCGGCTGCGGAATCCCCAACACGGCAAACTCGCGCGTGGACGCCGTCACACCGCGCGTGAACAACCGCTGCACCCCATGGGAAATGAAGACAGCCGCCAACACCGCGCGCAGCAAAAGAAGGGCGGTGTCTCGAACAGCGGGGCGATCCATGGCACTAACCCTACAACCCACACCCCCGGCGACACGCATAGGAAAAAGTTTCGCCGCTTAAGGGAACCTGGAAGCGGTTTTATGCGTCTAATGAATATGAACGATTTCCTAAACACCAACACCGCACCCACCACCACAACCGGCACGACGACGGACTTCGCCGCCCGCCCTGGGCCGCCACCGACGAGCTTTTGCGATCCTATTACGACACCGAATGGGGCATGCCCATCCGCGATGAGCAGGGCATGTTCGAACGTCTCTGTCTCGAAGGCTTCCAAGTCGGCCTGTCCTGGAAGCTGATCTTGCGCAAGCGCGACGCGTTACGCACCACCTTCCACAGTTTCGCCCCCGACCGCGTGGCCGCGATGACAGAGGCAGACATCGAGCGCATGCTTAACGACGAGACCCTCATCCGCAACCGCGCCAAACTCCGCTCCGTCATCACTAACGCGCAGGCGACCCTGGCATTGCGCGAAGAAGGAATGCACCTGGGTGAACTCATCTGGTCTTATAAACCCGACACCACGCCGGAGCCGGTGACAATGGAAGAGGTGCCGTCGACAAGCGAAGAAAGCGTAGCTTTGGCGAAAGACCTCAAGGCGCGCGGCTTCACGTTCGTGGGGCCGGTGACGATGTACGCGCTCATGGAATCAACTGGCATCATTGATACGCATCTGATCGATTCGTGGCGCCGCGGTTCCTCCGGCGTCTGGTGACCACGCGCGGGCAATTGACCTACCATGGGCGCCATGCATGTAGGTTCCGCAATTGCCCAAACACTGCAAGAACACGGGGTCAGCCACGCTTTCGTCGTCCCTGGGGAGAGCTACCTAGCGCTTCTCGACGGCCTGTATGACAGCGCCATCACCCCCATCATCTGCCGCCATGAGGGCGGGGCTGCGTACATGGCCGACGCGTACGGCAAAGCGACCGGCACCCCGGGAGTCGTCATGACCACCCGCGGGCCAGGAGCCGCGAACGCCAAGATCGGCGTCTACGCCGCGTGGCAAGACGCGGTGCCACTGGTGATGTTCGTGGGGCTGATCCCGCAGGCGGATCGCTACCGGGAGTCTTTCCAGGAATTTGATCCGAACATGTGGTTCGACGACATCACGAAGGGCGTGTTCGTGGTCGACGACCCGCAGCGTGCCAGCGGCATCGTGTCGAATGCGTTCTTCTTGGCGCAATCGGGTCGACCGGGGCCCGTGGTCGTGGGGCTGCCGGAAGATGTTCTCACCGAGGAGTTCACCGGGCAGATTGCCCCGCCCATCACGGTGTCCGGCGGTGCTGTCAGCGACGAGGATCTGGACGTGATTGCGGAACAGCTCGCCCGTGCGCAGCGCCCCCTAATCTTGGAGGGCGGCCAAGGCTGGACGCCGGACGCCTGCGCGGCGCTGCAGCACTTCGCCGAAACGCACCAGATTCCCGTGGTCAACGACACCCGATCGAGCGACCGCATCAGCTTCGACTCCCCCGCCTACGCCGGGTGGCTGGGCACCGCGCGTAGCGACGACACGGCGGAGCTGCTCAACAACGCCGACCTCCTAATTACCATCGGCGGTGTCCTCTGGGACAAACCCACCGACAACTTCAGCCTGCGGCAGGACTACGATGCGACCAACATTGTGATCACCCCGGACACAACCCTGCGCGGGCATTCCGGCGCCGTAACCCGACACATCATTGCCTCCCCGGAGGTCTTTGCACAGTCCCTCGAGCGGCTCGAGCAGCGCCTCACCGCGCCCGACGCCGGGGCCGCCGCCAGCGCCGGGGATTCCTCCTCCACGTGGTTCACCACTGCGCGCGCGATCCAGGAAGACTTCTCGCGCATCCCCGCACCCGGGGACCGCTTCGACGAACCCGACGGCACCGCTGACTTCTACGACGTCATGGCTGAGCTCACCGCCCGCCTGCCCGATGACGCCATCGCAACCTTCGGCGCCGGCAACCACTGCTTCTGGCCGCAACGGTTCTTCCCCACACGTCAGTACCCGTCGATGATCGCCAACCGCCTGGGTTCGATGGGCTACAGCCTGCCGGCCGGCATCGCCGCAAAGTTGGCATTCCCTGATCGCTTCACGGTCGTGTTCACCGGCGACGGCGAATTCATGATGAACGGCAACGAGCTGATCACCGCCGTACGCTACGACACCCCGCTGCTCATCGTGCTTCTGGACAACGCCCAATACGGCACCATCCGCGCCCACCAAGAGAAGCACTACCCTGATCGCGTCGTGGGCACGCAGCTGGAAAACCCAGACTTCTGCGTTATGGCGGAGGCCTGCGGCGCCTGGGGCCGCCGCGTCGACAACAGCGACGAGATCCCAGCCGTCCTCGATGAAGCCATCGCACAGGTCGAAGGTGGCCGCGTGGCCTTAGTCCACGTCGTGGTCGCGCAGGACCAGGCTGCCCCGCGGGGCTCCAAGCAAGCCTAGCGACGGCGCGATGCCGGCCTAAGCCCGGGCCATTCCGGCTACTCGGTCAGAAGGCTTTCGCCTTTGGCTTCTAGGAGTTGTTCCATCTCACGCATCTCAGCGGTTTGAATGTCGATCATTTGTTGGGCTAGGTCAATTAAAGGCTGGTAGCCGCCGTTGTCGATTTGGTCTTGGGTCATGGCAACGGCTCCTGCGTGATGAAAATGCATTAGCTGGAGGAACCGGGTGTCTGCTTCTTCGCCCTCAAGAGTTTTTAGCTCGTCAAGCTGTTCTGGAGTGATCATGCCATTGGCAATGTGCGGAGCGTGATGTGCCATAAGGTCATGTTGGTTCCATTGCTCAGCCCAGCCGACCATTGTGTCGATTTCTTCTTGCTGCCCGACTTTAATCCGGTCGGCCAAGTCCGCTGTAGCTGCGCTGGTGCCGTCGGCGGCCAAGATGATCTCACTCATCTCTACGGCTTGCTGGTGATGAGGTGTCATCATCCCAATAAAATGTAAATCCACCCCGTTGACTTCTGCGGGTTGATTAGTGCCGGCTGTTTCCGCGTTACCATCCGTCTCGGTGTGGGGGGCGTTTGTGGCGTCGTGGTCTTGTTCGGCACATGAGACCACACTGGCTCCCAGAAGCCCAACTGCAAACAAGCTGGTAATGCAACGCCGTAATGGCGTTCTTGTCATGAATAAATCCTTCCTAGGCCTGAAGTATGTGACGCTGCTGGGGAGGCTAGTTCTTCTTGGCGGTGACCCAGATGTCGATTTCGCAGGTGATGGGCTCGACGCCAGCATCGTCGACAATCTTGCAGTCCACGGTGACCAGCTGGCCGCCGGTCTCGCGAGTGATCGTGGAGAAATCGGGGAAGTCAGCGGTTGCCGTAATGGTCAGGCCGCCAGTGGACTTCGCGGGGTAGTCGGCGCGCATGCCGCGCGGAATCCAGCGGTGCGTGTCCGGAACGGAAACCTCGGCGAGAAGCCCCATGGCGGCCTCGGCGCCGTTGAGTCCGGCGATCACGTGGAAAGTACCGATGTGGTTCTGCACGCCCCACCACTTGCCCAAACGTACGACGCAGCGGCCCGGCACAGCTTCCCGCACGCGCGGCATCACGGTGCGGAAGTACGGGGCTTTCACGGAGTAAAACAGGGAGAAGATGCCGCGCTTGAATGCGCTGTCGCTGAACTTCTCCCACAGTTGCGCGGACGGTCCCGGGTTGGGGTTTACCTGTGCGTGGTCGTTGGTGGTATCGGCGGTTGCGGTGGTCACGTCAGTCATGGCAACTATCCTAACGCGGCCACCGCGCGGCCCGCGGAAGATTGGGCGTTCATTCCTGCCGAGCCGGCGCAGCCGGGCCAGCGCAGCCGGGCTCGCGCAGCCGGGCTCGCGCCGGTTAGCTCACGCGCAGCGCTCCGGGTTCCAGCTCGGGAGATTCGGGCTTGGGTTCGAAGGCCGATCGTCGTGAAGCAGTGGCGCGACCGCGGATCCTGTCGTCCTCACGGACCACGAGGGGCTCTGCCTCGGGGTCAAAGTCCGTGAGGTTAGCAAAATCCGGGCTCTCGTCATCGATTTCCACGATCACCGCACCCGGGCGACGCATGTAGGACGGCAGCGGCGCGTGTTCATCGGAGGAGACCACGCCCAACCGCGCGCGTCGAAGCTGGCGCAAACGGCGCGCACGCAACGCCTTCTCTTGCTCCACCAGAGTCCGCAAGGTGATCAGGTACCACGCCATGAGAGCCAGCGTGACGACGGGCGCGAGCCACACCCAGCCACCAAACACGATAGCCAGCGACAACGCCACCGCGGTGCAGACGATCAAACCGATGACGGTGCGCTGACGACGCTTTTGGCGATCCAGGCGGCGGCGCTGCTCGGCTTCCGGGTCCCACCAGCCGCGGCCGCGGCGGGCGCGGGCCAACGCCAGGTCTTCCTCGGTGAGCTCGTCCGACAGTTCCTCGGAATTATCGGCGGAAGGTTCGGCGGAGGCGTCATCTGACACGGACGCGGACGCGGACGCACGATCCTCCGCGTCGGCGTCTGCGGCGGCGGCAGGCTGCGCCGGTGCGTCGGAGGCTTCCTCGTGGTCTTCGGCGTTTTCGCTGGCGGCGGTCCCGGCGCTGGCGCTTTCAGGGGCATCGGCGTCTTTTTCGGCCTCGTCGGTGTTTACGTCGTCAAGGTCAAGCGGAACAACGGTCGAGCCGTAGCCGAAGTCCTCGGGGGATTCGTAGGAATCGTCGATGTCGTATTCGCGGGGGGCGTCGACGTCGTCGTCGTAAAGCTCGAGCGTCTCAACGGCTTCCTCATCGAGACCGTCCAGTTCTTCTACGACCTCGAGGTCGCGTGCGTCCGTGGGCTCGCGCTGATCGGCGGGCGTGGTGGCAGTATCCGAGTCGGTGTCTTCAATGACGGAGCCTTCTAAAACCTCGAGTTCACGAGGTGTCTCGGCGGCCTTGCGGTCTTCGGGCACAGCGATCTCGACGCGGGTGGAGCCCCCCTGCCCCGCGGGCTCCTCGTGACGGTGAATGTCGGCCTTGCTCAAGCGCGGTTTGCGGCGCTGAACCTGCGCGGCGGTGCCGCCTTCGTGCAGGACGCGGGTTTCACTGAATCCCTCACCGGAACGGCGAATCGGTGTCTTGCTGCCGAAGACGATGGGGGCCAGCACGATGACCCACACGACCACGATCAGGATGATGATCAGGCTCAGGCTTCCGGACACGGTTCGCCCACCTTTCTGCTTAAAGACATTTTTCCAATTACTGAACTTATCGTTCAGCGACGGGCAGATCCGCGCCCCACGCCGGGCATAGACCCAAAAACCACCCGGCGGGCGCGGTTACTGCACGGTGAGGCGCCGCGCCTGCTCCAGGCGGCGGACGGCAGACCCGGGAAGATCGTCGCGGTTTTGGGCGACGAAGTGGTGGTCGCGCCAGGCGCCGTCGATATGCAGGTTGCGGCGCAGAAAACCCTCTTCGCGGAAGCCGCAGTTCTTCAGCACGCTGCCGGACGCGGGGTTCGACGGCAGGTAGGTCGCGGTGACGCGATGCATCCCCACGCGCGCGAACGCATGGTCCGTCCCCAACGCGCAGGCGGCCGTGGCGACGCCGCGGCCATACAGTTCGGAGATCACCCAGTAGCCGATCCAGCATTCGCTGACGGCGCCGTGCTGGATGTTGCCCAGGGTGACCTGGCCAGCGAATCGACCGTCGACCTCGATGACAAAGGGCACTACGGTCCCGTCGTGAGCAAGCTGCCGCAGGCTGCGCCAATTCGCGCGCCATGCGGGGGCGGAATGGGCCTCATCCCACGTGCCGCGCACGGTCGGCTCCACGGGACGCAGGGTCGGCTCGTCGTGGAGGCGGTGATAGCGCCAGGCCCCGCCGTCGGAAAGCTGCAGCGGCCGAAGCTGTACCCTCTCCCCCGACGTCAGCCGCACGATCGGGGTCGACTCCGGCCAGCCGGGATGAATGGCGTGGCGCTGCCCGCTGGCGGGGCTGCGAAACCCAGGTGCCAGGAACCCCAGAAAGTTGATCATGCGCGCTGCTGCAGGAAGATCACGTCAACTTCATCGCCCGGGCGGATGTCCGTGACGTCTTCGGGAATGCGGATCATGGCGTTCGCCTCAGCGAGCCCCGCCAGCAGGTGCGCCGGCGCGCCGCCCACGCCGCCGATCGATTCCACCAGGTAGTCGCGGGTGTGGGCATCGCGCATGAGGCGGGCACGCAAGTAGCCCACGCGGCCCGCAATGGATTCAATGGGCCCCAGCGACCGCGCTTTCACCACGCGTCGCGTCGGCACACGCTTGCTAAGCGCCGTGCGTATCGACGGCCGGATCAACGTCTCAAAGATCACCAACGCACTCACCGGGTTGGGCGGCAGAAGGAAAGTGGGCACGCGTTCCGGGCCGATTAGGCCGAAGCCTTGGGCGGAGCCGGGGTGCATGGCAACGCGGGTGGTGTCGATCTCACCGAGTTCGCCCAGCGCTTCCTGGATGGGTTTGGCGGACGATCCGCCGACGGCACCGGTGATGACCAGGATTTCACTGCGCGACGCGTGGTAGGCGATCTGCTCTTTGAGCTTGCGTGGCTCAGCGTTGACGATGCCCACGCGGGTGACATCCGCACCGGCGTCTTTGGCGGCTGCGGCTAAAGCGTAGGAATTCACGTCGTAGACCTGGCCGAGACCCGGGGTGCGCTCGATGTCGACCAGTTCAAGCCCGTAGGACATGACGGTGACGCGGGGGCGCGGGTAGACCAACACCTTTTCCTTGCCGGTGGCGGCAAGCAGGCCGATCTGCGCCGGGCCAAGGACGGTTCCCGCCCGAACGGCCAAATCGCCGGGCGAAATGTCGTCCCCCGGCTTGCGCACGAAGTCACCGGAGCGCACCGGCCGGTAGGCGCTGACGCGCTTGCGGCCGCGATCGGACCACTCGAGGGGAAGCACAGCGTCGGCCAAGGTCGGCAGCGGCGCACCGGTTGCCACCCGCACGGCCTGGCGCGGTTGGAGGCGCAGCGGCTTTTGGGATCCCGCAGCCACTTCACCGAGCACGGGCAACGAGCGTTCGTGCTCAGCGCGGGGGTCCTCGTCGGAATCGCGATCGTCGATAGGCGAAATGCCCCGCGTCCCGCCGACGTCGACCGCGCGGACGGCGTACCCATCGACCGCGGCCTGAGTGAAGCCGGGCAGCGCAGTTGTGGCGGCGACTTCCTCGGCGCACATCAAACCCAAGGCGTCGGTGATACCCACCCGGATCGGCTCCGGGGTGGGCGTGGCGTCGATCACCATCGCCAGCTGCTCGTCAACACTGCGCATGGGCGTTTAGCCTTGCCTTTTCTCGTAGTCGGAGATGATCTGCTTAATCGCTTTGTACAGGCCCGGACCGTATTTCGGGTCGCGCAAACCAAAGTCCACGTTAGCCGGGATGTATCCGCCCGGGTTGCCCAGATCGTGGCGCCCGCCATGGTGGACAACAACGTGGACGGGGTGGCCCTCGCTGATCATCAGCTCGATGGCGTCGGTGAGCTGAAGCTCCCCGCCCTTGCCCGGAGTGATTCGCCGCAACGCGTCAAAGATGCCGCGGTCGAGCAAGTAGCGGCCCGTGGCCACGTAGTTCGACGGAGCGTCAGCCGCGTCGGGTTTCTCCACCATCCCCACGACGCGCTTGACCTCATCGGCGGGGAAGCCAGCGGCGGGATCGACCTCCGCGACGTCAAAAACGCCGTAGTTTGAGACCTCATCCTGCGGGACCATGAACGCGCACAGCACAGAGCCGCCGAGCGCATTGCGCACCTCGACCATCTTTTCCATGACGCTTTTGGCCTCGCCCTCCGCGCTGCCGCCAGCCGCGTCGTCCGCGGGCAGCACCAGGTCATCCGGGAGCATCACGGCCACCGCGTCCTCATCGTCTTCCAGCACGGATTCCGCGCAGCCGACGGCGTGACCAAGGCCCAGCGGCTCCTCCTGGATCACGGACACGGCGGTGATGATGTTCTGCGCACGCTCCACCTTTTCGGCTTGCTCATCCTTGCCGCGCGCACGCAGCGTTTCACACAGGTGCTCGAAGCTGCCAAAGTGCCCCATCACCTGAGCTTTGCCGGGCGCGGTGATGATGGCCAAGCGGCTTGCGCCAGCCTGGGCCGCTTCTTCTGCGATGAGCTCAATTCCCGGCGTATCCACCACCGGCAACAATTCCTTCGGCACGGTCTTCGTAGCAGGAAGGAATCGGGTGCCCATCCCAGCCGCCGGAACAATCACGGTTTTGACTGTGGGAGCGTTGTCATGAGCCCCGTTGGGGTGCCGGTTCGGATTCTGCATAAATAACCACCATACCCACTACGATCAGCCAAACGGCGTAGCCTGGCACGCGCGCCACAACACTTGAGAAAATTGCGCTCGCCCGACAGACACGCGCGGAAAGGACAAACGCCATGACCGGTACAAAGGATCAGTTCCGCCAGGCAGCCACCGCACGTCGCCGCGCGCTAACCGGTACGCCAGAAAAGCGTGAGCTCGACGCAGCCATCGCCGCCCACGCAGCGCGCACAATCGCGGCACTTGGGGTCGAAGGGCCTACCGTAGCCGCGTATTCGCCCCTGCCGTCCGAACCTGGCGGTGAGGCATTGCTCAAAGCCTTGGGCGAAGTCAGCGCAAGGATTCTTTTGCCACTTTCGCTTAACGACGGAACCCTTCGGTGGGCACCGCTTCGCCCCGAAACGCGCCCAGACCTGAGCCCCGACCTGCGCCCCGGCGCCTTAGGAATCTTAGAACCTACCGGGCCACACTTCCCCAGCACAGTTTTGAGCGAATGCGACGCAATTATTCTTCCCGCACTCGGCGTGGACCGACGGGGCAACCGTCTTGGCAAGGGCGCTGGGTATTACGACCGCGCTTTGGTGGAGTCGTCGATAAGCTGCCCGCTCATCGCACTGCTGTACGACGACGAAGTCCACGACGCACTCCCCCACGATGCCCACGACATTCCCGTGACCGCGGTGATCACCCCGAGCCAGAAATTTTTGGAGCTGAGGGAACCTGAGTAGGCGTTTTTGAGTCCAATGGATATGGACTATGCGCGCACAAACAATTCGCTAAAACACTCAGCTACATACCGACCCGCAGCGGGGGAATCCTCATCGGCCGCCGTTGTGGAGCGCCTGCGAAGCAGCCTTGCCACACCGGGCTATCGGCGATCGGTGATTCTCCGCCGCTTCATCGCCGGCGTTCTTATCCTCATCGCGTGTGCCAGTGCGCTAGGCAGCCGCGCTAAAACCGATCCGCTCATTGCCGTCGCAACAACCGCGAAACCCGCCGGCGCAGTTCTGGGAGACGGGGACGTCACGCTCACACCGGTGCCGGAGCACCTCATCCCTGATTCAGCGGTCCGTGACGTGGACGCCGTCACGGGACAGGTGCTGGCATCACCCATTTCTCCAGGGGAGGTTCTCACAACCTCGCGGGTGATCGGCCCGGATCTGGTGAGCCTATTGCTTGCCGACGCACCTCCCGACCAACGCGATGGCTACACGATGGTGCCCGTGAAACTCGCCGAACCTGATGTGATCCCCATGCTGCACCTCGGTGATGTCGTCGACGTGGTAACAATTACAGCCGAGCAATTCCGTGATCCAAGCCATGAAAGCGACAATGATCGACACGGCCCGCCTCGGGCGGACGCGGGATCCGCTCGCGTGATTGCGCGGGGCGGCCACGTGGTCCTCGCGGGCGCGCCGGCGGGTCCCGGCGACTCCGAAAGCAGCAGGTCATCCGGCCAGAACGCGGCCTCATCGCTCGCCTCAACGCAGGGCCAAGGCACGGTGTTGCTTCTCCTGCGTTCCGACGACGCAACCGCCGTTGCTGCCGCATCACTCAACTCCCCGTTAACTCTTGTGCTAAGTGCAACGCGCTCCTAGGACCGACGGGAATGGCCGAGGCCTATCCGATCACTAGGACTTTTTCGCATTCAGCGTTTAGGGTGTCAACCATGCTTTCTGGATTCAAAGACTTCATCATGCGCGGCAACGTCATCGACCTCGCGGTCGGTGTGGTTATCGGTGCTGCCTTCACCGCAATCGTGACCTCTTTCTCCGACAACATCATTAACCCGATGATCGCTTCCCTCGGTGGCGCAGACTTCTCCGGTCTGGGCTTCCACATCATCTCCGGCAACGACGCAACCTTCGTTGACTTCGGCGCTCTGATCACCGCCGTAATCAACTTCCTGCTTATCGCTGCTGTGGTCTACTTCATCATCGTTGCACCGATGAACAAGCTCGACCAGCTGCAGAAGAACGCTAAGGGCATCGACCCTGAGGCACCGGCACCGACCGAGCAGGAGCTGCTCGCGGACATCCGCGACATCCTTGCTAACCAGGGCGGCACCGCTGGTCCGGCTGCTGGCACGGACGCTCCGCGCCACTCCCTGTAACGCTTACCGCGTCTTATTCCCACTTCGCGCACACTTCGCGCGCAGGTGCGCGCGAAGGAGCGAAGTCTAGCCTCCGCCGTAGTGCGGGGGCTTTTCGTTTTCGTAAAACTCCCGGCGCTCACGCTCTTCATCGGGGTGCGGAGCCCGGGGAGCCTCGATCGTGCTCGGCCGGTCGGCGGTGCGGTCGTAATCGAGCGCGTCACTGCGCCGGATCACGCGACGCCGGCCCCCACGGCCGGCGGGCTTACTGCACACTGTAGTGGTGCAGTTCGCAGATCAGGTGCTTGACCAGCGGCGCGATGGTTGAGATTCCATCGCGGATTGCCGCGCGCGAAGGCGCGAGGTTCACGATCACCGTGGAGCCGGAGACACCGCAGATTCCGCGGGAGGTGCACGCGTCCACCGCGCCGCATGCCTGGCCAGAAGAACGGACAGCCTGGCCCACGCCGGGGACGAGTTGGTCAATCACTGCGCGGGTTGCTTCCGGAGTTTTGTCACGCGGACCGACACCGGTACCGCCCACAGTGACCACCAAGTCCACGCCGCCGATGACGGCGGTTTCCATCGCCTTACGGATGTCAGACTTCTTGGACTTCACGCCCACGACGGCATCAACCTGGAACCCGATTTCGTTGAGCAGCTCGTAGACCAGCTGGTCAGTTCCTTCGTCGATAGCCCCGCCGTGCTTATGGTCGGTGACTAGAACCGCTAAGGCGCGTGGCTGGGAAGGAACGTCTTCTTCGGCCTCGGTGGCCAGAAGAAACGCGTCATCAGGTTCGTTGAGGTCAAGCGCGTCCAATGTGCCCGGCATGGCGATCTCCTGAAAGCTCGGCGTGAAGCGTGGAAAGTGGTGTTTATCCGCTGGGGGAAAACACGTAGTTCATGGTTTCCACCCGGCTAATAAAAATCTACTCTGAAGTCAGAGTTACATCTACCGTTTCGGGCTCTTCAGAACCCCTTGGAATCACGGTGAGCGTGATGGTCTCACCAAAGTCGCAGGATCGGGTTGCTGCGATGAGTGCATCCGAGGATTCGATCACGCGGTCATTGATCTTGATCACGCGGTCGCCTTCCTTCAGGCCTGCCCGTTCCGCTGGACTGTCGGGCGAAACACGCCTGATTAACGCGCCGTCACCGAACTGGCGGGAGTCCACCTCCACGCCGATCATCGGCTGGCGGGCTTCGCCCTCATTGATCAGCTGATCTGCTACACGGCGGGCGAAATTCGCCGGAATTGCAAAGCCAAGGCCAATCGACCCAGCTTCGGATTCCGTCTGCGCCATGGATGCGATGACGGAGTTCATCCCAATCAATCGACCTTGCATGTCCACCAGCGGCCCGCCGGAATTACCCGGGTTGATCGCGGCATCGGTCTGGATGCCGTCCATCAGCGAGCTCTCGCCGCCACCCTGGGCAGCGCGCACGGGGCGGTTCAATGCAGAGACGATGCCCGACGTCACAGTCGCCGAGAAGCCGAGCGGCGAACCGATCGCCACCACGTCCTGGCCCACGCGGAGTTTGTCGGAATCACCAAACTCGATCGTCGGCAAGTTTGACACGCCCTCGATCTGCAGGACCCCCACGTCCGTGTCCACATCGGAGGCGATGTACCGGGCTGGGTGCTTCGTGCCGTCGTTAAGCATGACCTCGATTTCCGCGCGGCCATCCGCACCCCCGGCGATGACGTGGTGATTCGTCAGCACAAAGCCGTCGGCGGAAATGATGGACCCGGATCCCTCTGCCCCGCCGCTGCGACCGCGGACGGTAATGGACACCACCGCTGGCAAGACGGCGGTGGCGACCTTTTCCACGGAGCCGTCTGGCGCGGGGGCAGAGTCCGTATCTTTGCGCAGCGCCTCAGTCACGGAGTTCGTGCCCGCGGCATTGTTGTTCAGGGCCCCCACGGCGTACCCGGCTCCCGCTCCCCCAACGAGACCCGCGACCAGCGACAACGCGATCGCCGTTCCTACACCAATGCCTGCTTTCTTCGGTTCGGGCGCACGGTATGGCGCAACCTGTGGCTGCTGGCCGAAACCATCGTTGCCCGGCACACCCGGCGCGGCGTTGTACACCTGCTCCCCACCAAGATCCGCGGTGACCTGTGGCTGCTGGCTATCGGCGGGGGGATACGGGAAAGGCTCTCCCCCAGGGATGTTGGGGTTATACGGTGTACTCATGGTCGATCATTGTCCCTTGGTGCGCTGTGGCTGCTCTTACGGCAGAACACCGTTCAACGTAACAGTTGCTTAAAGGTTACTGTGAGGCTTGATCCTCGTCTACCGGGGGATGGCCCGGTAGAACAACGCGCATGCGCGTACCACCGTCGTCGGACTCTTCGACGAAGATTTTCGCCCCGTGACGGTCCAGCACTTGCTTCGTGATCGCTAGCCCAAGGCCAGACCCCGGCATGGACCGAGACTCGGGCGCCCGGTAGAAGCGCTCAAAGACTTTCTCCCGCTCCTCGGGCGCAATGCCCGGCCCGGAGTCGTCGATAATTAGCACGGCCCTGCGCTTGGCCGCGCGAAGGGACACGCGCACGGTGCCGCCCTCGGGCGACCACTTCGCGGCATTGTCCAGCAGGTTCACGGGGGCGCGCGACAGGGAGTAGCGATCAGCCTCGAGCACCCACGGGTCGGCGTGGAACTGGAAGCGAACATCCGGGCGGCGGCGCTGAACGCGTTCGAGCGCGTCGTGGAGCAGACCGTCGAAGCGGACGTCTTCAAACGGCGCCTCCGCCAGATCTTCTCGCGCAAGATCGACTAAGTCCCCGACCAAAGTCGCCATTTCATCCATCTGCGCCAGGACATCGCTTTCTAAATCCTTGCGGTCCTCCTCTGAGATGCCCGCCTCCTGGCCAGTGCGGTAGAGAAGCATGAGCAGCTCAATGTTCGTGCGCATGGACGTCAACGGCGTGCGCAGCTCATGGCCGGCGTCCGCGACGAGCTGGGTCTGCCGCACGCGAGACTCCTTCAACGAGGCCATCATGTCATTGAGCGACAGCGTGAGCCGCGCGAGTTCATCTTCGCCCTCGACATCGATCGGCTTCAGCTCGTCCGTGCTGGTCACGCCCTCCACAGAGCGCCGAAGCTTCTCGACGGGCCGGACCGTGGCCGGCGCAATCACCGCTGCGGCTACCGCGGCGAGCAGAATTCCCAAACCCACGATGCCCATGAGCAGACCCATGAGCGCCCCGCGAAACACCTCATAGGTGCCCGTGCTTCGGGCGAGGGCTACGGTTTGGCCGGAATCTTGGCGTATAACGGTGATCCACTCACCACCAACGGTTGTCGTCGACTGAGTTGTCTCACCTTGGCCAGCCCGCGCCATGCGGTCGACGTGAATCGGATCCCCGATAAAAGCAGTATGCGGTTCCGGGGACACAGCCACCCGGTAACCGGGGTTGGTGCGGCGGAAGAACAACAGCTCGTCCCGAAGCCGTTCGTCGTCGACTGTGGCCACAGCGGAAGCGAGATTCATCGCCTTGGCATCGAGCTCATTGGTGTAGAGCTGCCCCAGGGAATTAACAACACCAAAGTAGGTGATCAACGACGTGGTCCCCACGGCCAAAGCGACGCCAGCTCCAGCGAGCATGGAAATCCGGCTGCGGTGAGAACGAGGCCGGGCGATGAGAGGTTGCCGCCGCGGTGGCGTGCCATCACCGCCAACGTTGACCGCCCTTTCGGCGGCTTGGCGGAGAAGCATGTTACGGAGCCGTCTCCCGCAAGACGTATCCGACGCCACGGACCGTGTGGATCAGGCGGCCCTCTCCACCCGCCTCAGTCTTACGACGAAGGTAGCCAACGTACACCTCAAGCGCGTTACCGGAGGTTGGGAAGTCATATCCCCAGACCTCTTCCAAAATGGTCTGCCGCGAAAGAACCCGGCGCGGGTTCTCCATAAGGAGCTGCAAAAGGGAAAACTCCGTGCGCGTTAAGGAGATCGCGCGGTCGCCGCGACGCACATCACGCGTATCGGTGTCTAGGAGCAGGTCTTCAAATTTGAGGACCGCCGAAGGTTCGTTGACCGGCTGAATCGCTTCCGCCTTCGCGCGACGCATGAGCGAGCGAACACGCGCGAGCAGTTCCTCAAGTGCAAAAGGCTTCGGCAGGTAGTCATCCGCCCCAGCGTCAAGGCCCGCAACGCGATCAGCCACGCCGTCACGTGCGGTGAGCATCAACACCGGGCGCTCGTACCCAGAGGACCGCAGCGTGCGGCATACCCCTAGCCCGTCGAGCTTCGGCATCATGACGTCAAGCACCGTGAGGTCCGGTTGCTCCGTACGAATTTTCTCAAGCGCTTCTTCGCCATCTTCAGCGAGCACGACCTCGTAGCCGTTAAACTGCAAAGACCTGCGGAGGGATTCGCGCACCGCTTGCTCGTCGTCCGCAACCAGAATTTTCATACTTCATATTATGAACCATTTAGGTTACATAGACGTTAATTAGGTGACGCCGAAACTTTTCATAGCAAAATTCTTAGTAAATTTTGTCTGCGCTAAGTTTCTACACAAACTCTTCTGCGCAAACTCTTCCTCTTTGCGCAAACTTATTGCGCAAAGAGAAACCGGCCGTGAGGTCTGTACCCCACGGCCGGCGCTATCGATGAAGCTCTAGTTTCTTCTAAGAAGCCCTAGCCTTCTAAGAAGCCTTGTGCTTCTTAGAACTGCTCTACGTCAACCAGGCCGAGCTCAGCAGCCTTGACCAGGCGGCGCGGAATACGCACGGTCTGGCCGTCGATCTTCACTTCCTGCAGAGCGACGTTGTCAGCCTTCCACTGGGAGCGGCGGTGGCGAGTCTTGGAACGGGACTTACGGAACTTTGGTGTTGCCATTGTTTTTCCTCCTTACAAAGCTTCCAGTGATTAGTTGGCGTCGGACTTCTTCTTGCGGCGGGCCATGCCACCGAAACGGCGGTTGAACTTCTCAACACGGCCGGCGGTGTCCATAACGCGCTGAGCGCCAGTCCAGAACGGGTGGGACTCGCTGGTGACGTCCACGACGATCAGCGGGTACTCGTTGCCATCTTCCCACTGCGCGGTGCGCGGGGAGGTGACGGTGGAGCGAGTCAAAAACTGGTGACCAGTACCGGCATCTTGGAAAATCACCGGGTGGTAATCAGGGTGAATATCTTTCTTCATGTTTCTTCGTATCCCTCAAGGTAGTAACTTCAGGTCGGTTCCTTACAACAGAAGCTTCGGAAAGCGTGCCCGGTAACGGGTATGCCCCGGCTAGACGTAAGGATCGTGCCTGAATTGGGTGCGAACTGTACAACTCGCAATATGGTACAGACCAAAGGCCCTAATCAAAAATCGTCGGAGCGCGCTGTGGGGGTTTTCGTCGATAAGCGTGCTGCTAATAGCGATTAGGTTTATGGCCCGTAAGCGTGTAGGGTTGACTCTCGCTGTTGTCGAAGTACACGTATACGCCTAAGTCAACCAGCTACCCATGGGTATCCCAGGCACACGGCCATCCTCACATTTAGGCCGATTCCTCACTTTTGTTTGGGCTTGTCCCGATGCTTTTTGCGGCATCTAGTAGCTAGTGGGTTTGGGCGGCAAGGAGAAAGAAGAAACCCATGTCGGCACATTGCCAGGTCACGGGACGGGAGCCGTCGTTCGGCAAGACCGTCTCGCACTCGCACCGCCGCCACTCGCGCCGTTGGAACCCCAACGTGCAGAAGAAGCGGTTTTACCTGCCCTCTGAGGGCCGTACGATCACGCTGAACGTTTCCACGAAGGGCCTCAAGATCATCGACCGCGACGGCATTGAGTCCGTTGTGGCCGCGATCCGCGCTCGAGGGGAGAAGGTCTAATGCCAAAGAACGACGTTCGTCCGATCATCAAACTCAAGTCCACCGCGGGCACCGGTTTTACCTACGTGACCCGTAAGAACAAGCGCAACAACCCGGACCGTATCTCCCTGCGGAAGTACGACCCGGTTGTGAAGAAGCACGTTGAATTCCGCGAGGAGCGATAAATATGGCGAAGAAGTCCAAGATCGCTAAGAACAACCAGCGCAAAGAGATCGTCGCTCGTTACGCGGAACGCCGCAACGAGCTCAAAGCGATCATCCGCAACCCGGAGACGTCCGACGAGGACCGTCTCGAGGCTCAGTTTGAGCTCAACCGTCAGCCGCGCGACGCCTCCCCGGCTCGCCTCCGCAACCGCGACTCCCACGACGGTCGCCCCCGTGGCTACCTCCGCAAGTTCGGCCTCTCCCGTGTTCGTATGCGCGAGATGGCCCACCGCGGTGAGCTCCCGGGTGTCCGCAAGTCTTCGTGGTAATAGAAGGGAAACGCATCAATGAAGCGCAACACTAACCGTAAGGCGCGGATGGAGCAGTCCCGCCGCCCGAAGAAGAACCCGCTCAAGGCCAAGGGCATTGAGGCAGTCGACTACAAGGATGTTGAGACCCTGCGTCTGTTCATCTCCGACCGCCACAAGATCCGCTCCCGTCGCGTCACGGGTCTGACCCCGCAGCAGCAGCGCCAGGTCGCTACCGCTGTGAAGAACGCACGCGAGATGGCTCTCCTGCCGTTCACCACTCGCTAGTGGTACCCACGCGGTAACTTCGACACACGCTCCCCGGTGATCCGGGGGGCGTTTTTTATTTCCTGTGGCGCTCCCCGGTGTCTTCGGGCGCCTTCGATCGTGGCAGTATACTTCGATGAAATCTGGGTGAATCGCGCCCGTAAACACGCAGGTCAGCGAGTTGCGGATTATGTCAGATGCATCGAAGTATACCGCTTCGATTCGCTAGCGCCGCTGGAGCTAGCAGCGCGCGATCGGCGCGTCTTTGAGCACCGGCCGGAGCTTTTCAACGAGGGCGTTGGCCATCGCTTGGCCATCTTGGTAGGTCCCGGAGGCAGGGAACACGGTGATCGCGATGGCGACGTCGAAGTTCTTGCCGTCCGCGGATTGAACGGGGACGAGACCAAACTGGCGTACGACGTACTTGCCGTCCGGCGTCGGACCCCAGCCGCCCTTGAAGCGTGCGCCTTCGATCTGTCCCAGGCCGTAACGCTGGTCGGCCGCGATCTGGCCCATGTATCCCAGTACCTCTTCAGATCCGGCGATGCATTTGAGGTTAGACGCAAACTTCGCTTGGTCGGTCGGCTTCCAGATGGTTTGTCCGAACGGGGTGAACTCAGGGCGAGTTACTTCGCGCTGGATCTGAACGGGACTGTTGCCTTCGGCTAGAACCTTGTCGGCTTCTGCAGGATCGATGGAGGCCCACAGCGCTTTAGCCGCTTCATTGTCAGAGACCTGGATAGCCGACGCCGCTTGCGCGCTCATGTTCGGGTTGCTGCGTAGCGCGGCGATAGCGATGGGCACCTTGATCGTGGACCAGGCAGGAAAATCTAACGCATCGCCGACGGAAATTGCACCATCGCCGTTAGCGATACCAACCGCAGCTTGGCCGCCGTATTGAGCGACCACCTCCTGGATAGCTTGGTTGATGCTAGCACCGAGGGACTTGGCGTTATCGTCTGTCACCGCAGCCCCGGGCTCTCCGCTACCCTTTGGCGGCGCATACTTTTTCTTCTTCTCCGGGTCGTTGGGGTCCACGTAGACTTGCGGCTGGCCGGCTTCTTCGCTTTGCGCGCTTCCCGACGCCCCGTTGTCGCCCTTACCGGGCTCCCCTATTGTGCAGCCGGTTAGAAGAGCAACGGCAGTAACCGCTGCGGTCAATCCTGCCCTACGGGTCATCGCGGTCCTGCTCATCACCAGATGTATACCTCTACGTTTTGGTCGCCGGTGCACAGCACACCTTCGTCGTACTCTTTGCAAGCCATCTCAATTGACGTTCCCGTGATCTGGCTTTCTGATTCGAACATAACCGACACTTTGTTCTCAGCCTCACAGGCGGTGACGAAGTCATTGAACACTTGCTCGGCGAAGCCTGGAGACGTATTCGAGGTGAAAGGCTTGTGTCCAACCATGTCGCACACCGATCCCTCATTCGCTGCCACAAGTGCGGTCTCGCTTGTTTGTGAATCACCCTGAGCTGCTGCATTCTCGCCGTCGTTTGCCTGCTGGCTCCACGCGTAGATGCCCCCACCAACAAGAGCAAGACCCAAAACGGACATCGCGGCAATCAGTGCGGTTTTCCTGCTGTTTCTCTTTGCAACGGTGCTGCCGTCTTCGGCATTGCTGTGAGCTGAAGTCTGGTTCATCATGGTAGGGCTCCGCTTCCTGTTAAGGGTAGTGGAGTAAGAATCAGTTAGTAGATGTAGACCTGCGCGTTGTTACCACCGGAGCACAACACACCACCGTTGTGTTGACCACACGTCATTGTGTAGTTGTAGCCCGTTACCGGACTGTTCGCTACAACCGTGACATTGTAGGAATCTTCTGCCCGGCACGCGCTTACGAAGGCGTAGTACACCTGCTCCGCGAAGGCCTGCGACGTGACGCTGGTTTCGCGCCTGTAGTTGGAGAAATTGCAGTCCGTGTCGTTTGCCTCGCGGGCGGGCGAAGTTGACTTTCGCTTGCGGGAGCTAGTGGTGGTTTCTTCCTCGGTGTCCTCTTCATAGGTGTAGTCGTCGCTGGAAGCGGAAGAAGATGTCTCGGGGGTCTGCGGCACTGGGACGTCGCTGCCGCCGGAGGCGGTGTTGGTGCCGCCCTGCTTGCCAAAGACATACGCGCCACCGCCGACGAGAGCCAGCGCAAGAACCGCTACTAGCGCCCAGAGAGCGGCGTTGTTGCCCTTCTTCTCCGTGACGTATCCGGGCGGCTGCACCGGCGGCATGTACCCGGTGTAGAACGGGTCCGGGCCGGACTGCGCGGGGGCTGCGGCGGGCGCGCCGTATGGTTCGCTGACGGGCGCATCGTATCGGGTCGAGCCCGCATCGTATGCGGCGTTCTGGGCAGTGGAATCGCTTGACTGCGAGCTTCGCGGCGCGTCGTAGCGAATTTCAAAATCGTCGACGCTGTCGTCGAAATTTCCTCCGTTGCCGCCGAAGCTGGGCCACTCATTGTTCGACATGATGCGCTCCTTACCTTTTGATCCGTCAATTATTGTGCCCGATTGTGCAGACTAATGCGCACATTCTGGCAGTTTTCGGGGTGGTCGGTTCCCCCGGGGTGGTCCGTTCCTCCGGGGTGTCAAATAGCCACCCCTTAGTGGGAGAAGTGACGTGTCCCCGTGAGGTACATGGTCACGCCGGCCTCATTGGCGGCGGCGATGACTTCCTCGTCGCGGATGGAGCCACCCGGCTGCACAACAGCTGTCACACCGGAATCGGCGAGGATCTGGAACCCGTCGGCGAAGGGGAAGAACGCATCGGAGGCGGCGACGGCACCGTTGGAGCGGTTGCGGCCCTCATCAAGCGTGTTGGCGCGGTCCACGGCCAGTTTCGCGGAATCGACGCGGTTGACCTGGCCCATGCCCACACCCACGCTGGCGCCGTCTCGGGCGATTAGGATCGCGTTGGATTTCACGCAGCGGATCGCGTTCCAGGCGAACTGAAGGTCGGCCAGGGTGGCCTCGTCGCACGGCTCACCGGCGGCAAGGGTCCAGTTGGCTGGGTCGTCGCCCTCAGCCTGGTAGATGTCGCGGTCCTGGATCAGGGTGCCGCCGGAGATCTGCTTGATCTCCTTGCCTTCGCGCAACGGTTGCTCTGCTTCCAGGATGCGCAGGTTCTTCTTTGTCTGCAGCAGCTCTAGGGCGTCCGGCGCGTAGCCGGGAGCAACAATGACCTCGGTGAAGATCGGCTTCACCTGCTCGGCGAGTTCCAGGGTGACCTCACGGTTGACGGCAATCACGCCGCCGTATGCGGACACTGGGTCGCAGGCATGCGCCTTCTTGTGCGCATCCGCGATGGATTCATCCGATACCGCGATGCCGCACGGGTTGGCGTGCTTGATAATCGCCACGCACGCGCGCTCGTGGTCCCAGCAGGCACGCCACGCAGCGTCGGCGTCCTGGTAGTTGTTGTAGCTCATCTCTTTGCCGCCGTGCTGGGTGGCGCTGGCAAGGCCGGCCCCGCCTTCGTCGATAAGCAGATGAGCGCTTTGGTGTGGATTCTCCCCGTAGCGGAGCTGCTTTTCCGTGGTGCGGCCGAGCTGCTGCGCAAACCAGTTGCTGACCGCGGTGTCATACCGCGCGGTGTGGGTGAAGGCCTTGGACGCGAACTCGCGGCGCTGATCCAAAGAGAATCCGCCGCCGCGCACTGCGTCGGCCACCTGCGAGTAGTCCTCGGGGTTCACAACCACGGCCACGGACGGGTGGTTCTTCGCCGCAGCGCGCACCATCGCGGGGCCGCCGATGTCAATCATTTCCACAACGTCGTCGTAGCCCGCGCCGGACGCGATGGTCTCCTCGAACGGGTACAGATTGACTACCACGAGCTGGAACGGTTCAATACCGTGCTCTTCCAGCTGGTCAGCGTGGTCTGGCTTGCGCAGGTCTGCCAGGATGCCGCTGTGGACGCGCGGGTGCAACGTCTTCACGCGGCCGTCCAGCACCTCGGGGAAGCCGGTCAGGTCCGCGACCTCAGTCACATCAACCCCCGCGGCCTTGATGGTCGCTGCGGTCGATCCGGTGGAGACGATCTCCACTCCCGCCTCACCCAGCGCGCGGGCCAAATCTTCCAGCCCGGTCTTGTCAAAAACGCTGACCAGCGCTCGTTTAATCGGGATGATTTCTGTCGTCTCAGCCATTTGCAAACCGAACCTTTCCGTGGTTATTGGGGTCATTTGGGTCATTAGCAGGGGGAAGCACGCGGCGGAGAACGTCCACGATGAGGGCGCGCTCTTCAATTTTGATCCGTTCGTGCAAGTCTTCTTCAGTCTCATCCGGGCGAATGTCCACGGCACGCTGAGCGATGATCTCGCCCGTATCCACGCCGGCATCAATGTAGTGGACGGTCGTTCCCGTCACTTTGACGCCGTACGCAAGCGCGTCACGCACCGCATGGGCACCGGGAAAAGACGGCAGGAGCGCAGGGTGGGTGTTGATCAGCCGGCCCTCGAAGCGCTCCAAGAACGGCGCACCGACGATCTTCATAAAACCAGCCGACACAACAATGTCAGGAGCATGCTTATCGACGGCCGCAGCCAACTGCTTATTCCATTCCTCGCGGTCTGCCCCGAGCGGCACTACCGCGGTGGGAACTCCCGCCGCTTCAGCGCGATCTAACGCCGCGCAGGCAACATCTGCAACCACGAGTACGACCGAGTACTCCTGCCCCTGGTTATCCAGGATCGATTGCAGCAACGTGCCTGTTCCGGATACCAAGACGGCGACGCGTGTTCTACCCACCATGCCGAAAGTTTCTGCCACGTTTGCTCAGTCTACTTGGTGCTGCCCGATTCACTCTGCCTAGCTGGAGCGAACCCTAGTTGGAACGAAACTGCATGACACCGCGCGCTACCCCGCCGACGATCGCTGCCCACGCGAGTGCCCCTAAAGCGAAGACCCAGGGGTTGGCGCCGACCCAGCCGTACGCGCCAGCAACGCCACCAGCCATGAGCCCGCTGATCAGGGCAACGATTCCGGCGGTGCCCGCGGTAACCGCCATGACTTCCGTGCGGGAATTGGCCCCAAGGGCGTGGTGGATGAACACCGCGAGCGGAACGAGCATGAGGACCGGGGCCCATGGCCACACCGTCGGTGGGAGCGCGCCGAACAGCGGCAGCGGTGGCAGTGGAACGTGGTTGGCGGCGAAAAGGGAAACCGATCCGTTGCCGAATTCAAACGGCGCGCCCATGAGCACCGCGGCGGTGGCGATCACGGCGTTTGGCGCGTAGAGGAAGCTCACGGCCGTAATCCCGGCGATGCTACCGCCGTCCAACGCTGGGTACTGGTTGACCAGGTCATGCACGCGGGGGTAGGAAGCGAACAAGGCGATGACAAAAACCACGGCTGCGGCCATGAACATTCGGCCGCACAGGCGCAGACCGTCGATGATCCCATCGACGATCCATTCGGGCGCCCCGACCTGACGGAAGATCTCACGCCACTGAGCGGGACGTAGCCCAAAGACAACGCCCAGCAATTGCACGAAGGCTGGGATGAACAGGGCCTTGAACACGTTCGGCGTGGCTACCGGGAAGACAGTGGATGCATCCATCACCATGAACCAGGCGATGCCCGACAAAGTGATGGGAATTAGGACGCTCAGCGCAGCTAGAGCGTAAAGGTCCTGCAGGTCCAGCTCAGCCGATGGCGTTGTGCTCGCTCGATTCACGGGACCACTGTTGCTTCGGCCACGCTGCCCAACGCTGCGCCCGGCACTGATGGTGGACGTACGGACGCGCCACGCGAGGAACGCGATGACCGCGATAGCGGGCATAAGCGGAAGTGTGCCCAGAATCACCCCATCGAATTCCAGTGGCGCGGCATGCATGATGAACCATGATTCCGCGATAGTGGCAGGAAGCGCCGAGAGCTTGTGGCCACCGAGCAACAAGCCGGCCAGGCTCAGGGCGATGATGGCCAAGACCATCACCACATTCGGAACTGCCACCACCGGGGCGATCTTCTTCAGGCGCTCCTGCATCGTCGCAGGTTGCGCGGCCTTTGCGTTCGCCTGCGCATCCTGATGTGACCGCACAGCACGGGGCTTGCGGCGGGGGTGCGACGGGGCAGACGACGGTGCGGACGACGGGGTGCGTGAACGCGGACTGGACTTATTGCTCATTGCTCCCCTACTCTCCCATGAGGACGCCGTGCAGACGGCACTCGACACGATTAAATACCTGCCTGCGATCCAGGTAGACGCCAGGTTCTGAGAAATCCGTAAGAAATATGTTGAATGTCGCTCGAACCATGAGTAGTGTTACGTCGAGTAGATAACAACTAGGTCACGATTCCACGAAGCAATCGTTACCGCGGGAAGATCTAAGAAGGTACATGTGAACTCGTCGTCACGTCCGGCAGCGTACAAAGGCAAGCACCGTAAGCAGACCCCGAACAAGGGCCGCGTCGCTCTCGTCGCCTTCACCACCGGCGCTGTATCCACAGCCGGCGTCACTGCCGCAGCTGCCGCTAACAACGCCTCTGCTAAGCCGTCCGATATCCAGCTTGCTAATGATGCGGATGCCGCCGAGGCTACCGACCCGATCGCAGCACCGCAGATCCTCGCTATCAGCGAGTACAAGCCCGTGGACAACCTTGCTGAACAGCTGGGGAAGGCTGTTAAGTACCAAGAGGTCCGGGAGGCTGCTGACCAGGCTGCGCGCGCACCCATGGCCGTCAAGCCCGCCGAGGGCGCCTTCACCTCCGGCTTCGGGATGCGCTGGGGTTCCATGCACAACGGCATCGACATCGCCAACGCTGTTATGACGCCGATCGTGTCCGTGATGGACGGCACCGTCATTGAGGCCGGCCCGGCACAGGGCTTTGGCAACTGGGTCCGCATCCGCCACGACGACGGCACGGTGACCGTCTACGGCCACATGGAGACCATCGACTGCGCTGCTGGTCAGCGCGTCACCGCTGGCCAGAAGATCGCCGGCATGGGTTCCCGCGGTTTCTCCACCGGCTCCCACCTTCACTTTGAGGTCCACCCGACCGGCGAGGGCGCCATCGACCCGGTGCCGTGGCTGGCTGCCCGTGGCATCAACCTGTAAAAAACAGGCCAGCTGAACGCACACCGCTAACCTTGTAGCCCGGTCCCACCTAGTGGGACCGGGCTTCTTCTTGGTCCCACCAACGGATCTACACCTTGACGTAAGGTTACTGAGTAACCTATAGTTACTCGGTAAGTGAAGGTTACCCAGTAACCATCGCTAAGTAACCAAAAATATCTATACAGGAAGGAGCGACCATGAGTGTGCGTAATTCCCTGCTGGCATTGCTGCACCATCAGCCCTCGACGCCAGCGGAACTGCAGCACGGGTTTCACGAGACCATGAGCGGTAGATGGAATCTGAACATGGGCCAGGTGACACAAACGCTCGCGCGGTGTGAGCGCGACGGGTTGATTGCTGCAACGGGCACGACACCCACCCACACGGGCCACGAGGCCACGACGTACCAGCTCACAAAGGCTGGGCTGGAAGAAGTAGACGCCTGGTGGTCCACCCCCGTCACGCGCCCAGCCGCGGAACGGGATGAGGTCGTGATGAAGATCGTGCTTGGACTCAAGCGCGACGACATTGACATCATCGTCCTGATGGACACCCAGCGGCGCTTCGTGCTGGAACAAATCCGCGAGGCGAATAAGGAAATGCGCAGTCTCAACCCAGTGCCTACTGCCGACCGCTTGATGTGCGAGCGCCGAATCCTCGACCTTGAGGCGGACATCCGCTTCCTCGACCGCGTTGAAGCGCTGCTCAACAACGCCGCGAACTCCAACTCTGCTCCCAGAAAATCCTCGAACAGCCGAAAGGAAGGCTAAGTCATGAACGCTCCCCTTGAAATGATCGATGTCAGCTGCTCCTTCGGCGACGGCCCGCGGCGCGTGACGGCGCTGGACAACGTCTCACTCACGGTCGCTCCGGGCGAACTCGTCGCGGTGATGGGACCGTCCGGTTCCGGAAAGTCGACGCTTCTTAACGTCGCGGGTCTCCTCCAACCAGCAGATTCAGGGCAGGTGCTTATCGACGGGGTGGAGGCGTCCGGGCTATCACGCGGGAAGACCGCGAAGCTGCGCCGCCGTCACATTGGCCTTGTGTTCCAGCACTACAACCTCTTGTCCACGCTCACGGTCGGTGAGAACGTGGCTTTGCCCCTGGAACTCGATGGGGCGAAACCGGGTGATATTTCCGCACAGATTGAGGCCGCGTTGGAGGAAGTCGGTCTCGGCGGCCTGGCTGGCCGTTACCCCGATGAGATTTCCGGCGGCCAGGCGCAGCGGGTTGCGATCGCGCGGGCGCTCGTCGGTAAGCGAAAGCTCGTGCTTGCAGACGAACCGACGGGTGCGCTGGACACGGCGACCGCTGATGATGTCATCGCTCTTTTGCGCGCACGCGTTGATGCTGGTGCCGCCGCGATTCTAGTGACCCACGAACCGCGTTTCGCGGGCTGGGCTGACCGCACAGTCATGATGCGCGACGGGAAGGTGAGCTAGCCATGAGTGCTATCACAGCCGCGGCCCGCCCCACCTGGCGGGACATGCGCGAGCATCCGTGGATCGCGCTCGCCGGAATCCTTCTGATCCTGCTCCCCATCGCGTACTTCAGTGGATCGATGCTGCTGACGGACTCGACCTATACGCAGGATAATGCGGAGTCACGGCGAAACTCCGTGGAATTCCAGGGTGGGATCTGCGAACAGTCCGTAGACGGTATTTCGTCGTCCTGCGACGGGGATCCCATCGCGGAGGGCACGTCCGAATACCAGCTGCTTAAAGAAGCCGCACCGGATTTCGATGTAACCCTAGACCTGAGAAAATTTGCCGCAGCCCGCTTCAACGGTGACAACTTTGAGCTGGATGTGCGCCAAATCAAGGCTGTACCGGGCTCACCCCTGCCTCCCGTGGGTGAGATCGCCCTTCCTGGCTCCGTCATGAATGAGCATGACATCAGCGTCGGTGATGTGATAGCGGTGGACGGTAAACAACTCACGGTCGCGGACCGCACGCCGTCCTACGACGCACTGGTGCGCGAACCGTCGTTGATGAAACCGGAGGAGTTCTCCAGCGCGGAATACGAAGACGAGCGAGTGTTGATTAACTGGTATCTATCCGGTTCGCGCCCCATGAACTGGCAGGATGTCAAGGCGTTGAATAAAGCCGGCTTTGTGGTGCAGTCGAAGGACGTGACGGACAACCCACCACCGGCGAGTGAAGTCTACCCGTCCTTCCGGGACGTAGCGCCCTACCGCGATGGATTCCCGTATGAGCCGATTGGTGAAACATTTTCGCTGACGTTGGCGATCCTCCTCTTCCTCTTTGTCCTTCCGGTCTTTGCTTTCTCCGCTTCCCGGCGTGCCCGTGACTTCTCGCTTATGCAGTCGCAGGGCGCTGCGCGCCGCCATATCTGGCTGTCCGTCGTCTCCTACGGCGTGATCACCGGGCTGATCGGCGCGCTGTTGGGCACCGCGCTCGGCCTCGCGTGCGCGGCGGCCTACTGGAAAGTCATCTACCCGCAGTGGCCGATGGCTCTTGATTGGGCGCCGATTGCCGCCGCAATCGTCGCGGCGATCGCCGCCTGCGTTATTGCCGCTGCGATTCCCGCTTTCGTAGCTGCGCGCATGCCCATCGCCCGGGGTATCGCCGGCGCATCCCCGGATAAAGTCATGCGCTTTAGACCATGGTTTGTGGTTGGCCCGATTCTGATTGCTGTTGGCGGTGCATTATCGGTTATCCCGTTTGGGACCCTGCCCTTCTGGGTCGCCTCCCCGTTCTCACTGCCCCTGACGATTACGGGCATCGCGCTGTGCGCACCGCTGGTTATCTACGCACTGTCGCGACTGCGGGGTCCGCTTCACATCCGCCTTGCTGGCCGGGAAATGTCCCGCAACGCATTGCGCTCCGCCCCTGCCATCGCGCTGCTTAGTTCCCTAGTACTGTTCGTCGTTGGCCTTACTGCCAACTTTTCCGCGATGCCCAAGTCCGAAACCGAACTAGCCCTGAAGACCTATAACCCGTCGGCTGTTCACATCAATGTCTTTGATTCGGTGTATGACCACACCGCCAGTGTGGGTGAGAACGCCGAAGAGGCGATACAAAACCGGAAACCCAGCGCTGCCGACGATGCCGTTGCACACGTCACCGAAGTGACCGGGGCCCACCAGCGCCACGACCTCTACGGCTCTGCCGATCCGGGCGCCCTCGTCGAAGTCAAGCTCAACTGTGTCTTCGCCACCGCCCCCAACGGTGAGGAGTACATGACGGCCATCTATGAAAGCGACAGCGACGGAGGAAATCCAGAGGGGAATCCAGAAGAAGGTGTGTTGGATCCGAGCCGCGATCCGGCGACCAACCCTGATGCCGCACGGGAGTGCCTCCCTTACCGCTACTACGGGACCCAGAACTCACCGTTCCAGGGCAGAAGCATCTTGGCGAACGAGGATTCACTCGCGGCCTTTACCTTTGACTCCGAAGAAGACAAGCAACGCGCCCTTGATGCCCTTTCCCGCCGAGCCGTCATCGCCCCGAAGGGAATTTTGCCGCACGACCGGATGCCTGTCGTAGCTATGCGTGCTGACGATGAAGGCAACATCACGGTGGAAGAAAAGACCATCGAAGACGTCGAAGTTGTGGAAGCTCTCCCGACAACCGAAGGCGGCTACCTGTTCACCCAAGCAGTGTTTGATGAGCTAGGCGTGACGCCGACGTATATGAGCACTATCCTGACCGGTGACCGGCCCTTGACCTACAAGGACCAGCACGCTCTGTATGAGTACCTGGGAACCGTATCCAACACCATCACTGCCACGGTGCTCACCGCAAGCGACGCGGAGTCACCGTGGATTCCATGGATCGTTGTTGCCTGCTTACTCGGGGCGATCGCGGTCATCATTGCACTTCTCTCACTGGTGTCCATGCGCACGACGTCCCGTCAGTTCGCCGTGCTCTCTGCCATCGGTGCGGACCCGGCGCTTCCACCGAAGGTCAGCGCGTGGTCGTCCGCCCTCATGGCTGGCGTATCTACCTTGATCGGCACTGTGACAGGCACGGTGATGGCCATGCTGTGGAGCGAACGCACCGTCCACGACATCAACGGCGCAATCACCAACTATGGCGACCGCCAGTACGCACACCTGGGAGTTGGCCCCACATTAGTTCTGCTCATCGGCGCTCCCCTCATCGCTGCCTTGGTGGGCCTCCTCTTCCACCGCAGCGTCGATCCGGCTGGATACCGCGAAACATAACCGTCGTGCACGGTCGAGATAAACATCCCGCAGGTAAACGACTGCCCTAACAGTCGCCCACGCGGCCCGGCACCCCGCCGGGCCGCTTCTTATTACCCCCGTCAACCACCCCCGGCCCGCCACGGTGGCGAATAATTCACTTTTGTCACATTAGTCACATCAATAACATCCATAACAGCTGTTACCAGCACTGAAGGCTGATCTGGAACCCCAAAACGACCATTATTCAGGGTCTACCAGCAACTTTAAGCGGCAAAAAGGATTGATTCATTGCCGCGACGCGGTTAGCGTTATTCGGGCTGGAAAAATTCCCCAGTTCCCCGACACCACTCCCCGACTCCGCGGGATTCGGTCTCCGATGTCCGCTAGAGGAACGAGAGAAGGACGATATGAAACGACGTTTCGTCGCTGCCGCAGCGGCGGTTGCCCTGTGCGTCACCGCAGTCCCTGCCGGCGCGTTGAGCTTCTCCGTCGACGGCACACCCGTCGACGGTTTTGCACATACCTTGCCGAACATGGGCAAGGCACTCGATGACATCTTCAAATCCGGCGCTACCATTTCCGGCGCGGGATACAGCATCGTGTACGACCCGCGCAGTTTGCCGACGTACAACGAATCCGAAGCACCGATGAGCAGGGTCGTTCCGCAAAGCGGTGTTGGCCCCGCTGGCCGGAAGGTGGTCATGCCTGCGCAGGGTACTTTCACCTCTGGGTACGGCATGCGCTGGGGCTCAATGCACAACGGCATTGACATCGCGAATGTGATCGGCACACCGATTCGCGCTGCAATGGACGGCACCGTGATCGACGCCGGTCCGGCGCAGGGCTTTGGCAAGTGGGTGCGCATCCAGCACGATGACGGCACCATCACCGTCTACGGGCACATGAGCACGATCGACGTCACCGTTGGTCAGCGCGTCGTTGCGGGCCAAAAGATCGCTGGCATGGGCAGCGAAGGGTTCTCCACAGGACCGCACCTCCACTTCGAAGTGCGCCCTGGCGGCGGCAACGCCGTAGACCCGGTTCCGTGGCTGGCAGAGCGCGGGGTCTACGTCCAGTAAGAAGGACGTCCAACTAAACGATGTCCAGCCAGCAAACAGCCCGACTAGAGTTTCTCCATCGGGACGCCGCCGATCAGCATCAGGCGGACCGTTCCGGAAGAGCCAAAGTCAATGGTGGCTGTTTCCCGTGCACCGGATCCTTCCATTGATACGACGGTCCCTAGACCGTATTTCGCGTGGTTGACCCGGTCGCCCACTGACAACTGAAGATTTTTGTTCACTGCCGCCGCTGCCGATGTTGACCGGCCGCGGCGTGGGCGGGAGGAACGGGGTGTTGAGGAAGACGGGCTTGACCAGAACCCCGGGGAACTGCCCCAGGCATCGGAACTGTAGGAGCGTTGCGGTTCTTCCCTGCGCCAGTCGATGAGGTCCTTCGGGACTTCTGCGAGGAAGCGACTGGCCGGGTTGGTCACCGCGGCCCCCCAAGAGCTGCGCAACATAGCGCGCGTGAGGAAGAGCTGTTGGCGGGCACGCGTAATTCCTACATACGCCAGCCTGCGTTCTTCAGCGAGTTCCTTCGGGTCACCCAAGGAGCGCAGGTGTGGGAACTGGCCATCCTCCCATCCGGTGACAAACACGACGGGAAACTCGAGTCCCTTCGCCGTATGAAGGGTCATGAGCGTGACTACGCCTTGATCATGCTCGGGAATCTGGTCCGCGTCCGCGACAAGCGCGACTCGTTCCAGGAAAGCCTGGAGCGATCCGGGCTCCGGTTCCCCGCTTTCCGGATCCCAGTCTGGCTCCTCAAGGCCCACCGCAAGTACATTAGCCGCGTCTGAGGAAAACTCACGCGCGACCGATACCAACTCATTGAGGTTGTCCAAGCGCGCGCCATCTTGCGGATCATTCGATGATTCCAGCTCAGCCTTGTACCCGGTTACGTCCAAGATGCGTGACACCACCCGGCCCAGGTCCGGCTTTCCAGTGATTTCATTCGACAGCTGGGGTATCTCCTCGCGCACGCCGTGGAGCATCTCAACGAAACCACTGATGGCGTTACGCGACCGGGAGTTCAGCATGTCATCGCCGGTTGTCTCGCCGCTGGCAATGCGGGCGAGCGCCTGGTTGAAGCTGATCTCATGGTTGTCGGCGTAGAGCCCCACAATCGCCAAGGCTTTGTCGCCGATCCCCCGCTTGGGCACGTTGATGATGCGGCGCAGACTGACTTCATCTTCAGGGTTATCCAAAACCTTCAAGTACGCGATCACGTCACGGATTTCTTTGCGTTCATAAAATCGCGTGCCGCCGACAACTTTGTAGGGAATGCCTGACCGAACAAAGATGTCTTCCAACGCACGGGAAGAATTGTTCGTGCGGTACATAATGGCAATGTCGGAGTAGTTCACGCCCTTATCGGTCAACGCATCAATTTCGCTAGCGACGAAGCGTGCCTCATCGTGCTCGTTGTCCGCCACGTAGCCGACGATCTTTTCCCCGGCCCCCTGATCCGTCCACAAGTTCTTCGGCCGGCGTCCCTCATTTTGCGAGATCACCGCGTTGGCGGCTTCCAGAATGTTCTGCGTTGACCTGTAGTTCTGCTCCAACAAAATCGTTGTCGCGTTAGGGTAATCCCGCTCAAATTCCTCAATATTGCGGATCGTCGCTCCGCGGAACGCATAGATCGACTGGTCAGAATCACCCACGACGGCGAGTTCCGGCGCCAGACTGAACGTCTCTTCTGGGTCCCCAGTCCCCACCAACGTATGGATCAATTCATACTGCGCATGGTTGGTGTCCTGATACTCGTCGACCAACACGTGCTTGAACCTGCGCCGGTAGTACTCCACAACCTGGGGATGCCTTTTGAACATGAAGACGACCTCACCGATCAGGTCATCGAAGTCCGAAGAGTTAGCCTGACGAAGGCGCTTTTGATATTCGCCGTAAACACCCGCCGCGGTGAGCTCGAACGGATTCTTCGTCGTTTCCGCCGTTGCCTTCGCCTCTTGGGGCGTAATCAACTCGTTCTTCCAGCTCGAGATAACGTTTGCCAACGTCCGGGGCGAGAATTTCTTTAAATCAAGGTTGAAATCTTTCGCGATCATCCCTAGCAGCCGCCGGCTGTCGTCGGCGTCGTAGACCGTGAAGTTCGTATTCAAGCCGTCGATAAGCTGGGCCTGCTGCCGCAAAATGCGCACGCACACGGAGTGGAACGTAGCCACCCACATGCGTTCCGCTTGCGGTCCGATGAGTGCGGCCACACGTTCCCGCATTTCCGCAGCGGCCTTGTTGGTGAAGGTAATGGCAAGAATTTCCCACGGCGCCACTCCGCGCTCTTGGAGAAGGTACGCAATCCTCCGCGTCAACACGGCCGTCTTGCCAGAGCCTGCGCCCGCGACGATAAGAAGCGGTGACCCGCTATGCTCCACCGCTGCTTTTTGCTGCGGGTTCAACCCCAGCGTCAGATCCGCAGAACGATTCCTTGCACCCGTCATCGCTGCGCCTGTCATCCCTGCATCCGTCATTCCCGCCTGTGCCATCCTTACTCCCCCGAAATCGTGTTGCGTGTACGCATTAATGTCTGTTTCTAACCGTGAATCGAAAAATGCTTTTCACACAAGTGTAATTCCGCGCCGGACAACAACATTCCCGGTGCAACACCTCACACGTTATCCGCACGTTACTTCGGCCATTGCGTTAAGCCGTGGCAGAATGTGGAGCTATGAGTGACTTCGAAATCCGCATGCCGTCTGGCACTGATGATCCCTTGTCCGATGCGGAGATTCAGAAGTACCGGGAGGAAATTGACAGGTTGGACGGCGTGATCTTGGACGCGGTGAAACGGCGAACGGAGATCTCCAAAGCTATTGGGAAGACGCGTATGGGCTCCGGCGGAACTCGCCTTGTTCACACGCGGGAAGTAGCTATTATCAACCAGTTCCGCGATGAGCTGGGAGAAGAAGGCCCCAACCTTGCAGCAACGTTGTTGCGGCTTGGTCGGGGCAAGCTGGGGTAGTACCCAGGTTAGAAAACCTGGGTAGAGCCCGGGTTTGAACCGAAAAACTACTTCTCCAAGGAGTCGAGGACGACTTCGAATTCGAGGAGCTCAGCCTTGCTAGCGACGGGTGTGCGTGGTTGTTCGCCCTCGCCGTGGCCGTGTGCGGACGCGTGACCTTCGCCTTCGCGCCACGCGGTGTAAGACTCCTCATCAGCCCAGCGGGTGACCACAAAATAGCGGTCATCGCCCTTGACGGGACGCAGCAGCTGGAAGCCTTCGAATCCGGGTTGGCTATCAATTGCGTGCTTGCGGGCAGCGAAACGCTCTTCGATGTGGGGGCCTGCGCCTTCGGGGACAGAAATTGCGTTGATTTTGACAATGCTCATGGTTCCCATTGTGCAGAAATTGCCCGCTGCTATCTGCTTTTGCGGCTCAATCGAGATGTCAATCAAGATTTCGTGTGGTTTTATCTTTCGTTCACACTGCAAGATTCGAAAAAGCACTTAAAATACCGGAGGTATGAGCACAACCCAGAAAGCTACCCGCCGCGTCCGTCCTTTCGCTGCCATCGTTGCAGCCGCCGCTTTGACCCTCCCGCTCGCAGCCTGCGGGCAGGGCGTTGACCCGAACCTTTCTTCTGGCGAAGACGCAGCGACGGCTAGCCAGTCTGCGCCTGCGTCTTCTGAGAGCGCAGTAGAGTCTTCTTCCGCATCCTCTGATTCCGCTGAGGCAACCTCCGCTGAGGCTGAGCCGTCGAAGGCTGCAAACGCGGACATCGCGGTGATTGAGGGAACCAACCCTCCGTTGCAGTGGGAGATCTGCCAGGGTGACGCAGATTGTGAAGAGGGCATGGTCGATCTGACTCGTGGCAGCCTCCTGTCCCTGGAGAAGGATGACGCGGACGGCAACGGCGTTTTGGATGCTGAGGAGCTGCGCAAGGGCCGCCTGCGCGTTGACGCAGAGCAGAACTAAAAGTTCGCGTTTCTAGGACGCACCTTTACTTGGAGCTACATGGAGCCTTCTTCGGAAGGCTCCAAAATTTTTCCCAGCACCCGCGTGCAACCGGCGCTAGAATCGCCACCATGACTGATTCTTCTTCCTCGGGCCCATCCACGAACTCATCAATTGCCACTACCCCGGCTTGGACTGCACTTGAGCAGCTGTATTCGCAGAAGAAGGATGTGACGCTTCGCCAGCTTTTCGACGAAGGGTCGCGGGCGTCCGACTGGACTTTTGATGGCGCGGGTCTCCACGTGGACCTGTCGAAGAACTTGGTGGACACAGAGGTTGTGGACGGTCTTGTTGCTCTGGCTGAGGCCGCACGCTTGGATAGCGCCAAGGCCGCTATGTTTGGCGGGGAGCACATCAACTCCACGGAGGACCGTGCTGTTCTTCACACCGCGCTGCGCCTGCCAGTTGAAGAAGACCTGAGCGTCGATGGCCAGGACGTGGCGGCAGACGTCCACGAGGTTCTGGGCCGCATGCGTGATTTTGCTTCTTCGCTGCGCTCCGGTGAATGGCTGGGGCACACCGGCCACACGATCAAGAAGGTCGTCAACATCGGCATCGGCGGTTCTGACCTCGGCCCCGCCATGGCCGTGAAGGCACTGCGCAGCTACGCGACGGCGGGGATTAGCGCGGAGTTTGTTTCCAACGTGGACCCGGCGGATATGGCTGCAGTGCTGGATAACTGCGACCCGGGAGAAACGCTCTTCATCGTCGCGTCGAAGACCTTCACCACCCAGGAGACCCTGTCCAACGCGCACGCAGCGAAGCGCTGGCTGCTGGAACAGTTCGATGGCGATGAATCCGCGATCGCGAAACACTTCGTCGCGGTGAGCACGAACGCGGAGAAGGTCGCGGAGTTCGGCATTGACACGGCCAACATGTTCGGTTTCTGGGACTGGGTTGGCGGACGTTACTCCGTTGATTCCGCGATCGGTTTGTCGCTCATGGCCGTGATCGGCCCGCGGGACTTCATGCGTTTCCTCGATGGCTTCCGCGCGATGGATGAGCACTTCCGTGATGCCCCGATCCGTGAGAACATCCCCACTCTGATGGGCCTTCTCAACGTCTGGTACCGCAACTTCTATGGTGCCCAGACCCACGCGGTGCTCCCCTACTCCGAAGACCTGTCCCGCTTCCCTGCGTACCTGCAGCAGCTCACGATGGAGTCCAACGGCAAGTCTGTCCGCAAGGACGGCAGCCGCGTTGAATACCAAACGGGCGAGGTCTTCTGGGGTGAGCCGGGAACGAACGGCCAGCACGCTTTCTACCAGCTGATCCACCAGGGAACGTCGATGATCCCGGCGGACTTTATCGGCTTTGCTAACCCGCACGAGGACCTGCCGACGGCAAGCGGTGACGGCTCCATGCACGATCTGCTCATGGGCAACTTCTTCGCGCAGACGAAGGTCTTGGCCTTCGGCCGCACGGAAGAAGAGATCGTCGAAGCTGGCGTGGATCCGCAGCTCGCTCCCCACAAGGTCATGCCAGGCAACCGCCCGACAACGACGATTCTGGCGGAACAGCTCACCCCATTCGCGCTGGGTTCCCTCATTGCATTGTACGAGCACATCACCTTCGTCGAGGGTGTTATTTGGGACATCAACTCCTTCGACCAGTGGGGCGTGGAGCTGGGCAAGGAGCAGGCCAACCAGCTCGCCGCGGCGGTCTCCGGCGCTGAGACCCCGGACACGGGCGACGCTTCGACGGACGCGCTGATCACCTGGTACCGCGCACAGAAGTAAATCCACTGACTTCTCACCACGTGCAGCGTGCGGCACATCGCCCACGCTGCATTTGCGTATAAAGTTGTTCCCCATGGGAGACGCCGTATCCGCCAAGTCCTATACGCCGAAACAGCGGACGAAGTACCGCAAAATTCTTCTCGACGACTTGGAGGTTTTTGACCAGCACCTCCAGGAGGCCGAGTTTGTCGATCACGGCACGATCGGGCTGGAACTCGAACTGAACTTGGTGGATGACAACATGCAGCCGAAGCGCTGCAACCAGGAGGTGTTGTCCCACCTCGGCGACGAGTACCAGTCGGAGGTGGGCGCGTACAACGTGGAGCTCAACCACCCGCCGCTGTCCATTGAGGGCGATGGGCTCACACAGCTTCACGACGGTCTGGTGGAGCGCCTCACGAAGGTCCACGAAGCCGCCCGCAAAGCGGATGCGCATTTGGCGATGATCGGCACTCTGCCGACGATGACCAGCGAATTCCTCCATGACCCGGAGTGGATGACGAAGGAGAACCGCTACAGCGCACTGGACAACGCAATTCTGCAGTCCCGCGGTGAGCTGGTGGAGCTGAACTTCGGCCGGGAAGAGCGCTATTTCCAGGAGTTCGAATCAATTGCCCCGGAATCGACGTGCACGTCCATGCAGCTGCACCTCCAGGTCGCCCCGCACCGCTTCCCGGATGCGTGGAACGCATCGCAGGCTATCGCCGGGGTGCAGGTTGCGGTCAGCGCGAACTCGCCGCTTTTCTGCGGCCACCGCCTGTGGCACGAATCCCGTATTCCGGTGTTCGAACAGTCCATTGACACACGCACCAAGGAGCTGCAGCACCAAGGCGTGCGCCCACGCGTGTGGTTCGGTGAGCGGTGGATCACATCCGTCTTCGACCTTTTTGAAGAAAACGTCTACTACTTCTCCCCTCTCCTGCCGGAGGACCGGAAGTCTGCGGGCAACCCACGCATGGTCGGTGACAGCCCCAGCCTGCACTACCTGAACCTCCAAAACGGAACCATCTGGCGCTGGAACCGCCCGATTTATGATCCGAACACCGAACTCAGCCACATCCGCGTAGAAAATCGTCTGCTGCCCGCCGGACCGACGGCATCTGACATCATCGCCGATGCGGCGTTCTACTACGGAATGGTGAAGTACTTAGGCGAACAGACCCGCCCCGTGTGGTCGCGCCTTCCGTTCACAACCGCCGAAGAGAATTTCTTCGCCGGTGCCCGCGACGGCCTGAACGCACGAGTGTGGTGGCCGACCCTGGGCCGCATCAACGTCACAGACTTGGTCATCGACCACCTGTTGCAACAGGCACGCACGGGCCTTGAGCTTCTCAACGTCACACCGGAGCTGGCCGACAAGTACCTTGGCATCATCGCTGACCGCGTGGATACCGGCCAGAACGGCGCCGCGTGGCAGCTCGCCGCCCTGGACAACGTCGGCGCTGGCACCGCACCGGACACGCCCGAACGCCATGAGGCCGTTGCACAGGTCTTGAAGGCGTACCTGGCTAATCAAGCATCTGACGCCCCGGTTCACACCTGGTCCACCGACATTTCGTGACAACACGGCCGAAACGTTTAGGAAAACGCCCGGTATAAGGCAGAATAAGGCAAATGGATTCCATCATTAACTGGATTGTCGGCCTCATGGAAACGCTCGGTTCGCCGGGTGTTGGTATCGCGATTCTGCTGGAGAACCTCTTCCCCCCGATTCCGTCTGAGGTGGTTCTTCCCCTGGCTGGCTTTACAGTGGCGAAGGGCAGCCTGAACTTCGTCTCTGTCTTCATTTTTGCCACACTGGGCTCCGTCGTCGGCGCGTACCTGCTCTACGGACTCGGCGCATGGCTGGGTGCGGACCGCCTGCGCAAGATCGCCGATTGGATGTGGCTGGTCAAGGTCTCCGACGTGGACAAATCCCTCGCGTGGTTTGATAAGTATGGCAAACCCTCGATCTTCTTTGGACGTCTTATTCCTGGTATCCGCTCGTTGATTTCTATCCCCGCGGGCTTGGACCGGATGAGCCTGGTCACCTTCGGTTTGTGGACCACCTTCGGATCCGCGATCTGGAACGCGATCCTGATTTACCTTGGTTTTGTCTTGGGCGACCAGTGGGAAACAGTCACCGGCTACGTGGACCAGTACTCCAAGGTCGTCTACGTGATTCTCCTATTGATCCTGCTTGGTTTCGGCGCGTTCTTCATCCGCCGCGCCATCAAAGAAAAAGGCGCCGGCCCGCGCGCGGAGGTCTAACTCCGTTTAAGGGTTACTCACGGATTCAGGCAGAGTTTTCCATCTCAGATCTGGGAAGCGGCCAAAACCTCGGTCGTCGCTAACAAGGGTGGCTTCTTCTCCGATCACCGCCGCTGCAATCCAGGCATCAGGAATGTCGTTGGACCGAAGTTCATACGACTCAACGAGTTCTTGGAATATCGGCCAGGTTGAATCGTTAGCACGTATCAAAGCAGTGTTAGGGTTTCTCATGAGCATTTCAACTGCACCTAGAGCTTGAGAACCGGTTAATGGCTCGGAAAAAACTTTGGGATTGGTCATCACCCTCACGAATCCGGTCGCAATAACGTCAAGAAGGCCGAGCGTTTCACGGTGGATCAAAGCATCTTCCAGCCACCGGCGAGCCACTTCGTGTCGAGGGGACGGTGGGTGGAAGGCGTTAACCAGAACGTTCACGTCAGGAACGATCATCGAGGGCCTCCCATAACGCATCTTTGTCCTCTAGATCTATCAAAGCAGGTCCTCCGCAGTTGAATGTCGGGAGTTTAACAACCGACTCGCTTGGGGTGCTCTCGTCTTTGCTGAGTGCTGAACGAACCGCTTCTTCGACGTACAAACTCAGCGTGACGTTCTTTTCACGGGCGCGTTCTTTTGCTTTCTCTATGATCCTCGGCGGCAAATTTATCGTGGTCCTCATGCCTCAAAGATAATCTAACGCGAGAGAGCAGATCAAGATGCGTTGATGCATTATCCAGTTCAGAGGCTATTTCGGGAAGCCACCATCGTTTCGGCGGGAGGGTTTTAGTGTTAATCAAAGGATGGCTCCGGCTGGCATTGAGGACACCACCAGATCACGCGCTCCAGGTCGCCCTCGCCGCCCAGGAATCCGTTGGTGATCAAGGTGGTGCAACGCCTACACGGTTTGTTATTGCGACCGAAGACGTAGCTGGTCTCCCCCGCGCGTTTCACGCCGGTGGATACGCGCACAGGCTCATCCTTGTTCGCCCACATGAGCCGCCGGGCAATCTCCACCATTGAGGCGACCTTCTCCTCCCCCAGCTCTCCTACTTTCCTCGCGGGATGCACCCCTGCGAGGAAACAGATCTCTGCGCGGTATTCATTGCCGATCCCGGCCAACCTGTGCTGGTCCAGCAAACTGCGGCCGATTTCCCGATCGGGCTCCGCCATGATCCGGCGTACGGCTTCATCACAGTCGAAGTCCTCCGCAAGAAGATCCGGGCCGAGATACCCCATCTGCGCGTCGTATTCACTGGCCGGGAACACATCCACTAAGCCCAATGAGTGCCCCACTAGCTCAATATCCGGCGGGGGTGTACCGCTCCCCAACGGCGCTCCCTCATGATCATCCAACCGCAATACCACCCGCGCGGTATGCCCGGGCTTGCGCCAGCGGGCTCCTGCCCGGTGAATCGACCATGTGCCTTCCATCTTCAAATGCGTGTGCAGCACCTGGGGTTCATAGCCTTCCAACCCAAACTGCATAAACAGGTGCTTTCCATAGGGCCAGACGCGCTCGCAGACCATACCGGTGAAATCGACCGTCGCAAAGCGTGGCACGCGAAGCGAACAGGAAGTGACCTCGCGGCCGGGCATCCATTGGAGGCGTTTGGACAGCTGATAGACGGAATCACCCTCGGGCATGAGGCAAGTCTATTCCCCGCGCGTAGGGTGGGGCCATGACTGATAACCCCGACTCGTTTTTCTACCGCATCAAACGCCTCTTCGCCCCCACCGGCCCAACGCCGGAGGAATCACTGGTGGGCTTCTTCCCGGACATGGACGCGGCGAAGGCCTGGGCAACCAACGAGCTTAAGAAGACAGGCACCAACCCCACCACCAACTTCGTCAAAGCCGTGAAAGACATCCGCACCGCCAACCCACGGATCGGGCTGAGCGCCGCAACGCATCTGGTAAAGCAGCTCACCGCCGGAGAGTGACTCATCGATGAGGGGACGCGGCCGCGGAACCTCGGATTGGCTCTGTATGAGGCCGCGCGCGAAATCGGTGGAGCAGATCTCACAATCCCGCCACGCGAAGGTCAAGCTCGGGCGGCAGATCTGTCATGATCATTCTCGATACCAATGTGATCTCTGAGGTTGTGAAGCCCGAGCCAGCTCAAAGATGCACCCTTGCCACCCGAAACGCCAAGGATTTTAACGGCACGGGCGTATCCGTCATCAGTCCTTGGAAGACGTAGGCAATCCAGAACGCGCCACTTTCGCGTATTCGACGCCCACCAACACTCCTGCGAGGCTTTCCGAACGCTCAACGCAATGGTTATACTCACGCGTATATACACTGCACTCTAGGAGTCCAACATGTCCTCGCCGATGATGCCGGAACGACCCTCTGCTATGGACATCATCGATTCGATTACGGATGGTCTGCCTGATGGTTGGGCCGACGGTTTCAGAGAGCCAGAGGAACTGCCTCTTGACGACGTTCCCGCCTGGGAGTGACTCGTGGCGTACCTATTGGATACAAACATTTGGATTGACGCAATCCGACGGAGCAATGCGCACGTAGTGAAACGCTTGCAAGTCACAGATGCTGGAGAACTCCGACTTTCCACGCTTGTCTTAGGCGAACTGCTTTTAGGAGCACGGAAGAGTATGAATGCGTCCACCCGTCGCACACAATTCGTACACGATCTAGCCAAGAACTACCCGTGCATCGAGGTCGACCCCGCGACAGCTGAGGCGTACGCCGATATCCGACAACGTCTCGAATCCGAGGGTAAACCGATCGGACCGAATGATTTATGGATCGCCGCACAAGCCGCCGCTTACCAGCTGGTGTTAGTAACTGCTAATACCTCCGAGTTCCGTCGCGTGCCGTCCCTGACGATCGAGAACTGGAGGGAACCGGCGCACCCTCATGGCTAGTTCGCACCCCCTCCTATGGTTGCGAATACCCTTTGCCACCCTTTGCTGACTTAGTGCGCGGGGTTGAACCAGCGGACCTCCGGGAACCGCGCAAAGTCGCTGTCGAAAGAACACACGGTCGTACCGTGCTCGATGGCCAATGCGGCGATGTGGGCGTCGGTGACCAGGTTCCCGGTCGCCCCAGACCCCAGAAGCAAGCGGCCGAGGATGTCTCCGTGCCGCGGACCGGGCTGAGGGATCCAGGCTTGGTCGGCGCGCAGAAGCGTCTCCACCGCACTCCATGCTTGTTCGACAGTGAGTGGATTGTCCGTGATCCGCCTGTTCGTGGTCACTCGCTGGAACGCCAGCAGCGAAACCCACGGAAATCCCACCCTTTCCTCACCGTTGAGAGCGTCACTCAACCAAACGCGCGCCGATTCCGTATGAGGGCTCGGCGCGCCGAGCGCATAGATCAGAACGTTTGCGTCAACGATCATATTTTCCGCGCCATTCCTCTTCTTCTTCGATCCCGAGCACTTCACCGACGTTGGTGACGTCGACCTTTGGCTTGTAATCGAACTCCGGCAGCACGAACTTCTTCTTCGGGCGTTCGCGCTCGAGACCCAAAGTGGCAAGCTCGTTCACGGCATCCGACAGGGACAACCCCTTGGTCTCCTGCAGTTTCCGGGCGGCAGCCAGCACTTCCGGGCTCAACCGGACTGTGGTTCGCGTGCCCTCTTTTTGTGGCGCTGTTGTGGTAGTCATGGTGATGATTCTACTTAAGCGCGCAGGCTGAATCAATGATTCAATCTCAGAGAATCAGCTGAACATCGCTTTCGCTTGACGACGAACCGACCCACGCGCCCCGGTAATCGGGGCACATGAAGCGGTCAGTGGTTGTGAATCGTTTTCCGCCGTGACATCACCTGCGTCACCGTGGATTCCATGGCTTCTCAACCATCGAACGCAAACGAATCGCGATATCCTCGATACCTTGCCGCTCGACAGCTACTGAAGTGGCAAGATCGAACCAGTCATCCGACGCGGTGTGAGTCACCGGCACCCCGTATGAGCGCAGAATAAGCACCGTGAGCAACACACCGGCTCGTTTATTCCCGTCCACGAAAGGACGGGTAGAAATAACGCCGACCAGAAGTGCGGCGGCTTTCGACCACACATCGGGATAGAGGTCTTGCCCCTCGAAAGTGAGCCACGGCCGCTCCAAGGCAGCGGCGATCAGTCCCCTATCCCCAGCGTAGAATCCGTGTTGCTCAAGCCAAGGACCGACAGATTCCAGACGTAGAACTGATCGAGGGTGCATTACGCGTCCCGGAGTCGATCCATCAAGTCCTGGCGAGAATCGAAGAACGCGCTGAGCTCGCGTTCTGCGAACTGGCGGGCGGCATCGCGTTCAAATCGCTCATCAATGAGATTTGCAATGACTTGCTGCTTAGAAGCGCCGTCCATCGCCGCTATGGACGTGAGCCTCTCGTCGACCTCGGGTGTGAGCCTTAGATTCATAGCCATGAACACTATGGTACCAAAACGGTACCTAGGCTCTCGACGGCCATGTCGCTGGCTTACGCAAAAGCGAGATCATCGACCGAACCGGCCTGTCGGTAGGCCAAGTCACCCCGGCCCTCAAGGCGCTGCGCACCGCGGGCAAGGTGGAACTCACCAATGATGTCCCAACCGCGCGGGGCCAGCGCTACCGATTACGTCCGTAGCTACCCGTCACCATTCGGAGAGCTTGACGACGAACCAAACCCCGGCACATTGAGACTTTCCTCGATACTTTCCTTGATACTTTCCTTGATACTTCTGAAGTATCAATGTAAGTATCTAGGTATCTATCAATGTGGGGCTGAGACCATGGAGGGCATTTGAGAATGCAGCCGGTAAATATCCCCGAAACCGTAGCGCGGTTGCGTGAAAGTGGCAACGACACATTCAATGTTGAGGTGAAGGCCGCGGCTAGCGCCATGCCCAAGGATATCGACGAGACGCTTTCAGCTTTCGCGAATATGCCCGAAGGCGGGCTCATTCTTCTCGGCCTGTCTGAAGACGATGGCGCATTCAGATCAACCGGCGTATACGACGCGAAAGCGGCGCAATCGGCCCTGGGAGGGAAAGCCCGAGAGCGAATCGTTCCGGCGGTTCAGCTTGGCGCAGTCGGAACCGTGAAGTTCGAAGGCCAAGCGGTGACGTACTGCGTAGTGCCTCCCCAGGATCCGGAACACAAGCCGTTCAAGGTGGGTGCGCACGGGCCTGCCTTCATTCGATCCGCGGATGGTGATTACTTACTCCACCCAAACGAGGAGGCGTTGCTGGTTTCTAAACGCAGGCACCCAAACGCGGACCGTGCACCCGTAGAGGGAGCTACATTCGATGACCTCGATCCCGCTCTCGTGGAGATGTACCTCACTCGACAGCGAAGGGATTCTCGCAGACTGAGCACTTTCACTGAGCGCGATCAGCTAGTTCACACGAACGTCATCGACCCAGTCACCGGCGCACCGACGGTGGCGGCTATGTACGCGATGGGCGTGCACCCGCAGCGCTTCCTCCCGCACCTAGGCGTTAAGGTTCACCAAGTATCGGAACGCGATGAGGCTGCCGGTATCAGAATGCGCAACAAACACCAATTTTCCGGCCCGGTGCCCGACTTGTTAGATTCAACCCTCGAGTGGGTCCAAGAGCGTTTATCCACCGCGGTAGTCTTTACCGGCGGGCAAGGGAAAGATGTTCCGGAGATTCCAGTGCTGGCGGTGCGGGAGATCGTCGCTAACGCATTAGTGCACCGAGACCTTTCCGCATCCTCGGCTGATAAGTATGTCCAAGTGATCAGGCGGGATGGAAAGCTCGTCGTCAGCAACCCAGGTGGGCTGTGGGGAATCACGACTAGGCAGTTAGGCACCACGGCACCTATTGCGAGGAACCCGGTGCTTTACGACATGTGCAGCGCAATTACCACCGCCGACGGAAACAACGTCATCGAGGCGAGCGCGACCGGTATTCCTGCGACCCGCAGGGCCATGCGCGAGGCTTTCCTCCCGGAGCCGTTTTTCCAGGACCGGGTGATCGGGTTCACGGCGATCCTGACGTCTTCAGCGCTCATCTCACGCCACGACGCAGAATGGGTCTCCTCCCTGCCTGGGTCGGTTGAGTTCACTGTTGCTCAACGTCACGCTCTGGTAGCAATGCACAACGGGGTCGAACTCACAAACGCGATGTATCGGGAAGAGTTCCCAATGGATTCGGTCCAAGCACGTAATGAACTGCGCCAATTGGTGACCTACGGTCTCGTTGAAACCGTGGGCCAGGGCCGCGGCACCACGTACCGTTTGATTACGCATCGAACACCAGAAGCACCTGCGCAGAACTCTCCCGGCTACCTCAGCATGGAAGAGAAAACCAAAATAATAGAGGGGGCTCTCGAAGGACATTTCGCTGGCTTGCGCAAAAGCGAGATCATCGACCGAACCGGCCTGTCGGTAGGCCAAGTCACCCCGGCCCTCAAGGCGCTGCGCACGGCGGGCAGGGTGGAACTCACCAATGATGCCCCAACCGCGCGGGGCCAGCGCTACCGATTACGTCCGTAGCTACCCGCCACCATTCGGAGAGCTTGTTGCTTGACGACGAACCGCCCCACGCACCCCGGCAATCGGGGCACATGAGGCGGTCACACGCTATGTACCTAGTTGGATGAACCATCCTTGGATGAACCATCCTTCGACGAACCATCAGACGACGGCACACCCTCAACCTCCGGGGCATCACCACCCAACGGCGGAATCACCGTCGTCGGAACCGTAGTCGGTGAAGCAGTACCGGTGGCGAAAAGATTCTTCTTACCGAACTTTTCAAAATCCACCGACGTCTTCGCCTTACCCACCTCAGCAACACACCAGTCATACATCAAACCAGCAAACGCCGCGATAGCCACAGCAGCACCAATCGCCTGACCAATCCGCTGCAAATCCGGGTTGGATGCAAAACCCTGCAACTGCGCATTAATCGCATTCACATGCTCCATCGCACGACGGTATTCCTCATCATTACGCGGATCACGCCGACCATGATCACCATGACCCCACTCAGGACGATCCGGAGTGTTCTTCCGAACAAACTCATTCCACTGAGCATTCAACCCAGCAATCTCACCGGAAACCTGCGCCATGTACGGCTCCGCAATCTTGCCAACCACAGCACCCACCAACGCAATCGGCAACAACCACGTAATCGGCGACTGAACAGCATTACCAAAACACTGCTCCAACGTCTTCTTCGCCTTCGCCGACGACTGCTCCTTCGCCGGATCAACCGGCGTAGTCGTCGGGCCGGTCGGAGTCGTCGTACCAGGCGTCGGGTTCACCGGACCCGGCACCGGGTCCTTACCATCAGTAGCAACCATCAAAAATGCCGGGTACTTCGACTCCACACCAGACTTGCTCCGCGCAGTGTACTTCACCGGAGTAGCGGTCCCTTCGAAGTTCTTCTCCGCGGTAAACGTCACTTCACCAGTGACCTTGTTAACCGACCACGTACCCTCACCCGGAACAACCAACTTACCGTCAACAGCACCTTCGATAGCGATAGTCGCCGGATCGATCTTGTTGTTCATCTCAAGCAAGTTGAAGACCTTCTTACCACCCTTAGCAATGTTCACCGCATCACTCGGGAGGATGAACGGGTTGGCATCCGCATCAGCATCAGCATCAGCATCCGCCGGGTAGTACGCCATCACCCAACCAGGAGCATCAGAATCCTTGCCCTCCTTATCCTTCGCGGTGTAGCTAATCGGTTCAGGAGTGCCCAAGAAACCAGGCTCCGGAGAGAACGTGAACGTACCGTTCTTGTCCACAGTCCACGTTCCCTGGCCGTCGACCTTCAATGTCTTGCCATCACCAGTCGAACCCTTAATCCTGATCGAGTTCACAGCAACCCAGCCCGGGTACTTCGGCGTCACGTCAACCGCCTTACCAAGTGCGCCCATCTTAGCGCCACTAGGCAGAACAAACGGGCGATCAACCGGCCTTTTCGGGCTGCTCGGAGCGGGTGATTCAGGCGACGAAGGATCGGTCGGCTGCGTAGACGTCGTCGGCGTGGTCGTCGTCGGCGTGGTCGTCGTCGGCGGCTTCACACCGATCACCACCGGCTCGTACTTCGCCTCCAAGGTCTCACCGGTTGCGGTGGTCGCGACGACGGTGACCGGGTCAGCCTTGCCCACGAAACCCGGCTCCGGATCGAAGACCACACGGCCGTTTTCAATAGAGAACGTGCCCACACCGTCGCGGACGATCTTGCCGTCATCGTTAGCGCCCTCCAGCGCGAAGGTGTTGGACGTCCACTCGGGCAGGGTCGGGAACATGCCGCCCTCGCCGGTAAAGGTGCGGGAGGTCTGGTTCACGTCCAACTGGCCGGACGTCGCGGAGTCGACAGTCCGCTGGTTCGGGTACTGTACTGCCACCTCGCCTGGCTCCTTGGCCTTGGTGCCGAAGCGGTCCTTCGCGGTGTACTTCACCGGTGCCGGCGAGCCGAGGTAGCCCTCTTCCGGGGTGAAAGTGAATTCGCCAGTTTGCTTATCGACGGTCCACGTACCCACTTTCTTGTCGTTCTCAGTAACCTCAAGCGCGTCCACTTCTTGTTCGCCGTTGAGGATCTTGATGGTGGACTTGTCAATGTTGTCCGCGAGCGGCGGGGTGAGCGAAACCGGCTCGCCCGTTGTGCCCTTCTGCACCTTAGAGGGCAGCACCACCACTGCGTCCTCCGCAGGCTTCGCAAACGGGCGAACGATCGGAGTGTAGGCGGCAACCGGCTGGGTGTCCACACCCGTGAGCTTGATGCCCACCTTCGGCGCGGTGCCCTGGAAGTCCCCGGTGGGAGCGAACGTGATGGTGCCTGCAACCTTGTCCAGAGTGTAGGTGCCCTTGCCCTCAACGGTAAGGACCGTCTTATCGTCGTTAAGCGTGCCCTGCTCCTGCAGGTCCACGAGCTCCATGCCCGCCTTCGCCCACTCAGGGTTGAGGTTCGGGAACATCTGCGCGATCGTCAGGCCCTTGTCCTCCACACCGTCCTGCGTGTCGGTGGAGAGCTGTGTTTGGCCCTTGTTGCCGGTGGTGATGGCGTCGTCGGTGGCGATCGTCGGGTAGAGCGCGGTGACCTGGCCCGGCACGAGCGCGTCGATGTTCTGCACGTTCTTCGCCAGGTAGGAGACCGGGGTCGGGTTACCGGTGAAGCCCTGAACCTGCTTCGCGGGATCAGGCTGAAGCGGGGTGAAGGTGAACTTGCCCGCGTCATCCACGGTCCAGCTGCCCTCGCCCGGCACGGTGACGGACTTCTTGTCCTCGCTGATCACGGAGCCGTCCGGCAGCCCGTCTGCGACGATCTGGATCGTCTCCGGATTCACGGACGCAAGCTCGTCGCGCGTGCCGTCTTCTTTAGTGCGCTCGTAGATCGGGGTGACGTCGACAGGCGAACCGACCTGGTCGGCACGCTCGAACGCGGACGGGATCTCCACCCCGACCGGGTAGACGAACGGGTTGTAGGCGGCCTTGAGCTCCTCCCCGCCCGTGATGCCCTTGGTCTGGATCTCCACCCGCGGCGCCGGGCCGGTAAACGACGGCACCGGGGTGAACGTGGCCAGGCCCTTGACCGGGTCGAGGGTGTAGGTACCCACGTTCTCCACGGTGAAGGTCGGCTGGCCCTTGTCGTTCTTCGTTTCGACGATTTTGCCGCTTGGGTCGACCAGGTCGAACTTCACCGGGCTGTCTTCTTGGCCGTACCAGTCAGTCGGCAGCGTCGGGAACATGTCCTGGGTCGCCTTGCCCTCGTTGCGGTCATGGGTGTCGTCGGATTCCTGGGTCACGCCCTGCGCGGCGGAGGTGTTCGCCGGCAAGGTGCGCGGATCAGGGTAGAAGATCGCGACCTGGCCCGTGCCCTCGGCCTTCTGGCCGGAGAGAGAGTTCGCCTCGTAGCGCACCGGCGCCGGGCTGCCCACGAAGCCGGTGACCGGGGTGAAGGTGAACACGCCGTTGTCGTCGACAGTCCAGGTGCCCTGGTCCGGAACCACCATGGTCTTGCCGTCTGCGGAGAGCGTGTTGCCCTCCACCGACACCATCTTCACGGTCTTCGGGTCAGTGGAGAAGGCGCGGTAGTTCGGCGTCGCGCTCTGCGGCTGGCCCGTCTGGCCGTCCTCGCGCGCGTTCGGCAGCGCGAAGCTTTGCTTTTCGACGGTCGGCCTGTAGTACGCCGTCAACTGTGCTTCTTCTCCGCCACGCTCGGCATTGGTGAGACCCACTGTCCGGATGCCGACCTTGGCGGCGTCCTTCTCAGTTTCATTTGCACCGAGGAAGTTTTCAGCTGCCTTGAAGGAGACCACGCCGGTGTTCTGGTCGATGGTGTAGGTACCAACGTTCAGGATTTCCAGCGCCTGTCCCTGCTGTACTGGAGTCCCGTTCGGATCAACCAGCTGGAACGTCACCGGGCTGTCGGCCTGGCCGTACCAGGTGGAAGGCAGGCCCGGGAAGAGCTGGGCTGTAGTTCGGCCCGCGTCACCGGGCGAGTTGTTGTCGGTGGAGTTCTGCGTCGCCTCGACCGGGCCGTAGGTGGTGGCCTCACGGGTCTCCAGCGGGTAGTAGAAGACACTCACCAGCGCAGGTCCGACCGGCTCTGCACCGTTCACCCCGTTCGCGGTGTACTGGATCGGCGTGGGGTCGCCCACGAAGCCGGCAACCGGGGTGAAGAAGAACTCGCCCGTTTTCGCATCGACCCTCCACGCACCCTGGCCATCGACCGTGAGCGTCTTGCCGTCGGACTTCTCATCGGTGCCGACGATACGAACCGTCGTGGGATCGATGTACGGCTCACCGTTCTTCGTGTATCTCGGGGTGGCCTGCAGCGTGTCGCCTACCGGGCCGGCCTTGAAGGCCGGCTGCAGCGCCACCGGCGCGGGCTGCTTCGAGGTGAACGTCGCCCTGATGGTAAACGAGGAGCCGTCGGAGTTGGTCACCTTCACCGGCACGTAGGCGAGGTCGCCGCCCTTTGCACCCTTGCCGACGGTGATGGTCGCCTCACCCGTAACCGGGTCAACCTTGGGGTTCGTCCAATCGTTGGCGCCCTGGTTCTTGTCGCCGTACTCAATGGCCCCGCCGAGGGAGAACGTCGGGTTGTTCTCGCCCAAGAACTCCTGGCCAGCCTTGACACCCTTGTCCGGCTGCTCGGCGCCGATGATCTTGGCGGAGATGGTCTTCCCCGGCTCGCCGGAGTTCGCACCGTGCTCGGCGCTGAACGTCGGCGTGTTGACTGCGTGAAGGCCGCCCACCTGCACATTCGTGTCGTATAAGCCCTTGCCTTTTGCTTCGTCGCGCTTGTACGCCGTTTTACCCTGAAGTTCTGCCCTCTTGTTCGGGCCAGCCGCTGCGCGAGTGTCATCGCCCTTGCGTGGAACCGCGTACACCTGCAGGAACGCACCCTTTCCCTCATGGAAGCGGGGGTCGTCCTTCGGCAGGGTGACCTTGGTGTTCATGCCGGTCATGTTGTCACCGGCGCCCGGGATCGCGGCACCCTTTTCCACATTGGCGCCGTCGATCGGGTTGCCGTCCTTGTCCACCACAATGACCCGCAGGCGCTCAAAATCCTCTGTACGCACGCCATCGAGATTGATTGTGAAGGGGTGTGGCTGACCATCAGCAAGCATTGTCACCGGCGTGGAGGTGGAGGTCATTGGCGCGCAGGATGCGTTCTCGTCCGGGAAGGGTGCGAACGACCCAGAGATTTGCGCAGTAACTCCGACGAAGGCTTGGCTATAGGGCACCCCTGGATAGTTATTCTGGGTCAGGCCCCAGCCAATGACGGTGTTTTGGTTACCGTTGAAATCGACTGTCTGCTGCTTATCTACCTCGATGTCCGCGGTACCTTGATCGGATACGACAACCGTGTCGACAGCGGCGCCTTGGATTACTGTTCGGTTTTCCCCCTGCGTGATGCGTAGCAGCGGTTTACCGTCCAGAATGTTCGCCGATACGCGGGCCGTTTCACGGTAGCGGGGGAACTGGTCGCCCTTGCCCGTGTCATGTCCGAGTTGCGCCACCAAATTCACCGCAAAGGAACCCCCGCCGAAAACGGTCTCGTCAGCGTAAAGGCGACCGAAACCCGGTACCTGTACATAATCAAGGCTTGCACCCTCATTTTCGAGGCCCAGTGTCGCACTCACTCGGCACGAACCGCGTCTTTGCGTGTCCAAGGTCGAGTTCTGGTACTGCGACATCGGCGTTCCAACGTATTGACTTGGGGGTTGGTTTGCGGGTACCGCGCTGGCCGTGGGTGCTACGGGACTTGCAACGACGGCGCCGGCGCCGAAGGAGAAGGCGCACAGCGAGGCAAGCACGCGGCGGCGCAAACGCAATGATGGGTTCTGACGGTTGGACACACGAGCCTCCGGAACTCAATAAGGGCATACTATTCGACATCAAACAGTGTAGAACACCGTTAGTGTAGAACACCGTTATCGTTCTAGCTACGTGTTTAAGCTGAACCGGAGGGCGTCGATAAGCAAAAGCCTCTACCCTGGGGCCCATGTTTCGCTGGTTTGGGCGCGTGGCGTGCGCGAAGCGAATCCGCGCATCGAGCTCTCCCCCGCGGCGCACCTGAGCTGCGCGAGTGAAAGGTCCGCGTGAAAGGTCACAGCCCGAGAAGGGCGAGGGGGATGACGGCGATGCCGTCGGAGCGTCGATAAGCGTGTCGCCCTGAGGAGAGGACCGCGAGGTCTGTCACCTTTCCCTTCATCTGACCCTTAAACCAGTGGAGGTGGCGGACGTCGCGGTCGTCGATCGCGCCGGAAAGCTTGACCTCGATACCCACGAGCGCACCGCGCTGGCCCTCAACCACCAGGTCGACCTCGTGGTCGCCGTTCTGGGTGCGGAGGTGGAACACGCGGGCCGGTTCTGCTTTACCATTCGCAGGGGTTCTGCTTTACCATTCGCATGGTATTTGCTTTACCCTTCGCATGGGGTCTACTTTACCAATTAGCGGATCGACCCCCTCCCCACCACCTGCGTCAGGACGTCAATGACCAGGGGCCTAGGATTGCCTGCGCCCCCGGGGAGTTTGGCCACCGATTCGATGGGATTTGGATGGTAGTCTGTCCCCATGGAAGCAAGAATTGATTCTGGCGGACGGCTGCTGCTGCCCAAGATGTTGCGCGACACCCTCGGTTTGACCCCAGGCTCAATAGTGGATGTCAGCGCATACGGCACCGGCCTCACAGTCATCCCTTCCGGTCGCACCGCCTCGATTGAAACCACCTCGGAAGGATTTCTCGTGGCTCGAGGAACAGGCACCGTCACCGACGAGGATGTACTCGCGTTGATTGATGCAGGCAGGGTCTAGCTCAAGCGCGTTATGGCAAACCTTGTTGCGTTAGACACCAGCGTCGCGGTGCCACTACTCCTTGCTTCGCATCAAGCGCATGACCGGGTGTACGAATGGGCGTTGAGCCGTCAGGTGGTTCTCTGCGCTCACTCGCTGGTCGAGACATACTCGGTGCTCACCCGTCTGCCTGGCGATCACCGGGTCTCAGCCGAAGACGCAGTTCGGGTGATGGACACTTGGTTTCCTGAACCCCTCATGCTTTCGCAAGCCGGAACCGTCGACATTCACCGCCGTCTTGCTTCGGCAGGAGTCGCCGGAGGAGCAGTCCACGACGGGCTCGTGGCACTCACAGCGCTGGAGAACGGGGTCCCTCTGGCAAGCCGGGACCGCCGGGCGGTGAACAATTACCTCAGCCTCGGTGTGGATGTTCGCCTAGTGCCCTAACTTCCTGCAAATGATTTCTTCCTAGTCGTCGAAGCTCAAGCTCTCCACATCAGCCGCCGTGCGAGACGCACGTGCAGCTCCGCGTCACGCACCAACTCCCTCGGGTGCGTCCCAGCCAAAAGGTTGATCTCCGCGCGGTACTCGTTGCCGATGCCGGCGAGCTTCCTTTGATCTAACAAGGCGCGGCCGATCTCCCGGTCCGGCTCCGCGAGAATCCGCGCCACCGCTTCCTCGAAGTCGAAATCCTCCGCCAGCAGGTCAGGGCCCAAATACCCCATTTCCACCTCATACTCGCGCGCGGGAAAGACGCGGACGAGGCCGAGCCAGAAGCCGACGAGTTCGATGTCGGGCCGGGGGTCGTCGTTAAGCCTGAGCACCACGCGCGCGGCGTGACCGGGTTTGCGCCACCGCTCGCCTGCTCGGTGCATGGACCACGTGCCCTCCATTTTCAGGTGGGTATGCAGGATCTGCGGCTCGTGGCCGTCGGCCGCAAACTCCATGAACAGGTGCTTGCCGTACGGCCACACGCGCTCGCAGGTCATGCCAGTGAAGTCGACGGTGGCGTAGCGCGGCACCTGAATCGATGTTTTAGTCACTTCACGCCCGGTCATCCACTGCAGGCGTTTCGACAGCTGGTAGACGGAATCACCTTCGGGCATGCGTGCGAGGGTACTCGCTCTGGCAAGCGCAAACGTTCAACCCGGCCAATTGGCTATGGCTTGAGGTGATGGAGGGGGAACGTCACCATTCCTTCACCCAAAGGAGCCACAACTCCGGTGCCGGTAATCACCGCACTGAATGACGGGGGGCCTGCTTCATGGTCGATCACGGCGATCGCTTTGCGTAGAGACGCAACCCCTTGCTCCACTCCCCCAAAACCGGTCTTGACTTCGATTGCGGCCCAGCGACCATCAGGGAGTGTAAGCACCGCATCGATTTCGTTGCCATTGGAGTCTCGGAAGTGGTGGATGGATCCGCCCATTGCTTCGACCATGACGGCAAGATCGTGGACGACGGCAGATTCAAAAAGAAAGCCGGTCGTTTCGGGGTCTTTGCTCAACCGCGCCCCAGTAGCGCCCAATGCGGCTATCGCTAGCCCAGGGTCCGCTAGGTGATATTTGGGCGACACTCTCAGACGCGCTTTGGAGCGTAACCGTGGCGCCCACGCGGGAATCGCTTCGACCACGAAGATCCGTTGGAGACTGTCAAGCAGCTTGGTCACCGTGGGCAGGGAAATATTCGGGCTTACGGGGTCCAGGTCTTTGCGCAATGTAGCAACCGAGACTTCAGCAGCCGTGGAGCGGGCAATCGACGCGATGAGTCGCTCAGTCGCGAGCGGGGTGACGCGGAGGTCTGCCACCCGCTGCATGTCGGATCGGGCTGCTTCCGAAAGGTAGCCACGCAACTGCGCCAGGACGATCTGCTCGTTGCCCCTCTGGTGACCGGGGAAACCAGGGAGCAAAAGATTCTCAATTATTTGCCCATAGGAAAGTTGATCCGCCGCAGGTTGAGGTTCCTCACCGTTGAAGAGCGACTCCAATGAAACTGTCGGGACATATTCCGCCTTCTCAAACAGCGTGAGGGTGCGCTGACGCATGCGCAGGAACCGTCCCGCACCAGTGTGACGGGTGAGGTCATCAGCAGGAACCGCTGAACCGGCCAGAATGAATTGGCCCGGCTCGGCCGAGCGATCAATCTCTCGACGAGTAAGGTTGAAAATTGCCGGGGCAGTTTGCCATTCGTCGAGCAGCCTGGGCCTTGGACCGGCGAGCACGGATTCTGGGGCTAGGTGAGCGAGCTCGTTCGTAGCGGGATCGTCAATCAGCGCGTAGGAGGAACAGTGATGCAGCCCCGTCATTGTCTTCCCGCAACCTCTCGGCCCTTCGATAATGACGGCGCCACTCGCCTGCAGCAGGAATTCGAGGCGTCGATCGACAATACGCGGTTGGTAGGCGCGTCCTGCCAGGTCTTCTGTCTCCACAATTTCTCCTATTTTATAATTTGCAGGAATTATAGATCATTCTTTGCAGGATTTGTAGTTCACGCTTTGCAGAACAAGCCATGCCCCCGGGAATCTTCCCAGGGGCATTTGCTTATCGACGGCGCGCGGCCGGCCTGTTTCCCGCCCGGCACCACACCCTCCCACGCGGCGCCCCGGCGCCCCGTCCTCCCATCCACGCCCTTCCAAAGTTTCCAGCGAAACTGTTGTAGCGAATCGCCCAATTCGTGGGATTCGCTACGACCGTTTCGCTGGGTTTAGCTCAGGAGAGCCGGAGGGGAAGGCCCCCTCCTACTTCTGAGTCGGCTCCTCCTTCGTGGTGACCTTCACAGTGGTCAAACCCGCCGACACCTCCGCGGCCTTGCCACCGGTGTAGCGCGTCGCGTTGCGCTTCGAGTCCACAGACGACCCACCCTCGAAATCGATCGACGTCCACGCCTTACCAGGGTCGGTGGTGCACCAGTCGTACATCACCGCACTGAGAGCGACGACACCCAAGATCGCACCAGCGTACTTGCCCAGTTCCTGCACCTCAGGGCGCCCCGCGACCTGCTGGATCTGCGCGTTGAATGCCTCGACCTGACGCATCAACTCACCGAACTGCTCGTTGTCGTTGTTGCGCCTGCGGTTACCTCCGTTGCCGAAGATGCCCCAGTCGCGATCATCCTGCTTCGTGTTCTCGCGCGTTGATTGATGCAGGCAGGGTCTAGCTCAAGCGCGTTATGGCAAACCTTGTTGCGTTAGACACCAGCGTCGCGGTGCCACTACTCCTCGCTTCGCATCAAGCGCATGACCGGGTGTACGAATGGGCGTTGAGCCGTCAGGTGGTTCTCTGCGCTCACTCGCTGGTCGAGACGTATTCGGTACTCACCCGTCTGCCTGGCGATCACCGGGTCTCAGCCGAAGACGCAGTTCGGGTGATGGAAACTTGGTTTCCTGAACCCCTCATGCTTTCGCAAGCCGGAACCGTCGACATTCACCGCCGTCTTGCTTCGGCAGGAGTCGCCGGAGGAGCAGTCCACGACGGGCTCGTGGCACTCACAGCGCTGGAGAACGGGGTCCCTTTGGCAAGCCGGGACCGCCGGGCGGTGAACAATTACCTCAGCCTCGGTGTGGATGTACGCCTAGTGCCCTAACTTCCTGCAAATGATTTCTTCCTAGTCGTCGAAGCTCAGGCCCTCCGGCGGCTCCGGTTCCTTGGCCGAGGCGCTCGGGGAGCTGGAGCATTCCGAGCGATGCGTGGGAAGTGCCATTCAATGACTGCTATGACCATCCGCGGCCTTGATGCGACCGTCAAGCAGAGGCTGGCTGCCCATGCAAAACGCATTGGCCGATCGATGGAGGCGGAGGCCCGTCACATCATCTACGGAGGGACAATGCCTCGTAACCTCGGATTGTCTCTGTACGAGGATTTTCGCGACTTTAGCGGAGCAGATCTAAATATTCCCCCACGTGAGGATCCTGCCCGGGTGGCGGATCTGACATGATCATCCTCGACACCAACATCATCTCGGAGCTCGTAAGACCTCACCCACATCCACGAGTCGTCGCATAGGTGAGAAACCCGCGGGAAGTGGTAGGAACCACTGCGGTGAATAGCGAAAAGCTGAAAGCTGGCCTTCGACTTATGCCTGAGGGACGTCCGCGTCGCTAAGCTCCATCGACTTGATCGCGTCCGTCACCGTGCGACCGCGCAGCTTCGGTGTATGTCCGTGTCCATCCGCCGATACACACGAATAAAGCCTTGACACCCCCAGAACGTCGGTGTACGTTTTGTACACAAACAGCTAACCGGGGGGATTAGCAATTGGAATTGAAATGGACAGATAAAAATGAAGCGCACATCGCTCGGCACGGAGTGTCACCCGCCGAAGTGGAACAGGCGCTTTCTGGCAGGCCGCTGGTTTTTCTTCACGGACGTGAACACACCATCATCGCTCAAGGAACCACCTACGCGGGCAGGTACCTCACTATCGTTCTCACCGAATCAATTGACGGCAGCTTTTACGTAGTCACCGCGAGGGATATGACTCTCAGAGAGTTGAAAACATTCAGAAAGAAGAAACAATGAACGAACAGAAACTAGAACAGTTGCGTGAGCACTACGACCACACTGACGTTTCTGAACTGATGGAAACGGGCACCCCCATGGATCTCGGCGTCACAGCGGGCACCGAGACAATGAGCGCATTCACAGTCCGGCTCCCCAACCCTGTACTGGAGGCGGTACGTGAGATCGCGCGTCGGGACAACTGCACCACCGGTGCCGCGATGAGAGCAATCATCGAGCGAGGCGTCGCAGAGGCTAAGAGCGACGACGCAGTGGTATCTGTCAGCGAGCTTCGGCGACTCATTTCAACCGCGCGCGGTGCGTAGGACGATATTCGGCCGCATCCGACTGTGAGACCGGCCGGGTCTGCGCACGCGCCGCCGCCAGCGAACGCGAGCGGATGATACGCAAGACCTCGGCGGCGACGTACTCGTCCTCCTCCACCCCCTGCCGGTAGCGCCCAGGAATGACACTACGGCGGGGGTGGGGAGAGTACGATACACACGATCTAGAATCGCTTTCGAAATGTACGGAGAAACCCTGTGTCCTTCTATAACGGGTTCAACACGGGAATGCCCAATCGGCGGAAATCCCTTTCGTTGCGGGTGACAACTGTGAATCCACGTGAAGCCGCGGTAGCCGCGATGAGGGCGTCCCTTTCCGGAGCAGGATCCGGTACGTGGCTCGCCGCACAGCGCCGGGCTACGTCGAGGTCAACCGGCAGGATCCTCCCTTTAAAAGCACCGAGAACCCCCTGTTCTAACCATTTCTGGAGCCGTCTCGCCTGCACCTGATCACGCCGTCCTAGACGCCGAACGCCGATTTCTATCTCCATCACGGTGATCACTGAAATGAACAGATCCGTTTCGTCCTGACCAGCCACCCACGTCAGAACGCCTTGGTCAGGCTGCGGTTTGTGGAACTGGCTGACCACGTTGGTATCTAAGAGGTACATCAGAATTCAACGGGCCGAAGCCCCACGTGAAGGTTCTCGAGCTCGACATCGACGGGATCTTCCATCAGGAGCCTCTCGACGAAGCTTTGCGGAGAGCGTGTCAGCTTCTCGTATTCGCTGTAGGACATGAGGACATGCGATGGCTCCCCTCGGTCAGTGATCACCACCGGCTTCTCCATCGCCACGCGCTTTGCCCGGCTGAGCCCCTGATTGAATTCCCGGGCGGACATGAGATGCGTCATGAGACCTCCATAAGTAGTAACGTGACTACATTTTAGGACCAGTGCAGACATTCCGTCAATCGTCGTCGAAGTTCAGGTCCTCATCCAACTCCATGGACTTGATCGCGTCCGTCACCGTCCGCCCGCGCCGCTTCGGAGCAGCCGCCGTCCGTCCACCGATTTTCGCGCCCTTTGGTGAACTGCCCGCGCCGTATTCCTTCAGCATGAACGCGGGGCCGCCGTTGAGCTTTTCCACGTTCAACGGCGTCATTCGCCCCTGCCCCACCGTTTCAGCCAGAGCTGAGACAATCATGGTCATAAGTTCGTCACCACTTTCCTCGACGTCTTGGAAAAACTCCAGGAAAGTCGTCATGGTCTTGCCGCCGCGGGTGATGTGGGCGGCAAGGAGGCCGTCGATAAGCACGACGAGCGCTCCGGCCGAGCGTGTCGGGCCTGACTCGGGCCACGGCAACGCCGCGCCGTACGGGTTCGCCGGGTCGGTCGCGGCGAGGACGTAGACCTTCGGCTCGTTGGTGCCCGATGGCCAGCCAACCAGGTCGTCCGAATCCTGGTGCCCACGCAACCGGTCGATGGTCGCGGGCGTGGAAAACTGCGCGGCACCGAGTCCCTCGACGAGGTAGCCCCTCATAGCCTTTCCATTGGCTTCAAAACCTGAAAGAGTTTTATACGCCAACGCGAACCCGCCGAGGATGTCCTCGGCCACGACGCTGCCGCGGGTGACCACGCCGTAGCGGTCCAACAGCGATTCCCCCAGCGCCACGGAGCGGCGAGTCGGATCGGTGTCCGGCGTGGGCGTTGCCGCCCAGCGGCCGGTCATGTCCGGCGGGGTGAGGTTGGCGAATGTCGTGCGGCCGGAACGAATGCGGCTGCGCTGCGGGCGTCGCTTAGCACGATGCGCGGTTTTGCCGTGTTTGCCGCCCGCCAAGCGCGCGCGGATCGGGCCGAAGGAGTCTGGGGTAATCACACCGGCCTCAAAGAGGTCCCACACGGACTCGGCGAGCTCGGTGGTGGTTGCGCTCTGCGCGCCACCAACGGCGTTGAGTAGGTCCGTGAACAAGTACCCGCCGCCGCGGGAAATCGTGTCCTGGATCTGCTGTTGCGTCAGGCTCAACACAGGCGGCTCCGTCTGCGGGATGAGCTGAGCGGCGTAATCGGCGGGCAGGAGCATCACCCATGGATCCCGGGCGCCAGCTTTACCGGCGCCGACGATGGTCACTTCGCCGGAGCGGGTGAGCTCATCGAGCATCTCCGGCGAATAGTCCCCCACGCGAGATGGAAGGACCATTGATTCCCACGCGCTGGCGGGCAAGCGTACCCCAGCGAGCTGTTCCAGCACCGAGTACACACCATCCACCCCGCGCAGCGGCGCGACGTGCCCGATCGCGGCAACGTTCGACCATTGCGGCAAGAATCGCCCGAACGCCGACTGTGAGACCGGCCGGGTCTGCGCCCGCGCCGCCGCCAGCGAACGCGAGCGGATGATACGCAAGACCTCGGCGGCGACGTACTCGTCCTCCTCCACCCCCTGCCGGTAGCGCCCGGGAATGACTTTGTCCTTATCTATTAACGGTTGCAGCGCCGAATGGGCCGCACCGATCGCAAGACCGAACGCGTTCGCAAGATCGCGCAGCGTGAACGGCCCACGGGTACGCACCCAGCGGCTCACCAGCTGACTAAGGGCGTCTTCGACCGTGGCCACCTGGGCGGGGATGCCGGGCGGGATCGGCACCCCCAGGCCGTCGCGAAGCAATGGCGCATCCAGTGCTTGTGCGAGGTGCGGCCGCCCGCCGATTCTTACCTCCATGATGCGTTGTCCCAGCGATTGAACCAACGCATGTTGCGGAACAGAGGAATAGGTCTCCAACTCGTCGATGGGAATGGGGCCGACGATGCGCAGCGTGTCCGCGAACTGCTCCGACGTGTCGGCCTTGCCCACTCGTCGCAGGGAGGCGTCGACTTCGGCGATCACGTCGGCGTCTAGCAGTTCGCGCAGCTCCACCGTGCCCAGAAGCTTCGCCAGCAACGAGGGGTCGAGGCTTAAAGCCGCGGCGCGCTTTTCGGCCAGCGGGGTATCGCCTTCGTACATGAACGCGCCGGTGTAGTTGAACAGCAAACTTGATGCGAACGGACTCGGCTGCTCCGTGGTCACCTCGGCCACGCGAATGCGGCGCGTGGCCAGGTCGCGCATGACCTCTTGGAGCGCGGGCAGGTCGTAGACGTCCTGCAGGCACTCGCGCACCGTTTCCAAGATGATTGGGAAGGACGGGTACTTCCGCGCGACATCAAGAAGCTGCTCCGCCCGTTGACGCTGCTGCCACAGTGGGGCGCGCTTACCGGGGTTGCGGCGCGGGAGCAACAGCGCGCGGGCGGCGCACTCGCGGAAGCGGGAGGCGAACAGCGCGGAGTTGCCCACCTGCTCGGTGACGATGTCCGCGATCTCATCCGCGTCGAACAGGAACAAGGCCGCGTCCGGGTCACGCTCCCCCTGCGGCAGGCGGATCATGATGCCGTCATCACCGGCCACCGCCTGGGCATCCATGCCCGTGTCCTGCGCGATACGCCAGCCTGCCGCCAGCGCCCACGCCGCATTCACCGGCTTGCCAAAGGGCGTGTGCAGCACCACGCGCCAGTCCCCCAGCTCATCCGTGAAGCGCTCCAGCAGCAGCGTCTTCTCATCCGGCACTACTCCCGTCGCTTCCTCTTGTTCCTCGAGGAAGCGACGGAGATTCAGGCGAGCGAAGTCATCGAGGCTCGGGTCGATCGAGTCAGGGTCGCTTTTCGCTTGACGACGAAATTCACCGAGCGCTTTACCCAACTCATACGGCCTGCCCAGGGAATCACCCGACCAAAACGGCAGGCGCCCGGTGTGGCCCGGCGCGGGAGAGACCTGCACCTGGTCGCGGGTGATGTTCTCAATCCGCCAGCTCGATGCGCCGAGGGTGAACACATCGCCCACGCGGGACTCGTAGACCATCTCCTCATCCAGCTCACCGACGCGACGGGGCCCTCTTCCTTCTTGATCGGTCCCGATCAAGAAGACGCCGAACATGCCGCGGTCCGGGATGGTGCCCGCGTTGGAGACGGCCACGCGCTGGGCGCCGGGGCGGGCTTTGAGGGTGTTTCCCTCTAGGATGGCGCGGGGGCGCAGCTCGGCGAAGTCGGTGGAGGGGTAGATGCCGATGACCAGGTCGATGACGGCGTCGAAGACATCGCGGTTTAGGTCACGGTACGGCCAGGCGCGGGTGACGGTTGCGTACCAATCGTCCACGTCGAGGTCCTCCACCGCGATGGCGGCGACGGTCTGCTGGGCAAGCACATCGAGCGGGGACTTCGGGGTGTGCAGCTCCTCGATAAGCCCGGCTTTCATCCGCGGCACCGTCACCGCGGTCTGCACCAGATCGCTGCGGTGCTTGGGGTAAAAGGAGCCGTGGGACACCGCACCCACGGAGTGCCCGGCGCGGCCCACGCGCTGCAGGCCCGAGGCTACCGACGGCGGGGATTCCACTTGCACAACCAATTCCACCGCGCCCATGTCGATGCCGAGCTCCAGCGAGCTCGTCGAAACGACTGATTTGAGTGTTCCCTCTTTCAGCGCCTGCTCCGTGACCAGGCGCTCCTCCTTGGACACGGACCCGTGGTGGGCGCGGGCGATAACGGGCGCGGCCTTTCCGGCGACATCGGTCGCCTTCATCAGCTGCGCGGGTGGACGGCGTAATTCCGGGCTGAGCGAGTCCGGGTCGTGCTCCGCCGCCCAGATCTCGTTGAGGCGGCTGGTCAGGCGCTCGGCGGTCCGGCGCGCGTTCACGAACACAATCGTGGAGCGGTGCGCCATGATTTCGTCATACAGCTGCGCCTCAATGTGTGGCCAGATGGATGCATGTCCTGTGGACGGTGCTGGCGCTCCTCCCCCGACGGACAGGATGTCTTCAGCGATGTCGCCGGTGAGGGAGTCGAGCAACGGGTCAGGTCCGGTGGGCCCGGTGCCGCTGGTCTCAACGTCAACGATCGCTCCGCCAATCGTGGACCCTTCTTCGGGCACGGGCAGATCACTCATGTCCTCGACGGGGACGTGGACGTCGAGCTGCCAGCGCTTTTCGGCCGGCGGGTTGATGATGGTGGTTTTTTCACCCAGGAAGTTTGCGACGGCTTCTAAGGGTCGCACCGTTGCAGACAGTCCGATGCGTTGAAAGTCCCCGGCGAGCCGCCTCAACCTTTCCAGCGAAAGACTTAAGTGCACGCCGCGCTTGGTACCGGCCAGCGCGTGGATCTCATCAACGATGACGGTGTCCACGTCTTTGAGGATCGCCGCCGCCTTAGAGGTGAGCATGAGATAGAGGCTCTCCGGGGTGGTGATCAAGATGTCTGGGGGCTTGCGAATCTGGCGGGCGCGCTCCGATTGCGGAGTGTCGCCGGAGCGCACAGCCACGGAAATGTCCGGGACATCTTTACCCATGCGGGCTGCAACGCGGGAAATACCGGTCAGTGGGGCGCGCAGGTTGTTCTCCACGTCCACGCCGAGAGCTTTGAGCGGCGATATATAGAGGACCTTCACGCCAGGGCTTTTATCGGTGCCGCGCTTCGACCCGCCGTCGATAAGCGGGTTCAAGCTCAGCGCCTGCTGGCCTTCACGCTCCACGAGGGAATTGAGCGACCAGAGGAACGCCGCGAGCGTTTTACCGGAACCCGTGGGGGCCACGACCAGCGTGTTCTCCCCGTCCGCGATCGCGCCCCACGCTTCCGCCTGCACCGGGGTGGGCGCGGCGAAGACCTCTGAAAACCACGTTGCCACCTGCGGGCGGAAGCGGTCCAGAATCGATTCCGGTAGTACTGGCACGGATTTCACTCTAGCGGGCGGGGTTTTGGTGCAGAATTGCTGGAGTATTGGCGCGCTTCCGGGGGAACTTCCCACTTAACTTCCCACTACTTACCACTACTGGGGAGTTAAGTGGGAAGCTGGGTGGTAAGACTGCTATCGGATCAGCCTGTAGCGCTGACGGGGCGAGCGGGCAGGCTCTGTGGCTTCAACGGTTCCATCAGCAACTAGCTGGTTGATTGCACCCTGCACCGCCGATCTGCTCAAGCCGGTTTCCTGCGTGAGCTCAGTTCTTGACCACGACTCGCGCTCTTTGAAAAGGTGAACGAGCCTATCACGCGCAGTGACATGTCGCTCGGCGGGCGCAACTTTGCGCTTTCGAAACGTCACCGTGAAATCAGTAATCCGGTTGGTGAAGATCGGGGGCGGCATTAATGCTTCCTCGAGTGCCCTGTTAATTGTGGCAATACCGGAACCACGATTTTCCGCAACGGGACCGCCGTCCTCAAAAGTCAGATCTTCCAAGAACGTGGACAGCCGACGGTTTCGGCTTGAGCTCACCCCGGCTTCACCCAAGTTTTCTACCGTGACTCCACCGTAGAGACCACCAGGACTCATAATTTCTAGCCGGTCTACGAACATATTGATCTGCACTTGGCTCCCCAACGCGGTCGGTGAGTAATCGCGGTGCATGAGCGCGTTTACTAACGCCTCACGCACCGCGACCAACGGATAATCCGGAACATCGGTGCGGTAAACGTCCCCGATCATGCTTGCTGTCCGCATGTTCTTTGCCACGATGCCAACGCCCGCTTCCACCAGCTCGGGAATAGTACCCACGAACGTAGCGCTATCCAGTAGACGAAGCCCCTTGGTCACATCCCCTTTACCGGTTCCCGGGAAAAGGCCAAAGGTGACCGTCACTCGTGGGAAGAATTCTTGCGGGTAATCACCCATTGCCAGCAAGGCGGCAAGAGAAGGGTAATTGCCTTTCATGATCCCCAGCCGTTGCAACGCCTTATCTTCCCCGTCGGCGAAAGTTTTTGGACGACGCTTTCGCTGAAGAGCAAGAAACCCCTGCAAATCCTTATCCGCTAGATCATCCTTCGTGGCCTCGTTCACCGGACGCTCATCCCACGTGGGTTGAGCTTCTTCTTCCAAGAGACGGTCGATCTCATACTTACTCATCCGCCGGTCCCCATCCCCAGTGCGAATATACGAACCGTTGTAACGCCCCTGGTCTGTCACGTAACAGGGCTTGTCCTCTCGGGTAATCTCTCCAACTTCGGCCACCACCACCTGCGCACCGTCCACCGTGAGAATGTCGATTGTTGGCCGGACAGGCGGGGACAGTTCTTCACATCGTGAGGCCAGCGCGTCACGCGCACTTAAAGCATCGAAGCCCTTTACCGGAACAAACCCTTCTTCCTCACTTAAGCCGACTATTAGCACTCCACCCCCACTGTTAGAGAACGCGCTTAAAGTTTGGCGGATACCCTTACCGACACCGCTTTTAACCTCAACGGATTGCCCCTCTGCCCCAACGAGCCGTAACGCTCGAACCACGGCTGCGAACTCTTCAAGCGTCATCGCATTCTCACCCCTAATGCCTACTGAACAAGGATTTTAAGCAAGCTTACCACTTAACTTACCACTACTTACCACTACTGGGAAGTTAAGTGGGAAGCTGGGTGGTAAGTTAACCGGGGTTAACTGCGGTCCCCGGCGATGTGTCACCGCCCGGGGTAGGGTTGAGGGCATGACGGCAACGTATTCGGATTCCCGTTTGACCAACCTCATTGCACTCGGCACCGGTGAGATCCTGAAAGGGATTCGCGGCGTGGGCCTGCTCCGTGGGCGTGAGCTGGGTGAGGCTGGGGATGACCTGGCGCAGAACTGGATCGCGCGCGTGTTAGAACAGCACCGCCCGGAGGACGGGTTCTTGTCCGAAGAGGCCGTGGACAACCTCGAGCGTTTGGGCAAGTCCCGCGTGTGGGTGGTTGACCCGCTCGACGGCACGAAGGAATTTGCCACCGGCCGCCAGGACTGGGCCGTTCATGTTGCGCTGGTGGAAGACGGGGTTCCCACCCATGCGGCCGTGGGCCTGCCGGACTTGGGCGTCGTGTTCAAATCCTCTGATGTCCGCCACGTTGCCGGTCCCCTGTCACGCAAGATCGCGCTGAGCCACAACCGCCCGCCGGCGGTGGCGAAGTTCGTGGCTCAACAAATGGATTTTGAGGCCGTGGGGATTGGTTCCGCCGGCGCGAAAGCGATGCACGTGCTCCTCGGTGACTATGACGCCTACGTTCACGCGGGTGGGCAGTATGAGTGGGACCAGGCCGCTCCCGTTGGGGTTGCTCTCGCGGCAGGTTTGCACGCCTCGCGGCTTGACGGATCGGAACTGCGCTTCAACAACAAGGACACCTACATCCCGGATTTGCTCATCTGCCGCCCCGAGCTGGCTGATGAGATCCTGACTCACGCCGCTGCCTACCTCGAGCAGCACGGGTCCTATGACGCGTAGTACCTGTCGTCGATAAGCAAGCTGGCTCTGTGGCCGTGCGGACGCAACGCGCGCGGTAAGCTGGGGCCTCGTGAGCTCGATCCCCACCCCTTACGAAGACCTGCTGCGTGAGATTTTAGAAACCGGCACGCCAAAGTCGGACCGGACCGGCACCGGCACGATCAGCGTTTTTGGCAAGCAGCTGCGCTATAACCTTGAGGATTCTTTCCCACTGTTGACCACCAAAAAGGTCTATTTCAAAGGCGTGGTGGGTGAGCTGCTGTGGTTCCTGCGCGGGGATTCCAACGTGCACTGGCTGCAGGAGAACAACATCCGGATCTGGAATGAGTGGGCGGATGACAACGGGGAGTTGGGTCCGGTGTACGGAGTGCAGTGGCGTTCCTGGCCCACACCGGACGGGCACCATGTAGACCAGATCGCTGGCGCGTTGGAGTTGTTGCGCACTGACCCGTCGTCGAGACGCAATCTGGTGTCCGCGTGGAACGTGGCTGAGCTGGACAAGATGGCGCTCATGCCCTGCCACCTGCTGTTCCAGCTCTACGTCGCGGATGGGAAGCTGTCCATGCAGGTCTACCAGCGCAGCGCGGATATGTTCTTGGGCGTGCCGTTCAACATTGCCTCCTATTCCCTGCTGACCCACATGTTCGCGCAGCAAGCGGGCCTGGGCGTGGGCGAGTTGATCTGGACGGGCGGGGATTGCCACATATACAACGACCACGTCGAACAGGTCCGCGAGCAGCTCTCCCGCTCACCCCGCCCGTATCCGCAGCTGGAGCTGACCAAGGCCGAAACTCTCTTCGACTACGGCTTCGATGACATAGCCGTCACTGGTTACGACCCCCACCCCACAATTGCCGCGACGGTGTCGGTCTGATGCGCGCCCGCTCACCGCAACTCGGCGCCATCTGGGCCCAAAGCCTTGACCGCGTCATCGGCGATGGTCATGGCATGCCGTGGTACCTGCCGGAAGACCTCAAACACTTCAAAGAAACCACCCTTGGCCACCCCGTGATCATGGGCCGCCGCACGTGGGAATCCCTGCCCTTCCGGCCACTGCCCAGCCGCCCGAACCATGTCGTCTCCTCCCGCGAGCCCGGCGCGTGGTCCGACGGCGCGTACGTCTCCCCCGACCTGCCGGATATTGCCACCGACGCATGGATCATGGGCGGTGCGCAACTCTATGAAGCCACACTCGATGAGGTTTCGGTCATTGAGCTCACGCTTATCGACGGCTACCTTGCCAGCGCCCTCGGCCACCGGGCTGTTCGTGCGCCACGAATCGAGGCCGCCGATTTTGAACTGGTCTCTGATTCCGGCTGGCTCACCTCCGAGCGCGGGCACCTGATCCTGCCCGCAGTCGAAAGTGAACAGGCTCCCGGCGACCAGGCCGTTTCCGATCCCAGCGCCGCCCCAGGGCTGCGCTACAAGTTCCAACGCTACGCCCGCCGCCCGGAGTGACATCGTGGCCCGACAGATTTTCCGCCCGAACCAACAGCACACCGGCCACGTAAGCGCTAGTCCGCGCAATGCGGGCGACCGTGTCACGGATGCGTTCACGGCCCGCCAAAGGATCACGGAACCGGTTCAGGCCCAAAAAGCCTCCCAGTTTGAGCTCCACAACAGGCACTAGATCCGCTCCGCGGAGATCATTCAGGCCGTGCGCCAACATCGAAGGTGTTCTTAGTGGCCACGGCCAACGACGTGTCCACACTCCCGCCGGAACTTCTGCGCAAAGGGCGTCCGCCGGCCGGCGCGTGGTGCTCTAGCTCGCCCCTCCCCCGACTTCATCCCCAGGCCACACCACGAAAGGTGGGAGGGCGTTGGATCTGTGCCTTTGGGAAAATGGAGCTTTCAGTAAACTCCCTGACCAGTTGTAGCGGGTTCGTGGCTACACCCCGGTTACACCGGGTTCAGTCTCCGGTTACATTACAGAAGTCAATTATATGACGTGAGCAGGAGCGCTCCTTAGAACGGGAAGTCAGGAAATTCCGCTTCCGCCTCTTCCTGCCTCTCGGCAAGCTCCACGCTCCACCGTGAACGCTCGACAAGCTCGTCAAAGGTGAGCACCTCCGGTGACTTGCGGTTCGAGCAGAAACTTTCAAAGCTACGGAACTTCGAGCCCATTCGGTTGCCTTGGGCGCGGCACAAATCGCACATGGGCCGATCATCAGAAACGAGCGTGGTTCAGCTGTTTTTCGCAATTTTGCCGGAATCTCTGCAATCTCTGCTACTTCCACTGTCTCTTGAGCAGCACATACAGCTGCACCGCTACCCGGAACTTGACTAGTTCAGTATCCGCTGTATAGTTCAGTGCATGCTGACTATTGCTTCGCGTCTCGACGTGATGAACCGCCTGGGTCGTGCACTGGCCGACCCCACTCGATCCCGGATCATCTTGACCCTGCTCGACCATCCCGCTTACCCGGCGGAACTGGCTCGAGCTCTGGACCTGACACGCCCGAATGTGTCCAACCACCTGGCATGCTTGCGCGATTGTGGGATTGTCGTCTCCGAGCCCGAGGGGCGTCGGACGCGATACGAGATCGCCGATCCGCACCTGGCGCAGGCGCTGACGGCACTGGTCGATGCCACCTTGGCAGTAGACGAAGACGCCCCGTGCATCGATCCCGCCTGCTCGCTTCCCGGGTGCTACGCAGCTGGGGAGGGCGCGTAATGCTCACCACGGTCTTGCAGGCGATAGGCCTGTTCGCAGCTACCAACATCGACGACATCATCGTGCTCTCCCTCTTCTTCGCGCGAGGGGCAGGCCAGCGCGGCACCACCGCCCGTATTCTGGCCGGCCAGTACCTCGGATTTGCCGGCATCCTCGTCGCCGCGATCCTTGTGACCATCGGCGCCGGAGCATTTCTGCCCTCGGCAGCCATTCCATACTTTGGTCTCATCCCGCTGGGCATCGGCCTCTGGGCCGCATGGGAGGCCTGGCGCGGAGACGATGACGACGATGACGACGAGGCCAAGGTTTCCGGCAAGAAGGTCGGCGTAGGGACAGTCGCAGGCGTCACTTTTGCCAATGGCGGCGACAACATCGGTGTCTACACCCCTGTATTCCTTAGCGTGGAACCTCTCGCAGTGGTCGCCTACTGCGTTATCTTCCTCGCGCTCGTTGCGGTCTTGGTGGCCCTGGCAAAGTTCGTCGCCACCCGCCCCCCGATCGCGGAAGTGCTCGAACGCTTTGAGAACATCCTCTTTCCCGTCGTTCTCATCGGCCTCGGCATCGTGATCCTCGTCAGCGGCGGAGCCTTCGGGCTCTGACGTAGCGGCAGCGTTCCAAACGGCAGGGGTGCGATATCCTGAATCGCCGGCGAGCTCGGAATGAGTACGGAAACTCTTCCGCGGCTGGGTCCGCGCTCATCAACAATCCGGCGCGACAACCCGAGCAGGAACGACGTTTTAGAAGAGAAAAATGACCCCTCCGAACGAGCTGAGTGGGTCATTTTGCGTTTGCGGCCAGTTTTCTTTGGCCGGCGGGAGGTTTCGTGAATAACCTGAAGAGGTTTACTGAAAGCCCGGGCTTCAAATGGGGATTTCAGAAAACTCCCCCACCTGCACCAACCCCACACCTTTACACCCAGTGTTCCACGCACCACCCCAAAATGTTCCACGCCACCGCGCTCACCACGACTTTCACGCCCCCGCACCGGAAACCGCCTCGGCCACCGTTTCGTCAAACCGCAGCGACCCTCCCCTGCCCACCTTCCAACCGTTCGTGAAGGTACGCAAAAAGGCGGGCACCCTCAGTCCTGGAAGGTGTCACGGGGTTGAGCAAGCACATTAAAGAATCCTCACCTGTTTTCGAGGGGAGGCTTCTTTGCGCGTCGACGTTTGGGTTCTACAGGGCGAACTGCTCCGCGTCCGTTTCCGTCAGCTGAGCGATGTCCCACTCGCCGGTTAAGGAGAGTGTTTTGTGGAGGTCTTCCATCGTGACGCGGGGGTCCATATTCGCAATGCTTTCGCCACCACTGAGCACGCCTGTTTCTGGCTCATCGGAGCCTGGAATGATGTTGCCTACTACGAGCTGGATCGCGTCTTCTTCCCGGATGAGGAGGGGGACAATAACCGATTGGTGACCCTGGGCGAAGAACCGGTACGCAGCCTCGCGAACGTCCCCGACAGTGCGTGACCACTCGCAGGGGATCGCCGGCGTCGTTGGCGTCCAGCCGTGGTCCTGAGCGAGTTTCGTTCGAAACTCCTTGTCACGAACAATGATTTTTCGGAAAAGGGCACCGATTGCGGCGCGTAGCTGGATTTCGGCGCGAGCAAGGTCTTCGTCGGCCTGCACGAACCGGCGGGACAAGGTCGTCTTCGTGTTAGGTGGTTTCAGCAGTTCAGCGTTCATTACTTGTCCCTCCAATCGGTGTAATGCTGGCGGTAATCTTCTACCATCTCGCGGTAGCACTTATCGTACATGTCATTGATGAGTTCGATGCAGTCTTCTGTACATGTCTGCTCAGAGAACTGGTGATAGAAATGCTTTTCCTGCTCTCTCTGACTGCGGAAGAACTGGTGCCGGTGAATACTGTTTTCACAGCAGTCGATACGTGCTACATCAATCTCTTCACCGGTCCGATTAAGTTCATGGTGTTCCGCTAGGTAGTGATTGAACGCGAAATCCACGTAACGCCACGGTTGCTCCTGATAGGACATACGGACATTGAGCAACTGTCCATGCCCAAGGTCGTCTGGGTAATCAAACCCTACTTCGGCGTCTTCTGGAACCTTGTACACGAAGCCACTGGGGTCGTACATGTCCATGTCAGCGCTTCGATGGTTCCGGTTGCTCTTGGCGTTTAGCGTTCCCACGAATGCCATTCTTCCCGAGGCGTGACTCCACCCCCAATTCGGGTGTCCCCCGCCAAATCGTCAGGTTGTTAGCCTCGATTGGGTAGCGCCTTGTTCACGGCTATCGCGTAATAGTTGGCCGCTGTCTACGCACCAGCCGGCACAAACCACCGTCGCGTCTGGCACACCACGGCCGACAAACCTTCCTTCCGGCAGTTCTCCGCGATCTTCCGGGCAAGCGCGAGCTTGTTCGTGCGGCCGAGAAACTCGGTGCCACACTCTGTCCAAACCTCGTAGGTCTGTTTGCCGAAGCGAGGGTCGATGAGCTCGCGCGGGGCATCCTCGTAGACGCCGGTGTCGGCGACGAGAGTGTCGTGCTCCATGTGCGTTTCGGCGACGAGCCGCGAGCGCTCCCACATCGACAAGTCCCGAGGGTCTGCGTCGGCTTCAAGCGCCACGAGACCGGTGGCGCGGTCGCAGTTCTTCACGAGCAAAGTGAGGAACTTCTTCGCTTCGGCCACGTCGAACTCGACGTGTTCACCGTCAGGACCGAGCAGGCGCACGGTCTCGGCGTTGCGACCGAGGAACACGTTCATGTGGGCGAGCTCGTCGCGGTCGAGGAACAGGTCGAGATGGAGAAGCACTGACTCGGGATGCCGCCGTTTCGGAACCGGTACGGAAAGGAACTCGATGTCTGTTTCGTCAAAGTGGTGGTGGCTCATACGCCAGGAGCCTGCCTAGAGACGAAGACGGCAAACAACCGCAGGGGTACAAGGTTCGATAGAGGCTAGGACGTCTCCTTGAGTAGCGGGTCGTTGTCGGTTTCGATCCGGTCCCACCGCGCGAGGTACACAGCAGCTCTCTCGCCACGGGCTAACCGTTCACCAGTTTCGCCGAGCGCCGCGGCCGCCGACCAGTGGACGGACAGGAGGTTGAAGTTCTCGTCCCGGACTTCGAGGCGAGACCCCGTTGCGGGGTACGGGGCGGTTCCGCCTGGTGTCAGTGCGTAAAAGCTGTCGGGTGCGGCTTCGTCGGCCCAAAAGTTGTCGTGGTGTGAGGTCATGCTTTGAGCATGTCGTCGACAGTCCCTTTGGCGCTAGGGCGGGGGTAACAGATTGATCCTTGATGTCTCAAAACTTCATCATCGTCTGCACTGGACGATTGCGTGAATCAGCCTTATTGAAGAGCTGTTCAAACTCCTGCTTGTCGTCCGAAACCTGCATGAGTGTCACGACCGTTGAGATTTGCCGCTCAAGGTGCTTGACACCCATATCTTCCGAGAGGTGTTGGTGGTGCTTCCGTGCCCGATTCCCTTGCTCATTGATAGGGTTCAATTCCCGCAACCTTTGGAGCACTCCCGCTGGCATCGGCTTGTAAATGTACTCATTGATGAAATGCCCAACGTATGGGGTGTGTTTGGTTTTTCCGGGAAAGAACTCCCAGCCGTGTATGCGGTACACCTCTTTGAAAAAGACCTCTGGAAATCTCTTGATCCAAGGCTTGAACTCCTCATGCACATACGCGTCGAGCAACCTTTGCAGTTCGTTCGCGGCTCGTGTTTCTTGGTAGCCGGTCGCCTCGTCAACGAGTGCTGTGATGCCGACAAGAGCTAGAGCTCGGACAAGCACCTGGGCGGCCATTACCGCCGGACGCTGGTTTGCCGTAAGAACGCCGTGGTCATCAGCAGCAAGGTAGACATTGCAAATGCGCGGCAGGATTTCCGCGTTGTACCCGCTACGAACCTGCTTTTCATCCCCAACACGATATTCAATGCGCTCTAGGTTCTCCCTGAGCTCGGGTGTAATGAATGGCTGGAGGTTATTCGCTTCGACAAACGGTGGCATATTGTCGTTTCGCGTTCGCCGGCCCGACGAAGTCGATCTGCCAAGCGCAGCCATGATAGAGGCCTGACTGATAATGCGGCGGCCATCTTCGATGACGAAACAATCCAGTGTGATGTCATCGAGATGGATTTGACCTTGGTGTGTGGCCCTCTCGACTGTGCGGCCCCACCGTGTATCGGCAGCTTTCTGACCCGCGATTTTGTGTGGATCAAGGTTTTCGATTTTTCCATACGCTTCCATAATCGCATATCCTAGCATGCCGATTTCGACAATGTCGCGCGGTGCATCTGAACTGGCTAAACGGTAAATTTTCCGCACTTTTAGGCCAGTGCCGCGCGCTATGCGATTTCCACAACGTATGGAGGGGATTCCGGCTCTCTGGCACTGAATGTGACGGGTAGTTGTGCAATGGGCTCACTTTCTTTCCGGCGGCGGCATACGTTCAGGCAGGCTGGTCATCAAACGCTGTTCGCTGCTCGCTTCGAGTCCCGAACCGAAATCTCGTTCCGGTTCGTTAACCTTGAAACAGCACTAGAGAGGACACCCATGTCACGACTGACCGACCTGCTCGCCCAGGCCCGGGCCTATGACCCCCGCATGGCTCAGGAGCTAGAACGCGAGATTCGCCACGCCACCAACCAGCGCACCTTCGGCCTTGTCTTTGAGCGGCGTTTGCCGGACGGCGTTGAGTTGCCAACGCGGCCTGTCCGCCGCGGTGACACGGTCCATATCCTCCCTCCCCGTGGCACAGTGGCGCCCACAGACCCAACACTGTGGAAGGTCGTGCAGATTGACCGCAAGGCCGATGGCGGAGCCACCTCAATTGTCCTCGAAGCGGAACCCGGACAGGGCAACGAACCGGAGCTGCGAGACGCGGTGAAAGTGGATGACCTTGTCGTTGTCGCCCAGCACGACGACACGATCTAGCCCGGACTCGTCCAGACCGGTGAGGTCGTGAACTCGTCTGACCCGGAGGCGCCTTTCCACACGGTCATTAATGCAGAGAACCTGCACGCGTTGAACTTGCTCACATACACGCACCGCCACAAGGTGGGCTGCATCTACATCGACCCGCCGTACAACACCCGCGACAAGGACTGGAAATACAACAACGACTACGTTGACGGCGATGACCAGTACAAGCACTCGAAGTGGTTGTCGATGATGGAGAAGCGTCTGGAACTCGCCAAGGAGCTACTCAACCCCGAGGACTCGGTGCTCATTGTCACCATTGACGAGAAGGAATATCTGCGGTTAGGGATGCTGCTGGAGCAGACGTTCCCGGAGGCGAGGATTCAGATGGTGAGTTCGCTCATTAACCCAACTGGAGCGATTAGGTCGAATCAGTTCACACGGACGGATGAGTATATCTATGTTGTCCAATTTGGGTCATCGAAAATTGAGCCCCTGGTTCTCAAAGTCGATTCGTCGGAAAAAGTGCGGTGGAACAGCCTGCGCAGGTTCGAGATGACTTCAAAACGTGGAAGTCGGCCAGACCAATTTTATGCTATCTACGTATCGGAAAGCGATGGACGAATTGTGGGGACAAGTGCTCCATTAGCAGATGATGTACCACGAGAATCGGTCCTAGCTCCGGACGGCTGTGTTTCCGTTTTCCCCGTCAAACCCGACGGCACCGAAATGATTTGGGGCCTAACTCCACCGAGTTTGATGAAACGCGTGGAGAAGGGCTTCGCAAAAGCAGTCGGTTCAAAATCCAAAAGATTCACGCCTTACTACCTGACGATCGGAAAGTTGCAAGATATTGAACGCGGTGAAATCGAAATCATTGGGCGCAACGGAGATGGCTCTGTAGAGGTCCGTCGTTCAAAGGGGCTGGACCTGACCCCTGTTTGGTAGACACCTCTGATTCCGGCTGTGTTGAGTCGGGGAAAGGTAATCTACCTCCATGCCTAGGAAGGTTTATTCGGATCAGTTCAAGCGCGACGCGGTCGCGATGTACGAGAACGATCCACAGGTGTCGTTGAACGCTGCGGCCGCTGATTTAGGGATCAACCGCTCCACGCTTCGCGTATGGGTTGATAAGTACGGAACTGGCACGAAACCCCAGCTTTCAGCGGGCTTACGTGCTGATCGTGCGAGGCAACTGACCGATGCTGAGAAGCTACGTCAGCTGCAACAGGAAAACGCCCGCCTGAAAGAAGAACGCGATATTTTGCGTAAGGCAGCCAAATATTTCATGGAAGAGACGAACTGGTGATCCGCTTCCGGTTCGTTGATGACCACCGCACCGATTACTCGGTCAAGCGGATGTGCACCGTACTCGGGTTAAACCGCAGCTCCTACTACAAATGGAAAGCTAGCAGCGCCCAGCGGCACCGCAGACTGGTTGATGATGCCATACTCGGAGCCAAGGTCCAGGCCATCTTCGACGACAAGAGGCAGCTCTACGGCGCAAAACGCATTGCCGCCGAGCTGACTTTCAACGATGCGTACAGTAGCACCGGACCGGTCAACCATAAGCGCATCGCCCGGATTATGAGGAAGCTTCAGCTGCGCGGCTACACGAAAAAACGTAAGGTTACGACAACGCAGCGTGAGCGTCATCGCTTTATATTCGCTGACCTGGTCAAGCGTAACTTCACTGCGCCAGCTGCCAATAGGATCCTCGTCGGCGATATTACCTATCTGCCGATCGCAGACGGGTCGAATATGTATCTGGCTTCTGTGATTGACTGCTACTCGCGGATGCTCGTCGGCTTCGCGATCGCAGACCACATGCGCACCGACCTCGTCGAAGAAGCGCTCGAGCATGCTCGCCGTACCCGTGGCAGTCTCTCCGGGGCGATCTTCCACTCAGATCATGGCAGCGTGTATACCTCATCGCAGTTTCAGGCTGTCTGCCGAAGACTCAACGTCACCCAGTCGATGGGAGCAGTTGGCAGCAGCGCTGATAATTCACTCGCGGAGTCGTTTAACGCGGCGTTGAAACGAGAAGTGCTCAAAGACCAGAAAGTCTTTTCCAATCAGCTAGTCTGCCGGCGCGACGTCTTCGCATGGTGTGCGCGCTACAACACCACCCGAAGGCATTCCTGGTGCAAGTACCTCACACCCATTGAGTACGAAACTCACGCTTCCTAACAATGCGCTAGAGTAAAGCCAATAATTTCACCCCCACGGTGTCTACTTTCCGGGGGCCGGGCCCGCTCAAAACCGTGATAGAGGGTGTCAGGAAGTTTGTGTGTGAGGCTTTGATCTGAAGGAGTTTCACCGATAATGACTACGGTGTCACCGAAGAAAGGCCATGACCCGGCGAGGGTCAACGAGATCAGCGAGAAGCTGATGGAAAATCCTGAGCTGGCCAGCCTGATTAGCGAGCTGTCGACCTCTGCTGATGATGCAAGCGACCTGGTCAAAGGTCTGTTGCAGGCGTCGATTAACGCTGGTCTGCAGTCGGAGATGGATGCACATTTGGGCTACGGCCATGCCGACCGTAAGGCGAAGGCCCGGGTGGAAACCGCACAGGAGAGCAATCACCGCAATGGGTCGTACACCAAGACCGTTAATTCTGGCTACGGCGCGGTGGAAGTGACCATGCCGAGGGATCGTGCCGGCACGTTTGCGCCAAAGATGGTGCCCAAAGGCTCCCGTCGGCTCACCGAGCTAGACGACATGATTATCTCGCTATACGCCGGTGGGATGACAGTGCGCGATATTCAGCATCACCTCGCGACCACCCTGGGGGTGGATATGAGCCCGGATACGATCAGCACCATTACCGATGCGGTGTTAGACGAGGTCATGATCTGGCAAAACCGCCAGCTCGACGAGTTCTACCCAGTGATCTTCCTCGACGCGCTACGCGTGAAAATCCGCGATGGCCACCGCGTGGTCAATAAGGCCTGCTATATGGCGATCGGTGTCGACATCGACGGCATCAAGCACATCCTGGGATTGTGGATCGCTGACAATGAAGGCGCCGCATTCTGGGCATCAGTGTGCGCAGATCTGGCCAACCGTGGCGTCCAGGACGTGTTCATCGTGTGCTGCGACGGGCTTAAAGGCCTGCCGGAAGCAGTAGAGGCAACCTGGCCGAATTCCATGGTGCAGACCTGCATCGTGCACCTGATTCGAGCTGCGAACCGGTGGGTGTCCTATCAGGACCGCAAAGGTGTCTCCCGTGCGCTACGTGAGGTCTACACGGCCGCCAACGAGGACACCGCCCGTGCCGCCTTGGACGCGTTCGAAGCCTCTGAGCTAGGTCGCCGCTACCCGCAATCGGTCAAAGTCTGGCGCGACGCCTGGGAGCGGTTCGTGCCGTTTCTGCAGTTCCCGCCTGCGGCACGCAGGGTGCTCTACACCACTAATTCGATCGAATCGCTCAACGCTGAATTGCGTAAAGCTACCCGTAACCGCGGGCAGTTCCCGAACGATACTGCGGCGCTGAAAACGCTGTGGCTGATGATCTGCAACATCGAGGACAAGCGCGCTGCCCAGCGAGCGAAGAAAGCAAAACGCGACATCGAATGCAACGGCTATATTGAAGGAGCGAAAGCTACCGGGTGGAAACAAGCCATCAACCAACTAGCCGTGGCATATCCCGACCGATTCGCGGACGGGCCCGGCCCCCGGAAAGTAGACACCGTGGGGGTGAAATTATTGGCTTTACTCTAGCGCATTGTTAGGAAGCGTGAGTTTCGTACTCAATGGGTGTGAGGTACTTGCACCAGGAATGCCTTCGGGTGGTGTTGTAGCGCGCACACCATGCGAAGACGTCGCGCCGGCAGACTAGCTGATTGGAAAAGACTTTCTGGTCTTTGAGCACTTCTCGTTTCAACGCCGCGTTAAACGACTCCGCGAGTGAATTATCAGCGCTGCTGCCAACTGCTCCCATCGACTGGGTGACGTTGAGTCTTCGGCAGACAGCCTGAAACTGCGATGAGGTATACACGCTGCCATGATCTGAGTGGAAGATCGCCCCGGAGAGACTGCCACGGGTACGGCGAGCATGCTCGAGCGCTTCTTCGACGAGGTCGGTGCGCATGTGGTCTGCGATCGCGAAGCCGACGAGCATCCGCGAGTAGCAGTCAATCACAGAAGCCAGATACATATTCGACCCGTCTGCGATCGGCAGATAGGTAATATCGCCGACGAGGATCCTATTGGCAGCTGGCGCAGTGAAGTTACGCTTGACCAGGTCAGCGAATATAAAGCGATGACGCTCACGCTGCGTTGTCGTAACCTTACGTTTTTTCGTGTAGCCGCGCAGCTGAAGCTTCCTCATAATCCGGGCGATGCGCTTATGGTTGACCGGTCCGGTGCTACTGTACGCATCGTTGAAAGTCAGCTCGGCGGCAATGCGTTTTGCGCCGTAGAGCTGCCTCTTGTCGTCGAAGATGGCCTGGACCTTGGCTCCGAGTATGGCATCATCAACCAGTCTGCGGTGCCGCTGGGCGCTGCTAGCTTTCCATTTGTAGTAGGAGCTGCGGTTTAACCCGAGTACGGTGCACATCCGCTTGACCGAGTAATCGGTGCGGTGGTCATCAACGAACCGGAAGCGGATCACCAGTTCGTCTCTTCCATGAAATATTTGGCTGCCTTACGCAAAATATCGCGTTCTTCTTTCAGGCGGGCGTTTTCCTGTTGCAGCTGACGTAGCTTCTCAGCATCGGTCAGTTGCCTCGCACGATCAGCACGTAAGCCCGCTGAAAGCTGGGGTTTCGTGCCAGTTCCGTACTTATCAACCCATACGCGAAGCGTGGAGCGGTTGATCCCTAAATCAGCGGCCGCAGCGTTCAACGACACCTGTGGATCGTTCTCGTACATCGCGACCGCGTCGCGCTTGAACTGATCCGAATAAACCTTCCTAGGCATGGAGGTAGATTACCTTTCCCCGACTCAACACAGCCGGAATCAGAGGTGTCTACCAAACAGGGGTCAGGTCCGACTACCTGTAAACCAAACCCCCGCACACAAAGAATCGGACACCCTCAAGAAAGGACCACGCAGCTTATGCCTCCGTTGACTATCACCACCGCCACGCCTGCACAGGAACGACTGCTCTCACTCGATGTCATCCGTGGCATCGCTTTGTGTGGCATCGCCTTTGTCAACATCACCCAATTGTGGATGATGTTTCCCGCATCAACGCAAGACTCCATCGCGTGGACATTGCGCAACCTCCTCGCGCATGAGCGCTTCTTCCCGGTATTCACCTTCCTCTTCGGCATCGGGTTCGCAATGATCGTGCGTTCTGCACGGCGTAGGCAGCGCCGCGAGTGGGTCGTGCTGCTGCGCCGACTCATCCCACTGCTCATCCTTGGATTCCTGCACGCGCTGGTGCACCCGGGCGAGGCACTGATGCACTACGCATTCTCTAGCTTGATCTTCCTGCTGCCGCTGACATTCCTCCCCGAGACGAGAAGGCGACCAATCGCGACAGTGCTCGGTGTCATACTCACACTCATCGGCGTCTACTTCGGCGGGACGCTGCTCATTCCGGGGCTGCTGCTGCTCGGGTTCGCAGCCGCCGAATGGGGCCTTCCGCAACGCTTGGATATCAACCCCCGGCCCGCCGCGCTCGCACTCCTGCTGTTGGTACCCCTGACCTTGGTCACCGGGTTCCTCCAATACCAGGATCGTGCTCGCGCAGGGTTCACCCCGCTTTCTTCTGTCGCGGGTTTCATTCTCGCTGCGACATGGGTAGCGCTCGTACTGGTAATGCTTCGAACCCCGCTGCGTGACGCACTCGCAGCCGTATTCGCGCCCCTTGGCCGCATGGCGCTGACGAACTACATCGGCGCGACCTTCATCATCCTCGCCGCTCGGCCGCTGCTGGGCATTCCTCCAGCGCAGGACAACGCGAGCGACGCCGACTTTGTCACGGCCTGGCTGGTCGTGATCGTGATGCTCATTGCGCAAGCGGTGATCAGCACCGTCTGGTTGCGGGCATTCGGGCAGGGCCCTTTAGAAAAGGCCTGGCGCTGGTTGACGTGGGACGCGTTCGGCTCGCGCAGCGGAGCACACGCCGCGTAGCGCCCGTGCTGCCACGCGGCGTGTTTAGTTGGATTCGGGTTCGGGGTCTGGCGTGAACATCTCCCAAGCGAAATCGGGTTCGCTTGGGCGCTCAGACGCCTGCGGATACGTTCCGTGCACAAGGTAGAGCTCACGGTAGTGTCTGCCGGTATCCATCTTTTGAGACACAGGAAGCAACGTCGCTGCCATGCGGCCGTTCGCATGCTGCTGCTCCCAGCTGATCGCCTCTACGACATCCTTGGCGCCAATGAGCTTGAAACCCTCACGGATGTGCACGTCTTCCCAGTCCGCATCGCTGGCCCAAAAGAACACGTAATAGGTCGGCTGGAGAAGATGGGTGTCCCCGGCGCTATGCGGTGTCATCCAATTGCCGTCGTTGATGGGAAATACCTTCACAGAGCTACAGTGTGACACAGGGCCTGTTGATGCGGCGCAGCCAAAGCGCGGTGTTCTTGGAGCTGTCTTTGAGTCCAGCCAAGTATCTGCAGTGGAATGACTGGCAATATCGGAAGCAGCCCAGGAGGTTCGACTAGGATCATTGACAGCACTGGGCAAAACATTCAACTGCGAGACGCACTCATCGGTCTCTTGTTGACGGCTGCGTTGGTCGCTGTCCCGCTCGGAGTGCTGCTTGCATTGCGTGAATTGGGTGTTGGAGACAACCGACTTCTGGCCCTATTTCCTGTCGCTGTTGGATTGAGCATTGCACTCGCGACAGCGGCGCTCGTTCTGTATATGAAGCGTCGAGGGATTGCGCTGGGATTTCATCCTCTGCGCGGCGACGGTAGGCATCTGATGTGGGAAGTGCCGTGCATCATGTTGCTCGCATCCATTGGCGCTGGCTTCTTCGGATCTTTACTCGGGTTGGACAATGAGACTTCAAATCCGCCACTCGAGGACGGCCTGGGCATACTCCTCGCGCTTGCGACCTAGGTGCTTCTCGGCCCCTTCTTCGAAGAGCTCGTCTTCAGGCGCCTGCTCATGAGCTATTTCAACACCGTAGAGCCCGCAGTCCTGAGTGTGCTGCTGAGCTCCTTGACTTTCGGTCTTGCTCACGTCTTCCCATCGGTGATCCTCTACGCGACACTGTTCGGCTTGGGCTGCGCACTGGTGACAAGACGCCACAAATCCCTGTGGGCTGGGCTGATTTTGCACCTTGTCAACAACTTGTTCCTGCTCCTGGTCGCGCTCATGGCTTTGCAGTGATCGTGTGACGACATTCTGCGTTTTTCTCGCGTTAATCGGCGTGTTCGCAGCTGCAGTAGCAGTACCTGCGCCCGATGTCGCGCAGATCGGAATGGATTGTGGTCATCCTCTCGCCCTCGTGGCCGTAGGCTTTGTGATGTCAGCCGGGTTTGCGCTGTCGGTGGATGACTTTTCTCGATTGCTGGCCCGGTATGGTCACTTCGTTGACATGGGTACCGGCTCGATCTTCATCGGGTTAGCCCTTTGGATGCTTGGGAAAGGCGCAGTCAACGCGGCCTCACCTCGCGAGTGCGCGGGTCCCGGATCCTGGTCCGGAAGTTCACTGCCTCAGCTGCTTAGTCTCGCGATCAGGGAAAATAACGAAGTCTCGACCCACCACCGACAGCGATGTTTCGAGACAACAAATCTGTAGCGCCCCAGAGAGGAATCGAACCTCCGACACCGGCTTTAGGAGAGCCGTGCTCTATCCACTGAGCTACTAGGGCATTGAGCATCCGTGAACATATGGTGGCCATACGTTGCTGGTGTGCTCTCCGAAGAGGTTACCGCACTTTAAAAGCTGGGCCCTAACTGGCTCGGGGGCAGAAAGGGGGTGACGGGATGAAGCGGCCGACCCACGTGACAAAAGTGGTCAAAGTTGTTAATGTTACCAGCGTGAATAAGAATGCTTACTCTCGTCGTGGCTTCCTCAAGGCGGCAGGTATTGCTACTGCGGCCGGTACCGTCGGTCTTGCCGGGGCAAAACTCGTGCCCGGAGCACAGGCAGCGCCGCTTGGCACGATTCTGGATTACGCGGTTGGCGTCCCCTCGGCGCGCTCAGTGAAAAACGCGGGTCACCTGGGCGCGATCCGGTACGTGTCCAACCGTCGTCCGGGTACGGAGAGCTGGATGACCGGTAAGCCGGTCACGCTGCGAGAGACGAAAGACTTTGCCGCCTACGGGCTATCCACGGCTTCGATCTACCAGTTCGGCCGCGCGAACACCGCGGATTGGCTCGGCGGGGCAGCCTCGGCTGCGATTCACGCGCCGCAAGCAATTGCGCTGCACAAGGCAGCCGGCGGACCAACCGGCAGGCCCATCTACATTGCTATCGACGACAACCCGACGATCGACCAGTACACGAACCAGATCCGCCCGTACCTGCGTGCTTTCCAAACCGCACTTTTTACCGCCGGTTACCAAGCGGGTGTCTACGGCAACTATGACACGATCCAGTGGTGCATCAATGACGGCATCGGCACCTTCTACTGGCAGCACGACTGGGGTTCGAGGGGGCGTCTGCACCCACGCGCGAATATCCACCAGGTCGGCGGCTTGCAAACCACGATTGACGGCGTGACCTGCGACATCAACAGGGTGTACAACCGTGACTGGGGCCAGTGGAAGCCGGGGCAATCAGGAACCACTCTCCCACAGCCGGGCCCGGGCGCCGTGAAGCCTGCGCCGAATTCCACGCCGGCACCGAATTCCCAACCCGCACCCGCGAACCCGCTTGGAATCCCAGAAGGATCGTCGCTGCCCCACTTCACGGGCAACCCGAATACTTTCTCCTCCGAGGGAGCTTCCTACTTGCGTAGCCTCACACCACAGGATCTGTCCAACGCGGCGAAGTTTGCGCAGCAATTCTTGAAGTAATAGGACCCGATTCGCGAAATTCTGCTTTGCTGATAGATCATCAAAAACCCGCGGGCCCGTGACCTGGTGTTTCTCGTGGACTATCGAAAGTTGGATACAAATTTCGCGAATCGCCCCCTAGGGGTGCCGCGAATCGCCTCGCCGGGGCATCGCGGGATTGTCCCTCCCGGCGGGGCGGGTCCTGGTTTCCTCAGAATGCCTGTGGGCCCCAGACGCCGCGCCGGGCGCGGGGACCCGATTCGCGAAATTCTGCTTTGATGATACATCATTAAAAGCCCGCAGGCCCGTGACCTGGGGTTTCTCGTGACCTATCGAAAGTTGGATACAAATTTCGCGAATCGCCTCGCCAGGGCACCGCGGGACTGCCTCCCCTGCGGGGTCTAGGGGCCGCGCCGGTCGCGGGGGACCGATTCGCGAAATTCTGCTTTGATGATAGATCATTAAAAGCCCGCGAGCCCGTGACCTGCGGTTTCGCGTGGCCTATCGAAAGATGGATACAAATTTCGCGAATCGCCTCCTTCCGATTCAGAAATCTCAGAGGGAGATGAATCCGCCGAGCTTGGCAACCCGAATACTTTCTCCTCCGAGGGAGCTTCCTACTTGCGTAGCCTCACGCCACAGGACCTGTCCAACGCGGCGAAGTTTGCCCAGCAATTCTTGAAGTAATAGAAAACGCTCGACCATCCCCCATTGGTCGAGCGTTTTCACCCCTCTGCGTGCGTCGCTCCCCAGCGACACTTCCAAATTTATCGGCTCATGCCCCATTAATCGAGGGATCATTGCACACTATAGTGTACATTTTTGGGCACTTTCGCCTTGCGACGATCGGCCAACCGTAGTAAGGAAACTTAGACGCCGAAGGTGCGGGGGTCGCCGGAGCCGCGGCCGGTCTTGACGGAATCAAGCTGTGCCACATCGTCGTCACCCAGGGCGATGCCGGTGGCGGCGAGGTTTTCCTCCAAACGATCTAGGTTCGTGGTCTTCGGGATCACAGAAATTCCTTTGTCCAGCAAGTATGCAATGAGAACCTGGCCCGGTGTCGCGCCGAGGCGACGCGCCACGGAGTTGACTTCTGGGTGTTCCAGCAGCCCCTGCTTGCCCTGCCCCAAAGGCGCCCAGGCTTCGACGACGATGCCATGCTCGGCGCAGAATTCGCGCAACGGGTCCTGCGTGAAGCCCACGTGGAGCTCAACCTGGTTCAGCACGGGAGCCACGCCGGTTTCCGCAATGAGCTGTTGCAGCACTTCCTCGTAGAAGTTCGCCACGCCGACGGAGACAATCTTCCCCTCCTCAGCAGCGCGAAGAAGCGCCTCATACGCGGTAAGGAACGTGCCCGCCTTTTCCATTGGCCAGTGGACCAGGTGGATGTCAATGTAGTCCAGGTTCAGCTTCCGCAGGGATTCATCGACTGCCTGCGCGGCACGTCGCTGGTCGTCGTTCCACACCTTGGTGGTGACCACCAGTTCTTCACGGGACACATCGCCAGCCGCGATCGCAGCGCGCAGAGCAGCGCCGAGTTCCTCCTCATTGCCGTAGAAAGTCGCGGTGTCAAAGTGCCGGTAGCCCAGTTCAACAGCACGCCTCACAACGGGCTCCAATTCACTACCCGGCAACTTATACGTGCCAAGGCCGATGCACGGAATCGACTGGCCGTCGTTAAGCAAAAGCTCTTCGATGGAATTCATGTGGCCTCTCTAACCTCATGTAGTGAGTAAAAAGCGTAAGGCGCCGCGAACGGCGCCTTACAGTTATCGTCAGCTTTTAACGCTGATCACGCGGGACGAAATCGCGGTAGGTTTCGCCGGTGTAGATTTGGCGCGGGCGGTTGATCTTGGAGTTCATCGCCAGCTGCTCACGGTAGTGAGCGATCCAGCCAGGCAGACGGCCCATGGCGAACAAAACGGTGAACATTTCCGTGGGGAAGCCCATGGCACGGTAGATCAGGCCGGTGTAGAAGTCGACGTTCGGGTACAGCTTGCGCTCCACGAAGTAGTCGTCCTTCAGCGCGATCTCCTCGAGCTCCATCGCTAGGTCCAGCAGCGAGTCGCCGCCGACGTGCTCCAGAACCTCGTGCGCGGTCTCCTTCACGATCATCGCGCGCGGGTCGTAGTTCTTGTACACGCGGTGGCCGAAGCCCATCAGGCGGACGCCCTTTTCCTTGTTCTTCACGCGGTTCATGAAGTCAGAAGCGTCACCGCCGTTGTTCTCCTGGATGTCCTCGAGCATCTCCAGCACCGCCTGGTTAGCGCCACCGTGCAGCGGGCCAGCCAGGGCGTTGATGCCGCCGGAGACGGCCACGAACATGTTGGCCTGCGCGGAAGCAATCATGCGGACGGTGGAGGTGGAGCAGTTCTGCTCGTGGTCAGCGTGCAGGATCAACAGCTTGTCCAGCGCGTCCACCATGATCGGGTCAACCTCATACGGCTCCGTTGGGTAACCGAACATCATGCGCAGGAAGTTCTCGCGCGGGTTGAGCGCGTTGTTCGGGTACATGTACGGCTTACCGCGGGACGCGCGGTAAGCGTATGCCGCCAACATCGGCACCTTCGCCATGAGGCGGACGGTTGCCTTGTCCAGGTGGTCCTCATTCAGCGGGTCCAACTGGCCCTCGTAGTACGAGGACAGGATGTTCACGGAAGACGCCAGCACGGCCATCGGGTGTGCGGTGCGCGGGAAGACGTTGAACTGCGCCTTGAAGTCCTCATCCAACAGGGTGTGGTGACGGATCTCATCGCTGAAGGCATCAAGCTCATCATCCGTCGGCAGCTCACCGTTGATCAGCAAGTACGACACCTCGTTGAACGTGGCATTCTTAGCCAGATCAGCAATGTCGTAGCCGCGGTAGCGCAAGATGCCCTCATCGCCATCGATGTAGGTGATCTTGGACTCGGTCGAGCCGGTGGACACGTAGCCAGGGTCGAAGGTAATCAGGCCGGTCTCACCAATCAGTTTGCCCAGCACAAATCCATCGTTGCCCTCGGTGGCGCGCATGATGTCCATCTCATACTCGCCGCCTGGGTAGTGGAGTACTACCTTGTCAGGGTTTTCAGAAGCCACAGTTTTCCTCTTCTCATGTAGGTATGAGTGTTTAGGTTTCAACGCTCGATTCTATCAGCAGACGCCGACATCCTTCCCAAAAAGGCAGGTGTGAATACCCACGTTTGTCCCCCGGCTCACTAAGGTGGGATCCATGAGCGATTTCCCCCAGCTTCCCAGTGAATTTCAGCCCAACGACGGCCGCTTTGGTTGCGGCCCTTCCAAAGTGCGCCCAGAGCAGCTTGAGTCCATCTCGCGCGGCGCAGCCATTATTGGTACGTCGCACCGCCAGGCTGGGGTGAAAGACGTTGTCGGTGAGGTCCGCGATGGTCTCGCTGAGCTTTTCTCGCTTCCCGACGGGTATGAGGTCGTGCTCTCCCTCGGCGGCGCGACCGCATTCTGGGACGCCGCTACCTTCGGCCTGATTGAGAAGAAGTCTGCTCACCTCAGCTACGGCGAGTTCTCCTCGAAGTTCGCCAAGGCATCGAAGCAGGCTCCGTGGTTGGATGAGCCAGCGATTGTGGAGGCACCGGCGGGGGACGCTCCGTCGACAAGCGTGTTTGATGCCTCAAGCGACAACGCCGCGGAAGGCGCGGACGTGGTGGCGTGGGCACACAATGAGACCTCGACGGGCGCGATGGTGCCCATCAGCCGCCCGGACACGGACGCCCTGGTTGTCATTGACGCGACCTCGGGTGCCGGTGGCCTTCCCGTTGACATCGCGCAGACCGATGCGTACTACTTCTCCCCGCAGAAATGCTTCGCGTCTGACGGTGGCCTGTGGTTCGCGGCGATGAGCCCCGCGGCGATCGAGCGCATTGCGAAGATTAAGGAGTCCGGTCGCTTCATCCCAGCGTTCCTGGATCTTCAGACCGCCGTGGACAACTCGCGGAAGAACCAGACATACAACACCCCGGCCGTGGCCACGCTGCTCATGATGGCCGACCAGGTCAAGTGGATGAATGACAACGGCGGCCTTGCCGGCATGGTTGAGCGCACCACCGCTAGCTCGACTGAGCTGTACTCCTGGGCGGATGCCAACGAGCTGGCCACGCCGTTTGTTGCAGACCCGGCGAAGCGCTCGCTCGTTGTGGGCACGATTGATTTTGCTGATTCCGTGGACGCCGCCGCGCTGGCTAAGGCTCTGCGCGCCAACGGCATCGTGGACATTGAGCCCTACCGCAAGCTGGGCCGCAACCAGCTCCGCATCGGCATGTTCCCGGCGATTGACCCAGAAGATGTCAAGCGTTTGACCGGCGCGATCGACTACATGCTGCAGCAGGGTGTGGGACAGGGGGCCTAATGCGTGAACTGTTCCTCGTGGCCGAGGAATCCACTAACGGGTCTGAGGGAGTCGCGGTGTTCCGCGACGATCAGGATGAGCGGTACTCCATCGCGACCAGCGAGTTGGAGGGGCTAATCACGCCGGATTCCACTGACGCGTCTAAGGATGACTCCTCCAAAGACGAATCTGCCTCTGACACGACCTTTGAGTCTGTCGAGCCGACCGCTGAGGAACGCAGCGCGCTATTTTCCACTCCCCTATCCCTCCGTCCCCGCGAGATCCAAGAAAGGATCCGCTCCGGCACGGGTTTGCAGGAGCTTGCCGACGAAATGGCGGTGGCCGCGAGCCGCATCGAGCCCTACGCGCACCCCGTTTTGTTAGAGCGCACCCAAATGGCGGAATCCGCCAAGCAATCGCATCCGGTGCGCGGCGGCGAACCTGCGGCTGACACCCTGTACCAGGTGTTGGCCACCGCTTTTGCCGCACACGGCCACTCGCTTTCGGACGCGACGTGGGACGCGGTGCGGCATGGGCGCGAACCGTGGATCGTGCGCGTGAGCTGGAAATCGGGCCTGAGCGAACACCACGCCGAGTGGACGTTGCAGCGCTCTGTCGGCGGAACAACCACGACGGAACCGCGCGACGCCATGGCCGCGGACTTAATCAACCCCCAGTTCGCCCAGCCCGTGCGGTCAATCCCCGACGTTGCACCCCGGCGCGATGACGCCGTTGAGCCAGCGCCGTTGCGCTTGGTTGGCGATGATGATGTCGAGCCCGGCCGGCAAGAACTTAGCCCACGCAATGCGGCTGACCACGATGCGGACGGGCACGCGGCCGGGCACAACCCAGCCGGCGAGCCTGCAACCGACCCGCACGAAGAACCGAGCGCTCCAGAGGAGCCGACTCACGACCCCCAGGAGCTGTTCGCAACAGGCGAACTGCTGGTCAACCCGGAAGAGTCCGAAGCACCGCGCAAACGAAAGCGCAAGGCAGTGACCCCGCACTGGGAGGACGTCCTGCTTGGCGTGCGCACCAACACCAAGAGGCCTAAGTAAATGTCCTTCCCCGCCGTGGTGACCCTGTGGTACGTCAACGCCGCTGACCCCGCCGCCGTCTTAGGCGCTGAGCCGAAAGCAGACCGCGGTTACGGGCGCAAGCTTTTGGCCCATATGAATCCTGCGTGGCCGATTACGCCGATCGGCCAATTCCCGTTGAACCGGTCGTCGAAAGCCTCCCGCAATGAGTTCTACATCGCTGGGTACTCGGGGGTCGCGGTGCTTCAGACGTTCGTGGAGGACTGCTTCAAACTGAGCGAGGTGCCGGAGTTGCTACGCATGGCGGTCCCCGCGGCGGATGTGTACGTCTTCGCCGAGGGCGTCGGTGATGAAGGCGCCGGCTACGCGGGGTTCGCGCACCTCAGTGGGGAAACCGTACACCGCTCCCTGTGCGCCACGCGCACGCAGCTCATTGAAGACATTGGGCTGCCCGAACCTTTCGAGGCCCCCTACTGGGCGGGCGACACCGCGGACCAGATTGGCGGTATCTCCCTCCCGTTTGAACCGGTGGACCTGATGCGCACCGCCCAATCGGAAATGCTCGGCGTGGACGTCTCCCCGACGGGTCAAAACATCAACGTCGTTGGCTACGCGGTAGATGGCCGCCCCGAGCCGAAGGTGGAGACACCCCCGTCGAAACGGACGAAGGATGTCAATGAGGTCGCGGCGAAGTTCGCCGAGGGTTCTGCCGACTACGACGACTACTCCGATTCGGAAGTCTCAGAGGGCGATGAATTCGCCGAGCTTGCCGACGCATCGGCGGCCGCCGCGCGCCGAGTCGGACGCGGCTTGCGGCGCCGGCTCCGCAATCTCCGTGACACCATCACGGAGCGGATCCGCCACTCCGATAGGTAACGGCGCAAAAAAGTACGGAGCGCCTACCGATTGCGTTCATAGAACGCGATCGCGGCTGATGTGGCGACGTTGAGGGAATCAGTACCCGGCGCCATCGGGATCTGAGCACGGACGTCGCAGGCGCGCATGGCGTGTTCGGTAAGCCCGGGGCCTTCCGCGCCGACGAGGAACGCCACGCGGTCATAGGGCTGCGGTGTCGGGTTGTCGGGGCTGGTGAACGTGACCGCGTCCCTGAGATGGACCGCGTCCGGGGCCGGTGTCAACGCAACGATGTGAAAGCCAGCCTCACGCAGCTGATCCAGGGAGCGCTGCCACGTCGTGGGAGTCCCCTCCATGCGCGCGAAGGGGGTGCGTAGAACGTGCCCCATGGACACGCGGACGCTGCGGCGGTACAAAGGGTCCGCGGTGCCGGCGCCCAGGAGGACTCCGTCCACGCCCATTCCTGCGGCGTTGCGGAAGATTGCACCAATGTTCTCGTGGTCCCCCACGCCTTCCAACACGATCAGGGTGGTGAGGGTGTGCGGGTGAGACAGATCGTCGATAAGCGATGTGACCGTGCGTTCTGGTGCGCGATCAGCGACTGCGAGCAGCCCGCGGTGCATGTCAAAACCGGCAGCTTCAGCGAGCACCTCGCGGGTCACAGCGTAGAGCGGTACGCCACATAGCGCGCGCCCATGCTCCGCCGCGAATTCTTCCACACGGCGCTCGAAGCCGACGACGCAGCGCAGCGGGAAGCGGGACTCCACCAGACGCCCCGCAACCAGCGGGCCCTCGGCGATCACGTAGCCCTTGCCGCCGGGGAGATCCGGGCGATTATCGCTGTGCTTAAGATCACGGACGTCATCGAGCCGCGGATCGGACGGATCCGCAACGACGGTGATTCTGGGCGCGGGGTGTGTCACTGTGTTTGCCAGGGTGTCTGCCAGGGTTCCGGAACTAGCCGATCGCAGCCATGATCGGGTCGATGGTGAAGAACACCACGAACAGGCCCGAGATGAGCCACATGAGCCAGTGCACATCCTTCGCCTTGCCAGCGAAAAGCGCCATCAGAGAAAACGCAATGAAGCCGACGCCGATGCCGTTGGCGATGGAGTAAGTAAACGGCATGGTCACGATGGTGAGGAAAGCCGGCAAGGCGATGTAGAACTCGCCCCACTGAATCTCCGTGATCTGCATCATCATCAGCGCACCAACCACAACCAAAACGGGTGCGGCGGCTTCGATCGGCACGACCTCATACAGCGGGGTGAAGAACATCGCGGCGAGGAACAAAAGGCCGGTGACGATGTTGGCCAAGCCCGTGCGCGCGCCATCAGCAATTCCCGCCGAGGAATCGACGTACACGGTGGCTGAGGAAGCAGAACCGGCGCCACCGACGATGGCACCCACGCCCTCCACGACGAGGGCCTTCTTCATGTCCGGGAGGACGCCGTCTTCGTTGGAAAGCTGGGCCTGCTTACCCAGCGCTGTCATGGTTCCCATCGCGTCGAAGAAGTTCGCCAGCACCAGGGTGAACACCAACAGGGACGCGGAAATAACGCCGATGCGGCTGAATGCTCCCACAATGTCCACTGCGCCAACCAAGGAAAGATCCGGGATGCCGCCTAGTGCATTCGGCATGCTCGGCACCGCGAGGCTCCAGCCGGTGGGGCTGTCAGCGGAGGAACCAGAGTGCGTGATCGCCTCAACGATTAGAGCGATGATCGTGTTCAGCACGATACCGATGAACAGGCCACCCGGGATGTTGCGCACCACCATGAAACCGCAGATGACCAGGCCCAGGATGAACACAAAAGTCGGCCACGCGGCGATGGAACCGCCGTTGCCAAGCTGGACCGGCACCGTGGTCATGGCCGCATCCGGGATGCGGCGCACAAAACCGGAATCCACGAAACCAATCATGGCAATGAACAGGCCGATCCCCACGCCGATCGCGGCCTTCATCGACGGCGGGATCGCCGCGAAGACGGCGCTGCGGAATCCTGACACGGCCAAAATTACGATGATGATACCGTCAATCACCACCAAGCCCATGGCCTCTTCCCAGGTCAGACCTTCTGTACTGACCAAGGTCACTGCCACCAGTGTGTTCAAGCCCAAACCGGTGGCGATACCAAACGGGTAGTTGGCAATCAGACCGAAGAGGATCGTCATCACGCCGGCAACCAAGGCCGTCACGGCAGCTACCTGCGGAATGCCCAGCGCGTGACCCGTGGAGTCCTCACCCGTACCAATGATCAGCGGGTTCAGCAGCACAATGTAGGCCATGGCGAAGAACGTGACCACGCCCGCACGGATCTCCGTGCCCACTGAGGAGCCGCGCTCAGAAATGTGGAAGAAGCGGTCAAGAGCCGAGCGCGGTTCGGCGCCAGCGCCGCCGGTATTCGTCGTATCGGCTGCGGTCTCGACCACAGTGGAGCCGCCAGTCTTCTGCGGCGTTTGTCGGTTTTCAGACACGAGTGTTCCTTAGCTTTAAAAAAAACTTCCCAACAAGCGTAAAAATAGCTTGTAACGGCAATAAGCGTCCCACTGAATTGGAGGTTTGCCAAATCCATGCGCCAACTCACGTCGCCCCAGCTCTCCGCAGCCGCAACAACGCCTCGCGCCGCAGTATCGATCTGCGCCGCCATCTTCGCCGCGGTCGCGTTACTCACCTCGTGTTCCAGCGACACCAGCTCACAGGCCCCGCACGCTGATAACTCCCCTACCGCATCAGCCAAACCCTCTCAGTCGGAAGTCGAAAGGCTGAAGGTGAAGATCGTCGATAAGCATGCGTTCGATCCGACGAGCTTTACCCAAGGCCTCGAGGTCGCGCCCGACGGGACGCTGTACGTGGGCACTGGCCAGGAGGGCGAATCCCGCATCTACCGCACCACGATCGACGGCCGCGAGCTAGCCACCGCCGCGCTCGATCCGGAATTTTTCGGGGAGGGCATCACGCGTATCGACGACACCCTTTGGCAACTGACCTGGCAAAACAACGTGGCAATCAAACGCGACGCAACCACCCTTGAAGAAATCGCTCGCGCCGATTTTGAGGGCGAAGGCTGGGGTCTGTGCTCCCTCGGCAACGACGTGATCTTTTCCGACGGGACCTCGCAACTGCGCCGCATGGATCCTGAAACCCTCGAAGAGCGCAGTCGCTTCGACGTCACCTTGAACGGCGAGCCTGTCAACGACCTCAACGAACTTGAATGCGTCGGCGGCGATATCTACGCAAACATCTTCACCACCACGAACATCGTCCGCATCGACGCTGCCACCGGCACAGTGACCGCCGTTATCGACGCCTCCGACGTCCCCAACCGGGCAACACCGGACCCCAACAACGTCCTCAACGGCATCGCCCACATTCCCGGCACCGACGAATTCTTCATCACCGGCAAGCGCTGGCCCGATCTATACCGGGTCACGTTCGTCCCATCTTAAGCACTAGACTGATCGGCCATGGCACGCTCTTCCAGCTCGACCAGCTCGACCAGCTCCACCGCTAGCTCCGCGCAGACCGCCTCGACCTCCAAGCGGGGTTCCTCGCGGGCGGCGAAGCAAGCGGCGTCGCGCCGCGCCCTGATCCAACTCGGCATCATTGCGGTTGTTGTGGTGGCGCTGGTGGGGACGCTGTATTTCTTCCTGGATTCGCGCCGCAACGCGCCGGAAACCCCGCCTCGTGAGATTGCGATCACCGCGTCATTCAACGGCACCGACGTCACCACGACACCGTTCCAGGTCTGCGCGCTCGACGCCAAAGACTGCCCCGAGGGCGATGTCGCTTTCGTAGACACGTCCGGCGCGCCCACGGATGCGATCATCCGCATCAAGGTGCCCGAGGAAATCGCCAGCCGCCCCTGGTCACTGCTGGGCATTTACGACGACCCCGCGGCAAACACCGAGAGAGCTTTCCTCCCCGCCGAGGCACAAGAAGTCGACGTCCCGGTCACGCTCGACAGGGCCGAAGACAAAGGCGGCCCCACCAGCATCGCGGTGGTAGAAATCTCCACCCACCTCGTTGACATCGACTCCAACGGCGAGGAAACCCCCGCCAAAGTCACGTGGTCATTCACCACTATCGATAGCGCCGAATAAAGCTCCGGCCGTCGATAAGCACATTAAGCGTCAAGCTCTTTGGCGACGGCCCGCAAGATCTCCGCGATCTGACGAGACTCCTTGCGCTCCGGGTAGCGGCCAGCATCAAGAGCCGGCTGGACCTGGGTTTCCAACATCGACATAACATCGGCGAGCATACTCGCGAGCTCGTCTGGCTTGCGGCGGTTGATCTTCTTACGACGCGGCGAATCAAGCACCTTCACGCGCAACGCCTGCGGCCCGCGACGGCCGGCCGCGAAATCAAACTCAATGCGCTGACCTGCCTCAAGCTCCTCAACGCCGTCCGGCAACACGCTCTTACCAATAAAGACATCCTCGTTGCCAGGGTTGGAAGCAAAACCGAAACCCTTCTCGGCGTCGTACCACTTCACTTTTCCTACTGGCATGATGACGTTCCTCTACTGATTCTTTCGCGTGTTTCGCTCTTCGTACGGATCCCGTAATAGTGAGCTACATATGATGCCACACAATAGCCCGAACCCCCAACCTCGGGCCCGACCTCGGCGACGCGATCCCGCGCCCCCAGCGACGCGATTCGCGGTGCCTCAGCGAGGCGATTCGCGAAATTTGTATCCAACTTTCGATAGGCCACGTGAAACCCCAGGTCACGGACCTGCTGGTTTTTGATGATCTATCAGCAAAGCAGAATTTCGCGAATCGGGTCCCCGCGCCCGGCGTGGCCCCTGCGACCCACAGGCATTCCGAGAGAAACCAGGACCCACCCCGCCGGGAGGGACAATCCCGCGGTGCCCCGGCGAGGCGATTCGCGGCACCCCTAGGGGGCGATTCGCGGCATCCCGACGACGCGATTCGCGAAATTTGTATCCAACTTTCGATAGCTAGCGCGAAACTGCAGGTCACCGGACCGCAGGTTTTTGATGATCTGTCACCGAAGCAGAATTTCGCGAATCGGGTCGGCGCGAAGGTTGCGGCGATGGGCACATTTCGCTTATCGACGGCTCGACACGCGCTAAATCATGTGATGCGGTTCACACTACGGAACAATGTCCAGTTCAAGCGGGTACTCCACCCCATTTAATCCGTCACTGCGAACCCCACTAATAACAATGATCACAAAAGTTCGAAGAGATGTGACTGAATCGTTATAAACCCGTAGAGTAGCCATCATGCTTCGCGCGGGCTCGTTGTCTGCGGGAGGGAAAACCGAATCGTTCAAGGCCACGTTCAATTTTGTCCGGCCACTGAACGCTGAACACAGCTAAATAAATAGGACAAAAGCGGGGGACCCACCCGCGCCGCACGGCGCACAGCGGGAACCTTTCTCGCTCGGGGTGAAGCCGAAAAGTCTTCGGCCAGGCCGTTTTCATACCTCTGCCTGAACCCGACAGCTAACTCCGCAGACGTAATTAAGAAGAGAGGAAAAGAATTTTCATGGGACGCCACCGTAAGCAGACCACTTCCCTGTCCACCAAGACCATTGCCGGTGCTACCGCAGCTCTGGCTACCACTGCGATCCTTGCTCCGCAGGCATCCGCAGCTCCAGACTCTGACTGGGACCGCCTTGCACAGTGCGAGTCTGGCGGTAACTGGGCAATCAACACCGGCAACGGCTACCACGGTGGCCTGCAGTTCCACCCGCAGACCTGGCGCGCACACGGTGGCGGCCAGTTTGCACCGACTGCAAACCTTGCTACCCGCGAGCAGCAGATCGTCGTGGCTGAGCGCGTGCTTGCAAGCCAGGGCTGGGGTGCTTGGCCTGCGTGCTCCGCTCGTCTGGGTCTGAACTCCAAGCCGACGCCGCGCACCGCTCCGGGCGCTCCGGCAGCGAAGCCGGCCGCACCGAAGGCTGCTCCGAAGCCGGCCGCACCGAAGGCCGCACCGAAGCCGGAGACTCTCCAGGTCGACGCTGTGTACGAGCAGATCGTGAAGCTGCTGGATAGCCGCGGTATCGCTGTTCCGGCCCAGGTGCAGGATGCCTACAAGGCAAACCGCCACGACTACAACGCTTTCTACCTGGCTAACAAGCCGTTGGTTGACGCTGCACTGACCGGCGACATCAACCGCGTCTTCGCGGTTGCCGCTGGCCGCTAAAAAACGCATAAGCTAGGAACCACCAGCGCGCCTAGCAACTCCGCGAGCTACGCAAAACGGGTGTGAATGAGGGCTTCAAAAACCCTGGTTCACACCCGTTTAATGTTTGCAGCAAATAAAGCTGCAGCGGCCCCACGCGGCACCTGCCGGCGGGGCAACGGAAAAGAAACGTGAAAGAGGCGCCTACTGCGCGCGGTTGATACGCGTGGTGGGGTGGACGTAGCCGGTTTCTTCCCACGGACGCGGAAGAATCAAGTCGTCGCCGTACGGGCTGGATGCGCCAGCGAGCTTGGAGGAAAGCTCCGTCACCGGGTGGCCACCAGGGGTGTTGGCCGGCCAAGCCGGGTTGATCTCTCGGATGTTTTCCACGTGTCCTGCAGTCTCTTTAGCCATGCCCTTTATTCTTTCACGCCGCTACTTAAAACGCACCTATTCCCCCAACAAAGTCTCCGCGGTAGCGCAAGACGCGTAAGATCACCCCCGAAATGACTACACCTCAACGGCCCGCGGGCCACGGCCTCAGCGCAGCATTGGCTTCGCTTGACGACGATCAGTGGCGCACCCTGATCAGCTCCCGCCCTGACGCGTTCCTTCCGCCGCCGTCATCGCTGGGGATGCTCGCGGCTCGCTTAGGACACGCGGGCTCCTTGTACAAGGTGATGAAGAAACTCACCGCGGCTGATCTGACAGCGTACAACCGCCTCATCAGCGCGGAAGCGGACGTGCGCCCCGTGGATGCCACCGCGATAGATGAGGAGTTTCCGCTTGACCATATGCGCCAGCTGGGGCTGGTCTACGGCCCCACCGAGGCACTGCGCGCGGTCGGTGGCCTGCACAGTGGCCTGCAACCCGGACTATCGGCGGCCTGGACGGGCGGCGCGAGCGGGGAATTGAGCATCCCGCAGCCGCACGCAGTCGACCAGAAGCTGGTTGATGAATCGGCGCTGCCACAGGGTATTGATGCGGTGCGCAGGATGCGCCAGCTCCTCACGGCGCTGCTGGCTGAACCGGTTGCGCTGAACAAGGATGATTCGGTTGGAGTCCGTGCGCTCAAAGCGCTCTCGCACGCCCTTGGGGTTGATGCGGCTCCGCTGATCAGGGTTGGCAATGCGGCAGGCCTTTTGGCGCCGACCTACGTTTCTAACCGCTCGGATGATTCGGTGCTTGCTGCCTCGCGGGGTGGCCTGACCTGGCTGGCTTCCGGTCTGGCTGAGCAATGGGTCGCGCTGATCATCGGCTGGCTCAGTTCCCCGTGGGATCCAACCGCGACCACCAACATCTTCGCTCCCGGAAGCCATGATCCTTCCGTTAGCGGCGCTGCCGTTGCTACTGCTCGGTGCTGCGGCGACTGGGATCTAATGACGTTCTACTCCCCTACGGACGCGCTGGTTATCGGGCCTGAGATGGTCGAAGCGCTGGTTGCTGAGGGGAAAGCGGTCGGAGCGCTCGCGCCTGTCGACGGTCTAGCGGGCGCGCCGTCTTCACCGCTGCGAGCATTCCTGGAAGCGTACGAACCCGCACACGCAACCCCGGCGGAAGACGCGCCCAGGTTGGCGGTTGAGGTGGCGGACGGGCTGTTGCCGCCGACCGTCGATAAGCTTATTGCGCAAGCGGACCTTACTATTTTGGCGCCGGGTCCTCTTGATTCGGTGACTGCGACGTTCATTGAGAAGATCGCGGAGATGGAATCGCCGGGGTTGGCCAGTGTGTGGCGGGTGACGGAGGACTCGTTGCGCCGCGGGTTTGATGCGGGGCTGTCTGCGGAAATGATCCATCAGTGGCTGGCGGCGCACGTCATGGGTGAGGTCCCGCAGGGTCTTTCTTTCCTCGTGGATGAGGTTGCGCGCAACCACGGTTCGCTGCGTATTGGTGCGGTGGCAAGTTACGTTCGCAGTGATGACCCGGCGCTGATCACGCAGGCGGCGGAGTTGCTCAATGGTGCGAAATCCGCGCGCGCGAAGAGGCCGAAGGTTTCGTCGTTACGCGTGATTGCCCCTACCGTCGCGGTGAGCGATATGACCGTGCCGAAGCTGCTCGCCGCGCTGCGTGACGTGGGCTTCCAGCCGGTTGCGGAGGACGCTGGCGGGGCGACGCTTCACTCGGGTGCGGACCCGATTCTGGCATCGGCGTATCCCGCTGAGCCCTCATTGGCGCCCCCGTTGGTGCCGCGGGAGGTCGATTCGATCCTCGCGCACGTGCGCACGCTTGAAGTTGAGGGTGAAGTTACGAGTGCCTCCGCGGTAGAAACGTTGCGCATGGCCGCGCGGTCAAAGCGCGCCGCGGCGGTGTCCTACGTGGGGCGTGGCGGCGAGCCTCACACCACCGTGGGTGTGCCAATTACGGTTCGCGCGGGTTCGGTTGTCCTCTACCCGCGCGACGGGCGCCCGCTGGAGATTCCGCTCCACCGCGTGACCAACGTGTCGCTGAGTGGTTAACGTCTGTGCCCACCGTTAGTGGCACCGCTGTTCCTTGTTGTGCAAACTGGAAGGGGAACATTGGTCCGAAAAAGCTAAGTAAGGAGCACGCATAGTGACAACGCTGGAAATTAGGGACCTGCGCAAAAGTTATGGGGAGGTGACAGCGCTTGATGGGATGAGTTTCAGCGTCGGCCCCGGCGAAATTTATGGTTTCGTCGGCTCGAACGGCGCGGGCAAGTCCACGACGATGCGCATCGCTCTCGGAGTGCTTGCGGCTGATTCCGGCGAGGTGTTGCTTAATGGCACGCCGCTTAACGACGACTCGCGGCGCCGCATCGGCTACATGCCCGAAGAGCGCGGTTTATACGGCAAGGAAAAAATCCTTGACCAGCTGGTGTTCCTTGCCACGCTGCACGGAGTGGGGAAAGCGGAAGCCACCAAGCGTGGAACGGAACTTTTGGAAGAACTCGGCCTGGGTGAGCGTCTGAACGACAAGCTCGATGACCTTTCTTTGGGAAATCAGCAGCGCGTGCAGCTAGCGGCCAGCCTGATCCACGATCCGGAGATTCTTATCCTGGATGAGCCGTTTTCCGGCCTTGACCCCGTCGCCGTGGATGTGATGAGCACCATGCTTACCGACCGCGCGCGCAACCGCGGCGTGCCGGTGGTGTTCTCCTCCCACCAGCTCGATTTGGTGCAGCGCCTCTGCGATCGCGTGGGTATCGTGTCCCGCGGAAAGATGGTTGCTGAGGGCACGGTCGACGGGCTGCGCAACCAAGGCCCCGTGCGTTACCGCGTGGCCACGCGCGGTCGCGGGTGGTACCCAGAGGGCACCACGCTTATCGACGAAACCCCGACCACCGTTATCATCGAAGCCCCTGATGAGGGCTACGATCAAGCGATTCTGACCAGCGCATTACGCGCGGCACGCGTGCACGAGTTCACTCGCGTTGTCCCCGACTTAACCGACCTGTTCAAGGAGGTTGTGAAGTAAATGTCTACTACGACCACTAGGACACAATATTCTTCGTGGCGCACGATCTGGACCACCGCAAAACGCGAAATCCAGGTGCTGATGCGTTCCAAGGGCCTGATGGCCACCATCGCGATTCTTCTGATCATCGTGATCGCGCTCATCGGCTTCTTCACCTGGCAGGATCGCAAGGGCGATGAGGATAAGGGCGGCACACCCGTTGCTGTGGTGAACACTGCAGGCGCTGAGGGCGCTGCAGGTGCCGAAGCGTCGTCGTTGAGTCCCGATCTTTGGGCCACCGCTGGCATTGAGGGTCGCGAGACGGCTGACCGTGCGGCGGCGGAACAACTCGTCCGCGACGGCGAGGTTGACGCAGCGGTCATCCCCGATGGGGATAGGTGGGACGTGATTTTCAATGGGATGCCTGACTTCGACCTGCTGAGCCAGATCCAGGAAGCCGCCGATGCGACTGCGGATGCGAACGCGCTGGGCGCCCTCGGCGTGAGCCCCGAAGACTACGGGAACGCCTATAAGGAAATTACGGTCGAGCCAGTCAAGGTCGCTGGTGAGGACGGTACCGCGGCCACCGACCCGGAAGCCGACTTCATTCGCTTGATCACTACGCTTATCGCGCTGTCGGTGATCATCTTCACCGTGATGATCTTTGCTACCAACACCGGTAGCCGCGTCACGGAAGAGAAATCTTCCCGCGTGGTTGAGCTCATCCTGGCAACGGTCCGCCCGTTGGACTTCTTGGCCGGCAAGATCCTGGGCACCATGCTGCTTGGCCTGGCTGGTACTGCCCTGATCCTTGGTGTCGGTGCGATTGGCCTTGCCGCCTCCGGGCTGTTGGATGGCATCGAGTTCGCCTGGGAGATCCTTCCGATCACTCTTGTGTCCTGGATTCTTGCCATGACCTTCTTCGGTAGTTTGTACGCCGCGGCGGGTGCGATGGTGCAGCGCACCGAGGACCTCCAGCAGACCCAAACCCCGATCTTGGTGGCCTTGCTCATCAGCGTGTACGTCCCACTGATGGGATGGTCCGCGACGGATTCCACGTGGATGCAGGTCTTTTCTTGGGTCCCTCCGTTTTCTATCTTCGCCGCACCGCTCACCTACGCGGCCGGTGACTTTTCAGCGCTCAACCTCGCGCTGTCGTTGGCTCTCGCCTTCCTTGCCACACTCGCCGCAATCTGGTTTGCTGCGCGCATTTACCGCACGAGCATCCTCAACAACGGCAAGGTGACCAAGTGGACTGAAGCACTTAAAAGTTAGGAATTTTCCATGCTTGGCGACGGCCCGCTCATCGTCCAGTCAGACAAAACCGTTCTGCTGGAAGTCAGCCACCCGCGCGCGGAGGCTGCCCGCGCAGCCTTGGCGCCGTTCGCTGAGTTAGAGCGTGCCCCGGAACACGTTCACACCTACCGCATCACGCCGTTGGCCTTGTGGAATGCGCGTGCCGCCGGCTTCGACGCGGAGCAAGCCGTCGACGTGCTAGAGCAGTTCTCACGGTTCCCCGTGCCGCAGGCTTTGCTCATAGACGTCGCTGAAACCATGGCGCGTTTCGGCCGCGTGAAACTTATTAACCACCCGGCTCACGGGCTGATCCTGGAATCCGATGATCCGGCGATTGTGACGGAGATTTCCCGCAACAAAAAGATCGCTGGGATGCTGGGCGCGCAGATTGATCCGACGACAGTGCCGGTGCACCCGTCGGAACGCGGGCGTATCAAACAAGAGCTCACCAAAATCGGCTGGCCCGCGGAAGACCTCGCTGGCTACGTCGACGGTGAGCATCACCCGATCCAGCTCCATGAGGACGGCTGGCGGCTGCGTGACTACCAGGACTATGCCACCCAATCCTTCTGGCAGGGCGGCTCCGGCGTGGTCGTGCTGCCGTGCGGTGCTGGCAAGACGATCGTCGGCGCGGCAAGCATGGCTAAAGCGCAAACGACCACGCTGATCTTGGTCACCAACACCGTTGCGGGCCGGCAGTGGCGCGATGAACTTCTGCGCCGCACCACGTTGACGCCGTCCGAAATCGGTGAATACTCAGGCGAACGCAAAGAAATCCGCCCCGTCACCATCGCTACGTACCAAGTGGTCACACGGAAAACGAAAGGCGAATACAGAGCGCTCGAACTATTTGATTCGCGCGATTGGGGGCTGATCATTTACGACGAGGTGCATCTTCTCCCCGCACCCGTATTCCGCATGGCTGCGGATCTGCAATCACGTCGCCAGCTCGGGCTTACCGCCACGCTCGTGCGCGAAGATGGCCGCGAAGACGATGTGTTCGCGCTCATCGGGCCGAAACGCTACGACGCACCGTGGAAAGAACTCGAGGCCCAAGGGTTTATCGCCACCGCCGAATGCGTTGAGGTACGAACATCGCTTCACGCCGATGAGAAGATGCTCTATGCCACCGCTGAAACCCGCGACCGATACCGGGTGGCTGCGACGAGTCGTAACAAACTGAAAGTCGTCGATAAGCTACTGCAAAAGCACGCTGGCCAGCAGATCTTGATCATCGGCGCATTTTTGGATCAGCTGGAAGAACTCGCGTCCCGCACGGGCGCCCCGCTGGTGGATGGCACAACCTCCACGAAGAAGCGCGAGGCCGCGTTTGACGCGTTCCGCTCGGGTGAGATTCAGACTTTGGTTGTGTCGAAGGTGGCGAATTTCTCCATCGACCTCCCCGAAGCTGCCGTGGGTATTCAGGTCTCTGGCACCTTCGGTTCCCGTCAGGAAGAAGCCCAGCGTTTGGGGCGACTACTGCGCCCCAAAGAGGACGGTAAAGAAGCGCTGTTTTATACGGTGATCGCCCGCGACACTCTCGACGCAACCTATGCGCAGCACCGCCAGCGCTTCCTCGCGGAGCAGGGCTACGCCTACAGGCTTGTCGACGCGGCTGACATCTAAAAGCATCTAAAAACCTAAGACATCTAAAGTGGAACCATGCAGTCAAACTCCCCGCAGTTCCACTTTGACGTTGATGAATCCTTTGCTAAGCAGCACAATGAGATGCTGCGTGACACCCGCAAGGTGATCATCTCCGGCATCAGCTTGTTCATCATCTGCGTGGGCGCCGCGTTGGCGATGTGGTTTGTGATGGATCCCGCAAACCCATGGCGAACAATCGGGACAATCGCGCTGGGGTCCTTCGGCGTGCTGATGCTCATCGTGGCATTCCTGGTTCCGCGTTCGGTGGGAACCGCGCAAGAACTCTACGACCGCTACCCGCTTGTCCCCGCCATTGTCGCTGAGGTCAATCCCCGCGACGTGGTTCTCATGGCACTGGTGAACGTCAACGCCAACCCAGATATGCCACCGACCTACGGCGCGGCGTTGAGGACCGTCACGCAGATTCCCGGCATGGACAAACCGGCGTTGGGCACCAAGGTTCCGGCAGTTGCGGTCGGCGGACGTCGCACCTCCCGCGACGCGGACCACTGGCAGGAGGTCACGCCGATGCCGATCGCCTGGGCGACCCCGGACCAAGAGGTCATCAACGAAGCGAAGCGTGCCATCCCCCAGGACCAGTGGCAGAAACTGGAAAAAGCACGATCGCGTTATGACGAAGTGAAGGCGACAACGTATAACCTCCTCGTCCTTTAAGATGTTCACCTCACGGCCACCTAGTGGTCGCGTCGCGTTAAACACACTTCCGCAGTGTGGAGAGGGACCGTATCGACACACAACTGCCGAAGGGTTCCTCCGTGTTTACAAAATCCACTTTCCTCAAAACCATCGCCATCGTCAGCGGCACGACCGTGCTGCTTTCCGGCTGCACATCTGAACCTAACTCCAACGACGGTTCTAAACCAGCCACCCAGTCCAACAAAGGCACGTCCAACGAGGACGAATCCGATCCCGTCTACGGCGACATCAATGGCTTAGACCTCATCGAGCTTCAAGACTCCAAGCCGGAAGTCGCCGACGTTGAGGTTGATAACAAGCCCGACCGCATCGCCATGAACCTCACCACGGATCCCACGAGTGAGATCGCGCTGAACTGGTACACCAAAGACGGGCTGGATGATTCCATGCTCCGCGTCTCGGAACAAGAAGACCTCGCCGGCGCGATGGAGTTCCCCGCAGAGACCACGAAGGTGACCAGCCAGTACGCGGAACGCGACAAGGACGGCTACTACATTTACGCCTCGGCCAAAACGGACGATGAGGGCGTCTTCGAGCTCAACAAAGAAGGACAACCGAAGGAAATCTACGGTTACTTCACCGACGAGCAGATCACCAAAGAGAACACGAAGTGGACCTCCGAGGGCACGAAGCTGGGCTACTTGGAACTGGTTGATGTCACCGAGCACACAAACAAGGCAACCGCCACGGGACTGAAGCCCAACACCAAGTACTACTTCCAGGTTGGATCCGCCAAGGAAGGCTTCTCCGAAACCGGATCGTTCACCACCGCGGACCTTAACTCCAAAGAAACCAAGTTCATCCACTACACGGACACCCAAAACGCGTACTGGAACGCCAACGTGAACAATGAGGCCGCCTACGGTGCCAACACGTTGGAAAAGGCACTCGAAGTCGCCCCAGACGCCAAGTTCGCTCTGCACACCGGCGATTTCGTGGAAACCGCCGCCGTGGAAGATGAGTGGGTGGACAACCTGAACATGTCCCGCAAGGCAAACCTGTCACTGCCGCACGCGTACACCCCGGGCAACCACGACGAATACAACCTCAAGTGGCTCGAGGACAAGAAGCTGGGTTCGTTCAATGACCACACGAACGTGCCTGTCACCAACGACGCGATCAACGGTGGTTCCTACTACTCCTTCGACCACTCCGGCGCCCACTTCGTTGTGTTGAACACCAACGACAACAAGAAATCGGACGATAACCCGAAGGAAGGCGCCATCGGCCGCAAGCAGATGGAATGGGCGAAGAACGACATCAAGAAAGCCAAGGAGAACGGCGCTGACTGGATCGTTCTTGCGTACCACAAGCCGGTTTACTCCGCCTCCTACCACGCTCTGCAGGACAAGGACGTTCAAGTCACGCGCGAGGAGTTCGTGCAGCTTGCCGATGAGCTCGGCGTCGATATCGTGCTGCAAGGCCATGACCACAACCTGACCCGCACAAAGTCTTTGACCTACACCCCAGACAACTTCTCCTACGGTGAGGTGGAGAACACCGAGAAGAAGAAGATTGACGGCGTGGAGTACCACGTGAACCCGAAGGGCGTTACCTACGTCATCCCGAACACGTCCGGCACGAAGACCTACGACGCGATTTACAAGAAGGGCGCGGAGCACGTCCACAAGGTCCGCCCCAAGCTGGATTGGATGACGGAGGAGGACGTTGAGCTCTGGAACGGCCTGTATGACATCGCGGAGCAACCGGAAGACTCAAAGAAGTTCGAGTACAAGCACGAGAACTACCGCCAGTCACAAATTCAAAGCTTCGCCGTCTACACCATCACAAAAGACACCTTCAAGATCGACTTCTACCAGGTCGAGGGTGATCTTCACGGCGGCGAAGAGCGCGAAGTGAAGCTGCGGGACTCCTACGGCATTGCCAAAAGCTCTTAAGACTCAAGAGCACACGCACGCTTAACGACGAAAAAACACAGGCAGTTAAACGAACTGCCTGATGAGCGCGGTAACAGCAACGACGACGATAAGACCCTTGAGGAAGGTGTTGGAGACTCGTTTGGCGATGCGCGCGCCGACGAGTCCACCAATTACCCCGCCAACAGCGAGGATCAGAACGCCGATCCACAAGATCTCCGACCCCATCACGAAGTAGGCGATGACGTACACCAGCGCCGCAACTGCGTTGACAAACAAGGAGAGGAAGTTCTTCACGGGGTTGACCGCCTTGAACGAACGCCCAGTTCCCACGCCCATGATCGCCATGTAGATAACGCCCTGGGCTGCGGTGAAGAACCCCCCGTACACGGACGCCAAACCCATCGCGCCTACCAAACCAGGGCGCTTGTACGGCTCCCCCACCGGACTACCATCATCATAGTTTTCATCCGGAACGTTGCCGCCGATGAGTGCCACGATGCGCTTCTGAAACAGCACCAGGATCAGAGCCACGATGATCAGGATTGGGATAACAAAGTTCAACGCGCGGGTCGGCGTGAACAACAGGAGCAGTGAACCGCAGGCCGCGCCGATAATCGCGGCGGCAATCAGGGGCTTCAAGTACGGCATCTCCGCACGCACCTCTTTACGGAAACCCCACGCCGAACCAACGGACGCGAACATCAATCCGATCGTGTTAGTCCGCACCGCCATCCCGGGCGGAACACCCATGGCCAACAACACAGGCAGCGTCAACAACGACCCCGAGCCAACGGCGGAGTTAATGATGCCGGCCATGATGCCCATGGCGAAAAGCAGCGCCCCTGATAACGGTTCCATGGATTGCTCCTCACACTATCCACTACAGATCAGTTAGTAACCAGCCCGTGAACGGCTTTAAAAAAGTGTCTGTAAATGACTGTAGCCCTAGGGGGTTGTCCTAGGGCTACAGTCTCAAGTACTTATTCATTTCTTTTGTTTTGTTGTTGTTGTTTGTTGGTCGGCGGTGACTTACTCTCCCACACCCTCCCGGGTGCAGTACCATCAGCGCTGGTGGGCTTAGCTTCCGGGTTCGGAATGGGACCGGGCGTGTCCCCACTGCTATTACCACCGACACGTTATTTGGGGTTTTACCTACCACTCAACATTGTGTTGAGTCATGGGTTTGTGTTTGTGGTGTGTCAGTGACCGGGTAGTGGACGCGTTGCATACAGACGATTTGCGTGTTGTTTTTGTTTGGTGTGCCCCTGATGTGTTTGTGTTGGGGGTTTGTTTGTGTTTTTTGGTGTATTAGTACCAGTCGCCTTCACACATTGCGGTGTGTCCAGCTCTGGCCTATCAACCCAGTAGTCTTCTGGGCACCTTAATGAAACCTCATCTTGAAACAGGCTTCCCGCTTAGATGCTTTCAGCGGTTATCCCTTCCGTACGTAGCCAACCAGCTGTGCTCCTGGCGGAACAACTGGCACACTAGAGGTACGTCCGTCCCGGTCCTCTCGTACTAGGGACAGCTTTTCTCAAGTTTCAACGCGCGCGGCGGATAGAGACCGAACTGTCTCACGACGTTCTGAACCCAGCTCGCGTGCCGCTTTAATGGGCGAACAGCCCAACCCTTGGGACCTACTCCAGCCCCAGGATGCGACGAGCCGACATCGAGGTGCCAAACCATCCCGTCGATATGGACTCTTGGGGAAGATCAGCCTGTTATCCCCGGGGTACCTTTTATCCGTTGAGCGACACCACATCCACAAGTAGGTGCCGGATCACTAGTCCCGACTTTCGTCCCTGCTCGACTTGTAGGTCTCGCAGTCAAGCTCCCTTGTGCACTTACACTCTAAACACCTGATTGCCAACCAGGCTGAGGGAACCTTTGGGCGCCTCCGTTACATTTTGGGAGGCAACCGCCCCAGTTAAACTACCCACCAGGCACTGTCCCCAACCCAGATCATGGGCCAAGGTTAAGACATCCACTACGGTCAGAGTGGTATTTCACATTGTGACTCCACACCCACTGGCGTGAGCGTTTCACAGTCTCCCACCTATGCTACACAAACCGCAGTAAACACCAATACCAAGCTATAGTGAAGGTCCCGGGGTCTTTTCGTCCTGCCGCGCGAAACGAGCATCTTTACTCGTAGTGCAATTTCACCGGGCCTGTGGTTGAGACAGCAGGGGAGTCGTTACGCCATTCGTGCAGGTCGGAACTTACCCGACAAGGAATTTCGCTACCTTAGGATGGTTATAGTTACCACCGCCGTTTACTGGGGCTTAAATTCTCCGCTTCGGTAAAACTACCTAACAGGTCCTCTTAACCTTCCAGCACCGGGCAGGCGTCAGTCCGTATACATCAACTTCAACGTCTTCGCACGGACCTGTGTTTTTGATAAACAGTCGCTCCCCTCTGTTTTCTGCGGCCACATCCAGCTCACCAACGCATGTTCAGATCACCAGATATGGCCCCCCTTCTCCCGAAGTTACGGGGGTAATTTGCCGAGTTCCTTAACCACAGTTCACCCGACCGCTTGAGTATTCTCTACCTGACTACCTGTGTCGGTTTCGGGTACGGGCCGTACCACCCCATCGCTAGAGGCTTTTCTCGACAGTACAGGATCACACCCTTTAAAGGCCCTTTCGCCTTCCGCATCACGCCTCACATATATACACGGCGGGATTTACCTCACCGATATGCCACACGCTTGCACCCCAATCCACTAAGGGGCGGTGCTACCAACCTGTGTCACCCCATCACTGACCTACTACCAGTTCAGGCCCCACGCATCACACCCACCTGGTACTCAAAGAGCACCATGGCAGATGGTCAGGGTGGTTAGTATCACTGATTCAATCCTTGCGGTGTGGTACGGGTACGGGAATATCAACCCGTTGACCATCGACTACGCCTGTCGGCCTCGCCTTAGGACCCGACTCACCCTGGGAAGACGAACTTGACCCAGGAACCCTTAGTCATCCAGCGGATACGATTCTCACGTATCATTCGTTACTCATGCCTGCATTCTCACTCGTATGCAGTCCACAGCCCCTTACGATACTGCTTCACCCCACACACGACGCTCCCCTACCCAAGTCATACGACTTGCCGCGGCTTCGGCGGTGTACTTCAGCCCCACTGAATTGTCGGCGCGCAACCACTCGACCAGTGAGCTATTACGCACTCTTTCAAGGGTGGCTGCTTCTAAGCCAACCTCCTGGCTGTCATCGCGATTACACATCCTTTTCCACTTAGTACACCCTTAGGGGCCTTAACCGGCGATCTGGGCTGTTTCCCTTTCGACTATGAAGCTTATCCCCCACAGTCTCACTGCCGCACACACATAACCGGCATTCGGAGTTTGGCTGACATTGCTAAGATGATAGTCCCGCTCAACCAACCAGTAGCTCTACCTCCGGCATGCTCCATACGACGCTGTACCTAAATACATTTCGGGGAGAACCAGCTATCACGGAGTTTGATTGGCCTTTCACCCCTACCCACAACTCATCCCCGCAGTTTTCAACCTACGTGGGTTCGCGCCTCCACAACCTCTTACAGCTGCTTCACACTGGCCATGGGTAGATCACCCCGCTTCGGGTCTAGAACACGCCACTAACACGCCTCATGGACTCGGTTTCCCTACGGCTACCCCACACGGGTTAACCTCGCGACATGCCGCTAACTCGCAGGCTCATTCTTCAAAAGGCACGCCATCACACACAAAGAGGTGCTCTGACGGATTGTAGACACACAGTTTCAGGAACTCTTTCACTCCCCTCCCGGGGTACTTTTCACCATTCCCTCACGGTACTCATCCGCTATCGGTCACACTGAGTATTTAGGCTTACCGGGTGGTCCCGGCAGATTCACAGCAGATTCCACGAGCCCGCTGCTACTCGGGGATACAACCAGCACACGCAGCATGGCCATCACGTACAGGACTCATCACCTTTTCCAGTTCGTCATCCCAAACGATTCCGCTTAACCACACCACGCACACCCACTTATGGCAGTAAGTGACAATCACACCCCACAACCCCGCACACGCAACCCCTGCCAGGTATCACACGCACACGGTTTAGCCTCATCCGCTATCGCTCGCCACTACACACGGAATCACAATTGTTTTCTTCTCCTGTAGGTACTGAGATGTTTCACTTCCCTACGTCACCCCCACACAAGCTATGAATTCACTTGCAGGTAACACCACACAACCGGTGCTAGGTTTCCCCATTCGGACACCCTCGGATCAACGCTTACACGGCAACTCCCCAAGGATTAACGCAGCCAGACACGTCCTTCATCGGCTCAGCATGCCAAGGCATCCACCATGCGCCCTTAACAAAACACATGAACAAGACAACCCACAACACACAATCAGATACACACTCAAACACACACAAAACAAAGTATGCTCGCGTCCACTATCCAGTTCTCACACACCACACACACCACACAACCCCACAACAACCAGTCACAGGCTCATATGATGTGCCACGAAACAACCACCACACAAGGTGGTGTGCTGCCCCAGACACCCAACAGCATGCCAACCATTCCGCCTGAACAAAAGCCTGCATAACAACCACACACACTTAACTGTGCGTGTACAACCGTAGCCACCATTACCGGCTACGAGCATGAACGTGCATCCACCTGGATTTCATAAAAACTTGGGTTGGCAGCACCACACTCGGGTACTCAACCACCCACACACCACACACCAGCCTGCAACCAACAGGCATCAAGAGGTGATGCACACAAAAAATAAAGCTCCTTAGAAAGGAGGTGATCCAGCCGCACCTTCCGGTACGGCTACCTTGTTACGACTTCGTCCCAATCGCCGATCCCACCTTCGACAGCTCCCTAACACGTTTGGGCCACTGGCTTCGGGTGTTACCAACTTTCATGACGTGACGGGCGGTGTGTACAAGGCCCGGGAACGTATTCACCGCAGCGTTGCTGATCTGCGATTACTAGCGACTCCGACTTCATGGGGTCGAGTTGCAGACCCCAATCCGAACTACGACCGGCTTTCAGCGATTCGCACCCCCTCACAGGGAAGCTGCGCGTTGTACCGACCATTGTAGCATGTGTGAAGCCCTGGACATAAGGGGCATGATGATTTGACGTCATCCCCACCTTCCTCCGAGTTAACCCCGGCAGTCTCTCATGAGTCCCCACCATCACGTGCTGGCAACATAAGACAAGGGTTGCGCTCGTTGCGGGACTTAACCCAACATCTCACGACACGAGCTGACGACAACCATGCACCACCTGTACACCAGCCACAAGGGAAAGACTATCTCTAGCCCGATCCGGTGTATGTCAAGCCCAGGTAAGGTTCTTCGCGTTGCATCGAATTAATCCACATGCTCCGCCGCTTGTGCGGGCCCCCGTCAATTCCTTTGAGTTTTAGCCTTGCGGCCGTACTCCCCAGGCGGGGCGCTTAATGCGTTAGCTACGGCACGAACCCCGTGGAAGGGACTCACACCTAGCGCCCACCGTTTACGGCATGGACTACCAGGGTATCTAATCCTGTTCGCTACCCATGCTTTCGCTCCTCAGCGTCAGTTACTGCCCAGAGACCTGCCTTCGCCATCGGTGTTCCTCCTGATATCTGCGCATTTCACCGCTACACCAGGAATTCCAGTCTCCCCTACAGCACTCAAGTTATGCCCGTATCGCCTGCAACCCCACAGTTAAGCTGCGGTATTCCACAAACGACGCGACAAACCACCTACGAGCTCTTTACGCCCAGTAATTCCGGACAACGCTCGCACCCTACGTATTACCGCGGCTGCTGGCACGTAGTTAGCCGGTGCTTCTTATCCAAGTACCGTCAATTCCTCTTCGTCCTTGGCGAAAGGAGTTTACAACCCGAAGGCCGTCATCCCCCACGCGGCGTCGCTGCATCAGGCTTGCGCCCATTGTGCAATATTCCCCACTGCTGCCTCCCGTAGGAGTCTGGGCCGTATCTCAGTCCCAATGTGGCCGTACACCCTCTCAGGCCGGCTACCCGTCGACGCCTTGGTAGGCCATTACCCCACCAACAAGCTGATAGGCCGCGAGCTCATCCCACACCGAAAAACTTTCCACCACCGACACTAAACGATGGTCCTATCCGGTATTAGACCCAGTTTCCCAGGCTTATCCCAAAGTGCAGGGCAGATCACCCACGTGTTACTCACCCGTTCGCCACTCGAGTACCCAAGCAAGCTTGAGCCTTTCCGTTCGACTTGCATGTGTTAAGCACGCCGCCAGCGTTCATCCTGAGCCAGGATCAAACTCTCCACAAAAAAGTTTCAACAAACAAAGTGAAACAGGCCGTGAAAAGCCCAAAACCCAACCAAAACAAACCACCCACACAACCAACAACCAACAAACAGTCGCCGGAAGCATGAACTGGCTATAAAAAATCCAAAAATTACCAAACACCACAACCACACACACAAACATGCGCAGTCACAGCATCAAACGTTGCATCCCGCATCCGACGAGGAAAAACCAGAACACAACAAAAATCCAATCAGCCCATGCAACCAACCAGAACACCACGACGCCATCAAAGGTTCACGCCGCAGCAACCAGCACACACCACACACAAAAAAGCATGCAGCCAATCACACAAACCAATCCAAACAAAACAATTGGCACACTATCGAGTTCTCACACAACACACGCACACCCCATCAGACACACAACATGCCCTCCGCAAGCGGCTTGTACTACGTTACAGAGTAGTTAACTTCTTGTCAACTCGCCCTTAATCTGTACTTTCCGGCGATATACCCTTCGTTCATTTCGAAGTAACGAAGTGCGTCACGCTGGTAGAGAAAGAATCTAGCGAAACTCACAACAAATGGCAAAATCCGGCAATGACCAGCAACGACGCTGCACCAACTTCCCCTTTCATCGCCAATTTTGGCCCGAATACCAGAAAGTCGAGCTTCGAAGTAGCATGATTCATCGTGTCTAGCGTGGTTGTCAGTGAAAAGATGCAGGAATCTGCACGCCAGGTGTTTTCTCGTCCGAAGAACTTGTGGGGCGGTTGGTTCCTCAGCCGAATTCTTCTTTTTATGCTGTTAGCAGCAGGCGGAGGAGCACATGGCGAACTCGATTATTACTACGAAGGCGTCACTAGCTCGTCCATGGACGAGTACCCCCTTCCCTCCGTCATCCCCCTGTACTGGCTGAAATGGCTCGGGTTCTCGGAAGCCGCAGAGTTCAAAAACATGTTTCTCTTCCAGATTTTCATTCTGGATTTATTAGTGACCGCGTACTGCATCCATCATCGCCGCAAAGGTGTTACCCAAGAGCATGGAGACCGCATGCGCTTGTGGGCTACTGGATTCTGGATTCTGTTCGGTGTTGCCGCGACCACGAATCTTTATTACAGAATGGACATCTATCCGGCATTCTTGGTTGGACTCACCGCAGTCTTGCTTGCTTCTTATCCTGCAGTTGCGTCCGGCGTTCTCGCATTAGCGACTACTTTTAAGCTTTGGCCCGGAATGTTAGCCGCAGGTCTTGTTGGTCGAATTAAAAACTCTCAGACATGGATCCGGGTACTTTCCTTTGTCGGATCACTGTGCGCAATCTGCTTAGCGATCGTTCTTGTAGGGGGAACTGATCGTCTAACGAGCCCACTCTCTTACCAATCGGTTCGAGGCCTCCAGGTTGAGTCCGTGCTCGCCACTCCTTTCGTACTTGCTGGCTATTTCAAGCCTGAAAAATACTCAGTGAGCTTCGCAGAATCGAAAAGTTTTGAGATCAGTGGCCCCGGTGTTGAGGATGCGATTGCGCTTTCAGGAATCCTCACCTTGCTTGTATTCCTGATCGCAGTCAGCTGGGTACTCTACCGACTGTTCCGCGGACAATGGGAAGTCCAATCCACGATCTATTTCTTTGTAGCGATAATCCTTTTGGTAATCGTTACAAACAAGGTGTTTTCTCCACAGTACGTCATCTGGCTAGGGCCGTTGCTCGCGGTTATGTTGACGCAACCATGGTCGGCTTCAGAGCAACCCGCTTCGATCGAAAGATCTCACCGACTGATGCAATGGGTTGCAATCTTAACCATCGTCGCAATGGCCGTGTCCTCTTTCGTGTTCCCTTACACCTACGTTGATGTCGTAGTAACGCTGGGCGCTCAGTGGCAACCCCCATTTGCTCTAGCAGCGAGAAACCTTCTGATAGTCGCCATTACCGCTCTTGCAGTATCGGCTGTTGTCATGCGCGAGATATCAGCCTTGCGTGCCGAATCGACGCCCCCTGTACAGAAAGAGAACCAGTTCACGGAGCTAGAGAGTGAGAGCTCCAGACAACTGGAGGACCAAGGCTCCACTGTTTTCCAAGATGAAGATTCCGCGGCAAAGAGAGCTGGCTCGGAGAACAACTCGAAAGTGTCGCTCTGGATTCGGGCGATTCAAATCTCCATCTGCGTTTCGGCCTTTCGGCTTTTGATCCTCGCTATTCAAACACGACGCTTGGACTCAAAGTGGTCGGAAAAAATTCAAGGCTGGGATGCAGAGGAGTATCTCCAGATTGCTAGACACGGGTATTTCAATAGTTCGACACCAGCCGAAGATCTTTTAACGCTGTTCCCTGCCTATCCTTCGCTAGTTAGAGTGGTTCATTATCTGACTGGATTGCCGTACGGGTTCTCTGCAATAGTGCCGAACTTCTTCTTTACCGTCGTAATCTCTGCAGGAGTGATCACACTCGCTCGCAAGCTAGGCGCGAACTCGCTTGAAGCAACGGCTTCGGCGGTTCTTGTCATCGGGGCACCGATGGCGATCGTACATAACATGGCATTTCCCGACGCAATGTTCCATGCGTTCCTGGTTTGGGCTTTGATCGCCGTACTCGACAAGCGGTGGATTGCAGCGGGAACCCTAGTTGGGATCAGCGGGCTAACAAGTCTCCTGGCAATACCGTTCGTACTTACCTTCGCTGTATTGGTAGTTGTGAAGGAGAATTCAAGCTGGAGGGCATGGCTCGGGCTGGCTTTGTCCGCTATGCCCTTGAACATTTACCTGGTATGGCTTAGCAGACAGTTTGGAAGTCCTGGGGAATTCAAGAACGCGATAAGCGATCGCTGGCCAACATCCCTCGACTACGGCACATCAACCTGGCAGTCGTTGGTCGACGCGTTTTCGACATCCGTCGATGTGCCTCACCTCGTCGCCGCTATTACGGTCGTCGTCGTCCCGTTCGTGCTTTATTCGACACGACGCAATGTCCCGGTGCCGCTTTGGATTGCTTGCACGTTGTTGACTGCCCAGGTCCTACTAACAGGAGGGGCTTTCTCGTCCATTCCAAGGCTTCTTCTGCCTCTAGTACTTCTGTTGATACCGGCCGTCATCTCCAGGTTACGAACTCAGGGACTCCAGGCACTGCTACCAGCGTTTACTGCGTGGGTTTTGTTTGGAGCGTGGTTCTCCTCATACATGCTCACCAGCTTCGACGGCGCAATTTAAGCTGCTGGAATGACTGATTCAGAAATTCTGACGCAGAGGTGATCGCGGACGGTAGCGGGCGAATCAATGCTTGTAAGCGTTAGGATCCGGATTAACTTCGATCGTTCGACCCCCTGTCAGAGCGAATCTAATGTTCTTGAGAAAACGCGCTGGCGTCAATGGGTCTCGGTAGCTGGCAAGCAGCTCCTGGATCGCGGGGTCGTTAGCGATCACGTTTCGGATGCGGCGGATGTTTTCGGCACTGGCTTCCGGCGGCAAATTTTCTAAGGAGGCCGACGAGAATGCGATCTGCCAATCAATCGGCAATTCTTTGTCATGCCCGATCCGTTTCTCGGGTAGACGCGGCTGGCGAGCAGCAAGAGGATTAGAGAGTCCGATCGGATCAAGTACGCGTATCTCCAAGGGAGCGCTCATCCCGGTGTAGCCGAGACTCAGCCAGTAAATGGTCGGCGGATAGGTTTCATCATCTCTCTTCAGTGTTCGCCATTCCGCACGTCCCCTGTCTTCGAGCACCCATCCAAATGCGTCCCCTTCGTCTAATGCATGCATCGCACGATCAAATTTGTTCATATTCGGCAGCGCATCGTAGTAGTCGACCGTGCGCGGCAACTCATCCAAACTCCGACCAGTGCCGGATGACCAGACCTCAGGCTCGTACACAGCACCTTTATCGGGGTCAACATGTTGCTCCGCCCAGGACAAGTAGTTTTGAGAACCCCCGGCGACCACGATGAACGCCCATATAGCCGCGGCCAGTGATGCGATGCCGCTGACGATGTTTCTTGCTGGAACGAGCATCACTGGGCACAGCAGAGCAAATAAGGGCGGTAAAAACATTCGTGCGTGCATGAAGTCGCCGCCAATACGTACTACATAGAGTGTGTGAAGTGCTGCCGCCCCGACCATGACTAGGACCGGAACCGATAACCGCTCTTCCCGTTTCCATACAGTGACGCACAGAGTGAGAACCACCAGAGCCAGGGGGATCCAGAGATAGTACGGAAGCACGAAATCACCCAGATAATCTATCCCTCGGCCGAAATAGCTTTCCGACGCGGATTTGGCAACTGCCGTATGGGGCGTTAGCAATCCGTAATAACCCATTCGAAAAATTTCATACACGCCAGGGATTGCAACGCCAGCGCCAACTATCTTCAAGCATGATCGTAATTCTTTGCGGTGCTGGATTAGCAACGCCAAGCCAGCTAAGCCTCCATACAAGGCGAGTTCTGGCCGCACTAGCCACGATAGACCAGCCCATATCGCGATCCAGATCGGCTTGTCAGGGAAGCGAACCAAGAACAGCCACAAAACGCTCAGGTAGAAGATCACTAGGCTCCACTCCAGCCCGGACGTCAAGAAATCCCGAGCTGGCGGAAGGGCCAAGTACACTACGGCGCCAAATGGGATTAATGCCGCAGACTCGTGAAATACGCTAGCTCCATAGGACGCGACGATGATGCCAGCGACGCCTAAAAACAGCCCCAGCCAAATGGCGAGGGTTTCCATGTGCTCCTGATCTGGGATTGTGAAAAGCCACACCAGGAATGTCCACATCGCGGAGGTATTAACTTCCACTCGTTCGCCGGCATTGAAGACTGGCCCATTCCCCGCATGCAGATTCGCGACGGTGCGGAGCACGATCAATCCATCATCCGCAATCCATCGGCGAATAAACCCCCCGATGAAGGCCAGGATCCCGATCAGCACGAGTTCGGCGTAAAGGATAATTTTCCTATTCACTGTGCTTAGCTTACTCGGTCGAACTTCACTCAAGGATCGTCAGACGAGTCACATACGCTTTCACTTTGAAACAAGAAAGGCGCCAGCCATTTGGCCAGCGCCTTTCGGTGGAGATGCCGGGACTTGAACCCGGGTCCTTCGCCACCGCACCAGGGCTTCTCCGTGCGCAGTCCGCGCGGATCTCTCATCGGCCCTCTGGATCAGGCGAACATGTCCAGATGATGGGCCCAGTCAGTGAAAAAGTCCCTGACCACCGCACTGACACGGCGGCCAAGCAATCCCTTTTACTGATGCCAGGATCCGGGGCAAGGGCATCCCCGGGCTGACAGACACGGGCTCGCTGAATTAGGCAGCGAGGGCGTAGTCACGCTGAGAGTTCTTCTCTGCGTTTATTTGATTGCTGCGACGCTTACGGTGGTCTCCAGCCTGCACCGGCACGCTTCCCCTGGCAAAGTAAGCGAAGTCGAAACCAAATCATCCCCTTGAAAAAGGATCCGACTGATTCGTCGTTTCACTCCTGCGGCGGGATCAAGCGCATCAACCGCAGGACCACTGACCTTAAACCCCGCACCCGCGGAAGTCAATACCCGCAGCCGTGTTAGAGACCCGACGGCGCGACGCGCAAGAATTCCACTGTCGCACCCGGCCCGGCCTCCACCGCAAGCCGCACGGCGCGGGCCACGTTCACCGCATCCATCTTCGGACGATCCCCATGCTGGGGCCCATCCAGCATGTCTGTGTCGGTCCGTCCAGGGTGAATGGACGTGATGCGGATGTTGCCTTTTTCTTCCTCCCGCAGCGAGTCCGTGAACCCCTTCAGCGCGAACTTCGATGCGCAATACGCCGTGTTTTCGGCCACACCATGTAGGCCCGCGCCGGAATTGATGGGGACAAGCAGGCCCTTCGACCGTCGTAAAGCAGGCAAAAGCGCCCGAGTCAGCGCAACGGGGGCGAGCACGTTGAGCGCCAAGGTCTCCTCCCATTGCTCGTCGCTGATCTGCTCAAACGGGCCCTTGTAGAGGATGCCCGCGGACAAAACCAGCACATCCAGGTGGTCAATTTTCGCCGCAGCCTCCCGCAGCGCCTGCCGATCTAAAAGATCCACCTCAAACGGCTCCGCGCTGGGCAACGCATCGACGATCCCAGAAGCATCTTTCGATGCCCCCGCAATAATGTGGTGGTCCTTGCCCAATTCCTCCGCGATCGCGCGACCGATCCCGCGGGACGCGCCAGTGATGAGTGCAGTTTTCATGGTGCCCAGGATACGGAGTTACACGCCGTACTTCCCAGGGTCAGGATCGAGCTGCAACGTACGACCGTCAGTGAGAGCAAAACCGATGTTTTTGAAGAAGCGCTTGAACGACATGGGCTCCCGGTAAGAGTCCAAGAGCTCTTTTAGTTCGGGCGTTTGGAGAGCTTGACGGCACCGAAGTACTTGATCAACGTTGATCAGGTTCTCTGGGTAAGCTCCGAGATCCGCAGACGAATCCGCGACCTGCCATTCTCCTGCCAGGTTCTTATCGTGACCGATTCGCGCGCCTTCTTCACGAGGCATCCTTGCGGCCAAGGGGTTTGCCAAACCAATGGGGTCGAGGACTCTAACGTCCAAGGGCGCGAAAGCTCCGGTGAAGCCCAGGCTCGTCCAGTAAATCGTAGGAGGCAATTCATCATCGCCTCGAGCAATAGTCACCCATTTTTCTTCCTCGCCCACGACAGCGAAGAAGGCGAAAGCTGAACCAGATTCAAGTTCGCTCATCGCTTGGTCAAATCCGTTGGCGTGAGGCAGAGCACGGAAATCCGATTCATTCCTAGGTGGTTCCTCATTCTCTCTCCCTGTGAAGTGGGTCCATAGCCCCTTTTCATAGATCACCAGGTTGTCGATTTCATTCTTGTCTCGCCAGGTCTGGTAAGCGTCCATGCCCGCGTAGGCGACCATGGCGCCGTACGAGAACACGGCACCAGCTAAAAACGCTGATAAGACTGATGCGACACCGCACAGCATCACCGGAAGCAAAACCGCAAACAGCGGAAGCAACAACATCCTGCCGTGCATGAAGTCGCCGCCGATCCTTACCAGATACACGGTGTGAATGAGTGCCCCAATCAGTAGGACTGCAACGGGAAGCTCGACGCCAAAGCCCTTTACATTAATGATCGCGTAATAAGCCGCAACCAACAACAGCGGGATCCAAAGGTGATGAGGAGCCATAAAATCGTGAAAGTATTTGAAACCCAACGTCCACATGGAATCATCCGCCGACTTCGCTACGGCGGTGTGTGGAGTCAGCAGACCGTAGTAACCCATTCTGAAAATTTGATAGATCATCGGAAGAGCAATGCCTATTGCGATGATCTGTAACCGCTCCTTCACACTGCGGTGACAAACGACAAGAGTGAGTCCAGTTAGAGCCCCGTACAAAGCAAGTTCTGGACGCACCAACCACGACAGCCCTGACCAAAACGCCAGGGTATAACCTACTCGGCCTGGCACCTTACGTTCCTGCTTTAGAGGCGCCAGAATCCGCTGAGCCTCATCGCCTGGGACAGAATCAATTGTCGAGTGGTCCCACTCGACGAGCAGGAACCACAGCACCGCTAGATAGAACAGGCAGAGACTCCATTCGAGGCCGGAAGTAAAAAATTCTCTAGCCGGGGCCAAACTGATGTACAGCAATCCGCCGAATGGGACGAAAATAAGCGACGACGCACCTCCCGGTAGCTTCGCTTGGCCGAGACCCGCCGTACGTCCTCCTCGCAGCACATGAAAGCGATAGGAAGCTATAGATCCGACTACGAGAGCGACTGTGCCCAGTATCACGCCAAGCCATAACGAAATCGCTGCAAGATCTTTGATTCCTAGCTGCGCTACGAAGAAGATCAAGTACTGCCACACTGTCGAGGTGTTTGTCTCGACTCGTTCGCCCACGTTGAAAACCGGGCCATTTCCTGCTTGTAGATTTCGGATCGTTCTAAGGACGATCAAACCGTCATCAGACATCCAACGGCTGCGGGCTGCCCCAATGAAAGTGAGCACTCCGATAACCGCAGTACTCACGATGACGGAACGAACGGTCGGCGTCAGGTTACTAAAAGCCCAAGACTCCAGTTCCGGCTTCGAGTCAACAGATTTGTCATCCGTTGACTCGAGTCCGTCTAGAACCTTCGTTTCAACCTCTTCAGCATTAGAGGTCGTGGCCTCAACATCACCAACGGCCTCATCGATTTTTGGCATGGAAAGACAGTAGCACGCCGTTCACGTTGTTACAGGGCGCCTGAGAGACCCGCAAAACGATGAAAGTTAAGCCTTAATCCCCTTGAACTTCCGGCCGGCCTCGCGGGCGATTTCGCGGTCTTCGTCGCGCCGTTTGATGTCGCGTCGGCGGTCGTAATCCTGTTTACCCTGGGCCAGGCCAAGTTCCACTTTGACTAGGCCGTCTTTGAGGTAGAGCTTCAAGGGGACGAGCGTCTTATTGCCGTCGCGAAGCCTGCCCTCAAGCGTGTCAATCTCGCGGCGGTGAAGGAGCAACTTGCGCGTGCGCCGCGGCGAGTGGTTGGTCCAGGAACCATGGGAGTATTCGGGGATATGCAGGTTGCGCAGCCAGACTTCACCACGGTCGATGGTGGCGAATGCCTCAACGAGCGAGGCCTTGCCCTCGCGCAGGGCTTTGATTTCTGTGCCCACCAAGACAATGCCGGCCTCGTACGTCTCAAGGATCGTGTAATCGTGCCGCGCTTTGCGGTTTGACGCGATTACGGCGGGGCCGTCCTTCTTTTTCTTTTTCCCCATAATCCGGCCAATCCTAGTCGCGCACAGCGGCGAAGTGAAACTACTTGCGCACGTAGGAGCGCAGGGCCACCTGCGCCACCAAAGCAGAGATGATCAACGCACCAAGCCCCACGAGTGGCATCACGGTAAGCACCGCGGAATCCGGCAGCTTCGCAATCAGGAGGGATTCGTAGAGCCTGCTCAGCATCGGGTCGACGATCTTGGCTTTGGCAAACCACACGCCAAGAGTGGCAATGATGCCGCCAAGCAGCACGGATATCACTGCTTCAAGGATGAACGGTGCCTGCGTGAACCACCGGGAGGCACCCACCATGCGCATAATCGCGATCTCATCGCGGCGACTGTACGCAGCCAACTGCACCATGTTTGCGATGAGGAAGATCGCGGCGAGCGCCTGCGCGGCAGCAACTAGGAATGTCGCGTTCCGGATCGAATCCATGGATCGTGCGGCGTCTTCCACATCCGTGCCCTGGTCACCAACGTAGGCAACCTGCGGCAATTCACGCACCGCATCCAACGGGGAGGTATCCGTCGGGTCTTTCAGACGAACGTGCAGCGCCGCCGGCAGCGAATCCGGTGTGGTTTCCTGCACCAAGACCGGGTCGGTTTCCCCGAAGAGCTCCTTGAAGCGCTCATAGGACTGCTCACGGTTGCGGAAGGTCACGCTTTCTACGCGCTCATCTTTCTGAAGGATGTCCCGGACCTCCTTACAGGGGTCAGTCGAACATTCCTTGTCCGTGTCAGAAATCTGTTCGCTGAGCTCAACGGTGACCTCCACGCGCTCGAGGTACAGGTCCTTCGTCTTTGACGTCACCTGCGAAATCAAGATGCCGGTACCCACCAGCGCGAGGGAGAGTGCCGTTGTAATGATCAACGCGATAGTCATAGTGAGGTTGCGGCCCAACCCACGGAAACCTTCGCGGAAAATGAAGTTCCAATTCATTGTTGTGCAGCTCCTAGTCCTGAACAATCCCGTACACACCATGGGCGTCATCGCGCACGAGCGTGCCCAAGTGCAGCTCAATCACGCGCGTACGCATCTCATTAACGGCGCGCGCATTGTGCGTGGACATGATCACAGTCGTTCCCATGCGGTTGATCCGCGCCAGCAACGCCATAATGTCGTCAGACGTCGACGGGTCCAAGTTGCCCGTCGGTTCGTCGGCAAGCAAGAGCGGCGGCCTATCGACGAAGGCCCTGGCGATAGCAACGCGCTGCTGCTCACCACCAGAAAGCTCATTGGGCATGCGGTTGGCCTTAGCGTCCAGACCCACGATTTCCAGCGCCTCTGGGACGAGCTTCGCAATTCGCGACTTCGATTTGCCCGTGACCTCAAGCGCGAATGCAACGTTGTCGTACACATTCAACTTCGGCAGCAAACGGAAGTCCTGGAAGACATACCCGATGGACTGCCGCAGCTTGTTGATCTGCGAGCCCTTCAGCGCATTGACGTGAAAGTCATTGAAGTGGATATCCCCCGACGTGACGTTCTCATCGCGGATCATCAACTCTAAAAACGTGGACTTACCCGAGCCCGACGGCCCGATCAGGAACACGAATTCCCCATCCTCGATGGTCAAATTCACGTTATCCAACGCCGGCCGCGTCGACGTCGGATACACCTTGCTGACATTGGAAAAAGTGATCACGCGCCCCACCCTACCTGTTACTGGTGTTACTAGAGAAACTATTGGGGCTTAAACCAGGCGGGCCACGCGACTTCCCCGCCGCCTTCACCACCACCTTCGCGACCGCATCCTGACGACGCTGACAACTGGGTGGCCCTAAAAACCCATTTCCCCAGGTCAGTTTTTTGATGAGGCATCAACAGTGTAAGGATCGTCAGGATCGCACCTCAGAAGGGGCCCGGGAGGGGCCGCGGAGGGGCTAGAAGCCGGGGTCGAGGCGGCTGAACCGTCCGAGGTGATTGCTATGTGCCTCACCCTCGAAGAGCTCGCCGAATCAGACAAGCTGGCCAACGAACGCCAGATCACACGTTCCGAGTTAATGCGTCAAGCGAACGCCGGACTCACAGTCGCATGAGACTTACGAAGTTGTGAACAGCTACGGCGATGTACTTTTGATCTACGCGTTGAAAGCGCGACCGATGTTCCTCGACCTGCTTGATTAGGTGTCATCGCCCCGAATAAGAGAGGACACACTGACCAAACAAACTACATTGCGCGAAGCGGCTAAACATCAGCTGTCGAGATTGTCCACTGTACTGACTACCGGCCTTTGAACCGCTCCCGCTGTCGGCGTGCTTTGCTCCATCCGGTACGCCGTTGAGGCGCTGAACCTTGGCTGGGCCGCATCATGAGCGTTAGACCGTCAAAGTCTGTGGGAGTCCAATCGTGCCTGTGCGTAAGAAACTCCATTCCTTGCTCGTTCTTCGCGGAATAGACCATCAACGCCCGACCGTCTTTGACCAGAGTGCACGTTCGTGACCAAAGGAGCTCACGAATTCGGGCTGAGGGAGATCCGACGAAAGTCCCTGGCGCTAGCTCCACCAGCCACTTAGTTAAATCACCGCGAAGACCCGAAGGGCACGCAGTCACCACGAGAACCATCACGTCGCTGACTCCTGCTCTGCCCAGTTGACCCCTGAAGAGATAACCTCAAGTTCTGTCCATAAATAAAGCTCAGCTTCGAGCGACAGGTCTTCGTCAGGCGTGTCCATCACGTATTTTAGGTCCTTTACGATGCGCGGCATCAATCGTTTTTCTACCACCGCATCTCGAACTACCCTGCGTACGGTTATGTGAGGATCTCGGACTCCCGAAGCAACAGCGTTGAACGCGCTAGGAATGGTTATTTCAGCCTTGTAGAGATCAGCAATGTCATACACGAATGACCGATCCGTGCCAGTATGAATCACCCCCAAAGAAGGCACAAAACCCAAACCAACCACCACCGCATGAGTAATTCCCTACAGCGCTGCATTAGCAGCAGTCAACGCCTTATTGATCGGCGTCGACGACTCAAAATCGTTCGGATCATAGTTGCGCCGATCCCACTCCACACCGGTTCGTTCCGCTTCGGTGGCGTAGATTTTCTTCATCCGCGCCCCTTCCCTGCCTCGCAACTGCGACATGGAAAGCCCAGCTATATCCTCGTGCGGGAAGCGCAGGTCGTACATTCTGCGTGCGCAGTCAAGTCGAGTGCGCTGGTTGGTGACAATGCGCGCTTGCAACTCAGACATGCGTGATGACTTTGCCGGGGGTCGCCCGTGGGCGTAGTAGCGAACACCGCGCTCCCCAACCCATACAGTTGAAACACCTGCGTCCCCAAGCAAAGCCATGGCTGCGTAGGTAATTCGGGTGCCGGGTCCGAGGAGGAGAACCGCCAACTGCGTCGCAGCTACATGAGCAACCCCTCGGGAGTCTGAAATTGTGAGAGCGTTCCCGTCGCGGTTGACCACCGCTCGTTCCACATACAGGAACGAGATCCGGTCTCCCATCTGAGCGAGAGACCGCCGCGTTATGGGGATCTCGTTCGGCGTAGTCACGGCTACCTCACAGGAGCCAAAGTAAGTAGGCCACACCCATATGCTCTACCGCGGCCGATGCCTTGAGTGAGCGTAGAAGCAAGAGTAGCGCTGTCCACGACCTCTAACGTCCCTGCAAACCGGGCCTTAGCGATCCGGACCGGGGCTTTCGACCGACCACCAGCTGCGCTCCGCTGGAACACATCCGTCCACCGCTCTAGGACAACCGGGGGGTCGAAACCATCCCACCGTGTACCCGCTCCTGCCGGATCTCCCTTGCTCGAATCTGCCCCGCCATCACCTAATGATGGACGCGGAGGAAGTGCAAATCCAGCGTTCTCAGCCTTTTTGTAAAGCCACTCAACCTGGTGATGGACCGATACATGCGCTTTAACTTTTCCGCGTTTTCCTTCCTCGTATACCGAGTACGTGGGGTTAGCGACCAGCTCAAAACGCCATCTTTGTCCCTTCCTCAACGAGCCCAGGAAGCGCTCATACTCAGTCGTCTGGGCGGGGCGAGTATCCCATCCCGCCTGCTCAACGATCAGCGAAGCCGTCGGCTTTTCTGGACCCACGATATAGAGAACACTTTCGTGCTCGGACTTATCTACTCTCCACAGAACACGCGCGTCAGTCTGATCGATATCTGGGGGAAAAGATGCGCGGACAGCCGCATGCATTGACTGAGGATCCGACAGTAGTTTCGCGGCGTGACGCCGTTGAGGATTGAGTGAAATACGTGTGAACGTCGTCATGCTCGCATCACCGTCTCAAAGAAAACATCAGCCGAATCACGCAGGGCAGTGCCCAAGGGATTATCCAGAACGACGTCGTCGGACCGAATGACCGAACGCCAACCGTACTGACGATGTTGAGGGTCAAAGGATAAAGGAACATCCTGCCTCTGAACAGCACCGGGCTCGCCGGGTTTGGCATCCACGTAAACGGCAAGCGAAACACTGCGCGGCGATTGGCGCTTATGCAATTCAGTCGCATGCCAGACTTCGTGGTTGCGAAGTGCTTCTTCACAACCACCAGCCCTGACCCCAATCACCAAACCGGGATGAACCGGGCACGATCGCCGGCCCATGAAAAGCGGGAACGCAGGTGTCTTAAGTGCGTGCGCCATACCCTCTAGCAGCTGTTTGTCCTCCGACTCCAGCGCAACTACGAAAGCCGCGTCCGTGAGAAAATATCGCGTTACTAGTTGAGCAGCTTCCTTCGGTTTCTGCATCCAGGGCTGAGCGGTCTGATAGTCGCTTAAAAGACTCCCTGATTGGTCTACTCGTACCGCCATTCTCAGACTGATGAGGTCTTCCACCGAATCGGTACGCCGCCTCCCTTGGGCCGCAGCGATCAAACCGATGACTCCAGATTTGGTCGGAGTATTGGAAGTTGCGCGCGTTTTGAACCGTGACTCATCACCCCAGGATTGAAGCGGACCTTTCAGGAGTAGGAGTAGGGAGTGGCTCACTTCCCATCACCCATTCGATTTCCAAGCTCAGATTGAACATCATCCTTCAGCTCATTCAAAGAAACCTGCTTGGCGATCTCCGCGAAAGGTTCAGCTAAACCTTGAATACCCATGACGAACGATGCCAAAGGCGTGAATCCGTAAACCGACTCAATGTCTGAAGCTTCCTTAGCCAGTCGATCTGCGGCAGCCTTCCTACGTGAGACTCCCTCTTCAATCGGAGCTTCGAAAGCGTTCACGAGCGAAACTGGACGGGTGTCGCGAATGACGACGTATACAAGCTCGGGCAGTGTCTGATTCGCGAAGGTGTTGATTTTGCCGGTTGGCATCGAGGAAATGAACGCTTCGATGAATTGAACTGCAGCCACCCGAGCCACCTCTTTGGAACCGAGGTTTTCCGTAAGCCCATCCAGGTTCACCGTGGCATAACGGTACAAGGTCGAGGACATCATCTGGACGGTGCCAATCATGCCCGCTCCGGTTTCATCACCGTCCTCAGCGAGATCATCTACAGCTGTGTAGTAATCAAAGTCCGGAGTTGAGTTGTGTACTCCGATTGCATGGCCAACCTGGACTGCCGCATCAACGTTGTAGGCAGCATCATCAGCCAACATACGTCCGAACATCGCCATGTCGACTGAATGATCTTGGTTGAGGATTTCCCTCGCGTCTTGCTTCGAGATCTTTTCTCCCTGGCGCGACAAAAGTTCGTTCACAGCACGCTCAACCTGCTGTTGACTCAGGAACAGCAAGTAGGTCGAGCGGGGAAACGCGGTGGCCGGCGCATCCTCGGAGTTCAACTCGGCTTTGCCGGTTTTTTTCTCTACCTCGGTCTTTACTCCGACCGCCTTGAAAAGCTGCTCGGTCCACGCAATAGCATCAGTTTCGTCTACCCCCGATTCCACAAGGGCCTTAGCGATTTTCTCCGGAAAGCGCTTCGATCGGTCGCCCACGAGCTCCGGATCAAAGTTCTGCTCAAAATAGCGGCGTATAGCGCGCTTCCACGACTGCGAAGAAACACGCTGACGAGGCACCCCGCCAAAGACTGCAGATTTCGGCGCGCCAGTGTCGTCGCGGTTGATCAAGGAAGGTGGAACGGTCTGAAGTGCGTGAATATCGATGACAAGAGACATGGTTTTTCCTTTCTAGGAGAGCGTCTTTTCAATAAGTGAGGGATCGGTGTCGTGTCGTTTTTTAGGAGGCATGGTTCCAACCGCGAAGTCTCTGCCCCATCGGAGCAAAACACCGTCACGGCGCTGAGGTAGCCGCAGGCTCCGCAAATCGTTTGCAAACCACCCATAGTCGAAAGCAATGTTGTGGCTACGGAGCAACGCGATAAGAGAACGAAGATGAACGATGCGAGCTGTTTCATCCGCAGCCGCTTGCATCGCATCGAAGCGCATCTTGATCGAACCAGAATCTGCTTGAACGTAGAGCTGCCCACACGCCATCGCGAAAGAGGTCTTTGCGCTGTGTGCTGGATGTTTCGCGCTCTGCATGTGAAGCGCAAAAAGCGTCAGCGCATGGTAAACCGCAGACTCGGACGGAGTGGCCGTATCGGTCTTCCCGATAAGGCTCTCGCTCAGCGGAGGCTTCAAGAGCATTAGCACCCTTTGCAGTGCCAAAGGATCGGTTCCGAAACCGCGCGATGCTGACTGCCGAAGCTCGGCTAGTGCACGCCGCGTCTCTGTCCCTTCCACAGAGTGCGGCTTGTCGAAATAGTTGGACTGCATCCGTGCAACAGTGCTGCTGACACTGATCACGAGACTGGTATCACTCATCGCTGATTCCTCCATTGTTCTCCAACGCGGTTTCTTTACCTTCGCTTGACGCTCGATCCTTACCTAATAGCGGCAGGTCCTTAAACAGCCGATGCCGCAGCGTTCGATGCAAAACACCTGCGTTGACCACATATCCACGGGAGCCATCCTCAGCCGCGTCAACGACTCTCCCAATAAGAGCTTTCTGACCTGCTCCACGAATAGCTTCATCAGCGATCACGAGGACCTCTCTGCGAACGCATTCTTGCCAGGCGACCGCTTCTGCCTTCATGTTTTCGAAATTGAGCCCCCGGAGCCAGTCAATGAACTGTCGTTCGAGCTCATTGTAGAGTTTGTCGGCCGTATAACCATCGAACACATATTCCCCGCCAGCCGCTACTTCGAGCTGGCCGCAGAACCATCCAAGTGAAACCGCAGCATTCTTCGTAGCCTCGGCAGCATTGCGTACGACTTGGCGGTGTTCTTGCGCAACCTCATCGTCTTGCAGAAGAGCTAACGGTATTCCGATATTCGCACTGACCATCGTTGCAATCGACGAGCTCTGTGTGCCGTATTCCATCGAGACGATGCTCACATCTGCTGTCTCGCGTTTGCCGAGGCGATCAGCAACATTCGATAAATTCTCGAGGTTTCGCGGTCGCTTAGGAGCTTGGCTTTTAGCATTGAAATCCGGATCGGACTGGGAAGCAACCAGCGCATCCAATGATCGCCACATAGTCCTTTGGGTGTCATACGCCTTCGGATAAAAGACCGCCACGCCCTTTTTGGATTTATTGGCACTGTACCGGTAGGGGGTCATCGGGTCACCGAAAATATCTTTGCCAGCATCCGGTATTTGATCGCCGTTGCAAACGAGAACGCTCGTCACCTCGGACTCATCAGTAAATAACCTCACTCGCCGCGACTGCCAAGTAGCTAAATCTGCCGGCCCGTTAGGATAAATTACTCCTGCGCTTCGTTGGGCTGCTGTATCCGGTTCCCGTTCCCACACTGGCCGATCAGCAGAGTTATCAAAATGAACGCAGTCCTGCGTCGTATTCAAGATCAGGGTTTCCAACAAGTTTGTGCCACGAATGACGGTGCCACCAGTCATTCCGGTCCAACCAGTTCCGATTGGATAGCCCTTGCCACCTTTTACTCGCGGGTCACCAAGAGCCCCGGATTTAATGCCCGAGTAATCGTACGCATGCGTGTGGATTAACCATCTCGCAGCTTCGGCAAATGAGAGCGATTCGCGCCCGTCATGGGTCCTCATTGTGAAGTAGTTGTGCTCTGAATCCGGCACAATTCTCGACACATTTTGTCGCGCAGCTTTCTCAGTGTCGAGCATTGCGACTTGCATAAAGGGGTATTCCTGATGCAAAAGGTCAAACCTTTCCTCGAACTGATCAAGGTACTCCAAGACGATGCGATCGGACGCTCCCGACGTGTGTTCCTCTCGACGCTGCTGGAACCAGTCAAACCAATCAAACTGCATTCGTGCGCTTCTGCTGGTCAAGGTGCGCGCCAATTCCGCCTGGTGCGCTCTCCAGTAGATCGCCAGCAAAACACGCAAAACTGCATAGTCCTGTGTTGGTGAATCCCCCACGATTGATAAGGGTTTTTCGCTTCCGGAAAAGACGTCACGGATGCTTAAGGTTTTCGCCCCTTCTTCAGTTGTGCATTCGATCCACGGCTCATTCAGAAGGTTGTAACTATGGCGAACCGAATGTAGTTCAGTGTCTACATCAGCGACCGTAGTTAGTCCAGACATTCATCTCATCTCCTTTCATTGATTGGGCTTCGTTCATTACGTTTATGACGGTACTTTCTCGGCTCGACACTTCCTACTGTTATTCGTTCAAGATTTCGATTCCGAGTTCCTCGCTGTAGCGGACTTCAAAACGCCCTATACGAATGCGGCCCGTCTCATCCAGACCCAAAGCAAGCTCGCCTTTGAGCAAATAATGTTTGTCCCACTCCAAAGGGGTATCGCGCTCAAGTCTGCTCACCACGTCGTCGAAATCTCGATCATTCCGTGTCATCCGCACGGGTAGACGCACCGTGCCTGCTGCGAGATACCTCGCTTGCCACGGCTGCATGTCAAATTCATCGTGCACCGACCACGACCCATCCACCGGCCCATAGCTGTCGCCACTACGGATGACAGGAATGACTTCCACGGCTGGCTCGACATCACGCACTTGGGCGGCTCCCCGCTCATCGCTCCCCTGCGCAGAAACAACTGCTGACGGAGCTGCAAAAAATTCTTGCATTGTTTTCGCATCAAAAGGCGAGGGCATCCGGTACGTTTTCGATCGTTCGTGCGCTCTCTTCTTACGCTGTTCACTCTCGACCTCAGCTTCAGCCCAGACATCCTCCCAGCCTTCTTGCGGGCGATTGTCCGGGGAATACACCGCCGCTACTAATGCCGCAACATCATCTGGACGAGTGAAAAGCTTTGGCAGATGTGCCAGTGTGGATAGCACGATTAACGGGTCATAAATTGCCTCCGTTCCACCCTCAATCTCTGGTGGATCCAATGCCAGAATTCCTCTCACGAAGACTCTTGGATCTCTCAGAGTGCCTGGCCTATCACTTTCGGGCCTGGCATGTCGGTGCAAACGCCCGATTCGCTGAATGAGTAGGTCCATCGGCGCCAGGTCAGTGAAGAGAACGTCTGCGTCAATGTCTAGACTCTGCTCCGCAACTTGAGTAGCAACGACGATTTTCCGGTACGGACGCCCCGCGCCTCGATGGCTTTGGGGCCCGAGCTCTTCACGAAGACGGTCTTCTTTCTTCACCCTGTCTCTCGACGTAAAACCTGCGTGATGAAGTTCGACTTCCCCAGGATAAACATCCTTGACCGCGAGATAGCACCCTTGCGCGCGGCTAATAGTGTTGCACACAATCAGAGCGCACCCGCCATCCGCCAGCTGTATTTCAAGCTGACGCGTTAAACTCTCAACATCATCGTCGATAATGTCTATCCTCGCTTCGAGGTTTGTCGGCGACGCCTCTGGAGTTACGTACTCAAGTCCAGATTCATCGGCAACAGTGATAAGCGGATACGCGTGAGAACGTTCCACAACAGGGTTGCCGGTGTATGCCTCAACCAGTTCTTCCCGTTGCTGTGGCGGCAGCGTTGCGGACATCAAAATAACCGGCACACCATAGAAAGCGAGCCACTCCAAAGCTGTTTTTAAGTAGTCGGAAGTGTACGTGTCATAAGAGTGCACTTCGTCAAAAATGATGATCTTGCCGGCAAGCGCAATGTGCCTAAGCATGGAGTACCGCTGTTGAAGCGCAAGCATAAGAACCTGGTCGACGGTGCCGACCACGATGTTTGACAACAGGCCCTTTCGCCTGCCTCTCATCCAGCTGCTAGCGACGACATTCGATTCTCCCCCTTCTTCCGGATTTATCCCCGCAAAGCGAACCTTCTGATACGAGTCCACGAGTTCGTTTTTTGAGTGAGCTAGATAGAGCGATGACACTGAACCCGTATCAGCGGAATGCCCTGCCCATAACACGGTGCGATCAAGAAGGCCGTTCGCGGTAGCCATAGTGGGCGCAGCGAAGTAGACGCCTTGTGAAGAAAACTTCGCCCCCAAAACGTGGGCCGCAACGAGAGCGGCTTCAGTCTTACCTACCCCAGTTTCGGCTTCCAAGATTACGAGCGAAGGGCGCTCCATATTTCGCACGACATCAACCATTGCTTTCTGAATCTCACGGGGCGATTGATCATCACCCCAAGCGAATGATCGTTGATATAACCGGTCAGTGTCGAGATCCGGCACGAAAGGCGACCATGGCGCAGTGAGGTCCGTCGCACCCATCCCCTCCGCTACCCGCTGCGACTGGCCCCCTTTTAACATCATTGGGAAAGAGTCAGCGTTCGAGGCAATCCAGTCCGCAATTACTACAAGGCCGGTGAGTAGCTGAGCATCACCTGCCATCAAGTAATCCCTATCGCTCAGTTTCTCCAGGACCGGACCTATGCGTGCTAGATCCGCCATTGCATCGAGAACTTCACTGTGGACCTCAGACCATTCCTCCGGATACCCCGACAACACAATACGAATTTCGGTTCGAAGTTCGTTACTGGTAGCCATACCGTGATGGGCATCAACGACCGAAGCTAACCACATCGAAAGCTTTACAGGCATGCCCTTCGCTTCGAGCCATGATTGCAGCAGTATCCCCGAACTCGTCCCATGGGGCATTTTAGGCAGTTCGCTCTCCAGAACACCCATATCCACAGGTAATCCCGCATCACTTACATTAGTGACCAGATACCCGTAGCCGTCTTTTCTCTCAACTTGCCGCTGGAAAGTCAAGGTACCTTTGCCGATGTCATGAACGCCAGCCAGCCACACATAAAGCTGTTTCAGTTCGGACTCATCCAACCCGAGACGCTCACCTAAGTTTCGCTTCAACTGGTCACTTACCCAAGCTTCATAAACAGCTGCTGCTACACATGCCGAGTCAAGAAGATGCTGAGGGAGATTCAGATACCCCGTTTCATCACCAGATTTCGCCCATAGCGAACTAAGACGAGGACTCCTCATATCAAGCCATGCGTCAAGATCCTTGAGCTGAAGATCAAATACCTGGGCAGAGCCTCCTGCCCCTGCATCACAAAAACCCGACATCGACTTCTCCCACAAAACTAGAGTTACACGTAGCGACAAATATATGTTTTTTGTTTCACTTTAGCAAGTTCTTTTTTAAAACTTCCAGGAAGCATTTCCTGATCCGCATGTCCTATACTCATTGGAATCCTCGCGAAGCGAGGATGAGCCGTTGCTCAAGTGCACATTACGCACCTCCCCGCGCCCGCGGGGTACCCCAAGCATTGGTTTTAAAACTTGAATGTGTTTCAATCACTCAAGGGCTTGCATCCCTGCTCACACAGGGTGCTCCCCGCGCCTGCGGGGATGAGCCCCCGCTCGACCCTGGATATGAGCCTGCCCCTGAGTGCTCCCCGCGCATGCGGGGATGAGCCCGAGGGGCGCGACAACGCGGCCTCGGCCGCGGCGTGCTCCCCGCGCATGCGGGGATGAGCCCCACAGCGTAGATCAGCAGCACGCCTTTATCCGGTGCTCCCCGCGCATGCGGGGATGAGCCCCTGTGGCAGGCGGTCGCATTCATCGCGTCGGTGTGCTCCCCGCGCATGCGGGGATGAGCCCACTCCCAGGTAGCGCAGCATAAGAAAGGAAAAGTGCTCCCCGCGCATGCGGGGATGAGCCCGTGATTATCGTGACGACCAGCCTGAGCCGTCGGTGCTCCCCGCGCATGCGGGGATGAGCCCCCAAACCAGCGCATCCTGGAACGACCTCGGCGAGTGCTCCCCGCGCATGCGGGGATGAGCCCTCGTGTGCCTGCGCCCCGTCAGCAATGCCGTAGTGCTCCCCGCGCATGCGGGGATGAGCCTCATGCCGTTCTTCGGCAAGAGCATGACGCACTGTGCTCCCCGCGCATGCGGGGATGAGCCCTGTTTTGTCTAGCGTCACCCCGGGGTGTCGGTGTGCTTCCCGCGCATGCGGGGATGAGCCCATGCCCATGAAGTTCTTGACGTTCGTCACGTCGTGCTCCCCGCGCATGCGGGGATGAGCCGTCCGGAGCGAAGAACGCTGACGATCTTGTCAAGTGCTCCCCGCGCATGCGGGGATGAGCCAGCCCGCCACGGCAGCGACGGCACTATCGAGGCGGTGCTCCCCGCGCATGCGGGGATGAGCCCTGTCCGTTGTTGACTTTCGCGCAGTAGGTGTGGTGCTCCCCGCGCATGCGGGGATGAGCCTCTCATTGGGTGTTCTCCTTTTCTAGGGACAAAGTGCTCCCCGCGCATGCGGGGATGAGCCCGGCTTATCGGGCCACTGGGCGAGATGGAGATGGTGCTCCCCGCGCATGCGGGGATGAGCCCAAGCCCGCGCCGAAAAACAAGCACTGGTGCCAGTGCTCCCCGCGCATGCGGGGATGAGCCCTTTTGCTCGGCGTCCCACAGCATTTCCGTGATGTGCTCCCCGCGCATGCGGGGATGAGCCCAGATCTCACAGCCTCATTCGCTTCGCGCCGCTGTGCTCCCCGCGCATGCGGGGATGAGCCCCGACAGGATTTAGACCGCGACAAGCAGGCCCGGTGCTCCCCGCGCATGCGGGGATGAGCCCTGCCGCGGCCCTATCTATCGTGGTGGCTGTAGGTGCTCCCCGCGCATGCGGGGATGAGCCCACATGAAACTCCCGACTGTTGAGCGTCGCTCAGTGCTCCCCGCGCATGCGGGGATGAGCCCGCTTATGCGTCTAGCTGAGATTGTCGAGTGGGGTGCTCCCCGCGCATGCGGGGATGAGCCCCAGTACGAGGGGGGCCGGCACCATGCCGATTGGTGCTCCCCGCGCATGCGGGGATGAGCCCACCACCCCACCAGGAAAGGAACCAGAACATGAGTGCTCCCCGCGCATGCGGGGATGAGCCCACGCCGCAGCAGCTTGCGTTGGCGCAGGACATGTGCTCCCCGCGCATGCGGGGATGAGCCCCGGCGAGTCCAGTCGAGGACCTGCACACCGACGTGCTCCCCGCGCATGCGGGGATGAGCCGGATGACGGTTAGCTCTTCCGGTGGCACCTTCCGTGCTCCCCGCGCATGCGGGGATGAGCCCATGGCGGAGTACTACCGGGAAACGAATCCAGCGTGCTCCCCGCGCATGCGGGGATGAGCCCACACCATCATCAACGACGTACGGAATGTCTACGTGCTCCCCGCGCATGCGGGGATGAGCCCGTGCGGTTGACCCCTAAGCGGCCACAGACCGCGTGCTCCCCGCGCATGCGGGGATGAGCCCCGACAGCCCGCCGGTTCCGTGACTGGCTCGCAGTGCTCCCCGCGCATGCGGGGATGAGCCCTACACACACTGGGAGGAATTGACATGCTTACTGTGCTCCCCGCGCATGCGGGGATGAGCCTACGACCGGCTCGAGGTGGTGCGGGTGCGGCGAGTGCTCCCCGCGCATGCGGGGATGAGCCCCTCTAAAGGCGCTTCGTCCCCCTCCGGCACAAGTGCTCCCCGCGCATGCGGGGATGAGCCCGAATGGAGAACACAGTATGGAAACGTTGAAAGGTGCTCCCCGCGCATGCGGGGATGAGCCCAGGGACGATGGTAATCCTGATGGGCGGAATCAGTGCTCCCCGCGCATGCGGGGATGAGCCCACAGTCACCCCCACAAAGATCGTGGGGCCATCGTGCTCCCCGCGCATGCGGGGATGAGCCCGCTCCCACACCAGGCTTCGGATTCCCCGCCAGGTGCTCCCCGCGCATGCGGGGATGAGCCGTACGACACCGAGAAGCACCGCAATGAGTCGCTGTGCTCCCCGCGCATGCGGGGATGAGCCGGGCGTGTGCTACTAGCGGCACAGAAACTACACGTGCTCCCCGCGCATGCGGGGATGAGCCCTCGGTGACGGGTTTCGTCTCCCCGCAGTTGGTGTGCTCCCCGCGCATGCGGGGATGAGCCCATCGGAAAGAACTGGTGGAACCCGGCGTACTGGGTGCTCCCCGCGCATGCGGGGATGAGCCGATCTACGCCCGCACGATGGTTGGGTTGCTGAAGGTGCTCCCCGCGCATGCGGGGATGAGCCCGCACTAGCCAAACAGCCCTGGTTTATCCGCAGGTGCTCCCCGCGCATGCGGGGATGAGCCCACTCCCTGGTAGCGCAGCATAGAGAAAGGAAAGTGCTCCCCGCGCATGCGGGGATGAGCCGACATCCTGGTGCGTCTTGAGCCTGCCCGGCTGGTGCTCCCCGCGCATGCGGGGATGAGCCGCATCCAGGACACGTAGCGCGAAATTACGGTTCGTGCTCCCCGCGCATGCGGGGATGAGCCGTATTCAGGTGGGTCTGTTCTTTTGAACATAAAGTGCTCCCCGCGCATGCGGGGATGAGCCCGATGCACAGATGACACCGGACGACGTCCGCGTGTGCTCCCCGCGCATGCGGGGATGAGCCGTATTCAGGTGGGTCTGTTCTTTTGAACATAAAGTGCTCCCCGCGCATGCGGGGATGAGCCCGATGCACAGATGACACCGGACGACGTCCGCGCGTGCTCCCCGCGCATGCGGGGATGAGCCCGGCGACATGGGGGTAAGCGGATTTGGGTCCGGGTGCTCCCCGCGCATGCGGGGATGAGCCCTTATGAGGGTGGAAATGCAGGAGGAACTGTCGGTGCTCCCCGCGCATGCGGGGATGAGCCCCCAACAATCACGCCGTGGTTGGAGGAAGATGAGTGCTCCCCGCGCATGCGGGGATGAGCCGTACGCGGAGGAAAAGTTCCAGCACGACCCGAAGTGCTCCCCGCGCATGCGGGGATGAGCCCTTTCCTTGCTGCCCCCACTGGGCAGTGTTCAAGTGCTCCCCGCGCATGCGGGGATGAGCCCTCGAGGGCCGCAGCATTGACCCCGACGACATCGTGCTCCCCGCGCATGCGGGGATGAGCCGTGGGCGATGGAGGAGATGCAACGGGCCGTTGGGTGCTCCCCGCGCATGCGGGGATGAGCCCTACCTGGAGAAGCACCCCACCCCGTGGCGGTAGTGCTCCCCGCGCATGCGGGGATGAGCCTGTGGGAATGCTTTCTGCAGCTCTTTCTCCGCAGTGCTCCCCGCGCATGCGGGGATGAGCCCGTCCGACATCCACGCGAACTACATTGCTGGCTGTGCTCCCCGCGCATGCGGGGATGAGCCCACCGGGCACTGGCAGAAACTCGCATAAGCCACGTGCTCCCCGCGCATGCGGGGATGAGCCCACGGGCGGTGCAGGGCGCGAATCGGCCCAGCTGTGCTCCCCGCGCATGCGGGGATGAGCCGAGACCGAAAAGCTGGTGGACCAAACGAACCGAGTGCTCCCCGCGCATGCGGGGATGAGCCCACCACGTCTACCTACCGGAAGTGATCAGGGAAGTGCTCCCCGCGCATGCGGGGATGAGCCCTTCAAGGAGACCGTCGGCCGCGTCGTCTCGTCGTGCTCCCCGCGCATGCGGGGATGAGCCGTACCCGGAGCCGTTGCCGAACGCTGTAGTGATGTGCTCCCCGCGCATGCGGGGATGAGCCCGACTCCCGCGTATGCCCCACCGCCAGCTCAGCGTGCTTCCCGCGCATGCGGGGATGAGCCCAAACCCGAAGTAGCATCCGCCCAGGCCTACTTGTGCTCCCCGCGCATGCGGGGATGAGCCTTTCAGAGTGACAGTTTTTCCGATGCGTCGGATGTGCTCCCCGCGCATGCGGGGATGAGCCGTTGTCAATCATCCAGTTCACCCGGTCGCGCTGGTGCTCCCCGCGCATGCGGGGATGAGCCTGCACTAAACCCGCTCTTCATCGCACCGATCGCGTGCTCCCCGCGCATGCGGGGATGAGCCCCCACGGAGGTACGTCGCATGACTCAAATCGACGTGCTCCCCGCGCATGCGGGGATGAGCCTACGACCGGCTCGAGGTGGTGCGGGTGCGGCGAGTGCTCCCCGCGCATGCGGGGATGAGCCCCGCCAGCACAGACCATGTAAAGAATCTTGACAGTGCCCCCCGCACATACGGGGATGAGCCGACCTAAAAACAGTCATAGCTTTTCTAGAAAAATACCCCGACGCATGAGGGAATAAGCTCCAATGAACGCCCATCGGAGTTCTCAACCTTTTGGCCCCCCGCCGCCTTCACCGCCGCATCCTGACGACGCTGACAACTGGGTGGCCCTAGAAACCCATTTCCCCAGGTCAATTTTTTGATGAGGCATCAACAGTGTAAGGATCGTCAGGATCGCACCCCGGGAGGGGCCGCGGAGGGGCTAGAAGCCGGGTCGGGGCGTGCCGGGGAAGGCTGGCGTGGGTCTGCGTGGGCTGGACCCAGGACCGGGCGGGCTAGCTTTGCTCGGCCATGCGCCAGCGGATGCCGGCCTCAAGGAAGCCATCGATGTCGCCGTCGAGGACTTTTTGGGGGTCGCCGACTTCGTAGTTGGTGCGTAGGTCCTTGACCATTTGGTAGGGGTGCAAGACGTAGGAGCGCATTTGGTTGCCCCAGCTGGCGTTGCCGCCAGCGCCTAGGGCGTCGAGCTCGGCCTTTTCTTCTTGGCGCTTCTTTTCCAGAAGCTTGGATTGCAAGACGTTGAGCGCGGAGGCTTTGTTTTGGATCTGCGATTTTTCGTTTTGGCAGGTCACAACGATGCCGGTGGGGATGTGCGTGATGCGCACGGCGGAGTCGGTGGTGTTCACGGACTGCCCACCCGGGCCGGAGGAGCGGTACACATCCACGCGGATTTCACTATCGGGGATATCGATGTGGTCGGTTTGTTCCACCACGGGGAGGACTTCCACTTCGGCGAAGGAGGTCTGGCGGCGTGCCTGGTTGTCAAAAGGAGAGATGCGCACGAGGCGGTGGGCGCCCTGTTCCACGGAGAGCTGGCCGTAGAGGTATTCGCCGTGAACAACGAACGTGGCGGACTTGATCCCGGCTTCCTCGGCGTAGGAAATGTCGTAGATGTCCACCTTGTGGCCATTCTTTTCGGCCCAGCGCACGTACATGCGCATCAGCATTTCCGCCCAGTCGGCGGCATCCACACCACCGGCGCCAGAGCGGATGTTCACCACTGCCTCACGCTGGTCGTATTCGCCGGAGAGCATGGTTGTCACTTCCAGCGAAGAGATCTGCGCGGCTAGTTCATCGAGTTCCTCGTCCGCCATCGCGGCATCATCGGCATCGCCCGATTCGGCGGCCAGTTCAAACATGACGGGAAGGTCTTCTAAACGTTGGCGCAGGCCAGTCACCTTTTTGAGGCGGGCCTGAACGTTGGATAGTTTCGTCGTCACGCTTTGCGCGTGCTCTGGATCATCCCACAGCGAGGGGTCGGCGGCCTGGGCTTCAAGCTCCCGCACTTGCTCCGCCAGATCATCGAGCCCCATGACCTTTTCAATCGTGGTCAGCGTGGAGTCAAGGGACTGGATGCGGCCGGAAGTTTCGGGATTCATACGTGCGCAGTCTAGTGCACGGCACAATTTCGCCTGCTTCACCATAATGGGGCGCATGCTTTACGACGATCGCTCAGCCCTCCTGGCCACCTTTACTCGCGACCACGCTCACGATACTGATGCCGAACTAGCGGCGGCGCTCGTTGAAACCGCGGGCGCCATGGCGCTACGCATGCGCGACGAAGGACTGACCACGGATCAGAAGACATCCATTTCTGATGTGGTGACTGATGCCGATCGCGCGGCGGAGGAATTCGTCGCCGGGGCGTTGGAAGCACTCCGCCCCGACGACGGGTTGATGGGCGAAGAAGGTGCCAACAAGGCGTCGACAAGCGGGCGCTTTTGGGTGATTGACCCCGTCGATGGCACGTACAACTTCGCCTCCGGCAGTGACTACTTCTGCTCTGCTGTGGCTCTCGTGGACGGCGAGCCGGACGCCGTGGCTGCGACAGACGAGCCGAACCAGGTCCTCGTGGGCGCCGTCCACCGCCCGGTGCTGGGCACGACGTGGCTGGCCAGTGAGGGCGTGGCCACCCGCAACGGACAGCCCCTCCCCCAGCTTGAACCCACGCCGCTTCACGCAGTGGCGTTGGCCACCTACTTGCACCCGCGGGTGATGATGAAAGAGGAGCTACGTGACGCGTGGATGCGGGCTTCCAGCAAATCCGCGTCCGTGCGCATGTTTGGCGCAGGGTCCGTGGACTTATCCATCGTGGCCCACGGTGGGATTGGCGGGTGGCTTCAGCACTCCGTGCCGGCCTGGGACTGGCTTCCCGGCAAGGCTCTGGTGGAGGCCGTTGGCGGCCGGGCGATCAAGGCCGACGCGGGCGGCGTGACCTGGTCCGTGGCCGGTAACAGCCAGCTCGTGCGCGAAGTGGCCGACGCGCTGCGGGCCACCGACTAGACCGCGCAGCTTTTACACCCAGGCTTTTACATCCAGGCGCATCCCGCTTCTGAAGTGGGTAGCCTGAAGAACATGTCGAACTACTCTGACGACCTTGCGCTAGCACTTGAACTCGCGGACATCGCTGACGCCATTACGCTGGAGCGTTTTGAGGCAGCGGACCTGCAGGTGGAATCCAAAGAGGATGACACCCCCGTCTCTGACGCGGATACCGCGACCGAGCAGGCACTGCGCGCCAAGATTGAGGTTGCGCGGCCCGCGGACGCGATTTTGGGTGAGGAATTCGGCGGCGACGTGGAATTCGGCGGCCGCCAATGGGTGATCGACCCGATCGATGGCACCAAGAACTACGTCCGTGGCGTGCCAATCTGGGCGAGCCTCATTTCGCTTCTTGATGAAGGCCGGCCGGTAGTGGGCGTTGTTTCCGCACCGGCACTGGCGCGGCGCTGGTACGCCTCCGAGGGCTCCAGCGCATGGCGCACCTTCAAAGGTGAAGGCGTGCGCAAGATTGGTGTGTCTGACGTAGCTGAGCTCAGTGATGCTTCCCTATCCATCTCATCGCTGTCCGGCTGGCGTGACCGCGGACTGCGCGAGAACCTGATCGGCCTCACCGACGACGTGTGGCGCCTGCGCGGCTACGGCGATTTCCTCTCTTACTGCCTCGTCGCAGAGGGCTCAGTGGACATCGCTGCCGAACCGGAAGTGTCCTTGTGGGACCTTGCCGCCCTGAGTGTCCTGGTCACAGAAGCTGGCGGCCGTTTTTCCTCACTCAGCGGTGAGGACGGCCCCCACGGAGGCGACGCGGTGGCAACCAACGGGATCCTGCACGACGCAGTCCTGGAGCGGCTGCGGTAGCTACAAAATCCTCTTTTTCTTTGCTTAGAGCTGCGAACGCAGCTCTAAGCAAAGCGGAAGCCGCTTCCCGGGACCCGCTGGGAGTTGAGGTCCGCCAGGACGGGGCCAAACTGCACCGTTGCGGTGGGTGCGTGGAAACCGCCTTGGAGCGGGGTCATGCACTGCAGGTTGAGCAACGGGGGAAGAATCCCGCCGTTGATCATTCCAACGAGGCGGTCACCAACGAACAGCGGCGCGCCAGAGTCCCCGCCCATTGCGCAGACCTGGCTGATGGTTTCAACCCCGCGGTTGAACCAGGCGTTGCCGCAGGTGAACCCGGAGGCAAAACCGTTTTTACACATGCGCGCTCCGGGAGGCGGTGGCGCAGCAACGCCGCGGATGGCGTGGCCGTTGTAATTGTTGGTGATATCCGCGTTGCGGCCAAGCACGATCACCGCGTAATCCAAGGCCTCATTGCGGTAGGCCACCGTGCCGGTGCGGCCGAGTTGGCGGGCGTCCGCCAACACCACTGGCGCGCCGACTCCCCCGCAGTGCGCCGCGGTAATGGCCACTTTTCGCCCGGCAGCGTCCGTACCGGCGACGGTCACCGTGCACAGCCCGTTGCCCACCAAAATCGGGGCGCCGGGCCCATAGACCGCACGGCCGCGGGCGGCAGCGTGTGCGACGTGGTCCGGGACGCGATTGGCGTCGAACCACGACCCCGGCACGCGGTGCAACACACCCGGCGCGGCAGGCTTGCCAGCCATGGTTTTAGAAATCGGGTCGGTCCGCCACTTGTAGTAGGGATCATTCTGCGCCTGAGCGGCGGGGGCTGAAACCACTGCCCCCGTCATCATCGTTGCCGCGGCTAAGGTGCACACGGCCGATGCTGTGCGTCGAGATTTTTTAGCGAACCCAAACATGGGTCTTAGAGTGCCACATCGCTGATAAAAAAGTGCGCCGCGCGTGGCCTTTATTTAAAACCCGGTTTAAAAGCCTGAGCTCCGGTCGTTCTTCATCTTGATGTAGATGGTTCCCGCCAGCGATGAACATGCAGCCGAACCGACCAAGACCAGCACGGTGTACAGGATTCCGGTCACCCCGATCATGCCCAAGATGTAGCTGGTGATTAGCGCGCCGATGACGGCTCCTGCGATTCCTACTACCCAATTCACGCGGGTTTCCTTCCGTTAAAGTTTCATGCATCCGTTTGTGAAAGCGTTTGTGAAAGCGTTTGTGAACGCGTTTGTGAACGCCCTTACGAATGCTTTTGCGCGTTTCGTCTCTCAAATGGTTAAGCGTCTCACCCCTACAGTAGCGTGGATCACATGACTGACTTTTCCGATGATGCTTTGAAGCCCCCTACTGCCGGCCAGACTCTTCCGCTTGCCTCCGTTGATCCCGATGGTCTTTTGGAATACTCCGCGGTGTTCAGCGATCGTTCGCTGAACCACATGTCGGCGCGTTTTATCTCCGTTATGCAAGAGCTCCAGTCCATTTTGAAGGGCGTCTACCACGCTCACTCCATGGCGCTGGTCCCCGGCGGCGGAACGTACGCCATGGAATCCGTCGTCCGCCAGTTCGCGCGCGACGCGAAGGCCGTGGTTATCCGCACGGGCAACTTCTCCTTCCGTTGGAGCCAGATCTTTGATGCGTCTGACGCATCGGAGAAGGTCACCGTCCTTTCCGCGTCCCCCACCAGCTCTGAGCCCACGGCACCCTACGCACCGCCGCGTATCGACGAAGCAACGGCAGCGATCCGGGAACACGGCGCGGACATCGTGTTTGCAGCGCACGTGGAAACAGCAGCTGGTCTTGAGCTTCCCTTCGACTACATCGCAGAACTCGCCCAGGCTACCCACGACGGTGGCGGGTTGTTCGTCTTGGACTGCGTAGCATCTGGCACCAAATGGGCAAACATGGAAGACCTAGGCGTTGACATTGTGATCACCGCTCCGCAAAAGGGCTGGTCCGGATCCCCGTCGACGGGCTACGTCTTGTTCTCGGAGGAAGCGCGCACGCGCCTCGACTCCACGACGTCGGACAGCTTTGCCCTTGACCTAGCAAAGTGGACCGCGATTGCAGAGGGGTACGTCAGCGGCACTGCCGCGTATCACGCGACTATGCCGACGGACGCCATTGAGCACAACCTGCAGCTGGCCAAACTCGCGGTGGATTTCGGTTTGGAGAAACTCACCGAGCGCCAGGTCGAGCTGGGTACCCGCGTGCGCAAGGTGTTGGCTGATAAGGGCTTCCACTCCGTTGCAGCCGAGGGCTTCGAAGCCTCCTCGATCGTTGTCATGCACGCCCCGACAGCGGAGCTGGCTAACGGCTCTGCGTTCAAGGAGCAGGGTCTCCAAATCGCGGCTGGTGTTCCGCTTCAGGTGGGCGAGCCGGACACGTTTGCTACCTTCCGCCTGGGTCTGTTCGGCCTAGACAAGTGGGCTGACGTAGATGCGGCAGTTGAGCGGCTTGAAAAAGCCGTTGCGCAGATCGCTGTCTAATAGAACGCACGTGCCGCTCGCCACAGGGTGATCCACGCTATAGTTGTGGTGAATTTTGTCACTCAAACTAAAGTTTCGGCGAAGCGGCTAGAAACTTACGAACTAAAACTAGGAGCACGTCATGGCAAAAGCCGGCAAGATCATCATGATCGTCAGCGGTGTTTTATTCGTCCTTAGCGTCATTGCAACCGCCGTGTTTGGAACGAACATGGGCAAAGCAATCACGGATGAAGAAAAGAGCCCGATCGTGGCAAACGGTGAGGGTTCGGTGAACCTGGAGGCCAACAGCGTCTACCAGCTGTTCGCACACGAGGCCCGTGACGCTGGCACGTGTGAGATCACGGACCCGAACGGCAACACGGTGGATCTCCAGGGCGCACCAAGCTCCACCACGACGGTGACAATCAATGACACGACGTGGTCGAACTTTGATGGTTTCATGACCAAGGACGCCGGTGAGTACGAGGTCTACTGTGAGGACAAGGGCGACGTGAAGATCGGCTTCCCAGTGAGCGTGACCACCGCAGGTGGATTCGGAATCTTCCTGCTGCTGGCATTCCTGACCTTCTTCACCACCATCATCGGTCTTGTCCTGTGGCTGATCGGCCGCAGCCGCGACAAGGACAAGGCGGCGTACCAGAACAACCAGATGCCGGGCTACCCAGCCGCGGGCGCACCGTACATGCAGGACCCAGCGCAGACACCGAACTACGGTGGGGAACAAGCGCAGGCACCCGACTACGGCAACTACGGCAACGGAAACTACGGAACCTACGGCGCGCCCAATGGCAACCCATTCGGTGCGCCGAACTACGGTGACGGCTTTAACCCGAACGCCGGCGGGGACAACCGCTCTTCGGGTAACCCCTACGCATAAGCACAAAAACCTTGAAGAATGGCGGGTCCTTGGCTGGACCCGCCATAAATTTTCCCTGTTAGTAATGTAACGGTCACATAACGGCAATCCTGGACCTGTACCTTTCCCTACTTATGGAGCGTAACCAGGAACTGAATACCCACTTCTCCCCCGCTGATCACAGCGCTGTGCCAGCACCGCAGGCTTCCAAGCGCGCCGGGTCATCCGTTGGCCGCCGGACTTTTCTTCGCGGCGCCGGAACCGCAGCGGGAGTAATCGGTTTGGGAATGTCCTCCCACGCCTTCGCTGGCGCCCAGGTGGGGTCCTCGGTCGGATCGTCGCGCCCCCTGTTTACACCCATGGAGGGCGGGTCCAGCAACGACCCACACGGCGGCAAGGTTGATAACACACCCACCCAATCCGGCGGCACCGGAATCGTGCCGGTGGACGATTACCCCATGTGCGCGGAACTTCCCTTTGCTCATGGTGTAGCCTCCGGCGATCCATTGACCGATCGAGTGATCATTTGGACCCGCGTCACCCTTGCCCAGCGTGACCCCAACGGCACACCCGGCGCGAACATGCCCGGTGAAGAACCGGAGATCACGTGGAAGGTGGCAACGGATCCTGGCATGTCTTCCGTCGTCAAGCAAGGCTCACAGCGCGCGCTTGCTCAGCATGACTGGACCATCAAAGTGGATGTCACCGGTCTTGAGCCCGGCACCACCTACTACTACCAATTCACGCATGAGGGCACGAGGTCAATGGTGGGCCGCACCCGTACCGCGGCCGGACACGGCGTTGACCAGGTCCGCATGGCTGTTTTGTCCTGCTCGTCCTACTGGTCCGCCTACTGGGGCGGACTTGGCCACTTGGCTAAGCGCAACGATGTTGACCTAGTCGTGCACTTGGGTGATTACATCTACGACTTCATTGACAAGGATGAGATGGTGCGCTTCCGTGCCGGCGCTGGCGCGAACCGGCTGGACCACCCGGACAACCGCGACTGGAAGAACCTGGATGAAGTGCGGCGTCGTTACGCATTGCACCACTCGGACGCGAACTGGGTGCGCTGCCACCAACAGCACCCGTGGACGATTCTGTGGGACAACCACGACATCGATCCTTTCGATGGAAACGAGCTGACCATCCCTGACGTGGCGATCCCGCACACCTGCACGTTGATGGACACGATGCGCGCGTTCTGGGAGTGGACGCCTTCGCGCCCCGTCCTCGCCGACGGTTCGGGGCGCTGGCTGCTTATCGACGACGGGTCATACCCCGTGCCGGAAGACCCCTCGCTGGTCTACCGCCGCGTCGACTACGGCGACCTGGTCAGCGTGATCGGCCTGGATGCGCAACAGGGCATCCCGAAATACGACGACGTGCGCGGTGAATTGCACAAACCCCGCACCGACCACCTGCCGGCGGGCAAACCGTCGTTGATGGGCACGACGCAGTACAACTACCTGATCGACAACCTCCAGAATGCTCAAGACACCGGCGTGGTGTGGAAGACCATCGCGCAGCAAACCTTCTTCACCGCGGTGGACATCCCGGATATTGTTGAGGGCTCTCCGGGTAGCGAACTGATCAAATTCGGCCTGTCCCGCTGGGTGAAGTACCCAGCTGAGAAGAAGCTTCTGGTGGACTACCTGCGGGCGAACATCAGCAACACCGTGATGATCTCCGGTGACGCCCACGGTTCCCTGGGCGCGGACCTGCTCAGCGCCTCCGCCATGTCCAACCCCTACGTCTCCGGCGTTATGGGGGTTAACCAGCGCCCTGGCGCGCAACCCGGCAACCTCAATGCTGGCGCGGTGCGCACCACCACGGGCAACCGGAAGGGCAAGAACAACCGCTGGTTCTCAGCCGGCGTTGAATTCGCCCCGACCTCCATGGGACGCGGCGGCGCCGACGATCAGATCGGCGGTCTGCTGCGCGTTGGGTCCCCTGCCGTGATCGCCGCAACGCGCGCCGCGGAACAGGCTCTCATGGGGCTGAACTTCCCAGTCCAATACTTCGAATGGGCCGATCACGGCTACGGCCTGATCCACTACACCCGTGAATCGGCGACCTTTGAGTACTGGTTCCAGAACAAGTTCGACCCCAACTCCCGCGATGTCCTTGCCCACCAGATGATCGCCTGGGCCAAGGAGGACACCTCCCACGAGGTCCCCCGCTACCCGCACCAAATGGATGCCGTCACCCTCCACGGCCTGCCCGTGCAAGCGACCGTGGGCACCCGCACCTCCGAACCCGCCCCCGACGCCGTCCTCCAGCCGCGCTAGCCCTAACCATAGCCAGCCCGCGCCAGCCCACTGGCGCGCCAGCCGGCCCGCGGCTCCCGGCTCCCGGCTCACGGCTCCCGGCTCACGGCTCCCGAAGGAAAGTTGGCCGGGAACGCCCAAAATTGCCGTTTTCAGGCTCATTTTCAAGCTCCGGGCCAACTTTGCTCACCCCCAAACGCTCCGGACCAATTTTGCTCACCCCCGAACGCTCCGGGCCAACTTCGCCCCTGCCTGCGGCTCCCGGCTCACGGCTCCCGAAGGAAAGTTGGCCGGGAACGCCCAAAATTGCCGTTTTCAGGCTCATTTTCAAGCTCCGGGCCAACTTTGCTCACCCTCCCGAACGTTCCGGGCCAACTTTGCTCGGCCGTGACGCTGGGTTCGGTGCGGGTATAGGCGCTGGGTTCGGGCTTGTCTAGGGCTTGTCTAGGGCTAGTCAAGGGCTGGGATGACGTGAGAAATCAGTTCATCCAATTGCTCTTCCGCCGGGCGGGTGGAGGTGCGGAAGTTCACCATGACGTGGTTAATTCCAACCTCCCGCTGGGAGCGCAGAAGTTCAATGAGTGCGTTGCGCCCTAACCGGTACCCGAAGTTGCCGCCGGATGCTGGCGCGTCCGGATCAGGGTGAATATCCAGCCACAGCGATTCCGCGAAGGGCTTAAACGCCGCTGGCGTGCCAATCACCCCGGTGCGGTCCGCCCAGTCAGACACAACTGTGCGCCAATTGCGGACGTTCTGGCGCTGCACCTCTAGCCCCTTGTGGTACATCAACCACCCATGCGTGTGCTCAGCGCGCCACTCCATCGTTTGCAAACACGACCCGGTAGCCAGCAAAGGCACCTCCGTCGCCTGGGGTGTGGGTACTACATCTGATCCGCCCATCTTCCCGCCGGACCACTTGATGGGCTCATATGTTGTCGTAGTGGCCTTGCGGTACACCGCAATGTTTTCCCGGAAGATCTCATCTCTTTCGCCTTTGTCGATTCCGAAAGCAGGAAACTCTTCCGGCCGATCACCCGTTGCGACTCCCATCAGGAACCGACCACCGCTGAGCCGATCAAGCGTCGCTGCTCTTTTTGCCAAGAGCAGCGGGTGCGCGAGTGGTACGACGATCGCCGCGGTTCCCAACGCAATGGTTGATGTAACTGATGACAGATACGACAGGTACATCCACGGGTCATAGACCTGACCCACGTCCCCGAACGTTTCCACCCGCAGTGGGATGTCCCTCACCCAGACTGCGGCGAACCCGCCGGCTTCGGCTTTCTGGATCAACCGCACCTGGTTATCCAGGCTGTCCTTAGGGTTCTCCTCCGCATCCTCTTCTACAGGCAACGTCAAACCTAACGTGAGCTCGCCCTCACGGAACGCACCCTTAAACCCAGGCAGCGACCAGTACGGCGCATCCGAACGATCGAGTAAGGAGGATTGGCTCATGACCACACCCTAGGCCATAGGGAGTAAAGACTCGCGAATGCCTACTGCCCGTTGAAGCTGACAGCCCCGATGCTCGCCATAAAAGTCAGATCGTCTCTGCCTAGCCGAAGGTCAACGAATACAGTTTCACGCCTGCCGTGGGCCGGATGCGCAACACTCCCTCGGTGGGCGTGTCGCCTTTCACAAGGTCGAGGGTTCCATCTGTGACCGGGAACGACTTTATCGCACCGTCCGGATACTCGACCTCGATCTCGCCTTCACCCGAAACCACGAGCTGGACCCACTTGGCGAAGACGTTGATGTCCAGGTGTCCTCCACTGGTGGTCTGCACCGATTCCTCCTCGAGAATCCACATCCCGTTCAGAGTGAACATGCCGCGCTCCGGGGCGGCCGGTTCACCGAAGTCGTGCTCGCCGTCGGTGTAACCGGGCTGCTTGGTGTACTCGGCGCGCGCAGTGCCGAGATAAGTTTCCGGGTTGCGGCCCTTTGTACCGCCTGCTGCTTCGCCGCCTTCGACCGGTTCGGGGAGATCGACGTCGGGGTTGGCGTCGATAAGCAATTCACGCACGAGCTTTTCTGTCTCGGCGTAGCTTCCCTCCCCTTCCACGATCTGCCGGACGTTGCCGTGCTTGTCCACCAGGTAGCGAGCTGGCCAGTAGCGGTTGTTGAAATTCCTCCACGTAGCGAAGTCATTGTCCTGCGCCACCGGGTAGTGGATACCTTCCTTTTCTACGGCGTTGCGGACATTGTCCAGGTCGTGCTCGAAAGCGTATTCAGGGGAATGGACGCCGACGACGGTGAGGCCGGAATCGCGATAAGTGTCGTAAAGCTTGGTGATGTGCTCCCCCGCACGCTGACAGTTGATGCAGGCGTACGCCCAGAAATCAACGAGCATGACACCACCGTCCTGCGGGCTCGGCGGCTGGTCGGCGTTGATCCAGTTCGTCAGCCCCGCGAATTCCGGTGCCGGGCCACAATCCTGCAGCTGCGCGGGGTCGGCGCGGCGACACGACTGCAGTGAACCGCTCCCAGTTGGGCCGACCTTGCTGAGAGCGTCATTGGCCAAGTCCGAATTCTCAAAACGGTTCGACAGCGACGACGTCCAATTCGGCAGCGCACGCTGGATCGCCGCCGGCGCGTCGAGAGCCAACGCCACAGTGAAGACCAGGATGAGCACGCCGATGGCCTTACGGTGGCTCTGCACCGCGTCTACCTTGTCACCGATCTTGTTGCCCGCCAGGGCGAACACGAACAGCGGCAGCGCGGACCCAATCGCGAACGCGACAGTGAGCACCACCGTGTTCCAGCCGATCTGCCCAGTCGAGCCCGCCACCGTCACCGCTGCAAGCACCGGGCCCGCGCACGGAACGTACACCGCGCCAAGGGCCAGACCGATGAGAAAACCGCCCTTGCCGCGCGTTTTCTCCTGCAATGCCGTGGGGCGCGGAAGCGCGTCAAAGGGCTTCTGCAACACCTCCCCCACCGGCGGGAAAATCATTCCCAGCCCCACCCATGCCAGCAACACCACGCCCGCCCAGCGCAACACCGACTGCGGCAAATGCAGCGCACTAAGCAGCAACGTACCCAGCAGCGCGATCGCGGCAAAGCTCACGACCAACCCTGCCACCACGTGCGACGGTTTACGCCCGACGCTGACACCCAGCACCACCGGCAACACCGGCAAAATGCACGGCGACAATGCTGTGATCACACCTCCGATGAATCCGACAAGAATCACGCTGATCATGAGTTTCCTCTACTTTCCGGTTGCCTTTCCTACACCCAGCACTACGGAGTGAGCGCCCGCACCGGATTGGTCCAATCCACATCAGCCCCCGGCTCCGTAGTACTCAGTGACGGGCCAGAAACACTGCGCCTGCGAACCGAAAAAGTGAAGGAGACACTATGTCTATCAACCGCGCAATCGCCAGCGCCAGCGCCATCGTCATCGCCGCGACCGGCCTCATCGCATGCAACAACTCCGAGGAGAAGATGGAGGACAAGATGGACGGCTCCATGACACCTTCTTCCGAAGCGATGATGAGCGAATCCATGGCACCGTCCTCCGATGCCATGATGAGCGATTCCATGGCACCGTCCTCCGATGCCATGATGAGCGATTCCATGGCACCGTCCTCCGATGCCATGATGAGCGAAGACAAAATGATGGAATCCAAGTAGCGCATGACCCAGGTGTTAGATTTAGATTCTGTGGATCCTGACCGTCTCTTAGAAAGTGTGCGCGCGGGCGATAAAGTCGCCTTCGCCGAGCTTTACGACGTTCTGGCCCCACAGGTTCTAGGTCTCACCACCCACATCTTGCGTGACCGGGCCCAAGCGGAAGAGGTCACCCAAGAAGTCTTCGTGGAGGTATGGCAGAGAGCCCACACCTTCGACCCACACCGCGGCAGCGCCAAGTCATGGGTACTGCGGCTCGCCAAATCGCGAGCCATCGATCGGCTGCGGAGCTGGCGCAGCTCCCAAGCCCGCGACACCGACGATTTCAACAGTCAACTGACCACGTGGGTCGCTGCCGCTGAGGACGAAGCTCAACAGCGACTAGAGTCTGAGGAGCTGCAAGAACTCATTGATTCAATCGGAGAGCCCCATCGAAGTGCGCTCATGCTCGCGTATTTCGGGGAACTCACCCACCAAGAAATCGCCGATGCCACTGGCGTCGCTCTCGGAACAGCCAAAACCCGGGTACGCGACGGGTTGCAAAAGCTTCGCAAGGCCGTGTCGTTGAAAGGAGGCCTGTGATGGATAAAGATATCGAGGACCTCTTCAATTCCGCGGCCACGCCGGTCACCCCGCCACCGGAGCTCAAACGCTCCATCATGGAGCGTATCGACGCCACCGACCAGGTCGCTGACTTCGATACCGCGCGGAAGAACCGCTTCGGGCGACGTCTCACAGCCGCCGCAGCAGCCGCCGTTGTGCTCATCGCCGGTGGCGGGTTCGCGGTCACCCAATTCACTGTGGACGAGTCACGCGAATCCGTGACAGCCCAGGGCGTCGACGAAATGCACGCAATCATGGAGGCCGACGACGCGCGTCAAGGTCAGGCCGACGCGATGGGCGCGAGCCTCGACATCGTGATCAGCTCTGACATGGGCAAGGGCGGCGCCATGGTCAACGGCCAGCCAGCTCTCGACGACGGCATGGGGGCACAAGTGTGGGCGGTCATGGATGACGGCGCCGTGGAATCGGCTGGAGTCATCGGCCAAGAACCCCATGACGACGTGTGGATGCCGCTGCCCGGTGGAACTGCTTCAGTCCTCGTAACCGAGGAAGTCGCCGCCGGCGCGGCGCAACCCACCGGCGCGGTGCTGGCCAACGTGACGCTCTAGTCCCAGTTCCGTCCCTTGGCGCGCTTCAGGCCATTCGCGTCCTAAAAACCACAAAGCCCCGACCCAAAGTGGATGAGACGAGGTGGCAGGCCTAGCGTTAGTCCTATGACGTTGCCAAAGTTCGGTCCCGCTTGGGCCGGCGCTTTAATGGGAACCTCGATTGCGTCGAGTTTGACTGGGTTACATGGATTTCATGTAGCCCAGGTCGTTTTTGCGCTCATCGCGGCGGGGCTCCTTGTTGTGTTCACGGTCGGCGTGCGCAATGAGCCGCCGCGGCGCCAGAACATGGCGGCGTGAGGCATGTACGCGATGGGGCTGCTCGCGTGCGGCTCGGCGTGGACGGCACTCACGGGCAACGATGCGTTCCAGCTGATCAGCTGGTGGATCGGCGCGCCACTGGCCATCATCGTGTGCTTGTGGCAACTCTGGGGTTTGTGGAAGCAGTCCGCTCACTACACCGAGCCTGCGTTCCCGTGGGGCTTGGCGCTGGTGTCCCCGATGGTCGCCGCGACATCCGCCGGGCAGCTGGCCACCCATCACGGCGAGTTTTATCACTACGCGGGTGAGCTGTGCTTCTTCCTCACGTTCTTCACCGCGATCCCGCTCTTCCTCTACTGCTACTGGTCCCGCACGCGCCCACGTGGCGCAGCCGCGGGTACAGCGTGGATTCCCCTCGGTGTTGTCGGCCAGTCGACGGCAGCATCGACATTGCTTTTCGACACTCACCTGTACGGCCTCATCATGTTCACCCTCGCCGTACCGTGGGTCCTCTATGCCATGTACTGCTTCTACGAGGCTGTCCTCCACTGGGCGCCCTACGGCCCTGGTTGGTGGGGCTCTACCTTCCCCGTGGGCACTCTGTGCTTGGGTGCTTGGGACGAAGGCTGGCACGCACTTTCCTTGGCGCTCCTCGTGCTCTTGCTCCTCCACTGGGGTGTCTGCGCGGTGCGCTTTGGCTCCTGGGAACTAAGCCAATCTGGTGCGAGATGAACTAGCTATCCGCGCTTCTCCGATGCCGTCGTCGTGGTGGTCCACGACGAGCTGGATCTGGATCCCGGGGAACTCCCCGTCCGGCACGCCCACGACTCGGCATAGCGGCCGCCCTTCGCCAGCAATTCATCGTGCGTGCCCCGTTCTGCGACCGTCCCGTCCTCCGAAAGCACGACGATGAGGTCGGCATCGCGGACGGTGTGCAGGCGATGGGCGACGACGATCACGGTGTGATCGCCGCGCAACGCTTCCATCGTGCCGACGATCGCCCGCTCAGTGGCCGCATCCAGCGAGGACGTCGGCTCGTCGAGAAGCACCACCGGGGAATCCTTCAGAAGCGCCCGGGCGATGGCGAGGCGCTGCCGCTCGCCTCCCGACAGCAGCGTCCCCTCCTCCCCCACCGGGTTATCCCACCCGGAAGGCAGCAGCTCCACGATGCGGTCCACCCCGGATCGCCGGGCGGCCTCGCGCAAGCGGTCCCCGTCACCGGGCCTGGAACCGAATCCGGGGTCGGCGAAGACCACGTTGTCCCGCACGGACGCGTCGAAAAGGAACGTCTCCTGGAACACCGGGGTCACCAGCGAGTTCACGCCGTCGGTGCCGATCCGAGGCAAGGGCACCCCGCCGATGAGGATCTCCCCCGAGTCCGGATCATGAAAACGCGACAGCAGCCGCATGACCGTCGTCTTGCCCGCTCCCGACGGTCCCACTACGGCAACCAGCGCTCCCTGAGGTGCACGGAAGCTGACGTCGTCGAGAACCTTCTTATCCCCGTACCCGAAGCTCACGCCGCGGAACTCCACGTCATGCCCGTCGGGCAGCTCCGGTGCGGCAGGTTCAGGAAGGGCGGGGATTGCCCGCAGGTCACGCAACGCAGCTAACGTGTTGCGGCCCGCACCGAAACCGCCGGACAACGCTCCCGCCGTGGTGATCGGTCCGGTGAACTGGACGAGCACGATGAGTATCGGCGCCAAATGCGCCGGCGCCATCCCGCCCGTCGCGGCGACTGCCACGGCGACGATCACCGCCGCCGTGAACACCGCATGGACGATCGAACCCAACCGTCCGATGGCTGCCCCCTGCGTCGACGTCGCCTTCGCGAACGCATCGTGTTGGGCCTGGATAGCCTCATCCACCATCGCGTCCGCCGCCGAACCGTCGCCCGCGGCGCGAATCGCCTGCTGGCCGCGGGTGAACTCGATCAGCCTGCCGGAGACGGCAGCGACGGCCTCAGCATGCGCTTCGTCCGACTCCCCGCCGACCCGGCCAATGGCCCGGTAGGCGAAGAAGAGCACCGGCGCTGACGCGACAAGAACCAAACCGACGCGCCAATCCACCGCCAGAATTCCGAAGGCGATGACGGTCGGCGTAACCACCGCGGCGATGACGGGCCGCAGGATCACGTGCGGCACGGACGCCGCGAACGCGATACCCGACGACGCCATCTCCGAAAAGCGGCCGGCCGTGGACTTGGTGACGTACCCGAGTGGCAACGTCAGCACGCGTTCGCCCAGGGAACGCAGCAGGGACGACAGCACCGCTGCGGAATTCGCCCTGCCAACTGTCCCCGCGGCGAGGGACAGCACCGCATGGGCGGCCGCGAGGCCGGCGATGACGCCGGTGAAACGCCACGCCGTCGCATCATCTCCCTCGGCCAGAGCCGACAGCAGCGGCAGCAGCGCGACGAACGCCGCTCCCTGGGCCAGCGCGGCAAGCGTGGCCAACGCAATGAGCCACACCAGCGTCATCTTCGAGTGCCGATCCGTCATCGACCACAAGTCCCGGATCATCGGTTTGCCGCCTTTTCATCGTCTGATTCAGTGCCCCGCGGGGCGGATGGTTCGTCGTCGAGCACGAACGCGCGCCACAAATCCCGGTAGCGGCCACCGCGCGCAAGCAACTCGTCGTGGGTACCCGCCTCCGCGACCGCTCCCCCATCGAGAACGAGGATGCGGTCGGCGTTGCGGATCGTGCTCAACCTGTGCGCGATCACAATCACCGTCCGCGAACGGGCCAAACGCTCGATTGCGGACTGGATGAGGGCCTCGGAAGCCGGATCCGCGTAAGCGGTTGCCTCGTCGAAGATGAGCACCGGCGCGTCCGTGACGATCGACCTCGCGATGGCCACGCGCTGCGCCTCACCACCGGAAAAGGTCACGTCGACGTTGACCACCGAATCCAGGCGCTTCGGCAGCGCCGCGATGACCGCATCGAGGTTCGCGAGCTTCGCGGCCGCCATGATTTCGTCGTCGGTGGCGTCTCTCCTGGCCAGCCGGATGTTTTCCCGCAACGGCAGCGTGAACAACTGTGGATCTTGGAACACCACCGACACCGAGCGGTGCACGTCGCGCACGGCGATGTCGCGAAGATCGACGCCGCCCAGTAGCACCGAGCCTTCAACGGGGTCGTGGAAACGCGCCAACAGCCGGGCGACGGTGGACTTTCCGGAACCGGAGGACCCCACCAGCGCAGTGAGGGTCCCTGGTTCGAACGTCGCGCACATCCCGTCGAGGACCCGCGGCCCATCGCCGTAGGAGAAGACCAGGTTCCGGACCTCGAGCGCGCCTCCGCGCGCGGGCACCGGATCGGCGGGCTCGGCGATCGGCGGCGTGCTCAGCACCTCCGCGATGGACTTCAGAGCGGCGATCCCCGCGATGATGGGTTCGGAGTTCATGGCCACCCGCACGATCGCCGCGGAGAGTCCAAGGCTGAGAACCAGCCCGGCGACGAGACCCTCCGGTATGCCGCCCGCGGCGTCCCTCAGTGCGAGGCCGGCCCCGCACACCACTGCGAGGACTGTGGTCGGGGACGTCACCACGTCGATGAGCCCGAGATAGATGTTCGACTGCCGGGACCAGGCGGACCACGCGCGGACGAACGACAACGCCGCGGCATCGTAGCGACCCGCGCCCTGGCTGGCGCGTCCGAAGGACTTCATCACCGGGATACCGCGCACCAACTCGATGACCGCAGCCGTCACTCCTTCGGAGGCTCGCTCGTAGTCGCGCTGAAGACCGGCTCCGCGCGAAATCATCACGCCCATCAGGGCGAAGGTGACCAGCACCGGGACGACCGCCACCGCCGCGATCCGCCAATCCACCGCGACGAGCGCGATGAGGGAAAGCAGGGGAACCAGCACCGCCACCACGGTCTCACCGACGGTGTGGCCCATGAGCTGGTGGACAGCCGCGACGTCCTTCTCAACCGACTCGATGATTCCCGACGAGCGCCGGGCGTCCAGCCAGCCCAGCGGCAACTTCCGGATTTGGGCGACCAGCCGGCGCCGGAGGTGGAGCTGCAGGTCGTTATCCGCCCGGTGCGAGAGCATGCCGGCGGCGCCGTCCGCAGCCATGCGCACCGTCGCGGCGACGACGATGACAACCACGGCCAACCACGTCCGATGCTCCGGGGCCTCCGGGTACGTCATCGCGATGTCGATGATGCCGACCAGCGAAGCGACGGTAGCCACCGACGACAGGACGGATAACGCGACCACCGCACGCATCCGGGTCCGAATCGGGGCGAGCAGCGACCACGGGCCTACGGTCCCGTCCACGGCGCTCACTTCCCCGCCTCCCCGATCGCGCTTTTCTTCGCGAGAGTGCAGAAATACACCATGCCGGCGCGTGAGGCTCCGTCCAGCTTCAGCCCGTTGGCTTCGGCGAGGTCCTCGAGCTCGCTGCCCCGGAACACCCGGTGGCCCATCTTCGCCATGACGGCCATGTCGACCCGCTCGTTCACGTCGGGATCCTCGACGAACGTCTGCACGTAAGCGATGCCGCCGTCGGCGAGCAGCCCGGAGACCCTGCCGAGCGGCGCGAGGACGTCGGCGACGTGGAATTCCGTCCGGGCCCCAAGCCCGTCGGCGGCGGCGCGTTCGCGGGCGATGCGGATCGCATTGGGCGACAGGTCGTAGCCGACGATGTTCGCCCTGCGATAGCGAGACTCAGCGGCGGGCATGCGGGCGAGCCACCCGGTTCCGCAACCGAGGTCGAGGACCCGGGCCGGCGCATCCGGCCCGGGATCCAGCGCACGGAGCTTCCGGTACACGGCGGCGGCGTCCATCGGTTCAAGCGCATAGCGGCTTAGGAACCTCGGCTGGACCTTGTCCTCGTAGGCCGCGAGGAGCCTGCGGTTGTTCTGGACGATCTGGGCGATCGACTTCATCTGGTTCTGTCTCCGGGTGTGTGGGCCGCGTCCACGCGGCGGTTTCGGGTTAGATGCTCGGATTCGCGGGCCGTCATGCAGACTCCCCCGGCCTCGTTTTCACGGCGATGCCCCACGCCGCGAGCACGGCGATGCCTAAGAACCAGGCCGCGCAGACCACCAGACCCGCAGCCCCGGTGCCGTTGACGGCCTCGCCGGCCGCGGATACGGGGGTGTGCCCGGCGATTCCGCGCAGGAGGGGACGGAAGTGGTCGGCGGGCATGAGCACCGTGTTGACGAACATCGCAACGATGATTAACGGGATGAGGGCCACGGAACCCTGGGGGCTGGTGATGGAGAACGCGATGTACGTGCCGGTGCATGCGGCCGCCGCGGCAACCATCGCGCCGGTCACCGCGATCCTCCACCACCAGGACACCTCCGGTGGGCCGTCGGAAAGCAAGGCGGCCACCGCCGCGACGACGGCCGTCATCGCCATGATCCGGATGAACTCGGCAATGATCCGTGCGGCCGGCACGGCCGCGTACGGCGCCGGCATGGTGATCAACCGCTCGTGGAAGCCATTGCTGCGTTCAACGAACACGGTGGATGATCCCGTGATGGCCAGGATGAACGCCCACGCCGTCACGACCAGGATGACCGCGTTCCGGAGTTCGAACTCTCCGGTGAGCTGCCTGACCAGGCCACCGAACATGCGGTTGACGATGAACAGGTACACGAGCGGAGCAATGAACGTCATGAACCAGAAGTCGGGGCGCCGCAGCCAAATGTGGGCGATGCGCCGCAGATGCACGAAGATGGCGCCAATCATGATTCGCTCCTCGAGGTGAACCGGCGGATGAACAGGACGATTCCGGCGACCGCCGCGACACCGAGCCACAGGGCGGCCTCTTCCCCGGCGCGATCCGGGAAGGCGTCCGGGGACGCCGCCCTAATCACCTCGATCACCGGCGAAAAAGGCATGTGGCGCACGACGTCGCGAAGGGAGCCGTCCAAAGCGGTCGCCGGAATGAACGCGGTGGAGAACATGAGCAGCAGCATTTCCAGCGCCTGGATCGATGAGGCCGTCGACACCGGGGCGGGCACCATCAGGATCACCCCGTCCGTGACCAGGGACAGGACCGCCGCGGCGAGCAGCGACCACAGGACAGTCCACGCGACGTCACCGACAGCCATGTCGAGGCCGCAGGCCCACGCGACGACCAGCAGCGCCGCGATCGACGCGGACATCCGCAGCACATCGGTGACGAGCCTGCCGGCGACATAGCCGCCTGTGGCCCCGGGCAACACGCGCACGCGGTCAACGAGCCCGGATTCGACGTCCTGTCCCACCGCCATCGCCGACGCCGCGGCGGTGAACATCGCCGCCTGGAACAGGCAGCCGCCGAGCACGAAACGCAGGTACCCGAAGCCGGATTGCTCCGCCGAGTACCCGAACACCGCGTACAGGCACAGCAGGAAGAGGGGCGGAACCACGAACATGGAGATCAGCGACGCGGTGTTGCGTCGCAACAGCAGCAGATCCCGACGGAGAAACGCCGCGACCGACGTCGCACTCATCGCGCCGCACCCCCTGCGTTCATCGATATGAACACCTCGTTGAGGGTGGGCGGCGACACGCTCAGCGAATCCGGCAACGCTTCCGAGGCCTCCATCGCCTGCGCCACCGCCACGAGGACCCGCGGTCCGGGGTCGACGTCGAGGGACACCGACTTCCCCGCGACGCGGGCGCCGTCCAGGCACGTTCCCCCGAGGCAGCGGGCGAACGCCTCCGCCTCGGCGGCGGTGGCGAAGGACACGCGGAGCACGTGCGACCCGAAGGCGCGGCGCAATTCCTCCGGCGTTCCGCTGGCGACGATGCGGCGATCCTTGAGCAGATGGACGTGGTCTGCCAGCGCCTCCGCCTCTTCCAGGTACTGGGTGGTCAGCACCAGGGTCATTCCGTCGTCCCGCAGTTGCCGGATGAAGCCCCACAGCTCTTCGCGGCTGACCGGGTCCAGCCCCGTCGTGGGTTCGTCGAGGAACAGCAGCCTGGGCACGACGCACAGCGACGCGGCGATGTCGAGGCGGCGCCGCATGCCACCCGAATAGGCCGACGCCAGCGTCGAGGCACTGTCTGCGAGCGAGAATTGCGCGAGCAGTTCCGTCGCGCGGGCGGCCGCGGCGGCGCGGTCGAGTCCACGCAGCCGCCCGAAGAACTCCAGGTTCTCCCGGCCGGTGAGGTTCTCGTCGATCGCCGCGAATTGGCCGGTGGTGGCAATGTCAGCGCGCACGCCCGCCGGGTCCTCTTTCACGTCGCGCGAGAAGATGCTCACCTCGCCGGAGTCGGCGGTGATGAGCGTCGACAGGATTCGGATGAGGGTGGTCTTGCCTGCACCGTTGTGGCCGAGGAACGACACGATCGCCCCGGTGGGCACGGTGAAACTCACGCCGTCGAGCACATGCTTGCGCATCCGGGCACCGCGCTTTCCCTTGCGCCCGCCGTCCGGCGGGGCACCTGCCCCGCCTTCGGGCGGGGTGCCCGCTTTGCCCGCAATCGGGTAGCTCTTCGTGAGGTCGCGGACGACGATCGCCGCACCTCGTTCAGCTTGATCCGTCATCGTTTCCCCATTTCTTTGGTATCGCAGTGGGCCGCTGTCGGCAGCGGCCCCGTGGTCGGGTTGTCATGTGGCACCTCGATATGGATGCCCGCATCGCGGGCGAAGGCGAGGACCGGTTCGAGGAGCCGGGGGTGGCCGACGAGATCCCGGCACCCCGGCGCGACCGGCTTCCCCGCGACCGCCACAACGGTGGCGGCAGCAATCGCCGCGGTCATTTTGTAGGAACCCGGGCCGGTCGCCCGGACGACGGTCGTCTCGGCCGCCGGCCCCGCATCGCCCGCGCCGGCGGAGGACAGTGCGACGACCAGCTCGGCGGGTTGCGGAGTGCCCTTCGCCCGCGCCTTCCGCGATGTCTCGGCCGCCCCGAGACGGGCGAGCAGACCGGAGACAACGGGCATCGAGTACAGTCTCGACGTGCGGATTTTCTCCACCGACTCATCGGGGAGGGCATCGAAGGCGCCGTGGTAGGAATATCCACGGATCGAGGGGCACACCTCGCGTACGACGTCGATGTCCGGGCATTCGTAGCTGATTCCGCTTTGCGACGACACCGGGTTGCGCCGCACCTCGACGATGGTGCCGCCGAGCATCGTGCGGTATCCGCCGCGGATAGTCCGGAACATCGACTCGACCGACGCGGCCCCGGATTCCTGGTCGGCGCCAATTCGCAGATCGACCCGCACATCGCGGACCTCTTCGGCCCCCGCAGCGCGGGCCCCGAGCATCAACAGGGCCGTCGACAAGCCCGGGCACAGGCCGAACCCGGTGAGCACGGGAACCCCCTCCCGCCGAGCATCCCCGTCGAGGGCCATGATCGCGCGGCGGGCGTCGATCGAATCGTTGACGTCGATGTACCCGGTGCCTGAGTCGATGCAAGCACGGGCGAGTGAGTCTGCATGCACCTCGAACGGGCCGGTGCAGTTGACCACCCAATCGTGTTTGCGGAAGACCCTGCAGATCTCGTTGTGGCCGGCGGCGATCCTCAGCGGGAAGTGCCGCCCCGGGCCATCGTCCGGTTTCTGCCGGGAAGTGTAGGCCAGCTCAATCCCATCGACGACGCCGAGCATCCCCCGGACGAGCCGTCCGGTGACGCCGGTACCTCCGGCCACCAGCACTTTCACGGGTTCGCCCGCGTCGCGGTCCCGTGCTTCCCCGCCGTTTCGTCGGTCAGTCATGTTCCATCTCGTTTCCCCGGTCCCGCGACCGGTCGATTCCTTCGGACGACGGGTCCGCTGCCCTGTCGTCCGTTTCCGGCGCCTGGCGCCGGCGTTCGATGTACTCCCCGATGAGGGCCCCGGTCAGCGCGGCATCCTCTCCGAGGACGAACGAATAGTGGTCCGGATCGTGTTCATTGGTACCTCTTTCGGTTGTCGGCGCCATGCCGGTGCCGGGCGGACCGGGCCCGCATGGCGTGACCCGGAGGATGTGTCTGAAGGGTTGAAAGGGTGAAGCAACTGGGTGGGGCGCGTCTCCGCACAAGCTCGGAAACGCTCGCGGGCCCGGGACCCGCCGGTTCCGGGCGTCCGTCAAGTCACTGCGGACACCAGGGCGGCGACGAAGGCCGCGGCGGACGCTGCGGCCGCGAATCCGTCACGCACTCGCCAGGGGTGATCGGTGCGGAAGGTGCGCCACGGATGGCGGCCGAAGTTGCGCATCGCCAGGGTCAAGGACAGCTTTTCGGCGCAGCGCACGGCGCTGACGAACAAGGGAAAGGCGATGCGCGCGGGCGTCGTCGCGCGAATGAAGCCGGAGCGGAAAGACTGCCCCGGTCGCATCGAGCGCAATCTAATCGCCCATGTCAGATGGGGGATTTCGCTGCGCAGGAACGCCGCGATGCTCACCCCGGAAATCGCTATGGTGCACCATGTGTAGGGCACCCGGAAGCGTTGCACCATGGCGTCGAAAAGCTCCTCGACGCGCATGCACGCGGAGACCAGGACCGTCCCCGCGAACACGGCCGTCAGCAGCAGTCCGTGACGGATGCCGCGGCGGACGGCCTCCGCCGGATCCCCACCGCCGTAGAACTCGGAGCGCCACCCGAGCAGGCCGAAGAACACCCCGATCAACAGGACGAGGAGGACCTTCCCCGCCGTCGCCCGAACGTCGCGCTCCGCGATTGCAGCGAGTGCGAGGAACGCGACCACCGTCAGCGTGACAACGGCGTCTCCACCGGAGAGCAGCCCGGCGGCGAGGACGAGCATCACCGCCCCGACAATCGTGATGGGGTTCAACCCTGCGCGCCTTCGAGAGGCGGATTCACTGGTCCAGGGGCTTTCATTCCCGGACGTCCCTGCGCCGGCCGCGGGCAGTGCACGATCCCGCCGGGACGACTCCGGGGCAGCCGGCACGTCGGCCGCGGGACCAGACCAGGCGACCTTCCCTTCGGCGACGATGCTCGCCCGATCCGCCCACGTTCGCGCGGCACGGCGGTCGTGGCACGTGAACACAACGGTTCCGCCGGCCCCGGCGTATTCCGCCAGCGTATGCAGTACGATGCGCGAGCTCGGCGAATCCAGGTGCGCCAACGGCTCGTCGAGAAGCAGCAAACGGCGATTGGCCGCCACCGCCAGGAAGATGCCCAACCGTCTTTTCTGTCCGCCCGACAGGACGAACGGCGAGACAGGGTCAAGTGCCCGGGGGCACAAGGCTTCCCGCAGTTTCCTCAGCTCATCGGCGCCGAGTGGTCCGTGCGGGTCCGTGCCGGCCAGCGCGGAGGCGATTTCCGCGGCGACGGTCGCGCGGGTGAACTGGTGCTCGGGGTTCTGGAACGCCCACGACGCGAAGGCGTCGGGGGCGCGCCGGGCGGACTCGCCGTCGATCCGTATGTCCGCTCCCGCCTTCATCTGGCCCGACAGCACCGCCAGCAAGGTGGACTTACCGGCTCCGTTGGCGCCGACTAGAGCATGGATCTCGCCCCGTTCCAGTGTCAGATCAGCCCCGTTCAGGATCCGCTCCCCGCCCCGGGCCACGTTGGCTCCGGTCAAGGCCAGCAGCGGAACGGCATCCGCCTCCGATTCCGGATCGGCGCCATTCCCGGCTCCCCGGGACCTTCGCCGCCGGTCCGGACCGGGACGGTCCGGTGCCCCCGTGCCCGGCGTACTGGCGTTTGGCGTTCCGGCGGTCGCGGCCGTCGTCGCAATGCCCTTCACCGCGATGCTATCCGGCGCTCCGTGGTCGGCGACGCTCCCGTCCGCATCGAGGATCGTCACCGTGTCGACCCACCCGTCGAACGGGCGGAGGTCGTGCTCGATGAGCAGGATGACGCGCCCCGGGGCCCGCAAGTCACGGATGGCGGCGAACAGCGACCGGCGACCGTCCTCGTCGACGTGGGCCGCGGGCTCGTCGAAGATCATGACCTCCGGCGCCCTGGCCACCGCACCGGCGATGGCCATCCGCTGGCGTTGCCCGCCCGACAAAGCCCACGGATCCTTCTCCGCGAGCTCTGACAGCCCGAGCTCCGCTAGGGCCTCGGCTGATCGCTTGGCGACGATGCCGGCTTCCACGAGGGAAAACTCGAGGGCCATGGACACGTCATCGACGACTCGGAGCGTGAGCACCTGCGTCGCCGGGTCTTGCCCGACGAAGGTGACCCGGTCCCGGTCCACGGGGCATTCGGTGCCGTCGGCATCGACGATGTGCACGGATCCGGCATGGTCGATGGGGATGTGCGAGGGTATCAGCCCAGCGATGAGGTGGGCCAGGCTCGTCTTTCCGCATCCCACGGGTCCCGTGATGGCGTTGAACGTGCCGAAATCGAAGGAGAGGTCCACCATGTCGGGTGCCCATCGCCCATCGGCGTGCCGCACTCCCGCGCCACTGACCCGCAACCGGGCTGGGGCCGTCCCGCGTGTCGCACCGGCGCACGCGGGCGCTCCGCCGGTCATCGGGTAACCCCGCGGCTGCGGAGCCCCTTTGCGACGGCAAAGCCCAGGACCAAAAACACCAGGCTCGATGCCAAGGCTACGGCGAAGCTGATCAGGGCCATGGGCGTGGTCGGCGAGTCGACGCCGACGGCACGCGGGGCCATCGTTCCCATCAGCGCGGAGAATAACATCGCCGACGCCACGAACTGGGGACGCGTCCACCGCCGGTACAGGGTGACCATGAACGGACGCTCGATGAGCAATCCTTCCATGATCAGCGCCCCGATCGCGGCGACGCCGAACGGGGTGGTCGCCGCGGACACGACGCCCATGGCAAGGCACGCGATGAGGCTCGCGCCAGGCTTGCGGACGACGATGAGGGGAACGACGCACGGCAGGAACCACAACCCGAGCGTCGCCGCGACGAGATAAACGTGGGCGATGCCGGCGAACACCTGCAGGTAGGTCAGGGGCACGACGATGAGAGACCCCGCGACGCCGATCGCGGCGGCGACGAGCATGTCGCGGGTGGATGGTCGGCCACCCACTGCGACCGGTGCGACGTGTACCAACCGCCCGTCGTCCGTCTGCGACGCCACCGCGTCGCCGTCGCCCGTCCCGTCCGGGCCCGCGTCCCCGACTCCCCCTCCGGAGAGGGGTTCTCTGGTCGATCCACGTTTTCTGTTCATCGTCGCCGCCTCGCTTCCGTTGCCGATTCCCGATCGGGACCATAACTTGAAACAGTATTAGGTTAGGCAATCCTTATCCACTTATGCCAGACTCGAATTATTGACTTTGCCCCCGTTCCCCCCCCCATTTCGTTGTTAGCAGTTCCACCTCAGGGCACCGAAGATTCATAGCCTGTCCACCCGATTGGGCGGGTTATGTTTATTTCCGTTCCCGCCGTCTGAAAGGACAGTAGAACTAGTCGCTGGCTTCGGTATGGCTTATTCCCGCCCCTGTCTGAAAATGATCCGGGGGTGATGCCGCCGAAGACAGTGACATACTCAAACTGCTAATAGGAACCTGACCGAGCCCAGGTGGTATGAGGTCTCACAGTAATGTAGATGCCAGTACTAAGTATGTCCGACCACCCCCAGCGATGAAGCTCAAATAGTCCAACTTCTAATTCATCGCTAGGAGGAACACACCCATGGCCTATGACTTCGTCATTGGCGTGGACGTTGGCAAATACTTCCACCACGCCTGCGTCCTCGATCCCCAAGGCAGACGCGCGTCAAGGTCAGGCCGACGCGATGGGCGCGAGCCTCGACATCGTGATCAGCTCTGACATGGGCAAGGGCGGCGCCATGGTCAACGGCCAGCCAGCTCTCGACGACGGCATGGGGGCACAAGTGTGGGCAGTCATGGACGACGGCGCCGTGGAATCGGCTGGAGTCATCGGCCAAGAACCCCACGACGACGTGTGGATGCCGCTGCCCGGTGGAACTGCTTCAGTCCTCGTAACCGAGGAAGTCGCCGCCGGCGCGGCGCAACCCACCGGCGCGGTGCTGGCCAACGTGACGCTCTAGTCCCAGTTCCATCCCTTGGCGCGCTTCAGCGCCGAGCACCGGGCGAGAGCGAAGTTCACACCAGCTTCGGCTCCTGCGGTGTCACCTATTCGGGCCGGGCGCATCGCCGGGCATCTGTGATGACGGCGGAACAATGCACGAAACCCGGCTAGCTGAGTAGCTAACCGGGTTTCAAGAGGGTTTTGCAGAACTGTGTGACCTCTCATTTCCCGCCCCACTCTAAAACACTTCCCATCAAAAACCCCTTGCATTTCCCGAATCGTCTTGCGAAAACAGTTCTACCTGCACGAACACTACTCTAAAACAGTTCTACCTCTACGAACGACCGCCCCACTTCACACAACGCACACAACCCTTCTGACTAGCTTTGAGTCACCCGCCAGCGCACCAGAGTGACACGCCCGCACTCACAATGGAACGCCCGCCAACGTCCCAGAGTGATACGCGCGCACCCTTAATGGAACGCCCGCCAGCGCACCAGAGTGACACGCCCGCACCCACAATAGAACGCCCGCCAGCACTCCAGAGTGACACGCCCGCACTCACAACGGAACGCCTGCCAGTGTCCCACACGCCCCACTCAGACACAGAAGAGTCCCCTTGAGGAATAACCCCAAGGGGACTCTCGCCTTGAGAGATCACATCAGGATCTCGCCAGGAGGGTTCACCCTAACGGAAGAAGTTAACGATCTTTGTCCAGAGTGAGGTCTGAACGTGTCCACCAGTATCGACAATCGCACCCTTTCCACTAGGAGCAGCTGGAGCTGGTTGTCCTAATGGTGGAATCGCTGGAGCTTTAGGAACGATGCCACTATTCGTGTTCGATGGAGCACCAGGGTTTGGCTTGAAACGTGGAGTGTCACCCGCGTCCTTGCCACTGTCACGATCAGTGACCTTAGCGCCATCACGCTCATCATCGTCTACGGAGTCAGACTCGCTGTCATCGCGCTTGTCGCTGTCACCGTCCTTGCGTTCATCATCAGCATCAGGTTCAGGTGAATCGCTTGAAGCAGTTTCAGTAGTAGGTTCACCGTCACCTGGAGCAGGAGTGGTTGATTCCTCTATCGTCTCGCTAGGTTGAGGTTCAGCACTATCTGTAGGTGTAGGTGCTGGAGTGTCCTCGTTTGGTTGAGGAGTGCCACTTGGCGCTGGAGTGTCTTCGCTAGTGGTTTCAGGACTACTTGGTGCTGGGGTGGTTGACTCACCTTCATCACCTGGAGTTGTAGTCACCGTTGGCTTCTCTAGAGTCACAGTCACTGGATCTGGGGTGACTGTCTTTGTCTCTGGAGTTCCAGTGACCGTAACAGGTGCTGGGGTGCTGGTGACCGTAGAAGGATCAGCAGTCACTGTAGAAGTCACGGGATCACCAGTGACCGTGGTTGGAGCCGGGGTTTCCGTTTCAGTAACGCGGTCGAGAGTTGTTGTGACTGGTGCTGGTGTTTCAGTCTTTGTCTCGCGCTTCTCTGTGACTGTTGCTGGGGCTGGGGTTTCCGTTTCAGTAACGCGGTCGAGGGTTGTAGTTACTGGAACTGGAATTTCCGTCTTGGTTACAACAGGTGCAGTTTCAGTAACGGTAACAGGATCAGGGGTAACCGTACTTGTTACAGGCTTATCAGTAACCGTGGTTGGATCAGGCGTTTCCGTCTTGGTCTCACGTTCTTTAGTAACCGTCGTTGGGTCAGGTGTTTCGGTCGCTGTCTCACGCTCTTTAGTCACAGTGGTTGGAGCAGGGGTCTCAGTTTCGGTGACACGCTCCTTGGTCACTGTTGTAGGTGTTGGAGTTTCTGTTTCTGTCACTTGCTCAAGAGTGGTAGTGACCGGTGCCGGAGTTTCTGTCTTCGTCTCCGGTTGAAGAACGGTAGTGACTGGATCTGGAGTGACTGTGGTTGTAACCGGAGCATCAGTCACTGTCGTTGGGTCTGGTGTCTCCGTTCTAGTTTCACGTTCTTGAGTTACCGTCGTTGGGTCTGGTGTCTCCGTTCTAGTCTCACGTTCTTGAGTTACCGTCGTAGGAGCTGGTGTCTCCGTCTCTGTTACACGGTCAAGAGTGGTAGTGACTGGAATAGGAGTTTCAGTCTTAGTAACTGGAGCAAGAGTAGATGTCACCGTGCTAGTTGGAGTTTCAGTCACAGTTACCGTCTTTGGAGGGAGGGTCATAGTAACTGTTTCTTCGGTGGTTGGGGATGGTTTCTCGCTTGTGGGTGTCACAGACGTAGACGTTGTGCTTGTAGAAGTTGGAGGAACTACGAAGGTGTCCGATTGTTTGTGTGCGGGGGGTGGTTTACAAGTAGTCCGCGAATCGGTCGGGATATGCCACGGCTAGTTGGTTGATGGCTTGTTTCCACCCGGTGGCTTTCGCTCCTTCAATATAGCCGTTGCATTCAATGTCGCGCTTCGCTTTCTTCGCCCGCTGGGCCGCGCGTTTGTCTTCGATGTTGCAGATCATCAGCCACAGCGTTTTCAGCGCCGCAGTATCGTTCGGGAATTGCCCTCGGTTGCGGGTAGCTTTACGCAGTTCAGCGTTGAGCGATTCGATCGAGTTCGTGGTGTAGAGCACCCTGCGTGCCGCTGGCGGGAACTGCAAAAACGGCACAAATCGTTCCCAGGCATCCCGCCAGACTTTCACCGACTGTGGATACTTCCGCCCCAGCTCAGATGCCTCAAAAGCGTCCAACGCGGCGCGGGCGGTGTCCTCGTTGGCAGCAGTGTAGATCTCGCGCAGCGCACCCGAGACGGGTTTGCGGTCTTGGTAGGACACCCACCTATTGGCAGCCCGGATCAAGTGCACGATGCAGGTCTGCACCATGGAGTTCGGCCAGGTAGCTTCTACTGCTTCCGGGAGGCCTTTGAGCCCGTCGCAGCAGACGATGAAGACATCCTGCACGCCGCGGTTGGCGATATCTGCGCACACGGATGCCCAAAATGCGGCGCCTTCGTTATCCGCAATCCACAGCCCCAAGATGTGCTTGATGCCGTCCATGTCGATGCCGACGGCCATGTAGCAGGACTTGTTGACCACGCGGTGGCCGTCGCGGATCTTCACTTTCAGCGCGTCGAGGAAGATCACCGGGTAGAACTCATCCAACTGGCGGTTTTGCCACAGCATCACCTCATCGAGCACGGCATCGGTAATGGTGCTGATCGTATCCGGGCTCATATCCACCCCCAAAGTGGTGACGAGATGATGCTGGATATCGCGCACCGTCATCCCGCCGGCGTACAGCGAGATGATCATGTCGTCAAGCTCTGTCAGGCGCCTCGAGCCCTTCGGCACCATTTGCGGGGCGAACGTGCCGGCACGATCTCTAGGCACCGTCACATCTAACTCGCCGTACCCGGAGCTAACGGTCTTGATGTACGACCCGTTGCGGTGATTGCCGCCCTGGACGGGTTCAACCTGGGCTTTAGCTTTCCGATCCGAGTGACCGTAGCCCAAATGGGCATCCATCTCCGCTTGCAACCCAGCGTTGATCGATGCCTGCAACAAGCCTTTGACTAGGTCGCTGGCATCGTCGGTGGACGTCGATAGCTCGCCGATCAAGCTGGCGATCTCGGGATTTTCCATCAGCTTCTCGCTGATCTCGTTGACCCTCGCTGGGTCATGGCTTTTCTTCGGTGACACCGTAGTCATTATCGGTGAAACTCCTTCTAGATCAGAGCCTCACACACAAACTTCCTGACACTCTCGGAACTACCGGCTTAATTGGTTCACCCCACGCAACACCGGAAAGCTGTGATTCTGGTAGAGAACTTAGCTCTTGGAGACATTCCCCCTTGTACTCATCAGTATCCGTTTGGTAACGGGTGTAAATCGAGTAGGTCTGTTGTCCCGTATACGGTGCCCAGACAGTACCTTCTTTGGATTTAAGGCTAAATTTAATATCCAAACCATCAGAACGATCAGAACCGTATTGAGCGAATGGTTCGCCTAGAGCATTCTTTGGCGCAGACAAGAATCCATTTTCGTCATCGAAGGCAAATGTAATCAGCTTCCTGTCTTGGTCAAACTTGACAGGACCATCAAGAAGTTCGTTTTGAATGTATTCTTTAATGAGATCCGCATAAAAAACATTCACTTTGTGAGTGTTACTATCAGAAGTTAAGAACGGATCGTCGTTTGTTGGCGACACTTCAGAAGCGTACGCCCTAACCTTCTCAATGATTTCCTCATTTGGATACGCCCAGTAAGCGGGAGGAACGTTTAACCACCATGCTGCTGTTTCACTACCTTCTAGGAACTCGTCCTTGAAGACGCGGTTGTTGATTTCAAATTCAAGCTCGGGTGCAAAAGTTCTATCAATCGCTAGTCCTGGATCAGATTTTCCAAGGTCGATCTCAAAGAAGACTTTCTTGAAGGTTTGAACTTCACCTGGAGTGATAGAGAATGAAGATCCAATGATCTCATCCCGCTTCATCTCATTCCGCTTACGGTTTTGAATGTACTGCAAAGTGGTGTTCGACACTTCCGCATTACACTTCAATTGTGGAATAGGGCGAGAACCAACTGGACGTGGATAAGTGTTGCGCTGGCATGGTTTAAATTCGATCCTGAGCGGAGCGTTTGTGGCGAACTGCTTATCAAGAACGTGTCCATTAACTGTGAAATCATAGGATACTTCTTGGTTTCTAATTCCACACTCACCTTTTCCTACACTGGTTTTGGTTGTGTACTTCACTCCACGTCCAGTGAGATCCTTAGCTTCATCCGCCACGACAATGCGCCCATTCTCTCCATAACTGCGTGGAGGTATGTAGTTCGCAACGACCTTGTTAGTTTCAGGATCGACAAGGGGAAGGAAGTCAGTGTTAGAGATAAAAGGCGTAAGTGACCGGGTTCGGTTTTTAGTACCGGTCGGGCGGGTATCGGGTACTGGGTGTGCGGGTATCGGGTACCGGGGGTAGTTAGGTTGGCAGTCTGTGGTTGACGGCCCTGCGCAGTGTGTACGCGCGGGCCGCGTAACCATGGAAGGAGTTTGGTGTGGTCACCAATTACAGGCTGATCATGCTGGCGCTTGTGCAAGGCCGCTCGTGGTCGCAGATCACGTCGGATTTGGGGTGTTCGCGCAGCAGTATTGATAAGGCCAGTCGGGTGTTGCGCTCGACTGGGATGGACGAGGACACGATCACCGCGTTGTCGGCGCAGGAGCTTTCGGAGTTGTTTCCGGATAATCGCCGGCGGGATTCAGATGCGTTCGTGGAACCGGATTTCGCAGGCATCGCTGCCCGGCGCCGACGTGGTGAGCGGGTGACGTTGAAGGTGGAGCACCATAAATACACCCGGCGTCAGGCTGCTTCTGGTCAGCAGCATTATTCCTACCGGCAGTTCTGCGCGCTGTTTGAAAATTACGTCGATGTCAACGACCTGACTGCGCTTTTGACCCATGCCCCTGGTGAGGAGCTGTGCGTTGATTGGTCTGGGGAAACCATGGCAGTTGTTGACCCGTTGACAGGGGTGTGTGCGCGGGCGTATGTGTTTGTGGCGTCGCTGCCGCATTCGGGGCTTATCCATGCCAGTGCGTGGCCGGATATGCGGATGCGGTCGTGGCTGTGTGCCCACCGCGACGCGTTGGACTATATCGGTGGCGTGCCGGTGCGCATCGTGCCGGATAACGCCTCGACCGCAACCAACCAGGTCACACGTGGCACGACGGTGCGTGAAGTCAATGAGCGCTACCAGCAGTTTGCCGAGTTTTACCGGTGCGGGATCACCCCGGCTAGGCCGGGTAAACCCAGGGATAAGGCCCATGTGGAAAAGGCGGTCGATATCGTCCAGACTTGGGTCGTGGAAGCGTTATCGGGCCAAGAGTTCTCCACGTTCGACGCTCTCAACGCCGCTATTGCGGCGCAGGTCGACTGGATCAACGACCGGGAAGGATTCCGGGGCCGCAACGCAAGCCGCAGGCAATTGTTTGTTGAAAGCGAAGCAGAAGCATTGCGCCCGCTGCCTCAACAGCGCTGGTCGTATTCCACGTGGCGTAAAGCCAAGGCCGGGGTGAACTACCACGTCCAAGTTGAGAAGCATTTCTACTCTGTGCCGTGGAGCTTCGCCGGCAAAAGCGTTGACGTGCAGATCTTCGACGATGTCGTCGACATCTTCAGCGCGGGTGAGCATATCGCTTCCCATCGTAAAAAGCCTTGCAACATGCAGTACTCCACAGATAAAGAGCATGTGCCGGCAAAGCATCAGGACTTGGCCACGAAGTGGGATCGGGGCCGGATTGAGTCATGGGCTCAAAGTATTGGGGCCGCAACCTACGAACTCATCCGCCAGATGTTTCACGCCCGCCAAGTTGAAGCCCAAGCCTACAATAGCGCCCTTGGCGTGCTGAGCTTGTCGAAGAAGTACTCCCGCAGCCTGCTTGAACAAGCCTGCCAAGACGTCCTCGACTCCCACATGGTCCCGTCGGTGCGCAAAGTCCACGACACCATCAAAGACCTCGCAACCCGCACCACCACCGCCACCGCCACCGCCACAGGTGGTGCGCAATCACCTACATCATCTGCCGCGTCAACCAGGCCGGTGACTCGTCCCGCACCACCAGCCCAGGCGTCGCACGTACGGGGCAAAGCAGCGTTCGAGTTCAGTGAGCTTGAATTCGGTGAGGAGGCGTAGAAGCATCATGGCGTTAACCGATGAAGATTTCGACAAGCTCGGCTCGCTGCGCGGGATGCGCGTGTTCGCCGCGACGATCCAGGAGATCGTCAACGACCCCTCGCGCGATAACGATTCCTTCGAAGACAAGATCAAAGAAGCCCTCGAAGCCCAGCTCACAGCCCGCGACAACAAGGTCATACAGACAAGGTTGCGTGAAGCGAAACTCCTTGGCTCAACCGCCGCACTCGAGCGCTTCGATGCCTATCCCGGCCGCGGTGTGACCCAAGACCGCATCGACCGGCTCGCAACCTGCGAATGGATCGACTACGGCAAAGACCTCATCATCGTGGGAGCTACCGGCACCGGTAAAAGTTTTCTCGCTCAAGCCCTGGCCGTCGCGGCGTGCCGCAAAAAGCTCACCGCCCGTTACTACAGGCTCAACGACCTGGCCAACGACTTCGACGCTGCGGCTGAGCATCCCCAGGCCCGCAAACAACTCCTCACCGACCTGCAGGCTCCCGCACTCATCGTCATCGACGACTTTCTCGCCACCGATGTCTCAGCGCACGCGTTGAACCAGGTATTCAACCTGCTCGTCGGGCGTGAGCATGCCTCTACCGTTATCGCCAGCCAACACGAACCCGATTACTGGTACGACGTGTTCTCCGAGGCAGCACTGGCAGACGCAGTCATGTCCAGACTCGCCAACCACGGCTCGAAACTCACCCTGACAGGAGAAGACATGCGAACCCGCGACGACATCAAACAAGAAAGGATGGCCCCTACGACACCCACACGGCTACGTCAACCCCGAAAGCCGTAACCGGGGGTAAAAACCGGGTACCGGCAACCACCAACACCCCGGTACCCGATACCGCCCTACCGGTACCGAAAAGAAACGCCCGTCACGTAAGTGCTTCGTTTCCATCAGTGATTCTGTTGTCACGAATGTCGATAGTTGGCACATCTAGGTAATCACCCGGTTGAGCATCATCTGGGATCTGGAGAGTGACCTCGAAATCGTAAAGATTACCAGCAATCATTTCCTCAACTGGATTGCCATCTTCGTCCTTGACGGTGATTTTTAGACCACCACGTTCAAGGTCTGGCGTGAACTGTTTCGCTTCCTCGATCTCAGAATGCTCCCCACAACGTGTTGATTTCGGAAGGTTGCGAGTACCAAGATCAAAAGCACTTCTCATCTGAAGGCTGAAGTCCTCCCACCCGTCAGGACGTTCTTGTAGGTTGTTGTCTTTAAAAGCATTTTCCCCAATGTGGGTAATACCAGACCAGTCACACGAAAGGTGGGTGATATTACTTCCAGAAAATGCGTTCTCTCCAATCGAAGTGATCTTGTTCCAAGACAACGGGAGATATTGAATATTCAAATTGGCAAATGCGTTGTCACCAATCTCGGTTACTGGCTTACCGTCGATCTCATCAGGAAAATTAGGGAAGGATATTCCGTCCTCAAGTGCTCTTTTGCCATATTTTGATAGCCCAGTTAACTCTATGTGATCACCTTTATCTTGGTAAGTAAACGGCTCTTCGTATGGAAAAACATAGTGGTCGAAAGCCTTCTCGTTCTTTTCAGCGAGTTTTAGTTGTGAATCACTCAAGTCCTCAAAATTATTGTTCTTAAACGCTCCATCACCAAGCGCTTCCACTTTCCCCCAGGTAGCAGGGAGCGCCGTCAACTGGTTGTTAAGGAACGCCCAGTCACCAATCGTGGTGATGCTGCCCCAGGTAGCAGGAAGTGCCGTCAACTGGTTGTGAGAGAACGCAAACTCACTAATCGTGGTGATGTTCCCCCAGGACTCAGGAAGTGCCGTCAACTGGTTGTGAGAGAACGCAAACTCACTAATCGTGGTGATGTTCCCCCAGGACTCAGGGAGTGCCGTCAACTGGTTGTTCTCGAACGCAGCACTACCAATCGTGGTGATATTCCCCCAAGATGCAGGGAGCTTGGTTGTTGCGCGGTCGTATCTAGTAACACCGTGGTGAGTATCGAGTAACGCATTGGTGAGCATCGAGTAACAGTCCGGGGGAGGATTCTGGTGACCGCGTGACTTCAGGGCACGCGGCGTTACCAGAGGAGTCTGATTGTGACTGACTACCGGGCGGTAATGGATCAAGTGCTCAAGGGCTGGTCTGTCCGCCAAATCTGTTCGAGTTCGCGGTGCTCGCACACCACCGTGCAAAAAGCCCGCGATGCACTGGTGGAACACAACATCACAACGCGTGAGCAACTTCGTGGGGTTGCGGATCATGAGCTGGCGGACTGGTTCGTCGACGGGCGCAGCCATGCTCAAGGGGATTTCGTCCCGATCGATTTCGACGCTGTCGCCAAGGCGCGCACCGGGCGCAACAAGGTGACTTTGCAGGTGCTGTGGGGCCGCTACACCGCACAGCCTGCGGGCACAGGCCAGCGGTATTACAGCTACGAGCGGTTTCGCCAGCTTGTGGCTCAGCACGGGGCCCGGCCCCCGGAAAGTAGACACCGTGGGGGTGAAATTATTGGCTTTACTCTAGCGCATTGTTAGGAAGCGTGAGTTTCGTACTCAATGGGTGTGAGGTACTTGCACCAGGAATGCCTTCGGGTGGTGTTGTAGCGCGCACACCATGCGAAGACGTCGCGCCGGCAGACTAGCTGATTGGAAAAGACTTTCTGGTCTTTGAGCACTTCTCGTTTCAACGCCGCGTTAAACGACTCCGCGAGTGAATTATCAGCGCTGCTGCCAACTGCTCCCATCGACTGGGTGACGTTGAGTCTTCGGCAGACAGCCTGAAACTGCGATGAGGTATACACGCTGCCATGATCTGAGTGGAAGATCGCCCCGGAGAGACTGCCACGGGTACGGCGAGCATGCTCGAGCGCTTCTTCGACGAGGTCGGTGCGCATGTGGTCTGCGATCGCGAAGCCGACGAGCATCCGCGAGTAGCAGTCAATCACAGAAGCCAGATACATATTCGACCCGTCTGCGATCGGCAGATAGGTAATATCGCCGACGAGGATCCTATTGGCAGCTGGCGCAGTGAAGTTACGCTTGACCAGGTCAGCGAATATAAAGCGATGACGCTCACGCTGCGTTGTCGTAACCTTACGTTTTTTCGTGTAGCCGCGCAGCTGAAGCTTCCTCATAATCCGGGCGATGCGCTTATGGTTGACCGGTCCGGTGCTACTGTACGCATCGTTGAAAGTCAGCTCGGCGGCAATGCGTTTTGCGCCGTAGAGCTGCCTCTTGTCGTCGAAGATGGCCTGGACCTTGGCTCCGAGTATGGCATCATCAACCAGTCTGCGGTGCCGCTGGGCGCTGCTAGCTTTCCATTTGTAGTAGGAGCTGCGGTTTAACCCGAGTACGGTGCACATCCGCTTGACCGAGTAATCGGTGCGGTGGTCATCAACGAACCGGAAGCGGATCACCAGTTCGTCTCTTCCATGAAATATTTGGCTGCCTTACGCAAAATATCGCGTTCTTCTTTCAGGCGGGCGTTTTCCTGTTGCAGCTGACGTAGCTTCTCAGCATCGGTCAGTTGCCTCGCACGATCAGCACGTAAGCCCGCTGAAAGCTGGGGTTTCGTGCCAGTTCCGTACTTATCAACCCATACGCGAAGCGTGGAGCGGTTGATCCCTAAATCAGCGGCCGCAGCGTTCAACGACACCTGTGGATCGTTCTCGTACATCGCGACCGCGTCGCGCTTGAACTGATCCGAATAAACCTTCCTAGGCATGGAGGTAGATTACCTTTCCCCGACTCAACACAGCCGGAATCAGAGGTGTCTACCAAACAGGGGTCAGGTCCACGTTGATGCAGCCGGGCTGACCGCCAGGATCACCCATGCCCCGGGCCATACGATGCAGGTGGACTGGGCTGGCACGAAGATGCGGCTGTGTGACCCCACCGGCGGGCAAGGCTCGAAGGTCAGCGTCTTTGTCGCCTCGCTGCCGTATTCGGGGATGGTGTTCGCCTGCGCGTGCGCGGATGAGCGCCAGGACGCGTGGCTTGCAGCTCATATCCGCGCGTTCGAGTACTTCGGCGGGGTCGCCGAGGTCATCGTGCCGGATAACGCCTCGACAGCCTCGAACGCGATCAGTGCCGCGGATAAAAATCGCCGGGTCAACTCCACCTACGAGGAGTTTTTGGAGCACTACAACACCGCCGCGTTGCCGGCTCGGGCGAAACGACCCAAGGATAAGGCCAGCGTCGAAGCCGCAGTCAAGATCGTCACCCAGCACGTCATCCACGCACTCGATGGCCACCAGTGCGTCGGGATAGACGAGCTCAACGCGAAGATCACCGCTGTGGTCGATGGGATCAACGCTGCCGAACCGTTTCGCGGCAATGCGACGAGCAGACGCGCATTGTTCGATCAGTTCGAACGCGACGTGCTCACCGCGCTGCCTGAAACGCCGTGGCAGCGCACCGAATGAGGGTGTCCGATTCTTTGTGTGCGGGGGCTTGGTTTACAAGTAGTCCGCGAATCGGTCGGGGTAAGCCACGGCTAGTTGGTTGATGGCTTGTTTCCACCCGGTGGCTTTCGCTCCTTCAATATAGCCGTTGCACTCAACGTCGCGCTTGGCTTTCTTCGCCCGCTGCGCAGCGCGCTTGTCCTCGATGTTGCAGATCATCAACCACAGCGTCTTCAGCGCCGCGGTATCGTTCGGGAACTGGCCCCTGTTACGGGTAGCTTTACGCAGTTCAGCATTCAGCGACTCGATCGAATTGGTGGTGTAGAGCACCCGCCTGGCCGCAGGCGGGAACTGCAGAAACGGCACGAACCGCTCCCAAGCGTCGCGCCAGACTTTGACCGACTGCGGGTATTTCCGGCCCAGTTCACTGGCCTCGAAAGCATCAAGGCTGGCACGTGCCGTCTCCTCATTGGGAGCGGTGTAGACCTCACGCAGCGCCCGGGAAACTCCCTTGCGGTCCTGATACGACACCCACCGGTTCGCAGCCCGAATCAGATGCACGATACAGGTCTGCACCATGGAATTCGGCCAGGTTGCCTCCACGGCTTCCGGCAGGCCTTTAAGCCCGTCGCAGCAGACAATGAACACGTCCTGGACCCCGCGGTTGGCCAGATCTGCGCACACCGATGCCCAGAATGCGGCGCCTTCATTTTCAGCGATCCACAATCCCAGGATGTGCTTGATGCCGTCCATGTCGACACCAACCGCCATGTAGCAGGCTTTGTTGACCACGCGGTGGCCATCGCGGATTTTCACGCGTAGCGCGTCGAGGAAGATCACCGGGTAAAACTCGTCGAGCTGGCGGTTTTGCCAGATCATGACCTCGTCTAACACCGCATCGGTAATGGTGCTGATCGTATCCGGGCTCATATCCACCCCGAGCGTGGTCGCGAGGTGGTGCTGGATATCGCGCACTGTCATCCCGCCGGCGTAGAGCGAGATGATCATGTCGTCGAGTTCTGTGAGCCGGCGTGCGCCCTTGGGCACCATCCGGGGAGTAAACGTGCCGGCACGATCCCTGGGCACGGTCACTTCCACCGCGCCGTACCCGGAGTTGACGGTTTTGGTGTACGACCCGTTGCGGTGATTGCTGCTCTGTGTGGTTTCCACCTGGGCTTTCGTCTTGCGGTCGGAATGGCTATAGCCCAAGTGCGCATCCATCTCCGCCTGCAGACCAGCGTTGATTGATGCCTGCAGCAGGCCTTTGACCAGCTCGCTGGCATCATCAGCGGAAGCCGACAGCTCGCTGATCAAGCTGGCGAGCTCAGGATTTTCCATCAGCTTCTCGCTGATCTCGTTGACCCTCGCCGGGTCATGGCTTTTCTTCGGTGACACCGTAGTCATTATCGGTGAAACTCCTTCTAGATCAGAGCCTCACACACAAACTTCCTGACACCCTTCACCGAATGGAAACGCGCCAAAGTCGCGCCCAATTTCCACATCAGAGTGCACAACGCGCATTATTCCGTGCCGCACCAGCTGGTGGGCCGCACCGTGGACGTGCGTATCACCGGTGACAGTCTCGCCGTCTTCGACGCCGGGCAGCGTGTGGCCACCCACCAACTCGCGCGTGCCCGCGGGGTGTATGTCACCGACACCGACCACATCCCGGCGGACATGGGTGACACCCGTGGGTTGTGGACAAGCGAGTACTTCTTGCGCGAAGCCGCCAAAATCGGGCCGGCCACCCGCCAGGTGATTGCCGAGCTCATCGAAGCCAAAGCGATCCCTGCCCAGGCGTACCAAGCGTGCCGCAACGTGCTCAACATGGGCAAACACGCCAACAAGCCAATTCTCGAAGAAGCCTGCAGGCGGTTGGTGTCCACCGACGGTGCTAGGCGTGCCGTGTCGTATACCGCGGTGAAAAACATGATGGCCGCCGTGCGTAAAGACACCTCCACACGGCCTACAGGCACTGACCTTTCAACCGATCTGCCAACAAGCAGACCCACCCAAGACGTACCTGCGCCGACAGCGCGTGACACCCGCGGTGCCTACCTCGGTGGTGCTGCCCAGTTCAGCCTCGAAAACCTCACCAAGAAGGGATCTGCATAACCCATGCCCCACCCACAGCCAGCATCAGCATCCGCCCGCTTCCTCGACGAATCAGTCCTGCCGATCTTTACCGACCTGCGCATGACCGCCTTCGGACAAAGCGTCATCGACATCGCCGCCGATCCCGCATTCGACGACTGGAGCTTTTCCGACAAGGTGCTCTACGCGTTGGATAAAGAGGTAGCGGCCAAGCGTGAGAGGCGAGTCAACAAACTGCTCAAAGCATCCCGATCGCCAAATCCCGATGCTTGTATCGAAGACATCACCTGGACCTGACCCCTGTTTGGTAGACACCTCTGATTCCGGCTGTGTTGAGTCGGGGAAAGGTAATCTACCTCCATGCCTAGGAAGGTTTATTCGGATCAGTTCAAGCGCGACGCGGTCGCGATGTACGAGAACGATCCACAGGTGTCGTTGAACGCTGCGGCCGCTGATTTAGGGATCAACCGCTCCACGCTTCGCGTATGGGTTGATAAGTACGGAACTGGCACGAAACCCCAGCTTTCAGCGGGCTTACGTGCTGATCGTGCGAGGCAACTGACCGATGCTGAGAAGCTACGTCAGCTGCAACAGGAAAACGCCCGCCTGAAAGAAGAACGCGATATTTTGCGTAAGGCAGCCAAATATTTCATGGAAGAGACGAACTGGTGATCCGCTTCCGGTTCGTTGATGACCACCGCACCGATTACTCGGTCAAGCGGATGTGCACCGTACTCGGGTTAAACCGCAGCTCCTACTACAAATGGAAAGCTAGCAGCGCCCAGCGGCACCGCAGACTGGTTGATGATGCCATACTCGGAGCCAAGGTCCAGGCCATCTTCGACGACAAGAGGCAGCTCTACGGCGCAAAACGCATTGCCGCCGAGCTGACTTTCAACGATGCGTACAGTAGCACCGGACCGGTCAACCATAAGCGCATCGCCCGGATTATGAGGAAGCTTCAGCTGCGCGGCTACACGAAAAAACGTAAGGTTACGACAACGCAGCGTGAGCGTCATCGCTTTATATTCGCTGACCTGGTCAAGCGTAACTTCACTGCGCCAGCTGCCAATAGGATCCTCGTCGGCGATATTACCTATCTGCCGATCGCAGACGGGTCGAATATGTATCTGGCTTCTGTGATTGACTGCTACTCGCGGATGCTCGTCGGCTTCGCGATCGCAGACCACATGCGCACCGACCTCGTCGAAGAAGCGCTCGAGCATGCTCGCCGTACCCGTGGCAGTCTCTCCGGGGCGATCTTCCACTCAGATCATGGCAGCGTGTATACCTCATCGCAGTTTCAGGCTGTCTGCCGAAGACTCAACGTCACCCAGTCGATGGGAGCAGTTGGCAGCAGCGCTGATAATTCACTCGCGGAGTCGTTTAACGCGGCGTTGAAACGAGAAGTGCTCAAAGACCAGAAAGTCTTTTCCAATCAGCTAGTCTGCCGGCGCGACGTCTTCGCATGGTGTGCGCGCTACAACACCACCCGAAGGCATTCCTGGTGCAAGTACCTCACACCCATTGAGTACGAAACTCACGCTTCCTAACAATGCGCTAGAGTAAAGCCAATAATTTCACCCCCACGGTGTCTACTTTCCGGGGGCCGGGCCCCCTACACGCCCGGCCGCACCATCAACAAAGAGCAAATCACCCGACTCGCTCACTGCCAATGGTGCCAAAGCGCACAAAACATTGTCATCCTGGGCAAATCCTCCGTCGGTAAGACCTACCTCGCCCAAGCGCTGCTCACCGCGGCGTGCCGAAACGACTACTCCGCACGCTTCTTCCGCACCGACACACTTGCCAACCACCTCGCCGTGCTCAAACACGACGACCCGGCCCGCATCACATTCCTCGAAGACCTCCACCACACAGACGTGTTAGTCCTCGATGATTTCCTGACCACCCCGATCGATGCCGCTACCGCACACCAACTGCTCAATATCCTCGCAGAGCGCGAACCCCGCGGATCCACCATCGTGACATCCCAGTTCACACCCGACGAGTGGTACAAATCCATCCCGGATGCCGTCATCGCCGAATCCATTCTCAACCGACTCGTCGCCGGCGCCGAAATCATCACACTCGAAGGCACCAACATGCGACTGACCCCATAACCCCACCGAAACCCCAAGACGCCCGGGAGTTACTCGAAACTCACCCGGGCGTTACCCGATACTCACCACACCGTTACTAAACACGTGGTCTAAACACATGCTTTCAGCGATGATGAAAGCATGCGTGTCGATTCGGGGTAGTTGGTACCGCGAGTCCGCGTAGTTGGTACCGGTGTTCCACGTACTCGGTACTGCAAGGGGTTTTCTTTCATAGTTGATGTTGGCGACACCACAATCCGGTGGTGTCGCGTCAACATCTACTTGGAAGGAGCCGGTCCTTGTGGCCAACTTCAAACAGATCATCGCGATGTGCCTTGACGGTGCAAGCTATGCGCAGATCACACACGCATTGGGATGTTCACGGCGAGAAGTATCCCGCGCAAAGAAAGTCATCGCTGATGAGGCACTAACGCCAGAGCGTTTCCGCCAACTCCCACCGGGATGGTTCGATGAACGATTCAGCGACGGCCGGAGTAAGCGGACGATGTCCTACGACCAGCCTGATTTTCAAGCCCTTGCACGCAAGCTCCAAAGCAAAAAGCACGTGACCAGGCATAAGCTGTGGATGGACTACTTGTCGCAGCCGTGTCCGACGGACAAGACAAAGTACCAGTACTCCCAGTTTTGCAGTGGGCTCAATGAATTTCTCCGTGCTCATGATCTTGTCGAAGTCGTCACCCATGAGCCGGGGCAAGAGCTTTACGTCGACTGGGCTGGCGACAAAGTGCCGGTGGTGGATCAGGCCAGTGGTGATACCGCATTCAAGGCGTCACTGTTTATCGCGGTATGCCCGTACTCAGGACTGATGTACGTCACTGCTGCTGCGAATGAGAAGATGCCGGCTTGGATTGAGTGCCACGTCAAAGCGTTGAACTATCTTGGCAAATTACCGGCGGTCATCGTGCCGGATAATGCCTCTACGGCGACCTACCGGCCGAGGAAGCATTCAGGCTACCGGATGGTCACTGACCGCTACGCAGCGTTTGCCGACTATTACGGGGTCACGATTGTGCCGACAAGACCTGGCAGGCCACGCGACAAAGCGGCAGTAGAACGTGCTGTGAAAATCGCCTACGCCAAAATACTCGGGTATTTCAGCGACGAGGTCTTCTACAATCTCGATGAACTCAATGAGGCAATCGCTGACCGGCTTGCCGATATCAACAGCGCAATGACACGGGCTGATGGCACAACACGGCGCATGCGCTTTGAGCAAGAAGAAGCATCAGTGATGCGCGATCTGCCGCCGACACCGTTTACGGAAGTGTCATACAAGCGGCTCAAAGTCGACCGTAATTGGCACATCACCTGTGACTACCAGTACTACTCTGTGCCATTTCAGCTGGTAGGAGAGGCAGTGACGGTCAGGCTCACCCCGCAACTGGTGAGCATCTTCAACGGCGATCAACTAGTTGCTGAACACACACGCCTTCACGGATTCAAATACCGGTACTCCACTGATCCCAACCATGGGCCAAGCAGCGATGACGAAGGCCACAAGGCGCTCACCCGCGACGAACTCTTGGCTTGGGCCTCGTCGTTCGGTTCTGCAACGCACACAGTCATAGCGATGATCCTCGATCGTAATAGTGCCGCCGTCCCCCGCGGACTTCTCCAAGCTCGCAACGTGCTGGCCAACCTGGGCAAAAAGCACAGCAAAACCACCCTCGAGCCGGCGTGCCAGCAGGTCTTAGAAAAGAAGCTGGCTCCAACTATGGCTGTGATCAAGCGCATCCAGACTGACATTGCGCACGCTCAGCAGCACCCTGCTGCACCAGGGCGAAGGACACAGCCCGCGACGAAGAACCAACAACGCCCAGGCGCCCCGCTTACCAGCGACGCAGCTGACGCCGTCTTCATCCGGCCTGCTGACCACTACGAAAACTAGAAGGAGCGTGAACCATGAGCAACATCAATGACGAAACAGTACGGGCAAAAATGCGAAAGCTTCGCGTATCGACCTTCGCTGATGTCTTCTACGAGATTGTCAACGACGAGGCCTACGCGGATGCGCTACCAGAGGACATCTTCCTCGCAGCAGTCGAAGAGGCCTACACACAGCGGCAACAACGCAACATCGCCAAAGCCATCACCCAGGCACAATTCCGATACCCGGACGCGAGCCTTGCTGAAGTCACCCGAGCAGAACAACGCGGCATCAACATGCGCCAACTGAAACGAATCGCGGCGACCAACTGGCGGGAAAATCCGACCAACATTCACATCCTCGCGCCGACCGGAACAGGGAAAACATACATAGTCTGCGCCATCGGCGTCGCCGCATGTCAAGCCGGATACTCCGTGGCCTACTACCGGCTAGACCAACTCGTAGACATGTTGGCGGTCTTCTCACCGACTGACCAGAACTACCTCGATAAGATGCGGAAACTGATCAATGTCGATGTCCTTATCATCGACGATTTTATGACCATGAGCATCAACCAGCGCGGGCAAGAAGACCTGAGCAAGATCATATTCGACCGCGACGGTCGGCTCCCAACACTGATCTCCTCCCAATCGGCCGCCGCCTACTGGGTCGAAGCCCTCCCCGACAGAGTCGGAGCCGATTCACTCGTTAGCCGCCTCAACAACGGCCACCGAATCCGCATCGGAGACTTCGACATGCGCAAGGCCACCACCCCAATAGAACCGGACGAATAAAGCAAACAGCCGGGCCGACTCCGTCGGCCCGGCCCCCGGTACCAACTACCCGGAACCCGGCAGTACCGGGTCTCCGGAACACCGGTACCAAAAACCCGCATCTGACAGCATGCGTATTTCCCACGAAGCGATCTACAGTGCCTTATACATTCAAGGCAAAGGCAGCCTGCGAGCCGAGCTTGAAGAAGTCATGAAGACTAAAGACGTACTTATCCGCGGCGGCTCAACACGCAAGCGTCGTGCCCGAAACGCTGGCGTGTTAACCGGTCGCCCTTGGATCAAAGGTGCTGAGATCACCCACCGCAGCCCGGAAGCTGATGACAGGGCTATTCCCGGGCACTGGGAGGGCGACCTTGTTATTGGTAAAGGTGGCAAAAGCGCGCTGATTACCCTAGTAGAGCGCACCAGCCGTTACACCCTGCTTGGACACCTTCCCGATGAGCACAGTTCACACACCGTGGTCGCAACCCTGCAGGACATGGTCAAAGACCTCAACACCGAGCAGCTAAAGACCATCACATGGGACCAAGGCGCAGAAATGGCTGTCACAGCACAAGTCCAGATTAAAGACGGCTGCCAGGTGTTTTTCTGTGAACCGCACTCACCGTGGCAGAGACCAACCAACGAGAACACCAACGGCGAGATCAGGCGCAGGTTCTACAAAAAGGGCACCGACTTTGCCACCGTCATACCCGAACATGTCGCGTGGGTGCAAAATGAGCTCAACGAAACACCCCGACAAATCCTCGGCGGCGCAACCCCACGTGAAATACTTAACGAACTATTCAAGCGTGGCGCATCCACCGCTTGATTCCGCCCCCTACATTTTAATCTGGTACGGGGATTAGCTCGAAGCGGCCTACAACTATGGCAAATTAACAAGGCAATTTCACTTGTTTGACTAGCTATTAAAGGCAAGGCTGTTTTTCTCTCGGAAGGTCCAAAGTACGTTTCCCAAAAAGTTAACAGGCGTAGCCACGGCAATAGAGATTATTTGGGCCCAATACTTCGGATTCCTCAACCCCGAGGTTTCGTTCAAAATGCTGGTTGGTAGTTGCATAAAAGTTGGTCGAGTCAACATGGAAAAGACCGTAATTTGGACAAGACATGCGACTAGGCCAATGATGAAGAACTTTACGCTTCCAGCTACTGGCCGAGTATGAGACTCTTTAAAAGTGGTAGCCCTGTTTAGAAAAAAATTGAAAGCGTTGGCCACTATAAAAGCAATTGATATAGATAGGTGGTCCAAACGGAAGTTTATTCTTTCTGCAGGGAAGTTGAGAAGAACTGAATCTCCGGAAGCACCTAGTGCTTGGTAAAACTTAGAAAGTCCGACAAACACTGCGAGGTTCACAATAGTTCCCAAGCCGCCTATCAAGCTGAACTGGAGAAACCTTCCGAGATTAGATTTTTTAAGCAAAATACCTACTTGACGTTTATCGCTGTCTTATTTCGTAGGCGATGGTAATACCGGAAAGATGAAATAAAAATTCATCCTATTTCATCTTTCCAGCGTAGGTCACTCGGAGTTGCTTGTTGTTAGTAGCGGTGCTTGAAGTACCATTTTCCGTCTGCACCCTTATAGCAGGGTTTCGTGACCATGGCCTGGGTTGTAGGATGCGCATAACGAAGCATGCATGTGAACTCGTTTCGGTAAGGTCCCATGGTGGTATCAGCGTTAGCAACACTCGGAACACCAACAGCAACAGCAACAGCAGCAAGACCGGCAATCGATAGCCGTTTAACTCTTTTCACCTTTTACTCCAAACAAAATAGATAGCATTACTGCTTGGATGTTATCGGGCTCTTCGTGATTGGGAGTGCGTTGGTCGTTTCTTGGGGTGCTGGGGTGTTGCACAAGATGTGGGGGTCCTTGCTGGGTTAAGGATTTAGGTGTTCAAGCCAATCCACAACCCAACAAGGACCCTGGTATGCAGCCTAGTTCCAACATCGTCGCCGACACCATTTGCCGCACCGCGGAGCTTGGGTTGGCGATCACCAATGCCGCGCACAACGACGAGTGCACCGTTATCGACTGTGAAACGCTCGACCCGATCAATGCCTGCCCGTCGTGTCAGCAACCGGGCTTGTTGCGCGATCACACCTACCGGCAACTGGTGGATCTGCCGGTGGTCGGGTTTCCCACCCGGCTGCGGGTGCGGGTGCCGCGGTATCTATGCAGCAACGATTCCTGCGCCCAGCAGATTTTCCGGGCTTCGCTTTCCTGCGCTGATGACCGCTCGAAGGTCACCCACCGGGTGGTGCGCTGGATCCTGCAGCGCTTAGCGATCGACCGGATGAGCGTTGCCGCCACCGCCAAAGCACTCGGGATTAGCTGGCAGCTGACATGCGATCTCGCATTGTCCATGGCCAGAGCCCTCGTCGCCGACCCCGACCACTTGGCCGGGGTGCGCGTCATCGGGGTTGACGAGCACAAGTGGGCCCACAACCGCAAGGCTGCCGGCGGCGGGTTCGTCACCGTGATCGTGGACATGACTTACCAGCACACCGGCCAACCGGCCAGGTTGCTTGATGTCATCCCGGGCAGAAGCGCCGAAGTGCTCACCCGCTGGATCAACCAACGTCCGAAAATCTTCCGCGACCAGGTGGAGGTGATCACCATGGACGGGTTTCAGGGTTACGCCACCGCAGCCGATGAAGCCCTGCCTCAGGCCAGGCGGGTGATGGACCCGTTTCACGTGGTGCGTCTTGCCGGCGACAAAGTCACCGCGTGTCGGCAGCGGCTGCAGCGTGAAACCTACGGCAGGCGCGGCAGAACCAACGACCCGTTATATAAAAACCGCCGCACCATGCTCACCCGCATCGATTTTTTAACCGGTGAGCAGCAGCACCGCCTGGATGTGTTGTTCAACTACGACGACGACTACGCCGTGCTGCAAGAAACGTGGCTGGTGTACCAGGAGATCATCGACTGCTACGAAGACCCGAACAAGACCCGCGCGAAAACGAAGATGCGCCGGTTGATCAACCGGCTGCGCGGGCTACGACAAGCCGGGCTTGATGAACTCGCCCAACTCGGTCGTACCCTGCACAAACGCCGCGCCGACATCCTCGCGTTCTTCGACATCGGCGCCTCCAACGGCCCGGTCGAAGCCATCAACGGCCGCCTCGAGCACCTCCGCGGCATCGCCCTCGGATTCCGCAACATCAACCACTACATCTTGCGGTGCCTAATCCACTCCGGAGGCCTCCAACCCAAGATCAACGCACTCTAAAACACGAAGAGCCTGTTATCAGTAAATGGTTGTGTTTTGTCAAGTTGTAGTAGGCCATTTCGGCTCGGTTTTTTAGGCCAGGTCTGCACGGTTTTGGGCCGTGTGAGCGTTGCTGGGGTTTTGGAGGTTATTTCATGAGGGCGTTTGCCATGCGGTAGGACTGGCCGGTGAAGGTGATCATGCGGCCGTGGTGGACGATGCGGTCGATTGCGGCGGCTGCCATGTCGTCGTTTCCGAAGACTTGGCCCCATTGGGAAAATGCAAGGTTGGTGGTGTTGATCAGGCTGCGTTGTTCGTATGCGTCGGCGATTGCTTGGAAGAGAAGTCTTGCCCCGTCGGTGTCGATGGGGATGTAGCCAAGTTCGTCGATGACGAGAAGTTCGTTTTTGCCCAGGGATGCGAGCTCTTTGTCGAGCTTGCCTGCGTGTTTCGCGTTTCGTAGATGGTCGACGAGTCCTGCGGCGGTGAAGAACCTTGCTGGGATGCCTTGAAGGCAGGCTTGGGTGACCAGTGCGATAGCGAGGTGTGTTTTCCCGGTTCCGACATCGCCGTAGAAGACGAGGTCTTCACACCCGTTGAGGAAGTCGAGTGTGGTGAGGTGTTCGCGGGTGATGTCGGCGGGCAGGGCGACCGGGGACCAGTCGTAGCTGTCGAGGGTTTTGCGTACCGGGACACGCGCGCGGTGCATCAGGCGGCGGGCTCGGGATGCGGCCCTGGAAGAAAGCTCCGCTTCGAAGAGCTCAATGAGGATGTCGCACTGGCGTGGGGTGGCATGGTCTGCGCACTCGCGTAACACGGCGGTGGTGAGGTAGAGCTGGCGTCCAAGTACGACAACGCGATCTTTGTTGTTGGTGGTATCGGTGCTCACTTTGAGGTCGCCTCCGCATGCTGTGAGGTGGTGGTTGTGGTGGCAAGGAGCTGGTCGTAGGTGGTGAGGTTCGCTCGCGCTTGTTGTGTTGGTGGTGGGGCGCTGTAGCGTGCGGCGATACCCAGATGAGGCCCGGTTGGTTGGGCGTTGGTTTCTAATAGTGCGGCGGCTGCGGTGACGGTGGCGTCGAATCCGCATTCTGTGGCGGTGGTTTCGGCGTGGGTGAAAAACTCCCGGCGTGTAGCAGTATCCGCCCCGTCGAGGTAGCCCACGACAGCGTCCGGCATGTGATGGCGAAGCGGTGAGTTCGTCCACGCCCCGGGTTTCTTCGCTAACCCAGGCAGCAAACTCATCGGGTTGATCACCGTCGATTCTGCGGTGCCGAAGACTCTCGGCAGCGCGATGATGCGTTTGGTGTCGTCGTCTAAAACGGTGACGGTGTCGTGGGACAACTCCAGCGTGACTTGCCTGTTCGCCCAGGCAGGCCCGACCAGGTAGCGGTTGCCGTCTAGGGTGACAACGCCGGTTTTGTCGGTGCGGCGCACTTCGAAACGCACCGGGTTAAACCGCACCGACGGACATGCTTTCAGCGCCTGCTGATCCTGTTTGAACAGTTCAGCGACCGTGGCTGCCTTCTTGTAGTGCGTGTGGGTAGCAAACGCGGCGCACCCGGACTCCAAGATGGTGTTCAACTCCGCCAGGGAGGCTACTTCCGGCACAGGCACAAGCAGGTTTCGGCGGATGAACCCAACCGCGTTTTCCACATTGCCTTTCTCATGGCCCGAGTACGGATTGCAGTACCGCGCCTTCGTCCTATAGTGCGCTTTGAACGCGGCGAAAAGCTCCGATTCCACCACTTTCGGGCCGACACGGCGCCCAACAGCGGTCGCGTTATCGAAGACCATCTCAGTCGGCACCCCGCCGGCAGCGTCGATGACATCTAAAAGCCCGGTAATGACGCACTCAGCGGTTTCGCCGGCAAAGGCCCTGCAAAACCGCATATTTGAATACGGAAACGTCACCACCAGAAGGTGCACAACCCGCGCGGCTGACGCCATGATGACTTCTGCCTGGCCGAAATCGACCTGGATGACCCCCGGTGACCATTCCAACTCCATAAACCCATCCCCCGGAGCCTGGTGGTCCTGTTTCCACTGCTTTACGTAGCGCTGCACCGGTGAATACGAGCCCGTATACCCATGCTCGTTGGTAAGCCGGTCGCAAATGCGTTGCGCAGTGTGGCGTTGCTTGCGTGGCATGCGCTGGTCTTGCTCAAGCCACTGATCAACAACCGCGCACAACGCCTCACCCAGCACGATTGAGCCTGGTTTGCGTGTCGTCACCGGCGCGGTCGGGCTGAAATCGTCCTGGTTGACGTACTTATCGACCGTAGCGCGCGATACCGAGACCGCCTTCGCGATCGCTCGTCTAGACATTCCCTCGTCATCGAGCTGTCTGATAGTTTCGATCGTGGTCATGCTGATCGTCATCTACTTTCTGGTCCCTTCCTAAAAAACCCAAGTCCCGGACCTCGCGGCCAAACGAAGATGGGACATCTCTCAGGAACAGAAACCTACTGGGGTGGTTAATCGGCATGGCCCTTTCCCTTTCCAAAAAAGGGGCCACACCAGTCACAGCCACATGGGCAAGTGGCCTAATTTTCCGCGCTGAAACGGACCAAAACAGGCCGCCGAAACGGACTACTTCCCAAGCCGAACTGGACCACCTACATCAGACCAGACACAACCGATTCTGAGTGTCCAACCCTGGGCGCTGGCCACGTGCTCGACCGGTCAGCGAAGCGTATCGCGCATTTGCCTCCCGAGTCGACGCGATCACATGATGTGAACCGACCCGTACACATAGCGGTTCATTACAACGATGGTCCGCTACAACATCAGAATTCGATATATCAGTGCCGGAAAGCATCAGCGCGAAACGATGCGCTGACACCGAATACTGCCGACCATCAACACGAAAATTAATCCGACCATAGCCATCAGGCGAAGAAATCGCTCCCGTGAAAATCCAACATCCATCAGGAGACGGACTTTTCACTACCTTTCTCCAAAACGACTCAACGACACGATTAGGAATTGTTGCTGGCAGCCGAGTCATTGGCATCCGGCTCCTCGCCTGCACCCCCATCAGAGTTGGACTCCTCTACCTCAGTATCGTCGTCTGCCTCATCATCGCTGTCCGGTTTCTGCTCAGTTTCCGCTTTGCGGGCGTGCGGTGAACCAACGAGATCAAGCGCCTCATTAATCCGGCGCATGGGAACAGTGAAGTCCTTCGCCAGCTTTCCCTTTTTCTCTCCCTCGCCCAGCAACTTATCAAGCGCCAGCCCAAATGACTCAAGCGCGTCGTCCAACGCTTCTAACGCGATGAATGCGTCAGTACGCGCTGACCGCATACGGGCAAGACGGTCGGCTTCTTCCTTTTGAAGCTCGCGCGCACGACGGCGGGCTTGTGCTCTTCTGTCTTTAGTCACCATGCCCAAAGAAAAACACCGCGCAGAAACAAAGTTAAGACGCTACCCCCACAACAAGCGCTAACACTCACTAATTTCCATCTGGACGGTGTATATCAACGGAGGATGTGGCCAGTCCTATGCTGTTTCTGAACTGCTCAGGTTCAGCATAAACCGGTAGAAGACAAGCGTCGAAAAACTTCGCTCCATCAAGTACCGCGCCCCGAAAATCAACCTCGCTAAGGAATGCGCCTTCAAAGTCTGCATCAATTAGGTTCGCATTCCTCATGTTAGACCACGCCAGCATTGCTCCTCGGAAGGAGCATCCCTGGCACTGGGAGCCTTCAAAATCAGCGGCGGATAAATCATAGTTTGAGAAATCTTTACCCCTCAGGTCTTTTCCTCGTAATTCTCGACGAGAGGATTCAGACATTTCTCTGTACATCGAGCACCTACTTCAGCTGAGGAGAATTGATTACCCAGTCAGGACAGCGTCCCTCTACCCATGGGCAGTATGTTGTTACAACACCATATGGTCGCCCATCGGTGACCTTGTTGAATCCGACTACTGCCAGAACATCCCGAGTCTCCAGTTTGCGGCATTTCCTGGTCGGCCCCCATCCCTCACATCGAATATGATCCATCGGCAATCGGTATTCGACTCTATCTCCGCCGTTAAAGGTTTCAATCTTGGGAGCATACTGGGTAACTACTCGCGGCGCATTAGCACTAAGCCCGTGTTTTGACTGAATCTTTGACCGAGCACGTTCACGCATCACTACTCGTCGGCCATTCTTGTCGTCCCACTCTCCGACAATCCGATAGCCGTCTCCCCCGCCTGACATAAAGGCTGTTTTAGCACCACGTAGAAGTAATTCCGAACTTAACGAATCTTCTGAGACCGGCAGTCCTTCAATGCTTCCAAAATCCGTTACCTCCGAAGATGCCTCAGCGATCGGAGCATGAACCATCATTGCGCCGAATGCGACCAAAGCAATGATGCCTAGTCTTTTCCTCATTTGAGCACTTTCTCTCGTGTACTAACTTCGAAGATCTGTGCTTAAGCATATCCGCCAAGTCACTATCAGTACATGCCTTACCGTTCTTGTGGTGTTTTTCACATTGCTCCTAAAGAGCAACACACCTCTTGCAGATGTACATCTGCCACTTCTTAGGGGCTGACCAGCGCGAACGCTCAAGGGTGAAAAATAGCTTAAGTTCGTCATCGTTCAGACCCCAAAAGTAGGTCTTAACTTCTGCAATTTTTCTTCCTAGCGTCACGCTCATGATGTCGATTCGAGTGGTCAACGCAGGAGATGGGTACGCCTATCTCCTACGCAACGTTGCCACTGCCGACGTTGACACAGAGACAAAAACCAAACTCGGTGACTACTACCAAGCCACCGGTACTCCCCCTGGCCGCTGGTACGGGCGCGGACTCACCGGCCTCGACTCCACTGCCATTACAGCAGGCACAACTGTCACCCAGGAGCACATGGCTGCACTCTACGGCGAGGGGCTTCACCCCGAGGCCGATTCCCGTATCGCCAACGGCGCGTCCATTGCTGACGTACAACTCGGTCGCGCCTACCCGTTCTACTCCGGCGGCCATCAGGTACTCAAAGAGCTATCGACCATGGAGAAACAGTTCCGTTACCACGCTGGGCGCAGGCCCACCGAGCAGGAACGAAACACCATCGCGGTCGATGTCGCACGCAAGCACTACAGCGACGAAACCGGCTACTCGAATGCGACGCCAAAGGAGATTCTGGCGTGGGTCAACGAGAAGAAAAACTCCGTTCGCCAGGCTACTGCTGGCTTCGACCTGACGTTTTCACCAGCGAAGTCTATCTCTGTGCTGTGGGCACTCGGCGACGAGGAGACGCGGAAAACCATTGAGGCCGTTCACAATGAGTGCGTCTCTGCTTGCCTGGATTGGCTCGATGAGACAGCACTGCGTACCCGCTGTGAGGTCAATGGAGTCAAGAAGTTAACGCGCACGCGCGGCCTCATTGCCGCACAGTTTGTCCATTACGACACCCGTAGCGGTGATCCGGATCTTCACACGCACTGCCTGGTTTCAAACAAAGTCCAAGGCCCCGACGGAAAGTGGCGGAGCATTGAAGGAATGTCGTTGATGAAGTCTGCCGTTGCCGCATCCACCCACTACAACGCACTCATGATGCAGCGACTAGGAGATGAACTCGACCTCGCGTTTACTAACTATGAGACCGACCCTGCCAAACAACCCGTGTGGGAAATCGCAGGCATTGATCCCAAGATGATTGCTCATTTCTCCAAACGACGCGCTGGCGCGCGTCCACGATATGAGCAACTTCGAGAAGCCTACCGGCAGACACACGGGCGGACACCGGGACTGCGCGCGAGCCGAAAGCTCTGGCAACAAGCCGTGTTGGATACTCGACCGAGCAAGGACACAGCGCAATCACTGGAATCCTTGCGTCAAACATGGCAGGCCGAAGCCCGACAGTTCTTCGGCAACTCGGCTACCGACGCGGTGGAAAAAATGTCTCTCACGCACCTGATGCCCGAGCAATTGCACCGGCGGTTGACTCCGACGGGTGGGGTGATTTTGTTACTGAACAGGCGGAATCAGCGATTGCTCTTGCAGTATCGCGGCGCTCCGAATTCCGACGCCACCACCTCCACACTGCTGTGGAGCAGGAACTTTCTTCCTGGATTTTCCCCTCCCAGCGCGAACGCGCCCTCGCCACCGCACACGTCATGGACAGAGCTTTAGAGTCTGCTGTACGCCTGACCCCACAGCCGTCCTACCGTATTCCCGGTCGACTGCTTACCGAAGATGGTGAACTATTTGACCGCAGCGCCGACCAGGTTGTCTACACCAGCGCCGACATACTTGCGGCGGAAAACACTGTCCTGGACTCGGCTGTCGAGCCAACAGCTCACGTTGTCACCAACGCCGAGATTGACCGTGCTCTGGCACGCCACCAGCAAGCTAAAGGGTTTGCACTCAATGCTGGGCAGGAAGCGCTGACGCGGCACCTGCTGTCTGCCGGAATGCAAACGGTCGCCGGTGTTGGCCCCGCCGGCACCGGTAAGACGGCCTCGATGGCCGTTGTCGCCGACACGTGGAGAAACTCAGGTAAACAGGTTTTCGCGCTCGCCCCGTCGGCGGTCGCTGCCAAGACTCTCGGCGGAGACATCAACGAAACTGGCCATACGTTGGCGTCACTGACCTACCGCTGGCGCGGGAGGATTGGTTCAAGCCCGAAGAATGTGGACGCAATCCAGCGTGCGATTGGTAAGACTATTCGACCTGGCGACATGCTGCTCGTTGATGAAGCGGGCATGGCAAGCACAGATGATTTGGCCGCCATTGTCGAAATCGCGGAGGAAACAGGCGCAGTCGTGCGTATGGTCGGTGACCCCTACCAGCTTGACGCGGTGGAAACCGGTGGCCTGTTCCGTACCGTATGTAAGCGCACTTCTGCCGTCGAGCTTGACCAGGTGATGCGGCAGGGTGACGATACCGCCCAGGCTCATGCTGGCCTGAAAACCCGTCGAGGCGATGCGTCTGGACTCGATGAGTACGACCGGCGTGGCTGGATTAGCGGCGGTACACGTTCCGACATGGTCTCTGGTGCCGTGGATGCGTGGTTGGCAGATTTTGACCGTGGACGCTCCACGCTTCTCGTCGCGTCCACCAACGCGGTGGTCGATGATGCCAACACTCGCATTCAGCGCGAACTTATCGACCGTGGCAAGGTGCAAGCCTCCGCCGGTTGGTTAGCTCGTCTTTTGCGTAAAAACCCGCCACAAGCGCAGCTTGGAGATCATCACACCGCCTATGTTGGTGACACTATTCTGACCCGCCGTAACCAGGTCATGCGGCAGCCTGACGGCAGCGAACACAAGATTCTCAACGGCCAGAAATGGCAGATTGACCGCATTGGGAAAGACGGCTCAATCACCGCCATTAACACTGAAAATGGTCGCGGGATTGTTCTCGATGCCGACTATGTACGCCAGCATTGCCAGCTGGGGTATGCCTCCACGATCCACCGCGCCCAAGGTGTCACGGTCGATACCACTCACGCAGTGGTGGACTCGACTACTGATAGACGCGGACTTTACGTGGCCTTAACCCGAGGACGAGCAGAAAACCACGTTTGGGCAATCACAGATACCAGCATCGATGAAGCCGAAGAAGAAGCACACCTCCACATGGACGGTGATGCTCAAGCGCCGACCGCTCGCGATGTTCTGACACGCGCCGTCCATCGCGACCACGGCCACGTTGCAGCCACCGACATCGCCGAGAATCTTGCAAATCAAGACTCCGACCCACAACGCCAGCGTCAGTTGTATCGCACCGCAGTGCAGGCCCTCGCTGCTGATTACGCAGCAAGTGCCACCGAGCACCTCCTTGACGAACTGCCCATCAACGCCGCCAATCGCATTGACCAGCAGGCAGTCTCTCGCATTCGCACCGCGGCGGGGCGTGCCGCATTACGCGGTGTCGATCTCCGCGACCGTCTCGCACAGGTGTGTCGATACGACGCTACCGAACGTGATCTCGGCGCGGTTATCGCTTCCCGGATTGACCAGCTTCACTCCCCTGGTTCACCGCTAAAGGACACGCATATCCCACCGATGACCCCAACGACCGACATGCAACTACACGCGTTTGCCGTCGAGTTATCCACACAGCTCGAAAACGTCACTGTGACAGAAACGCCCGAAAGGAAAGTGCAGGAAAACAATGATTCTAAACACTCTCGTGAGCAGTTGCGTGAAATGTTCCGCGCCCGCGTGCGCACAGCCGCACAGGAAGCAGCAGCACAGGGACCCGCCCGTCGAGCCGCCGCCCATGAGCACACCAACCAATCCACCATCCCGCAAATCGAGTATGAGACTTCACAGGATAGCGACTTCGAACTTTAACGTCGAAAAAATCGAGCACCCTCAGAAAACCGTTGAAAATTACCTATAACTATTATAACCTCAAGAAGGAGCGATAGTATGGCTCGCAGGAACGTGCCTAGCAACGACCAGTTGTCACTCTTTGACACCGACTCACTCGCCAATATCGACAAGGAGAAGAACAATGCCGCTGATCGAATCCGCCCACTGGACTCCGCCGGACGACCATTGGCTGATGCCGGACTACGACGTGGAGACCTTCGATACGAGACTGATTCGGCAGTATCTGCTCCTGATGGATCAGCCAGCGACATCGCCGCAGGTGTACCAGTTTCTAGAGGCTCTGGCCGACGAACTCAGCGAACGATTCCTACCAGCAATCACGAAGGAACTGGAGGACAATCGAGCGCCGGAGGAGACAGACGCCGACGTAGCGCGGAATCGTCGACGCCTGATTTTTCAGTTCCGCCAACACCAGTTCGCAACCCAGCTCCTAGCCCCGGCTCAGGCCAAGTACCCTGGGCAGTGGGCAATACTTCATCCACTACTGCTGGCGCATCGTCCCTTCAACCGGACATCCGCAGCCGAGAACGCAGTGATGAAATCAACAGTTTTGGCAGCACACCAGGAACTGGGGCTTCCCACCGATCCAGCGACAATCGACGACCGGTGGAAGAATCTGAACGAGCAGGTCGATTTGCTACTGACGCAGCGCAAGATTCACCACTTTCAGCAGTGGATGAACCGGAAGGCCGAGTATCCGGTCAGCGCGGAAGCAATGCGAAACCTGTGGAAGCAGGAGCAGATACTCACCGCCAATCAGATTATCCACCAGGAGCTAACCGAACCGATAACCGCGAAGTATCTGGCCGAGGAGGAGAATTCCTCCCGGGCGGCCGATTTACTCTAGCGCCGAGCAGCGAGCCAACTACCAGCCCTGCAACTATTACCGCCGACCAGTACCGCCTACTGGCTGCTGACCTCGACCAGCGTGAGCAATTGGTCGACCAGCCAGAATCCCTGGAAGGCTATGCTCTGCAGACGTGGCGGAGCCAGCTTGAAGCGCTCGCCACTCGGTCGGGCTTGGTTCGTGATGCCAACGGCGAGGTGGCTGATAACCCGTTTTGGGCCACCGTTGGTCGCGTGTTTTCTGAACAATCCGTCGATGACCTGACAGCTATGGTCAACAGCCCAGCGGCCACCGAGGAATATATTTCACGCGCGCATTTAGAGCTGGCTCGCCGTGGCCGGTTCTACACCGACGGACGCGATCCTGACGATACGGATTTGTTGCTTGCCGACGCTGCCTTTGGGCGCGTCGGCCTTGACGAGCTTACTGACGACAACATTCGCCAGATTACTGAACGCTGGGAAACCCCCGACTTCACCACGCAGCTAACTCCGCCTGCCCGTGAGGCACTGTCTGCTTTGGGAGACTGGGCACATGATGCCACAGATCTGATTGTTGCTGACCAGGTGGCAGAGAACCCGCAGTTTTATCGCGAGCAGCTGCGCTTAGGACGCACCACTAGTCCTTTTGTTCGCGATGCGCTGCTGGCGCATCTTGACCGAGACGAGCTAATTATGGCCTGGGCCGAGGGCCATATCCGTAGTACAACCGCCGATGATGACCCGGCTCGGTTACTTCTCTCCGAGCTTCCGGCGGACCTCGACGAGACCCAGTTGCAGGCGAGTCACGAGAGTCTGAGTACCCTGCGTGAGTCGGCTCCTGTCCACGTGCAGTCTTATCTCGACGAACTGCTCACTGACGCATATGCCGAAATCGCCGTCCGCGCCGATGAGGACGACACGCACACCGAGGCATCTGCCGACCAACCACGATCCGGTACCGCGCTGAGCTTTTCTCCACCTGCTGAGTCTCTGGCACCTCAGGGTGCGAAGGCACGTGCTCACGCCAACATCGAGGCCATCAAACTGCTAGCAACACTCGATGAGGAAAATCGCTGGCCGACAGCCGAGGAGCAGACAACCCTGGCAACCTATTCAGGTTGGGGTGCTGCTGACCAGGTTTTCCGTTCCAATAATGATCAATGGGCACGTGAATATGACGACCTGGTGGCCGCCCTTCCTGACAATGTGAGCATTGACCAGCTCAGAGCCTCGGTGACCACGGCCTTTTACACCGCTCCTGGGGTCACAACAGCTATGTGGGATGCGCTGCAGACAGCGGGATTTGACCGTGGCCACGTGCTGGAGCCAGGATCTGGCATAGGCGGATTTATCGGTGCGGCACCAAACACCGTCGAAGTTACCGGGATCGAACTCGATCCGATCGCGTCTCGCATTAGCTCCCTGCTCTACCCGGAGGCTACAACTCTCCACCGCGACTTTACGGGCTCTTCGTGATTGGGAGTGCGTTGGTCGTTTCTTGGGGTGCTGGGGTGTTGCACAAGATGTGGGGGTCCTTGCTGGGTTAAGGATTTAGGTGTTCAAGCCAATCCACAACCCAACAAGGACCCTGGTATGCAGCCTAGTTCCAACATCGTCGCCGACACCATTTGCCGCACCGCGGAGCTTGGGTTGGCGATCACCAATGCCGCGCACAACGACGAGTGCACCGTTATCGACTGTGAAACGCTCGACCCGATCAATGCCTGCCCGTCGTGTCAGCAACCGGGCTTGTTGCGCGATCACACCTACCGGCAACTGGTGGATCTGCCGGTGGTCGGGTTTCCCACCCGGCTGCGGGTGCGGGTGCCGCGGTATCTATGCAGCAACGATTCCTGCGCCCAGCAGATTTTCCGGGCTTCGCTTTCCTGCGCTGATGACCGCTCGAAGGTCACCCACCGGGTGGTGCGCTGGATCCTGCAGCGCTTAGCGATCGACCGGATGAGCGTTGCCGCCACCGCCAAAGCACTCGGGATTAGCTGGCAGCTGACATGCGATCTCGCATTGTCCATGGCCAGAGCCCTCGTCGCCGACCCCGACCACTTGGCCGGGGTGCGCGTCATCGGGGTTGACGAGCACAAGTGGGCCCACAACCGCAAGGCTGCCGGCGGCGGGTTCGTCACCGTGATCGTGGACATGACTTACCAGCACACCGGCCAACCGGCCAGGTTGCTTGATGTCATCCCGGGCAGAAGCGCCGAAGTGCTCACCCGCTGGATCAACCAACGTCCGAAAATCTTCCGCGACCAGGTGGAGGTGATCACCATGGACGGGTTTCAGGGTTACGCCACCGCAGCCGATGAAGCCCTGCCTCAGGCCAGGCGGGTGATGGACCCGTTTCACGTGGTGCGTCTTGCCGGCGACAAAGTCACCGCGTGTCGGCAGCGGCTGCAGCGTGAAACCTACGGCAGGCGCGGCAGAACCAACGACCCGTTATATAAAAACCGCCGCACCATGCTCACCCGCATCGATTTTTTAACCGGTGAGCAGCAGCACCGCCTGGATGTGTTGTTCAACTACGACGACGACTACGCCGTGCTGCAAGAAACGTGGCTGGTGTACCAGGAGATCATCGACTGCTACGAAGACCCGAACAAGACCCGCGCGAAAACGAAGATGCGCCGGTTGATCAACCGGCTGCGCGGGCTACGACAAGCCGGGCTTGATGAACTCGCCCAACTCGGTCGTACCCTGCACAAACGCCGCGCCGACATCCTCGCGTTCTTCGACATCGGCGCCTCCAACGGCCCGGTCGAAGCCATCAACGGCCGCCTCGAGCACCTCCGCGGCATCGCCCTCGGATTCCGCAACATCAACCACTACATCTTGCGGTGCCTAATCCACTCCGGAGGCCTCCAACCCAAGATCAACGCACTCTAAAACACGAAGAGCCACTTAACTGGGTTAAGTGACAAAATGTGTGTCTGATTTCCGGTATATCTGCTGATCAGGCTGCATAAATCGGGCTCGAATAGGGTTTTTCGCCTTATTCTGGCTCGTTTTTCGTTCAATCCACCGGAATGGCACCTTCATGTGCTAGCGGGGTGTTGGTGTGCTTTCCCGGTGACACCAAACAGACCACGATGCCCCTCATGTCATGGGGAAACAAAGAAAAACGGTCCCACTCCCAAAGGCTCCACTAGGTGGCGGTGCAAAGACTGCGGAGCCACCTTCATACGCCACCGCACCGACCAAACCCAAGCTCGGGACTTCACAGCGTTTCACGCCTACGTCACTGGCACAGCGTCACTTAACGACGTAGCTGGTACCTTGAACGTCTCCCGCCGCACGCTCGACCGCCGGTTCGCCCCGTTTTGGCTCATCGATGTTCCCAACACCCCAGACCCACACCGGGTCTACGACCAGATTTTCATCGACGGCACCTACACCGACGCTGGCTGCCTGCTGGTTGCCGCAAGCCGCGACCACGTCATCGCCTGGCACTGGGCTAAAAGCGAATCAGCCCACGCCTACACTCAACTACTAAGCGGCATCGCCGCACCGTTATGCGTCGTCCTCGACGGCGGCCAAGGCGCCTTATCCGCCATCAAAGCCTGCTGGCCCAACACGCTGATCCAGCGCTGTCTCGTCCATGCCCAACGCGTTGTCCGCCGCTACACCACAACACGCCCCCGCACCGATGCCGGCAAGGCCATCTATGCACTAGCGCTGAAACTGACCACGATCACCACCGTGGACCAAGCCCGGGAATGGACGCTGCGTCTACACGACTTCGCAGTGGTCTACAAGGCCTTCCTCAACGAGAAAACACTCCTACCCAAAGAGCGCCGCACCCTCAACCACCAATGGGAATGGACCCATATCCGTGTGCGTAGGGCTTACAACTCGCTTGTGCACCTTTCACGCAACAACTGGCTGTTCACCTACCTCCAACCCCCGACAGACGCACTCGAACCCGACCGGTGGGCAGCAACCACCAACAGTCTTGAAGGCGGGATCAACGCCCAACTCAAACGCATCGCTGACGCCCACCGCGGCAGATCAGGAGAGCGGCAACGCAAAATGCTCGAATGGTACCTGCACTCGAAAACGCAACTGCCTGACGCCCCATTACAGATCGCCAGGCAGTGCAGGTTCGGACAAGATCAACTCGCCAAAGTTCCCGATCTCGTCACTAAAGACCGAAACGAATCCGACCATCAAACAGGCCGACCAGCCTTCTACGACAACGCTATCCCAACCGACTACGAACACTCAGTAGGAATCAGAAAAGGACCCCTCAAATAACAAAAAGCGTGCCCCACCGGCGACACGCCGACCAGACACACTTTTTGTCTATTAACCCACTTAACTCGCGATTCTGACCGGAAATGAAGAAGACCCCTACCGGGAATTTCTCCTGGTAGGGGATCAAAGTTGGTAGCGGGGGCCAGATTCGAACTGACGACCTCTGGGTTATGAGCCCAGCGAGCTACCGAGCTGCTCCACCCCGCGCCAGGTGATTACTCACCGCGTCGGAGCAATCAGTCCGTATGTCCTGATCGCTGACAACGGTTAGCAACTATACGACGCAGAGCCGATAAGGCCAAATCGCCTGGTAGAAGGCTGCGGCACTACGCTTGGGCACAGGCCCTTACGCGAGTCCCTACTTGGTCATGTTCTGGTATTCGGCGACTGCTTTGTCCAGTTCGTCGAGAGCCTTGCCGTATTCCTCGAAGCTGCCGTTGCGCTTGGATTCAAGGTTGCGCAGGGCGTCGTCGATACGCTTGACGGCTTCCTCCTGGTTGGCTGGGCCCGCGGGTGCCGGTGGGGCGTCGTTCTTGTCTGCTTGGTCGGACGGTGCCTGGGCCTTCTCCGCGTCTGGTTGGTCCGGCTGACCGTCGTTGTCCTCGCCTTCATCACCGACGAGGTCGATGTCCTGGGCAGCCTTCGAATCGATGCCGACCTGGTTGAGCGCCTGGGAAATGGTCGGCGCGTAACCCACGCGGCCCTTGTAGAAGACAAGCACGCGAAGCAGCTTCGGGAACGCGGATGCCTGGTCCTTGCGCTGCGAGTAGATCGGCTCAACGTAAAGGATTTCACCGTCAGCCACCGGAAGGGTGAGCAGGTTACCGTTCTTCAACGTGTTGGACCCTGTCCACAACGTGCGGTCACGCGCCACCTGGTCGGAAGACATCAGTGCATCCTGGGCCTGTTTCGGACCCTGGGTTTGGGTGTTCGTGGGCAGCACGCGCACGGTGATCTTGCCATAGTTCTCCGGGTCAGAGGTCACGGTCATGTGCGCCGCCAAGAACTCGCGGTTCAGGCCGCGGTACGGGGTGATCAACTGGAACGTTGGTTTGTGGGTCTCCGGATCAGACGCCACGATGTAGTACGGAGGCTGGTTGAATTCCTGGCGGCCTTCCGGCGCTGTCGGATCGTTGGGCACCGACCAGAATGCGTCGTTGTTGAAGAACACGCCGGGATCAGACACGTGGTAGCGGGCAAGCAGCTCACGTTGGACCTTGAACAGATCCTGCGGGTAACGCAGGTGCTGGCGCAGCTGATCAGAGATTTCGCTGCTGGGCTTAACCGAATCCGGGAAAGCCCCCATCCACGCCTTCAGCACGGGGTCATTGTCATCGAAGGCGTACAGGTCCACCGTTCCGTCGTACGCATCCACAGTGGCCTTGACGGAGTTGCGGATGTACGCGACGTTGTTGTTCACAAGGCGCTGGTTAGTCCCTTCGGGGTTGAGAGCATCTTGCGTTGTATCCGACAGGGACGTGCGGCGGGAATATGGCAGCTGCGACAGCGTCGTGTAGCCATCGACGATCCACTTAATCCGGCCGTCGATAACCGCGGGGTACGTCTGGGAATCGGTGGTGAGCCACGGCGCAACCTTTTCAACGCGCTGGCGCGGGTCGCGGTCGTAGAGAATCTTGGAGTTGCCGCCCACGCGGTCAGACAGGAGCAAGTTGATCTCCTGGTACTTCAGCGCATAGGCGGTGCGGTCCACCCAGTTGCCAATGCCCACGCCACCTTCACCGTCGTAGGTGAACTTAGTGGTTTCCGTGTCGTATTCCAGGTCGCCCTGACCGATGTCACCGACGATCGCGTAATCCCGGCCGTCCTCAGCAGAGGCGATGACGGGACCGTAGTAGACACGTGGCTGGTCCACCGCGATGCCTAGGTCCTGGGCGGCCTTCTCACGAGTCTCGTTGCCCTTGGACTGCAAGTCATACCAGGAGAACACTGGGAGGCCACCGCGGGTGGACCCCGCATCCTGGGCCGCCTCGTCCACGATGTTTGCCTGCGCGGCGATGAAGCCGTTTCCGTGGGTGTAGACGGTGTGGCGGTTGATCCAGTCACGCTGGTTTTCACTCAGGGCATTGGGGTTGACCTCACGTGCGGCAACAACAAAGTCCCGCAGCTCACCATCGACGGTGTAGCGGTCCATTGCCAACGTATCGGGGAATCCGTAGAAGTTACGCAGCTGCTGGTTCTGCGTAAACGTCGGGGAAATAATCTCTGGATCTAGCAGGCGGATGTTAGAAATCGTGGCGCTATCGTTGCCCACCTCCCCGTCTTTGGTGTCCCCGGATCCCCAGTTCTGCTCATAGGTGATCTTGTCGTCCGTCAGCCCGTACGCCTCGCGCGTGGCCTTGATGTTGCGGTCGATGTACTCAGCTTCCTTCGCCGCACGGTTCGGTTTTACGGAGAACTGTTCAATCAATGCCGGCCATGCTTGGCCGATGACCACAGACGAACCCAGCATTAAAACGGTTGCCAGGATGGGCACGCGCATGTCCTTGTACACGATGGAGGCGAAGAACGCGCCCGCGACGATCACGGCGATGACAACCAAAATGATGCGGGCGGGCAGGCTGGCGTTGATGTCGGTGTAGGACGCGCCGGTGAAAACATCATTCTGGTCGTACGTCAGCGCGTAGCGGTCCAGCCAGTAATCAGCGGCTTTGACCAGCATCCACAGACCTGCCGTGACTGCAAGCTGGATGCGGGCGGCCTTGGTCATCGACCCTTTAGTGCCCTTGATGTTGTTGCCCACGGTGATTCCGCCCAGCAGGTAGTGCCCCACCAAGGCGATGAAGAAGGCGACGATGAGCAGCATGGACGCCACACCCACGAGCGCTGACAGCGCCGGCAGCGTGAACGCGTAGAAACCAAGGTCGCGGCCGAACTGAGCGTCGGCAGAACCAAACGGCTTCGAGTTAATCCACAGCAAGAACGTGCGCCAGGCACCCTGACCGATCGCACCGGTAATCAGACCGACGAAGACGGGGAGCCATACAAGCATGCCGCGCACCGTGTTCTGAACGCTGGCTTGGTACTGAGCCGCAGGCGACGTCGGGTCGTCGAAAATCGCGGCGTTCGGAAGCGACGGCCGCCCACGCCACACCAGGTAGGACGCCGCGAAGCTCACGCCCAGGCCGAGCAGGCCAAAGATGAGGAACAGCACAACGCGGGTGAGCAATGTCTTGGAGAACACTCCGCGATAGCCGATCTCACCGAACCAGCGGAAGTCTGTGTAGAGGCCCACCAGCATCGGTGTCACAAAAACTATGAGACCGATGATGGCGACGATGGTCAAAAGTCGGTTCGTGGATTTCCCACCGCTTGGGCGGGGACGGTTGAGGCGCGTGGCCACATCCAGCTCCTTTATGTATGCGTTCTATCTCGGCTAACTTTTAAGCGCTAACAATTAAGCCCTAACATTTAAGCCTAAAGTCTTTAACGTCCAACGTCATCGAAGGGTTCCCTGTGTCCGATCGTGCCCATACCCAACAAGCGCTTAACGCGGCGATGAGCGAAGCTGTGGAGTACGCAAGAAACCTCGCCCCGCTTTCGCGGCCGGTGCTGTTCGCTTTAGTTCCCACGGTTGTTCTTGCGGGTTCTTTGCAGCGCTCGCTTGACGACGAATCGGCGCCGCTGACACTGGTGGTTCAAGATGAACTCCCGGAAGAGCTTGTGTCCGGAAGTGATGAGTTAGCCGCCTACATTGCCAGTACACAGTGGCCGGACGCGGTTGAAGGCGTCATCTTGGCCCAGGAGATCCGCTTTCGGGACCCAAGCTCCACGCCGGTCGACGACGGTGCTGCCCGTCCCGCGCTGCTTGTCTCAGGTGTATTGCGCGCAGGTCCGGAGACCACGTTGCTGAGCATCCCCCAGGACAACGGGGCAGATGAACTCCGCGGGGGTGACGCGGTTGCTCCGGCAGTGATTTCGGCTCTCCGATATAGTTTGGGGAGGTTCGACGGGCACGCTACTACCCCGCCCGCCGCGTTCTAACACCGGATTTAAAGGAGACACCCGTGCCGATTTTCGTTTCACCCGTACACCGCACCCGCGGCGGGAAGACTGGGCTCTCCCGTGTTCTCGCGGCAGCCGCTGCGGTGTGCCTCGCGGCCCAAGTGAGTGCGTGTACCACGCAGGAAGACCCCGACACGCAGACGACTCCTGCTGAGACATCGGTGGAAACCTCCTCGTCCGCAGAAGAGTCCACCACGGAAACGTCCGAGGCGGAAGACCCCACCATCACTAAAGTGCGGGAGATCTTCGCGTCCGTCGCGCCAGATTCGCTTTTCGACGAGTTCAAGTCCTGCTCTGCATCCCGCAAGGAGTACTACGAGTGCTCGGGACCGGAAGTGGGCCAGTTCCAGTTCTTCGATTCTGATTCGAAGGCTTCATCAACCACCCAGCTTTTGACGTCCTCCCGCAACGCAAAGGTGATTGAGGAAAACGGGGACCGCATCGTCGGCTGGATGTCCCTGGCTGATTCCGCAGTCATCAGCGTTGTGGACAACAAGGACGGCAAGGTTTTGCAGCAGTTTATGCAAACCGGCAATGAAGATCCCAAGGAGCGCATCGAGTCCCTGGGGCTGCTGACCGGTGAAGGTAGCGAAACGGACGCGAGCAGCACCGAATCGGCTGAGGAATCATCTGATCCCCAGGTAACCGAAACCGTCACTGTGGCAAACTAGCGCTACTTGCATGTGATTACGTCGCGCCCCGCGGCGTAATCTTCCATCGCTTTCACGGCGTCAGCGATCGTGCTGACCTTGGCGATCACCATGTCGCCGCTTTTCGCCTTGGCCGCTGCGGCGCAGTTGTCGCTCGGTGCAAGGAAGAGTTCCGCACCCGCGTTCTTCGCGCCGACGATTTTGTGCTCGATGCCACCGATGGGTCCGACGTCGCCGTTTTCAGCGATCGTGCCCGTTCCCGCGACGTTTTTGCCCCCGTTGAGCTCACCGGGGGAAAGTTTGTCGATCACGGCGAGAGAGAACATCATCCCGGCGCTGGGTCCGCCGATGTCATTGAGGTTGTAATTCACCCTGATGTCCCCCACGGGCTCAGAGGTCATGCTGATACCTAGAAACGCCTTGGACGCATCTTTCTCATTCTTTCCAAGGGTGACCTCAACCTCGCGTCGCTCCAGCGCGCCCTCTTTGTCGTCCTCCTTTGAGCGCTCAATGCCGATGGTGACTGTGTCCCCCGGCGCGCGTTTTTGGATCAGTTTTTGCACTTCCGTGGGCTCAGAGACTTTTTCTCCCCCGACGCTGGTGATGGTGTCCCCCGGTTTCACCACACCATCAGCAGCGGACTTATCAACGACTTCAAAGACCACAACCCGGGTTGGCTTACCCAGGTAGCGCATCGCGGCGACGGTTGCCGCTGATTCGGAGGCGAGGAAGGCTTGCTTGTTCATCTCCTTCATCTCCTCCTCACTGACGTTCGGGGGCATGATCTGTTCGATCGGGACGATCGAATCCCCCGTGGTCAGCCAGATGTACATGAACTGGCCAAACGTCATGCCGGTGCGCACCGACACCGTCGTCATATCTAACGATCCACTGGTGGGGTCCTCGTCCGTGCCCTCAATCTGGATGACGGGGGTGCCCTCGACCTCGCCGAGCGTGTTGAACGTTGGCCCAGGCCCTTCGGACGCGTACGGAACGGTCAGGGAGATATCGGTGCCCGGGACGTGGTCCAGTACGGTCAGCCCGACCCCCAACGTCACCGGGATGACGCCCCACGCAAAAACTGTCCGCCACAACGGCGGGGTGGGACGCGTCGGCGCGGGGGTCTGATTCACCCGGCTTAGCCTACATCAGTAGCCGGGCACCAAAAACCAATGCGAGCCAAAACCGACTCGAACCAGTGATTGCGCACAGTCGGTAGGGTGGACTGCATGGCTTCAGGATTTGGATTTTCTTTCTCTAACGACGACCGGGACGGTGACGACCGAGGTCCCGGTGGTTTTGGGGAATTTTTTAACCAGTTCAGCAGCATGTTTGGTGGCATGCCGGGCATGCCCGGCACGCCCGGCGCGCCCGGAAATGACTCGGCGGAGCCCTCAGCGGTCAACTTTGACGTCGCGTTGCGCGCCGCCCGTCAACAGCTGAAAAACAAATCTGGATCAACCGCCAATGACAGCCAAGCGGTGCAAGATTCTGTCCGCCTGGCCAATCTCTGGCTGGACAACGCTACCTCCCTCCCCGATTCCGGCGCGCGCCCGGAAGCATGGAGTCCGGACGAATGGCTGACAAACACGATGCCGATGTGGAAACGGCTTGTGGAGCCCGTCGCTAAGCAAATGGCTCGCGCACAACTAGACATGATGCCGGCGGAGGCACGCGAAATGCTGGGCCCGCTGTCAACGATGATCACGCATTTCAACTCGATGGGTTTGGGCACGAAGCTGGGGCGTGCGCTGGGCGATCTGGCTAATTCCGCGTTCACCGGAACTGACTTTGGGCTTCCCGTGGCGCCGAGCGGAATCATCGGCGTGGTGCCGAAGAACATCGAATCGACCGCTACCGAGCTTTCTGTTCCCAAGCAGGAAGTCTTGGTCTACATCTCCGCGCGCGAAGCAGCCCGCACCCGACTCTTCACGCACGTTCCGTGGCTGGTTGAAAGCATCGTCTCCTCCGTTGAGGAATACGCAGTCGGCTTGGAGCTGGACACATCCCACATTGAGGAAGCCCTGCGCGACCTCAACATGGAGTCCGGCGATCCTGCTCGCATGCAGGAATCGCTCGCTGGCCTGCAAAACCTCGACCTCTCTCCAAAGATCGGCTCCCGCAACGCTGGTGCCGCATCACGGCTGGAAACGCTTCTGGCGCTCGTCGAAGGGTGGGTTGAGGTTGTGGTCGCAGAAGCCCTCAACGACCGCATTCCGTCCGTGTCCGCGCTGACGGAAACGTGGGCTCGCCGCCGCGCAACCGGCGGATCCGCGGAGCACGCGTTTTCCAACATCGTGGGCATCCCGCTCGGCGATCCCCGTACGAATGAGGCCGCGGAACTCTGGCGCCGCATCACCAATGCCGTGGGCACCGAGCGTCGTGATGCCGTGTGGGAGCACCCAGACCTGCTGCCTACTGCGGACCACCTGGAAAACCCCGCGGCCTTCATCGACACCCTGCTGGATGACGCGCCGGATGAAAGCTTCGATGAGGAAGTGGCCAAGCTCGAAGAAATGCTGAAAAACGAACCCGGCCCCAGCGAAGACGACCGTCGCGCAGGAGGCGCACCGGACAGCGAGTAGGACTACGAGGGGGGAAAGAAATGAACAGCGAAGTTCGAACCGTCCGTTTCGCACCGGGGGTTCGCGTACTGCGGCGCGATGAGTCGACCATTCAGTTCGGCGTCGACGCGACGCGCAGCGGTGCGATCAACGTGCCAGCTGATCAGGCTCTCGCTGTGTTTGAGCGTGCGCACGACCCCATTGACGTCGAAGACCTCGTTTCCAGTTGCGCGGACCTGGACGGGATGACGCCCACGAGCGCACGCGAGCTTATCGACGATTTGGTTGCGTACCGCATCCTGGTTCCGGCGGTGAGCCACCGGGTTTTACTACTGGGCCGATCTGCACTCGCTGGGCAGATAGCTTCAGCGCTTCAGGCCCTGGGGATCTCGGTCCGCATGCCGGTAAGCGGTGAAACCATTGCCGGGTTTTTAGACCGGACCGATTCTGACGCGCCGATCCTCATCGTTGACCAGCTAGCGGACACTCCCCAGATTTCCCGGATGCTCACTTTCCATACAGGCTGGCGCATTCCCGTGGCTACCGTCGATGCACGCGTGCGCGTCGGCCCCCTATCCTATGGGCCCCACGGACCCTGCCCCATGTGCGCCCACCTAGCGGACACCGCCCACGACGAGCAGTGGCACAACATCTCAGTCTCCGCAGCAGCCACCCCTGCACGACTCGACCCGAGCGTCGTCCTCTCCGGCGCGATGCTAGCCACCGTGATCACACGCAGGATCCTTGGCATCCCCGACCCACCCGGCGTCGCCGCCCCCGCCCCAGTGCCCGGGCACGTCTTCACCGCCGACCCATTTGGAATGCCCATGGTCACCCAACGACTCGATCACCCGCACCCACTGTGCCCCGTCTGCTTCTTGCGGCACTCCCCAACCGCTCAGACCGAAACCGACCAGACCGACACGGCCCAGACCGAAACCGATCACTCCCGGAACGGCGCCAGAACCGCCAGAACTTCCTCGCCATAAAGCTCAAGTTTGGAAGGTCCGATTCCGGAAATATCCAGCAATTCCCCTGCTGAAGACGGCATTGACTCGACAACCGCCAACAACGTTGCGTCGGTGAACACCATGAACGCGGGGCGCTGCTCACGCCGCGACGTATCCAACCGCCACTGCTTCAACGCAGTAAAGGCAGCTTCGTTGTAGGTGGGTTCACAGTCGCGGTGGCGGCCGAGGGATTTGTCCGCTGGCGCCGTCAGAACACCGTTGCAAACGCGGCATAGCCGGCTGCGCGTCAGCCTCGACGGCGCCTCTTCAATCTCCAGCTGCGGGGCGATTCCGTCCATGAAGCGGGAACGTTCCCGCGAAGCACGGCCGCCCTCTTGACGGGCAAAGGACCACGACAGTTGAAGGTGCTCACGCGCACGCGTGATGCCTACGTAGAACAGCCGCCGTTCCTCTTCAATCTGTTCCTCCCCCGCCTTAATCGCGTGGGAGATCGGCAAAGTTTTTTCCACCAAGCCAACGAGGAAAACGGCATCCCATTCCAACCCCTTCGCGGCATGCAGACTGGCCAGCGTCACGCCGTCAACAGACGGCGGCTGCTTGGATTCAGCGCGGGTGCGCAGGGAACGCAGAACCCCTTCGAGGCTGTCGGCCTCCTGCGTGGCGATGATGTCCGTGATCAGGCCAACCAGTGCGTTGAGCCCTTGCCAACGCTCACGGGCTTGCGCACCTTCGGGTTCAGTGGCGCTCAAGCCCAGCGGGGCAAGCGCGGCCTTTGCGATTGCTACCGGGTCATCGGGCAAGTCTGTTCGCCGCGCGGCTTTCACCAGCGCGGAGATTGCTTCACGCACCTCGGGGCGAGTGAAGAATCCTTCACCACCGCGCACTTGGTACACGATCCCGGCGTCCGACAATGCTTGCTCAAACGCAACTGACTGTGCGTTTATGCGGTACAAAACCGCGATCTCCCGCGGCGGAACTCCCTGTGCAATCAACGTGGAGATCGCGCGCGCTACCTCGCGCGCCTCCGTCGGTTCATCATCGTAGGCCGCGAACGTTGGCTCCGGCCCCGGGGCGCGCATGCCCTGCAGCTCCAATCGGGTTCCCGCTACGCGCCCAGTCGCTTTGCCGATCACTGTGTTTGCCAGATCCGTGACCTGCGGTGTGGAACGGTAGTCCCTTTGCAGTTTCACCACCGTTGCGTGCGGGTACTTCCGGGAGAAGTTCAGCAGATAGTCGGGGCTTGCCCCCGTAAACGAATAAATGGTCTGGTTCGCGTCCCCCACAACGGTGAGATCATCGCGACCACCTAACCACCCATCCAGCACCCTTTGCTGCAACGGCGTGACGTCTTGGTATTCATCCACCACAAACGTTTGGTACTGCGCGCGGAATTCCTCGGCTACGGCAGGGGCGTTTTCCAACGCGCCGGCAACGTGCAACAGCAGATCATCGAAATCCAACAACATCCCGTCAGGGCTTGTCTTCGAGTCTTCATACCGCTGGTAGACAGCCGCCACTTTCTCCGCATCCGCGGGCGGTGTACGCGGGCTCTCCTCAACCCGTTGCACGTACGCCGAAGGGGAAATCAGCGAGGCTTTCGCCCACTCAATCTCCCCCAGCAGGTCCCTAACCATGTCCTTGTGGGATTCCATACCCACTGCCCGCGCGGCGCGTCCGACGAGCGGAAACTTGTTGTCAATCAGCTGCCACGGGAGATCACCCGCGATTTGCGGCCAGAAGTAGCGGAGTTGGCGCAGCGCGGCCGCGTGGAACGTGCGCGCCTGGACACCCGAGATGCCCATTACGCGAAGCCGATCACGCATTTCCCCGGCGGCACGCGACGTGAACGTGACGGCCAGAACCCTCTGCGGGGAAACAAAGCCCTCATCGATCAAGTGCGCGATGCGGTAGGTAATCGTTCGGGTTTTACCCGTACCAGCGCCGGCCAGAATGCATACCGGCCCCCGCGGAGCGGATGCGGCAACCTGCTGATCAGGATCAAGCTGCGCTAGGTCGACCATCCCTAGTCCTCTTCCGGGGGCTCAAGGGGATTCTGCGTATCCGCCGCACCGTCGGCGTAACGGATGTAGAGCAACCTGTCCCCGGGCTCCACGGTCTCCGCTTCTGGGGAATCGATACGGTAAAGCTCACCCGAACGCACCACACCGAGGACAATGTCAGCGAGGTGCCGCGGGTTGGCTCCCACCTCATCGTCACTAACCACTCGCTCCGCCACCGCGAATCCTTCATCGGGGCTGAGTAGATCTTCCACCATCTCCACCACCGACGGCGTCGCGGTCGCGATACCTAGGAGGCGACCCGCGGTTTCAGAGGAGATCACCACTGAGTCCGCGCCCGATTGTTCAAGCAAGTGCTGGTTTTCGCTTTCGCGAACGGACGCGACAATGTGGACGCTGGGGTTGATTTCGCGGATCGACAACGTAGCAAGCACCGCGGTGTCATCGGAGGAAGGGGCTACCACAACTGAACGCGCGCGGGACACACCCGCGATCTTCAGCACGTCGGACTTCGTCGCGTTACCGTGAACAGCCACGATTCCCTTGTTCTCAGCGTGCGCGAGAGCTTCCTTGTCGCCATCAATGACAACGATGTGGGAGGGCAGCATGCCTTCAGCCAACAACGCGTCGACCGCGGAACGGCCTTTTGTCCCGTATCCAATGACAATGGTGTGGTTGCGCACGGTTCTCCTCCACCGTTGTAGTTGCAGCGTTTTTCGCGAATCTTCAGTGAGCACCGACAGCGTTGTACCGACCAAGAGCATCAGGAAGGCAACTCGGGCTGGTGTGATGATAAAGATGTTGATCAGTCGCGCGGTCTGCGTGACCGGGGTGATGTCACCGTATCCGGTGGTGGACAACGACACCGTGGAGTAATACACCGCGTCGATGAACGTCAGCGGCTCGGAATACCCACCCCGATCGAAATAGACCACGAGCGCGATCACGAACACGATGAGCACGGCGTAGCCGATCCTGCTGGTGAACAACACCCATGGGGTCGCACGGGCTGACTGCGGCAACCGAATAACGTTCAGCAACGCGTGATCAGGAAGGTTTGTCAGTTCACCGTCATTTCTGAACCGGTCCCGTAAACCCAGCTTGCTTCGGAAGGCCACCCGCCATCACCGCCTTTCACCCATCACTCGACAATAGACCTGCCTGAACCGATGTTTGCAGTAACCGTTCAAGTTCATCACGCTCAGGTAAGTCACGCGGGGCAAAATCTTCGCCGTCACGTACGTAGAAGAACATAGCCTGAATGGGGCGATCGTCGCGCACATAGCGCTTCCACGCTTCGCGGTACACCGCGAGCTGGAGCTTCGCGGACTCCATCTGGCGCGGTGCGGGCTTAGTTCCCGTTTTCCAGTCGACAACGATCCACCCGTCGTCGGTTTCAAAGACAGCATCGATCCTGCCTCTCACCACCGCGGAACCCAACGCGATCTCAAACGGGTGCTCCACCTTCACAGGGGTCTTGGACGCCCAGTGGCTGGAAGCAAACGCATCCTTCAACCGTGCGAGTGTTGCGGCATCAAAGTCCGCTTCATCAATCCCGGGCAGCTCATCCTCATCTAGCAACGGGCGCGCGCCGTAAAAGCCCTCAATCCATTCGTGGAAAGCGGTTCCGCGCTTGGCGTAGGCGTTGGGTTTGAACGGAACCGGTCGACGTGCTCGGCGCGCAAACTCCGTTGCATCCGCGCGAAGTGCCACCACATCCGATGCAGTGAGCTCCTGCGGAAGCTCCACTTCCAACACTGGGTTCTGTGCATCCTTGAATTCCTCAATGATGGCGGCGGAATCCACTGCCCATTGATCCACTACCTGATCCTCGGAATCATCTGCCACTGGAAAGAGCGCGTCACCAGCGGACCGAACCAGATCGGCGGCATGGCGTTGGTTAGGTTCCGGGGAGTGATCAGGCCACAGACCAACTAAAGGATCTGGCTCAGACTCATCCTCGGCCTCAACCCCATCCCACCAATGAAGCACCTGGATGCCTGGTAAATCCTCATTTGATTCGGCAATTGCGTGTAGGGCCTCAAATTGGCCATACGGTGGCTTTTCGGACGCCGTAACCAGTAGCCGCCGGGCTGCGCGCGTAATGGCAACGTAGAACAAACGCGTGGATTCTTCGTCCTGGATCTCCTTCTGCCGTTCCATGTAGTCACTGCAGTAGGCCTCAAATTCTTTCTTATTTTCAGTAGCCGCGAGAACCTCTTCGACGCGGAAGTCCCTCGTTGGGAAGTGGGTAACCCGATTGAGGAAGGTTTCTTTTTCGCTCTTGTACGTCGACTCATCGGCATGCAGTACGGACACGATTTCCCACTCCATGCCCTTGGACTTGTGGGCAGTCATGATCTGAACGCGGTTGTCCTTCGCGGGGACAGCGCCCGGGGCCAAACCATCTTCGTGTTCAGCAGCCAATGCTAGGTAGTCGAGGAAACCCTCCACGTCAGACCCCGGGTAGGCAAGGGCAACGTCCGCGAACCGATCCAGGTGTACCGTCCCGGTCGGTGAGTTCCGCGCCAGAACCTCAATCCGCAACCCGCTTGCACTGACCACGTCATCGATGAGATCTGGCAACGGCTTGCCCAAGCTGTTGCGCCGCAGCTGGTGCAACATGGAGGCCAGCTGACGTAGCCGCCGAAGTCCCTCAGCGCTGTAACGGTCTTCCTCCCCTAGGTCCGCAAGAGCATCACCAAGCCCCGCCTGCGATTGAACTTCACCTGGTTCCGCAACCGCTTCCAGTTTCAACCGCTCAATCTGTTGACCAAGCCGTTCCAGCGGGTCAGTGCTTAGTTCTGCCTCATCATCACGGTGATTGGTCTTGGTGCCCGCTCCCGTGAGGTTCGTGGCCCTCTGCGCAAGAGCAACCAAATCTTTCAGCCCAAGCCCGCATAGTGGCCCACCCAGAATCCGCAGAGCAGCTGCGGAATCATCGGGCCGGACCAGCATGGTCATAAGCGCCACTACGTCCTTGATTTCAGGCACCGTGAGCAGGCCACCAACACCGACGACTTCATACGGGACACCGCGTTCTTCCAGGGCGCGAGCAATACCGGCAGAGTGGCGGTTCTTTCGAACAAGCACCGCAGCATCAAAAGGCGTTTGCTCTTCAGTGCAGCGCTGGTACTCCTTCGCTAAAGCATCCGCGACGAAATTCAGTTCCTCTTCGGCCGTGGCAAAGTAACCCAGCTCTGCTGTCCCGGCCCCGCCGAAGGGATTGGCTTGAAGAGGTTCCACAGGGCGGCTGCTATCCCCCGCGGGGCCAAGCAGGGTGTCTGACACATGATTGGCCAGTGTGAGCACCTCCGGCGGGTTACGCCACGAGATGGTCAATTGCAGTTTGTCCGCTGGCTTGTCATCCGGCGTGGGGAAGTCATGAGTAAACGCACCCAGGTTCGCCGACGTGGCGCCACGCCAACCGTAGATTGCCTGCATCGGATCACCCACCGCTGTCACTGTCAGTGGATGTGGGAACTGGCTGCCGGCATCGCGGCCACGACCAAACAAACTGCGGAGCAAAATGCGCTGCGCATGGGACGTGTCTTGGTATTCATCCAGCATGACCACCCGGTACCGCGCCCGCTGGGCTTTACCAACCTCCGGGTGATCCCTCGCGATGGTGGCGGCGGCCGACATTTGCTCGTTGAACGTTGACAGACCGCGCGCTTTCAACTCATCCCGCAACGCGTGCACTAACGGAAGCATGCGCATGCGCAGGTTCTGGTTGTCGCGCCACTTGCGCAGCGTTGCATTGGGTTTGGGAAATTCATTGACCGCCGACGTGAATGCTTCGGCGTGGAGCGCCAGCGAATCCTCATTGGTCAGCTCATTGCCCATCTTGTTGTACAAAGCCAAGACGTTGGCTACAACAGTGGAAACCGCCGGGGTCTGTCCCCCATCATCGACGAGTGTGCCTTGATAATTGGAGACCACATCGCGCGCGATCGCGTACAGCTCGGCCTGAGTGATCAAGCGTGAATCCGGCTCCACCGGAACGAGCAGACCGTATTCACGGACCAAGTGACCCGCGTACGCGTCATACGTGTACACCGACGGCGCAACAACAGCGAGGGACTTCGCCAACGTCCCGGAAGGGTCTACGTCACGCATCACGTCTTCGCGTGTAGAAAGCCGTTCCACACTGCGGCGAATACGGCGGTTCAGTTCCGCTGCCGCTTTGCGGGTAAAGGTCAACCCTAAAACTTCCTCAGGCCGGACAAAACCATTGGCGACGAGCCACAGAACTCGATTCGCCATGGTTTCAGTTTTTCCGGCGCCGGCCCCGGCAACAACCAACAGTGGCCCAGGGGGAGCACCGATTACCCCAGCTTGCTGGTCCGTCGGCGTGGGTTTGTGCCCAAGGCGACGCCACAGCTCAGCGGGGTCGATGGGAGCAAAGTTTTCAACTGAATCAACCATGGTGCACCTTCTCTCCTTCCGGCTGCACTGGGCACAGCGCCTTGATCTTGCAGTACGTGCAGTGGTCGCCAGCCTGCGCGCGTAGTCGTGGGCCCGTCATCTCTGCCGGAAGTGAGCTGATCAGCTCCAGAAACTCGTCGAGTTCTTCCGCAGTTTTCGCCTCTTGGGTCAACGCGGTCACTTTTTGGCTTTTTTCTGGGTACAACAGCGTCGCACCATCTACGTTCAAGGCGGCCTCATGGTCGTCGGCGGTGACCACGGTGGGCTGCCCGTGCGTCATTTTCACTTTGCCTTTGCTCAACGCGAGCTGGTAGGCAGCCAGCTGCGCATGGTCCGGCATTTTCGCCTTAGTCGGAGCGTTCATCCCGCTCTTTAGGTCATAAACGTGAACGGTGTTGTCCCCAAGATCCTCGAGCCTGTCAATGCGGGCGCTGATCGTCAGGTCGTGTGCTACCTGAACCTCCACGGGGACCTCAACGCCGAGGAGTCGGCGCTCATCCGGAACAGCCCGTAGCCAGTTCCGGCATCGCTCCAGCACCGTAGCAAACGCTGCGCGATCAGACTCAGCCATCCAAAAGGGAACGTCAAACAGCGACTCATAGGCGGCGAGAGTCATCGCCTTCGCAGCCTCATAATCAGCGCCGCGTTCCAAGGCCTCGAAGTAGTAGTGGAGTAAGTTTCCCTTCGCCATGTGCGTGCTGGTAAACGGCACTACTTTGTCTTCAACCACGCTGCGCATCGGGCACTTCAGCAAAGCCTCAATCCGGGAGGGGGACAGTCGGTTGCGGGTGGGCATCGCCTCGCTTGTCGACGGCTCCGTGAGCGTCCACCACTTCTCAGGTGACGCATCGGCGATTCCGGCGTTACCCAGCTGCGCTAGATGCTCTGCTGCAGCCTCGCGCACTTTTTCATCGGCGGACTCATCAGCAGCATTGCGGCGTAGTTCGGCGATGAGATCCTCCCGCGCCAGAACGCGAAGTGGTTCCCCTGCGGCGTAGACCGTCGGTTCAGTGCCCACGTTTTCCAACAGCTCATCAACAAACCGCGATGGTTCAACAATCTCATCGCCGTCGGGAACATCCACCGCCGTCACAACAAGTTTTTTGTGAGCACGAGTGGTAGCGACGTGGAATAGCCGCCGTTCCTCCGCAAGACGATCCCGCACATGTGAAATTGGGGTCGCGGGATCGATACCGGAATCTAGGTAATCAATGAAGTCTTCTTGGCGGAAGATGGAGCCGGTTTCACTTAACTGCGGCCAGGACCCTTCCTGCACACCGGCTACTACGACCATCTGGAACTCTTTGCCTACCGCGCCGTGCGCGGTCAAAAGCGCGACAGCGTCAGGGCGAGCAACGCGACGATCGCGCACTCCCGTGGGAAGTTCCTGGCCGTTAATGTGGGCGATGAAGGCATCTAGTCCGGCAGTTTCACGCCGTTCCGCAAAATCGCCCGCGGCGTCAAACAACGCCATGATTGCATCCAGACTGCGGTCCGCCTGCGACCCTGTTGCGCCGCCGCGCAAGGCGGTATGAAGCAGCCGTTCGCTCAAACCCGTGGCAGACCACACGGCCCACAAAACCGCCTCCACGCCCTCGCCTGCTTCCAATGCGGCACGGCCCGCGCCCAGCACTGAACGGATGCGCTGCAAAATTGCGTGCTCTCTTTCCGTCAACACAGATTCGAAATCCCCAAGAGCAGCCGCATCACTTAAGTCGCCAGCAATCAGGTCGCTCAATGTTTCCTCAGGGCGCCGGTCCGGGTTACCGCGCCGAAGCCCGCGAAGCAGCTTGCGCAGGCTCACCGGATCCGAACCGCCAACAGGGCTGAGCAACAGCTCACGCCATTGCGCGGTACTGAGTTCCCCGTTGAGAGCTTCCAAGCCCAGCATCATCGCCCGCACGATGGGCTGGTCCACCAACACCACGTCCGTGGGATCGACCGCCACCGGGACGCGGGCTTGGATGAGTGCGCGCCTAATCGGCTCAATCATGGACGTCGAGCGCACAATCACCGCGATGTCTTTCCACGCAACACCTTCGACGCCCAAGTGCGTTCGGCGCACGCGGTCAACCACCGCCGCCGTGCCCAAGGAGGCACTTCCGGCAATCACCACTTCGGTCTCTGGATTTCGGCGAGATCGCCCCAGGTCAATCGTGGGGGCATCAAATTCACGAAAGAATTCTGGTGCGGCACCACGGAACTGGAACACGCTTTGCTCGCTGTCCCCGCCCACCACGGTGAGATGCGCAGCGCTGGACAACCGGCGGACCAGCTCAACCGCCGAGGGCGACAGGTGCTGGGCATCATCGACGATCACCGTGTGCCACTTCTCCGGGAGTGGGCCCCGCACTGCCTCCGCGACCAGCTCTGAGGCGGAGTAACTCTTGGTTCCGTACAGCGCCATGACTTTTTGGTATTCCTCCAAGAAGTCCCCAGCTGCAGACCACACGGGAATAGAATTGTCCGCTCCAGCTTCCCGCAGGTCATTGGGCGTTACGCCGCGCTCCACCGCGCGGAGCAAGAAATCGCGCAGCTGACGCGCAAACCCCACCAGTGGCAAGGCTGGGCGCAGTTGGAGGGGCCACGACCCCGTCCCATATTCCTCATGGCCAGCCAACAGATCCCGGATAGCCATGTCTTGCTCCGCACCGGAGATTAACCGGATCTGTTCACCTTCACGCTGGCGGACGATCGCAAACGCTAGGGAATGAACGGAACGGGCAATCGGTTCATCAACGAGGAACTGCGATTGACTCAACTGCACGCCGATTGCGCGGCGAACGCGCGCCGCTGCGTCCTTAGAAGACGTGATGAAGACAACCCCCGACGGATCAGCACCACGTTCAATGACGTTCACAGCCGTGTCGATCAAAAAGCTGGTGACCCCGGATCCTGCCTCCCCTGTCACCTTCACGCGCCCTTCGGTGGGCAGGTCATGATCCCACTGCCGGTTAAGCGGGCGGGCGGAATTCTCCACTAATTTCACCCGAGGTGTGGGCGGTGAGGTACGTCCCTGCTTCGAAGCCATGGACCAATTCTTACAGGGCGCTAGGACACGAGCAGCGCACGGACACTCTCAAATATCGAACTCTCGTTCGATTTCGTGTTCCCGAGCTGCACGGCAACCATTTCCCGGTAGTCCAGCGCGCGTTCACACAGGAACCCGATGTCGGGGACGTGGGACCACCGCTCCAGCACGCCCTCATCGACCGCTCCCGCCAGCAGGCCGTCGATAAGCACGAGCGCCGCGCTAAACCCACGCGGACGCGGGAACACTGGAGGCACGATGTCGGTGATAGCCGGTGGCAAACTGCCTGAAAAAACGCACGTCCCCAGGAAATCCATGTGTACCGCTTGGCCGTGTGGCCCAACCGTGTGCTCCTCCCACACTGCCCGATCCGCCCGCGCAAAGACCGTGTCATTATCCAGCCGCGGGACCTCTACTTTCGCCTCCGCGAGCGCGTCATCCAAGCGCAACGCAGCAGCCACCGCCTCGTCGATACGAGCCTGCGGCAAGCCGTCGATGAAATCGGAAGCGCGGTAGCCGCCGACCACCAAACGCCCATCGAAGGAACGGACGGGCCGCGCAATGCGCAGGCCCTCCACGTGCAGCTTTTCACGCACCCCAGCCGACCACTTCGTGTGCGAGGGTGCAGAACCAATCGCAATCGTGCCGCACCGCACGCCGTTATCCCACGCTGGCCCCAATGGCTGCAGCGGAGCACCCTCGGCATTAAACGACGTCAGTACATGCCCGGGGATAATCGCCATCGGGAATCCTTTCTTAGGCGTGAAGTGCCGGCTTTGAGCTCTAGGTAGAAGACGGACGCGGGTACGGCCACGGGTTGGGGCGGCAGGTGTCTGTGTTATCCGGATACACGGACTCATTAGAGAACTTGCGTAGCTCAGCGTTGCTCATGCTCAAGGTCTGCTGCATCATGATCGGCGCGAGCTGGTTCGGCCCACCGCACGGAACGTGATCAGCAAAGCCCAGCGCGTGCCCGACCTCATGATTCACCATGTACTGGCGGTACTGCCCCAGGTCACCTTGGAACGGCACGGCGCCGCGCACCCAGCGTGATTCATTAATCAGCACGCGATCCTGCTCCGTTTCTTGGTCAAGCAGGCGGCAGGACGTTTCGATCTCAATGTCCGCCCCGCACTTCTCCCGCGTTGTCCCCACCGACGTCAGCTGAATGCGCAGAGTCGGGTCCTGGTCGGGAGCAACGTGTTCAAACCGAAACCTTGGGTCATTAGTCCACCCGCGCGGGTCAGCTAGGACGGCATCGACCATCGCCGCGAATGCCTCGTCCCCGCCATAACCGGTGGTATTCACACCGTTTTCAATTTCCACCACGTAGCGGACTGTATTTTCCTTGCCCTCGCCCACGGTGGCGCCGGGCTGGCCGACGGTGCGGTACGTTCCATCCCCCTGCTGCGCGAACTCGGCGCCAGGCGGCAACTGGGTCGGAGCAACGTCGCCCTCGGGCAACTGGCGCGGGGCCTGAAGCGACGTCGGCTGTGCTTCACTGGTGTGCGCGCCCACCATCTCATCCTCCGGCGTGCGCAGGATGCTCATGATGAGGAAAACAGTCACTACCGCCAACACCGGGATGGCGTACGCACGCCACCCGTAGACTCGCGCAAATCGCACGAGGGCGGGATCAGACTGCGGCTGTGGGCGGCGGTGGTTACTCATGCCCCGCCAAAGCCCACTGTCCGCTGAGACGACGTCCCGAGCTCCACGTAGTTGATGCGGTCGGTGCGCACTACAAAGCGCATGCCACGCTCATCTTCAAAGGTCACGGTCGCGTCGCCCGACTCAATGGCGCTGACAATTTGTCCTTCCACATCAGCTTGGTCGGCGCTGGAGGTAACGGAAAGCTCCCGGGGGCTATCCACGAGGCCAATCTTCAATTCCATCTAAGTGCACTCCCTCATCTTTTGAAAGCTTCTTCTAAGCTCCAGTAACTAATAGTCATATTGTAACCGCGGCCAGTTAAGATTACTGACGTGCCTACGCAACCCGAGAAAGCTCCCGAGTCAGCATCGGCTGTGCCACCAACGTTCGCGCAGCTTGGCGTCGCGGCAGAAATCGTGGACGCACTCGCTGATCACGGGGTGCGCCGTGTCTTCAGCATTCAAGAGCTCACCTTGCCGTTGGCTCTTGATGGCCGGGATCTCATCGGCCAAGCCCGCACCGGCATGGGCAAGACTTTCGCGTTCGGCGTCGCCGTGCTCGATCGCGTCTTCGACTCCGCGGACATCGCCGAACTCGACGGCACGCCGCGCGCCCTCGTTGTCACGCCCACGCGCGAACTCGCAGTCCAGGTGGGTGAAGACCTCGCGCTTGCTGCGAAGAACACGCCTCTTCGCTTAGCGACGATTTATGGCGGGCGCCCCTACGACGAGCAAATTGAGGCGTTGAACAACGGCATCGATGTGGTTGTTGGCACCCCGGGCCGTCTGCTGGATTTGTACGAACGCGGCGACCTGCAGCTCAACCAGGTAGCGATTCTTGTCCTCGATGAAGCCGACGAAATGCTTGACTTGGGCTTCCTCCCGGACATCCAGAAATTGTGGGGTGCGCTGCCCCAGCCGCTGCAGACCATGCTGTTTTCAGCAACGATGCCGGGGCCGATCCTCACCCTCGCTCGTTCGATGATGAACACGCCTATCCACATCCGAGCAGAGTCCCCCGACGAATCCTCGCTGCATGAAACCACCAACCAGGTGGTGTTCCAATCACACCGGATGGACAAGCCCGAAGTCACGGCCAAGATCCTTCAGGCGCGAAACCGCGGACGAACCATCATCTTCACGCGCACGAAAAGAACGGCAGCGGAAGTTGCAGAAGATCTCGCAGCACGCGGCTTCAAGGTTGGATCGGTCCACGGTGATCTTGGTCAGGTAGCGCGCGAACGTTCTTTGAACGCATTCCGCGAAGCAACAGTGGAAATCCTGGTCGCCACCGACGTGGCTGCCCGTGGAATCGACGTCGAGGATGTCACCCACGTGATCAACTACCAGACCCCCGATGATCCCATGACCTACGTCCACCGCATCGGGCGCACGGGGCGTGCTGGGCGCTCTGGCACTGCCGTGACCCTGGTGGGATTTGATGAGGCAGCGAAGTGGAAGCTGATCAGCGACGAACTTGGCCTTGATCAGCCGGAACCCCCATCGTGGTTCTCCACCTCCCCGGAACTGTACGAGGCGTTGGATATCCCGGAGGATGCCGAATCAACCGTCGGTCCAGCCCGGGAGGTTCACGCCTCCCGCGGCGGAGGCAGCCCTCGCCGCACCCCACGCGGAAAAGGTGGAAACGGAAGGAAGCGTAATCGCCGATGAGCACACCTCTGCGCCGCACAAAGAATGATCTAATCGCCACCGCCGTTATCGCAGCCGTGTGCTGCGTTGCCTTAGTGTGGGCGTTTTTTAGCGCACCGATCAGGCAGGCACACCTTGAAACTGCTGCGGAGGAAGTCCCGGACCAAGGCGTCCTTGCCGTTGTGCCGAGCGCACTGACGGAAAGCTGGCGCGTTGCTGACGAATCCCCGCGGCAGCGCCCGCTGGTAGTCAACGGACTGATCGTTGCCTACTCCGACAACACGATCACTGCGTACAAGGCCGACCAGACCAAGGTGTGGTCATACACCCGCAAAGATGCGGAGCTGTGTGGTTTAGAAAGCGCCTGGAACAAGGTCGTTGCCATCTACCGCACGTCAGTCGGATGCGGTGATGTCGTGGCCATCAACGCGGCAACCGGGCAGTATGACCGGACGCGTTCTTCTTCTGCGCCCGATGACGTTGTGAGCTTTGCGTCTAACGACCGCGTTGGAATCGTGGGCCAAACCCGCGCCGAGCTGTGGCGCGACGACATGGTGCGCACCGTGGAATACGGACGTGTGGAAGCGCCCCAAGAACCTAACATGCAGCCCAATCCCGACTGCGAGCTCACCTCAGCGATGACGCGGTCCGACCTATTCGCCGTCACCGAAAAGTGCGAAGACGGTAGCTACCTGCGGCTGCAGAAGACCACCCCGGAAGATTCCCGTAAACCGGAGCTGCATTCTTCCGTCCTCATTCCGGATGGCTCCTATCTGGTGGCCGTTGGCCAAGAACTCGCGGCCATCTATGATCCGGCGGAAAGCACAGTGGCTGCGTACCGCCAAGACGGCTCATCCACAGCCAAGGCGGAAGTGCCCCCGTCCAACCTTCTATCGAACGCTGCCTTCGGTGTTGCCAGGGTTGAGACGTCTGACTTGCCGGAAAACATGACGTACCACGACGGCACGAACCTCATGCTGCTCGACCCCAATAATCTGCAGGTCACGCTCATCTTCAAGGACACACCCCTGGGCACGGGCGTCGCGGTTGCTGACAGGCTCCTGTTTGCCACCCCCGGCAACATCACCGTGGCCAACTGGAAAACCAAGCAAGCTGAAACCAACATTCCCGTGGATCGCGGTGGCTACAACGGGCCAGTATCCGTGGCGTCCGCTGGCCCTACGATCGTCGAAAAGCGTGGCTTAGAACTAGTAATTCTTGACGCTACCGTCTAGTTGAACGTGAACTCTGTGCCTGCGCCTCACGCTTAGCGACGAAGTTTGACTCGGCCCAGTGGCGCGACTTCGGGTGAAGCGCCGCAACTAACACCACGATCACGGACGCCACCGTGACAGCCCCAAGCTGGGCAGCACCGCCTTGGAACATGAAGAACGCCACGCCGAGCAAAATGATGTTGATGTAGATGATCAGCGTGCGCCCCCACTGCCGGCCGCGCAGAATGTTCACGGCCGCGTAGATCACAAAACCGAAGACCGCGATGATGAAAACGGCCGTGCCATAACCCACGAAATCGGCGGCACCCGTCGTGGACTCAATCGACGATTCTCCCCCACCACGCGCTGTTTCCACAGCGGAGTAAACGCCGTAGCCAATCACGGCCACCGACTGGATAATCGCGGCTACGGCAGCCACCTTCATAGCGATTGGTGCTGGCAGGCTCTCATATTCACTCACGGGAACAGTGTATCGCCCCACGCGACGCCACCATCATTCCAGCCGCACCCAAGGCGCGTTTACCCTTAGTCAGGTTGGATAACCAAATTACTTCGCTATGAATTAGGTCACATTATTGCCTGTAACCCTAGCGGAACCGGCGTGAACGTGTCATTATCGTCGGGTAGCAAAAACAAAGTGCTAGTTACCTAGCCATTAACTTCCAGCCGCTAGGAAGTTAACAAAAAGTGAATCGGATGACGGGTCTCGCAGCCAACGAGAAACACCGCCCGGTCCACCCGCAAGGACACACCCGCGTAAAGCCCTCACACGAGGATGACGTCTACTCGCCTGCCTTCGCGCATGCCCGAGTTTTCCTGTTATCCCCGCTAAAAGGGCTGCTAGTGGCGCGCACTCACAACACCCAGAATATTTAACCACACTTTTAATCCAGACTTTTTTAAAAAGGAGACATCACCATGGATTGGCGCCACGAAGCAGTATGCCGCGACGAAGACCCCGAACTGTTCTTCCCGGTCGGTAACTCCGGCCCCGCACTTGCCCAGATCGCGCAGGCCAAGCTGGTCTGCCACCGCTGCCCAGTTAGCTCCATGTGCCTGAAGTGGGCACTTGAAACCGGCCAGGACGCTGGCGTGTGGGGCGGTATGTCTGAAGAAGAGCGCCGCGCACTCAAGCGCCGCAACAAGGCCCGCAAGCGCGCTGCAGTTTCTGCCTAAACCGCGGACCGATTATCCCTACGGCGTGCCCTGCCGATAGGGTTAATTGGACTAAATCCAATAGCACAAAGGAGTTCACCATGAGCAAGCGTGGCCGTAAGCGCAAGGACCGTCGCAAGAAGAGCGCAAACCGCGGTAAGCGTCCAAACGCATAAGTATCGCGAACAACCAATCGCCCTGCCCCAGTTCTTAAAGGAGCTGATAGGCGGGGCGATTTTTGTGCCCGTGCTATGCGCGGTAGATCGTGGCCTCGGTGTAGCTGATAGAAATTGTTTGCACGATCCGCTGCCGGAGGCTTTCTGGGGCGCGGTCTGCGCAGTTGCAGCGCTTCACCAGTGACCGGATCTCTTCTTCGCGGCCGAGCTGCCGGAAGCAGTCGGGGCACTTTCTGATGATCGCTCGGATTTCTTCTTTGCGTTCTGCGGTGATGTCCTCATCGAACAGCTCGCACAGCAAAGCGTGCGCCTCATCATGGTCGATGCAGCAGTCTTGGGCCATGGCTAGTTCTCCTGATCGCTTCCCGTGTTGGCAGGGGTGCTACCAACACCGATGCCGCGTTCTTGTGCTACGTCTTTCAACAACTCGCGGAGCTGTTTTCTTCCGCGGTGGAGCCGGCTCATCACAGTCCCCAATGGGATATTCATCACTTCGGCGATTTCCTTGTAGGCCAAACCCTCCACGTCGGAGTAGTAGACCACCATCCGGTAATCGTCGTTCAGCGAGTTCATCGCGTCCGCGATTGCGCTGTCCGGCAGGTTCTTCAAGGCCTCAACTTCCGCCGACTGCAGCCCCGTGGAATCGTGCGAACTGGAGGTATACAGCTGCCGGTCGGTGACGTCTTCCGCTGATGTTTCAATCGGACGGCGCTGCTTCTTGCGGTAGTTGTTGATGTAGGTGTTCGTCATAATGCGGTATAGCCAGGCTTTGAGGTTAGTACCGGGTTTGAACGAGTTGAACGCGTTGAAGGCTTTGAGGTAGGTCTCCTGGACGAGGTCCTCCGCGTCCTGCGGGTTTCTGGTCATCTTTAGCGCGCCACCGTAGAGCTGGTCCAGCAGCGGCATCGCTTCGTCCGCGAAGCGCTGTGCAAGCTCGGCGTCGGTGGAATCCGCTCGTACTACATCGGCATCAGTTTCAGCCATAACTTGGAAGTCTACTTGGTACGGTGGCGTCCATGGCTTCCAAGACCCCCGCACTGAACGTGCTCGACGCCGCTGGCGTGAGCTACCGCCTCCTGTCCTATGAGGCTGGTAATGACCACTTCGGAGCGCACGCAGTGGAAGAGCTGGAAATTGACCCCACGCTGGCGCTGAAGACCTTGGTGGTTGCAAACAAGGGTGAATTCGGGGTGTGCTGCGTCCCTATTTCCGCGCGGTTGAGTTTGAAGAAGGCGGCCCGCGCACTCGGTTGGAAGACCGCGGCGCTGTCTGATCCCAAGGACGCGCAGCGGGTCACCGGTTACATCGTGGGCGGGATCTCACCTTTTGGGCAGAAGACCGCCTTGCCCACGTTTGTTAGCAACTCGGTTAAGGACGCTGAACTCATCACCGTTTCCGCCGGCGCGCGCGGACTCAGCGTCGAAATTTCGCCCCAGCAGCTAATTGACCACGCCGACGGCACCTTCGCGGACCTCGAAGCCTAAGCAGGCTCCCGCGTAAATTCACCCTCGCCGATAAGCTCCGCGTACTCATTACGCACGTTGCCCACCTCTTGTGCTGCCGGGCGCCACTGAAGCGCCTCCGCCATCCGTGACGGGTGAAGTAACTCCAGCGCTTCTTCTGGGGTCCCGTGAACCCACGTCGCAATTTCATCAGGGCGCAGAAACAGCGGCAGGCGGTGGTGTAGCCAGGCGATCGCGCCAGTGGAGTCCGTGGTCACCATCGTTGTGGACAGCTGATCCAAACCCGTGTCCCATAACGCGGCCGCGTACAACAGCCCTTCGTCCGGAGTGATGAAGTACGGCTTCTTCTCGTGCCATTCGTAGTAGCCGTCGAGCACCATAATGGCCCGGCGCGAGGCAAAGCTGGAGCGGAACGACGGTTTCTCCGCTACCGTCTCTCCGCGCGCGTTGAACAGCGGCGGGCCGGAATCATCTTTCTTCCAGCTGGGAAAAAGTCCCCAGCGTGCGGGCTCAATAACAGCTTTTGACGCCGCTTCTCCCCCGTCGAGCTGCTCGAAGCGGATCAACGGCACCGTCTGGGTAGGCGCCACGTTGTACCTCGGCCCCGGCAGCCCCTGCGGGGTCTCTACCGCCTCCACTCCCGGCAACCGTCCCACTTCGTCTACTAATCCGTCGTCGGTGGTGAAAAGAACAAATCGTCCGCACATGGCCACCATTATGCGTGCCGGTAGGATGAGCCGCATGACGCAACCGTGGCCCGCGCCGTACCACCCAGACCCCATCACCGCCCGCCAGGTCATTCCAGGATCAAAATCCATGACCAACCGCGCGTACATTCTCACCGCGCTAGCGGAGGGACCGTCGCGCATCGTGGGGGCGCTGCGCTCCCGCGACACCGACCTCATGCAGTCCGCTCTGGAATCAATGGGTGTGCGCTTCACCACGGAACGCATCGGCGACGAGGTTGACATTCACGTCCAGCCCGGCGCGCTGGGCGGCGGAACTGTCGATTGCGGGCTCGCGGGCACTGTCATGCGGTTCGTCCCGCCGGTTGCGGCTTTCGCGGATTCCGCGGTGCTTTTCGACGGTGATGAGCAGGCGCGCTTACGCCCCATGAGCACCATCCTGGACGCCTTGCGTGGACTCGGCGTGACCGTCGCGGGTGACACGCTTCCATTCACGGTGCAGGGTACGGGTTCCGCTCCCGGCGGCACGGTCGAAATCGATGCTTCGGCCAGCTCACAATTTGTCTCGGGCCTGCTGTTGTCTGCAGCGCGTTTTGACCACGGGGTGACCGTGGTGCACACCGGCGGCAGCTTGCCTTCCCAACCGCACATTGAAATGACCGTCGAGATGCTCGAAGCGGCGGGAGTAGATGTTGCGCAGGAGCGCCGCGCAGAACATCAAAGCTGGACCGTCCAACCGGGTCCGATCGCGGGTCGTACATGGGTGATTGAGCCGGACTTGTCTAACGCAACTCCGTTTTTGGCAGCGGCTGCTGTCACTGGGGGCACTGTCACGATCCCGCATTGGCCAACAGCAACCACGCAGGCCGGTGACGCGATCCGCGGGATCCTCGAAAACATGGGGGCTCGCGTCGAGCTTGTCGCGGACGGCCCCTCCTACTCCCTGGAAGTCACGGGTCCATCCGATGGACTACAAGGAATCACCATCGACATGAGTGACATCGGGGAGCTCACACCCACCGTGGCGGCTTTGGCAACACGAGCGCGAACTGAAAGCGTGCTCACTGGCATTGCTCATCTCCGCGGCCATGAAACCGATAGGCTCGCTGCGCTCACCGCAGAAATCAATGCGCTGGGCGGCAACTGCGAAGAACTACCGGACGGCATTCGCATCACCCCATCCCCTCTTCACGGCGGACTGTGGCATTCCTACGCTGACCACCGCATGGCAACAGCCGGAGCCATCATCGGCCTGACAACCCAGGGCGTTGAGGTAGAAAACATCGAGACCACATCAAAGACATTGCCGGGCTTCGCCGACATGTGGACGGGAATGGTCAATGGCTAGAGGGCTTCGGGGGTATGACGAATCCGACGTGCGCGTGCGGCCAGGCAAAGGATCCAGGCCCCGCACCAAGGATCGCCCGAGCCACGACAATGCTGAGCACGGCCTAGTCATCACCAAAGACCGCGGGCGCTGGGGCGTTGTGCTTGACAACGAACAGCGCAAGGTTGTCTGCATGCGCGCGCGTGAGCTGGGACGCACGTCTATTGAGGTCGGCGACCGAGTCGGCGTCGTTGGGGATACATCGGGCCAGAAAGACACCCTCGCCCGCATAGTGAAACGTGAGGAACGATCCTCGGAACTGCGCCGCACGGCCGATGACACTGACCCCTACGAACGCGTCGTCGTCGCCAATGCTGAGCTGCTGCTTATTGTCTGCGCCGCCGCTGATCCGCCCCCGCGCACCGGATTTGTTGAACGCGCCCTGATCGCGGCGTTCGTAGGCGGGATCACCCCCATCGTGTGCCTGACTAAAACGGATCTCGCCGATCCCAGCGAGTTCGTTCAAGAGCTCGCGGATTTGGATGTGACGGTCCTGCGCACCGGCATCGAAGACGACACCCAGGCCTTGGAGGCGGAAATTCACGGCCGGCTCTCCGCCCTGATTGGCCACTCCGGCGTTGGTAAATCGACTCTGGTCAACAGGCTTGTCCCTGACGCGAACCGGGAAACGGGCGAAGTATCCGGCGTTGGCAAAGGCCGCCACACGTCCACCCAATCGGTGGCACTCCCATTACCCGAGGGCGACGCCGCGGGATGGATCGTGGACACCCCTGGCATCCGTTCGTTCGGGCTTGCTCACGTGTCCTCGGACAACGTCATCGAGCCATTCCCAGAACTCGCTGCGGCGGCCGAGAAGTGCCCCCGCGGATGCACTCATGCTGGCCCGCCGGCCGACCCAGAGTGCGCATGGGATGAGTTTCCTGCCGATTCGCCTTTAGGACGGCGCGTCGAAGGCGTGCGCCGCTTGCTCGCGGCGCTGCGCAGTAATGAGACGTATTAATCCGTCTCTGCCGACCCCATCAGCACCAAAAAACCCAGCTCATCAGGGTGGTAGAACGCGAGGTAATTGTCTTGCGCATCCCCCACCGTGAGCTCAGCATCCTCGTCGCCCAAATCCGCTGCATCCACGCATTCAATCGCTTTCGCGGTCGCGGCCTCTGAGCCTTCGATGTCCACGTGGATCGCGGCAACATTCGCGACCTCTACTGGCACAGCGAGCTTAACGACGGCCTCCCCCATGTCTGGATTGGCCGCAACCGCGGAATCATCCACATCCGCGGAGATGACCACCCGGCGGTGCGGGAACACCTCATCACCGATCGCGAGTAGACGAATGGACGCGAGAGCAGCCTCGTCGAAAGCAACCGCTTCGAGCTCTTCATCATCACCAGCCGTGTAAAAGTCCCTGAGGGCTTCCGTGACCGCGAAACCCCACCCACTGCGGGGATGAATCAACCCATCGCTTTCCAACTGGGCAAGCATGGAAAACGTTGCCGGGATGTACACGCGCACTAGAACTCGCCCTCAATGCCTAAAAGCGACTGGATTTCTACCACCGTGCGATCAAACGCGGTGTGGAGGATCCCGATCATCCCGTACTCAATCGCACCGTGGACATTGGAAATGTTGTCATCGATCATGGTGCACTTTTCCAGCGGAACGTCGATTGCATCCGCTGCTGCTTGGAACGCAGCACGCTCAGGTTTTTCGGCGCCAACCTCACCAGAAAGAACCACCGCGTCTACAACGCCACGGAACTCCCATTCACGGATGTGGTCAGCCGCCGGGCCGCCCTCATCATTCGACAGGATGGCGGTAGCCACTCCCTCTTCACGCACAACCTTGAAAAGGTCGCGCCAACGACGCGCGTCTTCATCATCAACGTCGAGCACACCGACGTAATCGACGATCAAGCCCTGGACTTGGCCTGAACCATTTCCGCTGCTGGTTTCCGGCATGACGTGTTTAAGCCTCCCACACGATTTGAGCTGAGGTGGAAGACCATTGCGGTGGTCTTCCATGCGTGCCACAATGATACCCAAGCCCACGTCGCGTCTGCTGTTGGAGATTTTTCTCCCCATTTATTTGGAGCAACGCTGATGAATTCTTTTTATCCTGTCCCCGGTCACACGCACGTTTCCGTGCTCGTGCCCCGCGCACGCAAACCCGGTGCCCCGCCCCGCCCGGATGAGCAGCCTTCGCTGTCACCTTTAGTGCGGGTAGCCCTTGACGCAACGTTCGGCATACGACAGGTAGCAGATCTACGCAACCACCAATTCGCCGCCGTCGTTCGCGCACATGTCGGCGCCCGGCAACGCCGCGGGTTACAAAAAGGACCCGTCACGATTTTATCCAGCCACGCCTCCGACACTGGCGAATTTTGTGGCACCGCGACCTGCGGGGAAGAGGTCTACGGTTGGGTCGGCTCCGTCAAGAACGGAAAGCTCGAATCGTTCCGGGTCCTGTGAACTGCTGGTGGTCTAGGCCTGCGTGACGGTGGTCTTCCGCTAGGCCTGCGTGACGGTGGTCTCGCCACCGTCACGCTCGAACTGCTTGCGCAGCATGAACAGCTGGCGGACGGTTTCTTCCTTCACGGAATCGTTCATCGCGTTGAACATGTCGCCGCCCTCCTTCTGGTACTCGACCAGCGGGTCGCGCTGTGCCATCGCGCGCAGCCCGATGCCTTCCTTCAGGTAGTCCATCTCGTACAGGTGCTCGCGCCACTGGGTATCGATGATCGGCAGGATCACCATGCGCTCAACCTCACGCATCTGATCCTCGCCACCGATCGCAGAAATCTGCTCTTCAAGCGCGTCGTACTGCTCCTGCGCATCCTTGGTAACGGCCTTGCGCAGCTGTTCGGCGGTCAGCTCACCCTTGCGGCCGTACTCAGTGCCATCAATCAGTTCCTGGTAGCTCATCGTCGGGCCGTAGAGCGACTCCAGCGCGCTCCAGAGCTCGTCCATGTCCCAGTCCTCGACGTAGCCTTCAACGGTTGCGCCATCGACGTACGCGGCAACCGTATCGTCGATCATGCGGCGAATCTGGGACTTGATGTCCTTTGCCGCCATGATGTCCTGGCGCTCGCGGTACACGACCTTGCGCTGCTCATTGAGCACCTCGTCATACTTCAAGACGTTCTTACGGGTCTCAAAGTTCTGGTTCTCCACCTGCGATTGAGCGTTCTTAATGGAGTTGGACACGATCTTCGCCTCGATCGGGACATCGTCCGGCACGTTCAGGCGGTTCATCATGTTTTCCATCGACTGGCCCACGAAGCGGACCATCAGGTCATCGCGCATGGACAAGTAGAAACGCGACTCACCCGGGTCACCCTGTCGGCCAGAGCGACCACGAAGCTGGTTGTCAATGCGGCGGGACTCGTGGCGCTCCGTACCAATCACGTACAGACCGCCAGCCTCACGCACCTCGTCGCCAAGCTTCTTGGAGCGTTCCTTCGCCTTCGGCAGCTCCTCGTCCCAGGCCTCTTGGTACGCCTCTTCATCCTCGAAGGGATCCAGTCCGCGTTCCTTGAGCTTGTGCTCCACCAAAACTTCGGGGTTACCACCAAGCACGATGTCTGTACCACGGCCGGCCATGTTGGTGGACACCGTCACGGTTCCCGGAAGACCCGCCTCAGCAATAATGCGGCCTTCCTCCTCGTGGTGCTTCGCGTTCAAAACGTTGTGCTTAACGCCCTTGCGATTCAGCAGCTGGGAAAGGTACTCGGAACGCTCCACAGAAGTCGTACCCACGAGCACCGGCTGGCCGTTCTCCACGTGTTCTGCGATGTCCTCGGCGACGGCAGCGAACTTCGCTTCCTGGGTCTTGAAGATCATGTCGCTGCGGTCACGGCGGATCATCGGTTTGTTCGTTGGGATCGGAACAACGCCCAGCTTATAAATCTGGTGCAGCTCCGCAGCCTCAGTCTCTGCGGTACCGGTCATGCCTGCGAGTTTGTCGTAGAGACGGAAGTAGTTCTGCAGCGTGATTGTCGCCAGAGTCTGGTTCTCGTTTTTGATCTCAACGCTCTCTTTGGCCTCGATGGCCTGGTGCATGCCCTCGTTGTAGCGACGGCCCGGCAGAATACGGCCGGTGAACGAGTCCACGATCAGCACCTCGCCCTGACGGACGATGTAATCCTTGTCGCGTTCGAAGAGTTCCTTCGCCTTAATAGCGTTGTTTAAGTAGCTCACCAAGGAGGAGTTTTCCGGCGAGTACAGGTTGTCGATGCCCAGCTGGTCCTCGACGAACTCCACGCCCTCCTCGGACACACCGATCGTGCGCTTGCGCTTGTCCACCTCGTAGTGAATGCCCTCGCGCATACGGGGCGCGAGCTGAGCAAACACGGTGTAGAACTGGCTGGTCGAGTCCGTCGGACCAGAAATAATCAGCGGCGTACGGGCCTCGTCGATAAGGATCGAGTCAACCTCATCGACGATCGCGAAGTTGTGGCCGCGCTGCACCATCTCGTCCGTGGAGCGCGTCATGTTGTCGCGCAGGTAGTCGAAGCCCAACTCATTGTTGGTTCCGTACGTAATATCTGCGTCGTACGCCTTCTTGCGTTCCGGCGGGCGCATCTCCGAAAGAATCACGCCGACCTCAAGACCAAGGAAGTGGTGAACACGACCCATCATCTCGGCGTCACGCTTGGCCAAGTAGTCGTTCACAGTCACGATGTGAACGCCCTTGCCACTTAGGCCGTTGAGGTACGCGGGAAGCACCGCGGTCAGGGTCTTGCCCTCACCGGTCTTCATCTCCGCGACGTTTCCGAAGTGCAGGGCGGCGCCACCCATAACCTGCACCTTGAAGTGCTTCTGCCCCAAGACGCGCCAGGACGCCTCGCGAGCGGTAGCGAAGGCGTCCAGCAGAATGTCGTCGAGGCTCTTGCCGTCAGCAAGAGCCTCTTTGAACTCGGCGGTCTTGGCCTTGAGCTCCTCATCCGTCAGCTTCTCGTACTCTGACTCGAGCGCAATGACCTGGTCCGCGATCTTAGACAGACGCTTCACCGTCCGGCCTTCGCCGGCGCGCAGCAGCTTGGACAAACCAAACACGTGTCGTACTTCCTTTGTAAATAGCTGTTTATCTAAAGGGCTATTGTACGCACGACACGCGTTAGGCCAATCTTCAGTCTCTAGTCCCTCTACTCTTTGGTCTCTTCAACACCCTCTTCAACGAGAGTGATCAGACCGTAGTCGTAGGCACGACGGCGGTACACCACGGACGGGCGTCCGGTCTCAGAGTTGATGAAGAGGTAGAAGTCGTGCCCCACCAGCTCCATTTCGCTGAGAGCATCGTCCACGCTCATCGGGGTAGCCGGGTGCTCCTTGGTACGCACGATGTGCCCAGGAGTCTGGTCCTCGACCTTATCCGCGTACGGGTCAACGTCGTAGTAGTTCTGTTGCGGCACGCGTGCCTCGTGTGCCTCCGCAACCAAGTCAGCGGCAATCTGGCCAGCGGACTTCGGTGCACGGTGGCCCGAGCGGGAAATCTCGCGGCGGACCTTCACCTTGCGCAGGGAGCGCTCCATCTTGCCAATGGCGGATTCCAGAGCAGCGTAGAAGCTGTCCTCTTTCGCCTCAGCGCGGGCGAGGTGGCCCTTGCCGGTAGCGGTGATCTGGATACGGTTTGCGCGAGCCTCACGGCGTGGGTTCGGCTCGTGCTGCAGCTCAACGTGGAAGAACGTCAGGGTCGGATCGAGTTTTTCGATCTTGGCCAGCTTGGTGTTCACACGCTCTTGGAAGTGTTCGGGCACCTCCACGTTGCGGCCCGTGATGGTCACCTGAGCCTCAGGGCTCAAGGTTGCTCGTGCATTGTCGTCGGCAGAAGTCATCTGCATCCTCCCTACTAGTGAACCGTACTTTTTCACCAACATTTCTATTGGTGTGGTTCACCTAAATTATACCTAATGTTAATTCTCCGATGTCGCGCGGCCTGCCTCTTTTAATTCACCTTCATCACGCCGCGGAGAGCACAAGGCATGCCGCAACGTCTCCCCCATGAGCGAGCAGCGTAGCGACGGAAGATTCCAACGTAGCGCCGGTAGTTACTACGTCATCTACCACGATTAACGGTCCGGCAAGCGCCGCTTCAAAACCGGGCTCAAGCTCAAGATTTGTGGCGATGTTAGTGCGCCGCGCAGCAGCAGAGAGCTGGGCTTGATCGGCGGTGCCTTCACGAAGCGCCAACACCGGCACCGTCGGGTACCCGCTGTGGCGACACATCGCCGTGACGTGATCGCCGCCGCGAGCACGCGCAGAACTCGGTCTGGTCGGGGCCGGCACGAGCGTCGCACCGTAGGGGATCTCCCCGCGCGCTTCTTCATACTGCAACGCTGCGGATAGAACAGCACCTATATGGCGGCGCACCGCCATATTGTTGTGCTCCTTCATGGCCAAAATCACGGCCCGGTGTGGATCCGCGTACGGCCCCAGGGCGAACACAGGTACCAGCGGATTCACGGCTGGGGAAACGCGGTACGGAGGCGAGGCTAAGCCGCGCTTGCACCGCGAGCAGAGGTGATCGCCCGGGGCGCCGCAGCCCGCGCACCGCCGCGGAATGATCAGCTCCCCTAGCGAGTGCACGATGTGTCCTATCGGCGCGCGATGATCGGCGCGGATCGCATCCCCTGCAAGCCAGGTACCTCTCGCCAGAAAGGTTGGTTCCTGTTCTTGGCGGGCAGCTCCAAAATCGAGCTTGAATCCGTTGCGTAGATAGTCGAGTCCGTAGATCCGACGGCCACCACGGGTGCCGTGATGTTGCCAATCGGCAGCGGCTCAGAGGAGAACCCGTCCTGTTCCACCCGAACCACCGGCGCGATGACGTTGGACGTTCCCACGATGAGTGATCCGTCCGGTTGCCATTCCGCGCTCACAGCCCCACCAAGATCCGGGGCATATTCCGCAACGTTCACGATGGACCTGCCGCCGTCCTCATCGCGTTTGACCACACCCACAAAGAGTCGGCCACCGGCAATGAACACTGCACGCGCGCCGGTGCGGGACAAGCGCAGGACCGAAATGTTCTCCTCCACCCCGTTGGGAAGCACGAGGTCAACGTCGGAAACCGTGACATCATCCGTCGTCGCGGAGCGCACAGCACGCTTGATCCTGGAGCCATCAGCTACGGTCCACGCCACGCGGTGGTCAGTCTCAAACGTTGGCCGCGTCATTGACTTCGCCCGGAACACCTCGCGGTGGAAGGCCACGGTGTCGCCGTCCATACTGCCGAAGTAGAAGGCCTGCTCACCATCAGGCGAGTCCTTAAGCGCCGCTGCATACGCCCCGTCAGACGCAATATCGATGGACGCGATGCGCCCCCCTTCACCAAGGGGAGCGGGCAATGGCGTGACTTCACCTTCTTTGATGCGAAAGACATTACCGTTGGACTGCGCGTACACAGCACGGCCACCCGGTACCCGCCCGGATGGATCCAAGTCAGTGAAATCCCGAGTATTCAGCTCCGGACTCCCGCCCACGAGCGGTGTCCCGTCCGCGTAGATCGAGTATGGGCCAGCAATCCCCGCGATGGCCAGCGTCCAGACCAGCTGGGCCGCAAATCGCGCACGGGTCTGCTCGTCTGCATCCCCAAAACCAGTGAATTCGTAGCGGCCTTGGTTGTGTCCGACAAACGCCACGCTTTCGGGGGTTTCCACGCTCAACGCCGGCAGCAGCTGCTCCGCTGGCCCTTCCACCAGCATCCTGGCGAGTTCTGAATCCACGGCCTTATGGCGTGAGTACACCCAGCGTTTGTCCGTCACCAGGCTCTGACCTGGCGCATCAAAGAAGTACAGGTTGATGTGTTGGTAGTTTTTGCTCAGCTCAGTGCGTTCCAGCACCAGATCATTCGGCAAATTGGAAATGCGCCATTGTCCATTCACCTGCTCCACGCTGAGCTCACCCTCAAACTGCCCGGTGTTGGGCACAAACGCGCCACCCGGCCACAGCTCCCCAACGATGTTGGCCGTCACGAGGAACGTGTTGGGCTTCGCCGACCCCTCGTCGCCAAGCGCCGTTTTGATGTCTAGGCCTTCCACGATCAATTTCTTGTCCCCGGGATTCCACGCTTCACTAGCGCGGGGGGTGAGAAAGTTGCGGGCCACTTCAAAATCGCTCGTCGGGTGCGCGCACGCAGCAAAGAAATCCCGCACGATGAGGTCAGGTTGCTGCCCGTCTTCCGGAACAATCACCGGAGCATCAGGCTTGGTGGGCTCAAAGGAACGAATCGCGTGTGGCTCGGTGTTCGACGGCAGCGTCGTGCACCCCGTCAAGGTTGCTACGCACAGCAAGCTCAGCATGCTTATCGACGATCGGAGGTTACGCATGTACCTCTCCCCCCTTCGGAAGAGTGAGCTCAACCGGGGCATCCTTAAAGCCTGCCTCGGGGTCGCGCGGCAGCACCAGACGGAACTGCGAGCCAACCCCTGGTTTACCGATGGCATCCAAAATTCCGTTGTGGAGCTGCGCGTCCTCGCGGGAGATGGCCAGCCCCAAGCCGGTGCCGCCCGAGTGACGCTTGCGGGAAGAATCCGCGCGCCAGAACCGGTTAAACACCAGCTCCTCTTGGCCCGGCTTCAATCCCACGCCGGCGTCCGTGACGGTCACCGCTACGGCTTCATCGTTGTAGTGAACGGCAACCTTGACCGGGTTTCCTTCGGAGTGGTCAATCGCGTTCGCAATCAGGTTGCGCACCACGCGTTCAATGCGTCGCGGGTCCCCCACCATTTCAATCGGGTGCGGGGGAATGGAAAATTCCACCGGAACGCCAACGTTCTCAGCGAGCACCTTGGTCTGGTTCCATGCGGAATCAATCGGGGTGTGAAGGTCCATCGCGGTTGCGGAAAGCTCCGCCACTCCGGCGTCGTGACGCGAGATCTCCAGCAGGTCAGCAAGCAAGGCCTCGAAGCGATCGAGCTCGCGGATCATCAGCTCAGACGCACGTTTGGTGTGCGGCTCCAAGTTGTCGGCGTCCATGGCAATCATGTCGGCCGCCATGCGCACCGTGGTCAGCGGGGTACGCAGCTCATGCGACACATCGGAAGTGAACTGTCGCTGCAGATCGCCGTACTCTTCGAGCTGGTTGATCTGGCTTGAAAGTTTGTCGGCCATGTTGTTGAACGACAGCGCCAGAAGCGCCATCTCATCCTCCCCCTCGACTGCCATTCGCTCACGCAAGTGGCCACTGGCCAACCTTCCGGCGATTCTGGATGCTGAACGCAACGGGACCACCAGCTGTTGCGACGCCAGCCACGCGATACCCACCAGCAGGACAACAACGGCGATTGCCGCTGAGACCAAAATGCCGCGCATCAACGCCAGCGTGCTCGACTCTGAATCCATGCTGACCGTGAGGTACACCTGCAATCCAGCGATTTCAGATGTAGTGGGAGTACCGATGATCAGCGCGTTGTAGGGCCGACCGCTTTCCGGGGTGATCGTGCTGAACTGATAGGAAATCTGGCCTTGTTCCACAAACTCCACGAGGCGCGGCGGGATCGTGTAGCCCTCCGGCGAGACCACCAGCGTCCCGTCCTCTTGCGGGGCAACCAGCACCGGATCATAAACACTCGACACCTCCCCAGCCTGGGAGCGCTGAGTCAAGGAAGAACGCGCCGCATTCAACCTGGTTTGCAACGTGGACGAAGAGTTCGACAGGCTGATTTGCTGCTCGACCGTTTGTCGTGCCCTGACCAGATCTTCTTCAGCCGTACGCAGTTTTGCCTCGACCAACCTCTGGGTAAAGACGGAGGCGAGCGCCAACCCGAGGACAAGCATGACTACCGACGAGACGATGAGCACCATGCTCACGAACCGGACTTGGATTGATGTTCGCCATCTTTCCACCATCCGGTCTCGAACGACCCTGACGCGGCTCACTGCCGTTTCTCCCTACAGTGCGTGCTACGCGCCGGTGCGACCGGTTTTATATCCCACTCCACGAACCGTGAGGATGATCTCCGGGTTTTCCGGGTCGCGCTCCACCTTGGAGCGCAAACGCTGGACGTGAACATTGACCAAGCGGGTATCGGACGCGTTGCGGTACCCCCACACCGACTCGAGAAGCTCCTCGCGCGTGTGCACTTGATTGGGTTTGCGCGCCAACTCCACGAGCAGGTCAAACTCCAACGGTGTCAGCCCGATTTCCTCATCCCCCCGGGTCACGATGTGCTGCGGCACATCGACGGTGAGGTCGCCGATCTCTAAAACCTCGCCCGGTTCTTCGTTCACGCGACGCAAACGCGCACGGATGCGGGCCACGAGCTCCTTGGGCTTAAACGGCTTCGTGATGTAGTCATCCGCGCCCGATTCCAGTCCCAGCACCACGTCCACTGTGTCCGTCTTTGCGGTGAGCATAACGATGGGAACGTTGGATTCCTTGCGGATCTCCTTGCAGATATCCACGCCGTTCATGCCCGGCAGCATCAGGTCCAGCAAGATCAAATCCGGGTTGTAGGAGCGAAATGCTGGCACTGCCTCAGCACCGTCTGTCACCGGTTTCGCTTCAAAACCCTCGGTGTCAAGCACCAGCGTGAGCATCTCACTGATCGCGGGGTCATCATCGACCACGAGGATTTTCGGCGTCATGGGTGTCCTTTCGACGTCATTTTGAGAACAAATTCAATAATAGGCTGCGCATCCATCGTGGTAATCCACCGGCCCGCCCATAAATCGCGCGCGAGATCGCGGTATGCCGCAAAGGTCGCATCCTGGAGCGCCGCGTCCCGCTCATAGCGGTCACGGGTGCGCGAGGCGTCGTTTTCTTCGCGGCGCTGAGCGCGATCCCGGGCAATCGCCGGCGACGTATCAACCAGCACCTGCGCATCAGGTAGCGGCACACCAAACCGGCCAAATTCCAGGTCATACACCCACTGCCGATCAGATGCATTACCCGTCCGCGCGGAGGTGTACGCCGCATTCGACGCAACGTATCGGTCCAGGATCAAGACCCGATCCCCACTGCCGCTGTACGCTTCAAGCTCTGCTTTAGCGCCGTACCTATCCAGGGCGAACAGCGTTGCCATCGCGTGGGCAGAATCGGTTAGATCCCCCATCTTCCCGTGCAAGGCATCAGCGGCCAACTGCGCGTGGATTGAATCCGCGTAGCGGGGAAACGCCAGCCTGTCCGCCTGCAGCCCCGCCGCTTCCAGCCCGTGGATGAGCGTCCCCGTCAGGGTGTTCTTGCCCGCTCCGTCGATTCCCTCTATCGCGATGATCATGCTTTTTAGTAGCGGTAGTGCTCTGGCTTGAAGGGGCCTGCAACATCAACACCGATGTATTCAGCCTGCTCCTTGCTGAGCTCGGTGAGCGTGCCACCAAGGCCTTCGACGTGGATGCGCGCCACCTTCTCATCGAGGATCTTTGGCAAGCGGTACACCTGATTGTCGTACTGCGCACCGTTTGTGTAGAGCTCGATCTGCGCGATGGTCTGATCTGCGAACGAATTCGACATGACGAACGACGGGTGTCCAGTCGCGTTACCCAAGTTCAGCAAACGCCCCTCGGACAGAACGATGATCGAGTTCCCGCTCGGCAGGGTGAACAGATCCACCTGTGGCTTGATGTTGGTGCGCTCAACGTCAGCGCGGTGCAGCAGCGACGCCATGTCGATCTCATTGTCGAAGTGGCCGATGTTTCCTAGGACCGCGTGATCCTTCATCTTCATCATGTCGTCGAAGGTGATGATGCCCAAGTTGCCCGTAGCGGTGATGATGATGTCCGCCTCGGCGATCGCTTCGTCGACGGTCACCACCTTGTAGCCGTCCATCAGGGCCTGCAAGGCGTTGATCGGGTCGATTTCCGTAACGGACACAATCGCGCCCTGGCCGTCAAGAGCTTCCGCAACGCCCTTGCCCACGTCACCGTATCCGCAGACAAGCGCCTTCTTGCCCGCAATCAACATGTCCGTACCGCGGTTGAGACCGTCGATCACGCTGTGGCGGGTGCCGTAGCGGTTATCAAACTTGGACTTGGTCACCGCGTCATTGACGTTCATCGCCGGGAACGGCAAGGTGCCTTCCTTGGCAAAGTGGTACAGCCTGTGAACACCGGTCGTTGTTTCTTCCGTGACGCCACGCACGCTTTCCGCGGTTCGCGTCCACTTCTCCGGCTTTGCCGCAAGAACACCACGCAGCATTTCGTAGAACGCGACCTGCTCGTCAGACAACTCATCGGAGTCGTCTGTTGCTGGGACAGCGCCAGCGCGTTCAAATTCCATGCCCTTGATGACCGCCATCGTCGCATCCCCGCCGTCATCAAGAATCATGTTCGGAAAAACAGCGTCCCCGTTGGCATCAGTGCCCCACTCAAAGATCTGGTTCATGCACCACCAGTACTCCTCGAGCGTTTCACCTTTCCATGCGAACACCGGAACGCCCTGCGGATTGTCCTCGTCGCCAGCGGGGCCCACGACCACGGCTGCGGCAGCCGCATCTTCAGTGGAGAAGATGTTGCAGGAGGCCCACCTGACCTCCGCACCCAGAGCGACCAAGGTTTCGATCAAAACCGCGGTCTGGGTGGTCATGTGAATCGCGCCCGAAATACGCGCCCCCGCCAAAGGCTGCTCCTCAGCGTATTCCTCACGCAGGTGCATGAGCCCCGGCATCTCGTGTTCCGCAAGCTCAATCTGCTTACGTCCAGCAGCGTGGAGTGATAGGTCGGCGACCTTGAAATCCATGTGGAGATTCTCCTTTAAACGAGGGCCCTTAAACAAGGGCTTCGAGGAACTGGTCCACATCCGACTCAGTCTCCTCGGTGTCAATAGCTTCCAAAACCTTAACTGCAGCTTCTGTCAGCTTGTCATCCAGCTCCACTCCCGCTGAACGAATGAAGGGGTAGGTAGCGATGATGTCGCTCGCGGAAAATGGCGCACCCTCCCAAATCGCCACGATCGTTGCCGCTGCCCTGCCATTGAGAATTTCTTCCTCGCTCGCGGAATCAGGATCCGCAGCAAGCAGACACGCATCTTGGATCGCTTCCACGAGATCTTCCGAATCCAGCTCAGCTAGATCATCAAGAAAATCAACGTTACCTTCATCGCCAAGGATCTCACTGTCCCACATGCTCATGATCCCCTTAATAGTGATTTGAACCTGGCTTGGCAACAAGCTCACACCGAAAAACATGCCATAGCGAGTTTTTTCGTTTTTTGATAGTTTGTTACCAAGTTGTTACTGATAGGTTCTCGGCGGAAAGGAGGCCGGCATGGATACCAGCAATCGAAAGGTCGCCGTATTCATGGCGCTTGGCATCCTCCTTGCTGGCCTGATCGGCATGGTCGTGTGGAAATCAACGTCCGTGCAGGCGGGTTCCCAGGACAATGCAGGGTTTACGGGCAACGTTGCAGACGCGGACACTACTGAGACATCATCGCTAGCTTCCGCTTCGCAAGCGTCAACCCCACCTAGCACGCAGGCAGCGACGTCATCCAATGAGAGCATGAGCGGGCCCAAGCCCGCTCAACCCGCCCTCAATCCTGGCGCTGCGGTCGGCTCCGATCCGCTCGCTCCTCCTGGAGCTGTTGTTAACCCGCCGGCACCGGTAGCCCCGCAGCAGCACTACCGCCCGAATAACGTGCTGCCGGAGCAGCCATCGACTTCGCCTGCTCCGCAGACCCCGAAGCAGGACGAAAACACCCAACCCAACACGCAGCCGGAATTAACCCAGCAGCCGTCCGCTCCGGAGGAGAGCGTTCAGCAGAACACGCCAGCTGACGCTACCCCTACGGTTGACTCAGGAGACCAACCGCGGCAGTCAGAACCGATTAGGCCTTAAACCCGGGCGAAGAACACCTCAGCGGTATCACTGCCTGGGGCAAGGGAAAACTCCACCGGCCCATCTGCAGCGGGAAGCCAAGCGGCATCGCCAGCAGAAAGCTCTCGCCCATCGGCCGTGACCTTGCCAGCCGTGCACAGCACGATGGCCGGCCCATCCGACTCGGCGATGAGCGTGTTGGCATTTCCTGTTCCCCCAAGGGCGTGGCGGGACAGAATGAAATCGTTGATCGGCACGGGGAACGCAGTGACGCCAGCCTGAGTCGTCGTAGCCAGGTGTGGTGACTCCAGCGCGGTGAAGTTCAAAATTCGCACCAGTTCCGGAACGTCGATGTGCTTGCTGGTGAGTCCCCCGCGCAAGACATTGTCGGAGTTGGCCATAATCTCCACGCCGAGACCACCCATGTACGCGTGCAGGTGACCAGCTCCTAAAAACAGGGCCTCTCCTGGCTCCAGCACGAAGTAGTTCAAAAGCAGTGCGGCCAAAACACCGGCATCGCCGGGGTACTTTTCGGTGAGATTAAGGTAGTTCTGCACGGTGGCAATCATCCACTCGGGAAATTCTTCACCGTCACCGGCCACCATCGCCCGCGCGCACTCCGAGATCCCGTCGATAAGCTCCAGGCGCGCATTCCGCGGTAGGGAGATGAGCGTGGTCAGCAGGGCGCGCAGAGATTCTTCTTCGTGCTGCGGATCAAGCATCGCGGAGTAGCGGTTCAAGCGGCCACACGTCAGCGCGTCGAAAAGCTCCATGGTTTTTGCAATAGGACGGAATCCCGCCAGCGCCCGGAAGTCGGTCAACGCAACGATGAGTTCTGGCTTGTGGTTGGGATCTTTGTAATTCCGCGTGGAACTCCCCACCGGGATCGCTTCCTCATTCTCTTTTTCAAACCCCGCGATCGCTTGCTCCAGGGTGGGATGCGCTTGGATGCTGAGTGGCTCGTCTGCGGCGAGCAGCTTCATCAAGAATGGAAGCGAATCTCCAAATTGTTTCCGCACTCGCGGACCCAGGGTTGATTCCGGGTCAGCCGCGATCACCCCGTCGAGTCCCTCGCCGTTCAAGCGCGAGGGCGCGGCATGGTGGGCCCCAAACCACAATTCCGCCTCCGGGCTCAGGGTCGGTACATCGCGCCCCTGTAGCGCCGCGATGAGCGTCTTCGACCCCCACGGGTAGTTCTGTATCGCTGGAGTCAGAAGCTCCATTGTGATCTCCCTTCCTTCGCGCGACTACGCGCCGCGAATGATGCCCAGCACCTCATCGACGATCGCGTCGACTTCTTCCTGCGTCTGCGCCTCCACGTTGAGGCGCAGCAGCGGTTCCGTGTTCGATGCGCGCACGTTGAACCAGTTTGCGGAATCCTTCAAGCTCACCGTCACGCCATCGAGGCGGTCCACGGACTCACTCCGGTCAGCGAAAGCCTCAACGACCTTATCCATCGCCGCTGCTTGGTCCGGAACTTCAGAGTTGATCTCCCCGGACGCGACGTAACGGTCATACTTCGCCATCAGCTCGCTTAGGGGCTTGTCCTGCTCCGCGAGCGCCGCCAGAACATGCAGAGCGGCAACCAGGCCAGAGTCCGCGTTCCAGAACTCAGCAAAGTAGTAGTGCGCCGAGTGCTCACCACCGAATAGCGCACCCTCCTTGGCCATGTGCGCCTTGATGTAGGAGTGCCCGACGCGCGTCCGCACGCCACGACCACCGTGCTCCTCAATCAGCTCGGGCACAGCGCGGGAAGTAATTGCGTTGTAAATGATCGCGGCACCAGGGTTATCCGCCAGTGTTCGCTCCGCCACCAGCGCAGTAATCGCCGACGGGGACACCGGCGCGCCGTTTTCATCAACAACAAAGCATCGGTCCGCGTCACCGTCGAACGCAAGCCCAATGTCCGCACCTTGCTTAACGACGAACTCCTGCAAGTCAACCAGGTTCTTCGGATCCAGCGGGTTGGCTTCGTGGTTGGGGAACGTACCGTCGAGTTCGAAGTAGAGGGGCCGGATGTCCATGCTGTCCACCCCACCCAGGACTGCAGGCACCGTGTGGCCCGCCATCCCGTTGGCAGCGTCCACCGCGACGACCAGCTTACGGTCCGCACTTACCGGAACCAGCTCACGAAGGAACTGCGCGTAGTCCTCCAGCACGTCACGCTTGGTGGCGGTTCCGGTCTCCCCCTCATACGCAGGAACCCCATCGACCAGCATGTCAGTGATCTCTGCGAGACCGGAGTCCTGCGACACCGGAGTTGCACCGGCCCGGCAGAGCTTGATGCCGTTGTACTGCGCCGGGTTGTGGGAGGCCGTGAACATAGCTCCCGCACACTCGAGCGAACCGGAAGCGAAGTACAGCTCATCGGTGGAGGTGAGCCCCAGCTCAATCACGTTTACACCCTGCTGGTTAACTCCACGCGCAAACGCAGCCGCGAGCTCCGGCGAGGACGGACGCATGTCGTGCCCAACGGCAACGGTGGTCTCCCCTTCACCGCGGAGAATGTGCGCGAACGCCGCACCAACATCGAACACGAACTCCGCGTCGATCTGCTCACCCACGATCCCGCGGACGTCATAGGCCTTGATAACGCTTGTCACATCTGCACGGTCACGTGTGCGGGTCTCGCTCATGAAAAAGTATCGTCCTTATTCTCGGTGTTATCAGTGTTCTCGGTGTTCTCGGTGTTATTTTCTGCTCTACGCGGTTGTTCCGGATCTGGCACAACCGTAAGGTGTGCGCGCCGCGCGGCTTTATGCTCTGACAAAGTCTTCCCCACCCGCTTCGTTCTATAGATCGGGTGGTTCGATGTCTCAGGGTCAGTGTAATCACGTTTCGTGTCGTACTCGATCGGGTCCCTCGCGGTGTCCACTAAACCAGTGGTAACGCGGCCGGCTTCACGCACAGCTTCCGCTAGCGCCGTCAATTCCGGATCATCATCGACCGCCACGTGGTCAATACGCACGAGGTCCCACCCGACCGGGGCGGAAATGTTTTCGGAGTGCCTCTGGCACAAGTCCCACGCGTGCGGCTCAGGGACCGCGGTGAGCGGCCCGACGATTGCCGTGGACTCCGAGTACGCATACACCAGAGTCGATGTTGCGGGGCGCCCGCACCCGGGGCGACAACAGCGACGGAAGTGATTCACAAGGCCCAAGTGTAAACGCCGCGGGGCCGTTTACATTACATTGATGACACATGAGCGCCCATGATCCGTCCAGAATCCCCCCGCGTCGCGATTCCCACGGACGCGGCGTACGAGGGCCGATACTCCCCGTGGGGGTTCCGCGGTACACCACGCGTTCTTTGGACTTTGACCGAGCAGTGGTCGAGGCGTACGCCCCTTTCAACAATGCCTACGCCGATCAGCTCGCCGGAGTTGACCTGGCCGTTGACACTATTCCCCGGATGCGCCTGCGCGCGGACATGACGGTGTTACCGGACGAGATCATTGCGGACGGACCGGTTCCTTTGGGCCGAGTCCTTAACGCCGGGGTGGACAGAGCAGGCCGCCCGACGCGCGCACGACTCGTAGTTTTCCGCATGCCGATTGAACGCCGCGCCCCCACGGCCACTGAGCGAGCGGAGCTTTTGGAATGGGTCATCAGGCGGCTCGTAGCCACCTACCTGAACATGTCCCCCGAGGATCTGTAATCAGCTAGACGATCTGCCGGCGCAGGCGGCGACGCTCACGGTCGCTCAGGCCACCCCAGATACCAAAGCGCTCGTCATGCTCCAGCGCGTACTCCAGGCATTCATCACGCACGGCGCACGCCTGGCAGATCCGCTTCGCTTCACGCGTGGATCCGCCCTTCTCCGGGAAGAACGCCTCCGGGTCCGTCTGGGCACACAGAGCTTGATCTTGCCACTCTTGCTCGACGGTGCCGAACAGTTCGTCGAGGGTCATGCCGCCCGCAGCTGCGCCGCGGAGGATGGCGTTGTCTGCCATATCTGTCCCGTTCCTTTCTTCGCTGTCCGGAATTTCTTAGTTAGTTACACCGTTGTCATTCGACGTGGCTCTGCAACCGATTCAACACTTTCGCACTAAATAGCGTCAACCTCACGGGAACGGATTTGTAAAAAATGCTCGTTATGTCGACGGAATCGCACGTCGTTAATCCCATTAGTCACATATGAAACACCCGCCCGTCACAGGGGGTAACAGGCGGGGGTACTACATATAGTAGCTTAGGGCTCTAAAACTACTACGGTGCACGTATTTGGCGGTACGCGGCGTGTCGCTACGCGTCGGGCGAAAAGCGTATGCCTTTGTCCGGGATGCTCACGCCAGGCCAGATACGCATGCCACCTTGTAGCTCGCAGCGCGCGCCGATGCTTGCACCGTCACCGATGACGCAATTAGTGATGCGGGCGTTGGCGCCAATCCGCGCGCCGGACGCGATGATGGAATCACGGATCACGGCCCCCGGCTCGATTGTCACGCCATCGAAGACAACGCAGTCATCGAGACGCGCACCGGCACCTACGTCCGAGCCGCGCCCAACAGAGGTGCCCCCCACCATGATCGCTCCGCCGCCAACGGCCGCCGAATCGTCGACAAGCGCTTCGCCCGTACGCCCTTCCAAAAGTGGCGACGGCGCGATTCCGCGCACGAGGTCCGAGGAGCCTTGCACAAAATCCGAGGGGCGCCCCATGTCGCGCCAGTAAGACATGTCTACGTGGCCAACCATCTTCGCGTTAGCACTGAGCAAGCCCGGGAATGTCTCGCGTTCGACCGACACTGGGCGGCCCGCAGGGATCGAGCGGATCACGTCACGGGTAAACACGTAACAGCCTGCATTAATCTGATCAGTCGGTGGCGCTTCCGTCTTCTCCAAGAACTCAAGCACATTGCCGTCGCTATCCGTGGGCACCGAACCAAACTGGCTAGGGTCGGCCACTCGCACCAAGTGCAGCGTAACGTCGGCGTTTTTCTCAGTGTGCGTCTCAAGAATCTGTCCTAGATCAGCACCCGATAGGACATCGCCGTTAAAAATCATGGCATTGTCAAAGCGCAAGTAGGGCTCAACGTTACGGATTCCCCCGCCAGTACCCAGCGCTTCCTCCTCCACGACGTATTCGATTTCCAGCCCGAATGCAGAACCATCACCAAAGTAGTTCTCAAAGACCTCAGCTTTGTACGACGTGCCCATCACAACGTGTTCAATACCGGCAGCCTTAATTCGCGCCAGAAGGTGAGCCAAGAACGGGTGGCCCGCGGTCGGAAGCATCGGTTTCGGTGTGGACACCGTCAGCGGACGCAGGCGCGTACCCTGCCCACCAACAAGAACTACAGCATCAGTATTTTTCGGATCAGCCATGTACATGCACATTACCGTGGCTTTAACCGCGAAGGAGACTCAGCACGCTTCGCAGCTTCAATCCTGCCCACAAGGCGGCGCGCAACGGAATTTCCCGAAGCCGTGTGTGCCGATCAGCCTGGTATCTATACGCCGATGCATGATGCGCAGGCACGGTGACCTTGGAGTGCTTTTTGGCGCTATGGCCCTGGTCATGCCGGATCACGGCGGTGTGACAGAACACGTTTGACCAGCCGGCCCGCGCCAGGCGATCCCCGAAGTCAGTGTCCTCCATGTACATGAAGTAGCGCTCATCAAAACCGCCGATCGCTTCAAACGCCTCCCACCGCACCAGCAGGCACGAGCCCGACAGCCACCCGGCCGTACGGGTTCGTGAGAGGTCTTCTCCCGCCTTGTACGCGCGGGTAAAGGGGTTCGATGGCCACACGTTGCCCAGTAGCGCATGCCCAATTCCCGTCCCCAACGTGGGCAGCTCACGCGCCGAAGGGTAATTCGACCCGTCCGCTTCTTCAATCCGCGGGCCCACCGCCCCGGCGTCCGGGTGCGCCTCAAGGCAGGCGATCATCTCATCGATCGCGCCTTCATCAAACTGAACATCAGGGTTAACCAGCACGAACCATCGGCCATCGATGGTTCCCTCCGATCGTCGTAAAGCGAGCTCTTTCACCCCCGCGTTGATCGCAGCGCCGTACCCAATGTTGCCTCCCGTGGGGCGAAACTCCACGCCGGGCTCCTCCGCAGCTACCGCTTGCGGCACACCATCGCGCGAGCCGTTGTCCGCGCACACCAACAGCGTGTCCTGCTGGCACGCATCGCTTAACGACGCCACCAGCGCCCGCAAGTGATCCCCCGGCGAGTAGGTGACTGTGACGATGCCCAACTGCTTTGACGTATCCACGGCACATAAGTTTAGGCCGTCGTGTCATATAATTTTGTGACCCGCTTTTTGAACCGGCGAAAAGGTGAGCAACTTCTGTGACTGACAAACCAAGGCAGGTGCGCGCTATTCAAGCCGCTCCGACCCGCGCCAGGGACATCAGCCAAGCTGGACACCCTGCGTTCAAAGCGTTTCTCGCTTTTATTTCCGCGTTCATCATCCTCGTGTCCGCGATGGGCTACTACTCCGTGGGAAAGCTGGGCAACAACCTTGCCAACGCGAAGCTTGAACTGGGTAAATCCAAGGACTTCCAAGGCGCAGACGGCGCAGTGGACATTCTTTTGGTCGGCTCCGATTCCCGCACGGACGCCCAAGGCAACCCGCTGACCGACGAGGAACTCGCGCGACTCAACGCCGGAACCTCCGAGGGCGAGCTCAACACCGACACGATCATTCTGGTGCGCGTGCCTAACGACGGCTCCCGTGCGACCGCAGTGTCCATCCCGCGCGACACGTACGTCAAGGACCGCCGTTTTGGCAACAGCAAAATCAACGGCATCTACGGGCAGTACGCAGACGAAAAACGCGAAGAGCTCGTTGCCGACGGCATGAGTGAGGGCAAAAAGCTCGAGGAATACGTGAGCCGTGCTGCACAACAAGGCCTGGTCAACGCAGTGTCCGACCTGACCGGCGTTGAGATCGACCACTACGCCCAAGTCGGCCTGCTTGGCTTCGTTCTGCTCACTGACGCCGTGGGTGGCGTCGAGGTCTGCCTCAACGAGGCGGTCAACGAGCCGCTGTCCGGCGCGAACTTCCCCGCTGGATACCAAACACTCAACGGCACCGAGGCACTCGCCTTCGTGCGCCAGCGCCACGATCTGCCGCGCGGCGACCTGGACCGCATCGTGCGCCAGCAAGCATTCATGGCTTCGCTGACCCAGAAAGTGCTCTCTGCTGGCACGTTGGGCAATCCCAACCGCTTGCGCGAACTATCCACAGCCGTGGAACGCTCCGTTGTTGTGGATTCCGGCTGGGACATCATGTCCATGGCTTCCCAGCTCTCCGATCTAGCGGCGGGCAACGTGACATTCGCAACGATCCCCGTGACTTCCGCCAACGGTGTCGGCGATTACGGCGAGTCCATCGTGACCGTCGACCCGAACCAAGTCCACGCGTTTATGAACGATCTCTCCGACGGAGTTCAAGGCAACCAGGACGGCCAGGGCGGTGACGACAAAAAGGACGCTAAGCAGGACGACAATCCCTTCGCTGGACACTCCATCACCTTGCTCAACGCGGGCACAATCGAAGGCCAAGCCGCATCCGTCGCCGGCTTCTTGCGCAAGGAGGGGGTTGACGTGGGCACCGTGTCCAATGCTGAATACGGCCTGTATTCGCAGTCCCAGATTCTCGCCGCCGATGCCGAAGACCCAGTGGCGAAGAAACTTGCAGAGAAGCTCGGCGGGCTCCCAGTCGTCGCGGATGCGTCGTTGGACTCCATCTCTTACGTCGTGGTCACCGCGGATGACTACACCGGACCGCTGGATGAGGCATCGATCCCGCCTGCCTCCGAGGAGGATGTTGTGGGCACGCCTGGCGACGACTTCGGCGCCGCCGACGCTCCACCGGAGTTCAACGCGGGCGGCGGGCCCCGGTGCATCAACTAGCTACCATGGGGCGGCATGAGCATGCTCGCCCCGATCTTTGCCGCCGATCCGGCGTCCCCACGCCTTACCGTCTATGACGAGACCCAGGGTTCACGCATGGAGTTTTCCGGCGTAACCTTGGACAACTGGGCAAACAAAATTGCCAACATGTTCACGGAAGAGTTCGACTCCCCCGCCCCCGATTCCCCCACTGTCCTCATTGACCTACCGGTGACGTGGCAGTGCGCAGTCATCATTTTAGGCGCCTACGCTGCTGGGATCGTCCCGTGCTTCGAACCAGGGGCCAGCGATCTGGAATCCCCGGGCATCGTGTTCACCACCGAAGAGCACCAGAACAACTGGCCGGAAGCTACTGACGTGGTGGTCGTGTCCGCGGACCCATTCGGTCGCGGCGTAGTAGAAGTGGGTGGAACGCTTAGTCCCGGCGCGATCGATTTTGGTCCCACCGTCCGTTTCTACGGCGATCAGTTCTTCGGCGACGGCTTTCCAGCAAGTCACTTCGCGCCGACGAATCCACCTACGCCGAGTAGAACTTTGATCACCGGTTGGTCGACGCTGAGCGAGTTCGACGATAACGTCATGGCGCCGCTCATGGGCGGCGGTTCCGTCGTCATCGTGACTGGCATGGCGTCGACGGACCGCCTCGCGCACATCGCGGACACAGAGAAAGTGACCGCTACTCCGTAACCCGATTCATCACGATGGTGTTGGCGCCCTCTTCAGTGGAGGTGACCTCAAGGTCTTCGCCGACCTTTTTGTACTTCAGCTCACCGCTATCGGCGTCGGTCTCGGGGAAGTACAACACCTTGATGTCCTTGTTCACCGTGCAGTCGCGCTTGTGCTCCCCCGCCAGCTCATTTTCAACCTTCAGCGTGCACACCCCGTCGCCGACCACGAGCGTGTAGTTCATTTCCAGCGCGCTTTGAGATCCCAGCATCTCTACGGTTTCGGGATCCACGACGCCCTGTTCCGCGGCGTTGACCGTGGCCTGGTACGTACCGTTGATGTCCTCTTCAAACAGGGTGCATGCGCTAACCCCTGTCGCGGAAGCGAACAGTACTGCTGCCGCGCTCAACCAACGTGTCACCCGTGTTTGCATAAGAATGAGTCTAAGGCTTTTTAGCGCCCAGCGAACCTCCGCACCGCCTTACGCCATGCAATCCTCGCCAAGCAGTTCCGCGACGAGCCCGCGCACCTTGGCGTCAATGTCGTCGCGGACCAACCGCATTCTTTCCATGCCCTCGATACCGCGCGTAGACGGTTCATCCGTGTCCCAGCGCGTCAGTTTCCCGCGGGCACCCTCGGGTAGATCCACCTGCGCCTCCTGCCCGATGAGGATCACGCGGTCCGCGGTGCGGAGAATCTCCGGATCAATAGGCTTCGGCGTACCGGCGGACATGTCCGCACCGACTTCTGCCACCGATGCGGCAGATTCCGCATTGATCGACGTTCCCGGCTGCGTCCCAGCCGAGTGAACCTCGAGTTTGTCTCCCGCATGCTTCTCCGCCAAGGCGGCGGCCATCTGCGATTTCCCGCCGTTGCGCACACACACGAACAGCACCTTCGGAGTAGTTGACATCATGCTTCCTTTCTAGGCTTGAACTCTAGGCTTAGACGGCCGAGCTCCTCGCGGCCGGTTTTTGTTCCTCGGGCAGAGTGGGGTCTCCCGGGAACAGCTTCGGTCCGATTCCCCGCATGACGTAGACGAGGCCGACCAGAATCGGGATCTCGATGAGCGGCCCGATCGTTCCCGCGAGCGCCTGCGCGGACTCGGCACCAAAAGTACCGATGGCCACAGCGATGGCCAGCTCGAAGTTGTTGCCCGCGGCGGTGAACGCCACCGACGCCGACTGCGCGTAACCCATCCCCGAAGCCTTGGCCACGATGAGCGCGACGGCGAACATTCCCACGAAATAGATGAGCAACGGTATTGCCACTCGAGCCACCGTCCAAGGACGGGCGATGATCTGCTCTCCTTGCAGGGAAAACAGCAACACGATGGTGTACAGCAGACCGATCAGCGCGAGCGGGGAGATCGCCGGGAGGAATTTCTCTTCGTACCAGTCCCTGCCCTTGGTTTTCTCACCGATTATCCGGGATAGAACACCTGCGAGTAGCGGTATGCCTAAGAAGACTAAGACGGAGGTCACGATCGCCCAGAAGGAGAAGCTTGCCGACGCCGTGGGCAGCCCCAGCCATGCAGGCAAGATCTGCAAGTAGAACCACCCGAGCACACCGAACATAAGCACTTGGAAGACCGAGTTGATAGCAACCAGCACGGCGGTGGCTTCACGGTCGGCGCAGGAGAGATCAGACCACACGAGCACCATGGCGATGCACCGGGCCAAGCCCACAATGATCAGACCCGTGCGCAGCTCGGGCGCATCGGGCAGGAAGATCCAGGCGAGGGCGAACATGAACGCCGGGCCGACGATCCAGTTGAGGACGATGGAGACCGCCATGAGCCGCTTATCCGTTGCGATCTCCTTGGTCTTGTCATAACGCACCTTCGCCAACGGCGGGTACATCATCACCAGTAGGCCCAGCGCGATTGGAAGCGAGATTCTGCCAACCTCCATGGCCTGCAACGCTCCGCTCAAACCTGGGAACCAGTTGCCCAGCCCCAGCCCCAGCGCCATCGCAAGAAGGATCCAGACGGGCAGGAAGCGATCGAGGAATGACATGCGGGCGGGCACCTTTCGTATCGACGACTATCAATATGAAATCTAAAACTTTTATTGATCCCTGTCAATATGAAAGAGTGGGAATCATGGCCGCCCCGACTACCCCTCCGACAGTTTCTACCTGCTGCTCCCTGAGCGCTGGGTTACTCACTCATGCAGAAGCCGACCGCTACGCCCAGCTCTTCAAAGTGCTCGCCGATCCCACCCGCCTGCGGCTGCTCTCCCAACTCGCCGAAGACGGCTGCGGCCCCATCAGCGTCTCCGAGCTCGCCGCGCAATCCGGTTTGAGCCAGCCCACAGTCTCCCACCACTTGAAGAAGCTCACCGACGCCGGCCTGACCAGCAAAACCCGGCAGGGAAAAACAGTCACCCACCAAGTTCTTCCCGGACCCTTCGCTGAATTGCGCACGGTATTGCAGATGGATTAGCCAGCCATCCGAGCGACCGGACCCAGCGGATGGCCAGCTTTCCCGACTCCTGGGCTCCGGGCACCTCGACACCGGCTTCTACGCCGAGATCCGCACCCTCGGTACGTACCTGTCTGCCCATGCCGAGCACCAAGAGCAGAAACAAGCCTTTTCTCCGGCAAAGATCGTTGCTAAGCGCGTTATGTCTTCTGCAAAATCTGAGGCCTGGAGGTCAATAGACCTAGCGGTATCTCGCATACTCAGGAGTTTTAGACCGACTCGCCTTTAGCGAACTTAACCATGCGTTCAAGTCGCTCGTATTCAGCTAGAAGATTGAGTTCCTCAGCACTGAGAGACCACTCAGATGCGCGGAAACGAAGTTCCTTCACGCTTTTGCCATTAGCTTCAATCTTCCCCGCGACACGATCTCGAGCTTCTACCGCTTCCGCCAGCGTCCAATGACGGACGTTGCTTGGGACAAAACCTGCTGTCATCGTCGCTCCTTTGGTAGATCGTGAATGTGATTTCGGCCCCACTGTCCGCTTCTACGGCGACCATTACGAGGGAACGAGCACCGAACCTCACACCAGGCGCACGCAGGTTGGTCACCGGATGGTCGAACATCGCGGAATTCAATCAACAGATTATGGCTCCGCTCGCCACGGGCGGCTCAGTCGTCGTTGTGACCGGAATGGCCTCTACCGACCGACTTTTGCACATCGCTACAGCGGAAAAAGCAGACACTTAATCGGTGACCCTGGTCATCTCGATCGTCTCCCCGCCCTCTGCAGTGGAAGTGAGGCTCAGAATGTCCCCATCTTTCTCATACTCGACATCTTGGGCCCCAGTACCAAACACCTTGTCTGCATTTTCCTCGTTCGTTTCCGGGAAGTGCAGAATCTTGTTTTTTTCATCGACGGTGCAGTCACGCGAGTGGGTACCTACTAGCTCGTTGCTCACTCGGAGCATGCACTTATCACCATCAACTTCGAGGACGTAATTGATCCTCATCAGATCTTTTGATCCGAGCATCTCGAGGGATTCAGCGTCCACTCCCGCCTGCTCCGAAGCATCGACCTCTGCCTCGTACGTTCCGTTGAGGCTCTCTTTGAAAACACCGCAGCCAGAAAGGCTCGATGCTATCATGATGGCGGCTGCCACACCTGCAAAAATCTTTGACTGTTTACGCATGGCACCTAAGTCTACGCATCACCTTGCGCCACACCACACGCGCGAGCGAATGAGGAGTAGCAATAACCTCACGCGCGTAGTTCTTCGCCCGTGACCGTCGGGGAGTTGGTGCAGATGTCACCGTAATCGGCACACCCAAATGCCACGCCCATACTCGCGTCCGCGCCGCGTGGAAGCCATTCGTGACCACTTCCAACTGTTCGACGGGCGAGCCCACCGCGCGGGCAAATAACCCCCACGAGTTTTCTAAGTTCTCATTGGTGGACGTGGCCCACGGCTCAATAATGATGTCTTTCTCATCAACCCCGTGAGCTACCAACCACGCCGCCATCACGTCCGCTTCACCCCGGCCCGTGACCACGACCGGCCGCCGACCGCTGACGCTTAAGACATCCCTCGCGGTACGGAGCCGCGCTTCGAGCATTTTCGACGGCTGGCCGTCGCGCACTCTCGCCCCAAGGACGACTAAGGGAATCACTGTCCCAACAGTCGGGCGCGTAGCGCTTCGTCCTTGCGCTCCACTTCTGCGGCCATGTCCTCCTGGTAGGACGCCATCCTTTCGATGAGCCCGGGATCACCCGCACCCAAAATTCGCACCGCGAGAAGCCCTGCGTTCTTCGCGCCGCCGATCGACACGGTCGCAACCGGCACGCCGCCTGGCATCTGAACGATAGATAGCAGCGAATCCAGTCCGTCTAAGTCCTTCAACGCACGCGGAATTCCGATCACCGGCAGCGGTGTCGCCGCCGCCACCATGCCCGGCAAGTGCGCTGCACCACCCGCGCAGGCAATGATCGTCTTCAGGCCGCGAGTGTGCGCGGACTTCGCATACGCCAGCATTTTCTCCGGGGTTCGGTGGGCAGAGACCACTCCGACCTCAAACGGCACTTCGAATTCGGCGAGGACCTCCGCGGCCGGAGCCACCGTCTCCCAATCGGAGTCTGAGCCCATCACGATTCCCACTAGCGGTTCCATTTTGTCTAATCCTTCCATTCCCCGTGAACAATGAAGTGCGCCGCTGCCTTGGCAATTCTGCGGGTCTCCTCGAGGTCTTCACCCGTGACGTTGACGTGCCCCATCTTGCGCCCCGGCCTGTAATCCTTGCCGTACAGGTGGATTTTGGCCTGCGGGTAGCGCCGCATCACCGCGACCACCCGGTCCTCCATCGGTGACTCCGGTTCCTCATCCGCGCCCAAGGTGTTGATCATTACCGTGTACGGGGCAACCGTCGCCGTGGACCCGAGCGGCCAATTCAACACGGCGCGCAGGTGCTGCTCAAATTGGCTGGTGACACATCCGTTTTGCGTCCAGTGACCAGTGTTGTGGGGGCGCATCGCCAGCTCGTTGACGAAAATTCCCTCCTCGCATTCAAAAAGCTCCACCGCCAATACCCCGGTGACGTCAAGCTCTTCAGCGACGGTGATCGCAAGATTCTGGCAATACGCCGCTTGCTCCTCGGTCAAACCCGGCGCAGGCGCAACGGCCTCTACGCAAATTCCGTCACGCTGCCGCGACTCCACCACCGGCCACGCAGCGACGTCACCGGAACGCGTGCGCGCCACCATGGCGGACAGCTCTCGGTCAAACGCTACTTTTCGCTCCGCGTACAGCGGCACGCCCTTCTCTAGAAGCTCGCCGACCAGCGCGATCGCGTCCCCCTTGGACGTAGGGAACCACACCCCGTGGCCGTCGTACCCACCCCGCGTGGCTTTCAGGCACATCTGCCCCTCCACGCGCTCAAAGAATTCCCCCGCATCCGCGGAAGACTCGATCGGCGCGAAGAGAGGCACCGGCGCACCAATCTCTGTCATTTTTCGCCGCTGCTCCAGTTTATCTTGGGCGAAAATCAGCGCGTGCGGACGGGGTTCCACGTTCACCCCGCCGTCGATAAGCGTGCTCAAATGCTCATTCGGCACATGCTCATGGTCGAACGTCGCGGCCGACGCGCCCTCACACGCGGCCGTGAGATCCGAAAGGTCTTTGTAATCTCCAATGCGCACGTCCCCGAAGACCTCGCCAGCCGAGGACTCCTTCGAACCGGCCAGAACTCGCGGCGCCAAGCCGAGCTCAATCGCTTCCGTGTGCATCATTCGCGCCAACTGACCGTCGCCAATAATCGCGACGATGGGCATTCCGTGTGCGTCTCTCACGCTACCTACTGTAGCTGCCGGTTAATCAGCTCTTCCACGCGCCGTACGCGCCCAACCTTTTTAAAGTAAACCGGCGCCGGGTACCCAATCAGACCCACGTTCAGGCCCCCGCGGTAGCAGTGCACGCTGCGGATTTGCGCCAGCGGAATGGAATCGACCTTATTCGACGTGCCACTGAGCGCCACGATTCTGCGGTTGGTCACCACGAATCGCTGCCCACGTGTACGCAGCAGCGGAAGAAGAAACCGCCACAGCACCACGATGGCCCACGCCGCCACGACACAGTTGCGGATCAGCACGTCCACGCCCGTACTCGGCCGGTCCAGAAAGCCTATGGCCAGCCAAAATAACGCGGTGGCCGCAAGCACCTCCAGAATCGGGCGCACCATTTGCCACGCCGGCGGCGACATATCCGCCAGCACTACCTCGTCGCGCCCGAGACGAAATTGCGCCATCTAGGCCCCATTCCCCTTCGGCCGCAGGTGCGTCACGTCGCCCGCGGAGAAAGAGGTCCCATCAACCACGACGCACCCATGCTTATCGACGGCCTCCACCAGCCCCTCAACCGTCCCCGCCCCAGTATCGATAGTGACGTTCTTCCCGATCGTCGAGCACACAGCCCGGTAATCAGCAAGCAGCGCCTCAGGCTCTGTCGCCCATTGATTCAAACGCTGCCCCAGCGCAATGAGCAGGTCCACCGCGAACTGGTCCCAGTCCACGTCAATCCCCTCTAGGTTCAGCGACGTCGCGGTATCCACAGGCAGCTCCTCCTGCCGAAACGCCACATTGACCCCGATTCCCACCACCACGCGCGGTGCATCCCCGGAGAAATCCGCCTCCGACAGAATTCCAGCCACCTTCTTCTCACCGAGGAGGACGTCATTGGGCCACTTCAACGTGGCTGTCGGGATAACATCCGTCACGGCAACCCCCGCCGCCAACGACGCGATGCCAAGCTCTGGACTAGCTTCAACGCACACGGACACAATCAGTGAGGAGCCCTTCGGCGCCGTCCACACGCGCCCCTTTCGGCCTTTACCGCCGACCTGCTCGTCGGCAAGCAAAACGCTCCCCGGAGTGCCGCTGGCCAGAAGGTCTGTGTTCGTGGACTCCGTGGATTCCACGAACTCCACCTGAGTCCACCACTGTGCTACATCGGTCTGGATACGTTGAACATCGCGCACGGTCATGCCCACATGATAACGGCGCGATCTAGGAGCGGGTGAGCACCCTCTGCGCTGAATCACCGCCGATATTGCTGATCTTTACGGTGTCCCCCTCGAGCGTGTACGGCATGACATCCTTGTCCCCGTCGCCCTTCGCGTTCTCCACGCGCATGAGCACGGAACGGTCCGGATCAACCCGGCACACCTTTTCATTCAGCGAGCACATCTGGCCCTCAACGATCAACTCCACTTTGCCGTCATCCGAACGGTACGTGCCGTCCGGGATCGGCTCCCCAGCTTCCGGAGCCACGCTGCTGGCAACACTATCCGGTGCCTCATCCAACGGACTTTCCGTCACCACCGGGTGGTTGCTAGCCACATTCTCATCCGGTTTCTCCCCCTGCGGCTCCCCCGAACACCCAGCCAACAACCCAACTACTAGCGCCACTGCCATCGCACTTTTCCCACGTTTCACACCCATGGCAACCACCTTAGACTGAAGACATGTGCAACAATCCCACGCGGCCACCCGTGGTGGAATGGATCCGCTCAATCGGCGAGGCTGGCTTAGCCGTCCGCGCGGACATCAAGAGCTTCATGTATTCCCGGGACCTCATGGATACCGACATGACTGCGCTGCGCTCCACGCCCGATACTTTCCATGCACAGGTTCAAGGCACCTATCCGTACGTGGTGACGTTTAGGTGGCGGGAATCGTCGATAAGAGAAGAGCCCTCCGTGAGCTGCACATGCCCGGTGGTAGCGACATGGTGTAAGCACGCGGTCGCTGTGGCGATGCGGCTGATGCGCGAACCTGAGTGGCAATTTACGATCGCCCGGCCCGAAGTGACCGACGCTGCGCTTGAACGCATGAGCCGGCACGACCTGCTCAAACTGATCAACAGCCTGCGACAGGAGTACCCGCCGATCGAGGCGACCGTGACCACCCTGGCGATGCCGCACTGGTACGCGAAAACAAAAGACCTCGTGGAAGTGCAAGAAGCGATTGAGCGCGCGCGTGAAACGAAGGACCCCGCCGATTGGATGATCGCGGTCAACCGCATTTACTCCGCGTGTCAGCCCGCAAATGGTGTGCCACTACTCCGCGCGTTGGAGAGGGTGATCCTGGACATGAACGACTGCGCGTTGCAGCAGGCGCTGCGGCCGACAGACCTCCACCACGTGATTGACACCGCCTACCGCCACCACATTTCACTCTGCCGCTTCGTGGAACCCGAGCCGGAGCACCTGCGCGAATGGCTGCTGGAGACGTACTTCGCGCCGGGACCATTCGTCCCCACGGAATTCGACGAATACTCGCAATGGCTTGACGACGACGACGTTCGCCAACTGCTTTCCGACGCCTACGCGAAGTTCCCCCTCCACCCCGAACGAGTGCACAACCTTGCATGCGACGTCGCCATCTACTTCGATGACGTCGAAGAACTCCAGCGGCTCGTCGCGGACGCCGACTACCAGGACCAACTATTTTGGTATTACGACGAAAGCTGCATGTTCACCGAAGCCGAAGAACTCCTGGAACGCGCCCTCGACCCTCGTGACACCGTGACGTTCACGCCCGAGTTTCTGCTTGATTCATGCCAGCGGTACTTCGATGAGGATGCGGACTACCGATTCTTCCTCTACCGCTTCCTCCTCGACCCCACCGTGCAGAGCTTTAGCAACCTGACGCACGCCCACAACGTCACGTTTGAGCGCGCGATGGAGGCTGCAGCAGGCCACGATTCGTCCGACGAGTTCGCACTCATCGCCGCCACCACGTTCGATCGGTTCGACACCGGCTTCGACGCAATCACCAACGGTGCACCCTCGGCTGAGCTCGTGGATGACTTCGCCGAGAAAGTCGGCATTGCCTATGACCCCGAGTGGGCCGTGGGTCTGATGTTTTCCAACTCGGTGCGCATCATTAAAGAGTCCGCTAATCCCCGCGTCACCGTGGGTCGGCTGTGGGAACTCCGCCAAAAACTGGCTAGCCCGACTGCGCCGAACAGCGATGAGGCCCTGATGGCTTGGCACAGCAACATGAAAGCGTTCCGGGAGCAAGCACTAGGCGATCCTGTGCTGTCGATCGCACTTGAAGAATGGGGACTGTGAGCAAATGGTTACTAGACTGCAAAGAATGCAGCGCCGCCTCACCATCCTCGCAGCACTCGCTGCCCTCAGCCTCACCGCAACTGGGTGTTCGCAGAGCCAGCCTATCGACGAGGAAATCCACCTCTCAGCCCACAACGCCCCCACCGAAGGACCGTCGGAGGAGGAAGAAGAAGAAAAAACGACTTCGAAGCCCCCGGCGGAGCGAGCCAAGCCAAAGTGCGCAGAACTGCGGAACGACCCGCGGGATGCCTTCCCATCGAATTCCCAACCGGGCCGCATGCCTGCCGTCGACTACCTGGACTACAACTTCTGGATCTCTGACATCGACAACCAGTATGACCCCTGCGATCCCCTTAGCTGGGTGGTGTTCCGCGGTGGCCTAGGCGACGTAGAGAAACCCGCGCACACTGCAGCCTCCATTACGGACGGGATCGCCTTCTACGTGAACGGCGTCCCAGACGGTGAGATGCGATTGTTCACGTCGATTGAACGAGTTGAGACAGACGGCGATGGTACGGCTACCTTCTCCTGGGGCGAACGCACCGGCTCGACAGCAGAAGGCATCACCGCTCATTACAGCGTGTCCTTAAAAGCCTCGGGCGGAAGCATCAAGGCTATCGACGGAGACATTGCTGAATTCAACGAACGGTGGAACGATCCGCAGAACGAATACCAATTGGGAACCTACGACGAGAGGTAACCCAGGTCGGTCTAGAACGGTGGTTTGTAGACATCAAACTCAAACCTCAATCCGTACTCATTCTCCAGTGAGAGGAGCTCGAGGTAGAGGTCCGCGAGTTCCTCATCACTAGCCTTCTCAATTTTGTCCGCGATCGTGTGGGCTTTGGCGTAGAAGTCCGCCACGTGCCGGCGTTGTTCTTGAACGTCTGCCAGGGATTTTTTCCACCGCGGGTTGCGCGGAGTGAGCTGCGACTTCAAGAATCCATCCGAATGCTCTAGGGCATAGGTGCCGTCATTGAAAAGCCACACGACATCGCCTGAGTCAGGATCAGCAATGTAGAAGGCACGGCGATCGGTTTTGATGTTGTGATGGTGCTGGCACAGGGTGTACAAGTTGCCCGGTGTTGTTGCGCCGCCTTCATCAAACGGAACCCGATGGTCGAGCTGACAGTCCTTTGCTTGGCGCCAACAGCCTGGCCAGACGCAATATCGGTCCCTGGCGTTGCAGTAGGCCTTCATGGCCGCTGATGGGACGTAGCCTTCGAGCTCCGCGTGGGAGACACCGTCTAAGTCAATCAGCCGAGCGATTTCCACGCCACCGATGTCTTCCAACGTTGCAAGGCCAGCAGAATCGGTCCAACCAGAATCAGGGAAGAAGATCGCTTCGCCCTCGATTGGTTCCCCGCCCTGCTCTAGTGGGGCCGTCATAGGCACGAAACCAAACAGCGTGAGCCTCGGCGTTGGCACGACTTCACCCGTACACAGCTTCACCAACGCATCGCCGTAGGAAATCTTTTCGCCGCGCGCGATGTCCTCGATCGCTGCTTTGATCATTGCCATCGAGGTGGCATCCGCCGTGACCTCCATCGCCGGAATTCCGCCGGAACAGTGGAAACGGACGTTGACCTTTTCTGATTTCTTTTTCTTTTCGCGCTTCTCCCGCTTCTTCTCATCGAACGCACGGCCGGCGTCGAGGGAAGAGATCAGGCGCCTCAGCGCGTTTCTGATCTGCCTCTGGGTGGGCAGTGGCTGGTTGGGGAAGCGTGGCACGAGGTATTCCGTAACAAGATAATTGTCGATTTCTGACAAAGTCCCGTAGCTCACCGAGTTCCCCAAGGTCTCAAGCTCTGCGTCTATTGCCGTCAATCGCGGAAGGTCAAGCAGCTTCGATTCCTCCTGCAGTGCCCTCAGCATCGGGAGTTCTTGCAACCGGGCGTACGCAAGAATGGCCTTCTTAATGCGCTTCGCGGCCATTCCAGTTTTTGCCTGCATCCGAACAACAACAAGATCGAGATCATCCACCAAACAGCTGTCTTCCGCAGCCCATGAAAACAGCGCGTATTCGGCCTCCCGGAGGATGTGCGCTGATGCGACGATCTCGTCGCTGAATCGCTCTGTACTAAAGAACGCTTCGGCGTCTTTGATGCCGGTTTTGGTGCCGTCCCCGCCACCGTCGTTACTTGTGCTCATTGGGCCCCCTCTCCTTTTAGTTATGTGCCCTCCGTTGCTTCCACTGTATACGCACACCTGTTCTACAGGCAACAGTTTTTCCAAACTTCTTTAAACTAATTTCGCTATTGCGTTCTATTTTATTTTTGGGCAAACCATCATTGTATAACCCGAGCCGGACACTAAGATCCGGGCACGGAGATTCCAAAAGGACGGCGGCGTTTCGTAGAAACATTTGACCAACGACCTAAACTAGGGCGTTATGACCAACGCGAAGCCTGACCTTTCCACGACCGCCGGTAAGATCGCGGACCTCAACAACCGTTTAACGGAGGCCCGTGAGCCTCACGGCGGCAAGGAGCAAGGCCGCGTGCGCCAGCGCGTGGAGGCGCTGCTCGACCCAGATTCCTTCACAGAAACCGATGCGCTCGCGCGTCACCGCGTGGAGGAGTACGGCCTCGACCGCATGAAACCTCCGACTGACGGCGTGGTCACGGGCTATGGGCTTATCGACGGCCGGAGGGTGTGCGTCTTCGCCCACGACAACACAATGTTCGAGGGCGCGCTCGGTGAGGTCTCGGCGGAAAAGGTCCTGAAAATTTACGAGCTGGCCACGAAGACCGGTGTGCCGGTCATCGCGATCCATGATTCTTCCGGCGCGCGCCTGGAAGAAGGCGTCGTGACGGCGTCGAAAACCGCCCGTATTTTGCGCGCAGCCACCGACGCATCGGGTGTTGTGCCGCAAATCTCCATTGTTGTTGGCCAGGCTCACTCACTAGCGTCGCTGCTAGTGCCGCTGAGCGACATCACGGTCATGGTGAAGGGCTCTTCGATGCACTTAACGTCGCCGGCGGCGGTGACGAAGGTGACGCGTAAGGTAGCGACGTCGGAAAGCATTGGCGGCTGGAAAGTCCACTCGCGGATTACGGGAACGGCGCACCTCACCGCCGGCACAGATCTTGAGGCTATCGCGGCCGTACGTGACCTCGTGGGGTTCCTTCCGGAGAACAACCGCGCGGCATCTCCGATCCGCGAGAGTGCGGACACCGTGGCTGCTGAGCTGGACTCATTCATGCCGGACCACGACTGGTCCACCTATGACGTTCGAGACATCATCAACCGCGTCACGGACGGTGATTTCGTCGAGCTGCAGCGCGGCTACGCAGACAACGTCGTGACCGGATTTGCACACGTTGCTGGGCGCGCAGTGGGTGTCGTGGCTAACCAGCCGAGCGTGCTCGCCGGGTGCTTGGACCATGCGGCCGCGACTAAGGCCGCGCGATTTATTCGGACGTGTGATTCCTTCAACTTGCCCATCGTAGAGTTCGTCGACTCCCCCGGTTTCTTCCCTTCGGAAGAAGAGGAACACTTGGGTTCTGTGGCCGACGGCGCGACGCTTGCCTACGCGTTCGCGGAAGCCCAGGTGGGCAAAATTACGGTGATCACGCGTAAGGCGATCGGCCCATCCTACGTGGTCATGGGGTCGAAGGAGCTTGGCGCGGACATGGTTTTCGCCTGGCCGACCGCGCAGATCGCGCTTACCGACGCGACGACGGCGGGCGAGCTGCTTGGCGTCGATTCGACCGAGTACGCAGCTAACAACCTCACCCCCTACGTAGCAACGGAGCGTGGACTCGTCGACGCGGTGATCGAGCCGTCGTCGACCCGCACCCAGGTCACCGAGGCGCTCCGCTTGCTGGAGCGCAAGGTGGTCTACCGTCACCCGCGCAAGCACGGGAACATTCCTTTGTAAACTCTGCTCGGGACCAATGGAGAAAAAATTGTGGATATCAAGGTAATCAAGGGTAACCCGACCGAGGACGAGCTCAAGGCCTTGGTGCAGGTCCTCACCGATCTTCAGCAAGAAGCAAAGGCTCGCACGTCACGCGGTTACCGGAACCTGTGGGGGCGCCCGGGCAATCCGAATCACGGCCCGGTCGTGTTCAATCCGTCGGCGTTCAGCTCACAAACTCTGTTTTAAATGCAGCTCGTACTAGCTTCACAATCCCCGTCGCGTCTGATGATTCTCCGTAACGCTGGGGTGGAGCCCGTGGTGAAACCTGCGCACATTGATGAGCAATCGCTTATCGACGACCTGCAGGAAGCACCACCGGCCGACGTTGTGACGGCACTCGCACGCGCCAAAGCCGAGGCGATACTGCCCGGCGTTGAAGGAGAGGCGATCGTCGTCGGCTGCGACTCGATGCTCTTGCTCGACGGCGAGCTTCAAGGCAAACCGCACACGGTCGAGGAGACGGTTCGCCGATGGAAGGCGCAGCGGGGGCGCACGGCGGAGCTCATCACTGGCCACGCGGTAGCCCACGTCGGCGAGACGGTGACGTGGTACGAGGACGCGGTGGCCACTGCAATTCATTTTGGCGATGTTTCCGATAAAGACATCGAGGCCTACGCCCGCTCCGGCGAACCGCTCGAGTGCGCCGGGGCCTTCACGCTCGAGGCCCTAGGCGGGTGGTTCATCGACGCGATCGACGGCGACCAAACCTCCGTGATCGGGCTGTCCTTGCCGCTGCTGAGGAGGGCTTTGTACTCCTATGGGCTCGACGCCTCATCGGTGTGGCAACAACAATAGGCCCAAGAGAATAGGTCCGGAAAGACTCTTAGCCGCGACTATTTTATTCTGGTACCGAATGCTTTCGGGCAGTATGGTGCCAAGGCCGGAGCTGAAACTAACACTTCAGTGGCGTTCCTCTTCTTATGCGCCGAGTAACCAATTTTTAGATCCCAATTGGTGTGTCCGGCATATATCTCACGCACAAGCGCATCATCGTCGTAGGTAAGAAGCCAATTGGTAAAACTACTCTCGTATAGCACTTCCCCGAGTTTGTAGTGATCGGTTAGCTTAAAATGGTTCATATAGAGACGGTCCGCTTTCTTAACATAGGGCGGATCCACGAAGACAAACGTAGAGTCATTTTCGATTCCGAATTCTTCTGAAGCAGAGCCCAGCAACTTAACGCCGTCGAATCCGGTGATAATAATTCTGTCCTTCTGATCCGCGATACGTTCTATAAGATCCGTAAGTGCCTCGCGGTTGAATCTGCAGTCCATCTTATACTTGCCCGTCTGACTTCGCCCACCGATGAGACCGCCCCTTATCACACCAGAATGATTGGTTCGATTGAGATAAAAGTTCGCGAATCCTAGGTCGAAATCGTACTCATCGTCAATGGCCTGATCCGATATGCTTTTCCAGTGATTCCACTCTTCAACATTCAAAGGAACCGTTTGCAGCTTCGCACAGAACCGCTCAGTTTCCGTTACGATTGCTTTCCAAAACGAGTATATTCCCGGATCGGCGTCGTTCAGCCAGACACGCCCCACTATCCCCTCAAGTAATAGCTCCAACGCCACGGCAGCACCGCCGCAAAAGGGTTCGAAATAGGTCTCTATAGTCTCAGGATATTCTTCGATGAGCGCTTGAATATTGCCACTAATCTGACCTTTGCTGCCCGGGTATCGCAAAGGTGAACGCATCTTGGGCATCCGCGCCTACCTACTTTCACTTTACTGCGATTGCGTAATTTTCTCGAAACTCCTCTGCGAACTGCTGTATCGCGGTCGAATTAGAATCGAGCCAGAACTTTACGACTGTTTCCCTGAGACTAACTGGGATTCGGTTGTACCACTGTTTATAGACCTCCCCGCCAGTACAACCCTGGAAATCATCCATATCCATCATTGTGGAGTAACTGACGTTCATTTCGTCGAGTTCGGAGTTCGAATAAAGAACACACTCAGGGCCCTCTTGTTCATAGAAAGTAAACATCTGTTCTTCGATTGGCTTTTCGCCAGGTAGGAACATTATGCTCCTTTCTCCCAAACGGAAGCGATCATCGGCGTTTAGACAGAGGTTTGCCTGAGGAATCTGTTTTTGTATCTCGGCAGGATCTTTTACCGCAACATCAGGATCGAGAACAACCAGTGCCGAACCAAGTAGATTCGGGTAAGCATTGAACATGGCCAGAATTTGAGTCCACCCTAAACTACTATCGCACACTTCTACAGGACAATCTGCAATGTGGTGCTCATGGATAAGTCTAAAAACCAACCCTGCTACACCGTCTTCTAGGAATACTCTTGGATTCTCTCGAGAAACGCCATTGACTATTTCATTATTTAGGTCAGCTTCCACGCGCCGAAACGACGGATTATCGAGAACGTCTATGCACCCATCCTTTCTTCGCAAATAGCACAGTCTTGTGAAATCGTTTTGCGGAGAACAGACCTTTAGAACTTGCTGAATCAAATACAACGAGTGGGTCGTGAAAACTATTTGAAAACCGCAATCTCTCGATACTTCAGTTAGAAATTTGTATAGTTTTTCTTGAGCAACCGGATGCAGGGTTGCATCAAGTTCGTCAATAAGAAGAAGTCCGCCTGACCAAGCGTCACCCATTTGTTGCTTAAGCCGTTTGAAACTCAACGCGCTTAGAACGATCTGCCCTACGTTATCTTGACCTGCCGAATTCGCGGTGAAACCGTAATTTTCTGTCTCGATTGGAACGCCTTTCTTTCTTGGGGCTTCCGCAATGGTTAATTGAGCCAGGCTTTCTATGGAATCTTGGAGACCGAGAATTCTTTTGTAAACCGATGAGTACTCAGCCAAGATGTCCTCAGTTAGCTTCTTCTTTGTCGCGAGATACTCGTCAGTTTCGCCTACAGGAAACAATCTAGAGAGACCTAAATAGTAAGTTGGCCACTGTAGTTTTCTTTCATTCCGATCCGGCCGCCCGGCTTTCTTGGGAATCAGTCTGAACCGAGTACGCGGATCTTCGGTTCTCGTCAAAGTGGATGTATCACCGACATTCGATGGCTTGTTGGGCTTTTGAAGAGCGGTTCGAAAACTTAGAATGCCAGTGGGAGGAATGTTCTTGATCGCTAAACTATCATCCTCTTTAAAAGCAATATTGACGATCCCCCCTGTAGCATCAAAACCCGGATCGTAGGTCAATACTTCTGACAACTCCGTAGAAAAACCGTCACCGTTCAAATGAACGCCTAGCTGTTTAGGGAGATGACCGCAATTCCCGAGGGCAGCCAAGATTGTCGATTTTCCGACCCCATTGTGCCCGGCAATGGCGGTTACCCCTCGACCTAGATAAAGCTTCGTTGCGGGTTCTGTAAAAGCTCGAAGCTTACTTATCTCAATCTCGCTAATGTACATTCCTAGAACCTTTCACGCACACGGAACTTCCACGTGAATGTAAACTCTAATCCGAAATAGTAGACCCCATGAGACTATGGAATATAGTCAACCCACCGCTAATGCTGAATTGCAGAAGCAAGCGCTGCTCTTGGCAGCCACAAACCCCCAAGAGCGGCAACATTCGAGAAAGGGGAAAGTCTAAACGGCTTTTCCCTCGACGCGCTTGGTAATTCCCTCAGCGTCGAGCTACTGGATGCTCATGGCCGGCTCGGAGGTGAAGCCGACGCAGGAGCAATTGATCCCGCCAAGTACGTTAGGATGCTCGCCGGCCTCATCGTCATCGGCGAGCATCAAATCGGCGGTCCCGGATCAAAGGGATGTTGTAGCCAGCTCCTCAAGGGATTCATCCCATCAACCCTTGGGATCAGACTTTAACCGAGCGCGATCATGTGCTCGTTTGCATCGGCACGAGCTGTCAAGTATTAACTTTCGTCCCACTGAACAGGATCCTACAGAACAGCCACTATTTCCACCTACCCGAAGATCAAACATAGATTCGATCTATTTGCAAGTCTTAGCTGACTGCTCGCTATTATTCTGAGTGACCCTTTGCCATTGAGCATTCCCTTAAGCAAACGCGCCGCGTCGAGCAAAACAAAGTAAGGATAGTAATGAACAGCAAGGACGACTGTAAGGATCTCACACCGCCTCCGCTGGGAACGAGTGCAGATGTATCAATAGACGAGTTACACCTAGCAGCACAAATCGACGCTCTACACCAGCTTATCTATGCTCGGGGCGGACTGAACTCGACTAATGCCGCCATTGAAGAGGTAGAGAAGCTCATTTACCTGCGTTACTCATCCCTCATTGAACCTGATATCTATGCTCAGCAACAGCTAGAAGCCAGTGCAGTTTTCTCCACCCCTCAAGATCAATGGCCCCTTATACCGAAGCTTAAAAATATGTTTTCGATTGCCCAAAGCAACTCGAAACTCAGAATGCTTCGACCAGACGGTACGGAGGAGAGTTTATGGCCTACTGACGAGCCATTCCGATTAGCTAACGAAGCGATCACCACAGAAGCAATTCAACTAGTGAATGACATAGTCAGCCACAAAGATGAGATAGCCGATCCCATTGGTACAGCTTTCGATGCATTTCTGAGTGGTCGATACGATCATTCCGGAGGCCTAGGGACATATTTAACCCCCAGTTCAATCGCTCGGTTCATGGCAGAAATCGCTATTTCACTGTCGGACCGAAGCATTCTAGCTGACAATGAACACTTGCTTATTGACCCATTTTGTGGAACTGGTCGATTTCTCATCGCTGGATACCAAGCTTTGACTGATCGCGAATGCGCCAATCTGCGACCAAAAGCAACATTGGAAAGGATCGTAGGAGCCGATCAATCCAGCTCCGCAATTTCAAAGAGCGCACTCAACCTAATACTCTACGGCGCATCGTCGCCCCAAACTTTTGTTATAGATGATTCCATCGGAGGCGACACCCTCGATTCTTTCGCCGGAAAGTTTTCGCTGGTTCTGACCAACCCACCTTTTGGAGGAGGGAAATACGACTCCTCCAAGGGAATTAAACTCACACAGAAGTACTTTCCCACGATTTCAAGCTCCAGAATCGACCCAGCCATCGGTGGAATTGCGAGAGGTCTTGAACTTTTAACTGAAAACGGCGTAATGGCCATCGTTCTCCCTGACGGGGTAGTAAACGGTAAGCATTTTCAGAGCTCCTTGCGCGACAACCGGTTTGAGGTGGTCGCTTCCGTTTCGCTGCCCACATCGACCTTTTCTTTGTCAGGCACGGTAGCGAAAACCAGCGCCGTATTTATTCGAAAGTCTGCTCAGAACCCGTTCGTTGTATTGGCGCGCGCCGAACACATAGGCTTTATCAGGAAATCCGGAAAAGCCATTGCAGATCCAGACGGTAACGATATTCCAGCTCTAACGTCGCAGATCAAAAGCATATTACGCGAAACTCATCCCAAGGATTCATTGCGCGTGTATTCCAAGCAACCTCTTGTGGCATCCGTGCCCCGCAACGGACTATCGACCATCGACCCAAACCGGTTTGATTCAGCAGCGCTGGAGGCACGCAACATAATCGTACGAGAGGGTGGAGTACCTTTAGGAAGTTTTGGCAACACTGTGAAAAAGCGTTCCGCGAGAAAGGACACAGGCAAGTTTCCTTTCGTATCAGTGCTACACGTCGATACCTACGGCACAGTCGATTGGGCGCAGGTCAATTCTTACCATCCAGTTACTTCAGGTCAACTAGCTGAATCTAACGATTTGCTAGTCTCGCTCCTGAACCCCTCCAAGCTTCGAGCCGCCGTTGTCCCTTCGCATATTGCGACTATTGAGTGCTCTTCTGAGTTTGGCGTTTTTCGAGGATTCGAGTTTCCATACGCAATTCTCGCTTTACTTCACGACCCAGCAGTCGCCATCCAGCTGCGACCACTGGGCGCCGGAACCTCGAGCTCGCGTCGCCGAATATCACCACAAGATGTTCTTGACCTCATGGTGCCGAAGCAATCTCGAGATCAAATGGAAAAACTTGACGGTGAGGTGCGGGAACACATCACCAACGTTGAGCAGTCCAGACTCGCGCTCCACGATCTAGCCCAAATCAGTCTGCTTTAGCTACCGATAGAATTTCACGCTGAGTTACCTGGTCGAGTTTGTCTTCAGCTTCTTTCTTGAGAACTAGAGGAAACCTGTCGGGCAGGACTGCTACATCAACAACGAGATCACCGACCGCCGTGTAAGTTCTCGTACCTTTTCCCCGATTCACGAAGGCCACCGGTTTCGTACGCCCTTGAACGGGGAAGAGCCGCTCTGGCAAACCCACATTCCAGTAACGTGAATGAGAACCATCAACTCCGACCACAATGCGGTAATCGAATACCAGAATGTCGGTGAAGTCGAGATTACCGGTCTTGTTCGTAACGAAATTATCATCATAACCAACCGGTGGATGAAGCTGCAGGTTATAAGTTCCCCCTTTCTTGTTCCTGTTGTACTTGAATACCAGGTCACGCCATGCCAGATCGTTTTGAACATCGACGCACCAGGTACGCACTCGCATCTCTGGTGGAGCCCCTGCTTCAGCTGAGGCGGTACGGTCTGCCAATAGGTAGATCAGATACGGAGCCTCTAAATATTTCTCCGAGCTAGTCTTCACACCGCGTTTCCGGTTTTTAGCGTCCGCATCGGCGGTGCCCATATTATGGTTCCACCGTGGGGTATCTACACCAGAAATATTCGCCGCCGACTTAACTTCACTGCCGTCAATTAGATCGTCACCTTTGCCCCTGAACCCCTGGCCGGGGATGCCAGTAATTATTGAAGCGACAAACTGGGCAATGTAGCCAGTGTCAATTTGCGCCGTTTGGCCCGTTAATGAAGCCCACTTTTGGAGAAGCCGATGTTGGCCTACAAAGAAATCGTCAAACAGCTCTTCCAATAGCTTAATACGCTGCTCGGTAGTTAAGTCGCCAAGAACCTTCGCTCTTGATTCGTTACCCTCAGCAATCGCCTTTTCAACTTCCTTTTTCACCACCACATCGTATCAGGAGCGAATAACGCACTTCACTGCAAGTAAGTTGCTATAACAAAACCGCCTCGGCTGCCGATTTCCAGCTGCCGAGGCGGTAAAACGCGAACGAAAAGCTTCCTTACGCGTTCTTCTCCTCGACGCGCTTGGTTGCTTCCTCAGCGACGAGCTCCTGGATACCCATGTCGAGCTCGGAGGTGAAGCCCACGCAGGAGCAGTTGATCTCGCCGAGGACGTAGGTGTCCTCGCCGGTCTCGTCGTCGTCAGCGAGCATGAAGTCCGCGGTCCAGATCAGCGGAATGTTGTCGCCACCGAGGTTCTCGGCGATAACCGGGCGTGCCTCGGCGAACATGTCGACGAGCTCCTGCCACTCTTCCGGCTTCTGGTAGGTGTACTGAGCACCGGAGAACAGGGTTGCGGAGAATGCGTCGCCGCCAGCGGCCGGCTTCTTGTGAACAACGAAGACCGGGTGCGGGCCGACCAGGAGGATGCGGATCTCACCCTCGACGATGCGCGGCATGAAGCGCATGTCAACGAGCATGCCGTTGTCGCCGATGATGTACTGGTCACAGAAGTCCATGAACTCGCCGAGCTCGCGGTCCTCGGTGTGGTTGTCCACGGCCTCGGTGCACTTGAGCTTGGTGTCCAGCGGCAGAGCGGTGCCCGGCTCGACGGAAGCGGCCAGCTCCTCGTCAGCGAGGCGCACGCGCCAGATGCCGGAACCGGTGGAGCCGCGGTTCTGCTTCAGAACGCGCTCGCCGTAGGACAGCGAGGTCGGGAAGGTCTCGTGGAAGGACTCGACGTCGTAGTACGCGGCGGTGTCTTCCGGAACCAGGTCGGTCTTGTTCAGCTTCACCAGGGCGTCCTTTGCGCCGTAGGAGACCATCTCCTCCGGGGTGGACATGCCGACCAGGCCAGCCTCGGACAGGCGGGTGAGCAGGTCGAAGTAGCCCTTCTCGCCGCCAGGGATGTTGCCTGGGTTCACACGGGAGATGTACGCATCGAAGTTGTTGGACACGTACTCGAACAGGTCCTCGGTCCACTCGGGGCGGAAGTAGACGACCTCGGAGTGCCAGCCCTTGTCCTTGATCGCGTTGACGATCGGCATGGTGTCCTTGCGGTGGCCGTCGATGTACTTGTCAGATCCGCCCTCGACCTCGAAGACGACGATTGCCTTGTGCACGAGTATCCCTTTCAGATAGAGAAATGAAGAAAAATTCAGTTATGCACTCCCGAGATTAAGGCGATTCAAAGGACCGCGCAGGCCCAAATGACCATTAGTAATAAAGGTCACAAATAGATAACTGTCCTTGGGTGCTATCACCGCAGGTAACGTTGAAAGCATGGGCATTGAGCTGGACCCCTACCCGCAGTTTCAGGAGTACGCGCACCCGGAGAAATTCGTCTCCGCGTCGTGGCTTTCAGCACGCCTGGGCACACCGGGCCTATCGGTCGTGGAGTCTGACGCGGACTCGTTTTTGTACGACATCGGCCACATCCCCGGGGCGGTGCGGATCAACTGGCACAAGGACCTCAACGATGACACGGTGAGGGATTTCATCGACGGTGAGGGCTTTGCCGCTCTGATGGATTCCAAGGGGATCACCCGGGACGACACCGTGGTTCTTTACGGGGATCAAAACAACTGGTGGGCTGCGTACACGGCGTGGGTCTTTGAGCTCTTTGGCCACCCCGATGTCCGACTGTTAGACGGCGGTAGGGACGCGTGGATGGCGGAAGAGCGGGATACGTCCTACGCGGTGCCGGAGAAGGTGACGGAGGGGTACCCCGTCGTTAAGCGTGCGGAGGCTCCGCTGCGCGCGTACGTTGATGATGTCCGTGCGGGAGGGGCGACGCTGATTGATGTGCGTGGCCCTGAGTTTTTCAGCGGGCATGAGGGGGACTTAGGCGAGAGTTCCGGAGGGCTGCGGTCTGGGCACATCCCGGGGGCGGTGAATTATCCCTGGGGAGCTGCGGTTCACCCAAACGGCAGGTTCAAGGACCGTGCCGCGATCGCGGCCGCTTTTGAAGGGATCGATCTGGACAACCGGTTGATCACTTACTGCGGGGCTGGCCAATCTGCGGCGCACACGTGGTTCACCCTGCGCTACGTGTTGGGCGCTAAGCAGCCAGCGTTGTATGACGGGTCCTGGTGCGAGTGGGGAAACATGGTGCGTGTCCCCATTGAAAAGAGTCCTAATTGATAACGTAGGGACTTGTGATCACCAAAGTCCTTATTGCAAACCGCGGCGAAATTGCCGTCCGCGTCATCCGCGCGGCCAAAGACGCCGGATACAAGTCCGTAGCTGTATACGCAGAACCGGATTGTGACTCGCCTTTCGTGGAACTTGCCGACGAGGCTTTCGCCCTGGGCGGGACGACGGCGGCGGAGAGCTATCTCGACTTCGACAAGATTATCGGCGCTGCCAGGGCCTCCAAGGCTGATGCCATTCACCCTGGTTACGGATTTTTGAGTGAGAACGCCGACTTCGCGCAACGCGTTATCGACGAGGGATTGACCTGGATTGGCCCTCCCCCGGAGGCTATTGCGAAGCTGGGTGACAAGGTGGAAGCCCGCGCGATTGCACTCAAGGTTGGCGCACCGATGGCGCCGGGCACCACGGATCCGGTGGACAACGCGGACGACGTCGTGGCGTTTGCGGATGAGCACGGCCTGCCGATTGCGATTAAGGCTGCGTACGGCGGTGGCGGGCGCGGTATGAAAGTTGCACACACGCGCGAGGAGATCCCGGAACTGTTTGAATCCGCGACCCGCGAGGCCGTGGCGGCTTTCGGCCGCGGTGAATGCTTCGTGGAGCGCTACTTGGACCGAGCCCGCCACGTCGAGGCCCAGGTGTTGGCGGACCAGCACGGCAACGTCGTGGTCGTGGGCACGCGCGACTGCACCCTGCAGCGCCGCTTCCAGAAGCTCGTAGAAGAAGCCCCAGCTCCCTTCTTGAGCGATGAGCAACGCGCGTCCATCCATGAATCTGCGAAGGCCATCGTCAAAGAAGCTGGCTACTACGGCGCCGGCACGGTGGAGTACCTCGTGGGCTCGGATGGTTTGGTGTCCTTCCTTGAGGTCAACACCCGCCTTCAGGTGGAGCACCCCGTGAGCGAGGAAACCGCGGGAATCGACCTTGTGCGCGAGCAGTTCCGCATCGCGAACGGCGAGACCCTGCGCTTGACTGAGGATCCGGCACCGCGGGGCCACTCGATTGAGTTCCGCATCAACGGTGAAGATCCCGGTTCGAATTTCATGCCCGCGCCCGGTACGATCAGCGAATACGTTGAGCCATCGGGCACGGGTGTCCGCGTGGATTCCGGCGTGCGCTCCGGCAACGTCATCGGTGGTCAGTTCGATTCGATGCTGGCCAAGTTGATTGTCACCGGCGAAGACCGCAACGAGGCTTTGCAGCGCGCGCGACGCGCCCTCGACGAATTTGTTGTGCGTGGGTTGCCGACGGTCATTCCATTCCACAAGGTGGTCATCAACGACCCGGCCTTCATCGGTGATGAGAACGGGTTTGACGTCTACACACGCTGGATCGAGGAAGAGTTTGATAACCAGATCGAGCCGTACAACGACGTTGATGATGCCGAGGAACCCCTGGCAAACCGCACCTACGCGGTAGAAATTGATGGTCGCCGCATTGAAGTTGCCCTGCCGGCGTCCTTGGTGATCGGCAACGGCTCCAAGCGCAAGTCGAAGAAGCGCCGTGGCGGCGGCGGTGCGGTATCGGGTGACGCAGTGCCCTCCCCCATGCAAGGCACCGTGGTCAAGGTCAACGTGTCCAACGGGGACGCCGTCGAAGAAGGCGACGTTTTGTTGGTGCTCGAAGCAATGAAGATGGAAAACCCGGTCAAGGCCCACAAGTCCGGAACCGTTACTGACTTAGCCGCCGTCGAGGGTGAACAGGTGAACAAGGGCGCGGTACTGCTGGAGCTGAAGTAGCGTGCAGTTCACCCTGGTGCCAGCTACGGAATCCGACAGGACGTACCTTCGCCGGCTGGACTACCTCGCGGACGTTTTTGGGGATGAGTCCCGGCGGCGCATCGGGCAACTAGACAGCGTGGAGGCTTACGTTCTTCGTTGGGATCCGCGGCGCGATGGCGGGTTCATTGCGTACGACGACGAGCTGGTTCCCGCTGGCGGGGTGTGGTTGCGTTACTGGGAGCCGCACGATACCTACACCAAAGCGAACCTTGGCCCGCAGATCCCCGAGCTGTGCATCGCAGTGGAAAACCGGTCACACGGACATCGGTTGGGCAGAACGCTGCTTAAAGCTGGCTGCGACCTGGCTCGGGAGCAGGGCGCGACCACCATCGCGCTCCACGTCGAGCCCGGCAACGACCGCGCGCGCTACGTGTATGAGCAGTTCGGTTTCATTCAATCCGACCATCACCCCGAGGTGATGGAGATGGATCTGCGCTAAACCACGGCGGGCGCGGCTGCGTATTTATCCATCGCAAAGACGTCGTCATTATCCCCAATCAATGACTGTTCGTGGGTAACGAATCCGCAGGCGATGCCGCGTTGGTCAACGAGAGTGCGCAGTAGTTCGACGATGTCGCGAGAGCGGGCGGAATCGAGGGCGGCCGTAGGTTCGTCGGCAAGCACGAGCTCTGGCTCCCCCATGAGGGCACGGGCGATTCCAACGCGCTGGCGTTGACCGCCGGAGAGTGCGTTCATGGTGCGGTCGCCGAGGCCGTCGAGGCCGACGGCTGCTAAGAGTTCGTCCGCCCTGTCCTTGCGCGGCTTGATTCCGCGAATGTGGTCGGTGACCAAAAGTTGATCGCGCACGTTGAGCGCGGAGATGAGGTTCGGCTGCTGGAAGATCATGCCGATGTGGTCGCGGCGCACGGCATTGGTGATGGTCTTTCCACCCAGCGTCGCGGTGCCAGAGTCCGGGGTGATCAAGCCAGCGGCGACGGAAAGCAGGGTGGACTTACCGGAGCCGGATTCACCGACGATGAAAGTGAGTCGCCCGGGTTTGGCGGTGAAGTTGATGTTGTCTAACACCGTGCGGCGCTCTTGGCCGTCCTGGAAGGACACGGTGACGTTGCGTAGTTGAAGTACAGAGTGCATTATGCGACACCTCCGAGTGCGCTTTGCGGGTTGACTTTGGTGATAGAGCGGGTGGCCAGTACTGCGCCGATCATGCCGAGAGCCCAGACCGCAGCGGGTGGTACGGCGATGACGCGGGCGGAGAGAGTGAACGGAGCGACACCAGCCATGGCCATGCCCGCGGCAAGGGCGGCGAGGCCACCGAGGATGACCCCGATTGCGAGGAGCAGCGCGGACTGGCCGAGCGCGTCTTTGAGCAGATAACGGTTAGAGGCGCCGATGGCTTTCAGAATCGCCAGGTCGCGGGTGCGCTGCATGGTCCACACGGTGAGGAAGGCGATGATGACCAGGGCCGCGATGGCGTAGAGAGAACCCTGGATGAGCTGCAGCGAGCCCTGCTCCGAGGAGTATGCCGGCAGGCCGTTGAAGGAGTCCTTCAGATTCATCCCTGCGTTCGGATCTTTGGAGAGCAGGACAGTTCCATCCGCTTCGGTGTGGAATGCATGCTGCCAGGTTTCAGTGGGCACCCAGACGACTGGGGTGTGGGCGAAATAAAGGTCATCGGTGACGGCGTCGACCCTGGTGGAGGCGCCGCCAAGTCGAATTTCCTCGTCGGGGCTCAAGTTCAACGATGCGGACGCGACCGCGCCGTCGCCAAGCGTGTGGCCCCCGGGGAGCTGCGTGCCGCGCGGCAGCGACAGCACGGCGACGGACTCATCCGCGCCGCCGGTGCGCTGCACCAGGGTTTGGCCGGTCCCCAGCGGGGTCACGTCGGCTCCGTTGGCATCGGAGACGCTCATGCGTGAGGTGGTAAAGCTCGGCTTGGCCTGGTCATCAAAGATCACTGACTGAGGTTCAAGCGCTTCTAAAGCCGAGGTGTTCTGCTTACCTAAACCGGAGGTCAGCCCGGTGAGAACCACAACGAGGAGGGTGATGAGCGCGACGGTGCCCACGATGAGCCCGAAGCGCCCCTTGGCTTTGAAAATTTCCCTAATTCCTACGAACATGGGTCTATTGTCGCCCTGACCTGCGGGTCTATTCATCGGGCCACCGGTTGAATTTGGAATCGACCGATCGGTTGATTGGCGGGTTGATAGTCTGGCGCGCATGACGTCACACCGGATCCTGACCACCCTGCGCGTGAGTGTTCACGTGCTCGTGGCGCTGCTGCTGGCCATTGGTCTCGCCGGTGTGGTAGCGCAACGCGATTGGCTCGCGGTAGCGTTAGCGGGAGTTTTCGCGGGGGCGTATCTGTTTGGCACGTTACGCCACCACCGCGGCCTAGTGCATTCTCCCCGCGTGTCGGCGGGCTGGCTGGCAGTCATTATCGCGCTGTGGGTGGCACTCAGCGCGCTGTCGGCTTCCTTCGTGTGGCTTGAGTTCCCGTTGGTGATCCTCGCGTGTTTTCTCTTGCCCACCTGGTCAGGGCTGATGGTGACGGCCGGGCTCTTGGCGTACACACTGTCGGTCACGGTGCCCGACAGCGGTATCGGGGGGCTCATCGGGCCGGTGATTGGCACGGTGTTGGCTATCGGCATCGTTCACGCCTACCAAGCGCTTCGCGGTGAGGCGGAGCACTACCGGCAAGTGGCCGCAGATTTGGAAGCGGCGCAGTTGGAGCTCGCTGCGGTAGAGCACGCGGCTGGCCGCGCGGAAGAACGGGAGAGGTTGTCCCGGGAGGTCCATGACACTATGGCCCAAGGTTTGAGTTCAATTGTCTTGCTCAGCCGGGCTCTAGATAAAGAGCTGGATAAAGAGCTGGAATCGCCGCGCGCGCGTGAGATTCTCACCACGATCGCTCAGACCGCATCCGATAACCTGGCGGAAGCGCGTCGCTTTGTAGCTGCGGGCGTGTCCAAGGAGCCACTGACCGCGCGAATTGATCGGCTCGCGCGCGCTGCGCAGTCCCGGCAAAAGGCGCTCGGTGTCGGCCTTGAGGTGCGGGTGAATGCGGTTGACCTGCAGGAACCAGCCGCGTCCGTGGCAGAACGCGTCGTCCGGGAAGGCCTTAGTAACGTCGTGCGTCACGCGGGGGCGACGCTGGCGGTGGTGACCGTCGATAAGCTTGAGCTCGAAGCGACCGTTGATGTCTACGACAACGGGCGCGGAATCAGCGGGCCGGAGGGCTATGGGCTCAAGGGCCTGCGTGCGCGAGTCGAAGAAATCGGCGGGGAATTGACTGTGGAAGGTAACGTCCTTGCTGCGTCGCTGCCGCTCGTCGTCCCGAAGGAAGAACATTAAAAGAGGAGAGCTCATGTGGCGCATCATGCTTATCGACGACCACCAGGTGGTCCGCGCAGGCCTGCGCGCTGTCCTTGATTCTTTTGGCGATATCGAGGTGGTGGCCGAAGGTGCCGATGGAACCGTGGACGTGCCTGAGGGCGTGGACCTGGTGGTCAGCGACATTCAGATGCCCGGCGCGGACGGGATTGAACTGACCGCGCGGTTGGTCGCTGCAGGTGGGCCGCCCGTTCTGATTCTGACGACGTATGACACGCAGGCGGACGTGGTCGCCGCGATGGAAGCCGGCGCGATGGGCTACCTGCTGAAAGACGCGCCGGAAGAAGAACTGCACGAGGCCGTGCTGCGGGCGGCGCAACGCGAGCGGGCGCTCTCCGCCAGAGTGGCGAACGTTCTGGCGGACCGCGTGTTGCGCCCAGAGGTAGCGCTGTCAGCCCGCGAGATTGAGCTGCTACAGGCGCTACAGACCGGCGCGTCTAACAGGGAGATTGCGCAGAAACTCTTCATCTCTCAGGCGACGGTGAAGACCCACCTGATTCATATCTATTCGAAGCTCGGGGTGGATAACCGCACCGCCGCGGTGGAGAAGGCCCGCGAGCGGCGGATTATTTAGCTGATAACCGCGACGAGGTCGCCGCCTTCCACCTTCGTTGGCTGGGCGAACGCGACGCGCTCGACGGTGCCGTCCTTCGGCGCGGAGATTGACGCTTCCATCTTCATGGCCTCGATGGAGGCAATCTGATCGCCTTCCTTTACCGTGTCCCCGGCCTGTACCACCGGGGTGACTACGCCGGCGAACGGCGCGGCGACGTGGTTCGGGTTGGAGGAATCAGCCTTTTCTACCTCAGCGACCGTGGATTCAGCGTTCTCGTCGCGGACCGTGATCGGGCGGATCTGGCCGTTGACGTTGACGATGACGCGGCGCAGGCCCTTCTCGTCGGGCTCGCCGACCGCATCGAGGCGAACCACCAGCGGGGTCTTTTCCTCATCGTGCTCGCCGTACCAGACCTCCGTCTCCTCGCCCTCTTTGAGGCCGTAGAAGAAGGTCTTGTCCGACAGCTGATCGGTGACACCGTAGGTGCGGCGGTGCTCCTGGAACTCTGCGTACTGCTTCGGGAACAACAGCTTGTCCAGGGCAATGCGGCGTGCCTGCGGGTCATCGCCAGCGAGATCGGCGGCAAGATCGGCCGGGACTTCGACGGTGTGGTCAACCTCCCCGCGGTTCTCCAGCGCCTTGTCGCGCAGCAAAGGCCAGCCTCCCGGCGGGGTGCCCAGCTCGCCTTGGAGGAAGCCGATCACGGACTCCGGGATGTCGTACTTGCGCGGGTTCTCGGCGAACTCCTGCGGGCTCACGCCCTGGCCGACGAGCTGGAGCGCGAGGTCACCCACAACCTTCGAGGACGGAGTCACCTTGGTCGGGCGGCCCAGAATCTCGTTCACGCCGGCGTAGTAGTCTTCCACCAGCTCGAAGCGGTCTTCGAGGCCCAGGGCCTTCGCCTGCGTGCGCAGGTTAGACAGCTGTCCACCAGGGATCTCGTGCTTGTACACGCGGCCGGTTGGGCCAGGAATACCGGACTCGAACGGGGCGTAGACCTGGCGCACGGCCTCCCAGTACGGCTCAAGATCGGATACTGCCTGCAGCGAGATTCCCGTGTCGCGTTCCGTGTTGGCATAGGCTGCGACCAGTGCCGACATGGACGGCTGCGACGTCGTGCCGGCCAGCGGCGCGGAGGCAACGTCGACGATGTCCGCGCCCGCGTACGCAGCGGCCATGTAGGTGGCCAACTGACCACCAGCCGTGTCGTGCGTGTGCACGTGGACGGGCAGATCAAAGCGCTCACGCAGAGCCGTGACCAGCTTCATCGCGGCTTGCGGGCGCAGCAGGCCAGCCATGTCCTTGACAGCTAGGACGTGGGCACCCGTGTTCACGATCTCTTCTGCCAGGTTGAGGTAGTAGTCCAAGGTGTAGAGATCTTCATTCGGGTCAAGCAGGTTGCCCGAGTACGCCATCGCTACCTCGGCGACGGTGGTGCCGGTTTCCAGCACGGCATCGATTGCGGGGCGCATCTGGGAGACGTCGTTAAGCGCGTCGAAGATGCGGAAGATGTCAATGCCGGATCGTGCCGCCTCGTTGACGAACGCCTTTGTCACGTTGTCGGGGTACGGGGTGTAGCCAACGGTGTTGCGTCCACGCAGCAGCATTTGGATGTTGACGTTCGGCATGGCCTCACGGATTGCGTCTAGGCGCATCCACGGAGACTCGTGCAGGAAGCGCATCGCCACGTCGTAGGTAGCTCCACCCCAGGCCTCCACCGATGCGAGCTGCGGGGTGAGGTGCGCCACGTGGCGTGCCGCTGCGACGAGCGTGTTCGTGCGAATGCGGGTTGCCAGAAGCGACTGGTGGGCATCGCGGAACGTCGTCTCCGTGACACCGAGTGCCGTCTGGTTACGGATCTTCTCCGCCCACTTGACGGGCCCCAGCTCCAGGAGGTCATCGCGGGAACCGCGCGGCAGATCACCGTAGTCGAACTTCGGCAGCTTCTCACTCGGGCTGATCTGCGTTGGGCGTGCCCCGTTCGGCTTGTTCACCGTGACGGACGCGACGTAATCCAGGATACGACCGGCCTCATCGGCGGCAGCGGGTGCTTCAAGCAGGTGCGGGTGATCCGCGATGAAACCCGTGTCAATGCGGTCGTTCTGGAACTCAGGCTCGGCCAGCAATGCCCGCAGGAACCCAATATTCGTCGATACGCCATTGACCGTGAACTCATTGAGCGCACGCAACGCGCGCGCGACGGCGTTGTGGAAGTCTTTGCCGCGACAGGTCATCTTGACCAGCAAAGAGTCGAAGTTCGGGGTGATCTCCGTACCAACGGACATCGAGCCGTCCAAGCGCACACCCGCACCACCCGGGGAACGGTAGCCGGTGATCACGCCGGAGTCCGGGCGGAATCCGTTCGCCGGGTCTTCGGTAGTGATACGGCATTGCAGCGCAGCGCCGTTGATGTGGATGTCTTCTTGGTGCAGACCCAGCTGGTCAAGGCTCGCACCAGCGGCGATGTGCATCTGGGATTTCACAATGTCCACCCCGGTGACCTCCTCAGTCACCGTGTGCTCCACCTGAACGCGCGGGTTCATTTCAATGAACACGTGGTTGCCCTGCTCATCAACCAAGAACTCCACGGTGCCCGCACCGGAGTAGTTGATGTGCTTGGCAAAGTTGACGGCGTCGTCGCAAATGCGCTGGCGCTGCTCTTCCGTGATGTGCTGCGCCGGCGCGATCTCCACGACCTTTTGGTGACGGCGCTGCACTGAGCAGTCGCGCTCGAAGAGGTGCATGACGTTGCCGTGCGTGTCAGCCAGGATCTGAACCTCGATGTGCTGCGGCTTGATCACCGCACGCTCGAGGTAAACGCTCGCATCGCCGAACGCTGCCTCAGCTTCGCGGGAGGCTTCAGCGGCCAGCGCCTCCAAGTCTTCTCGCTTCTCGACGAAGCGCATTCCCCTACCGCCACCACCGGAGACAGCTTTGACGAAGACCGGGAACTCGAAATCGTCTGCCCACTGAGCAAGTTCCGCGATGTCCTTCGTTGCCTCCGAGTCCTGAAGGATTGGCAACCCAGCTTCCTTGGCCGCGTGCACGGCGGCGTTCTTGTCACCCGTGAGGTCAAGAGTTTCGGCGGACGGGCCGATGAATGTAATGCCATTTTCACGGCACGCGCGCGCCAGATCAGCGCGCTCAGACAGGAAGCCATATCCGGGGTAGATTGCGTCCGCACCGGTTTGCTTCGCGGCGCGAATTACCTCATCAACGTCGAGGTATGCTTTGACCGGCTGGCCCTCCACACCAATTTGCACGGCTTCGTCCGCGAACGGACGGTGGAAGGAGTTACGGTCTTCACGGGGGTAAACGGCGACTGTGGAAGCGCCGGTTTCGTACGCGGCACGGAAAGCGCGCACCGCGATCTCACCGCGGTTGCACACAAGGATTTTGCTGAATGTAGGCAGGCTCATGTTCGCGATTGTATTTCCAATCTCAGCCCGTGTCCCGAGTTTTATCCAGGAGAAGAAAAAGAGGCTTGGGCGAACCCAAGCCTCTTCGTGGTTACTGCCTTATGCGCCAGGAACGTGACGCTCTGCTGGGCCGTTGTAGGCAGCCAGCGGGCGGATGATCGAGTTGTTTTCGTACTGCTCGATGATGTGAGCGGTCCAGCCAGTGATGCGGGACATCACGAAGATCGGGGTGAAGAAAGGAATCTCGAATCCCAGGATGTAGTAGGACGGACCTGCCGGGAAGTCCAGGTTCGGCATGATGTTGATCGAGGTGTTCTCATACATGGTCTTCGCCATGATGTCGTACATCTCAACCCACTTCTGCGCATCCTTTTCCGGGTGCTCGCTAGCGAGTTTCTTAAAGGCCTTCTCCATCGTCGGCACGCGGGAGTCGCCCTTCTTGTACACGCGGTGACCGAATCCCATGACGAGCTCTTTGTTCTTGAGCTTGTTCAGGGTCCATTCCTCGGTCTTCTCGGGTTCACCAACCTCGACGAAGTTGTGCATGACAAACTCGTTGGCGCCGCCGTGCAGCGGGCCCTTGAGTGCGCCGATGGCACCGGCGATAGCGGACCACGCGTCCGACTGCGTTGAGGTGATCACGCGAGCGGCGAAAGTCGACGCGTTGAAAGAGTGCTCAGCGTAGAGAATCATGGACTTCTCAAACGCCTCGATGTCACTCGGGATCGTCGCCGGGCTGCCCTCGCCATCACCGAAGACCATCCAGAGGAAGTTCTCCGAGTAGCCGCGGTCTGCGTCCGGCTCGATGTAACCCTCGCCGCGGCGGCGACGGATGTCCAGCGCCACGATCGTCGGCAGCTTGGCCAGCAGATCGTGGGCGATCTCGCGGATGTGATCGGTGTTCGGGGTGAACTTCTCCGGATCATTCGCGCCCAGGAAGGACACCGCGGTGCGCAGGACGTCCATCGGGTGGCAGTCCTTCGGAAGTGCCTCGATGACCTTGATCAGGTCCTCATCCAGGCCGCGGCGGGCCTTGGAGGATTCCTGAAACTCCGTGAGTTCCTCTTCGGTCGGCAGTTCGCCGTTCCACAGCAGCATCGCGACTTCCTCGAAGCTGCAGTGCTCGGCCAGCTCGTGAACCGGGTAGCCGCAGTACAGCAGCGAGTTCGTCTCCGGATTGACCTTGGAGATCGCAGTGTAGTCAGCGTAGACGCCGGCGAGGCCCTTTTTCACATCCTGCTCAGTCATTCGTTGTCCTTTCAAACGTTTGCTTATACGTATTCGCGGAGTAGGTGAACACGTCAGAGTCGAACTGGTTGTATTCGTCATACTTCACCAGCTCGTAAAGGCGGGAGCGGTGCTGCATTTTGTCCACCCAGTCGGCCTGGGTGCCCGATGTCGCCATGTCGCGCAGCATCGTTTCGGTCTGCCCCATCGCAAGACGGAACGTGGTCACCGGCCAGATCACGGCATTGAAGCCAATCTCCTCGAGTTCGTGGGCGCTGATCAGCTCGGTCTTTCCAAACTCAGTCATGTTTGCGAGCAGTGGCGTATCGACGGCCGCCCTAAACTTCTCAAAGTCCTCCCGCGTGTGCAGGGCTTCGGTGAAGATCAAGTCAGCACCAGCGTCGGCATACGCCTTCGCACGCTCGATAGCAGCATCGATGCCTTCGATCCCGGCTGCATCGGTGCGCGCGCAGATCACAAACGCGTCGTCGTAACGCTCTTTGACCGCGGCCTGGATGCGACGCAGCATGACTTCGGTGGGCACGACGTCTTTACCGTCCAAGTGACCGCAGCGCTTCGGGTTAACTTGGTCCTCCAGGTGCAAAGCCGCGACTCCTGCGGCCTCGAATTCCGCGACCGTACGCGCCGCGCTCATCGGCTCGCCGAAGCCAGTGTCGGCGTCGACTAGAACGGGCAGGTTGGTCACGCGCGCGATCTGCCCGGCGCGGTGCGCCACCTCCGTCAGCGTGGTCATACCGATGTCCGGCAAGCCAAGGTCGTTGGCCACAACCGCACCGGAGACGTACACGCCGCCGAAGCTCGCATTGTCCTCGATGTTGATTGTTTCAATCAACCGCGCGACCAGTGGCGAAAACGCACCCGGCAGGGTGACGATTTTCCCGCTGGTGAGGCCGTCGCGCAGGGCCTGACGACGCTGGGTTGGGGTCTTTTCCGGGGTGAACACTAGAAAATGCCCTCTGGCGTTGCCGGGGCGGTGGCCAGAGCTTCGTCGGTAAGGCGAACGTTGAGCTCGGTGAGGTCCGTGAGGTTCTCCAGGTTCTCTGCCGCAGCGATGAAGCGGTCCTGCTCTTCCGGGCTCACCAGGCCGTCGGCAAGCATGCGGAACTTGTTGATGTAGTCCTCGCGCTTGAACGGGCGAGCACCGAGCGGGTGAGCGTCCGCGATGGCCAGCTCGTCCTCGAGAGTCGTGCCGTCGTTGAAGGTGATGACGGCCTTGGCGCCGAATGCCTTCTCGTTCGGGTCGGTCGAGTGGTAGCGGCGGGTCCACTCCGGGTCCTCGGTGGTGGAGATCTTGTGCCACAGCTCAACGGTCTCCGGGCGGGATGCGCGCTCCGGAGCGTAGGAATCCACGTAGTGCCAGCTGCCGTCCTCGAGAGCGACGGCGAAGATGTACATGATGGAGTGGTCGAGCGTCTCACGCGACGCGGTCGGGTCCATCTTCTGCGGGTCGTTCGCGCCGGTACCGATCACGTAGTGGGTGTGGTGCGAGGTGTGCAGGACGATGGACTCGATGTCGGCCAGGGACTTGCCGGAATCTGCGATGGTCTGGCGCATGCGGCGAGCCAGGTCGATCGGCGCCTGGGACTGGTACTCCGCGGAGTGCTCCTTGGTGTAGGTGTCCAAGATCGCACGCTTGCCCTCGCCCGGCTCGGGCAGCGGGACGGTGTACGTGCGGTCCGGGGAGTGGAGCATCCAGGCGATAACGCCGTCTTCACCTTCCCAGATCGGAGCCGGCGCGCCTTCACCACGCATCGCGCGGTCCACTGCCTCGATGGCCATCTTGCCCGCGAACGCCGGTGCGTAGGCCTTCCAGGAGGAGATTAGGCCCTTGCGGGACTGACGCGTCGCCGTGGTGGTGTGCAGTGCCTGGCCAACGGCCTGGTAGATCGTGTCCACGTCCAGGTTCAGCATGGTGCCGATACCTGCGGCGACGGATGGGCCGAGGTGTGCAACGTGGTCGATCTTGAACTCGTGCAGGGAGATGCCCTTGACCAGGTTCACCTGGATCTCGTAGCCGGTGGCGATACCGCGGATCAGGGTCTTGCCGTCGAGGCCCTTGTGCTGAGCGACCGCGATCATCGGCGGGATGTTGTCGCCCGGGTGGGAGTACTCGGCGGCGAGGAACGTGTCGTGGTAGTCCAGCTCACGCACCGCGGTGCCGTTAGCAAGGGCTGCCCACTCAGCGGAGTACCTACCGTCGACGCCGAAGACGGTCGAACCCTTGGTTCCTGCTGCCTCGTCAGCGGAAACCGGGTGGGCCTGCGCCATTACGCGGGCGGAGGTCACCGGGCGGCGCACCACGGAAGCAACGGCCACGGAGGCGTTGTCGATGATGCGGTTGATGATCATTTCTTTGGTGTCTTCGGGGACCTCAACCGGGTCAGCGGCAACCTGTGCGACCTTATATGCCAGGTGCTCCTCGATGGGGAAATCTTCAGCGGACTTATGCGTGCGTACTTGGTGCTCAATCATGGGACTTAGTATGCCAAAAGCGAATCACTTAGGTCCCGAAATTGGGGTTAGTTTTCAGCTGCGCTGGCGAAACGCTCAACGATGGCGCCGTAGAGCCTGACGCCGACGTCGATTGCGCGCTCGTCTACAACGATCTCCCCTTGGTGCAAGTCAAACTTCTCCCCTGCCCCAGACCAGCAGCCGAGGCGCGCCATGGTCCCCGGCACGTGCTCGAGGTACCAGGAGAAGTCTTCGCCGCCCGACGACTGCGGCGCTTGCACAATCGCGTGCGGGTCAATGGAATGCCCAGCTTGGACCAACTCCGCCGTCGTAATGTCGTCGTTAAGCACGGGCGGCACCCCACGCAAATACGTGACCTCATACTCACAGCCCGTGGGTTCAATGATGTTGCCGACGAGCTGGGTGATCAGCGGCTCGAGAGTACGCCACGTGGCCATGTCCGCGGTGCGAATCGTCCCGGAAACGTGGCCTTCTTTCGGAATGGCGTTTGGTGCGTAGCCTGCCTCGATCTGTCCGAAGACGAGCACCGTTCCCGTCCTGGGGTCAAGGCGGCGCGAGAGAAGACCCGGCATGGTGGTGACCAGGCTGGAGAGTGCGTACACAACATCGGCGCTTAAGTGAGGGCGCGCGGTGTGGCCGCCAGGGCCAGTGACGTTGATGTGAAAAACGTCAGCCGCGGACGTGATCGCACCAGCGCGCACACCGATCTGCCCCACGCGCAGTTTCGGCTCGACGTGAGCGGTATAGATCGCCGCGACCCCCTCGAGTCCGCCCCAGCGAATGACATCCGGGGCCCCGCCGTCCATGACTTCCTCAGCCGGCTGGAAGATTACCCGAATCCCGTACGGCAGCGCCCCGTTCGCATCGAGTTCCGCGAGCGCGCACGCTAACGCTAGGCAGATCGTGGTGTGAACGTCATGCCCGCACGCGTGGGACACCCCAGGGTTGAGTGAGGCGAATTCCACGCCGGACGTTTCCGATACACGCAGTGCGTCAATGTCCGCGCGGAAGGCCAGCAGGCCGTTGGCAGTCTCAGCTTCGCTTTTGCCAATGTCCACGTATAGGCCAGTCTCCGGGAACAGATGCGGCTCAAGCCCACGGTCACGAAGGACATCAGCGATGAACTTCGTGGTTTCCACCTCTTCGTGCGAGACCTCAGGGTGGGAATGGATGTGCCGCCGCCACCCAATGACCTCATCGCGGTGAGCATGAAACCATTGGTCAATCTGGGAGGAAAGTCCTGGTAAAACGTGCACGCAGTTAGTCTACAACCACGGCTTTAGGCATCCACGAATGGCTTCAGATCACCCACGTCCTCCTTGGACATGGGCAGGAGCAGCGCCGGGGGCACGCGCAGGCCTTCAGCGAGACGAAAAAGCGTAGAGAGCGTTGGATCAGCCGACTTGTCGCTGTTGTATTGGTTCCGCTCCAGGTTGGAGATCAACGTTCGCGAAAGCCCGGTGAGCTCAGCTAGACGCATCTGGCTCAATCCACGCATCTGACGGATGGATCGAAGGCGCTCCGACAGGCTGAAGCCGTAACTTGCCCAGCTGGAGTTCGTTTTCAAAGCACCCATCAGATTCCCCTTATTCTACTCTCATTCTTTTCTAAGCCTAGGGAAAGAATAGCCCCGCCCGAACTTCTTGTCCAGAGATAAAAAATTTTCGTGTTCGAGGGAACCTAGACACCTGTTTTTGAGTCCAATGGATATGAACACTCAACATTTGAATCTGGATATCCAACAAGCCCTCGACAAGATCAACCAACTTCGCACCGACGCTGTGAGCATCAGCCCACTGCCGCTGCACCTCATGGCCCCAACTGGACCGACGGGTGCCTTCGCGCTCGCGCTTGACGACGCAGCAGCTGCGGCCAACGACTACGCGAAGCAGTGCTGCGAAACCGTATTGGACATCGCTGACTCCATGGAGTCATTCACACACGAAGCCCAAGCGATCGATGAAGACCTTGGTGCGGAACTTGACCGCTTCGACCGCAAGGGGCACATGGCATGAACCCACTAGCGATTCTGGGGTGCATCATGGCGGCCGCGCCCTCAGCAGTCCCAGCACTGGGCCTCCCAGCTACTCCGGCATTCGCCGCCGCTCCTCATCTTGCGCGGATGGTCGGAGCCGACCCACACCGCGTGACAACGGCTGCGCGCAATATAGCCAGCGACCGCGGTGGAATTGAAGGGCTTTTCAACGAGGCGCGCCCCATCATCGCGCGTGCCGGAGCAGACATAGTGGGGATCGGTCGCGATTTCGCCACCCAGGCAGCGCAAGCATCGGCAGGGTTACTCAATCCATTCACCGCTATCGGTGCCGTGGCCAGCATTGCGGGAGCAGCCGGGGCGGCGCTCGCCCTCGTCGAAAAGCGATTGCTCCAGCTTGAAAAAGAGCTGCAGCCCCTGGTTGCGCGAGCACACAAATTGGCCGGCGAGATCCGCGCGAGACCGCACGACAAGGTTGCTAAATTCACCCCGACTGCGAAAACCACGCCGTCGCCCGCACCGCAACCGGCCAGTAACGCCCCGGGTAACACAACGGGCAAAGCCGCGGTGGAGGCGGCGAAAACGCAGTTGGGCAAGCCGTACGTGTGGGGCGGAAACTCGCCCAGCGGATTTGATTGTTCCGGGTTGACGTCGTGGGCCTACCGCCAAGCGGGCATGGAAATTCCCCGCATTGCGGCGAGCCAAGCGACCGGCACTCAGGTGCGCTACGAAGACCTCCAGCCGGGCGATCTTGTTGTGTGGACGGGGCACGTGGCCATGTACGCGGGCGACGGAATGATGATTGAGGCGGGAAGCCCAGTTCAAATGAGCCCGGTGCGCACGACCAACATGGGCATGGGATTTAAAGGTTTCTGGCGGCCGACCGGATGATACTGATGGTGTCTCCGGTGGCTGATAGGGTAAGCAGTCATGACAACGCGCGCTATTTTGCCCGTCAAGATTTCATTGACTGACGGGGACTTCTACACCCTGTGGGCACCGACCTGGAAGGAACGGGGCACGCAATGGCAAGCCTTCCTCGGAGACGACCAGAACGTGCTCGGGTTCGAAAGCCCAGCGGAGCTCCTCCACTACATTGAGAACAACCGCACGCACGATTTGAGCGACCACCCGCAATGGGAGGCGTTCAACTCAGGCGGCGCTGACCGAGTCGTGCCGAGTGAGAAGCAGTACTACGACATCATTGGCGCACCCGCGTTCTTGGCGGGACGGCCGAGCCACGAGAATGTGTCAACGATCTCGCGGATCTTCCAGATCACCCGCTCCTTGGCTGAGGTCTCTTCTGCGCAGGAAGCGACGATCTTCTTCGCCTCCCACTCCGTCTTGAAGAACGTGCAGCGTGGGCACGAGCACTACGCGGGGCCGGACGGGCTCGAAGAATGGTCCGGTGTCGGCCGCGCTGTTTTGACCAACTGGAAGTCAGTCGTGGAATCCCTGGATTCGGCCGTGCGCATCGTTGAGACTGACGCGGCGGATAAGGAAGCGCTTGCCTCCACGGAGAAACGCATCGCGGAAGCCACCGAGGCGCGCGACGCACGCTTGGCCGCAGAAAAAGAAAAAGCCGAGAAGGCAAAAGCAGAAGCTGATCCCTACGATCTTTCCGTGTGGGCAAAGGCGGGTATTGACCCAGTGAAGGTCACCGCGCAAGGCAAGAGCGCGTACACACTGCGCACCTACCTCGACGGCAAACCGGTCTTCTTGGGCAAATACGGAGAAATCTTCACCTTCCCCACCGGAAAGCACTTGGTCCGTTGGCTGCTTGAGCACGATGACCACGACCTAGCACGCGCTTCGACCTGGGAAGATCTAATGGTGTTGGCGAACGCCGGTGAGCTCGACGTGGAAGTCCACCCCGACAACTCCTACTCGTTTGCCGGGATCACTGAGGACATTCGCAAGAGCGTGGATGCGGTGGACACGAAGCAAATGGGCAAGGCCTATGAGCTGCTCGCAGATGCCGCAGACTGGGCTGGGGATGACTCCTTGAACTCGTTCCTGCTTGCCAACCCGCGTTTCCAGGATTACCTCGCGTACATGCTCGGTTCCACGGAGGCAGCCGGCTACGTGCCTTCGGCCCCGTTCAATGACAAGGCGGACGCCTGGGCTGAGCTGGAAAACATGCTGATCAAACGATTCTCTAAGTTCTAATGACACGGCGCATCCAAACCTTCGCTCTAGCGGCCCTGACGTCGCTCACAGCACTGTGCATCACGCCGGCGCCAGCGAGCGCCCAGCAGCTGGGGAACCAATTGAACAATCCGTCTCTGCCGGTGTTCACCCCGGCGCCGACGACGGAGTCCATGCCCCCGGCACGCACCGAAGTTCCGAATACGGATTCGTGTCCGAACGCGACGTTCCCGCCGCCGCCGGTCGATGAGTCTGAGGCAGTTGCACCCGGTTCTCCCACGCCCTCTCCCCTGCCGGTTACGTACAGCGGGCCGTGCGGCGTGACCGCGCCGGACAACTACAAGGTCGACGAGTCTGTCTTGGCGTCGTCCTGGCTGGTTGCTGACATTGACTCGGGCGAGGTCATCGCGATGAAGGATCCCCACGGGCGCTACCGCCCCGCTTCCATCATCAAGGTATTGCTCGCGCTCGTGACCATCGACGAACTTCCTTTGGATAAGAAGATCACGGTGAGCGAAGAATCAGCGATGCAAGAAGGCTCCGCCGCGGGCATCGGGCCCGGTGGCGTGTACACCGTAAATGATCTCTTGCACGGCCTGCTCATGGTGTCTGGCAATGACTGTGCTCACGCATTAGCCCAGGCTCTTGGCGGCGATGAAGCAGCGCTGCGCAAGATCAACGACATGGCAGCAAAGCTGGGGATGAAGGACACCCGTGCGGCGACCTACTCTGGCTTGGATTCCGCGGGGATGTCCAGCTCCGCGTGGGACATGGGACTTGCTTATCGACGGGCCTACGGTAACGATACGTTCACCAAAATCATTAGAACTAGGGAGTACGAGCTCCCTGGTTGGGGGCAGTATGAGCCCTACGTGATGGCGAATGACAACAAGCTGTTGGCCGAGGATCCTGACGGAATCGGTGGCAAGACGGGCTTTACCGATGATGCCGGACACACCTTCGTGGGTGCCCTGGACCGTAACGGGCACCGCATCATGGCGATTCTGCTGGACACGACCGTGGACCGTGGCCGCGCATGGGAGCAAGGGCAAAAGCTCATTCATGAGGCCTACCGGATGCCGAAGGGCACCCATGTTGCCACGTTGTCGACTGATACCGAGAAGTCGGTCGGCGCGGATACAAACGCCGACGGCACGACTCGGTCGGACCGGAGCCGTGCCGCTGGGGAAAGTGGAACCAGTTGGGCTGGCATTTGGGCCGTAACGGGAGTGCTGCTGTCAGCCCTCGCCGGTACGGTGATTAGTTTTGCTACTTCCGGGCGAGCAAGGAAATCACGGCAACAGCCGTAGCACCCACCGCGGCACCAATGCCGAGGGCCTTACCCGCATCCGGCTGACCGGAGTTGGCGGCGACGCCCTCACGGATGTTGATGATCGCCGGTTCCGGCGTCTTCGACGGCGCCGCAGCCAGTGACTCTTCCGTCGTCGCTGTCCATGCCGAGATGTAGAGCACCACGCGCCACACCAGGTAGAGCACCACCATCAGGGCGATGATCGGGCCGAAGATCGCACCGGCTGGGTTGCCGGTGGCAGAGCCGATGATCACGGAGGCAAACTGCTTGATCAACTCGAACGCGACCGCGCCGAGCAAAGCACCCTTCAAACCGGACTTGATCGGGACCTTCGTGCGGGGCATGAAGATGATCAACCACGCCATGACGAGGAAGTTGGCAAAGATACCAATCGCTAAGGCAACCACCCACACGATTGCACGCGCCCCCGGGAACGTGTCTAGGTCAAACCGCGCCATGAGCTCCGTCGTTAAGCTTGATGAGCCCACCGCTGTAACAGCGAACGCGAGAATGAACAGCACGATAAGGCCGATAAGCGCGACCAGATCCCACAGCTTCTTGGTCACGAAGTTGCCGCCCTCATTGGCATCGAGCGACCACATCGCACCGATACCAATGCGCAGGTTGTTCATCCAGCCGAGACCCGACCACAGCGTGGTCAGCAAACCAACACCGGCGACAGCACCGCGCTGCGCAATCGCCGAGTCAATCACCTTCGTGACTGCCTCGCCTGCGTCACCGCCGAGTTGGTCACGCAGTTGCTGAGTGATCTGCTCCATCAGGTCCGGGCGCGCGGCCAGGAAGAAACCAAGGCCAGCGAACAGCAACATCGCCAGCGGGAAGAGGGCCAGAACAGAGAAGTACGTAATACCAGCGGCGAACTGGTTACCACCTTCCGTTGCGAACCGATCCTGCATGCGCATCAGGTGGCCGACCGCTGGGGCCTTCTCGTTGACCTTCTCCATCGCGTCGTTGCTCTTTTGGTCAGCGTTCGCGCGTTCAATTCCTTGGTAGTCCACGCGATCCTTGCGCGGGGAAGTAGCGGTGGCCATTGGGGTCCTTACTATCTAAGCCAGCATTCGTTTCGCTACTACCCTACCGGGGCATTAAGAAACCCGTCTTCTCGTACACGGCCTTAAGCAGCGGGTGGGCAACTTCGCGGGCTCGGGCCGCGCCCTTGGCCAAGATCGATTCCAGTTCTGCGCGGTCCGCCATCAACTCGTCGTAACGCGCGCGAAGCGGCGTGGTGAATGCCTCCAGCGCGTCCGCGGTGTCGACCTTGAGGTGGCCGTACCCCTGGCCCTCATACTTCTCAACCAGCGCGTCAATGGATTCGCCTGTCAGCGCCGACTGAATCGCCAGAAGGTTGGACACGCCCGGCTTTGCTTCGCGATCGAAGGTGATCACGCCATCAGTATCGGTGACCGCCGAGCGGATGCGCTTCGCCGAGGTCTTCGGCTCGTCGAGGAGGTTGATGATTCCCTTCGGATTCGACCCCGACTTACTCATCTTGCTGGTGGGATCCTGCAGATCATAAATCTTCGCCGAGCCTTCCGGAATGAACCCTTCCGGCACCACGAACGTTTCCCCATAACGGGAGTTGAAGCGCTCCGCCAACGTGCGCGTCAACTCCAAGTGCTGACGCTGGTCCTCCCCCACCGGCACGAGGTGCGGCGAGTACAGCAAAATGTCTGCCGCCATGAGCATCGGGTACGTGAACAGGCCCACCGACGTACGGTCCTGGCCCTGCTTCGCCGACTTGTCTTTGAACTGCGTCATACGTGACGCTTCACCGAAACCGGTGAGGCACTGCAAAATCCACGTCAGCTCCGCGTGCTCCGGAACGTGCGATTGCACGAACAACGTCGACTTCTCCGGATCAATTCCTAGCGCGATGAGCTGGGCGCAGCCCGCAACGGTGCGGTGGCGCAACTCCTCCGGGTTCTGATCCACCGTGATCGCATGCAGATCCGGAATGAAGTAGAAGGCCTCATACGAATCCTGCAGATCAATCCACTGCTTCAACGCACCCAAGTAATTGCCAAGGTGGTAGCTATCTGCCGTGGGCTGGATGCCAGAAAGGACGCGTTGAGTGGTCATGGTGGTGATTGTAGCGGTGGCGAAGATCTGCTACACATCTGCTACAGACCTGCTACACCCGCTGGTAGGTTGAAGACATGACCGCGATACCTGTACCGCAGGGCCAGCCCGACGCTGTCCGCCACATTCCCCAGCGAGAACTACGCAACGACAGCAGTCGTGTGCTGCGCGAAGTCGCGGACGGAGCCGAATTCATCATCACAACAAGAGGGACGCCTGTTGCTCGACTCAGCCCTATCGGCCTACCTGCGTACAGCCAACTAACGTATTCCCCTCCATCGAGGCCGCAGACCTTCAGCACGGAAGGATTGGATGTTGCTGATGATTCAGTCCGCGAATTTTACCGGGATTACAGGGACGACAGGTTCTAGATCACCATGCAGCGGTCGAACTTAGGACCATCGATTTCGCAACGGTGGTATTTGCATACGTCGGCAGCCATCGCCCGCGAAATGGGAATGGAGGTTCTAACGCCGGGCGATCCTTAAGCGTATTCGACGAGCAGCGGGGCGTGGTCCGACCAACGCAGCTCAACTGCATCGGCCTTCTCCACCCACGTCTTTAGCGCGCGCTCGAGCATGTTCGCGGTGGCGATCTGGTAATCGATGCGCCAACCCGCGTCATTATTAAAGGCCTGTCCGCGGAACGTCCACCACGTGTAGGGGGCGTCGGTGGGTTGAAGGCGCCGGGCAACGTCGAACCACCGCGGCTCATCGCACGAGACTCGCAGAGTCTCATTGGCGTACTCGACGGCTCCGAAGTAGCCTTTTTCCGCTTTCATCTCAAGGTCCTGGGCTTCCTCATCCGGGTAGCAGCCAAGCAGCGAATCCATGAAGGCACGTTCCGCTGGCAAAAAGCCAGAAGACTTGTGGTTCGTCTTCCAGTTCTTGAGATCCTCACGGCGGTGACAAATATTCCAGTCGCCGCAAATCAGCATGTCGCGGTACTCATAGGGCCAGCTGCAGAGAAGCTCCTCGAAGGAATCTAGGAAGGCGTACTTCTCATCCTGTTTGTCCGTCCCGGTTGAACCAGAGGGAAGGTACAACGATGCCACACGGGTTCCGTCGTCAAGCGTGCCCGCGATGAAACGCCCAGAATCTTCGAAGCCAGGGATGCCGATGGTGACGTCGGCAAGCGGCGTGCGCGATGCGATGGCGACCCCGGCGCGACCCTTAGCGGCGGCCGGCGCGGTGTAAAGGTGCCAGCCGGCGTCGATGATGGGCGCGAGCGCGGCGGCCGCCTGCTTCTCGTCCGCGCGCACCTCCTGCATGAGAACGACGTCCGCGGGGGTGGCCTTGAACCACTCGAGCATGCCCAGGTTGTTTTCGTTGCGGACCTTGGTGGCAGCGCGAATGCCATTGACATTGACGGAGGCGACGGTAAGGCTCATGGGGCCTACCCTACTGATCCCTTAACGCTGCCTGAGCGCCGGAGGGGGTTGAGGAGTAGTCTGGTGAACCATGGCCACAATCATCTGGACGCGCACGGACGAGGCTCCGCTGCTCGCAACGTACTCGTTCAAACCGATCGTCGAAGCATTCGCTGCTAGCGCGGATGTCGCCGTGGAAACGTGGGACATCTCCCTCGCGGCGCGCATTCTCGCGCAGTTCCCCGAGCGGCTTGACGACGATCAGAGGGTGCCAGATTATCTGGCCAAGCTGGGCGAACTGACGAAGTCGCCGGACGCGAACATCATTAAGCTCCCCAACATTTCGGCGTCCCTAGTGCAGCTGAAAAAGGCGATCAAGGAGCTCCAAGACGCGGGCTTTGACGTCCCCGAGTACCCGTCGAACCCCTCTTCTGACGAGGAGAAGGAAATCCAGGCGAAGTACGACGCCGTGAAGGGCTCCGCTGTGAACCCGGTGCTGCGTCAGGGCAACTCCGATCGTCGTGCGCCGAAATCGGTGAAGAACTACGCGAAGAAGCACCCCCATTCCATGGGTGAATGGTCGCCGGAGTCAAAGACGAACGTTGCCACCATGACGCACGGGGACTTCCGCCACACCGAAAAATCCGTGATCCTTGACCGCGACGACACGTTGACGATCAAGCTCGTTGGGGACGGCCGCGAAGAAGTTTTCCGCGATGACCTCGTCGTTGGCGCTGGCGACGTGATCGATGGCGCCTACATGTCCGTGCGTGCGCTCGATGAGTTCTTGCAAGAGTCCATCGTGAAAGCCAAAGAGCTCGGTGTTTTGTTCTCCGTACACCTCAAGGCCACGATGATGAAGGTCTCCGACCCGATCATCTTCGGCCACGTGGTGCGCGCGTACTTCAAGAACGTGTACGACAAGCACGGCGAGGCACTGTTCGCCGCGGGCCTTGATGGGGAGAACGGTCTTGCTGCGATCTTCTCCGGTTTGGATGGAATGGGCGAAGAAGGCGACGAGATTCGCGCGGAACTGGAGGCAACCCTTGCCCGCCGCGCGAACCTGGCCATGGTGAACTCCGACAAGGGCATCACCAACCTGCACGTTCCCTCCGATGTCATCGTGGACGCATCCATGCCCGCGATGATCCGAACCTCCGGCCACATGTGGAACGCCAAGGGTGAGGAGCAGGACACCTTGGCTGTCATCCCGGATTCTTCCTACGCTGGGGTGTACCAGGTAGTCATCGATGACTGCCGCAAAAACGGTGCGTTTGACCCGTCCACGATGGGGACGGTGCCCAACATTGGTCTCATGGCGCAAAAGGCCGAGGAATACGGCTCCCACAACAAGACCTTTAAGGCGCCATTTGCTGGCGAAATGCAGATCCTCTCTTCTTCCGGCGACGTGCTGATCAGCCACGAGATTGAGGAAGGCGACATCTGGCGCTGCTGCTGCACCCGCGACGCGGCGATCCGCGACTGGATCACGCTGGCCGTGGACCGCGCCCGCCGCATGGAGATGAAGGCAATCTTCTGGCTGGACCCAGAGCGTGCCCACGACCGCAACATCGCCACGCTGGTGCGCGAACAACTGGCCGAGATGGACACCGATGGGCTTGACCTGGACATCCTGTCCCCGGAAGAAGCGACGCAAGTGTCCATCGACCGCATCCGCCGCGGCGAAGACACCATCTCCGTGACCGGCAACGTTTTGCGCGACTACAACACGGACCTCTTCCCCATTCTTGAGCTAGGAACCTCTGCAAAGATGCTGTCCGTGGTTCCGCTCATGGCTGGCGGTGGCCTTTTCGAAACCGGCGCCGGCGGGTCCGCACCGAAACACGTGGAACAGGTATTGGAGGAAAACCACCTGCGCTGGGATTCCCTAGGTGAGTACCTCGCTTTGACCGAATCCTTCCGCCATGTGGCCGACCGCCACGACAACCCCAAGGCTGCAATACTGGGCAACACGCTGGACCGCGCAATCGAGTCCTACCTTGAAAAGGGCCGGTCCCCGTCCCGTAAGGTCGGCGAAATCGACGACCGCGGATCCCACGCCTACATCGCCCTGTACTGGGCCGAAGAACTGGCAAACCAGGAAGAAGACGCGGACCTAGCCGCGCACTTCACCGACGTGTACAACCAACTGCACGACAATGTCCAGCAAATCTCCGACGAACTGATGGAAGTCCAGGGCTCCCCCGCCGACCTCGGTGGCTACTACTGGCCTGACGAGGAGAAAACCACCGCGGTCATGCGCCCCTCCGCGAAATTCAACGAGATCATCGACTCCCTGCGCTAAGCCCTTCGCCCCGGCCCCGCGCCGCGGCTCTGCCCCGGCATGCCCTGGCCGGGCCCCAGTCAGAGCCCGCAAATGCTCGTTCCAGCCCGCCAAGCCCCAGTCAGAGCCCGCAAATGCTCGTTCCAGCCCGCCACGCCCTGGCCTGGCCCCAGCTGGTCCCGGCTGACCCCAGTCAGAGCCCGCAAATGCTCGTTTCAGCTTTCGATTTTCCAAATGCTCGTCTTTAAATGCTCGTTGTACGAGTGGGCATTGGGGCCAAATGCTCGTTATACGAGTAATTGGGGCTGCCCGGACTCGGCTGGAACGAGCATTTGCGGTTTGGGGAGGCTGGAACGAGCATTTGCGGTCCTGAGGAGGGGCGTGGGAGGGGTTAGTTGGCGGCGGTGGAGCCGCGGTTGCCGGCGGCGAAGCGCTCGAGGACTTGGCGAACGAATTCGTCGGGGTGTTTCAGCAGGAATTCGGGTGTGAATCGAAGGAAGACGTAGCCCTGATTGCCGATGAGGCGTTCGCGCTGCAGGTCGCGGTAGATCTGAGCTTGGGCGTCGTCGCCTTCGTACTTGGATCGGCCATCGATTTCAACGAGGAGCCACCCGCCGAGGCACAGGTCGGCTCGGAAACCGTCGATGACAAATTGCGCCACGATGTCGTCAACCCCCGCTTCGATGAGCAGAGCGCGCGCGTAGCTTTCGTAGGGTGATTCGGAGTTTGGAACGCAATGGTGAAGGCAGCGGCGAACGGTTGCGACCCCTTTGAACCGGCCTTGAGCAGCCACTTCGGCTTCAATGTCCTCTAGGTTGACGCCGTTTGCCAATAGGCAGTCGAGGGCGACGAGGCCTTCGGCGAAGCCGTGGTAGCGGGCGATGTCGATGAATGTTCGGATCGCGCTGGTGACCGCTACGCCGCGCACACGAGTGATGACTCTGTCGGGCAGCCGCGAGAACCGGTATGTGTAGGCGGGGTCGGCCGCCCGAGAAGGAGAAGTGTTGCCCCGGGGTAATGAGATTTCGATCGTTTCCGGGGTTGTTGCTACTACCCAGATATTCCAGATTCGGGCGGCGGAGCGGCAGATTAAGATCGATCGTCGAGAAGCGAGGCCTGCGGTGTAGGCCAGAAGCAGCTTCTTTTCGTGGTAGGCCAGCGCCTGGTAGTTGGAGCGCGGGTAGCCGTAGTATCCGGAAAGGCGCTGGTGGGTGGCGGGTGATACGCCGGGGTTGAGTGCGCGGTAGTTGATGATTAAGTCGGTGAGCTGTTGAAAGCGTGGGTAGTCCATGCTCTTTAGACTCATTTTTGGTCGCCGAGGTTCCCTGCCGAATTAAATTCAGCGAAGCGAACCACGGTGGGGTTAGCCTGGCTTCATGCCTAATTACGACAACAGCAATGTCAACGACTGGTCCTTCAACACCCGCGCGATTCACGCGGGCCAGACGGTGGATTCCGACACGGGGGCGCGGAACCAGCCGATTTACATGACCACGTCGTACGTGTTCGATGACACCCAGCACGCGGCTGACCGTTTCTCATTGTCTAACCCGGGCCCGATCTACACCCGAATTACAAACCCGACGCAGCAGGCGCTGGAAGATCGCCTCACGTCGCTGGAAGGTGGCGTAGCCACAACGGCGTTTGCGTCTGGTCAAGCAGCTGAGACCGCGGCGATCATTACTTTGGCTAACACCGGGGACCACATCGTGACGTCCCCGCGCCTCTACGGCGGAACGGAAACGCTGTTCGAGGTCACTCTGCCCCGCCTGGGCATTGAGTTCACCTTCGTAGACAACCCTGATGATCCGCAGTCCTGGCAAGATGCCGTGCGCCCCAACACGAAGGCGTTCTACGGCGAGACATTCGGCAACCCCATCGCCGACATTTTGGATATCCCGGCCGTCGCCGAAGTTGCGCACCGCAATCAGGTTCCCTTGATCGTGGATAACACGATGGCCACCGCGGCGCTGGTGCGCCCGCTGGAGCTCGGCGCCGATATCGTAGTTATCTCCACGACGAAGTTTTATTCCGGTAACGGTTCAGTGCTGGGCGGCGCGATTATCGACGGCGGGTCGTTCGACTGGAAGGTTCAACGCGATGGCGAGCCGGTCTTCCCGGGCTTCGTTGTTCCGGACCCCGCCTACCACGGCCTTGTGTACGCTGACTTGGGCGCACCGGCCTTTGCGCTCAAAGCCCGCGCAGGCATTCTGCGCGATACGGGCGCTGCGATTTCGCCGTTCAACGCCTGGGTAACGCTGCAGGGAATCGATACGCTGGGGCTTCGCGTCGATAAGCATAATGAAAATGCCCTCAAGGTGGCGGAATTCCTCGACGCAAGCGACAAGGTGGCCAGCGTGAACTTCGCGGGATTGCCGTCGAGCCCGTACTACGCGCTCAAGGAAAAGTTGGGCTTCACCTACACAGGGTCGGTGCTATCCTTTGACGTCGCGGGGGATCCGAACGACCGCAAGAACGCGTGGGACTTCATTAACGCGCTGAAGCTGCACTCCAACCTGGCCAACATCGGCGATGTGCGCTCGCTGGTGGTTCACCCGGCATCGACAACGCACTCGCAGTCGAATGAGGCTGGCCTGGCGCGCGCTGGCATCACGCAGGCGACGGTGCGTCTGAGCGTGGGCATCGAGGATATTGAGGATATTCTCGCTGACCTGCAACGTGGATTCGACGCGATTAGCTAGTTGACCTGCGCATAGAGTAGTGTCAAGCAAGTGAATTTTCCGTCCGTCAAACTCGCCGCTGAGGGTCAACTGGCTACCGTCGCCATCGGCGATGTGGAAACGGAAGCAGGCGCCGTCATCGAAGACGTGCACATTGCTTATCGACGATGGGGCGATTTCTACGGCAACCCCCACGGCAAAAACAACCTGATCCTGGTGGAGCACGCGCTCACGGGCGACTCCAACGCGGTGCTGTGGTGGGAGGGGCTGATCGGCCCCGGGATGGCCCTGGACACCGACAAGTTTTGCGTGCTGTGTACCAACGTTCTTGGTGGCTGCCAGGGTTCAACCGGGCCAAGCAGCGACCACCCGGACGGCGGGAAGTGGGGGTCGCGCTTCCCCGCCACGTCCGTGCGCGATCAAGTTCGGGCCGAACAACAATTCTTAGAAACCCTGGGGATCTCCTCCATGCACGCCGTGATCGGCGGGTCGATGGGCGGCGCCCGGGCACTCGAGTGGACGCTCATGTACCCGGACTGGGCGAATTATGCCTGCGTGATCGCGGTGTCCGCCCGCGCGAGTGCCTGGCAGATCGGGATCCAGACCTCCCAAATCCACGCGATTTTGCGCGACTCGAACTGGCAGGGCGGGGACTACTACGGCACCGGGCGCTCGCCGGATGAAGGGCTGGCCGCTGCACGCCGGCTCGCGCATCTGACCTACCGTGGCGAGCTAGAGATCGACGAACGCTTTGGCACCATGGCTCAGCCGGGCGAAAACCCGTTGGGCTCCTTCCGCAGCAATGACCAGCGCTTTGCGGTCCAAGGCTACCTTGACCACCAGGGCAAACGACTCGTCGAACGCTTTGACGCTGGCTCCTACGTGGCGATTACGGAGGCTCTCAACCGCTACGACATCGGCCGCGGACGCGGCGGGCTCAACCGCGCGTTGCACTCGTCGCAGGTTCCAACGATGGTGGTCGGCGTAGACACCGACATCTTGTACCCCTTCCACCAGCAAGAACACATCTCCCGGAACCTGGGCAACCTGCTGGCGATGAACAAGATCGTTTCCCCCGTCGGTCACGACGCGTTCTTGGTGGAGGCCCGTCAGATGCACCACATCTTGAGCAATTTCATTGCCCTAGCGGACCAGACCCCCTCTATTACTGAATTGGCCACGCACCGCGGCAACTACGACATTTAGCGGGGGGTTAGCTGCCCAGCGAGTCGACGGAGGCCGCGAGCCACACGAGCATCGCCCCCGTGGCAATGCAGAAGGCGATGTCGAACCGTTGCGAGCGCACAGCCACCAGCCCTAACACGTGGGAGTCACAGAAGGCGCGGCAGCCAGCGAGCCACAACATCGTGCACCCAAGAGCGAACGTTGCGCGGCGCCAGTGCTCCGTCGCAGCGAATACTGTGGCGGCGACGAACCCGAGGACGAATACGGCGAGCGCGGCGCGCTGCGCCCACAGCGGTAGCCGCGAGGGCGCGTTGCCTAGATCATGCGGGTTATCCAGGCTCGGCGGAGCGGGATTAAGGTTAGCCGGCAAGCTTCTCCGCCTGGCGCTCAGCAGTCTCGACGATGTTACGCACTAAGAAGGTGCGCGTCATCGGCCCCACGCCACCGGGGTTCGGGGAGACCCAGCCGGCCTTCTCCCACACGTCCGGGTGAACGTCACCCACGGTCTTTCCATCCACGCGCGACACGCCCACGTCCAGCACCGCAGCACCTTCTTTGACCATGTCCGCGGTGATCATGTGTGGGCGTCCAACGGCGGCGATCACCACGTCCGCGCGGGAGGTTTCAGCGGCCAAGTCCTTCGTGCCGGTGTGGCAGAGCACCGTGGTCGCATTCACTTTCTTTGTGGTCAGCATCAGCGAAATCGGGCGCCCCACGGTCACGCCGCGGCCGACGACGCACACGATCGCGCCGTTCATATCCACACCAAAACGCTCTAGAAGAGCAATCGAACCGTTCGGGGTGCACGGCAACGGCGCGGGCTCATTGAGCACCAACTTGCCCAGGTTCACCGGGTGCAGGCCGTCTGCGTCCTTGTCTGGGTCAATCAGGCTGAGCACCCGGTTCTCATCCAAGTGCTTCGGCAACGGCAGCTGGACGATGTAGCCCGTCACCGAGTCGTCGTTATTCAGCTCGGCGATGAGCTCTTCGAGCTCCTCCTGCGTCGCGTCGGCCGGCAGCTGCTTTTGAATGGAGGCGATGCCCAGCTGCTCACAATCCTTGTGCTTCATCCGCACGTAGTTGTGGCTTGCAGGATCATCCCCCACGAGCACCGTGGCCAGTCCTGGGGTTATTCCGTGCTGCTCCTTCAAGGCCGCAACACGCTGTTTGAGATCGGCGAAAATTTCGCTGCTGTAAAGCTTTCCGTCAAGTTTGATCGCAGTCACGGGTCCCATCTTATCCCGTTGGTCTAAGGCCTAAACTTATGAAGATGCACGTTATCTTTGATAACCCAGTTATCCCGGGCAATACCGGTAACACCATCCGTCTTTGCGCGGGCACGGGATTTGTCCTTCACCTCGTGGAACCGCTGGGCTTTCTTCTCGACGACAAGCATTTAAAGCGCTCCGGGCTGGACTACCATGACTTGGCCGACGTGCAGATTCACCCGAATCTGGATGCCTGTTTTGCAGCACTTGGTGACGCGCGGATCTTCGCCTTCACGACGCAGGCTACGCGGTGGTACACCGATGTGGATTACCGCGAAACCGACGCGCTGTTGTTTGGAACGGAACCAGATGGGCTGCCGATTCAGCACAGCCACCACCCACGCGTCACGGACCAATTGCGCATCCCCATGCTGCCCGGGCGGCGGTCTATGAACCTTGCCAACTCAGCTGCCGTGGCGAGCTATGAAGCATGGCGTCAGCTGGGGTTTGCATCGGGCGTCTGACGAGCACGCAGCTTATCGACGAGGGCCCATGCATCGCAATCGTCTAAGTCCCGTGCCTTCATCTTCACGGGCCCCGGAACGAGATTAAAGCGCACGTGGGCGAGCTTCAATGCTTTTTGGATCGGGCCCCGGCGATACGTGAGCTCTTGAATGTGGGAGGTTTCAATGAATTCGAGCTTGCGTGAAAACCGGCCGTGACGCGTGAGTGCCACGGTTCCGGATGGCGTGGGGAGAAGACTCACCGCCTGCCGTCCGGCATCAATAGGCGACGGGAGTGCAGCCCGGCGCGGGGAGCGGAACTGCCAGAAATCGGGTGATGCGGTGCGGTGAAGCTCCTCGACTGTAAAAGGGCCAATGGCGCTGAGAAGCTCCAGTGCTTGCTGGTAGGACCCGACGGGTAGAAGCCGTGAGGTCCCGGAGACTTTACTGGATTCACGGCCGTAACCAGCGATGTTAACGGATACAGTCCACCAGCCGAAGATCCGCCAAAAGATTGGCTGGCTCAGCCCAACCGCGTGGATTCGGTCCAGCGGCACTGATTGCTTGCGCCTGTTGGCTAGGCCATACGAGAGGTGCACCACGTCATCAATCAGGAATGCCTGGTAACGCCATGACTGATCGATCTGGCGCCAGATCTGCGGAATGAACCCGATGAGAATGGGCATGATCACAGCAAACGTCACGCTGGTCAGCGCCGGGACGAAGGACCAGACGAGGGTGAACAAAGTAGTAAGGCGCAGAAACGCCCCGATCAAAGAACGTGCAATGGGGATTGGTGGGACAACGTAGTGATGGTGATCATTAGACAGACCCATGTCACCGGTTGTCACCGCGATTCTGCGGAGCAGTTCTTCCCGCACGTCCTCGACATCCGCGCGTTTCAAAAATCCGATCTCAATGGCGGAATTGGCGCCCCCGGCCGCCTCAACGCGAACTGCGGCGAGGCCACAGATCCGTGCGGCCAACGGTTCCACCACATCCACGGCTTGAATTCGGTCGTAGCGGGCGCTGCGCAGCTTGGTTGAAATCACTCCTTGGCGCAAGATGACTTCTTCAGGCCCCACACGAAACCCCATCTGGGACCACCACACCTGTGAGACCGCAAACACGATGAGCAGCGCCCCCACACCGATGGCGGCGTAACTACACACATCCGCGCGGGTGATGCGTTGATCACCCACCGCGTCCGCGATGTAGGTAGCAAAATTGAACAGCACCACCGTGGCCAGGGCAATGATGACTGCCCATACGCGTAACAGCGGGGTCAGTCTATGGACTCGTCGATAAGCGTGCTTGCTCACAGACCACTCATCCGTTCACGGGCGTGGGCGGCTAAGCGTTCGCGCAACGCGTCTGCCTCGCGCGCGGGCAGGCCAGGCACCGTCGCATCAGTGGACGCGCTGGCGGTGTTGAGCGTGATCGACTTCAAGCCAAGCGGGCGGGTGAACGGGCCGGTGTTGACATCCACGAACTGAATGCGGCCGTACGGGATGATGGTGAACGTTTGGTTGATCTTGCCCGTGGTTATTAACAGCTCATCATCCGTTTCCAACCACCCAATGTTGCGCACGCGCAGCGGAATCATGATCGCCTGGAACACACCCCACGCGCCGGTGACGGCGGCGCCAATCCACCACCAACCGCCCGAAACGTACTGGGGAATAAGGAAGCAGGCGAGGAGGATCAGCACCCACATGATCTGCGAAATGTAGCGCGCAACCGTAAGCTTCGGCGAAACCGGGTTCATCCCGCTCACGTCCGTGGGCATGCGTAGCGGCTCTGGGGTGGGCATAGCTGTAACGCTAGCGCCTACCCCTTCTTCGGCGTACGTTGCACCGACTGAAGCTGCTCTGCCCGACCAACCGGACCATGAATGTCGTGCAGAATCGACGAGTTCACGCCCTATTTCTACTGAAAGTCGCGGCTCCCCCGGGTGAGGTATCCGCCAAGCTGGAGGTTTTCCAACCTGTCCGCAGTGATACTCACTGCCCCAGTGGCGTTGCGGACTATGCCGCGTACGATCATCGCTTTCGCCGTGCGGGAAGTAACGCGATCCCGGTTCCACAAACCGGGTGACACAACCACGTTGATCAAACCGGTTTCATCCTCAAGGCCCAAAAACGTAAGGCCGGAGGCAGTCTGGGGGCGCTGGCGGTGCGTGACCACCCCGGCGACATAAACGCGCGTGCCGTCCTCAACGGTTTTCAGGTCCGCGGCGGTGAGCACCCCGGAGGAACGGAGATGTCCGCGCAGCATTTCCATCGGTTGTTTGTCATGCGTGACCCCGGTGGACGCGACATCCGCGGCTATGAGTTCAAAGCTGCTCATCCCCGGCAACGCCGGCGCCTCAATTGCAGAGAGGCCTTCTAACATTCCTTCGCGTTCCGTAGCGGCGACACCGGCCTGCCACAGGGCTTGCCTGCGATTCACCCCGAAGCAATCCAGGGCGCCTGCCTTCGCCAGGGCCTCCACGTGTTCGAGGCTAAGGTCCGCGCGACGGGAAAGATCGGGGATGCCGCTAAACGGCTGGGCTGTTTCAATCCGTTCAGCAGCTTTATCCCCAAGCCCCTTAATCAGGTTCAACCCCACCCGGATCGTGCCGTGATCAAGGCAACGGGCCTCCAGACCGGAATCATTCACGCTCACCGGCAGCACCGTGATGCCGTGGCGGCGGGCGTCTTGGATCAAGGACTGCGGGGAATAAAAACCCATCGGTTGCGCACGTAATAATCCCACGCAAAACTGCGCTGGATAATAGTGCTTGAACCAGGCGGAGAAATACACCAGTGAGGCAAACGATTGGGAATGGGATTCTGGGAACCCGTAGGCAGCGAACGCCACGATCTTCGCCCACAGACGCGCCGCGGTTTCTTCCTCTATCTGGTTCGCCTCAAAGCATCCGTCGAAAAAGCGCTGGCGCAACGCCTCCATCTTTGCTGGTGACCGCTTTGAGCCCATCGCGCGCCGCAATGAGTCCGCCTCCGCCCCGGAAAAACCAGCAGCATCGACCGCGACCTGCATGAGTTGTTCCTGGAACAGCGGCACACCCAGGGTCTTGCCCAGCGAATGTTCCAGCACAGGATGTTCGTAGGTGACTTCTTCCACGCCGTCGCGCCGCCGCAGGTAGGGGTGCACCGAACCGCCTTGGATTGGGCCCGGGCGGATTAAAGCAACCTCCACCACCAGGTCAAAGAACACGCGTGGTTTCAGCCGCGGCAAGGTGCCCATCTGCGCGCGAGATTCCACCTGGAAAACTCCCACAGAATCAGCACGGCACAGCATGTCATACACGGCAGGGTCTTTGAGGTCGAGTTCCCACAAGTTCACCGTGCGGCCTTCTGTTTCTTTCACCAGATCAATCATGTGGTGCAGCGCTTCCAGCATCCCCAGGCCCAGCAGGTCAAACTTCACCAGTCCCGCCGCCGCACAGTCGTCTTTATCCCACTGCACTACGGAGCGGTTTTCCATCCGCGCCCACTCAGTGGGCACAACATCCGCAATCGGCCGATCGCAGATGACCATGCCCCCGGAGTGAATGCCAAGGTGCCGCGGCTGACCTTTCAGTTGCTCCGCCAGGGAGGACACCCGCCCCGGCGGGTCCGCAATCCCCTTGGACCATCCGTCCGCGGCACCTTGCGGGTAGCCCAAGGCACGCGCTGCGTCTCGTACCGCCCCTTTGCGGCGGTACGTGATCACGTTGGCTACCTGCGCCGCGTTGTCGCGCCCATAGGTCGCGTACGCGTACTGGATTACCTCTTCACGCCGACCAGATTCAATATCTATGTCAATATCCGGCGGCCCATCCCGATCCGGGGAAAGGAAGCGCTCAAAAAGCAGGCCGGCTTCTATCGGTTCAACGTTGGTGATTCCTAGGGCAAAACACACCGCGGAGTTCGCCGCAGAGCCGCGACCTTGGCACAAAATGTTCTCCCGGCGGCAGAAATCCACCAGGTCATTGACAATGAGGAAATACCCAGGAAACCCCAGCTTGGAGATCACCCCCAGTTCATGCCGAATTTGCGCCACTGCGCGATCCCGCGTGTCCTGCGACCGCGTGGCGTACCGTTCTTGCCCGCGAACATGCACCAGGTGGCGCAACCACCCCATCTCGTCATATCCATCAGGCGTGGGAAACGGTGGCAAGTTCGGTGCCACCAAGTCCAAGTCAAAAGCACAGTCCTTCGCTAGTTGCAGTGCCGTATCAATCATTCCCGCACAGTCAGGGGCAGCAGCAAGGATCTGTTCGCCGGAGCGCAGCCAGTTCGCGCCCATCGGGTGCAAGTCCCCCCAGGCATCGCCTAATGCTTGACGACGAGCCAGTGCGCGCTTTGCAGCAGCCAACCGGGCCCGGTCACGGGTGGCGGCACCGGGCAAGGCCGTGACAATGGCTGGCAGCTCCGGATGTGCCTGAAGTGCAGCGTGGTGATCCGCATCTTCTGGAGTCATGGTGATGGCGAACTCCCGCACTACATTGTCCCGACCAAAACATTCGATCAGGTAATCGATATCTTCCGCCCAGGACCATCCAGCAAGCACCACGCAGTTTCCCCTCAAAGCGTCAGCGATGAGCTCCATGGGTGGATACGCCACTTTGTCTTTCTGTCCCGTGACCATGTGCGCTTGCGTGATCAGATGCGACAGGCGCCGATACCCTTCCGGACCCCGCGCAATCAACGGCAGGGGTGCGCCCCACCCCCCATCCGCAATAGTCAGCTCCGCCCCATACACCGTCGCCACACCCGCCGCTTTCGCAGCATCCGCGAATTTCACAGCGCCATAGAATCCATCACGATCAAGCAGGCCAAGGGCCTCAATCCCAAGCTCACACGCCCTCGAAACAAGCTCTTCAGGTTCTGACGCGCCGCCGGTTTCACTGAGAAAACTGTAGGTCGACACGGCGTGGAGCTCCGCGAACGGAATGCCGCCGGGCGCACGTTTATGGTCAACGGGCGGCGGCGCGGGAAGGTGATTCACGGGCACGGGAATCGGGCCGGGCCGACCGGACAAAATCCGCTCGATCCGCGACCACGGCATCCGCGCGCCTCCATTGAACTCCATGCGTTTCATGGTAATAGCATCCGCGACATTATTCGAACTTGCGTACTAACATCGCGAAACGTCTTGTTTCAAAGAAGTAGACTAAGCGGTGCAGCAGGTGTTAAGTTCTGTGCAGTTGAACCGATAGAAAGGCATAGATAATGCGCATTAAGAAGATTGTTGCCGCAACCGCGGCATCTGCACTGGCCCTCGCCGGCCTGGCCGCATGCTCCGACTCCACGGAGGCAGGCAAGGGCACGGACGACAACAAGGTCGTCATCGGCACCACGGACGCGGACCAGGACGCCTGGAAGGTGTTTGAAGAAGAGGTAAAGAAGGAAGGCATCGACCTTGAGGTGAAGAAGTTCACCGAGTACACCCCGGTGAACCCTGCTCTGAGCGAGAAGCAGATTGACATCTCCAAGTTCCAGACCATTGACTACCAGGCAAAGTACAACGTCTCGGCTGGTAAGGACACGAAGATCATCGGCTCCGGTGAGATCAACACCTTGGGCCTGTTCTGGAAGGACCACGACAGCCTCGACGGCATTGAGGGCCAGGAAATCGCCATCCCTAACGATGACTCTAACCAGGGCCGCGCCATCAACGTGCTGGTTCAGGCTGGCCTGGTGAAGGTCAAGGACGGCGCTAGCAAGCTCACCCCGACCCCGAACGACATTGTCAAGGACGAGTCCAAGGTGAAAGTCGTTGCAGTGGACGCATCCCAGACGCCGGCTGCGTACAACGAAGGCCGCCCGGCTGTGATCAACAACAACTGGCTGGAACGCGCGAACATCGACGCGAAGTCCGCTGTCTACGCAGACGACCCGAACTCTGAGTTGGCGGAGCCCTACATCAACGTCTTCTCCGTCCGCGCAGAAGACATTGACAACCCGACGTACGAGAAGTTGGTCGAGATCTGGCAGTCCGACGCTGTGACCGAGGCACTGGAGAAGCAGACCAAGGGCACCGCAGTTCAGGTCAAGAAGGACAAGACCGAGCTGAACAAGATCCTCGAGCGCCTTCAGAACGAGAGCAAGTAATTGAGTACCGCCGGCACCCGGATTGAATTCCGGGACGTGAACAAGACGTTCCGCTCTAAAAGTGGAACCGACATTGTTGCGCTAGACAACGTCACTCTCACCGTCGAACCTGGGGAGATCCTTGGCGTCATCGGATATTCGGGTGCTGGTAAATCCACGCTCGTTCGCATGATCAACGGGCTAGACACGCCCACCAGCGGCGAGATCCTGCTCGACGGTAAGAACATCGTGGGGCTGAGCGAGTCCAAGCTGCGCGATGTTCGCCGCAACATTGGCATGATCTTCCAGCAGTTCAACCTGCTGAACTCGCTTAATGCGGCGGGCAACATCGAGTACCCGCTGAAGCTCACCGACATGAGCAAAGCGGAGCGCAAAGCCCGCGTCGCCGAGCTGCTGGAGTTCGTCGGCCTGTCTGAGCGCGGCACGAACTACCCGGAGCAGCTCTCCGGCGGGCAGAAACAGCGCGTCGGCATCGCCCGCGCGCTGGCCAACAATCCTTCGCTTTTGCTTGCCGACGAAGCAACGTCCGCCCTGGACCCGGAGACCACCAAAGAGGTCCTTGACCTTTTGCGTGAGATCAACGAGAGCACGGGCATTACCATCGTGGTGATTACTCACGAGATGGACGTGATCCGCTCTATCGCGGACAAAGTCGCGGTGATGGAAGCTGGCCGCGTGGTGGAGTACGGGCGCATCTCTGATGTGTTTGCTCATCCCCAAACTCACGTTGCCCAACGCTTCGTGGCAACGTCATTGCGCAATACGCCGATGGACCATGAGGTGGATGAGCTGTTCGCTGATGCTGACGCGAGCGCCCGACTGTTCACGGTAGAACTCACCGAAGATTCGGGCTTTTTCGCCGCGGCGTCACGCCTTGCGGACCAAGGCGTAAGCCTACGCGTGGTCCACGGCGCGGTGACCACCTTGCAACAACAGTCCTTTGGCAAGCTCACCGTTCGTCTCAGCAGCACTGATCCGAACGGGCAGCGCGCCATCGAGGATTTCTACCGCACTTTGCAACAGACCACCGACATTAAGGAGGTCACCCGATGACCGACGTGATCCTAGCCAGTGGCCCTGATTGGGCATCACTACGCGAACCGTTCATTGAGGCTTTCATTGACACGATGTACATGGTCGCGGTGACGATGGTGGTCTCCGGGTTCTTCGGCCTGATCATGGGTATTTTGCTCTACACCACCCGCCGCGGCGGCGTTTTGCAAAACTCCTTCGTCTACTGGGCGATCAACATCGCGGTGAACTTCTTCCGCCCCATCCCGTTCATCATCATGATCGCGATGCTCTACCCCATCACGCTTCAAGTGGTGGGCACGACGATTGGCCGCGGCGCAGCAACGTTCGTGATGTGCGTGGCAGCATCCTTTACAGTCGCCCGCATCGTGGAACAAAACCTCGTGGCCATTGACCCCGGCGTCATTGAGGCAGCCCGCGCGATGGGCGCGAGCCCCTTAAGAATCATCCGCACGGTGATCATTCCGGAGGCTCTAGGCCCGCTTATCCTGGGCTTCACCTTCATCTTCATCGCCGTCATTGATATGTCCGCCATGGCCGGTTACATCGGCGGCGGCGGTTTGGGTGACTTCGCCATCGTCAACGGTTACCGCGCCTACGAACCACTGGTCACCTATGCGGCCGTCATCGTGATCGTCCTGATCGTTCAGTTGGCGCAGCTTTTAGGCAACCTCCTGTCGCGCAAGATCATGCGCCGGTAATCTGCAGATCGTCGACCTGCCAGTAGGTTGCCTCTTTCGGCACACCACCGCACGAAGAAATGACGCCGTGCGCCGGCTTCGTCGATAAGAAAAGCTCGAACTTCCGGCCCGTGGCACCGCACCGCATGACGACGGTCGCCTTTCCGTCGCCCTGCTCGCAGCTGACTAGCGACAGCTGCCCGTAGGCGACATCTTCCCCAGCCAGCTGGAGGTGCTGCGCCACGGCGAGTTCCGCAACCTGCGCGGGCGCGGGTAACAACCCATTACCGCGGTTTCCTGGCACGAACATCTGCCCGCGCATGGCCGCGGCAATCATCGCCTCAGTTGCCTCTAAATTCATCCGCCCGAAGCTATAGCCCCACGGCATGAGCAGCATCGCAGCCGCGAAACGGTGGCCTTTGACGTGCGAGGACTCCCACACGACCTCCCCCGTCGACGCAAAGGGGTAGCGTTTATCCAACTCTTTGACCAGGGGGCGGCCTTTGATCGCACAACAGCGATCCCGCTTCGCGTGCGTACACACCAGCACCAGCGGCGCCATGCGCGTCTGCGCGCGATTCTTGCCGGGCCCAGTCAAGTCAAGGTCCAAAAGAGCCTCTGGCTTATCGACGAAGAGACCTTCGGTGATCCCCAATTCCGGGAACACCAAGTACACACGGTGGCGGGTAATAGCGCGCCCCTCGCGCGTGGGGTGGCGGATCAGCTGGAACGCTGCGCCATGGGCATCCATGTGTGCTTTCAGCTTCGCGGAGAGCTCCTCACCGAACGTCCCCCCATCCAGCACGTCACGGCTCCACGGGCCCGGCCACTCAAACAAAACATAAAAGCGAGCCTTCTTCGCAGTGCCGGGCAGTGGTTCCACCTCCACGTCGGAGCACAACTGCCTAGGAATGCCTGCCATGCGTATTAGCCTAACCTAAGTCGCTGCCATCACTTAATGTCCCTCCTTAGCGGTAGATAGCCTCTACCTTCCACTGCTGGCCCACCCACATCAGCAACCAGGCCATCGGCCCAGCCTCCCCCGTGCCTGTTACCTGCATGCGAGCTACTTTCAACGGGGTGTCTGTCCACCACCCTTCATCCACAGGCCATGGTCCTGCCCACCCAGTGACTACATACCGGTCTTTGCCCCACGCCAACGCGTACGGGGTTGAGGTGAGCAACACTTCAGCGGTCACACCGACCTTGTTCGCTGCATCATCGATCAGCACAATGCGTGACGCCGGGTGATCGATTCCACCGCCACGGATCAGCGTGCGCGGCGAAACTAGTTCGGTGGGTAACGGCTCTGGGATCGCGCCCGGCCAAGCAGCATCCGGTACCACGGGCGGCTGTTCCCCAAACGGGACGAGCGCAATACGTTCCGCCACCCCGCGGCCGCCCACGAGATGCGGCTGCACCACAGCGTCAATTCCCAGAGATGACTGGACGCGCTCCGCCACCTTCTGTGCTTCCATTTTGGCTGCACGCCCTGCTGTGCTCCCCCACAGCTCACCGACGGATTCCGGCAGCGCGACTTCAACCGGATCAAGGATCAGTGACTCGATCGCCCCTGCTCCCCCGCCGGTGAGCCAGCTATCCAGCTGCCAGCGCACCCGGTCCGCCGTCGCCGCTTCGGTGAGCGCATCACGGGTCCGCCATATCCGCTCCACCCTCGTGCCATCAACAAGCTGGGCGATCACCTTCAGCCGCATGCACACGCATCCCGCATCCCGCAGCTTCTCATGCAGGCGGGCCGCCAACATGCGGGCACCGAACGCCGCCTCATCAACGCGCTGAATCGGATCATCCGGCGTGATCGCCACCGCCAAGTCCTCCACGGGCAGTTCCGGCGCAACCCTGCGGTCGGGCGCAGCCCGCGCAATGCGGTGGCAGTGCAACCCAGCGGCCCCAAAACGCGTTGACACCGCCGTGACAGGCAGCGCCGCGAGCTCCCCCAACGTGGAAATCCCCAGCTGCCGCAAACTCCCCACCGTCTCCGGATCAGCGCCAAGCGATACCTCAGCGGTCAGCATGCTCAACGGCTGCGATGCCAAGAACTGCGCCGATTCCCCCGGTGGAACTACATGCCCACAACGCGCGGCGATCATCGCGGTGGCCAACTCATCTGCGGCCCCGGCGAGCGCATCAATTCCCCGCCGTGACGCCGCATCAATCAGCATCTCCGTAGCTACGTCTTCACCGCCGTGGAAACGCGCCGGCGCCGCGAGGTCAACGACCACCAACCCCGGACGCAGCACTTCCACGGAGGAGGCAACATCATCAAAACTTTCCGCCAGCGCCGCGAACATCCGGCCATCCCGATCCGGGTTGTCCTCAATCACTCTCAGCCCCGGGCACACCGACTGCGCATGGCGGACCTTCATCCCCCTACGCACACCCCGCTTACGCGCGTGCGCTGACACAACCTTGATGCGATGCTGCACGCCAATAGCCAGTGGTTCCACCAGCGCATCATCCGCATCTAACACCGCCGCGTGAATCGGCCAATCCGGGAACCACACCGCCGCCACGCGCATACTCTCACGCATCACAGCACCGCCTTAAGCACAGGCTTGAGCACAGAGTGGTCTTTCGCCTGACGCGCCCCCTGGCCCAGCGTGACAGTCCCGGATGCCGGTGACATCCCTTTCGCCTGACACCGGACCCGTAAGTCCACGCCAGTAATACGGCCGCTGCCCCGGCCGATGCCGGAATAGCCCTCCACTTTTGCGGTGACGGTAAGCGCCGGCGAAGCCACGGTCGCCCCAACCAGCACCAGCGCGGCTTTACCTTTGCGCAATTTGCCCAGTAGTGGTCGCGCACGCACCGGGGAGAGCTCTAACCGCACTGGTGAGCGATACACCACCATATCCAGCCCTTCAGCCAGCACTCCCGCAATCCCCAGCGGATCCATCCCTGGCTCGGGGACAGCGATGATACGTTCGAGCCCCTCAACTGCCACGCCCGCATAGGACAACTCTGGCCAGCCCACTACCCCAACGAAACCACCAGCGGCGGTTACCCGACTAAGAATCTCCACCATCAACGCAGGTGTCTCACTCACGTGCGTAACCGCCCGACGCGCAAGACCGCCACCAGGAAGCAGCATGTTTAATTCCCCGCCCACAGGAAGAACGTCTACATGCTCAGAGATTTTCTCCAGCTTATTCGCCGCACCGCCGCTCATCCGATCCATCTGTAGGCGCAGCTGCGCGATCTGCTCCGCCCGGGAAATATCCCCTCCGGGTTGCAGATCAATCTTACGAACAGATGTTCCACCCACGCGATCAATTATGCACCCGCCCCGCGACACGGTCAATCCGTTAATTCGAACGCAAGTACGGGAAGAGCCCGAATCTACACAGGCTCAACAATCTACTCGAAACCGTTTCGAGTAGATTTCAAGTATCACCGTTTACGCAGGTCAAACTAGAAACGACGCGTTTCAAGTAGGTTTCAAGTAGCTTTCGAGTACATTTCGAGTAGCCCGAAATTAGCCCAGCGGCCCTCGAACAGACCACACTGCGCGGGGGTCACGGGGGCTGTTGCCGCGCCAATCAACGATTCCCTTTTCCCGCATTGCTTGGAGAGCGCGACGCACAGGAGGCGTTGACAAAGACAACGCCTCTGCCACCTCTCCAGTAGACATCGGCCTACCGCTCGCTTGGAGCGCAGCGAGCACATCTGCAGCACTGCCCGGAAGGTCATTAGCAACATCTACGCCCAAACGCTGGAGAGCGTTCAACGTCAGGATGACGCTCCCGCTCGTTTGCTTGTACACGGGATCGGCGAAGCCAACTCGACGCATACCGGCGAACATACGCCGAATCCCCTCACCAAGTTCCTGGCCAATGTGAAGCTCCGAAGTGACGCGCGCAATCAATGGGTTCCTGGCAAAGCGCGAAATCTTCTCCGGCTTACTGGGGTCCACCAGCCCCGGAAAGCGGCCGGGGCTCGAGACTTCTATCCGGTTTGGGTAGATCTCAAAACGAATGTGGTCACCGGCCATGCTGTAGGACCTGTGAATAACTGCATTGACCAGACCCTCAAGCCACACATCATGCGGGATTAGATTCTCGTCTTCAAAGAGCCCGCTTCCCGTCAGCCTACGAACACTGGGCAACATCGCGCGAATAGCTTCCTGCGCTTGAGCAATTTGCTGTGGCAGGGTCCCATCAAATCGTAGATCAGCAATAAGCTGTTGCTGATAACCAGGCAATCGATCATCTTCCCCAAACTGCAAAACTCGAACATGCGCGCTCGGGAAATACTCCTGCGGGTTCTCACCAAACAAAAGAAGCGCGGCCGTACGCGGACGGCCTTCCCGATCAAGGAGGTTCCGAGCCTTCAGGGCATCCACGGCAGAAGATGAGCCGATCACATCCGCATAGGCACAAACAGCCTCCCAGTCAAGATCTTCGCTTGCCGCCATGGCCGGAACGGAAGCATCATACTGTTGCTCGCCCTTGGTATACCGGAGTTCAAGAATGTCATCGGCACCCAAATTCCGTGATTCATCACCCACGCGAAGAAAACACTCACCGGATTTCAAGTAGTGAACCCGTTCACTTGGAAGAACGTGAAAAAGCAATACTTGGTCATCTTCGTTTACTGAAAACGCTTCAATCGTGACCCGAACGGTCGGATCCGTATGGTCCAGTGTCACTTGTCGAAGATCATTTTCCTGCCCAGCAGTCGGTCTACCATCAAACCGGCGGTCACTAATACCAACCGCAATCACGCCACCTTCAGCATTGGCCATCCCCACAATTGTTTTAGCCAAGTCCTTCGGTTTGATCCGGAACGATTTTCGTTCAAACCATTGGTCTTCAGGAACACTGAGAAGCAGAGTCGGATCCTCGCGGTATCGGAAAGGCTCATTCACGCTACACATTCTACTCGAAACCGTTTCGAGTAGATTTCGAGTAGCAGCGTTTACCCAGGTCAAACTAGAAATGACGCGTTTCGAGTAGGTTTCAAGTAGCTTTCGAGTACGTTTCGAGTAGCTAATCCAGTGAGTGATCGGCTGCCCAGCGGGTGAGTTGGTGGCGGTTGGAGGTCTGTGTTTTGCGCAAAATGTTCGACGCGTGGGTTTCTACCGTCTTCACTGAGATGAACAGCTGCTCGGCGATTTCTTTGTAGGTATATCCCCGCGCAAGGAGTCGTAGAACTTCCAGCTCGCGGCGGGTGAGAACGTCGATCGCAGGATCATCGTCGCTCACAGGCTCCGGCTCCCCCGCCGGGTCCTCAGCGACTCCACCCGATGCGAAAGCGTCAAGGACAAAACCAGCCAGCCGCGGGGAAAAGTACGCGTCTCCACCGTGAATGCAGGCGATCGCTTCGGCCAGCTCAGCGCCGTCAATGCTCTTGGTCACATACCCACGAGCACCCGCACGAATCAATGCAATCACGTCTTCTGCGGCATCGGAAACGCTTAAGGCAAGGAATTTCGGAGCCTCAATTGGATGCGACTGCCCCAGCACTGCCTGGATAACCGCCAAACCACCGCCGTCCGGCATATGGACATCCAAGAGCACCACGTCAGGGCGGGCATCACGGATTCCCGCCACGGCATCGGAAACGGTCCCAGCATCCCCCACGATGTTGATTGCGGGGACAGCCGCGAGCTCTGCTTTCACGCCAGATCGGAACACAGAATGATCATCTACCAAAAAGACCCTGATCTGGGGCACGCTTACCGGCTCGGTCATGGTGTCGAGGGTAGTTCGAGTGCGACTTCAGTGCCGGAACCGGGCGCGGTGGTGATGGTAGCCGTGCCCCCGGCGCGCTCCATACGGCCAGTAATGGACTCGCGCACACCGTGGCGATCAGCCGGAATGTGCTCAAGATCGAACCCTGCTCCCCGGTCACGAACGTAGACGGAAACCGCCTCAGCCGGAAAATGCTCCACGTACACGTCCACACTGGTGCATCCAGAATGCTTCGCGGCGTTGACCATAGCTTCCCGCGCAGCAAGCACGATCGGCTCAACCGCACCGGTGTAGGCGGTATCCTCACCCACGGTGACGGGACTAATCCGCACGTTAAACATATCTTCCACCTCACCGGCGGCAGTGTTGATAGCGGAAAAAACCGTCGCTGGAGCTGGACTTACTGGGCTTACTGGGCTTTCAATTTCATCCGGAGTAGTCGGCGGGGTGTCGTCGAAAAGCCACGCGCGAAGCTCCCGCTCCTGACGGCGGGCTAAGCGGGCGACCTCCCCTGGATCATCCGACCGTTTTTGAATAAGCGCGAGGGTCTGAAGAACCGAATCATGTAGATGCGACGCAATGTCAGCGCGCTGATCCGATGCTGCTTTCGCTTCCTTCTGCGCCACGAGATCACGAACAAGCCGGGCAATAAGTGGCACAACCAGCAACGCGATGCCGAACACCGCGATCAGAACGGCCAGGATGATCCCACCAACCGGCCCGGCTTTCGACGTGCGGTCCGTCATCGTGGCCAGTGCAATGACACCGCCCAGAACCAACAACCCGCCAACGGCCAGCAATGCGATCGTCCCTATCGAGTGAATGTCGCGGTCATACGCGCGCCAGGCCAGCACTGTGCCCAACGCAACGATGGCGAGAACCCCCACTGCCCCTGAGCCACTTTCACCACCACCAAGATGTGGCAGGGCGGAGAGCAACATCGCTAGCGCAACCAACAGGTAGTTGGCGGATTCGCCCCACTTCCTTTCGTCGATAGGCGACGCTGTGCCCTGCGGAACGAATGCCCACGCCAGACCGTAAAGAAGCAACCCCAGGCCCCCGGCGAGACACAAGCCTGTGAAGGCCAGGCGCACCCACAAAACATCGACGCGCAGGTGAGCCGACAGACCCGCAGCGACACCCGCGACAACACGGCCATTTGTGGACCGCGTAAGGCGCGGATAGGCGCGCGGGGCTTCAGCAGCATGGATAGCCATGTCCCCCATCATTTCATGGGGGTGCGGCACCCACATCAGGGGAAACCCTGAACTTTAAAAATCAGGGCAAATCCCGATACCGCTATGAGCTGCACGAACCCATACTTGAAGCATGGAAACGAACAACAACCAAAGCACTTTCGACCAGATGTGGGCAACCCGCCCGCCCCGCATCCCCAAGGACCAGGGCGGCAACGCGGTGGGCGCGGGCGTCTGCGAAGGCATCGCCGTGCGCTACCAAATCGACGTGACGCTGGTGCGGCTCGCATTCGTGGCGCTTTCCCTGGTGTTCGGCAGTGGCCTTTTCATCTACGTTTTGTGCTGGCTGTGTATGCCGCGATTCGGGATGTCCACCTCGCCGGCGCAGGCCATCGGACTTCCGAAGCAACAGCTCGATGATATGGAGCGCAAAGAGCGTGACCTCGCGTGGCTGCTGATCATCTTGCTCATTGTCTTCTTCCCCTCAATCTCCATCGGCACCGCCGGGTTCGGGGTGTTCTCCAGCCTCGGCGGAGTGGCCCTGGCTGGCCTTGCATGGTGGGCACTCCACCAGCGCTTGCCTGAACCGCCCGCGGGGCTCATCGCGCAGCCGCGCCCGCGTAACGGCGAACGAACGGACACGTCTTCGCCTGCCGACCCACTGGTGACCGCGGGTTTCAGCCCTGCACCTGGGTATCCACACCCCGGCGCGGGCCGCACAACCCCGCCTGCCTGGGACCCGTTGGGGACCGCCCCTGCACTGTGGCACCTGCCCGATCCGGATGAAACGCTGGGTGCAGGCGCCGGCTCCAACACCCAACCCCAAAAGAGCCGCCGCCTGTGGCTGTGGATCCCCGTGGCGCTAGTGTGTTCCGGCTTCATCTTCCTTGGCCTGCTGTTCACTGACTCCGCACGGTTCTACACCTTCGACTCCGGTGTGATCGGCCGCATCGGCGACACCACCATCACCTACCACGAAGGCGACGACCTGGAACGCGTCAACTCCTGGGTGGGCAGCGTGACCCTGGACTTGAGCGACATTGGTACTCAAGAAAAAGCCCAGAAATTGGAAGTTGGCAACTACATCGGCAGCATCAACATCACCCTGCCCAAGGACGTGCCAGTTGATGTGACGTGCGCCTCAAGCATCGGGGAAAACAACTGCCCCGCCGGCACCATGAACAAAGACGCCAAAGGCGAAACCATCACCATCGACGCCCGCCAGTTCCTCGGCGAGATCACCATCGAATAGCGCGGAGGCAGTATACTTCGATGATTTCAGCCACAATCCCCACCGCCGTGAACTGCGCAAACTATATGCGCAAGGACTTATGTGGCATCGAAGTATAGTTTTATGAGGACTGGCGCTACGGCGCCAATCCTTACTCCCACTCGATGGTCCCGGGCGGCTTGGAGGTCACATCCAGCACGACACGGTTGACGTCTTCGACCTCATTAGTGATGCGGGTGGAGATCGTCTCCAAGACCTCGTAGGGGACGCGGACCCAGTCGGCGGTCATGGCGTCCTCGCTGGCCACAGGACGCAGCACGATCGGGTGGCCGTAGGTGCGGCCGTCGCCCTGGACGCCGACGGAACGGACGTCAGCGAGCAGGATCACCGGGCACTGCCAGATCGTGTCATCCAGGCCCGCGCGGGTGAGCTCCTCACGCGCGATGGCGTCGGCCTTGCGCAGCGTTTCCAGGCGCTCTTCGGTGACCTCACCGATGATGCGGATGCCCAGGCCCGGGCCCGGGAAGGGCTGGCGGTTCACGATGACATCGGGCAAGCCAAGCTCACGGCCAACTGCGCGGACTTCGTCCTTAAACAGAAGGCGAAGTGGTTCAACCAGCTCAAACTCGACGTCGTCCGGCAAGCCGCCCACGTTGTGGTGGCTCTTGATGTTCGCGGTGCCCGATCCCCCGCCGGACTCAACCACGTCCGGGTACAGCGTGCCCTGCACAAGGAAGTCCACGCTTTGGCCTTCGTTGCCGGATTCGGCGAGAACTCCGGCAACCGCGCGCTCAAAGGAACGGATGAACTCCGCACCGATGGCCTTGCGCTTTGCTTCGGGCTCCGTGACGCCAGCGAGTTTGTTCAGGAAGGCTTCGCGCTCATCGACGGTGACCAGCTTGGCGCCGGTCGCGGCAACGAAGTCGGTTTCGACCTGCTCCCGCTCGCCTTGGCGCAGGAGACCGTGGTCGACGAAAACGCAGGTGAGGCGGTCGCCGATGGCGCGCTGAACAAGAGCCGCGGCAACAGCGGAATCGACGCCACCGGACAAACCACAAATGGCATGGCCGTCAGGGCCGATTTGCTCCGAAATCGCGTCGATAAGCTGGTCCGCAATGTTGGACGCCGTCCATGTCTGCTCAAGGCCTGCGACCTCGGTGAGGAAGCGGGTCAGCACCTCTTGGCCGTGCGGGGAGTGCATGACCTCCGGGTGGTACTGCACGCCGGCCATGCACAGCTGCGTGTTCTCAAAGGCTGCAACCGGTGCACCGGCGCTGGTTGCGGTGACCTCAAACCCATCGGGGGCCTTGGTCACGGAATCGCCGTGGCTCATCCACACCGGGTGGGTCTCACTCAGACCGGCGTGAAGAACGCCACCGCGGACATCCATGTTGGTGCGGCCGTACTCGCGCGAGCCAGTCTTAGCCACGGTGCCACCCAGCGCCTGAGTCATCACCTGGAAGCCGTAGCAGATGCCGAACGTGGGCAGTCCAAGCTCAAAGATGGCCGGGTCGAGCTGCGGCGCACCGTCCTCGTACACCGAGGACGGGCCGCCGGAAAGAACGAGCGCGACCGGGTCTTTAGCTTTCAGCTCTTTAGCCGTGATCGTGTGCGGCACGACCTCCGAGTAGATGCGGGCCTCACGCACTCTGCGCGCGATCAGCTGGGCGTATTGCGCGCCGAAGTCTACAACGATGACGGGACGCGGGTGGGCGTTCGCAGACGGGGTCTGCTCTGGTGCGTTCGTGGAGGTAGTCACGGTTTCAGAGTTTAACTCATGGCCTGAATAGACTGAACAGTCGCAACTGTGCAGGGTGAATTGCGGGTTCAGGGCGGCGTCGATAAGCGTGCTCCCGGAAGATAAGTAGAGTTGAACGCATGTCGGTGAGCGAATTATCCACCTCGACCCAGAACTATTTGAAGGTCATCTGGAGTCTCACGGAATGGTCGACGGAACCCGTGACCGCGACCCTGATTTCGAAGCAGACGGGGCTGCGGACGTCGTCGGTCTCGGATGCTGTGCGCAAGCTCGCCGCGCAGGAGTTGATCGTGCACGCCCCGTACGGCTCGGTGGAATTGACCGAGAAGGGCCGCAAATACGCAGTGGACATGATTCGGCGCCACCGGCTCATCGAGACGTTCTTGGTAGAAACTCTCGGGTACTCGTGGGACGAAGTGCACGACGAAGCGGAGCACTTGGAGCACGCAGTCTCTGACTACCTGGTGGACAGGCTGGACAAGCTGCTCGGCCACCCCACCCGCGACCCGCACGGGGATCCGATCCCGGCCGCCGACGGTACGGTGCCCGCTTTGGACGCGCGCCGCCTCACGGATGCTGGGGCGGGTGCGGGCGCAGCGGGGACGACGGTCACTGTCGAGCGGATCTCCGATTCGGACCCGACCCTGCTGAAGTTTTTCGAGGAGAACGGCATCGTTGTCGGTGCCGTCCTCACGGTCTCAGAAGGTGCGCCGTTTTCCGAGTCGCTAGATGTGAAGGTGGACGGGGCAAAGAACTCAGTTGCGCTCGGCCGCACCGCTTCCGGCGCGCTGTTCGTCTCCAGTTAGACGCGCCGTTCCGCCCCGGCGCGCAGTGACGAGCCCCTGGCTCGGGCTGAACAGGTACACCAGCAGGAATGCGATCCCCTGCGCCATGACCACGAGTCCGCCAGGCGAAGCGTCGAGGTAGTAGCTCACGTACAGCCCCACGACAGAGCATACGGTGGCCACCGCAGGGGCGATCAGCAGCATGCGGCCGAAACTGTCGGTCAGCAGGGATGCGGTCGCGCCCGGAATGATCAGCATCGCCACCACGAGGATCACCCCGACGGCCTGCAACCCCACCACGCAGGTGAGCGCGAGCAGGGCGAGCAACACTGCCCCAATCAGCTTCGGCCGCAAACCAATGGCGTGAGCGTGCACGGGATCAAAGGCGAAAAGCGTGAAATCGCGGCGCTTGAGCATGAGCACAGCCAGCGTGGCCACGCCCAAAACGAAGATCTGCACAAGATCAGCTTTGGAGACGCCGAGCAGGTTACCGAAGATAATGTGATTGAGGTCGGTTTGCGAGGGCGTGACGGATATGAGCACGAGCCCGAAAGCGAAGAGCGTCGTGAACACGATTCCGATCGCAGCGTCTTCTTTGACCCGGCTCGTATCACGCACGACACCGATCAATCCCACGGCGAGGAAGCCGAAGACCACTGCCCCGAGAGCGAAGGGAACGCCCGCGATATACGCCAGCACCACGCCGGGGAACACTGCGTGGGACACGGCATCGCCCATCAGCGACCAGCCGACGAGGACCAGCCAGCACGACAGCACCGCGCACACGATGGAGGAAATCAGGCTCGTGGCGAACGCGCGGACCATGAAGTCGTAGGCAAACGGGTCGAAGAGAAAAGAGATCATCGTTTCATCACATCCAGTCCGAAGGCAGCGGCGAGATTATCGGGTTGCAGGACATCCTTGGGCGAGCCGTGCATGAGCACATGCCGGTTGAGCAGTATCGCTTCATCAGCCAAATCGGGCAACGTGGGGAGGTCGTGCGTCGACACAAAGACGGTGGCACCGCCGTCAGCAAGCTCGCGAAACAACCGGGTCATTGTCGCTTCGCTGCGCTTATCGACGCCCGCAAAAGGCTCGTCCAGCAGCATGATCCTCGCCCCCTGGGCAATGCACCGGGCAACAAAGGCGCGTTTCCGCTGGCCGCCCGAAAGCTGACCGATCTGACGGGAGGCGAAATCTGTGAGCTCCACACGCTCGAGTGCATGGTCGACGGCTTCGATGTCAGCCCGGCGAGGCCGGCGGGTGAAACCGAGTTGTCCGTAGCGGCCCATCATGACCACCTCCCGCACGCTGACCGGGAAATCCCAGTCCACTGCCTCGCGCTGAGGCACGTACCCGAGCACACCGGTGCGGCGGGCGACAGCGGGGTCATCTCCGTTCACGGCGACAGTCCCGGAATCCGGCCGAGTCTGCCCCATAATCGTTTTGAATAGCGTAGATTTCCCGGATCCATTCATTCCGACGAGTCCGCACACGCGTCCCGGCGCGATCTCGAGGGACGCGCCGTCGAGCGCGAGCACGCTCCCATAGTGGACGGTGACATCGCGCACGGATATCGCGGGAGTCGCGTTCGACGGAACGGCAACCGCGGGTATTGACGTTTCCTGTTGCACCGCGACGCCTACTTCTTACCCGTCAACGCCTGCGTGATCACATCGGCGTCGTGCTTGATCATATCGAGGTAGGTCGGAACCGGACCGTCTTTCTCCGAAAGGGAGTCAACGTACAGGGTGCCGCCGTAGATGGCATCGGTTGCGTCAACCACCTGCTGCATCGGTGCGTCCGAGACCGTGGATTCGCAGAACACGGCCGGCACGTCGTTTTCCTTGACGAATTCGATGGCGCGGGTGATCTGCTGCGGGGTTGCCTGATTCTCGGAGTTCACGGCCCAAAGGAACCGTTCCTCTAAACCAGCGTCGCGTGCCATGTAGGAGAATGCGCCTTCACACGTCACCAGTGCGCGATGTTGCTCAGGCAAGTTCGCCAACTCGTTGACCATGCCGTCCTGGACCTCTTGCAGCTGCTTTTTGTACTGCTCGCCGTTCTGCATGAAATCCTCAGCATGGTCCGGATCGAGTTCGCTGAACGCGGTGACCATATTGTCCACGTACTTCTCCACCTCAACCGGACTCATCCACACGTGCGGGTTCGGTTTGCCTGCGCCCTCGTCCTCGGTGATGTCGATCGGGTCCACGCCGTCGCTGACGGTGACGTGGGGCGCGTCGACTCCCTCGACGAATTGCGCGAACCAGTTCTCCAAGTTCAGCCCGTTATCCAGAATGAGGTCGGCATCGGACGCGCGGCGGATATCAGCCGGCGTGGGCTCGTAGCCGTGGATCTCCGCCCCCGGCTTCGTCAAAGACTCCACGGTCAAGTGCTCCCCCGCGACATTCTGGGCGATGTCCTGGATCACGGTGAAGGTGGTCAGCACTTTCGGCTTTCCACCGTCCCCGCGATCCTCCTCCGGGGCACACGCTGCGAGCGCCCCCGCGAGAATCATCGCCATCATCGCGGCTGCCGCCACAAACAGCGCTGATCGTGACGCCTGATTTTCCGACCGAACCATCGAGTTTTCCTTTCCTGAAAATGTATTCCGCCACATCTTTTCTTAAAGTTACGTATAGACGTACTTTTTGATTTAGGTCATACTTTAGTCTCAGTTTGATGGGAGTCAAGATGTCTCTGCCGTGACCTACGCCTCAACCCGTAGACATAAAAAACGCCCGGGGGATCATTGAAGATCCACCGGGCGTTGTCGGCTACGAAAGTGCGCAGCTAGTTGGCGACAGCGATGTCCACCTTCTGGAAGCTCTTGATGTCGGTGTACCCACACTTCGCCATCGCGCGACGGAGACCGCCTACTAGGTTCATGTCACCGAAGGCGCTGGTGGACGGGCCTTTGAGGATGGATTCCAGGCTGCGTTGGTTTTCCTGGCCCACCCACTCATCAGTGGCAGACACGAAACCCCGCGGGAAGCGGGGGTGCGCTGCCGCCGACTGCCAGTAATAGCCCTTACCTGCTGCTTCAGCGGCAGACGCCAGCGTGTACCCCAGAACAACTGCATCCGCACCGCACGCGATCGCGCAGGCAATGTCACCGCCGGTGTACATCGGGCAGTCTGCCAGAACGTGAACGTAACGGCCTTCGGTCTCATCCAGGTAGTCTCGGCGAGCTGCAGCAGCATCCGCGATCTGGGTTGCAAACCCATTTCCGATCCCCAGCGGGTTGACGGCATCAACCTCACCGGAGCCGACGATAACGCCAGCGGCACCGGCGCGCATGAGGTGCAGCGCAGTGGTGTAGCCGTTCACACCACCGGCGATAACCGGAACATCCAGCGAGCCGATGAACTCTTTGAGGTTCAGTGGTTCCCCACCCTTTTGCACGTGCTCAGCAGAAATCAGGGTTCCTTGGATGAACAGCAGTTCCGCACCGGCCTTGACCACCACGTCAGCAAGCTCGCGTGCCCGCTGCGGGCTTACGCGCAGGGCGACGGTGACGCCGGAGTCGCGCACCTGCGCGATCCTATCGGCCAGCAGATCAGTATTCAGCGGCGCAGCGTGCAGTTCTTGCAGCACCTTTGTGGCGTTGCCGTCCCCATTGCGGGCTTCTATGATCTTCTCCACCGCGCCGTCAAGGTCTTCATGGCGCCCAAGAAGACCTTCAGCGTTGATCACGCCGAGTCCACCTTGCTTGCCCATCTCAATAGCGAACTCAGGGCCAGCTAGAGCGTCAGTAGGGTGCGAGCAGATCGGGATGTCAAAGCTGTAGGCATCGATGTGCCAGCTCACGTCCACATCTTGGGAGGAACGGGTGCGCCGCGACGGGACAATCGCGATATCTTCCAAGTCGTAGGTGCGACGCGCTTCGCGCCCGATACCAATTTCTACGTAGTCACGCATGGGTAGTTCTCTTTTCTATTCCGTGAGGGTGGCTGTGCCACCATTACCCGCGGTAGTTCGGGGCCTCGACGGTCTGGGTGATGTCATGCGGGTGCGATTCGCGCAGGCCAGCTGAGGTGATCTGCACAAACTGCTTGGTCTGCAGCTCTTCGATCGTGGATGAGCCCGTGTAACCCATTGCTGCGCGCAGGCCACCGACGATTTGGTGGGTGATGGAATCCAGCTCACCGCGGTAGGGCACGCGACCTTCGATACCCTCCGGCACCAGCTTGTCCTCACTGGTCACGTCCGCCTGGAAGTAGCGGTCCTTGGAGAAGCTGCGCTTCTCTCCCGTGAGTCCCCGGCCCTGCATCGCGCCCATGGAACCCATGCCGCGGTAGCGCTTGTACTGCTTGCCGCCCACGACGACGATGTCGCCCGGCGCCTCGCGCGTACCGGCGAGCATGGAGCCGAGCATGACCGTGGAGGCACCCGCAGCCAGTGCCTTGGCCACGTCACCGGAGTGCTGCATGCCGCCGTCCGCGATGATGGGCACGCCCGCTTCGCGTGCGGCCACCGACGCCTCCAGGATCGCAGTGATCTGCGGCGCGCCAACACCGGCAACCACGCGCGTGGTGCAGATCGAGCCCGGGCCGATGCCCACCTTGATCGCGTCCGCGCCAGCCTCAGCCATCGCCTTTGCTGCCTCGCGCGTAGCCAGGTTTCCGCCGATCACGTCCACGCGGTCACCGAAGTCCTTCTTCACCCGCGCAACCATCTCCAGCACGCGGTTGTTGTGCGCGTGCGCCGAGTCCACGACCAGGGCGTCAACCCCGGCCTCAACCAACAGGCCAGCGCGGTTGTAGGAATCCTCGCCCGTGCCCACGCCGGCACCCACCAGCAAGCGCCCCTCGGAGTCCTTCGAGGCATTGGGGAACTGCTCGGTCTTGACAAAGTCCTTCACCGTAATCAGGCCGGTGAGCTTGCCGGCCGCATCCACGATCGGCAGCTTTTCCACCTTGTTCGCACTAAGTAGCTTCAGGGCTTCGTGTTTATCGACGCCATCTTGCGCGACGACCAGCGGCATCGGGGTCATGACCTCTGCGACCTTTCGGTCAAAGTCCGGTTCAAATCGCATATCGCGGTTGGTGATGATGCCCACCAGAACACCAGCCTCGTCCACGACCGGCAAGCCTGAGATACGGAAGCGAGCGCACAGCGCATCAACGTCAGCCAAAGTCATATCTGGCGATGCCGTAACGGGGTCCGTCACCATTCCGGACTCAGAGCGTTTCACGATGTCTACGTGCTCCGCCTGGTCTTCAGCTGAGAGGTTGCGGTGCAGCACACCCATACCGCCCTGACGAGCCATGGCCACAGCCATCCGGGATTCTGTCACCGTGTCCATCGCCGCGGACACGACCGGGATGCCCAGACGAATGTTGCGCGTCAGCTGCGCCGACGTGTCCACCTCACCCGGAACGATGTGGGATTCCGCCGGGAGCAACAAGACGTCATCGAACGTCAAGCCCTTCAGTACGACCTTGTTAGGGTCATCGCCACCGGTGTACACCCGATTTGTCTGGTCCGTGCGATCCATTCGCCAGTCCCCTTCACATCTCGTTGAAGAGCTCTTGTTCGCTCTTGTTCTCATAGCTCGTTCTTGAAAGCCAGCATAGTGCGGCCCGCGACACAGAACTATTGGCGGGACTATCCCACGCATCATTTCAGTCGCTGCGCGGTGACCACTATCCTTGAAGGCGTGAATTTTGATTCCCTGATGCCACGCGATCCCTTCGCAGATGACCCCAACGATCCGGCGTCGTTCATTGAGGACGATGAGGTCGTGGAGCCGCTATCTAACGAAGAGCGCAGCGCAGTGATGCACGATCTCGCGCAGACTAGGGAATTCAAAGCCGTCCTCGGTCCACGCGGAATTTCTGGAATTTTCTTCCAGTGTGAGGACTGCGAGGAAATGCATTACTACGACTGGGACATCATGATCACCAACATGGTGGCCAGCCTCCAAGGCGAACTCCCACCGGTGCACGAGCCGAGCGTCCAGCCAAACCCGGACGCCTACGTTCCATGGGACTACGCCCTGGGCTACCTCGACGGGTTGGATGCCCGCTAACCCGGGCCCGACCCACTACTTGTCAGCATCCTGCTCCTGCGCAGCCGGGGCAGGCTTTTCCGGTTGCGGTGCGGGCTTCTCAGTTGGCTGCGGGGCCTGAGACGACGCCGCCGGTTTCGGGGCTGGTTTCGGCGCTGGAGTCTTCTCTGGAGCTTGCTGCGCTGGCTCGTTCTGCTTAGGCGATTGCGGCGCAGGAGCGCCTTCCGTCACAGTCACGGTATGCGTCACCGGGGGCGGAGTAACCGTCACGGTCTCTACCCGCTTATCTTCACGCGGTGCCGGAGCGGCCGGCGAGGAGGATCCCGGGGCCGGGGCATGGCGCTCCCCACCGCGGCGGGAATTCTTTTCCCTTTCCACGTCGGAGCGCAGCTTCGCAATCATCTCACGCGCTGCAGCGATGTCGCCGTTGTTCGTAGCGTTCTCAATCTCCTCGAGTGCGCTGGCCAACTCCACCGTCGTAGACGAGTTCGTCGTGGGCGGGCCGAACAACGCAGTTCCAGCACCGGCAACGACCACGGTGGCTGCGGCGGCGCCAACCAGACCAGCGACCCAGGGGTTCGCTCCCCTACGGCGGCGCCGGTACGCGTCCAAGTCTGCCGGACCGTCATTGTGCTCAGGGAGCATCGGTGCCGCGGGCATCGGGGCCTCCACATCTTCGCGCAGCTCCAGCAGCATCGCCGCGAGCTCATCGCTGCCGCCGCTCGGGTCAGACCCTTCCGACAAGGCGGTCAGGAATGCATCATCGTCAGCGATCGACCGTGTGTCCCACTTACGCTCCACGATGGCCCTCCTCTAACTCTTCGTTCTCGATTGCCTTGCGCAGCGTTGCAAGCGCCCTGTGCTGCGCAACCCGGACCGCACCAGCACTGCTGCCAACGACCTGGGCTGTTTCTTCAGCAGAGAGTCCAACAAACACCCGAAGAATGATGATCTCTCGTGCCTTTTCACTTAGTTCATCGAGCAAAGCTCTCACTCTGTTACTTCCAGCTGAGACTAGCGCCCAGTCTTCCGGGGTTCCACCGGTAAATTCCTGGTCAGGGACCTCATCCGTCGCGTGCGACTTGTCTCTCCCAAGCGATCTGTGGGCATCGGCGACCTTATTAAACGCGATTCCGTACACGAACGCCATGAAGGGACGACCAACGTCTTCGTACTTTGGCAATGACGTTGCCACAGCCAAGCAGATCTCCTGGGCAACATCCTCAGCGGTAGGCATCCGGCCCCCGCTAATCCGTGCACGCGTGTAGCGCAGGATCTGCGGGTGGATGAGCTTGATAATGTCCTGCAAAGCCCTGCGGTCACCCCGTTGAGCAGCCGGTACAAGCTCAGCGAGCACGGCATCTGTGTCAGACGTAGACACTGGTCTCCTTTGCTCGTTTCTTCTTGGGCGTCTTGCGGTTTCTTACGGTTTCTGGCGATTACTTACGGTGTCTTTCGCCACCGCCACCTAACGGCGCATCTCTCTCGAAACGTCCCAGGATATCTTACGCGCCCTTGCCGCTTAGGCCTAAATGAATCAAATCTTGGGGCGCTGGTGAACAGAGGTTAGCCAATAGTTCATTTACCTTTAATCTAGGGCCAAAACAGCAGTTCAAGCGCATTGTTGTCGCGACAATTCTACTATCGCAAACTTTATTCCAGCTAAGTGTCACTTCCGCGCCATGTGTTGTTTACCAACACCAACCAAACTGCATCCTCGGTAAAAAGCGAGCGTCCTCCACGGAAATGTGCAGGTTCTTTTCAAGGAGTTTTCATCGATGGCACCCATCACCATGCCCCAGCTTCTGCCGGGCCCGAACGCTGATTTCTGGGATTGGCAACTACGCGGGGCATGCCGCGGCGAAGCGTCCGAGGTCTTCTACCACCCAGACGGGGAGCGCGGCCGGGCACGTGCTCAGCGCGAGAACCGCGCGAAGGCAATCTGCTACTCCTGCCCGGTCGTGGCCCAATGCCGCGAGCACGCACTCGCAGTGGCCGAGCCATACGGCATCTGGGGCGGCATGAGCGAGTCTGAGCGCCAGGCAGCTCTGCGCAGCCGCAAGGCCGCCAAGCGCGCCCCGGCAAAAGTCGCAGCCAGCTAACCTCTATCACCTTAAGCGTCGCCCCCGACGCGAAAAAGCCCTACCGAAGCACGTGGCTACGGTAGGGCTACTTCTGGTTGCACCCTAGGGTGCGATTAGTGGCTGTGGCCAGCCTCTTCATCTTCGGCCGGTTTGTTCACAACAGATACCTCGGTGGTCAGGATCATGCGTGCCACCGATGATGCGTTGATCACGGCGGAGTGCGTGACCTTCACCGGGTCAATCACACCTTGCTCAATAAGGTTGCCGTATTCACCGGTAGCGGCGTTGAAGCCCTCACCGTTGCCCATCTCAGCGATCTTGGCAACGACCACGGAGCCATCCAGGCCAGCGTTGTCCGCGATCCAGTAGGCGGGCTTCACCAGGGCGCGGGCCACGGCCTGCACACCGGTCTTCTGCTCGCCCTCAAAGCCCTCTGCGTAGGTCTCCAGCTCCTTCGCAATCTGCACCAGAACGGAGCCACCGCCGGCGATGATGCCTTCCTGAGCAGCCGCGCGGGCAGCGTTGATGGCATCTTCGACGCGCAGTTTGCGCTCGTTGAGCTCGGTCTCGGTCGGAGCACCGACGCGGATCACAGCCACACCACCGGAGAGCTTGGCCAACCGCTCCTCGGCCTTCTCCTTGTCCCACGTGGAGTCGGTGTTAGCAATCTCGCGGCGGATCTGCTCGCGGCGTGCTTCGACGTCTTCCGCTGAGCCCGCACCATCCACGATCACGGTGTCATCCTTGGTCACCGTCACGCGGCGAGCGGAACCAAGCACCTCAAGCCCGGCGTCCTTCAAGTTCACGCCGACCTCAGGGTCGATCACGGTCGCGGTGGTCACCACTGCCAGGTCGTCCATGAAGGCCTTACGGCGCTCGCCGAAGTACGGGGACTTCACCGCGATCACCTTCAGCGCCTTGCGGATGGAGTTAACCACGAGCGTCTGCAGCGGTTCGCCTTCGATGTCCTCAGCGATAATCAACACCGGCTTGCCGGACTGCGCGATCTTTTCCAGAAGCGGCAGGAAGTCCGGCAGCGAGGAAATCTTGTTGCGGACCAGCAGCACAGCCGGATCATCCAGAACAGCCTGACCAGCTTCAGGGTCGGTCACGAAGTACGGGGAGAGGTAGCCCTTCTCAAAGGAAATACCCTCGGTCAGCTCCACGTAAGAGTCGAAGGACTGGGATTCCTCAACGGTCAGGACGCCGTCCTTGCCCACCTTGTCCATCGCGCCAGCGACCATGTCGCCGATCTCCGAGTCACGGGAGGACACGGTGGCAACGTTGGCAATATCGCTTGACGACGACACTTCAGTCGCCCGAGCCTTGAGCTCTTCCACGACCTTGTCCGCTGCCGCTGCAATTCCCTTGTTGAGTTCGATCGGGTTTGCACCGGCTGCGACGTTGCGCAGGCCCTCGCTCACGAGCGCCTGAGCGAGAAGGCTCGCGGTCGTGGTGCCGTCACCAGCAATGTCGTTGGTCTTCACCGCCACGGACTTCACCAGCTGCGCGCCAAGATCCTCGAACGGCTCGTCGAGCTCGATCTCACGCGCAATCGTGACACCGTCGTTAGTCACCAACGGGCCACCGAAGGCCTTGTCCAAAACAACGTTGCGGCCCTTTGGGCCCAGCGTTACCTTCACGGTGTTTGCCAGGATGTCAACGCCGCGTTGAATGCCTTCGCGCGCTTCCTGGTCGTATGCAATCAGTTTTGCCATAGCGTAAGTACTATCCGCCTTTTACTTCTCAATCACAGCGAGCAGGTCGCGTGCGGACAGGAGCAGGTACTCCTCGCCGCCGTACTTCAGCTCGGTGCCGCCGTACTTCGAGAAAATCACGGTGTCGCCTTCCTTGACGTCCACCGGAATGCGGTGCTCACCTTCATCGTCCCAGCGGCCCGGGCCGACGGCGATGACGGTTGCTTCCTGTGGCTTCTCCTGAGCGGAGTCCGGGATAACCAGGCCAGAAGCGGTAGTGGTCTCCGCCTCCACGATCTGAACCAGGATCTTGTCTTCCAGCGGCTTAATGTTGACGTTTGCCATCGTCGTACCTTTCGCTAATTGATTGGTGAATTGTTCAGCGGGCAGGGACCCATAAATGTGAGGCCCTGCACTCGCTTACAGTTTTAGCACTCTACCCTTAGGAGTGCTAATGAACAACATGCCGGGCCCCTCCGCGCAAACGCGGGGACCCGGCATGGTTGGGCAGTGCAGACTACTCCTGCGGCGAACCCAAATTCAGCACGGCGTTGCGCCACAGCTCAAATTCTTCTGCGTTGTCGTCCTTGTAGTGGCGGACAGCGCGAATCGTGTTTTTAATTGCCTCGACGATCTCATCGTCGATGCTGTGACCGTCACGGCCAAGGAAAATCACCGGGCCGGAGATGGCCGCTGTGGGATCCTGCAAAAAGCGTGGGTTGTCCGTCGCCGCGGTCGCCTTCGCCATCGACGCAACCGGGTTTGGCTCAGCGCGGTTTTCTTTCGCATCCGGGGAGAAGAATGCATCGTAGATGGCACCTTGGCGCTCAAACGCAACGTGAACCGGCTCGTTCACAACGGGGCCAAGGAACTGGTTTGCATCGTCCAGATCAAAAACGATGCGGTGGAAGGTCAGATCAGGGTTGACAAGAAGGCCGAACTTTTCATGGTCACGAGTAGGCATGGCTGGGTCCTTTAAATCTTGCAGAGAGCGTTCTTTCGAGCATGGCCGATACTAGCTGAAAGTCCGGAAGTCACGGGCCCCTCTCGAGACAGACCGGAGTCCAAACCCACTCCGGCCTAGCTCACTAGCTGCGGAAGCTCCACTTCTAGGGAGGTCACCGTCCCCACTCCAAAGTCTGATGCACCCGCGCCCTCATGGATGAGTTGCGCGGCAAGCGCCGCGATCATCACGCCATTGTCGGTGCACAGTTTCAGCCTGGGCACGCGCAGCTCAATCCCCTTCTCAGCGCACCGCTGCTCCGCAACCGCCCGCAGGCGGGAGTTCGCCGCAACACCGCCTCCAAGGAGCAGCGTCTGTGCACCGGTGTCCTCGCACGCCATGATGGCCTTGGCCGTCAACACATCCACCACGGCCTCCTGGAAGGACGCGCACACATCAGCGATCTCTACGATGCGCCCTTCCCGTTCAGCTGCCTCAACGTAGCGTGCCACGGCGGTCTTCAACCCAGAGAAGGAGAAGTCGTAGCGGTGCTCGCCGCGCAGGTCTTCCGCTCGGCTCAACCCCCGTGGGAAAGCGATCTCGTTCGGATCCCCTTCGCGCGCGTGCTTATCGACGACAGGTCCACCCGGATAGCCCAACCCCAGCAAACGGGCGACTTTGTCGTACGCCTCACCCGCCGCGTCGTCAAGCGTGCTGCCCAGCTCCTTCATTGGTTTTCCTACGGCCGTGACCTCGAGGATCTGCGTGTGGCCGCCAGAAACTAAAAGCGCGATCGAGTGCGGTAGCTCCTCTTCGCCATCCAGGTTCGCCACTGCAACGTGACCGCCCAAGTGATTGACGGCGTAGAAGGGAACACCCCACGCCGCGGCGTAGGCTTTCGCCGCCGATGCGCCCACGAGCAGCGCCCCCGCTAGGCCTGGGCCGATCGTGGCGGCAACGGCATCGGGTGCGGAGATCCCGGCTTCCTCCAACGCGGCATCCATCACCTGCGGCATCGATTCCAGATGCGCCCGCGACGCGATCTCCGGCACGACACCCCCGAATCGAGCGTGCTCGTCCATGGATGAGGCCACCTGGTCTGCGAGGATCTCCATCGTGCCGTCCTCGCGCAGCTCCACGATGCCTACTCCGGTCTCATCACACGATGATTCAATTCCCAGAATGATCATTTGCCCTCCTGTTCCGGACGAAGTTCGCTCGTGTCATTTCTCTTCCCCCTGTGTGAGCGAACGAAGTTCGCTCACACTGTGCCGCATCATCGTGTAGGCATCCGCCCCGGACGGTTGGTAGTAGGCTTTGCGGGTCCCGATGCGGGTAAAGCCGAAGTCTTCGTACAAGGCGATTGCGGCGGCATTGTCGGTCCGCACTTCCAAGAACATCTGCGCGTCGTACATGTCTGCGGCGTAAACCAGCTGTTCCATGAGTACCCGCCCTATGCCTTTGCGCTGGTGCTGCTTCGCCACGGCGATCGTGTGCACCTCAAACTCGGGGTCATCACGTGGTCCAAGCTTGGCCACGCCGGCGTAGCCCATCATCGCGCCGTCATTGGTGAACGCTCCGGCGTAGAACGTGTGCGGGCTTGCAAACTCAACCAGGAACACGTCGCGGGACCACGGGCTGTCACCAGCGAAGAGCTCAGCTTCTATTGCAGCGGCCGCGGTCGCATCCGCTTTCTTCAATTCACGCAGCAGCATGGTCTACAGTCCCCGTAGCGCAGGCGACGGTGGTTTCAAGGCGGGTTCTTTGGCGTCTGGCCTGCGCAGGTACAGCGGAATTAACGGCTCAGGTTCCGCATCCAGCCCTGTACTGGCGGCGACGACTGCGACCATTGCTTCTGGGGTTGGGGCCTGGTAGGTCACTGTTTGGGCTTCTAGCGTGATGCCTGGACGAAGCGGCTCTGGAACCGACATGACGTCAATGTTCCCGGTACTGTCCGCTGTACTGTCCGCGGTGCCCGCCTCGATGACGCCCCGCAGATCCCCGGGCGCGTTCACGGCAGGCCCAGCAACGCGGGTGGGGCAGCCGTTCCCGGCGCGGTAGTGCGCCCAGTAGACCTCGCGGCGCCGAGCATCGGTGACTACGAGGATGTCCCCGTCGGCGCCAGTCAGAGCCTGCAGCTGATACGCCACCGCGTCATGGGTGCATATGCCGTGGACCGGGATTCGCAGCGCCTGACCGTACGCTGACGCCGTGGCCATCCCCACGCGCAATCCCGTGAACGGGCCCGGCCCACAGCCGGCTACTACGGCAGAAAGATCCCCGTAGCTGGCCCCGGCGTGCGCGAGCAGCTCGTTGACGGTGGGCACCAGCAGCTCATTGTGGGAGCGGGTCGGGGTTTCGCGCGCCGCAATCGTCGTCACGCATGGCTCACGCACATCTCCTGCGACCTCAACGAGGCCCACGACCAGGTCCGTGGTGGCCGTGTCAATGGCCAGGCAGATCACTGTGGCGTGCTCCTACGGCTGCTGGCGGATGCCAAAGTTCCACTTGCCGCCGTCCCAGAACACCGGGATCATCTGGGCCGTGTCAATGCCATCGACGAACGGCTCCGGGCACAGGTTCATCTTGGATTCTGGGATTGCTTCGATTCCGGACGGGCCCTTCTGGCCGAACTGGACGATGAAGTTCTCACCGTTGTCAAAGTTGATTTTGTCGCCGTACTCGCCGGAAATCTCCTTCTTCTGCTCAAGCAGAGGCTTCGGATCGTTCTTGCACACCGGCAGAATCATCAAGGTTTCCTCATCGTAGACGTAGCGCAAATCCACGATCTGGGCCGCGACCGCGTCGTTGCTCGGCGGCGTGATCTGCTTGAGCATCGCCTGCAAGGAGCCTGCGGGTTTGACGTTTCCGTACGGCTGGGCACCGTCGGCGGAGTAGCGGGTGGGCAGAATGAAAATCAGGGCGAAGAGCGCAACCAGCCAGAACGCCGCAACGATGGCGGTCCAGCCCTTCTCGGTGCTAGAGAGCTTTTGCATGCCCTTCACCCTACCGCGGCATGGCCCAATGAATAATTCGCGCTTCACTCGACGGGTCTTCCCGCACCGCCGTCTCCCGGTCGAGCGTGACCACGATGTAGTCCTCCGCGAGCTCCTCCATGAGCCCCGCGCCCCACTCCGCGACCACCACCGCGTCCTCCAACGCCGTGTCCAAATCAAGGGCGTCGAGCTGCGTGATGTCGCCCTCAAGCCGGTACGCGTCGACGTGGATCAAGCTGGGCCCATCGCTTATCGACGAATGTTCCCTAGCCACTATGAACGTCGGGCTAGTGACCCGGCCCTTCACGCCAAGGCCTGTGGCGATGCCTTGCGTGAACGTGGTTTTGCCCGCCCCCAGCGGACCATCCAGGATCACCACGTCGCCGGCTGTGAGCGTCTTGCCGAGCTGCTCCCCCAGTTGCCTGGTGTCCTCCGCGGTTTCGCACCGCACCAGCACATCCCCTGCTCTTTCAGTGGTCTCTTCAGTGATCCCTCCAGCTGTCTCTTCAGTTATCTCTTCTGTGCTCCCACTTGCGGGAGCACAGAAGAACTCCCGTACCGTTCGCCCGGTCGGGCTGCAGACGACTTCATAGTTGATCGTACCGGTGCGCTGGGCGAGTTCGGTTGCGCTCATTCCGCCCGCGCCGAAGATCACGGCTTCATCCCCGACCCGCACCCCATGGCCTTCAGAAGGCCCCAGCCACACCACGAACTGATCCATACACACCCGCCCTACCTGCGGGTACCGCTTGCCATTGATGGTGACTTCCAGGTGGTCTTGCCAGTTGCGTTGCACGCCATCCGCGTACCCGGCAGGGATCACGGCGGTCCACCCATCCTCCGGGGCGGTCCAGGTCAGGCCGTAGCTCACGCCTTCGCCTTGCGTGATGTGTTTCACGGCAGTAACGCGGGCCACCCAACTCATCGCCGGTTCCAACTCAACAGCCACCGGAAAACCCGGGTGCGGGTCAAGGCCGTACAGAGCGATCCCTGGCCGAACCATCTCATAGCGCAAGTTCTCATGTGACACCGTTGCCGGTGAATTAGAGAAGTGGTTGCGCTCTAGTTCTAGCCCCATCTGTTGTGCCAGCTCAACCCCGCGCGCAAAGGCCTGTGACTGCACCTGATTGAATTCGCTGGTCGGTCCACCCTCCACATCATCCGCGCAGGCCAGGTGCGACATCAGACCAACTACTTTGAAGGTCCCGTTCCGTTCACCTGACCTGGCGAGTTCAAAGGCTTCTGCCCAATCCTCCTCATCGATCCCCGACCGGTTCATTCCTGTATCCAGCATGAGGTGCACGCGCAGCGGGCTGCCCACCAGCTGGTCAGCAGCATTTTCTTCCTCAACGCGCGACTCCCCTTCTACCCGGTCCCCTTCTACCCGGTCCTCGAGGAGATAGCGCAAGTGTTGCATCGTCGGCACGCCAAGCTCAATGCCCTGAGGGATCGTCTGACCAGGAACCCAAATCCACGCCAAGACCGGTTTGTTAGTCAGACTTTTGAGCTGGGTAGCTTCCTCGAACGTGGCAACGCCAAAAGCGTCGGCACCACCAGCTTCCATGGCACCGATGCAGCGCTCCACACCGTGGTTATAGGCATCTGCTTTGACCACGCACATCAACTGCGTGTCACCTACCGCTTGCTTCAGCGCAGCAGTATTACTCGTGATTGCCTGCACATTCACGCGCGCTGTGAGCAAGTCCGGGCCGAGTTCAGTCCGCTGGGTCATGAACAACAATTGTGCCACCAACACCTCGCCCGCCGCTCCCGCGCCACCCACGGCCCATCTATTCGTCGCACTGTAGATCCGTATGAAAATCAGCCGAACACGACCTGCGGTTTTACCCGCGCAGATTCACACGGATCTACACCCCCACACTAGACCCGCGGACCCACCTGGATCACCGCCTCACACTTGCTCGCTTTAGCCAGCCCCTCGCGCAAATGCTCGCCTTACTCCACCCCAGAACACCCGAATTACTCGTAAAACGAGCATCTGCCGATATCAACATCCCGTAAAACGAGCATGTAAAAGCGAGCATTTGGACCCCGAGCAACGAACCGCCGCGTGTGACCACCCCACTGTAGATCCGTATGAAAATAAGCCGAACACGACCTGCGGTTTTACCCGCGCAGATTCACACGGATCTACACCCCCGCACTAGACCCGCGGACCCACCTGGATCACCGCCTCACACTTGCTCGCTGTTGTCAGGGTCGGCCGGTGCGCGCTGATCAGAGGATGGGCCGAGGGTAATCAGAAGGCGGTCAGAGGAGGTGGGTGACGCCCAGCAGGGTGAGCAGGACCGCAACAGCCCAGGTGGCACCAGAGGTCACGGCAGCGGAATTGTCCCGGGCGCGCTCAAAGACCCGTGCCGCAGCGCTGTCAGGTTTGGCGCGGACGAGCCCAACCAGAAGGGCAACGACCGTCGGCAAGCTCAGTGCAACGGTGGCGTAGAGGATCAAAAACGCGTAGCGGGTGGTTAGGCTGACTCCGGCCGTCGATAAGAGCGCGAGCCCCCCGAAAAACGGCACCGAGGTCGCCGACTGGATGAGCCCTAGGGCGAAGCCCACGCCGATGGTTGATGCTGACGGCGTGCGAAGAGGAGCGACGATGCGCTCAATGAGCTTCGAGTTGTCGTCGCCGCGCAAGGCCAGCACCGCGGTGAGGATGCCGGTGGCGATGAGCAGGATCCCGAAGATCGGGCCCTCGACGAAACGCTGGACAAGCGCGCCCAAGCCATCGAAAATGATGAGCATGAGCAGCGCTAACGCCGCCACACCCAGCCAGTCGCCCGCGATCAGCCGCGCGGTGGTTTTTGTGTAGTTCCCGCGCGGGGCGATGATACCGACGGTCACGACAACCCCCATGAGCAGGAGGTTTATAGAATCGACGAAGGCGAACTTTAGAGCGTCGAGCACTACGTATCAGCGTCTCCTACTCGACCGTCACGGACTTTGCGAGGTTGCGCGGTTTGTCGATGTCCTCATTGCCGCACTCGACCGCGATGTACGCAGCGAGGAATTGCAGCGGCACGGTAGCCAGGAGCGGCTGCATGATCGTCGGGGTTTGCGGGATGCGGATCAGCCAGTTGGCGTAGGGCTCCACCGCGGTGTCGCCTTCTTCCGCGATCACAATGGTCTTGGCGCCGCGGGCGCGAATCTCCTGGATGTTGGAGACGATCTTGGAATGCAGCTGGCTCACGCCGCGTGGGCTCGGAACGATGACCACGACCGGCAGGTCATCCTCAATCAACGCGATCGGCCCGTGCTTGAGCTCACCCGCAGCGAAGCCCTCCGCATGGATGTAGGCCAGCTCTTTGAGCTTCAGCGCGCCCTCTAGCGCGATCGGGAATCCCACGCCACGGCCCAGGAAGAGCATGGTCTTCACCGCGCCGAGGGTCTCCGCGACGTGCTGGACTTGATCATGCACGTTGAGGGCCGTTTCGATCTTGGCCGGAATGGCCTCGAGCTCATTCCAGATGTCACGGATCTCATCCGGGTACTTCGTCCCCTTAGCCTGCGCCAACGCCAAGCCGACGATGTAGTTGGCAGCGACCTGGGCGAGAAACGCCTTCGTGGATGCAACGCCGATCTCCGGACCGGCGTGGGTGTAGAGCACCGCATCAGACTCACGCGGGATCTGCGAACCGTTGGTGTTACACACCGCCAGCACCTTCGCGCCCTGGGTCTTGGCGTGGCGCACGGCCTCGAGCGTGTCCGCAGTTTCACCTGACTGGGAGATAGCCAGCACCAGCGTGCGCTCATCCAACACCGGGTCGCGGTAACGGAACTCGCTCGCCACCTCAATCTGCACCGGGATGCGGACCCAGTGCTCAATCGCGTACTTCGCAGCCAGACCGGAGTGGTACGCCGAACCACAAGCGACAACGAACACCTGGTCAAAGGCCTTGAGCTCCGCTTGGGTAATGGAGTTCTCATCCAGCGTGACGCGGTCACCGTCCCAGTGGCCCGCCAGAGTATCGCGCACGGCAGCGGGCTGCTCAAAGATCTCCTTCATCATGAAGGAGTCATAGCCACCCTTCTCCGCGGCCTCAAGGTCCCAATCGATGGTGAAAGGCTTACCCTCCGCAGGCGTGCCGTCGAAGTGGAGGATCTCATATCCGTCCTTATCAATCACCACGACGGAGTCCGTTTCCAGCTCCACGGCATTCTTCGTGTGCTCAATGAACGCAGCCACGTCTGAGCCCAAGAACATTTCGCCCTCACCCACACCGACGATCAGCGGCGTGGACCGGCGTGCCGCAATGATGCGGTCCGGGTGATCAGCGTGGACGAACAAAATAGTGAACGCGCCCTCAAGGCGGTTGAGCACCGCCAACGCGGACTCTTTAAAATCGCCCTTGGTCGGACCGTCGTTGTATGCCTTAGCCAGCAGGTGCGCGGCGACCTCAGAGTCCGTATCCGAGCTCATCTGCACCCCGTCGCGCTCCAATTCGTCGCGAAGCGCGGCAAAGTTCTCAATGATGCCGTTGTGAACAATGGCGGCTTTAGCATCAAAGGACACGTGCGGGTGCGCATTTTCATCCGTCGGACGCCCATGCGTCGCCCACCGCGTGTGACCAATGCCCGTCGTACCACTCAAGGTCTCTGGTCCAAGCTCTTCGATCTTATCGACGAGGTTCTGCAGCTTTCCCGCACGCTTAGCGACGGCCACACTGCCCCCACCGACAACCGCAATGCCTGACGAGTCATAGCCGCGGTACTCCATCCGGCGCAGTGCTTCCACTGCGATGGGACGGGCTTGCTTATCACCGACGTAACCCACGATTCCACACATGCCTTCCCACAATAATGCCCGCGGGCTCAAAGACATCTAAAAGACACCGATAGGCCCGATGAAGTATTCTGTTGGGCGTGTCTGCGAACTTGAAAAACCTTGCCGAACTGTCCAAGCGGGGCCCGCACCGCGTGATGGAAGGCGACCTGGGGTACACCGGTCTGCCTGGGAAGATCTACGTTCCCGAAAAAGGCAACGGGATTCCCGGCGTGGCTTTCGGCCACGACTGGATGAAAAACGTCGGCGACTACCACGCGACACTGCGCCACCTGGCTAGCTGGGGTATCGCCGTTGCTGCCCCCGATACGGAAAAGGGCTTTCGCCCAAATCACGCCGGGTTCGCAGCTGACCTTGAGTCCGCGCTGCAGATCCTGGCGGGCGTGAAACTGGGCAACGGCAACGTCACCGTTTCCCCGGGCAAGCTGGGGATCGCCGGCCACGGCATGGGCGGCGGCGCCGCGGTCTTGGCCTCAGTGGACAACGACAAGGTCAACGCAATCGCTGCGGTCTACCCCGCTGACGTGGCACCGTCCGCCGTCACTGCGGCCCGTTCCCTCTACATCCCCGGCATGATCATCGGCCCGGACAAGGATGCGAACGCAATTTTCGACCCAGGCAACCCGGCCAAACTGGCGTACAACTGGGCTGGCCCGGTGGTCTACCGCTCCATCAAGAAGGGCAACCAGCAGGCGTTGAGCGAGGACAACTTGAAGAAACTCCTCGTCGGCGTTGGCCGCTCCAAGCGCGCCGTCCAAGAAACCACCCGCGGCCTACTCACCGGCTTCTTCCTTCACCAACTCGAAGGCACCGGCAAGTACTCCTCCTTCTCTGAAATGGATGCCTCCGGCAACGGCGTGCAGTCCATCACCGGCACCGACCTGGCTGAAGCCGCCGGCCTCCACCGCGAGCAGAAGTCCGGCCTGTTCTAAGCGGTTCTCACTAACCTGCCCCGGTTGCCGTCGGCCCCTCCTTCCGCAAAATCGATTGCACTTGCCCGCGGTTGAGCCCCCTGTAGACACCACGCGGGGTGTGCTGCGGCGGCTTCGGCACATTCATCGTCCTAGCCGCCGCCTGGGACCGCGCCGTCTGTTCCATTTGCCGTTGCGATTCCTTTAACGCAGCCTCGAACTCCAGCATTCGACGCGCCGTGCGCTCCCGGAAAGCATGAGCGAATTCGTTGAAATCCATCACCAGTTCCGTGCCTTCCGTGCCCGCGTCGTCTCTGAGCTACTGCCTGCTGAACTGCCAGCACTGCTGCTCCCCACATCAGCGGAAGATCCGCCCTGCGGCGTCACGTCTTTCACTGGCTCCGCTGGCGCGGTGTTCTTCGCAGGTTCCGCTGGCGCCGTATTGTTCGCAGGTTCCGCTGGCGCCTGGGCAGGAACGCTGTCGGGTACCCCGCCGGTCATCTGAACCTTCTTGGCTGGTGGCGGTGGTTCCTTCACATCCGCCAATTCCGGCGGTGGCGTAAACGTCCCGTCCGTAGTGGGCGCCGGCGGCTTCTTTTCCACCGGCGGTGGTTCCGGAGCCGGCTGCGGAGCTGGTGGTTCTTCACACTTCGGCTCGCACTGGCAATCGCAACCACCAGCACCCAACTCGATGTCCGCGTGCCCCTGCGCACACACCTCGACTGAGACATCAACGTCAATGGAGACCTGTGGCAGTGGCACCTGAGGTAGGGGCAAGTTCATATGAGGCAGGTTCATCTGTGGAAGCTGCGGTGCTACACAGGCGGCAGACGTGGCTACTGAGCCAGCTGAAGTGGTGGATGATCCGCTGCTTGCTGTGCTCGTGCTGGTCCCGAAGGATTTCTCCACGGACTTGAACCCCTCGCTGGCGGACGCTGGCTGTGTACCGCCAGCTGGTGTGACGCTCTTGGAGGCTCCGCCTGGGCTGTTGGAGGCCCCGCCGGGGTTGTACTCCTTGCAGGGCGGAGGTTCTTTCGCACTGACTTCCTCGCACAAACCCTTCAAGGTGTCGTAGCAACAGCCGATGGTGTCGTTGCGATCGGTGAAGATTTCTTCGACGAACTTCAAGCATTCAATGACGCTGGACGCGATCATGGTGCCGATGTTGAGTTCCGGGAACTGGGTAGCAACGGTAAGCAGGTTGCAGACGATTTCCAGCATCGCTTGGGCACTGCAGTTTGCAGACTCGTCGATGGTGGAAATGCTGTCGATGCACTGGATGGTCTTCTGGCACAGCTGGTCGACGTCGCTTAAGTGCTGTGCCTGGTCACGGTCGAGCTTTTGCTCCTGCGGCAGGACGCCAACGGATTGGAGCCACTCGCCGCTATCACTCAGACGATCGCTCAGGCGGCTGTGCGAATCCCCAAAACCAGCACCCAGCGTGGCCCCGGCGTCGGACAGCTGACACAGTTTGTTCACACCACTTGGGATGGACGACGGATTGAAACCGCTGGTCCAGTCCACTTTCGCGGAAATAGATGCTGTGGCGTTGACAATGCTCATCACTTGGAGAACGCTCGCGCCGGGAATGGCCGGGGCGCGTGTGGCGATCTCACTAAGCGCCTCTTTCGTCTGGCAATTACCCATGGCGACTCACCTGGCTGACTTGATCCGCATTCACGTCGTCAGCAAGCGACACGTCGTCGATAAGCTTGGCTATCTCCTCGCACTGCCTGATGCGCTGCTGCAAACGCTTAATCGTCTGGTCGTGGACCATGTCCACAGCCGCCGCGAGTTGCTCGCCGTGGGACACGAAACCCTCGCCGCAATCTCCCGGACGCAGCGCGGGACGCTGCGCATTCATCGTTTCTATGGCCGTGGTGTAGCGATCTATCTCCGACCGGAGAAGCGACCGCATTTCATCAGGATCTACGTGCATAGGCACGCTCATTGTTCCGCCCCCTTGAAAAGAAAAATTAAAAAGGTTGTCCCTAGTTAGACTCCGCTAAACCCCCAGCGGTTCCCTCAAGCATAGAAAAAGTTTGTCGCCACCGCAGGAATTCTACGGTGACCTGCGACAACCTCTTTAGAAATTTTTCCTTATACCGCGGCGACAACAGCGGCCAGCTGGCCCGCAACACGGCGCGCCTGCTCCGACTCGGCGGCCTCCACCATGACGCGGAAGAGCTCCTCGGTGCCTGATGGGCGCAGCAGAACGCGGCCGGATTCACCCAGCTCCTCCTCCGCCGCCGCCATTGCGGCCTTGACGGCCTGACTGTCAAGGATCAGGGACTTGTCGGACACGGGCACGTTAATGAGCACCTGCGGCAAAACCGTCATCACGCTGGCGAGTTCTTTCAGCGACTTGCCGGTTTCCGCCATCCGCGCCATGATGCTCAGGCCCGACAGGGTTCCGTCACCCGTCGTCGCACGCGACGGGATGACGATGTGTCCGGATTGCTCCCCGCCCAGTGAATAATCACCGCGGGCTAGTTCCTCGAGGACGTAGCGGTCACCGACCTTCGTTTCTTTAACGGTGATGCCCTCGCGCTGCATCGCGAGCTTGAGACCCAGGTTACTCATCACCGTCGCTACCAGCGTGTTCTTCCGTAGAGCGGACTTCTCCTTCATGCTCAGCGCAAGAATCGCCATGATCTGGTCGCCGTCGATAATGTTACCCTCAGCGTCTACCGCCAGGCAGCGGTCCGCGTCACCATCGTGCGCAAGCCCAAGGTCCGCACCATGCTTAACGACGGCCTTTTGAATCTGCTCAATATGAGTCGACCCAGAATTGTCGTTGATGTTGTAGGCGTTGGGCGTGTTGAAAATCGGGATGACCTTTGCCCCAGCCTCCGCATACGCCTCCGGCGCAATCCGCGACGCGGCGCCGTTCGCGCAGTCCACCACCACCGTGATTCCGTCCAGCCGTGTTGTGATCGACTCCGCTAAGTGATCCAGGTAGCGGTCATGTGCATCGCGGGATTCCTCGAGGATCCGGCCAACACCGGTGCCCGTGGGTCCGCCTTCACTGATCTCGGCCATGGTCATCTCGATGTCGTTTTCCAGATCATCGTCGAGCTTGCGCCCGCCCGCGGAGAAGAACTTGATGCCGTTGTCTGGCATCGGGTTGTGGGACGCGGAGATCATCACCCCAATGTCCGCACCGTAGTCATCCGTAAGAAACGCCAGACCCGGGGTGGGAATCACACCGACGCGCAAAACGTCAACGCCCTTCGACGCCATCCCAGCCGCCATGGCCGCGGCCAGCATCTCCCCCGACACGCGCGGATCCCTGCCGATAATCGCCGTCGGCCGCCGCTGGTCAGACCGCTTGGTTTCCGTGAGCACCACAGCCGCCGCCTGCCCCAACTTCAGCGCCATCGGCGCCGTGAGCTTCTCATTGGCCAAGCCGCGGACACCGTCAGTTCCAAACAGTCGAGTCATGCCGTCAATTATGCACGGCCCCGCTGCTCCGCTTAGGCCCGCCCCTCCCCCTCTCCCGCGCCTTCTTCTCCGCCGCTCTCCCCCTTTCCCCCTCCTCAGCGCTCCCCTAGGTTCAGTGCACCACCCCCCAAGGAAAGTTGGCCGGGAACGCTCAAAACTGCAGATTTCAGGCCATTTTTCTTGCTCCCGGCCAACTTCGCTCACGCCGGGCCAAGTCAGCTCCCGCCCCCACCCGGCGCTCCCCCAAAGGAAAGTTGGCCCGGAGCGTCCAAAATTGCAGATTTCAAGCCAAATTTCTGGTTCCCGGCCAACTTCGCTCACGCCGGGCCAAGTCAGCTCCCGCCCCCACCCGGCGCTCCCCCAAAGGAAAGTTGGCCCGGAGCGTCCAAAATTGCAGATTTCAGGCCATTTTTCTTGCTCCCGGCCAACTTCGCGTGCATGGCACGGCAGCCCACGGTGCCGCGCGAGGGGGATGACATACGAAACCCCCGCTTTTCGCGCTCCGCCCAGGGGGCCTGGGATATGGAGGCAAAACGCGGGGGTTTTGAGTGCCGCAGTGGCACGGGCGGGGGCGCCGCCCTGGCAATTAACGCTTGGAGTACTGCGGTGCGCGACGGGCCTTGTGAAGACCAGCCTTCTTGCGCTCCACGGCACGGGCGTCACGGGTGAGCAGGCCGGCCTTCTTCAGGGTCGGGCGCTCAGCCGGGTTGTAGACGTTCAGCGCGCGGGCGATAGCAAGGCGCAGGGCACCTGCCTGGCCGGTGGGGCCGCCGCCGCCGATGTTGGCCTTGATGTCAAACTGGTTCTCGCGCTCGAGCAGGGTCAGCGGCTGCAGGATGTCCTGCTGGTGCAGCTTGTTCGGGAAGTATTCCTCGAACTCGCGGCCGTTGACCGTGATCTTGCCTTCACCCTCGACGACGGTGACGCGAGCGATAGCGCGCTTACGACGACCAACGGTCTGAATCGGGCCCTCGTGGTACACCGGCTCGGCGTAGCCTTCGGCCTCATCTGCGGTGTCAGCCTCGGAGGAAACAGCGTCACCGATGGTGTAGTTGAACTCCTCGGTTGCAGCGGTCGCAGCAGCGATGTCTTCCGGTGCAGCGTACTCAACAGCAGCGTCAGCGGCCTCAGCAGCGGCCAGCTCGTTGTTCTCGTTGTTAATCGGCTCGGTCATTACTGTGCCACCTGCTTAAACTCGAAGGGCTCTGGCTTCTGGGATGCGTAGGGGTGCTCTTCACCCACGAAAACGTGCAGTTTCTTGATGGACTGACGGGACAGTCGGTTGTGCGGCATCATGCCCTTGACGGACTCTTCGATGACGCGGTCCGGGCGGGTGTCCAGCGCACGACCCAGGGTCATGGACTTCAGACCACCCGGGTAGCCGGAGTGACGGTAGCGCATTTCGCGGTCGCGCTTGTTGGAAGACACTGCGATCTTCTCAGCGTTGATAACAATGACGTGGTCACCGGTGTCAACGTTCGGCGCGAACTGCGGCTTGTGCTTGCCGCGCAGCAGGTCTGCCACGGTGGAAGCAAGCTTGCCCAGCACCACGTCGGTAGCGTCGACGACGTACCACTTACGGGTAATGTCACCGCTCTTCGGGTGATAAGTAGACATGAAAGACTCCTCAAAGTCTGATCTGAAAAACTGCCAGCCATAAACGAGCAACCGCTCCCCCAGTTCCGGCGGCCGGTGGAGACCCGGCGGGGTGCGCGCCACAGCTGCGGCGCACGCGTGATGCACAGAGCTACAACCCTAGAGCACAGACCAGCAAAAACAAAAACACTCTTCCCCATCCAACCAGGCGGCCCAGTCGCGTCTTACTAGTTACTAATAAGGTGCGTGCCCGGCTGAAAGGGGAAGAGTGTTACTGAATCTAGGCAGATTCAGGAGAAACCCTTTTCAAAAAACCCACTTACTTTTTCTCGTGCGTCATCACCCCCAGCTGTTCGCTGCCGCGGTGTTGACTGCCCGCATTCTGTCGTTGCCGTCTGCAACAGCGCGGCTGATAGCGGTGAGGATCTCATTCAGTTCCGCGGCTGCCTGATCCCACTTGGCTTGGTGGGCCAGGTAGCTGTCCGCTGCGTCACCTTCCCAGGCGGACACCATCGGCTTGATCTGTCCCTTCAGGTCCTCCAGCTGAGCGCCGATGGCGAGGGAGGAGGTTTCAATGTCCGTGGCCGCCGTGGCCAGGGATCCGAATCCGTACTTGATTACTGACATCGTGGTTCCTTTACTTTTCTTGCTTTCGGTTGCAATCGGTTAGTTTCGGTTGATTCCGGCTGGTTTTACAGGCTCAGCCCAGCCGGTTCGATCCCGGAGAAGGAATCGGCGTTGGTTGCATCCACGTCTTCGAAGTTGACTGCGTTGTCGCGGATGTTGGTGGCGATGTCGCGCAGAGCTTCGGACAGGCGTCGCTCCGCGTCGTCAAAACGCACCATGAGTTGGTCAAAGCGCGCCTGCGCGGTGCCCTGCCAGAAGCTGCGCGTGGATTGCGCAACGTCTTGAACGCGGTTGAGCTCCGCGATCACGGAATCGTTGGTGCTGTCGACATTGTTTGCCGTCGCGCGCATCACGTCGGCTTCGGTTCTGAAATTGCTGTTACTCATTGAGTTACCCCCATTGTGTTTGTTTTGAGTGGACATTCATTAGACTCACGCAGCGGCCTTCAGGTTCCATCCGTTGCGAAACTTTTTTCCGGCTACCCCTAAGGAGGGGTAAACCGGGCTGTTTCGGTGGCCATTTGGCAGGTCGCCAGCTGAGCGCGCGTAGGCGCTCGCCGCGTGTGACACCCCAACGACAGCTGGTAGTCGGGGTTCTTCGGATCGATCCAGGTGTACCAGTAGACCTCCGAGCCGTCGTCAAGCTTTTGCTGGTAGCGCATGCTGCGGTCGTTGCGGAACAGCGGCGTTAAAGCCGCATCGGCGTCGATTTCCCGCTGCACTTGGTCGAGCATCGCGTTCGCCGGAACGCCGTACAACGCGTCGACAGCGAGTTGGAGCCGGAAATTCGGATCCGGCCCCGTGGCCCGCCACATGTCTTCATCCGCGGCCAGGGTGAACCCCACGGGAAGCTCCACGCTGAGCCCCTCTTGCTCCACCCGCACGGTCCGCGGTGCGCTCGTGGTACTCGAAGAGCTTTCGCTTATCGACGATCCCCCAGCCGCCCCCGTCGATCCCCCAGCGCTGGTGGTGGGAATCGACGTACTGGTCACCGCACTGTGCGAGGAATCTGGTGCGGTACCCGGTGGGCTGGAAGCACTGCTCACGCTGGCGATTGCCCAAGCACTGCCCGCCAGGACGCCCACCGCCGCACCGGCCACTGCCCAGCGGCGCCACGAAAGCGAGTCCCCGTGGCTGCGCCACGAATGCGAGTCACTGTGGCGGGACCGGCGCGAACTAGCGTCGGGGCGTTCAAGGTCGAGAGAATCAATAGCCGAGCTGTATGGGTCCGCGGTGTATGGCTCCGCGGTGTATGGCTCCGCGATGTATGGCTCGGGGTCTACGGGGGCGAATTCGCCGGTTGGTGGATCGTCGTCGTGCGAGGATTCCTCAACAGCGGCGTGCCTGCCGGGGACTTCCAGGAAGGGTGGCGCGGTTGCGGTGGTTGCAGTGGTTGCGGTAGTTACAGTGGCTGCACGGTGCTGCTCTTCGGTGCGGGTGCGGTCCTCATCGGTGATGGTGGCGGTGATGATGAGGTCCGCGTCGGCGAGGGCGGTCGTGAGGTCTTCGACCCATTGGCGCGTTGCCGTGAGATGCAGTGCGAATCCGGCGTGGCCAGCGTCGTACGCGAGACCGCGGATGTGGTCGGCGAGCTCTGCGACGCTGAGCTTGTCGTAGCGGTAGACAGTGCTGACGCCTTCAAAGATGGTCAGACCTTCTTTAATGGTCACGGTCAGATCGGCCATGGTTTACTCCCTCCCCACGTCCGCGAGTTGGATCAAACCCCCGGTGTCACCGGCGGTGATGTACGTGCCGCGCCCCGGCGGCTGTGTGGTTGGCCGGATACCAAAGACAGCACCTTCCTCCCGGTTGCCGCTGAGCACTACCGCGTCCGGCAGTTGATCGCGCAACGTGGATAGGAACGGCGAAAGAACGGCGCGGGAGATCCCGCCGAACTTGCGGGCAACCACCACGTGCAGGCCAATGTCTACTGAGTGCGGGAGCAGGTCGATGAGGGGGCGTAAGTGTTCGGCAGGGACGAGATCCAGGTCGTCGATAAGCACGAAGAGCTCTGGGCCCTCCCACCAGGAACGGGCAGCGAGCTGCTCCGCGGTGACCTCGGGGCCCGGGAGGCGTGAGCGCAGCGTGGCAACGGTATCCGCGATCGCCGCGCGGGCCGCATCCGTGGACCCTGCGTAGGCCGCGACCATCGGGTGATCCGCGTGGAGCAAGTGCGCCCGGCGCGGATCCAGAATGACCATGCGGGCGAGTTCCCGCGGCGCTTCGCGGAGTTGATGAATGAGAACTTGCAGCGCCGTGGACTTGCCGCTTCCCTGCATGCCGGTGACGATGAGGTGCTGGCCGCGAAGAGCAACAGGCTCAATCGCACGGCCGCCGATACCGAGGAACAGCTGCAGCGGACGGTCGTCGGTGGTGGGTACGAGATCTATAAGGTCCACGTGGGCGGGCACTTCCTTGAGCCGTGGGACCGGCGTGTCACCGCGGTCTGCGGCGTGGCGGGCGACATGGGCGATGTCTTCGTCCGCCGTTGTGGCGACGAGCATGTACTTGCCCTGCGGGGTGAGCCCCCGCCCGGGGAGCGCTGGGAGTTTTTCCTGTACTTTGCGGTTCACCAGCGAATCCATGGGTTCGGTGAGCGAAAGTTCCATGCGCGAACCGATGAGGTCACGAACATTGGGGCGCACCGCGTTCCATCGCTGAGTCGTGAGCACCAGGTGGACTCCCGCGGCCGGGCCCTCGGACGCAATACGCGCGAGTGGTTCGCGTAGGTCCTCCAGTGGCGAGTCCTGCGCCATGACCGCGTGCCAACCGTCAACCACCAGAACTATATGCCGCGAGCCGGATTCGGAGTTGCTGCTGTCCGCGTCGGAGTGGACTTCGATGAACTCTAGAACTTCGTCGACGACCCTGCGGGTGCGCTCCGCATCCGCCACCGATGCGACCGCCGCTACGTGGGGAAGGGAATCCAACGCAGCGAATTCGCCGTGGCCAGCGTTAATGATGTACACGCCCACGTCGTTAGCCGAATGCGTCGCGGCCAGTGACGTAATCAAAGTGCGCACGAACATGGATTTTCCTGTCTGCGGGCCGCCGGCAAGCGCAAGGTGGCCGCCGGAGGACATCAGGTCAGCAATAAGTACGTCTTGGCGTTGGTGATACGGCTCGTCGATAAGTCCGATGGCGACGCGCATGAACCCGACAGACTCGCACACGGCGGAGATTTCAACACTTACGGGCAGCGGCGGTAGCCAGACCTGGTGAGCGCGGAGACGGCGCTGTGCCGCCGCGCGTGAGGCGGCATCGACGATCGCGTCCATCACGGTGATGCCGGTGTTTACGTCAGGCGACTCCATGCGGTTGAACTGCGCTGTTGAGAGCTGCTCAATGGGATCGTCCCACCCGATGAACAGGCTCACCTGGGCGCCGTACTCAGGCGTGTCCGCAGCCGCGGCGTGGGGAATCGGCCCGGAGACGTAGCTGGCTTTGAAGCGAATCAGCTCCGTCCCTGCCGATGTGATGAAGCCGCTACCGGGATCCGCGGGCAGCTCATAGGCATCGGGAACACCCAAAACTTGGCGCGATTCCGCCGCAGAGAACGTCTTTAATCCAATGCGGTAGGACAGGTGTGAATCAAGGCCGCGTAGCTTGCCTTCTTCAAGCCGCTGCGAAGCGAGAAGAAGATGCACACCCAATGAGCGCCCCAATCGCCCGACCGCGACGAACAGGTCCGCGAAATCCGGGTGCTGGCCCAGCAGTTCCGAGAACTCATCCAGCACGATGACCAGCGCAGGAAGCGGCGCTAGATCAGGGCGTGAGGCGAGCCGCGCCGCTGTGTAATCCGTGATGTTGGCAAAATTGCCAGCCGCACGGAGCAACTCCTGTCTGCGATTCATCTCCCCCGAAATCGCGTCGTGCATACGCTCCACAAGGATGGATTCGTTTTCCAGGTTGGTAATGACCGCGGACGTATGGGGTAATGCCTCTGCCCCAAGGAACGTGGCACCACCCTTGAAATCGACGAGGACAAAGTTGAGCTCTTCGGGGCTGTGCGTCGCCGCCAAGGCCACCACCAGCGTCCGGAGCAGTTCACTCTTACCGCTACCCGTGGCACCGATGCATAAACCGTGCGGGCCCATCCCGCCGTGAGCGGATTCTTTCAGGTCCAGATAGACCGGCGCACCAATCGGATCGACGCCGATGGGGACCATGAGCCGCTGCTTGGTACCCTCCCTGCCCGGCCACATGGTGTCTGCGGTCAGATCACTAATGCTGGGTATTCCCAGCAGCCCAAGAAGATCGCCCCCAGACACCTTCGTGTCGCTCGTCGGGCGGCGGTAGTACGCAAGGCTGCGGCAGACAAATTCCGCCTCCCCGTCACTAAACAGGTCGCACTTCCCAAGTTCTTCCACGCCTGTGGCCGTGACCACGTCCAACCCGGGACCGCCGTCCCCGCTGTCGCGTCCGCCGCAGACCAAGTGAAACGCGCCGTCGTGAACAAGTGCTTCGGCATCCACACTCACCGCGATGATGCAGTCATAGTCACTCGCGGGAACTTGCGCGACGGCATCGGCGCCGACCACGGCGATCCGGAACGTGGCCTCATTCGTCGCACGGGTATGGGGTAACCACTTGGTGTACGTACTCATCGGCGTGAAATCGTCGATGCCCACGAGCTCCGGACCGTGAAAGAATGCCAGCTGGCAGATAATCGACCGCGCAACATCGGCCGCATTCGGCCCGGCCAAAGTGACCAACCCGAAGGCGTCGAGCTGGACTACGACCGGCATGTCAGGCACCGTGCTCACCGAAGCAACAGTGCGCCGCAGACTCACAGCACACACTGGGTCTAAGTCCTCCGGTGATCCTGGATCGGGGACCTCGACCGGGGTGCACAAGGATTCCAAGCCAAGCCCGATACGAACCTGCATAGCGTGCTCATCCCCGGCATCACGCTCCCATACCCGGGCCGCATCAACAGCCGTGGCCAACCAGGAGGGGTGCGGGTGGATAAAGGTCGAATGCGCCCGTTGCTTGTCAGCGTTTGCTCGCGCTCGCACCGTCAACGCATCCAGGTGGCGCAGGTACACCCGGCGCGTTTCATCAATATCACCCGCCTTCTCTTGCGGGTTTAATGCCGTGGCTAACCCCATCAGCATCATCAACGGGAAAAGCATCATCATGGGGCTCATCCCACGGCCGGACAGGGCCATCGCAGCCACCATCGCACCGATCGCGGCCACCATCACCACGGGCAGGATTAAGCGAATGAGTGGCTCCGGCGCCTTGCGCACCGCCTGCGGAACCGGCTCGGTATCCAAAGAGCCGTGCGGCAACGGTGGCGGATCGCTCTCACCGCGCGCAAAAGGCCGTACCGGATCGTTATCAACGCCGAGCATTGTCCCCCCTATGAAAAACCCCGTATAAAACCCGTGGCGTGGATCTTGTTCCCCGCCTCACAGCCCCCCGGCTGTTACGGCTACGTTACTACAAAGACGCACCCGGCGCGGGCGGAGTGAGTTCCGCGTTCACGGATTGGGCTAATTGTGGCTGGGCCTCGATCTGCGCGCGTCGCTGGTCAGGGATCGTGTCGATGCGTGAGAGCTCAGCGCGCAATTTCTCAACGTTTTGGATAACGGACGCGGTTACTTCGCGGTTTCTTTCCAGTTTCGCGATCTCCTGCTTGCGAGCCTCCCGGTCTTGAGCATCCGCTTCCTGCGCCTCTTTGATGCGCTTTTGAAGATCCGCGATAGCTGCCTTGTTGTTCTCTTTGAACCGGATTTTGATCACGGGCTGCGCGTAGCTCGTGATTGTGGACATGGATCGCTCAGCGTGGCTGCGCGTCACGCCCATCGTTTCGCGCAACCACTGGGTGAGCTTTTGCTTTCCTTGGCGCATTGCGCGGAAGCCGAAGTTAATTCCGATCCAGCTGGCACCGACACCGATTCCGACGGCGATGACCCCAGCTGGTCCGAGCAACGCAGCGGCGAGGCCCCATGAGCTCAGCGCGGTAGCGGTAATGCTGCCGCCGGAAAAGCCCATCATCAGCATCATCGGATCGAACGCGTCCTTGCTTCCGCTTTTAACCTCGGAGGTCTTGATCTCGCCCAGCTCGATCTGTTTCTGGATTTCGCCGATGACTTTGCTGCGGTCGTTGGCGTTGGGGAAACGCGGAAGGATCACTTGCTGCTCAATTTGGGCAACGAATTCCGCGATCGCCTTCATCGCGGCTTCTTGGAAGTCCTGCTCAATTTTTGCGGTGAAGTGACTCGGGTTCGAGCGCAGGGTCTTCATCCCAGCTTTGTCAATGATGTCGGTCCACTTCTTGCGGATCTCACCCAACTCGTCATCAAGCCTGGCTGTCGCCGCCTGGCGGGCACGAGTGATGTCGCGCTGGAGGAAGATGTCCCACTGCTCCGCGTTGGTTCTGATGGTCTCCAGCTTTTCCAGATCCTTCTTTAGCTCCGGAACAACGCTGGCGCCTTCACGGACGACCTTGAGCCGATTCTCCCACCGAGTATCCAGCTCACGGACTCCCTCCACCAGTATGCGCAGCGCGTTGGACGCTGGGATGTTCTCCGCACCGCGGAACTGTTGTTGGATGAACCCGCGCAGTTCTTTAATGCCGGAAAGCTCTTCCATTCGCTCCGTATCCACGCCTGAATGACGGCCAACATTGAGGTCCGGCAGCAGGGACGAGACGCCGATTACTGGGATGTCACGACCGATGTGCTGCTTGATCAAAGCCTTGTCATTGTCCACGATGCTGCGCCAGCGCGTGAGGTTCTTATCCGTCTTGGTCACCGCAACCACGATGGATTCGGTGGATTCGCTCGCAGCCTTGATGTAGTTCATCTCGGGCTTTGTCAACGGCGCCGTGGAATCCGCCACGATCACAATCACGCTGGCCTGAGCAGCCGTGTCATTAGCCACCTGAGGGTCAACGTCATCAATCCCACCGATACCCGGCGCGTCGATGACTACGGCTGGGCCCATCTTTGAATTCGGCACCGCGCAGTAGGCGCGAAGCACTGCTTCCTCTTGGTCACCCACGGGGATCGTGCCTGTTTTAGAGTTCACCCACTGGTCCAGCTCATGCGCGTCCACGAGCGTCGACCCGGAACCCGTGTACAACGCAACCTTGCCCTCCGGCACCGACTCGTTTGCCGGCCCAAGCGCAATAGGGATATTCGTGGTTGTGCCCGCCCCCGTCGGGGTAAGGCCAGGGCTGCCCACGAGCGCATTCGCCAGCGTTGACTTGCCGCGCTTGACCTCACCGATGAGCACTACTACGTTGCGCTGCTTCTCCGTGGAGAATGCCTCGAGCGCACGATCCGCAACGTCATCGAGCCCGTTGGGGCGCAGCAATTTTTCCGCGTAGTGGTTCAGCGCGTGCGCTGCGCGCTGGCGGGCAGACGGCTGCGGATGCTGTGCGCCTACCTGTTGGGCGGGAGCTTGCCCTCGTGGCACCGGCATCGGTTGACCTTGACGTGGCACGGGCTGTGGCGTTGGCATGTCAGGCACGGGGCTGGCCTTTCATCTGCTAGGGAACAACTTCCCCGATCATACGGTGCAAACTTTAGGTATAGTGCCGGTATCACGGGTTCCCACTTCAAGGAGCTTTAAACCGGCTTCGCACGAGGTCGGTTGAAGAGGTCCCTCGCTGAAGTCCTTCACCGACGGAAAGTTCATAGGCTATGCACCGTTTTGGCATCTTTTCTCAATCGACCCCCGCCGTGAAAGCTGTGACTTCGTTCGTAGTTTCCGCATCACTCATTCTGGGTCTTTCCGCATGTTCGAGTGATTCAGACCGCGAGGAAACCTCTACCTCAGCCGCTCCGCCATCGAGCGCGGCTGCCGAGCCGGTGTTGGAAACCGGGGAGTACAAGGCCGAAGCTCACGAGCCGTGGAAAAAGCCCTACAACGAGGATCTGGGCCGGACCAGCTCTTCCTACGAGCTTGCAGAAAACGTGCTTCTCCCGATGGAGATCGACCAAGACCTCTATAAGACGGCTCTCGGCGGGCAGTACGCCAAGCTTGAACACCTCAGCCGCACCTTCGGCGATGCTGTGCGCGACGCCGTTACTCCCTTCGAGGACAACTACGAGTACGGCTTCCAGCAGGTAGCCAATAACGAAAAGGCCGACCGCCGGGGAACCAACACGGTTCTGCGCTTGTCCAACCCGGATACCGCAAACGAAGTAGCCAACGCGATTCACCAGGCACTGCTGACCTCCGGCCTCTACCTAGAAAGCCTTAACGAAGTCAACCCCAACCAGCCCACGCAGATCGCTGGGATGCCGGACACGTTGGCCTCCATCGGCCTCAATGACCATTCGCGGAAGGTCTACGCGATCACGCCGCACAATGAATATGTGATCATCAGCATTGCGGAGGATTCGGGGAAGGAGTTCGCGGAGTCCGACTGGCAGGATGAGTACAACGCCGAGTTCTTGGAGGAGCAGACCCCGCTTATCGACGAAATTAAGGCCACTCGGACCAAGGACGGTTTTGGCGCTACCGACGAACGTCCTGATATTGACCCGACTGGCGTTCTGCGCTTGACAGTCTTCCCGGATAAGAACGACAAATACTTGCTCCCTGTTGGTGCAATCACCCAGCGCGTTGCGGCTTCGTACTTCAAGGACGCGCAATCCGCGTGGGCAACGTTGCGTCAGGCCGGCGTGGAGCGCGCGGGCTGGAACGTGGTTCAGTTGTATCCGACCAAGAACAACGAGGCGCCGAATGTGATCCAGTCCTGGGCGCGTTCGTCCGCGGCGGAAGGCGAGATCAAAGACTACGACGAGCCGCAGGGCGTGCCGAACACGACCTGCTACTCCTCCGATGACGAGTCCTGGGTCAGCTACACCTGCATGCTGATCTTTGACAACTACATCGCCATCTCCTCAACCGAGGACTGGTACGACAAACCAGAAGATGATGACGCGAAAGAGCGCCTTTCCCACCGCATGGCCGCGCAATACCTCATCCTGAAGAAGGAAGCCGAGGGCTCGACCGCCCCCTCTACCGACCCCTCGACCGCCTCCTCTACCGAGGGGGCGAAGGAAAATGAGGAAAGCGAGTCTCCAAGCAAGTCATCCAGCAAGTCATCTAACAAGTAGTTCGACATGACGAATCAGAACGGCACACACCCCAACGGCACGCACGAATCCAGCGGCCAGTGGACGCTGGCCATTGACTTTGGAACGTCCAACACCGCGGCGGCACACACGCATCCGCTGCGCAGCAGCGTCGAGGCAGTCAACCTCGCGCACGACCGCAAGACGATGACTTCTTCGGTCTATATTGAGACCCCAGAAGACATCTCTACGGGTGACGTGGCGATGAACCGCGCGGAGTCTAACCCTTCTGGTTTCCTTCCCTCCCCTAAGCGCGTTATCCCGCAGCAGGTTTTCCAGATCAACGGATATGACATTCCCTCGTCCGTGCCGGTGGCTGCGGTGTTGCGCTCCGTTGTGGAACGCGCCAGCCGCGAGCACAACAACCAGCGCCCGGCCGAGCTGATCCTCACCCACCCTGAGGCGTGGTCGGACCGCGAGGTGCAGGTGCTTATCGACGCCGCGTCGAGCCTGGGGCTCAACGCGGTCACGGTGAAAACGGTTTCCGAACCCAAGGCTGCCGCCCGCTACTACTCTTCGGAAGGAACGCTTGAACCCGGTGACGTGATCGGTGTCTTCGACTTCGGCGGCGGCACGCTGGATATCGCCGTGCTGGAAGCCCAGGTTGACGGGTCCTTTTCCGTGCTTTCCGCCCGTGGCGACAACACGCTTGGTGGCCGCACTTTTGATGCCATGATCCGTCGGTGGGTGGATGAACAGCTTGAGGACGACCACCCGGAGATGCTGCACTACCTCCGCTCTGAGGCACCGTTGACGGAGCGCCACGCGCTCGAGGACAGCATCCGCCGCGCGAAAGAACTGCTGTCTGAAGCATCGTCTGCCTCAATCCGCATTGATGCGGGCGGGGAAACAGCGCGCCTGCAGCTCACGCGCGAAGAGTTTGAAGAGATCATCACTCCCGCCATCAACCGCGCGGTGGAACTCACCCGCGACGCGCTGGAAGGAGCTGGAATCGTATGCCCCGACCAGCTCAAAGCGCTCTACCTCACCGGTGGAACATCCCGCGTGCCGATGGTCCAGGAAGCACTGAAAGACCTCGGGCCGCTGGCCACCTTGGATGACCCGAAGACCGTGGTCGCCCAGGGCGCGGTCTCCGCGGCGGCACCCGTGGTGCGTAACCTGTCTTCCGCCACCATGTCCGGTAACACGACATCCTCCGATCCTCAGAGACATGACCGGGATGCGGGCGGGGCCTCGTCGACAAGCGAAAGCTCCTCTAAGAACCGCAAGCTCATCATGGCGGTTGTGGCTGCGGTCGTTGCCGTGGGTGGTCTCGGCGGACTGGTGTGGGCTGTGACGAACAGCGGGAAGGACGAACCGACGCCGGAGACGAGCGCCGCGCCGACTACGCAGGCGCCGGAAGATCTTGATTCTGTGAGCGCAATCGAAGCTAAAATTCCCGAGAACATTAGGCCTCATCTGGACAGATGCCGTGCAGACGGGACGAGCATGACTAACGCGGTCGAAATCGCATGCGACGTGAAGAAGGACTCGGAAGACTACGCGTTCTTCCAGGAACCGGAATATGACTCGCTGTCTCCGCAGCTGCGCTTCACGGTGAATGAGAACGAATCCCGCAGTGACCTGGCGTCCATCCGCAACGGGAGCTTCTCCAAGGACAATGCATACGCGGGGCCGTTCATCAGCGAGGACGGCAACAAGGGCGCCGCCGCCTACCAATCCTCGATGGGTGAGAACTCACTGTTGAAGTACGCGGACCGCTCCACGTTCATGTCCATCGAGAGCTACGACTTTGCCAGCCCAGACAAGGCAATGGAGTGGCTCAAAGCGAAGGGGCTTCACCCCGAAGACAACTAAGCGGCCAGGCGCTATACTAAGACGCTAACGGTGGCGGGGGCCACCAAACAGGGGGGGGATGAAACGTGACTACGTCAACCACGTCTGTGCAGCGCGCGAGCGTGAATGCGATCGCTCGGAGAGCCACGCACAGCGTCGTGCGGGTAACCATTCGCATCAGCGCGGGGGAATTTCAGCGGTGCGTGGATGTCTCGCTTCCGGTGACGTCAACGCTGAGTGAGATACTGCCGGAGATCTCACGGCTGATTCGCTTGCCGGAGATGTCCACGCCGTGGGAATTCACTACAGCCGCTGGCGCGCCGCTGGACCCGCATGTGCCGCTGAAAAACCTGAGGCTTCGTGACGGGCAGGTGCTGGCGTTGCGCCCGCACGAACCCGTTGCCCCGCCGGTTGTCCGGGACGCGGCGGAGGCGCTCATTGCTAACGGTGAAGATGCCGGGCGCCGCACTGGGATAGAGGCCGCCGGTTCCGTGTGCGGGGCAGTGGCGCTGGGCATTCTCGTGGCGGCGTTGAGCTCACCGCTCATCGGTGCGGGGTTAGCCTCCGCGGTGGCGCTAGTCGTGGCTCTACTTGGGCGCTCACCCGTGGTGTTTGTGGCCGGTGTGCTGGGCGCCGCTGTCGCCACCGGGGCGTGGGTTGGCGGAACGGTGAACTTCTTTAGCAGCACCGATGGCGCCCTCGGTGCCATGACCGCCTGCGCGTTGGGCGCTTTTTTAACGGTCGGCGGCGCAACGGTGGGGCTCGTTGGACCACGCGCGGGCGCCGCGGTGGGTACCGTCACGGTTATCGCGGGCATCGGGGCGCTCGGCGCATGGATGCCGTCGGCGCTGGGGCTGCCTGCCGCGGTGGTTCTCGTTGCCCTCATCGCCATCATGCTCTCACCCGCAGTGGCCACCCGCGGCGCTGGCCTGCAAATCCCGCGGGTACCCACCGCGGGCCAAGACCTCAACATCGCGGATGACTACCAGGACGATGTTGATGATCGCGCGCGTCGCGCTCGCCTGCTTACTGATGGCATCAGCTTGGGCGTCGCACTGTGCTCCATCCCAGCGCTGATCGGCTGTGGGATAGTTGGGGGCGCCTGGGTGTTCGCATTCGGGGTCTGCGTGGCGGGGTCACTGATTATCCACGCCGCCCGCCACCATGCGCTGCTTCCCCGTATTGCGCTGTCACTCACCGCTTTCGTGGCCGTGGCCGCCGCCTGCACGGCGGTCGCCCGGATGGAATCACCCCACCCGGCGATCATGGTGATCGCCATGTTCGTAGCCGTGGCCTGTGCAAGCTCAGCCCTGTGGGCACCGCGCGTTCCCACGCTAGAGCCCACGACACTGGTGTGGCTGGAGCGCGCCGAGGCCTTCGCCATCATCGCCGTGATTCCCCTGGCCGTCTACCTCACCGGGGCATTCGATGCCGTGCGTAGCCTGTAGAAACCAGTCGCCTCATACGCGCGCAATGGGTTTCACCGTTGCCCTGGTTCTGCTTCTCCTACCGTTTTTGGGCAGCCCGCTGATGATCCCGCAGGCCGCCGCACAGGACACTGCCTGCGCGCAGCCGGCTCCGGTCGAACCGCCACGCGCACCCGACAGCCTTATCCCGCTGCGCCAGATCGCCACCGGAAAAGGAATGCGCGTCGCCGTCATTGACACCGGCGTGAGCCGCCACCCAGAGCTGGACCAACTTGCGCCGGGCAAGGATTTTGTCACTCCCGACGAGCCCAATCCACTGTGGGATTGTGACGGCCACGGCACCATCGTCGCTGGCATCATCGCATCCACCACGCTGGGCGTTGCCCCGGATGCGCAGATTATTTCTATCCGCCAGTCGTCCGCGCACTTCCGCCAGCGCCGCGACGAGCCGCAGGATGAGGATGCCCCGCTGGCCGCCGGGACCATGGCCACGCTCACCGATGCGATCCATGACGCGGTTGACCACCGCGCCCACGTCATCAACATTTCTTTGGTCTCCTGCGTGGAACCTGCGCTTGCCGCCCGCGTGGACACCCGCGGCCTTGCGCATGCTTTACGACGGGCGGAGGAATCCGGCGCCCTGGTCATCGCTGCTGCTGGCAACGCGACGAGCACCTGCCCACCGGGTTCCACGGTCTACCCGGCGCTCTTCCCCACTGTCGTGGCCGTCGGTGCCCGCGCCGACTCCTACACGATGGCCGATTATTCCCTGCCCCACCAGCGCATAGTCTCTGCCCCCGGAACTGCACCCGTGGGGTTGTCCTTAACCGGCCAGGGCTGGTCTCACGGCGTCGCCGGTGCTCACGGCGCCGTCACCCCGTTCACCGGCACCAGCTTCGCCACCCCCGTCGTGTCCGGCACCGCGGCACTGCTGCGCCAGCGCTACCCCAAAGCCACCCCGGCCCAACTGCGTGAGATCCTCTACGCGTCCGCCGACCCCAATGGCGGCGCAATCGATCCTTTCACCGCGCTCACCCACGTCCCGCCATGGGCCGCGGAACGCGTGGACGAACGGCCCCCACTGCGCGTCCGGCCCGTGACCTCGCAACAATCCCCAACACCTCAGCGCAGCATCACCGTCGCTCTTGGACTAGTTCTAGCGGGCCTGATCTGCCTTGCGGGTTACGGCCTGCGATCGCTCACCACCAGCCCGCGGCAGCGCGAGCCCTAGCTCAAGCCCTAGGCCCAGCCTAGGTCAAGGACTGGGCGTAGCTTTCCAGCTCGTTGTACGCACGGTCAATGACGATCAAGGCTTCTTCCTCAGCCGGGTCCAGCAACGATAGACCCATCGCGTGGAGGTTGGAGCGCTTCTCGCGGATCGTGTTGATCAGATCCCACGGCGACGCCTCCGGCGGAAGCCCAAGGCGATCAGCGGGGCGCTCACCGATCAAAAGCTGCGTGATCTCATCCTTCATCGGACCAGTACTTCCGGCGTGGACAAGTGACTTCAGCGAGGACATCAACGCAACATCAAGCAGTTCCGGCGCGGAGTTCAGGTACGAGAACGAGCGACGGATTTCTTGCTGGTACTGCGGGAATTCAAACGCGAGGCGACCAATATCGCGCAGCACCGATGCGGAGCGGTGCAACACGGCGAAGCGCGCAATGTCGGTGGAAATGAAGCGCTGGAGCTCAATCACCCCGGACCGCTCCAGCAGCCAATCAGTCAGCGCCGCAGCGCCCTCGGCAGCGTGCTCACGGCCCCGGAAAAGCCCGTATTCACCCACTGTGTCCACCAGGTAGCCCACTTGCATAGCCGCATCCTCATCCGGGCCGAGGACAGCCTCGAGGATTTCTACGTCCGATTTCTCGGCTTGGATAGCCAGTTGGCGGGCAAAGTTCTCCGTGATCGTGCCGGTCCGCGCAGTCTGCGCCAAAAGACCAGCCACGGGGTAGACCTTATCGATGTAGCCGTGGAGGCGCTTCTGCAGCACGCCCGCGTGTTCACGCGCCGCCTCAATCGGGTCTACCTCACCCAACGGGCCATCCTCGAAGGAATCCGCGCGGGACAACAAACCCAGGGTGTTCAGTGACGTGAATCCCAACTGGCTGATGAACTGAACTTCATCTTCGCGCGGGACAGCATCGAATAGGAACAGCGCCGCATCCGCGTCCACCGAGGCCTGGCGAGTTTGCTCATACCCTTCCAGCAGAGCCGAGCGCGTCGCCGCCTCATTCGCCGACGTCAGCGTGGCCAAACCCGGGGTATCAATGAGCGAGTAATCCTTGATCGCCGCGATCGGCATCCAGCGGTTCACATACGCGATTTCAACTGCCGGCACCGGCAGGTTCGTGACCTCACCCCGGCGCGTGGTAATCGGGATCCTGCGGCCGTCTTTAAGCACAGCTTCAGCGCGATCAGGCGCGCCGTACTGATACACGGTGACCACATTCGTCGCTTCAAGCGCAGCGGTCTCCGCGACGGGGGCACCCACGAAAGCGTTCAGAAGCGTGGATTTACCAGACTTAATACGGCCAACGATCACGATGCGCGGCTGCGCATCAAGGCGCGCACGCAGCTCGTCTGCTCGCGCTCGAAGCTCCGGCGACAGCATCGCCAACGGCGCCAAGCCACGCAGCACCGCATCAATAATGCGCCCGCGGCGCACCTGAGTCATGCTCGGCTCGTGCTGCGGCTGCTGCGGTTGCTGCGGTTGCTCGCGCTCTCGGTGCGGGGGCTGCTGCGGCTGCGGTGGTGCCTGCGGCGGCTGGCCATACGGCGGTTGGGTATTCGGGGACGGCTGGTGCGCTGGCTGCTGCGGGTAGGGCTGCTGCTGGGCCGGCTGCTGAACTGGCTGCTGGGGGTGTCGCGGGGGTTGACCGTACGGTGGTTGCGTGTTCGGGTACGGCTGCTGCGGGCGCGGTGAATTACCCGGCGTGCGTGGGGGTTGCTGCGCAGGGTACGGCCCGGTGTGATGCCCCGGCGCGGGCCGCCGCCCAGGGTTGTTCCATGGAAAAGACATAGCTGGTCTACATATTACCCAGGCCGCGGGAGGGCACGGTGAGTTCGGCTTTATTGAGCCTTAACTTAGCCTGGTAAAAGTGTTAAACTTCCGGTGTTTTCAGCAGGTACATTCTTGTATCAGGCTTGTTTCAGGGAGCGTAAAAAGAAAGCGGTAGAAAGTTCATGACCCAATCTTTTTGGATTCTGGCCATTGACTTTGGCACGTCGAATACGGCGGCGGCTCACACGAACCCACTCCACGGACATGTCGAAGCAATCAACTTGTCCGCGGACTACCGCACCATGCCGTCGAGCGTCTACGTCACCAGCCCGGACAATATCGCCACCGGCAATCGCGCGCTCGAGCTCGCCGAAGAAGACCCTTCTGGTTTCATCCCCTCTCCCAAGCGTCTGGTTCCCCGGCACACGATCCACATCAAGAACCACGACATCCCGGCATCCCATGCTGTTGCGGCGGTGCTGCATTCCGTCATCGCCACCGCTGCGAAACTCCACGACAACACCGCTCCTTCGCGCGTGATCCTCACACACCCCGAGGCGTGGTCTGACCGTGAGATCGCCGTGCTCACGGATGCCGCGCGGATCGCCGGAGTAGCGCAAGGCACGGTCACGACGTTGTCCGAACCGAAAGCCGCGGCGCACTACTACTCCCAGAACAACCACCTCACCCCTGGCGATACCCTCGCGATCTTCGATATCGGCGGCGGCACGCTGGACGTGGCGGTCCTTACCGCCCAGCCGGACGGGTCCTTCACCGTCACGGCGGCTGACGGTGACAACAGCATTGGTGGCAAGACCTTCGATGCCATGTTGCGTCGCTGGGTGGAAGAACAGCTTGAATCCGATAACCCTGATCTGGCCGAGTACTTTTCTTCCACAGCCACGCACTCTGAACACCAGGAACTCGACTACAGCATCCGCCGCGCGAAGGAGGCTCTCTCCGATTCCTCCACCGCCACCATCACCGCCCGCGCCGGCGGCATGAGCGAGCGCCTTCTAATCACCCGCGAGGAATTCGAAGGCCTCATCGCACCTGCAGTCGACCGGGCAGTCGCGCTGACCGCAGAAACCCTGCGTCGTGCGAAGATCACCAGCCCCCATCAGATCACGCACCTCTACCTCACCGGTGGTTCCTCCCGCGTCCCCATCCTGCAGGAGCGCCTCAAAGATCTGGGACGGGTAGGCACCTTAGATGACCCGAAGACCGTTGTTTCCCAGGGCGCCGTCGTCCACGCGAAGCGCGCCCCGAGCACGCACACACCGGCCACACAATCACACCCCGTTCAACCGGAACAGGTGCGCTCACAACAGGCGCACTCGCAACAGGTGCACTCGCAACACGTGCAACCGCAAAGCAAGCAGGTGACGCGCGAGCAACGGTCGTCGATAAGCACGAGCGCGAAAAAGAACCGCACGAGCATCATCGCGGCGGGCTCGATCGTGGCGCTGGTGGTCGTTGGCGGCCTCGCGTGGGGAATCATGAGCGGCGGATCGACAACCACGAGCTCGACCTCAACAACAGCGAGCCCCACCGCCGTGAACACTGTGGACGCCGCGGAACAGTGGGACCGTCTCGACCCGCAGAAGCAGGCGACCGTGACCGATGAAGAAGTGCAGCGCGTCAAGGATTCCGTGCCAGGGGCGGCGCTCGAAGGGCTTGAGAGCTGCGCCTTCGACACGGTCGAGGATCGCCCCGACGTGTTCGGCGCGTGGTGCCATTTTGACCCCAATGGGCGCGACCGCAGCTTGGTAAAAAGCGGCCTGAAGCCTGAAGACGACATCCAGTTCCTGTTTGAACTCGACTATGACATCGACGGCTCCCACCAGGGATACGAGTCAGCGAACCCACAGGTTGCTGCGCTCAGCGAACTTCGCGTGAGCAAGGACGGCACCCGCAAGGCGTTCGCGGTGGAGGATGAAAACGGGACCTTCCTCAACTACCAGGATTCCACCAACGGAATGACGATCGGCTCGAACTCCTTCAAGGACATCGACAGCGCCCTGGCGTGGGCGGAAAACATCGGGCTGCTGGATTAGGGGACCGCTCATCCCCTCACCCGCTGATCACAGTACCGCCGTCAGCGCTACCTCACGCGTGAGGTCGGGGCCTGCCGGCAGCAGCGCCAAAATCGCCCACGGGACTTTTTCAACGTGCGCGGCGCCGACCGTTTCCAAGGCGGCACGGTCATCCACTTTGTGGCGCACGCCGGTAGCGGATACCACCTGGTAGCCGTAGCCGGTATCCGCGCCGACGGAGCCCGCGGCAAGTCCCACGAAATAATCCGCGGGCGCGTCACCCGGAAGTTTCATCGCGCCGCCCGTCGTCGCTTCGGGTCGCAGCCGCGAGGAAGCGCCGCTTTCCGACGCGCACACCGCCGTTGACTTCGGATCGATCCACTGGGGCCGCGTCGCTGGAAGGTCGATCTGCATCGGCGGCTGGGCGTCGGGGTAGGAGGCGAGCTGGTCCCGTAAAATGCGGGTGACCTTCGCCCCGGCGGCGGTGAGGATTTCCCTTTGTGTCTCCGTGACCGGCTGGATCCCGCCGTTGGGTGCTATCGCCCAGGCTTGATCGCCCGTGTCGAGGAGCTCTGGCAGTGGGACCGGCACTGTGAGCGGCGGTGCTTCGGTGAAGGTGTTGAGCAATTCTTTGCGCATAGGTAACCGCGGCGTGGTCGAATCAATGCCCAAGCCGCGGCGTATCACGCGCCCTTCGGGCGTTGATGCCGGTGGGAGCGAAGCGCGCCCCGCGCTGGTGAGGACCCACTGGGTGGTCGTCTCCCCCTCACCGACCTCCACGAGAACACCTTCGGCGTTGTCGAATTGGCGTGGGGCGTGTCCAGCGACGACCGTTGTCCTGCCCGCGTACACGCAGGCTGACCAGCTCATGTCCTCCGAGTCGCCGGCGGCGAACATACTCGGGGCGCTGGCGATGCCCAGGGGTGCACCACGCTGCATGGCCACGAGCCGCTCATCCCCCACCCGCTGCGGGTTATCCGGCCCACCCACGATGAGGCGGGCCGACGTCAAGTTGGTCACCGGGTGAATAACCTCTCCTACGCGGACGTAGAGCGAGCCGTCACTAGCCCGCAAGATGCCCGCTGAACCTGGGTCCGGATTGGGCCGCAGCCACGCGAACAAACCACAGCCACCGGCGATGAGCACCACGGCCACCAGGCCAAAGATCGCCGCGCGACGCCGCGCCGCCAGCGGATCATGAATCATGCGGATGTCGCCATAGATCAGCCCATGCTCCACCCTCCGCCGCATGAACCTGTGGCCGGACACCTGTGTGCGCGTTGTTGGCAAAAGGCGCTGCGAATCAGCCATGGATACCCCCCGGTTTTCCCTTTTTACATTCCCCGAATCTCCCCTGACGCGCACCGGTACCGGTAGTGCACGCGGGATTGTTTCAGCTTAACGCAGTTGGACCATCCCCGCAGGTGGTGTCGTGGGCTCAAGCGTTGGGATCGGTGCGGAACCGTGAGCTTGGGCATCCCGCTGCATTTCGCGCAACTCTTCCTCGCTGAACTGGCTGTTTACGGCAAAGACCACCACGGACTCGTTGTGATACACCGGTGTTGCGCCCTCGGCTCCCCAAAGGGCCTTGCCCACGTACCAGTTGGGATACTGGGTGAACCAGAACGGGTGCCCGGAGCCGATGAGGAACTTTATATTTTGGTCCTTCGCGGCTTGATCCACCGGGTTCGGGGTGTATTTGGCCCCGACGCGCCCCGCGCCAAGAAGATCACCGTGGTTGACCACCACGGACGTATCCGTTCCGATCCCTCCACCGGGAGCGCCGAAATGGCGCGCGGCCGTGGGTACGCCAGCATAGGCATAAAGCCAGGAGTATCCGTCAGCGGGATCACCTACTGTCCAGCCTTCATAGGCCTCCGGGCGGGAGGCCAGCCAGTCGAAGGCCTCGCGGGTGTCATCGCCTACCATCCGATCGTCGTCACGCGATGCTGCAAACGCTTTCTTAGCGCCGACGTCTGAGGTGTCTGTCACCCAATCGTGGACGCCCGTGGCTACGTACACCGCGACGGCGATTGCCGCGATCGCGGTGGTCCAGCGCCACGCGGGGGTGTCGTAGCGGGCGGCGAGTGGCGCCAACGTAGCCAGCCGGATCAACGCCGCGATAGCCACCGCCGCGCATGCCACGACCATCAGTGCCACGGGGATCACCAGACGGTGCGCAGTCGAATAGTGCAAGTTAGCGATCGCGGCAACGAACTGGCCCCACGCGCCCCACTGCTCTTTCGCCAGGATCGACGGGGCGAGCGCGCCAACGACAGTCGACAGCGAAATGAAATAAAACAGTCCCGCCCAGACCTGGCCGCGCCAGACGAGCGCCGCGAGAAGACCGAACGCGCCCAGGCACAGCAGAATCGTGGGATCAAACTCCGCGAAAAACTCGCCTGTATGGCGGGTCTCCATCATCAACGCCAGCTGCCAGGCTTCCTCCGGCTCGAATCGCTCGAGCGATTCCCACTGCTGGACCTCACTGGCTTGCTCTGAACCCGCCAGCACCTGCGGCAGGAACAGCAACGAGCCGACCACCGCGGGCCCAGCAATAAGCACCGTGTCCTTCCACCGGGACACATCCGGTTTGATCAGCGTGTTATTGAGCCAGTACAACGGCACGATGAGGAGCAACACCGTGACGGCCGAAGGGTGCGCGCACAGCACACCGATAAACCCGAACGTCAGGGGAAACGCAAGCGCCGGATCCCGTGGCGCGGCGGCAAACATCGCCGCAACCATAAACGCCATGGCCACCGCCACGATGTACGGTCGGACCCCGACGTAGTCCGACACCCACAGCACAACCGGCAACGCATACACCGCGATAGGTGCAAGCCCCGACGCAATCCACGCCGTCCAGCCCTTACCCCGCAAGATCAACCAGGCAAGCGCCGCGGCGGCCGCCGGGACCAACAGCCCCGGCAGAACTATCGACGCCAGATTCAACGCCGGAATCGGCTCCAACCCCGCAGCCTGAGCAAACAACGCCGTTACCGCGTGAAACGCCGAAGGATAAAACAACGCCGTATGCGACTCCGGGCTTTGAAGCTCCCCCATCCGCGTGGACGACGCCACCCCCGTCTCCATCACGAACCGGACGGCATTAGCGTGCCACTGCACATCCCAGCCCTGCACGATGTTGTCCCACTTATACGGTTGGTCCTCCTGGAAACCCATCATGCGGCTAATACACAGCCACGCACCCGTGGCCACTCCCGCGCCGGGCAGCACCCACCAAGGGTGGACACTACCGCCGTGTCGCCAATGCTCCCGTGGGAATAGCGCTTGGGGCCAGGATGAGGAGTTTTTGGCCCGTCGTCGATAAGCAAACGCGTAACGCCACGCCGCGGCGAGCAGAAGGAAAAAGACCAGCGTGATGGAGAAACTCAGCCAGGTAAACCGCACCCCGACGACGCCCAGCAGCCACGCGGACAACCCTACGAGACCAAACGTTGTGGGTACCGCGGCAGCGAACGACGCCGGCGCGCGCACACCCGCTACCAGCGCCAACACCAAGCCGGGAAGAGCAAAAACGGCCAACGCCGTCCACACGGCTGAATCCATGTGCCCTCCTAACTGTTGCTTAGGTCCTGGCTTCTGCGATCACGCGTCACGTGTGCGCGGGCGGCCAGCTGATCCGCCGGCGGGTACTCCACCGCGATAAGCGTCAGCCCACGCGCAGGCGCCAACCGCACCTGTGGATCGCGCTGCGTTGCCGCCAAAAGCCCGTCGATCCATTCTGCGTCACGGCGCCCCTCACCCACATCCAGGCACGCCGCGACCATCGCGCGAACATGATTCCAGCAAAACGCGTCCGCAGTCAGCGTCGCCTCAAACAACTCCGGCTCCTGGGGGGTGGAAACGTCACGCCACGTAAATTCGTGGAGATCCCGAACCGTCGTCGCGTGCGGCTTCGGCTTACAAAACGCGGCGAAGTCATGCAGGCCCAACAGCAACGTCGCCGCCTCCTGCACCCGGTCGATGTCAACTGGCTTTGCCCAGGTCGCCGTATCCCGCGCCCGCGTGGGCACCGGCCCTGCGGGGGCCGTGGTGACCCGGTACCGGTACGTGCGTGTCAACGCCGCGAAGCGGGCATCAAAATCTGGGGTAACTTCAGTGACGTCTCGGACGGAAACATCGTCGGGAAGAAGCTTTGCCAATCGGCGAACCAACCTGTTCGGGTCACCATCAATCGAACGCTGATCCAAACTTTCGCGCGGCACATCAACGTGCGCGACCTGCCCCGATGCATGCACCCCCGCGTCAGTCCGCCCCGCGACCGTCAACACAACGGGGACCCGCAGCACCAACTGCAGCGCCTCCTCGATGGTCTGCTGCACCGTACGCACCGCGACACCATCATCCCCCGCTGCCTGCCGCGCCCACCCGTGAAAGTCCGTACCGTCATACGCAATATCCAGGCGTAGGCGCATCCGGGCTGCGGGTTCATCATTCATCGGGCTAAGGCTACCAGCTTCCCGGGCGCCCTTGTCTGCGTCTGCAGCGGTGGCGGGGCCTGTGTTTGCTGGCCCAACTTGGAGTCCTGACGATGTTGACACCCCACCCCCGATTTCCTCGGCGCCGATTTCTGTTTTACTTGGTCAGAATGTTATGCGTCAGGGCTTATGGTCAGCATCGTCAGGGTGGCGGCTCGCGGGGGCCGGGCAGCCAGAACGACACCCGATTCCGGCGCGGCGGCGGGGCCTGTGTTTACTGGCCCAATTTGGAGTCCTGACGATGTTGACACCCCACCCCCGATTTCCGCGGCGCCGATTTTTGTTTCACCTGGTCAGAAGGTTATGGTTCAGGGCTTATGGTCAACATCGTCAGGATGCCGGGTGGCTGGGCATGCAAAAACCCGCGACACCCTCATTTGAGAGCGCGCGGGTTGGGAGGTGAAGGCGAAAAGTTTACTTCTCGTCTTCGGCCGGGGCCTCAACTGCTTCTTCAGCAGCGGCGTCGGCGTTGGCGGGAGCTTCCGCGTTGGCCGGGGCTTCGGTCTCGGCGTTGGCGGGGGCCTCAGCGTCGGCCGGGGCTTCGGTCTCGGCGGGGGCCAGTGCTTCGGCAGCTGCGGCGGCGGCTTCCTTGGAGGCAGCGGCGCGGGTAGCGCGGGTTGCCTCGGAGGTCACGGTCTCCTCGAGAACGAGGGAGATCTGGGACATCGGAGCGTTGTCGCCCTTGCGGTTTTCCAGTTTGATGATGCGGGTGTAACCACCGGGGCGGTTCTCAAACTTCGGAGCAAGCTCGTGGAACAGGTGTGCAACGACATCCTTGTTCGGGATCTCTGCGGCAACAGCGCGGCGGTCGTTGACCGTGCCGGACTTTGCCTTGGTGATCAGCTTCTCAGCGTAGGGGCGCAGCATCTTGGCTTTGGCGTCAGTGGTCTTCACTGCGCCGTGCTCGAACAGGTTGGAAGCCAGGTTGGACAGAATGTGCTTCTGGTGGCTTGCCGAACCGCCGAGACGGGGACCCTTCTTCGGGGTAGGCATTGTTGGTTCTCCTCGTGTGTGTGAATCTTAAGTGGCTTTGTTAAAAGCCACGCGATCGTCCGCTTTTACTCAGCGGAATCGTCGATGTAATCGCCAGTCTCAGCGTCGTAGCCCTCAATCTGCGTCGGATCGAAATCCTCAGGAGCGTCCTTCAGGGTCAGGCCCAAGGAGGCAAGCTTGATCTTGACCTCGTTGATGGACTTCTGACCGAAGTTGCGGATATCCAGCAGGTCGCTCTCGGTGCACTCGGCGAGCTCACCGACGGTGTGGATTTCCTGGCGCTTCAGGCAGTTGTAGGAGCGAACGGAGAAGTTCAGGTCCTCGATCGGCATGTTGTAGGCCGCGATGTACTCCGTCTCCTGCGGGGACGGGCCAATCTCGATGCCCTCGGCGGCGGTGTTCAGCTCGCGAGCGAGGCCGAACAGTTCAACCAGGGTGGAACCAGCGGACGCCAGGGCGTCGCGGGCAGTCATGGAGTTCTTGGTCTCCACATCGATGATCAGCTTGTCAAAGTCGGTGCGCTGCTCAACACGCGTTGCCTCGACCTTGTAGGACACCTTCAGCACCGGCGAGTAAATCTGATCAACCGGGATCAGACCGATCTCACCACCGGAGTTCGGCATCGCAGGCACGTAGCCGCGGCCGCGCTCCACCACGAGCTCCATCTCCAGGCGAGCCTGCTCGTTGAGCGAAGCGATGTGGAGATCAGGGTTGTGGACCGTGATGTCAGCCGGAAGGTCCAGGTCAGCTGCAGTGACGTCAGCCGGGCCTTCCTTGGACAGGTAGACCATGACCGGCTCGTCCGAGGTGGACGACAGAACTAGGTCCTTGACGTTGAGGATGATCTCAGAAACGTTTTCCTTCACACCGGGGATGGTGGTGAACTCGTGCAGCACACCCTCGATCTTGATCGAGGTCACTGCTGCTCCAGGGATGGACGACAGCAGGGTGCGGCGCAGGGAGTTACCCAGGGTGTACCCGAAACCGGGCTCGAGTGGCTCGATTACGAACTTCGAGCGGTTGGTATCGATGTATTCCTCGGTGAGCTGAGGGCGCTGTGAGATGAGCATGAACGTTCTCCTTTATCGGCGACCGCTATTTGACGCCGGTAGGTGCCGGTGCGTTCCACCGACACGAAAACACTGATATGAATTCGTCGTTAAGCAAATAAAGCGATTACTTCGAGTAAAGCTCGACGATGAGCTGCTCCTGGATCGGAACATCGATCTGAGCACGCTCGGGCCGCTGGTGCACGAGGATGCGCAGGGACTCCGGAACAACCTGAAGCCATGCCGGAACAACGGCATCTACCAGGTTATCCTGAGCCTCTTCGAACCAGATCATCTTCTGGGACTTCTCACGAACATCGATGATGTCGTACTGAGAAACCTGGAAGGATGGGATGTTCGTCTTCACACCGTTGACCAGGAAGTGGCCGTGGGACACGAGCTGTCGAGCTTGACGACGGGTGCGTGCCAGACCAGCGCGGTAGATGACGTTGTCCAGGCGGGATTCCAGAAGAACCAGTAGGTTGTCACCAGTCTTACCCGGGAGGCGGTTGGCCTCATCGTAGTAGCGGCGGAACTGCTTCTCCATGACGCCGTAGTTGAAGCGAGCCTTCTGCTTCTCCTGCAGCTGGAGCAAGTACTCAGACTCCTTGACGCGAGCGCGGCCAGCCTGACCCGGAGGGTACGGGCGGCGCTCGAAGGACATGTCACCGCCGACCAGGTCAACGCGGAGACGACGAGATTTACGTGTAGCGGGGCCAGTGTAACGAGCCATAATGAATTACCTCTTTCCTAAAATCCCTGAACCCTAGACGCGACGACGCTTCGGCGGACGGCAACCGTTGAACGGCTGAGGCGTCACATCCGAGATCGAGGACACCTCCAGGCCGGCAGCCTGGAGCGAACGGATAGCGGTTTCGCGGCCCGAACCCGGACCCTTGACAAAGACGTCGACCTTCTTCATGCCGTGCTCCATTGCCTTGCGGGCTGCGTTCTCAGCAGCCATCTGCGCGGCGAACGGGGTGGACTTGCGCGAGCCCTTGAAGCCAACGTGGCCGGAGGACGCCCAAGAGATAACAGCACCGTGCGGGTCCGTGATGGACACGATGGTGTTGTTGAAGGTGGACTTGATGTAAGCGTGGCCTGCAGCCACGTTCTTCTTTACGATGCGGCGGCCAGTGCGGCGGCCACGAGTCTGTGGAGGCATAGGTTACTTCTTCTTTCCTGCGATGGTCTTCTTCGGACCCTTACGGGTACGCGCATTGGTCTTCGTGCGCTGGCCGCGAACCGGAAGTCCACGACGGTGGCGCAGGCCCTGGTAGGAGCCGATCTCAATCTTGCGGCGGATGTCAGCCTGAACCTCGCGGCGAAGGTCACCTTCGACCTTCCAGGTGCTCTCGATGACATCACGAAGTGCGGACAGCTGCTCATCGGTCAGGTTGTCCGTACGCAGGTCAGGAGAAATGCCGGTCTTCTCCAGCAATTCCTTGGAACGGGCAGGCCCAATTCCGTAAATGTAGGTCAGTGCGATCTCCATGCGCTTGTTGCGCGGCAGATCCACACCAGCTAGACGTGCCATGTGGTACGTGCCTTTCAGGTTGGTTCGGTGGTTTTCTCCCTACCCGTCCACGTCGCGCAACGCTTGTGCCCGGTCCATTCCGGAACGATTGGGTTGTGGTGTGACGCGGCTCCAGCCACCGCAGCCGGAGGTACAAGGGCGACCCCACCTAGGGGGACGCCGTGGGAAAGGAGGCTTTCAATGAATATGCAGTTGTTACTGCTTTACAGGTAAGCCTTCGCGCGGAAGGGCTTACTTGTAGCGGTAGACGATACGACCACGCTCAAGGTCGTAGGGAGACAGCTCCACAACGACCCTGTCTTCAGGGAGGATGCGGATGTAGTGCTGGCGCATCTTGCCACTGATGTGTGCCAAGACCTCATGCCCGTTGTCCAACTCGACACGGAACATTGCGTTCTTCAAGGGCTCAATAATGCGACCCTCGACTTCGATTGCGCCTTCTTTTGCCATACACTCCACTTCCGAAAGTTTTTATCGTGGTTGATCATCAAGATCTACCGCCCTTGCCAGCGCGTTTTTGCACTGGCAAATCGGCACCTATCCGCTTACTGTGCGGTGTGGACCGCCACAGACAGACACCGAGTGACCACTATAGCCTTCTACCTGCTAGGAATGCAAAACTCGGCCGCTGGATCACCCGGCGTCCCTCACCCCCTTATAAGCAACAGCCCGGCCGCCCCCGAATAGGGAACTGCCGGGCCGAAAGTTAGGGCTCTTAAGTCAGGCGTGTTCTTAGAAGACGTAGACCTGGTCGCCGATCTGCAGGTCGTTGAAGTACTTGATCGCGTCCTGGCGGTACATGCGCACGCAACCGTGGGAGCGGTACGCCGGGTCACCCTGGTGGAAGGCAATGCCGTTGTAGGTGAAGTAGGTTGCAAACGGCATCGGGGCGTTGCCGAATTCGTAGGAAATCTCATCGCGCACCTTACGGTTTACGCGGTGCCAGCCCTTCGGCGTCTCATACCCAGCCTTACCGGTTGCCACGGTGACAGGGCCGTAGTAGATGCGACCGTTGTTCTGCAGCCAGCTCTTCTGGTTACGGATGTCAACGCAGGCCTTTGCCTGCGGCGGGCACGGGTTGCTGCGCGGAGCAGGCTTTGGGGCGGGAGCCGGCTTGGGCGCCGGCTTAGGTGCGGGCTTCGGCGCCGGCTTGGGTGCAGGCTTCGGGGTGCGCGCTGCAATGAGGCCCGGGGACAGCATCTCCACGATGCGGTCAATCTCAGCCTTGAGGCGGTCAGCGGTAGCCTTGTCACGGCCAAAGAACTGATCCACCTGGACACGAAGAGAGTTACGAGCGTTCCAGATCAGGTCCTGAACACCGCTGCCGGGCGCGTATGCGGTGTTTCGCAGGGAGGTCTCTGCGTACTGAACGAAAGCAGCAGGGCTAGCGCTGGACAGTGCAGGCAGGGCAGGAAGCGCGGGTTGAGCGGTAGCAGGAGCCGGGGCTACAACCAAGGAGGCAGCGACACCGGCGCTGGTGACAAACATGGCCGCCTTGCGCAGCAAGGAAGCGGAACGAGTTTCACGGGGCTTTTTCAGCATGCGAGCAGTATATCGAAAGCTGGCCGTATCAACTAGTCCTGCGGGGAGAAATCCCTACCGCGGAGTGAGAATCCGTGGGCCATCCGCCGTCGCAGCCACGGTGTGTTCCCAGTGCGCTGCGGGCGAACCATCATCGGTAACAACGGTCCAGTCGTCGTCCAAGACGGTCGATTCCGTCTCCCCGCCAAGAATCAGCATCGGCTCAATCGCCATCACCGAACCCTCCTGGATCACCGGCCCTTTTCCGGGACGGCCCTCATTAGCCAGGTACGGGTCCTCATGCATCTCACTGCCGATGCCGTGGCCGCCGTATCCTGCGAGGATCCCCAGCTTGATCCCAAAATCGGCCTCAGCCTTGCGCGTGGCTTTCTCCAACGCGTGCGAGACATCAGTCAGGCGGTTTCCGGGCACCATCGCCCCCAACCCGTCGTAAAGCACCTGCTCGGTCGCGCGATTGAGCTTATCGACGGCCGGGTCAAGCTCCCCTACCCCGAACGAGATAGCGGAGTCCCCGACCCAGCCGTCCAGCGTCGCGCCGCAATCGATGGATACTAAATCACCATCGCGCAGGACTGTGTCGGCGCTGGGGATGCCGTGCACCACGACATCGTTGACCGAGGAACAGATCGAGGCGGGGAATCCGCCGTAGCCCAAAAACGTGGGCACCGCCCCGTGGGAGCGGATGACCTCTTCCGCGACCGCGTCAAGGTCCGCTGTCGTTGTACCCACCGAAGCGGCTTCACGGACCGCGAGGAGGGCCTGGCCCACGATTCGCCCGGCGGCTTCCATAGCGTCAAGCTCACCGGGGGTCTTGGCTGGAATTGCTTTGCGGCGACGGAACACTCGGTGGATACCTGTGGTTGATAGACGGGTGGCGTACGGGGGGCTACTGTGCGCTGCGCGCGTTGATCTCGTTCAGCGTGCGGGCGTTGATCTCCTCGACCTCGCCTTCAGCGTCAATGTTGATCAGCTGGTCACCGTAGTGGTCAATCAGCGGAGCGGTCTCATCGCGGTAGACCTGAAGGCGGGTACGGATCGTGTCCTCATTGTCATCAGCGCGGCCGCGGGCGAGCATGCGCTCCACCACCACGTCCTCATCGACCTTGAAGTTCAAAACACCGTCGAGCTTCAGGCCGTGCTTGTTCAGCATCTCTTCCAAAAGATCGGCCTGCTCCACCGTGCGCGGGAAGCCGTCGAGCAGAAAGCCGTTTGCAGCGTCGTCTTCGCTCAGGCGGTCTTCGACCATGCGCGCCGTGACCTCGGTGGGCACCAGCTTGCCGGCGTCAATGTACTCCTTGGCTTCCTTGCCCAGAGGGGTACCTTCACCGATGTTGGCGCGGAATAGGTCGCCGGTGGAGATGTGCGGGATGTTCAGCTTCTCAGAGAGAAGAGCAGCCTGGGTGCCTTTGCCGGCACCGGGAGGGCCAAGGAGTACGAGTCGCATTACTTCAACAGTCCTTCGTAGTTAGATTGCAACAGTTGGGATTCAATTTGCTTCACCGTGGTCAAGGCCACGGAGACCATAATCAGGATTGCGGTACCACCGAACGCGGTCATGCCCGCGTTTCCAGAGCCACCGACACCAAGATCAAGAGCGATGTTCGGCAAAATCGCGATAAATCCAAGGTACAGGGCGCCGACGAACAGGAGGCGGTTCATCACGAATGCCAGGTACTCCGCCGTCGGGCGGCCCGGGCGAATGCCAGGGATGAAGCCGCCGTACTTCTTCATGTTGTCAGCCTGCTCCACCGGGTCGTACTGGATGGAGACGTAGAAGTAGCTGAAGAAGATGATCAGTGTGAAGTACAGCAGGATGTACTGCCACGAACTCGGGTTCTGGAGCCACGACATCACGTTGCCCATCCACCAGTTATCCGGCGGCGTGGGCTTGTTGGAGTTCACGATCTGGGTGATCAGCACGGGAACGTACATCAGCGAGGAGGCGAAGATCACCGGGATAACACCGGCCTGGTTGACCTTCAGCGGGAGGTACGTGGACGTGCCACCGTACTGGCGGCGGCCAACCATGCGCTTTGCGTACTGCACCGGGATGCGGCGCTGTCCCTGCTCAATGAAGATGATGCCCACGACGAGCAGGACCACAGCGGCGAGAACCACAGCGAAGACCAGCGGGCCCGACTGACGGTAGATCTGAATGCCGTCCGAGGGCAGGCGGGTAGCAATACCAGCGAAGATGAGCAGCGACATACCGTTGCCCACGCCCTTTTCCGTGATAATCTCACCAAGCCACATGATGAGGATCGCACCGGAGGTCATCACAACAACCATCATGATCAGGGTGAAGATGTTGCGGTCTTCCACCAGCACCGGAACGCCAGAGCCAAGCAGCTGCTCACGGTCTGCCAAGGCGACGATGCCCGCGGACTGCAGAAGCGCCAAGCCCACGGTGAGGTAACGCGTGTACTGCGTCATCTTCGTCTGCCCGGACTGGCCTTCCTTCTTCAGCTCCTCAAAGCGCGGAATGACCACGGTGAGCAGCTGCACGATAATCGACGCCGTAATGTACGGCATGATGCCGATGGCGAAGATGGATAACTGCAGCAGCGCGCCACCGCTAAACAGCGAGATGACGGAGAAGATGTTGCCGCCGGCAGTTTCCTTCATCTGTTCGAGCCGTTGCGCGATCAGAGCGTAGTCAACTCCCGGGGTGGGGATCTGGGCGCCGATGCGGTACAGGATCATCAGCGCAAGGGTGATCAGAATCTTCTTGCGCAGATCGGCATCTTTAAACGCCTGAACAATGGCAGACACGGTGGCTGTAGCCTCCTGACGGCCCCACGCGGGCAGGGCCGAGTATTCAGTGCTGATATAGAACGTCACTACCCTAGCAAACGCGTCGGACAAACCGTGATTTGCGCACCACAAAAGTGCCTATAACAGCACGAAGCCCCTGCGACTCAACCGCAATGGTGTGAGTCGCAGGGGCAATTCGTTTTCTAATGATCGCTTATGCGCGGCGGAAAGCATCCTCCGTAACGGAGCCGCCAGCTGCCTCGATCTTCTCCTTCGCGGAGCCAGAGAACTTCTGAGCCGTGACGTCCAGCTTGACGCTGATGTCGCCGTTGCCCAGGATCTTCACCGGCTGGTTCTTGCGAGCCAGTCCGGCCTCAACGATCTCTGCGACACCGATGGTGCCGCCCTGCGGGAAGCGAGCCTCCAGGTCAGAAACGTTGACGACCTGGTACACAACGTGGTTCGGGTTCTTGAAGCCCTTGAGCTTCGGCAGACGCATGTGGATCGGCATCTGGCCACCCTCGAAGCCGGCCGACACCTGCTTGCGAGCCTTCGTACCCTTGGTACCGCGACCAGCGGTCTTACCCTTGGACGCCTCACCACGACCCACGCGGGTCTTTGCCTTCTTCGCACCCTCAGCCGGGCGCAGATCATGAAGCTTGATCACATCAGACATGTTTTCCTCCTCCCCTTACTTCTTCGGTGCGGGAAGTTCACTGTCAGCAACTTCCTCAACGTCAACCAAGTGGCGCACGCGCAGGATCATGCCACGCGTAGCCTCATTGTCGCGCTTGATCACGGACTGACCGATCTTGCGCAGACCCAGGGACTCCAGGTTGCGGCGCGTGATCGGCTTCTGGCCCACCTTGCCGTGGTGCAGAGTGATTTTCAAAGCCATGGTGTTTAGGCCTCCTGTCCTGCGCGCATGCGCAACATACGAGCCGGAGCGACCTCTTCGATGGACTTGCCGCGCTTTGCAGCAACCTCCTCGGGGCGCACGAGCTGCTTCAGGCCCGCAACGGTCGCCTGAACGACGTTGAGGGCGTTGTCAGAGCCGAGCGACTTGGCCAGGATGTCCTGGATACCAGCACACTCGAGCACCGGACGAGCAGCACCACCGGCAATGACACCGGTACCAGGAGCAGCCGGGCGGAGCATCACGATGCCCGCTGCGGCCTCGCCCTGAACCGGGTGAGGAATGGTGCCACCGATCATCGGAACGCGGAAGAAGTTCTTGCGAGCTTCCTCAGCACCCTTTTGAATCGCGGCCGGAACTTCCTTGGCCTTGCCGTAGCCGACACCGACCATTCCCTGGCCGTCGCCGACGACTACCAAAGCGGTGAACGACATGTTGCGGCCACCCTTAACGGTCTTCGCAACACGGTTGATGGTAACGACGCGCTCGATGTACTTATCGCGCTCGTCCTCTTCGCGGCGGCCACGGCCACCGTCACGGCGGCCTCCGTCGCGGCGGCCACCATCGCGGCCACCACGGTCCGAACGCTCGTCGCGGTTACCGCGGCGTCCGCCGTTGTCCTGCGCAGCGTTGTCTGCGCCGTTGTTCTGTGCAGTGGCATCTGCCGCTGCGCGCTCTTCAGCGGAAGTTCCGCCGTCGCGCTGTTCACGATCCGACATTTATGCCTTCCTTCCGTGAGAGTTTGCTGTGCGAATGTTTGCGTGTGCGGTAGCCATTAGAACTTCAGACCACCTTCGCGAGCCGCCTCAGCAAGAGCTGCAACGCGGCCGTGGTACTTGTAACCACCACGGTCAAAAACGACTGCGGTGATGCCAGCCTGCTGTGCACGCTCAGCGATCAGAGCGCCGACCTTGGCTGCCTTAGCCTTCTTGTCGCCCTCGAGTGCGCGTACGTCATCCTCGATCGAGGAAGCGGACGCCAGGGTGTGGCCCGCCAGATCGTCGATAAGCTGAACGGAGATGTGGCGCGAGCTGCGGTGCACTGCCAGGCGCGGAGCCTCGGCGGTGCCTCGCAGGTTCTTGCGGATACGCTCGTGACGGCGCACGCGCGCTTCACGACGACGGGTGGAAATGTCGCGGCCAACCGGCACGCGCTTCTGCGTAGTAGATTCAGTGCTCATTGATTACTTACCCGTCTTTCCGACCTTGCGGCGAACCTGCTCGCCCTCGTAACGGATGCCCTTACCCTTGTACGGGTCATCCTTACGCAGACGGCGAATGTTCGCGGCGATCTGTCCAACCTGCTGCTTGTCAATTCCCTCGATGGAGAACTTCGTGTTGCCGTCGACCGCGAAGGTGACGCCCTCCGGCGCGGCGATCAGGATCGGGTGGGAGTAGCCCAGGGAGAACTCAAGGTCCTTGCCCTTCTGCTGGACACGGTAACCCACACCGAAGATCTCCATGTTGATCTTGTAACCCTCGGTGACGCCAACAACCAGGTTGTTGATCAGCGAGCGCGACAGACCGTGGAGGCTGCGGTTAGTGCGGTTGTCATCCGGGCGAGAAACAACGATCTGGTTGTCCTCAACTGCTGCGGTGATCGGCTCCGGAATGTCCAAGGACAGGGTGCCCTTCGGGCCCTTGACCTCAACGTGCTGGCCGTCGATCTTCGTGTCAACGCCGTTGGGGATAGTGATTGGGTTCTTACCAATACGAGACATCGTTCAAACCCTCCCTTACCAGACGTAGGCGAGGACTTCCCCGCCCACACCCTTCTCGTGAGCCTGGCGGTCCGTCAGCAAGCCGTGGGAGGTGGAGATGATAGCCACACCCAGGCCGCCGAGCACCTGCGGCAGGTCGTTGGACTTTGCGTACACGCGAAGACCTGGCTTGGACACGCGGCGTAGACCAGCGATGGATGCCTCGCGCTGCGGGCCGTACTTCAGGTCGAGGGACAGGGTCTTGCCAACCTTTGCGTCCTCAACGCGGAAATCGGAAATGTAGCCCTCCTGCTTGAGGATCTCTGCGATGTTGACCTTCAACTTCGAAGAGGGCATGGACACGGAGTCATGGTGCGCGTTGTTAGCGTTGCGCACGCGTGACAGCATGTCCGCAATGGGATCTGTCATGGTCATAAGAGACCTATAGCCTTTCTCGTTACGGTTCCCACCCACTTGACGTTGTCCGTGTGTTCTCAATCGGGGGCCACTTACGCGCGGCACGCTCAGTAACGTGCGGGGCTCGCTGCCACCGGCCATACGGTCCGCTTACTAGCGGGGGGCCTGCAACAAAGTTGCGGTTATTGTCTTACAAGTCCGCGCCACGCTGGGCACAGACCTGAGGGGACAGCCTACACGCCACCTGCGCAAACACAAAATCCCGATGGGAAATCAAAAGCGCCGGGGAGGACACTGCCTCACCCGGCGCTTAGAGCATTCGCTTATCGACGATCGGTCAGCTGCTTATCGACGATCGGTTAGCTCCGATCGTCGATAAGCATGCGCTACAACTACCTCCTAGAACGGGAGCTTGACACCTGCGTTACGCAGCAGGTTCAGGATCCCCGGAACCATCGCGAGCACCGCGAGGATCGCTGCCCCAGCGAGCAGGCCGATGATCTGCTTCGGGTCAGACACACCCGAACCCTCAACACCGGAGCTGGGGCCGGTCTCCGGAGCATTGTCAGGAACCAAGTCCGAGCTCAGCGGCACGCTGGACAGGTGCGAGCTCGCCGCGATCGCGGAACCGTACTCGTCCGTGCCCGGGAGCCTGGTCTCGTCCGGATCCTCCTCGACGCTCTTGATCTCATTGCCCATGAAGTTCTTGCAGGTCTGCGACTCCGGCAACGGCTTGCCGTTGAAGCGATCCAGCATGAAGTTCAGACCAAAGATCGGGCCAGTGATGGACTGGACCAAGTGGTTGGGCATACCGTCTTCAATTTCCGGCGCGATGTCGTTGCGGTAGTAGACCGACGCTCCGTCGACGGTGCACCACTTCATAGCCAGGTTGCGTGCCTGCTTGTGCTCCACCTGACGGTCGTAGCGGCCACCAATGATCATAACGGGGGCCACCGGCTTGCCCCGACCGATGCGCTGCGCCTCCAGCAGCTCCATCGCGTCCCTCATGTCTGGTTCCGTCAGGATCTCTTCGAGCGAGCGGCCGTCCTTCGTCCAGTCACGAGTAGTCTGGTAGACGTACGGCTTGGAAACAATCTCCGTGGTGCACTCATTGCTGAGCTGCTTGAGGGTCTCCTTGCCTTCCTCGGAGAGGTACTTGTCCAGCTTCGACTGGAGATCCTTGTCCGGGTAGCGCTCGATCAGACCGTTGATGGTGAAGCCAATAGCACCAGAGAGGTCAGAACCGTCGATGTTGCGGGCAACCTCGTACAAGTTAGCCGGCGGCGCGGAGGCGTAGGCACCAGCGATGTTGGCCTGCTCCGCCTCGGAGTAGTAGTTGGCAGCTTCCTCAACTGCAGCCGCGGCCGCGCCACCACCCTGGGAGTGGCCGTAGAAGCCGATCTTGCCGAAGTTCTCCTGGCCGACCAATTCCTTCACCGCACGACCAGCATCCAACACCGCGTGTGCCTGGTCCAGGCGGTTCATGTAGGTGTGCGTACCTGGGGTACCCATTCCGATGAAGTCGGTGACCACAACGCGGACACCGTACTTAGCAAACGCGAACTCGTAGAGACCCTCGAGGCTCACGGTGCGCCCGGACGCGATCGGGTCCGGCTGACCGTCCATCGGCCAGTTGCGCGACGGCGCGCAGTGGTCACCCTGGCCCACGGTGCCGCGACCAACGATCAGCGTCGGGCGCGGGCCCTTGCCCTTCCAGGCCACCTGCGGTTCCACGACGTAGCCGGTCACTGGCACCAGATTCCCGTTGGCGTCGGTGGTGGTGTACATGATCTTCGTGGCTTGCGTAGGCAAAGTCTTGTCGCCTTCACCGCCGAGGTTGCTGTACGGAGCATCCTTCTTCTTGAGGATCTCACCCGGGGTAGTGGGCTCCACGCCGTCGAAGCTGTAGAAAGCGTCGACGTCACCCTTTTCCACCTTCGGAGTGGTCTGCACTGAGGACCCGAGCTTCGCCTTTGGGTACGCGGCCTCATCCGCAACTGCATGGGTAGCACCCATGACCAGGCTGGCAGCAGCGAACACACTGACCAAGGAACGGGTAGCGCGAGACAAACGGGACATTTTTTCTCCTTCGAAATAGTTAGGCCCGATAAAACGTTGGAAGAAACTTTAAAAGCCCGCTGTGAAAACCGTGGGCTTTTCCCAAACTTTTTTCACGCAGATGCATAAATGCAGGATGACCCAGCCCCCGAAAAGGTGGACCGCCGCCCGCAAACACCCCCGTCGGCAGTCTTTTTGCCAATCGCTTACGCAAATAGTGAACAAGAAGTTATTTTAGTGTTATGCCAAACAAAATTACTCGGGAAATTCCCCTAAACGGCCTGCGCATTGGTACGGCGAGCGCAGGACTCCAAATCGAGGGTTCCGCGAAACCCAGCAACTGGTCACAGTGGGCGGAAGAGGGCAACATCGCTGATGAAACCGGCGTGAACCCCACCACGGATCACTGGATCCGCTGGAAAGAAGACAACAAAATCATGCAGGAACTTGAATTCCCCATCGCCCGCGTTGGTGTGGAATGGTCCCGCATTGAGCTTGAGCCCGGTCGCTTCGATGAGGACGCTCTGGAGCGCTACCGCGAAGAATTCGATGATCTTCGCGCCCGCGGCATCAAGCCGCTCATCACTCTCCACCACTTCGGTCAGCCTCTCTGGCTTGAGCGCCGCGGCGGGTGGCAAAACGATGAGATCGTGCCGAAGTTCATCCGCTTCGTCAACAAAGTCTTGGACTACCTGGGCAACGTCACCGATGACTGGATCACCATCAACGAGCCGAACGTCTACGCCACCGAGGCATACCTGTTTGGCAGCCAACCCCCTGGCAAGGGCGGCTATCGCGCCGTGCGCAAGTGCCTGCAGAACATGGCCGCCGCGCACCTGATCGCCTACGACCTCATCCACCAGCGCCTTGACGCCCCTGGCCGCGACATCAAGGTTTCCTTCGCCCACCACAAGCGCGTCTTCGACCCGGCCAACCCGAAGAACCCGTTCCACCGCGCAATCACACCGGTGGTGGACTACCTCTTCCAGGGCGCACTCGAAGACGCCTTCTATCGCGGCAAGTTCTCCCCGGTCCTCAGCCGCCCGAAGGCTCTGCCGGACAGCTTCGGTGAGGGCGTCGGCTCCAAGAAGGTCTTCGCTGACGTCATCGCGATCAACTACTACTCGCGCACCGCAACGAAGGGGCTTGATGACGGCACCTTTGACAACGCCCCGGTCAACGACTTGGGATGGGAAATCTACCCGCGCGGCATCGTGCGTGTCGCCGCACCGTTGGCGCGGAAATTCAACCTGCCGATCTGGATTACGGAGAACGGCTGTGCCGATAACACCGAATCCTTCCGCTGCGGTTTAATCCTGGATCACCTCCACGAGCTAGCCCGTCTCAACGCTGGCCTGCCGTCCCCGGACGGCATCGAACAGGAGCGGGTCCCGGTGGAGCGTTACTATCACTGGTGCTTCGTGGACAACTGGGAGTGGTCCGAGGGCATGGCCCAGAAGTTCGGCGTAGTCAAGCTTGACGATGACCTCAACCGTCATATCAAGCCCGCGGCTGAGATGATCCGTGAGATCAACCGCACCGGCGCCCTGACCCCGGAAATCGACAAGAAGTACCGCGAGGACACCGCTCGCGATAACTACCTGCCGTAATTCCCCGGCAGGTACCTACCTGCCGCCAGTCCAAGCAGAAAGACTCCATGAGCACCCCCGAAACGACGACCCCGGTGGCTCAAGTCGCCGCGACGTACAACACCACCATCGCTGAGCGCGAATCAAAAGCATTCTTCTGGAAGTTCGCCCTCGCCTACTTTGGCACCTGCCTTGTTTGGGCAGGCCCGTCACAGTTGCTGTTGGCAAACCAGATGATCACGGTCCGCCCGGACCGCTATGAAGATGCCCTGGCGCTTCTCATGATGTGTGGTGGTGCAACCGCAGTTGTCACCAGCCTCCTCGTCGGCTTCATCGCCGACCGATCACGGCTGTCCAACTACTCCGCGTGGGCGAAGCGCTGGGGTAAGCGTTTCCCATGGATCTTGCTTGCAGTCCCCCTTTCTTCCCTTGGCATGCTGGTCATGTCATTCACCCCGGGCTACTGGGTGCTAGTGGCCCTGTGGTGCCTGGTGCAACTGTTCGTCGCGTTTATGACGAACAACCTGTTCACCATCACTGCTGACGTTGTTCCGCAGAAGAAGTTCGGAACGATCTCCGGCATCCTCGGCGTCACGTACGTCCTTGGCCTCGTCGGTGGTACCGCCATTGCCAGCTTGTTCCCACTGAACTGGGCCTACATCGTGATCGCGGGCCTGTCCCTCGGCCTTGTCATCCAACTCGGCTTCGGCCGCGGCTCCATCGACCCGGCAGTCAACCAGTCAACCCTGGATGAACAAGCTGAACTCGGCGCTTTCGTCTTCGGCAGCGACGCCGGTGAAGCAGAGAAACTCCCGTTGAGTGCCTACCGCAACTACTGGACGGTCTTCTTCTCCCGCTTTGTCATGCACGTCACGCAGTACACCGCGCTGTTCTACCTCCTCTACTACCTGCGCGACCACATCAAGGTCGACGACCCTGATACCTGGGTTCTCATCCTTACCGTGGTCTTCGCTGCCGTGACCATGTTCACCGCCGTCGTCGCCGGCCCGTTGTCAGACAAGCTGGAACGCCGCAAGATCTTCATCATCCTGGCCGCTCTGACCATGGCTGCCGCCACGGTCATCATGACCTTCGTGGATGCAGTTCAGTTCGTGGTTGGCGCCGCCGTCCTCCTCGGCCTGGCATGGGGCATGTTCTCCTCCGTGGAGCAGGCTCTCATCAACGAGTCCCTCCCCTCGAAGGTCAACCGCGCCCGCGACGTGTCGATCATGACCCTGGCGCAGGGTACCGCGAACATGATGGCGGGTATCCTCGCCGCCGCCGGCCTCAAGTACCTCGGCGGCTACCCCGGCCTGTACGAGGCCTGCGCCGTCGCCTGTGTCATCGGCGCCCTCCTCGCTCTGACCATCCGCTCCTCACGCTAAGCAGGCACACGATCTAACACGGCAAGGCTGGCCGGGCACGCACCCGCGTCTGGCCAAGATCTGCCGAACCACCGTCATCCACGCCGCGTTCATAAGACTCCCCGTGCAACGAACGCTTGGAACGCCGCCCGGCTGTCAGATGCAGGTTGAGCGCCTCCGCATATTCATCGCGGGCCCGCGTCGCCTTCGTGGCATCGTCCACGAGCATCAGCTCATAGCGCTTATCAGTACCCGCTACTTCCGTCTCCGCCGTCACCAAACGGTCATAGATGGAATTTGCAAACCCCGTCATGTAGGACCTGCGCGCCACCACGGTAGAAACACGCAGATCCGGCGCGCCGGTCACCCCACGGGCACCGGCAGCCATCATCGAGTTGAGCAAACCGAACAACATCTCCACGCGTTCGACGTTGCGCCGCACGCCAAACACCATCGTGGAATGAACTTTCGTTGAGTTGTAGACCGTGTTGGTAAAGGCAGAGCAGTGCAGCGCCGCAACGAGATTTCCTAATAACCGCGCCTGCATGTCGGTGTACGCCCCGCGGAACTCAAACACCGCATGAATCGGTTCCTCTTCATCAGGGGCTTCTAAATCCACCTCGGAGAACCCGTAGGTGGCCATAATCTCAAACGCCTTTTCATAAAAGACCTCAGCCTCCGGCGTCCCCTCTTGATCAGCCGCCTGATTCAGGAGTTTCTGCACCCGCTCTTTAATTTTGTCGATGTCACTCGACTGCCTCGACTGATCAGCTTTACCTGCCGCGTTGGTCCGGCTATTTGTCCCTGCGTTTGTCCCTGATTTTGTCATTTGCTTACATCCTTACTGTTTGTGTGGAAATTGGACAAACACAGTCTGCATTTGATGCCGGACACAAACTTCCCCTAAAAGACCATGATGCTGTGGAAACCTGTGGAATCCTGTGGAACCCTGGGTGGCATGAGCATTCAACACCCCAACCCAACCAACCAACCGAAATCCGATCTCCCACTGCGCCCAGGGCGCAAAGTAGTCCTGATCGGCGCTGGCGATGTCGGTGTCGCGTACGCATACGCACTGGTCAACCAGGGTCTGTGCGAGCACCTCGCAATTATTGATATCAACGAAGAGAAAACCTGGGGCCACGTTCAAGACCTCAACCACGCTGTGCCGTGGTCTGGCCACAACACCCGCGTGACCGTAGGCACCTACGAAGACTGCGCCGACGCCGCGATGGTTGTTAACTGCGCCGGCGTTGCACAGCGCCCTGATGAATCCCGCCTTGACCTGGTTGCGCGCAACGTCAAGATTTTCGAAGACATCGTTGGCAACGTCATGGCAACCGGTTTCAATGGCATCTTCCTCGTCGCCACCAACCCGGTTGACGTTTTGACCTACGCAACGTGGAAGCTCTCTGGCCTGCCCTCCAATCAGGTCATCGGCTCCGGCACGATCCTGGACACCGCCCGTTACCGCCACTCCCTCGGCGAGTACTTCGGTGTGAGCTCGACCTCCGTCCACGCATACGTGATTGGCGAGCACGGTGACTCCGAGCTCCCTGTCGTGTCCGCTGGCTCCGTCGCGGGTGTTTCGCTCCCGACCCGCCTTGAGCGCGAGTCCAAGAACAACCCGCAGATCAGCGACGATCTGGACACCGTCTTCACCGACACCCGCGACGCTGCCTACAAGATCATCCGGGCGAAGGGCTCCACCAGTTACGGCATCGGCGGCGGCCTCGCCCGCATCACCCGCGCCGTATTCAACAACGAGGACGTTGTTCTTCCTGTCAGCGCACTGCTTCAAGGCGAGTACGGCTGGGACGACATTTACATCGGCACCCCAGCCGTGATTAACCGCAACGGCATCCGCGACGTTGTTGAGCTCGCCCTCGATGACGAGGAAACCAAGCAGTTCAACCACTCCGCTGAGGTCCTGCGTGACGTCATGCGCGGCGCCGACCTGGTGAGCTAACAGCAGTTCAGAACTTCACACACAACGCGGGCACCTGGTTCCCTTCCAGGGCCCGCTTTGTGTTTTCTGACGCTTTCCGTGCCCAAGCACCCCACGTATTTGAAGATGTAACATTCCAGGGTTCTTATCCGATTTTCCTAATACAACCACAGTGTTCACCCAGTCACAGATTTCACCGGAAAGGCTCCTACCATGCGTTCTAAGTTCCGCACTTCCCTTATCGCCGCAACCACCGCTGCAGCGATGACACTGTCCATGGCACCTGCAGCCCACGCAGCCAAAGAGCCCACCACAGGCGTGGAACTCAACCACCCGCTGACCCAGACCATTGGACACCGCGCTATGTTCGACTATGCGGATGGCGAGCAGGGTTTCCAAGCCATGCGTGATTTGCGCGCCAGCATGTGGGATAAAAACCCGCCATTCAAGCTCCGCTGGATCCGCCCAGGCGGCAATCGATTGGAGGATTTCGGCCCCCGTCTGCAGGATGTCGCCCGGGCCTTCGGCTACAACACTAAGGAAAAGTACGTCAACGCCGTGAAGTACGACCACGGTCTTTCCATCATTGCGGTACAACGCTCAGTCGAAGCATCTGCGAAATGGGGTCACGAGCGTCCGTACAACAACACTTGCACCCTGCCAGCCAAGCAATGTGCAGATGAACACTCCGCAACGATCAACGGTGTGGGGGCAATGCAGAACATCTACCGTATCCGGGGTGGGTCCCAGTCTATGAGGAACATCGTGCTGAACAATTGGGGCGGTACGAAAGAATACGATTCCCTTGTACGGCACAACGGTAATTGGTACGCGGGCGGCAAAGACGATCAAAATGGCCACCTGTTCCAGCTGCTAAACCCGGTTAATACCTACATGGGATTCGGTGTTGCACAGGTCGACGGTACGGGCACCTATGCAGCGAACTCGCTGAATGACAAGCCCACGGGAGTGAAGTCGTACCCGCGCGGTCTGCAATCCAAAACCATTTATCGCGCAGCTATGCCGCATGAACGCCCAACGGGAATCATCAAGGAGCAACCGAAGCCGGCGCCGAGCAACCCATCCCCAAGCAAGCCCGCGCCGAACAAGCCCGCGCCGAACAAGCCCACCCCAAATAACCCCACGCAGCCCAACCCATGGGACAGCATTAAGACCCCGGAAGATCTCAAAGCCGTTGGCTACGTTGTCCTCGTGATCTTTGTGCTTGGGCTCATTGCCACGCTTCTAGAGAAGATCGCGCCGGACGTATTCAAGTTCTAGTAACGCCTGAGCGTGTGCACGAGGGTGCGTTGCTGCGGGTTGAAGTTGTTATCGCTCACCACCAACAACGCGCCCTCACTCCACGCGAGCCCTTCCACGTTGTCCGGGTGGCCGGGAAGTTGAAGGACAAGCTCCTTGCGTACCGCAGGCTCGCGCCCGCTTAACTGCGACGTGTCTAACACGTCCTGCGCGCCTTCCGTGTTTAGGCGGTAGATGCTCGCTGTGTTCTTCTTGGTCACTGGGTTAAAACCGCGCTCGAGCATGTAGAGCACCCCTTCTTCGTCCGCGACAACGGAAGCAATTCCTCTACCAATACTGACCGGCACCGCGAACTCTTTCACGGCTGTACCGGTGATCAGGTCGTAGAACGTCATGCGGGCTAGACGGCCCCTATCTTGGGCCAGAGCATCCTCGTTAATCGTCACTGCCGTGTCCATCCCGGGTATGACCGCCATGGCTTCAGGCCCCTCGTTGTCTTTAACGCCATAGGAACCGTTTCCGCTGGGGACATGGTGAGCGGGAACCGCAATGCGGCGAATCTCTTTCCCGTTAGGCGCGGACTCAATAAGCATGGGTGGAACAACCGACCCCTTCGCGCGGCCTTCTGTGGTCCACAGGAAGTTCCCGTTTGGCAATACCCGGATTTCTTCGGCGTCAATGTACTCCCCCGCCGCAGCGTATTCGGATCCATCAGCGCGGGTGAACACCAATTTCCCGTCAACTGAGAACTGTGAAACGTCACCGTTGCCAGACTGCTGACGCACATAGTAAGCGCGCACAGGACCGAAATCACCCTTGTCGTCGGAAATCGCAATGAAGCGCTGACCTGCACCCTCGCCAACAGAATCGATCCCGCTCAAGCCACCAAATTCGGTCACCAGCGCTGGATCCTGGCGCGCAACTGCGCCTAGATCAAACGCGCCCGCGTACAGAAGCTGAACGGTGCGGACGGGCGCGGAGTCCGATCCCGATGAACCTGCCTGCGATGAGTTGTCGCCGCTACTGGACCCATTACTGAATCCCGCGGTCACCGCTGCTTGGATACCGAGGGCACCAACAACACCCAACACAGCCGCCACAACAACCATGACTGCGGAGACAACCTGCTTCGGGATTCTCACGCCCGCGATCACCAGTTCATCGCCATTGACATTCCACATGCCCGCTAGCCTAGCGTGACAGCTGGACATCGCAGGTTCAGGAAAATTTTAAGGCCCCAATAGCCCTATCGGAACGACCCAGGTCCGATCGTCTACTTGGGCTGTCGCTCCGGTGGGTGTAACCAAAAGCAAGCCCTCAGGAGGACGCTTAATACTCTCTGCCACCTGTTTCAATCGGGGTGCAGCCTCGATCGCTGATTTCGGTGAAAGTTTAACCTCTATACCGACCCAACGGCCGTCACGTAATTCGATAACGATGTCGATTTCAGCAGTGCCATCCTTGCTCCTGTAATGGAAGGCGGTACCCCGCAACGGCTGGCTATAGACCCGCACGTCTCGCAGCACCAAGGATTCGAATAGGAACCCTAACGTCCTGGGATCCAGAACTACAGCGTCATGAGATGCGCCCATTGCTGATGCTGCTAGGGAAGGATCCACTAGGTGGCGTTTCGGGGTTGCCACTAGGCGTGACTTAGACCTTCGGGCTGGAGCCCATGGTGGCTGGTCTTCTATCAGATACATTCGGCTTGCAAACTCGTGGAACATTGAAGCGAATTTTTCTCCGACCTTATACCCGTCCTCCCCAAGCCTTTCCTGGACCGTAGTCAACGGCGCAGGGTGCGCAGTAAGGGATGCGTATGCTCGCACGAAATGAAGAAATCTCTGTGGTGATCGACGGGGGCCACCGATGAATGGGAACTCGTTCTCCGCCAGGTTGTCCAGGTAGCCCCCCATCATTAGCTCTGCGACGCTGCTGTCACGGTCTACCCACGAGGGCCAACCCCCTCGAGTAATCAGGCGGGCGATGTCACCCACGGAATGCGGACTCAGTTCCGAACCGTCTACGGGATCCTCGCCAGCGAACAACCTGCTCAAAGAGAAGCTACCTGCAGAGTCGCCCGTTTCAAAGAGCGTCATCGGCCTCATCACCAAAGTCAGGATTCGTCCCGCTCCAGGATGTTTGATAGTCGAGCTGTCCGGCCATGCAGACCCTGACAGGATAAAACGACCAGGATGCGGGTTCTCATCGACTGCGCGCCGCACTGCTCCCCACAAATTCGGCGCTAGCTGCCATTCATCAAGCAAGCGCGGTGTTTCACCCTCAAGAATTGCGGATGGATTAATTGCCGCCACATCGGCTATATCGGGTCCTTCCCTGTCGAGTTGAACCCACGAGGAAGAAGCCTGCAGCGCAGTCGTTGTCTTCCCCGTAGCCCTCGCTCCCGCTAGAAAGACCGCGGGCGAGGCTTCTAAATACGCCCTTAGAAGCTCGTCGACGATCCTTGGCCTGTAAGTCTCCATACTGCGAAAATACACGAACCTGCCGGGATCGTCGAGATAAACCTGCCGGAATCGTCGACGTGAACCTGCCGGGATCGTCGAGATGAACCTGCCGGGATCGTCGAGCAAAATGTGACTATTCGGATTAGAAAACAACAAAACTCCCCACCAGCCACGCACTGATTTTCTCAGTGCAGCTGGTGGGGAGAAATGCGTACTAACGATCGTCGATAAGCGATTGCTTAGACCGACGGACGCTGCATCTTGCCGTCTTTGTCCTTGAATGGGAAGCCGAAGTGGCGCAGCAGGGCGCGGCCTTCCTCGTCGTTGGAGGCGGTGGTCACGATGGTGATGTCCATACCGCGCGGACGGTCAACCTTGTCCACGTCGATCTCGTAGAACATGGTCTGCTCAGCGAGACCGAAGGTGTAGTTACCGTTGCCATCGAACTGGGTATCGTTCAGACCGCGGAAGTCACGAATACGCGGCAGAGCCACGGTGAGCAGGCGGTCGAGGAACTCCCACATGCGGTCGCCGCGAAGAGTGACCTTCGCACCGATCGGCATGCCCTCGCGGAGCTTGAAGTTAGCAATCGACTTCTTTGCGCGACGCAGCTGCGGCTTCTGACCAGTAATAGCGGTCAGGTCCTCCAGCGCACCGTTGATGACCTTGGAGTCACGCGCAGCGTCACCGACACCCATGTTGACCACGATCTTGGTCAGGCCCGGGATCTGCATAACGTTGTCGTAGCCGAACTCCTGGGAGAGCTTGCCGCGGATTTCGTCCTTGTAGCGGGTCTTCAGACGCGGAGTGTAGTTAGCAATCTCGCTCATTAGATGTCCTTCCCGTTGGTCTTGGCCACGCGGACCTTCTTGCCGTTCTCATCGAAGCGGTAGCCAACGCGGGTCGGCTTGCCATCGGAGTCAAGCACCATCACGTTAGACACGTGGATCGGAGCCTCCTGAGTGACAATGCCGCCGGACTCGGCGCCGCGCTCATTGTAGGAAGAAGCCACGTGCTTCTTCACGCGGTTAACGCCCTCAACGAGGACCTTTTCACGCTTCGGGTAGGACTCGATGACGCGACCCTGCGCGCCCTTGTCCTTACCAGCGATCACCTGGACCATATCGCCCTTCTTGACCTTCATGGGTTAGATCACCTCCGGTGCGAGCGACACAATCTTCATGAAGCGCTTGTCGCGCAGCTCACGCGCAACAGGGCCAAAGATACGGGTACCGCGGGGCTCGGTGTCGTTCTTGATCAGAACGGCAGCGTTCTCATCAAAGGCGATGTACGAGCCATCCGGGCGACGGGTTTCCTTCTTTGCACGCACGATCACCGCACGCACAACTTCGCCCTCTTTAACATTGCCGCCGGGTGCGGCTTCCTTCACGGTGGCGACAATCGTGTCGCCGATACCGGCGAAGCGCTTGACAGATCCGCCAAGAACACGGATGCAGAGGATTTCCCTTGCACCAGTGTTGTCGGCGACCTTCAGGCGCGATTCTTGCTGAATCACTTTATGGTCTCCTGACCTGGATCAATGTGCGCCAGATTTCCGGCCTGAACGCACGTGGTCAACGTAAACTTGCCTTCGCTTATCGACGGACGGTCATTACCGCCGAAGGGTCTCGTGGCGTCAACTCGGAAACGCGCATCAACCACGACCAGCGTGAGACAACCCGAGTATTAAAGCACGTGTTTCGGCAGTTCACCAAATCGTTTTTGTGCGCTCGAGGCGCACTGGAGGCGTTCTTGAAGCGCGCTCGAGGCGCGCTCGGCCGAAAAGTATCGGTATTTGGATGTAGATTCTGCGGTGTGAGATTTAATGAAGCGGCCCCGGCCATCATCGCGAGGAAGTTGGACCTGTTCACTAGCGAGCCCTCCCGATTCGCAGTGCGTGCCATGATGGCCGGAATCTACCTTGGAATCATGACGTCGTTCGCGGCGGCAACCGGAACAATCATGGAAAGCTACGCTCCCGGCTGGGGCGGGTATGTGTTCGCCTCGATCTTTGCGACGACGCTCTACATCATCATCGTGCTGCAGGGTGAGCTCGCCACCGGCGACATGATGTTCATGACCTACGGGGCGGTGCAGCGGCGCGTATCCATCCTGCGCGGGCTGGCGCTGATCCTGTTCGTGACGTTTTTCAACCTCATCGGGGCCGTGCTGATCTGCTGGCTGATCTCAAATACGGCGTTCATGAGCAACCTTGACCCGGAAACGCGACTGCTGCACACCGTGTTGGAGGCCAAGCTGGCGAAGGATTCGAAGTCCCTGTTCGTTGAAGCGATTCTGGCGAACATGGTGGTCAACATCGCGTTCATGATGGCCACGCAGGCGGGCCAGGATTTCTCCGCGAAGCTGCTCGGCATCATCGTGGTGATTCCGGCGTTCGCCGCGATGAGCTACGAGCACTCGATCGCGAACTTCGTGATGGTGCAGCTCGGCGGCTTCGTGTACGGCCCCGAGACCATCGACGGGTTCACCGTCGCCAATATCTTGCGGAACTGGACCGTGGTGTGGCTGGGCAACTTGGTCGGCGGCGGCTTGATCATGGGCGGGGTCTACGGGTGGCTCAACCGCACGAAAACTGATTACAAGGACTAACTTTCTGCGACAATGGGCCAGGTGAATAGCCCCCAAACAATGCTCCCGCCGAGCGACCCATTACATGCGCTGAGGCAGCTGCGCGATGACCTCGCCGCAACCACGTTGCCCGTCGAGGCCGCTGAGCAGGCCCGCGCGGTGGTCAACCAGTTTGATGATTACATCCTGCCCCGCCTGGCCAACCTTGACGCCCCGTTGCTGGCCGTGATCGGGGGGTCGACGGGCTCCGGCAAATCTACGCTGGTCAACGCATTGCTGCGCGAGAAGGTCTCCAATCCCGGCGTGATCCGCCCCACCACGCGCCAGCCGGTACTGGTAGCCAACCCGGGTGACGCTGAGTGGTTCAATTCACCGCACGTCCTTCCCGGCCTCGCCCGCTCCCACGGTGCGGGCGACGAGCAATCAACAACCCTGCGTGTCGTGGAAACGTCCTCTATCCCCGAGGGGCTTTCGCTTCTCGACGCCCCCGATTTCGACTCGATCGACGACCGCAACCGCGCCTTGGCTTCCCAGCTCCTCGCCGCGGCAGACCTGTGGATCTTCGTCACTACCCCGGCGCGCTACGCCGACCAGCTGGTGTGGAACTTCCTCAACGACGCTGCCGGCCGCGGCATTGAAGTCGTGGTGGTACTCAACCGCCTTGATGAAGCGGCGGCCGACACCGTCCCGGCCGATCTGCGCCGCATGATGAATGAGGCCGGCTTAGGACGCGCGACCGTCTTCGAAGTGCCGTACGTAAAGGACTTGCAGTCGGAGTTTCTCCCGGCTGAAATGGTGGCGCCCCTGCGGGACTTTTTAAGATCCTTGGCAGATGATTCAGCCGCGAGACGTGAAGTCGCTGGCAGGACAGTTGCGGGCGCCGCGAACGGTGCTTTGCTGCGTGTGGACGAGCTGGCGAGTATTCGCCAAAGCCGTGAGGATTTTGCCAACCAACTCGACGAGTCGATTTTAGAGCTGTACCGCGCCGCACACCAGCACATCATCGACGCTACTTCTGACGGGAAGATGCTCCGCAGCGAGGTCATGGACCGTTGGCAGGACGTCGTGGGCACTTCGGATGTGTTCCGCGGATTCGAGCGCTGGTTCAGCCAAGCAGTGGATAAGGTAGGAAGCTTCTTTAGCGGTGAGCCGGCTCCCCTGCGCGAGGTGGAAACGGAGTTGGAATCCGGCCTGCACGCCGTCATCGTGGATGCAGCGGACACGGCGGCGTCCCGGGCGTGGTCGCATGTGGGAGCGGTTGCTCCCGATCGTCGACAAGCGGCTGATCCTTCCTTGGCCCGCGCAAGCCATGATCTTGATGACAAGGCCGCGGCACTGATCCGCGAATGGCAGGGCGCGATGATTGCGCGCATCCAGGACACCGCGGGCGAGAAACGCCAACGGGCCCGCGTGATGTCGCTGGGGCTCAACGTGCTCACCGTCGCGCTGATGCTGGTGGTGTTTTCCACCACGGCTGGCTTAACGGGCATGGAAGTTGGCATTGCCGGTGGATCCGCCGTGCTGGGCCAGAAATTGCTGGAGACGGTATTCGGCGAAGAAACAGTGCGCCGCATGGCCGCCGACGCACGCAAGGACCTAGACCAACGACTCAATGATCTGCTGCGTGAGGAACGCGAACGCTACTACGCCATCACCGACCCGCTGCTGGAAGGCACCTCCGCCGAATCGATCCGTACCACCGCCGCGGAAGCGCGAGCCTCACTCAACGAACGCTTCCCCGGCATCCTCACCGCGGCCCCCCAACTGCAGCTTCCTCGCCCGACTGGAGGGGAGAACTAATGGCGCTTTTCAAACGTAAGACTCCCCTCGGCGACCGCCTTGCCGCGTTGGATGAGGCCGCCTCCATCGGCGCGCCCTACTTGCCCGCCAGCGAGGTTGACCGCTTCCGTTCCATCGCCCGCGCGGGCGCGGAACGCCGTGCCCTGTCTGCTGAACACACCGTCGTTGGGTTTTTCGGAGCCACCGGTTCCGGCAAGACCTCCCTGTTCAACGCAGTCGTGGGCGAAGACTTAGGCAAGGCAGCTGCGCGCCGCCCGACCACGTCGTCCCCTCTCGCGGCAATCTGGGGCCCGGAGGGGTCCGAAGCCCTGCTGGACTGGCTAGGGGTGGAGGACCGCCGCACCCGCCCGGGCGAGTTCGCCCCCGGCGCTGGCCCGCTCATCTTGCTCGACCTCCCGGACTTCGACTCGGTGGAGGCGTCCAACCGCGAAATCGCGCAGCGCCTCGCTGGACAAGTCGACGTTCTGGTCTGGGTCACGGACCCCGAAAAATACGCCGACAGCGTCATCCACGACCAGTTCATCCGCCCCCACGCCGGCCACGCCGAAGTCACCCTCGCCGTGCTGAACAAAGCAGATTTGCTGCACGTCGACGACGTGGATACGGTCGCGGGCAATTTTGAGCACTTGCTTATCGACGACGGCCTCACCCGCGTGTCCGTCATCCCTACCTCCACGCGCACTGGGGAGGGCATCGATACGCTGCGCAGCGCGATTGCAAAAGTCGCCCGCGCTCACACCGCCCAGACCGCCCGCATTGAGGCCGATATACGCGCGGTGACGGACGACTATGTACCGACGCGGGCGGCGGGTGGCGTCGATAAGCGAGCGAAGCGTGCCCTCGACGACACTTTGGCGAAAGCCGCCGGGGTCGAACGGATTTCTACGACCACCGCCGCGGCCTACCGCAAACGCCTGCATGAGCGCACCGGGTGGCTGCTGACCAGCTGGATCACGAAGTTCCGGCCCGATCCCCTGCGCCGCTTGGGTCTGCGGGAGGAGCCTGATGACGTGGGCGTGCACCGCACGTCGCTGCCGGAATTGGATGCCGCCGGCAAGGCGGTGGCGAACAAGGGACTGCGCGACTATTCCACGGCTGCCGCAGATGGACTGCCCCATGCGTGGTCCGCGGCGGTGGCAGACCGCACTGAGGAGATCTCCCAAGCACTGCCGGGCGAACTCGACCGTGCCGTCGCCCGCACTCGCCTCCCCGCTGAACCTTCGCGGGGATGGTTCCTTTTGACCGTGATCCAATGGCTCGCGCTGATCGCGGCGCTAGCCGGTGTTGTCTGGTACCTGCTGGTTGCATTCATACCGGGCGTTCTCGTGCCACTGCTTGGCAGCGAGCTCGTGCCCACGGTCGAAGGGTGGCCCATACCAACACTGCTGATCATGGCTGGACTCCTTGCGGGGCTGATCATTGGCCTGATCACCACCGTCTTCGGCGGAGTGATCGGCTCCGGCGTGAAGCGACGCACCCGGCAAGCTATGCGCAAAGAAGTGGCCGCGATTTCTCACGCGGCCGTTGTAGAACCGCTAGAGGGCATCCGCGCGGACTACGACCGTTTCGCCGCGGCCGTTGCCACCGCCGTCGGTTAAGGCGGGCCGTTACAACTCGCGTATGATTGCCCAACAAGACACGGGGTGCCCAGCCCCCTCTCAAAGGCCGGGCTGAGATCACACCCGTTGAACTTGAACGAACTCGAATTCGCGTAAGGATGTCGCTATGACTACTGCTATCCCCCGAGTCCTGTCCATCGCCGGCACTGACCCAACCGGTGGCGCTGGTATCCAGGCCGACCTGAAATCGATCGCCGCTGCTGGCGGATACGGAATGTGCGTGGTCACCTCCCTGGTGGCGCAAAACACCCAGGGGGTGCGCTCCATCCACACTCCACCGCAGGAGTTCCTGAAAGAGCAGCTCGACGCGGTCTTCGACGACGTTGAGGTCGACGCCATCAAGATCGGCATGCTGGGGGATGCCGAAACCACCGCCACTGTCAGTGAGGCCCTGGCCGGACGCGAAGTTCCGGTGGTCGTCGTTGACCCCGTGATGGTGGCCACCTCCGGCGACCGCCTGCTTAGCGAGGATGCCGAGGCTGCGCTGCGCCAATTCGTGCGCGACCACGCCACCGTGGTCACCCCGAACATCCCGGAGCTGGCCGTACTCACGGAGAACGAGCCCGCCGCGGACTTCGACGAAGCGGTAGAACAGGGCAAAGCGTACGCCGCCGCAACCGGGGTTGCTGTGTTGGTCAAGGGCGGCCACCTCAGCGGTGATGCCTCCAACGCGTTGGTCTCCCCCGACGGATCCGTCGAGGTTGCCCGCGTGCCCCGCGTGGACACGAAGAACACCCACGGCACCGGCTGCTCCCTGTCGTCGGCGCTGGCCACTCGCCTGGCGCTCGGCTCTGAGGCTGGGTCCGGGGCTGGTTCGGCCGCGGCGGTTCGCTGGGCTTCGGACTGGCTCTACGAGGCCATCGCTAACGCCGATGCGCTTGGAGTTGGCAAGGGCAACGGCCCCGTCGACCATTCCCACCGCGCGCGACGTCTTGCCGCTGCAGCGTCCACCCAGCCGTGGGACCTGTCCGGTGACCGCCCAGCGGGTGAGACCGGCCAGCTTCTTGCTGCCAAGATCCCGGCCGCCGGCCCCCACACCCAGGCTCTCTGGGACCGCGCTGCTGCCAAGGTCTGGCCCGACACGTTGAACTTGCCGTTCATCACAGCGCTGCGCTCCGGCGACTTGGCTGAAGACGATTTTGAGTTTTACTTGCTGCAGGACGCGCACTACCTGGAAGAGTACGCCCGCGCTTTGGCCCAGGTTGGAATCAAGGCCCACACCCCTGATGACCAGGTCTGGTGGGCTAACTCCTCCGCCGAAGCTATCCACGCCGAGGCTGAGCTGCACCGCACCTGGTTTGCCCAGCACGACCTGGATCACGCGTCGTCCCGGCCCAGCCCGGTTACCAACGCGTACACGGACTTCCTGGTGTCTGAAACCGCCGTGGAAGAATACGCTGTCGGCGCTGCGGCGGTCCTGCCGTGCTTCTGGCTCTACGCTGAGGTGGGCCTCCACCTCGCTGAGAACAACCACGCCGACCACCCGTACAACGCGTGGCTGTCCATGTACGGCGGCGATGACTTCGTCGGCGAGGTCAAGCAGGCACTTGATGCCACCGAACGCGCCCTCGAGGAGGCTTCCCCCGCCGCCCGTAAACGCGCCGCTGAAGCCTTCATGTACGCCTGCTACCACGAGCTGGCGTTCTTCGACCAAGCCTCGCGCCGCGCCTAACTCACCCCGCGCATGATCACTGTTTACGGCGAGGCACTGGTTGACCTGGTGCCCGTCGGCAAGCGGGCGCTCGTGCCACTTGAACCCGCGCTTGGTGGTGGACCCTTCAACGTCGCTCGCGCGTTGGGCCGCATGGGCTCGGATGTCGCGTTTCAATCGCGGTTGTCCAGCGACAACTTCGGCCAGGCCCTTCGCAGCTCGCTTATCGACGCCCACGTGGACCTTTCCCACTGCCCCACCGGCGAGGAACCGACGAGCCTGGCCGTGGCATCGATCGGTGCGGATGGTTCCGCGAGCTACCAGTTTTACGTGGAGGGAACGGCCGACCGGTTCGCGGATCCGGTCGCTGTCGATAAGGGGTTTGCGGTGTTCGGAACACTGTCGCTTGCGCTGCAACCGGCCGCCTCGCGCTACGCTGCGGTCGCCCGCGCATGTGCGGACGCGGGGGTGGTGGTGTGCCTTGACCCTAATATCCGGCCCGCCTTCGCCACGGAGAAGCACCGGACATTCCTGCGCGATTTCCTCGAATCGGTGACGGTTCTGAAGCTATCAGACAGCGAAGTTGAATTCCTTGGCGACACTTCTCATGTGCCCGTGGTGGTGACCACGTCTGCCGCCGGCCTTCACGTTCGCGCGCCGTTCGGCGAGTGCTTTGAACCTTCTGAGCGCATGGAAGGCGACGATATTTCCGACACCATCGGCGCCGGCGACACCGTCATGGCGGCACTTGCGCACCAGTTCGACCGCCTCGGTGGTGTGAACCCAGACTCCGCTGACTCTGCAGACGATTCTGGCTTCGAGGGCCTTAGCCGCGACACACTTCTTGCACTCAGCGAGTCTGACTGGCGAAGCATCCTTCGTTTCGCCGCACGCGCTGCCGCGATCACGATCTCCCGCCCGGGCGCCGACACCCCCTATGCCCGTGAGCTCTACCCAGAAACCGACATCCCCGCCAACGCGCCCGAGCCACCGCCGGATTTCACCTTCAACTTCACCCTCCCGGACTAGCCCGCACTGCCCGCACTGATCCCGGCGGGCGCCTCCACCGACCACTGCGGGCCTTCATTTTTGGTGTTTACGCTGTTAGAATCACTTCCATGACTGCACCTCATGACGACCCCCGCACCGAAGACCACAAAGTCGCGGCCGTCAATGCGTCCATGATCATGGCCGGCCAAACTCTGTCACCTGAGCTTGAAAGCGAAGGACGCAAAATTCTTCGGGGCGAACTCTCTGCTGATGAATCCGTCCTCCGATACTTGGAAGAGAACGGCTTACGCGAAAGCGCGCGTGCTGCCGAGCTACGGCGCCGCACGTCCGGGGCGGCATAGCTGAAGGCGGTTTAGCTGAATGCCCCGCAAACAAGACGCTGCGCCCGAAAACTTTTTTGGCATTGAAGACGCTCGCGATCTGGAGCTAATTGCTGGTGAGCTCTCGGGCCGACGTCTGTTCGAACTCGAATCCGGTCCGCCTCTCCGTGAGTTCACCCGCGAATCTCTGATTGAAGTTCACCGGCATTTGTTGCAAGACGTCTACCCTTGGGCAGGCCAAATCCGTTCCACCGAGGTGGGTGCCATGGGCTTGATGATGTGCCGGGCCGAGTTCGTCGAAGACGAGCTGGGCCGAGTAATGCGACGGATCCAGAAACAACCGCCGTCCACGGCAGATTTGAATATGGCGGACGCCACCATCGCCGATCATTGGTGCGAACTCACAATCGTGCACCCATTCCGCGATGGCAATTCGCGTACTCAACGCTACTTCTTCGACCAGATGTTTCGTGCAGCGGGATGGGTCGTGGACTGGACGCAGGTCAATGCCTCTCACGCACACGCAGCACGTTACGTCGGGGCAGCTACCGCCGATGCGTCGTTCTTAGCACAACTGCTTCTCCCCGCGGTGTATCCCGTCGACGCTCTCCCGCCAACAGGCGAAGGTAGCCTGAGAAAGACCCAGGGCCACCGAGACAGCAACTCCGCCGAAATTTTCCAACACATGATGCAGTTCCGTCGGGACCACCCGGCTGCACCGTGGGAACCGCCAACCAGTACTTAGCTCCCGAGCCAGGACCGCGCCGTCCGGGTCCGCGATCGAGCCGTTTCGCTCCGTGATCGACCCGTTTTAGTTCGTGATCGACCCGTATGAAACATATATACATGCGACCTGGGATTTTATTGGCCAACGGATCGATCAAAACGCAACGGGTCGATGGGGGGTGAAACGGGTCGATGGGGGATAGAACGGCTCGATCGGCGGGTCTAATGAGGAGTCCGGGTGAGTTGGGTTGAGTGAGGCGGCTGGGTGGAGGGGGTTGAGATTTCGGGCAGAGAAAATGCCCCGCACCAGCTGGGGTGCTGGGCGGGGCGGTCAGGGTGGCGGCTGTCCTGAGGGGGCCGCCGGAAGAGCCGGGATCTGCCGAGACTAGCGGGCCTTCTCGATGATCTCGATGAGGCGGAAGTGCTTGTCCTTGGACAGCGGGCGGGTCTCCTCGATGCGGACGAGGTCGCCGATGCCGGCGGTGTTGGTCTCGTCGTGAGCCTTCACGCGCTTGGTGGTACGGACGATCTTGCCGTACAGGCCGTGGGACTTGCGGTCCTCGACCTCGACGACGATGGTCTTGTCCATCTTGTCGGAAATCACGTAGCCGCGGCGACGCTTCTGCAGGCCCTTCTCCTTGGGCTGCTTCGGCGTGTGCTTCGGGCCCTTGGTCTCTTGGGTATCAGACATTAGTTGTCAGCTCCTTCGGTGCCTGGGGTGACGGAGAGGCCGAGCTCGCGCTCGCGCAGAACCGTGTAGATGCGGGCCACGTCACGCTTCACCGCGGAGATGCGGCGGTTGTTGGACAGCTGGCCGGTAGCGTGCTGGAAGCGCAGGTTGAACAGCTCTTCCTTGGCAGCAGCGAGGCGATCCTTCAGCTCGGAGTCGCTGAGCTCGCGGAACTCGTGTGCGGGGGTTCCAACTGGCATTAGAACTGGTCCTCCTTCTTGATGATGCGGACCTTGCACGGAAGCTTCTGGCCAGCGCGGCGCAGGGCCTCGTAGGCGGTTGCCTCGTTCGGGTACGACATTTCGAACAGGATGCGGCCAGGCTTGACGTTGGCCACCCACTTCTCCACCGGGCCCTTACCGGAACCCATACGAACACCGAGCGGCTTCTGGGTCAGGGGGCGATCCGGGTAGATGTTGATCCAGACCTTACCGCCACGCTTGACGTGACGGTTGATGGCAATACGTGCTGCCTCAATCTGGCGGTTGGTGATGTACGCCGGCTCAAGAGCCTGGATTGCGTAGTCACCGAAGTTGATACGGTTGCCACCCTTGGACACGCCACGACGGGTCGGGCGGTGCTGGCGGCGGTACTTGACGCGCTTAGGGATAAGCATGTGTCTTAGCCCTCCTTCTTCTGCTCTGAGCGCTGGCGACGCTGGCCACCCCGGCGGGGGCGGCGGTCACGGTCGCCGCGGCCGCGGCGGTCGTTTGCCAGTGCGAGGTCGGACTCGCGAACGCCACCAACGACGTCGCCCTTGTAAATCCATACCTTGACACCGATGATGCCGAAGGTGGTTGCTGCTTCCGCCGTGCCGTAGTCGATCTCTGCACGCAGGGTGTGCAGGGGCACACGGCCTTCGTGGTAGCGCTCGACGCGGGACATTTCAGCGCCGCCCAGACGGCCGGAGCACTGAATCTTGATGCCCTTGACCTGCGGGTTACGCATAGCGGACTGGATAGCCTTACGCATCGCGCGGCGGAATGCCACACGGTTGACCAGCTGCTCCGCGACGGACTGAGCGACGAGCGCTGCGTTAGCGTCGACGTTCTTGACCTCGAGGATGTTCAGGGCAACCATCTTGCCGGTGAGCTTTTCCAGCTCGCGACGGATGCGGTCTGCCTCAGCACCGCGGCGGCCGATCACGATGCCCGGGCGGGCGGTGTGAATGTCCACGCGGACACGGTCGCGGGTGCGCTCGATGACAACGTCGGCGATGCCGGCGCGCTCAAGACCCTTGGAGAGGAACTCGCGGATCTTGATGTCCTCGGCGACGTAGTCGGAGTAGTTCTTGTCGGCGTACCAGTGGGACTTCCAATCGGAAGTGATGCCCAACCGGAGGCCGTGGGGGTGAATTTTCTGACCCATTACTTGGCCCCTTCTTTCTGGCTAGCGTCTTGGCTCTCCACAACAACGGTGATGTGGCAGGTGCGCTTGCGGATCTGGAACGCGCGACCTTGTGCGCGTGGCTGGTAGCGGCGCATCGTCGGACCCTCGTTTGCGTAGCACTCGGAAACGACGAGCGTGCGCGGGTCCAGGCCGAAGTTGTTCTCAGCGTTTGCCGCTGCAGAAGCGACGACCTTGGCGATCTGGGTGGACGCACCCTGCGGGGCGTACTTCAGGATCGCGAGAGCCTCGGAGACGGACTTGCCGCGGATGAGGTCAAGTACGCGGCCAGCCTTCGTGTAGGAAGTGCGGACGTACTTAGCCGTGGCGCGGGCGGATGTGATGGTCTCAGCCATGATTACCTGCGTCCCTTCTCTTCTTTGACGTGACCCTTGAAGGTCTTGGTCGGTGCGAACTCGCCGAGCTTGTGGCCCACCATGGACTCATCCACGAACACCGGCACGTGCTTGCGGCCGTCGTGGACGGCGAAGGTGTGACCGATGAAGTCGGGGAGAATGGTGGAACGGCGTGACCAGGTCTTGATGACCTGCTTGGTGCCAGCCTCGTTCTGAGCGTCCACCTTGTTGAGGAGGTGCTCGTCGACGAACGGGCCTTTCTTCAGGCTGCGTGGCATATGAAGTTACCTCCTCTTAGCGCTTCTTGTTCGCGCGACGACGGCGAACGATCATGTTGTTGGAATAACGGTTCGGGTTGCGGGTACGGCCTTCCTTCTGGCCCCACGGGGAAACCGGGTGGCGACCACCGGAGGTCTTACCCTCACCACCACCGTGTGGGTGATCAACCGGGTTCATAACCACACCACGCACGGTCGGGCGCCAGCCCTTCCAGCGCATGCGGCCGGCCTTACCCCAGCGGATGTTGATCTGGTCGGCGTTACCGACCTCACCCACGGTGGCGCGGCAGCGGATGTCCACGCGGCGGATTTCGGACGACGGCATACGCAGAACCGCGTAGGTGCCTTCCTTACCCAGCAGCTGGATGGACGTACCAGCGGAACGAGCCAGCTTCGCGCCAGCGCCCGGCTTGAGCTCCACAGCGTGGACGGTCGTACCAGTCGGGATGTTGCGCAGCGGCAGGTTGTTGCCAACCTTGATGTCGGCGGTCGGGCCGGACTCGATGACCGTGCCCTGCTTCAGGCCCTTCGGCGCAATGATGTAGCGCTTCTCGCCGTCGAAGTAGTGGAGCAGAGCGATGTTAGCGGTACGGTTCGGGTCGTACTCAATGTGAGCGACCTTTGCGGGCACGCCGTCTTTATCGTTGCGGCGGAAGTCAATTACGCGGTAACGGCGCTTGTGGCCGCCGCCGCGGTGACGGGTGGTGATGTGACCGTGAGAGTTACGGCCACCGGATTTAGGGAGCGGACGCAGCAGAGATTTTTCCGGCGTCGAGCGAGTAACTTCCTCGAACTCGGAAACAGAGCTGTTGCGGCGACCCGGAGTTGTCGGCTTGTACTTGCGAATAGCCATAATGGTTCCTTTTCTATCGAATCTTCGTCGTTAAGCGAATGCTCTTCGTGGTGCCGGCGGTTAAGCCGCGCCGCCGAAGATGTCGATGGAGTCGCTGCCGTCGCGAAGCGTCACGTACGCGCGCTTGGTGTCCTTGCGCTTACCCCAACCGGAGCGGGAGCGCTTGCGCTTGCCCTCGCGGTTGACGGTGTTCACAGAGGCAACCTTGACGTCGAAGATCTCTTCTACGGCAATCTTGATCTGGGTCTTGTTAGCAGCTTTGTCCACGAAGAACGTGTACGTGTTCTGCTCCATGAGCGCGTAGGTCTTCTCAGAGACCACGGGCGCGATGATGATGTCGCGGGGGTTGGCGATCTTAGCCATTAGTTCTCCTCCTCGCCTTCAGCAGGCTTATCGACGGCAACCTTGGTGCTGCCAGCCTCAGCGGCCGTGCGGGTTACGCGCTCCACGAACTCGTGAAGAGCAGCAACGGTGAAGATCACGTCGTCGGCCTTGAGAACGTCGTAGGCGTTGAGCTGGCCCGGCTCCAGGATGTGAACCTGCGGCAGGTTGCGCGCAGACAGCAGGGAGGTCTGGTCAGCGTTGTCAACGACGAACAGGACGGACTTGCGGTCAGTCAGGCGCTCGATGAACGCGCGTGCGGACTTCGTCGACGGCTTCTGGCCTGCGACGAGCTCCTCCACAACGTGGATGCGCTCATTGCGGGTGCGGTTGGTCAAAGCGCCAGCGAGGGCAGCCTTGATCATCTTCTTAGGGGTGCGCTGGCCGTAGCTACGCGGCTTCGGACCGTGGACGATGCCACCACCGGTGTAGTGCGGTGCGCGGATCGAACCCTGGCGAGCGCGTCCGGTGCCCTTCTGGCGGAACGGCTTCTTACCACCACCGCGGACCTCGCCGCGGGTCTTGGTGGAGTGCGTGCCCTGGCGAGCTGCTGCGAGCTGCGCGGTAACGACCTGGTGCATCAGTGCAACAGATGCCTCGCGGTCGAAAATCTCAGCCGGCAGATCGACGGAACCCTTGGTTGCGCCATCAGCGGTGTGGACGTCAAGTGTCAGATTGCTCATGCGTGTGCACCGCCCTTCACTGCGGTCTTAACGGTGACCAAGCTGCCCTTCGGGCCCGGGATAGCGCCCTTAATCAGGATCAGGTTGGACTCGTTGTCGATCCTCTGAATCTTCAGGTTCTGAGTGGTCACCCGGTTGCTACCCATGCGGCCTGCCATGCGGGTGCCCTTGAAAACGCGACCCGGGGTCGCGCAGGCGCCGATGGAGCCCACGCGGCGGTGAGCTGCCTGGTTACCGTGTGCGGCACCCTGGCCAGCGAAGCCGTGGCGCTTCATAGCACCGGCGTAGCCCTTGCCCTTGGTGGTGCCAACAACGTCAACGAAGGTGTCGCCTTCGAAGATGTCAACGGCGAACTCCTGGCCGAGCTCGTACGCCGAGGTGTCATCCATACGGATCTCAGCGACGTGGCGGCGCGGGTTCTGGCCTGCCTTCTTGTAGTGGCCAGCCTGCGGCTTCTTAGCCTTACGGGGGTCAATGTCGCCGAAGGCGATCTGGATGGCGCTGTAGCCATCGGTGTCTTCGGTGCGAATCTGGGTAACAATGCACGGCCCAGCCTCAACGACGGTAACCGGGATAACGCGGTTCTCCTCGTCGAAGATCTGGGTCATGCCGAGCTTGCGCCCCAGAATGCCCTTGATCTGTTCAGTCATGTGTGTTCTCCGATTAATGTTTGTCGATTCACAAGTTGCATCTCGGTAGTGCCTTTAAAGACGGCTACTACTGGATGTTCACGTCCACGCTTGCCGGAAGGTCGATGCGCATGAGTGCGTCAACGGTCTTCGGAGTGGGATCGAGGATGTCGATGAGGCGCTTGTGTGTGCGCATCTCAAAGTGCTCGCGCGAATCCTTGTACTTGTGCGGAGAACGAATAACGGCGTACACGTTCTTCTCTGTGGGCAACGGCACCGGTCCCACGATGCGGGCACCCGTACGGGTAACCGTCTCCACGATCTTCTTCGCAGATGCGTCGATAGCCTCGTGGTCGTAGGCCTTCAGCCTGATGCGGATCTTCTGTCCCGCCACGCTAACCTCTTCCTCGCATCCCCACATTTCATCGTTTCGCTTCAGAGGCTCTTGCCGACGGTGGGGTTGTAGCTTGTTTGTTTCTCTATAACGTTGTCCGGTTAGGCCCGGCTCAAACGCGAAGTATTTCGATTGACTGCCATGACATGCACGAATCCACGCAAATAAAAGGCGCACGAGTGCATGTCTTAAGACGTCAAAGGACAAGCGAGGGGGTACCTGCATGGCCCTTCGTGTACTGCCGCTGTTTATTTGCCATGGCCCTTCTCCGGTGCCCGTGACCGAAAGTACCCATCTCTAGGGGCCTGATCCCGCTCACGGACCCTTCGTCGGCTGCCTTTTTCGAAAGACGCCGTGCAAAGTGTCATGTTCGCCTTACCAACAGCACTTCCCTCACCCCCACCAATAGTGACCATCAGTATGAGCTGGGGTTTTGTACTGTGTTAAAGCAACCCGAGTATTAAAACACAGCAGGTCAGTGATCTGCAAATCTCCGTTTCTCAGCGCCTCTTATCCACAGCCGCACTTTTTATCCACAGGCCCGACTGTGGCTGAGCCACCGCCTTTGTCCGTTTCACGAGTAGGGTCGAGTAGCGAACGGCATTCACCGTACGCTCAACTCGCCCTCACGGGGCCACGAAAGGACCAACCATGGCTGACAACACTTCCAACCCGACCCAGAACACCCCGCTTAACGACGAATTTTTGGCAGGCCAGGCCGCCAACGGCCAGGCGGAAAACCGAGCAGCGAACCAGGCGGCAGACCAACTGCAGCCGCAGCCGGTGGCGCCGAACGCTGGTGGCTCCACCACTCCGGAGGCAGCTTCCCGCCCGCGCAACGAGGCGCTGGAGACCGACCACGGCACCACCGTTATCGATGATCAGGTTGTGGGCAAGATCGCAGGTATCGCTGCGCGTGAAGTTTCTGGCGTCCACAACTTGGGCGGCGGTGCAGCCCGCATGTTCGGCGCGATCCGTGAATCCCTCACCTCCTCCACCAACGTTCAGCAGGGCGTCAATGTGGTCGTGGACAACGGCCACGCGAACGTCGCGGTTGCGATCATCGCTGAATACGGTGTTGCCATCCACGAGCTGGCTAACGCAATCCGTGAGAACATCACCATCGCGATTACGCGTATGACCGGATTGATCGTTGACCGCGTTGATGTGACGGTCCACGACGTGAACCTGCCGAGCCAGAACACCGGCGAAGGCGAGCAGGCACCGAACAACGCTGCACCGAACCAGCCGCAGGTCCAACAGCAAGTACAGGCTCCGGGAAACTTCCCGGCCCCGGCTTCGCAGCTGGACCAGTAATCAGTACCGGGCATACAACTGACCGCTAGTACCCGATTAATTCCCCAACGATGAGCTCACTTTCATTAGAAACCGCCCGCGAAATCGCCGATGCCGTGGCGAGTATCCCCGGCGTCGCCGAGCTGCACCCTGGCCGCTACGGAAACGCCGTGTATCGCACGCAAGGTGGCATGGTCGAAGGCTTGAACCTGCGCGAACCCAGCCAGCAAGAACCCGGAGAGGTTCTTGAGGTGCACTTGGTATATGACGTTGCGGCGCGTCGCACTATCGACGCGGTGGCGGCCGAGGTGCGTGAGAAGGTGTCGTCGATAAGCGATGCGAAGGGCTCTGAATCTGGGACTGGAATCAGCGCGGTAGACGTGATTTTCGCGGACGCGCGGTAGCGAAAGTAAAGGACTAAGAGAATGTCAAAGACCACTATGGGTGCCGCTATCGGCGTTGTGCTGGCGATCATGCTGATTTTCGGCGGCTGGCTAGGTTTTTTTGTGACGATCGTGTTTGGTGCGATCGGCGGAGTCGTTGGCGCGCAGCTGGACCACAAGATCGACCTAGCAGAGCTGGTCAGCCGCACTTCTGGCCGCGGGCGGGCGTAAATGAGCACCCTCGCCCCAACACCCCAGCTCGACCTGAGTACGTACCGTATCAACGAGCGAACCGTGGAGCACGTCGCGGAAGTAGCCGTGACGTCTGTGCCTGGGTCTATCCCCGTTGATGCGAAGCTCGCGGGTCTTGCTGGACGCAGTCTGCCGCGCGTAACCGCAACCATTGACCGCGGTGACGCTTCGGTCATGCTCGATGTGGAGATGGCTGCGACCTACCCTGCTCCGGTGCGGCGCGTAACGGATGAAGTACGCCGGACGGTGACGAGCCACGTTCAGACTCTGACCGGCCTGACCGTGACGCGCGTGAACGTTGCTGTGGAAGAAGTCCGCGCGAGCGACCGCGTCACCCACTTCGACCTGGATCAACACCCCGCTGGGCTCGTACCCGCACGGATTGACGTGTCACCGACGCGCGTTGTTTCCCCGGAGGTCAATTCTTCTACGTACGACAACATCACACACGTGCTCACGCCCGCACCGCCGGAGGTTCGCTCGATAGCGGTGCCCGAAGCACCTGTGCTTATCGACGTCGAGGTGCCGGCACGCGCTCCGCTGGCCCCTGTTTCTGCACCGGCGCCTGTGGCCGTTCGTTCTGTGGCTGCGCCGAAGCCGCGGCCGCTTGAGCCCATCTCTGCGCGCCGTGTGACCGCGTATTCGCCGGTGAAGCCCAATCCGGTTGCCCTGCGACCGGTTGAGACAGCACCGGCGACACATCTAACACCGATCGTTGTCCGTGAATTCGCGCCAGCGCGCCCCGTTGTGCGCCCGCATCCTGCGCCGCTGCGTCGGGTTGAAGTGACGCGCGCACCGATGATTCCTGTATCCGTGCGTCGATCCGCTCCCGTGCAGCCGGTGTCACTTCCGCACCAGGAACCATTGCGGGCTATCACCGTGTCGCGCCCGCCGCTGCTGCCGGTCACGCGGCCTGAAATAGAAATTCGGCGCGTAGTCGCCCCTGAACCGGCACCGCTCACGGTGCCGAGCGCTCCGGCGCCGGAGGCGCTTCGCACCATCGCGGTTGACGGCGATTGGGAGCCGAGGGAGGACAACTAATGGCACGCACCAAACGTTTCTGGTCCCGGTACCGCCCGCAAGCAGGGGTAGTCAATCACCCGCAACCGGGCGCGGCCCCTCGCGCAAACCCCATCGCGCGCTGGCTGACCGTGTTGCTTGGGCTTGTGATGATCACGCTCGCTGGCCTGATCGGCCACGATCTATGGTACGTCTTCGAACAGAAAGAGCCTTCCAAGGCCTGGGCCGCACCGGTGTTTGAGTGGATCGGCAGCGCCGCGGTGACCGACGCCGCCGTTGCGGTAGGCGTGCTTGTGTCGCTGATCGGCCTGTGGTTCATCGTCGCTGCTTTGAAACCGCGGAAAACCACGCACGTCAAAGTTGATTCACCCACCTCAATGTGGGTGCGCCCGGTGGACATTGCCCGCAAAGCCACCGCGACCGGCCGGATGGAACTAGGCAAAGTCCCCGTGTCCTCGCGTGCCTCGAAGAAAAAACTCGACGTTCACGTCACCGATGAGGGTGGTGAGGCATCACAGGCGCGCCTTGCTTCTTCACTGGAACAGCAGTTTGTTCGCCTACACCCGCAGCCTCAAGTGCGTGTCACCGTGAAGCAGCCAGTCGAAGCCACCCGCAACGCCCGCTCCGGATCAAGCAGGGAGATCTAAACCATGAGCAAAGGTCTTGAAGTTTTTGACCGCATTTTGATCTTCATCCTTGGCCTGGGCCTTCTTGCCCTGGGGCTGATCCCGCTGGGACTGCGGTATGACATCCCGTGGTGGTCCGACGTCACCGCGACCTTGGACCGGAAGTTCATCGGCTCCATCCCCGACGCGGGTTGGTACGGCACAGCCCTGATCATCGCGTGTGTTCTTCTGGCGTTTTTAGGCTTCTGGCTAATCCTGGCCAACATCCAAAACCGCGGCTTTAACCGCCGCGCCCTCATCGCCGAACGTCCCGACGGTGAAATCGGGGGCGGCGACACCCTGGTAAACGTCAACCGCCTAGCGGCTGCGGCTTGCTCCTACGCCGAAACCCTGGAACCCATTGTCGGCGCCACCCAGAACGTCGCCTTCATCGGCGACCGCCCGACCGCCACGTTCACCATCACCGCCCGCCCCGACTACGACATGAACACCGTCTTCAGCACCGTCGAAAACCTCGACGCCGACTTCCGCGACGCCGTGGACACCATGGACATCGACACCGTGTTCAAAGTGCACTTCGATCGCATCGCGCCCTAGGTTATCGGCCCGGCCCCGGCCTTTTTCCAGCCCCACTCTCAGCCGCGCGCTTAGGGGTTGAGGTGGATCACTCTCTCCACCTCTCCGAGATTCATGTCGGGTCCGCCTCCCCGCGGCGCTACAACCATGTCGCTGCCAGCGACGCACTCAACAATCTTCTCCCAGGCAACCACGTTTCGATTCACGGACCTGCGGTCCATCGTCCACAATCTCACGGTCCTTCCCAGCAGCCCGCGCGTTCCGTCCTGGAACAGCACCAACCATTGCGCATCCCCTATGTCCAGGCGCTCAAGCCCTGCCGGGACAGCCTCCGGCTCAAAGACCGTGATCAGCTTGGCCACACCAAGCCGATGGTCGAAGTGGTCGCGGTCCGTCACCACCAACGGCCACCCAGGCCCAACCGGCCGGGCCGACTCAAACTCCCACACGCTGGGCATGGTTTCTTCTAACCGACGCCCTTTCCTATGCCCTTGCCCTTTCCCATGGGCGTGCCCTCGCGGTCCTTGTCCTCCCCGCGGGCGCACAACCACCTGCCCCTCATTGAAGGTCACGGTGGCGCCAGGATTTTCGGAGGTCACCACTGCCGTTGTTGCTGCATCCGGGGTCAGAAGACCGGGATGCTCAGACCCCATCTCAACCAGCGCATCAACAAGTTCCTTATCGCTGCTCCCCCACCCCACTCCGCGGTTGGCCAAAATCCCGAACACCGTAGTCAACGGCAATTCGGGTTGACCTTCCCACGTGCTTTGCAGCACGCGGAGCACCCTAGGTATCCGAGTCGGATCCGAGTTCAAATACTCCCCCGATCCCCCAGGAGCGATTTCTTCATCAGCGGGCTTCACGGCTGCCTACTTTAGGGCCTCACCGCGATCCACCGCGTGTCTCCCCCACCCGGGTAGCTCTTCTCTTCCAAAAAAGAGCCGCACCCGAATCGAATCCTGAATTTGTTGACACCCTTCCCATGTATAAGCAGTAGCGCACGTTCTTGACCTGCTTCTTTGCAGAACGCGCCTCGAGATGGGCCCGAGAGGTGTCACCATCGTCAGGATGTCACTATCTTCAGCCGGCGGAGACGCCTCTGACCAAGGATCGGGATGGCTGGAGATGGCTGAGAACCGCTCCCAGACCGAATCCTGAATCTGTTGACACCCCTCCCGTACATAAGCAATACCGCACGTTTTTGACCTGGGACCATACAGAATAGGCCCCGTGACTGCCCCGCGAGGTGTCAACATCGTCAGCCGGCGGAGATGGGAAGTGCGGGGATGGGAGGGTCGGGGCCGGGCTGAAACGGCAAAAGCCGCCTCCCACGTGGGGAAGCGGCTTCGCGATCAGTCGGGAATTACTCGACGATCTTGGTAACACGGCCAGCGCCGACGGTGCGGGAGCCCTCGCGGATAGCGAAGCGCAGGCCCTCGTCCATAGCGACCGGCTGGATCAGCTCGACGGACATCTCAACGTTGTCGCCAGGCATGACCATCTCGGTGCCCTCCGGCAGCTTCACAACACCGGTCACGTCAGTGGTACGGAAGTAGAACTGCGGACGGTAGTTGTCGAAGAACGGCGTGTGGCGGCCACCCTCGTCCTTGGACAGGACGTAGACGGAACCCTCGAACTTGGTGTGCGGGGTGTAAGCGCCCGGCTTGATGATGACCTGGCCGCGCTCGACGTCCTCGCGCTTGGTACCACGCAGAAGCAGAGCGGCGTTGTCGCCGGCCTCAGCGGTGTCAAGCAGCTTGTTGAACATCTCGATGGAGGTAACCGTGGTCTTCTGGGACTTCTCACGGATACCGATGATCTCGACCTCGTCGTTGAGGTTCAGGACACCACGCTCAACACGGCCGGTAACAACGGTACCGCGGCCGGAAATGGTGAAGATGTCCTCGATCGGCATCAGGAAGTCGCGGTCGGTCTCGCGGACCGGGTCCGGGATGGAGTCGTCGCAAGCCTGCATCAGGTCAACGACAGACTGTACCCACTTCTCCTCGCCCTCAAGAGCCTTCAGAGCGGAGATGTGAACGATCGGAGCGTCTTCGTCGTAGTCCTGCTCGGCCAGGAGTTCACGAACTTCCATCTCGACGAGCTCGATGATTTCCTCATCGTCAACCATGTCGCACTTGTTCAGAGCAACGAGGATGTACGGAACGCCAACCTGGCGAGCGAGCAGAACGTGCTCACGGGTCTGCGGCATCGGGCCGTCAGTTGCAGCCACAACGAGGATAGCGCCGTCCATCTGAGCCGCACCGGTGATCATGTTCTTGATGTAGTCGGCGTGGCCCGGGGCGTCCACGTGAGCGTAGTGGCGCTTCGGGGTGTTGTACTCCACGTGGGAGATGTTGATGGTGATGCCGCGCTCGCGCTCCTCAGGAGCCTTGTCGATTGCGTCGAATGCGAAAGCCTGGTTCTCATCCGGGTACTGGTCCGCCAGAACCTTGGTGATGGCAGCCGTGGTGGTGGTCTTGCCGTGGTCGACGTGACCGATGGTGCCGATGTTCACGTGCGGCTTTGTGCGCTCGAACTTTGCCTTTGCCACTGTTTGTCCTCCTGGACGTTTGTGCAGCCACGAGTAATCGCAGCCACGTTGGTTTTCTTCGTAAAATGTGCCAGTTACATGATCCTAGAAGCGCCGCCGGAGTTTTTCAAACCCTAGAGCGTAGAAGCGCTTCACGGAAAAGCATTATCGCTTATCGACGATCGGAGGGCAGGCACTGCCCCCTCCTAATCGTCGTGGGGATTTTTAAGCCCCGTTGCGCTCTTCCATGATCTCCTGAGCGATGCTCTGCGGCACCTCTGCGTAGGAGTCGAACACCATGGAGAAGTTCGCGCGGCCCGCGGTCGAGGAACGCAGGTCACCAATGTAACCGAACATCTCGGAGAGCGGAACCTTTGCGCGGACGATCTTCGCACCGGAGCGGTCCTCCATTGCGTAGACCTGGCCACGGCGAGAGGAAATGTCGCCGTTGACGGTACCCATGTACTCCTCCGGAGTCACGACCTCGACGGCCATGACCGGCTCGAGCAGAACCGGCTTCGCCTTAGCAACAGCTTCCTTGAGCACCTGGGAACCAGCCAGCTTGAAGGCCATTTCCGAGGAGTCAACGTCGTGGTACGCGCCGTCTTCCAGCGTGGCCTTGATGTTGACCAGCGGGTAGCCGGCCAAGTAGCCGTACTGCATTGCATCCTGGATACCAGCGTCGACGGACGGGATGTACTCCTTCGGCACGCGACCACCGGTGACGGCGTTCTCGAACGCGTAGGTTGCGCTCTGGCCCTCTTCCAGCGTCTCCGGGTCCGGCTCGTACGGCTCGATGGTGACGATGACCTTCGCGAACTGACCGGAACCACCAGTCTGCTTCTTGTGGGTGTAGTCCAGGGACTCGACCTTCTTGCGGATGGTCTCGCGGTACGCAACCTGTGGGGAACCGATGTTCGCTTCGACCTTGAACTCGCGCTTCATGCGGTCAACCAGAACGTCGAGGTGGAGCTCGCCCATACCGCCGATGACGGTCTGGCCAGACTCTTCGTCCAGACGGACGGTGAATGTCGGGTCCTCTTCAGCCAGCTTCTGAATAGCGGTACCCAGCTTCTCCTGGTCCGCCTTCGTCTTCGGCTCAATAGCAACCTGGATAACCGGGTCCGGGAAGTCCATGGACTCGAGGATGACCGGGGAATCCGCAGCACAGAGAGTGTCACCGGTGGTGGTGTCCTTCAGGCCGATGAACGCGTAGATGTTACCGGCCAGAGCTTCCTCAACCGGGTTCTCCTTGTTCGCGTGCATCTGGAAGAGCTTGCCCACGCGCTCCTTCTTGTTCTTCGTGGAGTTGAGCATCTGCTCGCCCGGCTCAACCTTGCCCGAGTAAACACGGACGTAGGTCAGCTTGCCGAAGAACGGGTGAACGGCGATCTTGAACGCCAGCGCGGAGAACGGCTCGTCGACGCTCGGCTTGCGGGTGATCTCGGTGGACTCGTCGCCCACAGCGCTGCCGTGAACCTCACCGATGTCCAGCGGGTTCGGCAGGTAGTCCACAATCGCGTCGAGCAGCGGCTGGACACCCTTGTTGCGGTAAGCCGTACCACAGTAAACCGGGTAGATCTCGGAGTTCACCGTCATCTTGCGGATGGCAGCCTTGATCTCCTCTTTGGTCAGCTCTTCGCCGCCGAAGTACTTCTCCATGAGCTCTTCGTCGGACTCAGCGACGGTCTCAAGCAGCTTCTCGCGGTATTCCTCAGCCTTGTCCTGCAGGTCAGCCGGGATCTCCTCCACGGTCGCCTCAGTACCGATCTCGGTCTTGCCGCGCCAGGTCAGTGCCTTCATCTCGATGAGGTCGACGACACCGTCGAAGTCATCCTCAGCACCGATCGGGATCTGCATAACCAGCGGCTTAGCACCCAGGCGGTCGACGATCGTCTGAACCGTGTAGAAGAAGTCTGCGCCCAGCTTGTCCATCTTGTTGACAAAGCAGATACGCGGAACGTCGTACTTCGCGGCCTGACGCCACACCTGCTCCGACTGGGGCTCCACACCCTCTTTACCGTCGAAGACAGCAACTGCACCATCGAGCACGCGCAGGGAACGCTCCACCTCAACGGTGAAGTCCACGTGGCCCGGGGTGTCGATGATGTTGATCTGGTTACCGTTCCAGAAACAGGTCACAGCAGCGGACGTAATGGTGATGCCGCGCTCTTTCTCCTGCTCCATCCAGTCCGTGGTAGCGCCACCGTCGTGGGTCTCGCCGACCCTGCGGTTGATACCCGTGTAGAACAGGATGCGCTCGGTGGTGGTGGTCTTACCGGCATCGATGTGGGCCATGATGCCGATGTTGCGGACCTTGTTTAGGTCCTTAAGCACTTCTTGTGCCACGTTTGTTACCCCAACTTACGTTGTTAGCGAATAATGTCTTGCTCAGCCGATTCTGCCATCAACTGGCATATTCGGCAGGTTAAGTCGCTTATCGACGACCGGGAGCCGTCGATAAGCAGGCTCTTACCAGCGGTAGTGTGCGAACGCACGGTTGGCTTCCGCCATCTTGTGCGTGTCTTCGCGACGCTTGACGGATGCGCCGAGACCGTTGGATGCGTCCAGGATCTCATTAGCCAGACGCTCCGTCATGGTGTTCTCACGACGCTGGCGGGTGAACGTGACCATCCAGCGCAGAGCCAGCGTGTTGGAACGGCCCGGGCGGACCTCCACCGGCACCTGGTAGGTAGCACCACCGACACGACGGGAACGAACCTCAAGGTCCGGGCGGATGTTGCCCAAAGCCTTCTCCAGGGTGAGAACCGGATCCGTACCGGTCTTCTCACGGCAGATCTCCAACGCGCCGTACACGATGCGCTCGGCGGTGGACTTCTTGCCGTCCTGCAGAACCTTGTTGACCAGCTGGGTCACGATTTCAGAGTTGTACACCGGGTCCTTGACAACGGGACGCTTCGGAGCTTGCTGTTTACGCATTGTTCTTTACTGTCCCTTCTTCGCGCCGTAGCGGGAACGAGCCTGCTTACGGTCCTTAACGCCCTGGGTATCCAGCGCGCCGCGGATGATCTTGTAACGGACACCCGGGAGGTCCTTCACACGACCACCACGCACGAGCACCATGGAGTGCTCCTGCAGGTTGTGGCCCTCACCCGGAATGTATGCGGACACCTCGATGCCGGAGGTCAGACGCACACGCGCGACCTTACGCAGAGCCGAGTTCGGCTTCTTCGGGGTGGTCGTGTACACACGGGTGCACACACCGCGACGCTGCGGGGAGCCCTTCAGGGCAGCCGTAGCGACCTTCGTCTTCTTATCGTGGCGGCCCTTGCGGACCAGCTGCTGAATAGTTGGCATACAGCCTCTTTCTTGTTCTTTCTTTGCTTTTCTGGATTCCTGGAGAGTCCCAGATTTTCCTGGGCTGTCCTGGACTTTCCTGGACTTTCCAGTTCAGTCTCAACTTCTTTCCGCCCCGCCCGCGGGCCGCAATCCTGAACGATCCTAGCCACTGCCGACCACTGCCGGCCGAGCCTGCTCGTTCCTGATTACGCCGCTAAGCAAATGCGCCCATACATGCAAAAATAGGGGCTCTTTTCCGGGGCCCTGCCGCATGATGCGACGCAGCGTGAAAACACGCGCGAAATCGTGGATAAATCTAGCGCACCGTGGCTGGTGATCGCAAATCCCGTCACCAGCTCCCCCAGCTCCGCCGCCCACCGCCGCGGCAACCCCGTCGCCCCCACCGCCGCAGCACCGACCCGGCCCCCGCCCTGCCTCCCAAATACCCCCCACCTGACGATGCTGACACCTCCGCCCCATCTCAGCGAAGCCGACCTGGGATAACGAGGTTTTGCACCCGCCGCGAGTGTCAACATCGTCAGGATCACCCGCTGAACCCCGACAAACCAGCTGCCATGGATCGCTCCCACCGCCAACGCCGCCACCGCCGCAGCACCGCCCCCGCGCTGCCACCAAATACCCCCAGACAACCACCCCAAATAACCCCCCGCCTGACGATGCTGATACCTCTGCCCCATCTCAGCGAAGCCGACCTGGCATAACGAGGTTTTGCACCCGCCGCAAGTGTCAACATCGTCAGGATCGCCCTCCTGAACCCAGACAAACCAGCTGCCATGGATCGCTCCCACCGCCGCTGAAGCACCCCCACCACTGCACCGCCCCGGCCCCCGCCCTGCCTCCAAATAGACCCCGCCTGACGATGCTGACACCTCTGCCTCATCTCAGCGAAGCCGACCTGGCATAACGAGGTTTTGCACCCCCAGGACTGTCAACATCGTCAGGATTGTCTTCCTGAACCCAGAAAACCGACTGCCATGGATCGCTCCCACTGCCGCAGCACCGCCCCCGCCCCGCCCCCGCGCTGCCCACAAATACCCTCAGATAACCACCCCAAACAACCCCCGCCTGACGATGCTGACACCTCCGCCAGATTTCAGCGAGGCCGACCTGGGATAACGAGGTTTTGCACCCCCCAGGAGTGTCAACATCGTCAGGATCGCCCTCCTAAACCCGGGCGCGGGGCCCGGTGAAACCAGCGGGAGCCGGAGAAACCAGTTGGAACCCGCGGGGACCCGGTAGAAACCCAGTAGACTCGCTGCAATGAAACGCACACTCAAGTCCGCATCCACTTCCCGGTTCCAACGCGGAATGGAGCGCTTCCTCTTGCCGCTTTTCGGCACTGCTGGGGCCTTGCACTTCCTCACCCCCAAACCCTTCGACCAAATCGTTCCACCTGAGCTGCCAGGTTCACGACGGACATACACCTATGTCTCCGGTGCCGCGGAGCTCGCGGCCGCCGCGCTGCTCAGCAATGATCGAACCCGCAGGGCCGGCGGCCTGTTCAGCGCACTGTTGCTCCTGGCTGTTTGGCCGGGCAATTTCTACATGTCGTACCTGTGGCGCAACAAACCGCTGCCCTACTTCCTGGGGTCGCTGGCTCGCCTGCCCCTCCAGGTGCCGCTAGTCACTGCGGCATGGCGCATTTTCAAGTCCAATGACTAGCAACGATCGACCCTCCACCGTGGCCGGCGCCATCGACGACACCATGGACGACACCCTTGGTGACACCATTGTTGACCTGCTCGGTGACCAAAAAGCTGAGTCTTCGATCTGCCCGTCGGAGGTCGCGCGTCGAATCCGCCCCGCGCAACCAGAGGAATCCAAAGGCGCAGAAGGCTGGAGGGACCTTATGGCCCCGATCAGGGCGGTGGCGTTTGGCCTTGCGCGGGACGGCGTCGTGAAGATCACTCAAGGGGACGCCACGGTTGACCCGAACCATGATCCCGAGGAGCTCAGCGGCCCCATCCGTATCCGCCGCGGCCCCAATTGGTCTTAATCCTTTTGGGTCCCAGGCAACATTCCTGAATCTGCTGACACTTGCACCCTCCCTTGGGGATAGCAACCTGGGCAAACGTCGAACCGTGGAGCTTCAGGTGTCAGCAAATTCAGGATGGGCTGGAATGGGTCAGGATTGGGGCGGGGCGGCATTGGGTCGGCGCGGGCGCCGGCGCGGGGCTGCCGAAGACTAAATCCCAACGAAAACACGTTCTGACTGCCTAAAATTAAGGTATGAGCACCGAATCTGATGTCCCCGCTGTTCCTGAACCAAACAACCTCCCCCGCAAGCGCGCGTCCCAGGCCCAGCGCACCGACGCCACGGATTTCCTCGCCGCCGCATACGCTGATGGTCAGCTCAACACCACTGAATTTGATGAGCGCACTTCCGCAGCATGGAACGCCGTCTTCGCCGATGAGTTGGAGGGTCTGACGAGGGATTTGGTTCCCGTCGATAAGCATGAGCCCGCTACCAGAAGCAAACGGCTCCCTGACTACGTCACGGGTGAGCCGGGCGGCGTGGCCACATCCATTGCAGTCATGGGTGGCGTTGAGCGGTCCGGTGACTGGCTGGTCAACTCGAGCCACACGTCGTTTGCGTTCATGGGCGGCACGGAAGTCAACCTGCTGAAAGCCCGCCTCAGCAGCCGTAACACCACAATTCGCGCGCTGGCTTTCATGGGCGGGGTGGAGATCATCGTCCCTGAAGATGTTCACGTCAAATGCGACGGCACCGCGTTTATGGGCGGTTTCGGCGTCACCGATCACCGCAGCGTCACCATCGCGCAAGCCGATCTTCCTGCCGACGCCCCGACCATCACCATCACCGGCTTTGCCCTGATGGGCGGTGTGGAAGTGATCCGCGCCAACCGCGACGCCGTCCTGTAGTCCCCGCTCGCTCATGCTTATCGACGCCTACGGCTAGCCGCGCACAGCCAACAGCCACCGTTTGGGGCAAACAAGAAGCTCTCCCGAAGGAGAGCTTTTCTATTGGCTGATTGGTTTAGACGCGCTCTTCACGACGACGCGTGATCAGCATTCCACCGAACGCGATCAACACCATGCCCAGCATGAGCACCATGATGGTGTTCGCACCGGTGTCCGCCAGGTCCTCGTCGTCTTCTTCGGTGTCCTCGTCCTCGTCGTCAGTGTCATCCTCATCGATCTCGTCGGAGTCCTCCACCGAAGTGTCGTCGTAGGTCTCATCCGAGTCATCGCCCGCGGAGTACTGCGTGCCGCCACCGGTGCCATCGGTGGATTCCACTACCTCGGTCTCAGTATCAGTTTCCTCAGAGGTGGGTTCCGTGGAGGTGGACGACGTGGTGGTTGACGTGGTGGTTGACCTGGTTACATTCGTACCACGCAGCCCATTTCCAGCACCCGCCAGCGCGCCAAGTCCACCCGCGCCACCAAGCAGACCCATCAGCTGGTTCTGCCCCGGGAACAACTCGGACGTCGGCGTCGGCGTTGTCTTAGACGCACTTGGCGTCGCCGTCACCGTGACCGTGGTGGCAGTCGTAGAAGCTGGTGTTTGCGTGGGTTTCACCTCTTTGCCGATGATTTCGATTGGCTCTGGCACTGAAGCAACTGTCTCTCGGAGATTCCCCGTCGCGCCAGTGGCTACCGCTTCACCCTTGTACCTACCAGCTGGAGCCTTAACGTTGACCTCGACAGTTTTGGACCCATTTGGTTTGAGATCAAACGCTGGCACCACCGCCAATTCTTCATTCAGCGCTTTGACATATGCAGCTTGGTCCTTGCGCAAATGAGCAACGTCTTGGACCTGCTGTTCACTCAGCTTGATTCCCTTAATCTCTTCACCACTCGTGTTCTTGACTTCATAGAACACAGTGATGGAATCGCCTTCATTGGGCGTTGAAGGCTCGGCGATAGTAAGGGCTTTGGCGCTTCCCCCAGGCGAGTGAACCCGGGAACTGACTACCAAATCTGGAATACAGAACGCAGATGTGGCGGAGAGTACTTTCCCATCGCCGGCCGCACCTGGGTTGACGAAGAGTTCAAGAGCCGGCTTTCCGACGGTCAGCCCGGGTTGTTGCCCGCATTTGGCGACCCCCGCAGCATTTTCCGCTGCAACGGTTCCTTGAACGGACACTTCGTACCAGGTGATGCTAGGAGTTGGTACATCTTTAAGCTGTGCTTCGGCTTTGGAAACCGTGAACGCGTTGCCTTTGAGTGCAGCGTCCTTGAGGTTGAATTTAGCCGAAGTTAGCTGCACGCCGCCCGTGTCCTTCACGTCAAACTTGACTGATTCGGGACTACCTGCTGTTTGGCCGGTGTTCTCAATGCCAAGCACATAAAACTGCTCGAACGTGCCCTTTGTGCGGACCGTTCAAACTTCGATGATGAACCTTAGTGCAGGGTGCCGTTCCGCACCAAATCGCGGTCTCACTTCTTCTTAGCTGGGTCCTCCAGCCCGAGAAGTTCGAACGCTAACGATTCAATGTCCGTATACGAGTCGGCCACGACAAACGACGCTCGCTGCTTGTCCGTGTCGAGCAGCAGCATGGACGAGAACCCGAGTGTCCCGCCGTTATGCCAGTACAGCCCGGTACCCGCGATGTTGTTCCAAGTGAATCGGAAGTTGCCCCGCTCGAGCGCGTGTGCGGCGTATCGCGCCATGTCGATGGCAGTGGACCGCAACCCACCGGAAGGAGCCGTGCCATCCATCTCCCATGCCTGGATACGCCAGCCGAGCACGGACACTCCCCGCGGTTTGTCCGGCCCCACAGTTCCGGGCAGTGCCACATAGGTCTCCTTCATGCCCAACGGGTCGAGAACCCGCTGCTTGATCAACTCGGGATAAGTTGACCCCGCGCATTCAGCTAGCAGCAACCCCAGCAAGTCGTGGCCAAGGTTCGAGTAAGTCTCGGTGCCGCGCTCTTCCAACTGTGCTGCTAACGCTTGATCGACAACATCATCAGGGGTGATGCCCACGTCGGGGTTCAGGCCCAGTATCGCCATCGCCCTGTTGCTAAGCCTTTGCTTTCCCGTTCGCGGCAAACCGGAAGTGTGGTTGGCCAGTTCTTCCAACGTCGCCGTCGATACTGCCGCGCCACGCACCCGCTCCCCAAGCACATCCTCCACCGTCGTGTCGGGTGTAGCCTCACCCAGTTCGATCGCTTGCTCCAGGAGATCAGCATTGAATGTCTTCGTGACTGACCCGATCTCAAACTCAGTGTGCTCGTCAGCCCCGAGCCCGGCGAAACGAGTTTGTCCGTCCTCCAGGACAAAAGCCGCAATATTGTGAAGCGGGTAGGCGGATTTACCCGCTTCAGCGCCCAACGCAACGAGCACACCCGCCAAGCGCTGATCGCCGGTTTGGGCTTTAGAGAGAACTACGCGTTTCAGCATGACAGCCAGTCATACCTGCGCTGTTCGTTGTTTACCACTGGCGGTGCGCTTCCGTCTTAGCCTTCTCGGCAGCCATTTACTTCCTGGCGCAAGCCTTGTCCATCCGGCAAATTGCCGAGCCGATGCACTCTTGCTACTTAATCCAAAATGTCTCGTCCAATTGCACGAGACATCGAGAAGCCACCAGAACTTTTTCGCTTTATATGGCCTGCCTCTGCGATCGACGATTTTCGAGGATCTCTTGCAAAGCAGCCCCATTCCTTGCCCACCGGGCATATTCCTCCGCAGTGAAACCAAGGAATTCTTCGAGCGAAAGGTTCTCACTTCCGGGGGCATCGTCGTGCCATGCATCAACCCAGTTATCCACTTCATCCAGGTAAGCGTCCCCCTCGAGACATGCCTCCACATAAGTCTTAAACATCGATCCTCCTCCCTTTCACTGCCGGGCCAATTAGTTCGCCTGAGATCACGTCGAACACTCCAACATGCTTTCCTTGCAGGTTATAGCCCTCAATGTGCCCATGCAAGGGGTCATACTCAAAAATACGTCCGGCTTTCCGATCCCTCCAACGAGGCGCCCCGCGCCCGCGCACTTTTTCCAAACTGTTGACAAAGCTCTTCCTCGGTCGAGGAATATAACTCGCGGCCAAAACGCTCCCTCCCGTCCGCATAGTTAGACGGCCCGAAACCGCAATCGGGTCCATTCCGATACCGACCCCGCAGGCTCCCGCCTTCCGGCCAGCATTGCGAGGATCCCGGGAACTTAGGGCCCCGGTATCAAAGCAAAAGACCCCGCCGAATGAACTAGCCCCCGATAGTTGGACTGGTTTAATTCTAGGCGGTTAGGGGTCCAAGGGCCTGATTCCGATATTGCATCGGGGTCAGGCCCTTGAGTCGTTGTTGGATGCGTTCGGTGTTGTACCACTCGATGTATTCATCGATCGCGTGGTTGAATTCCTCGATGGTGTCGTAGATCTCGCCGTGGTACATCTCGGTTTTCAAGTGACCGAAGAAGTTCTCTATGACCGCGTTGTCGTAGCAATTGGCTTTACGCGACATCGACTGAACACCACCGTTGTCGTGGATCAGGTTGCGCTAGGAGGCGTGTTGGTACTGGAAGCCTTGATCGGTGTGCATCATCCACCCGGGTTCAGGTGCACACGTTTGAATCGTCATAGCTAAAGAATCGGCAGTAAACGCTGTCGACGGCGATGTAGCCACGGTGTGGGCAACGATTGAACGGTCGAACAGGTCCATCACCGGTGACAGATATACCTTGCGGCCTGCGACCCTGAACTCGGTGACGTCGCTGACAAAGACGGCATTTGGCTTATCTGGGGTGAACTTGCGGTCAAGTGTGTTGGCGGCAATGTGGCTGATCATCCCAGCGTAGGAAACATAGGGCCTGCGCTGGCGGACCTTGGCTCGAAGCCCCATCTCGCACATGAGCTTGTAGACGAGCTTGTGGTTGACCACCCACCCCTGGTTGCGCAGGTCAAGGAGCACTCGTCGGTAGCCATAGCGATGCTTATTACGCTCGAAACTTTCCCGGATCGCGTCTTTGAGCGCAGCGTGCTTATCCGGCTCGCGCAGGCGTTTCTGGTGGTAGAAGAACGTCGATCTCGCCATGCCCGCCGCATCCAAAAGGTATTGCAGACGATGTTGTGACTTGAGGATGACAATCGCCTGGACTTTCAGGCGCGTCCCTGGTTCCTCAAGTCCCGCAATTTTTTTAAGTAGGCGTTTTCCGCTTCCAACCGTGCGATCTGGCGGCGCAGCTTCTCTTCCTCCGAGAGCGGCTTCGGTGCGACCGAGCCTTTGGGCCTACCCTTCGGCTTCGGTTTTAGTGCCTCATCGCCACCTTTACGCCATTTCCACGACCACCCTTTAACTAGCTGGTCTGATGACAGGCCAAACTCACGCGCAAGATCCATCGCTGTCTCACCGGCAAGGTGGCGTTGGACAACTTCCTTCTTGAAGTCGAACGAATACTGCTGCTTAGTCGGTTTCTCCACAAGACATAGCCTGCCATGCAGCGTAAATCGACGATAGAGCATACGGGCGGCGTCTTTGGAAACACCAAGAGTATTGGCAGCGGCTTTATAGCCCATGCCTTGCCCAAATAGTTCAACCAACTGCTCGCGCTGATGCTCACTCAGCGAACTTCGTGCTCTCAATGAAAACTACTCCCCACTCGTCGGTAACTGATTTTCTCAGTCCAACTAATGGGGAGCAGTTCAGAAGGAGAGCTTTTCTATTGGGTGATTGTTTTAGACGCGCTCTTCACGACGACGCGTGATCAGCATTCCACCGAACGCGATCAACACCATGCCCAGCATGAGCACCATGATGGTGTTCGCACCGGTGTCCGCCAGGTCCTCGTCGTCTTCGTCGGTGTCCTCGTCCTCGTCGTCAGTGTCATCCTCATCGATCTCGTCGGAGTCCTCCACCGAAGTGTCGTCGTAGGTCTCATCCGAGTCATCGCCCGCGGAGTATTGCGTGCCGCCACCGGTGCCATCGGTGGATTCCACTACCTCGGTCTCAGTATCAGTTTCCTCAGAGGTGGGTTCCGTGGAGGTGGACGACGTGGTGGTTGACGTGGTGGTTGACCTGGTTACATTCGTACCACGCAACCCATTTCCAGCACCCGTCAGCGCGCCAAGTCCACCTGCGCCACCAAGCAGACTCATCAGCTGGTTCTGCCCCGGGAACAACTCGGACGTCGTCGTGGTCGTCGGCGACGGCGTCGCGGACGGCGGGGTCGAGGGCGAGGAAGAGCTCGACGTCGTGGTCTTCGGCGTTGACGGAGGGGCAACGTACGTGCCCGAGAAGTTGTAGCTCACAGGTGCCGAAGCCACAGACGTGCCCTTCGAGTCCGTGCCTGTAGCGGTGATCAGACCAGAATAGGTACCGCTGCGCACCGGCACGCCAATTCGAACGTCCGTAGATTTCCCTCCATCGAGTTCAATGACTCGACCAGCAAGCTGCTCGCTTACCGCTGGGCTAATTGTGTCGGTGTATTGCGACTTTACAGTCGTCTCCTTCAGCGAAATTCCCGTCAGCTTGTCCTCACCCTGATTGGTGATGGTCAACAGCATGTTGATGTACTCACCAGTCTTGCCGGTCGCGGGTTCAGCCTCGGTCGCTGCAGCCTTGCCGTTGACCTTGCTCTCGACGAGCAGGGTCGGAATCTTCACTACGCTGCACGCGGAGGGAGCAGATAGTTCGGTCTGGGGAGTGTCGCCGTCGCCTAGCTCAATCTTTGTCAAAGCGCCAGTGCCATCCTGTTCGCACTGTTTATCTTTGGTCTCAGCCTCCTTTGCGTCGGCGCTGTTAACTTTTCCTGTGACGACGTACTCATAGTGCGTCGTCATGCCAGGTGCTGTGAAAACCAACTGATCTTTAGCGTCACCCTCAAACTTGTTCGAAGCTTGCAGTTTGTTCGTGGCTAGCGACTCCGAATAGAGGGACTGGTTACTGAATGTGACGTTCTCAATCACAAAACCATCGGGCAGTGTCGTGTTGAGCTTAAGCGATGCAGGGGCGGTGGCGCCGTTACCATCATTCTGAACTCGGACGACGTAGGTGAGTTTGAAGGTGTAGGACTCTTCGCCGGAATCCGCGTCCTTAACGCGCTTCAAACCAAGTGTTCCAACACCTTTGGCGTTGCCCACCGCATTCGCGATAGAGACCTTTACCGGTTTGGGCGCAGGAACTTCTGCGCCTCTATCAACCTCGGGGGTTTCAGCGTTATCGTCAGGCCCAACAGGTTCTCCTAGGTTCTTACTTGGAACAACAGGAGCAGCTGAGTCTGCCAGCGAGGTAGAAGTGGTGTCGCTGGTGTTCGTGGTCGTTGTGGCCGGGGTCGAAGCGGAGGTATCGGTCTGGGCCGTGGCGGGCACGATCACCGCCGTGGATACGGCGAGTGCGCCACCGAAAAGCCAGGCCAAGGGTTTCGTCAGCGCGCGGCGTGCAGAGCCGTGAGCAGCGTTCATAGGGGTCTCCTCAGTGAAAAAGTTCGACCAGAATTTGTAGACCCCTATAGTTTACTGATTCGCTCGACAAAATCACACTTGCGTGCTTAAGAATCGTCGCCAGATCCGCAAGGTGGACAAAAACCCCGACTACCCCGCGGGAGGATTCCTGCGGGGTAGTCGGGGTTTTAGGCGCTACTGGTAGCTGTCGAAGCCGTACTCGTCCAGCGGCACGGAGGCGCCGGTGAACTCGCCGTAGACTTCGTCGCCGTAGATGCCATCGCCGATGGACGGGATGGAGTAGGCGGCGGAGCGGGCGGCTTCCGTCGGCTTGACGGAGATGTTGCGGTAGCGGGAGATGCCGGTACCGGCCGGGATGAGCTTACCGATGATCACGTTCTCCTTCAGGCCGATGAGCTTGTCGGAGCGCTTGTTGATCGCCGCGTCGGTAAGCACGCGCGTGGTCTCCTGGAAGGAGGCCGCAGACAGCCAGGACTCGGTGGCCAGGGAGGCCTTGGTGATACCCATGATCTCACTGCGCAGCTCAGCGGGCTGGCCGCCTTCAGCCACGGTGGCGGAGTTGATCTGGCGTGCCTCGGAGAGATCGACCAGGGTACCGGGGAGGAACTCGGTGGTACCGGAGTCGATGACCGTACCGCGGCGCAGCATCTGGCGGATGATGATCTCAATGTGCTTGTCGTGGATCGACACACCCTGGGTGCGGTACACGGCCTGCACTTCGTCGATAAGGTGCTTTTCGACGCCGCGACGGCCGAGGACCTCGAGCACGTCGTGCGGGTCAGCGGCACCGCGCAGCAGGCGGTCGCCGACGACAACGGTGTCCCCGTCGCGAAGCGAACGCTCGATCATCGCATCCGGGTTGGTCTCCATCGGGCGGCGGACTTGCGCGAGGCCCTGGCGCTTGGAGAGCTTCTCGTAGACAACATCGTCGGAGCCGTCCTCCGGGTGGATGGTCAGTGTCCAGAAGTTGCCTTCGTCTTCCAGCGAGATCGTGCCGGCGACCGACGCGATCGGCGCGCGGTTCTTCGGAACACGAGCCTCGAAGAGCTCCTGGACACGCGGCAGACCACCGGTAATGTCACCACCGACACCACCCTGGTGGAAGGTACGCATTGTCAGCTGGGTACCCGGCTCACCAATGGACTGGGCGGCGACGATACCGACTGCCTCACCGATGTCGACGAGCTTGCCGGACGCCATGGACTTGCCGTAGCACTTCGCGCAGACACCGGTCGGGGTCTGGCAGGTCAGCACGGAGCGGACCTTGACCTCAGGGACACCCGCAGCAACGAGGGAATCGATGTGGTCCTCGGAGAGCTCCGAACCAGCCTCAAGAACGACGTTGCCGTCAGCATCCTTTGCGTCAGCGGCAAGAACACGGCCCGCGACGGACGTCTCGACCAGATCGTGGCGCGCGAAGCTGGCGTTGCCGGTGTCCTGGTTGCCAATCGCCTCGGCAACAGGAACCTTGACGCCCTGAGCGGTGCCGCAGTCCTCTTCGCGGACGATGACGTCCTGCGCAACGTCGACGAGACGACGGGTGAGGTAGCCGGAGTCCGCGGTACGCAGAGCGGTATCGGCCAGGCCCTTACGGGAACCGTGGGAGTTGTTGAAGTACTCCATCACGCTCAGGCCCTCGCGGAAGGAGGTCTTGATCGGACGGGTGATGTACTCACCGCGGGAGTTCACGACCATGCCCTTCATGCCGGCCAGGGTCCAGATCTGGCGCATGTTACCGGCAGCACCGGACTTCACGATCATCGGGATCGGGTTGTCATCCGGGTAGATGTCCTCGACAGCCTGACCCACCTTGTTGGTGGCGTCCTGCCAGAGCTCAACCAAGCGGTCGTAGCGGTTCTCTGCCGTCAGAGCACCCTTCTCCCAGAACTTGCGCTCAATGGCTTCTGCTTCCTTCTCGTACTCCTCCAAGATCTCGGTCTTGTTCGGGAGCACGAGCACGTCAGACATGGAGATGGTGATGCCGGAGCGGGTCGCCCAGTAGAAACCTGCGTCCTTGAGCTTGTCCATCGTCTGCGCGACGGTGATCATCGGGTACTTCTCCACCATCGCTGCGATGATGTCACCCAGCAGCACCTTGCCGGAGCCGCCGCCCTTACGCACCATGGCGCCTTCCTGGTACGAGAAGTTGAACGGAAGCAGCTCGTTGAACAGGATGCGGCCGAGCGTGGTGTCGATCGTCCACGGCTCGCCCTTGGTCCAGCCGTCGGGGAACTGCTCTGCCTCGATCTCCACCGTCGGGCGAAGGTGGGAGATGCGCACCTTGATCGGCGCCTGCAGGCCCAGAACACCACGGTCGTAGGCCATGATGGCCTCGCGGTAGTCGGAGTAGTAGCCGCGTGCGGGTCCGTTCTCGTCGGCGGGGGCGTACGCGCCCTCGCCGCCGATCTCGCCCTCACCCTTGATCATGGTGAGGAAGTACAGGCCGGTCACCATGTCCAGGCGCGGCATAGCCAGTGGCTTACCGGATGCCGGGGACAAAATGTTGTTCGACGACAGCATGAGGATACGTGCCTCTGCCTGCGCCTCAGCGCTCAGTGGGAGGTGAACAGCCATCTGGTCACCGTCAAAGTCGGCGTTGAACGCTTCACATGCCAGCGGGTGCAGCTGGATTGCCTTACCCTCAACCAGCACCGGCTCGAAGGCCTGGATACCCAGGCGGTGCAGCGTCGGCGCGCGGTTGAGCAGCACGGGGTGCTCAGAAATCGCCTCTTCGAGGACGTCCCACACCTCAGGACGCTGGCGCTCCACCATGCGCTTGGCGGACTTGATGTTCTGCGCGTAGTCATTGTCCACAAGACGCTTCATAACAAACGGCTTGAACAGCTCAAGAGCCATCAGCTTCGGCAGACCGCACTCGTGCATCTTCAGCTGCGGACCAACGATAATCACGGAACGACCGGAGTAGTCCACGCGCTTACCCAGCAGGTTCTGGCGGAAGCGGCCCTGCTTACCCTTCAGCAGGTCAGACAGTGACTTCAGCGGGCGGTTACCCGGGCCAGTGACGGGGCGGCCGCGGCGGCCGTTGTCGAACAGCGCGTCCACGGACTCCTGCAGCATGCGCTTCTCATTGTTCACAATGATCTCTGGCGCGCCGAGCTCAATCATGCGCTTGAGACGGTTGTTGCGGTTGATCACGCGACGGTACAGGTCGTTCAGGTCGGAGGTAGCAAAGCGGCCACCTTCCAGCTGCACCATCGGGCGCAGCTCCGGTGGGATCACCGGGATGCAATCTAAGATCATGCCGGCCGGGTCGTTGCCGGAGCGCTGGAACGCAGCAACAACCTTGAGGCGCTTGAGTGCGCGGACCTTCTTCTGGCCCTTGCCCTCAGCGATGATCGTGCGCAGCTCTTCTGCCTCGGCATCCAGGTCGAAGTTGCGGATCAGGGTCTGGATCGCTTCTGCGCCCATGCCGCCGGTGAAGTAGTCCTCGTAGCGGTCTTCGAGTTCCTCGTAGAGGTTCTCGTCAATAATCATCTGCTTCGGCGCGAGCTTGACAAAGGTGTTCCAGATCTCGTCGAGGCGCTCGATCTCGCGCTCAGCGGCGTCGCGCATCTGCGACATTTCCTTATCAGCCGCGTTCTGCACCTTCTTTCGGGCAGCGGCGGTCGCACCAGAGGACTCAAGCTCAGCGAGGTCCTCCTCGAGCTTCTGCGCGCGCTTGGCAATCTCGGACTCGGTGTCCTGCTCGATTTCCTTCTTCTCCAGCACCATTTCCGCCTCAAGGGTGGACATGTCAGAGTGGCGGGCCTCTTCATCAACGCTAGTGATGATGTTGGCCGCGAAGTAAATGATGCGCTCAAGATCCTTCGGCGCGAGGTCCAGCAGGTAACCCAGGCGCGACGGCACACCCTTGAAGTACCAGATGTGGGTCACGGGCGCGGCCAGCTCAATGTGGCCCATGCGCTCGCGGCGGACCTTGGACTTGGTCACTTCCACACCACAGCGCTCACAGACGATGCCCTTGTAGCGGACACGCTTGTATTTACCGCAGGAGCACTCCCAGTCGCGGGTCGGGCCGAAGATGCGCTCGCAGAACAGGCCGTCCTTTTCCGGCTTCAGGGTGCGGTAGTTAATGGTCTCAGGCTTTTTCACCTCGCCCTTGGACCAACGGCGGATGTCATCAGCGGAGGCCAGGCCGATGCGGAGCTCGTCGAAGAGGTTGACGTCAAACACGTACGTGTTCCTTTCGCCCTCCGCTTATCGACGGAGGGTTTGAAGTTGAATTTGTTCTTCGTTGTTTAGGTTGAATGCTTCCGTGCTTCCCCCGTGCCGCAGTTGGCACAGCGAAAACGCGAATGCGTTTAAGCTTCCGTGCTTCCCCCGTGCCGCAGTTGGCACAGCGAAAACGCGAATGCGTTTAAGCTGTGTCGGCTGCGGCACCTTCGTCGCGGGACAGGTTGATGCCCAGGGAGGAGCCGGCCTGGTCGTACTCGTCGTCATCGCCGGAGAGTTCCATCGGCGTGCCGTCGGTGGACAGCACTTCGACGTTCAGGCACAGGGACTGGAGCTCCTTGAGCAACACCTTGAAGGACTCCGGGATGCCCGGGTCTGGGATGTTGTCGCCCTTGACAATGGCCTCGTAGACCTTCACGCGACCCACCACGTCGTCGGACTTGATGGTCAACAGTTCCTGCAGGGTGTAGGCGGCGCCGTATGCCTGCATTGCCCACACCTCCATCTCACCGAAGCGCTGGCCACCGAACTGGGCCTTACCACCCAGCGGCTGCTGCGTAATCATGGAGTACGGGCCGGTGGAACGGGCGTGGATCTTCTCGTCGACAAGGTGGTGCAGTTTGAGCATGTACATGTAGCCCACGGAGATGGGGTACTTGAATGGCTCACCCGACCGGCCGTCGAAAAGCATTGTCTTGCCGTCGCCGTCAACCATGACGTCGCCGTCGCGGTTGGGCTTGGTGTTGGCCAGAAGACCTGCGATTTCCGAGTTGGTGGCGCCGTCGAACACCGGCGTTGCGGTGAGCGACTCGGCCGGGACGTCGTAGAGGGACTCCGGCAGGGTCTTTAGCAGCTCAGCGTTGTTCGGGTCCTCAGGGTCAACGGTCCAACCGGCGTGAGCCAGCCAGCCGAGGTGAACCTCCAGCACCTGGCCGATGTTCATACGACGCGGAACACCGTGGGTGTTCAGGATGATGTCCACCGGGGTACCGTCCGCCATGAACGGCATGTCTTCCTGCGGGAGGATCTTGCCCACGACACCCTTGTTGCCGTGGCGGCCAGCCATCTTGTCGCCGTCCTGGATCTTGCGCTTCTGCGCAACGTAGACGCGCACCATCTCATTCACGCCTGGCTGCAGGTCGTCGCCCTCGTCGCGGGAGAAGCGCTGGACCGCGATGACCTTACCGGTCTCACCGTGCGGAACCTTCAGGGAGGTGTCGCGCACCTCACGGGCCTTCTCGCCGAAGATCGCGCGCAGCAGGCGCTCTTCCGGCGTCAGCTCGGTCTCACCCTTCGGGGTGACCTTACCCACCAAGATGTCGCCGTCGCGCACGTCCGCACCCGGGCGAACAATACCGCGCTCGTCGAGGTCCTTGAGCACGTCCTCGCTGACGTTCGGGATCTCACGCGTGATTTCTTCCGCACCCAGCTTCGTGTCGCGGGCGTCAACCTCGTGTTCCTCAATGTGGATCGAGGTCAGCGTGTCCTGCTCGACGACGCGCTGGTTCAAAATGATCGCGTCCTCGTAGTTGTGGCCTTCCCACGGCATGAACGCAACGAGCAGGTTCGTGCCCAGCGCCATCTCACCGTTCTTCGTGCCCGGGCCGTCCGCAATCACCTGGCCGGCTTCCACGCGCTGGCCATTATCGACGATCGGAGTTTGGTTGTAGCAGGTTCCCTGGTTCGTGCGCTCGAACGTGCGCAGCAGGTAGGACTCGTAGTGGCCCTCGTCGCTCATGATGGTGATCACGTCACCGGTGACGTCGGTGACCACACCGGCTTCGCGCGCGATAACGGTGTCACCCGCGTCGTACGCAGCGCGCAGCTCCGTACCGGTTGCAACGTAGGCAGCCTCGGAGCGCAGCAGCGGCACAGCCTGCTTCTGCATGTTCGCACCCATCAGCGCGCGGTTCGCGTCATCGTGCTCGAGGAACGGAATCATTGCCGTAGCCACGGACACCATCTGGCGCGGGGAAATGTCTAAGTAGTCGACGCCGTTTGCGTCCGTCACGCCGATGTCACCGTCTTTGAGGCGGACCTCAATGCGGTCAGCGGTGATCGTGCCGTCAGCGTCACGGGCAGTCGCGGCCTCGGCGATGGCGTAGCGGTCTTCCTCATCAGCGGTGAGGTACTCAACCTGGTCAGTCAGCTTGCCGTCGACGACCTTCTGGTACGGCGTCTCAATGAAACCGAACGGGTTGACGCGCGCGTAGGACGCCAGCGCACCGATCAGACCAATGTTCGGGCCTTCCGGAGTCTCAATCGGGCACATGCGGCCGTAGTGGGACGGGTGCACGTCGCGCACCTCAATGCCGGCGCGCTCACGGGACAGACCACCCGGGCCCAGCGCGGACAGACGACGCTTGTGCGTCAGCCCCGACAGGGAGTTGTTGTGGTCCATGAACTGGGACAGCTGGGAGGTACCGAAGAACTCGCGGATCGCTGCGGACACCGGCTTGGTGTTGATCAACGACGTCGGCGTAATCGATTCCGCATCCTGCGTGGTCATGCGCTCACGCACGACGCGCTCCATGCGGGACAGACCCGTGCGGAACTGCGTCTGCACCAACTCACCCACGGTGCGCAGGCGGCGGTTACCAAAGTGGTCAATATCGTCCGTGGAAATCGGGATGACCTCACCGGTCGGCGACGTCATCTCACGCTCACCCGCGTGCAGGCGCACCAGGTACTCCAGCGTGGTGGCGATATCTTCTTCAGTCAGCGTGTTCTCACCATCGTGGTCCCCGCCCAGGCCCAGCTTGCGGTTCACCTTGTAGCGGCCAACACGAGCCAGGTCATAACGACGCGCCTGGAAAAACGCACCGTCGAGAAGCGATTGCGCAAGGTCACGCGTCGGCTGCTCACCTGGGCGCTGCTTGCGGTAGATCTCCAGCAGGGCCTCGTCCGTGTTAGCAACGCCGTCGGACTCGAGCGTAGCCATCATGATTTCGGAGAAGCCGAAGCGCTCCTTGATCTGCTCCGTGGTCCAACCAAGAGCCTTCAACAGCACGGTCACCGGCTGACGACGCTTGCGGTCGATGCGCACACCCACCGTGTCACGCTTATCGACGTCAAACTCCAGCCACGCACCACGGGACGGAATAACCTTCACCGAGTGCAGCGGGCGCTCCGTGGACTTATCAATCGTCTCATCGAAGTAGACGCCCGGGGAACGTACGAGCTGGGAAACAATCACGCGCTCAGTACCGTTAACGATGAACGTGCCCTTCTCCGTCATCAACGGGAAGTCACCGATGAACACGGTCTGGGACTTAATCTCGCCCGTCTCACCGTTAGTGAACTCCGCGGTGACGTACAGCGGCGCAGAATAGTTAATGTCCTTCTCTTTGCACTCATCAACCGAGTACTTCACATCCTCGAAGTACGGCTCAGACAGAGTCAGACTCATGTTGCCGGAGAAGTCCTGGATCGGGGAGAACTCCTCCAGGATGTCTTCAAGACCGGACGTAATCAGCGCCTCGGGGCCACGGGCCTCTTGCTGACGCTCACGCCAGTCCGGGTCACCAACGAGCCACGCGAAAGACTCAAGCTGGACGTCAAGAAGACCCGGAAGCGCGATCGGCTCATCGATCTTTGCAAACGAGTAGCGCTCAGGCGCGCCCGGGATGGCGGTAGTAGGGGTAGCTGCGTTATTGGCGTTCTGGACTGCCAAGGGGGGTCCTTCCAGCACCTCACGCGGGGTTGTTCATCCACGGCTGCCGCTATATACACACCGCGACAACACCCGCTAGTAGATGGTCGTCTAAAATTTGGATTAGTTACCTGTGGAAAACCGACCCCAGGGACCACAAAATCACCTTGTCAAACCGTGTTTTCTCAAGCATCGTGCTTGACGTAAACGATCTGACAAGGCTTTTCAAAATGAACCCTCGGTCTCGGCTTCCAGCGCAACGATCAACCTTAGACCATCGCGCGGGGTTTGTAAAGGGACCGAAGGTGTCCCCAGAAATTAATTGCCGATTTCGCATGTGCGAGATAAGTCGCTGTCCCGCAACTAGCCCCTCCTCCCCTGACCTGGCAGCGGCCAGCTCACCCCCCTTCCCTCCCCACACCTCGCGTCCCCTGCAACGCAACCGCGCGGGAGGGAAACCCTTTTCCCGTAGATCCGTTCGGAAATCAGCCGAGGGCGACCTGGGGTTTTTCCGCCGAAAATTCGTACGGATCTACACCAAGCCCGCGGACTCGGTTGCGGCACCGCGCATGCCCGTCTTACGTGACCCCTTCCATGACCGATTGACGTACACTGTGTGTACAGACCACATACGGGACGGAAACATGACCACTGAAACAAAGGACAAGCGGCTCCAGTTGCGCGCCACTGCGTCGCAGGACGCCCGGCTGCGCGAGGCCGCCAAGACCGAAGAAGTAAGCGTTACCGAGTTTGTCCTCGCCAGCGCTCTGGCCAAGGCTGACACGGTTCTAGCTGATAAGCGTTATTTCTTTCTGAGCTCGGAACAATATAACGAGTTTCTCGAGGCACTGGAAAAACCGGTCCGGGGACCCAAGTACCAAGCGCTCATGACAGGCGAGACCGTCTTTGGGAAGGATTTCACGCTTGATTAAAGGGGGGCCCGGGGGGATTGTCCAGCCAACCCGTGTGCTGGACAAGAAAGATAACTCGCGCAATTTCTGCTCTGGAATCGACGAGCTCGATCTGTGGCTCCGCCGCTTCGCATGGAAGAACCAGAAAGCCAAGAACTCAGTAACATACGTGAGCACGGTTAACGACGAGGTCGTCGGTTACTACTGCCTCTCCGCGGGCAGTGTACTCAAGGACGAGCTTCCCACAGGATTACCCGGCGGCAACCGACCCATAATGACGCCCGTCATAATTCTTGGCCGCTTCGCCGTAGACAAGCGCGCTCAAGGAAAGGGCTTAGGCACCGCACTACTTCGCGACGCCATCGTGCGCGCCGAGTCCGCCTCCACGACAATCGGCGCCATGGGCCTTGTCATCCACCGCTACAACGAAACCGCCAAGCAGTTCTACTTAAACAAGTCCGAATTTCTCGAGTTCCCCGGACAGCCTTTGCACCTGCTGCTTCCGCTCTAACACTCATGACGAGCAGCATCTCGTAGCCACCGCGCGGGCGGGTCGGGGGTGGAGCGGGGTTAGCGCTCCATGACGTCGTGGCGGACGATGGTCTGGTCGCGGCCGGGGCCAACGCCGATGTAGGAGATCGGCGCGCCGGAGAGCTCTTCGAGGCGGAGGACGTAGTCCTTGGCGCGCTGCGGAAGGTCGTCGAAGGAGGTGATGTCGGTGATGTCCTCATCCCAGGCCGGCATGGTTTCGAAGATCGGCTCGGCGTGGTGGAATTCGGTTTGGGTGAGTGGCATTTCGTCGTAACGCGTGCCGTCGACGTCGTAGGCGACGCAGATGGGGATTTCCCCGATACCAGTCAGCACATCCAGCTTGGTCAGGAAGTAATCCGTAAAGCCGTTGACGCGGGATGCGTAGCGGGCGATGACGGAGTCGTACCACCCGCAGCGGCGTTTGCGGCCGGTGTTCACGCCGACTTCGCCGCCGACTTCTTGCAGGTAGTCGCCCCATTTGTCAAAGAGTTCCGTGGGGAAAGGCCCGGCGCCGACGCGGGTGGTGTAGGCCTTAATAATGCCCAGCGACGCAGTAATCCGCGTCGGCCCGATGCCCGATCCCACGCAGGCGCCGCCGGCGGTCGGGTTCGACGAGGTCACAAACGGATACGTTCCATGGTCCACGTCCAGCATGGTCGCCTGGCCGCCTTCCATGAGGACGTGTTCGCCGCGATCCAGAGCGTCGTTAAGCGTGCGCTCAGCGTCGATGACCATGGGTTTCACGCGGTCGGCGTAGCCCATGAAGTAGTCCATGATCGCGTCGACTTCGATGGCCTTGCGGTTGTACATCTTCACCAGCATCTGGTTTTTTACGTCCAGAGCACTTTCGATCTTTTGGCGGAGGATCGATTCGTCGAAAAGATCTTGCACGCGAATGCCCACGCGGGCGACCTTGTCTGAGTACGTCGGCCCGATGCCGCGGCCGGTCGTGCCAATCGCGCGTTTGCCTAAGAAGCGCTCCTGCACTTTGTCCAGCGTTTGGTGGTACGGCGCGACGAGGTGCGCGTTCGAGCTGATCCGCAGCCGTGACGCGTTCGCGCCGCGCGCCTCCAGCCCGTCGATCTCGCTGAAGAGCGCCTCAAGGTTGATCACCACGCCGTTACCCAGCACGGGCGTGGCATTTTCACTCAGCACACCCGCGGGCAGCAGCTTAAGCTCATATTTCTCACCGCCAACAACCACCGTGTGACCAGCGTTGTTGCCGCCGTTGGGCTTGACCACGTAATCAACGCGGCCGCCCAGGATGTCCGTGGCCTTGCCTTTGCCCTCGTCGCCCCATTGAGCACCGACGATGATGATGGCGGACATGAGATCACTCCCCTTAGCTTGAATCCGTGCATATTGTACCGTGAACCGCATGCGGATCATTCACTGCGCATGCTGCGACCTGTCGATCCCCGGCACACAACGCGTCGCTTTGCCCCCCGTCCCCTCCCGCGGCGACTTACGGTTCCTTGATTCCATCGCCAAGGAGCTTTCGCTTATCGACGACACCCCCTCCCTCACCGACCTCACCTCCAACCCATCCGCCCCCTACATGGCCGAGCCAACCTTCGCGCCCCAGAAGTTCAGCGAACCCCTCCGCGTAATCGTGTCCGGTTCTGACGCTGCGCTGTCCGCCGTGTTGACCCGCATGATGCGCGGGGATTACCTGTGGGCCGAGGTGTCCTTTATCCCTGACGTGCCTTCCTCCCAGGCACCGGCATCCCCGGCCGCAGCCGTGTGGGGACTTGAGGCTCTGAGTCGCGACGACGCCGTTGATGTCGCTCTTCATGGATCAGTCTCGCCCCTGCCGTGCATTCGCACTGACAAAGGCGAAGTCATCGCCGGCTCCGCCACGATCCTGGGCGCGGATGGCGGACCGTTTATCGGTGAAATCATCGTGGATTCTGGCGTACTCCTCTCCCAGCCAGCACCCGCCGAGCCCGGCAGCACCCAAGGATGGCTGGGCCGCGTCAAGGAGCGTCGGGCCAGCGCTCGCTTTGCGCGCGAGGCCGCTCGCGGCGCGCGGATCGTCCCCACCCAGGGCGCGCCCGGCTTGGCCGCAGCAACTCTTTTGTCAATGCCCGCGAGTGGAACCGCGCGTGGTTCCGAGCCGCGCCTGCGGCCCGATCCCGCCACGGTTCTCACCGGGCGCGCGGTCCAGGTGGGCGGGCCGGGGTTCACCGTATCGGTCGATGGCGCTGGCGGGGCCTCCGCTGCACGCGCCATCAAAACCCCAAAACCGCAGACCGCAGCCACGTTTTACCGGCATTTGCGCGACATTCAAGCAGTTCGGCCCAGCAACTAATCGGTGACTACTCCGCGGTTGCCCCGCGACGGTGCCAGTGGGGCGAAAACGACCGCCGGACGACCGGAAAAACCTTAGGTTCCCCCAATCCCGGAAAATGTGATTCATATCACATTTGTTTCGAATGTGATTCCCCGTGACCTTTCGGTGACCTATCCGCGACCGTCCCGTGCGCTGGCAGATTCCCCTCCGTTACCCCACCCCACAAAACCCCATGAAAGCCCCAAAAGCCCTTGGGTGCGCGACATAATACGGAGCATTACCCGGAACGCCCTCAAACTTTCGATTGATCTTTGGGGTGGGATGGTTGGCGCGAGCGGGCCGTCGTCAAGCGTGGCTAAGTTCGTAATTGTTCGCTTCAAACGAAACGAAAAAACCAAAAGCTTTAAAAGCGAAAGCAACAAGGAGAACATTATGTCTGACTTCAACCGCATCGAGGACCTTGCAAACGCAACCGCATACGACGTAAACGGCGAGAAGGTTGGTTCCGTCAAGGACGTCTACGTTAACGACACCACCGGCCAGCCGGACTTCATCTCCGTCAACCACGGCCTGTTCGGCTCCGGCGAGTCCATCGTTCCGCTGCGCGGCCACTCCCTGACCGATGGCGACCTGCACCTCGCTTTCCCGAAGGAGCGCATCGAGGACGCTCCGGATCTGGACGAGAACGGCCACCTCACCAACGCTGACCAGGAGGCTTTCTACCGCCACTACGGTCTCGAGGGCACCGAGGACCGCGCACGTTACGCAACCGGCGCTGAGTACGACCAGACCGGCGAGGCAGCTGCAGGCGCTGGCTACGCTGCTGGCGAGAACGTTGAGGCTGACCGCCGCGAGTTCGCAGACGCTCAGGTTGCTGAGGACGGCACCCTGATCCGTTCCGAGGAGCAGCTCAACGTTGGCAAGGAGCGCGTCGAGGCTGGCCAGGTTCGCCTGCGCAAGTACGTCGTTCACGAGACCGAGACCGTCGAGGTTCCGGTTGAGCGCGAAGAGGTCCGCATCACCCGCGAGCCGATCACCGACGCTGACCGCGCTAACTTCGACGGCCAGATCGGCGAGGCTGAGGCTTCCGTTACCCTGCACGAGGACCGCGTGACCGTGTCCAAGGAATCCGTGCCGGTTGAGAAGGTTTCCCTGGGCACCGAGACCGTTCAGGAAACCCAGCGCGTCTCCGAGGACGTTGCCAAGGAGCGCATCGAGACCGACGGCCAGGTCGTCGAGGGCGTCGAGGGCGAGCGCGGCTTCGAGAACCGCTAAGCACCCCGCCCCCAACGGGCACCGTGCCTAGGCACTAATTAACTAAAGAAAACTGCCTTGACCGTATTGGTCGGGGCAGTTTTCGTTTCTAAGTCGGGCCCGCGGGCCTTCGCGGGCCGCCGCGGGCCTCCGCGCCCCAGGACCGATTCGCGAAATTTTGATTTGCTGTCATGGCACCGAAATCGCCCAGGGCTGTGACCTGCGACGATGCGAGGCCTATCGAAAGTTGGATACAAATTTCGCGAATCGCCCCTTCGCGGCGGGGCGGACCGCCCGGCCCGGGATCGGGTCCGGGCGGCGAATCGCGCGTCCGCGGGTTAGGGGAGCTCCGGCAGGCCGCCCACTCGCGCCCGGAGCGCAACCGCAAGGTATTCGGGAAGATCCGCCAGGGTATTCGCGGACAGGCGCAATACGATCCAGCCCTGGGCCTCGAGTTCCAAATAGATGCGCGCATCCCGATCGCGCTGCTTCCGGGCGAGGTGGTGTTCCCCGTCGTACATGATCGCGATTTTGAGCTCAACCAGCGCTAGATCCAGCACCGTTATCAGCCGCTCCCCTTTGAACACAGGCACCTGCTCGCTCACCTGCAGCTTCAGCGCGCGGACCGCGGCCCAGAATTTCGACGGGATCGCCAGGCTGTCCCAGAATTCCTGGGACGCGAGCCTCGGCTCGGTCAACAGAATTTTAAGGAGCATGCGCACCTCGGTCTCCTTCGGTGAATCGGCAAGCTCACTGGAAAGCCGCAGTGCTTTCAACAGCCATTTTCGGTCCACTTTCCCGCGGGCGGCGTCGAGGATGTCGTGGGGGTGGATCCCGAGGTGGCGGCGGGTCGCGTCGATAAGCGAAATTGCTCGAAAGAGCACGGCATCCGCAAACCACGCAGGGGTGGGCCATTGGTGGAAGCCGGAGCGAAGGTGCTTAAGCGTATCGACGACAGCGACCGCGGGCGCACTGATAGCAACCGGCCGTCGATCGTAGAAGACAGTCCACGTTTCGCTCGCGTATCGACGAAAGACCGTGGGGCTGCGCGCCATCCCCAACTTTGTGAGTCGGACGGGGCCCGCGAGGGTGGTGTCGCATGCGTCGCCGAAGAAACCGAGACCGAAGACCATCAATGCGCTCAACCCGATGATGACGTATCCGGGGCGCTCAAGCGCCATCGCGACCGCGCGCGCTGCAGCGATAACGTTGAACTGGATGCGCCTTGGATGATGAAAGGCCTGCAGCGAGGCGAGGTGCGCGGAACGCTCTGTGCCGTCATTGGGCAAAAACCAGTACTTGCCGGAGACGAGCTCGCCAAGGCCTTGCGTATTGATCCACCCCTCGACCGAATGGAAGATGGACATGTTGTTTTCCAACTTCACCGGGGGTTTGAGTGGTTCTGGTGTTGGGTGTTTTGGGGTTGGGTGTTCTGGGGTTGGGTGTTCTGGGTGCGGGTGTTCTGGATGTGAGTGTTCGGGGTATGGGTGTACTGATTTTCTGTAATTAGGGTTTTTCATACCCTTTAGACTGCGGCGAGCGAGTCCAGGTTCCCTGTGGTGATGAACGTCTCACAACGGCGATTCGCGAAATTTTGATTTGCTGATGTCTCACCAATTTAGCCCGAGCCTGTGACCTGGGGTTTTAAAAGGCCTATCGAAAGTTGGTTACTAATTTCGCGTATCGGTCGTGAGGTCGGTCGTGAGGTCGGGCGCGAAGCCAGGGTGATCCGATGTTGGTGCGAGCGTCGCGATGGCCTTCTCCCGGGGGACGCCGCAAATCTGGAGAAGATCAACGATCAGGGAACGCGACTGCCCCAAGATCACCGCTGCGGACAACGCCGGGCGATCCTGGCCAGGAACATCAAGGACATCAAGGCCAGTTTTGGCTGCGAGAACGCGCAGGCGTTGCTCAAGCTCAGGAATTTTCTCGGCACGGGCTTGCTTGAAGGGGCTTGGGGTCTTAGTGAACCCGAGCGCGGCCGAGCGGTCGCGGCTGTACCTGGGCAAACGCCGGAACGGAGAGTCGTAGACGGCAGCGATGTCGAGGGTGATGTCCGCAAGTTCGTTGAGGATTTCAAGCTGGGTGTCTGAGACCGGATCGCGGTCTTCAGCAAGAACTAAAGCGCGGCGGACCAGCACGCGGGTGTTGCGGATCGCGTTATCGGTGGGAACTGCGACTTGGGATAGAGAGGTGACCTCACCACGAGTACGCCAGAAGAACGGGGACAAACGTGCCTGTTCACGGCCGTATTTTGTGGCGGATGAGATGGCATCGATGCCGGTTTGGGTTCCGCGAATCGTTTCCAGGGCCGCCGCCGTAGTGTCGCGGGGGGCAGAACGGGTCGGGGTGGCGGTCGGGCTAGTGGCTGGTGCGGTGGTTTGGGCGTTGCGGAGGGAGGAGGAGACGTCGCTAAGCACGGCGCTCAGGACCTTGAGCACGCTGGCGATTTCTAGGCGCGCGGCGGTGAGTGGCGCGGTGGGCAACAAGCCGAGCACCACGAGTCCAACGAGCGACCCGATGAAGGCGTCGATCGTGCGGTCGATGCCGGTCACGGCGGAACCTGGCGGCAGGATCGTCGCGATGAGCACCGAGCCAATCGCGCACTGAGCTGCGACTAGTTCCGATTTTGTGAAGAATGACGCGAACAGCAGCGACACCGTGACGGCGAGCGCGATCTGCCAGCCGCCGGCACCCAACGGGGCGAAGAACAGGTCACCGAGCAGAACGCCGAAAACGCAGCCGAGGGAGATGTCGAAGGCGCGGTTGATGCGCTCGCCGCCAGAGAAACCAACGATCAGAACGACCGATACCGGCGCGAAGAAGGGTTGGTGGTGGCCTACCCATTCGTGGGCGATCCAGTAGGCCAAACCCGCGGCGAGGCCAATCTGCAGGGCGGGCAAGATGCGCCGCAGAACGCGCTCCGCGCGCGCCGTTAAAGATTGTTGCGCGGCGACCCGCGCGCGCGTCGTAATGTGGTTCACGGGATCAGAGTAAACCAGCCGGCCGCGCGTGTGGGGCCGGGGGCTCGGAGTGCCGGGGCCGGTGCTGGGCGCCGGTGCCGGGCGCGGGGGTGAGCCGCGGCGAGGGATTGAGGCAAAGAAAACCCGCCGCGCGGCGCGGGGAGAGCGGGCGGCGGGTTATTCGTCGATAAGCAAAGGTGCTACTTCGACAGGGTCTTGCCCACGGAGTGGAGGTCCTGGCAGGCTTCAACGACACGCTCGGCCATGGAGACCTCGGCCTTCTTCATGTAGGAGCGCGGGTCGTAGACCTTCTTGTTGCCCACTTCGCCGTCGACCTTGAGCACGCCGTCGTAGTTCTGGAACATGTGGGTCACGATCGGGCGGGTGAACGCGTACTGGGTGTCGGTGTCCACGTTCATCTTGATCACGCCGTAGCGCAGAGCTTCCTCGATCTTCTCCTTCTCGGAGCCGGAGCCACCGTGGAAGACGAAGTCGAACGGCTTGGAGCCCTCTTCGAGCCCAAGCTTGGCGATGGCCACCTTCTGGCCCTCATCCAGAACCTCCGGGCGCAGCTTCACATTGCCCGGCTTGTACACGCCGTGGACGTTGCCGAAGGTAGCGGCGAGCAGGTAGCGGCCCTTCTCACCAGTACCGATGGCGTCGATGGTCTTTTCAAAATCCTCAGGCGTGGTGTAGAGATTCGCGCCGGCTTTCGCCTCAACGCCGTCTTCCTCGCCGCCGACGACGCCGATCTCAACCTCGAGGATGATGTTCGCGTTGTGAGCCTTCTCCAGCAGCTCCTGGGCGATTTCCAGGTTCTCATCGATCGGGATAGCGGAGCCGTCCCACATGTGGGACTGGAACAGTGGGAGTTCGCCGCGGTCCACGCGCTCCTGGGAGATCGCGATCAGCGGGCGGACGTACTCATCCAGAACTTCCTTCTGGCAGTGGTCCGTGTGCAGCGCCACGTTGATGTCGTAGTGCGCGGCAACTTCGTGCGCGAACTGGGCCAGTGCCTTCGCGCCGGCGACCTTGTTCTTCACGGACTGGCCGGAGCCGAACTCCGCACCGCCGGTGGAAAATTGGATAATGCCGTCGGACTCAGCCTCGGCGAAACCACGCAGAGCTGCGTTGATGGTCTCCGAGCTGGTGCAGTTGATGGCCGGGAAGGCGAAGCCGCCTGCCTTGGCGCGGTCGAGCATTTCGTTGTAGACCTCAGGGGTTGCGATAGGCATGTATCGAGTCCTTTACTTTTGATGGCAGTGACACTTCCATACCTACCACTTTCGGCCGACGTTCGCCGCAGCTAAGCACGCTTATCGACGACCGGCCTCACAGCATCGGGTTCCCCTTCGCCTTATGGGCTGTGATTCGCGCCGCCGCCTCCAGCAGCATCCAGCCCGAGAGCTGGCAGGATAGTTCGCGCTCCGCGATATTGCTCAGGTTCGATGCTGCATTTCCTGAGCTGTGTTCTATATCCCGGTAGTAGTTGTGCGGCAGACGGGCGTCTTCTGTCCAGCGGCACGGGAAGACCGGCAGCCCGTCGACCTCCAAGCGGTTCTCCCACATGCTTTCAGCCGAGGCCATGACCAGGCGCTCCGCTGCCGCCTTTGCCGCGACCTGGGATTCTGGGAGGCGCACCGCCGCGTCCGCGAGGTAACGCACCAAGATTCCGCGGAACAGCCCGCCGTCACCGACCCCGTCGCGCGGGTGGTCAATCACGCCGGCCGGGGTGGCCATGTGCATCGAAATCGCCTGGATCAGCGACGTGATCTCTTGGTAGTAATCGCCGGAGGTGGCGCTCGGCGCAGAGGCGGCGAGCGCTTCGTCGTTAAGCAATGAAAGCTCTACCATGGCGCCGAGCAGCGTGCCCTGGTTGTAGGTGTAGATGGCGGTGACGGTGTGGGGGCCAGCGTCTTTGTCGCGGATGCCGTCCATGACCAGGCCGTCTTTGTTCATGAGGTTGGCTAAGATCCAGTCGACGATCGTGCGGGCTTCCTCGACGCGACCAGTGCGCGCCATCATGATTGCGGCGGGGCCGTTGGCGGGAACGTTAAAGAAATTGTCCTTTGAGCGCCACGGCAGGACGCGGCGGGTGCCATCGATGCCTGCGAGGAGGTTGCTCTGCAGTGCTTCGAGCTGCTTCGGGCGACGCACCTTGTCCGCCTCCGCGGCCCGCGCGAGCGCGAGGGCGAGCCATGCCTTGTCGTCGTAATAAGAATTGCGGACCAGCTTGCCGACGTTGCGCCACGCCACCGCGCGCGCCGTCCGGTTAATGCGGAAGCGGCGTTGCTTCGTGCTGCGGCGCAGATTCGCATCGACGAGGCAGTCGAGGTAATGCGCCTGCCACCAGTAATGCCACTGGACAAACAGGCGCTCCGATTGGATCGGCGGCCAGGCAACCACGGCCAGATTTGTCCCCGGGATGCCCCATAACTTCGTGCCGTGCCGAGCAGCGATTGCCTCCTCAGCGAGGTCCGCGCGATGCGCCCAGATCTCTGCCATTCCTGCCACCTCCCAAACCTGGATCGAAACGTTGCGCTACATGCCTACAGCAGCGGGTTCTTGTGCAGTGCAATGTCACAGCGGGCAAAAATGTTCCCCAACCGTTACGGCATTGTTATGTAGTTCAATAAAATTTGTACCATGCCAACAGGTCAGAGCGAATAGTGATTTACGTCACCAGGCTTGGGAGAGATCGGCGTGCTGGCGCACCCACGCGTGCATCGCGATACCGGCCGCGACACCCGCGTTGATCGACCGCGTCGAACCGAACTGCGCGATGGAGCACGTCATGCTAGCCACCCCTTGGGCCTCTTCGGTCACGCCGGGGCCTTCTTGGCCGAAGAGCAGAATGCAATCGCGCGGCAGCTCCACCGTTTCCAGCGGGACGGCGCCGGGAGTGTTATCGATAGCCACGATCGTGAGCCCTCGCTCCCGCGCCATTGCGACGAGCGATTCCAGGTTCTCATGGTGGCAAATGTGCTGGTAACGGTCGGTCACCATCGCGCCGCGACGGTTCCACCGCTTGCGCCCCACAATGTGCACGGCCTCAGCTAGGAACGCATTCGCCGTGCGCACGACGGTGCCGATATTCATGTCGTGTTCCCAGTTCTCAATCGCAACGTGGAACGGGTGGCGGCGCGAATCCAATTCAGCCCGGATCGCCTCTAAGGACCAGTACCGGTAGGCGTCAACCACGTTGCGACGGTCCCCGTCACGGAGAAATTCCGGGTCGAAGCGGGGGTCGTCCGGCCACTGGCCTTCCCAAGGGCCCACGCCGTGGCGGCCCTCGTTCCATTCGGTGGGGCCTTTCGCGCCAGCCTCCGCGGCATCCGGGCCCGCGGCATCCGGGCCCGGACGGCCCCGATCGTCGTTAAGCAAGGCCCAAATCTTCGAGGCCCAGCAGGAACCTGTACTCCACGCCGGCGTCCTCGATGACTTGGGCGGCGCCGGTCGCGCGGTCGACGACGGTTGCCACCGCAACTACCTCCGCGCCCTCCGCGCGGCAGGCCTCAACGGCAGTCAGAGGCGAGTTACCAGTCGTGGTGGTGTCCTCCACCACGAGCACCCGTTTACCCTGGATAGACGGGCCTTCGATGCGACGCTGCATGCCGTGCTTCTTGGCTTCCTTGCGCACGACGAACGCGTCAATCGGACGGCCATCCGCATGCATGATTGCCGTGGCAACTGGGTCGGCGCCGAGGGTCAGGCCGCCGACGGCATCGAAATCCAAGTCCTTCGTCAGCTCACGCAGCAGCGCGCCAATCAGCGGACTTGCCTCATGGTGCAACGTCGCCCGGCGCAGGTCAACGTAGTAATCAGCCTCTTTGCCCGACGACAACGTCACCTTGCCGTGGACAACCGCGAGTTCCTTGACCAGCTCTGCAAGCCTCTGGAGGTTAGTCATAGTGGGTAATTTTACCCAACTTCTAGTCGCCGAAGATGGACGGTGGCGGTGTGGGTTTTCCGGCGCGGGTGGCTTTGGTGCCGTCGTTAAGCACGCGCCGCTCCTCGCCCGCCCCGATGGCCTCGACGTCATCGGCGCCGATCTCGCGTTCCTCCAACTCGCCGCGCGTCCCGCCCGTGACCCGCGTGGGCATCTCCAGGGGCTCCTCAGGCCGCGCGACGATCGGACGTTTCACCTGCTCATCGACGTTTCCTTCGGACTCCGGGACGTCGACCGACTCCACCGCCTCGCGCGTGCCGCCAGGCAGGCTCAGCACCCGCGCCGACGACGGCGGGAACGTCCGCGCCGTGTCCGCAAGCATCGCCAGCGGCGCGAAAATCGCATCCGACGGCTCCGAACCCGGCGTGAGCTGCGCCAATACCCACTCCGTCTCAAACCACACCGCCGTCACATTCTGCGGCAGCGCCTCCACCGCCGTGGCCACGCGCACGTCCAACATGCGCCGCGCCGCGTCAGGCTCCGTCGCGAGCACCAGGAAATCCTCGATCGTGTCCACTTCTACAAGGTCAGAGCCTTTTTGCTTATCGACGCCCTCCCCCGCGCCCCTCCTCATATCCACAACAATGTCACTGGGCACCCCGGTATTCATCGCGATCACCGGCGTATCCGCGAGATCGAACACCCGCGATTCATGCCCATACGCCGCACCCGTCGCCACATTCTTCACCGGCGCTCCCGACGCCGCCGCCCCCCGGGTGAACTCACCGAGCAAGAACTCATCTTCCTTGATGTAGACAAACCCGTGCTGCTCAGCCCACGTCTTGCGCGCCGGCTCACCCCGTTTCGGCCGGTTCTTCTGCTTCGGCTTCGGCTTCGACTTTTGCTTCGCCCCACCCCTCTTCGGCCCCCTCTTCGGCCCGTGCCCCAGCTTCTGCTGTTCTCCCTCGGGCTTCGCCTCCCCCAACTTCCCCGGTTTCGCATCCGGTGCGCTTTCCGGCTCCCCGTTTTCCTTTTTGTGATTCCCGTCGGCAGCAGCGGCATCGACAGCACCCGATTGCGACCCATCCTTCCGTTCGACACTCTTCTGAACGCCCGATCCACCACTCTGACCAGCAGACACGCGATCACTAGACTTGGGCGACTTGGCAGTCCCCACCGACAAGTACGGATTGTCCGAGCGCAGAAGAAGGAACGCCCCGACCAAAGAAAACAGCGACAGAAAAAGAAGTATGAAAGCCATCGCTACGAACTTTACTTTGGCGCGCGACATTACCCGGGCACCAACGAGCCAGAGCCCGAACACATCTTCCCAGAGTTCCCAGATCGTCCCGGATCGCCTTCTACATCCGGCGCCCCACCGCCGCTGCTGCCCGAGAGCAAAGTTGGCCCGGAGCACCGGCCGGGCGCGGCGGGGCCGAGCAAAGTTGGCCCGGAGCAAGAAAAACGGTCGAAAAATGCCGGTTTTCGGCCTTCCCGGCCAACTTTCCTCCCGGCGGTTCAGCGCTGTCCCTCCTAGTCCGACGCGCCCAGGGGTAAGACCGGCGGAGCACACTGGCCGGGCCATGACCGACTACTCGTACGGTTCCCCGGGCTAAGTTCCGGAAGTAAAGTTGTCCCGGAGCACCGGTCGGGCGCGGCGGAGTCGAGCAAAGTTGGCCCGGAGCAAGAAAAACGGCCGAAAAGCAGCGGTTTTTGGCCTTCCCGGCCAACTTTCCTCCCGGCGGTTGAGCGCTGTCCCTCCTAGTCCGACGCGCCCAGGGGTAAGACCGGCGGAGCACCCTGGCCGGGCCATGACCGACTACTCGTACGGTTCCCCGGGCTAAGTTCCGGAAGTAAAGTTGGCCCGGAGCACCGGCCGGGCGCGGCGGGGTCGAGCAAAGTTGTCCCGGAGCAAGAAAAACGGCCGAAAAGCAGCGGTTTTTGGCCTTCCCGGCCAACTTTCCTCCCGGCGGTTCAGCGCTGTCCCTCCTAGTCCGACGCGCCCAGGGGTAAGACCGGCGGAGCACACTGGCCGGGCCATGACCGACTACTCGTACGGTTCCCCGGGCTAAGTTCCGGAAGTAAAGTTGTCCCGGAGCACCGGTCGGGCGCGGCGGGGCCGAGCAAAGTTGTCCCTGAGCAAGAAAAACGGCCGAAAAATGCCGGTTTCCGGCCTTCCCGGCCAACTTTCCTCCTGCGCTGGCGGGGTGGGAGGGGCGGGGTCGGAGGAGGCCGTGGCGCTGGAGGGCGCGGATGGAGGAAGGGGTGAAAGGGGTGGAAGGGGAGAGGGCGAGGGCGGGCTAGATCTCGATGTCGTTGGCGTGGTCGGCGGACCACTGGGACCAGCCGCCAATGAAGTGGGTGAGGATTGGCAGGCCGGCGTGGTGCATCGCAGCGAGCAGCATCGCGGAGTGGTTGCCAGACCCGGAGTAGACGACGGCTTGCGACGGGTCGGTGTGCTGGGTGATGCCGCTTTTCGCTAGGTTTTCCAGGATGTCGTCGACCGGCAGGATGCGCCGGTGCTCGTCGAAGCAGGACTGCCCCGGGATGTTGACGGCGCCCGGGATGTGGCCGGCTTTAAGGTCTAAGTGTTCTTTCTTGCCGGAGAAGCGGCGGGAACCACGGGCGTCAATAAGCATGCCCTTGTATTGCTTGACCTGGTCGATCTCCATGGTGGGGAGCTGACCGATCTCCACGGGCGTCTCGGAGTGAACGGTGATGGGGCCGGGGCCAGCGACCGTCTCTAAACCTTGGTCCCACCAGTACGGGAAGCCGCCGTTGAGGATGCGGATGTCGGTGATGCCTGCCCACATGAGGATCCACCAGGCGCGGGCAGAGAAGAAACCGCGGCCGTCGTCGTAGATGACCACTGGCCGGTCGCGTTCAATTCCCCACTGGTTGACGGCTTTTTGCACCTGTTCTTGAGTGGGCAGCGGGTTGCGGCCTTCCTCCGAGCCGGGCATGCCAGCGAGTGTGGAGGCCGGGTCGCAGAACTGCGCCGTCGGAATGTGGTGCGATTTAAAGCGCATGTACGCGCGCCCCGGGCGGGGGTCCCACAGCGCAGCCAGGACTGTGAGTTTTTTACCGGTACGGATTTCTTCACGGAGCTCTTCGGCGGGCACGTAGATTCCCATGCGCCCGAGTCTAGGTTGCAACGCGCCATCGCGCTGGACGCATTCGCTTATCGACGACCGCGCGCCCGCCTACGAGCTGGCGCGCGGGTGAGCGGACGAGCGGGCGCGCGGGTGAGCGGACGAGCGGGCCCGCGGGTAAGCGCGTAGGCGGGTAGGCGGATAGGCGGGCTCGCGGGTTATTCCGAGGGAGCCGCGGCGGCGGTGACGGTCAGGCCCGGGGTGGTCTCAGCTGTGTCGACGGTGTCGGCTGTGTCGGCGGGGGCGGCCACGTCGACGCGGACAACATCGCCGTCGCGAATAGTGCCGGCGAGCAGCGCCTTGGCCAGCTGATCACCGATGGCCTGCTGGATCAGGCGGCGCAGGGGACGAGCGCCGTAGGCCGGGTCGTAGCCGCGCTCGGCGAGCCAGCGCTTGGCGTCGTCGGTGACGTCGAGGCCCAGGCGGCGGGTAGCCAGGCGTTCGGCGAGCGAACGCAGCTGGATGTCCACGATGCCCACCAGCTGGTCGGCTTCGAGGGCATCGAAAACCACCACGTCGTCAAGCCTGTTGATGAACTCCGGCTTGAAGGCACGCTTCACCGCTTCCATGATCTGGTCCCGGTCACCACCAGCACCCAGGTTGGAGGTCAGGATGATCACGGTGTTGCGGAAGTCCACGGTGCGGCCCTGGCCGTCGGTAAGCCGGCCCTCGTCGAGGACCTGGAGCAGTACGTCGAAGACGTCCGGGTGCGCTTTCTCCACTTCGTCGAAAAGCACGAGCGAGTAGGGGCGGCGACGAACGGCCTCCGTGAGCTGGCCGCCAGCGTCGTAGCCGACGTATCCCGGAGGTGCACCGACGAGGCGGGCGACGGAGTGCTTCTCCCCGTACTCGGACATGTCGATGCGGATCATGGCGGACTCATCGTCGAAGAGGAACTCCGCGAGCGACTTGGCCAGCTCCGTCTTACCCACACCGGTGGGGCCGAGGAACAGGAAGCTACCGATCGGCCGGTTCGGGTCGGCGATCCCGGCGCGGGAACGGCGCACGGCGTCAGACACCGCGATGACGGCGTCGTGCTGACCCACGACGCGCTCGCCTAAGACTTCTTCCATGCGCAGCAGTTTCTCGGTCTCACCCTGCATCATCTTGCCGGCGGGGATGCCGGTCCAGGACGATACGACGTCAGCGATGACGTCCGGTGTGACTTCCTCGGTGAGCATGGTCCGCGTCGACTCGGCCGCCGTGGCTTCGGCAGAAGCCACCTCGGCCTCAAGCTCCGGGATGCGGCCGTAGCGCAGCTCGGAGACGCGGGCGAAGTCGCCGTCGCGTTCGGCGATTTCGGACTCGTTGCGTAGTTTCTCCAGCTCCTCCTTGGCGGCTTGGACGCGGTCAATCTCGGCCTTCTCGTTGGCCCAGCGGGCCTTCATCTCACCGAGTTTTTCCTTTTGATCGGCGAGTTCCTGGCGCAGCGTGTCAAGGCGCTCGACCGATGCGGCATCGGATTCCTTCGACAGCGCGATCTCCTCGATCTCCAGGCGGCGCACGACGCGCTCTAGGGCATCGATCTCCTGCGGGGAGGAGTCGATTTCCATGCGCAGGCGCGAGCCTGCTTCGTCCACAAGATCGATGGCCTTGTCCGGCAGGAAGCGCGAAGTGATGTACCGGTTGGACAGCTCAGCGGCCGCCACCAACGCGGAGTCCTGGATGCGGACACCGTGGTGGACTTCGTAACGGTCTTTGAGTCCGCGCAGGATACCGATGGTGTCCTCCACCGTCGGCTCACCCACGTACACTTGCTGGAAACGGCGCTCCAGCGCAGCGTCCTTCTCAATGAACTTGCGGTACTCATCCAACGTCGTCGCACCGACCAGGCGCAGCTCACCGCGGGCGAGCATCGGCTTGATCATGTTGCCCGCGTCCATCGCGCCCTCACCGGTGGCACCGGCGCCGACGATGGTGTGCAGCTCATCGATGAACGTGATGATCTCGCCCTCAGACGACTTGATCTCATCCAGCACGGCCTTGAGGCGCTCCTCAAACTCACCGCGGTACTTTGCGCCCGCGACCATCGAGCCGAGGTCAAGCGAGATGAGTGTCTTACCCTTCAGCGACTCAGGCACGTCACCGGCGACGATGCGCCGCGCCAGCCCTTCGACGATCGCGGTTTTACCCACGCCGGGCTCACCGATTAAAACCGGGTTGTTCTTCGTGCGGCGGGAAAGCACCTGCACCACGCGACGGATCTCACTGTCACGCCCAATCACCGGGTCAATCTTGCCCTCGCGCGCCCGCGCCGTGAGGTCGGTGGAGTACTTCTCCAGCGCCTGGAACTGCCCCTCCGGGTCCGCGGTGGTGACTTTCTGCTGCCCGCGTACGGACGGAAAAGCACCCTTTATCACCTCATAGGTTGCCCCGCGCTTTTTCAAAAGCTCCGCAGCATCATCCTCACCGCGCGCGATCGCGGCCAGCAGCACCTCAGTGGAGACATATTCATCGCCCAGCTCAGTGGCCAGCTCCTGCGCTTTGTTCAATGCAGCCAGCCCCTCCCGGTTGAAGTTCGGGTTCGCCAGGTTGCTACCCGTTGCCGAAGGCAACGCGTCGACAAGCGCCTGGGCTTCTTTAATAACAGTGTCCGGATCGACGCCCGTGGCCTTAAGCACAGGTGCGGCGATTCCGTCTGGCTGCGTCAAAATCGCAGCGAGGAGGTGCGCGGGCCTAATGTCCGGGTTGCCGTTCGCGGCCGCGGTGGACAGTGCCTCCTGCAGCGCCTCTTGAGTTTTGGTTGTGGGGTTGAAGGAGCCCATGGGAGCCCATCCTTTCTACATCTATGTTTCGCTTTTAATGGTTATTCGTTCTAACGCCCAACAAGTTGAGTCTGTTCCACTCAAGCATAACTTTTTCCGCGACACCCGCCCATGAACTTGAGTGGACCCCGCTCAAGCATGGCTAATGCGCCCCGCAGGAACGCATAATGTAAGGCATGAAAATCTCCCCGGACGCCCTCCGCGCACGCATCGCGGAACTCGCGCACGCGCAGTGGGGGGACTTCGCCCCGCCCGGACTCGCCGAGCGCTGGGAGCTTGCCGACGCCCTGGTCACCATTCTCAGCGGCGCCCACGGCCTGAACGTCCTCACCGAAGAGGACCTCATCGAATTCGTTGCCGACCAGCGCAAATACGGAATCCCGGACAGCGCGTACGCTGAACTGGCTACCCCCATCGGCGAGTCCATCGCCGGCATGGCCCCCGGATACGGCTACCAGGCCACCGAGCTCATCGAGTCCATGGCCGACATCGCGCTCGCCTTCACCGAGGCCCAGGTCCCCCAAGCCATCGCCGCCCGCGTCACTCACGTCGCCCCAGGTGACGGGTGGTTCCACGTGCGCCTCGAAGCCCCAGTTCCCATCCCGTACTCTCCGGGCCAACGCTTATCGACGCTGCTACCCACCCCCGCCACGGACCCAACCGGAAACCCGGCTGGCGCCGACCCTGCCAGGGGCGAGTGGATTTCATTGACCCCGGCCATTGCCTCCAACAAGTTCGGCCAGCTGGAGTTCTTCCTACCCGACGCGGTGGGCCACACCCCGGAAATCGGCGAATACTGGTCCATCGGCGGTGCCCATGGCGCGACCTTGGACCCGAAGAAGCTCAACGCCATCGGCGCAGACCGAACCACGCCGGGTGACCAGCCGCAGCGACTGGTTATCATCACCACCGATTCCGGTGTCGCGGCGGCCAAGGCGATCACGTTCGCCCTGCTGGAGCTGGACACCCCTCCCCTGACTTACCTCGCGTTCTATAACGCGCCGATCTACCCGCAGCTGTCCGGACTTCAGCAGTTTGCGGCACTGCAACCGTGGCTCACCCTCGACCCCGGCAACTACCCCGACCCAGCCCAGCACCTGGCGCAGCTGAAAGACTTGGCGCTCACCAGCGAAACCGTCCTGTGCGGAGCCGAGCAGGACATGATGGTGCTGCGCGAGGAACTGGGCGCGGCGGAGGAGGCCTGCACGATCATGGCTCCCGACGCCACCCCGTTCTGGCTGCGCTGAAACTGCCGGTCTAGAACAGCGGAAGGTTCTTTCGCCGCGTCGCGGCCTCGGTGGGATCAATATCAACGATGAGTAGCTCCGGCTCCCACCCGGATTCCGCGACAACGCGCCCGTCGGGGGCAACCACTACCGAATGGCCGATGCCGGTCGGGCCGGACTTACGCCCCGCCATCGCCTCACCCCCCGGGCGCGGCTGATCCACGGCGATGATGAACACCCCCGCGTCCAGCGCCCGCGCCCGCGTGAGAACCCGCCACTGATCACGCTTGCCCGGCCCATCGGCCCAGCTCGTGGGCACGAGCACGATGCTTGCGTCGCGCTGGGCCAACTTTATGAAATGGTCCGGGAAGCGAATGTCAAAGCAGGTGGCCACCCCGACGTTTACCTCTCCCACCTGGAACATCACCAGCTGTGAGCCGGGCGCAACGGTGTCAGATTCACGGTAGGTGGCCGTGTCGAAGAGATGGATTTTGTCATAACCCAGGTGCACCTTGGGGCCAGTGACCAGCACCGTATTGAAGACGCGGCCAGCATCAGCGGGGCGGAACATTCCCGCGACCACGGTGACCCCGAGTTCCAGCGCAACCTCCCGCAGCGCTGTGGAGAACGGGCTGGCCGACTCTTCCCCCTGTGGAGAAACCGCCGACCCGTCGGGCCTGTGGATAACTTCCTCACACAGGGGCTCGGCGGATGCGGACAGCGGACCGGAATCAAAAGCCTGGGACGTGGCCTCTGGGAAAACGACCACAGAAGCCCCCTGAGCTGCCGCTTTACGGACTTCTTCGCAGGCGCGGGTGGCATTGTCCAAAGTATCCGGGCCTGCGGGGAACTGCACTAGTGCAAGACGCATACGCCCAACCTATGCCCTCCCCACCGAGAATTCCACAGGCCCCCGCGGATCCATAAGCGGGAAAAACGCAAACATGCAATCTTTTACTCACGGCCATGATCACGGCGTTCGGGGGCAACGCTTTCCAGCACACCCCCGCACGGCGGATACACAAAGCCGGTCTTAAAAAAGCAGCTCAAAACTCAACACACACAAAGGACACGCAATGAAAGTTTCACCAGTTTCACTTATGCACATCAGTACGGATGCAATCCCTGACCTGCCGGAATGGTCGCCGCTTAGCCACGTTGGTCTTTCGCCAAGTAAGACGGCGGGGGCGCTAGCGGGGGTGCAGGAGGACGTCGATAAGCATGTGCGCGAATGCGGCGAGAACCTCCACGCGCACGTTGGCGCGATGCGGGCGTTTGTACAGAAGGTGCGCACGCTTGACAGCGAGTGGGGTGCGCGATGATCGCCTTTCCCCTGAAATCTAATGAGTTAACGGCCGCCGCGGAGTCCTTGCGCATCGCGGAAAAAGAAGTCCTGAACAGGATGGATGAGGTTTTCTTGATAGCACTGCAGATCAATGCGGCCGGCTTTGCAGGCGAGGCACCGGAAGCCGGGTTGGCGATGATGCGGCGGCTTGCGCGGCGCTACGAAAAGTCCTCGAAGGAGCTGGCCCGCAACGCGCGCGTGCTAGAGACCGTGGCGGGGTTGCAGCGGCAACTGGAGTTCTTCGCTGATCAGCTGCGGTTTAGCGGGGCCTCGCCGGGGAGGTTCGCAGCGCAGCAGGCTGTGATTGCGTGGCTGCGTGAGATGGGCGAGGAACTGGACGCGGCGTGCGCGGCGGAGCTCGCAGCGGGCGCCATGTGCGGGGCGGAGGCGCAGGTCAGCAGACTCGCGGACGCCGACGGAGTGGCGGTGGGCGCGCTTAATGAAGAACATCTTGCCAGCGCCCCGCCCGAGGTCCGAGAGGCGGTGGAGCGCGCGGGCGGCACCGTGCTGGAGGGCGGGCCGAGCGGCTACACGGTGATGGTGGGTGATGCGGTGAATCCGAATTCCATCATCACGGTTGTCTCCGGCGTGTCCAGCGGCGGGGTGGATAACCTGCCCGGCGCGATCTACCGCGCGCAGCACATCGCGGAGAAAACTGGGGCGTCGGTGGTGGTCTGGCAGGGCTACGACGCACCGAAAGACCTGGCCAGGGGCCTATCCCCCGGCGCGGCGCGCAAGGGTGCGGATGACTTGGCCGCCTTCCAATCGGCGCTGAACCGCCGCTACCCGGACGCCCGCCAGGTGGTCATGGGCCACAGTTACGGTTCCGTGGTCACGGCGAAGGCCGCTAAAGAGCACGGTCTTGAAGCTGACGCCGTCGTGCTGGCGGGCTCCCCCGGGGTGCCAGTTGAGCACGCCGATGAGCTTCGCTTGCTTAACGACGGCCACCCGTGGGCACCCAGCACCAGCACCGTACATCCCGGTGGCGGCCCCGGGGTGTACGTCGCGGACTCGGACAAGGACATAATCAAGGCCCTGCGCGGACCTACCGGTGCGGTGCACGGCTACAACCCGGCGCGCCCCGGCTTCGGCGCCACGCCGATCTATGGCATCCAGGGCGGCCACAACGATTATTGGGACGACCCAGCATTCCTTAACGCGCTGAAGGGCATCGCCGACGGGCCGACACAAACGCGCGTACCATCGGGCACGCATTAGTCCAAGTTAATTGATAAGGATCTGTGATGTCGAAGAATTTTGCCCACCAGTTGGTGGAGAAACTTGAAGAACTAGGCGTGAAGCGCATTTACGGGCTCGTGGGCGACTCGCTCAACCCGGTGTCTGACGCAGTGGCGGAGTCCAACATTGAATGGGTTCACGTCCGCAATGAGGAGGCTGCGGCCTTCGCCGCTGGCGCGGAATCCCTGGTCACCGGTGAGCTGGCGGTCTGCGCTGGCTCCTGCGGTCCGGGAAACCTGCACCTTATCCAGGGCCTGTATGACTCGCACCGCAACTCCGGCAAGGTGCTGGCCATCGCGTCCCACATCCCCAGCCTGCAGATCGGCTCCGAGTTCTTCCAGGAGACCCACCCGGAGCAAATCTTCGCGGAATGTTCCGGTTACTGCGAGATGATCCACACCGCTGACCAGGGCGCCCGCGTTTTGCACAACGCGATCCAGTCGACGATGGGTGGCCGCGGCGTCTCCGTCATCGTGCTTCCGGGCGACGTTGCAAGCCTGGAAGCTGCCGATGAGCCGATCGGCCAGTCCGTGATCGCGCGCGGCGACAACCGCCGCGTTTTCCCCGACCCGTCAGAGGCTGCAGCCCTAGTCGAAGCCATCAATGAAGCCGACACCGTCACGCTGTTCTGCGGCGCCGGCTGCATCGGCGCCCGCGAGGAAGTCTTCGCTCTGGCTGAGAAAATCAAAGCCCCGGTCGGCCACTCCTTCGGCGGCAAGATGCACATCCAGTACGACAACCCCTATGACGTGGGCATGTCCGGCCTTTTGGGGTACGGCGCGTGCTACGACGCCATGATGGAGTCTGACCTGTTGATCCTGCTGGGCACCGACTTCCCCTACAACGACTGGCTGCCGGACGCCAACGTCGCCCAGGTGGACGTCAACCCCGCCGTGATCGGCCGCCGCACAAAGATTTCCGTTCCCGTCGTGGGTGACGTCAAGTCCACGATTGAAAACATCCTCCCCCACCTGGAGGAAAAGAAGTCGCGGAAGTTCCTGGACAAGATGCTCAAGCGCCACGCAAAAGCTCTCGAGTGGGTCATCGAAGCTTACGGCGGCGGCAAGGCTGCGAAAGCCACACCCATTCACCCCGAGTACGCCGCCAAGCTTATCGACGAACTGGCTGCCGACGACGCCGTCTTCACCGTGGACACGGGCATGTGCAACGTGTGGGCTGCCCGCTACATCACCCCGAACGGCAAGCGCGATGAGCTGGCGTCCTTCCGCCACGGCACCATGGCCAACGCTCTGCCACAGGCAATCGGTGCCCAAAGCGCCAACCGCGACCGCCAAGTGGTGACATTCAGCGGCGACGGTGGCCTGTCCATGCTGCTCAGCGAACTGGTAACCGTCAAACAGCATGACCTGCCGATCAAGATGATGGTGTTCAACAACTCCACCCTGGGCATGGTCAAGCTTGAAATGATGGTCGCCGGCCTCAAGGAATTCCAGACCACCCACGACGACGTCAACTACGCCGACGTGGCCAGCGCCCTGGGAATCAAGTCCTACCGCGTCGAGGACCCGAAGAAACTGGAGAAGACCCTCAAAGAAGCCTTCAACCACGACGGCCCAGTCCTAGTGGACATTGTCACGGACGGCAACGCGTTGTCCCTGCCGCCAGACATCAAACTGGAAATGGTCGAGGGCTTCACCGAGTCCGCCGTCCGCACCGTCATGGCCGGCGGCATCGGCAACATGGTCGACCTGGCCCGCGCCAACCTCCGCAACATCGGCGGCGCCGCATTCATCGAAAACCCCTTCAAGTAAGCCCCGGCTGCCCACCCCGGCCCGCCCACAGCGGCCCCGGCCCGGGGCGTCCCAGGGCCGATTCGCGAAATTTTGATTTGCTGATAAATCACTAAAATCCCGTAGGTCTGTGACCTGCGGATTTACATTTTCTATCGAAAGTTGGATACAAATTTCGCCCACGCCCCGTCGGGCCCCCGTCCGGCCCAACCCGTTCCATCAGCAACTCCTACGCCAACCTCCAATTCGGAACGTACACGCAGATTTTCCCAAGAACTGACCGCTAACCCCCTCGATACCGTGTAAAATACGACCGTACGCTCCGAATTTGGGCGAACTTAATCGCCAGAAAGGTACTTACTAGACGCCACGAGACCAAGGAGGTATGCGTGGGAGTTGAGCACATAGGGGCCGCGGTCAGGCAAGAGCGACGCAACCTAGGGCTCACGCAGGTGGAACTCGCGAACTTGGCTCAGGTCTCCGACCGCTTTGTTCGCGACCTTGAACACGGCAAGGAAACGTTAGAGATGGGGAAGGCAATCCGCGTGCTTGGAGTGCTCGGCTACGAGCTAGCCCCAGTGAGCCGGAACCCGATGGCCGCCCGAGGTACAGGTAATGGATAGCGCGAGAAAGCACGGAACCGTCGTCGCGGACGTCTACCTCGGCCCCCATTTAGCTGGTCATTTTGTCCGCCTAAACGCGTATTCGGCCCAAAACACTCCAGCGGTGTACACAGGCGGAGCCGTTGAGTTTTCCTACACCCCGGAGGCCGCCCACAACGGCTGGCGCGTAGCCTCGACCCTCCCCCTCGACGGCGGCCCGTGGGTGAACATGGCAGGAGCTCTACCACCATATTTCTCCAACCTTTTGCCGGAAGGGCGCAGGTTAACCAGCCTAAAAAACGCTGTGAAAACGTCGGCCGACAATGAGCTGGATCTGCTTTTGGCCGTCGGCGCTAACACCGTGGGTGCAGTAAGTGTGGTAAGGCCTGGGGAAGCACCGGTCGATGCCATCGCCCATGTGGATCTGGACCACGACTTGGATTTCAGTTCAGTGCTGGCTGATTCAGGAATCGTCGATCCGGTAGCCATGGCGGGCGTTCAAGACAAGGCATCGGCACGCACCATCGCCGCACCTGTACATGTCCACCAAAAAGGACTCGCGCAAAGCTCCGAGGAGGACTTCATCCTGAAGGTCTCGCCCCCCGAGTACCCAATGCTTGTGGAGAATGAGCGGGAATGTTTCGCAATGGCCGAGATTAATGCGAAGAGCTTCCCGGTATCCACCACGAAAATCATCCATGACGTTCACGGACGATCAGCACTTCTAGTCAGCCGCTTCGACCGCGTGGGCCACGCCCGTTTGCCAGTGGAAGACGCGGCACAAATCTTAGGCATCTATCCAGCCGACAAGTACTCGCCGACGATGGAGGACGTTGCCGCTGCAGTTATGTCCGTTACAAGTGCGCCGCTGCTCGCAGCACGCACGCTCGCCTACATGGTGGCGTTGGCCTGGCTGACCGGCAACGGTGACCTGCACGCAAAGAACATTTCCGTTTTGGACCGCGGGGTAGGCTATCACGTCGCTCCGATCTATGACATCCCTAGCACGCTGCCTTACGGCGACACGTCAATGGCCCTGACCGTTCAAGGTAGAAGAGACAACATCAGCGCGAAAATTTTCCGTGCTTTCGCCACCCAGATCGGCCTTCCAGAATTAGCGATAGACGACATCATGGCTAAAGCACTTCGCGCCACCGCGCACGCCGCGGATCGTATTAACGCCGCGATTGATTCGCACCCCCGCCAGCGACGCGACCTTGAACGAATTCTCCGCCACCGCCGCGCGCTGTGGGGCGCGAACTAAAACGATTCAGCAACGGGAAGCTGGAAATAGAGCATCAGCTTAACGACGACTCCGTTACAAACTGATCACAGAAACCCCGCGCATTGCAGCCCCGCCGTACCCTACTCACCTTGAAATTCCAGACATCACTGCTGGTCCAGCCCACTCAGCGCCGCCGCATGCTACTAACAGCCAGCTCTACACCACCCCAGCCCGTTACCAGATCGTGACAACGTAAAACATTCCACTTATATATCGTTGCCCAAGGTTGCCAACAGGCACTCAAACCTAACAACAAAAAGGGGTACAACGCCCCGTGCTAATACAGCGAAACTTTTGAAGGGATCTTCTCATGACCAACCGCGTTAACCGCCACGAGGACGCTCGCGCCCTCGACTACGACGACGCTTCCACCTCCACCGCAGTTGAGGTTGACCGCCGCGCTGCTGCTGATGACCACTCCGCACAGGAAGCAACCATCGGCACCGACTCCCCGAACGTGTCTGACGGCAACGTCTCCTGGGGCGCCATCATCGCCGGCGTGGTGACCTTCCTGGGCATCATTATTCTGCTGGGCATCGGCGCTGGCGCCATGGGTCTGCAGGGCTCCTCCGGTACCGCGACCGGCATCTTCACCGTCATCGGCCTGATCGTTGCGTTCCTCGCAGCTGGCTACGTCTCCGGTGCCCTCGGCGTGCGCGCTGGTCTGTTCCACGGTTTTGCTACCTGGGCTTCCAGCCTGATTGCTACCCTGATCCTGGTCGGCTGGCTGGGCACCTCCATCGTTGGCGGCGCGTTCGGCGTGCTGGGCAACGTTGTTGGCACCGCTGCTGAGACTGCTTCCAACGCTGCAACCGTCACCTCCGAGGACGCTGAGAACGCTGCTGACGCTGCTCAGGACCGTGCTGATGAGGTTACCCAGGAAGACATCGACAACGCTCGTGACGAGGCTCGCGACCGCGCTGAAGAGGCTCGCGACAACGCCCGCGATGCATACAATGAGTACGCTCCGCAGGCTGCCGCTGGTACCTGGTGGACCTTCGCTGGCCTGCTGCTCGGCGCAGTCCTCTCCACCCTTGCCGGTGCTGCTGGTGCCCGCAGCGTCATCAACCGCAAGGAAACTTCCGTAGTTACCCGCAAGTAATAATTACAGCTCAGGCCCCGCTTCGGCGGGGCTTTTTGCTTATCGACGCCCCCTACCGCACCGTAGTACCCAAACAACGCTTTCCGTTAACTTTCCGTTTGCACAGGCACCAGTTTGTTTGCCCAAAGGTCAACAAAAATTATCCGCGCCTGGGTGAATTATTCAAGGAAACGCTGTACAGTAGGTGATGTTCCTTCCAAGAACACAGGTCGAAAACTCCGCCCCACCGGTCCTTCCAACGGTGGGGCGGAGTTTTTTTCACCGCATCCCCCGCCGACAAACCAAACCCCCGCACACCCCTGTCCAGGACCACATCTGCCCAGGACCACATCAAACGTGTAGGTACATCGTGGAAACCAGAAGGTGTCACAAAGGTGAATTTTTGGAAACCAACTAGGCATTTGCTTCCAGCGACATCTAATCTTCTTTGCAGGCACTCACAGCCATTGGTTATCCCTTTGTTATCAAAAGGATGACCATGAATTGCGGCGGTGTGCGGTAGGAAGATTCCCGTCCACGCTCACAACCGCAAACGGCGCGGGTGCAGTTTTACAAAAGTTTCACCTTCCAACTAAAACTTGCGCTCGATCCCGCTTTCGGGGCCGGCGACATCCTCGAAAGGATTACCACTATGGCACGTGCCATCCGCAAGTCCGCAGCTATCGTTCTGGCTGCTGGCCTGACCTTCGCCGGCGTCGGCGGGGTCGCAATCGAGTCCGCCGTTGCTGGCGCACAGCAGACCGTCAGCACCATTAACCCGAACAACTCCCGTTCGCTGACCATCCACAAGCGCTTCGGTGCGGAAACCAACACCAAGGCGACCGGTCAGGAGATGGCTGGCGTCCCGGGCCAGGCTGGTAACGGCGTCGAGTTCCAGATCGAGCTCGTGCAGAAGCTGGACACCCCGGCCGACTGGGAGGCCGCTCGTACGCTTACCGTCGAAAATGCGACCGCGGACACCTCTTTCAGCCCGCAGACCAAGACCACCGGCGCTGACGGTGTTGCTGGCGACGCATACTTCAACAACCTCCCGATGGGTGTCTACCGCGTCACCGAGACCGCGGTCCCGACCGGCGTCATCGCGGGCAAGCCGTTCCTCGTGTACGTCCCGATGGCCGCTGAGAACGGCGACTGGATCTACAACGTTCACGCTTACCCGAAGAACAACACCGCCACCATTGCCAAGTCCGTGAAGGACGCTGGCATCCACAACGGCGGCAACGTCGAGTACACCATCGTCGCTTCCGGTGACAGCGCAGCCGGTGCCGGTGTGGGTGACAACTTCGTGTTCACCGACACCCTTCCTGCTGGCCTCGATGCCGCTGGCGCCACCGCGACCCCGAGCTTCGTTGACTCCAGCGCGGGCACCCTCGTCGCAAACACCGACTACACCGTGACCAAGAACGGCCAGCAAGTCACCGTCACCTTCACTGAGGCTGGCCGTAACAAGATCACCACCGCCAACAAGCGCGTCCAGGTTGTCATCAGCGCGAAGTACGACGGCACGGTCAACCAGGCCACCAACAAGGCCACCGTTACCGCAGGAAACACCACTTACACCTCCAACGAGGTCGTTTCCCACTGGGGCAACGTGACCATCACCAAGAAGAGCTCCGCTGGTGCCGGCCTGCAGGGTGCTGACTTCCAGCTGGTTCAGTGCCAGGCGGGTGCGGGCGGCGCATGGAGCCAGGTTGTTGGCACCCAGCCTGAGACCGTCGGAACCACTGCAACCTTCACCACCGGCGCGGACGGCAAGGTGACCATCAACGGTATTCACGTTCAGGACTACGTCGACGGCGCAGCTGGCGATGCCGCGAAGTACTGCGTCAAGGAGACCAAGGCTCCTGCTGGTTACGTCGGCGACGACAACCTCCGCCCGGTGAACCTGACGGTGGCCAACAAGAACGCGTCTGTCGAAATCACCAACTCGACTTCCCGCAACCTCCTGCCCAACACCGGTGGCATGGGTATCGTGCTTATCGTTCTGGCCGGCTTGGGCATCGTTGGCGCGGGTGCATTCGCTGCTCGCCGCAACGCTGCGTAGTGCAGCTTAACGCTGCACTACGCAAACAAGCGCTGCACTACGCAAACAGGCGCTTTAGTGCGGCACCCCGTTGGTGAAAGGTTCTTCACCAACCGCGCCCGGTGAAGGGGAGGCGCGTAAATCTATCCCCGCCACTCTTTAAAAACTGACCGTGAAAAGGATTCCCATGCGGATGCGCAAGATCGCCCTCGGGGCGCTGACGAGTGTGCTACTGAGCACCGGCGTTGGCGCGCCCGTGGTCAGCGCACCCCTTGCTGACGCGCAGGTTGTCGCAGGTAATGACAAGGGCTTGAACATAGAGAATTTCATCCCTCAGCTCAACCAGTTAAGCCTGACCGTCAAGAAGACACCGGTGAACCCTAACGACGCTGTTCCCGCTGGCGCCCTCCCTCCCGGTGGTAACGCGGGCATCCCGTTCACGCTCAGCCGTGTGGATAATACCGACGTCAGCACAACCGACGCTCGCGAAGCCGCAAAAGCGATGACTGTTGATCAAGCTCGGGCGAAGGGCTTGACCGCGATCGCCACCCAGCAGACCAACGACTCCGGCGAAACCCGCTTCGCTCAGCTCACCGCCGGGTTGTACCTGCTTGAAGAATCCGCGCCGGATACGCAGCATGATTATCGGACGTCTGATCCGCAACTGATTCTCCTTCCGTTGGGAGACTCACTCAACCAAGAGTTCGTGACCGACAGTCTCATTGTCACAAAGGCTGGGCTGGATGCAACCACGCGTGCTTTCATTCGTGCTGCCGCGATTGCCGCGATGGTGCTCCCAGGGGTCTTGGCTATCGCAACGCTGCCTTCAATCCTGGCGCAATTCCCTGCGGGCGCGTTCCCTGGCTTGCCTGGGGTACCGGCTCTCCCGGGAGCACCTGGACAGCCAGGACTACCAGGTCAGCCCGGCGCGCTGCCAGCAAACCCGGATGCGCCCGGCGCTCCGGGCCAGGGAGATTACCCAGAACAACCTGGAGCCGGGGCTTCCAGCACGGGGACTGGCAGTGAAGGAACCGATGGAGCAGGAAACATCGATGATTCAGAAGACTCCTTGGCTTCCACCGGTGCGAACGTGCTCTGGTCCATCCTCGCTGGCAGCATCTTGATCCTCTTCGGTATCGTTTTGGCCCGCCGCGGCAAGAAGGGGGCCCGCAATGTCTAAGCGCACGCACACTCAGAAGGCCCAGTCCCGGAAGTTCTTCCGGGCACCGGCTGCAACCGCCGCCGTGGCGGGTATCCTTTCGACGATGTCGGTGTTCTCCCCCATCGCAATCCAAGAGGCGAACGCGGCGGAAACCGTGACGGAAACCATCAACACCACGTTGAGCTGCCAGTCTTTCAACGTGCAAACTGGGCTACCGGCAACGCGCACATACCAGGCGCCGCAGCAGATCACGGTCACGTACCCGAAGTACGTGGCCACGGGTGAAAAGTACCAGGTGAAGTACCAGCTCAGCCAGGGAACCGTCACCAATGGCGGCGGTAGCCGCGGCTACATAGGCCGCATAACGTTCGACGTAACCCTTCCGAATAACGCGACCATCGACAGCGCCGCAGTCACCAGCACGGGCACGAACGTGAGCGGCTTCAACTACAGGACCAACACGTACCACCGCCCGCCAACGGTGTTCCGGTACGATTCCACCGCAGCCGGGGACACAAGGGACCCGAACGGAATGACCCTACGCATGATGGGTGATGATTACCCAGGTCGACCGGACTTCAGCGAGGCCTACCCGCGCAGTGGTAACGACGCCGGCTACGGCATCGGCTTCGGTACCGGTAGGGGTTCGAAGCTGCAGTTTGGCACCTATCAACTGCCCGAAGTCACGGTGGATGTCACCGCGGGGCAGACCGACGGCGAGTTCGTCAACTTCGGCCTGCGTAACGCTGGCAGCCTGGAGAACGCCAGTATCGCCAACAACAAGGAACTTAACTACGCCAACACGCTGGGCTTCGTGGAGTGGTACGACACCGTCACCACACTGTGCCGCCCGAACGACGCCGCGCTGGCCAAGTTCGCCTCCACCAAGGTCATCGCCCCGCACAAGCCGAACTTCACACTCGCCGTCGGCGATCCTGCATCGGATAACAACCGCACCATCACCGCGACCATGCCCGACCCGCTGATCAAGGGAACGGTCACGTTCAAAGCCCGCAACAAGACAACGGGTCAGGTCACGCCCCTTGGTGCCCAGACCATCACCAACGGCGTGGCCAGCGTCACCGCACCGTTCGACCCCGCCAACGGCTACGAGATCATCGCGACCCTGAACTCCACCGAGCCGACGATTTTCCAGGAATCCACGAAGACCGCGACTATCAAGAGCAACCAGCCAGCCGCGGACACCGAAATCACCGCAACGCCCGATCCCGAGACGTTCACGGTCCGCAAGCCCGGAACGCTTAAGGTCGCCGTCGCACCGAAGGGCGGCGGAACCGGAACGCCCGTCGGCAACGTGACCATCAGCTACGACAACGGCCAGCCCGTCACCGCCACGCTTCCCGTTGGCACCGACGGCACCGTGACTTTCCCCGACATCACCTTCGCCCAGGCCGGCACCTACCCCGTCGAAGTGAAGTTCACCCCCGAGGACGGCACGCCGTGGAATGAGTCCACGACCACCGCGGACATCACGGTCGAAGAACCCACCGTCGCTGCCACCATCACTCCGTTCAACGACACCCCCGTCTACGCCGGCATCCCCTCGCAGCTCAAGGCCAGGCTTGACGACGACACCCTTACCGGCACCGTGCAGTTCTTCGACGTGACCGACCCGAACAACCCGGTCCCCCTCGGATCCCCGCTGGACCAGGCCAACGGCGTCCCGGTCACCGGCGGCACGGCAACGCTGGACAACGCCATCATCAACGTCTCCGGTGACCGGCAAATCAAGGCGGTGTTCACCCCGACCGGCAGCGGCACAACGATCGAAGGCACCGAGACGATCACCGTCATCGGTCCGCAGGATGGCGGCACGCTCCCGGCCACCGGCGGCCGGGGCATCTGGTCCACAACGGCGGCGGCACTCATGATCATCGTGGCGGGTGTGGCGGCTGCGGTTGGGACGCGTCGTCGATACGCGGCGTAGCCGTACGCGAAGCGATCGTAACTTTGACTCTAAGCTTGACCCCCATGAGCGCGCCTACAACGAAACCCCGCCACGCGAAGCGCGCCACGTTCTTTCAGCGAGTGGGCCTTCCCGCGATCATCATTCTGATTGGCATCGCGGTGCTGCTGTACCCAGTGGTATCCACGCAATACAACAACTACCTGCAGCAAAAGGTCGCGGCGAACTACGCGGAGGAGATGCGCAACCTGCCGCAGCAGCAACTCAACCCCCAGATTGAGGCCGCGCGCGAGTACAACTCGCAGCTCAAGGGCGGCCCCATCCTGGACCCGTGGCTTGCTCGCATCAGTGAAGACAACGCCGAGTATCAGCACTACCTGAAGCAACTCAGCGGTGCGCCCGCGATGAGTCAGATGGTCATCCCCAGCATCAACCTCACGCTCCCCGTCTACCACGGCACGGCGGAAAAGACACTGCAGATCGGCCTGGGCCACATGTACGGCACGGCCCTTCCGCTCGGCGGTGCGGGCACCCACTCCGTCATCACGGGTCACACGGGGATCACCAACGCCACGCTCTTTGACAACTTAGAGCAAGTAAAGCTTAACGACGCGGTGTACCTGAACACCTTCGGCGAAAAACTGAAATACGTCGTCGATGACATCCAAGTCGTCGAACCGGAAGACACCGACGGCCTCCAACCTATCCCGGGCGAAGACCGCCTGACCCTGATCACCTGCACCCCCTACGGCATCAACACCCACCGACTCCTAGTTCACGCCCACCGCGTCCCCTGGGACGACGCCGACCAAGGCGTCTTCGAAGACAAACAGTCCATCATGCAGTGGTGGATGTGGCTGCTCATGGTCCTTACCGCCCTGATCCTCGCCGCGCTTGTGTGGTGGATCCGCCGGGAGCGGAAGCGGGAGGGCCTCACGACCATGGACGCGGATGAATCTCTGGTGAATTAATAACAGACATCAGGGAAACTGCTGCAGTAGACAAAGTGAAATTCTGCAACTTAAGCATCACATATTTGTTGCCGTTTCATCTTTTTGAATTGGGGTTCATCAGATTCGGGTTCAGCAGATCCGTAGAGCTAGGAGTGCGCTGCACAAAGGCGTCCGAGGATTTATCTTTATATGAGGTTTTCTTGGCTGTTTCGTCCCCTCGAAGCTACTGCAGCTAAGACACGAATCCATTGTTCTGGAGAGAGGAGCGCAATGCGACGCACACTGCATGTAAGAGTCACCGTGCTCTTTTTCGTATTGGCCCTTCTCGGCATCACCCAACCCCACCTCCCCGGGGTCTCGCCAACGATCGCCCAAGCGCAGACCACATCGGTACGCTTTGTCAGCGCGCCGCAGACGATAAATATCAACTCTTCTGGGACTTTCAGGGTCGACATCTCAAACCCGCAGAGTGGAAAGATTCATTTCTACTTGGACGGGGTTCCCGTTGATAACCCAGTCAATTTGGGTAACGGCGCCAGCGACAGCGTCACTAAAACAATCACACCGGTGTCGTACACGAACTCGCAGTATCCCCACGTTGTCACCGCGAGGTACATCAGCGCTGATGGTTTCAATCCACATCCTGACGTGCAGGCAAACTTCCAAACCCCACTGGATTTAACGAAGCTCGTCGAACAAGGGCCTGGCCGAAATGACGGTGAGTCAACGTATAATTCAAAGGTAGACGGTCAAGAACGAAACGTATCTAACCCGCTTGCGGTCGATCCGGGTCAGCAAATCACGCTGGATGCGTCGGTAGCTATCGGCGGGACCCGTGTCAGTTGGACGGACGTTTACGAGCTAGGAATCAATCCACCCGCGGGCGCAGAGTACGTCAGTGGCAGGCGCACAGATAATCGGAACACGACCGTTCTTACTCGCGGAAACGGTACTGGCGGGGTTACGAGGTTGCCCACGAACCTGAGCGACGTCAAGTGGCCGAGTTGGGGTCAAACCGGTTACCCGTCGGTCACTGCTGGCTACTTCGGAGTGCAACGCACCGATAATTACCGTGAAAGCCGCACAACCCCAAACGTTCAGGGTGTTTACAAGGCTCCGAATACCCCAGGAATTTACGTTCCACAGTTCGCACAGTTCAAATATAATTTCAATACAAACCACTATCTCCGACCCATGGAGACTGCGATCTTCCGGGTGAAACCGCAAGAATTGCCAAAACGGAAGATCAAGGTCACGCTGGACCCAAATCAGGAGTTCGTCGCGGGGAAGACAACGGTTGAAAATTCAACGGGCAGCACCCCCGCCCAGATTTCTGCGCGCCTCCAGGAATTTGATTCCGGGGCCTTGAACGGAACGGTTGAGTTCTACCGCGGATCCACCAGAATCGCATCTGGCCGGCCAGATGCAAGTGGCGTGGTGAAAGCGACCCTGACCACGGCATTTCCCGCCCCGAATGATGCACAACCTGTCACGGTGCGATTCATCCCTGGGAACACGTCGCTCTTCGAAACCACTCAAGGGTCCGGAACCGTCAAGGTCAGTGGCGTGGACACGACGGTCACGCTGACTCCGAATCAGGAGCTCACCGTTGGAACGCCCGGCTCGCTTTCCGCAAAGGTAACGGGTGCCGATGGGGCGGCCGTTACCACGGGAAGTATCAGGTTTGAGCGAGCCGACGGGTCGTGGATAGCCACCGCTGGGGTGAACGCCGAAGGTGTTGCAACGATCACCAACGTTACGTTCAACCAAATCGGCGACGCAGTTCCCGTCATAGTCAAGTATGAGCCGGCGCCAGGTTCGCCGTACACACCGAAGTCCAACGCTCAAGGCACAATCAAGGTGAAGCCTGTGGAGACCACAGTGGCGTTAAATCCCAACCAGGAATTGACGGCAGGTACTCCGGGATCGCTTTCCGCGACAGTGACGGCGCCAGGCGGGGCGGTTGCGTCGGGATCGGTCAGGTTCAAGGACCAAAACGGCGCAGAGATCGGCACGGCGCAGGTACGCAATGGAACAGCCACGCTAGCTAACACCACTTTTGAGTATGCCAACCCCACTACGCCAGTAACGGTGGAGTACGTCCCTGCGCCGGGCTCGAATTGGTCGGCAAGTGGGCCAACTAACGGATCCGTCAACGTGAAGCCAGTGACGCCTACGGTCACGGTCACGCCCAACCAAACTTTCACCGTTAATACCCCAGGTGCGCTGACCGCTACGGTCACCGACCCACAAGGAGCGGTGGTCACGAACGGAACAGTGACCTTCACGCGTAACGACGGCAGCGTGATCGGCGGTCCAGTCAATGTAACTAATGGGACGGCAACGTTACCCGCGGCGGTATTCAGCGCGGCTGGCGACTCAATCGGGGTGACTGCCAAATACACGCCAGCGTCCCCGTCGAAGTTCGGACCGTCATCCGGCAGTGGGAACGTGAAAGTGGCCGAAGCACCCGTGGTGACTACGACGACTGTGACAGTCACGGCCCAAACCCCGATCTACGCAGGCATCCCCACGCAGCTCACCGCAAAGGTAGATGGTGCAACCACCGGTGGCACCATCGAGTTCTTCGACGGCGGCGTTTCCCTTGGTACGGCGAACGTGATCGGTGGAACAGCAACTTTGCCCGAGGCTGTTTTCAACACCGTTGGCAATGACCGGCAGGTCACCGCAGTATTCAGACCGACAAGCGGACAAGAAGTGAGCGGAAGCACGACGGTCAACGTCTTAACCATCCCGGTAGCGGTAGGGAATCTCCCCGAAACCGGCGGCATGGGTGTATGGCTCCAGTCGCTGCTATTCACGCTCTTAATTCTGATCGGCTTGGTCGTGATCGAAACCCGACGGCGGGAAATAACCAAGACATCAACCTAGACACCACAACCTCAATCTCCAAGCACAAAGAAACACAAAAGGCAAGGAAAAACCATGAATGCACAGGTAGAGCGACGCCGGGCTGGGCCCACTGGGCGTCGTTAGGCGAGCAGCCGCTCCCACTCATTTGCAAGCTCGCTGAAGCCTCGGGGCCCAGCGCTTACCCACACCACACCAACTCCACACTGATCGGCTAGTCCGACACTTTCGAAAGGACCACTTCCATGGCACGCACCATGACCAAGACCGCGGCACTTGCTCTTGCCGCGGGCCTGACCTTTGCCGGCGCAGGTGCTGGCATTGCCGTTAACCCTGTTGTATCGCAGGCACAGACGGTCAGCTCCATTGACAACACCCAGCCATTGAGCCTGCAGATCCACAAGCGCGTCGGCGCGACCGGTGCTCAGGGCGACGGTACTCAGCTGGGTACCGCCCCCGGGGATGCTGCTCCAGCTGGCGTTGAGTACAAGGTTGAGCTCGTACGCCCCCTGAACACTGCAGCTGACTGGCAGGCTGCACAAAACCTCACCGCTGATTCCCCTGCATGGAGCGGCGCAGGCGCATTCTCAACTACGGGTGCTACAAATGCCCAGGGAGATCTGCCCATCAACGGCTTGGCTAAGGGTGTGTACAAGGTCACGGAGACTAGTGTTCCGGAGAACTCCGGCCTGGTCCCATCCAGCCCATTCCTGGTCTACGTCCCGCTGTACAGCCAAAACGCATGGCAGTACACCGTTCACGCTTACCCTAAAAACACCAAGGTCACCATTGACAAGACCGTGGCTGACACCGACATCCACAAGGGCGGAAACGTTAGCTACACCATCACCTCCGGTGTCCCGACCGGCGCAACGGAGTACTCCATTACGGACACCCTCCCGGCTGGCTTGGATGCCGCTAACGCTGTCGTAGCAGTGAACGGCCTCACCGCCGGTACGGACTACAACGTCGCTAAAAACGGCCAGCAGATCGTGGTCACCTTCACCGCCGCGGGCATCACTAAGGCTGGGACCACCGCTACCACTACCATCACCGCTGCAAAGACTGGTGACCAGCAGCACGCGCGCAACACTGCAACGCTGCGTTCGAAGGTGGGTAACAACGCCGCTTCCGTGTCCACGTCCGCACCGGTAGACACCTACTGGGGCAACGTGACCATTAATAAGACTGACGGCAACACCAATGCCGCCCTGCAGAACGCCCAGTTCCAGCTGGTGAAGTGCCAGAATGACAATGGCAACTGGACCCAGCTCGCTAACAGCGCTGCTCAATCCGTCGGTGGCCAAAACACTTTCACGACCGGCGCTGATGGTAAAGCCACGCTCACCGGTGTCCATGTTGAGGACTTTGCAAACAACGCGACAGCGAACAACCAGTACTGCCTGAAGGAAACTGAGGCCCCTGCTGGTTACGTCGCTTCCGACGAGCTCCACCCGATCACGCTCAACGTTGGCACTCCGAACGCGCAGACTGGCGCACCAGCAGCAGCGATCACGTACACCGCCGACGTCAAGAACTACGCTTCCCGCAACACCCTTCCGGGCACCGGTGGCATGGGTATCGCCGCTATCGCAGCGCTGAGCATCATTTCCCTTATCGCTGGTTTGGCAATGACGCGTCGTAAGAAGAACGCGTAAAAACACCCGTCGATAAGCACATGTGCCCTCGCGGGGAGGCACCCGCAACATATCCCCGCCACTCTTTTGAAACCGATGACGAAGGAGGACCCATTGAGCACGAGCGTACAAACGCCTGCGCGCGACGAAGAACAAGCGTCGCTGCTGCGCCGGGTCCTTCTGCCCACTATTTTTATTCTGCTTGGGGTCATTGGCCTCATGTATCCGATCGTGGCTACGCAATGGAATAACTCCCAGCAAGCGAAAGTCGCGGAACAATACGAAAGTGACGTCGCCGGAGCGGATCCGCACACGCTCAACGAGCAGGTTGAGAAAGCTCGCCTCTACAACGACGAAAAGGCCGGCGGGCCGATCTTGGACCCGTGGCTATCGCGGATCAGCGAAGACAACACTGAGTACCAGGAGTACCTCGCCCAGCTCAGTGGCCTGCGCGCCATGAGCCAGGTTGCTATCCCCTCAATCGATTCCCGGCTCCCCGTTTACCACGGCACGCGAGAGAACACGTTGCAACATGGTTTGGGACACCTTTACGGCACATCTTTGCCCGTCGGCGGGCCGGGCTCCCACGCAGTGATCACCGGCCACACGGGCCTGACCAACGCGACTTTATGGGACAACCTATCCAAGGTCGTGGTCGGCGATGCTGTCTATGTTTCTACCTTCGGCGAACAGATGAAATATGAAGTCGACAAGATCGATGTTGTGTTGCCCGAGGATGTCGATAGTCTCCGCGCTGTGCCCGGTGAGGATCGACTGACATTGATCACCTGCACACCATACGGTGTCAACACTCACCGCCTTTTAGTCCACGCCCATCGCGTTCCCATGGACCCTGCCGATACTGGTGCTCTGACCGATTCCGGCACGATTTTCCAGTGGTGGATGCTCATTCTGTTAATCCCCGCGCTACTTGGCGCATGGCGCTTGATCTGGTGGATCAACAAAGAACGTAGGGAGAATTCCAATGCGTAGACTCCGACCCCTCATCGTGACCGCGGCCGTTTCACTCACCGTGACCATGAGCGTCCCCATGCCAGCATCGCTTGCCGACGACCATGTCATCAGCGGAAACGATTCTTCCCTCGCGCCATCTTCTATAGACCCCACTCGGACCATTAGCCTTACGGTGCGTAAGGAGGCCGGCAACCCATACGACCAGGCCACCCCGCCACCGGTATCTGATATCGAGTTCACCCTGTCCCGAGTTAACGGCATTGACGTGACCGCCGTAGACGGGCGCAATTCCGCCAAAAACATGACGCTTGCCGACGCCCGTATGAGTGGCCTGACCTTCATTGCATCGCAGCGGACCGACGCTGCAGGATCAACTACCTTTGCATCACTTACCCCGGGCCTCTATTTGCTGGAAGAAACGCCGTCTACCTCCGCTACCCTGGTATCCCAGCCGAAACTGATCCTCCTACCTCTCCCCACGGTGAGCGGCACCGCCTTCGCATACGACAACATCGTTGTTGCCAAGGTCGACACCACCATGCCCAGCCCGCAGCTCAGCCCCGCTGCCATCGCCGGCATCGTAGCCGGATCCCTAGGGCTTGCTGGATTAATCGGTGCCGCTGCGCATGCCGCACCCACCATCATCGCCGCCCTTGCCCCCGCCGCTCCCCCCGGTACCGCACCGGGCCTAGTACCCGGCCACCTACCCGGCTTCAATCCCGGTGCAGCACAGAACCCTAGCCCTAACGCGCCAGACGGTATTCCTGCCGACAGCGACGCACGCAACCAAGAGTCACCCTCAACAGAGAGCGGCACCAACGACGACGGCGCATCCAACCAATCCCTCGCCAGCACCGGCGCCAGCGTCATCGCGATCGTGATCACCAGCCTTCTGCTCATCGCCTCCGGCCTATTCCTCACCCGCCGCCGCGAGACCCGGGCCTAAGTATCAACCGCCCCTACGGACTAAACCCGGGTCACCAACCGTTGTGCTTGGAATCGCTTTTAGCTCTCTCTGAGAGCTCCCGGCCCCATAGTTGAGCCATCTCGGGATTTCGCCCGGCGATGATCGTGTTGTAAATCACCGGCTTGACCGCAAGATTCGGCTTCAATAGCGCCTCGATCTTATCCGATATATCCGCTGCGAACTTAAGCACCGCTCCCGGGTCATCAAATCGTTTCGGATTGAATTCGACAGCGAGACACACTTTTAATTTCCCACTCGTCTCCGAAAGTAAAGATCGATGTTCTATCTTCTACACGGGTAACCAAATCACACCCCCAAGTATCGGAGCGCCTGATTACCCTCTTCTTCTAGCGCCGTGATGATACTTAAGTCGCTTTGCTCGGCTCCAGACTCAGCCACCACCCCGGCGGATCCGGCGCTACGGACGAGACCGATGTATTGGGACGTCACCCCTTCGTTGTTTTCGAGGAGCATACGGAGTTCACGGAGCATAAAGACGCTATGTGTAGCAACAAACACCTGCGTGCCATGCATCGCCAGCGTGCAGATCGCCTGAGCCACCGCACGCTGAGTTTTCGGGTTCAGATTAGCCTCGGGCTCATCCCAAAACAGGTACCCGCCGTCTAAAAGCACTCCGGATTGAACTAGACGAACAATCATCGCGAGTTTCCTATGGCCTTCTGACACAAGGTGAGCTTCTAGTTTGCTCGTAGTCGAATCACCGGCTGCCCGTTTCACGTAAAAACGCCCTTTTTCCTCGACGACATTGCCCTCTAGAGCTTCCAAGAGCGGAGTTATAAGTTGACGAGCGTTTTCACTGCGCGCCCCCAGAAGGGGTTTACGCTCCAACAAGCGGGCGGTATCACGCCACGTCTCATCAAACGGGACTTGAACTGTGTCAAAAAGGTTAGCGAGCCCCTCATAAATCGATAGAAGCTCTCTCGAAGGGAGGAACACCGCGGTGTCCTCCAACCGCGAGTTCGGTATAGAAGCGACTTTCACTTCAGTCTTTGCGGTGGTGTGAAATCCGAAAGCCAAGGGTTCGCCGATTCCCGCATACTTCACTTTCACCGACGTTGTCTGCTGGCCTTGAACACGGCTAACGAGGCGACCAAGAGCGTCTGGTTTGAATGTCCCTTTCAACCGATCCGCGATTGCGCGGCTCAGTACAGTTTTGGTCAGTTCTGCATCGTGTGAATCGATGACACTCGTACAGGCGTACAACAACTTCAGAAACTGGGTTTTTCCTGTACCGTTCTCACCAACGATGATGTTGACGTCCTTACTGAAGTCCGTTTGTACGTGTGCAAACGGACCAAAGTTGGCTACATCGACACTCTTGATCGGGAATCGAGGCATACAAGCACTATAAGCGGAAATCCCGCCGGTTTTCACCGACGGGACGCTCACGTTCAGACAATTCTTTTGACACCTTATTTCGGACCGAACTGGTTCCACGCGAAGAACCCGGCGCCGATTCCAATGACGGTGAACAAGATGCCAAGCAGCACCTTCAGCCACGTCGGCGCGGAGGAGCCTTGGTTCTGCTCCTTTTGTGAAGAACCGGAGGACTGCTTCTCGGTCGTTGTACTTGGCTGCGCACTGGTCGTAGTAGTTGTGATCGTCGGCGCAGTAGCCGAGGTAGTCGCAGTTGTGGTTTGTACGCCTGTCGTCGGTTTCGTACCGGCGGTGGACGTTGCCGTTGCCGTTGCCGTTGCCGTTGTCACCGCCTTCACCGGAACGGTCACCTCCACCTGATCGGCCGTGCCATCCGGATACGCAATCTTGATCGTTCCCTTATTGTCTCCGCTCTTGGTCAAATCAGGCTTTTGATCCCACGAAACGACAGTGCCGCCCGGCAGCTTATCGACATTCGCGATCAGGCCCGCCGGCGCAGGAAGCTTGCCGTCACTGACCGTCGGCACCGTGCTAATCGGCTTCGGGTTGTACGTGTCGGCGTCCGACTTAGTCTCGGTGGCCGTTGTCGTTGCCACTGCCGTAGCCGTAGTGGTGTTCGTTGCCGTTGCCGTCGGCTTCGTAGGAGCCGCAGTAGTCGTCGGCTTGGTGCCAGACGTGGTTCTAGGCGTAGTAGCTGCCGTGGAAGTAGCGGATGTGGTCGTAGTGGCCTTACCGGAAGTCGTCGTGGAGGTAGCGCTCGACGCCGCAGTCGTGGTGGAAGTCGTCGAGGTAGCAGCCGTTGACGTGGCGGCTGAGGTCGTGGTCGTAGGTGCCGTGCTTGTTGCGGCGCTCGTCGTAGTTGGAGCAGCAGCCGATGTAGTGCTCGGGTTCGAGCTCTTTGGCTTCTCGACGATCACCTTGACCGGCACCTCGTCAACAGAGCCGTCCGGGTAGGTCACCACGACGGTGGCGTCCTGCTCACCTTCCTTCGTGAAGTCGGGCTTGTCCTTCCACTCGTACTTGGTGCCGTCCGGCAGGTCACCAGCGTTGGCGATGTAGTCTTCCGGCTTCGGATCTTCGGAACCAATGACGACCGGGGCAGGATTTGTATTGGCCTCCGGCTCGTTCACCTCGGCTTGGGGCTCCTCCGCGTAGACCTTGAGCGTCTGGGTGTCCTCGCTGCCCTCGAACTTCTCCTTGTCCCCGGGCACGAAAACTGCACGAATCGTACGGTCGCCCTCATTCTCAAGGACAGCATCGATGGATCCGTTGCCCTCATCGTCGACGTCACTACCGTCGATAAGCGTCTCGCCGTCGTAGAAGTCGATGCGGCCTGCAGCAGCCGGGGCAACCTTGGCTTTCAGCGGAGTGAAATCACCCACGACTGCGTACTTAGGAACCTCCAGCTCCAAGGTGGTCGTGGCTGCCGGCTCGACGACCGTGACATTGCCCTTGCCAGTGGAGTTGTTCACGCCCGGAGTCGTGGACGTGAACTCGAGGGTGAGCTCAGGCGTGCCCGGCTCATCGAATTTCACGTTCGCGATCGACGCCTTGCCCCCTGTCACGGAAGCACCATTCACAATAACCCTGTCTCCATGCTTCACGGTCACGGTACCGCTGGCGTTGGACGGGGTAACGGTGATCTCGAGGTTCCCCGCTTGCTTAGCGACGAACTTCTGGTTGGCCGCAACCTTAACTGTGGAGTTGGTGCGCTGCTTGCGGTCCGGAAGCTTCGGCTCCGCAACGCGAATGTAGCCGTTGTCCATGAGACGGAGGAAGTGGGTCGGGCCCGTGCGGAACTTGAAGTAACCCATCTGCGATAGGTAAAGACCCGGTGTCGTCGGGGCTTTGAAGTCGCCCTCGATCACGAACGTGCGGTTGAGGTTGCCCAACGTGCTATACGCGTCCAACGCGACGTAGCCGGGGTTCACCTTCGGCGCAGTACCGCGCCAGGTGAATGCGTAAAACGCGCCATACTTCACCTCACCGGTCGTGCCCCAAATAGAACGGGAATCACCACCGCCGTTCTCCAACGACGCGGTACCGTCGGCCTTACCACGCCGAATGATGTTCTTGCCCGTGTCATCGGTGCGACGACCTGCGACGTAGGTCGCCCCTGCTGGCGGGTTGATACCAATTTCGTAGGTCACGGTTCCGGCATCCACCACCTTCATGGTGACCTGCTGGGTGTACGCCGCACCAGGCTGAACCACGAACGGCTTGGCTTGAGTTCCTGTTACGAGGTTGGAACCGGACTTGAATCGGGAATCGTAAATTTCATCATCCGACCCGTCGTACGGGCCCGCCTTGATAATTGGCTGAATGTCGACGGCCGTCGTGAAGGTGCGATTGATGTCGGCACGCGGGTTGAATCCCTGCGGGTCGACGTAGCGGGCGATGACCTTGTGTTGGCCGTAGGACTTTGGAGTGATCCTCGCAGCTGCGGTACCGCCGGAAACAGAAACGGTAGCGACAGGAACGTTGTCCAGGAAGAACTGAACTTTGGAACCCGTTTCAGCGTTCGGGACTGTCACGGTGAAGTTCGCGGGAGTGTTGTACTTGACGGTCGCCGGGCCCTCGGTGAAGGAGAGCGCAGAGTTCTGCGCCTGCGCCACGGCGGCGGAAAGAACGGACGTGTTCGGAGCGGTCACGGGGCTGATGGCTACGGCCAGGGAGGTCAGCCCGGCGATAGCCAGGGTGGAGATCCTGCGGTTTTTCATGAGATTCCTTATGGGTGTGCGGTGGTGGGAAACGAATGAAGGGGCTACCTGCCAGGTAGCCCCTTGGGGTTAGAACGGCAGTGGGATGTTGAACTGCTTTGCACCCCATGCAGCGGCAGCGCCGAGGCCGAGGCCCGCGAGCAGGGTGCCCAGGATGATCCACAGGACCGACAGGTCAGCGTTGGAGGATGCGTTCTTGGTCGTGGGGTCTGCAGCGTCCGGGGTCGACGGCCTAGGTGCTGGGGTGGTGGTCGCCGGCGTGGTGGTCGTCGGCGTGGGAGTCGTGCTGCCCGGGGTGCTGGGGTTCTCAGTCGGCTTCGTGTTCGTTGCGGGAGCAGCAGGCTTATCGACGGTCACCTGGAGCTTCTTCGGGTCGCGCTTGGCGCCAAGGACAAGGCTGGTGGGGACGCCACCCGGTGCGCTGATCACTGCAACGGCGGAGGTGCCTTCAGTCAGCGTCGGACGGAACGTAGCTGTGCCCTTCGCATCGGTAGTAGCGGTAAGGGTTTTCTCACCGATGGTCATCTCAACCGGGGTGTTCGCGGCCGGTTTGCCAACGTCATCCTTAACGGTGACTTCAATGGGCATGGTGACCTCAGTCGGAGCGAGAGTCAGCGTGACCTTGGCCGGTTCAGCGCCCTGCTTGGCTGTGACGACGGCGGACTGCGCGTCGTCGCTGCCCTTGAGCGCTACCGCGAAGGTTGTGTCCTCACCCTCGGTGACCTTCACGGGTACGGTCGCCTTACCGTCGGCATCGGTGGTGATGGAGCGTTCCGCGCCAGCGACGGTGAGCGCATGCGTTTTGTTCTTCGAAAGCGAGCCGTCGGCGTTTTTCACCGTGACCTCAATGGCCTGGTCAATCTCTTGCGCGGCCATGGTGAGCTCCACTTGGCCGACGCGCTCGCTGGCGCCGAAGAGCCTCGTGGTCTTCACGGTCTCAGGGGTCTCAGCCAGAGCAACGCGAAGGGCCTCCGACGCGTTGGACTTGATGGTGCGGATCAGCGTGATTTTTCCATGCTTATCGACGGTTCCCTCTACAGCGGTTCCGTTCACCATCAAGTTGACCTTTGTACCCTCCGGCAGGGTTTCGCCGGTAGCTCGCTTGACGGTGACCTCGGCCTTACGGGTCACGTCAGTAACCTCAACGGTGTCATCGTCTTCAGCCTGTACGGTGCGGACCAGCTCGGCCGTTGTGGTCTTGCCCGGGGCAAGCGTCACGTCTGCGGAAGAGGTCTCCTCCTCGACGAGGTACACCGAACCGTTTGCGGTCTGTCCCTCGGTGACGTTGGTCTTGAGCGTAGCGACGCCCTCGGCGTTGGTCTCTGCGATCACCGGCTGCGCACCCTCGGTGCGCAGCGCGACCTTCGTGCCCGCCGGCGGGGTGGCGCCGTTGGAGTCCACGACGGTGACGTTTACAGTCGACTCCACCTGTCGGGCCTGTTTCTGCAGGGTCACAGCTACCGGCTTAGCGTCAGCCGCACCGACGAGCTGCACGGTATCGGTGACCGAAGAATCGTCGGCAAGCGAAAGGCGAAGATTCGCCTTCTGGTCCTCCTGGAGCGTGCGGGTGATCGTCGCAACACCGTTGGCGTTGGCGGTGACCTGGTCGTTGCTGCCGACCTTCACCACCGCGTTCGGGATCGGGTTGCCACGGAAGTCCTTCACGGTGACGTTCACCGTGGCGTCGTAACGCCCGCGCGGGAGCTTCAGTGTCGCGGTGCGTTCCGCCTCCGGCTGCGCGGTGGCCTGGCCCTTGAGGGTGACGGTTTGCTTGACCGACGGGTTGTCCGCCAGCGCGATGGTGACCTGCTTGGACGCGCCATCCTTGATGGTCTCCTCCGGCAGCGTGGCTGTACCACCCGCACCGAGCGTTACCGTTCGCCTGGTTCCATCGACCGTGATGTCAACCTTGGTGCCGGCAGCAACCGGCTCGTCCTTGTAGTTCACAACCTTGACCACGGCCGCAGCCTTGCGGTCCGGCGCCGCGGGCTTGACGATCTTCACCGCGGGGAACGGCGTCGCAGGCACCTTCGGGTTGGAGGAGTCGTTCTCCGACAGGCCGCAGCGCGCGAAGGCGGACACGTCCGCACTAATCGGGCCGTAGGATCCGGTCGCGTCAGCGTACACCTGGACGAAAGCAGTAGACGGGAACTTGTCCGGGTCAGACTTGTCAAAGTAAGGCTGAATAGTCGCACCCTCAGTGTTACCCGCCTTCATCTTCAGGGTGACAACCGGCATGTCTGCAACCCACAGGTTCCCGCCGTCGACCGCTTCGAGGCCGCCGTGCTTCCAGTTCCTATCGTTGCTCTCGCCAACCTCCCACTGGGTAACGTCAGCCCCGCCCTCACCGTAGAAGTGGAGGCGGTTGCCTTCAATGCGCGCCTTAATCTTCGGGTCTCCGCCCTTAAGCTCAACCTTTTCTACGGTCGCATTGCTCGGGAGATCGATCCAAAGGTTCATTTGCGACCCCCGCTTGACTGTCGCAATGGCGATCTTCTTCGGCGCGCCAACCTTGCCGATATCCATCACATAGTCAAATTTTTCACCCGGAACGACCGTGGTTGGTGCCGTAACTTTCGATTTGAAATGAAGATCTTCTTGGTTGGAGTAGTTGTAAGTTTTCTCGGCCGCTCCGATTACCCTTTTTACTACGACGTTCATTCCAGTGCGCTTCGCCTGGATCTTGCAGGCGATCGGCACCATCATTTCTGTCGTTTTGATGTTCGTGCCCTGCGCTTGAGCATGCGGCGCAGCCACCAGCCCGCCGGTAAGAGCCACAGCAGTGGCCGAAGCCAGTACGGCGCGAGTGATTTGGTTACGCATTGCGTGAGATCTCCCCTGATCGGTGAATGTATTCCGAAGAAATTTGAAGCTACCTGCCAGGCCAAGGATAAGTGAGCCTGTCAACAAAAACGCCCCCAGTAGCTACAAAACCGTAGGTATTAACCTACTCTTCACCTGCTCATTAGCTTCCCGTTTACAATCCCGTGGAGTTCAGTCCCCGCGAGTAGATGAACATTCAGCTAACTTTTCTTTATTGTCCTACGATCGGCCTGACAGTGGCAATACAGGGCTTTATGATCAATACATCCGTTGTAGTTACGGGCTCTAAAGTGACGCTTCCGCTTCTCGACGATCACCCGTGAGCCCCACGAAAGAAAGCGCCACACATGCCCAAGCGTTTCCCATTCCGAACCGCCATCGCCGGTCTGACCGCCCTGGCCATCGCCTCCCCCGTCGTCGCCCCGGTGAACACCTCCTTGCTCGCCGCAGCCGTTGCCCAGGTCCGCGAGGATCTGTCCACTCGCAACAAGCTGGTGTTCAAGGCTCGCCCAAATACCCCATCTGACAACCCCGCCGAGGTCGCTTACAGGACCGAGGGCACCTTCTCGGTTCAGGTCCCCAACCCGGAGCCAAACAGCAAGGTCCAGTTCTTCCTCGACGGCGTAGCCCAAGGCGAACCGGTTGCAATCACGAACGGCTACGCCTCCATCACGGTGAAGCCGACGTCATTCACTACCGACGCCTTCAAGCACGTCGTCACCGCACGTTACGTTGACCCCAATGGATTCAACGTTCGCGCTGATGTGACCAAGGAATTTGCGACCAAACTGACCGAGGCGGCCGTACCAAAAGAAGTGAAGTCGCAAAACATCACAGATGAGGAGATCAGGGACAACCGGTACTCATTCACCATCAATGGTTCCAGCAAAACGGACAGCAATCCCCTAGCTTTGAAGCAGGGCCAAGAATTCACCCTGACCGGATCTAATAGCTTCTCTGGACGTGGCTTCACCAACGTTTGGGAGATCGGCCTAAACCCACCCTCAGGAACTGAGTTCGTATCGGCTAAGCGCACGGACAGAACCGCCAGTGTTGCTTACCAAGGCGCTGACTCCAACGGCGTGGGCATCCGAGTGCATCAGGACGCGGACGGAAACTGGGGAGTGCCCGGAAATCCGAAGGCAAACCCCGGCAACGCGTTTATTACCTTCCGCCCGGATGACTTCAAAATGTACAATGCCCAAAAAGCTGAGGTAGAAGGAAAGTTCAAGGCACCGCAAACCCCGGGTATCTACTACCCTCAGTTCGCCATCTTTAAGTACACCGGAATAACAGGTGGCAATAAGACGCGCTACATGCACCGCATGGACACCGCTGTGTTCCGAGTCACTTCGCCGGAGCTGCCAGAGCGCTACCTCCGCAAACAGGTGACCGTCGCCTTGGCCCCCGAACAAAAGCTTCAGGCTACCGTCGACGGCACCTTGGTAGCGACTGTTTCGCCCAAAGCATCAGGAACGGTGACGTTTATCCGCCCAGGTTCCAACGGCACGCAAGACGAGCAGCTGGGCACAGCAGGAATCGTGAACGGCGAAGCGAAACTTTACCCAGTAAACTTCGAAACCCACGGCGAGCAGGACATCAAGCTTAAGTTCATCCCAGCTCAAGGCACCGACTGGGCGGAGTCTGAGGGAACCGGGCAGGTGTATGTCGAGCACGCTCCGGCGCAGGCTACCAGTATCACCCTTACTCTGCCTTCGGAAACCGTCCAGGGTGTCAAGTTCGATGCCTCTGCCTCGGTCGATCAGAAAGTCGATGGAACGATCCAGTTCTACTCGGTGGTAGAAGAGCAGGGTACCAAGATCGACGTAAAGTACGGCGAACCCATCCCGGTCAATGAAGCAAACGACTGGACTGCAAAGGTCCAGCCACAGCTGTTCAAACTCGGTCTGCAAACCGCCAAGGCCGTCTTCACGCCTAATGACACCAAGGCCTACAAGGGTTCCGAAAAGACCCAGGACATCTATATCAAGCAGCCGACGACGACAATCACCCTCTCAGCCGAAGAGGGTAAGAAGGTCGGCGAGGATGTCAAAATCACCGCCAAGATCGACCCAGCTGTGGCTGGCACGATCGTTTTCACCGACGGTGATAAGGCATTGGACACCAAGTCGGTCGCCGCTGGTACGAGCGAAGTTACAATCACTAAGTCGTTCAATACTGCCGGAAGTCACGCGCTGAAAGCTGTGTTCACTCCGCTCGACAACGTGACATACCCGACCGCTGAAAGCACGACAAATCTGGTTATCGGCGACCGGAACAAGATCGACACGACGCTTGAGCTTCGCTCGGACAAGTCTGAGCTGACCGTGGGCGAATCCGCCATCGTCACCGCTAAGGTTCCTACCGGAGTCGAAGGCCGCGTGATGTTTGACGACGGCACCGGTGTCCAAGCTTTTGCGCCGGTGGACCCAGCCACTGGTGAGGCGAAGTTCACCTACATCCCGCGCACCGACGGCAAGAAGACAGTCCAGGCTGAGTTTGTCCCCATCAACGCATCTGCAGCCACCCACAACGGCACGACGAAGAGCGTCGACATCACCGTGAAAGCGGCAAGCAGCGTTAATCAGGATACGAACCTCGTGCTCACCGGCCCGAAGTCCGTTACCGAAGGCGACTCAATCACGCTGACAGCCTTCGTCAACCCGAGGGGCGCCACGGGAACCGTTCAGTTCTCAGATGGAACCGGTCCTATCGGAGAGGCAGTCACGATCAAGAACGGCAAAGCGGAAATCACCGTGCCTAATGCATCGCTTGGTGACTACCAGTACATGGCAGCGTACAACCCGACCGGCGCCTTCAACGCCACGCTCCCAGCGACGCACGCCGTGAAGGTCAACCCGAAACCAGCTCCGGTGACCAATACCGTGACCGCGACGGCTACCCCATCCACCGTCACCACCACGGCAACAACGACCAAGACGGAGCCGACCACAACCACCAAGGTCGAATCGACAACGACTACGGAGACAACCACCGTCGAGAAGCCGACGACCATTACGTCGGTGACGACCAAGACCGAACCGACCACAACCACCAAGGTCGAATCGACAACGACTACGGAGACAACCACCGTCGAGAAGCCGACGACCATTACGTCGGTGACGACCAAGACCGAACCGACCACAACCACCAAGGTCGAATCGACAACGACTACGGAGACAACCACCGTCGAGAAGCCGACGACCATTACGTCGGTGACGACGAAGACGGAACCGACCACAACCACCAAGGTCGAATCGACAACGACCACGGAAACGACCACCACAACGGCTACCCCGTCAACCGTGACCACCACGGCAACAACGACCAAGACGGAGCCGACCACAACCACCAAGGTCGAATCGACAACGACTACAGAAACGACCACCACAACGGCTACCCCGTCAACCGTGACCACCACGGCAACAACGACCAAGACGGAGCCGACCACGACCACCAAGGTCGAGCCGACTACGACTACGGCGACGACCACCGTTGAGAAGCCGACGACCGTCACGTCGGTGACGACCAAGACCGAGCCGACCACGACCACCAAGGTCGAATCGACAACGACCACGGCGACCACCACCGTCGAGAAGCCGACGACCGCTACGGCCACGACGACTGTCGGTGAGGTCACCAAGTCGACAACGGCAACGACGACGGAGACGAAGACGGATACAACGACCGTCGAGAAGCCAACGACGCTCTCCACGACGGTGAAGGAGACGGCGACTGAGACCGTCGAGAAGCCGACGACTGTGGTGAAGCCGACGACCGTGACGGCCAAGGAAACGGTGACCACAAAGGAAACCGCAACCGAGCGTGCGACGACCACTGTGGACCGTCCGACGACCGTCACAGAGAAGGAGACCGTCACCACGACGGCGACCAACAATGTGACCACCACGCAGCAGGTCCCAGGTGCGACGGGTACGCTTCCGGCGCCGGCTGTGGATGCGTCGAAGGTTGTGGAGACCCCCGCTGGCCGCGACGTCACGCTCACCGCGTCCACGACGCCGGGTACGAAGGGCGAGATCGTCTTTGTGACCAAGGACGGCCAGGTCCTGGGCAAGGCGCCTATCGGCAAGGACGGCACCGCGAAGCTGACCCACAGCTTCACCACTCCGGGTTCCTACGAGATCCAGTCCTACGTCCAAGCACCCGACGGCACGAAGGGCCAGAAGTCCCCGAGCTTCACCGTCACCGTTGCGGACAAGGGCGGCTCGAGCGTCAAGCTCGGTGCAGGCTCCGCGGACAGCTCCAGCACGGACAACAAGACCGCGCTCTACGCCGGAATCGGTGTTCTGCTGGCCTTCCTGCTGGGCGCGATCAGCATCGCTCTGCTGGGTCACCCGGCTGTGAAGAAGTTCTTCGCGAGCATCGGGATTCACTACTAAGCGCGACTCAGTAAACGCGTAAAAGAGCGGCAGGAGAGTTGGACTCCTGCCGCTCTTTAACGTTGTTAGGGCCTTCCACGACTTACGTCTTTGCCAACTTGTAACTCACCCAAGCATTGAGGGAAACGCCTTCGCGCGCTGCATCCATGCAAAGTTCCCGGTGAAGGGAGCTGCTTATCCGCACGTTGAACTTGCCGGAATAATCACGTTGACCGAGAGGAGCAGGGGGTTACTCACCGTTACTTCGCATGTCCTCAAGAATCTCTTCGATGAGGTTCCGCATTCCATCTTGCGATCCCTGAAGAGTGGAATCCAACCATGAAAGACGAGGGAACTCCGCTACCGTGGTGACGAATTCGCGGTCCTCCTCTGACCAGAAGGTCTGGTACGTATATTTTTCGGCAGTGATAGTCATGACCGGCCTCCTTCCCTTTCGTTCATTTTCTCGATAGCCGCCAGCACCAAGCAACCCTAGGGTTTTCGCTCTACGACGCGCTAGATCCAGCCAGCGTCACCTGGGAAATGAACAAGACCTGAACGCTTCTTGAATTTTTATATTTCCGCTGGTCATAAACCTTCGAAGAGGTGACATCAAAACCTGCTGTCTATAACCTTGGTGTATCCATATAGCCAGCCCCGTTGCGCAGCTGAGAGGGGCTTTTAGACAAGAGGTATCAACGTGTCCCGTCGTCTCCCCTTCCGTACAGCTATTGCTGGTTTGACCGCCCTCACCATCGTCACCCCATCCATCTATCCGGCAGGCCTATCCCCCATCGCCATCGCGCAGGTACGTGAGGATCACTCGGAAGAGAACCAGCTCTCTTTCAATCAACCTCCCGCAACAGTTGCGTACAACACCGCCGCCAACTTCACCGTCAACGTCCCCAACGCCGACGGCGGGTCCGTGCAGTTCTTCCTGGACAATGTCGCGGTCGGCACCCCAGTAACCGTGACTGGCGGCCAGGCGATCGGCACCATCACGCCGAAGTCCTTCTTGGAGCACACCGTCACGGCCCGCTTCGTGGACAAGAACGGCTTTAACCCGCGTGAAGACGTCACGGTGAACTTCAACACGCCGGTGAACATCCCGCCGGAGCGGAAGAGCGGCAACAGCCCGGAGTACGACAGCTATACTTCGACGGTCAACGGTAAGACCGGCACCGTGGACAACCCAGTGTCGATCCAACCTGGGACCGAAATAACCGTCCGTGGCGTCATGAACGTGCCGTCGTCTTCAAAGATCTACGAATTTGGTTTGAACCCTGCTCCTGGGGCGGCTTTCGTCTCGGGCAAATCAATCACACCAAATAAGACCAAGTTGAAAAGTCCTCTGGGCACCTGGGAGGGCTCCAACCTCCCGGTAAACCCAGGCTTCTTCGCCGTGCTCCTCGAGCCGGGCTTGTTTACCAACTACTCAGGAAACCAAACCGTGGAGGGCAAGTTCACGGCCCCGACCACTCCAGGTGTCTATTTCACTCAACTTGCGACCTACAAGTACTTCAACAACTCCACATATTTCCTGCGCCGCTTGGATGATTCGGTGTACCGCGTCGAAAAGCCGGAGCTGCCAGAAAAGAACCTGCGCAAAGAGGTAACGATCGAGGTACCTGCCGGGCAGACGTTCGAGGCGAATGTTGAGGGCGAACTGAAGGCTACGGTCACCACGCCTGGTGCGAAAGGCACCGTCGTGTTCACGGTCGGCACGACCAAGTTGGGCTCCGCCACCGTTGCTGATGACGGCACAGCGACGATCAAGCACACCTTCACCGAAGAGGGCACTCCAACCGTCAAGGCAACATTCACGCCGAAGGCTGGCACGAACTGGGCGGAGTCCTCGGCAACCGAGACCGTCACAGTGAAGGCTCCGGCTGGTAAGACGCAGTCCACGATCAAGTTCGTCGACGCCCCGACCACAGGTACGGCCAACGGAGCACTGACGCTTCCGGTCCAGGTCGGTCCCACCAACATTCCCGGCTCCATCCAGCTGTTTGAGGTCGCCGAAGACGGAACCGAAACACCCGTTGCAGGCGCCACAGCAACCGTGACCGATGCAGACAACACCGCGCAGCTGACCTACACCCCGACCTCTGCAGGGACGAAGAAGCTCAAGGCTGTGTTCACCCCCAACGACACGGCAAACTTCATTGGCAGCAACGCAACGCTCAACGTCGAGGTCGCAAAGAAGGGCACGACGCTCACGCTCGACGGCACACCGACCGAAGGCGTTGCGGGTGAAGAACTGACGCTGACCGCAACCGTGGCCAACAACGTCCCCGGTACGGTCCAGTTCTACGACACCACCGGCGACACCGACACCAAGATCGGCAACGCCGTGCCGGTCACCGCAGAGAACAACAAAGCCACCACGGCGTACACCCCGGCAACGTCGGGCACGAAGAACATCAAGGCCGTCTTCACCCCCACCAACCAGGACGCTTACAACGGCACCGAAGCAACTGGCGAGATCGAGGTCGCCAAGAAGGCCACCACGCTCACGCTCGACGGCACACCGACCGAAGGCGTTGCGGGTGAAGAACTGACGCTGACCGCAACCGTCGGCAACAACGTCCCCGGTACGGTCCAGTTCTACGACACCACCGGCGACACCGACACCAAGATCGGCAACGCCGTGCCGGTCACCGCAGAGAACAACAAAGCCACCACGGCGTACACCCCGGCAACGTCGGGCACGAAGAACATCAAGGCCGTCTTCACCCCGACCAACACGAACGCGTTCAACGGTACCGACGCAACCGTCGACATTGAGGTCGCAAAGAAGGCCACCACGCTCACGCTCGACGGCACCCCGACCGAAGGCGTTGCGGGTGAAGAACTGACGCTGACCGCCACCGTCGGCAACAACGTCCCCGGTACGGTCCAGTTCTACGACACCACCGGCGACACCGACACCAAGATCGGCAACGCCGTGCCGGTCACCGCAGAGAACAACACAGCAACTGCGCCCTACACCCCGGCAACGTCGGGCACGAAGAACATCAAGGCCGTCTTCACCCCGACCAACACGAACGCGTTCAACGGTACCGACGCAACCGTCGACATTGAGGTCGCAAAGAAGGCCACCACGCTCACGCTCGACGGCACCCCGACCGAAGGCGTTGCGGGTGAAGAACTGACGCTGACCGCCACCGTCGGCAACAACGTCCCCGGTACGGTCCAGTTCTACGACACCACCGGCGACACCGACACCAAGATCGGCAACGCCGTGCCGGTCACCGCGGAGAACAACACAGCAACTGCGCCCTACACCCCGGCAACGTCGGGCACGAAGAACATCAAGGCCGTCTTCACCCCGACCAACACGAACGCGTTCAACGGTACCGACGCAACCGTCGACATTGAGGTCGCAAAGAAGGCCACCACGCTCACGCTCGACGGCACCCCGCAAACCGGAACCGTCGGTGAGGAACTGAACCTGACCGCCACCGTCGGCGACAACATCCCCGGCTCGGTGCAGTTCTACGAAGTCGTCGACGGCACCCAAACCGAAATCGGCCTCCCCGCGGATGCACCCGCCGGCACCGCCACCGCGACGCACACGCCGACCAGCGACGGCAACAAGACCTACAAAGCCGTCTTCACACCCACCAACCAGGATGTTTACAACGGCGACGACGCAACCTGGACCGTCAACGTCGCCAAGAAGACCGTCGGTTTCACGCTCGAAGCGGAAAGCGACAAGTTCGCCGGCGACCAGATCACGGTTACAGCAACCGTTGACCCTGCCCTCGAAGGCACCGTCGAGTTCTTCGATAACGGGGTGTCGATTGGTACGGCGACCGTCGATAAGCAAACTGGCGTTGCCACCTTGACCGATACTTTCACCACCGGCAACCACCCGCTGTCCGCTGTGTTCACGCCGCAGGATTCGGCTACGTACAACAGCCCCTCGGCAAACACCAACCTCTACGTCAAGGAGCGCGGCCGCAAGGCCACCACAACGACGGTGACCGCGGACCCGAACCAGGTCACCCTCGGCCAGTCCACCACGCTCACCGCGAACGTCACCCCGGGTGTGCAGGGCCACGTGATCTTCTCCGACGAGGATGGCTCCCTGGGCTGGGCCCCAGTAAACAATGGCGCCGCTTCGTTCACTTACATGCCGAAGTCCGGCGGCACCAAGACGGTCACCGCCCAATTCGTCCCCACCGGCGGCGCCGTGGACACCCACAACGGATCGAACGGCTCAACCACCGTCACCGTCGACGCTTCTAACGTGCCCACGCAACAGACCACCATCGCCCTGATCGGCCCCGCGAAAGACTACGTCGGGGAGAACTTCACCCTCACCGCCATGGTCGCCCCAAGGGAGGCGAAGGGCACAATCACGCTTTACGACGGCCCCAACCAGGTAGACAGCCAATCCCTCAGCGATGGTCGCGCGAAATTCACCGTAAGCCGCAACAATCCGGGGTCCTACGAGTTCAAAGCCGTGTTCGTCCCTGAGCAGAACAGCCCGTACGCTACATCCGAAGACTCACACGCGGTCACCATCGACGAGAAACCTGTCACGACCACCACCGTCTCCACCACCACAACCGAGCCGACGACGGTCACCAACATCACCACCACAACCGAGCCGACGACGGTCCGTGAGACGGAAACCAAGACCGAAACCACGGTCACGACTGAGCCGACGACGCTTCGCGAGACCGAAACGAAGACCGAAACCACGGTCACGACCCAGCCGACCACGGTCATCAACACCACGACCACGACTGAGCCGACGACGGTCACCAACACCACGACCACGACGGAACCGACGACGCTTCGCGAGACGGAAACGAAGACCGAAACCACGGTCACGACCCAGCCGACCACGGTGACTAACACCACGACCACGACTGAGCCGACCACGATCCGCGAGACGGAAACCAAGACCGAAACCACGACCAACACCACGACCACGACTCAGCCGACCACGGTCACCAACACCACCACCACGACTGAGCCGACCACGATCCGCGAGACCGAAACCACGGTCACGACCCAGCCGACCACGGTCACCAACACCACCACCACGACTGAACCGACCACGGTCCGTGAGACGGAAACCAAGACCGAGACCACCACCACGACTCAGCCGACCACGGTCACCAACACCACGACCACGACTGAGCCGACGACGGTGACCAACACCACGACGGAAACCAAGACCGAAACCACGGTCACGACCCAGCCGACCACGGTGACTAACACCACCACCACGACTGAGCCGACGACGGTCCGTGAGACGGAGACGGAAACCAAGACCGAAACCACGGTCACGACTGAGCCGACGACGGTCCGTGAGACGGAAACCAAGACCAACACCACCACCACGACTCAGCCGACAACGGTGACCAACACCACGACGGAAACCAAGACCAACACCACCACCACGACCCAGCCGACCACGGTGACTAACACCACGACCACGACTGAGCCGACCACGATCCGCGAGACCGAAACGAAGACCGAAACCACGGTCACGACGGAACCGACGACGCTTCGCGAAACCGAGACCAAGACCGAAACCACGGTCACGACCCAGCCGACCACGGTCACCAACACCACGACCACGACTGAGCCGACCACGATCCGCGAGACGGAAACCAAGACCGAAACCACGACCAACACCACGACCACGACTCAGCCGACCACGGTGACTAACACCACGACCACGACTGAGCCGACGACGCTTCGTGAGACGGAAACCAAGACCAACACCACGACCACGACTGAGCCGACCACGATCCGCGAGACCGAGACGAAGACCGAAACCACGGTCACGACCCAGCCGACCACGGTGACTAACACCACGACCACGACTGAGCCGACCACGATCCGCGAGACCGAAACGAAGACCGAAACCACGGTCACGACGGAACCAACGACGCTTCGCGAAACCGAGACCAAGACCGAAACCACGGTCACGACCCAGCCGACCACGGTGACTAACACCACGACCACGACTGAGCCGACCACGATCCGCGAGACGGAAACCAAGACCGAAACCACGACCAACACCACGACCACGACCCAGCCGACCACGGTGACTAACACCACGACCACGACTCAGCCGACCACGGTCACCAACACCACGACCACGACTCAGCCGACCACGGTCACCAACACCACGACCTCGACTGAGCCGACGACGGTCCGTGAGACGGAAACCAAGACCAACACCACGACCACGACTGCGCCGACGACGGTGACCAACACCACCACCACGACTGAGCCAACCACGGTCACCAACACCACAACCACGACTCAGCCGACCACGGTGACTAACACCACGACCACGACTCAGCCGACGACGGTCCGTGAGACGGAGACGGAAACCAAGACCAACACCACCACCACGACTGAGCCGACGACGCTTCGCGAAACCGAGACCAAGACCGAGACCACGGTCACGACTGAGCCGACGACGATCCGCGAGACGGAAACCAAGACCGAGACCACGGTCACGACTGAGCCGACGACGGTCCGGGAGACGGAAACCAAGACCGAGACCACGGTCACGACTGAGCCGACGACGGTGAAGGAGACTGAGACAGTCAACAAGCCGACTACGGCGAAGGAAACGGTCCGGGAGACGGTGACGGAGACGGTGGCTCCGGTCGTCGATAAGCCTGCGGCTCCTGCGGTTGACGCGAGCGAGGTCAAGGAGACTGAGCTTGGCCGCATGATCACGCTTGTTGCGGGTACGGCGCCGGGTACAAAGGGGACGATGCACTTCGAGCTGATCGATGGAACGCCGCTGGGCGAGGCTGCGATCGGGGCGGATGGAACCGCGCGATTCACGCACACCTTCACTACGCCAGGTGTGTATGAGATCCACTCCTACGTCAAGAGCGCGAACGGCGTCAAGGGTGGCTACTCCGTACCGTTTACGGTGACGGTCGCAGAAAAGAACGTGGCACCGGGAACGTCGAGCGCTGGGGCGTCCAACGCATCGAGCACTGAATCGAAGACCGGGTCGAGCAACGACTCGAAGACTGGGTCGAGCCTGAGCGAAAATGGATCCAGCAAAACCGGGATTTACGCTGGTATTGGTGTTATTATCACGTTCTTGTTGGGAACGATTGGTTTGGTGGTTCTGAAGCACCCGGCGGTGCGGGACTTCTTTGCCAGCATCGGTATCCGTTATTAACCACGCACACCCCTGGGGAATTGAGGAAGCTATGACACTCCACTCCGCACGCCGCGCACTGATTGCTGGGGCGACCGCCGCGTCCGTAGTTGTTGCGGGCCTTACTGCGCCGAGTTCTGCGCTAGCGAAGGATCTCAACGGTGCAACGGCTGAGGTCACTGAAACCATTGACACGGACATCATCGAAGACACCGAGGATGTTGACTCCGTGGACATTGGTCCGGAGCTTGTATCAGCACTGGGGCAGCCGGTCCCCGCGTTTGCCGGATTCATCCCGCCAGCAGTTTTAGGCGGCGTGACCAAGCTGTTGGCAAAGGTTGACCCGGGCACGGTGGGCCAGGTGCAGTTCGTCCTGGAGAACGGGACTCCGCTGGGCGCCGGCGACATCGATGCTGACGGCAACGCCTCCTACGACTGGACTGCGGTGAAGACGGGCACCTACCGCATCAAGGCCCGCGTGCTGGGCCCCGCTGATGCCACAGGGATTCGCCCGGAGGGACCGTTCACGGAGCTTTTCGACGTCCACGTGCTGCGCCCCGGTAGCTCCATCAACGTGGAAGTTGAAGGTGGTGTGGACAACACCGCCGGGATCGGCGGGGCGCTTGGAATCGCGGCCAGCCTGGTCCTCCTCCTGGGCAGCCAGACCTACATCCCGTTCCTCAACTCGGTGATCACCACCTCACAAAAGCAGCTGGGCATTTTCAACGAGGACCTGGCCAACCAGGTACAGCGTGGCCTGCCGATGGTTGGCGGTGTGCTGGGCTTGATCGCCCTGGCCGCGTCGATTGGCACTCTGGCCAAAGCGGGCGTTGACGGGTCTTTGAAGGTCACCAGCTCGAAGGTGGAAAAGTAGCACTCCCTAGCCGTACCTCAGTTTTGGCCGGCGACACCGGTCTGCATGTTCGACGCCCGTAGCGGTGAATGCTGCGGGCGTCTTTGCACAAGCGGTTTTGCTCGGGAGTGTGGTGGGGTTGGTGCTGGGATCAGCAGGGACGTCTGACGATTTTGACACCGTCGGCTGAAGTTTCTGGGTCCAGCAGATAAACTTGCAGGTCAAAAACGTGCATAATTACTTATAGGTCGTGCGGGTGTTAGCGGTGTCAGGATGTCTCTGAATACATGCCAAGCGTATCCAACAGACAGCCGCGATCGGAAGGATCTAGCTTTCAGGGTGTCGGAAGTGATCGGGAGCGATCGGCAGTGACCGATCGACAGAGAACGACGGCGATCGGCCAGAGTGTTAATCCGATGAAACACACGGTGGAAGTGAACTAGACCTGAACACTCGCGGAAGTTTTGAAGAATCCGCTGGTAAGAAACTATTAGGCCCGTGCCAATTCCGTGGAAACGATTTAAGGTCAAGACATACCCCTGTTCTTTCCTGCCCATAAGCATCCGCGCGTGGGTGGGGCGACTACTTCACGAGGTTGAATTTCCATGGCTAAACGCTTCCCCATCCGCACCGCCATCGCTGGCCTGACCGCCCTGGCAGTGGCAACCCCGGTGATCGCACCGGTGAACACCGCTGTTCTTTCCGCTTCAGTGGCCAATGCCGCAGAAAAGGTTTCAGTGGCCGGTCCCGATTCACTCAAGATCAAGGAGTCTGCAACCTACACCGCAACCGTCCCCGAGGCCACCAGCGGTAAGGTCCAGTTCTTCCTCGACGGTGTTCTGGTTGCTACCGAGGATGTCAACGATCAAGGCGTTGCCACCGCCCAGATCACGCCTAAGTCTTACGGTGACCACACTTTGGTCGCCCGTTATGTGATCACGGTGAACAACGAAGATTTCAACGTCAACCCTGATGACACGAAGACCATCAACACGCCGTTCCCGACAAAGTACCAGATGAACGAATCTGGTGGCACCAACGACGATGGTGATACCTACACCAACTTCGCCATCAACGACAAGACGAGCTCCCTGGACAACCCAGTCGAGTTGCAGCCCGGCGAAGAATACAAAATCAATGGCCGCATGACCAGCCAACGGGGTGGCCTGGGCAACTACGGGCGACTGTATGAAGTCGGGTTTAACCCTCCAGTCGGTTCGGATTACGTCGAAGGCAGTGCTCTGCAGTACAACGCCAACAGCCCGGGAATCGATACCTCGATGGTGGTCAAGACCCGCGCCAACGCGAACGGCGTCACCCAAACTGACTACAGCGTTAGGGGCACTTATGGGCCCAGCTGGGGACAGCGTCTTTACAACAACCGGCTCTGGCCTACGGTCAACCAGGGTTACGTCGGTCTGCAAAGCACTAGGGACTACAACACGAGCGCTGGGCGCCAGTGGAACATCGAGTCCAAGTTCACCGCTCCCGACATTCCTGGTATCCACGTTCCGGAATACGCGGTGTACAAGTACCGCGACAACCTCCACGTGCTTCAGCCGATGAATGAGGCCGCGTTCAAGATCGCTCCGAAGGAGCTTCCTAAGCGAAACGAGCTGCCCACCGCAGCAGAAAGCTCCGTCAAGCTTGCCGATAATCAGACGCTCATTGCTACGCGCAAAGGCACGGTTACCGCGGAGGTTACGCCTGCGGACGCGACTGGAAAGGTGACATTCACCAACGACACAATTACAAAGACGGTCGACGTGAAGGACGGCAAGGCCGTTCTGGAGGACGTTGTTTTCGACCAAGGTGGCGATCAAACCTTCGCCCTCTCCTTCGCACCGGATAAGCCGCTCTGGAAGGCATCCAACGGATCCGGCAAGGTCACGGTCAATCCTCTGGTCAACACCACACTGACCGCTACCCCTGACACCCAGCGCGTCTACGCAAACGAGACTTTTGATCTGAAGGTCGAAGCTAATGATGCTGCAGCCAAGGGCACGTTGGTTCTGCTCGAGGGTAACAAGGAAATCGCGCGCGAGGACAACTTCACCGGTTCCAAGACGTTCACCGGACTGACCCTCGCCCCAGGCAAGCACACGCTCAAGGCCAAGTTCACCGCGGACACCACCACGGCGTACACGGATTCTGAGGTTGAGGCCACGGTGAATGTTGCTCAGAAGCCTGAGACCATGTTGTCTGCGCCTTCCAACGCGACAACCGATCAGGATGTCACCTTGGAAGCTACCGTGAACCCAGCGGTTGCCGGTGAGGTGGAATTCTTCGACGGTAACGAGTCCCTGGGCAAGGCTACGAACTACGACCCGGCAACCGGTAAGGCCTCCATCACGCGGAAGCTGGAGGAAATCAAGACCTACAACGTCACCGCAAAGTTCACGCCGAGCGATACAACGCTTTACGACGTCAGCACGTCCACTGCCCAGCAGATCACCGTTAAGGCTCCGGACCCCAAGACGCCTACGCTGACAGTGACTGCAGATAAGAACGCTGCAACCACTGCTGACGAGGTGAAGCTGACGGCCACCGTCAACCCGGACACCGCTGCAGGCACCGTCCAGTTCAAGAACAACGGCGAGAACCTCGGAGAGCCCAAAACTGTCACCGACGGCAAGGCAGAACTGACGCAGAAACTACCTGTTGGAACCAACTCCATCACCGCAGAGTTCACCCCTACCGACTCCGCTGCGTTCACGAACGCAAGCACGACTCAGCCCGCAACTGTCCAGGTGAAATCCATTCCCACCGTTACCTACACAGGCCCGGCGAAGCACAAGTTCGGGAGCAGCAAGCTCTGGATGGAAGCGACTGTCACGGACGAAGCTGGCCAGCCGATCAATGGTGGCAAGGTCGAGTTCATCCTCAACGGCACCACGCTGCCGAACCCACAGGATGTCGTCAACGGTGTAGCAAAGTACGACAAGACGTTCAACAACACTGGCGACGACAAAGAACACACGCTCAGGATGAGGTACATCCCGGCGGCTAACTCCAACTACGCTGAGGTGTCTGGCGAGGGCAAGTTCACCGTCGTCAAGCCTGTTCAGCCAACCGTAGCTGTTGCTGCCGACAAGACTGCGGCTGGCCCAAAGGACGAGGTGAAGCTCACGGCGACCGTTAACCCAGGCACCGCAGCAGGTACCGTTCAGTTCAAGAACAACGGCACCAACATCGGCAAACCGGTCACCGTCGACGGCGGCAAGGCTGAGCTCACGCAGAAACTTCCGCTGGGCACGAACAACATCACCGCCGAGTTCACATCGTCGGATGAGTTTGCTTCCAACAACGCGAGCTCCCAGGCTCCCGCAACCGTTACTGTGAAGATGCCTACCACCGTGGCCTACACCGGCCCGGCGCAGAGCCCCGCTGGCACGAAGCTGGACATGCTGGCAACAGTCAAGGACGAGGACGGCAATCTTGTTAACGGCGGCGACGTTGAGTTCATCCTCGACGGCACCCCACTTCGCGATCCGCAGCCGGTCAACAACGGTGTGGCGAAGTACGATAAGACTTTCACTGAGGTGAAGACGCACCAACTGACGCTGAAGTACATTCCGGCAGCGAACTCGAACTACGCCGGTTCCAAAAACACCACTGCCGCACCGATCTCGATTCAGGACGCAACGAAGATCACCCCGACGGTGACCGTGTCCGACCAGACCGGCGACAAGAACGTTGGCGACGAAGTCACCCTGACTGCCAAGGTTGATCCAGCCACGGCAGGTTCGGTTGAGTTCTTCAACGGCAACGACACAATCCCCGGCACCGTTGCGTACGACGCAAACACTGGTGTGGCAACGCTGACCACCAACAAGCTCCCCGCTGGTGCGTACGCAGTCAACGCGAAGTTCACCCCAGCAGACACGACGACCCACAACGCGTCGACGTCATTGGCTGCGAAAACGTTCAACGTGAACAAGATCAAGCCGGGCGTTACCGTCACCGCACCGACCGAAGACAAGCTCACCACTGATGAGATCACCATCGAAGCGACCGTGGACGCTAAGGTCCCGGGCCAGGTGACCTTCCACAACGGCGACACGGAGCTGCCAGGCACGGTCACGTACGAGGCAGATTCCGGCAAAGCAACCCTGACGGGCAACCTGCCGGCTGGCGACTACACGGTCACCGCGAAGTTCACCCCACAGGATCCGGCTACTTACGAGGAGAGCACTTCCGATGCTGCTCCTAAATTCACGGTGAAGGCGCCGGCGACGGCCCCGACGGTCACAGTGACCGCACCTACCGAGGAAAAGACCACCGAGGACGACGTCACCCTGACCGCAAAGGTTGATCCGGCATCGGCTGGTACCGTCGAATTCTTCAACGGCACCACCTCCCTGGGCACCGCAGCAGTGACCAACGGAACCGCCACCCTGACCACGAAACTGGCAGAAGGCGACTACACCGTCACCGCGAAGTTCACCCCGGCGGCAGACAACACCACCGGAACGGAAGCAACCTCGCAGACACCGGTCATGTTCACCGTCAAGGCTGCAACTGTCCCGCCGACGTCGACAACGACCACCACGTCTGCAACCACGACCACGTCTGCAACCACGACCTCGGCTGCACCGACGTCGACTACGTCTGCAACCACAACCACGGCTGCACCGACAACCACAGCTGTCCCGACGTCGACTACGTCTGCAACCACGACCACGGCTGCTCCAACGACCACCACGACGTCGGCAACCACGACCACGGCCGCTCCAACGACCACCACGACGTCGGCAACCACGACCACGGCTGCTCCAACGACCACCACGACGTCTGCAACCACGACCACGGCTGCTCCAACGACCACCACGACGTCGGCAACTACGACCTCAGGTGCTCCGACGACCACCACGACGTCTGCAACCACGACCACGGGTGCTCCGACATCGACCACCACGACTAAGGCTGCTCCGACAACAACCACTCTGGTTGGAAAGGTCAAGGGCATCACACCAGGAACCCAGGTCCGCGTCACGCTGCCAACCGGCGGCACTGTAGACGTGACCGTTGCATCCGACGGCACGATCACTCTTGAGAACGTTCCGTCCACAACCGGCACTGTCACCGTGGAGGTCCTTGACACCAACGGCGTGCCAACCGGAACCAAGGAAACGATCAAGGTCGAAAAGAAGAAGGATTCTCCGAAGAAGGGTGGCTCCTCCATCAAGCCGGAGGGCGAAGTCAATGTTGGTGCCATCGTCGGTGGCGTCCTGGGCGGTCTGCTGGGCCTGGCAATCATGATTGGTAGCCAGACCAACAACCAGGCGATCAAGGACGCGATCACCAACGTCCAGAAGCAGCTGGGTATCCACGACCCGAATCTGGCCCGCCAGATTGAGGCTGGTCTGCCGGTCTTCGGCGCCGTAGCTGGTATCTCTGGCCTAGTCACGGCTCTCGTGTCCATCGCTAACGCCCTCAAGCTCACCCTGCAGAAGACGGATGAGAACGGAAACGTCACCGAAACCAAGCCGCTGCACAGCAGCAAGAAGGACGGCGACAACCACGGAGGCCAGAACAGCTCCTCCAACATCATCAAGTAACCCACACATCGGCCCCGCCTAAAGGCCGATGGAGCGAAGGGACGCTTGAGTCGCGAGAAATCGCGGCTTAAGCGTCCTTTTCTTATGCTTCCTGTGCGCAGAACACCCTGCCGCACTTCCGCCTTTTACGGCAGACTCCTCGTTCCGGATCTGAAACATGTGAACAACACCTGAACAGTAGCGGAATTTTCGGAAATGCGCTGGTCACGGAAATAATTTTCGATGCGTAACAGGAAGATAACGGTTACGCTTTTGGGCAACCCTGTCTAAAACCTGGTGTCTGCCTGCGCTCAAAGTCAAGATTTCAAATGAGTGGACAGCGGGCAACACCGCCGAACAAGAGGTGCCCCAATGGCTAAGCGTTTCCCCATCCGTACTGCCCTGGCCGGCCTGACCATCCTGGCCGTTTCCGCCCCCGTAATCGCCCCTGTGAGCGACTCCTTCCTGGCGTCCGCCGTCGCCCAGGCAATGGCCCAAGAGGTAAAAGTCGAGGGTCCTGCCGACATCGCGATCAACACCGCCGGTGATTTCACCGCCACGGTTCCCAACGCCGCGACCGGTAACGTGCAGTTCTACCTCGACGGTGTTGCGGTCGAGGGCGTAGCAAAAGTCGGAGCGGACGGTAAAGCCACCAAGTCCATCACTCCGACCACCTACGCCACCACTGGCGCACCCCACACGGTGACCGCGCGCTACATCGACGCACGAGGCTTCAACCCGAACCCGGATGGCACCGCGACCTTCACCACGCCGGTGGATATGAAGAAGAAGGACAACGTCGGTGCAGATTCGGATACCTACTCGGGCTTCAAGGTCGGCCCCGCTGGAGGAGACCTCGCAGTATCCAGCTTGAACAACCCGGTCATCATTGAGGCGGGCACGGAGTACACCTTGCGTGGCGCCATGAGGGTGGTAGTCCGGTTCGGAACTTCGCGTATTTTTGAGACAGGTTTCAACCCGCCAGCTGGTTCGGACTACGTGCGGGGATCGATTAAGCGCCACAACGGGTCATTCGGCGAAACCACTTTTGGTACGGCCGATGGCAAGACAGTGACTAAGTCCCCTGCGCCGTGGAGCGGAATCAAGAACCCGATGTTCGGTACTGGTTCTTACCCGAAGGTCAACCCGGGTTACGCTGGCGGGCAGAGCGAGAACAGCTACTTCGCGGGTAACGGCACCATCTACGACATGGAGGCGACCTTCGTCGCGCCGACCACCCCCGGTGTCTACGTTCCCCAGTACGCCTCTTACAAGTACAACAGCGACACCCACGTCCTTGAGCGCATGGACGAGGCCGCCTTCCGCGTGCCAGCACAGAGGATCCCAGACCCCATCCCGCCAACCGGGCCGGTAGCGACCGACACCGCCATCACGCTGTCCGGCGATACGGTCAAGACCGATAAAGAGAACGCTCAGATCACCGCGACCGTCGCCCCGGCTGGTGCGGCCGGAACCGTTCGCTTCTATGGCGCAGACAACACCCCGCTGACCACTCAACCGGTTGAGGTCAAAGAAGGCAAGGCCGTGCTGGACCGCACATTCGAGCCGGGTGTCTACGAGATCCGCGCGGACTTCACCCCGACGGATGCAGGCCAGTACAACTCCTCGAAGACGACTGATGTCCACACGCTGACGGTCAACGCCAGCGAGTTCAACACCACGACCACCTACACCGGTGACACACAGGGCGCGCAGAACCAAGACGTGACGCTGCGCGCGACGGTCGATCCGGTCGCGTCACAGGGTTCCCCGGAGAAGGTCACCAACGGCACCGTGACCTTCCGCAGCGGCACCACAGTCCTCGCCGAGAACGTCGCCGTCAAGGATGGCGTCGCGGAGACGACCTACCAGTTCAAGAACGGCGGCACCCACAACGTCACCGCGGAGTTCGTCCCGGCAAACGATTCCAACCTCAAGGGATCTCAGTCCGCGGCCGCCAACGTTGCCATCTCCTCCGAGACCACCACGACGCTCACCGCGTCAAACGAGAATCCGACCGTGAACACCCCGGTCACCCTCACCGCTACGGTTACTCCGCAGCTGGCCCCCGGCAAGGTCGAGTTCTGGGATAAGGACACCAACGAGAAGCTCGGCGAGAGCCAAGTCAACAACGGCACGGCCACCTACTCCTACACCCCCACCACCACGGGCGCGAAGAAGCTCGAGGCACGCTTTGTGCCCGAGGACGGCAACAACCAGCCGTCGACAAGCAATGAGCTCACGGTCACCGCGAAGAAGTACGAAACCACGGTGTCGCTCAATGCGGGCCAAAGCTTTACGACGGGCCAAGCTGGTCCGTTGACCGCAACCGTGAGCCCGAACAACGCGCAGGGCAAGGTCGTGTTCACCGAGGGAACGACCACCCTCGGCGAAGCGACCGTGGAAAACGGTGTGGCTATCCTGCCGAACGCGACCTTCGGTGAGGCTGGCACCCCGACCGTCACCGTGACGTTCGTTCCGGCGGAGAACTCCAACTTCGCTGAGAACACCGGCTCTGGCACGGTCGAAGTGACCAAGGCTGCCGAGGACACCACAGTGACGCTGACCGGTAACCCCACTGTTCCGGCAGGTGAGATTGCCCCGATCACCGCGACCGTCACTCCTTCCGCGGCAGAGGGCAAGGTCCGCTTCCTCGAGGGCGACACCGAGCTCGGCGTCGTGGATGTCACGGACGGCACCGCAACCCTGAACCGTGAGTTCGCCGCGGGCAGCCACAAGGTCCGCGCTGAGTTCGTGCCGAACGACGCTGCGGCCTACAGGTCGTCGACAAGCGATGACCTCGCCTTCACAGTCGCGAGCGCGGCCGTGAGCACCGCGACCACTTGGGACCCTGAGGCGAAAAAGGAATTCGTCCGCGGCACCAAGAATGACATGGTCGCCCTGGTCAACGACGCCGACGGCAACCCAGTCAACGGTGGTTGGGTCCGCTTCATCCTCGACGGCACGGCGCTCAACGAGCTGATCCCGGTGAGCAACGGCAGGGCTGTCTACGACAAGACCTTCGGCACCGAAGGCCTAAGCAAGCTCGTCATGGAGTACGTGCCGGCGGTCACCTCGAACCTTGAGGGGTCGAAGTCCGAGGAGATCACGCTGACCACAAAGTCCGCGACGACCACTTCGCTGCGGGCAAGCAGCACCAGCCCGCGCGTGGGCACGCCGGTCACGCTGACCGCCACCATCGACCCGAAGGAGACCCCGGGCAAGGTCCACTTCATCGAGGTCGACGCCGATGGTAACGAGACCCAGATCGCCGAGGTCGCCCCGGTCAAGGGCGGCAACTTCTGGAACACCACCTACACCGCGTCCACTAACTACACCCCGGCCACGCCGGGCCAGAAGAAGGTCATCGCGCGTTTCGTGCCGTCCGGCGAGTACGTGAGCGGCTCCGAAGCGACCGCGGACCTCAACGTCACTGCCAACGCAGCATCCCTGAGCCTTGTCGACGCCCCGGCGTTCACGACCAACCAAGCCGGTTCGCTCACCGCGCGCATCATCCCGAACAACGCGCCGGGCGAGATCGAGTTCTTCGACGGCGATAACTCGCTGGGCAAGGCACCGATCGAAGACGGCATTGCCACGCTTGGCAACGTCACCTTCGACACCGCTGGGGACAAGACCATCACGGTTAAGTACGTCCCGGCACAGGGCAGCACCTACGCTGCACCGGACGCAACCGGCACCGTGACCGTCAAGGACCCAGCGGGCGCATCGACTGTCTCCCTCACCGGCCCGGCAACCGCCACCGCGGGCGACGAGGTCACCCTCACCGCTACGCCGGGCCCGGCAGGCACCGGCGGCCAGGTGCGCTTCTTCGAGGGTGAGAACACCCTGGACACCGTTGACGTCACCAACGGCAAGGCGGAGCTGAAGCACACCTTCGATACCGCAGGCAACCACGTCGTGGGCGCGGAGTTCATCCCGGCACCGGAGGCAAACCTCAACCGCTCCGCCCCGGCATTCCACACCGTCAACGTTGAGCGCCAGATGGTGGACACCACCGTGGCCTACGTCGGCCCGAAGACCAGCCCGGCTGGCACGAAGCTCTACATGCTCGCAGAAGTCAAGGACGCCGAAGGCAACCCGATCACCGAGGGCAAGGTCCGCTTCATGCTGGACGGCAAGCAGATCGGCGAGCCGCAGGCAGCGAAGACCACGGGCGAGTACGCCGGCAAGTTCGTGTTTGACAAGACCTTCACCCTGGCGCGCGTGGAAAACCTCACCCTTGAGTACCTCCCGGTTGCAGGCTCCCAGTACAAGGGTTCCAAGACTGCTGAGAACGTGGAAATCCTCATCCAGGGCACGACCACCACGAAGCTCAGCGCAAACAACACGTCGCCGGCCGTGGGAACTCCGGTCACGCTGACCGCGAACGTTAGCCCGTCGACTGTGGGCGGCACCGTCGAGTTCTTCGACGTCACCGACCCGGCAAATGAGGTCAAGATCGGCGAGACCCAGAATGTCTCGGGCGGCCGTGCGTCCATGTCCTACACCCCGGACAGCATCACCCCGAAGAAGATCGAGGCACGCTTCACCCCGGGCGAGAACGTCTACACCGGTTCCAAGAGCACCGAGTTGGGGATCACCCCGCAGGCCATCAGCACGTCCGTGGAACTCAACGCCAACCAGACCTTCACCGCCGGTGAGGCTGGTCCGCTCTCCGCGCGCGTCACCCCGTCCAACCAAGGCGGCACGGTCGAGTTCTTCCGCGGCAACAGCGTCGCTGAGAATGACAAGATCGGTGAGGCTACGGTCCAAGACGGTACCGCGACGCTTGCCGACGCCACCTTCAACCAGGCTGGCACCCCGGTGGTGACCGTCCGCTTCACTCCGGACAACGCCAACTACAAGCCTTCGCAGAACACCACGGGCACCGTCAAGGTCAACCCGGCGCCGGTTCAGACCGCGCTGAACCTCACCGGCCCGGCAACCGCGACTGAGGGCGAGCAGGTCACCCTCACCGCGACCGTCGACCCAGCCGCTGCTGGCCAGGTCCGCTTCATCGAAGGCAACAACACCTTAGCCACCGTCGATGTGGCCAGCGGCAAGGCTGAGCTCACCCGCGAGTTCGCTCCGGGCCAGCACACCGTCCGCGCTGAGTTCGTCCCGGCGAACGCGGCGGAGTTCCTCCCGTCGCAGACCACCGACGACCACAGCTTCAACGTGACGGCGAAGTCCACGGTCGCCCTCGAGCCGAACCAGACCTTCACCGCAACCGAGGACGGCCCGCTGACCGCGCGCGTCACGCCTGCCGACGCCGCAGGCTCAGTCGAGTTCTTCCTCGGCAACGACTCCCTGGGCACGGCCGACGTGAACAACGGCCTGGCCACTGTCCCGAACGCGACGTTCCCGAACGCCGGCGAGCAGACCGTCCGCGTGGTATTCACCCCGGCCGCGGGCTCCAACTACGCGAAGTCGGAGAACACCGGTACCGTCACCGTCAACGAGCTGAAGGTTGCGGCGCAGACCTCCATCGAGCTGTCCGGCCCGGCGACCTCCAACACCGACGACGACGTCACCATCACCGCAAAGGTCTCCCCGATCAACGCTGCCGGTACGGTGCAGTTCTACAACAACGGCACCCCGCTCGGTGACGCGAAGGACGTGACCAACGGCCAGGCCACGCTCACCCAGAAGTTCGCGGAGGGCACCCACACCATCACCGCGAAGTTCACCCCGACCGACGCGACCGACTTCACCGCCTCTGAGACCGAGAACGCACACACGCTCACGGTCGAGCAGGCCAAGGTCGACACCACCATCGAGGCCCTACAGACCGAGACCAATCCGGCCGGCCAGAAGAGCTACATGCGCGCTAAGGTCACCGACGCCCAGGGCAACCCGGTTACCGAGGGCACCGTCCGCTTCATCCTCGACGGCCAGCAGATCGGCGAGCCGCAGAGGCTGAACAGCGAGGGCATCTCGGTCTTCGATAAGACCTTCGGCGAGCCCGGAAACCACGATCTCAAGGTCGAGTACATCCCGGCCACGAACTCCCGCTTCAACGCGTCCGGCCCGGCAACGACGAACTTCGAGATCAAGGCCAACGAGACCACGACCACGCTGACCGTCTCCAACGCCACCCCGGCTGTCGGCTCCCCGGTCTTCCTCACCGCGACGGTCACCTCCGGTGTTCCGGGTTCCGTCGAGTTCTTCGACGTCACCGATCCGGAGAACGCGCAGAAGATCGGTAACACCGTCACCGTCAACAGGGGCAAGGCCACCGCGCAGTACACCCCGAAGACACTCGGCGAGAAGAAGATCGAAGCACGCTTCACACCGACTGGCACGAACGCGAATGCATACGCACCGTCGAAGAGCACGCCTGCCACGACCGTCACCCCGCAGGCACTGAGCGCTACGCTCAAGCTTGTCGACGGCCAGACCTTCACCGCTGGACAGCCGGGCACCCTCACCGCCACGGTGAGCCCGAACAACGCCGCCGGCACGGTCGAGTTCATCGACGCGGACACCAACACGTCCCTGGGCACTGCTGATGTCGTAAACGGTGTTGCCACCAAGAACGACATCACCTTCACCACCCCGGCCGAGTCCAAGAACATCACGGTCAAGTTCACCCCGGCTGAGGGTTCGAACTTCGCACCGAAGGAGAGCGAGGGCACCGTCACGGTGGTCAAGGCCGCCGAGAACACCACGGTGAAGCTCACCGGCCCGGCAACCGCCACCGACGGTGAAGAGGTCACCATCGTCGCAGAGATCTCGCCGACCTCTGCGGACGGAAAGATTCGCTTCTTTGAGGGCAACAACGAGCTGGCCACCGTCGATGTCGCAAACGGCAAGGCAGAGTTGACGCGCTCCTTCATCGCTGGCGAGCACCAGATTCGCGCTGAGTTCCTGCCGGCCAACACGGCGGACTACAACGCATCGCAGACCACCGACAACCACGTCATCAACGTGGCTGAGGCGAAGGTCGACACCACCATCACCTACTCGGGCCCGACTGAGGGCACCCAGGGTGTGAAGCTGTGGATGAAGGCCAAGGTCGCCCCGCAGACCGGCAACGAGGTCATCAACAGCGGTACCGTCATCTTCAAGCTGGATGGCCAGCAGATCGGTCAGCCGCAACCGGTGCGGAACGGTGAAGCAACCTTCGACAAGACCTTCACCGAGGCCAAAGTTGAGAAGCTCACCCTGGAGTTCGTCCCGGCAGACAACTCGAAGTTCCTGGCTTCCGAGATGAACACCCCGGCCAACATCCTGATCAAGGCCACGTCCACCACCACGCTGAGCGCGTCCAACACGGCACCGACGGTGGGATCCCCGGTCACCCTGACCGCAAACGTCAGCCCGAACAACGCCACCGGCACGGTCGATTTCTACGACGTCACCGGCGGCAAGAACGTGAAGCTCGGCGAAGGCACCGTCACCGACGGCCGCGCGACTTACACGCTCGCTACGACCAACACCACCCCGATCGATGTCGAGGCACGCTTCTCGCCGCGGACGGCGGGCACGTTGGCGTCGACAAGCAACAAGCTCACCATCTCCCCGAAGGCTGTGGGCACCACCGTCGCACTGGAGGGCAACACGACCTTCACCGTCGACGAGCCCGGCACCCTGACCGCGCGCGTGACCCCGAACAACGCTGAGGGCACGGTCGAGTTCCTCGACGGCTCCACGTCCCTGGGCACGGCCACCGTGACCAACGGCACGGCAACGCTCGATTCCGTCACCTTCAACTCCGCCGCCGAGAACAAGACCATCACGGTCAGGTTCACCCCGACCAACCCGAACTTTGCCGCCAACGAGGGCACCGGCGAGATCGACGTCGTGGCGAAGAAGGTCGCGGCCGACACCACCATCGCCCTTGGCGGTGACAATGCCGTCAAGGCAGATCAGACCGCCACGATCACCGCAACGGTCGCCAACACCACCGCGCCGACCGAAACGCCGAAGGGCACCGTCCGCTTCTACGAGGGCAACTCGCTGCTCGGCACCGAGCAGGTGGGCAACGACGGCAAGGCGACGCTGAACGTCAAGCTCCCGGTCGGCGAGCACACCATCCGCGCTGAGTTCACCCCGGCTGATGCGACGGAGTTCAACGAGTCCCAGACCGCGGACGACGCAGCCCACAAGCTCACCGTCAGCGCGAACCAGTTTGAGACCACGACCACCTACACCGGTGCCACCGAAGGCAAGAAGGGTGAACCTGTCTCCCTCAAGGCTGAGGTGAAGCCGCAGGGCAGCGACGAGAAGGTCAACTCCGGCAAGGTCGTCTTCCGCCACGGCAACACCGTGAAGGAAGCCAATGTCCAAAACGGCGTGGCGGAGACCACGCACACCTTCACCCTCGGCGGCACCCAGACAGTCACGGTCGAGTACGTCCCGGCAGACGGTGGCACCACCACCTACCTGCCGTCGCGTGCTGCGGACGCCAAGATCCTGATCAAGGCGGACAGCACGACGACGCTGGCTGTGTCCGACGCGAACCCGACTATCGGCACCCCGGTTACCCTGACGGCGACCGTCAACCCGAACATGGCAGTCGGCAACGTCACGTTCTGGGATGTCACCGACGCTGCGAACCCGACGCAACTCGGCGGCGACGTCAAGGTTGCCAACAGCAAGGCCACTTACCGCTACACCCCGCAGGACACCACGCCGCGTAAGTTCGAGGCGCGCTTCGCACCGTCGCAGGCCTCCTACAACGCGTCGAAGAGCACCAACGAGGTCACGGTCACTGGCCAGAAGCAGAACTCCACGGTGAAGCTCACCGACGGCCAGTCCTTCACCACCGGCCAGGAGGGCATGCTCACCGCCCGCGTCACGCCGACCAACGCCAAGGGCACGGTCGCTTTCTTCAAGGGCGACTCCACCTCCGACGCTGACAAGCTCGGCGAGGCACAGGTCGATGACAACGGCATCGCCTCGATCAACGCAACGCTTAACGACGCCGCTGACGCTCAGACCATCACGGTCGTCTTCACCCCGGAGGGCGATGTCCTCAACGGCAACAAGGCGACCGGCACGGTCAAGGTGGTCAAGGCAGCCGAGAACACCACGGTGAAACTGTCAGGCGACACCGCGAAGAACGAGGGCGAAGAGGCCACCATAACGGCAAAGGTCACTCCGGACAACGCGGAAGGAAAGGTCCGCTTCCTCGACGGCGACCGCGAAATCGCGCTTGTCGACGTCACGAACGGCACCGCCGAACTGAAGCAAATCTTCGCACCGGGCGAGCACACGATCCGCGCCGAGTTCATCCCGAACGACCGCGCTGCGTTCAACGCCTCGGCTACCGCAGCTGACGCAGCCCACAAACTGACCGTCACCGCTACCCCGCCGGCAGTTAAGGCCACCAAGACCACCATCGAGGGCCCGGCCACCGGTAACGTCGGCGAGCCTAAGAAGAAGTACACCGCCACCGTCACGGATTCTGATGGCAACCCGGTCACCGGCGGCACGGTGGAGTTCTACAGCAACGACTACAAGATGGGTGAAGCCACCGTCGACAACGACGGCACGGCCTCCGTCGAGTACGCCTTCGTCATCCCGGGTAAGCGCGACGTCGTCGCGGTCTTCACCCCGGCGGCCAACGCAAACCTTGAGGGCTCCAAGTCCACGCCGATTAAGGCCATGATGAAGGAGGACGCGAAGGTCACCCTGGCAGGCCCGTCTGAGGAGGTCAACGCCGGCGAGCCAGTCAAGCTCACGGCTACGGTCAGCCCGCAGCTGGCCGAGGGCACGGTCGAGTTCTACGACGACAAGGGCAACAAGCTTGGTAGCGCCACGGTCGAAAACGGCCGCGCCACCGGCACCGTCACCCCGAAGGCAGGCACCACCACCGTCGTGGCCCGATTCGTCCCGGCAGAGAACTCGGTCTACAACGGCGGCACGTCTGCTCCGGTCAGCATCACCGCGAAGAACGTCGCCACGACCGTCACCGTCACCGAGGGCCAGACCTTCGAGGCCGGTGTCCCGGGCGACCTCACCGCGCGCGTTACGCCGACCAATGCCAAGGGCAAGGTCGTGTTCTGGGACCTCGACCCGAATACTGGTCAGCGACGCGAACGCGAAGCCGAGGTAATCAACGGCACCGCGGTGATCAAGGGCATTCAGTACGAATCCCCGATCCCAACCCGTAAGGTCAACGTGGACTTTGTCCCAGCACCGGGTTCTGTCTTCGATCCATCTACTGGCGAGGGCGAGGTCACCGTGCTGGCGAAGGACGCCGAGCCGGAGGCAACGTCGATCTCCTTCACCACCGTGGGCACCCCGACGGCGGGCACTCCCACAAAGGTCAAGGTCGAAGCCGACAAGAAGGTGCCGGGCACCATCGAGATCTTCCAGGATCGCACGCCGCTCTACGCGATCAGTGTGGACAACGGCGCTATGGAGACAGCGCTCGACCTGCCCGAAGGCACGCACGACCTACGCGCGGTGTTCACTCCACGCGACGGTGCCGCATACAAGCAGTCCGAAACCCTGCTGAAGGTCACAGTCACCGCAAAGCCGGCACCGACGACCAGCACCTCGCCGACCACGTCCACCTCACCGACCACGTCCACCTCGCCGACCACGTCCACGTCGCCGACCACGTCCACGTCGCCAACGACCTCGACGGCCGCAACGCTCACCCCGGAGATCACGGCAGTGAAGAACGCAGAGGGCACCTACACCGTCACGATCAAGGTCAAGGGCGCTAACGCGGGCACTAAGGTCCGCGTCACGCTTCCGGACGGTGCCACAAAGATCGTCGACCTCGACGCAAACGGCACCGCAACCCTGACAGGTGTGAAGCCGGAAGCCGGTAAGACGACGGTTACGGCCCAGGTTCTCGATAAAGACGGCAATCCGACGGGTGAGGTGAAGACTGTCACGGTTACGCCGGACACCACGACGTCGACTCCGCCCACGAAACAGGGCTCATCGGTAAAGACCGATGTCAACATCGGCGGCGTCGTCGGTGGTGTTATCGGTGGCCTGCTCGGCCTGCTGATCCTGCTGGGCAGCCAAACCCACCGTCAGGTCATCAACGACACCATCGACAACGTCCAGAAGCAGCTGGGCATTTACAACCCCAACTTGGCCCGCGACGTCCAGAACGGTCTGCCGATCTTCGGCGCCACCGCCGGAATCGCCGGCATCGTGGCCGCCCTGATCGGAATCGCCAACGCGATCAAGCTGACCGTCGTTGCGCCGGACGGACAAGAAACTAATCTGCACAGCAGCAAGGACACCACCAACACCCCCACGACCGATAAGAAGAGCAGCTAACCCAGTGTGCGCAGCACCCAGCGGCGCATGGCCGGGAGCAACCGGCACCCCGGGGTAGCATGCTGCTGAACCTACAACCGGAAGGACGCTTTGTGGCGAGGAATCGTTGTCAAGCGTCCTTTTGCTCTTTCCCTGCTGGCCGCGGCGAGGACCGCACGCTGTCGGCCATCATCACCTCCGTCGAGGGCGACTACATCAACTTCGACTACAAGGTGGTCTAAACCTCACTTTGCTCACCGCCTGCGCATGCTTATCGACGGCACCTCGCAGGAGGTTTCCCATTTCTCAGAACGAAATGGAGACGGAACAAGAACAGGGCCGCAACGGAATCAAAACCGAATAAGAACGGAAAAAGAACGGAACGTGATCAGGAGTTAATCAGTACCTAACACCTTCGGGAATTCTTCCCGTTGACATGGCTTACGCCCTGAACACACGTTCACAAAGTGGTACATAGAGTGATAGTGGCGTGGGATAGACCTACCCCACGCCTATTTCTGTCTTTACCCAGCTCCATTACCCCATCTTCTCAAGAGGTTTACCCCATGCCTAAGCGCTCCCCATTCCGCGCCGCGATCGCCGGGCTCACCGCTATTGCTATCGCCGCCACTCCCCTAACCGTGCCCAACCAGACTGTGCTCTCCGCCGCCGTCGCCAACGCGGCCGACACCCGTACCGTGACTGTGACCGGACCGGACAACGTGACCATTACAACCGCTGAAACTTTCACGGTAAAGGTCTCCGGCGTTACCGGCGGCAAGGTTCAGCTCTACCTCGATAACGTCGCGCAAGGCAACCCGGTCGAACTGAGCGCCTCCGGCGAAGCGACCCCTTCCATCACGCCGAGGTCCTACGGCGATCACACGCTTACCGCTCGCTTTATCGACGCAGACGGCTCCAACCCAATCGAGGACGGAATTAAGAACTTTAAGACTCCGTACCCGACGGAAATCCGACTGGCAAACGCTGGTGCCGACCTCACGGAATACGACAGCTACCATGGCTTCACCATCAACGGTAAAGCAACAACCCCGACCGATCTTCCCGTGCTCGAGGCTGGGGACACTTACACCGTCCGCGGCAACATGCGCTGGGATACAGCGTCCGGCCGCTTCTACGAAGTCGCAATCAACCCGCCGGTAGGCTCCACCTACGTCGACAATTCAGCTCGAAAACTAAACGGGAACAACGAAGACACCAGCTGGGCAGTTGGATCACGGGGTACCGATACTGGCACGGTAGCCGGGCAGCTAGGAAACAAGTACTACTACCCGTACTGGGGAGAGACCAAGGAAGGAACAACGTACCCAACGATTAACCCTGGTTACGTTGGTATGCAATCAACGAAGAGTTACGACGCATTCAACAACTACGTCTACGACCTCGAAGCGAAGTTTAAGGTACCGGAGGCCCCCGGCATTCACGTTCCCCAGTTTGCGGTCTACAAGTACAAATATAACTTTCACACCCTAGTTCCGATGAACGGCGCCGCGTTCAAGGTTGAAGCACCTAAGCTGCCCGATCGCGTCACCCAGACGGGCGTTTACAACGCGCAAGCGGCAGCACAGGACACACCACCGGAAATCACCGAGGGCGACACCCTGGCCGACGCGAAGGGCTTTGTTGCCGATGCAGATAAGCTCCCGGAGGGCACGACTTACGACTGGACTACGCAACCCACCGTCGCCAACCCCATCGGCGTGATCACCGTGACCTACCCCGATGGCTCCACCGACACCGTAAACGTCCCATTCGAGGTCAAGACCAAGCCAGCTACGACGACCACGGTTACGTCGACCGCGACTACGACCACGGCGGCCACGACCACGGCAGCCACGACCACCACGGCTACCTCAACCGCGACTACGACCACGGCGGCCACGACCACGGCAGCCACGACCACCACGGCTACCTCAACCGCGACTACGACCACGGCGGCCACAACCCCGGCAGCCACGACCACCACGGCTACCTCAACCGCGACTTCGACCACGGCGGCCACAACCCCGGCGACGCCGACCACAGTAACGTCCACCTCGGGGACCACCTCCACCGCAGCAACGTCCACCGCGGGTACAACCACCACTTCGGCGACTTCCACCGACACAACCCCGACTACCGGCACAACTGGCGGCAACACTGGCGGCAACACTGGCACGACCCCGACCCCGGAGGCTCCGAAGGCGAAGTCCAACCCGGCACCGGTGCAAGCTGGGGAGACCCCGAACGCTGAAGACTTCGTTGATAATGTGCCTGCTGGCGCGAAGGTGACGTGGAAGGGCGAGGCCCCCAAGGCCCCGGCTGGCGCTACTACGCCGGTGACCGTGGACGCAACTGTCCTTATTACTAAGGACGGAACAACCACCGAAGTGCCCGTGAAGGTCACGTTCACGGGCAAGTCGGACGGGGCAAAGCCCGTTGCTAAGCCTGCTCCCGCGAAGGTAGCTGCGGGAGCGACGCCGAAGGCTGCTGACTTCGTGAACAACATCCCCGCCGGCGGAAGCGCTGAGTGGAAGGACGGCACGCCAACGACGTCCGGCAACTACATCGTTGTAGTCAAGGACAAGAACGGCGCGGTCATCAGTGAGGTGCCGGTCACCGTAACCTTCGAGACCACACAGAAACCCGCAGGCGACAAGGGCTCGTCTGTAACAGCGGAGGGCCGCGGTGTGATTATCGGCTCCACGATTGGAGCGCTGCTAAGCCTGGCGGTGCTCATCGGCAGCCAGACCAACATCCAGGGCATCAATGCGGCGATTGATAACGTTCAGCGCCAGCTGGGCATCTACAACCCGCAGCTAGCGAGTGAGGTAAAGAACGGCCTGCCGATCTTCGGCGCGATCGCTGGTATCGCGGGCCTCATCGGCGCCATTGTTCCCGTGGCTCTCGGCGTTAAGGATGGGAAGATTACATTCACAGTAAAGAAGACGCAGTAGTTCACAGCTAACGTACAGCGCAAGGCGCTTATCGGCGAATCTCCTCGCCGGTAAGCGCCTTTCCCCATCTAAGAGCGTTTCTGAACGGCTAGTTGAACGGCGGGTTAACTGGCTCTTCGTGTTTTAGAGTGCGTTGATCTTGGGTTGGAGGCCTCCGGAGTGGATTAGGCACCGCAAGATGTAGTGGTTGATGTTGCGGAATCCGAGGGCGATGCCGCGGAGGTGCTCGAGGCGGCCGTTGATGGCTTCGACCGGGCCGTTGGAGGCGCCGATGTCGAAGAACGCGAGGATGTCGGCGCGGCGTTTGTGCAGGGTACGACCGAGTTGGGCGAGTTCATCAAGCCCGGCTTGTCGTAGCCCGCGCAGCCGGTTGATCAACCGGCGCATCTTCGTTTTCGCGCGGGTCTTGTTCGGGTCTTCGTAGCAGTCGATGATCTCCTGGTACACCAGCCACGTTTCTTGCAGCACGGCGTAGTCGTCGTCGTAGTTGAACAACACATCCAGGCGGTGCTGCTGCTCACCGGTTAAAAAATCGATGCGGGTGAGCATGGTGCGGCGGTTTTTATATAACGGGTCGTTGGTTCTGCCGCGCCTGCCGTAGGTTTCACGCTGCAGCCGCTGCCGACACGCGGTGACTTTGTCGCCGGCAAGACGCACCACGTGAAACGGGTCCATCACCCGCCTGGCCTGAGGCAGGGCTTCATCGGCTGCGGTGGCGTAACCCTGAAACCCGTCCATGGTGATCACCTCCACCTGGTCGCGGAAGATTTTCGGACGTTGGTTGATCCAGCGGGTGAGCACTTCGGCGCTTCTGCCCGGGATGACATCAAGCAACCTGGCCGGTTGGCCGGTGTGCTGGTAAGTCATGTCCACGATCACGGTGACGAACCCGCCGCCGGCAGCCTTGCGGTTGTGGGCCCACTTGTGCTCGTCAACCCCGATGACGCGCACCCCGGCCAAGTGGTCGGGGTCGGCGACGAGGGCTCTGGCCATGGACAATGCGAGATCGCATGTCAGCTGCCAGCTAATCCCGAGTGCTTTGGCGGTGGCGGCAACGCTCATCCGGTCGATCGCTAAGCGCTGCAGGATCCAGCGCACCACCCGGTGGGTGACCTTCGAGCGGTCATCAGCGCAGGAAAGCGAAGCCCGGAAAATCTGCTGGGCGCAGGAATCGTTGCTGCATAGATACCGCGGCACCCGCACCCGCAGCCGGGTGGGAAACCCGACCACCGGCAGATCCACCAGTTGCCGGTAGGTGTGATCGCGCAACAAGCCCGGTTGCTGACACGACGGGCAGGCATTGATCGGGTCGAGCGTTTCACAGTCGATAACGGTGCACTCGTCGTTGTGCGCGGCATTGGTGATCGCCAACCCAAGCTCCGCGGTGCGGCAAATGGTGTCGGCGACGATGTTGGAACTAGGCTGCATACCAGGGTCCTTGTTGGGTTGTGGATTGGCTTGAACACCTAAATCCTTAACCCAGCAAGGACCCCCACATCTTGTGCAACACCCCAGCACCCCAAGAAACGACCAACGCACTCCCAATCACGAAGAGCCGGTTAACTCGCACGATCCCCCGGAATATTCTCTACCGAACCGCTAAATATAAGAAACACCTGAAATCTTTGGAAGTACTTGTAACAAAAATCGACGAATCGTTGAAGTGGTAGTAACATAGCCAAGCGTGTCCCCGACATAACAGTCGAGGTTGCCCCAACGGGGTATGCCTTGAAGGGATTTTCGTAAATTTTAGAAAGGCTAAAAATATGGCAAAGCGCTACGGTTCCCGCACCGCAATCGCTGGCATCGCCGCTCTGGCGATCGCCGCCCCGTCTGTCTACGCGGTGGCAGCAGAGGGCAACGACAACACCGGCACCGGCAACCCCGAGTCCGCACAGGTTTCCTCCGCCCAGTCCGGCGCATCCGAGACCCCGAAGTCCGGCGCATCCGAGACCCCGAAGTCCGGCGCATCCGAGACCCCGAAGTCCGGCGCATCCGAGACCCCGAAGTCCGGCGCATCCGAGACCCCGAAGTCCGGCGCATCCGAGACCCCGAAGTCCGGCGCATCCGAGACCCCGAAGTCCGGTGAGTCTGCAGCTTCGCAGACGTCCGGTCAGCCTCAGCCTTCCGGCTCTACAACCACGTCTACTTCCGCAGCCCCGACTGATGAGGTCACGCTTTCGACCGCTAAGCAGCTGGCAGCCGCTGGCATCAAGACCAAGAACGCCCGCGTGCTTGGCGTCACGGTTGACGCGTCCAAGTTCGTTGACGCCCCGAAGGGCTCCAAGGTTACCTGGGCGAAGAAGCCTACGGAGCAGGACCCCAAGGGCATCGTCAAGATCGAGCTTAAAGACGGCACCGTCTACTACGCTGAGGTTACCGCTAACTTCGGCACCGCAAACGGCCAGAGCAGCCTCGCTGTGAACGCTCCGAAGACCGTCGGCTACATCCTGATCGGCATCAGCCTGCTCGGCCTGATCGCTTCCCAGATCCCGTTCCCGGGTCTGAAGGAGTTCAACACCCAGCTGCAGCAGCAGATCGGCCTGTTCAACCCGGCACTGGCTTCCCAGGCTGACAAGGTTGTTCCGGTCATCGGCGGCCTCACCGGCCTGCTCGGCCTGATCACCGGTATCATCTTCGCTGTGAAGGGCCAGGACCAGAAGCTGGACGAGGCAAAGAACTCCAGCGTTCAGGTCAAGGACAAGGACGGTAACGTTACCTCCAGCCTGCCGAAGAAGAAGTAGTGAAGGCTCACGCAGCCACGCACTGATTCTTCATCTACGTAAGTAGATAACGCTTAACCCCGGTCCGATTGGACTGGGGTTTCGCTATGTCTGGGGCTCTGCGCTTGTCGTTGAAGCGCTGGTTGGTGTGATGGCGATTCGGTGCTGGCGTGGGTGGTAAAGCTGAAATATTTCTAAGCATTTACATTGAAGTTACAAAGAAGTTAAATATCTGGCTTTCTGTACGTAACAAGTGAGCATGGGGGCGCGACATAGTTCATGTAGGTACCCGAACGGGGCACCCTCACCAGGGAAAATTTGTATCACTAGAAAGGGCACTTCCCATGGCTAAGCGTTTCTCTTACCGCACCGCAATCGCAGGTATCACCGCTGTTGCACTTCTCGCGCCGGCTGGTATTGCACCGTCGTCCGCTGAGGAGAACACCGGTTCTTCTATTACTGCTACAGGCGAGGCTGGTACGGGCGGTTCCAGTGCAGGTACTACCGCTGGTACGAGTGACCAGAATGGTGCAGGTGCACAGGCTCAGTCCTCCAAGCCGGAGCTGAAGAAGGGCGATGCATTGAAGAACAACCAGGTTATCGGTGGCGCTATCGGTGCCATCCTGGGTCTTGGTCTGCTGGTTGCAGCCCAGTCGCCGGCCGTTGCGCAGCTGAACGTCGACTTGCAGAAGAAGATCGGCATCTACAACCCGCAGATCGCCGCCGCAGCAGGCAACGTCCTTTCCCCGCTGGGATCCATCGTGGGTCTGACCGGTGCGATCACCTCCGCGCTGGTGGCTCTCAACGGTGCGCTTGAGGGATCCCCGATCTTCAAGGACTACGCACTGGAGAAGACCTTCGGTCCGACCGCGAAGATTGCGGCTCCGAAGGTGAAGGTCGGCGACGAGCCTCTAGCGATGGACTTCGTGGACAACGTTGTCGGTACTGCTAACGCTGTGTGGGCTAAGGAGCCGGACACCAGCAAGGCTGGCCGCACGACGGGTGAAATCAAGGTGACCTACACGGACGCCAAGGGCGCACCACAGGTCAAGAACATCAAGGTCAACATCAACGTTGAGGCTGCTAAGTAGTTCCACGACACGATCGCTGCTGGGTCTGAACCGTTAATCCGGTCAGCGGTCGCTGTAGGCCTGGCAACGTAAAGCACCCCCATCGGCTTTCCTCCCATTCGTGGGAGGGAAGGCGGTGGGGGTGCTTCTTCGTCGATAAGCGAGTGCTACTTGCGCTTGGTCACGGTGACTTCGATCGACTCGCCCTCTTTGGTTTTGGTGATGAGCTTATTAGTGCCAAAGATCTCATTGAGGGACAGCGCGGCGCTGATCAGGCCCGCGATGGCGCCGACGAATGGGATGGCAGATTCCACCATGCCCGCGATCTGCGGGTTGAAGATGCCCATCTGCTTCTGCACGGCCGAGATCGCATCGTTGACGCCCGGGATGGGCATCTGGCTGCCGATGGCCAACGCGATGCCGGCGATGAGGGTCAGCAGAGCAACCGGGTTGGGGTTGACCGGGATGCCCGCCTTGGTCACGGTGATGGCCACGGCCTCACCAGCTGGGCCGTAGGCAACCTTGACGTCCTTGCCCTCAGGCGCGATGACGGTGACCTCGCCGCGTGCGCCGGCGTAGTAAGTGCGCTGCTCATCCACGCCGTCAACCGTGAGGGTGAGGGTCACGGGCTGACCCGCGGTGAACTTGGGTGTGCCGTTGGCATTCTTGACCAGGACCTTGACGACGTTGCCAGTGGCAGGAGCAGAAGGCTTATCGACGACCGAAATGGCCACCGGGACCTCAATCACCTGTGCCTCGCTGGCAGTGTGGCCGGGAATAGTGACCTTTACTGTGCCTTGGTGGACACCGAGTTCATCGGTGGCGGGCTTGACGGCCCACGCGAAGGTGGTTCCGGCCGGGGCCTCCACCGTGTTCTGAAGCATGGAGGCGGCTTCCTTGGAGCCCCAGCCGGTGGTGTCAGTACCACGGGCAACCTCCACGGGGAGGTCCGTGCGCACCGGGTTGAAGGTGGTGGTGACGTCATAGTCCACCGCCACGAAGGTGACCGTGAGGTTTGTCGGGTCCTCACCGGGGACGGTCACCTTGACCTCAGCCTGCGTCACGCCGAGCTTGCTGGTGTCTGGCTGCTTGTTCCACTCGTAGGTAGTGCCGAAGGGAGCTTGCGCGACGTTGGCAATGGCAAGGGAAGCATCCGCGTTCGGCTTCGTGCCGATCTCGATCTTCAGGCCCTGCTTCGCCTGTGGGGTGAACGTGGGGGCGACGATGTAACGGACAGTGCGCTCGTAGGTTTTCTGCGCTGCGCCTTCACCGGTGGTGATGGTGATCGTGCCCGTGGTGATGCCGGGTGTGGTGGTGTCCGGGGTGGACTTCCACGCGACCTTGGTCTTTGCCGGGGCGTTCTGCGCGGTGAGGTTGGTGATGAGGGCCTTGGCAGCGTCGTCGTTAAGCGTCGTGCCCTGCGTGACCTGCTGAATGTCCTCCGTGACCTGCGGGCGCCACGCGGTGGTGTCGGCGGCGACGGTGTAGGCGACCGTGACATCCACTGCCTCGACGTTGGGGGCTTTCACCGTGACAATGCCGGTGGTGTCGCCTGGTGCGGTGGTTACCGGTTTGGTTGCCCAGGTGAAGGTGGTGCCTGCCGGCGCGTCGGCGTTGTTGATGATCTGGTTCTTCGCGTCCGCGTCCGCAACTTCAGCGTTAGTTGCGACGACCGTAGGGTTGGCCTTCGCACGCGGCGCCCACGCTGCGGACACATCGACCGGGAGGCGCACCTGATCCGTGGAACCGTCCGGGTACGTCACCGTGATGATGCCGGTGAGGTTCTCCCCCACCTTGCCCACCTCCGACGTCCACTGCGCGGTGGTGCCCTCGGGGAGATCGCCAAAGTCCTTGATTCGCGTGGTGGGGTCCGGGAACGGGTCGCCCAACGTGTACTTCAAACGCGGCTCAACGATCGGCTGCGGATCATTCTCCGTCGCCTGCGTCTTCATACGAACAGCGACCGGGCGCGTGACCTCATCCGTGGAGAAATCCGGGTACGTGATCACGATCGTGCCAACGAGGTCCTCCCCCACCTTGTTCGCCGGGTACTTCCACTCAAACGTCGTTCCATCCGGCAGCGCGTCCGGGTAGACCACGCTGTCCTTCGGGTCCGGCAGGTCCCCGCGCTGCGGTTCTTCCACCCCGCGGTAGAACACCAGCTTGTCCGTCTTGGCCTTCGGGTCGTACTTATCCGCAATAGGCTGGGCTGCGGTAGCGCTGTTGGTTTCTTGCGCCGTCGCGAGCGGTGCGCCCGTGGGCACGGTGAGCGTACCAGCAGCGATAGCAATGGCCGCGGCACTGGAGAGCAGGGACTTCGAGCGTTTCATAGCGTTCCTTCGGTGACGTGCAGATAATCACGCATAAGCCTATTGCCACGGCCCCAAAAGTGCTGGACAACGCTAGTAACTTCACGCTGTGTTTACCCTGGTGTCCGGCAGAGTTCACCCCGAAATAAATCCCCGGAATAAAGCCCCGAAATAGAGCAATGCCCCCGGACTAGGTCCGAGGGCACAGCGGTTAGAAGAGCTCGTCGATAAGCGAGCGAATGCTCTTAGTTCTGAGTCGTCTTGTCGATGGTGACGGTGATCGTCTCCTTGTTGTTCTCAGTCTTGCCCAGCTTGTTCTTGCCGAAGATCTCGTTGAGCGTCAGGCCCAGACCGACGATACCTGCAATTCCGAATACCGCCGGCTGCGCCTTAGCAGCGATGTCAGCGATCTGCGGGTTGAAGATGCCCAGCTGCTTCTGAACGTTGGTGATCGCGTCCTTCAGACCCGGAATCGGGACAACAGCGCCCACGAGGAGCAGCGCACTGATGACAGCACCGGCGATGGTGCCCGGCGTCGGCTTGCCGTCCTCCGTGACCTTAATCTGAGCACCGTTGGCCGGGTCGACGTAGTAGTTGGAGCCGTCGTACTCGACGTTGACGTTCGCGGTCTCCTCGATCTCGATCGTTGCCTCACCGTTAGCGTCAGTGACGCGGGTGAACGGAACACCGTTGACCTTGATGTTGACCTCAGCGTTAGCCTTCGGCTCACCGTTCGCGCCCTTGACCTTGATCCGGAGGGTGCTCTTCTTGATCTCCTTCGGCTTCTCAGACGCCGTCTCAGGATCGCGCGGCTCGATGACGTAGTTGATGGTCACTTCCTGCTTGTCCTGGCCAGGAACCTTGACGATCACAACACCGGTGTTCGGACCGATGTTCTGGGTGCTCGGCTTGTCCTTCCAGGCGAAGGTGGTGCCCTCCGGAGCGTCGTTCTTGTTAGCGATGGACTCGCGTGCGTGGATGTCCTTGACCAAGTGGCCCTGCTTTGCCTTCAGGCCCTCAGCAGGCTTAGCGACGAACGGCTCGACCTCGACCGGAGCATCAACGACGTTGATCTCAACGTCGACGTTGAAGACCTTATCGGCTGCCACGTTGGTCTCTGGATCAACGTGGCCGGGGACGGTCACCTTGATCGTGCCGGTCTGCTTGCCCTCTGCGTCAGTCTTCGGCTTGGTGACCCACTCGTAGGTGGTGCCTTCCGGAGCCTCGATGCCGTTCTGGATCATCGAAGCGGCCTCGTCCTCACCCCACTTAGAGGTGTCGGTGCCGTAGGCAACGTCAGCCGGGGTGTCGTTCTTCTTCGGTTCGAAGGAGGAGGTGACCTCGTAAGGAACAGTCACGACCTCAACGCGCACCTGCTGCGGAGCCTCACCCGGGATGGAGACCTCAACGGTACCGGTGGTCTTACCGACCTTGGAGGTATCCGGCTTCTTGGACCACTTGTACTCGGTGCCGAACGGTGCGGACGGAACATTTGCGATAGCTGCCACGGCAGCGTCGTCGCTGATCTCGGTACCGATCTCAACCTTGAGGTCCTTCTTCGCCTCAGGCTTGTAGGTCTCAGTCACGTTGAAGCGAACCGTACGGTCGACGGACTTAGCGTCTGCCCCTTCACCGGTGGTGATGGTGATGACACCGGTGGTAGCGCCAGCCTTGGAGGTGTCCGGCTTGGTCTTCCACGCAACCTTTGCGTCAGCAGGCGCGTCATCAAAGTTGGTGACGAGGTTCTTGGCGTCAGAGTCGGTCAGCGTCGCGGTGTCGGTGTCCTTTTCGATGGTCTGGACCTCGGTGGTTACCTGCGGGCGCCAGGTGTTGTCGTCGGCAGCAATGACTTCGTACTGAACCTCGACATCAACGGCTTCCTTGTTCGGAACCTTGACGGTGACAACACCGGTGACAACACCAGCGGTGGTGGTAGCCGGCTTGGTCTTCCAGGTGAAGGTCGTTCCTTCCGGAGCCTTATCGGCGTTAGCGATCTGAGCCTTAGCGTCCTCGTCGGCAATATCAGCGCCAACCGCAACGTCGGTCGGGTTTGCCTTGGGCTGAGGTGCGTAAGCAGCGGAAACATCGACCGGGAGGCGGACCTCGTCCTTAGAACCGTCCGGGTAGGTCACGGTGATGATACCGGTCAGATTCGGACCGACCTTGCCACGAGCGGAGGTCCATGCGGCGGTGGTGCCAGCAGGCAGCTTGTCAAAGTCCTGGATGCGCTCGCGCGGATCCGGATCCGGGTCACCGAGGGTGTACTTCAGGCGCGGCTCAGTGATCGGCTTCGGATCGTTCTCATCAGCCTGGGTCTTCTTCGGGCGAACAGCAACCGGGCGGGTGACCTCGTCCTTGGAGCCGTCCGGGTAGGTGATCACGACGGTACCGGTGAGGTTCTCACCGATCTTGTTTGCTGGGTACTTCCACTCGAACGTGGTGCCAGCCGGGAGCGCGTCGGGTTCCACAACGCTGTCCTTGGCAGCCGGGAGTGGCTCGCCCTGGTAGTAAACGGGCTTCGGATCCTGGATCGCCTTCGGATCGAACTGCTCAGCCTGGGTCAGGGCGCGCTTGACGTTGACCGTGATGTTCACATCGTCGGTGGAACCGTCAGCGTAGGTGACCTTGATTCCACCCTTCTGGTCATCGCCGATCTCAGTGTGAGTGGTGGTCCACTTTGCGGTTGCGTTCGCAGGAACACCGCTGAGCTGTGCCTTAGCGTCAGGAAGTGCGTCGCCCTTGGTGATGGTCACCGCATCCTTAGCGGTTGGGGTGGTGGTCGCGGCCTCGGTCTGCTTAGCTTCCTTGACCTTCACGCTTGGGAACAGGTCCGACTTCTCAGTCTTGTTGTCGCCACCGGTGGTGTCGGTCTCGGACAGGCCACAGCGCACGAAAGCGTTGGCGTTCTGACCCACAGCGTTGGCGTTAGCGTAAAGCTGCGCGAAAGCCTTGGGGCTAAATGCCTTCGGGTCAGTGCGGTCCAGGTACGGTGCGACCTCCTGACCAGCAGTGCCATCCTTCGGGGTCATCTTGAGGGTGACCTTCGGGAAATCCACGACGAACTGGTCGATGCCGTTGACCTGCTCGCGCTTGGTCTTCAGACCGCCGTGAACCCACTGAGCCTCGCCGGCCTCGGTCCACTTGGAGACGTCAGCACCGCCCTCCTGGAAGAGGCGGATGCGGTTGCCCTCGACCTTGTACGTAACGTTCGGGTCGCCACCGGTCAGAACGACCTCGTTAAGTGTTGCGTTCTGCGGCAGGTCCAGCCAGACGTTCATCTGGTCAGCGGACTGAACGGATGCAAGCGCGATCTGTGCCGGTGCACCGACCTTGCCGAGTTCGACGACGTAATCAAACTGCTTGCCCTCTTCGACCTCAACCGGCGCGGTGACAGACGGCGCGAAGCGGATCATGTTGTATTTATCGCTACCGCCGTTGTAGACGCCCTCAGCGCCACCGAGCAGACCACGGAAAACACGCGGAACGTCAGCCTGCTTGATCTGCAGGTTGCAGCCCATGACCACCTTCATCTGGGTGGTCTTGACTTCCTGGGCGTCAGAGTGCGGAGCAACAACCAAACCAGCGGTCAGGGACGTAGCAGCCAGAGCTGCCAGTCCGATGTTGCGGCGGGTTGCCTTCGAGTTTGCGGACATTAAAAACTCCTCGTTGCGAGATGAGATGAAGCGAGTAGATGAAACCTATTCACCGAAAACCGTAACGCCGTTGTCAGATAATTACAGCCCCCTTGCCATGACTCACAGAGGAAGTTCATCCCGAATTCAATCGGTTTTCACGTCAAGCATTTGTTTGCGCGCAAAAAGACCGCATCCCCTCCCCGACCTACTGTCGGAGGGGAATGCGGTCTTTGAGAGGATCGTCCTCAAAGGATCGTCGCTAAGCGCGCGACTGCTCCTTGCGGGTCATTACTTGTTCTCGACCTTCACTTCGACCTTGCCGCCGAGCGTCGTGCCAAGCACGCCACCCAGGATCGCAATGCCAGCGAGGCTACCGACGATCGGCTGTGCCTTCTCCACCATGCCTGCGAGCTCAGGGTTGAAGAAGCCCGCCTGCTTCTGGAAGTTGGTAATGGCCTCCTTCATGCCCGGGATCGGGATGAAGCTCAACGCGATCGCAGCGATTCCGAAGATGGAGCCCAGCACTGCACCAACGATTTCGCCGGTGGAGAGCTTCTTCTTTGCGGTGCCCTTCTTCAGGTCGACCGTCCAGATCGATTCCTTGCCCTCGGTGTCCTTGACCTTGACCTCGAACTTCTCAATGCCTGCTGGCAGGTCGCCGTCCTTGATCTCAACCTTGCCGTCCGCACCAACAGTGAGCTCCTTGTCCACACCGTTGACGTTCACCGTGAGGGTGTCGCCCGGCTTGAACGCAGCCTGGCCGTTAGCGCCCTTGACCAGGACGGTGACCTTCTTATCGGTGGTCGGCGCAGGTGCTGGCTCCTCCGTCGTCGTCGACGTCGAAGTCGTGGTCGGCGACGTGGAGGTGCTGGTCTCCGTCACTGTCGTGGTCGTCGGCGTCGCGGTGCTTTCCGTCTCCGTCACCGTCGTGGTCGGCGGGGTGGAGGTGCTCTCCGTCTCCGTCACAGTCGTGGTGGGCGCTGGGCTCTCCGGATCCGGCTGGCTGCTCTTTGCCTTCACCGTGTAGTTAACGGTGATGTCCTGCGGTTCCGCACCCGGAACGGCGATCGTGACAACACCGGTGGTCGGGCCAGCCTCCGTGGTGACAGGCTTAGTCTTCCAAGCGAAGGTGGTGCCTGCCGGTGCCTGGTCCGCGTTGGTGAACTGTGCCTTCGCGTCCTCGTCCTTGATCGACGCACCCTGCTCAACCTCGGTTGCGGTGGACTTCTTCACCGGCATGTAGGTGGAGGTGACCTTGATAGTCACAGGAACTTCAACGGCGTCCTTACCCGGAACGGTGACCTTGATGGTGCCCTTCGCCTCGCCAACCTTGTCGGTCTTCGGCTGGGTACCCCACTCGAAGGTGGTGCCAGCCGGGGCCTTGGCGGCGTTGGTGATCAGGGCCTTGGCGCCTTCCGGCTTGATCTCGGTGCCGATGGCAACTTCTGCACCCTGCTTGACGGTGGGTGCGTAGGAGGACGTCACGTTGTACACGACCTCGAGCTCGACCGCGTCCTTGTCCGGCGCGGTGACCTTGATGGTGCCCTTGGACTCGCCGACCTTGTCGGTCGCGGGGACCTTCACCCACTCGAAGGTGGTGCCGAACGGCGCGTCCGCAGCGTTGGCAACGTGTGCCTCAGCCGTGGTTGCGTTGTTCTCCACCGTCGTGCCGATCTCAACGTCCTGCTTGTCCACGGCCTTTGGCGCGTAGACAGTGACGACGTTGTACTTCACCGTGCGCTCGTAGGTCTTTTCGCCAGCTGTGATCTTGATCGTGCCGGTCTTCTCACCCGGTGTGGCGGTATCTGGCGTCTCTACCCACTCGTAGGTAGCGTCCTGCGGCGCGTCGGCGGCATCGGCGTTGGTGATCCATGCCTTGGCGTCAGTCGCGTCGATCTTCGCGCCGACCTCAACCTTCTTGGTCTTCTCATCCGCCTGAGGCAGCCAGGTCAGTTCGTCCTGGACCAGGTACGTCACGGTAATGTCGACCGCGTCCTTGCCCGGCACCGTCACCGTGACGACACCTTCGACGTTCTCCGCGGCCGTGGTGGTATCCGGCTTCGTCTTCCACACGAACGTGGTTCCAGCAGGCGCGTCGTTGGCGTTAGTGATCTGCGCCTTCGCATCCTCGTCAGAAATCGCCGTGCCGGTCTTGACCTGGGTCACGTTCGCCTTGCCCTGCGGCTCCCACACGGCCTTCACGTTGACGGCAAGCCTCACCGTATCCGTGGAACCGTCGGAGTAGGTGACCTCGATGGTGCCCGTCTGGTTGTCGCGCACCTCGGTGTGTGTGGAGGTCCACTCAGCCTTCGTACCCGCCGGGAGCTTGTCAAAGTCCGCGATCTGGTCCGCTGCCGTGGGCAGCTCGTCGCCCTGGGTAATGGTGACAGCGCCCTTGGCCTTCGGGTCATTCTGCGATGCGAGGCTCGCCTTGACGTTTACGACGATCTCAACGGTATCCGCGGTGTCATCCGGGTACGTGACGGTGATCTTGCCCGGCTGGTTGTCACCAACGGTCTTGTGTTCCGAAGCCCATGCCGCCGTCGTACCAGCAGGCAGGTCGCCGAAGTCCGCGATCTGGTCCTTAGCCTCCGGCAGCTGCTTGCCCTCGATGATGGTGACAGGCGCCTTCGCCTTCGGGTCGTACTTGAGGTTGTCGTCCTTCTTCTTCACGTTCACCGTGACGCTCACGGTGTCGGTGGAGTTGTCCGGGTAGGTGACGGTGATCTTTCCGGCCTGGCCATCCTTCACCTCGGTGTGCGTTGTCGCCCACGCTGCCTTAGTACCAGAGGGCAGGCTGCCGAATTCAGCGATCTGATCCTCAGCCTTCGGCAACGCGTCACCCTCGGTGATCTCGACAACGCCCTTAGCCTGCGGGTCGAAGGTCTCCGCCTGGGTAGCCTTCTTCTTCACGTTCACCTTGATAGCAACGGTGTCGGTGGTCTTGTCCGGGTAGGTGACGGTGATCTTGCCGTCCTGGTTGTCGCCCACGTTCGTGTGCGTGGTTGCCCACGCAGCCGTGGTGCCAGCCGGGAGGTTAGCGAAGTCTGCGATCTGAGCCTTAGCGTCCGGCAGCGCGTCACCCTCGGTGATCGTGACAGCACCCTTGGCCTGCGGCTCGAAGGTCTCCGCCTGGGTAGCCTTCTTCTTCACGTTCACCTTGATGGCGACGGTGTCCGTGGTCTTATCCGGGTAGGTGACTGTAATCTTGCCGTCCTGGTTGTCGCCCACGTTCGTGTGCGTGGTTGCCCACGCAGCCGTGGTGCCAGCCGGGAGGTTAGCGAAGTCTGCGATCTGAGCCTTAGCGTCCGGCAGTGCATCGCCCTCGGTGATGGTGACAGCGCCCTTCGCCTTCGGGTCGTTGGCCTCATTATCCGGTGTCTTCTCCGGAGCAACGATCGAAACGGCAGAGAATTTATCGGATGGCAGATTCGTGCCATTCTTTTCACGCGGCCAGTAGGTGTCATCCTCCGACAGGCCACAGCGGATAAAGCCGTTAGCACTGATGCTGCTAAACACAAGCTTCGCACTCGCGTCCGCGTAGAACTGAATCGGGAGGTCAGAACCGAACTTGTCCGCGTCTACCTTAGGGAACCCAGCCTGGATCGTCGAACCAGGCTCACCGGTTGCCTTAAGCTTGATGGTTACTTTGGGGATCGCGATGTTGAAGTAGTCCCCAGACTTGGTTGCTTCGGCGCCCCCGTGGACGTAATCGCCCTTACCGGTCTTGGTCCACTTGGTCACATCCTTGCTTCCCTTAAGTGGTTCCGGAATCCAGATGCGCAGTTTGTTTCCAACCTTCTCCACCTTGACGTCAGCTAGCCCGCCTGATTGGGAGTGACTGACATACTCAGCGTTCTCAGGCAACTCGTACCACATATTGAGCTGGCTAACGCGCGAAACATTTGCCGTCACCGCTGCCTTGATCTGCGCAGGAACGCCAACCGTACCGGCGTTAATTACGTATTCAAACTCTTCACCGGGTGCCACTGTATCCGGTGCCGAAGTGCTGGCCATCGTAATCTTGAAATTGCTGTACTGCTTATTAGCAGCGTTGTAGACACCCTCGACACCAGAGGCTTGGCCCAACGGGATAGCCCCCGGGTCTTTGAGCTGCAGGTTGCAGGCGAGTGGCTGGCTGAGGTTAGTTTTAGTTTCAGCATCTGCCTGTGGGATCAGCACCAGACCAGCTGTCAGCGACGTTGCCGCGATACCTGCCAGCAGGCTGACGTTCCGGCGCTTCTTGGGGGACGAGGTAGACATTCAAACTCCTTGTATGTGAGGGAGGTGAGTGATGGATAAGAGACAGCGTACCGTTGTTGACACAACAGTTCACCCCTCAAAATGGTTTTCCCAGTTGAAGTTCACCGTTTGTTAACTTTTATTGATGCATCATCATTTATGTATCTGGGGCGAATTCCCCACTTCATTCGGTGAGGTAGCTCGCTTAACAGCGCGTTAACACAGGAACATCAGCTATTCAACGGAAACGTGCACACCATAGTGTGCGGAAGGGGGATGAGGGGTTGGGGGCGGTCGTCGATAATTGGCTCTATGAATAAAGAGGGGGAACTTGAATTGATTAAGAATGTTTACGCGCGTACCCGCAACTGCGTAGTCACAGGACCTGCGGCCGCCGTGCTGATGGGGGTGGCCACGGAGATGTGGGTGCGACACGCTGATCTGAAGCGGCGCAGCGGGACCAACGCCGGGCGGCAGACACGCAACAGTAAAGGAGCCGTGTATCGCAGCGGAGGTTTCGATCCCTCCCGCGTGGGAACAACGCACGGTGTCGCGCACGTCAGCGTGACACAGATGCTGCTGGACACATACCGCTATTACGGGCGGCTCGCGGCGCTTGTGTCCATGGAATCCGCGCGGCAGAAATGGCCGATGCTGACCACCGAACGCCTCCTCGACCGCGCCAGCGAACTCCCGCAGGCCAACGGCATCAAACCGTTCCGGAGCCTCATCCGTTACTCCGTCGCGACATCTGAAAGCGCACTGGAAACACTCGGGCGGGACCAAATTATCCAAGCGAACCTGCCCGGAATCATCAGCATCGAATACCAAGTAACCATCGAATGGGCCGACGACACCGGCCGAATCCGCCGCGCACGCGTAGACATGCTTATAAACGGATTCATCGCCATCGAATTCGACGGCGCCGGCAAGCTTCGCGGCGACTTCGGCGAGCCGCTTCAAACGCTTATCGACGAACGATCCCGCGAACGCGGCCTCCAAAACCGCGGATATGTCTTCCTGCGCGTGACCTGGAACGACATCCGCGACGGACGCGTTGCTGCGATGGTCCGCTCACTCATCCTCGCAACCGAGCAGGGACCCAAGCGGACGTTTTTCTAGCGCCCCGCCGCGCCGCGCGCTAAAACCGCCGCGCCGCGCCGCAATCTGAGAAGTGTCGAGCCGTTAATATTCACGCTTGCATTTCCCCTGTTCACGGCTCGACACCTGGGGTGTTTGTGATCGACGGCTCGACACCTGGGTGCGGTTGGGGTGCGGCGCGGGTGGGTGCGGGTGCGGTGCGGGTTGGGTGCGGATTAGACATCGAGGTGAACGACACATGAACCTCAGCGGAACATTTGTGAATCCCCTGGTGAGATCAATTCTTCAGCGTGCGGGAAGTGTGGTGACGGCACTACTATTTCTCTGGAATATAACCGTTTACTGACAACCCTGGCAGAAATCTGTATTTGAAACTGTATTTAAATCTGTAATCGATTCTGTAATCGATTCTGAATTTGAATCGGTATTTGAATCTGTATTTGAGATTCCAGAGTCGTCACCACACGAGGAGCCCCGTCATGGCCAAGCGTTTCCCGATCCGTACCGCTATTGCAGGTCTTACTGCGCTGGCGGTTATTGCCCCCGTCGTCACGCCTGCGAATACCACGATCCTGTCTGCAGCAGTGGCGCAGGCGCAGCAGGCGCCGACCGTCGCCCTCGAGGGCCCGAATGTCCTCGCATATTTGAATACCGGTGCGTTTGCGAATGGGAAGTTCACCGCGACCGTCCCTGGCGCTACCAGCGGAACGGTGGTCTTCTACCTGGACAACAAGGAGGTCGAGCGCGCGAACGTTGACAACAGCGGAAAGGCCGAGGCCACGTTCGGACCGAAGTCCTTTGGTCAGCACACCGTGACTGCGCGATACGTTGTGAACATTGACAACGTTGACTACAACCCGTACGTCGACGGGACGAAAAACTTTGACACGCCCCTGCCGCAAAAGGTGCAGATGAACGATGCCGGACTCGACGGCACGAATGGGCAGACCCAGGATCTGGACACCTACTCCAACTTCGGCATCACCAAGGGCAGGGTCGCGGAGGATGAGGTTGCGAACGTGCAGACGCACTCCACGAGCAACCCACTGGCCCTCAATCCCGGTGATGAGTACACCATCCGCGGGCGTATGACGGTCGCGCAAGGACCGTCGACTGGTACGAACTTTGGCCGCTACTACGAATACGGATTCAATCCGCCGGTTGGTTCCACCTACATTGACGGCACTGCCAAAAAGTACAACCAGGATGGCATTGGCTGGGACTACAACCGCGCCGTGTTCTCCGTGGGAACGGAAGATGGAGTCGACCAGCAGATCAAGAAGGACAGCGACGGCGGCTCGACTGTCAACCCCCGCATTTACCCTGTGTGGGGCCAGACGTTCCAGGACGGCAAGTTCCCGAAGATCAACCAGGGTTACGTCGGCCTACAAACTAATCCCAAGGGGCTCGGGGACACTACCGGCTACCGTTACGACGCTGCGAAGGGTTACCCCTACGACCTACACGCCTCGTTTGTCGCTCCTGACACCCCGGGTGTCCACATCCCGCAATACGCATCCTTCAAGTACAGGAACAACCTGCACGTTCTTGAACCAATGTATGCCGCAGCATTCAAGATTGAGAAGCCGGAGTTGCCGCCGCGCAGGGACCTGCCCGCAGCTGTGGTGACGCTGGACGCGCCGGCGAGCGCGTTCGTGGGTGAGACGGTCCAGCTCAAAGTCACGGCAGATGCCAAGGGCACGGTGCAGCTTTACGACGGCACCACGAAGCTGGGCGATCCGATCCCAGTCGAGGCAAACACCGAGGTGAACAGGGACTACAGCCCGGGTTCGACGGGAACCAAGAATGTTAGGGCGGTGTTTGCGCCAGCTTCGGGCGTCGCTAAGCGTGGCTCTGAAACATCCCGCACGATCGACGTGAAGGCGGCGAAGGCGACCACCCTGTCGCTCACCGCACCGCAGAACGCGAAGGCTGGACGCCACACGATCACCGCGACCGTTGCAGAAAAGGTGGCTGGCAAGGTCGAGTTCTTCAACGGTGACACCAAGCTCGGCGAAGGCAACGTCAACACGACCGACGGCACGGCAACGTGGACCGGCGAATTCGCTGAAGGAACGCACAACCTACGCGCAAAGTTCACCCCCTCCGCCCCGGGGTACACAGGCTCCGAGGCAACGCACTCGTTTGCGGTGGGATCCACGGAAAAGACCGACACTTCAGTTGAAATCGTTGTGTCGAAGAACCCTGCTACCGCTGGCGAGCAGATGGACGTGACCGTCAACGTCACCCCAAACGTGCCCGGCAAGGTGATCTTGAGCAACTCGAAGGGACGTCGCGTTGAGCTGACCGTCGATGGCGGCAAAGTCAGCCAGAAGTACACCCCGGAAGCCCCTGGTGAGATCACCATTTCCGCGGAGTTCGTGCCCAGCGTGGACACGCATAACGCCAGCGCATCCAACATGAAGCTGACTGTTAACGCGGCGCCTGTGAGCATCAAGGTTGAAGAGAACCAGACGTTCCAAACCGGCAAGCCCGGCACCCTGACCGCGACTATTTCCCCGTCGCGCGCCGAGGGCACCATGACCTTCTTCCACAACGGACGCCAGCTGGGTGACCCGGTTTCGGTTACGCAGGGCAGGGCAACCCTGTACAACGCCGTGTTCAACAGCACCGACAACCCGACCGTGGAGGCCGTGTTTACCCCGGCCCCGGGTTCCGTGTGGGCGGAGAACAAGAGCGAGGGCGCCGTGACCATCAACCAGGCGCCGGCGCAGGATACCAAGCTGACGCTTACCGCCACCCAAGGCAAGAAGGAAGGAGAAACCGTCACCCTCACCGCCACCGTCAGCCCCAAGTCGGCGACCGGTAGCGTGAAGTTCTACATGGGGACGGAAAGCTCCGGCGCCGCCAAGGTCGACCCAGCCACCGGCCAGGCAACCATCAGCGGCACGCGCCCCGCTGGCACGTACTCCGTGCGCGCAGAGTTCACACCGGACAACCCGCTGGTGTACAGGTCCTCAGAAGCCACCACTACCGTTTCCGTGGGTTCGGCTGATAAGTCCACCCCTGAAGTTATTGTGACGGCGAACCCGGCGAAAACCCGCGCCGGCCAACAAGTGCAGCTCAGCGCCACGATGAACCCGGCCAGCGTTTCTGGATCCATCGTGTTCTACGCAGACGGCGACAAGGTTGGTGAGGCTGAGCTTCTGCGCGGCGCCACCAAGGTTAACTACACCCCGCAGACCGCGGGTGCCAAGGCGATCACCGCTGAGTTCGTCCCCGACGCAAGCAGCGAAAGCGCCTACAACCGCGGCTACGGTGACACAACCTTGGACGTTGAGGGCGCGGGCGTCAGGGTCACAATGCCGACTGCGACCATCAAGACCCGTGAGAAGAAAACCTTCTACGCCGATGTCCGACCGTCAAGCACTATCGACGGAACGCCAGCCGACGTCCGCGGCACCGTCACGTTCAGTGAGAACGGTGTCCAGTTGGGCGAGCCCGTCAACGTTATAAACGGTAGGGCCGCATTTGAAATCATCGGCGAGAAGGTTGGCGAGCGTGAGATCGTAGCCACCTTCACCCCGAATGCAAATACTAAGTGGTCCCCCGCCAACGCCACCGGCAAGATCACCGTGGAAGCCGCCCCTGCGGAAAGGACCCGCGCTGGTCTCGATGCAAGCCCGTCCGAAGCGCCGGCCGGTGAGAACGTCACCTTTACCGCATCCGTTTCCCCATACGACAGGAACTCGACCGAGACCATTCAGGGTACCTTCGACTTCTACGACGGCACCACCAAGCTCAACGAGAACCCCGTGGACGTGGATGTCCAAACGGGCACGGCCGTCTTCACCACCTCTTTCGCGCCAGGCAGCCGAAAGATCAAGGCCGTGTTCACGGCAGATGACCCCAACCGCTGGGCCAGCTCCGAGGCGGATAAGTCAATCACCGTCACCGGCGAAGACAACATGGCTACCTCCGTCCGCATCACGGCACCGCGCGATGCGTTCACCAACGAGCCAGTCACCATCAAGGCTTCCGCTTCCCCGAGCAACCTGCCGGGCAAGATCAGCTTCCTCTACCGCGGCGTGCAGATCGCGGAGAAGACCGTAGATGCAGACGGCAACGCAACCATCGAGTACGCCTTCCCGGAGGCCGGTACGCACCAGATCAGCGCCATCTTCACCCCGTCGAAGGCCGGTGCTTACGGTCCGTCCCGCGAGGAAAAGTCGCGCCCGATCACGGTCAAGGACCGCGAGGCGGCTACCACTGAGCTGACCTTCACCCCGCCGCGCTCGGCAGTCATCAACAAGGACGTCAAGCTTTCCGCATCCGTCACCCCGGATAATGCACAAGGCACCGTGGTCTTCTACGACGGCGACACCGAAATCGGCCGCGCCGACACCGACGGCGGCACCGCTACCATTACTCACAGCTTCGACCGACTCGGGGAGCACCCGTTGCGGGCGGTGTTCACTTCCGTCGATAAGCAGCGTGCGACAGACGCCGAAGCAACCGCAACGTACCCGCTGACCGTGATCAACGAGGGCGAAACCTTCGGCGTGGAGACCGCCATCTCCCTGAGTGCGCCCGCCAGCGTTGAGGCCGGCAAGCTCGTGCCGATTGACATCCGAGTCGCGCCGAACGACGCGAAAGGCACCGTCGAGCTTTTCGACGGCGACCGCTCCCTGGGCACCGTCCGCGTCTCCATGGGCCGGGCGAAGAAGCCGATCTCCCTGCTGGCCGGCTCGCACACCATCCGCGCCGTGTTCACGCCTGACGACGAGCAATTCTCCACCGCCGAGGCGACACGCACCATCACCGCAACCGGCAACGGCGGCGCGCAAACGAACTACAACGAGCCGTACATGACCCTCGACGTCCCGCAAGACGTGCGCGGCGGCGACGACATCACCGTCACCGCAGTCTTTGAACGCGCCGACATCGCGGGCCGCGTCGAGTTCTACAACGGCAACCAGCAGCTCGGCGCCGCGACCGTAGAAAACGGCAAGGCCAGCCAGGAAGTCCGCCTGCCGGAGGGCACCCACAACCTGCGCGCCGTGTTCACCCCGGCCAACCCCAATGCGATGGCCGGCACCGAAGCGACCGTAGCCGTGGCCGTCGGCGCACCGCGCCCGATCACGCCGCAGATCACCGCTACCGCATCCGCTCCGGCCGCCGACGGCAGCCAGACCGTCACCCTGCGCTCCAAGGTCAAGGCCGGCACCCGCGGCAAGGTGCGCTTCACGCTTCCCGACGGCACCCTCATCGGCGAAGCCCCCATCCAAGCCGACGGCACCGCTCGCTGGACCCACACCTTCCCGGAGGCCGGCAAGCACGAAGTAATCGCCACCGTCCTGGACGCCGCCGGTAACCCCGCCGGTCCGGAGACCAAGGTCACCGTGAATGCAGGTGGCGGTGCTGGTAACGATGCTGGCGTTGGTGCTGGTGACGGCGACGGCGACGGCGCTGAGCAGGGCTCCAGCGGCTCCAGCCTGAACAAGACCCGCGAGGAGGTCAACCGCACCTGGAAGATCGTCGGCATCGTCTCCGGCGTCATCCTCCTGATCGCCGGCCTCCTGGGCTTTGCCAACCACCCGGGCACCAAGGCGTACCTCGCGCAGTTCGGTATCCGGTACTAGGGCCTGAGCAGGGGCGGGCTGCCCCCCGCCGGCCCCGCCCCGCCCGGCCGCCTGCCCCGGCCCCCGCGCTGGGCGGCCCCGCGTCCCGCCTGCCCCCAGTCGGCCGCCCGCCTTAGCTGCCCCTGCTGCCTCGGCGGTTTGCTGAATCTCGGCGGTTAGCCGCAGCTTGGCGGCCCCAGCCCGGTTAGCTTCCCTGCTAGCCGGGCTTTCCCATGCATGCGGGCCCCATTCCGCTGAGTGGCCGAACCACTCAAGGAAATTGCCCGGCCGCGACCTGCGGGTTTCCACGTCAACTATCGCTGAGTGGCCGAGCCACTCAAGAACTAGCCCGTCTTCCATCCGCCGATCGAGCCGTTGCGCGCGCTGATCGAGCCGTTGTATTCCCGCAGAATCTCACCTGGGGTTTTGCACCCAAGGGCTCGATCAAGAATCAAACGTCTCGATCACTCCGACAAATAGCTCGATCGCCATTCACTTCTCAGAAAGCGAGACAGGGGTTGGCAGAAGCGGAGCCAGCGCAACGTGTGGGGTGCGGCCGGGCGCAGTGACGGTGCGGGCGGGCCACCTACGCTCCCAATCGAACCAAAAGGTGTCCTTCATGTCGAACCGTTCGACAAGAAGTGAAAAATCCGACTGTTCATGTCGAATTTTTCGAAATTTTCGACATGAAACTCCCGATCTCGGCATTCATGTCGAATGGTTCGACATGAACAGGTGGCGGTGCGGGCCGACCTAACGCCAGAGCGAGCGCGTGGAACGGGAGCAGGGACCCCGCGTCGCGTGAGCCGACCCCGCTCGAAGCCGCTCTGCGACTTTCAGGCCGACCGCGATGTCGGGGCAGGGTCGGCTACATCGAACGGCCAGAGATTGTGGACGGTTGGACCGGTTACCTGCGAGTAAGAATCTCCAGGGCGACAGTGTTTACAAACACCTTGGAACGCCCGGCCTTAGTCTCTTCAAGTACACCCGCGTCCACCAGTTTCGAGAGCCACACGGACGCTGTCTGGCGATGGGCAAGTTTGGCTTCTTCAAGATCCGAAATTCGGACGTATGGCTTTTCAAATAAGAGATTCCCAAGCTCATGGGCAGCCGAGATGCCCACGCGACGAATCTGGGCCTCAACATCCGCTTGAGCGGTGCGCAAATCGATGATCATTTCACGCGCATCACGCGCTGACTTTTCGACGGCCGAAACCATGAAGATGATCCAGTTATCCCACTCGCCACGCTCCGTGACTCCGGTAAGCAACTCGTAGTACTTGGATTTGTTATCCACTATGAACCCTGACATGTACAACACCGGCAGGTTGAGCACTCTTTCTTGGAGGAGAAGCAGGATATTCAGGATACGGCCAGTCCGCCCATTACCGTCGTAAAACGGGTGAATAGCTTCGAACTGATAGTGGGCCAGAGCCATGAGCACGAGCGGATCGAGACCATGCTCTGAGTAGAGGTAACGCTCCCATGCACTGAGGTGCTGTTCAATAATCTGCTTGCCGCTTGGCGGCGTGTATCGCACTTTCTGTGCGACGGGGTCCCCGATGAATGTTCCCGGCGTGGACCTAATCTGAGCTTGATGTCCTTGAAGCGCTGAACACACCTCAATAGCGAGCTTTTCCGAAACCGCGTACTTCTGCGTGAGTTCGACGCCACGACGGAGAGCCAAACTGTAGCGCAACGCTTCTTTCGCTGCTGGTGATGGTTCCGCATCAATCTGCCAGTTCGCACGGAAGAGTTCATCGTTGGTGGTAACGATGTTCTCAATCTCCGTCGAAGCCTGCGCTTCGCGGAGAGGAATCGTCGATGTGATCACATCGGGGTTTGGGATAAGCTCGCACGCCATGTTCAAAGCAGCCAGTTCGCGAGATGCGTTGACCACCGCTTTAAGCACCCGGGCATTTTCAATCTCACCAGGCGGTGGAAGCGGCGGTAAATCGTTGTATGGAACCGTAGGGTCGAATGACGGCGTAGGTCCTGAGTGCGCCATGACTTCACGCTAGCGGCCCACAAACTTCATGTCGAATTTTTTCGGAATTTTCGACATGAAACTCCCAATTTCGACGTTCATGTCGAATGATTCGACATGAACCGGCTGCGGGGCGGGTTAGTCGCGGGGCGGGTTAGTGGCGAAATGGAGTTGCGGGCGGGTTGGCTGCGGGGCTAGTGGCGTGGAGTTAGCTGCTGGGGCGGGGGTAGCGTGCCGTAGCGGGAGCCGGGCGACGGGAGGGAGCGGGCAGCGGGTTAGCCGCTGCGGCGGCGGGGGTCGCTGCGGCGCGGGGCTAGTCGCGGGAGCGGCGGGAGTCGCGGGATTTGCGGGTCCACGTCACGACAGCTTTGGAGCGCGGGACGTGCACCAGCTCGCCGCCGCGGCGGGTACCGCGGGCAAGTTCCTGCTGGGTGCTGGCCAGTTCTTGTTCGGTTCGGCCGAGTTCAAACTTCAGCTTGGCGTTCTCGGCGCGGTACACATCGACTTTGGCGGTGGTGGAGTCGAGTTGGTGCTCCAGATCGTCGATACGCTCGGTAAGCTCAATGATTGTCTTGATTCCCGCGAGATTGACGCCTTCCTCTTGGCTGAGGCGCTGGATCGTACGCAGGGTGGAGATGTCGCGGCGCGAGTATCGACGACCGCCGCCACGCGTCCGCGCCGGACTGACGAGGCCCATGCGGTCGTAGGTGCGCAGGGTTTGCGCATGCATGCCGGTGAGCGCGGCCGCGGCGGAGATGACGAAGAATTCGGGCTCTTCGCGGCTGGGGTTGGGGTTGTGGGGTGTGGAGTCAGTGCGGTCAGACATGACTCACCCCTTACTGGGCCCCGGCCCACCCCGCGCGGGGGTCGAAGCCGGAGTCCTTCTCCGCCTGGGCGTAGGTGCGCAGCGCGGACGTCGCGGTCGGATCAAGGTTGTCCGGGACCTTGACCTCAACGGTAACCAGCAGGTCACCAGGGGTACCGGACTTGCGTGTCACGCCGCGGCCCTTCACGCGCAGGGTGCGGCCGTTGGGAGTGCCGGCGGGGATCTTCACCTTCACGGGCTTGTCCAGGGTAGGCACGGTCACGGCGCCACCGAGGGCGAGCTCCGCGTAGGAGACCGGGACGGTCACCTCAAGGTCATCGCCGGAACGGCTGAACACTTCATCGGGTTCAACCGTGACCACTACGAACAGGTCACCGGCGGGGGTGCCGTTGGGGCCTGCCTCACCTTGACCAGCTAGGCGCACCTTCTGCCCATCGATGACGCCCGCCGGGATGCGGACGGTGATCGAGCGGGTACGGCGCACGGTGCCGGTGCCGTCGCAGGTGGCACACGGGTCGTCGATAACCGTGCCCGAACCACCGCACCGCGTACACGGCCGGGACATGCCGAACGCGCCGCGCTGCTCATTGACAAAGCCGGTGCCGTGGCAATCCGGGCAGGTCGACGTCTTACCGGAGCGCGACCCAGAGCCGTGGCAGTCAGTACACGGGGCCTCACCCGTGAGTTCCACAGGGATCGTCGTGCCCTTGGCAGCCTCACGGAAAGAAAGCGTTATTTGCGTTTCGACGTCGGCCCCCCGCGTCGGCCGAGCTGACCTGCCGCCAGCACCGCCGCCGCGGTTAAAGAGGCCACCGAAGATGTCACCAAGACCGCCTTCCGCAGAAAATCCTCCGCCTTGTCCAGCCCCGAAGCCGGATTCCCCGAAGCCGGAGAACCCTGGGTCGAACCCGGCGCCCGCGTCTTCTCCTGGCGAGCGAAACCCGCCCGGAAACCCGGAACCTCCTCGCCCCCCGAAGCGCATGAAGCCTCCGGAGTTCATCATCGACTTGAATTCGTCATATTCCTTGCGTTTGGCCTCATCGCCGAGCACCGCATACGCTTCGGAGACACGCTTGAACTTGTCCTCCGCCGCCTGGTTTCCCGGGTTCGAATCCGGGTGGTACTTCCGAGCCAGCTTGCGGTAGGCCTTTTTAATCTCTGCCGCGTCGGCCTTCTTGGTCACTCCCAGGTCACCGTAGTAGTCCTTGTCGGCCCATTCTTGCTGCATAGCCACGTGCACGTCCTCCTTTCGGTACTGCCACTGCAAATCCGTTGTACTGCTAAATGTCTTTTGTTTAAGTATTCAGTTTTCTAAACGATTACTAATTCTTGGGCCGCCCGGCGGGGGCCGGCCGGGGGCTGACCGGCCGGGGGCTGGCCGGCCGAGCCGGCGCCCCTAGGCCGGGTCGGCGATGATGACCATCGCGTTGCGGATCAGCTTCCCGCCGAGGCTGTAGCCCTTCCGCAGGACGGTGCCGATCACTTTCTCGTCGCCGCTGGACAGGTCCTGCACGGCCTCGTGGATCTCGGGATCAAACGTCTCGCCCTCAGCGCCAAAGGCGGTGAGCTTTTGACCTTCGAGCACGTTGTGCAGCTTGTCGGAGAAAGCCTTTAGCGGGCCTTCTCCCAAGTCGCCGTGCTGTTTGGCCAGCTCCAGATCGTCAAGGAGTGGGAGGAGCTTGTCCGCGAACTTCGCCTTAGCCAGGTCCGCGATCTCGGCGCGTTCGCGCTCGGTACGGCGGCGGTAGTTAGCGTATTCCGCGGTGATGCGCTGCAGGTCCTCGGTTCGTTCGGCGAGCTGAAGCTCAATGTCGCTGACTGCACCGTCGCCGTCGGCATCGGGGTCGACGCGGTTGGGGTTCTCCGGGTCCGCGCCGGCCTCAATGTCGCTTAATGCTTCGGAGATTTCAGCGTCCAAGGCTTCGTCGTCAAGCGGGTCGGCGAGGGGATCAGCGTCTTCAGCTTCGGTCGCGGCTGCGTCGGCCGCCTCGTCGGCAAGCGACTCGGCCTTGTCCGGGCTGATGAACTCCTCGTCGGTGTTCTCCGGCGCCCCTGGGTCCTCGGGCATCTGGTTGTTCGCCATGATTGACTCCTTTGTCTAGGGGGTCGGCTTACTTGTTGTCTTCCTCGTCCTCGACGACTTCAGCGTCCACGACGTTGTCATCGGCCGCGGTCGCCTCACCCGCGTCAGCCTGGGTTGCGCCCGTGTTGGCTTCAGCTTCGTAGATAGCCTTGCCCATCTCTTGGGATTCGGACGACAGCTTATCGACGGCCTCCTTGATCGCATCCAGGTCCGTACCCTTCAGGGCCTCATCGACTGCGTCGGCTGCCTCAGTGACCTTGGTGCGGATGTCCTCGGAGATCTTGTCCGTGTTCTCATCCAGGAACTTGCGGGTCTGGTATGCCATGGACTCGGCGTTGTTGCGGGTCTCCTGCTCCTCGCGGCGTGCCTTGTCCTCGTCGGCGTGCGCTTCCGCGTCCTTGATCATGCGGTCGATCTCCTCCTGGGACAGGCCGGAACCGTCCTGGATCTTGATCGTGTTCTCCTTGCCCGTGCCCTTGTCCTTGGCGGTGACGTGGACGATGCCGTTGGCGTCGATGTCGAAGGTGACCTCGATCTGCGGAACGCCACGCGGTGCCGGCGCGATGCCACCAAGCTCGAAGGAGCCGAGCAGTTTGTTGGCGCTTGCCATCTCGCGCTCACCCTGGAAGACCTGGATCTGCACGGAAGGCTGGTTGTCCTCAGCCGTGGTGAAGGTCTCCGAACGCTTCGTCGGGATCGTGGTGTTGCGCTCGATCAGCTTGGTCATCACACCACCCTTGGTCTCGATACCGAGGGACAGCGGCGTGACGTCGAGAAGCAGAACGTCCTTGACGTCACCGCGCAGGACACCAGCCTGAAGAGCCGCACCAAGTGCCACGACCTCATCCGGGTTCACGCCCTTGTTCGGCTCCTTGCCGCCGGTGAGCTCCTTGACCAGGTCCGACACGGCCGGCATACGGGTCGAGCCACCGACCAGAACAACCTGGTCAATGTCGCCAACGCTCATGCCAGCGTCCTTGATCACCTGGTTGAACGGCGCCTTCGTGCGCTCCAGCAGGTCAGAGGTAATCTTCTGGAACTCCGTGCGGGACAGGGTCTCATCCAAGAACAGCGGGTTCTTGTCCGCGTCCACCGTGATGTACGGCAGGTTGATCGTTGCCTGCTGCTGGGAGGACAGCTCAATCTTGGCCTTCTCCGCGGATTCACGCAGACGCTGCAGAGCCATCTTGTCCTTGGTCAGGTCAATGCCGTTGGTGGCCTTGAACTTATCGACGAGCCAGTCGACGATCCGCTGATCCCAGTCATCACCACCGAGCTCGTTGTCACCGGCGGTAGCCAGAACCTCCACGACACCGTCGCCGATCTCCAGCAAGGAAACGTCAAACGTACCGCCACCGAGGTCGAAGACCAAGATGGTCTGCTCCTTGTCAGCCTTCTCCAGACCGTAGGCAAGAGCTGCCGCCGTCGGCTCGTTGACAATGCGCAGCACGTTCAGTCCTGCGATCTGGCCAGCTTCCTTCGTCGCCTGGCGCTGTGCGTCCTCGAAGTATGCCGGCACGGTGATCACTGCGTCCGTGACCTCGTCGCCCAGGTATGCCTCAGCGTCACGCTTCAGCTTCATCAGCGTGCGCGCGGAAATCTCCTGCGGCGTGTACTTCTTGTCATCAATGTCAATGCTCCAGCTCGAGTCACCCATGTGGCGCTTGACGGAGCGAATCGTGCGGTCAACGTTGGTCACAGCCTGGTTCTTTGCCGACTGGCCCACCAGGATCTCACCGTTCTTCGCAAAAGCGACGACCGACGGCGTCGTGCGCGAACCCTCAGAGTTAGCGATAACTACAGGCTCGCCACCCTCAAGCACACTCACGACGGAGTTCGTTGTACCAAGGTCAATACCTACTGCACGTCCCATTATGTAAAGTCCTCCTGTTTTCATCGGCGCCACTCACGCGCCTGATCATTGGTTTGTTTGTTAGCCCCGGCCAGCCACCCGGCCGGTCAGTTCTATTAAAGAGTTGATTCTGTTTACGAGTTGATCGCCATAGGCTCAACTTCTGGCAGCCACTGTACCACCGGCGCGGAACACCTAGCTTCAGGGTTGAGCTTGACTCACTCAATCCTTACAACTCCCCTCCCCTCAAAGTTGTTCCCGACCCGCTCAACTTTTTCGGAAAAACTTTTCCGGCCCCCTCAAAAAACCGGAACCCTGCCCAAAATCGCCACAAGCCTGACGACCCTGACGATCCTGACACCCCAACAGCGGCACTTGCCGCGGCAACCCCAAAACCGCAGGTCAAAAACCTGCAACATTCCTTATAGGTCGGTGTGGTGTCAGAATCGTCAGGATGCCAGGCAAAGCGGCTAGCGAATCACGCCAACCTGGCGCCAGAACTGCGTCAGGCGATCATTAACAACGGGGCCGAGCGCGAAACCGATCAGGCCCAGCAGGGCGAGGCCGCCTAGGATTCCGCCAACGATAAGGCCGATTGCCTCGCTGGTTTTCAGGCTCGAACCTTCCTTGACCGTGCCACCGCTGGTTTCACGATTCTCGCAGGCAGTAAGCGCTTTTTCGTACGAGGAAATCGTCGGTTGGATTCGAGCACCGACCCGCTCGAAGGCTTGACCTGCGAGTTTCGGAACGTCACCGATCTCAAGGCTGCCGCGAATTAGTGCCCACAATCCCGGGGCGACCAACCCACCCGTGTTGACCGCGCCTGCCCCTTTCATTTTCTTTGCCTCACTAGGCGTCAACTTATAAGTGGTGGTAGTCATCACCGGCTGACGCGATTGCGCGAGGTACTTGCCGGCCATCAAGTAGGTGCCAGAGTCTGGGCCCAGGAACAGGGCCGTCTGAGCATTTGACACTGTCGGGTTCCCGACCTGCAATTTCGTGGGATTCTCGTTTGGATTCGCCTTAGCCCAGTCGAGCCAGACGCTGGCGTTCTTGCGATCCGCGATCTTGTCGGCCGTAATGGTCGCCATTTCTTCAAATAGAATGCGGTACGCGTCGTTAACTGTCTGCTGCTCTTCCTGGGTGAAGGTTAAGGTGCATGTGCCCTCGTTACCGTCGGACTCGTCGTATTTGTTTTCCCAGGCCTGCGCCGGGGCGGTGAATGCGCCGGTGGTCACTGTCGCGGCTACGGCAACGGCGGTGATGCGAGTGCGAAAATTCATGATCAACCTCTCCTCAAAAATTCGACGAAGGCCCCCACGAACACTGGTAATCGACCACTGTTCATCAAGTGCCACCGCCGGATGGACCAGCAACCTGTTAGTTTCATAACACTTACAACTACATAGGAATATTACCCCGAAACTGACAATTAAGTGTGTTTATTCACAGAATTCTCTTTGATGCGGCAATGTCGTCGGACTATGGCAAGATAAGCGGGCGTGACTGAAAAGAATGCGGAGCGAGACTTCGCGGTAAACGTGCTGGAATCCATCGAAGACACGGAGGACAACCAGCGCCCCACGCCGGCCGACGCGGCCGCCGATATTAATTCCAAAGAGCAGGTCGACCGCGGCCAGGTTATTGCACACGACGGCAAGACTATGGCGGCGTGGGCGCTGCGCTTCATCGTTGTGGTCATCGCTACGGTGTTCCTCTTCCGCGTGCTGGCGTACGTGTGGTCGGGCGTGCTGCCGATCCTGCTGGCACTGATCTTCTGTACCGTCCTGTGGCCACCTGTTCGTTGGCTGCGCAACCACAAAGTCCCCGCGGCGCTGGCCGTGTTCATAGTTCTGCTGGGCTTCTTCGGTGCGATCTTCGGGCTGTTTGCCGCGATGGCACCGATGATCAAGACCCAGTCGGTGGAGCTCTACCAGCAGTCGCAAGAGGGCATCGCGCGGATCCTTGATTGGTTGGAAAACTCCTCGCCGTTCGAGATCTCCACGGATCAAATTCGCCAGTCCGTGGATCAAGCAACGAGCTACATCCAAAGCCAGGCATCCAACATCGCCTCCGGTGTGGTGTCGGGTATCGGCGTGGCAACGTCCATTGGTACGACGCTGGTCCTCATGCTGGTCTTAAGCTTCTTTTTCCTCAAAGACGGCGATCGCTTCCTGCCGTGGCTACGCAAGTACACCGGCGTTCGCGCGGGCTGGCACCTCACTGAGGTGCTCATGCGTTCGTGGAACACGCTCGCCGGATTCATTCGTACGCAAGCCATCGTTTCGCTTGTCGACGCAGTGTTCATCGGCGCCGGCCTCCTCATCCTGGGTGTTCCTTTGGCGCCGGTGCTGGCCGTGATCACCTTCTTCGGTGGGTTCATCCCGATCATCGGTGCCTTCGTTGCCGGCGCATTGGCCGTGGTCATCGCGCTGGTGTCCAAGGGCCTGACCACCGCCCTGCTGGCGTTGGGCCTGGTGATTCTGGTGCAGCAGATCGAGGGCAACGTGCTGCAGCCGGTGCTGCAGTCGAAGTCCATGGGTCTGCACGCCGCGATTGTGCTGCTCTCCGTCGCTGTCGGTGGCGGCCTCTTCGGCATCCTGGGCGCCTTCCTGGCCGTTCCGGTCGCCGCGGTCGCTGCCGTGTGGCTGCGCTACTGGGCCGAAATGGTCTCCCTGCGTACCGGCGAAATCACCGCCGACGACATCCAAATCGCCACGCAGCAAAGCCAAACGTTAGACAGCCGCGAAGACTTCCTTGCCGTCCGCGACCGCATGCGCTCGCTCGGCCACCGCAAGGGCCAAACGCAGATCGACGAAGAAAACGGCAAGCGCGGCTCCACCAAACTCGGCTCCACGAAGGCTCCGCTGACGCCGCGTACCACCGAAGGTGCGCCTCCCGCACCCGGCGCCGCTGATGAGGGGCACGGGCCTAAGGACCCGGCCCCGAAGGACAGCGACCACGAGAAGGTCTAGCGCTGGCGGGCCGGCGACAGGCGCCGGCCCTGCGGGAGGCGGCAGCGGGCCGGCGAGAGGCGGCAGGCGGCAGCGGGCCGGCGACAGGCGCCGGCCCTACGAGAGGCGACAGGCGGCAGCGGGCCGGCGACAGGCGGCAGCGGGGCGGCAGTTTCGCGTACGGTGGTGCGCATGAGCACACTAACTGATAAAACAATTGCAATTTTGGCCACCGACGGGTTCGAGGACTCGGAGCTGACTAGCCCCAGGGAGGCAGCTGAATCGGCAGGCGCCGCCGCCGTGGTTATCTCCACCAAGCCCGGCTCGATCGAGGGCAAGAAGGGCACGACGGTTGACGTCGACCTGACATCGGCGGAGGCCTCCGCAGCTGATTATGACGCGCTGATCCTGCCCGGCGGCACGTCCAACGCCGACCACATCCGCACCGATGAGAACGCCGTGAAGTTCGTCAAGGAACTCGTCGGCGCTGGCAAGCCCGTTGCGGTGATCTGCCACGGCGGCTGGATCCTCACGGACGCGGACGTTCTCAAGGGGGTCACCATCACGTCCTACCCATCGCTCAAGACGGATCTGGCCAATGCGGGGGCGACCTGGGTGGATGAAGAGGTTGTCGTCGATAAGCGAATTGTGTCCTCGCGCACGCCGGATGACTTGGAGGCCTTCAACGCGAAGCTCGTTGAGGAATTCTCTAAATAAAATCCCCCCGCAACGTATAATCCTTGCGGAAACTATCCGTGCTGGAAAAGGGGCTGGAAAAGGGGACCGATGACCACTGCTGAACCGCTTGATCGAGTCCGGCTGAACAAGTATCTTCGCGGGAGCGACTACCCGTCCGCGTGGTCTGAAATGGCAGATACGCTTGAGGCCCGCGGCGATTCCGCGACGCGCGAGACGGCGATTCCGCGCCTGGCCGGTCTGGGCATCGCGGAGTTGCTTCAGCTCGACACCCTCGACGACCCCAATGCGCAGCTGAGCGAGCGCGCCACGCAGGTCATGTCCAGCATCGACAGCGCACGCACCAGCGCGAAAAATCAGAAGGACCGCGAGTCCGCGAGCGCGATCGCGAAGGGCTTGGACGCTTTACGACGATTGGATGCAAGCTGGTCCCTGTCGTCCGTTGACTTGGTAGGAATCGCCGTCGCGGCGGAGCAAGAGCAGTACGAAAAAGAGCTCTCCAAGCTTGCCGACGACCTGAAGGCGCGCACATCCCACAACTTCGTCTTCGCGGACGAAGCGGCGAAAATGCGTGAGCGCCGTGCGATCCCCGATTCGATGCAGTCCGCGCTGGTCGACGCACTGCACGCGAAGGGCATCACCGTCATCGACGAAGTGCCCGCACCCACGACGCGCAGCATCGACAGCGCGTTTCCCAAGGGCATCATGGAGATGGTCAAGCCCGCCGAATTAAACGACGGGAAAAAGTTCTCCATCTTCGGCGTCTGCCTCGATGGCGGGTCGCCGGTGACCCTGGCTGAGCTAGATTCCGCGATCTCCTACTTCACGCAATTCCCCGATCAGGCGAACCGCAAGCTGGTCGCGTCCAAGGTGCGTTCCCAGTTCAAGGAAGACGATGACCTGCGCAAAGCCATCGTCGCGTACTACCTGAAATTCTGGGACGATGAGACCGAAGGCGCTGGCTTCACCCCGCAGGCAGTGGGCGAAAAGCTGAAAGGGTTTGGGGTTGTAGACCGGGACGTCGAGAAGCTTATTGGCGTGCGATCCGCGCCCGCGCCGACGCCTGCGCAACCCGCGATGAGCCGGGCGGCCGCCGAGCGTTTGGACAAGCAGAACTTCCAGCCCGTGCGCGAGGCCCTGGATGCGAACCGGCTGAGCGACGCGAAGAGCAAGCTCGACGCGATGGCCAAGCAGGGCGAGCGCCCGCGATCGAGCTACGGCGTCGACATCGTCGAAGAGGTCAACAACCAGCTACGCCGCCTCGAGCGTGACTCCCGCACCATGGACGCGGCCCTGCGCACAGGTGATTCCGCGGGCGCGCACGCGGCACTCGCCCAGATCGAGGGGTACTGCACCGACTCGCAGCACGTCGGCGAAATGGCGCAGCAGCTGGTTCGCATTGAAGCTGATCCGAACCTGATCAACTTCACCATGTCCCAGAAGACCCAGAAGATCGGCAACGAAAGCATGCGCAAGCCGCTCGGGTTCATCCCCGTAGGCATGTCCACGATGGCGTTCCTGCCCGCGTTGCTGATGATTCCCGCGGTGCTCATTGATAGTTCGCTGGGCGACGGCGATTTCCTCGGGCGAATCATCCTCATGGCGATCATGACGTCCGCGGTCGTGTTTGGTCTTCCGCTGATTGAGGACAAACGCTGGCGCTACGCCGGTTTCGCCTTCGTTGCCTTGTTGAGCTTCGGCTCGGGCGTGTTCTCCGTCGCGGCACTCTTCGCGATCTTCTTCAGCGCCTCCACGATGAAAGACAACTCCGTCCGTGCGCGCGACGCCAAGAAGTGGAACACGCTCATGGAGCAGGTGTACGGCGAGCTCATGAGCACTGGCTTATCGACGCCCCTCGCCGGCCTTTACGCCAACGGCACCCGCATCATCCCCGAGCGCGCCCCCGCAAAACCGGTGCCCGGCCCCGGCATCTATTACGTGGACCGCAACGGCCGCCGCATCGACGGACTGGACGCCAACGATGTCCAGCGCATGAGAGAAAACGGCCAGTTCATCGGCGCCAACTCCTGGGCCAACCAGCTCTAACTTCATCCAGCTCTATAAGGAGACCACCATGGGATACTATCGCGACGTCGACCAGGACGCCCCCCGTGGACGCGGCCAAAACCGGAACATCTTGGGCCGCACGAAGCCTACGGCCGACCCGCAGGCCGGCGACCAGTACGCCGCCGAACCGCAGCAGCCCGACGCCGGTTACGAGGCGGGGGGAAATCCCCGGGTGGATGAGGGGGATCGTCGAGAAGCGATGAGCGAAGAGCAACACACGATGTTGGGTGAGATGTTTGACATCGTCTGCGAAATCCACGCGAGCGTGCGCGAGCAACCCGCGGCGGCGAGCGACGGCGAGGTGGAAGCGCTGCGTGCGGAAATCGCGCAGCTGAACGAGGAGCTGGAGCGACGCGACCGTGCGATTGAGGCGCTGGCGGCGGACTACCAGCGGCTTGGCGCAGGGATTGAAGACGCGCGCAAGGACACGATTGCGGCGCTGCTCGCGCCGGCGGCGAAGAACCTCGTGGGGCTGCTCAAGCACAGCGAAGACGCGCTGCTCCAAGACCTCGAGGCCGTCGACGCAGACAGCTTGCGCCGCCAGATTAGCGGCGAGTACCACTACCTCGTGCAACAGGCGCGCGACACGCTTGAGGCCCTCGGCTTCGAAGAGGTGGAGGTCAACCCCGGTGACGCGGTCGACGGCAAACAGCACAAGACGCTATCCGTGGTAGCCACTGACGATGAATCGTTGCACAACACCGTCAAGGAAGTGCAGGTCAGGGGATTCAAGCACCCCGGGTCGCGGAGTCCGAAACCCGCGTTTCCCGCGCACGTGGTCGCTTACCGTTACGACAGCGGCACCGCTTAATGGCATAATTTGCCAAAGCTACACGAGATCTCAACCAACAGCAGTGACAAAGGAACGCGTGAAGTGAAGGTTTACGGCATCGACTTGGGCACCACCTACTCCGCGGTGGCGCAAATCAACGAATTCGGGCAGCCCGAAATCATTGAGAACTTTGAAGGTGATCGCACCACCCCATCCGTGGTGCTATTCGATGACGCGACGAACTTCACCGTGGGTAAAGAGGCGAAGAATGAGATCCGCCTCCGCCCGGACGACACCGTCGAGCTGATCAAGCGCCACATGGGCGACAAGTACCCGGTGAACATCCACGGCGTGACGCACACGCCGGAATCCATTTCCGCGCTGATCCTGAACTACCTCACCGACGCGGCGGCGGAGTTCACTGGCGATGATGCCGAGGGCGTTGTCATTACCGTCCCGGCGTACTTCGGCATCGAGGCGCGCACCGCCACGAAGCAGGCCGGCACCATCGCGGGGCTGAACGTGCTGGACATCATCACGGAGCCTGTCGCGGCGGCGCTGTCATCTGGGTTGAAGGACGGGGCCAACCAAACCGTTTTAGTTTACGACCTGGGCGGCGGCACGTTTGATACCACAATCATGGACATCACGGATGAAGGCATCGAAGTGCTGGCCATCGACGGCGACCGCACCCTCGGCGGCGCGGACTGGGACAACGAGCTGTTTGACCTGGTCGTTTTCAACTTCGCCATGGAAACCGGGCTGGAGGATGACCCGACCTACGATGACAACTTCGTCCAGAACCTCAAGGCCGAGGTGGAGAAGGGCAAGATTACGTTGTCGCGGCGGCCGTCGACACGCATTCCCTGCAACTACCAGAACACGACCCGCGCCAACGTGGAGATCACCCGCGACGAGTTCGAGGAGCGCACGAAGCATCTGGTCGACCAGACGCTGCGCGTTGTGGAACGCACCATCGAAACCGCGCGCAAGAAAAAGCCCAACCTCACGATTGACAAGTACCTGCTGGTCGGCGGCTCCTCACGCATGCCCATGATCTCCGAGGCGCTCGAGTCCACGTTCGGCTGGGAGCTCACGCCCACAGAGTATGACTTCGCCGTCGCGAAAGGCGCGGCCATCTATGCGCAGGGGCTTATCGACGGCAACCCCCAACTATCCGACCCCACCGCCGGCGCCGGTGCTGGTGTTGGTGCTGGTTCTACCGACGGCGCCGAAGTTGCAGGATTCGGGATGGCGGCGGGTGTGGGTGCCGGTGGTGCTGGTGGTGCCGGTGCTGGTGCCGGCGCTGCTGGCGCGAAGAACGAACCGAGCCGCATCACCGTCGCAACGCCTGGCGGCGAGCGCAACCTGACCATTAAGAACGTTCTTCCCAAGGCGGTCGGTGTCCAATTCTGGGACGAGGAACGCCAAGAGCCGTACATCCTTCACCTCCTCGAGGCCGGCGCGGAGCTGCCCGCCGAAGCCCAGGCCACCGGCTTGGCCGTGGAGGACAACACGACCGCGATCCGCTTCGACATCTACGAGCAAGCCGGCGAGGTGCCCTCGCGCGACATGAACGCCAACAAGCTCATCTCCGGCGAGGAGGGCGCGCGCCTGGTCAACCTGCCGAACCTGAAGCGCCACTCGCCGGTCCACATGATCATGAAGGTCTCCAACGACGGCATCGTCTCCCTCGAAGGCAACGAGCCCAGCTCCGGCAAGACCTTCCAGCTGGAGGCACAGCTTTCCGCGCTTTCCGACGACGACGTCCAAGCCGCCCGCAACGTCGTCGTGGGCATGATCCGCGCCGACTAGCCCGCCGCCCGTAGCTTCCCGCGCCGCCCCTTATGATTCATAAGGAACCGGCCGCAGGACCCCAGTGGGAAAGGAAGCTCACGTGTTCGATGACAAACGCCTCGAGCGCTACCTACGCGAAACCGACTACCCAGCCGAATGGGGTGCGGTGACGCGCGACCTCACCAGCGAAGGGATCACCGCTTCGTTCAACGCGGCGGCGTCAACCAACCTGCCCCTGCAGCGCGCGACGGCCAATCGCATCCTCAAGGAGCACGCCGGAAAGCTCGGGGTATGGCAGTTGGTGCAAGGGAGGGATGATGGGGCGTCGATAAGCGAAATTGCAGAGGCCTTGAGGCGCGACGCGGCATCGACCAACCGCTACCGTCGTGACGCGGCCGCCGACATTGTGGGGGCGCTCGACACGCTCGCGGCCGTGGACCCCACGCTGAGCTTGGACAATGAGACGTTCGTGAGCACTTTGCTTAACGACGAAGCCTCCGCCCTCCGCAAAAGCGCCATCGAGCTGGCCAACAGCCTTGCCGACGACAAAGGCCGCGGCCAGTCCGTCACCGAAACCAGCCTGCGCGCCACCCACGAACACTACGGGCTGCCAGACTGGACCTTTGACAAGCTAAAAGACCAGCTGAACGCCCGCGGGATCCGCGTCCTGTCCGGACTCAACGGCGCGATGGTACGCGAAATCAACCGTGAATTCCGCTTCGGGATCATGGAGATGATTCGCCCCGAGGTGTATGCGGGTGGCTCGCCACGCTCAACGTATTCCGTGTTTAACAGCGACGTGACCGTCGATGAGCTGCGCAGCGCCCTAGCGTACTTCGACCGCAACCCCGGCGACGTCGCCAAAAAGCAGCTGGCCAACCGGGTGCTGAGCCAGGTCACTTCCGCCGCCGCCCCTGCGGCTTCCGGCGCCCCTGCGGCTTCCGGCGCCTCCGCCGGCGCAGGTTCCGCCGCGACGGCCGCCCTTCGCGAGATCGTGCTCAGCTACCACCTCGACGCCTGGGACGAAACCAAGCGCGGCGCCATCGCGTCGGTGGTGGAAAACGACTTCAAGCGCCTCGGCGTCGACCCTGCGGAGGTGCCGCTGTTCGCCACCGGCGGCCCGGCGGCTGCGCAAAAGTTGGCCGCGCAGAAGCCCGCCGCGAAAACGTCTGCACAGAAGACGCCCACGTCACAAGCGCAGAAAACGGCAAATTCGCGGTCCGGCGCGGGCGGCAGGAGCGGCGCGTCGAACGAGAAGCAAGAAACCCCTCGGCAGCGCCAGTTCCGTTTTGAGAACGAGGACCAAGAAAGGTTTGGCAAGGCCTTTGCCGCGCTGCGCGACAAGAAGATCGTCACCGCGTGGAAGGAAGTCCAGAGGCTGGAGTCGCGGAGTGCGTGGGCGAAGTCGGATAGCGGCAAGAAGAAGGTCGACCTGATCAAGCAGGCCCTGCGCCAGCTGGAGAAAGACTTAGACAGCATTCAGGCGGATCTGGCCAAGCCGGATTCCCAAGAGAACCTCGAAAGCGCCCGCGCAACCGCGGCCCAGGTGCAACGCTACTGCGTGGATTCCGAGGAACTCAGCGACCTTCAGCGCCAAATCATGCAGCGCGACAAGGACGCAGCCCGCGCGGACAAAGAGCTGGACAAAGTCGTGGCGCGCGTCGCATTGCCGGTTGATAAAGTCTTCGGCTTTATTCCGCGCACGATGGACCCGCGGGTGTGGATTTTTGGCACCTTCATCATCGCGTTCGTCGCGGACATGGCGCTGAAACTGTCGAATGGTTCTTTTGAAAGCGACATTGCCGTTTTCGGAATTGTCGTCGGCGGCTTCATCACCGGGATGTGCGTGATGTTGGGTGAGTCCCGCGGCGGTTGCATTGCATGGATAATTGGCCTTGCGATGGCGGGCTTTTTGCTCCTCGTGCCGTTCTGGTTCATCCCCCTTGGGGCGCTGTTTGTCCTGGCTGTGGCGTCTGCGATGACTCAGCTGGATGAGCAGGAGGAGCCCGTCGATAAGTGGAATGAGCTGCGTCAATCCGCGGTGAAGTACTTTGAGGAGCACGGCACCGCCGACCCGCTGGCCGGCGTCTATTTCGACGGCACGCGCGTGTTCCCGCCGTCGAACCCGGTCAGCACGACCCCCATGAGCGGCCTGTACTTCGCCGACGCCCGCGGTGAGATTACTCGCTCAGTGAGCGCCGAGGAGCTCGGCGAGCTCACCTACGCTGGCTGTCTCACAGGGACAAACTCGAAGTTCAAAAAAGCACGCGCTTAACGACGCCCCCAAACCCACCCGACCACAGCCCTTTGCGCGGGCGCTTCCGGCGCTTCAGTCGGCGCGGACGCTTCTAACCACGCGGCAGCTTCTAGCCACGCGGCCGCTTCTAGCCACGTTGGCGCCGGCGAACTTCTGAACGGGATGCCCGAGGGGTTGGCCGCGCCCGGCGGGATCGCTGGGCCGGGCGGCCCGGGACAGCCTGGGGCCGCCGATCCCCGAGACGAGCATCTGTCTATGGGACGATTAGCGACGGAACAGGAACGCAATGGCGGCACTCCCACGCGCGCGGTGCCCTATCCGCGCCAGGACGTATTCCGCGACGAGAAGACCGACTCCTTCGCCTTTGTCACGTTCTACGAGGACGCCTCCGGCAAGCAGCAAGGCGATGGAAAGCTGTACAACGTCCTCGCTGAGTCCGTCGCGGTCCGCGATAAGGGCAACCTGGTGGTCATCGTGTACACCCGTAACCTGCCCATCGAGTCGACCGGAGACGTCGCCGACAATCAGCTGAACAAGCTCGCGGACACCAGCACCGAGAAGCGGTACTTCTCCTTCCCCGTCCGCGGCCTTCCGGAATACATCCGCGACGAGTACCTGGGCACCACCTTCGAGATCACACCCGCCGACAACTGGTTCTAGCGCCCGCGCCCCCGCCCGTGCCGCGTCCGCGCACCTGCAAAAACGCACGCCAAAGCGCCCGCCCACCTGCTTTTTCAGGTGTCGGGTCGTGCCGCGGCATCTGCCAGCCGCTGCTCGCAGCGTGCCGCCGCTGGCTACCGCGTGCCGCCGCTTGCCGCCGCGGCGTGCTGCCGCCGATGCCAGCCGCCCAGCTTGTTTAGCCCCTAGGCACCCGCGGCCCCAGCCCGGTGATCCCGAATAGAAGATTCATCGCACCGTAATCGCAGTTGCTCACAGGGTAACCGCGGGGCGACACCCAAACCGGTGTCCCGTACGGCGCTTCTGGGCGGCCGCGGCGGTGGACGCCGGGGTCATCGTCGTTGATTTGGTTATGGTATCGGCACAGTACGGCGAGGTTTTTCAGGTTCGTCTCGCCGCCGTGCTTCCACGCGGTCATGTGGTGAAATTGGCATTGGTCCGCGCTCTTGCGGCACCCCGGTGCGAGGCACATCGGCATCGCTGCCCGCAGGAGTTTGCGCTGCTTGTCGTTAGCAAAACGGCTCTCGCGGTAGAGGTTCACCGGCCCTTCCTCTGGATGGAAAAGCCCCAGTTGGAAGGGCTTCGCATGCTTAGCGACGACCCCATTCACATACTCCGCCCCCGTCATCGTGGTCCCGTTGGTGAGGCGGAGCTCGATATCGTCGCCGCGCCCTTCCATGATTTGAATGTGGGTGGGCAGCGGGACGAGAATGAGCGGCTCCGGGCTGGATCGCTTCACGCCGCGGGAGCGCCCGCCGCGCTTATTGCCGGCCTCGGGCGCGCCCGGGGTGCAGCCGCAGTCACCGGCGTCGCAGCCGTCGCAGCCGCCGCCGCAGTCGTCGCAGTCGCCGTCACCGGGCGCGCAGCCGCAGTCGTTGCAGTCGCAGTCACCGGCGGGGGTGCAGTCGCTGGTGCAGCTGCAGTCGTCGCCATCGCTGTCGTCAACGCGAACGACGCGCTCGAAAGCCGAGAGCATTTGGGGGGTGGATGGAGAGGAGGGGTCGAGGTCGTCGTTAAGCGTGCGCTCTATGTCGGCCAGCAGGTGTTCATCCGCGGTGACCGTCATGGTCCGCAGGCCGCTGGTGGAGCGCGTGAAGCGGATGCCGGGTGTGGGCGGCTTTTTCGCTGACGGGATGAGCTCCCGCGCGCGTTCAAGGAGCGTCTTGTACCTCCCGCGTTTTCGCAGCAGGGTGAGGCGCATGCGCCACTGTTCGGCGACCTCGGAAATTGTAGCGACCCGCCGTTCGATCATCGCCAGTTTATCCAGCGACACAGCGCGTTCGCGCGCCAGGTCGCGGGCGTCGCGTTGCTGCCGCGTGAAGCGGGTTGAGCCGTAGTACGCGCGGTGGACCTTATCCAGGTCGTTGACTCGCGTCGCGGCGAGGCCCGCGTTGAGCGCATACTCGCGGTCAAAGTCGGCCAGATTATCAATGAAACTTGTCGTCTCTGCGTGAACTAAATCTCTAAATGTCATGCTTGAAGATTTAGCAGGGATTTTCGCGGGCGTTTTTCGACCTCCGAAAACCTGTGGAATTCTCCGGAGTTATCCACAGGGGCGCGCGTGCGTGCGGAGATTATGCCGTTTCAACGCCGGGTGATCTGCGGTTTTAGCTAACGCACACCAACGCCGCCGCGTTATCCACAGGGGTCGCGCGGCGGCGTTCGTTAGCGCGTGGAGTCGAGCGGGCCGTCGGAGCTGAAGGCGGTGTCAGGATCCGCGGTGTCGGCTTGTTCGAGGAATTCCTCGTAGCCAGGGATGTCGAATACGGAGCTGTCCGGGTACTGCTCGGGGTCGGTGTATTGGTTGACGTCCTCGATGGATTGCTGGACTTGGTCTTGGACTTTGTCCTTGATGTCCAGGACCCAGGGGCCGACGGTCCACAGCCAGATCATGAGGCACACGATGCCCACGATCGCCCCGATCGCAGACACGATCCACGGCCAGGCGCTTTTGCGGCGTTCTTCGGTCTGCTGAGCTTTCAGATCGCGCGTGGATAGCTCGTTGTGCAGCTCGCGTTCGGAGACGGCGGCTCCGGGGGCGTAGGGGTGTGTCATTGAGGGCTCCTTGCTTATCGACGGGCGCGTGGGGGTTTGGGGCGGTGGGTTGGCGGTTGGCGGGTTGGGTTGGGGGCGGGCGGGACTAGAGGCCTAAACCGTAGCGCGACAGCATGAATCGCACCGGGTCGAGGCAGCGGAACGGGGCGATGCCGCTGTGGCTGACCATGTCGTCTTGGACTTCGAAGCCCAAGGCGGAGACGGCGAAGCAGCGGTAATCATAGGCGCGGTCGCCTTCGGTCCAGCTGTCTAGCTGGTTGAACAGGCGGGTGGCGCCGAGGGTGCGCAGGAGTGAGGTGATCTCGTAGTGGAGTAACAGGCTGTCGTCCTCGCTCCAGGGACGGGCTGCCCCGCAGCCTTCGCGGTTGAAGGCGGCGCCCTGGTTGCGCATGATCTTGTCCATGTTGCGGACGGCGCCGTCGGTGTCGCGGAGGCGCTGGAGGACGTCGAACTTGGATAACGTCAGGGCGATTGGCGGGCGATGGGGGCCGATGATGCGCAGCACGTTGCTCAGCACGACGCCGGGCGGGGTCGACGACAGTGCCTGTCCGGCGTTCATCCCGGCCATGCCCTGAAGGGCCTGGCTGATGTCTTGGTCGGCGAGCGGGTCGAACAAGAACACGATCAGGTCGGAGATGCCCATGAACGCAAGGTCATCTTGGACGTCGTAGACGTTTGTGTCTTCGAGGTCTTCGCCCGCGACATCCCGGAACACCATGAAGTAGGGCTGGGGGGTGCGGACTCCGTCGATAAGCAATCGCCCCATGGAGAAAATGAGCGGCTCGGTGGTGTAGGTGGCTTGGTCGCTCATGCGGCGCGTGGATTCCAGCGCGCGGCCTTTTTCTTCGAAGAGGCTACCGAAGTGGCGGTCGTAGATTTCCTGCGTTTGCGGGTTCGCGGCCTCCCAGACGCCACCGTATTTGATGGTGAACTGCTCCATGAGGCGGATTAGAACCGCCAGGTAGACGCTCTTTCCTGAGGCGCGGGCGCCCGCCATGCTGACGGTGAACGTGCCGGAGTTTTGCCATCCGCGTGGCAGCTCTTTGTCGGGCAGGTAGGGCGACTGAGTTGCTTCCGGGTCCATTGGCCGGAAGGTGTAGGGGCATTTGGTTGGGATGATCACGTGCTTATTCTCCTGCGCCTAGACCAAAGAGTTCTTCGGTGAGGAAGTTCGCCATGCGGCTGAGCTTGGCTTGGTCTTTGTTGTGGATGGCCTGTTGGAATGCGTCGGTAAGCTCCATGCCGTTGAATTCTTCGTTGAAGATGGCGCGGCGCAGGTTGAATAGGAACACGCGGTCGTCGTCGGCTTCGGCGGGCACTCCGTCGGTGATGACGACGGCCTTGTCGTAGCGGTTCAGCGCCGCACTCAGCGGATTCGGCCAGCCGATCTCTTTCTTCGCGGTGAGGGATTGGATTTCCTCGGCGGTTTCTTTGGAATCCCGCACGGACACGAAACGTGCGTCGGCGCTGCTGCCCGTCACCGTCAGCGCGATCCGCGATTGGCTCAGGACCTGGGCTAGAAACGTCGCGGCGTCTTTGAGTTTGCCTTCGAGTACGGGGTAGCCCATGGAGCTGGATTGGTCCACGTAGATCAGTACGGACAGGGGTTGGGTGTCCTGCGGCATTTCGCCGTGCGCCTCGATGTCGCGGCGAATGTCCACGTAGACCTGCTCTTCAGCGTCCGCAAGCTTTTCGACGGTCCCAGCCGCAACCTCCAGCCCCTCCCCCGTCAACCGGAAGGAAACCGGGGTGAAATCCGGCATGCCGCTGATGCGGTAGCGCGGCAGTTCCACCGACTCGGGCGCCCCGGTCTGCGGATGCGCGACCAGGGTGACGGCGACGTAGACCTCGTCGCCAAACGACCCGCCCTGTGCGGGGCGTATCGTCAGCGCACCCTCGCCGGAAAGACCGCGGGCGAAGACCGTTGTGCCGCGTTCGACGGTTTGTCCGGCACCGGTCAGCTCAGTCGTGATGGGCACCGACGGTGTCACCGAAATGTCTAGCTCGAGTCTGAACTCGGAGCCTCTGAGGACTTTGCTGTTGCCTTGCTCTAGAAATGCCATTGTTGTTCCTGTCCCCTAAAACTCTTGCTTAAAACCCTTAAAACCCTTAAAACCATTGCCTAAAAACCACTGTCCGAAAACCCGCCCGCGCCCGGCTCGTCTGTGCCCGGCTCGTCGATATGAAGCAGCCGCATCGCCGCACCGAGGCGCAGCGTGCCCAGGTCCGGGGTGTTGACCTCGTCGAGTGCATCTAGCAGTGCCTCCACATCACCGTCTCCGCCGGGGTCGAAGTGCGTGATCGCCAGTTTGGTTTGTTGCGCCCACCGGCTGTGCGGCTGGTAATCCCGGTATCCACTGCGTGGGTCGATGACAGTGACGCCGGTGATGGCGCGGAACGCCTGGTCGTCGTCAAGCGGTGCGGCTAACACCGTGCGACCGACCTCCGCGGCGAAACTGCGGACCTCGAATGAAGTGGCGCGCTCAAACGTGGAGAAGCGGAGGAGGCTTCGGGCTTCTTTCACGGACATCGTGCAGGATAAAACCATGATCCATGCGGTGGCCTCGACCGACGTCTTGGTCAAAATCACCGGCAGCTGCCCTGCCTCGAGGGCGTCTTGCACGGCGTAGATCACGCCTTCCGCCGCCATCATTTGGCGCACCACGATCCACGCCCACTGCAGGTCAAAGGCGCCGGCGTTGGGGCCGTCGTCGTCATGGCTGAGCTCGATCGAGTTGACGTCAGCAGAGCCGAACGGTGTTTTGAAATCCGGCGAACCGTACGCCAGCACCGGGTAGCGCAGCTGCGAGGGTTCGGTTGTGTCGTGGTCAATGTACGCGTGGGTGAACGTGTTGCCCTTGCGCCCCGTGGAGTCACTTCCGGCAGGTTTGCTGTGTAAAAACAGACCTTTTTCCTCAACGGGGATGTACTCAAAACGCACCGGGAGCTGCTCAATTTGCTCCTCGGAGAGGAAGTCATTGACGTCCTCAGCCTGGATCGAGCCCCGCACGTAGCGTTGGGCGAACTTTACGTCCCCTTCCCACGCGTCGTAGCTTGGCCCGAACCCCCAGCCGTTCCCCACCGGCGCCCCAAAAGACGCGTGCGTGAGCTGCGACCAGCGTGGCCCTTCGAGCAGTCGCTTATCGACGACCTCCCCCACCCCTTCTGCCCACACCGTGTCATTCCAATCGGGGGACGTCCAGTTGGGATCATTCCAGTCGGAGTGCTGGGGCGGCTGCGGCGCCGGTTCCCGGCGTGGCTGCACGGGGAACTGCTCAGTCGGCGCGGAATCATCTAGACCGGACTTTGCGATCCGGTCGATGAACTCATCGTCCTCGGAGTTGCGTCCCCACCCCTGCGGTGCAGGCACGTTGCGGCCGCGGGGGTCCTCCCATTCTGGGTACTGCTGGTTCGGCGTCATGGCTTACTTCCTCCGGAACAACCCGCGTAGTTTGCCCTGCTGTTTGCCCTGTGGCTGGCCCTGTGGCTGGCCGGGCATCTGCTGGCCCTGTGGCTGGCCGGGCATCTGCTGGCCGTGCGGCTGGCCCAGCGGTTGGCCGGGTGCTGCCGGGTGCGGCTGCTGGCCGGGCTGGCCATGACGTTGTGGGTCGTAGAAAGGTCGCAGCTGGTACGGCGGTGGGTCCAGCAAAACAGCTGGGGCTTGGGGCTCGAACACGGAATCAATATCGTCAAAGGTCCAGTTCTCATCCTCACCGGTGGTGTTGCTTTCTTGCAGGAAGAGGCGCAGGTAGATGTTCGGATCACCGTCGAACTGCGACGTATCCACCTGGAAGTACTCGCCCGCCGTTTGCTTGCTGTGGCAGGAGATGAATGGATTACTGCTGTCGATGTACTTCAGCCATTGGTTGTGTCCCGGGGGAAGATTCGGGGACACCTTCATGGTCTGAACTTCGTAGGCATCCGGATTGCGGTGGTCAATAGGCAGGTTGTTGCGCTCCGCGCGAAGCACAAAGTGCAAGTTGCGTGGGTACTCGTTGTGCGAGGTGATCTTCAGCTGCAAGCCACGGCGGCGGGTGCGGTCCTCAAAATCGAACTCATAAGAGACCTTGTGCAGGCCCTCATAATCTAAGATCGCGGGGCGACCGTACACACGCTGCCCCTCGTGGAGACGATAGGGCATCAAGACCAGTGGAACCGGGTCTGGCGGGATCTCCACCCGAAGGCCACCGTGGTACTTGTAATCCTTCTCGGTGATACTGGCCAGGGACGTCATGCCGCTGGGCAGAGTGAAGTTACCGCCCTCCTGCGCTTCGAACTGGCTCACGATTTCCTGGTCCGCCACGTAGAGCTCAACTGCATACGCATTGACTGGCCAGGTAAAGGTGATGATCTGCTCTTCGATGCGCTGGAACAGATCCACGTTGGTGGGGGTCCCGCACTTCACCCACGTCTTGGTGTGGCCGACCTGCGCCCAGTCACCAACAACGTGAACGGCGCTGATGGTCAGAGAGTGCTGGTCAGCGGGCCACAAAACGGTGTGGGTGGTTCCACCGGACTCGTTGCGGTTAGACCAGACGTTGTTACCCATGCCCTGACCGATCAGAGCCGATGTGGCGATGCGCTGTTCCGCAATACCTGGTTTGAGAGGCTCCGGCGTCGCGTACACGCGCACAGCACCGGCGCTGGGGTGCTTCCAACTCACGGTGAACGAGTCCCCGGTGCGCTGAATATCCAGCGGGATCTTCTCCAGCTCAGCCTCAACGTAGACCGATTCTTCTTCGCAGAACTCGGAGTAGTATTCGCCCACGAAGCGGCGGGCCTTAAAGGTGTAGTTACGCCCCGTCTGCTCCGGGGTCCAGTTGAAGCCGTGGAGGTTGCGCTCCCCCTCAAAGACGCGGATGTCACCGTGGCGCGGGTCAGCCAACCACACATCAACGCGGTCGGTGTCCTCAATGTGCGTCCACGAGCCGTCGATACGCCCGCCCGTTTCTTCCAGCATGAAGTCCGTGATCGGCACAACGTAGTGCGTGGCGCCGAGGAGCTTTGGCTGCGCGGCGAGAGCCTCGTCTTCCGTCTTACCCTCATTCATCCAGACGTGGTAAGTACGGATCGGGCCGTAAATTTCACGGTCGTCGACGTAGACGTCCCCGCCACTGATGGTGAGCAGGTTGCCTTTGTCCGGTGTTGTTCCATTGGCGTGGATCAACTTGTCCAGGCTGAGGACACGGAAGATTTTCACCGGCGCATCCGAATCGACCTTCCACGTCAGGGTGTAGGTCTCCGGGTCATCCCCGTTGGGGGTAACACGTAGGCGAGCACCCTCAACTTCACCGCTATCCGCGAAGGCATCAAATGCCGCGAAGCGATCAGCCGGGATATTCAACGGCCGCGGCTGCGGAGCAGCGGGCTGCGAGGTTGCCGGCTGTGTAGCAGTGGGCTGCTGCTCCTGCGGGGCTGGCGCAGGGGCCCGCGGTGCGGACGGTTGTGCAGGCTCCGCGGGTTGTGGCGTAGCTTGCGGCTTTGCCTGCTTTTGCTTTGCTTGCTTTTGCTTCGCGGGCTGCGCAGGTTTGCCTGCCGCGTCGCCAGTCTTCTTAAAGAAGTAATCGCCCAACGGCACATTCTTGTCGAAAGCGCCTGCGTCCACTGCCTGAAGCAGGCGGTTGAGGGATTCCGCCCAATTGGTGATGTTGGGTTTCTTCGCAAACTTCTCCGGGTTGTTCCGAAAGCGGACAAACAGTCCCAACTCATGAGCGGTGGGCAGCTCATCGGTCGAGATGCCGCGCTTGATCGCCTGCTCCCGCCAGGAGCTCAGCGCCATAACGTGCTCTTTCACGGTTTTCTCCTAGGTTCGCCCGAGCTAGTCCATGCCCGGCATGCGGATGCTGCCGCCGTCAGTAGTGGGGTCGGGCCACTGGTTCCCCTGCTGCGGCTGCTGGTAATAACCAGGCATGGTTGGTGGCTGCTGACCCGGCATGCCCGGCAGTCCGCTGCCCCCCGGTTCGAAGCCTTGGGGCTGGCCGTAACCGACATCGTCCGCGGGGCGGTAGACCTCAAATGAACCGGTGCGGGAGCCTTGGTTGGTGCGGTTCAGAACCAAGACCTGGTGGTCAATGCTCGAACCGTACTGGACGAGCAGCTCTGACATACCGACATTGTCATCATCGTGGTTCAACTGGCGGTACGTGGAATCAACAACCACGCCAGCGTTAACCCCAGCAGCGCCAGCGCGCTCAATGAAGCGGCCGTTGAAGGAACCCGAGTTTTGGTCTTGGCTCAACGATCCAGCGGTGTCTGCCGAGTAACGCTGGTCATTGCTGTAGATCACCGGATCTTTGAGCATCTTTTCGCGTTGCTTGCCCCCATCGTCGTTAAGCAAGCGCACGACGACATCCCACTTGGCGGCGGAGCGGTCTTGCTCGACGAATTCCCTGCGGGTAACAGCGTTGGCCATTTGATCCAAGAGCTCGCCCGAACCGTGACCCCATGTGGTCAACAGCGTGCCTTCATCGGCACCGAGTGAACCGTGTCTAGCCGTGATGTCGCGCATGGCGGTGTCGTAAACCGTTTTGATTGGCTCCGCAAGCCACCCTTGCGTGTACACCTCTTCGCGAACGTCGTCCGCGAAGTCTTTGACAATTGATTCGTCCGGTTCTGCCTTCGCGATGACCACAGACGCTGGCATTGTGTTTGTGGGCACCTCCGTCAAACGGGTCTTCTTACGCACCGTGCCGAATGGACGCTCGATCACCGAGCCGTAAATACGCGATATGGAAATGAACTGAGTGTAGGAGGCACGAATTTGCGCCAACGCCTTGTCCATGGCGTACGCCTGCGCGTAAGCAGCTTCCTTCGCGGTGACCAAACTCTGGCGCACACCCGCAGCTCTGTGAATCGCGAGTGATTCCAAGAAGACTTGGATTAAGAAACAGATCAACCAGAGCAACGTCCAGATGCCAAACAACCAGAACTTCGTCTTCAGCTCGGACTCGTTGAAGTACGACACCCACCTCAAAAGCAGTGGGGTGACTTTGTCTGATTCAATCAACAGGTTGCCCAGGCCCCAAAGAATGGCAAACAACGCCATCGACCAGAACGTGACGTAGCCGAGCCAGCGCCAAATCAGCGGGCCTTTTTCCTCAGGCACGTCCTGCGACTGACGCTCCATCTGGAGATAGTGCTTCCACGCCCTGTCCCTTTCGCGCTCGAGCTCAATCTCCTTGCGGTACAGAGCTGCACCCATTTCCCCAGCTAAGCTACCGCTCCACTTGTTTTTCCACTGGTGGAAACGGCTTTGGCTGTGCTGGCCCCCCGGCACGTTGAGGTTATTAATGCGGGCTTCGAGTTGCTGGATGCCCTTGATGTCATAGGGCTCCAGCTGAACGTTACCAATCTGGCCACGCAGACCCGCGCCGAAAAACTCCGGCGTCAATGTCGCTGATGGACCCGGGATGACATCGCTTGCTTTCGTGGCAAGCTTCACTGCGTTTTTCGATCCACGCAGGTAGTCCGGCGCCTGGACGTTATGTTGTGGATTCTCCAGCTCACGCGGACTACCGTCAATCATCGCGAGAGCGGAGTCGCGATAGTCTTTCCACAGCCCGGCATACAGCGACGGGTTGGAGTTGTGATGAATCGGCGGGAACTGGTCACGCTGCTGGCTGCCGTACCCCGAACTGTCACGCGGTGCGTCCAAACCGTCCACGCGGAACTTCGACCCCTCACCGTGAAGCAAGTCGTCCACACGCTTGTTGAACGAAGTCTTCAAATCCGAAGAGAGATTATCGACGAAGACCTTCGGCCACGAGATGAGCTGTTGGAAGTAAAACGCCGCGAATTTCTTGATGGCTTGGGACGCCTTGACATGCTTGGTCGCCTCTTTTTTCGCCTCATGGTACGGCGCGTCAATCGACTGCTTGTGCTTTTCTAACAGCGTGGCTACGGCGACCTGGTTAATCTCGTTTTGATTCCGGTTATGGACGACATGCAGCGGCTGACCATTGCTATCGCGTCGCACTGCCGGAATCTTCTGCGTATCCAAAACGCGCGCACGAATCTTCTCTTGCACTTCCTGGCCATCAACACGACGGTAGAAAGTACGAACGAGCTTCAAACCGTCGTTCGTGTTGCTAGGAACCTCCACCGGGAGTGACCCCGAGCCTTCCCACAGACCGAAAAGGCTGGCGACGCTGGTTGCAACCGAAAGACCGAAGTCCTCATCGTTTTCCTCGTTTGCCGTAAACGGATCAGACGCGGAGGCCGGACTTACGGATTCTTCCGGTGAAAGGAGCAGGTTCTGGAAACCAGGAACCAGCGGAAATTCACCCTCAAGTTTGCCGAAGACGGTGGTAACCACCAGGTTGGTGGACGCTGCGTTCAGCGCCGGCACCTGGTCTTGGGTGAGGCGCTCCCGGTAACGCGTCACGTCCTCGAGTCGGATGAGACCTTCCGAACCCTCGCCACCGATAACGTTTAGGAGCACCAGGTGCACCGGCGTGCGACCGATATGGCGGCTTAACACCGACAGATCGTCGGCCTGTGGCTCCCGTCCCGGCGCGAGGTAGAGCCCGTTGAAGTCTTCGTCTATGTCGATCCAGATACTCGGCTGAAGGATGTCCAGTGCCGTTAAGTCCGAAACGCACTCGCGAATCCTCCGCGCGATGGGCCCGCGGTGGAGGAACAGATTGATAAACGTGGCCATGGATTAATTCTCCTGTCCAGGCATTTGCTGGGGGTTGTACGGCTGAGCCTCGTCCACCGGCGCGCCGGACGCTGGTGCGCCGGAAGCTGGTGCGTCAGTGACCGGCGCCTGGTGATCCGGCGCCTGTTGACCCGGCGCCTCCTCCTGCGCGGGCTGCGGCTGGGGCGGGGCCTGCTCAGTCGGAGTAGATTCCGGCACGTCTTGCGGTGGCGCCTGCTGCGGTTCCGGCTCCATAGTCGGCTGTTGCTGCTCGAACTGCGGCTGCTGGCCGAACTGTGGCTGTTGCTGCTCGTACTGCGGCTGCTGGCCGTACTGGGGCTGGCCATTTTGCTGCTGACCGTACTGCGGCTGCTGGCCGTATTGCTGCTGCGGCTGGCCGTACTGTGGCTGGCCGTACTGCTGCTGTGGCTGACCATATTGCGGCTGGCCGTACTGCTGCTGCGGCTGTCCGTACTGCGGTTGACCGTACTGTGGCTGGCCGTATTGCTGCTGCGGTTGGCCGTATTGCGGCTGACCAAATTGCTGCTGCGGCTGACCGTACTGCTGCTGACCACCCATGCCAGGCATGTTCGGGGCCCCGCCGCCCATGCCAGGCATGTTCGGGGTGCTATCCATTCCAGGCATTCCGCCGCCGCTGGCGGCGCCGAAGCCGTTGCGGCTGCGTTCGGCTAGGTCAAGGCTGAAGGCGATGTCATCCATGGCTGCGACGATGTCGCGGGCGAGGTCGGCGTAGAGAGGTAGTTGCATCGCGACGTCGAGGCGGCGGACGTCGCCGTACGGGTTCTCCTGGGTGTTGCCGATGAAGCCGTCGTCGCTCGTGCCGGCGGCAGGGCTGTAGGCAACGGCAATCTCACGCTCCTGGCGGATGAATTCGCGAGCGGCAGCAAGGCGCTGTTCAGGCGTGGTCTTCGTCCGTGATGTGCCCGGAACCATTTCAACTTCCTGGGAGGGGCCCTTGCCTTCCCACAGCCAATCGCGGAGGATGCGCTGGCCCTTGGTCGGGTTCACAATGTCCTGCTGCACCACGGACAGCGAGCCGGTGTTGTTCCAATCCGTGGGCGCCGGGGCGTCGTCCCACATGGAGCGCAGGACCAGGTACGGCTGGATGGAACTCAACTCGGGCTGCTCAGAAATCCGGGCCCATGCCATGATGGAAGATTCCAGAACGGCTGGCAGGTAGTTCTTGTACCAGCCCATGGCGCGCGGTGGGGTGAGCAGCGGAGCCTGGAAGCTCAACCACTTACCGGAGGTGTCAGACATGTCGCGGGTGTCGTAGATCTGCACCGGGGTCTGGTCCGCGGCGGCGGAGACGTCCAGCGAGTGGTAGATGTGGCCGGTGATCATGCCCACGTACCAGCCACGGATCATCGCGGCGCGCTCAGCGTCACTCATCGGCAAGGCGGCCGGCAAAGCACGGGCGCGGCGCATCTTCCAGAACTGGCCCTGGTTCAACGGGTCGGTCGTCATCGCCCACTGGCGTGCTACCTGCGGGAGGATGTTGGTGAACACCACCGGCGGGAATGAGTTGTAGGACCCGGAGATGGTGATTTCGCGCGAGCCATCGTCGTTAATAAAGCGTTGCTCCAAGTCCGCGATGGTCTCATTGTCCACGGCGCCACCCTTGAAGCCGCGTACGTAGTTCTGGATTTCCGTCCTGATCAGCTGGTTGTTCGCAAACGGAATCGCGGAGAACGCAAAGCGGTAAGTGATCTTCTCACCCGTCAGCGCGTGGACCAAGGAGGAGGACACCTGTGCCATCGGGCGGGCGAGCTGCATGGCCTGCTGGAATTTCTGCAAAAACAGGGTGGTGCGGCGCTCACGCTCGCGGTCGTCTTGGCCGTAGCCCTGGACGTACTCTGCCAGCGACTGGTTCACAAAGCCGTGGAAGGAGGTACCGTTGCGGTCCACGAAGCGACGTGCGCGCGCCAAAATATCTTCCGGCATGATGCGCAGCTCAACGCGCGGTGCCTGTGGGGAGCGGATCTCATGATTGGAAGGATCTTCATTAAGGTGCGGCGGGATCCACCAGCGGTTATCAAGGACAGTCAGGGTGTCCAGCGGTGGTTTCTCCGGGTCAGCGGCCTGGTCCCATTCACCCATGATGATTGCGCGGCCACACTCCGGCAGAGAAGACTCAAAGCTCTGCGGTTCCCCACCCCGGGGGCGTGCGTTTTCAATGTCGCGCTTGAACTGCTCACGGAAGTCGTCGATAGGCGTGATCGAAGCCTCCGTCGCGGGAGCGCTAAAGCGCGTATCGACGACACCATCGGACTCTTTCGGCCATTTCTTAGGCACATTGGTGGCCAAGCGCGACACACCAAGATCCGGGTCGGTTTCGACTTCCATGGCGTTTTCCAAGTTGCGCCACTTGAGCTGGAATTCCTGCTGCACGCGCTCAAGGAACTCGGAATCGAAGACGCTGAGTAGCTGGGAGATCTGAGTGCTGATGAAGTTCAGCGAGGCCGAGGTCAGCGCCGGGCGCAATCCGCTGGAGATCATGTCCATGTACTGGGAGCTGTCCTTGATCTTGCCGGCACCCACGATCTTCCTGCGCACATCGTCGTTAAGCGCAAGACCGTTGTATGAGGGCACGTTGGCAAGCGTCTCGCTTAGGCTGCGCACCCACTCGCGGAAGCGCTGCAGAACCGTCGTTGCGTAAGCAACGCCGTACTGGCTGACTTCCCTGGCAAGCATGTCCAAGGTGATCTTTTGCAGCTTCTGCACATTCTTGTTCTCACCCACGGGTCCAGCCCATGCTTCGAGTGCCGCGTAGAACGGGCGTTGCGACGGGCGGGCTGCCTGGAACTCGCCCGCGATGCCGCTCGCGCGGTTGTTGATGGCGATTTCAACGTTGCGGATCCACTCTTTACCGTGCATGCCGTTGGCGGGATCGATGCGCGACAAAGTGCCGGACAGCTGGTTGGCGACCCACTGGTCGGTGGTGCGACCGAAGTAGTTGCGGACCCAGTTGAACGCATTGTTGCCACGCTGTCCAGGCCTGTAGTCCACGGGAAGAACCGTGCCGAAACGACCCAGCCAGGTGTCAAAGTTCTGGTTCAACTTCTGGTCCAACTGCTGAGCCTTATCGCCGGGCTCATCAGCGTTGTAGTAGCCCTCAAGCAGGTGAGTCACGGACCAGTGAGCCAGGCGCTGCGCGGAATACTCTGCGTAACGGTCGCGGCCCATAGACAACTTGCCGTAGCCGAAGGTTCCCCACTGGATGTAGTCCGGCTGAGTTGCGCCCCACGCGTAGTACGGGCCCATGTTGTTGCCCGGGTTGTTCATGATGTGGGACTTGTAGTCGTTCATCATGCCGTGGTCCGTGATCATGGCGGCTAGACCCAAACCAAGCGAGCGGTAAATGTCTTCCGGGCGGCCGTTGCCCACCAACGTAAGGTCCGTGTCATCACCGATAGAGCGGCCCACCGGGAAGATGCGGCCGACCGGGATCTCACGCATGTTCAGGTTCACGCCCATCGCGGCGAAGGAATCCTTGTCCGCGTCCACGCCAGCGCCGGTCACACCGGCGGTGAGCTCGGAGAACATTGCCAGCGCGTTCGGGTTTGTACCGGAGTACGGACCGCTGGTGGCGTCTTCACCACCGGTGAACACGTCCGGGGTCACGGCATAAAGCGCGACGTTCGCCGCGGAAATACCCGGCAGGGCACTGACCAGGCGGCACACGTCCACAGCCATGGAAGCTCCGGAACCACCGGCCATGGAGGAAATCACGAAGACAATCGGGCCGTCGACCTCAGGGTTTTGGCCCATCTCCTGAGCAATTTCCACGAGCTCCGCGTTGGACTTGTTGTCGTCGCGGACCTCATTCCAAGAGGCAACCAACTGGTCGTTCACGTTAGCCAGGCGGTTAAGCAGCAGCTGGCGTCCCACACCACGGAACTGGCCAGCACCCGAGTCCACCGCCAGGGTGTCCAACGTGCGGTCCTTCAAACCCCAGGACGCCACAGTGCCCAGCTTCGCGTGCGCGGCGGCGCTTTGTGCGATGTTCTCACGCACTGCGGGAAGGCCCGCCGTCGTTCCCATGGAGATGTAGTCACCGCCGGCCGCCGTCACCGTCGGCAAGTTCTTTTGCACGGACTCAGGCACCGTCGGCGCGTCGATGGTGACAAACTTCCAGCCGTTGGGCAGACCCTTGTTCTTATTGTTTTTGTTCTTCGCCCACCACTCGGGCGCTTTTTCGGACAGCGTCTGCTTCAGCTGGTCCATCATGTAGGACATCGTTTTCGCACCAGAGCCGCCGCATCCGACGACGAATACCTTGTACATTTTTGTTCTCCTGGGGTATTGGGCTTTAAGGGTGTAGAGCTTGTGACTGGTTAGGGTGCCCGGGCAGGGGCGCTAGCGGCCCGGGCCGAACGGATCGTTGGGCTGGCCGAAACCGCCCTGACCGCCCTGGCCGAAGCCGCCCTGGCCGCCCTGATCGAAACCACCCTGGCCGAAGCCGCCCTGGTTGAATCCGCCGTAGGGGTCGTTGTTCTCGGCGAACGGGTCAGCCGGACCGGAGGTGCTCGGTGCCTGGGTGCCGCTGAACGGATCGTTCGGGTCACCGGCTGCGTTCACCTGCTCAGCGGGGCGTTGTTGCGCGATTTTCTCAACGAGGCTCGGGGCGTTGCGCTCAATATCGATTGCAAGCTGGTCCAGCTTCTCCTGCGGGGTAGCGGCGCTGTAGAGCACCACGGCGTCGTACGCGTTCGGCTCCTGCGGGTTCGCGGCCACGAACCAGCTGCCGTTGAGAGAGAGCGGCAGCTTCGCTGCATTCTTCACTTGAGCATTCTTATCGCTTACCGACGGCACCTGCTCCACCACCACCGGAACCTCACTAAACGGGTTGAGGTTGAGTGCTTTGACCTTGCCGGAGTAGCCGCTGGCGCTGAACGAGTTCGGCGACAGACTTGCCACGGACTCGTTGGAATTGTCCTCACCCAGGCGCGGGGAACCATCCACGAACGCCGGGTAACCGCCAGACGTATCCAGGCGGAACGCACGGGTGCGCAGTGTCGCCTTCGTCGGGATACGCGAGGTGAGGTAGCGGATCAGGTAGAAGATCAACAGCGGAATGATCAGAGACAAAAGCAGAGCACCGATCAATGCGCCGGTGAAGGCCGCTTTGTTCAGAGGAACGGTGAACGTACCGTTGGTGTCCACCGGGATGACCACCGGTTCTTCCTCATCGTCCAAGTCAGCGATGGACACATCCACCGCACCGTTGACCAGGCCCTGAGTTGCCTCCGGGATGGTAAAGGTCACGGGCAGATCCGCGGTCTCACCGGCCGGGACTTCAAGGGCTGTGTCTTTGCTGTTGTGCTTGGACTCCACCTTGATCTCACCAACGCCCTCCGGCAGCTGGTCAGATTTCACGCTTGTGCCCGGCTCAATCCACACCTTGCCCGGACCCTTGACCTTCAGCGTGGCCTCAGCGGTCTCAGATTCAGTTGCGAACTTCAGGTCGTTGGACAGCTGCGGCATGTTCTGCTTGGACACGGTAACACCGGTCGAAGACAGGATCGGGGAGAACAGCGTCGACGGACGGCCCTTGTCACCCGAGGTCGTGATCGTCGTCGCCGCATCGAGGCGGCCAACAAATGGCGCCTCGGGGAACTTCGATGCTGGGATCTCTAGCTCGCCCTTGGAAAGATCAGCGTTCTCCACGATGGTGACGGGTTTCTGGCCCTGCTGCGACAAGGTGATCGTGGTGACGGCCTTGCCCTTCATCTTGCGAGCATTACCTTTGCCATCAACCAGCTGAACCTTCAACGATTCATCGTCAGCGAATGCAACCGGGCCCTTTTCTTCTTCACCTTCGGATCCGGTGAACTTCAACGTCAGGTCCGGCTGGATCTGCACGTTGGAGACCACACGGCCATCGGTTTTATCCGGGTTGAAGTCCTGGAACTGCAAGGACCATTCGCCACCCCATGACCCGCCGTCGGGAAGCGTCATGCGTCCGCGCGAGGCCTGGAACCTCTCGTTGTAGGAGGTCCACTCCACCTTCGCGTCACCAACAGTGCCGTCGCCCTTGTCCACGAGGTCAATCGTCGAGCCGTCAGGCGCCGTCAACACCAACTTGGCCTTCTCACCGAGGTCTTGCTCCGACGTGACGCTAAAGCGCACCGCGTTGATTGAATCATCAAGAACGAACTTGAACGGCTCTCCCGCCGTGCCTTCGTGCTCGAAATCCCCGCCGTCGCGAAGCGCCTGCTGGAACGCGATCACCAAGCCACCAACGTTCGTGGCCTCGAAGAATGCACCGTTCGCCGGCCGGTCACCGCACGGTGGCGGCGGCGTTCCCTCCGACGCGCGGCGCAGAATGTCAAAGTCACCCGTGGGGTCTTCCGGGTTACGCAAACCAATGGTCACCAGGGTGATTCCCGCAGCACGAAGCTTATCGACGGGTCCCCCAGCCCTACACAGCGCTTGCCTCTCTGCCTCCCCACCCTCAGGCGACGTCGAAGCACCGTCGGTGAACATCACCAACATACGGCACGGATTTTCCTGTCCTTTGGAGAACTGCGTGAAGTCGTTGTACGCACCGTCTACGGCAACCGAGTGGCGCGTCCAATCCTCGTTCGCGCGGTCTTTGAACGCTTCGATCTCCTTCTTGACGCTGTCCACGGTGGAGGTGTCCAGGTTCATCCAGTCGCCGTAAGCCTGGTCCGTGGTACCGGATTTGTAGGTCTCACCGAAACCCGTCACGCGCACGCGGACCTTGGTACCGGTATCTTCCTGACGCTCAGCCAAGGATTCCACGAAGGTCTGGGCTGCTGGCACGCGGTTGTGCTCCGGGTCCGTACCTTTCCACTCCCCATCCTTGGGCACCAGTGAGCCGGTCTCATCCATGAGCAGCATGACGTCCAGCTGCTCGTTTCGGCTCACGCACGCACCGAGGTCTTGCAGGCCCTTTTGCAGCTCAGGCTGGTTTTGCTTCCGCCCCTTGTCCGGCTTGCCAGCGCGCTCGCCCGGCTTCTTGCCGGGGCGTTCGCCCTGCCGTTGGCCGCGCTCGCCCTCTTCCCCACCGCTGCGCTGGCCCAAACGGGAGCCGCTTCGCGGCGCGTCATCTTGAGCCATAACAACGGTCGTGTCCGTGGCGGGCGCAGCCAGTGCGTCAGCCCCCAAGCCAACCGCGCCGAACGCCATCGGCAGCACCGCGGCTGCGCTAAAAGCACCGAGGGAACGCAGAACCTTCTTCACCTTCTTCATGCTGTGAGTCTTTCCGTGAGTCTTCCCGTTAGTCTTCCCGTGACTAGTCGGTTTCTTTGTCAGGTCCTTCATTACTGCTTACCTACAGCCTTCCCACCCACAGAGCGAACAGGATCGCAGACAGCACCACCGCGATGATCAGCACCGCCAGCGTGGCGTAGAACAGGCCCTGCTTCCAGCCGATCTCTTGATACGGCCCTTCGGCTTTGACCTGCGTGTTCTTGGTGAAGTAGAGGCCTAAAGCAGAGACACCCAACACACCAGCGAGCACCCATGCGATACCGCTCAGCACACCCCAGGTGGTGTCAATCTCACGCAAAGAACTGAAGTACGTGTAGCCGCTGAGCACCAGAGACACAAGACCCAAAACAAGGCTAGGAATCAATTGCGCAATCGGCGCAGACCCAATAGTGAACTGGGATGCAGAGGCGGGAGCGGAGGCATCATCCTGGAACCCCGAATTTCCATACCCCGAACCGCTATCCCCGAACCCCGAATTTCCATACCCCGAACCGCCGTCCCCGAACCCCGCCGCGGTCGAACCGCCGAAGCCCCCTTGACCCCCACCAAAGCCACCTTGGCCGCCGCCGAAGCCGCCCTGGTCCCCGCCAAAACCACCTTGGCCGCTACCGAACCCACCCTGGCCCGAGCCGAAGCCGCCCTGGCCGTTACCGAAGCCGCCCTGGCCCGAGCCGAACCCGCCGCCTGAGCCGTTGCCACCGAAAGTCATCCGTTACTCCATTCTGCTTACGCGCGATAAGCGGAATTTTCAGTAGAAATGATCCCCGCCTGTGACCTGCAGAAACATAGCTGCAGGAGATAAGCGGAAATACATAAAATACGTTTGAAAGACTAGCAAAAATCCAGGACATCTACAGGGGAATAGTCAATACTGTCCCCGCGACAATGGCTCTGAACTGGGCCATACCTGGTCAATAAATGGCCCAGTTACTAACGGCTCCGCCCACGCCCGGGTTCCTTGCACCCCTACCCGCCCGCCGCGGGCAGCCCCCCGAAAGGGCGATTCGCGAAATTTGTATCCAACTTTCGATAAGAATCACAACGTCGCAGGTCACAGCCCTGCGATATTTCGGTGCCATGACACCAAATCAAAATTTCGCGAATCGGACCTCGGGCGCTGCGCGCAAGCTCACGCTTCGACCAGCCCAGCTGCCAGCCGCGGCTCGGTCCCCGCTCGGGGTCCCCGCTACCCCGGGCAAGCACCGGCCTCCTGTCCCCCCGGGCAACCCGCCCCGAGCGGACCACCCGAAAGGACGATTCGCGAAATTTGTATCCAACTTTTGATAGTAATCGAAATATCGCAGGTCACAGCCCTTCGATATTTCGGTGATATGACACCAAATCAAAATTTCGCGAATCGATGGGGCGCTGCGGCAGCAGGGGCAGGGTTTGGGGGCGCTGCGGCTGGCGGCTCTGCCCATGCTCGGGGTCATTGCTCCACCGGCTTCGCCGGCGGCGAGGGAGTTGCGCCGGGCTGTGCTGTCGGACTAACAAACGGCGAGATGGACCTATCGAGTGAAGCGGTAGGTTGCGTAGGCTTTATCGTCGCGGATATAGAACCCGATACCGCCAAAGCGTGCGTTCGGATCGAGCATGTTCCGGTTGTGGCCCGGAGAGTGCTTCCACGCGTTAATGGCAGAGCTCGGGTCGTTAATGTAGCCGCCCTGTGCATGGTAAATGTTCTCGCCGAAGTTGCCGCCGGTGGCGTGCACGAAACGACCGGTACGGTGCATGTGCTTCGACCACTCGTAGGCTCCGTTAGACAGGTTCTTATCTTCGACGACCGGGCGCAGGCCGCGGGATGCGCGATAGGCGTTGAGTTCCCTCATGAACTGGGCGGCGTAGTCGCGCTCGCGCTGGGTCATCCCTTGCGGCTCGCGTGCCGGAGGCGGCGTAATACCCGGGATGAAGATGCCATTGGCCTGCAGGAACTGGATCACATGCGGCGTGGCGAAGTGGATAATTCCGCCAATTACTAAAAGGCCAACGAGACCGCCGACGATCGCGAGGGTCTCCTTGGTCTCGTCGTCAAGCTCGGAGCTCTTAGAACTATCAGAACGCTCAGACCTCTCAGAGCTCTTGTTCGTCTCGGCGCTCGCGGTCAGCTTAACTACCGCGACTTCCCCGTGAGCGGCCTGGGCCGGAACGGCCGTCGCAGTCACGCTCATGCACGCTGCGACAGCAAGCGCGGCGACCCTCGTGTACTTCTTCATTCCTATTTTTCCTTACTGAGACTCTTAATGGTTTCAGAGGAAAGTAAAACATAAAGGTGCCGTGCGGGCTCACGCACGCCCCGGCAGACCACCCGAAAGGGCGATTCGCGAAATTTGTATCCAACTTTCGATGAGAAACGAAACGTCGCAGGTCACAGCCCTGCGATTTTTCGGTGCGATGACACCAAATCAAAATTTCGCGAATCGGCGGGGGCCGCGGCGGGGCGGGGTTGCGGCGGGGCGGGGTTGCGGCGGGGCAGCGATTTAGAAACGGCCGGTTCAGCTGCTTACGGCGGCTCGGTCGGCGTTCGGGGTCGTTGCTCCCTCGGCTTCGCTGGCGGCGAGCGAGTTGCGGCGGGCCTTGCGCGCGCCCATGACCGTCAGCGTGATACCGGTAACCATCGCGAGGGCGGCGAAGAGCCAGGGTTGGGGACCGTCGAAAAGCTTGAACAGCGTTGGAATGTTCAGCGCGACGATGAGTGATCCCACGAAGCCACCCAGCAGGACGGGGTTGAGGCGGCCGATGAGCCACGCGGCGATCGGGGCCGCAATGCAACCGCCGATGACCAGGGCGAGTACTGCCGCCGCGTTGGCCACGAGGTCGGACCACATGCCCAGGATGAAGCCTAAGGTGGCGGCGCAGCTGACGAAGAACTCGGCAGTGTTGACGGTGCCCACGATGCGACGTGGCTCGTTGCGGCCGGCGGCCATCAGGCTGGTTGTGGTCACGGGACCCCAGCCACCGCCGCCGGTGGAAGAGAAGAAGCCGCCCAGAAGGCCAATGCCGGCCAGGAAGAACTTGTTGTGCGGCTTGTGGTTCAGCGTCGCGTCGGAGTGAACGGCGTGGCCGTGGACCATGCCGAAGGAGAAGCGCCACACCAGGTGCGCGCCTAGGCCCACCAGGATGATCGCCATGATCGGCTTCGCGGCCGAGGTGGAAATGTTGGACAGAAGCGTCGCGCCGACAAACGCGCCGACGGCGCCAGGGATGCCAATACCCGCTACCAGCTTCCAGTCGACGTTGCCGAACTTCCAGTGGCTCGCACCACTGACCAGGTTGGTGCCAAGCTGCGAAGCATTGACCACCGCGCTGGCAGCCGCGGGGGTGAGCCCCGCCAAAGTAATAAGGACTGTCGTGGCGGTGAGGCCGTAACCCATGCCAAGGCCGCCGTCGACAAGCTGGGCCAAAAAGCCAGCAACGCCAATGAACACGAGGGTGGACATTTGGTACATTCTCTCGAACCTAAGGTGTAAGCCCTTCCGGCCGCTTCCCGTAGCGGCCAGAAGGGGCGATTGTCATTAACTATTCATGTGGGCATTTACCCACAGTTAAACCGGTGCGTCTTAGGCAGTTGCCGTCGGAGCGGGAGTCGGTGAGGAGTCCTCAACGTTTTCTTTCTCGTTGGCAACGCGCCAGTTTTCGCGGTGGCGCTTCCAGCCCAGGATGGACAAGGCCACGCCGACCACCAGCACGGCTACGCGCACGGCGACAAGTACCGTCGCCGACACGCCCAGAACCTTCAGCACCACCGGGAGGTTGAGCACCACGATGAGCGTACCCACAATGCCACCGAGCAGGATCGGGTTGAGGCGCGTGACCAGCCACGCAGCTAGTGGCGCGGCGATGACGCCGCCCAGCAGCAACGCCAGGACTGCGGAGAAGTGGTTGACCAGGTCGTCCCACATCCCCAGCACGAAGCCCGCCGTGGCCGCCGCGGTGACAAAGAACTCTGCGGTGTTGACCGTGCCCACGATGCGGCGTGGCTCGGAGCGACCGGCCGAGAGCAGCGTTGACGTGGTCACGGGGCCCCAGCCGCCGCCGCCCGTGGCGTCAATGAAGCCACCGAAGAGGCCCAGTCCGCCGAGGAAGGGCGTCGAGTGAGGCGTGGCCGCCAGCTGCCTGCGGATCAGCCCGCGGGAGAAGCGGTAGACCAGGTTGATCCCGATCGCGGTAAGGATCAGGGACATAATCGGTTTCGCCGCGTCCGTCGACAAGTGTGATAGCACCGTCGCACCCGCGAACGCGCCGACGGCGCCCGGGATTCCAATCGCGGCGACGGTGCGCCAGTCCACGTTGCCAAATTTCCAGTGGCTAATACCGCTGACCAGCGTCGTGCCCAGCTCAGCGGTATGGACCACCGCCGACGCCTGCGCAGGGCCAAGGCCTGCGAGCATGATGAGGATCGTCGTCGAGGTGACGCCGAAGCCCATGCCCAGGCCGCCGTCGACAAGCTGTCCGGCAAGGCCGGCTAAGGCAATAAGAATTAGTGTGATCATGCGGTTCATGACGTGTCCTTGAAGCGTTAGATTTACACCCTGACCAGGGCGTCTGCGTGCGCGAGTGCGCGGCTGTAGCGCGAAGCTACGACGGAAGCAAGATCCGCGCTCAATGGCGCGGAAGTCGAACCGGGCCACATTCGAAACGCCCGGTCGAGCAGCAGCCCCTCAGTGACGAAGAGCGGCAGCAGATGCGCGTCGTGCGCCGCAACATCCGCAAGATCACGCTTGCCGTGCCCCGTTGCGGGAATCGTTGTTACTTCAATGCCAGCACGCTTTTCGACGGCCGCCCCCAGCGCAACCGTCTTTTCCGCAGCGGCAACGGTGGATGTACCCACCGGATATAGAATGATGCGTGACGTTGTGTTTCCGCAGTCACGAAGTGCTCGGGCTGCGAGGAGATCCGCGATGTCATCGCCCTGTCCCAACCCATCGGCAGCTACCAGATCGACTCCGGTGATCGCTCGTGCTTCCGCGATCGCCTCCGGTACGTCGTGCGTGGCGTGGAATGCCTTGGTGAACAGAGTCGGCACAACCACCGCGGACTGGTAACCGTTCTCCGCGATACTCTGCGCCGCCGTCACCAGGTCAGGGGTATCAAATTCCAAGTGCGCGTCGGCGTAGCCACCTTCCGGCAGGCCCAGTACGTGCGCCGCCGCGCGGGTAAGAGCCGCCACACCCGGGCGCGCCTTCGGGTGGCGGGACCCGTGGGACAGCGTAATCAGTGCTGGGGCGTTCACCGCAGCCTCGTTCCCACCAGGCCAGCGGCGAGCGTGTTGCCGCTAGCCTGGTCAATCAGAAGGAAGTTGCCCACCGCCCCGCGTGCGGCGTAGTCCTCCACCGGCAGCTCCTGCGCGGTTTGAATGGTCACGTGCGCAATGTCGTTGAGACCAAATGCGTCCGGCGCGGTGTTGTCATCGTTGGATTCCACCGTGCCGTCGATGTCCAGCACGCGATCCACGCTTGCCACCCGGGCCCGCACCAGCGACGTGCCGTACCGCAATTTCACGGCCTGACCAGCCGCGACGTCCTTATCCGTCAGACCAACCACGGTGCCGTGGAACTCGCGCACCGTGTCCGGGAACGGCCCCGAGGCGAGGAGGTCACCGCGCACCAGATCGATGTCGTCTGCGAGCCTTAACGCAACCGCGTCCCCAGCTACATGCTTCTCGTTGGATTCATTTGTGCCGTTGGATTCATTTGTCTCGTTGGACGGACTTGTTCCGTCCAACCCGTCCGACGTGTCGATGTGCGTAACGGTGGTGGTGCGACCGTTCGGTGCAATGATTTGATCGCCCACGGCCACGGTGCCGGCGTTGATGGTGCCGGCGTATGCGCGGTAGTCGGTGGCGTGGTCGCGGAGGACGTATTGGATGTTGAAGCGGAACGGGAGATCTTGGGCGCGGCCGTGGTGAACCGGGATGGTTTCCAGCAGCTCAAGGATGGTTGGGCCTTCGTACCAGTCGGTCCCTTTTCCGGGCTCAGAGCCGTGGGAGCTGACAACATTGTCGCCCTTCAGCGCGGAAATGGGCACGGCGTATGGTTCAGCGATGCCGAGGTCCGCGCAGCGGCGCTCGAATTCCTCGCGAATGCTGTCGAAGACTTCTTGGGAGTAGTCCACGAGGTCAATCTTGTTCACGGCCAGGATCACGGTCTTGACGCCGAGCAGGCTCGCCACGGTGAGGTGGCGGACCGTTTGCGGCTTGACGCCGTCGCGGGCATCCACCAGCAGGACAACCACCTGAGAGGTGGACATGCCCGTGACGGTGTTGCGCGTGTACTGCTCGTGGCCTGGGGTATCGGCCAAAATAAAGGTGCGCTTGTCGGTTGCGAAGTAGCGGTAGGCCACGTCGATGGTGATGCCCTGTTCGCGTTCGGCGCGGAGGCCGTCGACAAGCAAGCTCAAATCAAGTCCGTCGAAGCCACGGTCGGCGGAGGTGCGCTCCACGCTGGCCAGCTGGTCCGCCAGCACAGATTTCGTGTCGTGCAGCAGGCGGCCAACGAAGGTGGACTTGCCGTCGTCCACGCTTCCAGCAGTGCAGAGCCTCAACGTGGCGCGGTGTGCAAGCGCTTCGCTAGCTTGCACAGAATTTCCAAAAGGACTCATCAGAAGTAGCCCTCCTTCTTGCGGTCTTCCATTGCGGATTCGGACAGGCGGTCGTCGGCACGCGTCGCGCCGCGCTCCGTCAGGGTGGACACGGCGAGCTCTTCTAAGACCTCGTCGATGGTGGTCGCCGTGGAGTCGACAGCCCCCGTGCAGCTCATGTCGCCCACGGTGCGGTAGCGCACGCGTCGCTTCTCGACGACCTCTCCCTCCCGCGGGCCACCCCACTCACCGGCGGTGAGCCACATGCCGTCGCGGGAGAAGACCTCGCGCTCATGGGCGAAATAGATGTCCGGAAGGCGGATGCCGCGGGCGCCGATGTACTCCCAGACGTCCGATTCCGTCCAGTTGGAGATGGGGAACACGCGGATGTTTTCGCCCGGGAGCTTCTCACCGTTGTAGAGATCCCACAGCTCAGGGCGCTGGCGGCGGGGGTCCCAGCCACCGAAGGAATCGCGGACGGAGAACACGCGCTCCTTCGCGCGGGCGCGCTCCTCATCGCGGCGCGCGCCGCCGAGCACTGCGTCGTAGCCGACCTCTGCAATGGTCTCCACCAGCGGAACCGTTTGCAGCGGGTTGCGCGTGCCGTCCGGGCGTTCCACGAGGTCACCGCGGTCGATCCAGTCCTGGACGTGGGCAACGCGCAGACGCGCACCGGTTTCTTCAACCAGCTCGTCGCGGAAGGTGATGACCTCCGGGAAGTTGTGCCCCGTATCCACGTGCAGTAGCTCGATCGGCGGTGTTGCGGGACCAAAGGCCCTGCGTGCGAGCTCAAACACCACGCACGAGTCCTTGCCGCCCGAGAACAGCAGGCCAATCTTGTCAAACTGCCCTGCGACCTCGCGCAGGATGTGAATTGATTCGTTTTCCAGATCCCGCAGGTGTGGCGAGAGCGCCACACCTGCGATGGAAGCGGACGCACCTCCGATGGGAGCGGACGCGCTCGCGGTGTTTACAGGATTAGCCATGGAGACCACACTCCGTCTTCGTCGAAAAGGCCCAGCGACCGGCGCGGGGATCTTCGCCGTCGGCCACGGGCAGCGTGCAGGTAGCGCACCCGATGGACGGGTAGCCCTGCTTGGTCAAGGGGTGGATAATCAAGTTTCTGTCCTCGATGTAGTCGTCGGTATCGTCCAAAGACCAGGTGATAATCGGGCTGATCTTCAACCGGCCCGTGGCATCCAGGCTCAGCGCCGGCGCTTGGGCACGGGTCGGGCCGTCGTCACGCCGAAGCCCCGTGACCCAGCCAACGTACGGCGAGAGGCTGACGGCGAGCGGCTCGACCTTGCGCATGCGGCAGCAGGCCGTGGGGTTAGAGCGGTACAGGTCACGGCCGTAGACGCGGTCCTGCTCGGCGCGCGACAAAATAGCGCGGGCACGCACCAAGTTATGGCGCGGGTAGCGGCGTTCGACGGCGTCGGCGACCTCCAGGGTCTCCGGGAAGTGGTACTCGGTGTCCAAAAACAGGAAGTCGGCGTCCGGCAGGTAGTTCTCGGCGAGCTCCGCCAGGACGGTGTTTTCCATACTCAAGGTCACGGCCAACTTGCCCGGCGCGTGCTCGTGCGCCCACTGAAGGATCGTCTGCGCGTCGGCGTCGTACAGCTTGTCGGCCCACTCGCTGACTAGCGCGGCGTTGGCTCGCGCGATGTCGTCGGGCAGCGGCGTGGTCTCCTTGGGGCCTTCGGGGCTTATGTCAGGATCGCGGCGCTCGCCCACGGCTCCCACGGATGTGAAGTTGAACGTCATCAGTCTTCCTTCCTCAACACTGCGTTGTGGCCATGCCGGGCCAGCGATTCCTGGAGTGCCTCACCGGTCGATTTCGCCTGCAGCGGCGCAACGTCCGGGTCGTCTTGCCCGTGGAACTTCACCTCGAAGATCCGCAGGCACTCGGTGCATTTCCATGCGAAATCGCTGGTCTCATCAGGGAAAAGCCCCTCGCCCGCGCAGTACGGGCAGAACACCGGGTGGTTGCGGTTCGCGTTTGGCGCGCGGCGGAAACTCATTTCAGGTCCTCCTCGTCGGCGCGGAGCACCCACTCACGGAAGATTTCGCCTTCATTTCGCTTATCGACGAAATTTTGCGCCACCCTGGTCACATAATCCCCAAGCTCGGTGGACAGGACCTTGTGGCCACGGATCTTGCGCCCGAAGTTGGCCTCGGTGCCGCCGTCGGAGGTTTCGCGGGTGATCGTGCCACCCAGGTGAACCTGGAAACCCTCGACCTTGTTGCCGTTTCCGTCATCCACCATCTGGCCCTTGAAACCGATGTCGGAGACCTGCGTGCGGGCGCACGAGTTCGGGCAGCCGTTCAGCGAAATTGTGATCGGGGAATCGAAGTCCGGGACGCGCTGCTCCAACTCGTCGACAAGCTCAATGCCCCGCGCTTTTGTGGTGACGTGGGCGAGCTTGCAGAATTCCAAGCCCGTGCAGGTGAGCATGCCGCGGCGGAATTCACTCGGCGCGGAGTAGAGGCCCATTTCTTGGAGGTCTGCGGCCAGGTCCTTGACCTTATCCGGCGCGACGTCGAGGAACAGGATTTCCTTGAACGGTGTGAAGCGCAGGCGGGTCAGACCGTAGGATTCAGCCAGGTCAGCGATAGCGATGAGCTGCTCGCCGGTGAGGTGACCCATCGTCGGCTTGACGCCCAGGTAGACGTTGCCGTCCTTCTGCTCATGGATGCCAATGTGGTCGCGGTCGATCAGGTTGTTCGGCGCCTTCGGGCCGTCGGGAAGCTTATAGCCCAAGTACTCGTCCTCGAGGACCTGGCGGAACTTCTCCACGCCCCACTGGGACACCAAGAACTTGATGCGCGCGCGGTTGCGCAGCCGGCGGTAACCGTAGTCGCGGAACAGCCCGACCACCGCTCCCCAGACCTCCGGGACCTGCTCGAGCGTGACAAACGCGCCGAGCGACTGCGCGAGCATCGGGTTTGTGGACAAACCGCCGCCCACGTAGCACTCGAAGCCGGGACCCAACTCGGGGTGCTCAACGCCGATGAATGCGATGTCATTGATCTCATGCACCACGTCTTGGCGAGCGTTTCCACTGATCGCGGACTTGAACTTACGCGGCAAGTTCTGGAACTCCTCGCGCAAAATGTAGTCATTCTTGATCTCCTCGATCGCCGGGGTAGCGTCGATGATCTCATCCTTAGCAATACCCGCCACCGGCGAACCCATAATCACGCGCGGCACGTCACCGCAGGCGTCCCAGGTGTTCAGGCCTACCGACTCAAGCTTGTCCCACATCGCCGGCGCATCCTCAATGCGCATCCAGTGGAGCTGAATGTTCTGGCGGTCTGTCAGATCCGCCGTGGACCGGCAGTAATCGCGGCTAATCTCGCCAACGGCGCGGGCTTGCTCGGTGGAGCACTGCCCACCGTCAAAACGCACTCGGACCATGAAGTACTCATCCTGGAGCTCCACGTTGTCCTTGCCCGTGTGCTCCCCACCCAGGTTCTGCTTGCGCTGCGTGTACATGCCCAACCACTTGAAGCGCGGGTACAGATCCTCTTCCGGAATCGAGGAAAAGCCCTGCTTGGAGTAGATATCAATGACGCGCTGCTTGACCTGCATCACTGGCTCCAGCTGCTTCAGTTCCTCATCGTGGTTCAGCGGCGCCTTGCCGTCGACCTTCCACTGGCCCTCCGGCTTTGGTTTGCGCGCTGGGCGCTCCCGCCTCGCCGGCCGCTCACTGCCAGTCCGCGCCGCCCTGCCAGCCCGGACAGTCGGGCTCTCGCCGCGGGCCGGGCGCTTGGCACCTTCCTCGATGGCTTCTGGGCTCGTGGTCGTGGTGGTCATGCAGTTTCCTCTTTATATACCGAGTTGTCTATTAATCAGCACATATTAACGTGACTTCACGAACGCTACACATACCGCTCGGTCCAATCCAACACGGCCAGCTCCTTCTTGCTTCACCTGCGTAGATTGATGAATTAAAATAGGTCTCACCCCACTGGCATGAACCACAGATGCCACAGTTTATAGACCGCTCTGTCTTTTTCTCGGCCACCGTGCCCCGACGCGGTTCGCCCGCTCCCCTAGCAGCCGCTCCCCCTGCCCCGGTCCCACCCCCTGCCGCTCCCCTCCCCCACTCCCTACGCCGGCCCCGCCTCTCTCCCCCTACCCCTAGTAGCCCCTAGCCAGTCCTGACGATCCTGACGATCCTGACAGTTTTCCCGGCGTGCGGAAGCAAAAGCCCAGTTCGGTTTCGCCGAAGTGTCACCATCGTCAGGCCTGGCCTTGGTCATCCATCTACCGCCGGCAGCATCCTGACGATGATGACACCTCTCCAGCACTAGTTGCCACGGAAAGCCGAAAACCGCAGGTCAAAAACCTGCGGTTTTCCTTATGGGTCGGCGGGGTGTCAACATCGTCAGGATGCCCGGTTGCAGGCTCGGTTGAGCGGCACCGGCCAGGCACAAAAAGCACCCCGCCACCTTGCGCTTGATACCTCATTGGATGCGCTGGCGAGCGGGGTTTGGCGCACGGGTCAGCGCGCCGCTTTCAAATGCTCTTCGCTGGGAAATTACTGGAACGGAGTGTAGCCCTCGGGGTGGTTGAAGTCTCCCGGCTGACCGTTACCTTGCTGGGGGTAACCAGGAGCTTGGCCGTAGCCACCCGACTGGCCGTAGCCCTGGGCCTGGCCCGGCTGCGGCTGCTGCGGGTAGCCCGGCTGTGGGTAGCCCGCCTGCGGCTGCTGCGGGTAACCCGGTGCAGCAGCGCCGTAGCCCGGAGCCTGGCCGACGCCAGGTGCGGCACCTACACCGTCGCGGTGGGAAGAAATCCAGCGGTAGATGAATGCTTCAAACAGGGTGATCACCGGCATAACCACCAGGACACCGAGTCCCAGCGTAAAAATAACCAGGAGAATGGAGATAAAGCCCATGGCGATGAACGCGAGAAGAATTCGCCAGTAGTGGGGTTTAACGTCCTCCCACGCTGCCTTGAAGGCGTCGACGGCAGAAGTCTTTCCGTCGACCGCGTACCACGGGATCATGTACAGGAATGGCATGAGGAAGAACTGGACCAGAAACAAGATCGTGCCAACGACAGCAACACCGGCATTCGGCTCGGGTACCTGGCCAGGACCAGACAATAACCCTTGAAGCAAGCCGACCAGGATGAACACTAGGATCGTCTGGCCCCAGGGCAGCCCTTGGGCGACGTTCCCAAACGTCGGCTTCACGCCGCGGGTGTCTTTGACCGCAGCGTTGTAGAGCAGCAAGCTGGCGAAGAAGGCCGCAATCATGGCCAGGAAAACGCCGCCGATCACCAGGCCCAATCCCGAGGATGCGAACAACGCCTTCGCGACGACATTCGGGTCACCGGATTGCCACGCGGACGCCGGGATCTGAGCAAACGCGGCTCCCATAGCGATTGCGCCCAGCACGATCGGCACCAGGGAAATCAGAAGGTAGACGTACCACTGGCTCGTGAAGAAGCGGCTGAAGCCGAAGCTGATTGCTTCACCAATAGGTAGTGGACCCTGCATAACAGTGAGCGGCTGGCCTGATTTACCGCTGGCCATAGGCTCTTGGCCATAGCCATCAAAGTTGTTTTGGGGATAAGAATTATATGTCATAGGCCCCATGCTACGCGCACATATCCAATGTCACAGGACCCAATATTTCTAAAGACTCTTACTGGGGCGGCTGCGGGTAACCGCTCGGCCCGCCGTACTGCGGCGGCTGCGGGTAGCCAGCCTGCGGGTAGCCAGCCTGGAATGCGACCGGGGCACCGCCGTTATTGGTAGCGACCCAGCGGTAGATGAACGTAACGCCGAGCACCGACAGCGGACCAACAAAGATCAGGCCGATGCCTAAGGTCAGGTAGGCCAGCGCCGTGATTACCACCTGCAGGACGAACAGTGCGGCCCAGACCCGGAAGAACTGTGGTTTCACGTCCGCCCACACGCGTTTAAAGGCGCCGGTAACGGTGGTTTTTCCATCGATTGGGTACAGCGGCAGCAACGACACGAACGGCGGGAGGACAAAGGAAACAACCAGCACGATCGGAACAACCAGAAACAGCAGGGCCGGGTGAATTGCTGCGGCTAGGCCGATGAGCAGGCCAAAAACCATGACAACGACCATCATTGCGCCGAATACCGCCGCATAGGCCCCGAGGCCTTTACCCCACGGCACGTCTTTAAAGACTCTGTCCCACGAAGGCTTTTCCCCATCCACATCCCGTAGGGCGGTGGTGCACAAAGCGACGTTGCAGAGAAAGCTGCACGCGATGATCAGCAGGTAAAACACCACGATCACCAGCATGTACGGGACACCGTACAGATCGATGGGGTTATCGGGCAGTTCCCTACCGGCACCCAACCCATCGTAGAAAAGGATGGGAACCACCAGCATCGCGGTCCAGATCAAAAGCGGGATGAATATCAGCGCCATCAGCCCGACGTACACGTGCCACTGACTAGTAAATAAGCGCTTAAACGCGAAAGGAATTGCATCCACAATCGGCAGCGGCCCACCGGGGAAATCAATCTTGCGCCCGGATTCGCTTTGCTGAGGCATCCCCTGCTGAGGCATCTGCTGGAACGCCCCCTGCTGGAATGCCCCTTGCTGGGGATAACCATACGGCTGTGGCCCACCCGGGGCCGGATTGAAATTGTTTGGCGTAGTCATACCTTCATTCTAAAAGCGCCCCGGACAACCTACACGGCCAAATAATCCCCAGGCAGGTTGTGCAACAATAGTCACATGGCTACCGACAAGAAGGCCCACGATTCCCAGGCCACGAACACCAACCCCGACACCACTCACACCACAGCGGACACGGTGGCGGCCGAGGGTGCGGGAAAGGGTGCCGTCGATAAGCGAAAGCCCTGCCGCCACTTCGATCAAGCAGAAAAGCTCAAGAACGTGGCCTATGACCTGCGCGGACCTGTCGCGCGGACGGCGGAGGAGATGGAGCTTGATGGCCACAACGTGCTCAAGCTGAACACGGGGAACCCCGGAATTTTTGGTTTCGACGCGCCGGACGTGATCATGCGCGACATGATCGCGAACCTCCCGCACTCCCAGGCGTACTCGACGTCGAAGGGCATCATTCCTGCGCGCCGCGCGGTGGTGACGCGCTACGAGGAGATCGAAAACTTCCCTGCCTTTGACATCGACGATGTCTACCTGGGCAACGGCGTGAGCGAGCTGATCTCCATGGTCACGCAGGCCCTGCTTAACGACGGCGACGAGGTACTCATCCCCTCCCCCGACTACCCGCTGTGGACCGCCGCGACCTCACTTTCTGGCGGCGTTCCGGTGCACTACCTGTGCGATGAGGAGGACGACTGGAACCCCTCGCTCGAGGACATTCGTTCCAAAGTCACCCCGCGCACCAAAGCCATCGTGGTGATCAACCCCAACAACCCGACCGGCGCAGTGTACTCGCGTGAAGTTCTCGAGGGGATCGCGGACATCGCGCGGGAGCACGAGCTCATGGTGCTTAGCGACGAAATCTATGACCGCATTCTCTACGACGACGCAAAGCACATCTCCATGGCTGAGATTGCCCCCGACTTGGTGACGGTGACGTTCAATGGCCTATCCAAGGCGTACCGCGTGTGCGGCTACCGCGCTGGCTGGATGGTCATTACCGGGCCGCGCCGACGAGCCGCCGGGTTTGTGGAGGGGCTGGACCTACTGGCGGGCACGCGCCTGTGTTCCAATGTGCCTGGTCAGCACGCTATCCAGGTCGCTCTGGGTGGGCGCCAATCCATTCTCAGCCTGACCCGCGACGGCGGGCGACTGAAAGAGCAGCGCGACATCACCGTGAAGAAACTGCGGGAGATCCCCGGCGTTTCCGTCGTCGAGCCGAAGGGCGCACTGTACTGCTTCCCCAAAGTGGACACCGAGATGTACAACATCCACGACGACGAGCGGTTCATGCTCGACCTTCTCAAATCCGAGAAGATCCTGATGGTCGGCGGCTCCGGCTTCAATTACCCCAAGCCCGACCACTTCCGCGTGGTCACACTGCCCTGGGCATCCCAACTGGAAAACGCCATCGAGCGCCTGGGCAACTTCCTCGCCGACTACCACCAGCACTAGCCCCAACCCGGGTTTCCCCCTCCCACGGCTCGATTCCTGACGATAGTGACACCACACCGACCCATAAGCGCAACTGCACGTTTTTGACCTGAGGTTTCAGAGTTTCCGCGGGAAGCGGCGGTTCGGAGGTGTCAACATCGTCAGGACGCCGGCGACGGCAACACCCAACTCCATCTAACTGGCCCGGCCAGCCCGTCAACCTCTCCACACCGGCCCGGATTCGCCTCCCCTGGCTCGAATCCTGACGATAGTGACAACACCTCGACCCATAAGCGCAACTGCACGTTTTTGACCTGCAGTTTCGGAGTTTCCGCGGAAAGCGACAGCTAGGAGGTGTCAACATCGTCAGGACGACGGCGGCGGCAACACCCAACCCATGCCGCCTGGCCCGGCCAGCCCGCCGACCTCTCCCCGCCGGCCCGGTTTCTCCCCTCCACGGCTCGAAGCCTGACGATAGTGACACCACCCCGTCCCATAAGCGAAACTGCACGTTTTGACCTGCAGTTTCCGAGTTTCCGCGGGAAGCGACGGCTCGAGCGTGTCAACATCGTCAGGGCGCCGGCGGCGGGGGTTGGGCGGCGGGAGTTGGGTCGAGGATGGGGGTTGGGTCGGGGTTGGGGGTCGGGGTTGGGGATGGGGGATGGGGGATGGGGGATGGGGGATGGGGCGGGGTTAGGCGGCGGGATCGAGGGTGTTCACCCGCATCCTTACCGCGGCCACGAGCGCTCCCGGCAAGGTTTCCAGCGTGCCGGCGGAAAAGCGGAGCACTAGCCACCCTTGCAATGTGCATTTCAGGCTGATGCTGGCGTCCTTGTCACGCTGGCTGCGCTGAAGGTGGTGCTCGCCGTCGTACATCAATCCGATCTTGAGCGCGGTTAAGGCCAGGTCAAAGATGGTGATCGGCCAATCGCTCCAGGTGGCTTCATAAATCGGGACCTGCTCACTGAGTTTCAGCCGCAGGTCTTCCAGTTGCGCGGCGGCCCATCGAATGTTCTCAGCGAAGGGGTCACGCATGTCGTCGCGGACAAGTTTTAAAGGAAAGCTTTCGGGGCCTTCCAGGATGGCTCGGGAGATGATGCGCATCTCGGTCTCTTTTGGTGAGTCTGCTTTTCCGCTGGACAGCTGCAAAATTTTCCTAATCCATCTGCTATTGAGCCTCCCCTTGGCAGCTTCTTTGATCATGGTGGGGGTGAAGCCGAAATGGTTGGAGGAGGCGTCGATAAGCGAAATTGCGCGAAAGGCAAGGTCATCCGCGACCCAACTGGGGACCTCCCACGCGTGAACGCCATCGCGGAGGTCTTGAAGGGCCTCGATGAGGGCATCGAGGGGGCGGCTGGCGGTGATGGCGCGGTCCTGCCAGCGAACGGTCCATGTTGATTTGAGCTTGCGACGGCGAACGAGGGCACTTTTCATGGCCGGGAACTGGGTTTTTTCGACTTCGCCAATAAGTGTGGCGTCGCAACCTTTGGAGAAAAAGCTGAGGCCGTAGATCGCCAGGGCGCTGAGCCCAGACACGACGCAGCCGGGGTTTTCCAGTGCCGCGGCCACTGCGCGCAGGCCGGCGGGGAGTACGTAGGCGTGCTTGCGGGGGTGGAGCTCGGCATCGCGCATGGCCCACTCCATCGGGCGAGGTTCCACGCCGATGGCGAAGAAGGTTCGGGAGGCGCGCGGGCCACCGCCGGTGGTGGTGAGTTGGCCTGGGACGAAAGGGGTGATGTCGACGCCGTCGTGGAGCGTAATTGGCCGGGGAGCGTGTGAGGAAGATGGAAACTGGTAAGTATTCATATCCATTGGACTCCAAAGGATGGCCTCGGGTTCCCTCGGAGGGGGAAAAATTTTGGAATCCCTGAATTTGTTTACACCGACCACACTTATTAGCCGGATTGCACGTTTTTGACCAGCGTTTTTAGGGTTTCCGCGGCAACTACCCGGTGCTGAGTGTCAGGATCGTCAGGATGGCACGGGGGCCGCGAGAGGGATGGCAGGGCGCAGGCGGAACAGGTCGTGTGCACCAATGGTTTCCCTAGTGTTTACCAAGGTTTCACACAGGTTTGGCATGGCTTATGTAGGGTCAAGGAGATCGTTGCCAGATTTCGACAACAGATTGGGTGATCATGAGCACAGCGACAGGCCCCGGCCGGGGCAAAAAGCGCGGGACATCCGCGGTCGACGACCAATACGTCGAGCTTGAAGACCGCGACGACCTGGGTATCAACAAGACCCAGCGCGGAACCCTCGAGGACGACTTCAAGAACTCGGACCGCTCCCGCAAATTCGACCACAGTGATAAAGACAGCGATAAAGAAGACAAGAACAAAGAAGACGCCGACGGCTTCGCGGACGGGGACGACGGGGAAAAGAAGGACCCGCTAGGCTTCCTCCCGTTTGAGGGCACGGCTAAGAAGGTCGCCGAGTGGGTCTCGGTGGCTCTGGCCGTGTGGCTGCTGCTCAACGCGGTGGGCATGATCGGCTCCGGCTTCAAGACCGCCGCCGGCGACCAGGCTGAGCAGCTGTTCTCCTTCGCCGAGAACCCGTTTGTGGGTCTGGCCATCGGTATCATCACCACGGCGATCATTCAGTCCTCCTCGACAACGACGTCGATCGTGGTGGGCATGATCGCCGGTGGTCTGCCGCTGGGAATTGCGGTGCCGATGCTGTTCGGTGCCAACATCGGTACGTCGGTGACGTCCACCCTGGTCGCGGTTGGTCTGTCCGGTAACAAGAAACAGTTCCGCAACGCCTTCTCCATGGCGACGGTCCACGACTTCTTCAATCTGCTTGCCCTGCTGATTTTCTTCCCGCTCGAGCTGTTCTTCGGCGTGCTATCGAAGTCGGCGTCGGCCATCGCGCCGTCGTTGAGCGGTTCGGGCGACAACCTGTTTGCGCGCATCTTTGAGGCGGTCGGTGACTTCATCGACCTCATCACGGAGCCGCTAGTGAGCCTCACGGAGAACATCGTGAGCCCGCTTGGCGACGTCTGGGGAGGCATCATCCTCGCCCTCGTCGGTGTGGGATTGATCCTGCTTTCGATCAGCTTCATCGGTAACATGCTGTCGTCGCTTTTGGTGGGCAAGGCCCAGGAGATGCTGCACGCAGCTCTTGGCCGCGGTACCTTCACCGGCGCACTGTCCGGCGCGCTGATCACGGCGTTTGTTCAGTCCTCCTCCACCACCACCGCGCTGACCGTTCCGCTCGCCGGCTCCGGCAAGTTCGAGGTGCGCCAGCTCTTCCCGTTCGTGGTCGGTGCAAACATCGGTACCACGGTCACTGGCCTTATCGCGGCGTTCTCCGCCACGGGTGTGGAGGCGACGGCCGCTATGACCGGTGCGCTGGTCCACACGATGTTCAATGTGTTTGCGGCCGTGACCATCCTTGGCTTGCCGTTCCTGCGCAAGCTGCCACCGGCCGGCTCCGACTGGCTGGCACGCCGCGCCGACGAGAACAAGCTGTTCGTCTTCCTGTGGGTCGGCGGCGTGTTCTTCGTCATTCCGCTCTTGGCCGTCTTCATCAGTAACATGCTCACCTAAAAGGAGATCTCATGACTAACCAACCCAACTTGGACCAAGACCTCTCCGACCAGGCAGAGGCAATGATCCGCAACAACGCCACCGACGACGATCTTCAGGCTCTGCTCACCGAGCTCGAAGAAACGGTCGCCGTTGTCCGCACCGAAATCGATGCACGCTCGCGCTTGCTTAACGACGACGCTTCGGCGGCCTTCGCCGCCGAAGCGGAGGCTGGTACTGCTGCGGGTACCGAAACTGGTGTCGAGGCCGGTACCGTCGCCGCAACCGATGCAGAAACTGGCGCCGGCCTGGCGGCGGGGGCTGAGGCGGAGGCTCCGGTCGTCGATAAGCATGGGCTCAGCCAAGAACAACTTGATGAGCTCGACAAAGTGCCGTACTACATGACCAACCTGCGGGGCCGCTGGTCGAGCCTGTTCGACCTGCTGCATGAGTTCCGCAACGAGATGCGGGAGGGCCGCGCGAAATGAAACGCACATTAGTAAAGGTCGCGGCGCCGGTGGCGGCATTGGCGCTGCTCGCTGGCTGCGCGAACCAGACCGAAAGCGGCAGCTCCGACGCCGGTAACGCGGAAAGCGACGGCGCGAAGCAGATTGTCGCGACGGGTTCCGCTACCGTCGAACCGATCTCCCGCTACATCGCTGAGCGCTACAACCACGATGTTTCGATTGAGGGCATCGGCTCCACCGACGGCTTTGAGAAATTCTGCGCAGGCGAGGCAGACATCAACGACTCCTCTGTGCCGATCCCCGGCGCGGGCGAACCCGTCGACTTCCAGAAGAAGTGCGCCGACGGCAACGTCGAGTACATCGAGCTTCCGATTGCGCTGGACGCGATCACGATCGTGAAGAACTCGCGCAATGACTGGGCCAACGACCTGACGCTGGATGACCTGAAGAAGATCTGGTCCACCGACTCCAGCGTGACCAAGTGGTCCGACATCAACCCCGAATGGCCTGATGAGGAAATCACCCTCTACGGCCGTGAGGCTGGTTCCGGTACCCGCGGCGTGTTCCTGACCACCGTGCTGGGCGACGCGGAGCTGCGCGACGACGTGAAGGAGACCGACGACATCCAGGAGCTGTCCAAGTGGGTGGCTGAGGATGAGTACGGGCTTAGCTTCATGGGCATCGGTAACTACCTGGCCACCGAGGGCGAGGTGCGCGACCATATCGACAACGTCACCGTTGACGGCATCGCCCCAAGCCTGGAAAACACCCGTGACGGTTCCTACCCGCTGGCGCGTCCGCTGTTCATCTACGTGAACAAGTCCGCCACCGACCGCGCCGAGGTGGATTCCTACGTGCGTGACTACCTCGACAAGGTCGAGACCATCCTGCCGCGCGTTTACTTCTACCCGCTGCCGCAGGAAGAATACCCGGCTAGCGCCAAGCGTTACGCTGACCGCGTCACCGGCCCTGACACCCGCTGGAACAACTAACCTCATGCATTCCGGCGGACGGCTTCGGCAGACACGCCAAAGGCCCCGACCAAGGCACACAGTGTTTTAAGGTTGCCTTGAGGTCGGGGCCTCATGCGCTAAAGCGTTTAGTTGCTTGAGCCGGAACTCTTGTCAGTATCTTCAGCGCCGGAAGAGCCGGATGAACCAGAGGCCCCAGAGGACCCGGTCTTCTTCTGCAAGGTCAGCTTGCCGCTGGCATCCTTTTGGATATCAAGCGCGGTCTTCGCTTTGCCCACGTCGTTGGAGCACCAGTCGTACAGCACCGCGGACAGAGCAGCGATGGCGATGATGCCGCCGATCACCTGGCCAGCCTCTCGCACACCGGGTTGGTTTGCAAAGGCACCGAACTGGCGGTTGATGGCGTCCACCTGGGATGCAATCTGGCGGTTGATGGCGTCCACCTGGGATGCAATCTCGCGGAACTGGTCGTTGTCACACCCGCCGTGGCCACCGTGTCCCCAGTCCGGGGTGTTGCGGCGAACCTGCTCGCTAATCTGACGGTTCACAGCGTCAACCTGCTCGCTGATCTGACGGTTCACAGCGTCAAGCTGCGCGTGGAACTGGCCCATGTACGGCTCCATCAGTTTGCCACCGATGAATCCCAGCAGGCCGATCGGCAGCAGCCACGCGATTGGCGAGCGCACCGCGTTACCGAAGCAGCGCTCCGCAACCGTCTTCGCATCGGAAGAACCGCCCTCACCCTCAGCCTTGCCGCTGGAACCCGACTTCGCGGTGGTCGTCACAGTCGTCGGCGTCGCAGTTTCCGTGACCTTCTGCGTTTCGGTAGCCTTCTGCGTTTCCGTAACCTTCGTCGTCTCACTCACCGCCGGCAGCGCGCCCTCGACGTAGGTGCCCTGAATGCGCATTGGCGTCACAACGATCGCCCCATCGGTCCGCTTGTACTCCACCTGAACCGGGGTGACCGGGCCGGTGAAGTTCGGGTTCGGAATAAAGGCCACGATGCCGCCGTCGAGGATCTTCCACTCGCCCTGACCAGGCACCTTCATGCTCTTGCCGTCCTGAGACACAATCGCGCCCGTCACCGGGGTGAAGTACATCGACGCAGTGTCAATGTCGGCGTCCTGCGGCTTCACAGCAAACGCGTTGCCCTTCACCGCGGTGAACTCGATCGTGGATCCCTCCACCTTCACCTGGGTGTTCTTCGACGGAACCTCGATCGTCGTGGTGGTCGCGGGAGGCGTCACAGTCACGGTATTCGGAGCAGGCGTAACGACGACCGTCGGCGGCACCACAGTCACCGTCACCGGATCGGCCTGGTGCGTCACCGTCGTGGTGACTGGCTCCGGCGTGTGCACGACCGGCGAGGCAGTCACCGTCACCGGTTGGCCGTTCACCGTCGTGGTCACCGGGGCTGGCGTCAAGGTGACCGGGGTCGGGGTGATTGTCACCGTCTGGGTGGCGCCCGTGACCTCTACCGTCGTGGTCACCGGGGCCGGCGTCACGGTTACGGGATCCTGCGTCACCGTTGTTGTCAACGGATCGGCCGTCACTGTAACAGGGACCTTTTCAGTGGTTCGCTCTGTGGTCCTTTCTGTGGTCCTTTCGGTGGTTGTCGCAGTCGCCGTTTCCGTCGCCGTCGCGGTCGCGGTGTTGGTCGTGGTCGTGGTCTTGCACACGACCGGCTGGTACGTGGTGGTCACGCTCGCGCCGGTTGCCGTAGTTGCCTTCACTGTCACCGGATCCGGGGTGCCGGTGAAGTCCTTCGCCGGTGCGAAGGTGACCACGCCCGTCTTCTCATCGATCGTGTAGGTACCCTCGGCCGTCTCTACCTTTCCGCCGACAGCATCAGGCAGCGAGTAGGTGATGTTCCAGGTACTCGGGAACGACGGGAACATCTCCTTACCGGTCTTCGATGTTTGCGCTTCGTTCACATCGCCAGTGCTTACCGACGGAGAGACCTTCGGCTCGCGGTAGTACCCCGTCACCGTGCCCGTGTCGGCGGAGAACACACCGTTAGTGTTCTTCGCGGTGTAGTTGACCGGGGTCGGGGTTCCGAAGAAGCCTTCCACCGGCGTGAAGGTGAAGGTGCCGTTGTTGTCGACGGTCCAGGTGCCCTGGCCGTCGATCTTGAGTTCCTTACCGGCCGGCTTCCCGTCAGGACCGATGAACTCGACCGTGGACTTGTCAATGCTATCGAGGTACTTCGGTGTGACCTTCAACGGTGCACCAACGTTAGCGATGGCGGACGCGTCGTTCAGGTGCACGTCCACCGGCTCGACGACTGCGGTGTACCTTGCCGTCGGTGTGCCCTGGGCGTTGACGATGCCGATGCCTACCGACTGCGCCGTACCCACGAATGTCGGGTCCGGGGTAAACGTGACCTGGCCGGTCTTCGGATCGATGGTGTACGTGCCCTCGCCCGCGACGGTGAGGGTGTTGTTCTCCGCCGGGGTGCCGTCCGGGGCAAACAACCCGAAGACTGCCTGGTCCCACCAGGTGGCCTGGGCGATGTTCGGGAACATCTCCTTCGCAGTGAGACCCTGGTCTTGGCGGTTCTTGTCGTCGGAGTGCTGCGTCACGCCCTGCAGATTGGTCGTGACAGCCGACGTCGGATCCGGCGTGGGGTAGAACGCCGAGATCTGGCCGGGCACCTGTGCAGGGATACCGTCGAAGTTGGTGGCGGTGTAGTCGATGGGGGTCGGGCTGCCCACAAACGCGCCGCCCTCACCGTCAGGTCCCTGCGGAGTGAAGGTGAAGTAGTTGCCTTGCTTATCGACGGTCCATGTGCCCTCGCCTGGCACAACCAGCGTCTTGCCGTCTTCGGAGAGCGTGCTGCCTTGCGGCGCGATGATCCGGATCGTGCTCTTGTCCACCGTCGTGTCCAGGTACTCCGGGGTGACCGTGATCGGCTGCCCGATGCGGGTGGCCTTGGCGTAGTCGGACGGGATCTCAACGCGCACCGGCACCACGAACGGCTGGTAGGTGCTGGTCATCTCGGCCGGCTGGCCGCTTGCATCCCTGAGGCCGACGGTCTGGATCTGCACCTCGGGCGCCTGGCCGGTGAAGCCCTTCTCCGGCTCGAACTTCACGGTGCCCTTGTCCGGGTCGATGGTGTAGGTGCCCACACCGTCGACCGTAAGAACATTGCCGGTTGCACCTACGAGCTGGAACTTCACCGGGCTGCTGGCCTTGCCGTACCAATCTCCGGGCAGGTTCGGGAACATCTCGGCAGGGGTGCGGCCGGTGTCGTTCGCGTTCTTGTCGAAGCTGTTCTGGGCGGTGCCCTGCGGGCCGACGGTGGTGGCGGGGACCGTGATGGCCGCCGGGTAGGTGATGGTCACACCACCGGTGTCGGTCACCGTGCCGCCGTCGGTGGCCGCGGCGGTGTAGAGCACGCTCACCGGCGTGCCGACGAATCCCGGTACCGGTGTGAAGGTGAATTCGCCCGTCGTTGGGTCGACGGCCCAGGTGCCTTGTCCCGGGATGTCCAGCGTCTTGCCGACGGGGTTGCCGGCAGCGTCGAGAAGCTGCACGCTCTTCGGGTCGATGGTGGTGCCGTAGTCCGGGGTGGCCGATCCCGGCTGGCCGAGCGGCGCCGAGTTGGTGGCGGACGGCAGCGTGTACGTGCGGTCTTCAACGGTCGGGATGTACTGCGCAATGAGCGTCGAGTTGACCTTCGTGCCGTTGGCAGTGGTGTTGATGGCCTGAATCTTCACCCCGCCCGCCTGCTTCGAGGGCTGGCCGCCAAGGAACCCGGCGTCCGGGGTGAACGAGACCACGCCGGTGGCGGGATCGATGGTGTAGGTGCCCTCGCCATCGACGGTGAGGGTGTCGACGAGGTTGGTGCCGTCGACAAGCTTGAACTGGATCGGCGCGTTGAACCAAGCCTCGGGAAGGCCCGGGAAGAGCTCCGCGGTGGTCTTGCCGGCGTCGCCCGGGGAGTTCAGGTCGGTTGATTTCTGGGTGTCGGTCGGGCCGCCGATGGTGGTGGCGGTACGGGTGACCAGCGGGTTGTAGGTAACCGTGACGGTGGACGGCTCGCGGGCCGCGATACCGTCGACACTCCGCGCGGTGTACTTCACCGGTGCCGGGTTGCCCAAAAAGCCCGCAACCGGGGTGAAGGAGAACTCACCGGTCGCAAGATCGACGGTCCAGGTGCCCTGGCCATCGACGGTGAGGGTGGTGCCGACGCGGTTGCCGGAGCCGTCGATAAGCGAAATGCTCTCGGTGTCGATCTTCGGCAGGCCGGCGATCGCGTAGTCCGGTGTGGCCTTGAGCGTGTCGCCGACGTTGCCGTTGGCGAACGCGGGCTGGAGGTACACGTTCGAGGCGGTAACCACGGGTAAGTAGGAGCCGTCCGCGCCGCGCTCCTGGCCGTTCGCGGTGGTGAGGTTGGCGATGCGCACGCCGACCTCCGGTGCCGGGCCGACGAAGAACGGATCCGGGGTGAAGGTGACCTCGCCGGACGCGGCGTCGATGGTGTAGGTGCCAATGTGGTCGTACTTCAGAGCGGTGTTCGGTGCGACAACGTCGCCGTTCCTGGCTACAAGCTGGTAGGTGAACGAGCTGTACCAGTTGGTGGGATACCCCGGGAACATCTGCTGGGCGGTCAGTCCGCGGTCGCCCTCGGAAGTGGTCCTGTCGGTGGACTTCTGCGTCACGCCCTGGGTGCCGAACGTCGTTGCCGGGCGACCGTCCGGCACGAAGTAGTCGACGGTGAGCGTGGCCGGGTCCGCCTGGATACCAGCGGTGTTTTTCGCGGTGTATTTCACCGGGGTCGGGTCACCGATAAAGCCGACCTGCGGGGTGAAGGTGACGGTGCCATCAGAGTTGACTTGCCAGGTACCCTCGTTCGCGACGGTGAGGGTCTTGCCGGCGGTCGTGCCGTCCGGGTTCAGCAGCTCAACGGTGTCCGTGTTGATCGCCGGTGCGCCGTCAGCCTGCGCGTAGTTCGGGCGCAACGTCACGGCGCGGCCGACCTGGTTCTGCGCTGCGACGTCCTTGAGCTGCACCGACGGCTTGGTCACCGCCGGGGTGTAAGTCGTCGTGACCTCAGCGCGCGAGGGGTTGTTGTCGTTGATCGTGTGCGCGGGGCGGGTGACACCGTAGGCCATGACGCGGCCGTTGCCATCCACCGTGTTGGTGGTCATGTTGGACACGATCACGCGGATCGGGGTGGCTTGCTTGGTCGCCGGGTCCCCAGTCTTGAAGAAGTCGTTGTTCGGGGTGAACGTGACCTCGCCGGAGTCCGGGTTAATCGTGTACCGGCCCTCGGTGGTGTTCAGCTCGGTGGTGACGTAGCCGACGTAGTTGCCGTCTGCGTCGGTGGCGAAGTCCGAGCCCGCGATCGTCGCCTTGGCCGCGATCGGGTCGTTCCTGTCCACCTGGAATGCATAACTCGCCTGATAGTCCCAGATAATGCCATCGGTGACACCTTGGAACGCGGTCCTGGCCTGCACGGTCTGAGCGGTGCCGAGCGCACCCGTAGACGTGAGCGGGGTGGTGGTCTTGCCTGGCAGGCCGGTGGTGGCGTAGTCGTACTGCGGCGCGGGCTGCCCGCCGGGCTTCAACGGGTCGATCTGGATCGGCAGCGGAGGGGCGTAGCCGATGTAGCCCGGCGCGGGGTTCCAGGTCACCTGGAACATGGAGCTTTGGGAGATGTAGGTCCATTCGCCAAGCTGAGTCGTAATCTTGTTGGAATTGCTGAACGGATCTGGGCGCACAGCAGACGTAAACCCATTGCGGTAGATCGTCTGATTGGTGGGATCCCAGATGGTCAGCGGAACGGGGCTTCCCCACTGGTCGTAGGTGCCGGTCTTCGCGATGCCGTCCTTTTCGACGGCGTCCAGGCTCAGGTACAGGGTACCGTAGCGGGTGACGTTTTGCTTGACAGTGGTGTTCCACGGCACGGATGCCGGGTTCTGGTCGTCGTATGTGACGGTGGTGCCCTGGACGGTGCGCGTCGCGGCATCCGCTGCGGGGAGGGAAATCGTGTTCGGCGCAACCACCTGCACGGTGGTCAAGCCCACGATGGCAACGGTCGCGGCGCTCATAACTCGCTTTGAGAGGGACATGCGCCCACGGGACGGCTGCTCAGTGTTCATGAAAGTGTCCATTTCTGTACGTCGATATTCGACGGATATTCTACGTGTGAAAAGACACTTTGTAAACCTAAATTTCCTGCTGAGGGCTTTTCTAAGCTGCGCTAATCCACTTTCCCAGCACTGATTTTTATTTGCATTCTGCCCGTCACGGGCGGGGCCGTTTGAACCGCGAATCTTGTGTCCGCGGCAGCCCTTCCGTGTGATTATTCACCGCAGCGGGGCGCTGCGTTACCCCCTGGCTTAGTTCACAGGGAAATGACCTCTAACCCGATACAAGCGGCCCGTTCTGCCAGCTTCGGCTGGCTAAATCAGTCATGCACCCCTGGGCAGCTTTAACGCAAAGGAACTAGAGGTTCCGGCCGAGCGCCCACATGTGCCAGCCAGCGGCTTGCCATGCGTCGACGGGCAGGACGTTACGGCCGTCGATAATGCGCTTCTCGGCGACCAAGCTGCCAGCGTGGGTGGGGTCGAGCTCCTTGAATTCGCCCCATTCCGTGGCCAGGATGACCAGTTCGGCGTCCGTCAGGGCGTCGTCAAGCGAGCTGGCGTAATCCAGCGTTGGAAAGACGCGACGGGCGTTGTCCATGGCCTGCGGGTCGTAGACGCGCACCGCGGCACCGGCAAGGTTGAGCTGGCCAGCGACGGCAAGCGCGGGTGAATCGCGCACGTCGTCGGAGTTCGGCTTGAACGCCGCGCCGAGAACCGTGATGCGCTTGCCGATCAACGATCCGAGGATCTCACGCGACAGGTCAATGGCGCGCTCGCGGCGACGCATGTTGATCGCGTCGACCTCACGCAGGAAGGTCAGCGCCTGGTCAGCCCCAACCTCACCAGCACGGGCCATGAAGGCGCGGATGTCCTTGGGCAGGCAGCCGCCGCCGAAGCCAAGACCGGCGCCTAGGAACTTGCGGCCAATGCGGTCGTCGTAACCAATCGCGTCGGCAAGCTGAGTGACATCCGCGCCGACGTTTTCACACACCTCACTGACGGCGTTGATGAAAGAAATCTTCGTCGCCAGAAACGCGTTCGCGCTGACTTTGACCAGCTCCGCGGTCTGCAGGTCAGTGACGAGGAACGGGGTGTTGCTCGCCAGCGGCGTCGCGTAGACCTCGCGCGCGATGTCTTCGGCGCTGCTCTGGTTCTGCGAGCCGCGAGCATCCCGCACGCCCAACACGATGCGGTCCGGGGAGATCGTGTCCTGCACCGCGTAACCCTCGCGGAGGAACTCGGGGTTCCACGCGATCTCAACGCTCGCGCCCCTACCAGCTTCTTCGGCCAGCTGGTCCGCGCGCTCTTGCAGCGCCGCCGCCGTACCCACCGGAACCGTGGACTTGCCCAAGATGACGTGCTCGCCCTCAAGGTGCGGAACAAGACTATCGACGGCCGCCTCAACGTACGTAGTATCCGCCGCGTAACTTCCCCGCTGCTGCGGCGTACCGACGCCAATGAAATGCACATTGGCAAATTCAGCAGCTTCTTTGTAATCGGTGGTGAAGCTCAAGCGGCCGTTGGCGATATTGCGCTCTAGGACCTCGGGCAGGCCCGGCTCGTAGAACGGGACCTTGCCGCTTTTCAGGGCATCGATTTTTGCCTGGTCAACGTCAATCCCCAGGACCTCGTGGCCGAGTTCCGCCATGCACGCCGCGTGCGTTGCCCCAAGGTAGCCAGTGCCAATAACAGTCATTTTCATGCCCGCCATTATGCCGGTTATTAGCACTAAAGGCGCGGAAAACGGATACTTTAGTGCCACCGGGGGCATCCGGTGCGCGCCGCCGCACCGGCGCTACCAAGGGAGTCCGCCACCAAGGGAGTTTAGGAGCAGCCGCAACCCTTGTGCTGTTCTTCACCGTGCTGTTCCCCACCGTGCTGTTCCCCACCGTGCTGTTCCCCTGCGTGGTGGCCGCACTTGCACTCACCCGGCGCGCAGTCACAGGTCTTGTGGTGGCCGCAGGTGCACTGACCTGCAGATTCGCCACAGGTGCATGCCTCGCCGTTAGCCAGCAGGTTTTTCTTGGCTGCGTTTTCGATCGCGGAGTTCTCCGGGTTGGTCATTGTCCTCAACTCTTTCCTAGTTTCAAGGCCGATTGTTTCAGCGGTTCGGTGGGGTTAACCGGTCACGTTAACGAAAAACGTTCCCGTTATTGAAAACCTTCTGAAAACCAGACTATGCAGCCAGGCACGAAGCCGCAAGCAGAGGCCCTTGCACGCGCGAGCCACGACCGTCCTGACGATGCTGACACCACCCCGACACATAAGCCTGTCTGCACGTTTCTGACCTGCACTTTTGCAGAATGATGGGGCACGGCCTCGAGTTTGGTGTCACCATCGTCAGGATTACGCGCGGAAGCTTGGCAGTTGCCGCGCGGGGGCGGGGGCGCGGCCCCCGGCGGGGCAGGAAAACCCCGGGCAGGCCCCTAGCGGAAGTTGAGGAACGCCTTCGACGGGGTGGGGCCGCGCTGACCTTGGTATTTGGAGCCGAGTGCGCCCGAGCCATAGGGGGTTTCGGCGGGTGAAGTCATGGTGAACAGCGCGAGTTGGCCGACTTTCATCCCGGGCCATAGCGTGATAGGGAGGTTGGCCACGTTGGAGAGTTCCAGCGTGATGTGGCCACAAAAACCGGGGTCGATGAACCCGGCGGTGGAGTGGGTTAGCAGGCCGAGGCGGCCGAGGGAGCTTTTGCCCTCAAGGCGGCCAGCGAGGTCCGCCGGCAAAGTGAACGTTTCTAAGGTGCTGGCCAGCACAAACTCGCCTGGGTGGAGGACAAAGGGCTCATCGGTCCCGACCTCAACCAGGGTGGTCAGGTCCGGCATTTCTTCTTTGGGATCAATGTGCGTGTAGCGCGAGTTGTTGAACACGCGGAATAGGTTGTCCAGCCGCACATCGATTGAGCTTGGTTGAACCATGGCGGCATCGAACGGATCGATGCCCAGGCGACCGTCGTCAATAGCGGAGCGAATGTCACGATCTGAAAGCAGCACGTCTTCAAGCTTAACGGGTGTGGGAGGCGCACGAGTTGCCGGGCGTTTTCCGTGACGGAACGAGGCGGTGCTAGTGTTATTCGCGTATTGTTTGCTGCCTCACGGCAGCTGCTGCCGGCGTAGTTTAGTGGTAGAACATCAGCTTCCCAAGCTGAGAGTGCGAGTTCGATTCTCGTCGCCGGCTCCATTTTGGCCCAGGGTTTGGCTCGGGGTTTTAGCCCGCGGGGTCTCGCGGTGGGTTACTCTGCACCACATGAGACTCAGATCGGTCCGCGCGGGGATCGCGGCAGCTATAACAGCCCTCACGTTCGCTTCGAGCCCGCTCGCGCTTGCCGACGAACCCCCCACAACTACTGCCGAACCCACCACAACCACAAGCACCGACGTGCGCAGCTCGGATGCGCTGAGCTCGGTGGGACCCGGCCATTTCGCTGGTGACCTCCTGGGCCGGAAGGTGTTCAACGTGCCTGGCTGTGTGCCGTCGCCGGAGCACCCGACCCCAGTGTTGTTCGTCCACGGCACCGCGGGGAATACGGCGATGTGGCTGCCGGCGGCCCGCGCCTTGAAGAAGCGCGGGTACTGCGTCTACGGCTGGGATTACGGGAAGCTTCCTGCGCGAGAGCAGGCGCTTTTCCCCGGTTTCTATGGCTTGGCCGATATCAACGACAACGCCAAGGAGCTCGCCGCCAACGTAGAGCGGGTCAAGCAGATGACTGGCGCGAAGCAGGTCGACCTCGTCGGGCATTCCCAGGGCGGGACGCTCACCAAGAAGTACATCGCGCAGCTTGGCGGCGCGGATAGCGTTCGGCGCGTCGTGGCCGCGGGCGGTTCCTTCCACGGCACCACCATGGGTGGCATGACGGAGGTCGCTGAAAGTAAGGGAGGCCAGCAGACCCGTTCCCGCGTTCGCGCTGGTGATCAGCAGCGGTGGAACTCTGAGCACATCCGCGAGCTCAACACCTTCCCAGACACGGACCCGCGCGTGGTGTACACGTCGATTTATTCGCCTAGCGACGGTGTTGTTACCCCCTACAGCTCCTCTATGCTCGAATCGGTGGGCGGCGCCGACGTTGCAAACGTGAACGTTGAAGCCACGTGCGGAGGGTACGTCAACCACATCTTCATGCCGATGAACAGGAAGATTACGGCGATGGTGGTGTGGGGATTAGAGCGGGAGGTCGGCGACCACGCTCCGAAGGGGTGCCGGTTCTAAGGCAACCGGCCCAAAGCCCACTACCCGCAGCGAACGATCGGCTGCGGATCGTAGACCGTCGTGACTTGCTCGCGTTTGAGCTCCCGCCCGCCAAGGTCAGAAATGATGCGCGTGTCTGAGGTGGTAAACCCCGGCGCGCCGCCGCCCGGCACGCAGCCTGGTCCGCTCACGACCTGTGGTGATGGCGCGGTTTCGGCCCAGCGCCCGCCGTTGACCGACTCGACCTTGTAGGTCCGCGTGCCTTTCAACCGCACGGTGATTTCCCCGCCGCCGAAGGAGGTCTCAATCCGCACCGGGTGGGGCGAATCGTTGCGGATCTTCAGGTCGATGGCCCCTTCGTACACGGTGGCCTCGCGCCCGGCGGGGTACCGGGAGATGTAATAGGAGTGCGGCGTGTGCTCGATGTCGGTCATGCCCGCGAAATAGGAGGCGTTGTACAAGGTCGTCGCAAATTGGCTGATGCCGCCGCCGACGGCGCGTCCGGCGTGGCCGTCGATAATAATGCCCGACTCCACGTAGCCTTGCGCTGCACCGCGCGGACCCGTGTAGCCGTTAAGCGAAAACGTCTCACCGGGGCTCACGTACGCGCCGTTGACCTGAGCGGCCACAAGTTCAATGTTGCGCCCAGACGCGGTCTCAAACCCGCCGGTGGTGAACTCGCCAACCACGTCATCGAAGGTTGCCTTGCGCGCATCCGCATCCGTAAATGTCGCCGGCACGGGCTTGTACACCGCGTCCCATTCGCGCGGCTCCTCGCCGAATACTCGGCCCTCGAGCCCGGCCAAAGAGTCGCCCCACTCAATCTTGATCCCGTCTTTGTGGGGCGTGATGTCGCCTGCCGCGTTGATCCGCGCGTTGACCATCTCGTGCACGGTCGGTGCAAGCTGCTCCCCGAAGATCGCACCCGTGCGCTTGTAATCAACTTTCGGCACGATCGCGCCGTCGACGCCTGGGAAGCTCACGACTTCGCCGAGCCGCTCCACCGGGATCACCGCGTTCACATCGTCGCGGCCGTTGAGCTTCAGCGGCCCAGCCAGCGCCGCTTTCACCGGCCCGTCCAGCGCTGCCTTGATCGCGGCATCGTTGATCTTCGGCTCCACGTCGGCCGGCTCAAGCGTGATCCCCTCGGGGTTCAGCCATTCCGTGGGCACAACGTCCGTTAACTGCGAAAGCTCGACCTTCTGCCCCAGCACGGGGTCCTTCACGTCGGCTTTTCCCTTGTTCACGGAAATGGTGCCGTCGATAGGCGAGACGAAAAGATCCTGCGTCACGCGCTCCATCGCTGGCTCCATGTGCCCAGGGTCAACCGTGGAGATAATGTCTGCCTCGCGCTTGCGAAAAAGCCCCGCGACCCGCACAAACGGGTTGTAGCTCTCGGTGCCCACGCGCTCGATCGTCGCGTCCCAATCCACGCCGAGCCCCGCCTTCGACGGCACAAACTCCGCGGTCTTGTCCCCCGCCGCCACGGTCACGGGCTTGTTTTCAACGCCGCCAAGCTCACGGGAAAGCTTATCGACGGCCTCCCCAGGCACCATTCCCCCCACCGCGACGCCGCCGACGTACGTACCGCGCGGAGTTTTGCCCTTGTTGAGCGCAACGTCGGCGAGGTACACAGCGAACAGCAGGAGCAGCAGGCTGGCGACAATCCAGACCGCGAACCTCGCGCTGGTGCGAAGCCCGCGGGCGCGCTGGGCTCCAAGCTCTGGATCGTGAGTCATACAGCGCCACAATAGCGCGTTTACGCAGGCCGCCCCAAGGCCAGCGCCGGTGGGATCCGTGAAAACGTTTGCTCCCGCGCCCGTCCCACGCGCCGCAATCACCGTGTTTCCCCAGGTCGAGGGTTGGTTGAAGTGTCACTAAGTGAAACGTTTTCACTGTGTTAGCATGAATGTCCATGACGCACCGCCACGCCTCGATTCAGCGCCGCGCACTCGGCCCCGTCGTGGCCAGCGCCGTGACCGGCACCGTGCTGGGCATCGTCGCTGTCGTGGGGATCGCGGCGTTCAGCGGACAGAACCAGGTGCCGGAGGGCAACGCGGTGCCTGCGGACCAGGCGGTTCTGGGTGGCCCTGAGTACGGTTCGCGCCGCTAAGCCCGCCCTCCCCTTAGGCCTCCAGCCCCACCTGGTGGGCTGGATTTTCCTCACGCTGCTTGCGTTCCTGCAAGCCCCCGGGCGCACGGCCGCGGATACTAAGTTTGACCTCACGGCCAATCCCGCGGGTTTCCTTGGCCAGGCCACCCACGCCTACACCGATGCCTTCACGTTCGGGCAACTGCAAAACCAGGCCTACGGGTATCTCTTCCCCCAAGGGCTATTCTTTCTGCTCACCGACCCTGTGCCGGACTGGGTCGCCCAGCGTTTGTGGTGGTCCCTACTTTTAAGCATCGCTTTTTCGGGCACCTTCATCCTTGCCCAGCGTTTCGGTCTGCGCGGCCCAGCCGCCTTCATCCCGGCCCTGCTGTACGCGCTCAGCCCCCGCATCCTCACCACGCTGACAGCCATTAGCTCCGAGGCCTGGCCCGTCGCCTTAGTCCCCTGGACCCTCATTCCGCTTTTCGCCCACCGCCTGCGCGCACACCACATCGCCGCCTCACTGATCCCCATTGCCCTGATGGGCGCAGTCAACGCCGCCGCCACGATGATGGCTTGTCTGCCCGCCGCGCTACTGCTGGTGTACCGCCACGCTTGGCGCCCGCTCCTCGGCTGGCTCGCCGGATGCGCCCTGGTCAGCGCGTGGTGGATCGGCCCGCTACTCATCCTCGGCCGTTACTCACCCCCATTTCTAGATTTCATCGAATCCGCCTTTGTCACCACCCGCTGGCTCAACGCCGCCGAAATTCTGCGCGGCACCATGTCATGGGCCCCCTTCGTCGACACCGAACGCGTAGCCGGCCACTTGCTCGTCACCGAGCCCGTCTTCATCCTGGCCACGCTCGCTGTTGCGGCTGTTGGGTTCGCTGGGTTGTCGTCGTCAAGCATGCCCATGCGCGGTTACCTCGTGCTCCTGCTGTGCGTGGGGCTGATTCTTCTGTGCGCCACGCCGCATTCGCTTCTCGACGGCCCCCTCGCCCCCTTCCGGAACCTCCACAAACTGGATCCGATGGTGCGGCTTCCGCTGGTTCTCGGCGTCGGTGCGGCGCTGAGCCGTGCGACACGACCGACGTGGGTAGCTGTTGTCCTGGTGGCCGTGATTGCCACGGCACCCGCGTGGACCCTGCGTCTGGCACCCCTCGGGACTTGGGATGACATCCCGGATGGGTGGCGCGCAGCCGCCAGCGCGATGGACACCCGCGCCGCCGGAACGCGCACGCTCATCGTGCCCGAGGCCTCCTTTGTGCGCCAGGACTGGGGCTGGCCCCGAGACGAACCTATCCAGGCCCTAAGCCACGCGAACTTTGCCACCCGCGACGCAATCCCCCTGGTCGATCCGGAAGCCATCCGCGGACTCGACGGCCTCATGGCCGTCTATCACGCTTCCGAATCCGCAGGCTCTGCTGGCCCTTCTCCTACTGGCCCTGCCCCTACCAGCCTTGACTTCCACGAAGCCACACGCGGCTTCGGCATCGGCGCCGTCCTTGACCGCGCGGGTGCCCCTATCCGCGGCGGCGCCGCCCTCGACGTGTTTGACCCGCAGCGCGACATGATGATCACGGACCGGCTCCTCACCGTCGCCGGCGGCGGCGAGGTGCTCCCTCTCCTCGACGCCCACTTCGGATTCACACCCCGAACCCTCCTTGGCGCCAGCACTAGCCCTGCGGCGCGCCCCGACATCGTCACCGACACGCCCGCCCTGCTCACACGCAATTACGGCACGCTGGCCGGCCCCGTCTCCGCGCACCTTCCCGGCTCACCCTCCGCCAGCGAGGGCGGCGAGATCCACAACCACCTAACCGACTACCCCTCCGCCGGCACCCGCGTCGCCGTCGACGAAACCGGCGGCACCATCCGCGCGTCCTCCTCGGCTGCGGACGCAACGGCCTTCGGCGGCGCCGACCCCTCACGCTCCGTCACCGCCGCCGTCGATGGCCTCACCGACACCGCATGGTTCCCCGCCCCCGGCGACCCCGGCTGGATCGAGGTCACCTCCCCCGCCCGCACCGCCACACTCACAACTACAGCCGACACAGAACTCACCCTCACCAGCGGCGACACCACCCGCACGGTGGCGGTGCGAAAGGGCGTGGCAACGACCGTCGATAAGCCTGGTGCTACCTTGCGCATCGCGCTAAGCAGCGCGAGCGGCATCGCGGAGATCGACGCGGGCGTGCGCCGCATCGTCACCGTCCCCGGCGTTGGCGATAACTACTTTTTCCAACGCCTCGCGCCGCCGACCGACGTCCTGCGCCGCGCATTTACCACCGACCGCGACGCCACGTTTGAGCTTTCCGCGCCTTCGCTTATCGACAGCCGCCGCCACCAACCCGGCCCCATCCACCTCAAACCCGGCCGCCACGAGATCGTGACCGACGCCAAGGTCGTTTCCCTGACCAGCACGATTCCGCCAGCTCCTGCTTCCCCAACCCCTGCTTCCCCAATCCCCGGAACACCACACACGATGCCCCACTGGGCCCCCATGACCGGCGCCGTAACGCCCGCCGACCATGACCGAACGATCCTTTCCACCCGAGCGTTCAACGTTGGTCTGCGCGCCGAACTCCGCCCGCTCCCCGGCACCTCGCTTCCTGGCTCGTTGGACCCCAGCACCCCGCTCCACCCCGTACGCGTCGGCGCTGGTCAGCAAGGTTTCATTGTTCCGGCAGGCGCTGGCGGAACCTTCACGATGACATTCGTGGCGGACACGGCGTACCGGGCATCCTTATTGATCGGTGGCGCACTCAGCCTGCTCACTGTGGCGTTGTGCCTTTGGATTCAGCCCGCCCGCCGGCGCTCCACGCGCGAAACATCGCTGGTGGCAGACCACGCACCTCAACACATCACACCAGTGGCTCTGCTCATCGCGCCTGCGGCAGCCTCGGTCGCTGTCGCGGGGTGGGCTGGTGCACTCGTTTTCGGTATTGGCCTCGCGATTCGCCGGTTCACGTTGATTCCGGGGTGGGTGTTGGCGGTGTCGTCGATAGGCATGATGGCTCTATGGCTAGCCAGGGCGCCGTGGCCAAGCGCCAACTACGCAGGCGATTCGCCGCTGATCGCGCTGGCCGGGGCTCTGGCGCTGGCGGGGTTAGTATACTTCGATGCATTTTCACCGATTCCCGATAACGTTCCCGCAGGTCACAAGCCCGCGCCCAGGGGCCGAGATCATCGAAGTATACTACCTCCGCGCGATGCGCGCCGCGGGTTTCTCGACCCAGTGGTAACTCACGTACGCCACGGCAACGGACACCGCCACGGTGAACACCAAAACCGGCACAAAACCCCCGCTGAACAGCTCAATCCCAAGCACCGGAAACGCCATCGCAAGGACCGCAACGTGCCATAAAAAGATGGAGTAACTCCACCGCCCAAGGGCGCGCATCCATGGGTGCGCCAGAAGGCTCTGGCCCGGCCACAGCGCGTACGGCGCCACCCAGCAGGCCGCAAACAACGCGCCGAGCAGGATGCGCACGTTGAACTCGCTTGCCGACGGATGCGTCAACCCCGCCGGCCCCACCACCCCAGAAAACCATGCAATACCCATACTGAGCAGGGGCAACACCCACCGCGGAAAGGGCCTGTCCGCAATCCGCGGCCGCGGAACCGTGCCCTCACACAGGGCGCACACAAGCCCCACGGCAAACCACGGCGCGTACGAGATCGGCCAGATCTGCAGGTTGATCCACGGGCTTAAACCCGCCCCAAACGGCGCCCCCGGCAGCCCGGCAACAGCACCACCTAGCCACGACCCCCACGCATCCAGCGGCAGCCACGGCCAGGCGAGCGAACCCACAACAAAAACGCTCACAGCCACGGCGCGCCCACCCCGCCCCAGCGCCAGATATAACGGCAACACCAGGTAAAACGCGACTTCGACGCAGAGGGACCAGAGGTGGGTCAGGCCGTCGATAAGCGAGTGCGGCACGTAGATCTGAGTGAGCGTAAGATTCGCAGCGACCTGCCCCCAGCGAAGCCCTGCGAGCTGCGGCAACGCGGCCATGACTACCGTGACGCAGACGAGGTACGCCGGCGCGATGCGCGCGAAACGCCGCCGCCAATAACTGCGGTGCGTGCCGCGTGCCAGCAAAAACGCGCTCAACGCGAAGAACACGGCGACGAAAAAGTCGAAGCGCTCGAGCAGCGGCGAGTACGTGCCAGTCTGGAACGCGACGTGCGTGATCACGATGCCCAGCGCCGCGACCGCGCGCAGGCCCTCAAGTTCCGGCAGCATGTTGCTAGTGTTTTGTGCAGTAATAGCTTGAGTCTAAAGGAGAGCCATGAGGTGGTGCGCGGCCGTCTTCGCCCTCGCGGTCATTCTGGGTAATTTCCTCGCGCCGCCCATCATCGGCTCGCTCAAGCCGCTGGACCCCGGCACGGTGGATCTGCGGTGGACGTCGGGCATCGATGAGCACATCACGCTTATCGACGCCCCCAAGAACGCCTCTCCGCCCCTCGGCACCGTTGAGACCTCTTTTAGCGGCGCCGATTCCAGCGGCGCAGACTCCCGCAGAACCGACTCCCGCAAAGTGGATATTGACAACGCCACCGGCCCCGACGGCCAAGTGTTCTTCTTTCCCTTCGAACCGCAGCGCCGCAGCGTGAAGTATTGGGATGCGTACGGTCAGGTCACGGGCGTTCTTGATTACGTGGGGCCGGGCGAGGGGCAGCCGATGTCTTCGCCAGTGACATACATTTTTTCCGGTGATTTCGCCCGCGATGGTTACGCTGCCTCGCGCACGGTGGAGGTCGACGCGAAAACTGGGCGCGTAGTGGACATGACCTGGGAACATGACGGGATCACGGACCAGCTCGATGAGGAAACACGAAACGCGTTGGCTGCCCCGATTCAGCGCGAGCATCAGCTGCTTAAGGCCCTGCAAATCTTTGCGCTGTCGATGCGGCTGGTGGCGGCGATCGCACTCATCTGCGGAGTAGTGCTTGGTGTCCGCCGCTACCGCTAGCCCAGCACCGCCCGCGCCGAGCATTAAACCGCCGTGGGTGGTGGGCCTGTTGTGGGCCTGGGCAGTGTTCCTCATTGGGAGCCTGACCTGGCCGTTCTTCCTGGTTTTTGCCCCGCACAGTGCCTCTCACGGCGCCCCTCACGGCGCCCCGCTGGGAGCCCCCGAAGACTCTGTCTGGGCACTGGCACTGCGGGATATGGTGGTGCTTCCGGACCAGTTCCTGACCCACGCATCTCTTGGTTTCGGGGACCTCCCCGCGCGTAATGCACCCCAGGACGCTTTCCTCGCGGTCCTGCCGTTTCCGGCGACGTGGGCGGTGTGCGTCTTGATGGTCGCCGCCGCGTCGGGTGCCGCCTGGGCTGGGTACCGCCTCGGCAGCACCCCGTTTTCGCAGGCAGCAGCGATGACGGTCGCGGTGTGGAACCCATTTGTCGTCGAGCGTCTGCTCCAGGGCCAGTGGTCCCTCGTGATCGCGGCGTGGCTTATTCCCCTCATCGCGTCTGCCCGTGGCCCGCTCCAGCTCCTAGCAATCTGGCTGGCCTCTCTCACCCCGACCGGTTCACTGCTGGCGCTGGCCACCGCCCTCACTACCGCAAGGTCACGGCGCTGGTCAGCCCCGGTTTTCGCGCTCCTCACCACGTTGCCATGGCTCGTCCCGGCCCTCCTCAACCCCGGTTCCGGCACCGCCTCCGAGGCTTCAGCGGACGTGTTCGGGCCGCGCGCGGAGGGATTCGTTGGCACGCTTGGTGCGTTGCTGGGCCTGGGCGGGATGTGGAATGCGGATGCGCAGCCGCCGTCGAGAAGCATTGGCTTCGCTATTTTTGGCGTGCTGTTGTGTGGTCTGTTGGCGCTGGCGTGGCGGCGCGTGCCTCGGGCGTTTCTGGTGCTCGCCGCGATCGGCTTTGCAGTTCCCCTCCTGTCGTGGACAGGCGCGTTGACCTGGTCAATCGCGCACGTTCCGGGGTTCGGGTTGCTACGCGATTCGCAGAAGTTCGTGGCCCTCGCCCTCCCCGCGTTCGTGAGCGCCGCGGGGGCACTGCGGCCGCGATTGGCTACAGCGGCGCTCGCCTGCGCACTCCTCCAAGTCCCTGACGCGCCCCTCGTCCTCACGCAGCTTGAACCGCAGCCGATCACTGTGCCCGCAGTCGACCACCGCGGCCGCGACGTCATGCTCTACGAGCGCTTTTACCTGCAGGTTCGCCCAGACGGCCACCCCATCGTGGACCCAGCAACCAAAGCCATGAACGTCGTCGAATCGGGCGAATTGCTTGTCGACGGCACCCTCACCGACCCCCCTGCACCCCGCCTCGCCAAGGCGCACGAGATTGTGAGCCAGGACCTCGAGGCAAACCCCTTAACCCCAAGCACCGCCGCGAAAGACAAGCTCGCCGCCCTGGAAATTGGACTGGTCGTCTTGCCTGGTGATCCGACCCCCACGGTCATCGACACCGGCGCGCCCGCCCGGCGACCCGAACCGATCGGGCTGGCCCTTCTCTTCTTGTGGTTGCTACTGCCCATCGTGCCGCTGGCCCTCGCAGCCACCCGCCGCCTGCCACGGGCCTCCCGCCGCGGCTATCAGGCAGACAGATCAGAAAGGTAGGCCTCAAAGGCACGGCCGGTCTCGTCCCAGCTGTACTGGGCGGCACGTTCCTGCGCGGCAGCACCGAGGCGATCGCGTAGGTGGCGGTCCCGGATCAGTGCCTGGGTGGCGTCGATAAGTTCGGTGCGGGAGTCAACCAGTAGTCCTGTGACCTGATCGTTGATCGAATCGCGGAGGCCGCCGGCGGCGCGGTAACCGATCGTCGGCACGCTATGTTGCGCGGCCTCCAGCACCGCGATCCCCCACCCTTCTTTGAGCGACGGCATGAGCTGCGCATAGGCGCGCGAGAGCAGCGCATGCTTGAGGCTGTCGCTCACGTGGCCATGGAAAACCACGCGCTCGCCCAGGTCAGACGCGTAAGAACGCAGCTGGTCCTCCCACCACCCAGAGCCGATGATGTCCAGAACCACATCCGCCGTGTCGGCCAGAGACCGCACGACGTCGATGGCGTGCTCGATCTGCTTGTGCGGCACTAGGCGCGACAGGGTGACCAGATGGATCCGGCCGTCGTCGGGCAAAACAGGAAAATCAGGCACCGGGTCAAGGCCGTTGGCAATGATCGTCGCCCCCGCACCGAGTTCCGCGAGGTCAGCGGCGGATGCCTCCGACACCGTCACGTAGTGCGGGTACACACGCGGCGCCACGCGCGACTCCAAAAACCACCCCAGCCGCCCGATCCACGGACCAGCGACCGGCCATTGGCTGCGGTGGCAGTGGTGCGTCAGCGCCACCACGGGCCGCCGCGTGTACAACTTCGCAAAAAAGGGCACGCCATTTTGCGTATCCACAATCACATCCGGCCTATTCCGCCACACGGCGAACGGGGCTCGCAGGTACACCGAATACTTGCCGCCGGCGCGTTCGTAGCGGATGCCGTCGCGAAGCGAGCGACGCGACGCGTCAGTGTGAAGCGACGTGCGATAAATGACCTCGTGGCCACGCGCGGCCAGGTACTCCCCGACGCGCTCGAGGTAGCGTTCCGACCCGCCGCCCTGGGGGTGAGTAGAGTCCCGCCAGCACAAAAGCAGAATTTTCATGAGCCGAGCGCCACACAGCTTCCCCCAGGCATTTTTCCTGGCATAGTCATGGGACACGATTGTAGCCGGGGCATTGCGCGCTCTGTAAGGTCCAACGCATGAAGAACACGAGACGCCTGGCTACTTTCGCGCGCTCGTGGAGGCTGCTGCGCTCATTTCGCCACGAGCAGACGCGCCCGGACATCTTTTACTCCGGCCTCGCTCATGACACAAGCATGCTTATCGACGCGTTGTGGCGCGACCTCGCGCGCCCCAACGAAGACCTGACGGGGAAGTCTGTGCTGGACGTTGGGGGTGGTCCGGGGTACTTCGCCAAGGAATTTGAGCGGTTGGGGGCATGGTATGTCGGGGTGGAGCCGTCGGTAAGCGAGATGGCTGCGGCTGGCTTGAGCGGCTATGGCGCGCTGCGCGGCGAGGGCGAGGCTCTGCCGATCCGCGATAACGCGTTTGACGTGGTGTTTTCTTCAAACGTCGCGGAGCATATCGCCGACTGGCGGGCGATGGGGGCTGAGATGCTGCGCGTTGTGAAGCCGGGTGGACTCGTGGTGATGAGTTACACCGTGTGGCTGGGCCCGTTCGGCGGGCACGAGACCGGGCTGTGGCAGCACTACATCGGCGGCGAGTACGCGCGGCGGCGCTACCAGCGGGTTCACGGGCATCCGCCGAAGAACGTGTGGGGCACCTCGCTGTTCGCGGTGAGCGCGCGCGAGGGCCTTGAGTGGGCCCGCGCTGTTGCTGGCCCAGCCCCCAGCGCAGCCAGCACCCCGGCTGTCTCAGCATGGCGCGCATTCCCGCGCTATCACCCCTGGTGGGCGTGGTGGGTCACCAAGGTCCCCGTGCTTCGCGAGTTCGCGGTGTCAAACTTAGTCATAGTCCTGAAGGCATAACTATACTTCGATGATCCATAAGGAACCCCGCAACCTTCTACCCTGCGGAAACCTTATTAGAAAAATCGCATACTGCATCGAAGTATACTTTCTCGACCAAAAAAGCGGCCCGTAAGGGGCCGCTTTAGGCGAGGGGCCAGCTCTGAGGGGCCGCTTTAGGGTTAGAGCTGGGCCTTGGTCTTGGCCAGTTCGTCGAAGATCTCGCCTGGGACGCGGTCGCCCAGGGTCTTCAGGTACTCCTCGCCCTCGGTGAGGTCGTTGTCCCACTTCTCGGGGTCGGCGTCAAGCGCTTCCTTGATGTCCTCGAGCGGGGTGTCCAAACCTTCGAGGTCCAGGTCCTCGGCGCGGGCGGTGAGACCTGCGGCGGTCGGCTCGGCCTCAACGCGGCCCTCGATGCGGTCAACGATCCACTTCAGAACGCGGGAGTTCTCGCCGAAGCCCGGCCACAGGAAGCGGCCGTCGGTGCCGCGGCGGAACCAGTTGACCAGGAAGATCGCGGGCAGTTTGTCGCCGCCCTTGTTGCCCATGTCGATCCAGTTCTGGAAGTAGTCACCCACGTTGTAGCCGATGAACGGCAGCATCGCCATCGGGTCGTGGCGCAGGGAGCCGACCTTGGCTTCTAGGGACGCAGCGGTCTGGCCGGAGGACAGCAGGGATCCGATCATGGTTCCGTGGTTCCAGTCGCGTGCCTGGGAAACCAGCGGAACGGTGTCCGGGCGGCGGCCACCGAACAGGATCGCGTCGACCTTAACGCCCCTCCAGTCGTCGAATTCCTCGGCCGCGGATGGGCACTGGGAGATTGCAACGCAGTAGCGGGAGTTCGGGTGAGCTGCAACTTCGCCGGATTCCGGCGTCCAGTCGTTGCCGCGCCAGTCAATGAGGTGCTCCGGCACGTCACCGTCCATGCCCTCCCACCAGACGTCACCGTCATCGGTGAGGGCGACGTTGGTGAACAAGGTGTTACCCGGCTCCATGGTTTCCATGGCGATCGGGTTGGAGGCGTAGTTCGTGCCCGGCGCGACACCGAAAAAGCCGTTTTCGGGGTTCACGGCGTACAGCCCGTCGTCACGAAGCTTGAGCCACGCGATGTCGTCGCCCACGACCTCGGACTTCCAGCCAGGCACCGTCGGGGTGATCATGGCCAGGTTGGTCTTGCCACATGCGGACGGGAATGCCGCGGTCATGTGGTAGTTCTTGCCCTCCGGGCTGATCAGCTTGAGGATCAGCATGTGCTCTGCCATCCAGCCTTCCTCGCGCGCCATGACGGACGCGATGCGCAGGGCGTAGCACTTCTTTGCCAGGATGGCGTTGCCGCCGTAGCCGGATCCGTAGGACCAGATCTCCTTGGTCTCCGGGAACTGGGAAATGTACTTGGTGTCGTTGCACGGCCATGCAACGTCTTCCTCACCCGGCTCCAGCGGAGCGCCGACGGAGTGGAGGCAGTGCACGAAGTCACCGTCGGGGCCAATCTTGTCCAGCGCCTCCTGGCCCATGCGGGTCATGATGCGCATGGACAGCACAACGTACTCGGAGTCGGTGAGCTGCACGCCCAGCTTCGGGTCCGGGTCGCCCAAGGGGCCCATGCAGAACGGCACAACGTACATGGTGCGGCCCTTCATGGAGCCACGGAAGTGCTCACGCATTTCCGCCTTGAGCTCCTCCGGGTCGACCCAGTTGTTGGTCGGGCCAGCGCCGTCCTCAGTCGGGGTGGAAATAAAGGTGCGGGATTCCACACGCGCCACGTCCGACGGGTGGGAACGCGCCAGGAAGCTGTTCGGACGCTTCTCCGGGTTGAGCTTGATCAGCGTGCCCTTTTCCACGAGTTCGGTGGTCAGGCGGTCCCATTCCTCATCGGAGCCGTCCGCGAACACGACACGTTCCGGCTGGAACAGATCCACTGCCTCATTAATCCAGGCAATCAGCTGTTCGTTCTCGGTGGGGGCGGTGCCTTGAAGACCCTTCACTGCAGTGGCCATTAGTTCTCCTCTTGGGTTGGCTCGGTACGCAACTTTTTGTTAACCCCAGCGTATCGGAGTCTCAGCCATACCGCGAACACACCCAATGTATGCATTCACGCCCGCTCGAAGTTCCGCTTCACTACCCCCGTTCACGCCCACCCAATTCCCCCGAAAAACTACGCCCGATGCCATTATCACCCCCTTCGCGGTGGTCAGTCGGTTTGGTGGGGAGGGGATCGTCGATAAGCAAAAGCTCTCTTAAGCGTGGCTAAGCTTCGCTGCGGATGCCCCTATTTGGGGGCGTGTACCGCGAAGTTAGAATTAACAGAGTGAATGACCGCAACTCCATGGGCGAGCTCCCGCACGGCCGCCCACCGCAAACCGAATTCGACACCGGCCTTGACTACCCGCGTCTGGGCTCGGTGACCTTCCGCCGCGGCACGCTGACCGAGAACCAGGAGAAACTGTTCAACGACAACTGGCCGCGCCTGGGCATGGTCTTGTCAGATCAACTGATTGATTTCGACGCATGGTTCGGCCGCGCGGGCCACCCCACGATCGTAGAGATCGGCTCGGGCACAGGCACATCCACCGCCGCGATGGCCGTCCACGAACCCGACACCAACATCATCGCGGTTGAGCTGTACAAACCCGGCCTGGCCAAACTGTTGGGCACGGTGGTGCGCGAAGAAATCGACAACATTCGCATGGTGCGCGGCGACGGCGTCGAGGTCCTCGCGCGCATGATCCCCGACGCGTCACTAAAAGGCGTGCGCATCTTCTTCCCCGACCCCTGGCCCAAAGCCCGCCACCACAAGCGCCGCATCGTTCAGACAGGCACGCTCAATTTAATCGCACGCAAGCTTATCGACGGCGGGGTTTTACACGTAGCCACCGACCACGCCGACTACGCCGAATGGATCGATGAGCTGGTCAACGCCGAGCCGCAACTTAACTTCAAGGGCTTTCCGTGGGAAGATTCACCCATCATTACTGACCGCCACGTGATCACCAAGTTCGAGGGCAAAGGCTTGGACAAAGACCACGTAATCCGCGAGTACCTGTGGGTTAAGGAGAGCTAGTGTTTTACCGCTGGGGCCGTTTCGCCTACCGCCACCGAAAAATCATCCCGGTGGCGGTCGTCGCGTTAATCCTGCTCATGCAGGTTCTTTTCGGCTCCCAGTTGGCTAACCGGCTTTCCCAAGAAGGCTGGGAGGACCCGCGGGCGGATTCCACGATCGGCGCCCAGATCGAACAAGACACCTTCGGCCGCGACAACACCGGCGACGTGATCCTCATCGGCGCAACCAAAGACCAGGGCCAGGCGTTACGCGAGCAGTTCCCACAGCAGATCGAATTCATCCAGCCCGCGCAAGGCTTCGTCACCATCGGTCTCGCCGGCGACGGTGAACAGACCCTCAAGGACTACCGCGCAATCCAGCCTGCCTTGGAGGAACTTCGCGACACATCGGGCGTGAAGATCGCCGGCGCCACCGCCATCGCCGACGAACTGGACCGCGGCATGGCCGACGACATCGCCCGCGCCGAAAAGATCGGCCTGGTCTTCGTGGCCATCATCCTGCTCATCGTCTTCGGCGGCGTCGTCGCGGCCGGCATGCCCCTGATCGTGGGCATCTTGTCCATCATCGGATCACTGTCCGTCCTGGCGATCCTGGCCCAATTCCAGCAGGTCAACGTCTTCTCCCAGTCCATCATCACCCTGCTCGGCCTCGGCCTGGCAATCGACTACGGGCTGTTTATGGTGTCACGCTTCCGTGAGGAGCTCTCTCGCATACGCTCGCTCGCTCCTCACGAGAGGGCTGACATTCGCTCGCTCGCTCCTCACGAGGGGGACGACATTCGCTCGCTCGCTCCTCACGAGGGGGATCCCGCCGAGCGCGAACTCAGCAGCGACGACATCGAGGAAGCCGTCGCCGAAACCACCGCCACCGCCGGCGAGACCGTGATCTTCTCCGCCCTCATGATCGGCGTGGCGCTATCGGGGTTGCTCATGTTCCCGCAGGCGTTCTTAAAGTCGGTTGCCTACGGCGCGATCTCCGCTGTGGTCTTCGCGGCGATCATATCCGTCACGGTGCTGCCGTCGATCTTCGGCCTTCTGGGCCCGAACATCGACAAGTTCTCCATCCGCCGCGTCGGCGAACCCAGCCGCTTCTGGGCACAAATCCCCGCCTGGGCGATGAAGAACTCCAAACTCACTATCGTCACCGTCGGCGGCGCACTAGTGCTCCTCACCGTGCCGATCGCCGGCATCACCTTCGGCGGCATCAACGAGTCCTACCTTCCGCCAAGCAACGCCGTGCGCCAGGCCCAAGACCAGTTCAACGCAGACTACCCGCAGTACCGCACCGACCCGATCAAGCTGGTCATCGAGGGCGCAGACGACGCTCAGCTCGGCCAGATCGTCATGCAGACCCGCCAAGTCACCGGGCTCGCGTCCCCGCTCGAGCCCTCGCAAGCCACCAAGGACGGCATCAACGTTCTCTCCGGGACGTTAGAGGACCGGAATGGTGGGGAGGCCGTCGTTAAGCAATTGCGCGCGATTGATGCGCCGGAAGGCGTCGAGCTGTACGTGGCCGGCACCCCCGCGATGGAGGTCGAGTCGATCGAGGCGCTGCTTGAGCGCCTGCCGTGGATGGCGCTGTACATGATTGTGGCGACGTTCATCCTCATGGCCATCGTGTTCCGCTCCGCGATCCTGCCCGCGAAGGCCGTCATCATGAACGCGCTGGGCATCGGCGCGACGCTGGGCTTCCTCACGCTGGTCTTTGTCAACGGCGTGGGCAGCGGCGTGTTCAACTTCACGCCTGGGCCGTTGATGAGCCCCGTGCTGGTGCTCATCATCGCGATTCTGTATGGCCTATCCACTGACTACGAGGTCTTCTTGGTCTCGCGCATGGTGGAGGCCCGCCGCAAGGGTGCGTCGACGGACCGCGCAATTATCGACGGCACCTCCCATACCGGCTCGATCATCACCGCTGCCGCCGCCATCATGATCGTGGTTGCCGCGGCGTTTGCCATGAGCGACATCGTGATGATGAAGTACATCTCCTTCGGGTTGATCTTCTCACTGGCGCTCGATGCGACACTGATCCGCTTGGCTCTGGTACCTGCGGTGATGCACGAACTGCGCGAGGATAACTGGTGGGCGCCGCGGTGGATGCGGAGGGCTCCAGCTGCTCCAGCTGCTCCTCAGCGTGCTCTGCCCTCCCCTGCGCAGCCCGAGACCGCCATTGACAACACCGTTCTGACCCCGCAGCACGCCCGCTCTGGCGTGAGCGTGGAAGAGAACTCCCAGCTCATTCCGTTCGATGAGCTGATGAAGAGGCTCAACGGCCCCGATGAACGCTAGCGCCGTCCGGAAATGGGTGAGCTGGCTCGCGCCGGTTGCGCTGCTCATCGTGCTGCTTATCCTGTTCCGCGAGCAGCTTCCATTCCTTGGTCAGGCGTTTGACGCTCTTCGTCATGCCGAACCGCTTCCGGTAGGGCTTACGGTGGTGAGCGCGTTTTTAGCCATCGTGGCCATGGCGACGGTCATGCGTCTCTTGCTGCGCGGCACGCGCGCGACGCTGTGGTCCTGCACGGGCCTCACGCTGGCCTCTAACGCCTGGTCAACGACCATTCCCGGCGGCCCCGCCTTCTCCGCGTGGATGACCTACCGCGTGCAGCGCACCTGGGGCGCGTCTAACGGCCTGTGCGGATGGTTCTTTGTCATTAGCGGCGCCTTATCCACGGCATGGATGGTCCTCCTCGGGATCGCCGCCGTTGTCTTTCTTGGTGCCGAACTGTCATGGATCGCGCTCGTGGCTACGCTGTTGATCAGCGTAATTGTCATCGCGGGGCTGTTCTGGGCGACGTTGAACCCGGACGTTGTGAAACGGTGGCTGCGGTTCGTTCCGGTCAAGCTGCGCACCAAGCTGGAATCCGTGGTCGACCAAGTCGCTGCGATCCGGATGAGTCCCGGGCAGTTCGCTGTCACCGCACTGTTTTCGCTGCTCAACCGGCTCTGTGACGTGATCACGCTCTACCTCAGCGTCTGGGCCGTCACCGGCACCGCACCTGGCACAACCGCTGGGCTCAACGAAACCACTATTCAGGGAATCACCTTGGCATTCATCATGACCAAGCTCGCCGGAATGGCCCAAGTCACCCCCGGCGGGCTGGGCACTGTGGAGCCGGTCGCTACCGCCGCCCTGGTCGCCTCGGGGCTGACCCTGGTGTCGGCCACAGCCGCGACACTGATCTACCGGATCGTGTCATTCGCCCTGATCACCGCGATCGGCTGGATCATCTACTTCATTGCGTACCGTAGCCGACCGAATTAGTATACTTCGATGTTTTTGACATAATCTGCAACACCGTGACCTGCGCTTTTACCATCGCCGACCGGGCGGTTTTCCATCGAAGTATACTGCGACCCCGTGCGCTAGGGTGAAGGCATGAAGATTACTAGACCCACTGCGCTCGCCTTGGACTTTGTCGCGATCGCGGCTTTTGCACTCATGGCTCGGGCAGCCCACCAGTCGGAAACCATGCCGTTCAACTTCGCCGGCTGGGTGTCCACCGTGTGGCCGTTCGCGCTCGGTGTAGCACTGGGCTGGCTGATCACCCGCCAGAACAAGGGCGTGATCATCTGGCTGGTCACCGTGGTGACCGGCCTAGTCATCTGGGGAATCCGCAACCAGGCGCTGCCGCACTGGTCATTCGTGATCGTGGCCACCGTCATGTCCGCGCTGCTCATGCTCGGCTGGCGCGGGGTGGCATCGCTTGTTGGGAAGCGAAAAGCCTAGCAAGGAGAAAAAGTAGCCCGTCTGCAACAAATGTCGCGGACGGGCTACTTAAGTGCTTGGGCTAATCGTGCGGCTTAGCGCGGCAGGAAAGGCGCGATGAAGCCGTAGATGAGGGCGATCAGGTCACCCAGGATGTCAACAGCACTGCTCAGCATAGATCTCTCCTCACTTTAAGTCCGGCCGATTCATTTACGCGGCGAATAAAAACTGGCTTTCAATCTATCTATGAATCGCAGCGATGTCCAAGAGCGTTACATCGGGCGGATCGCGTGCTTCTTCGGCAGGTCCTTCGTCTGCTTCGTGGCCAGCTGGCGCAGGGCCCGGCGCAGGGTCAGGCGCGTCTCCGAGGGCTGGATCATGGCGTCGATGAAGCCACGCTCGGCGGCGACGTATGGGCTGGTCATGGTCTCGTCGTAGAAGTCCATGAACATCTTCTTCATCATGGCGCGCTGATCCGGATCCTCCACGGCGGCGAGCTGCTTGCCTTGGATCATCACGGCGGCAGCGGCAGAGCCCATCACGGCGATTTGCGCGGTGGGCCACGCGAAGTTCAAGTCACCGGTCAAGTTCTTTGAACCCATCACGGCGTACGCACCGCCGTAGGCTTTGCGCACGATCAGCGTGACCTTGGGCACGGTTGCCTCCACCACGGAGAACGCCAGTTTGGCGCCGCGGTGGATCAGGCCGACTTTCTCCTGCTCCACACCGGGCAGATACCCCGGGGTGTCCACCACGAAGATCAGCGGCAGGTTGTAGGCATCACAGGTCTGGATGAAGCGCGCGCCCTTATCGGCCGCAGCGGCATCGATACACCCCGCGAAGTGCAGTGGGTTGTTGGCCACGAACGCGACTGGCCGGCCGTCGATACGCCCGATGGCGCAGATCAAGTTCGGCGCGTAGTTCTCTTGGATCTCCAAGATCTCCTCGTCGTCGCCGAGCTGGACCAGCAGGTCCATCATGTCGTAGCCCGCGTTGGTGTCGTCCGGCATGAACGTGTCCAGCGCGGAATCGTCGAGGTCCTCGTCGGCGGGCGCCCACACGACAGGCGGGTCGTCGAAGGTCGACGTGGGCAGGTGCCCCAGCAGGTCGCGGACGAAATCGAAGGCCTCTTCCTCGCTCGGCACGACCACGGAGACGTTTCCGTTGAGCTCCTGCTGGCGTGCGCCGCCGAGCTCCGCCGAGGAGATGTCCTCACCCGTGACCTCCTTGATCACGGCCGGGCCGGTCACGTACATCTCCGCCTGGCCCTCGACCGCGACGATGAAGTCCGTGGTCACCGGCGCATACACAGCACCACCGGCGGATTTGCCCAGCATGATGGAGATCTGCGGGCTGCGACCACTCAACGGCATCTGGCGCCGCGCGATCTCCGAATACATCGCCAGCGATGTCACCGCGTCCTGAATGCGCGCGCCACCGGAATCCTGGATACCAATCACCGGGCAGCCGATCTTGATGGCAAACTCCATGACCTCAACCACCTTGCGGCCAAAGGTCACGCCCACCGAACCGCCGTAGACGGTTTTGTCGTGGGCGTAGATCGCCACCGGCCGGCCGTCAATACGCCCGTAGCCAGTCACAACACCGTCGGAAAACACGGCCTCAGGGTCGCCCGGCGTGCGCGCGAGGGCCCCGATTTCAACGAAGGACCCTTCGTCGAGAAGCGCGTGAATGCGTTGGCGCGGCGTCGTTTGACCTGCCTCGTCGCGGCGAGCACGCGCGCGCTCCGAGCCGGGGTCTTGCGCGAGCTCAAGGCGATCGCGCAGGTCAGCGAGCTTTTCGTTGGTGGTCTGCGGTGCGGACACGTTACTCCTTTACGTCGCGGTCGCCGTTGAGCCATTCGGTCATTTTCTCACCCACGATGCCAATCGCGGGCTCATCCACGACCGCCAGGTGGTCGCCCGGCAGGTGGACAATCTCCAGGTCATCGACAATTTTCGCCCAGCCGCCGTCTTCCGCGATGTCCGCGTACGCCGGCTCCAGCATGATCGCGCCATCGTGCATGCGCTCAGAGCGGAACAAAAGCACAGGCTTATCGACGGCCGCCCACCGCTGCATATCCACCTTCGCGAGAATCTGGTTGTCCACGAAGCTGGCCCGCTGGTGCTCGAGGACTCCTGCTGCCAGGCCGTTGTCGGAACCGCCCGCGGCGGCGAGATAGCTGGTCAGCATCTCGATGAGAGCGTCTTCGCCCTGGGTTTCCAGCATCTCGTAGGGGACCTCGACATCCAGGTCGTAGGTCTCTTTGGCGAAGGCCGCGTAGCGCTCCCACCGTGCCTTAACGTTTTCCGGGGTATCCGGCGTGGGGTTGCGCGGCCGGGTGGTGTCCAGCAAAGCGATGAACTTCACCTCGGGGATCACTGAGTCCCCATCAGCGCCCGCGCGAAGCTGCTGAAGCTGATGCGCGACCTCGTAGGCCAGCGCCCCGCCGAAGGACCAGCCGCCCAGGACGATGGGGCCGCCATCGGCGAGCTCGATGATGTCGGGCAGGTACTCCTTGACGCGGTCTTGAAGTGATCCTTCGAGGCGCTCCAGGCCGTAGACCGGAACGTCTTGGGGAAGGCGCCTGGTCAGGGGCTCGTAGACGACGTTGGATCCGCCAGCGGGGTGGAAGAGGAACACGGCTGGTGGCTGAGAACCGTCACCAGTGCGATCCGTGTCCTGTCGCGGCCGAAGCACTCGAACGTTGCCCTCGACCGGAGTTTCTAGGCCCTCGCGCACTAGGTCGGCCAACTGCTCGAGAGCGGTAGCACCCTTCACATTGTCGGCGGTGATGCCGATCCCGGAGCGCTCCGTGAGGTGACCCGCGATGTTTGCCGCCTGTTCGTCGGTGATCCCGGGCAGGTGGCTGGTCACGCCGGCGGGGGCAGCGCCGGTGTACTTCGACCAGGCGCCGAAGACCATGCGCTCAGACGCGTCGCGGGGGGCGACGCGGGGCACGCTCGCCACGGCGTCTTCCACCAGCGCAATCACGTCTGCGACCGACGCATCCCGCAAAGCCTGAAGGTCAAGCGGCGGGATCTGGAAGTCGTTCTCCACGCGGTTCTTAATGCGCATACCCATCAGCGAATCCAGGCCGAGGTCAATGAGCGGAAGCTCATCAGGCAGGTCTTCGGCGTCATAGCCCATGGACTCGGAGACGATGAACCGCAGGTGCTCAGCCACGGGCGTGCCCGGGGTCCACGTCGCGGTCGATGCGGAGGCGGGGGCGACACCAGAGGTAGTGCTGGGGGATTCTGGCGCCGGGGCGGGTACGGCGGCAGCGGGGGCAACCGATACGCGCGCCGTCGCCGCGGACCCAGCGAAACCTTCCGCCAACAGCGAGGCCCCGGAGTAAATTTTCACGGCCACACCAGCGGGGTTGGTCGATGCGATGGTGGTGATCTCACCAGAGGCAGGGAGCGTCGCGTGCTCCACGACCTGCGCGCTCGCGCTCGCGGCATCGGTACCGATCAGGTCAGCGGCGGCCTGCTCCACCAGCTGGAGCGCGGAGAACACGGAATCGGCCGAGGCGGAGTACGCCACCGAGCCGTCGGGAAGCGAGACGCGACCGCTGGACGCGCTGCCGGAGCTTGGCCGCGCGGTAGTCCAAAAAGGCGTCTTCTTAAATGCGGTCTTCGGCACGTCGATACGCGGGCCGGAGCCCAACATCGCAGCGAAATCAACCGGCATACCCTGCACGTATAGCTTCGCGGCGAGGTCGGAGAGGGTCTCCACCTCTTCTTCTTTTCGCTTCAGGGAGAAAAGAAGCTGCGCGTCGGGTTTGCCCACGGAAAACGCTGTGTTCATCATGCCCATCAGCGCAACCGGGTTCGGCGAAATCTCCACGAACGTCGTGTGGCCCGCGGCGAACGCGGCCTCCGTCGCATCCTGGAAATAGACCGGGTGGTTGGTCATGTAGGTGAAGTACTCCACGTCGTGGACGACAGCACCGACGCCATAGGTCTTGCCCCTATGCACGGACGAAAACAGCGGCGTGTGCAGCGGCTTCGGCGTAATACCAGCGATTTCCGCGGCGAGCTCACCCAAAATCGGATCAAGCATCGAGGTGTGCCCCGCGCCGCGCACGCCCAGCTTGCGCGCAAATTTTTCGCCTTCAAGCTTGTCGACGAGGAAATCAACCGCCTTGCCCGGCCCACCGACCGTGGTCATCCCGGGACCTGCGTAGACGGCCGGCTCCACACCGGTGGCCTCGGGGTGCTCCGCGATGAATTCGGTGAGTTCCTCTCGCGACAACTCGACGACAGCCATGGCGCCTTCACCGTCAGTACCAGCCAGAACCTGCTCGCCCTCCCCCATCAGGCGGGCGCGCGCACAGGCGATGATGATGGCGTCCTCGGCGCTCAAACCGCCTGACGCGTAGGCAGCGCCCATCTCACCCATGGACATTCCCATGGTGGCGGCGGGGCGAATGCCAAAGCTTGCCATAAGATCAGTCAGCGCGATCTGGATCGCGGTAATGGTGACCTGGCCGGTCTCGGTGTCGTACGTCTTCTCGTCATCAAGAATGATGTCCAGCATCGACCAGCCGGATTCCACGCCCACGACCTTATCCAGCTCTTCGATCCGCTTCTTAAACGGCGGGTAGATCTCCACCAGGCGCTTGGCCATCTTGCGGTGCTGGGAGCCGAACCCGGAATACACAAAGACCGGGCCCATCGTGGACGGGGCGTCCTGGCTGACCACCCCGGTCGTTGTTTTTCCTTCAGCGACGGAGCTGAGCCCCTTCACGGCGGCCTCGATCGTGTCCGCGGTGACCACGGCGGCGCTGCGGCCGTGGTTGCGCGTGGCCAGCGAGCGCGCGATGGCGGGAAGATCGGAATCCGAATGCTTCGTCGATTCCAGCCACTGCGCGATCTGCGCGGCAGATTCCTTGCGGCGCGACGGCAACAGGCCGCTGACCGGCAGCGCAACGCGGTTAGGGTTGTCCGGGTCAATGAACCGCGTGGCCTCGTGGGCGCCAACGTAGTCGGTGAGGACAACGTGGGCGTTGGTGCCACCAAAACCAAAACCGGAAACACCCGCGACGCGGCGGCCGGAGTACTGTGGCCATTCGCGGGGATCCTCGACGACCTCGATCGTGGAGAAATCAATAAATCGGTTGCCTTCGGTGAAGTTGGCGGTCGGCGGCACGGTGTCGTGGCCAAGCGCCTCGATCACCTTGATCAGCGCGGCGACGCCCGCCGCGGATTCGGTGTGGCCGATGTTCGACTTCGCCGATCCGAGCAGCAGCGGCTCAGCGTCCGAGCGCCCCTCCCCCAACACAGTGGACAACGCACTGGCCTCGATCGGGTCGCCCAGGACTGTACCGGTGCCGTGGGCCTCCACCAGGTCCACGGTTGATGGATCCACGCCCGCGTCCGCGTACGCCCGGCGCAGAACGTCTACCTGCGCGTCCGGGTTCGGAGCGGTCAAACCGTTGGAGTGACCATCCGAGTTCGTCGCCGAACCCTTGATCACGCCCAGGATCTCATCGCCATCAGCCTCAGCGTCCTCGAGGCGCTTCAGCACGATGAAGCCCGCTCCCTCCGAGCGCACGAAACCATCAGCGTCGTCGGAAAAAGCGTGGATCTTACCCGTCGGCGAAATCACGCCGAGCTCCGCAAAAGCGGTGGAAATAAACGGCGACGCCAAAATGTTCACGCCACCGGCCAACGCCACATCAGCCTCGCCGTCACGCAGCGCACGCACCGCGTGGTGCACGCTGACCAGCGATGATGAACACGCGGTATCCACGTTCATCGACGGACCGCGGAAGTCAAAAGCATAGGAAATACGGTTCGGGATGATCGAGCTCGACGTACCCGTCAGCGCGTACGCGTGCGCTTCCGCCGGATCGGCAGCGACGATCAGCCCGTAGTCATTCGAGGAGGAGCCGACGAACACACCAACCGACTCCCCACGCAGGCTCGACGGCGGAATGTGCGCGTCCTCCAAAGCCTCCCAGGCCAGCTCAAGCATGATCCGCTGCTGCGGGTCCATGTTCGCAGCTTCCAGCGGCGACAGACCGAAAAACTCATTGTCAAAGCTCGTGATGTCATCCAGGTACCCGCCCTGGACGTTGAGGTCACGGATCTTGTTCATCATGACCTCATCACCCGCGTAGGTGCTCCAGCGCCCTTCCGGCAGCGAACCGGTCACGCACCGGCCCTCGACCAGCAGTTTCCAGTACTCCTCCGGGTTATCTGCCTGCGGGAAGCGCCCGGCGCGGCCGATAATGGCTACGTCGTGGCCGCGGTGGGCGTCGCGATGCGGGGTCCGCATCGCGTCGTCGTCAAGCGATGTGCCCTGCGTTTGCGCACTGATGAGCCCGTTGGCCAGCTCGCGGATGGTGGGGTACTGGTACGCCACCGTGGGGTCGAGCTTGACGCCCAGCAGGTTCTCCAGCTCGCCGGACAAAATGATGACATCGCGCGAGCTTAGGCCCAGCTGCTCCAGCGGAACGTCGGGGGCTTGTGCCTTATCGACGGTCGTCTGCGTCGCTTTTTCAGTCCAGGCGACCAGCCATTCGATGAGGTCCGTTTCGGTCATGTGTGGAGTTTGGTTACTCACCCAAGAACTTCTTTCTATTCACCCTGCGCGCGATCTTTCCGGACGTGGACCTAGCAATCTCACCCGGCGCGCGGAACTCCACGACCTCCGGCGAGATGCCGTGGGTTGCTGTCACCGCGGCGCGGATCGCATCCTCGGCCGCAGCGTCGCCCTCTTCGCTCGCGCCATCAGCGCGTTCAACGAGCACAATGAGCTTCTCGACGTCCTCGCCTGGCACCGCGAACGCCGCCACCGAATCTGCACGGACGTGGCCGGATGCCTCCTGCACGGTGGCCTCGATGTCCTGCGGGTAGTGGTTGCGACCGGCGATGACGATGAGGTCCTTGACGCGACCGGTGATGTAGATCTGTCCATCGTGGATGCCCACGAGGTCACCCGTGGCCAGCCATGTACCGGAATTATCGCCCTCGGAGCCGTCCACGTTACTCCCAGAGATCTCAAGGGAGTTCCCGAACGTTTCGTGGGTTTCGTCCTCGCGATTGAGGTAGCCCGACGCGAGGTTCTCCCCGCGCAGCCAGAGCTCACCAATCCGGTCCTCATCACCTTCGCCGTTGGCGTAGACGGCCTGGCCGTCGACGACGATGGCGTAATCCATGTTGCCCACTGCCTGGCCGTTGGATGCAAAAGCGATCCCGTTCGACTCATCGTCGCCCACGACAACGAGCCTGCCGTCCGCAACCGCATCGCGGTCGAAGTGCGTGAACACGGGGCGCTCCGGTGTCTGCGGCGTGGTGACAATCAGGGTGGCCTCGGCCAGACCGTAGCTCGGGCGGAGCACAGTCTGGTCCAGGTTGGATTCACCGAATGCATCGATGAAGCTGGTCAGCGCCGCCTTGGTGACGGGCTCGGAGCCGATGATCATGCCGTCGACGTACTGGAAGTCCAGGTCAGCTGGGTTCTCCGGCTTGGCGTAGCGCGCAGCCAGATCCAGCGCGAAGTTCGGCACGACTGTGTAGACGAAGTTCTCCTCGTCCCCCTCGCGCGCGGTGAGCTGGTCAATCCAGCGCTTCGGCTGCTGGATAAAGTCGCGCGGGTTCATCAACTCCCACGGCATGCCCAACATAGTGACCAAAACCGCGATGATGATGCCCATGTCGTGGTGCAGCGGCAGCCAGTGAACCAAGCGCAGCGGGAACTTCAGCTCCGCAGCGTTGTAGATCTGCAAGATGTTGGTCATGATCGCCCGGTTGGTCAGCACAACGCCAGCCGGCAGGCGGGTCGAACCAGAGGTGTACTGCAAGAAGGCGATGTCATCGATCTGATCCAGCCCGTCAGGCAGCTCGTAGCTCTCCGCGAGAGAATCCGGCAGCGAATCAACCACCAACACGCGCGGACGCTCCGGCTTGGGAACGGGCGCGAAAAACTCGCGCACCGCCTTCGCGCCAGCATTGTTTGTCAAAACCGTCGTGGCACCGCTGTCCGCCAGCACCGCCGTAAGCTGCTCGCCGTGGCCAGGCTCGTTCGGGTCATAGAGCGGCACCGGAACCTGGTTGGCGTACAGCGCACCCATGAAACCAAAGAGATACTCCGGCGAGTTCGCCGCCATGATCGCCACGCGATCACCCGGCTGACCGATCTGCTGGAGGCGCGTGGCCACCGCCTTGATGCGCGTGATCACGTCTGCGCGCGTGAAATCAACTGCTACGCCTTCGCGGTCTTCGGAGAAATCCCAGTAGCGCAGGGCGTGAAGCTCCCCGCCACCGAACTCCGCGGAACCTTGATAAAGGGACTCGCACAGCTGCGCCAGCGAGAGCTCCGACGGCAGGTCAATCCGATCATTCTCGTCATAGAACTGGTAGAGGAGAGCTTCAATATCCATAAAACTAAATGTTACCGTGTTGTGACCTACTGGGAATCGATAGTTTGGCGCGCCCACTGCAACGTCCACTCGCTGGCCGTTGAGCCGGGGATCACGTTGGGGTTCGACGCGTACTGCGCGTGGACTCCCTGCGCGCCGACCAGCTCGTTGGCACGGCCGATCGCATCCCCTACACCCATCGGGGCATCGCAGATCGTGTCATCGGGGGCACAAATCTCATACGCTCGATCATTCAGGGAGCCAAATCCGCCGTCGCGCGCGCCGCGCATGGTCGCGCCCGGCGTCACCGCCTGCACCACCGCATTGAGCGGCTGCAACGCAATCTCAGCACCGATGCCACCCAGTGGGTTGCCGGGGTTCACGCCCACACCATTTTCACGGCGCCCGTCCGCGATCATCACCGCGCCGAGTACACGATCGGCGTCGACAACGCCACGCCCGTTACCGATATCGCTGGCCACGTCGCCCACGATCACCGCGCCCTGGGAAAACCCGGCCATGATGAACTTGGTCTGCGGGCAGGTCTGTGCCACGTACTTCAGCTCGCCGTTCAGCTTCGCCGTTCCCTCATCGCGGGATTCGTCATACGGCATCTCCCTGCGCCCGTGCGGCGTCTGGATGTTGCGGAACTGCGCGGTGTACGGCACGGTGAAAACGCGCACGTCACCAATGTCGTAGCTCTGCTGCAGCGGCCCGGTAATAGAGAGCATGTAACTCTTCGGGTTCGCCCGCGGCGCAAACGGATCATCGTCCGGCGCCGACTCCCAGGTCCCCGGAACGGAGATGAACTCCACCTTCGGGCACCAGTCCGGCCCGACCGCTTGGGTTTCAGTTTCTTTCCCCGGCCCCGGTGGCGTTGGGACCGGCACGTTCTTTCCGCCCTGCGTCACGGCGAGCGCGACCACGGCCGCGACCGCCAGAACCGCAAGAGCAATCCATACAGCACGTTTCCGCACGTGCGCCTCCTACTTGACCAGTTACGGGCAGACTGTCGCGCGCGCCGAGTCGTCGATAAGCTTCGTCAGCTCCTCAAACGACAGGGACGTGCGCTGCTGCTCAATGAGTTGCCCAGCGACCGCATCGCGCGTGACCATATTGTCGGCGCACACGCCCTGAGCAGTGCTGATGAGCACCTGCTCGTCGCCCTCAACATTCACTCCGGCGTCCCGCAGGCGGTTCAAAAATTCCTCATCGCCCGTAGGGATCTCCGCAGCGGTCGGCTCTTCGCTGACCTCACGCGCCGGGCCCTCGTTGCTCGCGGGCTCGCTTTCGCTCGGCGCATTTTCGCTTGACGACGCACTGGCTTGCGTAGTCACCGTCGGAACCGCAGATTTCGACGCAGGCGCATCGTTTTCAACGGTCTCCTTACCGCCGCACGCAGCGAGCGAGAAAGCCGTGGCCGCTGCGAGCGTTACTGCTACTAGCTTGCGCATTTAGCGACCCTTCTCGCGAACGATGCCCGCGACCTCGTTGTAGCCGCCGTGCTGGAAATCAATGGTGGTGCCGCCCGGAATCGCACGCATGTCTGACGTCGGCCAGCCGAAGCGTCCCTGCTCCCAGCCGTTCTTGCCCCACTCTTCGAAGGTGGCGCCGAACTTGATGAACTTCGCGCCGGTCTGCGGCGACCAGTAGATGTTTCCGTGCTCGAACTCCTGGAACGCGCCGCCCTTGATCAGGCGCTCGTTGGACTTAGGGAAGCCCAGCTCAGAGTGAGCGGTCTTCATCTCGCCGTACTTCCTACCAATCTCCCCGTAGACAACAAACGCTTGGTTCTGCTCGTTGCGTGCAACGTAGCCGCCTTGGAATTTCTGCACGAAGCCGTTGCGGACTGGGATCGCGTCTTCAACCGGGTAGCCCAGCGGGCCCGCCTCAAACTTCGCGGTACCCCAGGCCTTGACCATGTCGGCCGGGATCGGGACAGCACCCGTTTCCGGGGTCCAGTAGATAGAACCATTCTGGAAGTGCGCGAAGCGGCCCTTGCCGTCCGGAGTCTTCTGCTCGCCGGTCAGCGGGAAGCCCAGCCAGCCGTTCGCGGCACCATTGCCGTTGTAGGTAGCCAGAATTGCACCAAACAGAACCTGCGCGCCGGTCTCCGGCGACCAGAACGCCGCACCGTTGCGGAAGTCCTGGGCCTTGCCCCTACCGTCTGCCACGTCATACTCGTTGTTCACGCAGGATCCAATCTGGCCAGCCTTGGTTGCTTCCGCAATCGCGCCTATCGGTGCACACTGCGCGCCGCGGTCTTCCTTCGCAACGCCGAGGGCGTCGGCCATCTTCGGCCATGCCTGCGTCATCTCGTACTGCCAGTACGGCCACGCGTGGACGCCGGAGGGGCGGTAGACAGTGGTGATCGGGATGCCAGCGCGCTTCGCGTACCCCTCAAAGGTCTGCGTTGACATGCGGGAAATGACCTCCAGGCCCACACCAGCCGGCACAGCTGGGCCGGTTGCCACGGAACCAGGCTTGCCAAAGTCATCGGTGCCGGAACCGGCGGAGACGTACACGGTCTTGCCCTTCAGGTTCGCAATCCCCAGCTTCGGATCGTGTTCGACCCAGTCCTGGGAGCCCATCGGGCCCCACATGGCCTCCGCGTCGTAGCCGCCGGCGTCCCTCATGGCCGCCTTGATCGCCATCGGCATACCGGTGGTTGTTGTGTCCAGGTAACCGGAGAAGGAGCCGACGAACTCAAACAGGTGCGGGTTGCGCTGAGCTAGGTTCATCGCGGCGGTACCACCCATGGACAGACCAACAACAGCGCGCTTTCCGTTGGAGCGGAACTGGTTGGTCATGATCGGGATCAGCTCCTTGGTTAGGAACGTCTCCCACATGTAATGCTTGCCGTTGTCGGCTTTCTGCCAGTCACTGTAGAAGGAGGACTCACCGCCGACGGGAAGAACGACATTCACATTCTTGTCTGCGTAAAACTGCTCAATGTTGGTCTCAATCGTCCAACCATTTTCGTCGTCACGCGCGCGCAGGCCGTCGAGCGCCCACACCTCTGGGAAGGTGGCGTTCGGGTTCTGGCCCCAGTCGCGGGCAAGCAGTACCTCAACGCGGATCGGCTTGCCAGGCATGGCTGCGGAGTTGATGTCCAGCGCGACTCGGCGCTGCGTGATCCACTTAATGCGCTGAACCGACACGTCCTTCGGCAGGCCTTCGATCTTCGGGTTTTCCTGCTCCTTGAGCGTTGGCCGCTGCGGCGGGTCAGCCGGGCGGACCAAATCAGAAAGACCGCGGCCGCTGCTCAGCTGCGAAGACAAGTCGCTGCTCATCTGCGCAGCGGCTGGAACAGCCGTGACTACCACGGCGCAGGCAGCCCCGATGGCAACGGTCTTCTTTGTTGCAGAGGCCGGCTTTTTGTTAGCGGGGGAACGTCGAGGTGAAACGCGCATGGGTAATTGCCCTTCATGTAGAGATGCACAAATGGGTCAGCGACTATCCTGGCACCGCCGCCCCGTGGGTTCCCCTCCCACGGCGCGGGCCTAAATAGGTGAGCTTCGTCGCAAAGTTTAAGTTTTACTTTAGACTTTAGGCGATGACACGCCGAAGATCTACCAAGCTCGCATGTGGTTAAGAACAAGCGGCTTGGTCTTCGCCAGCTGGCTGCCGAACTGGTTCCAGTTGTGCAAGCCGGCAGACGGGTAATCCGTCACTGGGTTCAGACCCTCAGCGCGAGCCTTCGCTTCCCAGATGCGGGTGGTGGCGCGGGCACCAGCTTCCAGCGCAGTCGCAGAAGCCTGGATGTCCAATGGCAGCGGGCCATCGTTCGGGGCCGGAACACCGGTAGCGGCAGAGACGTACACGGAGGTGTTGCGCAGGCGGTTCATGTTCAAGAACGGGTCGTTCTCAAAACGCAGCGGCGAGACAACCGGACCCCACATGGCGTTGAGGTTGTAACCACCAGCATCAAGCAGTGCCACGCGCAGCATCGTCTGCATACCCGGCAGCGTGGTGGTCAGGTACCCAGAGAAGGACAGAACCTGGCGGAACTGCTGCGGGTACTTCGCTGCCAAGTTCATCGCGGCCGTTCCACCCATGGACAACCCGGCGATGGAGTTGTTGTTCGGCGCAACACCGAAGTGGCGCTGCAGGTATGGCGGGAGCTCCTTGGTCAAGAACGTCTCCCACTTGTAGTTCACCATCTGGTTGCCAAACTTGGCGGGAGCGAACCAGTCGGCGTAGAAGGAACCTTCACCGCCAACCGGCATCACCAACGTGATGTTGGTGTTTTCGTAAATACGCGCCGCGTTGGTGTCTACCAGCCAGGCGTTGGAACGATTCGTCGCGCGCAGCCCGTCCAGAAGGTACAGGCCAGCGTTACCCCCGCGCGTTGCCGGAACGATCTGCATGGTGATGTTGCGGCCCATTGCTGGAGAGAACACGTCACAGCGCTGGACCCAGAACTTCGTGCGATCCCACTCGCACTTTCCAGTCGCGTCCGGGCGGAGCCATCCGCGCGGGTTCGCCTCCGCTTCCTGCGGCGCAGCGAACATCATTAACAGTGCAGCCAGCGCAGCCACGATGGCAATAGCAGAGCGGCGCGCAGAACGAGTCGCAGTCATTGGATTCAATCCACCTATCTCAAAGCTTGGAAATTTTTGCGATTACACACAGGACTATCGCAAAGTCGTCACACATTGTTACCGCGATGTTATCAATGGCGGCCAAGATCTTCCACCCGCTAGCCGCCGGTGCGTACCGGCCAATAGACCTGCGGGCCGTGGAGGCCCACGTCCTCACCGTCGTCGATACGCTTCAGCGTCTGCTCATCTAAGTAGCTCGCGGGGTCCTTCTCCAGCTCCAGCGTCCGCCCCGTAGTCAGCGCAAACTTCACATTCTTGGCAAAGCGCTTCACGCTCATCGGCTCACGCGATGTCGCAAGCAACTCATTGATCTCAGGCGTCCGCAACGCCGCGCGCGCTTGCAAGAGCTTTTGCTTATCGACGCCATCCGGCAACCGATCCGGATCCACCGCCGTATCCGCGTATTGCCAATATCTAGGGAGGAACTTGTCGTGGCCGATCCGACCTTCGTCGATACGCGGTTGGCGCGCAGCGAGCGGAGTGGCAAGCCCAATGGTTTCCAACACACGCGCGTCCAAGCCCACGTTCATGCCTGTCATGCCCAAGTTGGTCATGTAAATGGTCGGCGGAATGTTGAGCAGATCGGTCTCCGCCTCCACCCTCGGGAACGGGTCCCACACGTATTCCTTCGGGTTCTCCGAAATCCGCACGAGCGAAAACGCAGCCACGTTGTCTTCTACTGCCTGCGGAACTGTTGCATTCCAGTTACGCATCAAGTCGACACCCAAGAAATCATCTGCATTGTGCGGGGGATCCCCGGGTTCGCGCAGCATGATCGCGGTCCAGAACTCGCGCTCATCAACGATCGTCAGGTCAGTAGGCTCAAGATCAAAAGGATCAAAGCCAAGCGCGTGGCCCCGATACACAACGATTGACGCCCACACGACGACCACGCCCAACGCTAACCCGCTCAGCGCGCGAAGCGGCAGCGCCGCAACCGGCATCAGCAACGCGAACAATGGGAGCAACACCATGCGTCCATGCATGAAGTCCCCGCCTACGCGGACGACGTAGAGCAAGTGCAGCAGCCCGCACGCGACAACCACACCCACGACGAGGAGTTCGCGCGATTCCAACCGCTGGCCGAACCACACCCCGAGCCCCACCACAAGCAGCAACGGCAGCCACAACCAATATGTCCCCACGGTGTCCCACACGTACGCCGCGCCGACGCCCCACGCTGAATCAGACGCGGACTTCGCCACCGCCGTGTGCGGTGTGAGCAGGCCGTAATAACCCATCCGGAATAATTCGTACCCCGCTGGCACCGGGAGCGCCGCCGCGGCGATGAGACTAATGCGCTTCCACTGCCGCCAGTACACGACGATGAGCATCAGCCCAGTCGCCGCCCCATACAGCGCGAGTTCCGGCCTGACCAGCCACGACAGCCCGCCCCAGAACGCTAACGCGTACAGCAGCCATCCGGACCCTACTTCGCGCCATCGCGCCCACGCCACGAGCCCGGCGAACCACACCCCAAACCAGGCCAGCGACAACCCCCACTCCAACCCGGACGTTGCAAAGTCCCTGGCTGGCGGCAGCGAAAGGTAAATAATTCCACCGAAAGGCGCAACCATCCCGGGCCACGCGCGCTGCCACAGCGCCCCCGATGCCCAGGTCGCCACGACGACACCGCCGACCGTGCACAGCAACGCCAACCACAGCGCAACCGCCTCAAGCCGAACGCCAGGCACCCACCCGAACGCGGCAATCAGGTACTGCCACAACGTCGATGTGTTGGCCTCCACGCGTTCGCCGGCATTGAACACGGGGCCGTTGCCAGCAAGAATATTGCGAACAGTGCGCAACACGATCAGCCCATCGTCGCTCATCCAGCGGCGGGACCAACCGCCCCACCAAGCGAAAACGCCTGCGACGAGCGCAGACGCCGCTAGCGAAACACGAGCTTTATTCATTCGCCAGCTTCTAACCGATAGCCGGAATCACATACACAGCCATCGCAATCGTGGCCAGCCACAGCAACGCCAACGCCTGAAGCACGCGGTCATTCAACGCGATCTCATCCGGCGCACCACCGTTACCGCGGTCCACATCAGCCGCGTAGCGCAGGATCGCGATGATGAACGGAACCATAGAAATCTGGTACCACACGCCCTGGTCCGTCGGCACAGCGTTGGACAGCGTGAAGCCCCACAGCGCGTAAGACATCACGACAGCCGTCGCGGACAGCGTCCACACAAAGCGCAGGTACGTCTGCGTGTACCCCTGCAAGGACTTCCGGATCTTCGCACCGGTTTGCTCCGCGAGCAACAGCTCCGCGTATCGCTTACCGGAGGCCATGAACAGCGAACCGAACGCTGCAACCAACAGGAACCATTGCGAAAGCTCAATGCCAGCAGCCACGCCACCGGCCATCGCGCGAAGCATGAACCCGGACGACACCAGCGCGATATCAATCACCGGGATGTGCTTCCAGCCGAAGCAGTAGCCGAGCTGGAGCACAATGTAGGTGCCAACCACAATGGCCAACCCCACCCCGGACGTTGCCAACAGCGACAACCCGATCGCGGCGACAATCAGCACCACCGACATCACGTACGCCAAGTTAATCGGCAACATGCCAGACGCAATCGGGCGGAACCGCTTCGTCGGGTGCTGCCTGTCGCTTTCAACGTCACGGGCGTCATTGACCAAGTAGATCGACGACGCCGCGAAGCAGAACACCACGAACGCCAAAACAATATCCAGCGCCGTGTTGGTAGTGAACGAGTCGAATCCTGCAGCCAGCGGCGCCGCAACGACCAAAACGTTCTTCACCCACTGCTTGGGGCGAAGACCCTTGATCATCGCATCGACCAAATTCCGCGGTGGCTTCTTCGCGCGCGGAATGTCCACGCCTTCCGTGTGCGGTTCGGGTTTGAGGAAGGGCTCTTTCACCGGTTCCTGAACTGGCTCAGTCACTTCGTCTGCCTCTCAATCTCAATTGCGGCTCGCGCGACTCCCACCCCAAGCGCAGCTCCAGCGAGCGTGTCCGTGGGGTAGTGAACGCCGAGCACCATCCGAGACAGCATCATAATTGGGATTCCTACCAACGGAACCTTAGAACCGGTAATGTCCGCCAAGTGCACCATCGCGGCGGACGTCGACGTCGCGTGCGAACTGGGGAAAGACAGCTTCGACGGCGTCGACACACCGACCTTCACCCGCGGGTCGTGGGGCCTCCGCCGGCGAACGATGCGTTTCAACACCACCGACGCTGCATGCGCCGTGAACGCCCCGAGGCCCATCGCGATCCACTTCCGCCGCTCATCTTCGTTCTTCCGTTGAGCAACGCCACCAAGCGCGGCGATCCCCATCCACCCCAGCGCGTGCTCACCAAAGTGCGACAGCCCTCGCGCCGTCGGCAGCACTCCCGGAGTGCCGTAGAGCGTGTCCTGAACAGCGACAAGAAGGTCGCTTTCTGCCTTATTGCTCACGGAAGATCTTCTCCCATTCTTCGTGGCTGGTCAGCGCGTGTTTCGCCTCACGGTACGCACGGGTTAGCTCCGGCCACCGCGCGACGATTTCCTTCTGGAGTTCCTTCGTTTGCTTCACCAGGTCGTCGGTAAGCTGCTTATTCCGCTTGCGAAACGCGACGCCGGTGCCGCCCGCGGTCGCAACGGTCGCCGAGTCCACGCGCGAGAGCGTGTACCACCGCGCCTCCTCCGCTGTCAGCCGCAGCTGCGGGGCCTCCCAATGCGCACGATCTTCGGGTTTACGCATGTGAAGCACGGTTTTCACGGCCCACGGAATCTTCTTCACCTTCGCCAAGCGTCCCCCAACGACCTTCGTCGGCACGCCAGGAGCACCCGTCGGCGCGGGCAGTTCGCTTGCCGACGACACCACCCGCGCATCGTCATAATCCTTCCGCACCCCCTGAATTCGCGGCAGCGACGATTCGAGAATGTCAAACAGTTGATCAGGACCAGCCAAGAAGTCCTTCATGGCCTCGATCTGAATCGCCATGGTGGAGTACTCCATGCACATCGCGTGCTTGTACGTGGACTTCAGCATGGACTTCATAATTCCCTCGGGCCCACCGTCGTGGTACATCGCGGCGACGATGAGGCGGTTACGCAGGTGGAAATAGGCCTGCCAATCAATCGCGTCGTCCTTATCCGCCCAGGCCATGTGCCAAATCGCGGCGCCCGGCCACGTGACCGTCGGAAAGCCTGCGGCTCCCGCGCGAAGCGAATACTCGGTGTCGTCCCACTTGATAAAGAGGGGCAGCGGAAGCCCAATTTCCTCGCACACCTCGCGGGGGAACAGGCACATCCACCAGCCGTTATAGTCCACGTCAATGCGGCGGTGCAGCGCGCGCGACGTGGTCTTTTTCGGGTCCAGCTCCTCTTCCTGGGTGCCGGTGTAACCCAGCGGGTACTTCGCAAAATCGTGGTCGTAGACGGCGTGCTCCGCCGCGCCCCACATGAAATCGGCGCGGTTGACCTTCTCACCGCTCGTGCGCAACTGCGAACGATCCTGGAGGTTGAGCATTTGCCCGCCAACCAAAATCGGGTCCTTGGCGTACCGCGCTGCCTGAACCGCGCGCAAAATCGAGTCCGGCTCAATCGCGATATCGTCGTCCATGTAGAGAATGTACGGCGCATCCGTCGAGGTCAAAGCCTCATACATGATACGGGAGTAGCCTCCCGAGCCGCCCAGGTTCCCCTGCGGGAAAATCCTCAACCGGCCGCCCAGCTTCGCCTCCGCGTCAGCAAAATCAGGTTCATCCGCCGGGTGCTGGTTGCCCTGGTCCGGCATGAGCACGTCCGAAATCGCGCCGAGCACCAACGGATCCTCCGCCAGCGCGTGCAGCGCGTTCACGGCGTCGCGCGGACGGTTGAAGGTCGGAATGCCTACCGCTACCTTCTTCTCCCCCCGTGGCTGCGCACCGGCAGGGGCGTACCAGCCCGCATTCGCAATCGTCGTCACGCTCTCTGCTGTGACGTCGAACCACAGCCAGCCGCCATCCTCGAAGTTGTTCAGTGCGAGCGGGATCACCACGCGTTCATCCTGCGCCTCGACGCTGGTCACCGCGATGCGCGTGCCGTCGTGCTTCGAGCGGTACACGCTGATCGCCGCGGCACCCTCCACGTCCATCGCGAGCACAACCTCGCCTATCGACGACCACCGCGACCAATACCCCGCCGGAAACGCATTGAAGTACGTTTCAAAGCTGACCTCGGCGCCCGCCGGAATCGTTACCCTGCTGCGGTCCGGCCAGGTCAATCGCTCCTTGTTCTGCTCCGCTTCGATCAGATAGAGCATCCGCACGTCATGCGGATCCCCCTTGCGCGGCAGAAGCAAACGCACCAAAACATCTAAATCCATATCCACGCCCACAAGAGTAGTTCACAAGTGTTTCTTCACCGGGAAATTCGCTCACCGGCGGTGTCGCGTCCGCGTGTTAGTCTGCGCCGTATGCGTGAAAGCAACCGCTTCGTTCCCCTTATGTACACCGCAATGGTGCTGGCCCTCATCCAGGCCGCTGTCACCCTCCCGTTCAAGAACCCGGGGACGGACTTCACGCCCGTGTGGAACGCGGCGCGAAAGTACCTCGCTGGTCAGCCGGTTTTCGATTCCGACTACACGATCGACATGCCGCACTACCTCTACACTCCGGGCGGCACCGTCGTCATCGCGCCACTCGGCCTCTTCCCTGATCAGCCCACCGCGCGCCTCATCTTCCTCGCGCTCGGCGCACTCAGCATCGTCGCGGCGATCGCCATCGCCACACGCTTATCGACGACGACTTACTTCCACACCGTTTTTCCCCTTGCCGTCACCACCTTTTTCCTAAGCCCGGAACCTGTCCGGACGACCCTTTACCTCACCAACATCAACGGTTTTCTGCTGCTCCTCTTAGTTGTCTTCGTGTGGATGTGCCTGCGCACCAAAGACGCCGGACTGCGCGGCCACCTGAGCCGCCCTGAGACCTACATCGCCGGCATCGCCGCTGGCATCGCGATCACGGTCAAACCACAGTTCGCAGTGATCCTCATCGTGCCGCTCGCCTTCGGCCAACTCGCCGCGATCGTCACCGCGGGCCTGACCTTCGTCGTCCTTTTTGCGATCGGCTGGTTTACCATCGCTGCGCCGGACCTGTTCTTCAGCAACCTGGTCCCCTACCTCAGCGAACCACGACCCCGCTACAACGGATCCGTCGGCGGCCTTGGCATTCTGTTCGGCTGGCCGTCATGGCTGGTCACTCTCCTCACCATCGTCGTCGTCGCCTCAACCGCTGCCGCCATTGCCGCCCTGTGGCCCTGGCGTAAAGCGGACCCAGTTATGTGGTCCTTCGCCACCATTGCCGCATGCCTTGCCGGTGGCTTCATGGCCAGCGGCCTTCTTCAGTTCTACTACGCAATTTGGCTCATCCCCTTTGTTCTTACCCTCATCCGTCAACGCTCCCCTATGCATTGGCCGCTGACGTTTCTCATTATAGCACTAATGTTCGCTAATCCTGGATGGCCAAAAACGGATATTCCAGCCCTGAATATTGCTTTGGGCAATCTTCCCGCGTTCGCTTTCCTAGCCTTACCGATTGTTATCGCAGCGTGGGCAGCGTTTAACCGACCCCTTCCCGCGGAAACCGATTCGTAAAAATTTATCGAAAAAGTTTTCGTAACACCCTTGCACATCGAACGAGTGTTTCGGTAGATTGGTGGTATCGGGCAGGAAATTGAAAAGGGGGTCCCGATGAGCACAAGGGCTGACGGAGACGGCGGAGGGTCGTCGAAAATTGGCGCTCCAGAACCGTATTTCACGGTGGAGCGCTTTGAGGAAAGTATGGTGGCTGCCGCGCACATCGCGCGCGAAGCTGAGTACTCACTGTTTTCTTGTTTCTCCGAGCCAGGGTTCGGAGAAATTGATATGGACTTAACTGTTGCGGGGTATCAGCGCGACACCGGCATGAATAAACGCGCGATCACTAGGGCCGTGCTGGGCTACGCGCGCTTGCAGGATCTGCCCATGCTCAGGGCGCTGCAGGAAGAATCGAAACTTCTTGATGTATCGCGGCTGGCAGCGATCGACACGGTCATGAGCGATCTTGGGAATGCTGTCGATGGCTGCGTCTACGTGGCAATCGACGAATTTCTGGTAGATCTGTTCACGCCAACGTCACCAAACCAAGCATTCCCCGGCACGGGAACTATCTACTACCACCTTCCTCGCATAATCGGGCAGATTGATCCGGGGCTGCGCTATGACCGTGCGCGTCGTAAACGGCGGGAAAAGCAAGCGGAGGAGAGGGCGACGGTAGCGTTCATCAGCCGCGCGGGCGGAAAGACGATGGAGTACGACGCCGATAACGCAACCATTGCGGCGGTACGGGAGTTCATTGAAGCCACCGCACGGGAGCAGGAAATTTCTCCCGCGGATGCAATCACGATGCTCCTCACCGGGAAGATCACTCCGTCGCCGAACATCACACTGTTTGGATACGTGCCCACCGCTCCCAGCGATCAAGGCGGCCAGCCAATCGACGGCGCCGCGGTCTACTTCCCCGCATCTGGGTGGACAAATACTCACGGGCTGGCGTCACTAGAGGAAATGGGCGGAACGGATGGTGCACGCTTGATCCATTTGGAAGGGGTCGAGTCAGAAGAAACCACCAGCTACACACCCACCGCTCGGATGAAGGCCTTCTGCGCCGGGCGGGACGGAACGTGTCTCTGGCCTGGGTGTTCGCTCAAAGCGGAGAAATGTCAGCTAGACCACCGCGTGCCGTTCGATGAGGGCGGACCTACAACCCCAGGAAACCTGTTCAGCTTGTGCCAACACCATCACAACGTGAAGACAGATCGCAGGGCCTACTACCTCGTTGATCCCAGTAGCGGTGACATTGTTTGGCTGTTCGATGACGGAACGTACGCCCTCAACCAGCCGGACGGGTTCATCGGTGACCATCTAACCCCGCGGGACCCACAGTGGAAGCAAACGCTGACCGACATCCAGGTTGCTCGCCGGCATGCGTCCGAGTTCTACGCCAGAGCTCACGCCATCGCCGACAAGATTGAGAACGCCTACGACAGGAAGGAGGACCCCGCCGAGCTATTCAAGGAACTGCACGAGCTTGAGCAGCTGTACGGGATCAGCTTCAACACCTCCCTGCTTCGGCCGCCGTTCTAATCCGGCTGGCTGAAGTGAGGGGGCATCGATAAGGAGTGACGGTCTTTCGCGATGACCATGCGATCGAGTTCTTCCAGTACAGCGTCGACATCCGCCGGGTTGTACTGACGCTCCTTGCGTGCGCTTTGAAGTTCGGCGGTTGCGGCCTCAAGAGCAATCCGCTGCATGTCAGCGGCTGCTTTTCGTGCGCGCAAAAATGATTCCCGGCGTTGCCTTGAGCCCTCCGGGTCCGCTTGCCTGCGCTCTGCCAGGGTGTCGAGCCATTCCTGAACCATGTCGAAAGATTCAGGGGCAAGCGCGGGTCCGTGCTCTTGGACCGCCCGTCGCGCGGCCTCATAGGCGCGTTCGTTGAGCTCCGCGTTCACCTTGTCACCGTGGGCGTCGGGACCGTGCTCCAAGTCGAGCTGCCGCACGAGCCAAGGCAGGAGCATTCCGGGAATAACCATTGTGAAGGTAAGGACGGAAAGAGCAATGACCGATAGCTCGTGGTGGTACTTGGTGGTTCCCGCGGGGATGGACAAAACCAACGCCAATGTCACGAGCCCACGCATTCCTGCCCAGGTCATGAGGAGCACTTCTTGCAGGCGCAACGGCGCCACGTCGTGGCGATCCTTCGCGCGGTTAACCCTGCACAGCACCCACATCCAAAGGAATCGAACAGCAAAGGCAACAACAGAAAGCACCAGCCCGATCCCGACGGCCTCCCACACCATGGTCCCGGCGTGGTCGATTGCGTCACGCACGCTCATGCCGATCAGCCCGAAGGCGACACCGGTGAAAAGCATCTCTACCGTCTCCCAGAAGGAGTGTCCTGACAACCGGTCCTCGGCGGTGAGCGTCGCGCGCGAACTCATTTCGACCGCCGCAATCACGATCGCGATAACGCCAGAGGCATGGATCTCCTCAGCCGCGATGAACACGGCGAAAGGGATGACCCAGGTGAACGCGGTGCGAATAACGGAATCAGGGACGGTGTTAACAAACTTCGCCGCCAAACGCCCGACCACTAGGCCGATGATCACCGCAGCGACGGCTGAATAGAGAAACTTTACAAATCCCTCACTGAAGTCCACTTCGCTGCCGGCCACCAGCGCGGTTAATGCCACATTGAAGGCAACGATGGACGCCGCGTCGTTGAATAGCCCCTCCGTTTGCAGCGTTCCGGTGATCCTCTTTGGGATTCCCGCGGGCCCCGCCACGGCATCAACGGCCACTGGATCCGGTGGCGCGATCGCAGATGCAAGCACCATCGCGCCGGCGATTCCGACCCCCGGCATCAGCCACATCGATGTCGCGGTCAGCGCTGCGATAGTCAGAAACACCAGCACAACCGACATGGTGAGCACCACGTTGAGCTGCGCCCGAATCATCCCCCAACTGGTTCTGCGCGCCAGCGACCACAACAGCGGTGGAAGGAAGATCGGCAGAATCAGTTCGGCGGGAATGGAGATCGTCTCAATCCCCGGAATAAAAAGCACGGGCGCCACCGCGATGGTCAGTAGCGCAGGCCACGGCAGCCCGGTGCGCTCGCCTAGCGCTGCGACGAGGGCGGTGGCGAGGAGGAGAGCGATAACAGCGATGAAGATTGACACGGGGGTCAGTTTAATAGGGCACCCGATCAACCCGTGGCGGGAAGATTGGGAAGATAGTAAAGATAGTAAAGATACAAAAGATAGTAAGAGATAGTAAGGCGACGATGATAGCCCTTCCACGTAACCCCTACACAGCCACGGTCGGCAAAACCCCGCCCGTGTTTGTCGGACGTGCGGATGCAATCGCAGACTTCAAAGCTGCACTTTACGACGGCCCCGGCAGCCACGAACGCATTTCGATTGTCACCGGCCCCCGCGGGATCGGCAAGACTGCGTTGCTCAACGAGTTCGAACACATCGCGCGACTTAATTCATGGCACGTCATCTCGGAGACCGCCACAAGCGGGTTCACCGAGCGGATTCGCGACCGCGCCGTACGGCTTCTCGACGAACAGTCCGACGCCCCGAAACGCCGGATCAGCGGAGTCACCGGCCCTCTCAACTTCGGACTGACGACAGAATCGGTACCCGCCTATGCGCCCGCGCCCACGCTGCGCTCATCCTTAGAAAACTTTCTAGAATTCCAATCCGCAAAAGATGCTTCACTCGGACAGGACCCCGTCGGGCTTCTCATCACACTCGATGAACTGCATTACGCCCAGATGGACGAGATCATCGACTTCGGAACCTCTATCCAACACCTTGTCCGCGAAAACCGGGAGATCGCAGTGACCATGGCGGGGATTCCGGGGGCCGTGAAACCGTTGCTAGCTGCCGATGAAGGCCGCAATCCCGTGACATTCCTCCGTCGAGCCAACCGCATTGAGATGGACATGGTCCCCTTCGACGATGTCCGCGTCGCCTTGGAACAACCCGCCGCTGACGTGGGTGTCTCATGGGACCCAGACGCGCTCGGTACAGCAGCTGAGGCAACCGGTGGTTACCCTTTCATGATTCAACTGGTCGGCCAGCACGCGTTCCGGAACCAGACTGCTCACGTCATAACCAACGAGTCCGTTGAACTCGGCATCGTGAGTGCGCGCCGGAAACTCGGGCAACTCGTCCACGAGCCGTCCCTCGGAGACCTCTCCGAAGTGGACCGAACCTTCCTCACCGCGATGTCGAAAGATGATGGGCCATCTAATATGTCCGACATTGCGCAGCGGATGGGGGTCAACTCCCAGTACGCGGGCAACTACCGCAAACGGCTCATCGACGCCGAAATGATCCGCCCGACGTCGTACGGTCACGTGGATTTCGAGCTGCCCTACATGCGCGAGTATCTTCGTCTCCACCCAGCTTCCGACGCCATGGACCAGCTGACTATTTGGCCGGAATGAACGAGCCCGCTATTGCGTTAGATAACGAAAATTTTTCATACGGATAAAATCATCGCGCTCATCTGCCTAATGTTGAGTTAAAACGTTAGGGAGGTTCGATTCATGGACTTGCTTTCATCGCAAGCTGACAACAGCAGCGCCGCCAAGAAACCGTGCCCCACATGCCAGCGCGAGTTCGATTTAGCTGATGCAGAGACGTTTCCGCTGCATTTAGAAAAACGCGGTATTAGCTGGGTCACGTGCCCTTCGAGTTTCGCCGAGCCCGAACAAGAGTTCAAAACTCGAGTCTCCGAGATTAAAGCCCCCGCTCCCGTATTCAAGCCCGCCGACAAACCGGGTCAAACTAAGGCTGAAGCTCAATCCCCTGCCAAAACACGACCCGTCACTGCGCCAGTTGTCAAAGCTACGGAGCAAAAGCGGACGGTGAGTTCGCATGCCGCAGAACTGGGTTCTGCCTCGCAGGTGCGACACACGAGACCGGTCCCACAACCGCAGAAGCTGTCATTGAGGAAAAACGGGACAGTAAAGTGCCCTGGCTGTAAAACAGTTCTCTCGCTCAATCCAGAGAAGAACTATCTTCCAGTTCACCACGACCCCAAAAAACGTAAGAAAGAGCGAGAGGAACGAGCACAACAGCGAAGAGAACAGCGTCGTGAACAACGCCTGTCTGATTCGTATGCGCTATACGCACACGACAGTTTCGGACGCAGTGACGACGGTTTCGAACCACACGAACGAATGCGGGGTGAAACCAATCTCCGTCGAACTTGAGAGCGACGGAAGCACCCGATGCCCGCTCTGCAGTCACAGAGTCTGGGTCAACCTTCAGCGATGCCGCCTCGAGCCACACACGATTGACGAAACAGGTCGCTATTGCTCAGCAGTCGGTCGCAAGGTCAGAATCGAAAGCGCTCCATCCCGACGGACCTCATACTTTCCAGAACAGCTTCACGCCCAGATGACAGAACCCGCATCTCTCGTCGAAACCTTGGATTCTTTCGAAAAGGCGCTCGTGAGAATGAAAGCGAATGAATCCGAAAAACCTAGAAAGAAGCAGAAGAAAAGGAAAAGGCGGGACGACCTACCCTTCCAAATATATCTGGGTGGATCCCCCGGCTCTGGTCGGAAGCGGTAGTTTCGCCCGAGGATGGCGGGAAGAAGCTAGACACCGAGGATCAAGCGCAAACCTTCGCGGAGGTCCCCGACAACACGATCTGCCTCCGCTTCATCGGCCCCTAGGTTGTCGATGGTCAAGCCGTTCACCAACGCCGTGACCAGTCGCGCCTTTCGCTCAGCTTGGTCCACGTCGCCCAGTGCCTCTACGACCGTTTGCTGGAAGCCGCGGAGCACCTGACTGTAAAGGTCGGCAATCCACTCGCGCGTTGCTGACGCTGAGCCGTAGGTAACCCACATCGCCGCGTCCTCGAGACGCTCGCCGCCAAGGGGGAGAAGTTCAGATAGCTGCACCACCCGGGCCTCGAATACATCGTTGGGGATCGGCGCCTCTTCAAGACGAGCCGTCTGCCGCTGAATGGAGCGAATGAACGCATGCGCCAGCAGGATCTCCTTGTTCGGGGCGTGGTACTGCACGGAGCCCGCAGCGAGACCAGATTCTTTGGCCACTTCGCGCACGCTCACTGCGTCGAGGCCGCGGGAAGCGATGATCCTAATGGTCGCATCGGCAACGGCAGCAGCCGATTCCGAGAACTGATGGTCCAGCGAAAAATCATTCATGGTTGCACACAAGCCTAGTCTGTCGTACGTTCGTAAGGGTCCCATACGTTCGTACGATAAAAGGTTTCCCGCCATGCACTCCCTCCTTCCGCTCGTCGGTTTAGCTCTGCTCGACAGTTTGAGCATCGGCACGCTCGTCATCCCTCTAGCACTCATTCTCATGTGGCGAAACGTGCGCGTGCCCGCGCTCGCTGCCTACCTGCTCACCGTCGCGGCGGTGTATTTCGCCCTTGGAGTGGCCATGCTCCTGGGGTTCACCGGCCTCAGCTCGTACGTAGAGCGAATCACCGACACGCCCGTCTTCCCCTGGATCACCCTCGTACTGGGAGCAATTCTCGCCATCTTCGGAATCTTCGCGCCCGACCCGGTCAAACCCGCCCCGGGCGAGCTACCGAAGCAGCTGAACAAGCCCATCCAAACCAGCCTGCCCAAGATGATCATCTTGGGCTTAGGAGCCTCCCTGACGGAAGCGGCGACCATGCTGCCTTATATCGCGGCGATGGGAATCATCAGCGACTGGGACACCCCGATGGCAGGACAGATAGCAGCCATCGCCGCGTACTGCGGGGTCATGATCGCGCCGACCGTGATCTTGGCGGCGATCGCGCTCGTTGCGGGACAGAGATTCTTCCCTCGCCTTGAGAAGGCCATTCCCCGCCTTCAGTACGAGGCCAAGGTGACTCTGCTCTGGATCGCGGCGATCGTCGGCATCTACATGGTCGTCAACAGCGTGGGCGCGCTCCGCTAGTGCCCGCGGGGCTGGTCGATCGGCTTGCCGTCTTCAAAGTAGGGGCGGACGTGGTTGTCGAAGACCGACAACGCCGCGCCGATCGCCATGTGCATGTCCAGGTATTGGTAGGTGCCCAAGCGGCCGCCGAAAAGCACTTTGTTCTCCCGCGACTCGTCGGCGGCCAATCGTCGATAAGCTTCGAGCTTTTGGCGATCTTCGGGCGTGTTGATGGGGTAGTAGACTTCGTCGTCTTCCGAGGCGAAGCGGCTGTACTCCTTGACAATGACCGTTTTGTCGTCGCCGTAATCCCGCTCTGGGTGGAAGTGGCGGAACTCGTGGATGCGGGTGTAGGGGACGTCGGCGTCGTTGTAGTTCATTACGGACGTGCCCTGGAAATCGCCGGTGTCGAGGACTTCCTGCTCAAAGTCGAGGGTGCGCCAGCCGAGGCGGCCCTCGGAGTAGTCGAAGTAGCGGTCAAGCGGCCCGGTGTAAACGACCGGGGCGTCGGGCGAGGCGGCGCGCACGGATTCGCGCACAGTAAACCAGTCGGTGTTCAGCTCCACGTCAATGAGCTCGGACGACGCCATGTTCTCGAGCCACGCGGCGTAACCATCCACCGGCAGGCCTTCGTATTTGTCGTTGAAGTAACGGTTATTGAAGGTGTAGCGCACGGGCAGGCGGGAGATGATCTCCGGCGGCAGGTCGGTCGGGTCGGTTTGCCACTGTTTGGCGGTGTAGTGCTTCACAAAGGCGTCGTAAAGCGGCTTGCCGATCAGCGCGATGCCGCGCTCCTCAAGGTTCGTCGCGGCGGCCGGGTCGAGGCCTTCGCGCTGCTCCTCGATCAAGGCGCGCGCCTCATCCGGGCTGTAGTAGCGGCCAAAGAACTGGTTGATCAGGCCCAGGCCCATCGGGAATTGGTAGGCCGTGCCGTCGTGCATGGCGAAGACCCGGTGCTGGTAGTCGGTGAAGTCCGTGAAACGGTTGACGTATTCCCACACGCGGTCATTCGACGTGTGAAATAGGTGCGCGCCGTATTTGTGCACCTCAATGCCGGTTTCTGGCTCGTTTTCGCTATACGCGTTACCGCCAATGTGCTCACGTTTTTCCACCACAAGCACGCGTTTGCCCAGCTCACTCGCCGCTTGCTCCGCGATGGTGAGGCCAAAAAATCCCGATCCGACAACGATGAGGTCATACATGCCCACCACGTTAGCGCAGGGCACTTTGCTTATCGACGGCCCGACACGCCGCAACATTAAACACTAAATATCACTTTGATGCCCTATAGTTCGCACTGATCTATCTTTGTCACACATGTAACAGCAGGAGCGTTTCATGCGAATCAACCGCCGACTCAATCAAAAGCGAAAGACTCCGGTGATTGCCGCTGTCATGTCGCTGGCGCTCGTCGCTGGTGGCGTGGCTGGCGTGACCACCATCGAAAAAACCCAGGACGTCGCTCCCGAGGTCCCCGAAGTGGTCACCGAGAGCGCTTCGCTTAGCGACGGCGACAGTGTCGTCGTCCCGGACCCCGCCGTGGCTGCACAGGGTGAGGGCGAAGCTGCCCGCACCGTAAAAGAATTTTACCGCGAGAACGAATTCTCCATGTTCGCGCTGAACTGGGAAGGTAACCGCGACATCGTCTCCTACGTCCGCGCCGAACGTGAGCCGGGCGTCTGGTCAGAATGGTACGAGCTGCCTGAACTGGAAGGCCCCGACGGCCAGGAGGCTGACGGCACCGACATCATCTGGATCGAGCCGACGCACAGGATCCAGGTTTCCACCGGAAACGTGGACCTCGTTGAAGCTGACATTCCGCCAGCACCGGAGGACGGTGCAGCGCCTGAGCAGGCACCAGCTCCAGCCCCGGCTCCCGCCGCTACGAACTACGGCGACATCGCACCGGTCGCGGACGAGGTTCCGTTCGCTCCCGCTCCAGTAGCCCCCGGCGCGCCCGCACCGGCACCGGCGCCAGCTGAGCCCGTAGCACCGGCACCGATTGACGGCGTGACCGACGGCGAAGCCGTGGTCCAGGAGCCACCAGCCGACGAGCCGGTGGAGCACACCACTGCATCCGACATCGAAGCAATCTTCGTCGACCCGGGTGAAGGAACTGCCGAAAACCCGATCGCACCGGCCGCAAACGCATATTCCTGGGCAATGCCCAAGGTGATCACCCGTGCCCAGTGGGGTGCCGGGGCATCATCGACCCCGTACTACTCGGAGCCGGTGAAGGCCGCAACGGTGCACCACACCGCGGGTTCCAACAACTACACCGAGGCAGAGTCAGCAGGCATTGTTCGAGGTATCTGGACGTACCACGCCATCAACAATCGTTGGGGCGACATTGGGTACAACGCCCTCGTCGATAAGTACGGCAATATCTACGAAGGCCACGCGGGCGGTCTCGACCGTGGCCCGCAGGGCGCCCACGCCTATGGCTTTAACAACAACACCTTCGGCATCTCAATCTTGGGTAACTACGAGGAGGCCACCCCAACGCAGGCATCGCTGCGCGCCGTCGGTGAGATGATCGGCTGGAAGGCCGCGGTTCACAACTTCGACCCGACCAGCACCGTCTACCTCAACGGCCGGACCCTGCCCGCCATCTTCATGCACAAGGACGTGGGCAACACCGCGTGCGCGGGTAGGTACGTAGAAAAACAGATGCCGTACATCCGCCAAACCGCAAAGGCGAAATACAACCAGCTCAAGGGAAGCACTGGCTGGGTTCCATCGACGACGACCACGCAGGAGCCGACACCAAGCGGCGAGACCGGAACGAACACTGGAACAACCGGCAAAACCGGAACAACAGACGCCGGCGACAACACCATGATCAACAACCTGGTGGAGGCTTCCAGCATGATCTCCTTCGAGAAGCTTGCTGCAGGCGATCCGTTGGCCATCGCTACCGCGATCGGCACCGTGATCGGCGCGCTGCTCTTGGCAGCTGCGGGCGCGGGTTTGCTTCCCCAGCTTGGCAAGGCTGGTAATGCCGAGATCATCCCGGGCGTGAACCTGGCCAAGGCTCTTCCGTTCGTCGGTAAGGCGATTGAGATTTCCGGCAACCAGAAGGCGAACGACGCCTGGACCACCTTCGAACCGATCCTGGGCAAGCTCGTTGGCACGGTGGCCGGCGCGGGCGGCACCCCCTACGCATTCTTCGACAACGGCATCGCAACCGAGGGCATCGGTGGCGACGAGATCCTGATGGGCCCAGAGCTGTCGTCGGCATGGCTGAAGCAGGGCGGCGACTTGGGTGCGCTGGGCAGGCCAGTCAAGGATGAGTCGGCGCCCACCAACGGCGACTTCCGCATCTCCTTCGAGCGCGGCTTCATTTACTACGACGCGAAAACGGGTGTCGTCGACGTGACCATCGATAAATAAGCGCTAGCACCAGCTAGGCAAGGTCCAAGCTACGCTCCACCGCGGCATCCCACTGCCACACCAGCCGGTCCCTTTCGGGGCCGGCCATTGTGTTTTCCCAGATGGTATCGCCGCCGAGGCTGAAGGGTTTCTCGATGAGGCCCGCACCGATCCCGGCGGCGCTCGCCGCACCCATCACGGTCGTCTCCATGTTGTCGGGGCGCACGACCGCCGAGTCCAAAATGTCGGCCTGCATCTGCATGAGCAGGGAGTTCGCTGTCATTCCGCCGTCGACACGCAAGCGCTCAACCGCGATGTCAGAGTCCTTCTCCATCGCGGCGACCACCTCGCGGGTCTGCAGACACGTCGCCTCAAGCGCGGCGCGAGCAATATGACGCTTATCGACGAACCGGGTCAACCCCGTCATCACTCCCCGCGCGTCCGGGCGCCAACGCGGGGCGAACAGCCCAGAAAACGCTGGGACGATGACCACGCCGCCTGAGCTGTCGACTTCGGCGGCGAGCCTCTCCGATTCTTCAGCGCTGGAGATGATGCCGAGCTGATCGCGCAGCCACTGGATCAAAGAGCCACCGACCGCGACGGAACCTTCAAGGGCGTAAACGGGGGCCTCGCCCTTGTTCTGGTAGGCGACTGTGGTGAGCATGCCGTGATCAGAAAACTGTGGTTCCGCACCGGTGTTGAGCAGCATGAACAGGCCAGTGCCATAGGTCATTTTTGCGTCGCCCACATCGAGGCAGCCTTGGCCGAACAACGCGGCCTGCTGGTCGCCGAGGACCCCCGTGATCGGCACATCGCGGGAACCTTTGCGGCGGCGCATCGTGCCAAACAGCCCGAAACTCGGGCGAATCTCCGGCAGGATTTCCCTCGGAACACCGATCTCTTGGCAGAGGTCGTCGTCCCATTCGAGCGTTTCCAAATCCATGAGCAGCGTGCGCGACGCGTTGGTGACGTCGGTGACGTGCTGTGCCCTGCCTCGGATGCCGAGGCGGTCGAACATGCCGCCTTCCTTCATCCCCCGCCGGACCGCCCGGGCGCCGCCCGTGAGGTTCCAGATCAGCCAGGTATCGATCGTGCCCGCCAGCAGATCACCCCGTTCCGCCTGTTCGCGCGCACCTTCAACGTTGTCCAGGATCCACGCCCACTTCGGCCCGGCCGGATACGAGTTCGCCAGCAAGCCGGTCGTGCGCAGGTAGCGCTCTTTGTCTTCACCGCTGCGAGTTGCGGTTTTCTTTTTGCCGTCGCCACGATTGATCGGGAAATTCTCCGTGCGCGTGTCCTGCCACACGATCGCGTTGTAGATCGGCTTGCCCGTGTGTTTGTCCCAGATCACCGCGGTCTCGCGCTGGTTGGTGACTCCGACTGCGTCGAGGTCTTCCAGCTCTAGATCCGCCTCGACCAGCGCCTCCGTAATCGCGCGGCGGGTATTGCCCCAGATCTCCTGGGGGTCATGCTCCACCCAGCCCTCGCGGGGCATGATTTGCTCATGCTCAAACTGTGCGGTGCCAACGACCTCGCCTTCATCCGTGGTGATGAAGCACCTCGTTGACGTCGTCCCCTGATCAATGGCGGCAATATACATGCAGATATTAAACCGTGTTTTATCTGTGACCGTGGCGAAAGCCCGGCTGTTGAAATCCCCACCCTCACCCGCCGCAGTATACTTCGATAATTCATAAGCTATTGTGCATATGGTTTCCGCATTTCAGGGCTGTGCGGTTGAGGGCAGAAATCTCCCAAAATCATCGAAGTATACCGATTCGATTATCCACAGGTCTCCCAAATTCCACAGGGCTCCCAGCGCCTGAAAACCAGCGTGTCCACATTCCTGCCAAGATGTTCAACACGCGGACCGCAGGGGGCAGACCGCTTTTAACAGGGGGAACCATGGACCAAGAACAGGAATTACAATCCATCATCGAGTCACTGAATAGCTGCAGGTCAGCTGTTGTAACCGGACCAGCTGCGGCAAAGCTCATGGGTGTAGCCACCCTCAGCTGGGCCACAACCACTGATCTTTTGCTCCGTGACGGTGCGAAACCACCGGTCAAATCCAAACGGGGTGGACGGATCGTCTACCGGAGCAGTTATTTAAGTTCAAGCGACGTTCGCATTCTGGATGGGATCGCCATCGTGAGACCAATCCGCATGCTCTTCGACATCTTTCGCTACTACGGCCGGCTGGAATGCCTCGTTGCCATCGAATCGCTCCGTAATCAATTGCCCAGAACCTTCACGATCCCGTACCTTTTAGAATCATCAGAGCACTTATCGGGCTCGCGCGGGATCCGAGAGTTCCGCGAGCTGATCGCGTTTTCAGTGGATACGTCGCAAAGCCCACTGGAAACCGTTGCCCGCGACATCCTTCTGCGCATCCCGGAGGTGACCAGCCTACGTGCCCAAGTGCGCATTTCCTACCTGGGTGAATACGGTGAACCGCGAACCGCCTTCGTCGATTTTTTGATCAACGAGTTCGTCGCCGTCGAACTTGACGGCCGCGTAAAGTACAACGGCACGTACGGCGATCCGCTCACAATCATGATCGATGAGCGCTTCCGAGAGAAGAAGATCCAGCAGCAAGGAAAGCTTGTGCTTCGCTTCGGCTGGCGCGAAGTCATGAATGGGGAATTCGAGGCCGAGATCCGCGCGTTCCTTAGGGCTTTCAACTAAGCGGAGTCAGTATACTTCGATGAATTTCCGGGATTTGGTCAGCGCTATGACCTGCGCAAACCATATTAGGTTTTGTGCATATCCAATCGAAGTATACCGGCTGGGGCCAGGGGCCAGGGGCTGGGGCTGGGGGCTAGAACCAGCGCTCGAGCACCTGCGCGACCCCGTCGCTATCGTTGTCGCCGGTGATGTAGTCCGCGGCGTCGTGGACGATGGGGGCCGCGTTGCCCATGGCCACGCCAAGGCCAGCCCACGCGAGCATTTCCACGTCGTTGGGCATGTCGCCGAACGTGATGGTGTCAGCGGCAGTGAGTCCGTAATGCGCGGCAAGGGTGGAAACACCAGTAGCTTTAGTGATTCCCGGCGCGGCGATTTCGATGAGACCCTCGTCCATGGAATAGGTGACGTGGGCGTCGTCCGCGTCAACCAGCGGGGCAATGATGTCAAACATCTCCGCTGAGTTCATGGTCGGGTGGCGCACCAAGAGTTTCGCGGCGGGAACCGACACGAGTTCCCGGATGGTGACCTTTCCGTAGCCGATGTCCCACAGGTCAGGGTTGTAATCCTGGGTAATCAGGAAGCATTCGTCTTCCGGGTCCAGCGCCGAGCTGCCCACGCGCTCCACTCCCCAGCCGATGCCGCTGGGCATCGCAGATGCCACGGCTGAGACGATGTCCGCCATGACATCCGGCTCCAGCTCGTGGCGGGCCAGAATGCTATCCGACGACGGGTCGTACAGCACCGCGCCGTTTGCGCACACACAAATCGGAGAGATCGGCAGCTGATCTAGTACCGGGGTGAGCCAGCGGTGGGGACGCCCCGTCGCCAAGCCGAACTTCGCCCCCGAGCGGACGGCGCGCATGATCACGTCACGCAGGCGCGGAGTAACGCGGTTCGTGCTGTTTAAAAACGTTCCGTCGATGTCGCTGACTATGAGTTTCGGGGCGCCGGTGGACATTATTTTTGTGCTTTCTTTCGTTCCCGCTCTTCCTTTTCGCGGCGGTTGAGTTCGCGTGCTTCCTCCGGGGTCGGGGCGGACCCACCCATGGAAGCGGGCATCCAGTCTAAGCCCGGTTCGAAGGGGCCGAACTTGTCGCTGTACATCTGCCGCGCTTCATCAAGAAGCTGTTGTACTGCATCAACCAGGCGCGCGGTGGCTTCTTCAGGGGTGCCGTCGGTGGGCACGGGTGGGCCGACGTTAACAATGATCGGGTAGCCGGTGCGGCCAAGTTCCTTTTTACGGCCCTTGGTCCAGATGCGCTGGGAGCCCCAGATCGCGCACGGCACGAGCGGTACGTCGGCTTTCTGCGCGATGCGGGCGGCACCGGATTTCCAGTCGGAGAGCTCGAAGGAACGCGACAGGGTGCCATCGGGAAAGATGCCCACGTACTCACCGTTTTTGAGGCTCTCTACCGCGGCGTCAATGCTGGCAGCGCCGCGAGACCGGTCGACGGGGATCTGCTTGCCGCCGTTGGAAATCCAGCGGGTGAACGGGTCGTCCCACAGTTCCTTTTTGGCCATGTAGCGCACGGGGCGGCGGCCGCGGACAAGGCCCGGGAGTGCGCCCGCGACGAAGTCGTAGTAGCCGGTGTGGTTGGCGGCCATGAGCACGCCGCCTGACGTGGGGATGTGTTCGGAGCCGTGGATGTAGTACTTCACGCCTTGCAGGCTCATCACCGGAACCATGATGTCCTTCACCAGGTGGTGGGTCCACTCATTGCGCCACGTCCACCCCGGCTGAGTGGGGACGACTTCATCGGTTTCGGGAACGAGGAATACGTGGCTATCAACGCGGTAACCTGCTGGAACAGACACGATTATGATCCTTTTTCTGCCTGCTTAGCCAGTTTCTCAGCGCGTTCGCGCTTCTGTGTTTCATTCGCCGCTTCGAGCGTTGGGGCCGAGCCGCCCAAGGAGGCCGGCATCCACGGTTCGCCCTTGGGGAAGGGGCCAAATTTCTCGGCGTACTCGGAATGGTTGCGTGTAAGAAGCTCCTCCATCGCGGCTTTGACGCGCGCGGTGTCCTCCTCCGGGTTGCCGGTGGTGTACACGGGCTCGCCGTAGGACAGGATGACGGGTGTCTTCGAGCGACCCAGGTTCTTCGGCAGATCCTTAGTCCAGATGCGCTGGGAGCCCCAGATCACGGTGGGGATCATGGCAACGCCGGCTTCGTCGGCGATGCGGGCGGCCCCCGTCTTGAATTCCGCTAGCTCAAAGCTGCGGGAGATCGTCGACTCAGGGAAGATTCCAACCAGCCCGCCGCTGCGAAGCCACCGCACCGCCTCATCGATAGAGGCAGCGCCCGCGGCGCGGTCCACCGGCACGTGCTTCATCCACCGCATAAGCGTGCCGACGACCGGAGTGTCAAACACTTCGACCTTGGCCATGAAGCGCACCAAACGTTTGCCCCGCAGATGCGGCCCGATACCCGCGAAGATGAAGTCGTAGTACCCGGTGTGATTGATCACGAAGATCGCGCCGTCCCGCTCCGGCACGTTTTCCGCGCCGCGCACGATGAAGCTCAGGCCCTGGGCCCGCATAACGCGCTTGAATGCGGAGATCACAAACTGGTAGAACGGCTCTTTCGACTCCGTCGGGTGCGGATGTACATCCGGCAGCGCATCCGGAATGCGGAACAGCTTATCCACGACTTTCATGTCACTTCTTTCCCCTCTTTGGAACAAGTACGTCCTTGCCTACCCACGGCCGCAGCGCCTCAGGCACAACCACGGATCCGTCTTCTCGCTGGCCGTTTTCCAAGATAGCCACGAGCCAGCGCGTGGTGGCCAGCGTGCCGTTGAGCGTGGCCGCGGTCTGGGCTTTTCCGTCTGCGTCACGGAAGCGCGTGCCTAGACGGCGTGCTTGGAAGGTCGTGCAGTTCGACGTCGAGGTCAGCTCGCGGTAGGTCCCCTGCGACGGCACCCACGCTTCCGTATCAAATTTGCGCGCGGCGGAAGAGCCCAGGTCACCTGCAGCAACGTCGATGATGCGGTACGGAACCTCGACCGCAGCGAGCATCTCGCGCTCAAGCCCGAGCAGTTTTTGGTGCATCTCCTCTGCCTCTTCCGGCTGGCAGTAGACGAACATCTCCAGTTTGTCGAACTGGTGGACGCGCAGAATGCCGCGCGTGTCTTTGCCATAGGAGCCAGCTTCTCGACGGAAGCAGCTCGACCACCCTGCGTACAGCTTCGGGCCCTCGGACAAATCGATGATTTCGTCCCTGTGGTAGCCAGCCAGTGCTACCTCGGATGTTCCAACGAGGTAGAGGTCATCGCGCTCGAGGTAGTAAATCTCTTCATCATGCGCATCTAAGAAGCCGGTTCCAGCCATGATCTCCGGCCGCACGAGCACCGGCGGGATCATCACCGTAAAGCCTGCTTCGCGTGCCTTTTGGGCCGCGAGCATCAACATTCCCAACTGCAGCCACGCACCATCGCCGACTAGGTAGTAGAAGCGTGCGCCACCAACCTCAGCGCCCCGGGCCACGTCGATGATCCCCAGTGATTCGCCAAGTTCCAGGTGATCTTTGACCTCAAAGTCGAACTCGCGTGGACTACCCACGTGCTCGAGGACCTCAAAGTCTTCTTCCCCACCCGCGGGCGCACCGGCGATCACGTTAGCGATCGCGTACTGCAGTTCATTGACCGTTGCCTCAGCAGATTTCTGCGCTTCCTCGGCTTCTTTGACCTTGGCTTTCAGTTCGTTGGACCCCTCCAACAGCGCCGGGCGGTCTTCTGGGGCCGCCTGCCCGATCTTTTTGCCAAACGCTTTCTGCTCAGCCCGGAGGGTGTCCGCCGACTGGATCGCAGCGCGCCGCTTTTCATCAGCCTCAAGCAAACGGTCTACCAACCCGGGGTCCTCACCACGGGCAACCTGGGAGGCACGCACAACATCCGGGAATTCACGCAGGTACTTAAGATCAATCACGCTCACTACCTTACCGACAACTTATCCCCAGAAATGTTAGGAAGATCCGCGATCTGGAGGCATGATTGTGGGTATGGCTTTTAAGGGATCGTCGATAAGCATTCGTGCTCTGCTCTGCGCTGCGCTCGTGGGCGCGGGCGGAATGGGTGCGTACGCTGGGGCGACGGGTTTTGAGCTCGGCGCAAAGGACGAGGCTGGGACGAACCACGCCGCGCCGACGAACGCCCCGAAGGACGAACCGATCGCACCGTTCACCACCGCGGACAAGGGCGAGTGCCTCACGTGGAACGTCGCGCCGGACGGGCAGATTTCCGGTTTTGAGAAAGCATCCTGTGCCGGTGAGCACCGTTTTGAGGTGTCTTCCCGTGAAGATTTGAGCACCTACCCGATTGGGGAGTTCGGCCCCGACGCGCCGCCGCCGAACCCCACCCGCCAAGCGCAGCTGCGCGAGGAACTCTGCCAGGCGCAGACCAAGAACTACCTTGAGGGGCGCTACGATCCCGCCGGCCGCTACTCCATCGCCCCGATTCTTCCCCCAGCTCAGGCGTGGGAAAAGGGCGACCGTACGATGCTGTGCGGCATCCAGGAAACCGATCAAAATGGCGCCCCAATCTTGACGACGGGCCGGGCGGCCGAGCAAGATCAGGCCCGCGTCACGCCCGTGGGACGCTGCATTATTACGGACGAGGCGAACACCGCGAGCGAGGTCGAGTGCAGCGAAGTTCACCACATTGAGATAACCAGCATCGAGGACTTGGCGCCCGTGTTCCCGGACCGCACACCAACCGTGGAGCAGCAAGACGAGTACCTGCAGAAACGCTGCACCGCCGCGGCGGAGGAATTCCTTGGCGGGGAAGAAAACCTCTACCAGTCGACGCTCCAGGTGTACTGGGGCACCTCGCCGCAGCCAGCGTGGGACGGCGGTTCCCGCAGAGTCAATTGCGGCTTGATTTTCGCCCGCGACAACCGCTTCGCTGCCTTGAAGGGCTCCGCGACAGCGGGCCGCGAGGGCTTTACTATCGACGGAAAACCCCCGGCCAAGCAGCCCGAACGTCGCCCGCTTCGCTCTGAACAGCGGCCGCAGGACCCGCCGCCGCCGGCCCCCGAAGAAGGCGCAGCGCCGTAATGCACCCCGTCGACGACGAAGTTTTCGAATCGCTTATCGACGATGCACTTGACGCCCTCCCCGACCATGTCACCGCGCACATGCACAATGTTGTGGTCTTGGCACGCGACTATAACGAGGACAACCCGGAACTGCTTGGCCTCTTCGAAGGCGTGCCGCTGCCGGAACAGCATGCGAACCACACCGGCTACCTTCCAGAGGCGATCTTCGTGTACAAAGAGCCCCTCGAGCAGATGTGCGCTGACCTTGACGAGCTAGCGCACGAAGTCCGCGTCACCGTTTTCCATGAGGTGGGGCACTACTTTGGTCTCGAAGAGCACGAGCTCCACCAGCTGGGATGGGGTTAGTCAACGGCGAAGCCGGTGTCCTGGTTGTGCGCCGCTCCCCACTGGATGAGTTCCCAGTCGCCGAAGTCCCCAACGGGATTAATCACCACGTATTCGCAGTTGGGTAGGTACGCGCGCGTGGCAAACTGGGAGTCCACGGATGTCGCGTTGGCAGCGTAGGCGCGGATCGCGCCTCCGTGGCTGACCACCACGACGTTATCGTCGCGGGCGGCTTCCTCATAGGGACGCAGCCCGGCGCGGTAGCGTCCGAGGAACTGGGTGAGTGTTTCCCCGCCGTCCACCTGCGCATCTAGATTGCGGGCGAAGTAGCCAGCGACGGAGGACAGGTAGCCCAGGTGCGCTTCGGGGGAGTTTTGCATTTCAAATCGCCCGGCGGAGATTTCCTGGATCCCAACCAGCTCTTCCAGCTCGGCGCCGGCCTGCTCCAAGTAGGCGCCAAAGGCCTGCCGCCCAGTGTGCTGCGCGCGGATGGCCTGGGATGTCGCGATCCGCGCGGGCGCGAAACGCTTAATGATTTCCGCGCCGGCATCGCGTGCCTGTTGCTGTCCGAGTTCGGTCAGGTCAGCGCCGGGCAGCGCAGTGTCCAGCGCGCGGGTCACGTTGGAAGTGGTCTGTCCGTGCCGAAGGAGAATTAGCATTGGTGCCCTTCCCGCGCGGCGGTAACCCACTTGGTCGCCTGCTCGATGTGTTCGGAGGTGAACGCGTCTTCTCGGGTGGCCCGCTCGGATCCGAAGCGGGGCCAGGAGCCAAGGAAGCTGATCTCGGTGGACCGCAACCACAGGCTGCGCAGGGCCTCAGCTACCGGTACGTCATCAATGTGTCCGACTAGATCAACGTAGAAGTTGTACGTGTTCGCCTCCACGCGCGTGGGGCGCGATTCAATGCGGGACAGGTCCACGCCGCGGTAGGCGAATTCCTGCAGCGCACCCACCAAGGTGCCGGGCTCATTAGGGAGCTGGAAGATCACGGACGTGCGGTCCTCACCCGTCCGCGGCGTTGGTCGGCCTGACGGCCCCACCAGAACGAAACGGGTGCGTGCCCCAGCGATGTCCGCCACGTCGCGGGCAACAACGTCAAGGCCGAACATGTCTGCCGCGCGCAGCGGGGCCGCTGCCACATCCGCATCCCCATCAGCCACGGCCTGCGCGGCGGCGGCGTTGGAACTCGCTGGCTGGAACGCCGCCCCCGGCACGTTCGCGCGCATCCACTGCTTGACCTGGGAATACGCCACTGGGTGCGTCGATAAGCGTGGGGCTCTTAAGTCCGCAAGCTCTTTGAGATCCGTTCCGGGGCGCACCATGATGGCGAAAGTAATGGGCAGCTCCACCTCGCGGTAAATCTGTGCGGACGGCGCCTCAATCAGGGCATCCGCCGTCGTCGTCACCGATCCGTCGACAGAATTCTCTATCGCCACCACCGCGTAATCCGCTTTACCCGTGTGTACCGCATCAAGCGCTTCAAACGGGGAATCGACGGATTGCGGCTTGATCTCACCATCGATGTACGGGGCAAACGCCCACAACGCTTCCTCCGTGAAAGTCCCCCGGGGGCCAAGAAAAGCGACAGTTTTTGTGGGTTCACTCATGGCCCCCGAGTTTACCCGCTGCCGCACAGTCACGTTCGTGCTCAACTCTCCGCTAGCCTCAACCATCCATCAAGGTTGCACCGTTAGGCTCTGACCATGCCTATCACTCCGCACTCGAATGATCCCCGCGACAACCTGGGTGATTACGTGATCGGTGCGGACGGAAAACCCATCGTGGACCGCTACGGCCGCCCCGTGCTCAAGCGCCCCGCACCAGCCCCGCAGCACACAACCCCGCAGCACAACCGCCCCAAGCAGTACATGCCCAGCGAGGAGCCCCAGGCCACCGAGTACCAGCCCGCCGAGTACCAGCCACGCCGCGTGCCAGACCTCGGCGAGCGCCGCTACCAGCCGAAACAACCACGTCCGAAACAACCACGGCCGCAAAAGCCGCGCCCGAATCAGCAGCGCCCGAACAAGCAGCGCCCGCGCACCCCACGGATCGGCTGCGGCTGCGGCTCACTGATTGCGGTGCTTGTGACGCTGGTGATCGTCGTTACGCTGTTTGCGGACGCGAAGCTCAACCGTGTGGATGCGATGCCGGATGACCACGTGAAAAACACTGCGGGAACGAACTGGTTGATTGTTGGCTCCGATTCACGGCAGGGGTTGAGCCAAGAGGAGGTTGACCGTCTGGGAACGGGCGGTGACCTTGGCCAGGGGCGCACGGACACAATCATGCTGCTGCACATCCCCAACGCGGGCACGGCGACGTTGGTCTCCATTCCGCGTGATTCCTACGTGGAAATTCCTGGGTACGGCTACGACAAGATCAACGCCGCGTTCGCGTTCGGCGGCCCAGAACTTTTGGCCACGACGGTTGAGCAGAACACGGGCCTGCGCGTAGACCATTACGCGGAGATCGGCATGGGCGGCCTGGCCGGCATGGTTGATGTCGTTGGCGGCGTGGAAATCTGCGTGGAGGAAGCGATCCAGGATCCGTTGGCAAACCTGGATGTCCAGGCAGGATGCCAGAAGATGGATGGGCCGACCGCGTTGGGATACGTGCGCACGCGTGCCACAGCGCAGGGTGATTTGGATCGCGTCGCGCGTCAGCGTCAATTCCTCGGTGCGCTCATGGATCGCGTGCTTTCGCCCGGGGTTATGCTCAATCCCTTCCGCGCGATAGCCCTGGCTACGAGGGGTCCGGGCTTGTTCATCGTCGATAAGCATGATCATGTCTGGCACCTCGCACGCGTCGCGCTGGCCATGCGCGGCGTCCAAACGGAGACCGTACCCATCGGTGGATTTCAGGACACAGAAGTCGGCAGCGTTGTCTTGTGGGACGAGGCTCAAGCCGACGCTCTCTTCGCGCGCTTGCGCTAGCAGCACGCTTATCGACGATCCCCTCCCAACTGCAGCCCGTCTGGTCAGTCATCTGACAAGAAGCTCTCTTCGGATCTGCTCATGTCCTCCTCCAAGGACAAGGGCAGCACCGCCATGGACTGGCTGAGGTTCGCGGGCCGGGCGCACAGTGGTCCGCGCGGTTACGAATCAAACGACACCCCCACTTTCCCGTTGTTCATCCGGGAGGGTGGGGGTGTTGTTGTCTTGGGTCGTTCTTGCATAAAACTTACGTCTCAGTTGTTTATAAGTCACGGGGGTAAGTAGTAGGGGTAGTGATTTTAGCTTTCTAATCAATCATTAAGGTTAGCTCGTGCTAAGTTCTATCTTCGAGAGCAACAGTTTTCACAGATGAACCGCATTATGTGAGGTGAAAAGGGAAAATGTCGCTCCAAAAGGACTAGGAAGCGATTCTTAACCTTTTTCTACTCCCCACATACTGACTTAAGTTTCCTGAAAGGTAACCCAATGTCCAAGATGAACACCGCACGCCGCCGCGGAACCACCATTGCGGCAGCCGCACTGTCCCTGGCGCTCGTCGCCCCAGTCCTCCAGCCGATCGCTGCACCGGTGGCACTGCCCGCCGCGCAGGCTGCAGAAGCGACCACGACCGCCACAAGCGCCTCGAATCTGCAGAGCCGGCCTACACAGGTCCTCGAGGCGGACGCGTACGCCAACGGCTACGTCAAGAGCGCGACGGATCTGACCAACGCAAAGCACACGGTTTCCGGTCGCGCGTACGTCTACCGCACCACTTCGGACGCCCAGGGCTACGACCCTTCGCTTTCCACCACCGGCGAAAGCCGCACCCCCGTGCCAGAAGGCACCGTGGTGAAACTCCAGTGGATGGACGACGACGGCGCGGTTTCGCCGATCTACACCGCGAAAACCACGAACACCAAGGGCCGCGACTCCGACCCGAAGAACGTGACCTCAAACTTCAGCCCATCGGGCCCTGGTGCGTACGCATTTGATCTCCGCGAGGGGTTCGTCGACGCTAACGGCCGTAAGCACATCTACAACGCCACGGGCGGCCAGATGGTGAAGATCTGGATTGATCCGTACAAGGATCCGATGACCGGAAACATGCAAAACATGCTGCGTGTTGCGCCGGGTGGTACTCCGGGTACCTTCGGTGCCGCCGGTGGTCTGCTCTGGAACAACCTCGGCTCGTTCCCGTTCGCCGGTCAGAACCTTCAGAGGACTGCAATTTGGATGAACGAGGTCCCCGAACCGCGTAACGACGGTTCGAACTACATGACCAAGCCTCGCAAACAGTGGATCGAGGACAATGCTGGCCCGCTTAAGCGTCTTGCCGGCGGTGAGATTTCCAGCCCGAAGTACCAGACGCCAAAGCAGCCGATCGAATACACCGTAAGCGGTCAGGTCTGGCGCGAAATCGACTTCGGCCAAGGCGTGAGCAAGAGCGCCGTGGGCAACGAAGTCACGCAGACCTTCGACCCCTACGATGCGAAGATCGCAGACGGCAAGTACTCCGTCGTGCTCACCATGCTCACCGAGGAAGCTGCGCAGTCCTACAAGGTTGCGATGAACGGCACCAACCCGGCAAAGCGTGCCGAGGCGACCAAGAAGTGGCTCGAAGACTACCGCGCCAAGGGCCAGGACCCAATCGTCGCAACGGTTAAGGCACCCGTGATCGGTAGCCACTACACCGCCCGCTTCCCCAAGGAAGCCTTCGACAAGACCAACGCGAATTCCATCTACGGCTTCTTGGTCGATGAGAACGAGCAGATTGTGACTTCGTACTCCACCTACAACAATGCTGAGTACGCATACCCACGTCGCAACCGCATGCTGAACCCGAAGAACGGTAGCCTCCAGGCCCCGACCGACATCACGTCGCTGCGTGAGCCGTTCCTGCAGGGCAACAACCGCTGGATCAACGTCAACTTCGCTGCACCGATCACCAATGAGGCACGTATCGACATTCTTGAGTACGACGTCTTCAACAACCCGGCGCCGCACGGCACTCCACTTGAGGTACGCGTTGACGGTGAACTCTCCAACATGCGTAACCGCATTGTGTGGACGAAGAATAACCAACGCAGTGATGACGACGCGACGAAGATCGAGGACACCGCCCTGCAGGTCTGTGAAATTGAGACCGTCGAAGATGCGAAGAAGTGCACCTTCACCGCGTGGGACCTTGATGGGGATAAGAAGGTCAACGACGGTGACGTTCTTACTGCGACGCTGTACTTCGACAACTACCCGATTTCGCGCGACTCCGTGGTCGTCCTGGGCGACAAGCAGAACTCCCAGTACCAGCCGAGCTACCCGCACACTCAGATCCCGAAGGGCGAGTCGCGAGAGATCAAGCCAACCTGGACCGATGGTAAGGGTAACCCCATCAATCCTCCGGTTGACTCCGAGGGGAACGGCCCGACATTCGAGCTCGAGCCCGGCGTGACCGGTATCCCGGAGTCCATCACTGTGGCACCTGACGGCACCGTCGTCGTGACAGGTGAGACACCGGTTGGCAAGTACCAGATCCCCGTCGTTGTGACCTACCCGGATGGTTCACGCGAGATCGTTACCGCCAAGGTCGACGTGGTCAACGGCAGCGACGCGACGAACACCACCCCGCGTTGGGACAACACCTCCACCCCGGCCGGCGAGCCGGTGAAGGTCCCGAACACCGGTGACCCAATCCCTGCAGGCAGCACGGTCGAGGTAACCTCCGACAAGAACTGGACCGTTACCACTACCCCTGAAGGCGTCGTCACAGTCACTCCGCCGGCTGATGCAAAGACCGGCGACAAGTCCACGATCACGGTCACCGTGACGTACCCTGATGGTTCCGTCGACGTTGAGAAGTTCACCGTCACCGTGGACAATAAGGACGGTGGCGACAACGCTGCGACCACCACCCCGAACTGGGACAATCAGGAGACCACGCCGGGTGAACCGGTGAAGGTTCCGAACACCGGTGACCCGCTGCCCGAGGGCACGAAGGTCACCCCGACCATCCCCAACAACCCGGGTGGTTGGACCGTCGATGTAGACGGCGACGGCACCATTACCGTGACGCCGCCGAAGGACTCCCAGGTCGGCGACAAGATCGAGGTCGAGGTCGACGTAACGTACCCGGACGGTTCCAAGGACAAGGAAACCTTCACGGTCACCGTCGTCGATGTTGTGGATGTCTACACGGTTGGGTACCCGAACACCAAGGTCAAGGTCGGCGAATCCGAGACCGCATCCCCGGTGTTCAGCACCAACCCGAAAGAGAAGAACTTCACCGAGGTTCCCGGCGCCAAGAACGACCACGACGGCCTGTGGTCCGTCGGTAAGCCTGGCGTCCGCGACGGAAAAGTGAAGGCTACCGCACCGAACCAGGACAAGCTGGCGAAGGCGTTCACGGACACGCGCGACCGAATCGTTAAGGGCCAGTGCGAACCGGGCAAGGTTGCACCGGAGGACATCAAGAGGATCATCGAGGAGATCAAGAAGCTCTTCTCTGCTGGTACCGCTGTGGATGTCACGTTCGAAGCGGGTGCAACTCCATCGAAGAACGTACCGGTTCGTTTCACGCTGGTGGATGCTAACGGCAAGCCGTTGGCTGACAGTGATGACTGGGATGGCGACGGTAAGAGCAACGAGGATGAAATCCGCGACTGCGAAAACCCGCTCAACCCAAGTGACCAGAAGGCACCGGACTGGAACGACACCTCAACCACCCCGGGCCAGCCTGTCGTCGTGGAAAACACCGGTGGCCCGGTCAAGCCGGGCACCACGGTGGAGATCTCTGATCCCACCAAGGGCAAGGTCGAAATCGACCCGACCACCGGCGACATCACCTTCGTTCCAAGCGACGACTTGAAGCCGGGCGACAAGGTCACCGTTGTGGTCAAGGATCCTGAGGGCAACAAGATCGATGAATTCACCATCGAGATCGTTGCTGAGAACCCGGACTGGAACGACGCGGAAACCCAGCCGAACAAGCCGGTAGAGGTCAAGAATGAAGGCGGCCCAGTTCGCCCTGGCACCACGGTCAAGGTCACGGATCCGACGAAGGGCACTGCGACGATCGATCCGAACAGCGGTGACATCACCTTCACTCCGAGCCCGAACATGGAACCAGATGACGTCGCGTTCATCGTCGTCACCGGACCAGATGACAAGGAGATTGACACCTTCCACGTCACGGTCGTGGTCAGCGAGCCGTACTGGAACGACGCTTCCACCCCGGCGGACAAGCCGGTCACCATCCCGAACGAGGGTGGTCCGACCAAGCCTGGCACCACCGTCACCGTTGAAGGCGGCGAGGGCAAGGGCACCGCGAAAATCGATGACAACGGCAACATCACGTTCACCCCGGGTGACAACGCGAAGCCGGGCGACAAGATTACGGTGACGGTGAAGGACCCGTCGGGCAACATCATCGACACGATCACCGTCACGGTGAAGGACCCGACCAAGGTAGTCGAGCCGCCGATTTACAACTCGGGTACGGATACCACCACGGTGACTACGACGGTGGAGAAGTGGACAGGCCTGTCCAGCCACCTGCCGGACCGCGATCACTGCATCGCTACGCTGGCAAGCTTCGGTATTCCGCTGGCACTGCTGATTCCGGTTGGTATCGTGGCTGCCGCTGGCCTACCGGGTCTGCAGCCGATGATGGACCAGGTCAGCGTCCAGATCAAGCAGGCCAACACGAACCTGCAGCAGTCACTGGGTGTCTTCAACCCAGAGGTCGCCCGCGTGGCAGCGCAGATCGACGCGCAGCTCGCACCGGTCGGTCTGAACCTCGCGCAGGCGGCGATCGGCCTGGCACTGCTGGCAGCCGGTATTGCGGCGATCGTCTCGGTCTACAAGGCCTGTGTTGACCCGAACGGTGTCCAGGTCCTGTCCTCGACTGGCAGCAGCGGACGCGGTGCAGGCAAGGGTTCGGACAAGAAGAAGTCCACGTCCCCGACCACCACGTCGACGACCAGCGCAGCGACTGAGCCCAAGCCGTCTGAGCCCACGTCGACTAAGTCCAAGCCGTCTGAGCCCACGACGACTGAGTCCACGTCGACTGAGCCCACGTCGACTGAGTCCACCACCACGGCCCCGACCACCACGCCGGAGTCGAACTAGTAAATAGCTTGGGTCAGATGGGCTGATCTGACCCCCACAAACGTGGCACCCCCATCTCCTGTCGTTCATCCGGGAGATGGGGGTGCCACCCTTTACGCTTAATGGCCGCCGGGGACGGGGTTGCTCACGCCGGGGACTTTGTGGCGGCCGGTGATGTAGTACATGGCTACGGCAATGACCGAGAAGGCAAGGCCGACAAAGAAGGCCACGCGGAAGTCCGGCAACCACAGCATGATCCCGAAGGTGAACAGGATAAAGAAGATGGCAAAGTACTGGCCCCATGGCCACAACGGGACCTTGTAGTCAAGGGAGGACAGCTCTTCGGGGGACATCTTTCGTCGAGAAGCGAGGTGCGCAAGCAGAATCATGAGCCACACGAAGATGGTGGCGAATGTTGCTAGCGACGCGACGATTTCAAACACGCGGTCCGGGATGTAGGTGTTGGCCACCACGCCGATGACCATGACGGCTAGGAGGATCACGGTGGTCATGACGGGAACACCACGGACGGTTTTAGCCATGACCTTCGGGGCGAACTCCTGCTTGGCCAGTCCGGTGAGCACGCGGCCGGCGCCGAAGAGGTCCGCGTTGATGGCGGACAGCGCGGCGGTAATGACCACGACGTTGAGCAGCGCAGCCGCCCAGTTCACGCCGAGGGCGCTGAAGATCTGAACAAACGGAGACTCGTCGCCGGTGATGGAGCGCCACGGGTTGATCATCAAAATGACCAGGATGGCTAAGACGTAAAACACCAGGATGCGCACCGGGACGGTGTTGATTGCCTTGGGGATGGAGGACTTGGGGTCCTCAGCCTCAGAACCGGCGACGCCGATGATTTCCGTGCCACCGAAGGCGAAGAGCACAAGGATGAAGGACGACACCATTCCGCTGAAACCGTTGGGGAAGAATCCGCCGTCGTTGACCAGGTTCGCAGGTCCGGTGGAGGCGGAATCGGACAGGCCGAACGCCAATACCGCGGCGCCGGCGATGATCATGGCGATCACCGCGCCGACCTTGACCACCGTGAACCAGAACTCGAGTTCACCAAAGGCTTTGGTGCTGGCTAAGTTGGCGGCACCGACGATGAGCAGGGCGGCCACAATCCACACCCACCGGTTCACGTCGGGGAACCAAAACCCCATGTAGATGCCAATCGCGGTGAGGTCCGCCAGCGCCACGATCACCATCTCAAACGCGAACATCCAGCCGGTCAGGTAACCGGCGGCACCGCCCATGTGGGCGCGGGAATATTCGGCGAAAGAGCCGGTAACGGGGTGGCGGACGGACATCTCACCTAAGGCGCGGAGCATGAAATACACCACCGCACCGCCGAGCAGGTACACCAGTAACACGGACGGACCGGCGGCCTGAATCGCGCCGGCAGAGCCGTAGAACAGGCCCGTACCAATCGCCGAGCCCAGCGCAATGAAGTTCAGGTGGCGGGTCTTCAGTCCGCCGCGGCGGACCACCTGCGGCGGTGTGGAACCGGCAGGATCCGTGGGATCGGTTGCGGAAATTACCGTAGTTGGGCGTGGCGCATCGGCGCGCGGATTCTCAGTCACCCGCTCATGCTATGCACACGCACTAAAAATATCCGAAACGGGTCAGCGCATAAACCCTAAAAGGGGGATTAAATGGTCACTTGCCGTGACTTGATGTTCTCCAACTGCTTGCGCTCGTCGGCGGAGAGCTGAGCGTCGTTTGCGTATTCCTTCTCAATCTCTGCGTTGAGGCGCTGAAGATCTGCCACGTACGTGTCGGGGGCGACCTCCGGGTCGAGGTCAAACACCGGCACTACCAATCCGTGGGTGCGGAAGGTTCCGGCCAACTTGGTGCCCTCGCCAAGGTTCAGCTCGCCGCGCGCCGCGATGCGGGCCAAGGCGTTGAGCAGCTGTGCCTCATTGTCGTCGGGGCGCACCCAGCGGATGTGCGCCTTGCCGCCGCCGGGGTTGACCCACCACGCGGAGCCCGCCACGCCGGGGCCAGTGGGCACCTTCGTGGACGGCACAATCGCGGCGTTCGCGTTGTTCAGCGCCTGCGCCAGCTGCGGGTTCAGCCCAGCCGGCCTGTCCCCCGCCGCATCGCCTGACTGCGCAAACCACCAGTTGAAGTCCTCGTGCTCCGTGATCTCCAGTTCGACCGACGGGTCCACCAGGTCTTTCAGCTCCGGCTGGTTGCCGTCAGCGATAGTGGACACCAAGGTCTCGCCCGGCGCGGCATCGGCCACCCAGTTCAGCGCATACGCCAAGTCTTTGTGCGGGTTGTGGGAATGCGCTTGGACCTGCAGCGCTACGAAGCGGTCGCCGCCTTCTTCCTCCGGTCGTCGCAAAGCAGCGCCCGCGCCCGGCAGGACGGTGACGACGTGGACGGGGATTTCCCCGCGAACGGTGACCGTCGTGGTCGCGGACGGCACGAACTCCTGCAGCGCAACCAGGTCGGTCTCCGAAGCGAAGCCCGCAAAGGGCCGAGGGTCTTTCTGGAAAGCCTCGCGCTCTGCGGCGCGTGCAGCTAGCTTCGCTTGACGACGACTCATGCCCTCCGGCACATCCGTCTGCTTGCGATCTTTGCGGTTCCTTTTAGCCATGGAGACCAGCGTACCCACCCGTCGACGCCGCCAGCGCTTCTGGGTAGAGGACCTCTAGCGCCAGCTGTGGCTGGTCGGTAGCGAAGGCGTCCACGCGGTTGTCGCGGCACCAGCGCATATCCGCCGGGTTGTTCACGGTCCAGGTGTAGGTCTTCAGGCCTTTGAAGTGCAGCAGTTCCCGGCGCGCCTTGAGGTGCGTGATGCCTGGGCCCACGCCGTAGGGACGCGAAAGCATGCAGTTGTTTTTGTTCCACTTCTTCTCGCGTAGACGGAACAGGTAATAAGTTTCAAGGTCCGGCACGGCGTCCGCGAAGTAGCGCATCGCGCGGTGGGAGAAAGAGATCAGGTGGACACGCGGGTCCTCCAGCATCCCGCGGTGCCACAGGGTGCGCACGGTCTGCTCATCGACCTCGGGGCCGTAGCGGGTGGGGTGCTTGGTCTCAATGTAGATGTGCTTGCCGGGGTGGTCGTCGAGGATGTCCAGCAGCTCGTCGAGAAGCAGGACGCGCTGCGGGTCCTCCGCCGTACCGTAGTTGAGCTCGCGCATGTCGCTAAAATCCATCTTCGCCACCCGACCGCGGCCGTTTGAGCAGCGGTTAACCGTATTGTCGTGGTGGACCACCAGCTTGCCGTCGCGCGTTAGGCGTACGTCGCACTCGATGCCGTGGATCGGCAGCTTGAGCGCCTCTTGGAACGCTCGCGGCGTCGACTCCGGGTACAGGCCACTCGCCCCGCGGTGCGCGATGATGTGCGGGCCAGCCTCAACGGTTGTTGGCGGTGCTGGCGTAACGACGGAAGCAGTCACCCCACCAACGTTAGGCAGCCAGCCTCGGGATCGCTCTGTTCGCAGGCGTATATAACGTGTTGTTCACCGAAAATTGACCGAGGCGTTCAAGCGAGTTTGGTTTTTCTGTGGCATCGTTCACACTACCGCGCCGAAGTGGCGCCATCTGATCCCGACTGCCCCCTACGCACAAGGGTTTTTTGTCACAATAGGGGGCATGAAATTTCCGTCGCTAAGCATGCTCGGCTCTGTGGCGCTCCACGCACCGCTGATTGCGGCGGAGGTGCTCACGGACCTCACGCCGGGCCTGCGGCTGGCGGGCGTGCGCCGGCTGCCGTCGAATATGGCGGCGGGAATCGTCGGCGCGGAAGCCGCAGCATGGAGCGCCGTCTCCCCCTCGCTGCTGCCGCACCCGTGGTGGGTCACCGCAGCTAACGTGGGCATTTGCCAAACCGCGGGGCACACCGTGGGCACCACTGTCGCGAACGTCGTCGACGCCGTGCAAGGCCAGCTCGGGGTGCGGCCGCCATCCAAGTGGCGGCACAGGCTGTACATGGGCACGCAGATCACCATGAGCTTGGCCACCGTGGGCGCCTACGTCAGCGCCGCTCGCCGCAGGCCAGAGCAAGCCCAGCTTATCGACGACTCCGAGCGCGCCTCCGGCCTCACCTACCTCGGCGGAATCGCGGCTGGTTCCATGGGGTACGGCGCACTGCTGCTGATCGGGGAGGGCATCCAGATTTTCGCCGACACCTTTAATAAGGAACTGCGCCGGTGGATGCCGTCCTACGCCTCGTGGCCACTCGTCGTGGCGGGGCTGGGCGCGCTTGGCTTCCTCCTCGGCGACAAGGTGGTCGTGCGGCGAATCCTCACCAATGCGTATAAGAACGCCGAGGAACTGAACAAGGAATTCCTGCCCGGCGCGCCACGCCCCGTCGAACCGCAGCGTTCTGGGTCACACGCGTCGTTGGAGCGCTGGCGTTTCCTCGGCCGCCAGGGCCGCGCCGTCGTCGCCGGCGGCCCGCGCGCCCGCGACATCGCCGCCGTCATGGGCCCGGCCCCGTCCCCTGGCGGCGCTGCCGGCGCCTCCTCTGCTCCATCCCTCTTTGATGGCGCTGCCATCAAAGAGCCCATCCGCGTCTTCATCGGCCTGAAAGACCGCACGCCGGAGGAGCAGGCCGAAAAGGTTCTGCGCGAACTTGACCGCACCGATGCCTGGTCGCGCAAAGCGATCGCGGTGTTGTCGTCGGCTGGCACGGGATGGATCAGTGACTATCACACCTCTGGCCTGGAGTTTCTCTTGCGCGGCGACACCGCTATCGCGGCGATGCAGTACTCCTTCATGCCGTCGGCGTTTTCCTATGCTTCCGACCGCGAAGCCCCGACGCGTTCGGCATCGGTGCTGCTCGCGGCGATCCAGGAGCGCCTTGACGCGATGCCCGCGGACAAGCGTCCCCGGCTTTACGTCGGCGGCGAATCCCTGGGCGCGTACGGCATCTCCGACTCCTTCGATTCCCCGAAGGCAATGCTCGAGCGTATCGACGGCGCCGTCTTCACCGGCACCCCCGGCTTCACCCAGGCCCATTCGATTTTGACCCAATCCCGCGACAAGGGCAGCCCGGAGCGCGTCCCCGTTGTCGACGGCGGGCGCCACGTCCGATTCGCCGCCCATGAGGACCACCTGCGCCACACTTTCGACGGCTCAGACTACGCCAACGACTGGGAGTTCCCCCGCGTCGTGTTCGCCCAACACGCCTCTGACCCGGTGGTGTGGTGGGACTGGCCCCTGTTGTTCCGCCGCCCCGACTGGCTGCGCGAACCCGGTTCCCGTCGTGTCCCCGCCCCGGACGCCCAGCACCTTGACGTCCTGCATTCCATGTATTGGATGCCCTTTGTCACCTGGTGGCAGGTGGGCGTCGACCAGCTGTCCTCACTCGAGCCCGAGGGCGGCCACGGCCACCAGTACTGGCGCGAAACCGTCGCCTACTGGAACGCAGTCCTGGACGCCGGCGCCACCGAGGAACAGATCGACGCCATCTACGAGTGGATCCACGCCGACTCCACCAAAATCCGCGCGACCAACATCACCGACCCCAGCCGCTAACCCCCACCCCGCCGCCGCGCCACCCCGCCGGCCCCCGCGCACCCCGCCGCCTCGTCCCGCTGGCCCCGCATCACCCCGCCGCCGCGCCCCACTCGCCCCGCCGCGACCCTCCGCGCCCCCCTTTTCGTCTCCAACGCGTCGATCACACGCCCCATTCCTTGAGTGGTTCGGCCACTCAGCGTTACTTTCCAAGGAAAACCGCAGGTCGCGCACCGCGAGTTTCCTTGAGTGGTTCGGCCACTCAAGGAAACGGGCAAACACGGCATGCGCGCGGCCTGTTGCGGCGCGACCCTCCGCGCCCCCGTTTCGTCTCCAACGAGTCGATCACACGCCCCATTCCTTGAGTGGTTCGGCCACTCAGCGTTATTTTCCATGGAAAACCGCAGGTCGCGCACCGCGAAATTCCTTGAGTGGTTCGGCCACTCAAGGAAACGTGCAATCACGGCATGCGGCGCGGCTGGATGTGGCACGTTCGGATGCGGCGCGGCTCGGTGCGTTGCGACCTGGTACATCGCGGCCCGATGTTGCGGCCTGCTGCGTCGCGGCCTGATGCGTCGCGGCCGAGGCAATCACCGCCTCAGACCTGCATGCACGCAGGATGTCCGAACGCTGTTTGGGGGTGGCTCAACCGCTTTCTCCGGAAAGCATGGAACCTTGGCCCAGTTTTCTGAGTCCAATGAATATGGGTTTGAGAAAAAATGATTATGGGGCGTTGCTGGGTGGGGTCGTCGATAAGCGTGATCCTGCGTTTAGAGCATTGATGAAGAAGGGCATGAAACCTGGGACCTTTGTGACGGTAGCGGGCCCGTACGTGTGCGAGCATGCAGCGTACAAGGCGCTTCGACCGTATGAAAAGCACTGGTTGCGCGCGTTTCTTCGGGGGAAGCTGGCCAAGAAGTCAATCGTCATGGGTAAATCGGCGGCTCGGTTGCTTGGGATGCCGCTGATTTTGCGGTCAGAGGAGATGGTCGAGTTTGTCACGAGGGCGACGGGCCATCCGCAGCCGCCGCGGGGGTGTGTGTACCGACGGGCGTCCATCGAGGACCATGAGATCACGACGGTCCACGGTATTGCGGTGACGACCCCCGCGCGGACGGCAATCGACATTGCCAGATACCACGGCTTCGCCGACGGCTTGGTGGCGATGGACGCGTTCCTGCGTGAGTTCGGCACTCGCGAGGAGCTTGAGGCCACGCTGGCTTCAATGCCACGGTTCAAGAACAAAAGGCTCGCCCGCAGCTGCATCGCCTTCGCGGACGCGGATGCGCAGTCAGCGGTAGAAAGTTTCGCGCGCGCAGCGTTGATTGAGGCCGGGATCACCGGCGTTAGCCTGCAGTTTCCTGTCGAGATTTACTTTGTTGACCTGTGCATTGACGGCTGGTTGTTGATCGAAATCGACGGCGCCGTCAAATACGAGGAGGACACCCGTGAGGCATTGCTGCGGGAGCGCCAGCGGGAGAAGAGGATTCTCAACCTGGGGTATCGGATGCTTCGTTTTTCGGCGAAGGAGATCATTGCACATCCCCAGGGGTTTGTCCGGGAGGTTCTCAAGGCCCTGGGGTCCCGGCACACGTAGCTGAGGCTGGGTTTCGCTGAGTGGCCGCACCACTCAAGGTTGGTTGTCGCGGAAACCCCCAGGTCGCGGCTCGCTGAAATCCTTGAGTGGTGCGGCCACTCACGCTTGACGACGGCTCCCCCGCCGCTAAATCCCGCAGGCGACCCCGGTGGAGTGGTGCGGGCAGTACCCGTTAGGCACCTTGTGTAGGTACTGCTGGTGTTCGTCCTCGGCTAGGTAGTAGGTGACGCCGTCGCGCTCGACGCTGGCGACTTCGGTGGTGATCTGCCCGAACCCGGCGCTGCTCAGCGACTGTTGGTACTCAGCGATCCAGCCGCGGATCTGCTCCGCCTCGGCTTCGGTGTCGGTGTAGAACGCGGAGCGGTACTGCGTGCCCACGTCGTTTCCCTGCCGGAAGCCCTGCGTCGGGTCGTGCGCCTCCAGCGCGGCGCGCACGAGATCCTTCAGGCCAACCCGCGCGGGGTCGTAGACCACTTCGACCAGTTCCACGTGGTTCGTCTGCCCCGAGCACACTTCGCGGTACGTCGGGTTGGGCGTCACCCCGCCGCCGTAGCCCACCGACGTGGCCTCCACACCGGGGGTTTCCCAGAACATTTTCTCCGCCCCCCAGAAGCATCCCAGCCCCACGAGCAGGCGTTTGTGCCCCTCGTTCCACGGCCCCGTAATCGGCGTCCCCAGCACAGCGTGGGGCGCGGGGTGCGGCAGAATCGGCTCCGGGCGGCCCGGCAGGGCGTCATGCTTATCGACGAGTTCAGGACTACGACCAAACGGGAAGAACATACCTGTTTAACGGATTGGTAACGGCAAAAATTCCCGCATGTCCCTACTATGGGGACGCAACGGGCACGCGAGCCCGCCGCGCCACGGACGCGGAATGAGAAAAAATCGCACTAAAGAAAGGTTTATGACAATGGCTGTTTACGAACTTCCTGAGCTCCCCTACGCATACGACGCACTGGAGCCGCACATTTCCGCTGAGATCATGGAGCTGCACCACTCCAAGCACCACGCAACCTACGTTGCTGGCGCAAACGCTGCCCTCGAGGCCATCGAGGCTGAGCGTAACGGTGAGGCTAACCCGGACAAGCTGCGCGCGCTGTCCAAGAACCTCGCGTTCAACCTGGGTGGCCACACCAACCACTCCATTTTCTGGCAGAACATGAGCCCGAACGGTGGCGGCGAGCCGACCGGTGAGCTGGCTGCTGCTATCGAGCGTGACTTCGGCTCCTTCGAGGGCTTCAAGAAGCAGTTCGCTGGCGTTGCTACTTCCATCCAGGGTTCCGGCTGGGCTGTGCTTGGCTACGACCACATCGCTGGCCGCCTGATCATCCAACAGATGACTGACCAGCAGGGCAACATCTCCGTGGACTTCACCCCGGTTCTCATGCTGGACATGTGGGAGCACGCTTTCTACCTGCAGTACAAGAACGTGAAGCCGGACTACGTTGCGGCATGGTGGAACGTTGTCAACTGGGACGACGTCGCGCAGTGCCTGGCAAAGGCCGCTGCCTAAGCACCTGCTTATCGACGGCCGGTTTGCCGGCCGTCCCACCGTCGATCGCTGGATAGCGATCGACGCGTACAATCAAAGTGCGTGGAGAAAGGCAGCCCGGAGTATCGTCGCGCGATAGTCGCGATGTTTGCAGCCGGGCTGTCTATTTTTAATTCCCTGTACTTCGTGCAGGCGATGCTGCCGACGTTCGTGGATGAGCTCGGAATGAGTGAAGCCGAGGCGGCCCTGGCGGTGTCGGCAACGACGGGGATGTTGGCGTTGTTCATCGTGCCGGCCTCGATCCTGTCGGAGCGTTTTGGCCGCGGCAGGGTGTTGGTTATTTCGGCGCCGCTCGCCGCGGCGGTGGGCTTAGCGCTGCCACTGGCCACGAATGGTGCGCAGCTCATTGCGTTGCGCGCAGTGCAGGGCGTTGCCATCGCGGGAACGCCGGCGGTGGCCATGACCTGGATTTCGGAGGAAATGTCCCCGTCGGCCGCACCAGGGGCGATGGGGCTGTATGTGTCTGGGTCGTCGATAGGCGGCCTGCTCGGTCGCCTCATTCCAGCCTTCGCGGTGGACTTTGTGGGGTGGCGCTGGGCGGTGCTGTTGGCGTCGTTAAGCGCGCTGGCCTGCTCTGTCGCAATGGCGTTCCTGCTGCCTGCGCAGCGGAACTTCACGCCGAAGCCGCTGCGGGTGGGACGCGAATTTTCTGCGATGGCCAATCACCTGCGTAATCCGCGCCTGCTGGGGCTGTACGCGGTGGGATTTTTGGGCATGGGGACGTTCGTGAGCGTGTACAACATGTTCGGGTTCCGCGCGGTGGATTTCTTCGGTCTACCCGCGGCGCTTTCTGCGCTGATCTATCTGACGTACTTGTCGGGAACGTGGTCGTCGGCACGCGCGGGGCGCTATATTCGCACGTTCGGTCGGGGCCGGGTGGTGCTGGGTACCGCCGTGATCATGCTGGTGGGCTCGGTGCTGTTGGTGTCTAGCTCATTGTGGGCGACGGTGATTGGTCTGCTGGGCTTCACCGCGGCATTCTTTGCGCTGCACTCTGGCGCCTCTGGCTGGGTGGGGCAGGTAGCCAGCCGCGACCGGGCGGAGGCGTCGAGTTTGTACCTGCTGTTCTACTACGTGGGGTCCTCTGTTGTTGGTGCAGCAACGGGGTGGTTGTTCATGCACGTCGGGTGGGGCGGATTTACCGCGGCGATCGTGGGCCTGCTGGTCGTGCTCGTCGGGGTGACGGTGGCGCTTGCGCTGGCGGAGCGTGCAGAAGGAAGAGAGCGGAAATAGGAAAGGGATCGCCGTGACCCAGAAACACGACGATCCCTTCAACGCTGACTGGGGCTGGAGGAACCCAGATGCAACGTTCCCTGATTTTCGTAAACGAGGACGGGGCTTTTCCCGAACTCGAGACCTAGTATAGGTTAGCTTTGCCTAAGCAGTCAAGGCCGATTTCAAACTTTTTATTGATAGCTTTGATCGCTTTGATCGCTGGGCAGCTCAGGGAGAACGTGCCCGAGCACCGGGATGCCCGGCGCGCCCGCGCGGAGAAAGGCCCGCACGGCCGAGGTGGCGCGGCAGTCGTCCTCGTTGTAGCGCAGGAGCATGTCCCGGGCCGCAAGCGCGTCCGGCCCGTTGCCGCGTGCGGTGAGGCGGAGGGCAACGGAACGCTCCCCATCAACGTCATCGTCTGACCAGGTAAAACCAGCCGTTGGTCCGACGATTTTGAGTCCCAGCCCTTCCGTACCCACCAGCATGCGGTTGACCCAGGGGAACACATCGACCCATTCATCGGAGGCGATGAAGGAGGAGACTTCGCCGGCGTCGATCGCAGAAAAGCGGCGCGCAGACGTGGTCATCCAGTGGTTCTCACCGCCCGCGGCGTAGCAGTATGCACGGAAGGTTTTACCCTCACGCAAAGCCGCCTCACGACGCCCCATGAGCCAGGTCCAGAACTCAACGAAGTTGGCCTCTTCGGACGCACCACCGACGTCATCCCAGGTGGCGAAGCCGTGGTACGAGGTTCCATCGAACGCACCCCACAGGTACGCGCCCTGGTCCAAGTACGCTTCCATGTCCACGTCAATCTCTACATCGGCGCGCGGGAAATCCCGCGCCATGCTGCGGGCCTGCTGGCGAGCAAGCACCGGGATCCCGGCGCGCCACGCGGCGGCGACCTCACTGGGTTCACCGAGGCGCTGATCGATCACTGCCTCCACGGTGTTGAGCCCGCGGTCGCGTAAGGCCCGCGCCCGTTCACCCGGGTACACCAGGGAAATGTCATCCATTGCGCGTAGTTCGGGCTCGCACAGCGCCCAGAAACGGCAGCTGGCGCACTGCTTCAACCGACGCGGTTGCGTCGGCGTGTGCTGGGCCAGCGCAGTGCGCAACGCAAGAACGTAGCGGTCAACATCGCCGATGTAGGCGCGCTCCCGGTCTTGACCGATCACGGCAGCCTCGCCGCTCGCGAGACCGCGTTCACGCAGAAGCAGCTCCGCCATGGCCACCCGGTACCCGTCCAGGGTGCGGTGGCGAAGTTTCGCACCAACTTCCAGCGGTGCACCCAACCCAAGCCGTGCGGTAGGGATGTAGCGCATAGTCGCCCGGGGGTGAGCCCGCGCGACGCGGTGATTCGACACCATCACCGGCAGGTACGTCCCATCAACGCGGCGGACAAGAATGTCAATCTCCGCGACCACCGCCACGCCGTCAATCTCGCCGGTGAGCACCGCGTTAGTAATCAGGTTCGCACGTCGCTTCATCGCTGCGGCGGTCTGAATTTCCAGTTCGCCCTGTTCCAGCGCCGGATCAAGGTCGACGCGGGTGAAACGCTTGGACCTGCCGTCGCCAAGCGCTCTGCGCACGGGCAGCGCGTCAAAAACTGCGGCGCGAGCTGCATTGATGCGGGGTTGCCGCGCGATCGCATCCGGCAGCGGCGGAACATCCGGGTGAGCGAGCCGCTGGCGCAGACGGTACCGGCAGCCAACGAGGTCCCCCGCGCGCACGAACTGCGTGCGCGCCATATCATCCCTCACAGCCGACACCACAGGCCAAATCTTAGTGGCCTATTCCAGGTAGGGTTGAACGGGTAAAACGACGTAAACCAAACCACACGTTTAAAGGAGCCCCCATGGGACTGTTCGAGGCCATCCGCAAGGCCCGCGCGAAGACGAAGGCTGAGATCAAGGCCGCAGAAGCTCACGCCCGTCAGGCCGCCAAGGAAGAGGCGAAGAACGACAAGCGCACCGCGAAACTGCTGGACAAGGCAGAAAAGCGCCTGCTCAAGGAAGAAAAGCAGGGCCTGAAGCGTAAGCGCAAGCACGAGGCCGACCTTGCTAAGAAGGAGCTTCAGAAGATCCGGGAAGGCGGCCTGACCAAGAAGAAGGCGAAGCAGTGGGTCGGCGCCGCACGTATCCTTCTGCCGGTCCTGATCCCGCTTGCGTACCGCGCGATCACGCAGTACCAAGACCGCCAGATTTCTCAGCGCGCGCAAGCAGCTGGCTTATCGACGAATGAGATGGCGCGTTTCTCCACCGAAGGCGCTGAGTTGAAGGGCCGCATTCGGGCAGTACGCGACTCCCTGGATGATTCCAACGGCAAACTCAATGACTCATTCCGCACCGACGTGGAGGTCCGCCTCGACGAGCTGGAGACCGCCGTGAACAACGTGGAGCAGATGAACAACGAGCAACGACGCCTCGCTCATGAGTCCATCGACCGTGACATCAACCGCTTGACGGCTGAGATTCACCAGAAGCTGACGAAGTAAGTTTCCTGTCGGCTAACCCCTCTGTGTTGTAGCGGCGAGGCCGCTACAACACACCTTGCTCACGTGCCGAGGCCACCGCCGAGGTGCGGGAGCGTACACCCAGTTTGTCGTAAATGTGGACGAGGTGGGATTTCACTGTCGCCTCAGACAGCATGAGTTTCTGACCGATTTCGCGGTTGGAGGATCCCTCTGCCACGAGTTGGAGGACTTCCAGTTCACGCGGGGTGAGAGAAGATCGCGGGGTGCGGTCGCGGGTTTCAAGGCGCTCGCGCACGACGGAGGACATGGCTTGGTCGCCGCGGGCGGTCGAGCGCACTGCAGCAAGAAGCTCCTGCGGCGGGGCGTCTTTGAGAAGGTAGCCCACGGCGCCAGCCTCGATCGCTCCGAGGATGTCCGCGTCCGTGTCATAGTTGGTCACCATCAGGACCTTCGGCGGGTTATCCATGGTGCGGCGGATTTCCGCCGTAGCTTCCGCGCCGGTGGTCACACGCGTGCCCTGGGCTCCGGCGCCGAACCGCAGGTCCATGAGGATCACGTCAATGCCGCCGGCCTGCGCAGTTGAAATAGCGCCCTCGGCGGTGGCTACCTCACCGACCACGATGATATCCTCCGCTTCTTCCAAGATGGCGCGCAGGCCAAGGCGGACTATTTCGTGGTCATCAGCAAGCAAGACGCGAATCATGGGACCTCCTCAATCTTTTGATTGAGATTACCTGATTCCGCTCCCGTCGGTCGATTCGGGTGCGTGCTCGGCGTGGATGCCAGCGGTACAGACACTGACACCGCGGTGGGACCGCCCGGAGAGGATTCCACCACGAGGTCCCCGCCGAGTTCCTGAGCGCGTGTCTTCATCGCATCAAGACCGATGTGGCCCAGCCCTGAGGGCCGCGCCGGCGTCGCCTCAACATCAAAGCCCTTGCCGTTATCCACCACGTCCAAGCGCACCTCATCTGGCTCATACGTCAGTGTCACGCGGCAGCGGGTTGCTTCTGCGTGCTTAACCACGTTGCCCATGGCGCCTTGAGCGATGCGCAACAGACCCGCTTCCGACCGCATGGGCATCTGCACGGCGGTGCCCGCCACATCAACCTCGATCTCAACATCCCCGGTCTGAGAGCAGGACTGCGCAATCCGCTCGAGTGCCTCGACCAGCGTGTTTTCGCTTAAGGGTGCAGGGGTGAGCGCAGCGATCATCGCTCGGGTCTCCGCCAGGTTGTCCGATGCGCTGCGCCGCGCGACCTCGATCCGCCGCAGCGGGCTCGCCAGCTGCTCGTCGCTCAAGCCCGTGGCCAGCAAGTCACGCTCCGCTGCGTGCAGCAGCATTTGAATACTGGAGAGCCCCTGCGCAACAGTGTCATGGATTTCGTGGGCGAGGCGTTGCCGCTCTTGCACAACACCTGCGGCGCGCTCAGTTTCGGCCAGTTTGTCGCGCGTGGACACCAGCTCGTCAATAAGCTGGGCCCTCTCCGAACTCACCCGCGCGATGACCTGGAATGCGTACGCGATGAGCACCACCACCAGCGCCGACACCGCAGGCCCCATCACACCACCGAACGAAAGCCCATCCGGAACCTGCACCGCCACGGCTATCAGCAACATCACGCCCACGCACAAAATCCCCACCCAGCCCGCAAACGCGCGCATGCAGACGAAGAAGAGGGTGAACACCCAATAGATGGCTACGGGGGATTCCATCATGGCGACTACCCACACGCCGGTCAGCGCGAGTATCCACACGATCACCAGCGGCGTTGACCACGCACGCATCGCGTACACGCCCACCAAATACAGTCCGCCGAAAGCAACAATGGTGGTGAGCAAGATTGCCCCATGGAACCACCCTTGCCCCATCACCCCGCCGAGAGACACGACGAGCAGCGTGAGAGTCAGCGCCGTCACGCCGGTGTCCAGCGCGCGGCTGTCCGGCACCGGGGCACTCGGCGCCAGGGATTCACGTGGCCTTCTGGTACGAATGGATGACATGAGAAGAAGCCTACTCACCGCCCCGACACTGGCCTGTACGGCTGTGATTTTGTGCGGTTGTACAGGCACTTCGCTTGAACCTAGCGGGTCGTCCACTGCACTGGAATCACCCGCTGCACAACCAGTCGACGCGGTCCCGATCGCGGAGGTTGCCCACCCGGGGGCCAAAACGGATGCGGACACCTGTCCGTACCTCAGCAACGACTTCGTGGAAAAGACGAACGGCCAGAAAGTCACCGGGGTGCACGTTGATCAGCGCTTTATCACCCCAGGGTGCGTGTTCTGGTCGTTCGGGGACGAGTGGCAAGTGCGGGTGACCGTGCGGCACGTGGGAAGTGCTGATGAGGCACGCCGATTCGTCGATAAGCAAGCGCCCGTTGACTCCACGGATCCTGCGGAACTCCCCGGCGGGTGGCAAGGCGGGCGCGGCGGCAAGTTACCCACAGTATTCGCGGTGAGCAAGGGCACCGTTGCCGTGGCTGTTTCCACCGACCAGGCGCAGTCCGTCAAGGCGGAGTTGATCGCCCAGGCAGTAATTAAAAACCTGAAGCTGTAGTTTCCCGCTGTGGTGTCGGGCGCGTGATTACGATGTACAACCATGAACCAAAAATTATCTGCCCGCATGGTTGCGGGAGCTCTCCTTGTCGCCACATCGCTTGGTTTGGCGTCCTGCGAATCCGCGAAAGACGTCGCCTCTCCCCCAGAACGGGTCACGGTGGAATCCACTAGAACGGTGACGGTGACGGCGGACAACCGCGACGTCCCGGAAAAATTTAGCCACTACGTTGCCCTCGGTGATTCTTATGCCTCCATGGGTACTAAGTCCGGGGATTCGTACGGGCCAGAGTTCTGCGCCCGCAGCAAGGACAATTACCCCAACCAGTTGGCGGACCTGTATCCCGGCATCAACAAAAACCGCGGTTTTACGGACGCGACCTGCCAAGGCGCGACCACCAATGACGTGATCAACGTCCGCAACGTCGGTGACCGCGGTGGGGACGTGGATATTGATGCTTTGGCCGACCCGCAGGCAGCAAGCCTGGAGCCGAAGACGTCTGATGGAAAAGACGAAGATAAGGGACGGTCCGAATCTGAAGATTTAAACGACGCGGATCCGAAGACCATCGCGGCGGAGATTGAGGCGCTGCAGCCGGATACAGACCTGATCACGCTGTCGATCGGCGGTAATGACGTCAATTTCGGGCCCTGGAGCCGCTGCGTTGCGGGTGCACTTGAGGGCAAGGGCGGTGATGACTGTGACGAAGGCCTGATGGACGACACCGCGAATGCAGTCATGGAACTTCCGCAGCGCCTGGACAAGGTGTACGAAGAGATCCGCAAGCGTGCACCCAACGCAACGATCATTACCACCGGCTACATGCCACTGGCGTCTTTAACGGACCAGTGCCCGCTGACGGACAAACTGCCCGGCGGAACACTGAACTGGGCTGCTGGTCTGACGGTGACGATGAACGCGATGGCCCGTGACGCGGCGGCGCGCCACGGTGCGCTCTTCGTGGTTCCAGACAACGCAGAACTCCACTCCCTGTGCGCGCCCACGGAGGAACGCTGGACCGACCCCACCGGTGAAAAGACTGACTCTTACCCCGCCCACCCCACCCGCGCCGGGCAAAAGGCAATGGCGGAAGCGATCGTGGAGGTTTTGAACGCGCTGTAGCCGATGCCTGACGGCTAGACCGTCACGTCGGTGTACGGCATCAGCGTGGACACCCACGGGAAGACAACCTCCATTAGAAGGAGAAACACCGCTACCGCCAGCGCGATCAAAAGCAGGATCTTTACAGGCTTCGGCCCTGGTAACAGGCGCCATAGAGCTGCGTACATTGTCGGACCTTTCTAGCTGTTTTCTTCTCTAGCTGTTTTCTTCCATTGCATCCGGTGGGCCGGACTGCTTATCGGTTGCGTCCACGAGCATGGCGTGAATGATCATGCGCTCGGCGTTAGAGAACTGCGGGTGGCAAGTCGTCAGCGTTAGAACGGCTTCCAGCCCGGCGCGGTCCTTCTCGCCTTTCTCGCCGGAGCGCTGTGGCTGGTCTGATTCGGGCTTGGGGTAGAGCACGGTGGAATCCCACGGCGTTGTGATGTGGCGCCCCAGCACGTTGCGGTAGTCGCCGCTGGTCACGCGTTCGCGCAGGTCCTCAGGGAGGCATGACGCCGCCTTGGTGCGCCCAGCGCCTCCCTCCATGGGGAGGACTCGGTAGGTGAGCCACTCGGTTTTGGTTTCCACGACGATGGCGTCGCAGGAGCGTAGCTGCCCCAGATCGTTGAACGGGGCGCCTTTACCCACCCGGTGGCCGGCGACAGCGAAGTTACCCCGCTCCCCTGGCATCTGCGTGGTTTGATACCGGCCAGGTCCGGCGACAAGCACGTCTTCCGTCGTTCCCTCCAGGATCGCAAACTGGTAGTCAGCGCCGAAGGTGGGGATGTACAGCTTGGCAAAGGCGTCGCCAAGCGCCGGCGCGCGCTTTTCGCGCGGGTTTTCCCACTCTTTGGCGAGCTGCGATTGGGCATCATTCTGCAACAGGCCGGACTTGATGTTGGTCCAGTACGCCTCATAAAAGGCAAAGAGCAGGAAGATGACACCGACGGTGATGAAGACTTCGCCGAGCACCTGTTGTGGCGTGGTGCGCATGGTAAACACCCTAACCGCCGTGCACCCGGCGGGCCACTATCATTAGCCCCGTGATGTCGCTGTTCGTCTTTCCGGTTTCTGCGGTGATGAAGTTCTGGCACCGCCTGCTCTCTGACGTGCTTGGGGCGGCGCCGGACACCGCGTGGGTGGCTGCAATTATTCTTCTGGTGATCACCATCCGCAGCATGATCGCACCGTTTAGCTGGACAATCATGAAGTCCGGCCGTACCGCACTGCTGATGCGACCAGAGCTCAAGGAGCTCGAAGAGCAATATCGCTTATCGACGACCCATGAAGACGTCGCTGCCTACGACGAAGCGCGCAAGGACGTGCAGAAGAAATACGGGTACAACCCGATCGCCGGGTGCGTGCCGCCGCTGATTCAGATCCCCGCGTTTTTGGGTTTGTACCGGCTGCTGTTGTGGATGTCCGTGCCGGAAAACGGGCACACCGGCGGGAGCATCGGGCTGCTGACCAGCGATGATGTTTCGTCCTTCTTGGACACCCGGTTCATGGGTGAACCGCTGCCCGCGTACATGGCAATGACTCCTGAGCAGTTTGCCAACCTGGGCACCACCGCGGAACAGGTCGGAGCGGTGGCGGTACCGCTGTTGATCTGCGCGATCATCTTCACCACCTTCAACATGGTTTTGGGCCAGATCCGCACGCGCGCAACCATGGATTGGGAGCAGGGGTTTGCCCGCGGTGTCTACCGCGTCGTCTGGGGTTTCGCTATCGCGGTGCCGTTCATGCTGATCGGTGTGGCTCTCACAGGGCGCATCCCCATCGCTTTGTTGCTCTACTGGTTCTGCAACAACCTGTGGACCTTGGGGCAGACCATCATCATGTGGATCGCAGTGGTGAAGAAGTACCCACTGGATGACACGCACCTAACGCATCTGGACACCTCCCGCACCACCTACTTGAAACAGGCACGCGAGCGCAAAGCCACCAAACGGGACTGGCGCCGCCGCCGTCTCGCGGCAGTGACCACCCCGCAGAAGGCAGGCCACATCCGGCGCGAAATCAAGGCCGAGAAGCAATCTTTGAAAGACACCGCCGCTGCCGCCAAAGCTGAACGCAAAGCAGCCGCCAAACAGCAGTCCAAGGTCCGTTCCGAACTACGCAAGCAGACGTTGGAAAAACAGCGGGCGGAACGAGCCGCACGACGCGAAGAAAAAGCACGCGAACACACGGAGCAGTCCGCACCGAAGGTCGTCGATAAGCATGAGCCCGAAGAATAGGGGCTCTCATCGAGAGACTAAATCGAGTAATCGATCGGCGGTGCGCTAAGCATCTGCCGGGCAAGGTCGCGCGCGGTGTCCAGCGGAGCCACGTCGCGAGCGATGCGTGCGCCGGTCATTCCGCCGTCGAGGAAAATGAGTAGCTGGCTCGCTTGGTTTGCGGACGGGTAACCATTCTTGCGGTTGAGCATCTCCGTCATGGTGTCGTGCATCCAGCGGCGGTGCTCATGACACGCGGCGACGATGGCCCGCTCTGAATCGTTCTCTGGGCGGGGGTACTCTGTCGCAGCGTTGATGAAGGGGGAGCCGCGGAAGTCTTTCTTCGGCTGCTCCTCAATAGCAATGTCGTAGAACGCCAGAATCTTCGAATCCGTGTCCACCATTGTTTCGGTGCGGCGGCGCCAGAGATCGCGGTACTCCTGGTCTAAGTTCTCCAAATACGCGATGACCAGGTTATCCTTTGAGCCCAGCAGCGAGTACAGCGAGGCCTTTGCTACATCCGCCTCCTTCAGGATCCGGTCAATGCCGATGACCCTGATGCCTTCCTCAGTGAAAAGCTTTGTCGCAGCATCCAGAAGTCGCTGACGTGGACTGGGCCGGTTGCGGCGCTTCGTAGGCTTTTTTGGACTGGGCACGTCTCTAAATATAGACAAACCGGTACGTTCACACAACGATACCGGTTCTTTTTATCCCCTGACCTTGTTCACAATCCACAGCAGGATGCAGGCGCCCAGGACGCACGTGAGGAAGCTGAAGAACCACTGCGCACTTTCAACGTCAAAGAACAGGCCCAAAACCGCACCGCCGATCAGGCCACCGATGATGCCAACCACAATGTTGGCCCAGATCCCCATTTCCGCGTCGCGCTTCATCAGGATCGACGCGACCCAGCCGGCAATACCGCCGATGACGATCCAACCGAGGAATCCTAAACCTAAAACGGGCATGTTCTCTTCTTTCTGTGGGTGCTGATCAAAGGACGAATGGGGATGGCTACTTCCGCCGTGGACGCGTCTCCGGGCGGACCACCATCATCGGGCACGGCGCGGCCTGTAGAAGGGCACGCGACGTGGAGCCAAGGAGCATTCCCTTGAATCCGCCGCGTCCGTGGGAACCGGTGATAAGCAGCTGCGCATCCTTCGAGTGATCGACCAACGCGCGCACCGGGCGGTCCCGTGTGACAATCTGCTTGACCTGCACCGATGGGTAGCGGTCCTGGTAAGGCTCAAGAGTCTGGGAAAGGAGCGACCTGCGCTCTTCCTCTACCTGGTCCCACTGCGTGCCACTGAACACTGCGCCCGCCATGGGCTCGTGGACCTGGTTGTCCAGCCAGGTGTGCACGGCAACCAGCTCCGCCCCACGGGCTTCCGCCTCCTGGAACGCAACCTCGGTTGCCTTCGCGGACACTTCAGAGCCATCGACACCGACGACCACCGGACCGTACTTCGTGTCTTGCGTCACCGCGTTGTCTTCCCGCACCACAACAACGGGGCAGGATGCGTGGGATACCACGGCGGCGGATACCGAGCCCAAGACCATGCCGGACAGACCACCAAGGCCGCGGGAACCCATGACGATCATGGTCGCGGACTGGGACATCTCCAGCAGCATGTCAATCGGAGAAGCCTCAGCCACCGAGTGGCCAATCTCTACGTCAGGAGCGATCTCATGGGCAATCGCGCGCGCTGCCTCAATTTTCTGCAGGCACTCCCGCTGCAGATCCTCATACAGCTCCTGCGGGGGCACCATGCCCTCGGCATAGAGGAACTGCGGCATGGTGTAGCTTGTTGCCAGCCGCAGGGGGACCCCGCGCTTCATCGCGGTGTTCGCGGCCCACCGGACCGCGTTATTAGAGGGTTCGCCGCCATCAACGGCGACGACCACCATGTTTTCAAAATCCCGGTTTTCGCTGCTCATGAGTGTGCCTTTCTGTTCGCTACTTCAATTGTAACGAGCGGCACGACACCACGAACGGGAACAGCCCTAACGGCTTTCTAACGGCCCGTGACCGCCAACTGCTTAGCGCGGAATTTCTACGCGTTCAGCCGGGCCGGCGTTAGGCGGGAAGAGGATGTTGTAGATGAAAGTCAGGAAATCGGCGATGGCCTTACCGATACCTTCGCCGAAGAAGGCTGTGAGCTGGTTCAAAATCGCATCAAGATTCATGGGCAATACACTATTACATTGCTATGCCCCGTAGAAATTATCCGCCACTTCCGCCGCGCGACGGCCTGGGAGCAACGCGCGCCCGCGTCCCTGAGGACCCCCTCGATGGCCTGGACTCGCGTGTTCCAACCGCCTTCGATTTCGTCCGCCACCTGGTATTTACCCAACGCCACCGCCACCCGGACGATGATGACAACGCGGTGCTCGCGCGGTTTTTCGCCGGCGAGGTCGTGCTCATCGACTGCACGCCGCTTACGCCGGACACGCCCGTGGCGCCAGGCACAGACGTGTTCTTTTACCGCAGGCCCGCCCCTGAAACACCAGTCCCTTATGAGATCGAAGAGGTCTACGAGGACGCGGACATTATGGTGGTGCGCAAGCCCCCGTTCCTCGCGACCATGCCGCGCGCGGCCCACATCACCGAGTCAGCTACTGTGCGCCTTCGCCGGGCCACGGGCAACGAGGAACTCACACCAGCTCATCGCCTCGACCGCATGACATCGGGCCTGCTCCTCTTTACCAAACACAGGAATATTCGGGGGGCCTACCAGGAACTTTTCGCTCGGAGGGAGGTTCACAAGGAATATGAGGCCGTCGCTAAGCATGCGGGCCTTAGTCCTCCGCTTGAGTGGAAGCACCACATTGTGAAGCGACCTGGTGAAATTGCCGCGCACATCGCGCATGACCGCGAGCCCAACGCGCACACCATCGTGCGTTCCATCACCCGCATTCCCCGCCCCCCGCAGGGCGAAGCTAACGCCGATTACGCGATTTACCTGCTCGAACCCATCACCGGGAAGACCCACCAGTTGCGAATTCAAATGAACGCCGCGGGCGTGCCCATCCTCGGCGACCCCGTCTACCCCATCACCGCGCCCTTCGGCGACGAGGATTTCGCGTACCCCATGTACCTCGCCTCCGTCGCCCTGTCCTTCATCGACCCCCTCACGCAACGTCCGCGCGAATTCACAATCGACGGCTTCCCCGAACTTCACTAGGGGCACAATGCTTATCGACGACAGCCCCCTCCTCCCCTCCATCGCCGCCGCGGTAGGGCTCTTCATCGCGACGAACATCGACGACATCATCATCCTGTCACTATTCTTCGCACGGGGCCGGGGCCGCACCGGCGCAATACGCACCATCGCTGCCGGTCAGTACATAGGCTTCATCGGCATTCTGATTCTCTCCGTCGCCACCGCGATCGGCTCCGCGGCAGTACTCCCTCCATGGGCAATCCCACTCTTCGGATTAGTGCCGCTGGGAATCGGGCTGTGGGAGGCGTGGGAGGCCTGGGAGTCCGGAGACCGTGGGGAAGACAGTAGTGACACAGGTAGCGATAGCGACGAGAGCGGACAGCTACGAAACAAAACCCTGAACATCGCCACTGTTGCCGGCGTAACCTTCGCCAACGGCGGCGACAACATCGGTGTGTACGTTCCGGTTTTCGTTCAGGTACCGCCAACCACCGTTGCCGTCTACTGCATCGTCTTCCTGATCCTCATCGCGCCACTGGTGTGGGCCGCGCACTACATCACCAGCCGCGAACCGATAGCCGAGCTACTGGAAAGATTTGAAACCATCCTTTTCCCCGCAATGATGATCCTCCTCGGAATCGCAATCCTGGCCGGCGGCTATCTCTAACCTCTTTGGGGATAGTGAAGCGCCCGTCGTGGTGGGTGCTGGGTGGCATCCTTGTCGACGGGCGCTGTGTTTATTTTGTTGTTGTTGTTTGTTGGTCGGCGGTGACTTACTCTCCCACACCCTCCCGGGTGCAGTACCATCAGCGCTGGTGGGCTTAGCTTCCGGGTTCGGAATGGGACCGGGCGTGTCCCCACTGCTATTACCACCGACACGTTATTTGGGGCTTTACCTATCACCCAACGATATGGGTGTGGGTTTGTGTTTGTGGTGTGTCAGTGACCGGGTAGTGGACGCGTTGCATACAGACGATTTGCGTGTTGTTTTTGTTTGGTGTGCCCCTGATGTGTTTGTGTTGGGGGTTTTGTTTGTGTTTTTTGGTGTATTAGTACCAGTCGCCTTCACACATTGCGGTGTGTCCAGCTCTGGCCTATCAACCCAGTAGTCTTCTGGGCACCTTAATGAAACCTCATCTTGAAACAGGCTTCCCGCTTAGATGCTTTCAGCGGTTATCCCTTCCGTACGTAGCCAACCAGCTGTGCTCCTGGCGGAACAACTGGCACACTAGAGGTACGTCCGTCCCGGTCCTCTCGTACTAGGGACAGCTTTTCTCAAGTTTCAACGCGCGCGGCGGATAGAGACCGAACTGTCTCACGACGTTCTGAACCCAGCTCGCGTGCCGCTTTAATGGGCGAACAGCCCAACCCTTGGGACCTACTCCAGCCCCAGGATGCGACGAGCCGACATCGAGGTGCCAAACCATCCCGTCGATATGGACTCTTGGGGAAGATCAGCCTGTTATCCCCGGGGTACCTTTTATCCGTTGAGCGACACCACATCCACAAGTAGGTGCCGGATCACTAGTCCCGACTTTCGTCCCTGCTCGACTTGTAGGTCTCGCAGTCAAGCTCCCTTGTGCACTTACACTCTAAACACCTGATTGCCAACCAGGCTGAGGGAACCTTTGGGCGCCTCCGTTACATTTTGGGAGGCAACCGCCCCAGTTAAACTACCCACCAGGCACTGTCCCCAACCCAGATCATGGGCCAAGGTTAAGACATCCACTACGGTCAGAGTGGTATTTCACATTGTGACTCCACACCCACTGGCGTGAGCGTTTCATAGTCTCCCACCTATGCTACACAAACCGCAGTAAACACCAATACCAAGCTATAGTGAAGGTCCCCGGGGTCTTTTCGTCCTGCCGCGCGAAACGAGCATCTTTACTCGTAGTGCAATTTCACCGGGCCTGTGGTTGAGACAGCAGGGGAGTCGTTACGCCATTCGTGCAGGTCGGAACTTACCCGACAAGGAATTTCGCTACCTTAGGATGGTTATAGTTACCACCGCCGTTTACTGGGGCTTAAATTCTCCGCTTCGGTAAAACTACCTAACAGGTCCTCTTAACCTTCCAGCACCGGGCAGGCGTCAGTCCGTATACATCAACTTCAACGTCTTCGCACGGACCTGTGTTTTTGATAAACAGTCGCTCCCCTCTGTTTTCTGCGGCCACATCCAGCTCACCAACGCATGTTCAGATCACCAGATATGGCCCCCCTTCTCCCGAAGTTACGGGGGTAATTTGCCGAGTTCCTTAACCACAGTTCACCCGACCGCTTGAGTATTCTCTACCTGACTACCTGTGTCGGTTTCGGGTACGGGCCGTACCACCCCATCGCTAGAGGCTTTTCTCGACAGTACAGGATCACACCCTTTAAAGGCCCTTTCGCCTTCCGCATCACGCCTCACATATATACACGGCGGGATTTACCTCACCGATATGCCACACGCTTGCACCCCAATCCACTAAGGGGCGGTGCTACCAACCTGTGTCACCCCATCACTGACCTACTACCAGTTCAGGCCCCACGCATCACACCCACCTGGTACTCAAAGAGCACCATGGCAGATGGTCAGGGTGGTTAGTATCACTGATTCAATCCTTGCGGTGTGGTACGGGTACGGGAATATCAACCCGTTGACCATCGACTACGCCTGTCGGCCTCGCCTTAGGACCCGACTCACCCTGGGAAGACGAACTTGACCCAGGAACCCTTAGTCATCCAGCGGATACGATTCTCACGTATCATTCGTTACTCATGCCTGCATTCTCACTCGTATGCAGTCCACAGCCCCTTACGATACTGCTTCACCCCACACACGACGCTCCCCTACCCAAGTCATACGACTTGCCGCGGCTTCGGCGGTGTACTTCAGCCCCACTGAATTGTCGGCGCGCAACCACTCGACCAGTGAGCTATTACGCACTCTTTCAAGGGTGGCTGCTTCTAAGCCAACCTCCTGGCTGTCATCGCGATTACACATCCTTTTCCACTTAGTACACCCTTAGGGGCCTTAACCGGCGATCTGGGCTGTTTCCCTTTCGACTATGAAGCTTATCCCCCACAGTCTCACTGCCGCACACACATAACCGGCATTCGGAGTTTGGCTGACATTGCTAAGATGATAGTCCCGCTCAACCAACCAGTAGCTCTACCTCCGGCATGCTCCATGCGACGCTGTACCTAAATACATTTCGGGGAGAACCAGCTATCACGGAGTTTGATTGGCCTTTCACCCCTACCCACAACTCATCCCCGCAGTTTTCAACCTACGTGGGTTCGCGCCTCCACAACCTCTTACAGCTGCTTCACACTGGCCATGGGTAGATCACCCCGCTTCGGGTCTAGAACACGCCACTAACACGCCTCATGGACTCGGTTTCCCTACGGCTACCCCACACGGGTTAACCTCGCGACATGCCGCTAACTCGCAGGCTCATTCTTCAAAAGGCACGCCATCACACACAAAGAGGTGCTCTGACGGATTGTAGACACACAGTTTCAGGAACTCTTTCACTCCCCTCCCGGGGTACTTTTCACCATTCCCTCACGGTACTCATCCGCTATCGGTCACACTGAGTATTTAGGCTTACCGGGTGGTCCCGGCAGATTCACAGCAGATTCCACGAGCCCGCTGCTACTCGGGGATACAACCAGCACACGCAGCATGGCCATCACGTACAGGACTGATCACCTTTTCCAGTTCGTCATCCCAAACGATTCCGCTTAACCACACCACGCACACCCACTTATGGCAGTAAGTGACAATCACACCCCACAACCCCGCACACGCAACCCCTGCCAGGTATCACACGCACACGGTTTAGCCTCATCCGCTATCGCTCGCCACTACACACGGAATCACAATTGTTTTCTTCTCCTGTAGGTACTGAGATGTTTCACTTCCCTACGTCACCCCCACACAAGCTATGAATTCACTTGCAGGTAACACCACACAACCGGTGCTAGGTTTCCCCATTCGGACACCCTCGGATCAACGCTTACACGGCAACTCCCCAAGGATTAACGCAGCCAGACACGTCCTTCATCGGCTCAGCATGCCAAGGCATCCACCATGCGCCCTTAACAAAACACATGAACAAGACAACCCACAACACACAATCAGATACACACTCAAACACACACAAAACAAAGTATGCTCGCGTCCACTATCCAGTTCTCACACACCACACACACCACACAACCCCACAACAACCAGTCACAGGCTCATATGATGTGCCACGAAACAACCACCACACAAGGTGGTGTGCTGCCCCAGACACCCAACAGCATGCCAACCATTCCGCCTGAACAAAAGCCTGCATAACAACCACACACACTTAACGTGCGTGTACAACCGTAGCCACCATTACCGGCTACGAGCATGAACGTGCATCCACCTGGATTTCATAAAAACTTGGGTTGGCAGCACCACACTCGGGTACTCAACCACCCACACACCACACACCAGCCTGCAACCAACAGGCATCAAGAGGTGATGCACACAAAAAATAAAGCTCCTTAGAAAGGAGGTGATCCAGCCGCACCTTCCGGTACGGCTACCTTGTTACGACTTCGTCCCAATCGCCGATCCCACCTTCGACAGCTCCCTAACACGTTTGGGCCACTGGCTTCGGGTGTTACCAACTTTCATGACGTGACGGGCGGTGTGTACAAGGCCCGGGAACGTATTCACCGCAGCGTTGCTGATCTGCGATTACTAGCGACTCCGACTTCATGGGGTCGAGTTGCAGACCCCAATCCGAACTACGACCGGCTTTCAGCGATTCGCACCCCCTCACAGGGAAGCTGCGCGTTGTACCGACCATTGTAGCATGTGTGAAGCCCTGGACATAAGGGGCATGATGATTTGACGTCATCCCCACCTTCCTCCGAGTTAACCCCGGCAGTCTCTCATGAGTCCCCACCATCACGTGCTGGCAACATAAGACAAGGGTTGCGCTCGTTGCGGGACTTAACCCAACATCTCACGACACGAGCTGACGACAACCATGCACCACCTGTACACCAGCCACAAGGGAAAGACTATCTCTAGCCCGATCCGGTGTATGTCAAGCCCAGGTAAGGTTCTTCGCGTTGCATCGAATTAATCCACATGCTCCGCCGCTTGTGCGGGCCCCCGTCAATTCCTTTGAGTTTTAGCCTTGCGGCCGTACTCCCCAGGCGGGGCGCTTAATGCGTTAGCTACGGCACGAACCCCGTGGAAGGGACTCACACCTAGCGCCCACCGTTTACGGCATGGACTACCAGGGTATCTAATCCTGTTCGCTACCCATGCTTTCGCTCCTCAGCGTCAGTTACTGCCCAGAGACCTGCCTTCGCCATCGGTGTTCCTCCTGATATCTGCGCATTTCACCGCTACACCAGGAATTCCAGTCTCCCCTACAGCACTCAAGTTATGCCCGTATCGCCTGCAACCCCACAGTTAAGCTGCGGTATTCCACAAACGACGCGACAAACCACCTACGAGCTCTTTACGCCCAGTAATTCCGGACAACGCTCGCACCCTACGTATTACCGCGGCTGCTGGCACGTAGTTAGCCGGTGCTTCTTATCCAAGTACCGTCAATTCCTCTTCGTCCTTGGCGAAAGGAGTTTACAACCCGAAGGCCGTCATCCCCCACGCGGCGTCGCTGCATCAGGCTTGCGCCCATTGTGCAATATTCCCCACTGCTGCCTCCCGTAGGAGTCTGGGCCGTATCTCAGTCCCAATGTGGCCGTACACCCTCTCAGGCCGGCTACCCGTCGACGCCTTGGTAGGCCATTACCCCACCAACAAGCTGATAGGCCGCGAGCTCATCCCACACCGAAAAACTTTCCACCACCGACACTAAACGATGGTCCTATCCGGTATTAGACCCAGTTTCCCAGGCTTATCCCAAAGTGCAGGGCAGATCACCCACGTGTTACTCACCCGTTCGCCACTCGAGTACCCAAGCAAGCTTGAGCCTTTCCGTTCGACTTGCATGTGTTAAGCACGCCGCCAGCGTTCATCCTGAGCCAGGATCAAACTCTCCACAAAAAAGTTTCAACAAACAAAGTGAAACAGGCCGTGAAAAGCCCAAAACCCAACCAAAACAAACCACCCACACAACCAACAACCAAAAACACTCAGCCGCCGGAAGCATGAACTGGCTATAAAAAATCCAAAAATTACCAAACACCACAACCACACACACAAACACACACGCATCCGCATGCACAGTCACAGCATCAAAACGTTGCATCCCGCATCCGACGAGGAAAAACCAGAACACAACAAAATCCAATCAGCCCATGCAACCAACCAGAACACCACGACGCCATCAAAGGTTCACGCCGCAGCAACCAGCACACACCACACACAAAAAAGCATGCAGCCAATCACACAAACCAATCCAAACAAAACAATTGGCACACTATCGAGTTCTCACACAACACACGCACACCCCGTCAGACACACAATATGCCCTCCGCAAGCGGCTTGGATGACCCTACACACTCACACGAAGCGAAGTCAAACTCGCCTCACAATGAAGTCTTAAGTAGAAGTCTTGCCAACACTCGTTTTCCTACCGCCACACTTTTAAGAACCGAACTCCCGATCAATTCTCGGGCCAGTCGGCGAGGCGTTGTCGGTCGCGCTGACTTGAACTAAGTTACACACGGGCTTTCACGAAAGCAAATCCGTCGAAGTTCACTGCCTAGATTGAGCTTTGACCTGCATGTTTAGAGTGCATGGACACTGCAGCCTTTTTGCGCAAAACGTGCAAGGGAAGCCGTTTTTGATGGCGTTTACGCCCCATTTTCGGTAGTTCGCGGCGCCACATTTACGTGGCCCGTCATGGTTAGCGTTATCGCGGTTACGCCAACCAGAACCGTGACTGCAAGGATTAGAAGTACAGGAGCGCCCGCTGTGACCAGGTTGTCCCGCGATGTCTCCAGTGGGAGTTCGAAGAGGTCGGTCATCCAGAAGTAGCTGAAGAACGCTGCGGGGAATGCGAAAGCGTCGAATTGCCGTCCCGAACACACCGCGGTGAAGGTCACAACCACACTTACTGCGGTGACCGCTACAAAGGGGAGGTAGCCGTACCCCGGTCCGCCGATACGCACGACGGCGTGCACCAACGCGTGAACCGCGTACGCACTTGTGCCGACGCACAGGCCGGCGATTACGGCAGCGGGGATGACCTGCGCGAACCAACGTTTCATCGGGATCCCCAGCGCGCGGGCCATGAGCGGGGTGACGCCACCCCACTCAGCGGGACGGGCGGCCCATAGAAGGTAGACGAGCACCGGGAAGGGCACGAGGACGCGGAGCAGCCCTAGTTCACCGCGTGAGGAGGTGAGGAGTTCAGCGAACACGGCAAGTAATCCAAATGTGACGCCGGCGATCAGTGCCCAGACAAGCAACGGCCGCCAAACAAACTGCGCAAAGAACCCGCCGCGCCCAGGGAACATTTCGATAAGTGAGCGACGCGAGCGATCCGTCGCGCCGGCATCGGATCCGTCCCCCACGGGGTCCGCGAGGGAGGAGTAGACCAGCGCAGACACCATAGCGGCCAGTGCGGCTGGCGCGCCTGTGCGTAATGGGCACATCATCAGACATGCCGCGGCGACCAGCATTCCTACCGGCAGACACAGCGCAAGCACGTTTCTTCGGGTCCGTGCGGCGTCCATCCCGTAGGACCGAAAGACCCCCGGCTCAGGCAACACCATGAAACACATGTAGAAGGACACCAAAGCGCCAGATCCCACCGCCATGAGAACGCTGCCGGGATCAACGAAGAGCATTCCGCCGAAAAAGAGGCCGACCAGGATGAATGACACGAAGCGCCATTTACTTCCCGCGGTGAACTGGTGCCAAAGGAAAGCGCCATCGATATGACTACGGGACTCGCGCATCACTAGTTCACCTCCAAGGCAGCATCGATGAGCTCGTCGAAATCGACCGGCTTAACGCGCACGCCAGTTATGTGCTCGGCCGTTTCAGCAGGCAAAATAGCACGGTCGCCTGCCGGGCTTCGCTGATAAGCGAGCGCTCCATATGGCTTGTCGAAGGATCCCGTGGCGACAACGTACACATCCGCGTCTTCCGGAGTCAGGTGCGCGGCGACTTTCCCATCCCTGCCGAGGATCAACGCTGAATCCAGTAGCTTCGCTGCATCCGCGATGTGATGCGTAGCCACGATGACCGTCCGGCCAGAATCCGTCAGATCGAGCAGGTGCCGGTACAGCACATCGGTGTTGTGGGTATCCAAGCCCACGTAGGGCTCGTCGCAAAGCAAAAGCTCAGCTCCCGATGCAAGGCCCACGATGTTGCCCACCATGGCGCGCTGACCCCGGGACATCTTCCCGTAGGCAGTATTCAATGCCTCATCAAGTGCGAAATCTTCGGTCAGCTGATCAGCAGCCGTTTGGTCCCACGCGGGGTAGCGCAATGCTGCGGCCGCAAGGATGTCGCGCCCACGCCACGTCGATGGGTAGCCCACATCAACGCCAGTTAACGCCAGCCGGTCCATGACCACGGCGTTATCAAAAGGCTTGTGTTCAAAGACACGCACATCGCCTGACGACGGCTTGACCTGGCCGGCGATAATCGACAACAACGTGGATTTGCCCACGCCATTGCGACCAAGCAGGCCGTGAATGCCTGGTGCGAGATCGAAATTCAGCCCGGTTAGAACGTTTTTCTTCTCGTAGCTTTTTGTCAGATCGCGCACAGAAATTACTGAAGGGCTAACTGCAGAGCTAACTGGGGTGTTCATGTGTACATTCCTCTACTTTCTGCAACGCGGTTGATTAGGTCCTGCAATGTGGGAAGGTCGTACCCAAGCCGCAGCGCTTCATCGATAAGCGGGGCGATGTACGTTCCCGCGAATTCCGCGCGGCGCTCACTCAGGATTGCCTCACGCGCGCCGGCGGTGACGAACATGCCGATTCCGCGGCGCTTCTCCAGCACGCCGGCATCCACCAAAATCGTGAGCCCCTTGCGCGCAGTCGCCGGGTTGATCTCATGGAATGCGGCGAGCTCATTTGTCGACGGCGCCCGCGAGCCTGGCTCAAGCGAGCCATCCACGATCAGGTCTTGGATATAGCGCGCGATCTGGAGAAACAGCGGTTCAGTATCGTTTCCCACGCGGCCTCCTCTTAGCCGGTTAATTACTTCACTAACTAACTATAGAACGTGGCGTTGGAAGTCGCAATGGTGCACACTGGTATCACCGAAATAAAACGAATTTAGAACAAAAAGAAACGATTTAGGAGCCATGCTTGAACGCACATTGGTGTTCGTGGACACGTCTTACCTGCTCGCGAGCTTTTACAACTCGTGGGAAACAGGAGCCCGATCACAACTAGAAATTGACCTCCCGGAGGTAGTGTCCAACCTCGGGTCAATGGTCACCCATCAACTTCATCAGCCCATCCACCGCCAGTTTTGGTATGACGGAATCCCGGATTCCGGCCCGCACCGCTACCAGCGCGCGCTGCGAACCTGCGATGGCGTGCAACTGCGCATGGGCCAGCTCATCGAATGGGGTGAGCGCCGAACACAGAAAGGCGTGGATACGCGCCTTGTCGCGGACCTCGTTGTCAACGCGATGCGCGGCCAGTACAGCGACTTCGTCCTGGTCTCGGGCGACGCGGATATGATCCCTGGCGTCGAGGAAGCCACCTCAGCTGGTATTCGAGTGCACCTTTACGGCTTCGGCTGGGATTCCATGTCCTCGGCGTTGCGGCATGCGTGCGACACCACGACGATTTTGGATCCACGCGAAGATTTCGCCGAGGCCATGCAACTCCAGGTCCTCGAGGGCCCACTGCCGCCCACCATCAGGGAGCGCCCGCTCAATGACGCCGCGCCGCTCGACTGCGATGAAGGAATGGCCGGGGTTCCCCGCCCCGACGGTTCCCTCCCGCTCACCTCTCCCCTCACGGATACCACGAAGGACGGCCCGCTTATCGACGATGGTGGGGCAGCTGCGCCGGACGCAGAAGGCGGACGCGTCCGGGCTGAGGATCTGGCAGCACCGTCCAACGGGCCTCAGGACCCGATCGTTGCTGGCGGCGCCGGCGCTGCGGACGATGCGGATCAGGTAGCTGATGAAGAAGAAGCAGGTCTCGAGGAATCCGCCGAGCCCACCGAGCAGGAGATTGCCGTCCACGAATCGACCGCCGCACCTGGGGCTGTCGAAGCTGATGAGGAGGATCCGGACGGGGAGAAACCGCCGACACCGGTGAGCTCACGTCCACCTTCACCAGCGGCGATGGCGAGCCTGGGGCCAAAGGGTGCCCCCAAGCCGTCCATGATGGCGCCGCGGCGCAAGATCCGCTCCCGCTACGTGCCGCTCCCCGAGGAAGTGTGGACTTCAGCCGGGTTCCAAACGCCATTTGACGTGGGTCAGCAGTACGCAACCTGGTGGTATGAAAACGCTGCGTCGTCCGAGCAACGCGATAAAGCGCACATGCTCTCCGGTGGCGGCCTTCCCCCAGAGATCGACCGTCCGCTCCTTCAGTTCGCGTGCGAGACACTGCACGAGTACACGCTGAGCGAGAACCAGCGCGTGAATCTCCGCGACGGGTTCCACTCCGGTATTCGTGGGGTACTCATCAATATCCGCCGAACATTCCCGGACGAGTAAAGGCTAAGTGAGCACACGTTAAGGGCGCCCCCGTGGGGGCGCCCTTAAACGTTGTGGCGAAGTACCTTGCCGCACTTCCTACTTATCGTCCAGGTCAGACTCTTCGGCGTTGATGGCGCCAAGCGGTGCTTCATCATCGAAGACGTCTTTAGCTTCCTCGTGCGAAGCGGATTCCTCGTGCGAAGCGGCTTCAGCGCCGCCGGCGGGACCCGCTTCACCACCGGCGCTAGCCTGTGCGGCGGACTCCGCGGTGACACCAGCCTCGGCACCGGATGCAGAACCAGCGGTAAGTTCGCCGGCTGCCTCCGCCTTCATGGCGGCACGGATTTCCTCCAAGCGGGAGGTTGCCTGCATATCAGTCTGACCCGCGGAAATTTCCGCCATGCGGTCATTCACGCTGTTTTCAGCAAGTTCCTGCTGGCCAAGAGCGTTGGCGTAACGGCGCTCAATCTTTTCACGCACACCGTCCAACGTGGGCACGGAATCATCCGTACGGAACTGGCCAATGGTGTCCATGGTCTTCGCGGTTTCTTCTTGCATGCGAGCCTGGTCCGCCTGGGCCTGCAGCTGCTGCACCTGCGCAAGCTGCTCGTGCAAGCGGGCCTCGGACTGACGCTGCTGTTCTTGGGCTTGCTGCGCTGCCTGATCCGCGGCCGCGTACTGCGTCTTCAGGCCCTCGAGCTCCTGCTCCGTGGAGACTAGTTGCGTTGCAAACGTTTCCGCAGTTTGGGTGAACTGCGCAGCCTTCGCGGTATCGCCCTCCGCAGTAGCCTTATCCGCCATCTGCAGTGCCGTCTTCGTCTTGTCCTGCAGGTCTGCCTGAGTTTCCACGAGACGGTTCAGCTTCATCTGCAGCTGGTTGCGGTTACCAATAATCTCCGCTGCCTGGCGAGTAATTGCCTGGTGTTGCTCCTTAGCAGCCGCCGCGGCCTGCTGGATCTGTACCTTAGGATCAGCGTTTTCATCGATCTTGGTGTCCAAGGACTGCATGAGATACTTCCAGCCCTTGTTGAACGGGTTTGCCATGGGTAAAGCCTTTCGTCGGGATCAATCGCTGTCGATCACTATTTTTCGCAGCGCACATTCTGTACGCAGTGCGCCCGAGTCTACGTACGCTTTGCCCACCCCGCAGGGACGACTACGCGAACGGCTACGGCTTCAGAAGTATGACGATCCCGCCGATTACCGCAGCGAGCACGCCAATCGCAATCGCAGCGATAATCCCTGGATCAAAACTAAACCCAGCGATTGCCGCGGGGGCGGCATGCTGAGGTGCCGCGGGCCTGCCCCACGCAATCTCAATAACGGGGGGACCAGTGGGAACGCCGGCGGGTGGCCTCGGGTTTTCGTAGGTCACCGGCTCGTTGGGATCATCCGACTGCTCGTCCAGGTCGGCGATGTCGATGATTGGGACAATCTTTTCCTCGTCGGCTTCGGGGCCCGCCGTGGTGGCCTGGCTCTGTGGTGCGGCGATGAGTGTTGTTGCCAAAGCAAGAGCCGCAGCGTGAGCTATCAACCGTTGTTTCATGGCGGGCCTCCTTAGAGTGAATTAAGCTACTTCTAAGTTTAACCCCAGGCCAATGTGAAGTGTCACTAAGGTGACCTGTTTCATAAGGTCACCTTTCACAAGCAGTCTAAGCCTCAGCGCCAGGGGCGGGTTCAGCGTCGCCGTCGGCAAGCTGCGCGTTCTGCTGCTCTACGTCAGCGCGGACCTTATCCATGTCGACGTCGCGGATCTCCTGGATGAAGTCCTCCAACACAGCGGGCGGCAGCGCGCCCGAGTTAGCGCCCAGCAGGATGCCCTCGCGGAAAACAAACAGAGTAGGAATGGACTGAATCTGCAGTGCTGCGGCCAGCTGCTGGTTTGCTTCCGTGTCCAGCTTGGCAAAGGTGATGTCGCTGTGCTTCTCAGAGGCCTTCTCAAAGACGGGCGCGAACGCGCGGCACGGGCCGCACCATGAAGCCCAGGCATCAACGATCACGATTTCGTTGTCCTCGATGGTCTGTGTGAAGTTGTCCTCGTTTACCTCAACAGTGCTCATAATTAAATGTCCTTTTCAGTCGATCCTGTATCAGGATTTTTCTATCAATGCTTTCGTGGTGTTCAACCCTACCAATGTGCGCGGTATTCCCACCGCAAATCCCAGAAGTTCCTTTTGCACCCCTAAAGAAAAACGGGGTTACCATAGGCAGCATGGCACAGCGAGAGTTTGATGTTGAAGGCATGACCTGCGCACACTGCGAGGCGTCCGTCGTTGAGGAAGTTAGTGAAGTCGCCGGCGTTGAGTCCGCAACCGCGGACCACGCATCCGGCAAGCTCGTCGTCACTGGTGAGGGTTTCTCCGCTGCGGAGATTTCCAAAGCCGTGAGTGAAGCTGGGTACACGCTCGCTTAACGACGAACCTTCGGGCGCGCGGCGAAGTCCCAGCGAATTAATATGGCCCGGCGCGAAAGGCCTAGCCCTATAATCGCGCGCATGACTCTACATTTCGCGGACTCGGCGTTTGAGCGCCCGGGGGAAGAGCTCAGCCGTAATGAGCGACTGGACCGGCTGCCCTTTACTTCGAAGCACAGGAAGCTTCTGGTCGGTTCGGGCATTGGCTGGGCTTTAGACGCGATGGACGTGGGGCTGGTGTCCTTCGTTATCGCCGCACTCGCGGTGCATTGGGACTTGGACAAGTCCACAACGTCGTGGATCGCGTCAATCGGGTTCATCGGCATGGCGGTTGGTGCCACGCTCGGTGGGATGTTGGCAGACAAGATCGGCCGTCGACAAGTGTTTGCGGCGACCTTGCTTGTGTATGGCCTCGCCACGGGCGCCTCGGCGTTGGCGTGGTCCGTCGGTTCGCTGATGGTGTTCCGCTTCCTGGTAGGCCTAGGCCTTGGGGCCGAACTTCCAGTCGCATCAACGCTCGTGAGTGAGTTCGCCCCTCGGCGGATGCGCGGCCGCATGGTGGTGTGGCTCGAGGCATTTTGGGCGGTCGGTTGGATCATGGCCGCGATCATCGGCACCTTCGTCGTCGCTGGCAGTGACGACGGGTGGCGCTGGGGTTTTGCAATCGGCGCCCTGCCAGCGTTATACGCGATCGTGGTTCGCATCGGGTTGCCGGAGTCGGTTCGCTTCCTTGAGTCCAAGAATCGACACGAGGAAGCGGAAGAAATCGTTGCCTCCTTCGAAGCCGTTGCTGACGCGGAGGAGCTAGATCTTAGCGACGCACCGGACCCTGAACCTGAGGTCACCGGCGGAATCTGGGGCCCAGCGATGTGGAAACGAACGTGTGCGTTCTGGGCCGTCTGGTTCGGAGTGTCCCTGTCCTACTACGGGGCGTTCACCTGGATTCCGTCCTTGCTTGTCGGCCAAGGGTTCACGTTGGTGAAGTCCTTTGAATTCACCCTCATCATCACGCTGGCGCAGCTTCCCGGCTATTTTGCTGCGGCGTGGTTAATTGAGATCTGGGGTCGACGGGTCATTCTGTCGACGTTCCTGGCAGGTTCAGCGCTTGCTGCAGTGCTCTATGGCCTCGCGGGGGCACCCTGGCAGATAATTGCCGCTGGTTGCCTGCTGTCCTTCTTCAACCTCGGTGCATGGGGCGCGCTGTACGCGATCGGCCCTGAGCTCTACCCCACGTCCATCCGCGGCGCGGGAACCGGTGCGGGCGCCGCTTTCGGGCGCATCGGCTCCATCATCGCCCCACTCATCGTCCCGCCGGTCCTTGCATTCGGCGGGATGGGCGCGGTGTTCGGGGTCTTCGCCGCCGCGTTCGCCCTCGCCGCGATCGCCGCGTTCACCCTCCCCGAGCAGCGCGGAAAAGCCCTGATATAGAGCCGAGCGACTGCTCCACATTGGTTCTCCACGAGGGTGGGTGCTCCAAATTAGTTTTTCGCGAGGGTGGGTGCTCCAAATTAGTTTTTCACGAGGGTGGGTGCTCCAAATTAGTTTTTCACGAGGGTGGGTGCTCCAAATTAGTTTTTCACGAGGGTGGGTGCGAAGCACTCACCCTCGCGCCATATTGACAAATCGTGAGTAGTGCAGCTGGTGCGCTACTGCGATGGTGTCGATCGGGCCGCCGCGATGCTTGGCGACGATGATGTCGGCCTCACCGGCACGCTCGTTGTCGCGATCCTGCGAATCGGGTCGGTACAGCAGCATGACAATATCGGCATCCTGCTCAAGCGACCCCGATTCACGAAGGTCCGCCAACTGCGGACGCTTATCCGTTCGGGCCTCAGGCCCACGGTTGAGCTGGGAGATCGCAATAACGGGGACTTCCAGCTCCTTTGCCAATAGTTTCAGCTGGCGGGAGAACTCTGCGACTTCCTGTTGACGAGACTCCACCTTGCGGCCGGAACTCATCAGCTGAAGGTAGTCGAGAACCACAAAATCTAGCCCGTGCTGCTGTTTGATCTTGCGCGCTTTCGAGCGGATTTCCAGCATGGTCAGGTTCGGCGAATCATCAATAAAGATCGGTGCATCCTGGATTTCCCGAAGCCGGTTAGTCAGCTTCTCCCAGTCGTGCTCTTCCATTTGGCCCGAACGCATCGCGGATAGCTTGATCTCCGTCTCAGCAGACAAAAGACGCATCACAATCTCGGACGAACTCATTTCCAGCGAAAAGATCGCAGAAATCTTGCCATTGTGGATTGAGGCAGAACGCACAAAGTCCAACGCCAACGTCGACTTACCCACACCAGGTCGCGCAGCGATGATCACCATCTGCCCAGCGTGCAAGCCATTAGTCAGGCGATCGAGGTCGATGAAGCCGGTTGGGATCCCGGACTGTAACCCCCCGTCGCGCTCATAGGCTGCGATCTCATCCATCGTGGGCTGGATCAGCTGTTCCAGGATCTGATAATCCTCCGCGCCCTGTCGGTGGGCCACGGCGAAGACCTCTTGCTGGGCGCGGTCCACCAGACCCTCGATCTCCATGCCTTCTTCGCCCTCATACCCCAGCTGGACAACGCGAGTTCCCGCGTCCACGAGTTGGCGTAGCGTTGATTTCTCCGCGACGATCTCCGCGTAATAGCGGGCATTGGCAGCGGTGGGCACCTCCGAGATCAGCGTCAGAAGGTAGGGAGCTCCCCCAACTCGTTCAAGCTGGTTTAGCCTGTCCAGGCGGCCATTGACAATCACGGCGTCAATGGAAGAGCCCTGCGCGTACAAGTCCAAAATGGCCTGGTACACCAGCTGGTGCGCGGGGTAGTAGAAATCCTCCGGACGCAGCTCATCAATCACCTCTACTACCGTGTTGGGGCTTAGAAGCATCGAGCCAATCACGCCCTGTTCCGCGCGAAGGTCATGCGGCGGCTGACGGTACTCCTGCAATCCCGCCCCGACGGTGCTGCGCGACGCATGGTTGTGCACCGGAGCCCTGCCTTCGGTGCTTCCGCCATCGGCAGCGCCGTCATCAAAGCTTCCGTAGCCATCCCCTACTGCGCTTGGCTCGGTCATGGTGCCTCCTCAATCAGTCCCGTCGCACTAACCCTACTCGGCGGCACGACACGAAGCTGCTAACAGCTTTACACCCTGTGGATAACTCAATGGTTTACCCACAGGCGCGGATTCATAAGGTTACAGCTAGGTTTCGAAAAGTGATCCCGAGGGTTTCCGCAGGCCAGATCCAAACACGCTGGTAGAGGAAATTCCACCGAATTTTCCACATGTCCACAGGCTGTCCTACATCGTGTCTACCTGCAATTACATACTGCTGTTACTGGTGTGACTAACAGTTATCCACAAGTTATCCACAGGGGAGGTGGGGGTGTGTGAAAGTTCTCCAGCGTTTACGCACTTCTATCCACAGCTACCTGTGGATAACTTTCTGAAATCTGCTTACTTGATTTTCGAAGGAAGTGGCAATGCCGCGTCAGCGTAACTTTCAAACGGCGTCGCGCCGCCATCGTGGATGCCCACGATGTATGCCTTTCCGTCGCCGCCAATGACGTAGACAGGTGAGCCGGAATCACCCGGAATGGAGAAGGTGAAAGAGAAGATTTCACCGGTTTTAACATTCACTTTCCACACGGGGCCACAGGTCCGTCCGGTCCTTCCCCCGTCTTTGCAGACAATCTGGCCTGGGCGGACAGCAGTAACCGGCATCCTGCCCCCGATAGCAATGGGACGATTCACCGCAGCCAAGGCATCGTTGATCGGCTTCTCCAAATTCTTGTCTAGTTTATGCAGCGTAACTCGGCCGCCCCGGGCCCAATCCTTTACGTCAACACCAGGGTCGAGCCTGAACCAACCGGCATCGCGGAACGGTGCACCGGCCACGCGCTTACCCTGAAGATCCCACCCAGAATCCCGCATGTCACTGGCAATCACGGTCCGGTCATCGGGCCCAAGAATCTTCACTGTCCGCTTTGCTCCCTGCGGGGACAGGCAATGACCAGCGGTAATCCCATACTTCACACCCGCGCGCTCCACGACGGAATTCAAGGTGCAGTAGACAAACGTGCCGTCGGCACGCACAAGCTTCATGCGGTCACCATGGTAGATTTCCGCCGCGGAAGCTGCGGGCGCAACTGCAACCGTCGCGCATAATGCGGCCGCACAGGCGCCAACAGAAGTGCGCGAAATCCATCGCGCGAGGAAAGAACGTGTGATCACGGGGACCAATTATGTACCCATTCCTATGTCGTGACAAATGAAAACGGGCCCCACTCCTCACAAGTGGAACCCGCTCACTAAAAATGCTGTTGTCTATAAAATCTTTCGTCGATAAGCGTGTGCTTAAAAAGCCTTACGCTCCAACGACCTCAAAGTTGATCTTGCCCTCAACCTCATCGTGGAGGTTGACCTTGACCTGGTATCCACCAGTAGAGGTGACCAGGCCCTTCGGAAGGACCACGCGGCGCTTGTCCAAAGCCGGGCCACCAGCAGCCTGAACTGCGTCGACGATGTCGCCGGTCTTCACGGAACCGAACAGCTTACCCTTGTCAGAAGTGCGAACCTTCACGGTCACACCCTTGAGCTGGTCAAGCTGATCACGCAGCTCCTTTGCGTGCTCCAAGTCGCGCACAGAACGCTGCTCCTGTGCACGCTTAATGTCTTCAATCTGCTTCTCTGCGCCGCGGGTAGCCGGGATAGCAAGTCCGCGCGGGAGGAGAAGGTTACGTCCGTAGCCGCCCTTGACCTCGACGATGTCGCCGGGTTCTCCAAGGTTCTCAACGGCAGCGGTGAGGATCAGCTTCATGAATGCTTACCCTTTACCTTTCCATTGTGGTGAGTTAGTAGCTAGAGACTTTTTAAAAGATCTGGGCGTTTAGAACGGGGGCTCGTCGTCGCTGCCGTCAAACCCGCCAACCTGCGGGGCAGAGTTCCACGGGTCATTATCGACCGGCTGGTTCTGCTGGCTCTGCTGGCGCTGGTTCTGCTGATTTTGATCGTTTCCACCCTGGTAGCTCATGTTGCCAAAGCCACCCTGGTTGGAGGGCTGGTTCTGGCCACCCTGGCCGAAACCACCTTGGTTAGAGGGCTGATTGCCCTGGCCACCCTGGTTGTAGTTTCCGCCGCCGGAGTTCTGGTTGTTGTAACCACCAGAGTTGTTATCGCGCGCAACGCGGTTGACGTTGGCGGTGGCGTACTTCAGGGACGGACCGACTTCATCAACCTCAACCTCAAACACCGTGCGGCTTTCGCCCTCGCGGTTGTTGTAGGAGCGCTGCTTCAATCGGCCGTTGACAATCACGCGCATGCCCTTCTTCAGGGACTCTGCGACGTTCTCAGCAGTACTGCGCCACACGCTGCAGGACAGGAACAAAGCTTCGCCGTCTTCCCACTGTCCGGAATCGCGGTTGAATGTCCGCGGGGTGGAAGCAACGCGGAAGTTCGCTACAGCTGCGCCGTTGGCAGTGAAGCGGAGTTCCGGGTCTGCAACCAAGTTTCCAACAACGGTGATGGGGGTGTCGCCTTGAGCCATGGGTCTACGTCCTTTACGTGTGAGACATCTTCGATGAGTGTGGTACCCGCAATTATGCCGGGATCTGCTCTAAAAAGTCGTGCAAGGATTACTTGTTGTCAGTTCGTAGAACCTTGGTGCGAAGGATCGAGTCGCTCAGGTTGAGGCGACGGTCCAGTTCGAGGACGGTCTCCGACGTGCAGTCAAGGTTGACTACCGCGTAAACGCCTTCTTCCTTCTTGTCGATCGGGTATGCAAGACGACGCTTGCCCCATACATCGACGTTTTCCACCTTGCCGTTGTCATTCCGGACGATCTCTAGGAACTTGTCCAGTGACGGGGCAACGGTGCGTTCATCCTGCGACGGATCGAGGATGATCATTACTTCGTAGTGACGCACGGACCTCATCACCTCCTATGGTCTATTGGTTTCGGCCACCGCCCGTTGCGGTGGCAGGAGGGTCGCTTGGCGTCAAGCAACCCCTACAACCTACCCCACGAGGCGCTGAGCACGAAATTTGCACCCGCGTTCCCCCTTTTCTGCCCCGCCCCGCCGGGCCACTCCTGACGATGCTGACACCTTCCGAAAGCCGACCTGGCGTTTTAGGGTCGCGCAAGGGCCGAAATGGTCATCATCGTCAGCCGCCCCCTTTTTGCCCTGCCGCGATCACCCGGCGGGATTAGGCACGGCTACGAAGACCGCCAGAAACACCGGCAGGAACGTCATGAAGATGAACGCCGCCAGGCCCAGGCCTACTGAGAGGGCAAGGGGCTTTCGCTTGACGACGGAGAAGAAGCACGCTGCGAAGAGTCCAAATCCGATGAAGATGGATGCGATTCCGGCGATGGTTGTTGCTCCCATCGTGTGTTCACCTCCTTGGTGCGTTCTGTAACCGGCACCCACCCGTTGTCCCGGGTTACTTCCAGCCACTGCTCCGGGGTGGTCAGCAGCGGATCGTGGCCGTTGTGCGCGTCGTAGACCTTGTCCGGCTTCTTGCCAAACATCTGCATAATCACTAGCACCATGATGGCGATGATGAAGCCGTCGCGAAGCGCGATTGCTAGGTTGAGCAGTTCACCTGGTGCGCCCTTGTTGTCCACACCCAGCATGTGCCACATGAGGATGGGCCACACGAGCATGTCGAAGAATCCCCAGGTGAAGATGAGGCGCCAGTTCGGCAGTGCCAGAACAGCCGGCACGACGAGCCACAGGGAGTACTGGGGGCTCCACACCTTATTGAAGAGCAGGAAGAACGCGACGATAAGGAACACCAGCTCCGCTACTCGCGGCGTTCGTTCGGCTACGAGGCCCATGACCAAAATCGCGACGCAGGCGCCCGCGAAAAGCGCCAAGCTCACCATGTTGAGGACCTTCGGTTCCCCGCCCGAGGCCACGTCGGCCGGGAAGCCGGGCCAGCCAGTCAGGCGCGACCAGAACGCATAAATGGTGGTCCACTCCCAGCCGCGCTCCGTGTTAAGGCGACGGAACTCGTTCCAGGCATCGTAGTTGCGCATCATGATCGGCACGTTGACCACCAGCCACACAATCACCGCAGACGCCAGCATCTTCAAAAACGGCGCGAACTTCTTCTTGCGGATCGCCAGAACTAGGTACGCCCCCAGCGCGAACAGCGGCCACATTTTAAACGCAGTGCCCAGACCAATGAGGGCGCCGGCGAGCCAGAACTTCTTATTGCGCGCCGCCAGCAGCGCGGCGGTGAGGAAGAACACGGTCGGGATATCCCAGTTGGTGAACGCGTGAACGATCACAATCGGCGATGCCACCACCAGGATCGTGTCCCAGATTCGGTTGCCTGCTAGTTCCGCGACCATTCGCGCAGCAGCGACCCACAGGATCGACATGACCAGCGCCGTGAGGAAGAAGTACCAACCAACTTCAGGCAGAAGCTTATCGACGATCCCATAGGTAGCGTGCGCAATCTTGCCCATCAGGCCTTGGAACATCCCGGCCAAAACCGGGTATTCCATGTACCGTGTGACGCCTTCTTCTTCCCACGTCCAGTCATAGACAAAACCGGGTTGGTCAAGTCCGCGGGCACCGTAGAGAGGAACGATGTCGTTGTAGCAGAACGACGTCAGCTGGCGGTTTCCATCCCAGTTGAGCTGCAGGACGCCATTATCATCCGGTCTGCCCAACGCGCAGTTGGATTTCGACAAAACGCCGAACGCCAAGAACACCCACGCCACGGAGAGGATCGCCCGCAGCGGTGTCCACCACCGGCCACGTCCAATCTGGGCAAAGCGGCCCATCGGCCCGCCCAAGAAGTTCACAACGTCGCGGGCGATCGGCTCAGTGTGCGCGGGCTGCACTCTGTTCGCAGGATCCGGCCATACACCGCCCCGGGAAGACTCAACTTTCGTGCTCAACTGTGTTCCTTCATTCTCAGCAAGTACCTGGCAGATTGTTACTGCAGGAAGTCTGGGATCTCAATTCGCGGGATCGGTGCTGGTGGCGGTGCCGCCGGGGCCGGAGCCGGTGCCGGAGGCGGTGGGGCCGGCGCTGGGGCAGGTGCAGGTGCTGGTGCTGGCGCAACCGGTTCCGGTTCCGGTGCTGCTTCCTGAACCGGAGCGTAGTTCTGCTGACCCTGGTAGCTGTTGCCGTAGCCCAAGCCATATCCGGTGCCGCCGCCGTACGTTCCGCCGGTGTACGCGCCGACTCCGAAGTCGACCGGGACTGCCTCCGGGAAGTTAGCAAAATCTTTCTCTGCCAAAGCGGTGTCCAAAACCTGTTTCCAAATCGCGGTCGGGGACATCGATCCGTACATCACGCCACCGTAGGAATTGAAGATCGCCGAGGTGTTGTCCGCGGTACCCACCCAGACGGCAACAGCGAGCTGCGGTGTGCCGCCGATCATCCAGGCGTCCTTGTTCTGGCCGGTGTCGCCCAACTGGGCGGTACCAGTCTTGGCCACTGACGGACGGCCACCCGCAAGGGCGCCGTTTGACCATCCCGCGATGGGCTGCATCGCGGTCAGCACGTTGTCTGCCACTTGGGCGGAGACCCTGCGTTCGGTGTACTTCTGGTCGAACTGGTACAGGACCTCACCGTCGGCGGAGGTCACCTTGGACACAAAGTGCGTCGGGTGGTAAACGCCTCGGTTGATCAGCGTGGACACACCAGTGGCCATATCAATCACGCGGGATTGGTACTGGCCCAGGATGATGCCGTCGAATGGTTGATTACCGTTTTCCGTCAGTGTCTTTGGAATGTTCGGCAAAGACTTCGCCACACCCAACGCGTGCGCCATATCGGCGGTGTCTTGGGTGGTGTTATCCAGATCGGACTGGAGGCGAATAAATGACGTGTTGTAGGAGTTCTTCAGCGCCTCGGCCACCGAGGTCACGCCCGCCTGGGCCCCACCGTCGTTAAAAATCGTCGTTCCACCGGGCAGAGTAACCGGGGCGGAGTCGTAGCCTGCGGAAAGCGGAATGCCTTGCTGCAAAGCCGCAGCAACACCGAAGATCTTGAACGTTGAACCCGTCTGCAGACCAGAGTTTGCGTAGTCCCAGCCACTCGCGTCGTCACCGCCGTAGTAGCCGCGCACTGCGCCCGTTCCTGGCTCAATAGCCACAACGCCGGTGCGGGCATCCTCCTGCAGGATCGACAGCTGATCACGGGCAGTGTCCAGGATCGCCTTCTGAACAAACGGGTCAATGGTCGTGGTGACTTGGAGACCACGGTTGGTCACGTCTTCTTCAGAAATCCCGATCTTGGCCAACTCATCGATGACCTGGTTCTTAATCAAACCGTTCGCACCGGTGGCCTCGGTGTAAGCGGAGTACGTCGCCGGGTCACGAGTCTTCGGGAACGCAGCCTTGGCGCGTTCTTCAGCGGATAACGTACCCATGGTCACCATGCCGTCGAGCACGTAGTTCCAGCGCTCTTGGGCGCCTGTCGGGTTATTCCACGGGTCCAGCTGGCTCGGCATCTGGATCAGACCAGCCAGCATTGCGCCTTCCTCCACGGTCAGCTTTGAGGCCGGCTTGTCAAAGTAGGCCTTCGCTGCCGCTTGGATGCCGTACGCATTTCGGCCGAAGTAGATGGTGTTTAAGTACCCCTCAAGGATCTGTTCCTTCGACCAGTTGTTGGTCATCTTGATCGAGTAGACCAACTCGTCGTACTTGCGCTTGTACGAGCGCTCGTTACCCACGATGGTGTTCTTGATGTACTGCTGAGTAATCGTCGATCCACCACCCGCGGACGCGTCACCTGTGACCTGACCGATCAAGGCACGACCAAAGCCGGTGAAGGAGAAACCTGAGTTCTCCCAGAACTCACGGTCTTCCGCAGCCAGAACTGCGTTTTGAACGTCCTTCGGAATCTGGTCAAGCTTCACCTGCTCACGATTGCCCTCCGCGGGCACGATGCGCGCGAGCTGCGTCTTACCATCACGGGCAAAGATGGTGGAAATCTGCGCGGTCTGAATCTCTCCGGGCTTGGGCAGCTCAGCGCGCACGTAGCTGAACCCGAAAACACCTAGCGGTGCGGCAATTACCAGCGCGATCGCCAAAATCGCCGCGAGGACCCACTGCATGGTTCTACGCCGCTTAGACACCGGCTTACGCACCTTGCGCGAGGCCGCCGTCTTCTTTGCAGCGTCCTTCGGGGTTGATGCAGGGGTCTTACTGTCAGCCTTAGGGTGTCCCTTCGCTGGAGCCGAGGAGTGCTTCCCCGGTGCAGCGGCAGGGCGAGTCTTGGCACCAGCTGCCGCCTTCGTGGGCTTCGCGGGCGTCGCAGGCTTCTTGGGCACAGTCGCTTTGGCTGCGCCCGCAGGCCGCTGGCCCTGTTTCTGGCCAGGCTTCGGAGCGGGCCGCTGGCCGGGCTTTTGGCCAGGCTTAGGTGCAGGCCGCTGACCAGGCTTAGGTGCAGGCTTCTGGCCAGGCTTCGGCGCAGGTTTTTGGCCCGGCGCGGGTCGTTTCGCGCTGGTGGGTTTGCCGTGGGGTTGCGGACGCTTACTGGAGCCCTGGGCGGGCCCCGGCGTGCGCGGCTTGTGCGGGCGGCGCTGTGGTGCGTCGCCTTCCCCGGGATCAGATCGATGTGTCACCTATGTCAGCGTACTTCCCTTTGCCCGAAATTACGTCACCGGCGCATCCTCTGCTACGGCGATGCCCTCCACCAACAGATGGTTCCAGCCGCAGGAGCGGCATACCTCGACGCGGTGGACGGTGATCGGCCCCACTTCGTCGATAAGTAAGGCGATCTCTTCGGCGCTGCGGGCGGTGTTGGATTTCCGTCCTAGGTTGTCGCTGTGAACCCACAACACGTCGTGCATGTCGGATTCGCAGATCGGGCACCGCCGAGGGCTTTCTACGCCGTGGTACTTCGCGGCGGCTTTGAGCAGGAAGTCGGCGTCACACAGCTGTTCCCGGGGGATGCGGCCGGCGTGGTAATCCCGCAGGGTGGTGCGCCGGAGCCACTCGTGGGAGATCTCATGGGTGAGGCGAAACGTCGTTGCGCTAAGCATCCCTCCACTGTACGAACATCGGACCCGAACATTGGTCCGCGGTGCACGGGAACCCCGTGGTGGATACTGTGTTTACTTTCTAAACTGAAATAGTTTTAGAATGATTGACATGGCACAAAACTCCCAGAAATCTTCCGTCGAGAAGAATGAGCCGCACACCCCTGATGAGCTCGCGCGCGCGATTCGCCCGTTTTTGACAAAGCTGTACGTTGCGTACTTCCGTATCTCCCAGACGTCGGATATCACCGGACCGCAGCTATCTATTCTGGAACGGCTTAATGCAGCGGGCCCGATGCGTATTAGTCAGCTCGCGCAAGAAGAGGGTATTCGTATGCCCACCGCGTCGAATACGCTGCACCAGCTCGAGGAGCGTAACCTTGTGGCCCGCGTGCGCGATGAGCAGGATCGTCGTGGTGTCACGGTGGAGCTGACTGACTTCGGCCGCGAGGAGTTGGAACGCGTTGCTAACGAGCGCACGAAGTACGTCGCTGAGATGCTGTCCACGATCGACCCGGAGCTGCTGTCTAGCCGCGAAAGAACCCAGGGAGTTGTTGATATTCTCGGCGCTTTGGCAGAGTCGTACGCAACGGATAACGTGGTTTCTTAAGCGTTCGTGCTCGTCGGTTTCGTGGAGGTGAGATGGCGTCGCACCTTACCGTCCCTCGATTAGTGCCTGACCTGCGCGATCAGCCGCTGCGCATCGCGGTGGGTTGGGATACGGCCAGCACTGATGCGATAGAGCTCGCCGGGTGGCTGTCTAAAACTGTTCCCTCGCGCGTCCGAGTAATTTCTGCGGAGACGCGCCCGTGGTCAACGTCGATAAGCTTGAGCGGCAAGAAATACAAGCGCTGGCGCGACAAGCTGCAAAGCTCACGCGATGCTGAGGTCAAGCGGGCGTTGAAAGCTTTCGTGCCCAAGGAACGGTGGGACAAGCACTTCCACGTCCTCGCCGACGGCCCGAGCCGCGACGCGTTGCTGAGCGAAGAGGCCCGGCGCTTCAAAGCGGACGTTCTGCTGCTCGGCTCCACATCCAAGGCCACGAAAGGTCGCTTCAGCCCGACCCGCGCCGTGGACACGCTGATGCGCACCACGCCCGTCACGCTGGGGCTCGCGCCGCGCTCCGCGAAGCTGTCCAAACGCGGTCTCACGCGCATCACGTACGCTTTTTTGGACACGGATGATTCCAATCTCAACCAAGGGCTTCAGATCGCGTCCACGCTCGCTTTGCGCCTCGACGTCCCGCTTCGCATCGTCGCGTTCTCACCCGCCAGCTCCCATCATTCGCGCACCACGCTTATCGACGAATGGAATGAAGCGTCCCTGGCCCTCCTCGACCGAGCCCGAGACTGCATTACCGCCATTGCCTCCGATCTTGGTCTTACCAAAACGAAACACTTCGAAGTCCAAACCCGAGTACGCACCGGCGACGGGTGGGCCCATACCGTGGATTCGATCAAGTGGAAGAAAGGCGATGTTGTGTGCATCGGCTCCTGCGTCGATGAGCGAGCAGAAGAATTCCTCCGCCACGTACCAGTTCCGATCCTTGTGTTCCCGCAGGAAGGTTCCTAGAGCATGACCACTCCTGGTCCCGTCGGCCCCGTCGGCCCCGATGATCACCCTGAGAACAAGCCCGAACGCGCCGCCGACTACATGAACAAGCGCCGTCCGGAGCCGCATACCTTAGAAGACTTGGTGGCTGAGCCCGACCCGGAAGAGATCAGGGCCCGCAACCAAGCGTCCACGCGGCAGGCGATCATTTTCGCGGCAATCGCCGTGGTGGGAACATTCCTAATTGCGCTGGCACTCATGCTCACCCCGCTGGAGAGAGTGCAGTGGGCACTCGCCGCGTCCATTTTCCCCGTCATCATGTTGCTAGCCTGCGCCGTCATCATGGTGCGCAAGCTCAACCGCTACGAGCGCTGGATGCCGTGGATGGGCATCTTCTGGATCCCCATGGTGCCGTTCACCGTGGGGTGGTTGATTTACACGCTCGGCATCGTGGCGGAGCACTCCGCGCAATAAGGGTTCTTCTCCCGGCAGTCCTCGCAGCTCAAGTACAAGCCGCGGCAGGCCGGCTCATTGGCGCAGTTGTAGAACTGGTTCGTGTCCGCCCCACAGTGCTCGCAGTGGCCTAGCTGCACGTAATCAGGATCATCGGGGGCGCCGAATTCCGTATGCATGCGCTTGTCAAAGACGTAGAGGGAGCCCTCCCACAGGCCAGAGTTGCCAAATTTTTCCCCGTACCGCACGATCCCGCCGTCGATCTGGTAGACCTCCTCGAACCCGCGCGACTTCATCAAACTCGACAGAATCTCGCAACGAATCCCGCCGGTGCAGTAGCTCACCACCGGCTTGTCCTTCATCCAGTCATACTTGCCGGAATCTAGCTCACGGATGAAGTCATGCGTTGTTTCCACGTCCGGCACCACCGCGTTCTTGAACTTCCCAATCTCTGCCTCATACGCGTTACGGCCGTCAAAAAAGACCACGTCATCTCGCTTTTCGACGAGCTCATTGACCTCTTCCGGCTTCAAATGCACCCCGCCGCCAACGACGCCTTTGTCGTTGACCTTGAGTTCCTCGGGTACCCCGAACGTGACAATCTCATCGCGCACCTTGACGCTGAGCTTTGGGAAATCCCCTGCCCCGCCCTCGGACCACTTGAACTCGATCCCGCGGAAGTACTCCTTGGTCTTCTTCACATAGACCTTGCAGGCTTCCATGTCCCCGCCGACGGTGCCGTTGATGCCGTCCGGGGAGATGATGATTCGCCCGGTGAGCCCTAACCCCTCGCACAGGTCGCGCTGCCACAGCCGAACGGCTTCAGGGTCGGCGATTGGGCGGAACTGGTAGTACAGCAGAATTTTTTCAGGCACACCCAAATTCTAATCAGCGGCCCGACATCGGCGAAGTCGCAGTCATCGACGGTGGAACAGCGATTTCCGCCAGTACTTTGGCTCCGTGGTGGTCAGCACTCCAAGGGAGCGGAAGATACCCTCATCCACCGAACCCAGAATCGTTGTGATGTGGGCATCGCACCCGCGAAGGTTCTGGAGCTGCTCCAGCGCCTTGCGCGCATTCGCATCCTGGGCGGCAGAGGACGACAGCGCAATCAGCACCTCATCGGTATGCAGCCGCGGGTTGCGGGAGCCCAGGTAGCGGGTTTTTAAGGTTTGAATCGGTTCGATTGCCTCCGGGGCCAGCAAGTGGACCTCGTCGTCAATGCCCGCGAGCTTCTTCAGCGCGTTGAGCAGTACTGCGGCCGATGGCCCCAACAGATCCGAGGTCTTACCCGTAACGATCTCTCCGCCGGGCAGCTCCAACGCGGCGCCGGGGTTGCCCTTGGCCTCCTCCACCTCAAGCGCCGGCGCCACCACGGGACGGTCCGCAACACTCAAGCCCGCCTTGCGCATCACGTTCGCGGCCCGGTCAGTCACCTGCTCCGGCTCGTCCCCGCGGCGCGCATCCACGGACGCGGCATAGTAACGCCGAATGATTTCTTGGTTGCCGGCGAACCTGCATGCCTCATCATCAGAGATGCACATGCCAGCCATGTTCACGCCCATGTCGGTCGGGGACTGGTATGGCTCCGTCCCCGTCGCCTCTTTGAGCAGCGCCTTGAGCAGCGGGAACACCTCGATGTCCCGGTTGTAGCTGGACACCTGTTCCCCGTACGCGGCCAAGTGGTACTGGTCAATGACGTTGATGTCATCCAGATCCACTGTTGCTGCCTCATACGCCAAGTTGACGGGGTGTTCCAGCGGCAGGTTCCAAATCGGGAAGGTCTCAAATTTCGCGTAACCAGCGGGAATGCCGCGGCGGTTATCAGCCCACACCTGGCTCAGGCACGTCGCAAGCTTGCCGGAGCCAGGACCCGGCGCGGTCATGACCACCACGTCGCGGGACGTTTCCACGTACTCGTTGCGCCCGAACCCCTCTTCGCTCACGATCAACGGGATGTCGTTCGGGTAGCCCGGGATGACCCTGTGGAGGCTTACTTTCATCCCCAGCTTTTCCAGCTTGTCGCGGAAAGCATCGGCCTGGTCTGGGCCGGATTCGTAGTGCGTGATTACCACGTTGTCCACTAGGAAATCGCGCTCCCTGAAGACGTCGATAAGCCTCAAGACCTCGTCTTCGTAGGTGATCCCGATGTCAGCGCGGACCTTCTGGCGCACCAGATCGCCCGCGTTGACGCAGACCATGATCTCCACTTCGTCGCGGATCGCCTCCAGCATGGCAATCTTGTTGTCTGGGGTGAACCCAGGCAACACGCGCGAGGCATGGTGATCGTCGAAAAGCTTGCCGCCCATCTCAAGGTAGAGCTTGCCGCCGATCGCTTTACGACGATCGGAAATATGCTCCGACTGCATCCGAATGTATTTCTCGCGGTCGAAACCGATTGCGTAGGGCACAGCAAGCTTCCTTGTGAAGTGGGCGAAAAGTTGGCGTTATGCCAGGCCTTATGCCAGGCCGTGAACTGCCTTGAACTCGCGGCGGCGAGCGTGCAGGATCGGCTCGGTGTACCCGGACGGCGACTTCGTGCCGTTGAAGATCAGGTCACGAGCAGCCTGGAAACCGATGGACTTGTCAAAGTCCGCGGCCATCGGCAGGTAGTTCGGGTCGCCCGCGTTCTGCTCATCGACGACCTTCGCCATGCGCTGCAGGGTCTCATCGAGCTGCTGCGCCGTAACCACGCCGTGCTCCAGCCAGTTGGCCAGCAGCTGGGAGGAAATACGGCAGGTAGCGCGGTCCTCCATCAGGTCAACGTTGTGAATGTCCGGCACCTTGGAGCAGCCGACACCCTGCTCGACCCAGCGGACCACGTAGCCCAGGATGGACTGGCAGTTGTTGTCCAGCTCTTCCTTGATCGCGTCCTCACCGAAGTCGTTGCCACCGGTGTTGACCGGGACGGTCAGCAGGCGCTCGAAGGTGTCGCGGCGGCCCTGCTTTCGCAGTTCTTCCTGCACCTCATCGACGTCCACCTGGTGGTAGTGGGTAGCGTGCAGCGTCGCGCCAGTCGGGGACGGAACCCATGCGGTGTTCGCGCCCTCGCGCGGCTGGCCGATCTTCTTGTCCAGCATGGCAGCCATGTGCTCGGTCTCTGCCCACATGCCCTTACCAATCTGGGCGCGGCCCGGCAGGTTGTGCGCGATACCAGCGTCGACGTTGTTGTCCTCGTAGGCCTGCTTCCACGGTGCGGTCTGCATGTCTGCCTTGCGCACCATCGGGCCAGCCTGCATGGAGGTGTGGATCTCATCACCAGTGCGGTCCAGGAAGCCGGTGTTGATGAACATCAGGCGGTCTGCTGCTTCAACGATGCAGGCATCCAGGTTTGCGGAGGTGCGGCGCTCTTCGTCCATGCAGCCGACCTTGACCGTGAACTCCGGCAGGCCCAGCATCTGCTCAACTCGGGTGAAGATCTCGTTGGTGAAGGCGACCTCTTCTGGGCCGTGCTGCTTCGGCTTCACCACGTACACAGAGCCGCTGCGGGAGTTGCGGTGCGGGTTGTCCTCGCGCAGACCCGGGATCGCGGAAGCGACGGTGATGATCGCATCCAGCAGACCTTCCGGAACCTCTTCGCCGTCGACCAGGATCGCCGGGGTGGTCATGAGGTGGCCCACGTTGCGGCACAGCATCATTGCGCGGCCGTGCAGCTTCGCTTCGCCCCCATCCTTCGTCGTAAAGGCGATGTCGTCTGCTTGGGAGCGGGTGAACGACTTGTCACCACGGGTCACGGTTTCCGCGATGTCACCCTTGTTCAGGCCGAACCAGGTCGCGTATGCGCCAGCCTTGTCGGCGCCGTCAACAGCGGCTGCCGAGTCCTCAAAGTCCATAATCGCGGACACAGCGGACTCCAGCGTGACGTCCTTGACGCCAGCGCGGTCGGTCTTGCCAATCTCGGACTCGCGGTCGATCTCGATGATGATGTGCAGGCCGTTGTTGACCAACACGATGCCGGTCGGGTTGCCCTTCTCACCCTGGTAGCCGAGGTACGCCTCCGGGTTGACCAAAGCGACCTCGTTGCCGTCAGAAACGATCTTCAGCTCGCCAGCGTCCGTCACCGTGTACTCATCGATATCAGCGTGCGATGCGCCCTGAAGCGGCACGGCCTGGTCCAGGAAGTTGCGGGCCCATGCGATCACGCGGTCACCGCGGACCGGGTTGTAACCCTTACCAGGCTCCGCGCCGTCGTCCGTTGGGATCGCGTCGGTGCCGTACAACGCGTCATACAGCGAGCCGTAGCGCGCGTTCGCGGCGTTAATGGCAAAGCGCGCGTTCGTGATCGGCACAACCAGCTGCGGGCCAGCGACGTCAGCGAACTCTTCGTCGACATTCGCCGTGCGGATTGCGGCATCTTCAGGCTTATCGACGAGGTACCCAATCGAACGCAGGAACTCCGCGTGCTCCGCCGGGTCAGGCTGTCCCGGGTTTTCGCGGTAGTAGTCATCCAGCTGTGCCTGCAGCTCGTCGCGGCGAGCCAGCAGCTGCTTGTTCTTCGGGGTCAGGTCTGCGAACAGCGCGGCGGCGTCAGCCCAGAACTTCTCTGCGTCCAGACCGATCTCCGGCAGCAGCGTGTCCTGCACAAAGTCATACAGCGGACGGGCAACAGCGAGTCCTGCAACCTCTACGCGTTCCGTGCGATCTTCAATCTGCGGCGTGGTCATAACATCCTTCTTCCCTGTGATACCGACAGTTACTCCAAGCCAGTGTAACCCGTCCGTGACACACGTCGGCTGCCCGCGCTATAGTGGCTGGCATCACCATCTGGTGGGAATTGGGGTAAGAAGCGAAAATTACCCCCGAATGCGTCACTGTGATACGGCCGAAACCTGTCATTAGATTGACGTACTCCACCCATCGTGGGGATACTAGGCGTGAACGCCTAAATCTTTAGGCTGATTCCATCAAAATGAGATCCCATGAAAGGGGACTGTCAAACATGACAACCACAGGACAGGCACGTACCGCTGCAGAGATCCAGAAGGACTGGGACGAGAACCCGCGCTGGAAGGGCATTACCCGCGACTACACTGCTGAGCAGGTTGAGCAGCTCCAGGGCAGCGTCATCGAAGAGCACACGCTGGCTCGCCGTGGTGCTGAGATCCTCTGGGACGGCATCTCCAAGGGCGACGGCTCCTACATCCACGCTCTCGGCGCTCTGACCGGTAACCAGGCTGTTCAGCAGGTCCGCGGTGGCCTGAAGGCTGTTTACCTGTCTGGTTGGCAGGTCGCAGGTGACGCCAACCTTTCCGGCAACACCTACCCGGACCAGTCCCTGTACCCGGCTAACTCCGTGCCGAACGTTGTTCGCCGCATCAACAACGCTCTGTCCCGCGCAGACCAGATCTCCCGCGTTGAGGGCGACACCTCCGTCGACAACTGGCTCGTTCCGATCGTCGCTGACGGTGAGGCTGGCTTCGGTGGCGCACTGAACGTCTACGAGCTGCAGAAGGCCATGATCCAGGCTGGTGCCGCTGGTACCCACTGGGAGGACCAGCTCGCTTCCGAGAAGAAGTGCGGCCACCTCGGTGGTAAGGTCCTGATCCCGACCCAGCAGCACATCCGCACCCTGACGTCCGCTCGCCTGGCTGCTGACGTTCTCAACGTCCCGACCGTGGTCATCGGCCGCACCGACGCTGAGGCTGCAACCCTGATCACCTCCGACGTTGATGAGCGCGACCGCGAGTTCATCACCGGCGAGCGTTCCGCTGAGGGCTACTACTACGTGAAGAACGGCGTTGAGCCGTGCATCGCTCGTGCGAAGTCCTACGCTCCGTACGCTGACATGATCTGGATGGAGACCGGTACTCCGGACCTCGAGCTGGCTAAGAAGTTCGCTGAGGGTGTCCACTCTGAGTTCCCGGACCAGCTGCTGTCCTACAACTGCTCCCCGTCCTTCAACTGGTCTTCCCACCTCGACGCAGAGGAGATCGCGAAGTTCCAGAAGGAGCTCGGCGCAATGGGCTTCACCTTCCAGTTCATCACCCTGGCTGGCTTCCACGCGCTCAACTACTCCATGTTCGACCTGGCATACGGCTACGCTCGCGAGGGCATGACCGCATTCGTCGACCTGCAGAACCGCGAGTTCGAGGCTGCAGCAGACCGCGGCTTCACCGCTGTGAAGCACCAGCGTGAGGTCGGTGCTGGCTACTTCGACGCCATCGCCACCACCGTTGACCCGAACTCCTCCACCACCGCTCTGAAGGGCTCCACCGAGGAGGGCCAGTTCTAAGCACCTAGCTTTAGACTGACGCGAACCCGCACTGCCGCCGCAGTGCGGGTTTTTCGTGCGCTTGGGGGCTGTTGGCTATTCAGCGTCGCTCATTTGGTCCCACTCCCTTTTGAGCATGGCATAGGTCAACTCGTCCCCCCATTCGCCTTTGAAAATCTCTAGCTCGCGGAAGTGAGCTTCCTTGCGCATCCCGAGCCGTGCCATGAGCCGGGCAGAGCCTGCATTTCGCGGATCGCACCTTCCGATGTTGCGGTGCAAATTTAGGGTCCAGGCGTGAACGGTCTAATGATTAGACGGGGGGTTGTGATGGGTCGATCGAGCTGGAACGATGTCATGGAATTGAGGGTACTGTGTCCCACAGACCAGTGATATCGTGACATCACTATCGAGAGGAGGCCGTGATGGATATTTTGATTAGGGGCATATCGGACGCAGCCGTAAAACGTTTGGACTCTGAAGCCGCCGAACTTGGGCTTTCCAGGAACGAATACCTGCGACGCAAAATTGAAGACACGGTGGAACCCAAGTCTCGAAGGAAGATCACGGCGGATGATTGGGCCCGTACCGCCCGTATTCACGCTGATCTCTCGGACGAAGAAGTAATGCGCTCGGCATGGCATTAAACGGCTGGTTGATCGACAAGTCAGCGTACGTTCGGTTTTCAGCTGACCGGCTCCAACATGGTGAAACGGCGTAGGCTCGTGAATGAGAACCACTAGGCCTTAAAGGAGCACCGCCATGACTGACACCAGCATTCAGTTCATCCCCACCGCAGACATCGTGGACATCTACGACGATTTCGAGGACGATGTGCAAAGCTGCGACACCCAGTTCCGCAACTTCGGCGGCCGCACGGAGTTCTGCGGGGAGATCGTCACGATCTCCTGCTTCCAGGACAACGGTCTGGTGAAAAAGACGCTCAACTCCCCCGGCGAGGGCAAGGTGCTCGTCGTCGATGGTCATGGCAGCCTGCACACAGCGCTCATGGGCGACATGATCGCGGAGGCTGGCGTGGAGAACGGCTGGGCTGGGGTGATCATCAACGGCCCGATCCGCGACTCCGCCGAGGTGGCCAAGATGGACTTCGGCTGCAAGGCACTGGGCACGAACCCCCGCAAGTCCGCCAAGGAAGGCGCGGGGAAGACGGACATCGTGATCCGCTTGGGCGGCATCGACTTTATCCCCGGCCACTACGTGTACGCGGATTCGGACGGGATCATTGTCACGCCGGAACCCGTCGTCAAGCGCGAAGAGGCGTAAACTTTTGCCCGAAGGTCACGTCCTCCATGGGCTCGCAAACGAGCTCAACGCGCATTTCGCCGGCACATCGCTCGAGGTCACCAGCCCGCAGGGCCGCTTCGCGCATGAGGCATCGCTTATCTGCGGCGCGCGTCTCCACCGCGCCTACGCCCACGGCAAGCATCTGTTCATCGACTTTGATGCCGAAGACATCGGCGACACGCCGGCGCACATCGTCTACATCCACTTAGGCCTCATCGGCTCGCTGCGTTTCGAACCCGCGGACGAGGAGTGGGGGCAGATGCGCCTGCACATCTCCGACGGAACGATCGCCGCGAACCTGCGCGGCCCCCAGTTCTGTCGCTTGCTTACAGATGCCGAGGTCGCCGCGATCACGGACACAAGCGGGGAAGACCCTATCCGCGCCGACGCCGACCCCGATCAGGTCTTTGAGCGCGTCCACCGCTCCAAACGCACGATCGGCTCGCTGCTCATGGACCAGAAGATGTTCGCCGGCGTGGGCAACATTTACCGCGCTGAGGTGCTATTTCGCAACAACCTCTCCCCCACCGTTCCCGGTAATGCCCTCGACCGCGGCACCTTCGACGCGATCTGGGACGACCTCGTGGATCTCATGCGCTACGGAGTGGAGACCGGCCGCATCGACACAGTGCGCGAGGACCATACGCCCGAGGCCATGGGGCGTGAACCCCGCAAGGATGACCACGGCGGCGAGGTCTACGTCTACCGCCGGGCGGGCCTACCCTGCTACGTCTGCGGCTCGCCGATCGCGACCAAGGTCGTGGAAGGCCGGAAACTCTACTGGTGCCCGGAATGCCAAAAGTGAACGTACGTACTTCTGAAATCACCATTAGAGCCATGATTCAGGCGTACACAGCAGATGAGATCCGGGCGGCGGAGGCACCCCTGCTCCGCCAGCAAGAACACCCCGACGAGCTGATGCGGTCCGCTGCGCACGCGGTGTATCTGGCCGCCGCCCACATGCTGACCTGGCCCGACGTTGCTGCCACAGTCCGCCCGTCACCGCGCGTGCTACTGCTGGTGGGCAAGGGCGGAAACGGCGGTGATGCGCTCTACGCCGGTGTGGAGCTGCTCGCGGAGGGCCACGCGGTTGATGCGTGGCTGGCCTGGGGCAGCGCCCACCGGTCGGCGCTCGACGCATTTGTCCACGCGGGCGGAACAGTACTTAGCGCATCACCCGAAGCCCGCACGTACCGCCGCGCCATCGATGGACTCACGGGCCTGGGTGGCGCGGGCAGCCTAGGTGAACGTGGCGGGGAGATCGCGCAGGTCCTGGAAGGCCTCAAGGCGTTCCGCACGCGCATATTAAGCGTCGACGTGCCGTCTGGCATCGTGGCCGACACCGGCGTCAAGGGTGAGGTCCACGTCGTCGCCGATGCGACGGTGACCTTCGGCGGATGGCGCTACGCGCACGGCCTCGCGCCCGAGACCGGTATCCAGCTCCTCGCCGACCCGGGCATAGCCGCCACCAGCGCGAACTCACGCACGATCGGTGGCAATCTCCCCTGGGCCGATGACGCGCCGCTGCTCTTCCGCGCTCTCGAAGACGACCACGACTGGCCGGATGGCTTCACTCTTTTAGGCCCCAGCACGGGGGGCTCGCTCGAACCGGGCTTCCACGATGACAAGTACTCCGGCGGTGTGGTGGGTGTTTGCGCAGGCAGCGGCATTTACCCCGGCGCAGCGCTCCTCGCCACGGCGGGCGCGCTGCACGCCACCCCCTCGATGGTGCGCTACGTCGGCCCCCAGGCCCAAGAGGTGGTGCGGGCCCACCCGGAGGTCGTGGTCACGCAAAGCCTGGAGAAAGCCGGCCGCGTGCAGGCGTGGGTCTTCGGCCCCGGCGCGGGTACCGGCACCAAAGCGTGGGGCAGACTCGTGCGCCTGCTCGAGCGCCCGGAGCCGTTGCTCATCGACGCCGATGGGCTCACCCTTCTCGCCGAATCTGCGGACCTTCAGAACCAGCTGCGCAGGCGCGAAGGCATCACCGTGCTCACCCCCCACGACGGCGAGTTCGCCCGCCTCATCGGCTCGGAGTGGCTGAAACCGTCCGTACGACCGGACCCGAAGGGCCGCTTCGACGAAACGAAAGCCCTGGCAGAAGCCTTGAATTGCCACATCGTGAGAAAGGGGCGGTGCACCATCATTGCGCATCCATTTAATGGACCTGACGCAATCGTTGACACTGCCAACTCTTGGGCGGCCACCCCCGGCTCCGGAGACGTCTTGGCAGGACTCATGGGTGCGCGCATCGCACACAGCCCCGATATCATCCACGCTGAGATCATTCACGCCGTGACCATCCATGCCGTGGCCGCCTCGCTGGCGGCGCAGACGGAGTACGGTCCGGCTCAGACCCATGCGTCCGCCATCGCGCGCGCTATTCCGGCCGCCACGGCCAAGCTCACTGGAGAACGCGATGCCTAGAACGCCCCCGCAGAGGAAACCGCCTCAAACGACCGAACGGTCCGACACCATGCAGTGGATACCGCTGGTAGCCATCAGCTTCGCGGCGTTCGTGTACGTCACGTACGAGATGTTCATGGTCGGGCTTATCACACCGATCAGCGCTGATCTCGGCGTGAGCGAGGGCCTCGTCGGGCTCCTCATGACCGTGTACGCGGGCCTGGTGGCCGTGGTCACGCTTCCGCTCATGTGGTTCACCCGCAACGTCAACCGCCGCCCCCTTCTCATCAGCACGCTGGTTTTTCTGGCCGGTGGCATCGTCCTTCAGGCCATCGCGCACACGTACTGGGTTCTCGTCGCCGCGCGCGTGTGCGCCGCGTTGACGCATGGGCTTTTCTGGTCCCTGGTCAACCCCATGTCCGCGCGGCTCTCCCCCGCCGGAATGACCGGTCGCGCGGTGGCGGTTGTCTCGCTCGGCTCCACGTTCGCGCTGGTCCTCGGCTCGCCGATCTCCACGTTCATCGGAAACGCCCTCGGCTGGCGTGCCTCAACGTGGATCCTGGGCGCGGTGACGGTGGCGTCGATAAGCGTGCTCTTGCTCTCTCTTCCCTCCATGCCCCAGCTTGAGCGCAAGGCGCTTGACGACGATAGGAAGCAGACCACCGCCATCCTCCAGCTGGTGGTGTACCTCGCGCTGAGCGTGACGGCGGTGTTTAGCACCTATTCCTACCTGGGGTTGATCGTGGAACGCACCGTCGGATTGCAGTACGTGGCCGCGGGTTTGAGCGCCTACGGGCTCTTCGGGATCGTGGGCGTGCTCATTGCCGGCCGGCGGGTGGATTCGCGCATGATCCGCATCAACGCGCTGGCCGCAGCCACGCTGGTACTCGCAGCGGCTTTCGGTGCCGTGGCGTTTATCACCGACGGCATCACTCAATGGATCGCCCTCGGCGCCCTCATCGTGGTGCTGGGCACCGCAGCCGGTGCGCTGCCCACGTCCGCCACCACCATCTTCATGCACGCCGGCCAGGCGCAGCAGGACCGCGCCAGCGCCATCTACGTGGTTACTTTCCAAGTGGGGATCGCCTCCGGTGCGGCGCTCGGCGCGGCGTGCGTGGACTCGGGCCATCTCGCGGCCGTTCTGGGTGTGACAGCCCTGCTCGCGGCGTTGGGCTGCGCCGAACTCATGGTGCGGGCGCGTCCGAGACTGAAGTAGCGGTAGTCTGGCCGCATGGAGCACGAGCAAATGCCGGCACGGCGCGTGGGCGCCTGGACTTTCAACGAACCCTGCAACGCCGTCCTGGTCACTCCCTCCGGGGTGGAGCTGGGCCTCACGCTTGACCAGGAGGTGGCGGAGCAGCTCGGCTACAACGTGCACGTTCCCCTCGCCCACGACATCTTGAGTTTTGACGGTGATTCCGCAGGCACGGCTACCGTCTTTGCCGGCAGCCTCTTCGGGGCAGACGTGGACCTGGGAGCCCCGGTCGAGGGCGCCGAGCTCACCATCGCACCGAACACGGAATTCACGCTCTGGGTCACCCGCGACTACGAGCACGTGCTGCTGGTCACCGGCACCGGGGCTCTGCGGGCCGTGGACGTGCGCGCCATCGCGTCCCACCTGGATCTTCCCATCCCGTCCCGGAACCCACGGGAATCCTCTGTCCCAGCGGTCGCGCAGCTCCGCGCGTTCCTCGAGTCCATTGGCCTTCTCAGCAACGACGGCATGCAGGTGAGCATTTCCCCTTACGCCCGGTCGATCTACGATAGGCCCGACGTTGTCTTGGCCAACGTCGCCGACGGATTCGCCGAGGTCTACGGTCTGCAGACCTGGGAAGAGATCCTGGAATGGGCGGGCTTTGAAACCGAAACGCTCATCGACCCCGAGGTTGTGATCACCCCGGACAACCCCGAGCAGGTCGTGGACCTTTTCATCGGTTTGGGCATCTTCGAGCCCACCTCCACCCGCTACCGCATCGAGGGCACGCCGGACGGGCGCGATTTCCTCACGGCCCTTCTCGAGTTCGGAACGCCCAACTAAACAGAAGATCACACGCTGAGCACGAGGAACATACCGATCGCCCCGAGCACCAGCATCGCCGCGGACATCCCTAGGACGCCGCGCGCATTCGCAGCCACCCTTTCGTGCGCGAGGCCTTCCGCTTGACGACGGTACATTGCCCGCTCCCGCAGCCCAATCACTCCCGCCACGACCGCAAGCAGCCCGATGGCCCCGAACACCACCGTCGGATACGGTTGCGACCAGCGCAGCAACGTGAGCGAGCACACCATCATCGCCGCCGCGGTTCGGGTCCACGACATCGCCGTGCGCTCCGGCTGAAGTCCCTCATCTGCGACCTGGATCATATAAGTCCGCCGTCTAGAGCACCCCGGCGATCACGACGACGCACGCGACCGCGATCCCTAAGCCCATCAACGGCACGATCGCGGGCGCCGGCAGCGGCCGCCCGTGGCGCAGGGCCCTCTCGATCCTCGCCCACCGCACCGCGGCCCCGAGCGCGATCGCCATACCCATAGCAATGACTACCACCGAAGCAATTCGCCGGATCTCCGGGTCGATGCCCGGTAGCGCAAAGGCCTCCAACGCGATGCCACCTGCCAGAAATGCAAGAGACGTTCGTGTCCATGCGAGGAAAGTTCTCTCGTTGGCGAGGGTGAAACGCGGGTCCGGCTCCTCCCCGCTGGGAAGTACCGCCCGCGTAAACCAGTCGCGCTCGCTCACAAACCCCGATCCTACAGGCCCGCGTGAGCGTTTGGCCCACCCAATCCCACGCACCAGGAACTCTCAACGAGCCAGAGGCGAACGAATATAAACCACACCTTATACTCCCTGCTCACAGCCAGTCAGTGCACGGCCCGATAGCACCTCACCGCGCACATCCCTACCCTTGTAGCCATGAACGCACCACGCAGCCTCATTGTCACCGAATCCGGTCCAGACCTTGTTCCCACGAAGCCTGATTTCGAGGGAACCGGCGATACCCTCATCCGGGTCTCGCATTCCTCCGTCAACTACAAGGACGCGATGGCTCTTGAAGGCAGCGTGGGCATCATCCGCACCTATCCCACCGTCGCTGGCATCGATGCCGTCGGTGAGGTCCTCGAGTCCGACTCCCTCACCCCCGGCACCCTTGTCACCGTCAACGGCTGGGGCATCGGCGAGCGCCGCCACGGTGGGTACACGCAGAGCATGCGTATCGACGCATCCCGCCTCACCCCCGTCCCCTCCCCCTTCGACGCGTGGACCGCGGCCGCGATCGGCACCGCGGGCTACACAGCCGCCCTCGCGGTCGCCGCCTACGAGAAAACGCGCCCCGACCAAGGCGACCTTCCCGTCCTCGTCACCGGCGCAACCGGCGGCGTCGGTTCGGTGACCGTCCAGTTGCTGGCGAGCCGCGGTCATACCGTTGCAGCCCTGACCGGCCGACCCGATGAGTACGGGGACTACCTGCGTGACCTCGGAGCTACAGAGATTATCGACCGCGCAGAGTTCGAACACCCCGGAAAGCCTCTCCAAAAGATCCGCTTCGCCGGCGCCCTCGACGCCATCGGCGGCGCTCCCCTCGCAAATGTTCTGGCAAGCGTGCGGTGGGGCGGCACGGTCACCGCGTGCGGTCGCGCCGCTGGCAACGAGATCCCCACCACCGTCATGCCGTTCATCCTGCGCAACGTCCACCTCGTCGGCGTCAACTCCGTTGATGCCCCACGCGAATACCGCGAGGAAGCGTGGCAACTTCTCGCCGAATCCCTCGATGTGGACAAGCTCAGTGCCTACACGCAGACCATCGACCTCGAGGGCGTCGAAGCCGTCGGCCGCGGCCTCCTAGCTGGCACTGGCCACGGCCGCACTGTCGTCGAGGTGATGTAGTTGTCCTGACCCGTTAGGCCAGTGAAACTAGTTTGGTGCGTGCACGTTGTCCTGCGCCGAACCGTAGTTCCTGCTGAACCCGAACGCCTGTCGTTCCACCGCTCCCTGGGTTGAGGAGTTATCGACGGCACCGATGTATTGAGGCACCGCCCCCACGAAGTTGCTGGTGCTTGGTGTTCCGCCGTATGGGTTCGTGTACCAGGTCGTTGGGCCACCGGCGTTGCGTAGCACGGTTCCAGCCACGTAAATGTCGCGCTTCGCACCATTGAATGCCGAGCCGAGTGCGTACTGCTCGGTTCCCTCATCGACCTTGTAACCTGGGATGGCAAACGCGCCCGAACTGTTGGACAGCTTCGCGGTGGGTACGGCTTGCTTTGCTGTACTGTCCCAGGTTCTCGACGGGTTCCGGACTCCAAAGAACGGCGAGTATTGCGCCAGTGGTACCCCCGAGGTGGGTCCCTCGATCCGACCGTTGCTGTCCCACCGCTCATAGGCGGCCCAGACATCTTTGTATTTCTTCAAACAGTCGGACGTGGGAATGCGGCGCTTGCCGCCGGCTCCCGCCGGCAGATTCGAACCCGAGGTTTTGATCGTTTTACCGCTGCAGTTTTCGGTAAACTCGTTCGGATTGCCGAACGTGTCCAGCGTGGACACCACGGCTTCCGTTCCGTCGCTGCATTGCACCGCGTAGAACAGCTCGTGCGCGTTGTTGTTCGTCGCATCAGACGAGTGTGTTCCTTGGTGCAGCTTGATCAGATAATTACAGGTCACGGGCTTTCCCTTGGAGTCCTCCACGTATCCCTTGGTGCGGTCTTCGTTGACGAGTTTCACGTCATTGACCACGAAAACCTTGTGTCCGTAATGGTCTTCGTGGCGGTGGGCCGGATTGGTGCTTGCCTGCTGTGCGTACTCCACAGACTGATGCCCCACGTACCCGAACGGAATCCCCGTCACCGCCTGCCCGTTGGGCGCGATCTGGTTAAGCTTTTCCATCGTCCACGCGTAGATTTTGGAATCCTCCGGGTTGTCCCCGTGTTCATGGCCAAAAGCGCAGGTAGAACCATCCGCACGCGTAATCACCGTCGGGTGCCAGCCGTCATACTTACGGCCGTCCGGTGCAGTTACCATGAACCTCTCATGGTCTGTACCAGTGCACATGTCTACGCCCTGGGTTTTTCTCTGGCTTGTATTGTTCGCATGCGTGCTGTGAACCGTGTCCTCCGCTTGCACCGGCGCGCCAAGACCGAGCCCGGTTGCAAACATCATCGCCGAGCCGAGACCCAACAATACAGCGCGGTTCAAAACCATCTTCATAAAGCTCTTTCGCATTGCTTATCGACGTCCTTCCAGTACCGCGCGCACTGCTTCTACAAATTCATGCGTTTCCCTCGGGAAACGCCAGTTCATAACGCCCGCAATGGCGAGTACCCCACCGATAGTCCCGAGAAGAGCACCGATGACCGCGCCAATCACGGTTCCAACCGTCGACGAACTGTTCTTACCGTCCGCGCCGTCCTTGCCCGGCTCGCCGTCCTTACCCGGCTCGCCGTCCTTACCGTCCGCGCCGTCCTTACCGTCCGCGCCGTCCTTACCGTCCGCGCCGTCCTTGCCCGGCTCGCCGTCCTTACCGTCCGCGCCGTCCTTGCCCGGCTCGCCGTCCTTACCGTCCGCGCCGTCCTTACCGGGCTGTCCCGGTGCTCCCTGCGAACCGTTCGCTTTCACACCGGTGTCCTTGGACCCGATCCACCAGTTCCCGTTGTCACCTACGAACGGCGTGTTGCCGTCAGCGCCGTCCTTGCCCGGCTCGCCGTTCTTGCCGTCAGCGCCGTTCTTGCCGTCAGCGCCGTTCTTGCCGTCAGCGCCGTCCTTGCCGTCAGCGCCGTTCTTGCCTTCTTCACCTTGGAGCGAAGCGAGGTATTCCTGCATGCTCTTCTCAGCGTTGCCCGGCTCCTTGAGCCACAGCTCATAGGCGGATTCACCCTTTGATCCCGCGGCGACAACACCGGTGTCGGTTCCGTTAACCCACCAGGTCCCGCCTGAACCGATCACCGGTACGACCGGGGCTTTCGCACGTTGCGCGGGCATCGTGGCCAACGTAACCGATGGCTTTCTGTCCGTCGACTGCACTCCGTCGGAGCCGAACGCAATGTCCGGGTTGCCGTCTCCATTCATGTCTCCTGGCGCGGACACAGACCTACCAGCCCGTTGCCCTGCGCGGTCACCGTACACCGTGGCGTGCTGGGATGCAGGCAGTGATTCCATTGAAATGACACCCGTGGATGCGGAAGTCAGTGCGTTGGCCGAGACCAAGTGGACCTGCCCGGCGGCCTTCTCTCCCGCACGTCCATCAGCGCTCCACGATCCGATTACCAGCGTAGATGCGGCACTTGAATCACCCCTCGTCGGGTGGGACACCGCCACGCTAAACCCAGTTCCGCTACTATTCTGCGGCGCAACGAGCGCGATCCCTCTCGATTTTCCATTACTGTCATAAGCCCCGCGATTGGTTTCGTTGTGGAAGTCCGTTACCACATCTTCAGTGGACTTCCCGCCCCACACAACTACGGCAGCCCCGGAGTTTCGGAGCGAATCCGCTCCGATCAACAAATCATCAAACCCATCATTGTTTAGGTCCCCAGCTCCGACCGTGGACATCCCAAGGCGGTCTCTGCCCTCAAGAGGGCCTGAGATCACGAAACCTTTTTCTCCTAGCGGCTTGGAGAGATCAAGGTTCTGAGGCTTTCCGGTACCGAAAATGACCCAGACCATCCCGTTCGCGGAATCTTTGGCTTCAGGCGATTTGGCTGCGTAGTAACTCGCAGCGTAATCCTCATTTCCGTCTCCATTTATGTCACCGATGTCCTTGAATTCCTGTATCTTCCCGGTCCCATTAGTGACAGTCATGAGGAGACGGCTTTTGTCTGAAGAGGCATCGTACGTTGCGATGTCGTCAACACCCTTAAAAACCTCGATCTTCGAATGGTTCGACATGATCGCGATGTCATTAAGACCATCGCCGTCGACATCCCCTACGCTGTTCACGCCATTGGAGAAGCGCGGCGGAGCCCCCTTGATGAAGTAGCCCTTTGTCCCCATGAATTGCAACGAGGTCGTATCAAGATTCTTATCGCCGAAGACGACTGGAGCTACGGAGTTGATGTAGTCGGAAAAGACTACATCGTCGTAACCATTTCCGTTCGTATCCCCGAGGCAGGCAACACTGAAACCCATTAGGGAGGACTGATACTGGGTCGACTGCTCGAGGCGCACAACTCCCAAGTCTTCATCATCAATCGGTTTGGAACCGTCACCCGCCTGCTTGAAGTTTTCCCAGGTAACCCCGTACCCGGCACCGAGTCGCTTTCCTTCGCGCTGCCACATCCAATCTTGGACGAATAGTTCGGGTCGGCCGTCGCCGAGCAGGTTGCATCCGGTTGGCGCCATGCTCGCTCCGAGCGCGTTTCCCGGGGCACCGTAAAGGGTATAGATCCCGACTGGGGAGAGCGCTGATCTCGGCTCCGCCTCCGAAAGCGGTCCGGTATGGAGCGTCGTTGCCGTTACGGTTATCGCCGTAAGGCAGGCCAATCTGCGGCGGAGCGTACTCGATCGAAGTGGTCGCATTAGGTACCCCTTAATTAAGTTAGGCAACACTGACCAAACAATCTTAAGTTGTACATCCGCCCAGGGCAAGTACTAACTAGATGGCGCTTTACGCCCTCCGCTTGCCGCTACTTCACCACCAGGTTAACCATCCGGCCCGGCACCACGATGGTCTTCACCACGTCCTTGCCCTCGAGCAGGCCGGCGATCCGATCGTCGTTACGCGCGAGCTCCTCGATCGCATCCTTGGAGGCCTCCGTGGGCACATCGATTCGCGCGCGTACTTTGCAGAACCGCGAGTTCGCCGCAGCTGCAGACCGCGGCTTCACCGCTGTGAAGCACCAGCGTGAGGTCGGTGCTGGCTACTTCGACGCCATCGCCACCACCGTTGACCCGAACTCCTCCACCACCGCCCTGAAGGGCTCCACCGAGGAGGGCCAGTTCTAAGCATCTAGCTTCGAACTAACGCGAACCCGCCCTGCCGCTGTGCAGTGCGGGTTTTTCGTGCGCTTGGGGGCTGGTGGCTATTCAGCGTCGCTCATTTGGTCCCACTCCCTTTTGAGCATGGCATAGGTCAACTCGTCCCCCCATTCGCCTTTGAAAATCTCTAGCTCGCGGAAGTGAGCTTCCTTGCGCATCCCAAGCCATGAGCCGGGCAGAGCCAGCATTTCGCGGATCGCACCTTCCGATGATGCGGTGCAGATTTAGGGTCTCAAATCCGAAGCGGAGCATCTCGCGGGCTGCTTCCGAAGCTAGTCCTTTCCCTTGGTAATCGGGATGAAACACAAATCCGAATTCGCCCTGAAGATTTTCCCGGCTCAGCAGCATCAGAAGAACGTAACCGATGACCTTCCCGTCGTACTCAACGGCCAAGAGAAGAGTGTCTCCGTCACTCTCGAGCTTCGTCTGAGTCATCCGCTTGGCCAGCTCTGCGGCGTTATCCTCGCGAGTGAGGGGCTCGTTGTATAGGTACCGAGCGACATCGTCTCGGGATTCGAAATCAAACATGTCGTCTTCGTCGGCAGGCGTGAACGGTCTAATGATTAGACGGGGGGTTGTGATGGGTCGATCGAGCTGGAACGATGTCATGGAATTGAGGGTACTGTGTCCCACAGACCAGTGATATCGTGACATCACTATCGAGAGGAGGCCGTGATGGATATTTTGATTAGGGGCATATCGGACGCAGCCGTAAAACGTTTGGACTCTGAAGCCGCCGAACTTGGGCTTTCCAGGAACGAATACCTGCGACGCAAAATTGAAGACACGGTGGAACCCAAGTCTCGAAGGAAGATCACGGCGGATGATTGGGCCCGTACCGCCCGTATTCACGCTGATCTCTCGGACGAAGAAGTAATGCGCTCGGCATGGCATTAAACGGCTGGTTGATCGACAAGTCAGCGTACGTTCGGTTTTCAGCTGACCGGCTCCAACATGGTGAAACGGCGTAGGCTCGTGAATGAGAACCACTAGGCCTTAAAGGAGCACCGCCATGACTGACACCAGCATTCAGTTCATCCCCACCGCAGACATCGTGGACATCTACGACGATTTCGAGGACGATGTGCAAAGCTGCGACACCCAGTTCCGCAACTTCGGCGGCCGCACGGAGTTCTGCGGGGAGATCGTCACGATCTCCTGCTTCCAGGACAACGGTCTGGTGAAAAAGACGCTCAACTCCCCCGGCGAGGGCAAGGTGCTCGTCGTCGATGGTCATGGCAGCCTGCACACAGCGCTCATGGGCGACATGATCGCGGAGGCTGGCGTGGAGAACGGCTGGGCTGGGGTGATCATCAACGGCCCGATCCGCGACTCCGCCGAGGTGGCCAAGATGGACTTCGGCTGCAAGGCACTGGGCACGAACCCCCGCAAGTCCGCCAAGGAAGGCGCGGGGAAGACGGACATCGTGATCCGCTTGGGCGGCATCGACTTTATCCCCGGCCACTACGTGTACGCGGATTCGGACGGGATCATTGTCACGCCGGAACCCGTCGTCAAGCGCGAAGAGGCGTAAACTTTTGCCCGAAGGTCACGTCCTCCATGGGCTCGCAAACGAGCTCAACGCGCATTTCGCCGGCACATCGCTCGAGGTCACCAGCCCGCAGGGCCGCTTCGCGCATGAGGCATCGCTTATCTGCGGCGCGCGTCTCCACCGCGCCTACGCCCACGGTAAACATCTGTTCATCGACTTTGATGCCAGCGAGACCCACCCAGATTCCCCGGCCCACATTGTCTACATCCACTTGGGTCTCATCGGTTCGCTCAGGTTTGAGCCGGCTGATGATGAATGGGGGCAAATGCGCCTGCACATTTCCAACGGCACCGTCGCCGCGAACCTGCGCGGACCGCAGTTCTGCAGGTTGCTTACCAGCGCCGAAGCCGCGGCGATCACGGACCGCTCCGGCGAAGACCCCATCCGTGCCGACGCCGACCCCGACGTCCTGTGGGAGTCAGTGCACCGGTCGAAGCGAACCATCGGCTCGCTTCTCATGGACCAAAAAATGTTCGCCGGCGTGGGCAACATCTACCGCGCCGAGGTCTTGTTCAGGCAAAACCTGTCCCCGACCGTGCCCGGAAACACCCTCGACCGTGGTACGTTCGACGCGATTTGGACCGACCTCGTCGACTTGATGCGCTACGGCGTGGAAACAGGCCGGATTGACACCGTCCGTGAAGACCACACGCCCGAGGCAATGGGCCGCGAGCCCCGGAAGGACGACCACGGCGGGGAGGTTTACGTCTACCGCCGGGCGGGTCTGCCCTGCTACGTCTGCGGCACACCCATTTCCACCAAGGTCGTCGAAGGCCGCAAGCTCTACTGGTGCCCTACCTGCCAAAAATAGCCATTGATCAGCAGCACCACTGGTGCTACCCTTTTACACATGAGGCTCACCGTTCGCCTAGACCCCGAGATTTACGTGGCCGCCAAGGAGCTAGCTGCTGAAGAAAAGATCAGCACTGGCGAAGCAGTAAATGAGATTGCCCGTCGTGGATTGGCGGCACGTCCTGTGAGGAAAAAGTTCACCATGCCTACCAAAAAAGTAGGAATGAAGATTGATTGCACGAACGTTGTCGAGGTTCTCGATTACTTGGACCGGGTCGATGGACCCGAATCAGAAGAGCGCGTAAGTTGATCGTTGACGCCAACGTTCTCATCTATGCGGTCGCAGAGGATTCTGCGCACCATCGTGCTGCTTTACGCTGGCTAGAGGACGCGTTGAACGGTCCACAACGAGTCGGGTTTCCATGGTTGTCTCTGCTGGCTTTCCAGAGAATTCTCACGAACCCACGTATCCAAAGTTCGCCGCTCTCAGCTGCAGAAGCATCTGATTACATCGATCTTTGGTTGAGACAGGACAATGCATGGGTCCCACAACCCGGAAACGGACACGCTGCGATCTTGCGTCGGCTCACCGTTGAATCCAAAGCCGTTGGGAATTTGGTTCCTGATGCCCATCTAGCTGCTCTCGCGGTCGAGTACGGTACATCGGTGGTGTCTTTCGACCGAGACTTTGCGAAGTTTGAAGGGGTCACGTGGCTAAATCCCCTGGAGGATGCATAACCATGTTGCTGGCGTACACGGCGGATGAAATCCGCGCTGCGGAAGCACCGCTTCTTCGCACACAGGCAGAGCCAGATGAACTGATGAAGTCGGCAGCCCACGCAGTCTTCCTCGCAGCGCAGTCGATGCTCACGTGGCCGGACCAGGTCGGCCACATTCGAAAGGATCCCCGCGTACTCCTCCTCGTCGGTAAGGGCGGCAACGGCGGGGACGCGCTCTACGCCGGCGTAGAACTGCTTGCCGCTGGTCACACGGTCGACGCGTGGCTGGCGTGGGGCACCGCGCACGAACGCGCGCTCGCGGCGTTCACGCAGGCTGGAGGGACCGTTCTCCCCCACGACGCGACGGACTTCCGCGACTACCGCCTTGCCATCGATGGCCTCACCGGCCTAGGCGGCGCGGGCTCCCTCGGGGAGGACGTCGCCAAAGTGCTCGAGGAACTCCGCGGATTCTGGTCGCGAATCTTAAGCGTCGATGTTCCTTCTGGCATCGTCGCCGACACAGGCGAGAAAGGCGCCACCCACGTCGTCGCCGATGCCACCGTCACATTCGGCGGCTGGCGGTACGCCCACGGCCTCGCGCCTGAATGCGGCATCCAACTCCTCGCGGATCCGTACACGCACGCCGGGAGCATCAGCGAAAACCTCGGCTGGCCCGACGGAAACCCACACCTGTTCCGCGCCATCGAGGACGCCCACGAGTGGCCGGACGGTTTTACGTTGCTCGGCCCCTGTAACGAAGGCTCACTCGAACCCGGCTTCGCGGACGATAAATACTCCGGCGGTGTCGTGGGCATTCGCGCTGGTAGCAGCCAATATCCCGGCGCGGCGATCCTGTCGGCGTCCGGCGCGGTCCACGCCACGCCGTCGATGGTCCGCTACGTCGGCCCGCAAGCCGTCGAGGTCGTCCGCGCGCACCCAGAAATCGTCGCTACGCAACGGCTCGAAGACGCCGGGCGCGTCCAGGCGTGGGTCTTCGGCCCCGGCACCGGCACAGACGCTGACGCCTTCAATGACCTCGCGGCACTCATTGATCGCCCAGAGCCATTGCTTATCGACGCCGACGGGCTCACCCTCATCTCCAACTCAGCAACCCTGGTCGATCGCCTTCGCGCTCGGGAGGGCTTTACCGTCCTGACGCCTCATGACGGTGAATTTGAACGCCTCATCACAACAGAATGGATCGCCCCCGCCGATCTGCCCGAGCACGCGGGACGCTTCGTCGAAACGAAAGCCCTGGCTAACGCCTTGAATTGCACGATAGTCCGAAAAGGTAGATCAACAATAATCGTGGACCCAATTAATCAGCGAGCATCAATCGTTGATACCGCCAACTCGTGGGCAGCTACCCCTGGATCCGGCGACGTGCTGTCTGGCCTCATGGGCGCGCGCATTGCCCGCTCGGTGGTGCGGTTTGGCGATCGTGCCGCCGGCCTGGATCTCTTCCAGTCCGTCACCATCCATGCCGTCGCCGCCCAGATCTCTGCCAACACCCCGTTCGGCCCCGGCCCGACCCACGCATCCGCGATCGCCGCGGCCATCCCCGCCGCCACTGCGAAGATCACCCGGATCCCCAACCCTCCCGCCGCTGTCTCCCACCCTCCGGCACGCCCCTGACGTCACTAACACCACCCCGACCCATAAACCGTATCTCACGTTTCTGACCTGCACCTTTCCTAACCGCCCGGCCCCAGGCCATGGCCGGCTGTCACCATCGTCAGGAGTCGCCTTCCTGCCCGCTAGGTTCCCCGCCCGTCGATACGCGAAATTTATATCCAACTTTCGATATCCCCCGCAAACCCGCAGGTCACAGCGGTGACAGTTTTCACTGATACGTCAGCAAATCAAAATTTCGCGAATCGCCTGGGACGGACTCGCCTGCGCCAGGGCCAGAACAGGTTTAGCCTGGACCCTCGTGGGAAGAGAGAGGAAACGCGCGCCCAGGCCGGCGCAGACGACTGAACGCTCAGAGTCGATGCAGTGGGTGCCGCTCATCGCGATTAGTTTCGCGGCGTTCGTCTACGTCACCTATGAGATGTTCATGGTCGGCCTGATCACCCCGATCAGCCATGACCTGCGCGTTAGCGAAGGTCGCGTGGGCCTCCTGATGACCATTTACGCAGGCCTCGTCGCCGTAGTGACGTTGCCGTTGATGTGGCTTACGCGCAACGTCAACAGACGCCCGCTGCTGATCAGCACGTTGGTCTTCCTTACCGGCGGAATTGTTCTTCAGGCGCTCGCAGCTAATTATTGGGTTCTCGTTGCCGCGCGTATCTGCGCCGCCGTCACCCACGGCCTCTTCTGGTCCCTGGTCAACCCCATGTCAGCGCGTCTTTCCCCCGCCGGCTCCACAGGCCGGGCGGTCGCCATCGTGTCCCTTGGCTCGACGTTCGCACTGGTCTTGGGCTCGCCCATCTCCACGTTCATCGGCAACGCGCTCGGTTGGCGCACCTCGACGTGGATCCTGGGCGCGGTGACGGTTGCGTCGATAAGCGTGCTCATGCTCTCGCTTCCCTCGATGCCCCAGCTTAGGCGCAGTGAGCTTAACGACGACCACCCCACCACCTCCGCCATCCTCCAACTAGTGGTCTACCTCGCGTTGGCGGTGACAGCGATTTTCACAACGTACTCCTACCTGGGCCTCATCGTGGAACGGACCGTGGGTCTGCCCTATGTTGCAGCGGGGCTCAGCGCGTACGGTCTGTTCGGAATTGTCGGCGTGGTGATCGCGGGCCGGCGCGTGGATCGACGCATGATTCGGGTGAACGCAATCGCGGTGAGCGCTCTCATCGTTGCCGCTGCTTTGGGGTACCTGGCATTTCTCACTGAGGGTGTGGCGCAGTGGATCGCTCTTGGTGCGCTCATCGTGGTGCTGGGTACCGCGGCTGGTGCTCTGCCCACGTCCGCGACCACGATCTTCATGCACGCCGGACAACAGCAACAGGACCGGGCAAGCGCGATTTACGTGGTCACCTTCCAGGTCGGCATCGCATCCGGCGCGGCGCTCGGCGCGGTCTGTGTGGATTCCGGCTACCTCCCAGCGGTGCTTGGGGTGACGGCAGTTCTGGCTGCGCTGGGCAGTGCAGAACTTGTTCTGCGAGCACGACCAAAGCTCAAGTAGGCTTGCCCGCATGGACAATGAGCAAATGCCAGCTCGCCGAATCGGCGCGTGGACCTTCAATGAGCCTTGCAACGCGGTTTTGGTGACGCCCTCGGGCGTTGAGTTGGGCCTCACGCTGGACGAAGACGTTGCAGAAAACGTCGGCTACAACATCCACATTCCGCTCCCTCACACCTTGGTGGGCCTCGACGGTAGGGAGGTCGGCACCGCTACGGTGTTCGCGGGCGCTCTCTTCGGCCGCGAAGTGGAAGTCGGTGCCCCGGTGGAAGGCGCGGAGCTCTACCTTGAACCTAATGCTGACTTCACCGTGTGGGTGAACCGGGATTTTGAGCATGTTCTGATGACCTCGGATGACGGCATCGAACTCGAAGAAACCCAGCTTCCAGGCGGAGCCGTCGGGCACGTTGAGGCTGGCCGCCAGATGCTTCACATCGTAAACACCTCGTCCTCACGCACCACCGTGATCCTTCTGGGCGGGCCAGAACAGCAGGCCGAAGAGATTGACTACTCCGGCGACTACGAGATTCTGGATCACTAGCCACAACGCGCAGAAATGTACACTATAGTGTGCAATTCGCCCTGGATCCCAGCGCATGGGGTGCCAACGCCGTAAGGTTGGGCCCATGATCGTGTCGGTTCTGATGACCATAGAGGGTTCGCGCCCGGAGATTTCTCGCCTTGTCAACCTTGAGGGGACAACGGACCTTTCAGAGCTCTCCCCTATCATCGACGCAGCCTTCGGCTTTTCCGGCGTGGCCAAGCACTTTTACATGGCCAACGTCGGAGGCAAGAATCAGGTCTATTCCTCTTGGCCGTCCACGGGCGAACTCGATGAGGAACACGTCACCATCGCCGATATGCCCCCGATGACCTACGTGTATGACCCATCGGCAAACTGGAACGTCCACATTGAACGCTTCGGCACAGCTGAGGTGGAGGGCCCTACTCCACTGCTCGTCGACGCCCTCGGTCCCGATGTCATCGAAGCCTGCGGTGGGCCGGACATGATGACCCAGTTCCACACCGAAGCGCGCCGGCTTGCCGCAGGCCACAGCCCAAATTTAAAGGTTTCGCCGCTCCTCCTTAGCTTCATGCCGGTGATGAGTCCGGAACGGCTTATCCAACGTCTGTCCGCTGCTGACCATCCGTCGATAAGCGAGCGCATTGCGTTCACCGCCGAGGACCTGATGCTCGATGGCTCCGGCGAGCTAGAGGCGAACCCGCATTCGGAAGAGATCGCCGACAAGTTCGAAGAATTCATGGAATCTCGCCCTGACCTGCAGAATATTCTCTCCCTCGACCCGAACCCGGAGCGCAACCCCACGCTCATCGCCGCGATTTCGGAATTTTTCGCAGAGGAGATCGATGAGGATAACCCCGAATTCCTACTCAGCGAGCCCTTTGACCAGATCAATGACCATTGCCGCGCGCTATTGGTGCACTTCACCGTCCCGCGGAAACTCACCCAGGAAGGAAATCTGCGCGCCGCGGATGTCCGCGCCCTTGCAGAACCGCTCGGCCTACCTATCCCGTCGAGCCGGCCGCGCGAAATCAGCGTCCGGCCGATCCTTGAGCTGCGCCTTTTCTTTGAGTCCCTCGGCCACCTGATCAACGATAACCAGCAGGTCATCCTGTCCCCGCGCGGCCGCACCGCCTTAGTCGAGGGCGACCTCATGCTCCAGCAAATCTTCGATCATCTCCCCGGCTACTTCGGCCTTGACGTGTGGGATGAAGTGCTCGAATGGCTGGGTTTTGAGACGGAGGTTCTCATCGACCCCGAGGTCGTCACCATGCCCGACGACCCCGAATTCATCATCGATCTCTTCATCGGCCTCGGCGTACTCACCCCCACCTCCACCCGCCACCGCATGGAGGCCACCCCCTCAGGCCGCCTGTTCATCGAGGAGTTCTTCGACGACAGCGCCCTCTAAGCCATCAGCACCAGCGCCATTCCAATCACTCCGAGCACCATCATCGCGCCGGTCATCGCGAACACGCCGCCCACATTCGCCAGCACCAGCTCATCTTTGAGCCCCATTGCTTGTCGACGATAGGTCGCCCTCTCCCGCACCGCAATCACCATTGCTACCACCGTGAGCAACCCGATGGCCCCAAACACGAGCCCCGGGTATGGCTCTGACCAGCGCAGTAGCGTCAGCGCACACACAATGGTCGCTGCCGATGTTCGCGCCCACGCCATCGTCGTGCGCTCCGGCTGCAGTCCTTTGTCCGCGACTGGGATATCCATTGCTTTTAGAAAAGTCCCGCTATCACTACAACGCACGCGATCATGATCCCTAACCCGAGGATCGGCGCGATCGCTGGCGCCGGCAGCGGCCGCCCGTTGCGCAGCGCCCGCTCAGTCCGGACCCACCTCACCGATGCGCCCCCCGCAATCGCCATTCCCACGGCGATGATCATCACCGCTACCAAGCGCCGCACATCGGGATCAAGCCCCGGCAGCGCGAACGCCTCAAGCGCGATACCACCGGCCAGAAACGCCAGCGACGTACGCGTCCACGCAAGAAAGGTCCTCTCATTCGCGAGCGTGAACCGCGGATCCGGCTCCTCCCCATCCGGCAACACGGTCCGCGTGAACCAATCGCGCTCATTCATGAGCCCCGATTCTACCAAGCTTTACTACGCCCACTTTTAAGCGTTGTACCCATCCTTACCCCTTAAGCAGTGTCTGTTAGGCCCTTAGACGCGAAATCATATAGTGGACTTTTTATATACGCAGCTCATTAGCTTATCGACGCCACTTCCCACCCAACCCAACTACCCTGGTGCCATGACTACACCACAATCAGACGCAAAGAGCCTTATCGCTACCGAGGACGGCCCACAACTCGTCCCCACCCAACCCGAGTTCGCCGGCGAGGGCGACACATTGATCAACGTGTCCCACTCCTCCGTCAACTACAAGGACGGGATGGCCCTGGAAGGCAGCGCCGGCATCATCCGCCACTACCCCACCGTCGCTGGCATCGATGCAGTCGGCACCCTGGAGTCAGGTGAACTCGTCACCGTGAACGGTTGGGGCATCGGCGAGCGTCGCCACGGCGGCTACACGCAAACGCTAAAGATCGACTCCACCAAGATCACCCGTGTCCCCGACCGTTTCGACGCCTGGACCACCGCCGCCATCGGCACAGCCGGCTACACCGCTGCTCTTGCCGTCGCCGGGTACGAACGCTTCTCCCCCGACAAGGACGGCCCAGTTCTCGTCACCGGCGCGACCGGCGGCGTCGGATCCGTCACCATCCAGCTGCTTGCAGACCGCGGTTACGAGGTCGTGGCACTGACCGGTCGCGTCGACGAGTATGCCGATTACCTGCGCGACCTCGGCGCTACCGATGTCCTCGACCGCGCCGAATTCTCCGAACCCGGCAAACCTCTGCAGAAAGTCCGCTTCGCGGGTGCGCTCGACGCAGTCGGGTCCGTTCCGCTGGCCAACGTGTTGGCTCAGGTTCGTTGGGGCGGCACAGTCACCGCGTGCGGCCGCGCCGCCGGCGGGGACCTTCCCACAACCGTCATGCCGTTCATCCTGCGCGGGGTCAACCTCGTCGGCATCAACTCCGTCGATGCACCCGCCCCGTTCCGCGATGAAGCCTGGCAGCTCCTCGCAGAGTCCCTTGACGTGCAGAAACTCAAGGCATACACCGAAACCGTTGGCCTCGATGGAGTTCAGGAAGTCGGAGCCGGCCTTCTCGCAGGCACCCGCCACGGCCGCACCGTCGTCGAGGTTTCGTAGACCACTCCTAGGTGAATGCTCTAGTATCTATCTAAAGGTTCCACCCCGCTGACAAGAGCCCCTCCGGCTCTCCGTAGATCGGTAGGCGGGGTGGTCATTTCTTTTCTGGCCGGGGCCAATAGACAATTTTGCCACGACTGAACAGGTTGAAATCGTCCCTATTTGCGGACGCTCGCAAGAGAGTGGCGTTTACTTGTTTTCCCATCTTTAGATGTTCTTGATCTTGCTGGGGTCGCCGAGACTCTCACCCGCGATCAGGAGTCCAACGAATACCACCGCGGCGACGTACGAGAGCGCGACCCAGAGCCCGTGAAGCTTGGGACCGCACCATTTGGCCAGCGTCGCGCCGATGAAGGCGCCGAGTGTATTCATTACCAGATCGTCGATATCCGAGAATCCCAGTGCAAAAACGTACTGGGATACTTCTACGAGCAGGCTAAACCCAGCGCCGAATAGGGTAGCGGTCATGATTTGCCGTGTGCTGCGCTCGAAGAGAATGTACGCCAGCATCCCGACGGGTATGAAGAAGGCGACGTTGCCGCCGTACTCAAATATCGGTTTGAACCACGACGTGGCACCGACGAACTCATCGAGGGGGAGGAGCGAGACACCCCGACGCATCTGGTTGGCGGGGTCCCACAAATACCCGATGCGGTAGAAGGCCTTGAGCATGGTCAGGGCGATGACCACGCACAAGTAGGCAAGAAGGGCCCCCGCAGCGGCGCGCCGACTCGCCACGACTACTTCACCACTAGGTTCACCATGCGCCCGGGCACGACAATCGTCTTGACCACGTTCTTGCCCTCGATCAGAGCGGCAACCCGTTCGTCGGTCAGAGCGATTTCCTCAATCGTGCCCTTGTCCGCGTCAGTAGGCACGTTGATGCGGGCCCGGACCTTTCCGTTGATCTGTACGGGCAGCTCGACCGTGTCGTCGATAAGCAAATGCTCATCGAACGTTGGGAACGGCTCGAACGTAATGGTGTCGCTGTGCCCGAGTTTCTGCCAGAGTTCCTCCGCGATGTGTGGCGCTAGCGGCGAGACCATCTGAACCAGCGGCTGGAATGTTTCACGTGAAACATTGCCGCCGGACGCGTCGCGCGTCTTCGTCAGGTAGTTCACGTACTCAATCAGCTTCGCGACGACCGTATTGTCACGCAAGTTCTCATAGTCGTCGCGCACACCCGCGATCGTCCTGTGCAGGTGTTTGGCGTCCTCCTCCGACATCGGTGCGTCAGACAGCGTGAGCTCACCCGACTCCTCATCGACCGCCAGGCGCCACAGGCGCTGCAGGAAACGGTGCGCACCGACGACGTCCTTCGTCGCCCAAGGACGAGAAGTATCCAGCGGACCCATCGACATCTCGTACACACGCAGCGTGTCAGCGCCGAACTCCTGCGCGATGTCGTCAGGAGCAACGGCATTCTTCAGGGACTTGCCCATCTTGCCGTATTCCCGGTTGACCTCCTCACCGTTGTAGAAGAACTTGCCGTCCTTCTCTTCCACATCGGCCGCCGGAACATACACGCCGCGGGCATCCGTGTACGCATACGCCTGAATGTATCCCTGGTTGAACAAACGGCGGTACGGTTCCTTGCTGGTCACGTGACCCAAGTCGTACAGAACTTTGTGCCAGAACCTCGAGTACAACAAGTGCAAAACCGCGTGCTCAACACCGCCGACATACAGGTCCACGCCGCCCGGGTCGTTCTCACCGTGGACATCCGGGCGCGGGCCGGTCCAGTAGCGCTCATTTTCTAGCGCGCAGAACTGGTCATCATTCGTCGGGTCAATGTAGCGCAGCTGGTACCAGCTCGAACCCGCCCACTGCGGCATGACGTTGGTGTCGCGGGTGTACTCCTTAGGACCGTCGCCCAAATCCAGGGTGACGTTGACCCAGTCAGTTGCCTTCGCCAGCGGGGGAGAAGGCTCTGAATCCGCGTCATCCGGATCAAAGGAAACCGGGTTGTAGTCTTCCACGTCTGGCAGTTCTACCGGCAGCAAGTCTTCCGGCAATGCATGCGCGTTGCCTTCCGCGTCATAGACAATCGGGAAGGGTTCACCCCAGTAGCGCTGGCGGGCAAAAAGCCAGTCACGTAGCTTGTACTGCACCTTTTCGCGGCCCGAACCTTTCTCGGCCAGCCACTCAATCGCGGCGTCGATGCCCTCCTGCTTGCCCAGCCCGTTCAGATCCAGGCCCTCATCGTTGGCCGAGTTGACGTGCGGTCCGTCTCCCGTGAACGCCGCTTCTTCAATGTCGCCGCCCTCTAGGACCTCGACGATGGGCAAGCCAAATACCTGCGCAAACTCATAGTCACGTTCATCATGAGCCGGCACCGCCATAATTGCGCCCGTTCCGTACCCCGTCAGAACATAATCTGCGATGAACACCGGCACCTTCGCGCCACTCACCGGGTTCACCGCGTAGGTGCCCAGGAAAACACCTGTTTTTTCCTTATTCTCTTGGCGCTCCACATCGGACTTCGCCGCGATCGCCTTCCGGTACTCATGCACGGCCTCGCGCGGAGTGGACGCACCAAAAGTCCAGCGGGCATCCACATCCTCGGGGTAAGCGCTGGCCACCAGCTCGTCGACAAGCTCATGCTCTGGCGCGAGCACCATGTACGTCGCACCGAAGAGCGTGTCCGGGCGGGTGGTGAAGACCTCAAGGTCGTGTTCTGCGCCCGCCTCAGTGCGCGCAACAAACGTCACCTCAGCACCGCGGGAGCGGCCGATCCAGTTGCGCTGCATCGCTTTGACCTTCTCGGTCCAATCCAGCAACTCTAGGTCATCCAGCAGGCGGTCCGAGTACGCGGTAATACGCATCATCCACTGGCGCAAACGCTTCCGGAACACCGGGAAATTCCCGCGTTCACTCCGCCCGTCGGCTGTCACCTCCTCGTTTGCCAGCACCGTGCCCAGCCCCGGGCACCAGTTCACCATCGAATCCGATAGGTACACCAGCCTGAACTCGTCCACCGCGGCGCGCTTTTCAGCGTCGCTCAACTGCGAATAGTCCTTGCCGTCCTTTGTCTTCCGGATGCCTGATGACAGTTCGTCAATAAGTTCAGCGATAGGCCGCGCCTTCTGCAGATCTTCGTCGAACCACGCATTGAAAATCTGTAGGAAGATCCACTGAGTCCACTTGTAGAATTCCGGGTCCGTTGTCGCCACGGCCCGCCGACGGTCATGACCCAGGCCCAGAGCGTCAAGCTGGCGGGTCATATTCTCAATGTTCGCCATCGTCGTCGTCCGCGGATGCGTTCCTGTTTGGATGGCGTACTGTTCTGCCGGCAATCCGAAGGAGTCATAGCCGAGCGTGTGCAACACGTTTTTGCCCAGCATGCGGTTATAGCGCGCGAACACATCCGTCGCGATGTACCCCAGCGGGTGCCCAACGTGCAGGCCCGCGCCGGACGGGTACGGGAACATGTCCTGAACGTTGAGCTTGTCCTTCGGAAGTTCTCCACCCGTAGCTAGCGGCCCGACCGGGTTCGGCGCATTGAACGTGCCATTGTCAATCCAGTACTTTTGCCACTTCGTCTCAATCTCATTTGCAAGGCCCGCGCCGTAACGGAAAGCGGGGGAGGAGCTCGCGTTCGTCATGTATAGCGAGTTTACAGCGACCCCCTTCGGACCACCCACCGGAGGCAATGTTTCACGTGAAACATTGCCCTTTTAACCGTCGCTCTCGGCAAGCCACTCCACGATCTCATCGAGGCGGCCAAGGTCCACCCGGTCAACGTCCTTGCCGTAGCTGTCAATCATCATGCGCTCGTTCGCGGTCTTGCCCGGCTTGAGCTTCAACATCGTCACCATCGCCCGCATGACGTTTCTGTGCGACGGCGTCAGCTCAGGGTAGTTCAGCCGGCCCGGCAGATAGAATCGAGCCACGCGGTCTGCCCTCTTACCCAACAAGTCGCGCGCCGCGTCCTGTTCGACAGCGACCTCATCAAGGGTCATTCCCACCGTCGCCAAGCAGAGCTTTCGCTTATCGACGACCTCTTCCCCCAACTCTTTCACAAACCTTGCGCCGGGGTGAGACGGCCCGTGGATGGGGGAGAGGATGACGATTGGCCCGCCATCCGCAGTAACGGTTGCGGGATCCGGTAGCTCAACCGCTGTCACCCCTATCTGTTCCGCGAGCGCTTCTGCGTACCGCTGCGTTGAGCCGTAGTAGCTGGTGTAAAAAATGGAAGTGGTCTGGGGCTGCATACCTCTATTATCCACCAGAGATCTACTTCTTGAATCGGTTTATCGTCTTGTGCGCAATCTGCAACGCGTCCCCGGTTATCTGATCGGTCAATTCTTTACGTTCGTTTCGCCGACGTTCCTGGTCCATACGTTGCGCGGCCCTAAGCTCCCGAAGCCGCTGCCGTTCAATCTGGGCCGGGCTCGGTGTATACCAACTCGAGGGCCCCACTTTCATGACATACAAGAGTATGTACAGAGTGGGGATGACCAGCATCGGCAGACCCAGGAAGAAATCTGCACCAAAAGCACCAGCGAAAATCGTCGCGGGCACCAATGAGCCGACCGAACCCAAACCAAGCAAACCCAACCGGATGTTCTGCCCGCTCGCATGCGCCTTCGTCAGCTCGCCCTTGCTATACAACGGCTCGAGCGCGCGGCCAGGCACTGAACCGGACACCGGTTTAACCAGGGGGTTGGGCTGTGGCTCTGGGATCGGCAGGTCTTTGAAAAGAGGTTCGAGGTCTCCTTTAGTGGTCGCCTCGTAAACTTCTTCACACCTGCGATCAAACTCATCTTGATCCAGGCGGCCTTCACCGAGCGCAAAGCTTAAGTCAGCTAGCGCCTCAGATCTCTCCAGATCTGACAGACGAATATCCCTGGATGATGAATCAGGCTTATAAGGCTTGGTCACCCCACCACTGTAACCTGCTTCATCATTAGAACGGTGGTCGGACAAGTTGGATGTCAAATGCGATTCCATACTCCTCCTCAAGATCGCGGAGCTGAGCGAATAGTTCTGCTGGGTCTTCGCCGGCATCGTAGGCATCGTCAATCTGATCGGCGATCGTGTGAGCTTTTGCAAAGAATTGGGCTGCATGCCGCCTTGAAACCTTGATGTCGTCCAAGGAACGTCGCCATCTAGGGTTACGCGGAGTTAATTGGTCACCGATGAAGCCTTCGAGGTGAGTGAGCGCGTACGTCCCATCGTCGAAAAGCCAGACCACCTCACGAGTTTCAGGATCCACAATGTAGTGCGCCCGTCGATCGGTTTTTACGTTGTGATGGTGCTGACACAAGCTGAACAGGTTGCTCGGGGTTGTTCGCCCACCTTCATCGAATGGGATCCGGTGGTCGAGCTGACAACGCTGTGCTGGCTTAGAGCAACCGGGCCAGAGGCAGGTACCGTCGCGGCCCGCGCACAGAGCGATCATTGCCGTAGTGGGTCGGTAGCTCGTCGTTTCTTGCTCCGCCACGGGATCAAGAGGGATGATCCGTGCACCGTCGAGCCCACCCATTTCGTCGAGTGAAGCCAGCCCGTGGGGATCAGTCCACCCGGAATCAGGGAAGAAGACGGGCGCTCCTTCAATCGGGTTGCCGCCGTTTTCCGGAGCGGTGGTGGGCACGTAACCGTACAACGTGACTTGTACTGGCGGTACAAGCGCGCCCGTCAACAGCGCAGTCGTGGCGTCGGCGAGAGAGATATCGTTCTCTCGTGCTGTCTCTTCAATGAATGCCTGAACTGCTGACATGGTGGCCGCATCGGATGAATACTCGAGGGTTTTACCGCCAGCACGTCGAATATAGGAGAGAGTCGCTTTACCCTCAGCCTGTTTCTCACGCTTCTTACGCCGCTTCTCGTCATAACGCACGCCGGGATCTATCTCTCCGATTCGGCGGCGCAACTGATAGTAGATGGTGCCCGTCCCAGGGAAGATCTGGTTCGGGGCGTTAGGGGTGAACAGGTCCACCAGGAAACCGTCAATCTCAAACCAGACCTCTACATCCACACCGTTGCCCAATTCACTGCAGACGGTATCGATGGCTGCGAGGCGAGTGGTATCAAGCAGCTTCGATTCCTCCTGAAGCTCTTTGAGCATGGGTAAATCCTGCAGGCGTGAATACCCCAGAATCCCGCGTGTAACGGCCCATTTGTTCATGCCCGTATCACGCTGCAAGGTAGCTATTTCTACATCCATGTCCCACACGCCGAAACCTTGTTCCGCGTAGCAGGAAAACAATGCGTATTCCGCCTCCCGCAGAATGTGCCCTGAAGCTACACGCTCATCGTCGAAGCGCTCAATACTGAAATACGGCTCAGGTGTACCCACAAACGTTGATCCACCGCCACCGCCACGACCTTTTGTCGTCATCGGAACCCCCTTTAAAAAGTAGTTTGCCGCCCGATACCATAAGTGTATCCAAACACTTATTCGGCTAGCAACCCTTTTTAATCGTTCTTTCTATGTATTTTGGCTCACATGTTCTAGTCACAACAACGAGCAACCAGTGAGAGCCAGGAAGACGGCCCGCCCCACCTCACACCATAAAGAGCGCGCCGACAAAGGCGTGAAAAACACTGCGCTGCATCGAACATGCAATCGACGACGCAGGCGGGGACGTCGGATTAGAAGCTTGAGCTGCCACCGTCGCCGGAGAATCCGGAGGAGAAGCTTGAGTCGAAGCTCGAACCGCTGGAGTCAGAGCTGGAGGAGGTGCGCTCCTCGTGGATAGACACATTGGTGGCGTGCCAGGAGTCCATTTGCGAGTAGGTGATCACGCCGCCGTAGAAGAATCCGTGGTCGTAGAGGCGTGGCTGGTGGAGTGCCTCGTACTCCTTGACGTCGGAGAACTCGCGGCGCTTCACTTCCGCCATGATTGTGCGGTAGTCGTACAGGATGCGCACAAAGTCGTCGAGGAAGGTGGGGGAGGAGGGGTTCGCGTCGAGCTGGCGGATGCGGCCTTCTAGGTGGGTGAGGTCGCCACGAAGCTGGCGGTCGCGGACTTGGTGGCGGGCGGAAGAAACGTCCTCGATGAGCTTGGTCAAATCCGCACGGCGGGCGCCGGGATCGCCGCGTTCGATCTCAAAGAGGCGGTCAATGTTTTCCTCCGCGTAAAATGCCTGGTCAACGGTCTCACGCGCAGTCGCTAATTGTTTTGCCTTGGCCAGGAACGACTTGTCGTCGTTGACGTCAATTTCCCCGATCCCGCCGGCACCATTGACAAACTCGTGGAGTTTAAAGAAACGGTTGCGTACGTCATTCCATTGGTCGCGCAGTTCGTGATCGGCGAAGCTCGAGGCGATGGAATTGGCGCGGATATCCAATTCGTCGAGACGCCCGGCAAGGCGCGTGTACTCGCCAGTGATGCGGTCGTAATCGTCGCGGGCTTGATCAATTTTGCGACGGCGGCGTTCGGACAACGCAACGGCACCGGTAGAAGCACCCAAACCTGCAAGACCCGCGCCGATACCGCCGGCCGATGTCGCGTCAGAACGCTCCTCGGCGGCGGCGTCGTGGCGCAACTGGCTTACGGTTTCGACGTCGGTTGCGGTACGGGCACTCTTGAAGAGGCCGGCGGGAATGTTGCCAGCTTTGACGCCCTCTTTCATCGCATCGGTGGAAGCGCGGAGGTGGTCGCTGCCGTCTTTTAAGTCCAACTCAGCAGCAACATCAGGTCCGGCAAATACGAAAGCCTGTCGCGGCTGCAAACCCACGCCTACCAGCAGGAGCCCGTCAGCAAACTTTTTCTCGCCGATGAGATCAGGGTGGTTGTCGCGCAAGTACTCTTCGACAGAGTCGTTGACCTTCTCACGGTTCGTTGCAAAGACGAGGTAGCGCAGCTTGGTTACGGTCTCTGGCGCCTGGATCCGCTGGGCGTCGCGAAGCATGCGGGCCTCGTCTTCGCTGGTCAGAACGTCGTCCGGATCCCAGATTTCCACGTCCGTGATGGACGTTGTTTGCATCTGGAATGATTCAATCGGCGGGACGTCATTCGTGGCGTAGCCAACGCCGCCACCTATAAGGCCGGACAGTGCCGTGACAGCTGCGATGACTCCGATGTGCCGTGCGTTCACCATGGACCCAAGGTTAGACGAATGGCCGAGAGCTTGAAGAAGCTTATCGACGGTCCTCTTCCGCGGCGTGAACACCCTCAAGCTTGCCGGAGGCGAAGCGGTTCACCACGAGGGCGATAGCGCCGTCGCCCGTGACGTTGGCCGCGGTGCCGAAGGAGTCAATGACGATGTAGGCGGCGATCATGAGGCCGACCATGTTGTCGTCGAAACCAAGCATGGAGGCCAAGAGGCCCGTCGCGGCCATGATGGCGCCGCCGGGAACGCCCGGAGCGGCGATCATCATGATGCCGAGCATGAGGATGAAGCCGAGGGTCAGCGCGGGGGAGACGTCCATGTTGGACATGAAGATAATCGCGAACGTGTAGAGCCCGATCTTCATCATGGAACCGGAGAGGTGGATCGTCGCGCACAGCGGAACGACGAAGCCGGCAACGTTTTCATCCACCTTGTTGGTGAGGGTGGAGCGCAATGTGACCGGAATCGTTGCTGCGGACGAGGACGTGCCCAGCGCGGTGAAGTAGGCCGGGAGCATGTTCTTCAGTGCGACGAACGGGTTGACGCCCGCGATAGCGCCGGCGATCAGGTACTGCACGATGATGAGCAAGATGGTCATGACGATTGCCAGGACCAAGACCTTGCCGAAGGCCGCCATGGTGGAGCCCAGGTTGTCGTTCATGCCCAGGGAGAGGAACATGCCGAAGATGGCTACCGGCAGCAGCGGGATGATGAACGAACTGACGACCTTCATGATCACGCTCTCGAATTCCTCGAAGAACTTGTGCATCGTGGCGGATTGCACGCTGGTCATGGCCACACCAACGCAGAAGGCCAGCAGCAGGCCGGTGAGCACCGCGAACGGGGGCTCCATCTCAATTTCAAAGTAGGGGCTTAGGGCTCCCTCGTCGATATCATCCACCGCGGTGATGAGGGTCTGGTTACCCAGAAGCGAAGGGTAGAGCGCAGCGGAGACGCCCCACGCGATGAGCCCGGAGACGATCGTTGAGCCGTACGCAATACCGGCGGTGATCCCCAGCCACTTGCCCGCGCCCTTGCCGAGGCCAGCGATAGCGGGCGTGATCAGGGCGAAGATCAAGACGGGCACGAAGAAGCCCAGGAAACCGAAGAAGATGCCATTGAAAGTGACAAACACGCGCGCGAGCCAGGTGGGGAAGAAGAAGCTGCACGCAATACCTGCGGCGATCGCTACAACGATCCAGAACAACAGGGATTTAAGAACTGATTTTGAGGACATGCACAGTATCTTAAGGCAAACGCCATATCCTACACTGGTTCTATGACCGTAAACGTGGTACTAGGCATTCTCTTCCTCATCGTGGCACTCGTGTTGCTCGCCGGTGGGGCTGCGATGGTAACGCAGAAGTTCCCGGGTAATAAATACGTGGGTTTACAGGTCCCGGAGGCGCGAGAGTCCAAGGAAATCTGGGACGCCGCGCATAAGGTGACTGGGTTCTTCGTGATCTTGGCCTCGCTGGCTATGGCGTTTGCAGCGTCGTTTGCCTTTATTGCGCAGGGGTGGGTGTGGGTGTTCCCCGCGGTCGCGGTCGTTGCGGCGTTGGCTTCTATCAGTGTCGGCGCGAATCAGGGTGCGCGCACCGCCCGGATTCTCAGGGCTAATGAGAAGGCGCAGGAGCAGCCGTCTTCTAAGGTAGACATTGCTGCGCTGCGTGAAGCGGCGAACCGCGCGGACTCGCGTGGCAACAACTAGTTTCGCGAGAAAGACACAAAAGACACATATGAGTGACTTAGTAGGCGCGCTCGACGCGCAGGTTGTGGAAGTGCAGGTGCGCTACCACGCGGATGCGTCGCGCCTGTTTGAGATCCTTGGGGGCACGGCGGCCACAGATGTCGTGCTGTTGGAGTCGGCCGATATCACTACGCGTTCGGGGTTGCACTCCTTGGCGGTGCTGGAATCGTCGGTACGCGTGACCTGCGATGATGATGCGGTGACGGTGGAGCCCTTGACGGTGTCGGGGGACGCGATTGCCCAGAGGCTGCGCCAGCAGCTTGGGGGTTTTGAAGGGGAGGAGGGCACCTTTGTGTTCCCTCGGTCGACGGCCGCGGATGAGCGCGAGAGGCTTTTGGCGCCGAGTAACGTCGCGCCGCTTCGTGCGCTCGCGTTCGACGCTGGGTATGAGGATCCACAGGGGGATCTCCCCATGGTCGCTGGCGGGTTTGCCTTTGATTTTCTGGCTACGTTCGAAGATCTCCCGCCCGTGGGCGCTGGGCCGAACACGTACCCCGACTACCAGTTCGTTGCCGCGGAAATCGTCCTGCTCATCGACCACGAATCCCAGACGGCAAAGCTCAAGGGCGTTGATATCGCCGGCGGGGATGTGAAGAGTCGGATGAGGGAGCTTGCCACGCTTATCGACGAAGCGCGGACGGAGCACGCTCCGTCCGCGCGTGGGGTGTCGTCGTCAAGCAATGTGCTCGTCGCACACGCCGACTTAGATGATGAGGCGTACCGTGCGGACGTGAGCAAGCTGATGGACGACATCTATAACGGCGATATCTATCAGGTCGTGCCGGCGCGGGCGTTTAGCTGTGAGTGTCCGGATGCGTTCGCGGCGTACAAGGCACTGAGGGATTCGAACCCTTCGCCGTACATGTTTTACGTGCGCGGATTGGATGTGGATGGCACACCATACGAGCTTTTTGGGGCGTCTCCGGAGTCGAGTTTGAAATTTGAGGCCGCAACGCGTGAGGTGCAGCTGTACCCGATTGCCGGGACGCGGCCGCGTGGGCTCAACGCGGATGGCTCCATTAACCATGAGCTGGATACCCGCATGGAACTGCAGTTGCGCACCGACTCGAAGGAGGTCGCGGAGCACACGATGCTGGTTGACTTGGCGCGCAACGACATGGCGCGCGTCGCCGTTCCGGGCACGAGGCGGGTGCGGGACCTGCTGCAGGTGGATCGGTACTCGCGCGTGATGCACCTGGTGTCCCGCGTGACGGCGACGTTGGATGAGGAACTCGACGCCCTTGATGCCTACCGCGCGTGCATGAACATGGGTACGCTCACGGGCGCGCCGAAGCTGCGGGCCACGGAGCTGCTGCGCGAGCGCGAAGGTGCCCGGCGCGGGTCCTACGGTGGGGCAGTGGGGTACCTCAAGGGCAACGGCGACATGGACACGTGCATCGTGATTCGTTCCGCGTACGTCAGCGGGGGAACCGCGTGCGTGCAGGCCGGTGCGGGCGTGGTGCGTGATTCGAACCCGCAGTCGGAGGCGGATGAGACTTTGCACAAGGCGTACGCGGTCCTAAGCGCCATCGCGCACGCGGCGGGAGCACGCTTGGAGGTAGACGCATGAGCCGGATTGTGTTGCTAGATAACCAAGATTCTTTTGTCTACAACCTCGTGGACGCGCTGAGTACGTTGGCGGACCATGAGTTCACGGTGTACCGGAATACCGTGCCCGCGCAGACCATCATCGACTCCGCTCCGGACCTGGTGATCCTTTCACCCGGCCCGGGTTACCCGGCGGACGCTGGCTGCATGATGGAACTCATTGCCGCCGCGCAGGGCCGCATTCCGCTGTTGGGAATCTGTCTTGGTTTCCAGGCGCTCGTGGAGCACTTCGGCGGGGCAGTGACGCCGTGCGGTCCGGTTCACGGTGAGTCGATCGGGATGACGTTGACGGACGAGGGGCTGGCCAGCCCGATCTTTGAGGGTCTGGCTATTGATGGCGGGCCGGAGTTTGATTCCCCGGGCGTGACCGTCCCGGTTGCGCGGTATCACTCACTGGGAACCGTCGATGTCCCAGAGGAACTGGTTCCGCTGGCGCGCACAAAGGCCGCGACGGGCAACGTGGTGATGGCTGCGCAATCGCGCGACGGGATGTCCATTGGCCTGCAGTACCACCCCGAATCCATCCTGACCCCCGCCGGACCAATCATGCTGGAACGGTGCGTGTATGCGCTGATACAGAACAACACCCAAAAGAACAACACCCAAAGGAGCCCTCGTGGCTAGTGAATCTTCGCTCACCATTTTGAAAGCCTTCCTGGACAACAAAGAGCCCTCCCTGGAAGAGGCCGTTGAGGCCTTCACGCCGCTGACCATCGGTGATTATGATGATGTCCACATTGCGGCCTTGCTGGCCACGGTGCGCACGCGCGGGGAGACCTTCGCTGATATTGCCGGCGCCGCGAAGGCGTTTCTGGCTGCGGGTCGACCGTTCCCGATCACGGGTGCGGGAATTATGGATACGGCGGGGACCGGCGGGGATGGTAAGAACACGATCAACATCACTACGGCGGCATCGCTGGCCGCGGCCGCTGGTGGGGTGAAGATGATTAAGTGCGGAAACCGCTCGGTGTCGTCCAAGTCCGGTTCCGCGGATGTGCTGGAGGCCCTGAACATTCCACTGGACTTGGATCCGGACCGCGCGGTGCGCCAGTTTGAGGCTTCCAATTTCACGTTCTTGTTCGCGCCCGCCTACAACCCGGCGATTGCCCACGTCCAGCCGGTGCGCAAGGCGCTGGGCGTTCCCACGCTGTTCAACACGCTCGGCCCGCTGCTGTCGCCTGGCCGCCCGGAGACCCAGATCATGGGCATCGCCAAGCCGGAACTGGGCCAGACGATTGCGGAAACCATGCGCGAGCTTGGTCGCACGCGCGCGATGGTGGTCCACGGCGCGGGCACCGATGAGATCGCGGTCCACGGTGACACCTTGATCTGGGAGCTGGATTCAGCTGGAAACATCGAGCACTACACGCTCACGCCGGAAGATTTCGGAGTCAGTCGCCACAGCCTGGATGATCTAGCTGGCGGCAACGGCACGGAAAACGCCGCTGCGATGCGCGCGACCTTCAACGGTGAGGGCCCGGTGGCGCACCGTGACGCGATCGCCGCGACTACGGGCACCATCTTCTACCTCTATGGCCTCGCTGATTCTGTGCGCGAAGGCACGGAGAAAGCAACGCAGATGCTTGTCGACGGTGAGGTGCGCGACTGGCTCGCCACCCACGAAGGGGCCGACTACAGTGTCTAAACTTCCCACCGTGCTCGAGGGGATCGTCACCGCGCGCCGGGGTCATCTGGAAGATATTCGCAAGCGCATCGCGCACGTTGACGTTGATGGGCTGCCGCGATCCACCCGCTCTTTGTATGACAATCTGGCGCGCCCCGGCCACCAGTACATCATGGAGTGCAAGGCGTCCTCGCCGTCGCTAGGCACGATCCGCGAGCATTATGAGCCGGGTGAGTTGGCCAGCGTCTACTCGCGGTACGCGGCCGGGATCTCCGTTCTTTGTGAACCGGAACGTTTCTCCGGCGATTATGATCACTTGGCCACGGTCGCGTCTGTGACGCACCTGCCGGTGTTGTGCAAGGACTTCATCATTGACCCGGTCCAGATCCACGCCGCGCGTTACTTCGGCGCAGACGCCGTGCTGCTCATGCTGAGCGTGCTTAACGACGATGAGTACAGCGAGCTCGCCGCCGAAGCCGAGCGTTTCGGTCTTGATGTTTTGACCGAAGTGATTGATGAAGATGAGGTTGCGCGGGCGGAACGCCTCGGCGCGAAGTTGTTCGGTGTGAACCACCGCAACTTGCATGACTTGAGCATTGACCTTGACCGATCTGCCCGCTTGGCCCCTCTCGTGCCGGAGGGCGGACTGGTGATCTCGGAATCCGGGATCCGCGATGCGGAGACCATCCGGCAGCTCGGCGGCCACTCCGATGGGTTCTTGGTTGGTTCCCAACTTTCTGGCACCCCGGACGTGGACTGGGCAGCGCGCATGCTGGTCTACGGACCGAACAAGGTGTGCGGGCTCACCACCTGGTCCACTGCGCAGGCCGCACGTGCCGCGGGTGCGGTCTACGGTGGCCTCATCTTTGAGGAGAACAGCCCCCGCAATGTTTCACGTGAAACGGCGCGAGAAATCATCGCGAAGGAGTCAGGTCTCCACTACGTCGCGGTCTCACGGCGAACCCAGGGGTGGGGCGAACTGGTTGCGGAACTGCCGCAGCTCCACGCTGTCCAGATTCACGCGCCCTACCAGGGAAGTATCGAGGCCGAGCGCGCACTCGTCGACAACGTGCGGCATGAACTAGATGCCGCAGGATCGAATGTTGCGCTGTGGCGTGCCGTGTCTATGACTCAGCCGGATGGCGTGGAGGTGGCCGGGGAGCTCGTTGGCCGCGTCGATAAGCTTGTGCTTGATTCTGGCGACGGCGGCTCGGGCGAACGCTTCGACTGGGACCTGGTGCCTGAGTCGGTGAAGCAGCACGCGCTGTTAGCCGGTGGTATTAACGCTGAGAATCTCCGCGACGCGTTGGCGGTGGGGTGCGCGGGCGTTGACCTCAACTCCGGTGTGGAGTATCCCGCCACTGCTGGTCAGTGGGCGGGCGTGAAAGACGCCGGCGCGATACGGGCGGCCTTTGAAACAATCGGGCACTTTCACTACTAGATTTGTAAGCGATCTCTACACACCAACGGGTATTGAGTAAGCCTCAATAGAGAGGAACATAATGGCTGAGACCGCTCGTAGCAGGACCATTCTGCCCGCCTACTTCGGTGAATTTGGCGGACAATTTGTGCCAGAGTCACTCCTTCCGGCTCTTGACCAGCTGGAACAGGCATTCGTGGAGGCGTGGCAGGATGAGGAATTCATGGGGGAGTACCGCGCGTTGCTGCGTGATTACCTCGGCCGCCCTACGCCTCTCACCCTGTGCCGGAACCTGCCGGTGGACAACGAGTACGCGAAGATCTACCTCAAGCGCGAGGACCTCGTCCATGGTGGTGCGCACAAGACCAATCAGGTGATTGGCCAGGCGCTGTTGGCGAAGAAGATGGGCAAAACCCGCATCATCGCCGAAACCGGTGCTGGCCAGCATGGTACGGCCACCGCTTTGGCGTGTGCGCTGCTCGACTTAGACTGCGTCATCTACATGGGTGCCAAAGACATGGAGCGCCAAGCACCGAACGTGTACCGCATGCGGCTCATGGGCGCGGAGGTCGTCGGTGTTGACTCCGGCTCAGGAACGCTCAAGGATGCAGTGAATGAAGCACTGCGTGATTGGACCGCGACCTTCCACGAGTCCCACTACCTGCTCGGCACTGCAGCGGGCCCGCACCCGTTCCCCACAATCGTGCGGGAATTTCACAAGGTCATCGCGGAAGAAGCACGGGCGCAGATGCTGGAACGCACCGGGGCACTGCCGGATGTGGTTGTCGCGTGCGTCGGCGGCGGTTCCAACGCGATCGGTATGTTCTCCGAGTTCATCGCGGATGAAGACGTGGAGCTCATTGGCACGGAACCCGGTGGCGAAGGAATGGACTCCGGCAAACACGGCGCCGCCATCGCGGCGGGAACCGTGGGCATCCTGCACGGCACGAAGTCCTATCTGATGCGTGACACCGACGGGCAGATCGAAGAGTCCTACTCAATCTCAGCTGGGCTGGACTATCCCGCGGTCGGCCCGCAGCACGCGTACTTGGCCTCAACCGGCCGCGCGCAGTACGTACCAGTGACTGATGAGGACGCGTTGAAGGCGTTCCAGCTGCTCAGCAGGTATGAGGGAATCATCCCGGCGCTCGAGTCCTCCCACGCGATGGCGTATGCGCTTGAGCGCGCAGCACGCGCGCAGGAGGAAAAGACACCGATGAACATTCTGGTATGCCTTTCCGGCCGCGGCGACAAAGACGTCGCCCACGTCCGCCGCACTTTGGATGAGCACCCGGACTGGGTCATCGCCGCCAGCCGTGAGCACGACACGAATCGAGGAAACTAATGAGCCGCTTCGACGATCTATTCGCGCGCCTTACGCAGCGTAACGACGGCAAGGGCGAAGGCGCGTTCGTGCCTTTCATCATGCTCGGGGACCCAACGCCCGAAGATGCAGTGGAGATTATCTCCGCCGCCGTGGAAGCGGGCGCCGATGCTTTGGAACTGGGTGTTCCGTTCTCCGACCCCGTCGCCGACGGACCGACGATTCAAAAGGCACACATCCGGGCCCTCGATGGCGGATCCACCGTGGCATCATCGCTGGATCAGCTCCGTGAGATTCGTCGCCGGTTCCCGGACATTCCCATCGGGATGCTGATCTACGCGAACGTGCCTTACGTTCGCGGGCTGGAAAGCTTCTACGCGGAGTTCGCCGAAGCCGGTGCCGATGCAATCCTGATCCCCGACGTCCCAGTGCGTGAGGGCGCACCGTTTTCCGAAGCCGCAATCAACGCTGGGATTGATCCGGTATACATCGCCCCTGCGCAGGCGCGACCGGAGATTCTCGAAGGCGTTGCCGCTCACTCCCGCGGGTACATTTACGCGATCTCCCGCGACGGCGTCACCGGCACGGAGCGCGAATCTCAAACCACCGGTCTGCGCGAAGTGGTGGACAACGTGAAATCCTACGGCGGCGCACCGACGCTTCTTGGCTTCGGCATTTCCACCCCGGAGCACGTCCGCGATGCCATCGATGCCGGCGCCGCCGGCGCCATCACCGGTTCCGCGATCACGAAGATCATTGACGCCTACGTTGAAGGCACCCACCCCAACCCCGGCCGCATCACGGACATGGATGCCCTCAAAGAGGAACTGACCGAATACATCTCCGCCATGAAAGCCGCTACGCGCTAAACCCGGCGGCTACCATAGTGGCTATGGCTAGGTCACGTTTTGGTACAGAGTTTGACTCTCCGTCCTGCTCGCGCCGGATGTTCATTCTGGGCACCGCGACCACGTTCGCGGGCGCATTCCTGGCGGCGTGCGGGAAACCCCCGGAGGAATCCGTGGCTAAAACAGAGGTGCCAGTCGGGGGAGCGGTGATTATGGACAACTTCATCATCGCCCAGCCGACGGAAGGAAACTTCGTCGCATACTCTGCGGTGTGCCCACACCAGGGAAACAAAATCACGCAGGAAAAGAATGGGCAGGTACGCTGCACTGCCCACGGTTCGGTGTTTGATACCGCCACGGGTGAACCCGTCGCCGGGCCAACACTGGAGGGACTGAAAACAGTCGAGTTCGCTGACGCGGGCGACTCCATCACCGTCGGTGGAGATACCGCGTAACGGACTATGCCCGAGAGGGGCGAACCACCAGAAGCAAGAAGATCAAGATCCCAAGCAGGATCTCAAATGTTTGGCCCATCGGACGCTTGTTGGCATAGTCCTCTTTAAAGGAACTCATCAACACTTCGGAGTTCCACATCTTTTCGTTGCTCTGAACGGAAGACGTGAGGTTCTTCGATGGGTTTGCGGTCTGCTGGTCCTTCCACGCCTCGAACTGGGCGAGGTCTGCGTCGCTACGCACGGAGGAACCGGACCGGCCTGAAGAACCTGCACCAAAAACCGGCTGACTGGATTCCTGCGCATTCGCTGGCGCAACGGCAATAGTAAGGGCACACGCGACGGCGGTGCTCAGCGCGATGAAATTGCGTTTCATGAATTCGGAATAATAGCTCATGGCGCCCGCTTTCGGGGGCGCTATGAGCTTTAAAAGCCGTGCAGCTTAGAACGGGAGCTTGATGTTATCCAGGTTGCACTCCGGCAGCTTGATAACGCCGGAGCTCAGCGCCCAACCAAGGCCAAGCAGGATCGGGGTGAGAACGCCAGCGGCGATCAGGATGTTCAGGGTTTCACCGAACTGAACGTTGCGGGCGGCATCGCGACGCAGCGAGCTGCCAAGAATGTCTTCGGTCGACTTCTTGTCGGTCTTCTTACGCTCGAAGTTGCCCGCGTTTGCCTCTACGCGCTCGGCCTCGGAGGTGGCTTTGCCGTTTTCATCCTTCAGGCCCTTGATGTCATAAGCCTTCTCGATGATGGACGTGAATTGGTCCATACGGATAGCGCCGTTCCACTTCGCTTCGTACTCTTCGTCGTCCGCGATGCGGTTGTCGCGGGAGGACTGCTCCACGGAGCTGAGCTCTCCGAGCGGAGCGAAAGAGCTCTTCGGCCAGCCCTGGGTGCCACCGACCTTAGGGTCGTTCTGGGTCGGCTCTTCAGCAAAAGCGGGTGCTGCAGCGAGGGGGAGGGTGAGAGCCACGGCAAGGGCGGCTGCGCCAAGACGGCGTTTCATGGGGGTGCTCCTTCAAGTTTTGGCGTTAGACACAGAAGAGCTTATGACTTTCGACGGGAACTGTCGCGGTTGTTAACGGGAAGTTCACTAGCATGCAAGATTACATGCAGTAATACACCTACAAAAGGTTGACTAAGAGCATGTACACGACGGTTCCGGCGAGGATGGAAAGACCTGGGCGGCGGCGCCACGCGTGGAACGCGATAGTGGCTGCGGTGGCGGCCAGTGCCGCCCACAGACCGCCGGGTTGATCGCGGGTACTAGCAAGGGTGTAGGCCACCAACACCACCATGACGCCCACGGGCATAGTCGCACGGAGGAACTCGATCAGCGGGCTGCCCTGGACAGCCTTGATGAATGCAAACGGTAGAGCGCGAAGAGCAACGGTGACGATGGCAACTGGAATAAGGACAGCAGCGACCATGGGGAGGGTAACGCCATCGGGCAGGCCGTAGTCAGCCATGAGTATCCGTCCCCAGTGTCCGTGTCCGTGTCAGTGTCAGTGCCTGATCCAACCGCGGAAACCAGAACCGAACAAGAAGAATGATGAAGTAGGTGGTCAGCGCAATGATCAGGAGTGCCTGCGGAACGATCGCTGCCACGACGGCGGCGATAATCAGTGCGCTAAGCGGCAAGGAAAAGTCCCGGTTCGTCTGAAACGACTCGTAGGCCAGAACGACGAAAAGCGCGGTGAGGGCAAACTCCATCCCGGTGATGTCCGGCGGAATGATCTCGCCGATGAGGGCGCCGACGATTCCCGGGATCACCCACATCAATTGGCACAGCGCGTGGATCGTCACCAGTCGAGCACCCGTCGGGTGGGGCGGGGCGGAAGTGATCGCGTACACCTCGTCGGTAAGCGAATATGTGGCGTAAGCCCTCGCGGCGGGTGACGTGATGGTTTCGCGGGGGTGGGTGAGGCCGTAGAAGATGTGGCGGAAGTTCACCATGAAACCGGTGACCGCGGCGGAGATCGGTCCGACGCCCTGCGTGACCATCGACACCGCGAGGAACTCCATGGAGCCGGCGTAGATGATGATGGAGAAAATCGGTGCCCACCACCAGGCAAAACCTGCCTGGGTAATCACCAGGCCGAATGCGAGGCCGAGCGGAATCAGACCTAGGCCAACGAGCCAGGTATCACGAATGCCCTGGCGGATGGCCTGGCGCCGGGAGGGTTGCGGTGCGGTCATACGGGGAGATGTCTTCTAGTTATCGTCAGTATTTGCCGGAAACGTTGAAAACAGCGGCAGCGGCATGGGCTGGCGGCGCAGGACATCGCCCGTAAGATCCACGTTGGCGGGGGCAATGACATCGGAGGGCAAAGCGGGGGCGACGTACCAATCACCGCGGTCAATTTCGTCTTCCAGCTGGCCGGGTTCCCACTCGGCGTAGCCGACGAAGAGGCGCATGCCGTCTAGGAGCTCCTGCATGCGGGCGGGGTCGCTGTGCATGTCCACGTAGACGAGGCGATTGGCCACGCGGGTGAGCTCGTCGTGCTCAGCCACATCGATGCGGTTTTTGATCACGCCCACGCCGATGGCTGCTTGCGGCCCGACGGGTCCGCCGATGAATAGTGCCTGGGGGGCGGCGACAACGTCGACCCATTCGGGCATGACGTTGGCCACGGCGATGTCGCTGCGGCGGTTGAGGATCACGCCCAGGGTGTGTTCGCTCGTGTGCTCTAGGACCAGCACCACCGTGCGAGCAAACTCGGGGGAGAGCATGCCCGGCGCGGCCACGAGCAGCATGCCCGGCGCGGGGTCGGTGCGCTCTAGGGCTGTGAACAGACGGTCGGCGTAGAAGTACTCAGCCATTGTTAGCCCACCATTTCTTTAGTTCTTCCACGGCTTCATCGTGGTCAAGCTCGCCGCGCTCCAAGCGGAGCTCCTTCATGTACGCCCATGCTTTGCCCACCTGGGGTCCGGGTTCAAGGCCGAGGATCTCCATGATCTCGTTCCCGTCGAGGTCCGGGCGGACGCGGGCGAGGTCTTCTTTGGCCGCCAAGTCTGCGATGCGTTCCTCCAGGTGGTCGTAGGTGTTCTGGAGGCGGGCCGCCTTGCGCGGGTTGCGGGTGGTGCAGTCGGCGCGTACGAGTTTGTGCAGGCGGGGCAGCAGGTCCCCGGCGTCCGTGACGTAGCGGCGTACGGCTGAGTCGGTCCACTGGCCTTCGCCGAAACCATGGAAGCGCATGTGCAAGAACACCAGCTGCCCCACGTCCTCGATGACGTGCTTGGGGTACTTGAGCTTCCTCAAACGCTTGCGCGCGAGCTTCGCGCCTACAACCTCATGGTGGTGAAACGTCACGCCACCGCCGGGTTTGGCTGCGCGCGTGTCCGGTTTGCCGATGTCGTGCAGAAGCGCCGCCCAGCGCAACACGAGGTCGGGGTCTTGCGAGCTTGTACCTTCTTCTTGCGGGCTTGACCCTTCAAGCTCGCATGCTTGTTTCAAGACCGTCAGCGAGTGGGCGTAGACGTCTTTGTGTTGCATGTGCTCGTCGCGTTCGAGTTTGAGCGCGGGGATTTCGGGGATGATGCGGTCTGCGAGCCCGGTGGTGACGATCAGGTCGATGCCGTCCCAGGGGCGGGCGCCGCACATGAGTTTGTCCAGTTCGGTTTGGACGCGTTCGACGGTGATGCGGTCGATCTCTTCGGCCATGTCCGTCATGGCATCTTTTACGCGTGGGGCAACGTCGAATCCCAGTTGGGAGACAAACCTGGCGGCGCGGAGCATGCGCAGGGGGTCGTCGCGGAAGCTCACCTCGGGGGCCTGTGGGGTGTCGAGGGTGTGGTTGAGCAGGTCTTTGAGCCCGTCGACGGGGTCGTGGAAGTCGAATTCCAGACTGTCGGAGGTGGGTATAAGTTCAATCGCCATGGCGTTGACGCGGAAGTCGCGGCGGATCAGGTCGCCTTCGATCGTGTCGCCGAAGGTGACCTCCGGGTTGCGGGTCACGCCGTCATAGAGGTCGGAGCGGAAGGTGGTGATTTCTACCTGCTGGCCGTCTTTCACAGCGGAGACGGTGCCGAATTCGATGCCGGTGTCCCAGACGTTGTCGCCCCAGCCATCGAGGATTGCGCGGATGGTTTCCGGCCGCGCGGAGGTAGTGAAATCCAGGTCGTTGCCCAAGCGCCCCAGCATGGCGTCGCGCACGGGGCCGCCCACGAGGTACAGCGATTCACCTGCGTCTTTGAAGGCGTTTGCTAGCGGCGTGAGCAGAGGGCTTAGCTTTTCGACGGCCGATTGTGCGCGCGCGAGCAGCACAATGAATGCGGTGGAATCGCCCTTTACCGGCAGTTCGAACAGTAAGTCTTTGGTCACTGGCTCACCATACCGCGACAGTCAAGTTCCAGACCGGGTTCCGTAGGTTGTTGCCCTGAGTCCGATTTCACCCCTGTTACCCATAGTTACCCGGTTCATCCCCGGCCCGATACGATCGAAGCCAATGACTGACAATGACACAGGTGACACGAGCGCGCAGCAGCCATCGCAGCGCGCGGAAGGATCGCGCCCGCGCAGGCGGCGTCGGCGCGGTTCTCGTCCTGCGTCAGGGGGTTCAACCCAGAATGCTTCTACTACCGGTGGCAGCGAAAAGAAGCAGAAGTCGGGCGAAGGATCCTCGGGGGACAATTCCCAACGCCGCCGGCGCCGTCGCGGCGGTGGGAACCGGGGAAATAAGAAATCGAATCAGCGCTCAAACCAGCGCTCAAACCAGCGTTCAAACCAGCGTTCAAACCAGCGTTCAAATCAGCGCAGTTCTAAGCGCGGCGGGCAGCGCACTCCGGCATCGACGGCGAAGTATTCGGCAGCGAAGGCCAACTCCCATATGGAGACGCGCGATGAGACGTCGGCAGGCGGCTTGGTCGTATCCGGGATGTATGAGGCCGTGGGGGCGGACGGAACGGTGGACTTGGGCCAGATCTACGTCGCGCTGATCGGTCGGTTGGATCGCCGCGGGCGTTTGCTGTGGTCCATGCCTAAGGGCCACGTGGAGCCGGGGGAGAACCAGTGGGATACCGCGCGCCGTGAGGTGTGGGAGGAGACCGGTATTTACGGTGAGCCTTTCGCGGAGCTGGGGGTTATTGATTATTGGTTTGTTTCTGACGGCATCCGGATTCATAAGACGGTGCACCACAACCTGCTGCGTTACGTGGACGGGGTGCTCAATGATGAGGACCCGGAGGTAACAGAGGTGTCCTGGGTGCCAATGAACCAGCTCATTGAGCATTTGGCGTACGCCGATGAGCGCAAGTTGGCCCGCCAGGCCCTCGACAAGATTCCTGATCTCGCGCGCGCGGAGCGTGATGCGGGCCGGGTCACGCCGCGGTAGCAGGTGGTTGGACATGCATCGCCGCCGATTCTTTAGACTCCCCGCCGCTGTAGCCGCAGCGGCTCTTGTTGCTGTGAGCAGCCCGCTTATCGACGGGCCAATCTCGTCAGCGGTCCCCGTACCGCTTGCGCCGAACGACCCGGCGGTGGCGCAGCAATGGGCAAACCCTGCCATTAGGCAGGGGGAGGGCCAGCACGGCGTGAGCATTGAGCTTATCGACGCCCCGGTGACCGTTCCGGCCGGCGACGTGATGACGGTGACAGTGCTGGTCCGGAACACAACTGACCAGACGGTAGATGGGTTGGGGATCACCCCGCGGCGCGGCCCAGCGTCAGGTTCGGTGGCGGATGCGCGAGTTTCAGCCGTTGCCGATATCGGCGAGTACGTGGACATCGGGAAGACGGCGCAGCTCGCCGACGTGGGCCCCGGGGAATCCCGAGAAGTGGAAATGCCCATCCCCACTGCCGCCGGTAAGGGCGGGATCGACACGCCGTGGCCGGGGAACTACCCGGTGCTGCTGGAGCTGAGCCGCGACGGGGCAGCGATCGACACCGAACGGTGGCAACTGACAGTGACACCGCCGGCAGAGCCCGCGCAGCAGGCGGAAGCCGACGCAATGCGTGCCCCCATGCAACCCGCGGGTGTGACCATGCTGTTCCCGCTGCATGCACGCACCGATGTGGTCCCCGGGGAAACCGGAGAGGCACCGAATAGGCCGCCGCTTTTCCTGTCGTCGGAAAGCGTGGCGGATGCGATCGCGCCGGGCGGGCGGCTCGACGCGCTGGTGGACATCTACGCAGACGCGACGCACGGCGAGTCGGGGGAGGCCATGAGCGCGGCGATGTGCCTGGCGGTCGACCCGGCGCTGGTAGACACGGTGGAACGCATGACTCGCGGGTACTCGGTGGCGGATGCGCGGCCGCCGGCGGTGAAAGAGCAGAAACGGCTGCGCGACAGTTGGCTGAAGCCAAAAGAAGGAAAGACCGCGCCCGGAAAGGGCGTTGAAGATGCCCGCGCGTGGTTGGCGAAGCTGCAGGAGGCGGCGAAAGACGAGTGCGTAGTGGCACTGCCCTGGGCAAACACGGACGTTAATGCGGTGGCCCGGACGGGCAACCAGTGGTTGATGCGGGAGGCGATTGAGCGCGGGCCGTTCACGGTGGAGCGCGTGCTGGAAACCCCGGTCGTGCGCAACGTGGTGGTGCCCGGCGCGGGGTACGTGACTGCCGATGCGGCCCGCGGGCTGGGGTGGGCGGACCACGCGTCATCGGTGGTGGGAACCTACGGGATGCACGCGGCGTGGGAGGCGCAGCATTCCGCGGACAACGCTCAAGCAAACGACACCGGCACCAAGGTGGAGGGAGACCAGGAAACGAACCTGGAGCGGACGGACACCCCGGATGCGTCGGGAGTTACCGCCCCGGCGCCGCGGGAGACGGTGCGCGTGCTCGTGGCGGACAACACCCTGCCGCAGTTGGGATCGAGCCGCTTCGCCCAGGTGGGTGAGAACGTGGAGGCAGTGACCTTCCCGGCCACGCTCAACGCAACGGTTGCAGCAACGGGTGATCATCCGCGCACGGTGGGTTACAGCGACGAAACGTGGCGCTACCGGTACGGGTTGGATTCCGCTGTGGCGCGTGACATTACTGCGGCCGCGGCGCTGCGGACGGCCGTCGACAATGCGGCTGTTCCTGCCGTGGACCCGGAGGTCTACGGTGGTGAGTCCAGTCAGGCGCCGTCGCCAGTGATGGTTGCACCGCCCGCACACTGGTCTTCCAGCACGGCTGAGGTGCTCACGTCGACCGTTAAAGACATTATGGGCACCGGCAAGGCCGTCCCGATGACCATGGGGGACTACCTGCTCAACACGCCTGGCCCGCTGGACCCCGCCCCGGCGCCCACGTCTGAGGTCCCCCCGGAGTCTATGGGCACGCCGTACTCCGACCCCACCGTGTTCTCGGACACGGAGGTGCTCTCTGCCAGCCAACAGGCCAATTACATCGACGACCTCACGCAGTTAATGCTCAATGACCGGGGGATCGCGCTGACCAGGTACGGTTTCACGCTGCCGCTGCGCCTTGATCTTCTGCGTGCGCTGAGTATTACGGAACGCAATAATCCGGACACCTATTCCGATGCCGCGGCCGCGACCCGCACCCGGCTTAACGGCGGGCGTGACACGCTCACGGCGCTGCGTTCCGCGGTATCGCTTATCCCGCCGGGCAATGTCTACACCCGCACTTCCGCGTCCTCGCCGCTGCTCATCGTCGCGGAGAACGGCCTGCCGCTTCCCGTCGGTGCGTCGATTGTCTACCGCGGCCCGGCAGGCGCGAAACTCAACACCCCGCCGAACCTGACCATCCCGGCGCGTGGGTCAATGACTATCCAGATGACAGCGGACCTGCCCGAAACGGGCGAGGGGGACAACACAGAAGGGGAAAACACGGACCTTCAGCTCTACCTGGCAACGCCGAACAACAAGCCGATTTCCCAGCCGGTAGACATTTCCGTGCGCACGGTGGGCATCAGCGTGGCCACATGGTTGCTCGTCGCAGCGGTCGCTGGCGCGTTCATCGTCGCGGTGGGGGTTACGTTAAAGCGCCGGCGCGGGGCGCGATTAGCGCCGTCAGCAGCGCAAACACAAAATCAGGAAAAAAATTAGAAATCTCGCGTCTTTTGCCTTAAACTAAATGACGACCACCCTGGTTGAGCATCCCCCCCGAGCTCGCTAAACCCCCCCCTCTGCGAGCAGCTCCCAGGGTGGTCCCCAAATGATCGAGTGTTTTGGAGCCATCGTTGACCCGACAGGTACAAGCGGAAGAGGCTCAGCCGTCCACTACGTCTGATTCCCAGGTAGTTCGTTCCACTGGATCAATGGCGGTGGCCACACTCCTAAGCCGCATCACGGGATTCATCCGTACGGTCCTGATTACATCGGCGCTTGGCGGTGCCATCGCGTCGGCGTTCAACACCGCGAATGTGCTGCCGAACATGATCACGGAGATCGTGTTGGGCTCGGTCCTTACCGCCCTGGTGGTGCCAGTGCTGGTCCGCGCGGAACAAGAAGACCCGGATCACGGTGCGGCGTTCATCCGAAGACTTTTCACGCTGACCATCACGTTGTTGTCGGTGGTCACCGTTGTCGCCGTCATTGCGGCGCCATTGCTCACGCGCCTCCTGCTTGTTAGCGAGGGGAAGGTGAACCTGGGGCAATCCACTGCGTTTGCCTACCTGCTGCTTCCCCAGATCTTCTTCTATGGACTGTTCTCACTGTTCATGGCGGTTTTGAACACCAAGGAAGTGTTTAGACCGGGTGCGTGGGCGCCCGTGGTCAACAATCTTGTCTCCATCGCGGTGTTGTGCGCCTATCTGCTACTACCGGGCAGTCTGCACCCCGATGAAGCGGTGTCCATCACGGACCCGCATGTGTTACTGCTGGGGTTGGGAACCACTGCCGGCGTGGTTGTGCAGTGCCTGATCATGCTTCCGGCGTTGAAGCGATTGAAGATCGACTTGCGCCCGCTGTGGGGGATCGATGATCGCCTGAAGCAGTTCGGCGGGATGGCGCTGGCGATTATTTCCTACGTGGCGATCAGCCAGGTGGGCTACATCTTCAACAACCGTATTGCGGACAATGCTGATGCTTCCGCGCCGGTGATCTACATGCAGCACTGGATGCTGCTCCAAGTGCCGTATGGCATCATCGGCGTCACCTTGCTCACAGCGATCATGCCGCGGCTATCGCGCAACGCTGCGCACGGTGATGATAAAGCGGTGGTGCGCGACCTGACGGTGGGCACAAAGCTCACGTTCATCGCTTTGATCCCCATCATCATCTTCCTCACCGCGCTGGGGCCGGATATTGGTAACGCGCTGTTTGGCTACGGCAACTTCACCACGGCCGAGGCCCGCACCCTGGGCTTGACCTTAAGCTTTTCGGCCTTCACGCTCATCCCCTACGCGCTAGTGATGTTGCACCTGCGCGTGTTCTACGCGCGTGAGGAAGCCTGGACGCCAACGTTCATCATCGCCGGAATCACCATCACCAAGGTGGCCTTGGCGTTCCTCGCACCCGTCGTGGCGGACCGCCCCCAAGACGTTGTTGTGCTCCTCGGTGCCGCCAACGGCTTTGGTTTCATCGCCGGTGCCTTGGTGGGTTCCATCTTGCTGCGCCGTCGCCTGGGGTCGCTGGGTACGCCAGCGGTGCTGCTCACCTCCGCGTGGGCTGCCGGCGCGGGCCTCGTCGGCCTGCTCGCGGCGTGGCTGGTGCGCATGCTGTTGCGCGCATTCCCGGGCACGCTCAGTGGGTTCACTGACAGCCTGGGGCTGCGCGAGTCTGTCGGATTGCTCGTGGAAATCAGCCTGCTTGGCATCATCTTCGTCATCGTCACCGGCGTGGTCTTGGCCTTCTCCGGCCTGCCGGAAGTGGCCAGCATCGGCCAGGTCTTGCGCCGTATCCCGGGTCTTAACAAGGTCATTAAACCGGCCGCAGCGCCGGAAGAATCTGACATGCCCGCCGTATCAGACAGTCCGGATGTTGCAGACGTTGCGGATCAGCTCGCCGCACCCGCGGACCCGCGCGAGGTGTCCTCGCAGGTTCTGGCTGCGGACTCGTTCAACGCATCCCCTGTCCCACCCCCCATGTCCGCGGGCGTCGTTCGTGGACCCCGGCTCGTGCCCGGCGCTGCGGTCTCCGATGGCCGGTTCAGGCTTCTGCGCCACCACGGCTCCACGGCGGAGGCGCAGTTCTGGCAGGCCCGCGAGCAGGAGACCGGCCGGGATGTCGCACTAGTCTTCGTCGATACGTGTGGCTCAGATGGGGAAGCCGTCACCCCCCGCCAGGCAGCGATTGACGCCGCGGGAATTTGTCACCGTACGAATAAGCTCGCGGCTTTAAACTTGAACTCCGTGGCGGGTTCCATCGAGACAATCCGCTATCGCACCGGCTGCGTCGTGGTTGCGGATTGGGTACCGGGATCGTCGATTCAGGCAGTCGCCAGCTCCGGTGAGACCTTATCCGGGGAGGCCGTTGCGCACTCCCTGGCGCCTTTGACGGACAACGTGGCCCAGGCGCACGAAGCCGGGATTCCTCTGGGCTTGCACCACCGCGACCAGCTGCGCGTGTCTGAGGACGGGTTCATCGTGCTGGCATTCCCCATGATCATGCCCCGCGCGGAAATGAGCGATGATTCCGCGGCCCTCGCCTCTGCGCTTGAGCTACTCAGTGGTGCGGCCCGATCTACGGACCTTGCTGATGCTGCTGCCGCAGCCCAAGATTTGGCTAGCGACGATGCGGCGGAGGCGGACGATTTCCGCGCACTCGCTGGCCAGCTCGACGCGATTGGAACCGCCCCACCCCAGGAGGTGCAGACCGTGACCAATGAACCAGTCACCACCCCGCCGATCCCGCACGCACCCGAGGACCGGCCGGAGGAACCAGACACTGTGTCCGGCTTCGGCGACCGCGGCATGGGCACTGGCGCGACGATCGCGCTTTTGATCGTCGCCGTTATCACCGTCCTCATTGCTGCCGCACTGACCACCTACTTCGTGGGCGTGTTGGGCAAGAACAACCCCGATACACCGGTGGCGGAGTCCGTGGCGGAAGGCGACGGGAGCGCCAAACCTGGCCGGGCAAACCTCCCCGTTTTGGTCCGCCCGCTGAGCCCGGAGCTGTGGCGTGGAACGCAAGGAAGCGACCAGGACACAGCCGCGGGCAGCTACGGCAATGAGGACCTGGCCAATCTGGTCGACGACGACCCCGCGACGGAATTCACCATCAACCCGCAGATGGCAATCAAGCTAGTCAGCGGGGATTCCAACCCGCCGCCGACGTTCCAGCTCAACCAGGTGTTGATCACCACGAGCAAGGGCGACATGGATTACACCGTCTACGCGCTCACAGAGGACAACCTCTCACCGACGAACCTGACCGATCTTCGCGTACTGGACACGGGGACCTTGCACAACGGCCAAAACCAGATTGATGTGACGTCTACCCCGGTGGTGTCCGGAATCATCGTCGCATTCCAGGGCGAGCGCGCTGACCTGTTTGATCGCCCGGACGTTGGCCCTACTCCGGTGGGTGAAATCGCGATGGTGGGCCTGCGCGCTTTGCCGTAACAGCGCTACCGTGTCCCAGCCTCAGCGCTAAAAAGCAAGGACGAACTGCACACTATAGTGTGCAATTTTGGGCGGCGGCCGTTGTAACCCCGTGCCACAATGGGGGCAACAGTCACGGTAGGGGGGCCACGATGACCGCATTGTCCACGCGCACGACAGCAACAGGCACAAGACGAACAACACGTACAGAAACCAACACAAACCGCACTGATCAGGCACTGGTGAAGGCGTACCTCGACGGGGATGACAGGGCGTTCACGTTGATCGTCCGCCGTTATAGCAGGATGCTGCACGTCGCGGCGTTGAAGTACGCACGCAATGACTTTGATGCAGAAGACATCGTGCAAAACGCTCTGCTCAATGCTTCTGCCAAGATGCACACGTTTCGGTCAGATGCGGCGCTGACCACGTGGCTGCACAAGCTGGTTCAAAACGCGGGCTACGACTACATGACGCGGGGTGAAAACGGCCGCAACCATTTGAGCATCTACGCCGGGGACGGCGTACACCTAGAAGTCAATGAGCGGTACATGCACAACCCATTAGAAAACCTGGAGCGGCTTTTAGAGATGCGCAAGGTTCTCGCCGAATTGCCGGTAGCCCAGCGCCGCGCGCTGTTACTCATGGACGTCGCTGGGATGACCGTTGATAAGGCGGCACGAGAATTGGGCGTGGCAGAAGGAACCGTCAAGTCCCGGCGCAATCGCGCGCGACAGGCCGTCGCTAAGCATCTCGCAGAGCTCTAAAGCGTCACTGGAGTCTCATTGGCGCTGTTCTAACTAATGTTCTGCGTCTGTCCCGGCGCGAAGTACACTGGCCACCATGACTGACGCTTCTGCCGCAACCGCTATTCATGACGTGATCATCATTGGCTCTGGCCCTGCGGGCTACACGGCGGCGCTCTACACCGCGCGCGCTGACCTCAAACCGCTTGTTTTTGAGGGCTATGAGTTCGGCGGCGAGCTGATGAATACCACTGAGGTAGAGAACTTCCCGGGCTTTCAAAATGGCATCATGGGCCCGGATTTGATGATGGAGATGCGCGCGCAGGCGGAGCGCTTCGGTGCGCGGCTTGAGTCGGAATTGGTGGATCGTGTTGATCTGGGGGATGGCTCAGCGGATTCGATCAAGAAAGTGTACGTCGGTGATGAGGAGTACGCCGCGCGCGCGATCATCGTGGCAACCGGTGCGGCGCCACGGCACCTGGGCATCCCGGGCGAGGCGGAATTGACCGGCCGCGGCGTCTCCACCTGTGCAACCTGTGATGGATTCTTCTTCAAAGACCAGCACATCGCGGTAGTCGGCGGTGGCGATTCCGCGATGGAGGAAGCGACGTTTCTGACCCGCTTTGCATCCAAGGTCACGTTGATCCACCGCCGCGAGGAATTCCGCGCATCCCAGATCATGCTGGACCGCGCCAAGGAAAATGAAAAGATTGAATTCCTTCTCAACACCGTTGTGGATGAGGTCATCGAGGGCGACGGCAAAGTCGCGGGCCTGAAGGTCTCCAACACGGTCACCGGTGAGCAGTCCACCCTGGACGCCACTGCGATGTTCGTGGCCATTGGCCACGACCCGCGGTCTGAGTTCCTCGGCGGCCAGCTAGACCTTGCCCCCGGTGGATACGTGCAAGTGGCGGAGCCATCCACCCGTACGTCGATCCCGGGCGTATTCGCCTGCGGTGACCTGGTGGATTCCCACTACCGCCAAGCAATTACCGCCGCTGGTTCTGGTTGCCGCGCAGCGATTGACGCTGAGCAGTACCTTGAGGCGCTCTAACGAGCACCGTGGGAAGAGCACACCGAATTCGATCTACAGGAGCATGTGATGAGTACGCCGATTACCGTTACGCAGTCCACGTTTAAAACAGAGGTCGTGGAGTCCAATGTCCCCGTGGTGGTGGATTTCTGGGCACCGTGGTGTGGGCCGTGCAAGAAGTTGTCGCCGATCTTGGATGATATTGCCGCCGAACTGGGTGACCAGGTCAAGGTGGCAAAGATCAATATTGATGAGGAGCGCACGCTTGCTGCGATGTTCCAAGTCATGTCGATTCCGGACGTGATGGTCTTCGTTGGCGGCAAGAAGGTAGATGAGTTCCAGGGCGTGCGTCCAAAAAACGAGATCCTAGAAAAACTGCACAGGCACCTTCAGCCTTAGACCGCATAGAAAGCGAGGGCGGCTGCGCACCGCTACCCTTGCGCAAGGAAGTAAGATAGTGCCGTGCCAAGCGCAGGCTAAAAGGGACTGGCTACTGGAGAAAGGAATGGCCGTGACAAGCACTCTGCGGGTTGGGCAATCAAGTGCCCGTGTTGCGGAGGTCCGCTCCACTCTCGCACGGCTGGGTTTTCTTGATTCCTTTGAGGGCGATGTGGGGGAGTGGAGCAAGCGCAAGTTCTCCCAGGAAGAGAAACTGTTTGACGCTGAGCTCGCGGAAGTCTTAAAGGCGTTCCAGCAATCCCGCGGTATTCGCCCCTCCGGGGACATCGATGATGTCACCCTGCGCGAACTGCGCCACGCATCCTACACCCTCGGTGCCCGTGTGTTGTCCTACCAGCCCAGCCAGATCATGGTGGGCGATGACGTGGGGCAATTGCAGAAACAGCTCCAAGAACTAGGTTTTTATTCCGGACGGGTTGATGGCCACTTCGGTCCCGCCACCCACGAAGCGGTGGAGACTTACCAGATCAACTACGGCATCCAGGACGATGGCGTGTGCGGCCCGGAAACATTGCGCGCGCTGAGCCTTCTTGGTCGGCGCATTACCGGCGGTTCCACCCAAGCTATCCGTGAACGGGAAGTAGTGCGCATGGCGGGCCCCCGCCTGAGCGGTAAGCGCGTTGTCATCGACCCAAACATCGGCGAAGACGGCGCCACCTACACGGTGGCCGGGCGTTACGGGGAGATCTCCGAGGAAGACATTCTGTGGGATCTTGCCTCACGCGTGGAAGGCCGCATGATCGCCGCCGGCATGGAGACCATCATGTCACGCCCGAAGGGGGACAACCCCTCCATCAAAGCCCGGGCTGACATGGCCAACAGCTTTGAAGCAGACCTTTTGATTTCGCTCCAGCTGGACCGCTACCACAACGAAAAAGCCAACGGTGTGGCCACGTTCTACTTCGGATCCGAACTGGGCGCTTCCTCCATGACCGGCGAAACCCTGTCCGGCTTTGTGCAGCGCGAAATCGTCGCGCGCACCCAGCTGAACAACTGCCACACCCATGGCCGCACATGGGAACTCCTTCGCGCAACGGAAATGCCCTCCATCGAGGTCGTCGTTGGTTACCTCACCAACCCGCACGACGTGGCAATCGTGACGGACCCCAAGCAGCGCGACCTCATCGCCGAAGCCATCGTCGTGGCCGTGAAGCGCCTCTACCTCCTCGAACAGGACGACCAACCTACCGGTACCTACTCGTTCGTGGAACTCTTGCGCGCCGAACAGGCGTAGGTCTTGAACCTACCTTGATTTCTAGGTAGATTTTGGAGCATGGCCACATTTTCCATCACTGAAGCTAACCGCTCTGGCATTTCTGGACTTATTTCATCAGCTGAAGCAGGCGAAAGGATTGCTCTTTCACGCCACGGCCGAGTCGTCGCTGAGCTGGTATCCGCCACGGAAATCGAGATTATGCGCCGACGACACGAGGATCTGTTGGACGCAGCCCTTGTACTTGCCCGTTACGCTAATGACAATGGCGATCGCCACGAGTTGGATGATTTGATAGATCAAATGGGCTACACGCGCGCAGATTTGGAGCATGAGTTAGACCAACAGATTCGTTCCGGTAAAGAACAGCTACCTCCCTATCATGACTAACCCAGAACGAGCAGCCCGCATTCGACTCCTAAGCGAAGCAGTTGCGGACGTCGAGCGTTTGGTTCGTAAAGATCCAAGCGTGGGTCGAGCCATCCTACTCAAGATGTTGTTGCTGGAACGAGCACCGCATGCGGGTGAGCCACTTTTAGGTGATCTGATCGGTTTTAGGAAACTGGTGGTGGGCAACCGCAACTACCGGATTGTGTGGAGAGAGGAAACCGATTCCCGATTTCAACCGGTGCTCACCGTGGCTGAAGTCTGGGCTGTCGGGGAGCGGGAAAATGAACATGTTTACAAAGTTCTCCGCGATAGGACAGATGAAATCGAACGGAGGGGCAACAAAGATCATGTCCCCTTGGTCGAAGTAGTTCACCAATTAGATTCATTTTTCTCGGACATCCAGGCACTTTCTGAACCTGAACAAATAACAGCACTCCCTACATGGCTTCGGCAGGCTCTCAAGGACCAACTGCACCTCTCTGATTCTGAAATTGATGCGATGTCCCAAGACGAAGCTCAGCGACGTCTAGCTGACTATTGGAGTCAGCCACGATAGTCACCAAGCGTTGCACCCCAGCGAAATTAGCTAGGCACGTAAATAGAGCTTCCGGCTAGATCTACTTGCCGGAGATGAGTCCGAGGATGCGCTCGAAGTCATCGCGGTCGCCGAATTCGATGACCATTTTTCCTTTGCGGCGGCCCATGGTGACTTTGACGGTGGTGTCCCACTGATCAGATAGGCGATCGGCGGTCTGGGTGAAGTACTCGGGTTGAGCAGGCCGCAGGCGGGGTTTCTTGGCTGGTTCCTCGCCGCGGTTGAGCAGCGTGACGGCTTCCTCCGTGGCGCGGACGGATAGTCCCTCGGCGACGATGCGCTCAGCCAGGGTTTCCTGGGCTTGCGCACCGACTTTGACGCCGAGTAGGGCGCGGGCGTGCCCCGCGGAGAGGACTCCGGCGGCAACGCGGCGCTGCACGGGGACGGGCAGGCGAAGAAGACGAATCGAGTTGGTGATCACCGGGCGCGAGCGGCCAAGGCGGTCCGCGAGCTGCTCTTGGGTGACGCCAAACTCCTCTAAAAGCTGCTCGTAGGCGGCGGCTTCTTCCAACGGGTTGAGCTGGACGCGGTGGATGTTTTCCAACAGCGCGTCGCGCAGCATGTCTTCATTAGCGGTTTCCCGCACGATGGCGGGGATGACCTTGAGGCCAGCCTTGGAGGCGGCACGCCAGCGGCGTTCACCCATGATGAGTTCATAGGCGTGGCTGCCGGAATCGGACGGGCGCACAACGATCGGCTGCAGAAGGCCGAACTCCTTGATGGAGTGAACCAGTTCGGCCAGCTGCTCTTCTTCGAAGACCTGGCGTGGCTGCTTCTCATTGGGGATGATCTGACCTAAGGGGATTTCCTGGTAGGTCGCACCGAAAGAGTCGGTGCCCGCCGTCGCGGATGCGGCGATGGCGGCTGGGACGGCCGACTTCTGGGAGGCTGGCGGTGCAAACTGGGAGATGGACGGAGCGCCCTTCGGTTTCTTCGTTGGTGTACCGGATGCTTTCGCGGCCTTGGCACCTGCGCCTTTGGAGCCGCCGATGATGACGTCCGCAGCGCCATCGCCCAGCGGGCCGGTCTTCTTGCCGGCGTCGAGGTCAGCGGGGCTAGACGGGATGAGCGCAGCCAGGCCGCGGCCCAAGCCACCCTTTTTCTTTTCTGCCATGGTGTAGCTCCTCCCTAGTCGCTCTCGTGGGTGCTGTTGTCGCCGCCGGTGTCGCCACTGTTTGAACTGTCAGCTTCAAGTTCCGCGGCAACCGCGGGGCTTACGCCGATGGCGCCGGTGGTGGCGTGCGGTTGGTAATCGCCGCGGGTGGCGATCTCGGTCGCGGCGTCGAAGTACGCCAGCGCACCGCGGGAACCCGGGTCGTAGTCGATCACGGTCTGGCTGTAGCCGGGCGCTTCAGAGACCTTGACGGAACGCGGGATGACGTTGCGCAAGACCACTTCGCCGAACTGATCGCGGACTTCACTGGCCACTTGCTCCGCGAGTTTCGTGCGGGCGTCGTACATGGTCAACAGCACGGCGGAAATGTGCAGTTGCGGGTTCAAGGCCTGCCGGATCATGGAGATGTTGTTGAGAAGTTGCCCCACGCCTTCCAAGGCGTAGTACTCGCACTGGATCGGGATCAGGACTTCATCCACCGCGTTCATCGCGTTGATTGTCAAAAGGCCGAGGGACGGCGGGCAGTCAATGAAGACGTAATCAAAACGGTCCACGAAGGGGTTATCGTCCAAAAACCCCCGTCGTAAAGCATCCGCCAGGCGGTACTCGCGGCGCACGAGGCTCACGAGCTCAATTTCCGCGCCGGCGAGGTCAATGGTTGCGGGGATGCACCACAGGTTGGGGTTGTCGCCGCTTTGCTGGACGGCCTCTTCCGCGGTGGCCTCACCAATGAGGACCTCATAACTCGACGTCGTGCCGGCGCGGTGTTCGGCGGCCAGGGCGGTCGAAGCGTTGCCTTGCGGGTCAAGGTCCACGACCAGCACGCGCTGACCCAGTTTCGCCAGGGACGCGGCGAGGTTCACGGAAGTCGTGGTTTTACCCACGCCGCCTTTCTGGTTGGCCACGGTGAACACGCGGGCGCGTTCCGGACGCTCCACCGTGCGCTCACCGGAGTTCATCCGCGCCGCGCGGCGTGCTGCTGCAGCAATCGGGGTGTCATCCCATACCTGGTCAGCAGAGTTGGTGCTATCGGCGTCTGTGTATCCCACGAGCCCTCCCTAATTTCCGCGAACAATACGGATCAGGGTAGTCGGCTGCTCCAACACCTTCTCGCCCACGGTGAGGATCTCCGCGTCGACTCCGCCGGCTTTCGCGATCTCTTTCGCGTCGCGCACGAGCTCTTCGCTTATCGACGACCCCTTCATCGCGACCATGGCCCCACCGCGCTTGACCAAGGGAAGCGACCACGTTGACAGCTTGCCTAAGGGGGCGACTGCGCGGGACGTCACCACGTCAAAAAGCAAGCTTTTCTGCTCTTCCGCGCGACCGCGGATGACGGTGACGTTATCGAGCCCGAGTTCTTCGGTGACTTCGCCTAGATAGGTGGAGCGCTTCAGCAGTGGCTCGATCAGCGTAATCGACAGGTCCGGGCGCGCGATTGCTAGGGGAATTCCGGGTAGTCCCGCGCCCGAGCCGATGTCCGCGACGTGAATGCCTTCAGCGAACGCCTCACCGATGACGGCGCAGTTGAGGATGTGGCGGGACCACAACCGATCGACTTCCTTGGGCCCGATGAAACCGCGCTGCGCGGCGGTCGTAGCCAGCGAGTCGTGGTAGGCCTGCGCGATGGGCAGACGATCCCCGAAAATGGCGGCAGCTGGCGCGGGGGGTTCCGCACCAGCTGTATTCATAGTCAAGCTCACGCTTTAACCCTACTTGCCTTGCTTGCGTTGCTTCTTGGAACGGTGATCCACCTTGCGAGCGCCCACCTTGGGGGCGGTTGTGCGCTTGAGCGCGGCGCGGGCTTCTTCCTCCGCAGCCTCTTCCTTGTCCATCTTGTCAAAGACAATCTTGGACTGGATGAAGGTCCACACGTTGTTGGTCACCATGTACATCAGCAGACCAATGTGCCACAGGAAGCCGGTGAAAAGCAGCGTTGCCGGGAGGAACCACAGCATCATGCCGTTCATCATCTTCATCTGCTGTTCCATCATCTCTGGGTTCAACGCGCCAGAGTTCTGCGGCTGCTTCGACGACGGCTTGTTCTTCTGCGCTGCCTTCTGCTTAGCCATGCGCTCGCGCTGGCGCTTCAGAGAAAGCCGGGCGTTGAGGTGGGTCATGACCACACAGAAGATCACCAGCGGCAGGGCCACCATGATGATGTTCGTGCGGGTGAAATCCACGGGGGCGAACGCCGCGTACTGCTCTTGCGGCATGCCCATGTAAGCGGAAATCGGGATCCCAAAGATGCGCGCGTCCAGGAAGGACTGGACTTCTTCCGGGGAGAAGATGTAGTTAGCAGTGTTGCGGTTCTGCTCGATGCTCATGCCCAGCTGGCCGGCACCGGTACCCGTGCGGTTGAAGGAGCGCAGAACGTGGAACAGGCCCAAAAACACCGGCAGCTGCGCCAGCGGAACGATACAGCTGGCTAGAGGGTTGACGCCCATCTCCTTTTGGAGCTTGCGCGTTTCCTCCATCATCTTCTGCTGGTCATTTTTGTACTTCGCCCGGATTTCCTGCATTTTCGGCTGCATTTCCTGCATCTTGCGGCCGGAGCGCAGCTGGTTGACCATCGGCTTGACCAGGAAGACACGCAGGGTGCATGTCAAAAGGACAATCGCCAGGATCCAGGAAAGACCCGAGTCAGGGGAGAGGACTAAACCGACTACCTTGTGCCAAAACCACAGCACGGCAGAGATCGGCCAGTAAATGAAATTCAGCACGTGAGTTGGTCTCCTCTGTTGTTTTTAAAATCTCACACGGTTATTTGTCACCGGCCACAACCACCGGGTCGTATCCACCCGGGTGCCACGGCCCGCATTTGGACAGCCGCACTATGGCCATCAGGCTACCTTTGGCCGCCCCATGCCGAGCGACGGCTTCCACCGCGTAGGCACTGCACGTTGGCGTGAAGCGGCACGTCGAATACATCTTAAGGGGGGAAAGGTGTTTTTGGTAAAGGCGCACGAGGCGCACGAGGCTTCTCGACGCCACCCCGCGCGGCGCCGGTAACTGCTCCCCGTCGGAGTTGTACAGTTCGTTCACTGGCGTGCAGCTTTCGCTCGCGCACGCGCCATAGATGCAGCCACGTCAGCCGATAGCTCCTGTGACGTTGCCGTCGCTGACGCTGGCAGGGCCCGAATAACAACGCGCGCTTCCACCGGCACGTCAGTCAGACTGGCAAAAACATGGCGCAACTTGCGTGAAACGGCGTGGCGGGTAACGGCGTTGCCAACCTGCTTAGAAACAACAAGACCGCACCGAGGCCCTCCGCTGATAACGGGGGGATCTACGGCGCGGTCTTCGTAGTAGTGCACCACCACTGTCCGGGAACCTGCGCTCGACCCTTTCTTCATCACCGTGCGGAAGTCCGCAGAGGATGAAAGTTTGTTGGGTTGTGGCAGCACGGTCCCGTACTGCTTACGCGGTGAGCTTTGCGCGACCCTTGTTGCGGCGTGCGGACACGATGGCGCGGCCGGAACGGGTACGCATACGGGTGCGGAAGCCGTGCTTACGGGCACGACGACGGTTATTTGGCTGGAAAGTCCGCTTGGACACGGTTGCTCCTTAAAACAAGCACAACGTGGCGGCTAGCAACCGGGAATGAGCCACCACTAAACGGTTTAAACTCTGCGTGAGGTGCGTACATTGTTCCGCGTGCACCGCCTTCGCCGACTCACGTACGTGGCCCGGTTTCCGCGCCGGTGGTGCTCTCACTCGCATCACCGGCTTACTGAAACAAGCCATACGCGATGCAATAGACGAGCCCAGCGTACCCGCCTGTAAAGGTGAACTCAAATCGTGGCGGTCGAAGCCCGCAGCGCCGCAACCAGCAGACACGCCGGGACGTTGCGCCCAGTGGTTACCCTCCGGTTGGTTACCCCCGAAACTACAAAAATGTAATTTTTCGGCGCGCCGCGTCCGAATGCGTGCGACACGCCGAGCTATCCAGCACCGAAACTAGATCGCTGGGCAAAACAATTTCTAAGCCTCAAGTGACCCTTGAACCCCCTTGCCCCGACGCAGTTTTCCAGATTCTAGACATCGCCACACGCCCCAAGGTAAAAATCATCCTTACGCACTTTCCACAGTTTCTCCCCATGGATGGTTTCTGTGAGCAACCGCCACTTTCTGTGGATAACTACCGTTTCGGCGGTGCATAACTTTGTGAAGAACTAAAGAACCTGCAGTTCAGCGAGTTTTTCACAGCAGTTAGGGTTATCCACAGATGGGGACGTCGGTTGTGGATAACCTCGTCAGAAGTTATCCACAGTTGTGGACTAAAGTGTGGATAGCAAGGTGACGGCACGATTTTGTCCACACCTGCCATGTGGATAGCGCATGGAGGGCGGGGCACGCGTGGGAAGACTGGAAGTAAAAC